>NZ_FOYP01000007.1 GCF_900115105.1 Yoonia tamlensis
AGGCATTTTATGACCGCACATATCGTCCAAATGGACCCAGAAGTTGAAGCCGCAATCCACGAAGGTCGGCTCACACAAATTGAACTCACGGAAGCACAGTTGAAATTGAAGGAAGGCACTTTGTGTCTTCGCGCAAGCGACCTACTGCCTCCAAAAATCAAAACGAAAGAGCAGGCCGAAAAAGCCAAGACTACGAAAGAACGACAAGCCAAATTTAAGAAACAAAAAACGGAGGCTGGCTTCAAAAGAGGATGGATTCACGAAAGCATTCTGGCGCTTGCTGACCAACTTGGCGGGCAAGAAAATATTGCCAAGGAAATCGAAAAACTACGACGACGAGCAGAGGCAGCGGAGACCGAACTACAGAACCTGAAAGCACCAATCTGGTGGAAGTTCTGGAAGCACAAACAATAAACCAGAATGAACCATCAAATCCTTTTACTTCGTTGAAAGAAGCAAAACACATTTGCTTCTCGCAACATGACGAAAGGAACTACAATGCGCATAAGCATCAAAACGAAACTGATAGAAATCGAAGCGACTGGATGGCTACCTGTTTCAGCAGCAGCACTGATCATCATGAGCCTTTGAGAAGTTGTCGCGGATTCAATCCCCGATACACAACACAAAAGATCCGGTCAGAACATCTAAAATGTATCCAACAGGGAGGTGAGCTAAGAGGCGCGGGGTTCGAATCCCTGTCTCTCCTCCAACCACTCCCTTAGCAGGGGAGTGCTCACAATCATTCATTGCCGCATAGATTTCGATTTGCCTTCAGAGTTCAAACACATTTGGGTGAAATAGAATTTCGAAGACAACTTAGAGGACTTTGAATGAAGCGATTTTTGATTGGCCTATCTCTGATGATGTTGGGCTCTGCAGTAAATGCAAAGACAGCAACATGTTTGCTGGTGGTGGATGGTGAGTTTTATATGAATGGAACTTGCGAATTTACCGCAGAAACAGGCGGCGACTTTACAGCAACCACTCAATCCGATGATGGACAAATTGAGTGGTCCGCCTCCATGTTCATTGAAGATGGAGTTGGAAAGATGGCGTGGAACGGAGACGGTCAGGAAGGCCAAAGAATGACACCCGCCGGGCACCAACATACTGTTGAGCATGCAATGAAAAGAGACGGTGCCTGCTGGGCAAACAAAACTGCCTTACTGTGCGCATGGTAAGAATTTTGAGGTGCTCTCTTAAAAAGGGGAGCACCTTCGGTAGATCAACTGATTACAAATCAGCTGTCCTATCATTCTCACTACCCGATTTCTCCGGAGTTTGTGGAACAGTTTGAGAGACCACCAACTCT
>NZ_FOYP01000006.1 GCF_900115105.1 Yoonia tamlensis
TCTTCCAACTGATCTTTCAACATCCGGTTTTCTGTTTTGAGTTCAGCCATTTCCGCAATCAAGTTCATGTCTTGGCGGTCATGCACATGCACCGCACTTGTGCGCTGCACCCTATCGCCCATCCATTCCCGAAGGTCTTGATCTTTGATCTTCCATCCCTGATTTGTGTTCCGAGCTGCAAGTTTCCCGCTTTTACAAGCTCTTGAAACCGTAGTTCGGGAAACATTCGCTATCTTCGCAGCCTGTGCTGGTGTGTGCTCATTGCTCATGTGCATGAGTGTGCATTGCACACACAAAAGGGTCAAGCAGGCTGGACTTGGGCCATAAGCCGCTCAATCAATCCGCCGGGTTTTGGTGGCGGTGGCCGGGAAAGGTCAGGCACTTCCGCACTGCTTTCTGGGATTTTATCCAGAACCTTTTGGACTTCCTCTGCCCCGCCCCTTTCTGCGGCTGTGAGAAGATCGCCACGGCGGTTTCGAATGACCTTCCAAGTCTTGCGCGGCCAGCTCGCAATCAGCTCGTCTTGCTCTTCGGTGTATTCCTCGCCTTCCGCCGCTTCTTCGTCCTCGATCTCCTCGATCCCAACGAGGGCTTTCAGGCCGTTTGACCAGACCTGTTGCCGTTTGCCATGAAAGGCGTTTGCATATTCCTGCCAAAGCCGCCCGGACTCGCTGTCTCCCTCCTGTGCTTCGCGCAGGAGCTGGACCGGGGAACGGCTCTTTTCGTCATCATCGCCCCTGCCCTTCTTTGTTCGTGAGAGTGTCGCCTCTTCGGCAAATCCCCAGCTCTCCGACCTTTCGACGGTCTTCTCCACCTTGTCGGCTTCATCTCTGCCGAACTTCGAGACATACGAGCTGAAGGCATCTCCTGCCATCGTGTGAAAGGCCCGCTTTGCTGTGCCTGTCAGCCCTTCTTTGCGCAAGCATTCCAGCCAAACCTCTCGGAGAGGTTCGAGCAGATCGAGGGCTTCGTCATCGCTTCCAGCAGATACAAGCAAAATCACATGGTAGTGCGGATGCCAGCCATTCTTGACGCCGTATGTCGCTTCTCTGACGCTCACCGATCCAACCAAGATTCCGAGCTTCCGCAGGTTCTTCCAGGCGGCGCGGTTTTGCATCCGGGCTTTTGCCCTGGCTAACTCTGCCATCAGACGACGCAGATTGCGGCGACGGTGGCGGGCGGTCAGGGTCATCATAACCATCCTGACGTCGTTCAACGGCGAACCCGCCCACGCTTCGAGGTCGCGCAACTCGCCCCGCCTCACTTCGGAAATTCGCGCGGAACAAACAGGACAAGCCCAAATCGAACCGCAGGTTTGCAGCCCAGTGAAACGGGCGTCGTTCTGTCGCTTCACGAGTTCGACCTCATTGGACTGGGCCGTCCAATGGCAATGCGCCACCCGCTGATTAGGAACCAGCTTGGCCGCGGTTCTCTGCAACGCAAAGCGATCTTCCCGCCTTGCCACTTTTTGCGCATTTTCTGGCGGCTCTTTCAGCCTTGTTTTCTTGGGGGTTTCGACCACTTCCGAGAGGTCGAGCGCATATCTATTTCGCAGGTTCCCAAGAGCCGGCTGCGCCGGCTTGCTCAAACCCGATTCGAATCGGTCCAAATCAGATTTGGAAACCTGAGAACTACAGCATGTTGTGTGGTGTGATCTTCCAGACTCATACATCAGGCACGCGCATCAAGCGCATGCCAAAATCCTTGCCGAAACTACACAGCGTGCATATATTCTGAGGCAGAGGTGAGGACAAAACTCGATTTCCTGTTCTTACTCCGCTTGGGCGCGCCAACGCCGCGAAACGGATTTTTTTAAAGGCTTCGGGTTGCACCCCGGAGCCTTTTATTTTGCTCTTAGATTAACCCTTGCACGGGAAATGGTTCCGCATCAAGGCGTTTCAAAATATCAGCTGTTAATGTTTGAAAGCCACGAGATCGCCATCACGGAAGATGCGTAAGATTGAGCGATGAGCGAGGCGTATGATTGCATTCACTTCATGAAGGTCTTCCGCCCTCCCTTGCTCAATCAAGTGCATCAGGGTCCCTTCCAAATCATCGAGATGGCTGGACAGTTCTAAGCGCGGGCAATGCTCCAAAGTGGTTGTGATCATAGTCGTATCCTTGTGAGATTTCGTTTCCTCACACATCTACTTAGGGGTCGATTATTCACGCCTTCAAGAGCAACCCACTGAATTAAAATATTTTATTTTTTCCCTTCTGATCATCCGAAAAGAGCCAATG
>NZ_FOYP01000005.1 GCF_900115105.1 Yoonia tamlensis
CCGCTTCAAAGCCTACCACCTATCCTGCACATACTGTGCCTGATGCCAATGCGAAGCTATAGTAAAGGTGCATGGGGTCTTTCCGTCTAACCGCGGGTATCCTGCATCTTGACAGGAAATTCAATTTCGCTGAGTCCACATTTGAGACAGCGGGGAAGTCGTTACGCCATTCGTGCAGGTCGGAACTTACCCGACAAGGAATTTCGCTACCTTAGGACCGTTATAGTTACGGCCGCCGTTTACCTGGGCTTCAATTCGGAGCTTGCACTCCTCCTTTTAACCTTCAGGCACCGGGCAGGCGTCAGACCCTATACGTCGTCTTACGACTTCGCAGAGCCCTGTGTTTTTAGTAAACAGTCGCCACCCCCTGGTTTGTGCCCCCGCCCAAAACTTGCGTTCTGAACGGGCCTCCTTCTCGCGAACTTACGGAGGTATTTTGCCGAGTTCCTTAAATGTGGTTCTCTCAAGCGCCTTGGTATTCTCTACCAGTCCACCTGTGTCGGTTTAGGGTACGATCTTATAGGAGGGCTATTTCCAGGAACCTGTTAGCAGCCCATTCAATCCGATAAGGATGAACTACGTCTCAGATCCGTCACCACTCCATGGCCCAGGAATATTAACCTGGTTCCCATCGACTACGCCTTTCGGCCTCGCCTTAGGGGTCGGCTTACCCTGCTCAGATTAGCTTTAAGCAGGAACCCTTGGACTTTCGGCGAGGGAGTCTCTCACTCCCTTTGTCGCTACTCATGTCATCATTCTCACTAGTGATCTCTCCACCGGATCCCTCACAGGCCGGCTTCACAGAAAACTCCGCGTCTCCAATCCTTCCGAAGAAGGTAAGGAGACATGGAATTATGTCACACTACGCTCTGCTACCATGCGATAAATCGCATCCTAGACTTCGGCTCATGGCTTGAGCCCCGTTACATCTTCGCCGCAGGACAACTTATTTAGACCAGTGAGCTGTTACGCTATCTTTAAAGGATGGCTGCTTCTAAGCCAACCTCCTGGTTGTTTTGGTCGTCCCACCTGCTTTCCCACTTAGCCATGAATTAGGGGCCTTAGTCGTAGGTCAGGGTTGTTTCCCTCTCCACCACGGACGTTAGCACCCGTGGTGTGTCTGCCGGATATTACTCCTCGGTATTCGGAGTTTGATTAGGATCAGTAAGGCTGTGGGCCCCCATTACCCATTCAGTGCTCTACCCCCGAGGGTATTCGTCCGACGCTCTACCTAAATAGATTTCGCAGAGAACCAGCTATCTCCGAGTTTGATTGGCCTTTCACCCCTAGGCACACCTCATCCCGACCTTTTTCAACAGGTGTGGGTTCGGACCTCCAGCAAGTGTTACCTTGCCTTCATCCTGGACATGCCTAGATCACTCGGTTTCGGGTCTGATCCACCGAACTCATGCGCCCTATTAAGACTCGCTTTCGCTGCGCCTACACCTAACGGCTTAAGCTTGCTCGGTAGACCAAGTCGATGACCCATTATACAAAAGGTACGCTGTCAGGCCTCAAGGGCCCTCCAACTGATTGTAGGCGTTCGGTTTCAGGTACTGTTTCACTCCCCTCGTCGGGGTGCTTTTCACCTTTCCCTCACGGTACTGGTTCGCTATCGGTCAGTAAGGAGTACTTAGCCTTCGAAGGTGGTCCTCCGATGTTCAGACAGAATTTCACGTGTTCCGCCCTACTTAATACGTCCAATTGAGCTTCATATACGGGACTGTCACCCACTATGGTTATCCTTTCCAGGATATTCTATTCACTCTCATGGCTCGGCTGGTCCCCGTTCGCTCGCCGCTACTAGGGGAGTATCTATTGATTTCCTTTCCTCCGGGTACTTAGATGTTTCAGTTCCCCGGGTTTGCTTTTGTAAACCTATGTATTCAGTCTACAAATACCTGTTTTACCCCGCTGTTAGCTGCCCTTGCGAGCAATAACAACAAAGTATCAGGTGGGTTGCCCCATTCAGAAATCCATGGATCAAAGCTTATTCTCAGCTCCCCATGGCTTATCGCAGAGTATCACGTCTTTCATCGCCTCTTACTGCCAAGGCATCCACCAAACGCCCTTTTCGCGCTTGATTTGATCCAGAAATAGTCAGACTACTTCTGTGGGCCCTCCCTTTTGTAAAATCAAAAGGGCCCTTAATCAAAATGCATACATTGCAATGTCAGCCGCTGGTTCGCAACTGACACTGTTCGAATGAGATTACTCTCATTCCGGTTAGTGTACTTGACTTGGAACAAAATAGATTTGCGTGACGATCACCGGCACCATGCGGTGCCTCACGTCAGCAGATGATCCCTTACTTGGGTTCATCATCTATTCTGATGTTGTTTCTCTCTTTACGATGTCAAACGATCAAAAGATCGTTACGTCCAGTTGGACGGCAAAGCAGCGATGCTGCTTAACGGTCAAACTGTGTCTTTTGGTTGTTGGTGGGTCGAGGAGGACTTGAACCTCCGACCTCACGCTTATCAGGCGTGCGCTCTAACCACCTGAGCTACCGACCCAACAGGGCTGCGCAGT
>NZ_FOYP01000004.1 GCF_900115105.1 Yoonia tamlensis
GCCGCACAGTCGGCGCCGGCGTGGTTTCTAAAATCGTAGAATAAGCCGTAGGATGGGTGCTCGCACCCATCGCACGACAAATAAAGGCCGCTCCAGAAACGGGGCGGCCTTTTTGTATGGTGCGCCCCCACCCGCGCTGTCATCCGCGCAAGATGGGTGCAAGCACCCATCCTACGATCGATCTCAAATACATCCGCGTAGGGTGGGTCTTGACCCACCTGACCCGAAGCTGCCTTATGTTTGAAAAACTCAGGTGCAGATCATGACCCTTTTCACATCCCCCAATGACAATATCCCACGCTGTGGCTGGTGCGCAGCGACCGAAGATTACATCGCCTATCATGATGATGAATGGGGCTATCCGGTTGCGGATGATATCCGGTTATTCGAAAAAATCTGTCTTGAAAGCTTTCAATCGGGCCTGAGCTGGCGCACGATCCTGACCAAGCGCGACAATTTCCGCGCGGCTTTTGCGGGGTTCGATTTTCGCAAAATGGCGCAATTTGATGATCGCGACGTGGATCGCCTGTTGCAGGACACGGGCATTGTCCGCCACCGCGGCAAGATTGAAGCGGTGATCAATAATGCGCAACGCTGTTGTGAACTGGTCGATGCTGAAGGGTCATTTGCCGCGTTCATCTGGGGGTTCGAACCCAAGGATGAAGGGGCCATACCGCAAACCCGCAGCACATCGCCTGCCTCAGTCGCATTGTCAGAAGAGCTGAAAAAGCGCGGCTGGCGCTTTGTCGGCCCCACAACTGCCTTTGCGTTCATGCAGGCGATGGGGCTGATCAACGATCACGCCACCGGCTGCGCATCGCGCGATAAAGCCACGCAAGCACGGGCGGCATTTACGCCGCCCGTACGTAATCCGTCTTAAACAGCCAGCGGTGTGCCTTTGCGTTCCCACAAAAACGCCTGCATCGGGGCGTCGACAGGGGTTTGTGCGACGTGGTTGACGTAGTTGGACATGGTTTTCTGGGCCAGCCCCAACACAACGTCCAGCACCGCGCGGTGGCCATAGCCTGCAGCAAAGAACTCTTGCATTTCGGTTTCTGACACGTTGCCGCGCCCGCGTAGCATGCGCAGTGTGAATGTGCGCAGCGCCTCGAGTTTTGCTGTTGGCAGCGGGGCCTCGTCGCGCAGGGCAGTGGATAGCGCGTCGTCAACTTTCATCGCTTTGGCAATGCCTGTGTGCGCGGGCACGCAGTAGTGGCAAGCGTTTTCAACGTTGATGGTCTGCCAGACCACAGTCATTTCATCCGCGTCAAATGCGGTCTGTGTGAACAGGTGGTGCAGCACTTGGTAACCTTCAAGCATCTGTGGGCTTTCGGCCATCACCTTGTGCAGGCCGGGCAGGCGACCGAATGCCTTTTGTGATTTTTCAAGCAGCGGCTTGGATGCTTCTGGCGCGGTTTCGAGATCGTGTGATGGGAAATCAGTCATTTTTTCGCTTTCTGTTGATGATTCCCCGCTTAGTGACCTTTTTTGAGTGATCATTCAAGTATAGAATTGAGCGATCACTCAAAAATGAGATTCGCAATGGCCCGAACTGCAACATATGACCGAGAAGACCTGATCAAACGCGCCAAGACAGTGTTTTGGAAACGCGGCTGGGCAGGCACATCGCTGAAGGATCTTGAGGCGGCGTTGGACACACGGCCGGGCAGTTTTTATGCAGCGTTCGGATCAAAAGAGGCGCTTTATAAGCTGGCGTTGAACCAATATGCCCAAGAAGGCCGCGACAAGATCAACGCACTTTGCGAAGCACAAGGCCCGCTGGCAGCTTTGCAGGCCTATCCGCGGATTGTCGTGGAAGATCCGGCAATGGGTGGGCACGCCTGTATGTTGGCAAAGACGTTTCTTGAATTAAAGGGCCAGGATCATGCATTGGCCGATGTGGCCAATGATTTGCTTTTGCAGATGGAACAGAAATTTGCGGCGCTGTTTGCCGCAGCGCAGGCGGCGGGTGATATCGCCGACCGGCATGATTGCGCGGCACTGGCCCGCCGCTATCAATCTGACCTTTTGGGGCTGCGCGTTTTGGCCGCCCGTGCGCCCAATCAGGCACAGACGATAGCCCGCGATATGGCCGCTGAACTGGCGCAGCTCGCAGACTAGACCAACAGCAGCACCGCTGCTAACCTGCCCATAACCTATGGAGGCTGAAATGGATCAATCCCTGTTCTGAGACCGCAAATCAATCAGAAAAAGGATGCATCATGCCATTTCCTACGCCTAACACGCGTCACCCTGTGCGCCTGCATGACGGTAGTGCCCATGAGGGGACAGTTTTTCTTGCCCCTGCGATCACCAACCCGCGCTTTGTCGTGGGCGATTACACCTATGCCAGCGCGCATGTACCGCCCAAAGACTGGGCCGCGCATTTGGCGCCATACCTGTACGATTTTTCACCCGAATCGCTGCGCATTGGTCGGTTTTGCCAGATTGCGGATGGGGTGCAGTTTATCACGGCTTCGGCCAACCACCGCTATGACGGGTTTTCGAGCTTCCCGTTTATGATCTTTACCGCGGGTGGCCCCGATAGCCCGTCAATGCCCGCACCCGGACCGGATACCGTCGTTGGGAATGATGTCTGGATCGGGCAGGGCGCACGGATCATGCCCGGTGCTTACGTTGGCAATGGCGTCATTGTTGCGGCGGGTGCTGTGGTTGCGGGGGATATCCCTGACTACGCTATTGTAGGTGGTAATCCGGCGCGGGTAATCCGCATGCGCTTTGACCCAGAGACAATCGCCGCATTGCTAGAAATTGCCTGGTGGGATTGGGATATCGCAACGATCACCGCGCAAGAAGCGGCGATTGTTGGCGCTGATCTTGCGGCGCTACGGGCCGGGCGGCAGGCCAAGTAGCGCATCCGCGCGTGCGGTTGTAGCGCACATAAACTGGTGCAGGTCGTGGCGAAGCGTTTCAATCTCGGTAGGGGTCATCTTGCGCGAAGTTTGCCCAGTGAACCGCGCAAAAACATAGGCGCCTTTGCCCCGCGCGCGCGGCACCAGCATCTGGTCCCAAGACTTCAACCGCCGACCCTTTTGCGCTGAAAAAGCATAGCAAAACACCGGCATCCCGGTGGCGCGCGCCCAATCAATCGGCGCGTCCTTGACCTGTAGCGCGGGGCCAAGCGGGCCGTCCCCGGTCATGCCGATGCTCACACCTTCTTTGGCACGCTTAAGCACCATCCGCGAGGCTGCCCGATTCGACCCGTTGCGCGCCATCTGCATCGGTTGCAGCCCGACGCGGCGTTGCAGCGCGCCTGATACACGCCCCACAGGCGATGCGTCGTGTAGGCTGGACAGCGGGCCATCGTTGACGGGCCAATGCAGCGCGCCCATGACCGACCTGCTATGCCACATCACCAACAACACCGGACCTTGCGCCAGCGCGTCTTGCAAGTCCTTCAGCCCTTCGGTCTGCCAGTTGATCCGCCGGTCACAAAGCCCGAGATACCAGCCTGCAACCGCCGCGATACGTGCGGCGAGCCATTCCGACTTTTCGATCTTGCGACGCAGTGACACTTGATGGGCTGCCTTTTTTGGGGGTGACGCCCTGTTGTTTCCACATTTCTGCGCCCGATGACAAGTCTGGTGCGGGTTGCCTCTTGATCCGGTGCGCAAATCAGACTAGTCCGACAACCGGTCCTAGGGGTATAGCTCAGTTGGTAGAGCGACGGTCTCCAAAACCGTAGGTCTGGAGTTCGAGTCTCCATGCCCCTGCCAGACCAGATCAGCGCCGCCGTGCCGGAGGATCACCAACCCAATGCCCACAGATGATTTCAGCGTTGCGTTCCATATCGGCGCGCATAAGACCGCGACATCGCATTTGCAGCGGTCGCTTTTGCAGGCATCCGATGATCTGGCCGCCCAAGGCGTGCGCTATTACGGGCCGGATCATTTCCGGCTGCCGGGGCGTACGATTTCGGCGCTATTCGGATTGCGCGCCCGCCGCGCCAAACGCCCGCCCCAAGACCAGCTTGCGCTGATGCGCAAAGGCGCTGATCGCATTGTGTTCAGCGAAGAAAACTTTATCGGCACATTGGCACATACGATCAGCCGCGATATCGAATTCGGCTATCCGAACGCCAACATCAAGATTGCAAAGCTTGCACGCGCGTTGGACAGGCCGATTGATTTGTTTCTGTGCATTCGCAACCCGACAGCCATGATCAATTCGATCTATTCGCAACTTTTGCGCGGCAACAAGGTCATGCCCTTTGATGCGTTTAAGGCAATGGTCCCGATGGCGCGCGGCGACTGGGCCGATCTGGTGACCCGTTTGCGTGCAACGCCCGGCGTTGGTCGGTTGGTCGTCTGGCAATACGAAGATTATGCCGCTCTGTTCGACAAGATTTGCAAGGAGATGCTTGGCGCAGGTATTCCCGCTGTTGCGCATCACGTGAACCCGCGCCTGTCAACGCAGGCCGTCGCGCAAATCCTAATGATGCATAAGGCTGGCTCAACTGGTGATCTAGCCAAAGATGCCGCCAAGGCATTTCCTGTCGCACAAGGGTTTCCCCGATTCGACGGGTTTTCGGACCGCGAACATGACTTCGCCGATATGACCTATCGCGCGCAGGTTGATGTGATCCGCGCAATGCAGGGTGTGACCTTGCTATCGCCGGCGCAGGATTGATCCGGCTCTGGGCTTGAATTCGGCCCCCGAACGCCGTATGTCGCGGGGTGTTTCCACAAAGGACGATATGTCATGGCCATCGCCAACCCCGTCAAGTTTTTCCAAGAGGTCCGCTCCGAGGTCTCAAAGGTCGTGTGGCCAACCCGCCGCGAAGTTATCCTGACCACGATCATGGTGTTTATCCTTGCAGCCGTTTGTGCGCTGTTTTTCTCGCTTGTTGATATGGCAATCCGTGCCGGATTGACGGGCGTGCTGGACTACTTTGGTAGCTAAACAGCTGTGGAATTTGCCTGTCACCTCTTGAAAACATCAGGTGTCAGCGGTAAGAGCCACAAACCCCTGAAAATTGGCGTGCAGCGAATCGAGCTTCACGCCGCTTTTATTTTCGGGACTGGCGGGCGATCCGCCGGGATCAATTTGAACATGCGGCCTTTTCCGGCCCGCGACGACAAGGTGCTTTGACACATGGCGAAACGTTGGTACTCCGTAAGCGTTCTCTCAAACTTCGAGAAGAAGATCGCTGAGGCGATTATGACTAAAGCGGAAGAAAAAGGCCTGACCGAGCAAATCGGCGAAGTGCTGGTTCCAACCGAAGAAGTCATCGAAATCCGTCGCAATAAAAAAGTGACGACCGAGCGCCGCTTTATGCCCGGTTACGTACTGGTCCACATGGAAATGTCGGACGAAGGGTATCACCTGATCAACTCGATCAACCGCGTCACCGGTTTCTTGGGCCCGCAAGGCCGCCCGATGCCGATGCGTGACGCCGAAGTGCAAGCGATCCTTGGCCGCGTCCAAGAAGGCGAAGACGCCCCACGCACGCTGATCCACTTCGATATCGGCGAGAAGGTCAAAGTGAACGAAGGTCCGTTCGAGGACTTTGACGGTATGGTCGAAGAAGTCGACGAAGATAACCAGCGCCTGAAAGTGACCGTGTCGATCTTTGGCCGCGCGACGCCGGTAGAATTGGAATTCACACAAGTGACCAAGCAGTAATCAACTGCCTGCAAGATTTACAAAAAAAGGGGGTGCAAATGCGCCCCCTTTTTTCGTTCAGGCCAGTGCGATGACGACTGTGTCACCCGAAACCGATAGCTGATAATCGGGAATCGACAGGTATTCATCCTTTGAGGCACCCGACACGCCGAACCCCGCCGCATCATAGACGGAACTATGCCGCCCGCCGCGATCGGTGCAGGCAAATGGCGCAGACGGGTTTCCGGTGATCCCAACGGCCTTGCCGCGGTGTGAACATACAAGGTTTGTCACAAAATAGGCCGGATTTTGTACGGTTCCCGCGCGGTCGTTTGCTTGGCCAAAGGCGATCTGTTCGGCAGTCCGGTGATGCACCGCGACATATTGGATCATGCCGGTCGAAGCATAGGTTTCGTCCTCGCTGGGCCGCGCGATCACTGTCACTTCGCCGGGAAGCAGCGCAGAGATTTCAATCTCGGCAGGGCCGGCGGGTACTTCGATCAGGGAATTATGACCGATCGGTGTGTCCCTTGGAATATCGGCCCAATCCGTATCAATTTCCGTTTGCGCATTCAAAATAGCCGGGCAAAGAAGAACCGTGCTGCTGGGGATCATGGCGATTACCTGGCGACGGGTCATTTTGTGCATTGTGTTTCGTCCTTTCTGGATCGGAGTGTCATATGAGAGAAAGTATCGTCTTTGTCCCAAAACAGATGTTTCAGCGCACCCAGCACATGCAGGGTGACAAGCGCCAAAAGCACCCATTTGAGCGCATAGTGCCATTCAAGGATCATTTCGCCCGTATCAGAGCGCGCAAATGCTTTGCCGGCGGGCCAGACAAGCACAGGCCGATCCAGTCCGGAGGCGGCAATATACCCCGTCACAACAAATGCGATCATGCAAAGATATAGCGCGCCGTGGGTGGTTCTGGCCGCAATACGTTCCCAAAACGGATGGGGGTTTTGATAGGGTGTGCGCTGGCGCAGTTTGGCCAGAATGCGCAGCGCCAACACGACAATCAATAGCTGCCCGATTGTCTGGTGGCCCCGTATCGCTCCGGCGTCACCCCATTCGAACCGGAACGCCAGTCCGGTGAAAACCATAAATAGAATCAGCAGCAATGTGACCCAATGCAAGATAATCAGCAGTGGCGAATATTTCATATGTTTGGCCGCATCTGTTGTTCTATTCGCCCTAAAGGATGCGCGCTTGCGGCGCATTTGTCACCTGATACGTCTGTGAAGCGCGATTCCGGCGGTTGGATTCGCCTGAACGGACAAAAAATGCGTAAAAGGCTTGCATCGGGCGGGCGACTTCACTACCTGCACGCCCAATCCACCCGCAAGGGAGGATCCCCCGTGGGAGGCGAGACGCGCGCGCGTGATCTGGCCTGACCACACAACTTAGGTCCCGGGCGACGCGTCGTGCCGGGAGTTGGAAAAGGAGAGGCCCCATGGCCAAGAAAGTTGTTGGACAACTGAAACTGCAGGTTCCTGCAGGTAAAGCAAACCCATCCCCACCCGTCGGCCCCGCATTGGGTCAGCGCGGCATCAACATCATGGAATTCTGTAAAGCGTTCAACGCAAAAACAGCAGACATGGAAGTTGGCGCACCTTGCCCGACCGTGATCACATATTACGCGGACAAATCTTTCTCGATGGAAATCAAGACGCCACCTGCGTCCTATTACATCAAGAAAGCTGCGAAACTGACTTCTGGCTCAAAGACACCGGGCAAAGCGGTTGCCGGTTCGATCACTGCCAAGCAGGTACGTGAAATTGCAGAAGCCAAAATGAAGGACCTCAACGCGACGTCCATCGAAGGCGCAATGCTGATCATCGCGGGTTCTGCCCGCTCTATGGGCGTGGAGGTCAAGTAATGGCAAAATTCGGTAAGCGCACTACAGCCGCACGCGCAGCATTCGCAGGCAAGCACAACGTATCAGTCACCGAGGCTGTTGCGCTGGTCAAAGACAACGCAAAAGCGAAATTTGACGAAACCGTCGAAATCGCAATGCAGTTGGGTGTTGATCCACGTCACGCTGACCAAATGGTCCGTGGCACTGTTAGCCTGCCAAACGGCACCGGCAAAACTGTACGTGTTGCAGTATTTGCACGTGGCGAAAAAGCGGACGAAGCAAAGGCAGCTGGCGCAGACATCGTTGGCGCAGAAGACCTGATGGAAACAATCCAAGGCGGCAAGATCGACTTTGATCGTTGTATCGCGACCCCTGACATGATGGGTGTTGTTGGTCGTCTGGGTAAAGTTCTGGGCCCACGCAACCTGATGCCAAACCCGCGCGTTGGTACTGTAACAATGGACGTCAAAGCCGCTGTTGAAGCTGCCAAAGGCGGCGAAGTGCAGTTCAAAGCTGAAAAAGCCGGTGTTGTACACGCTGGTATCGGCAAGGCATCTTTCTCTGCCAAGCAATTGGAAGAAAACATGCTGGCATTTGTTGACGCGGTTAGCAAAGCCCGCCCAACAGGCGCCAAAGGCACCTACATGAAAAAGATCGCCGTCAGCTCGACAATGGGCCCAGGCGTATCCGTTGACGTCGCATCGGCGACTGGCAACGAATAAGTTGATCTGGGGTTTTTGCTCCAGACAGCACTGATAATCAGAGCCAGGCGCGCATGTCGTGCCTGGTTTTTTTGTGCCAAGGGTTGAGTTCCGCATCGAAAAGGCTGATTTGTTACAATATGACTGAAACCGAAATGGAAATTGTCGCGGGTTATCACGCGGAGGCCAAAGCAGCCCTTTCAGGCGGCGCGGAAATTGACGACCCGAAGTCACGGCTTAAGACCCTTGACGAAATGAGTCGGGTCGCAAAACGGACAACCGCGTATTTGGAGGCATATGTGATGACAGCTGTCTTTGGCCGCACACATCCTGCTCGGGCAAATACGCGTATGGCACGGCTTGGTCGGCGGCGCCGAGAGGCCGGTGAGGAAGCAGAACTGCTATCCTTTGAAGCGTTTCTTGAAGGCGCGCTTGACGGGGTGTATTTTACTGCACACGGATACACGACTGATCGGCTGGGTGACCACGATCCCAAGGAAATATATGCGGGCATTCATAAGCTGATCGCGCAGTTTCATGACCTGGGCTACGAGGTCTTTGCAAATTCGGGCACTTTGCTAGGGCTTGTACGCGACAAGGCCCCGATTGCGCATGATGACGATATTGATCTTGCTGTTGTGTTGAAATCGAATACAGACGTTGGCGCGGCACAAGAATTTAGCCAGCTTGCAGATAAATTGATCGCGCTGGGGCTTGGTGATCAGTCGCTTCGCGAAAGTGGCGCAATCCTGAAACTGCCCAAAATTGGCGGCTTTCAGGTTGATGTCTTTCCGGCATATGGTGCGTGGCGCCGTTACAAAGTGTTCCCGTATAGCTTCGGGGATTTTACGCGACGGGACGTTCTGCCGCTGGGCAAATGCGCAGTGAGCGGCCTGCCGATCCCGGCAAATCCGGAAACCGTGCTCGAGGTCAACTATGGCAAGGACTGGAGAATCCCAGACCCGCGGTTCGCTTTTCCGTGGGGCCCGCAAAAGAAAAAGTTTGCGACCTTCTTAGCGGAGTGGAATGGTGAAGCGGTATAAATCGATCATCACTTATGGCACGTTTGATTTGTTCCATGTGGGACATGTGCGGTTGTTAAGACGCCTTTCCGCGATGGCCGAGACCGTGATCGTTGGTTGTTCGACCGATGAGTTTAACGCGATCAAGGGCAAGAAATGTGTCATGCCCTATACGGAACGCGCGGAAATTCTTGAGGCCTGCCGTTATGTCGATGTTGTTTTTCCTGAAAACAATTGGGAACAAAAACCGCATGACGTGCAACATTTTGGTGCGCAGGCCTTTGCCATGGGCGATGACTGGGCCGGCAAGTTTGATGCGCTCAAAGAGCATTGTGAAGTGATCTATCTTGGTCGCACGGATGGCGTCTCGACGACCAATCTCAAGATCACGGCAGTCGGCACTGTGCAAGTGGCAGCCGAGACTGACAAAAAGCGCTTTTAAAAAGTTGCGATAGCCGATAGTAGCTCTTGGGGGCCCGAGTGATCGATTCGTTCGGGCCTTTATTCGTCCGAGACGGTGGGTAGGCAGTTTTGCCGCTAATTCCTGCCTGAGGCGGGATAGATCAGATTTTTGAGGCTCGCCTCGGCAATTTGAGCGCCCCGTTTACATGGACTGTAGACTGTCGGGCGGCTTGCCGTGTGACAAAATTAGAGCCGGTGCTGGGCCTAACCCAGCGCCAAACTTGGAGTAAAACTGTGGATAGAGCACAAAAAGAACAGCTGGTCGACGATCTCGGCCAGATCTTTGAAAGCTCTGGCGTCGTAGTGGTTGCCCGCTACGAAGGCATGACAGTTGCTGAAATGCAGGACCTGCGCGCGAACATGCGTGACGCGGGCGGTTCCGTACGCGTTGCCAAGAACAAGCTCGCCAAAATCGCTCTTGAGGGTAAGCCATGCGCAAGCATCGCGACCTACCTCGAGGGTATGACTGTTATCGCTTATTCCGAAGACCCTGTCGCTGCTGCGAAGGTCATGGATACATACGCTAAAGAGAACGACAAGCTTGTCGTTCTTGGCGGTGCTATGGGCGATACAGCATTGGATCCTGCTGGTGTTAAAGCTGTTGCCGGTATGCCGTCACGCGAGGAGCTTATTGCTTCTATCGTTGGCTGCATTGGTGCACCTGCTGCGAACATTGCCGGGGCCATTGGCGCGCCTGCTTCGAACATCGCGAGCATTCTTTCGACCATCGAAGAGAAAGCTGCATAAAGCATCTGAATTGACTTGGGGCGATGCCCTGACGTTGGAACACACTTAAAACGAACGGAAAGCATAAAATGGCTGATCTGAAAAAACTGGCTGAAGAGATTGTTGGTCTGACCCTTCTCGAAGCACAAGAACTGAAAACCATCCTGAAGGATGAGTATGGCATCGAGCCAGCTGCTGGTGCAGTTGCTGTTGCCGGTCCTGCTGCCGCTGCTGAAGCTGCAGAAGAAAAAACTGAATTCGACGTCGTTCTGAAGAACGCCGGCGCTTCCAAGATCAACGTGATCAAGGAAGTTCGCGGTCTGACAGGTCTTGGCCTGAAAGAAGCGAAAGATCTGGTTGAAGCTGGCGGCAAGATCAAAGAAGGCGTTGCAAAAGCAGAAGCCGACGAAATCAAAGCGAAACTCGAAGCAGTTGGCGCTGAAGTAGAACTGGCCTAAGCCCGTTCTCGGCAGAGCTTGCTTTGCCCTAAAAATATGGCTGGGCGCACAGGAATGTGCGTCCAGCCGAACCTGTCTTAGAGGTCGGCCAATTGCTGACCGTCCTCTTGGGTAGGTTTGAGATGTCGGGAGGGTGCCGGTGGGACGGCAGCCACGAATAGACATCAAACCCCCGGTCAAATGGGTGATGTGTCGCGGCCCGGGCGATGCATTATTCGAGAGACAAACAAAAGGTGACACCGCTTATGGCTTCTACTTTCCTTGGTCAGAAACGCCTGCGCAAGTACTACGGCAAAATCCGTGAAGTGCTTGAAATGCCGAACCTCATTGAGGTTCAGAAATCTTCTTATGATCTGTTCCTGCGCTCTGGCGACAGTGACAAACCGCTTGACGGCGAAGGCATCAAAGGTGTCTTCCAATCCGTGTTTCCGATCAAAGATTTCAACGAAACCGCGTTGCTCGAGTTCGTGAAATACGAACTTGAAAAGCCGAAATACGATGTCGAAGAGTGCATGCAGCGCGACATGACGTATAGCGCGCCGCTCAAGGTGACCCTGCGTTTGATCGTGTTTGATGTGGACGAAGATACAGGCAACAAGTCTGTCAAAGACATCAAGGAACAAGACGTGTTCATGGGCGACATGCCTTTGATGACCCCGAACGGCACATTTGTCGTGAACGGCACAGAGCGCGTGATCGTGTCCCAAATGCACCGTTCTCCGGGCGTGTTCTTTGACCACGACAAGGGCAAGACCCATTCTTCGGGCAAATTGCTGTTTGCGTGCCGCATTATCCCATACCGCGGCAGCTGGCTGGACTTTGAATTTGATGCCAAGGACCTTGTGTTCTGCCGGATCGACCGCCGTCGCAAATTGCCTGTGACCACCCTGCTTTATGCGCTGGGTCTGGACCAGGAAGGCATCATGAATGCCTATTACGACACCGTCGAGTATCACCTTGATACCAAAGCGATGGCCTGGCAGACAAAGTTCTTCCCAGAGCGTGTGCGCGGCACCCGCCCTGTCTATGATCTTGTTGATGCGAAAACAGGCGAAGTGATCGCAAAAGCTGGTGAAAAAGTAACCCCGCGTTCGGTCAAGAAACTGATCGACGAAGGGTCTGTCACTGATCTGCTGGTCCCATACGCGCAAATCATCGGCAAATTTGTTTCGACTGACATCATCAACGAAGAAACCGGCGCGATCTATGTCGAAGCGGGTGACGAGTTGACTGTCGAAGTCGACAAAGCGGGCGACGTAATCGGCGGCACATTGAAAGATCTGGTTGATGCGGGCATCACCACGATCCCTGTGCTGGATATCGATAACATCAATGTTGGCGCCTATATGCGCAACACGATGGCGTCCGATAAAAACATGAACCGCGAAACCGCGTTGATGGATATCTACCGCGTGATGCGCCCCGGCGAGCCACCGACCGTTGATTCTGCTTCAGCCCTGTTTGACACGCTGTTCTTTGATTCAGAGCGTTACGACCTGTCTGCAGTCGGCCGCGTGAAAATGAACATGCGTCTTGATCTGGATGCCGAAGACACCATGCGCACCCTGCGCAAGGAAGACATCGTCGCCTGTATCAAGGCACTGGTCGAACTGCGCGACGGCAAAGGCGATATCGACGATATTGACCACCTTGGTAACCGTCGTGTCCGTTCTGTCGGCGAATTGATGGAAAACCAGTACCGTGTTGGTCTGCTGCGCATGGAGCGCGCGATCAAGGAACGTATGTCATCTGTCGAAATCGACACGGTGATGCCACAAGACCTGATCAACGCAAAACCTGCGGCTGCGGCGGTACGTGAATTCTTTGGCTCAAGCCAATTGTCACAGTTCATGGACCAAACCAACCCGCTGTCGGAAGTCACGCACAAGCGTCGTCTTTCTGCGCTTGGGCCCGGCGGTTTGACACGTGAACGTGCTGGCTTTGAAGTTCGTGACGTTCACCCGACCCACTACGGTCGTATGTGTCCGATTGAAACGCCCGAGGGGCCGAACATTGGTCTGATCAACTCGCTTGCGACATTCGCACGCGTGAACAAATACGGCTTTATCGAAACGCCATACCGCAAGGTTGTCGACGGCAAGGTAACGGATGATGTGCAATACATGTCCGCGACCGAAGAAATGCGTCACACCGTTGCGCAGGCCAACGCGAACTTGAACGAAGATGGCGGGTTCAACAACGACCTCGTGTCGACACGTATGAACGGTGACTACACGCTTGCCCCACGTGAAAACGTTGACCTGATCGACGTTTCACCAAAGCAGCTTGTCTCTGTTGCGGCGTCTTTGATCCCGTTCCTTGAAAACGACGATGCGAACCGGGCCCTGATGGGTTCGAACATGATGCGTCAGGCTGTTCCATTGCTTCAAGCCGAGGCCCCGCTTGTGGGTACCGGTATCGAAGAAGTTGTGGCACGCGATTCAGGTGCGGCGATCATGGCGAAACGCGCGGGTATCATCGACCAAGTTGATGCGCAGCGTATCGTTATTCGTGCGACGCATGATCTGGAACTGGGCGATGCGGGCGTTGATATTTACCGCATGCGCAAATTCCAGCGTTCAAACCAAAACACCTGCATCAACCAGCGTCCGCTGGTGAAGGTGGGTGATACGGTTCTGAAAGGCGAAGTTATTGCCGATGGTCCGTCCACGGATATCGGTGAATTGGCTTTGGGTAAAAACGTGGTCGTCGCGTTTATGCCTTGGAACGGCTACAACTACGAAGATTCGATCCTGATCTCTGAGCGCATTACACGTGATGACGTCTTCACTTCGATCCACATCGAAGAATTCGAAGTCGCTGCGCGTGATACAAAGCTTGGGCCAGAAGAAATCACACGCGATATTCCGAACGTTGGTGAAGAAGCGCTGCGTAACCTCGACGAGGCTGGCATCGTGTACATCGGTGCCGAAGTAGAGCCAGGTGACATTCTGGTTGGTAAGATCACACCAAAAGGCGAAAGCCCGATGACACCAGAAGAAAAGCTTCTGCGCGCCATCTTTGGTGAAAAAGCATCTGACGTGCGCGATACATCGCTGCGCGTGAAGCCAGGTGATTTCGGGACCGTTGTTGAAGTACGCGTCTTTAACCGCCACGGCGTGGAAAAAGACGAACGCGCGCTGCAGATCGAACGCGAAGAGGTCGAACGTCTGGCCCGTGACCGTGACGATGAAATGCTCATCCTTGACCGCAACATCTATGCGCGTCTGAAATCGATGATCATCGGCAAAGAAGCGGTCAAAGGTCCACGCGGCTTTAAGGCGAATTCGATTGTTACCGAAGAAGCGCTGGCCGAGCTTAGCCGCGGTCAATGGTGGCAGGTTGCCCTGAAGGATGAAGCTGACGCACAGGTCGTTGAAGCCCTGAACGAACAGTATGAAATCCAGAAGAAAGCCATGGACGCGCGCTTTGAAGACAAAGTCGAGAAAGTCCGTCGTGGTGATGATTTGCCACCGGGTGTGATGAAGATGGTCAAAGTCTTTGTCGCGGTGAAGCGCAAGCTGCAACCGGGCGATAAGATGGCGGGTCGTCACGGGAACAAAGGTGTTATTTCCAAGGTTGTACCAATGGAAGACATGCCGTTCCTTGCCGATGGTACGCCGGTTGATTTCTGTCTGAACCCGCTGGGTGTGCCTTCACGGATGAACGTCGGTCAGATTCTCGAGTGTCACATGGGCTGGGCCGCACGCGGCTTGGGTCTGCAAATTGATGACGCGCTGGGAGAATACCGTCGCTCTGGTGATCTGACACCTGTGCGCGATGCGATGAAAATCGTCTATGGCGATGATGTCTATGACGAAGGCATCGCTGGCATGGATGAGGATCAAATCGTCGAAGCTGCAGGCAATGTTGTCCGCGGTGTGCCGATTGCGACACCTGTCTTTGATGGCGCAAAAGAAGCAGACGTGAACGACAGCTTGCGTCGTGCTGGTTTTGATACATCCGGTCAGTCGGTCCTGTTTGACGGCCGTACCGGTGAACAGTTTAGCCGCAAGGTGACTGTGGGTGTGAAATACCTGCTGAAACTGCACCACTTGGTCGACGATAAGATCCACGCACGGTCTACCGGGCCTTACAGCCTTGTCACGCAACAGCCGCTGGGTGGTAAAGCCCAGTTCGGTGGTCAGCGTTTCGGGGAAATGGAAGTCTGGGCGCTTGAAGCATATGGCGCTGCTTACACCCTGCAAGAGATGCTGACCGTGAAGTCGGATGACGTTGCAGGCCGGACGAAAGTCTACGAAAGCATCGTCAAGGGCGAAGACAACTTTGAGGCAGGCGTCCCAGAGTCGTTCAACGTGCTCGTGAAAGAAGTCCGGGGCCTCGGCCTCAACATGGAACTCCTGGATGCGGAGGATGAGGAGTAGCAAAGTTTCGCAGAAACTTTGTGTGCAGACTTTCATCGAAAGTCTGCCTCCCCCCTCCCGCCATACTGAAAAGGTATCGATATGAACCAGGAACTGACAAACAACCCGTTTAACCCGCTCACGCCGGCGAAAACGTTTGACGAAATCAAGGTGTCTTTGGCATCTCCCGAACGCATCCTGTCATGGTCGTTCGGTGAGATCAAAAAGCCCGAAACCATCAACTACCGCACGTTCAAACCCGAACGTGACGGTCTGTTCTGCGCGCGTATTTTTGGCCCGATCAAAGACTACGAATGTCTGTGTGGCAAATATAAGCGCATGAAATATCGCGGTGTTGTCTGCGAAAAATGTGGTGTGGAAGTAACGCTGCAAAAGGTCCGCCGCGAACGCATGGGCCATATCGAACTGGCAGCGCCTGTTGCGCACATTTGGTTCCTGAAATCGCTGCCATCCCGCATTGGCCTGATGCTGGACATGACGCTGCGCGATCTCGAGCGTATCTTGTATTTCGAAAACTACGTTGTGATCGAACCCGGCCTGACTGACCTGACTTACGGCCAGTTGATGACCGAAGAAGAATTCAACGACGCGCAGGATCTGTATGGCATGGACGCGTTCCAAGCCAATATCGGCGCTGAAGCGATCCGCGAAATGCTGTCCCAGATTGATCTGGAAGGCGAAGCCGAGCAATTGCGCGCGGACCTCAAAGAAGCCACAGGCGAATTGAAGCCCAAGAAGATCATCAAGCGCCTGAAGATCGTCGAGAACTTCCTTGAATCCGGCAACCGTCCGGAATGGATGGTCATGACCGTGATCCCCGTGATCCCGCCAGAGCTGCGCCCGCTAGTGCCACTTGATGGTGGCCGCTTTGCGACATCCGATCTGAACGATCTGTACCGCCGCGTGATCAACCGCAACAACCGTCTGAAGCGTCTGATCGAATTGCGCGCACCTGACATTATCGTGCGTAACGAAAAGCGGATGTTGCAGGAATCTGTCGATGCGCTGTTTGACAACGGCCGTCGTGGCCGTGTGATTACTGGCGCCAACAAGCGTCCGTTGAAATCACTGTCCGACATGCTGAAAGGTAAGCAAGGTCGCTTCCGTCAGAACCTTTTGGGGAAACGCGTCGACTTTTCCGGTCGTTCGGTCATTGTGACCGGTCCAGAGTTGAAGCTGCACCAATGTGGTCTGCCGAAAAAGATGGCGCTCGAGTTGTTCAAGCCGTTCATCTATTCGCGCCTTGAAGCCAAAGGTCTGTCTTCCACTGTGAAGCAAGCCAAAAAGCTTGTCGAAAAAGAACGGCCCGAAGTCTGGGATATTCTGGACGAGGTGATCCGCGAACACCCTGTGTTCCTGAACCGTGCGCCAACCCTGCACCGTCTGGGCATTCAGGCGTTTGAACCCATCCTGATCGAAGGTAAGGCGATCCAACTGCACCCGCTTGTCTGTTCTGCGTTTAACGCGGATTTTGATGGCGACCAAATGGCTGTTCACGTGCCGCTTTCACTCGAAGCGCAGCTCGAAGCTCGCGTCTTGATGATGTCGACAAACAACGTTTTGTCCCCTGCCAACGGTGCGCCGATTATCGTGCCGTCACAGGATATGATTTTGGGTCTCTATTACACGACCATCATGCGCAAAGGCATGAAGGGCGAAGGTATGGAGTTCCGCGACATCGAAGAAGTCGAACACGCGCTCAACGCGGGCGCTGTGCATCTGCACGCCAAGATTTCTGCACGTATGCCGCAGATCGACGAAGAAGGTAACGAAGTGATGGTTCGCTTTGAAACCACCCCGGGCCGTATGCGGCTTGGTGGTCTTTTGCCGATGAATGCAAAAGCGCCATTTGCCTTGGTCAACCGCTTGCTGCGCAAGAAAGAAGTCCAGCAGATCATTGATACCGTCTACCGTTATTGCGGTCAGAAGGAATCGGTCATCTTCTGTGACCAGATCATGACGATGGGCTTCCGCGAAGCGTTCAAAGCCGGTATTTCCTTTGGTAAGGACGACATGGTTGTCCCTGACACCAAATGGCCGCTGGTCGAAGAAACGCGCGATCTCGTGAAAGACTTTGAACAGCAGTACATGGACGGCCTGATCACACAGGGCGAAAAGTACAACAAAGTTGTGGATGCCTGGTCTAAGTGTAACGACAAAGTCACCGATGCGATGATGTCGACAATTTCGGATTCCGGCCACGATGCTGCCGGCGCTGAAAACGAGCCGAACTCTGTTTACATGATGGCCCACTCCGGTGCGCGTGGTTCTGTCACACAGATGAAACAGCTGGGCGGTATGCGCGGTTTGATGGCCAAGCCGAACGGCGAAATCATCGAAACGCCGATCATCTCGAACTTTAAAGAAGGTCTGACCGTTCTCGAGTACTTCAACTCGACCCACGGTGCCCGTAAGGGTCTGTCGGATACCGCTTTGAAAACGGCGAACTCGGGTTACCTGACCCGTCGTCTGGTTGACGTTGCCCAAGATTGCATCGTCCGCGAAGTTGATTGTGGCACAGAACGTGCGATCACAGCCGAAGCCGCCGTCAACGACGGTGAGGTTGTATCGTCACTGGCAGAACGCGTCCTTGGTCGTGTTTCTGCTGATGATGTTCTCAAGCCCGGCACCGACGAGGTGATCGTCGAAGCAGGCGAGCTGATCGACGAGCGCAAATCAGACATGATCGACATCGCAGGCATCAGCAAAATGCGTATCCGCAGCCCGCTGACCTGTGAAGCCGAAGACGGTGTTTGTGCGATGTGCTATGGTCGTGACCTTGCACGCGGTACACGTGTCAACATCGGTGAGGCCGTCGGCATCATCGCGGCGCAGTCGATCGGTGAACCCGGTACACAGCTGACCATGCGGACATTCCACATTGGTGGTGTTGCCCAAGGTGGCCAGCAGTCGTTCCAAGAGGCGTCACAGCCCGGTAAGATCCGTTTCGATAACGCATCTTTGCTGGAAAATGCGGCTGGCGAAATGGTGGTGATGGGCCGGAACATGACCCTGTCGATCACTGATGCCGAAGGCACAGAGCTTGCCAACCACAAGGTCGGTTACGGCTCTAAGGTGTTTGTAACCGAAGGGCAGGACATCCTGCGCGGCGACAAGCTGTTCGAATGGGATCCATATACGCTGCCGATCATCGCGGAAAAATCAGGTAAGGCGAAATACGTCGATCTGGTTAACGGGATTGCTGTGCGCGAAGACACCGATGATGCAACGGGTATGACCCAGCGCATCGTGGCTGACTGGCGTGCAGCACCAAAAGGCAACGAACTGGCCCCGAAAATCATCGTGGTCGGTCCGGATGGCGAGCCTGCGTTGAAAGACGACGGCAACCCCGTTTCCTATGGCATGTCAGTTGATGCGGTTCTGTCGGTCGAAGACGGCGAAGAAGTCAAAGCCGGTGACGTTGTTGCGCGCATTCCACGTGAAGGCGCGAAAACCAAGGACATTACCGGTGGTCTACCACGTGTTGCCGAACTGTTCGAAGCCCGTCGTCCAAAAGACCACGCAATCATCGCTGAAATCGATGGCTACGTGCGCTTTGGCAAGGACTATAAGAACAAACGCCGCATCGCGATTGAATCGGCCGAAGATTCAGACGTGAAGGTCGAATACATGGTGCCAAAGGGCAAACACATTCCGGTTGCGGAAGGTGATTTTGTTCACAAGGGCGATTACATCATGGACGGCAACCCTGCGCCGCACGATATTCTTGCGGTTATGGGTGTCGAAGCCTTGGCTGACTATATGATCGACGAAGTCCAGGACGTTTACCGTCTGCAGGGCGTTAAGATCAACGATAAGCACATCGAAGTTATCGTGCGTCAGATGCTCCAGAAATGGGAGATCCAGGACAGCGGTGACACTGTTCTGCTCAAAGGCGAAAACGTTGATAAAGCCGAGTTTGATGAAGCCAACGAAAAGGCAATCAAACGCGGTGATCGTCCGGCAACCGGCGAGCCGATCCTTTTGGGGATCACCAAGGCATCGCTGCAAACGCGGTCGTTCATCTCTGCGGCGTCGTTCCAGGAAACCACACGCGTGCTGACCGAATCTTCGGTGCAGGGCAAACGTGATAAACTGATCGGCCTCAAAGAGAACGTCATCGTGGGTCGTTTGATCCCTGCGGGTACGGGCGGCGCGACACAGCAAATGCGCAAAGTGGCGTTGGATCGTGATAACGTCGTTCTTGACGCTCGCCGGATCGAAGCGGAGCAAGCCGCAGCCCTCGCGGCACCGGTTGCACCGTCCGAAGACGACGTATTTGCACCCGTCGCCACATCCGAAGGCGACGACGCGTAAGACACGTAACAGAACATGAAAAAGGCCCTCGCAATCGCGGGGGCCTTTTTTGTGGGGGTCGCTTCTATGCCCCACTAGGTCCGTTGCTGGCTAGTCAGCGCAAATCGCAATTGCTAGGGATATTCCATGACCCCGTTTTCAGAAAATCTACGCGGTGCTTTCCTAATGGTGGCGGGCATGTGCGCCTATACAGTCAATGACGCCTTTATGAAGGCTTTGTCGGACGAGGTGCCGTTGTTCGAGGCGGTGCTTGTCCGTGGCATTGGTGCGATCATTTGTTTGGTGATCATGTGCAAACTGCTGGGGCAGTTGCGCTTTGATTTGCCGCGGCGCGAATGGGCGCTGATCATTGTCCGCACCTTGGGCGAGGTGGGCGGTACGTTTTTCTTTCTGACCGCCCTGTTCAATATGCCGATCGCCAATGTCAGCGCGATCTTGCAATCTTTGCCACTGGCCGTAAGCCTGAGCGCGACGGTTTTTTTGGGTGAACCATTGGGCTGGCGCCGGATGGCGGCAATCAGCGTGGGATTCGCGGGCGTGTTGCTGATTGTCCAGCCGGGCGGCGGCGATTTCAACCACTATAGCCTTTATGCGCTTTGTGCTGTGGCCTGCGTCACCTTGCGTGACATCGTGGTGCGGCGGATGTCGCGCGACGTGCCTTCGGTCTTTGTGGCGCTGATTGCGGCCATAGGGGTGACCATGCTGGGGGCAGTGGGTTCTTTGTTCACCGAGTCGGTGGAGCTGTCGCCCAAAGCATCCTTGCAGCTGATGGGTGCGACGGGTTTCCTGATTTGCGGCTATATCTGTTCGGTCACGGCAATGCGCTGGGGCGAGATCAGTTTTGTTGCCCCTTTCCGCTATACTGCCTTGGTCGTGGCGCTGGTTCTCGGGGTTGTGGTGTTTGGCGAATGGCCCAATATGTTGACGCTGACAGGGGCAGGGGTTGTTGTGGTAACGGGGCTGTTTACGCTTTACCGCGAAAGCCGGCTGCGGGTACGTCACACCGCTGTGCCATCGCCCCGATAGGGCAGGGTTTGCGGCGGTTGACAGCCTGTGCGACTCCGCCTATACGCCGCACATCCGGACTAGGGGGATACCCTCTTTTGTTCCGATATCAAAGTTGAGTGGTCAAGAACCGGACGCCTATTGTCTTGTTCCTCTGTAGCCCAACCGCACCGAACCTCCGGTAAGGGTTCGACTGCGGAATTTTTGTGCTTTTCGAAGACGAAAAGTATTTTGAAACCGCTCCCGCAAGGGCGCACACATGTGAATAGATGGGAACATCAAACGATGCCAACGATTCAGCAGCTGATCCGCAAACCGCGCCAGCCAAAAGTTACACGATCAAAGTCGCAGCATATGGAAGGCTGCCCACAAAAACGCGGCGTCTGTACGCGCGTTTATACAACGACACCAAAGAAACCGAACTCTGCGATGCGTAAGGTTGCCAAAGTGCGCCTGACAAACGGTTTCGAAGTCATCTCTTACATCCCCGGTGAAAGCCACAACCTTCAGGAACACTCTGTGGTTCTGATCCGCGGCGGCCGTGTAAAAGATTTGCCAGGTGTGCGTTACCACATTCTGCGCGGTGTGCTTGATACCCAAGGTGTCAAAGACCGTAAGCAACGCCGTTCGAAGTACGGCGCGAAGCGTCCTAAGTAAGGAATACTATAGATGTCACGTCGTCACGCCGCTGAAAAACGCGCAGTTCTGCCAGACGCAAAGTTTGGCGATATCATCCTGACCAAGTTCATGAACAACCTCATGATCGATGGTAAGAAATCCGTAGCCGAGCGCATCGTTTACAACGCATTTGACCGCGTTGAAGACAAGCTGAAGAAATCCCCTGTGGAAGTCTTCCACGAAGCGCTGGATAACATCAAACCATCCGTCGAAGTGCGTTCGCGCCGCGTCGGTGGTGCGACATATCAGGTGCCTGTCGAAGTGCGCCCCGAGCGCCGCGAAGCGCTGGCTATCCGTTGGTTGATTACTGCTGCGAAAAAACGCAACGAAAACACAATGGAAGAACGCCTCGCAGGCGAGCTGATCGATGCCGTCAACGGCCGCGGTACAGCCGTTAAGAAACGCGAAGACACCCACAAAATGGCCGATGCGAACAAAGCATTCAGCCACTACCGCTGGTAATAGGAAGCACCTGATATGGCACGCGACTATCCCCTCGAACGCTACCGGAACTTTGGTATTATTGCGCATATTGATGCGGGTAAAACCACATGTTCAGAGCGTATTCTGTTTTACACAGGTAAATCCCACAACATCGGCGAAGTGCATGACGGCGCGGCGACAATGGACTGGATGGAGCAAGAGCAGGAACGGGGTATTACAATTACCTCTGCTGCGACGACAACATTCTGGGAACGCACAGAGAACGGCGTAGAGCCTGATTCCCTCAAGCACCGCATGAACATCATCGACACCCCCGGCCACGTTGACTTTACTATCGAAGTTGAGCGTTCGCTGGCGGTTCTGGATGGTGCGGTTGTTGTTCTTGACGGCAACGCCGGCGTTGAACCACAAACCGAAACTGTTTGGCGTCAGGCTGACCGCTACAAAGTTCCGCGTATGGTTTTTGTCAACAAAATGGACAAAACCGGCGCAGACTTCTTTAAATGTGTGACCATGGTCGAAGACCGTACCGGCGCGCGCGCGATCCCTATTGCGTTCCCGATCGGTGCCGAGACCGAACTTGAAGGTCTTGTTGATCTTGTGACCATGGAAGAATGGCTGTGGGAAGGCGACGATCTGGGCGCATCATGGGTTAAGGCACCTGTGCGCGAATCCCTTGCTGATCAGGCTGCTGAATGGCGTGAAAAGCTGATCGAAGCTGCGGTCGAACAAGATGACGACGCGATGGAAGCCTATCTTGAAGGCAATGAGCCAGACGTGAAAACGCTGCGCGCATTGATCCGCAAGGCCTGTCTGAGCCTGTCATTCGTACCGGTCCTGGGCGGTTCTGCGTTCAAAAACAAAGGCGTACAGCCATTGCTGAACGCGGTTGTCGACTATCTGCCAAGCCCGCTTGACGTTGTTGACTACATGGGCTTCGAGCCAGGCGACGAAACAGAAACACGTAATATCCCGCGTCGTGCGGATGATAGCATGGCGTTCTCTGCTTTGGCGTTCAAAATCATGAACGACCCGTTTGTTGGCTCGCTGACATTCACACGGATCTACTCCGGTGTTCTCTCCAAGGGCGACACCATGCTCAACTCTACCAAGGGTAACAAAGAGCGTGTCGGCCGTATGATGATGATGCACTCGAACAACCGTGAAGAAATCACGGAAGCGTTTGCGGGCGACATCATTGCATTGGGCGGTCTGAAAAACACAACAACAGGTGACACACTTTGTGCGCAAAGCGAGCCGGTTGTTCTGGAAACGATGACCTTCCCTGAGCCAGTGATCGAAATCGCTGTCGAGCCGAAGACCAAAGGCGACCAAGAGAAAATGGGCCTTGCCCTGCAACGTCTGGCTGCCGAAGATCCGTCTTTCCGCGTGGAAACTGACCTTGAATCAGGCCAGACCATCATGAAGGGCATGGGCGAACTTCACCTTGATATTCTTGTCGACCGTATGCGTCGCGAATTCAAGGTCGAGGCGAACATCGGTGCGCCACAAGTGGCCTACCGTGAAACCATTGGTCACGCGGTCGAACATAGCTACACCCACAAGAAACAGTCCGGTGGTTCTGGTCAGTTCGGTGAAGTGAAACTGAACATCATGCCAACAGAGCCAGGTGAAGGGTTCTCGTTTGAATCGCTGATCGTTGGTGGTGCTGTGCCTAAGGAATACATCCCGGGCGTTGAAAAAGGCATTAAATCGGTTATGGACAGCGGCCCGTTGGCTGGCTTCCCTGTGATCGACTTTAAGGTTCAGCTGCTTGACGGTAAGTTCCACGATGTTGACTCCAGCATTCTTGCGTTCGAAATCGCTGCCCGCATGTGTATGCGTGAAGGTATGCGCAAGGCTGGCGCGAAATTGCTCGAGCCGATCATGAAGGTCGAAGTTGTGACCCCTGAAGATTATACCGGTGGCATCATCGGTGACCTGACATCACGTCGGGGCATGGTTCAAGGGCAAGACACACGTGGCGTTGCCATCGTTATCGACGCAATGGTGCCGCTGGCAAACATGTTCGGCTACATCAACACGTTGCGCTCTATGTCTTCGGGCCGCGCGAACTTCTCGATGCAGTTCGACCACTACGAAGCAGTGCCGCAGAACCTGTCTGACGAGATCCAAAAGAAATACGCCTAACCCGACGGGTCAGGCACGCCCCGGGCTTTGGTCCGGGGCCTCACATAATTTGAATATCCAAGGAGGCCATCATGGCTAAGGCAAAGTTTGAACGTAATAAACCGCACGTTAACATCGGCACAATCGGCCACGTTGACCACGGCAAGACGACATTGACAGCGGCGAT
>NZ_FOYP01000003.1 GCF_900115105.1 Yoonia tamlensis
TATTCTGATGTTGTTTCTCTCTTTACGATGTCAAACGATCAAAAGATCGTTACGTCCAGTTGGACGGCAAAGCAGCGATGCTGCTTAACGGTCAAACTGTGTCTTTTGGTTGTTGGTGGGTCGAGGAGGACTTGAACCTCCGACCTCACGCTTATCAGGCGTGCGCTCTAACCACCTGAGCTACCGACCCAACAGGGCTGCGCAGTGCTCGGTGTTTGCAAGCAAACCCCTGTCACTGCAACGCGATTGCGCAGCAATCGCTTGGTGGAGCGTATCGGGATCGAACCGATGACCCCCTGCTTGCAAAGCAGGTGCTCTCCCAGCTGAGCTAACGCCCCATAAGGTGCGTTCCACAACAGGTGGAACAAAACTGAAGAGATATGAGGACGGCCTGGCTCTAGGTCACTTCCAAGGAAGAAGTGCCTGAATATGCAAGCTTTGTTTGCTTGCTGCTAAGTGTTCCACGAAGATTGCGAACAATCTTGGCTAGGAACATCCTTAGAAAGGAGGTGATCCAGCCGCAGGTTCCCCTACGGCTACCTTGTTACGACTTCACCCCAGTCGCTGATCCTACCGTGGCCGCCTGCCTCCCCGAAGGGTTAGCGCAGCGTCGTCGGGTAGAACCAACTCCCATGGTGTGACGGGCGGTGTGTACAAGGCCCGGGAACGTATTCACCGCGTCATGCTGTTACGCGATTACTAGCGATTCCGACTTCATGGGGTCGAGTTGCAGACCCCAATCCGAACTGAGACATCTTTTGGAGATTAACTCACTGTAGATGCCATTGTAGCACGTGTGTAGCCCAACCCGTAAGGGCCATGAGGACTTGACGTCATCCACACCTTCCTCCCGCTTATCACGGGCAGTTTCCCTAGAGTGCCCAGCCGAACTGCTGGCAACTAAGGATGTGGGTTGCGCTCGTTGCCGGACTTAACCGAACATCTCACGACACGAGCTGACGACAGCCATGCAGCACCTGTCACTAGGTCTCTTACGAGAAAACCAGATCTCTCTGGCGGTCCTAGGATGTCAAGGGTTGGTAAGGTTCTGCGCGTTGCTTCGAATTAAACCACATGCTCCACCGCTTGTGCGGGCCCCCGTCAATTCCTTTGAGTTTTAATCTTGCGACCGTACTCCCCAGGCGGAATGCTTAATCCGTTAGGTGTGACACCAAAGGGCAAGCCCCCTGACGTCTGGCATTCATCGTTTACGGTGTGGACTACCAGGGTATCTAATCCTGTTTGCTCCCCACACTTTCGTACCTCAGCGTCAGTATCGAGCCAGTGAGCCGCCTTCGCCACTGGTGTTCCTCCAAATATCTACGAATTTCACCTCTACACTTGGAATTCCACTCACCTCTCTCGAACTCTAGACTGATAGTTTAGGAGGCAGTTCCGGGGTTGAGCCCCGGGATTTCACCCCCTACTTTCCAATCCGCCTACGTACGCTTTACGCCCAGTAATTCCGAACAACGCTAACCCCCTCCGTATTACCGCGGCTGCTGGCACGGAGTTAGCCGGGGTTTCTTTACCAGATACTGTCATTATCATCTCTGGCGAAAGAGCTTTACGACCCTAAGGCCTTCGTCACTCACGCGGCATGGCTAGATCAGGCTTGCGCCCATTGTCTAAGATTCCCCACTGCTGCCTCCCGTAGGAGTCTGGGCCGTGTCTCAGTCCCAGTGTTGCTGATCATCCTCTCAAACCAGCTACTGATCGTAGACTTGGTAGGCCATTACCCCACCAACTATCTAATCAGACGCGGGCTAATCCTTCACCGATAAATCTTTCCCCCGAAGGGCGTATATGGTATTACTCTCAGTTTCCCGAGGCTATTCCATAGTGAAGGGTATATTCCCACGCGTTACTAACCCGTCCGCCGCTCCTCACCGAAGTGAAGCGCTCGACTTGCATGTGTTAGGCCTGCCGCCAGCGTTCGTTCTGAGCCAGGATCAAACTCTCAAGTTGAAAGCATCTTGCGACGCTATCCTTGACGTTCGAACCTCTGCACATCACCACATGGCCTTACTGAAACCATATGGCGTTTCTCTGTTTGTTGTGCTTCAGTAACCAAAGTTACCAGAAGCCGCCAAACAGTGAAGCTGACACTCTATCATCGGACCGAAATCCTAAGAGCGTTGATATACAGACGTCTGATCCATCGAACTGAACCAAACCGCCCACATATCTCTTCAGATATATCAATTTCAAACAGCGTAGAGACAAAAGTGACCAGATGCGCCCTAACTTAGTGGCGCGCCCCGCCTCAAATACCTCAAAATTTTCTTCCGCCCCCGAACCGTCTGTCTGCGTCTCCGCTTCCGTCTGGCCCGTCCGGCGCCCCATTAGAGCGTCTCTGCTCGTCCGGTAAGGGGGGTTCTAAGGTTACTGCCCAAGACCCGCAACCCCTTTTTTCAACAAACATGCATTTTTTATGACATTCATATATTTCCTAGTGTTTTAGCATAGTTAGATGAAAAAATTGCGCGAACCTTAGGTCGGTGCGCAAGAATATTAGGCAAAATACAAACGGGATATACAACATTTAGGGTTATCCACAGGCTTGCCCACAAGACAAACAAGTTGCGCGGCCGATTCATCCGGGCGACTCGGGTGATTTGGGGCAAAATGCGTGCTGATCCGCGGAATCACAGGCCGCAGAATCAAAAAAGCCCGGCCAAATGGTCAGGCTTTTTTGATTCTTGGGCAGCGATTCCGCCGAATCTAGAGGAATCGCTGTTCTTCCAAGAGGTCCGGCAGGTCGTTTTCATAAAGCACCACATCCTGCGGGGTGATATTCGCGTCGATCTTGGCGCGGGCTTCAAAGAATGAGGCCACTTCGACGACATTCACGCGGGTCTGATCCAGCCCATCCGCAAAGCTGCGAATCCGGTTCGGGTTCACTATGTATATAGTGTCGCAAAATGCGTTGCAGGTTTTCGCCAGCCGCGCATGCACCGTGTCATGTTCCAGACCCAGCTCGGCCACCCCCGGTGTCACAAGGATCGCGCGGCCGCCACGTTCTTTGGCAAGATCGTGCAATGTGGCCACGGCAGACTTAAAGCCCAGCTCGTTCGCATTATACGCATCATCAAGGATCAGTGGCGCGCCGGCGCTTTCGACCTTTTGCAAACGGTGCGGAATTTGCGAAACGGTTTTGGTGAAATGTGGCAGGTCATCCAGCAGATCGGGATCCACATGCAATGTCAGCACAACGGCCAAAGCCGCGTTCATCACGTTATGATCGCCCAGCAGCGGCAATTCAAAGCTGACATCCGCCTGCGATCCATCCGCCCAATGCAGGCCGATCACCCAGCCACCGCCCGCAGCGGGCTGCGCGTTCACGATGACATCGGCGTTTTCAGCCCCCACCGTGATCACGCGCGCGCCGTATTTTTCCTTGAGCCTAGCAAAAGGCGCGTGTCGCAAAATTTCGGCGTTGATCACAGAGGTGCCGCCATTACCGCAGACATAGGCGACCAGTTCCGATTTCGCCCGCGCGATGGCATCAATGCTGCCAAAGCGTTCGGTATGCGCATCACCCACGGCGGTCACGATTCCCAGATTAGGCTGGGCGAACGCACAAAGCCGGTCAATCGATCCTTCGCCATACGCGCCCATTTCAGCGATAAAGTATTTATGTGACCATTGTAGGCGCCCGCGAATATGGCGGGTCAGCCCCAGCACGGTGTTGATGCTGCCCCGACTATAGAACACAGGCGCGGAGCCTTCGAGGATTTCAGCAAGGATGTGTTTGACCGTTGTTTTGCCAAAGCTGCCGGTGATCCCGATCCGCGTAGGATCCATGCGCGCCAGTTTTTCGCGCGCCTCGACGATATACTTGTCGTTGATGCGTTGCTGGAACGGTGCCAGCATCTGGTTTGCGGCAATCAAGGCAAAAGGGGCCAGTTGAATGGCAACGACCGCAAAGATGGTCCAGTAAAAGCTGAACAGAAACGGCAGGACCAGTAGTGCCGCCGCAAGCATATAAATCCGGCGCGCCCGTTCGGTCATCGCCAGTGGTTTTTTGAACCGGTATTTGCTTTCCATCCACGCAATGGCGCCCAAGGCCCCCGCCGCAATCAAAAGCACAATTGCGGGGGCATTCAACATTAGCAGCCCAACGGCAACCAAAATAACAACGCTCGCGCGGACATCATAGAGACGCACGGTTTGCAGCGCGCCGATATAGCGCGCGCCGTCGTATTCCTCCTGCTGGAAATAGGCGAGCAGCGTGCGCAGCCGTACCTTGAGCAAATAACCCAAGGTCCCCAAGAAGATCAGTTTGGACAAAATTATCATGGGCGGGCCTCTGTCAGGATATCTTTGATCACATTGGCGATCTGGTGGCGGCCACGAGTCAGGACTGACAGGTGATCAAAGGCGGGACACTCTATATATATCGACTGCGGGATTTTTGCGTGCAGCACGCGGCCTTCGGCGGGCGGGGTTGCGGTATCCTTGCCGCCATAGATCAGATGGGTCGGGGCAATAATGCGCCCGACATCATTTGTCTGATCCTCTGCGACGGTCCGCAAAAAGATATCGCGCATACCGATTTCGCGACTATGTATATAGTCGGCGCTGCCATAGATTTTTTCGAGCGCGATAATCGCGGCCTCATCCTGCGCCTGTGCTTTCTTGCGTTTGAACTGTGCGCTGCGCCATTGGCCGCGCAATTGCTGCCAAAGCGGGCGCGGCAGTTTCACCCCTGCCCCAGCCACGGCAACCAGATGCGATATCGGGCTATGCGTCTGCGCGGCAAGCCTAAGACCTACGCGCGCACCAAAACTATGCCCGATCCAGATATAGGGTTGATCGCCGGTTATTTCGGCCAGTGTTTCACGCATGAAATGCGCGTATTCATGGGTATCCCATGCGTCATCGGGGCGCGGTGTTGCGCCAAAGCCGGGCAAATCGACCAAGATGCAACGCGCATGGCCCGCGATCAGTTCGGCCACCGGCAAGAAATCGGCATGTGTCCGCCCCCAACCATGGGCAAAGACAACGGGTGGCCCGTCAGGCTTCCCCAGTTCGACGCTTGCGATCGGTTTCATCCGTATTACCTTTTTATCTCTTGGCACCCCCGCAGGTGGCGCTTGCCTGCCCGTGACCCTATAACTATCACTGAGCCAAATGATATTCTAGGACAGTAGACCGTGACCCAGCTAAATATCGCAGTTGTCTTTGGTGGCCCCACCCAAGAACATGACGTTAGTGTCGTCAGCGCACAGCAGCTGATGGATGCGGCGGATATGCGCAAACTGAACATTATCCCGATCTATCTGGACTTCGAAGGGCGGTTTATGCATGGCGACCGCCTGCGTGATCTTGGCGCATTTCGGCCCCGCCCCGGCGGGTTGAAACAAGTGCAGTTTGCATGGGGCGACAATGGCCCTTGCCTGCGCCATATGGATGGCAGCGATTTCCAAAACATCGACTGCGTGCTGCCGGTGTTTCACGGCCCCTTCGGCGAAGACGGGCGCATCCAAGGCATGATGGAATTGCTGGGCATTCCGGTCACCGGATTTAATGCGACAAATTCTGCCATTGCGATGCGCAAAGATGCGACCAAGGCGATTGTGAAAACCGTCGGCGTGAATGTGGTGGATCATGTCGTGGCAAACCATGCCACGCTGCAAAACCCCAAGGCGCTTTGCCAAAAAGTCGCCCAAGAAATTGGCTATCCGGCAATCGTGAAACCCGCCAACCTCGGGTCAAGCATCGGGGTCGGCATTGCAAAGGATGATGATACGCTGATCGCGCTGGTCCAAGCCGTGCTGCGCCAAGACGGGTTCGCGTTGATTGAACCCAAAGTGCAAAATCTGGTCGAATATAATGTCGCGCTGACATTTCGCGACGGCCAGATTTACCACTCCGCGATTGAACGGCCTAAATCATCGGCCGATTTGCTGGACTTTAAGGAAAAATATCTGGCGTCTGGTGACGGAAGCCCCCCGAAAAAGGGCGGCAAGCTCGGCAATGGGCCGGTGCCGTCACAAGGCATGCTGTCACTTACCCGCGATATCAACCCCGGCATTCCCGCAGGACTGCAAGCGCGCATTTACGAATACGCATCCGCCGCGTTTTCGGTCCTGGGGCTGCGCGGCGCGCCGCGGATCGATTTCATGGTCGACGACAAAACAGGCGAGCTATGGTTCAACGAGATCAACCCGATCCCCGGATCATACGGTTTTTTCCTGTGGGAAGCCGCCGAACCACAGTTGTTGTTTTCGGAACTGATCCAACACCTTGTCGAAGAAGCGATTGGCGACAGCCTCAAATCATTTGACGATCCGGTGCCGCAAGGGGCGCATCTACTTCCCCGCTAGGTCAAAATAATGAAACCCGTTGTGAAAGCTGTCGCCATCAAATGTCGACAGCTTTTTGCGGTTTTGATCAGCAGTACATGACACATGCACCCAGCCGTATTCACCGCAGCGTGGATCGAACTTTTCAAGGATAATTTCGTCAAATTCGGTATTATCCGCCAGCCAATGCGCAAGCGTGTCATTTGTGATGCCACCCATCATGATATCTGCCGCTTCACCATGCAAATGCTGGGAATTGTCCAAACCACCGATTTCACGGTTCAGTTGCGCACAGCGGTAGCCGCTTGTCACAAATAACGGCAGATCAAAATGATCAATCGCGGGCTGCAACACATGCTGGCACAACCGGCCCAAATTGGCGACAACATCAGCATCCGGCAAATTGTGAATGCCTTGCGCAGCGGCGGTGTCACTGCGGCATAGTGTGAACAAATCCAGATCCTTGCTAAGCATCGGATTTAGCGGATTGCTCTGATACATGCGGTTGCCCCCCGTGCGACTGGCCCAAGCATAGCGCGGGATGCTACATGGACAAGTCAGCGCGTGCCGAAATATTCCTGCAGAACGCCAGCCCAAGCCGGCCCATCCAAGATAGTCAGCAACGATAGGTTGATGGATTCGCGCAAGGGGCTGTCAGGGGGCAGCGCAATCGCGTAACGGCTGGGCGCGACAGTAAGCGGCGCGAGCTTGACACCCGTCAGGATTTTGTCGTTCACCAGATAGCGCAGCACGGCTTCTTCATGCACGAATACGTCGATCTGGTCTTCGTCGAAATTGCGTTGCACTTGCGAAAACGCGCGCATGGATTGCGTGTTGATGCCAGCGCTGTTCGCCCATTCCGCTGCCTGACTTTGGCTGATCACGGCCACCGTACGACTTTCAAGATCGGCGATTGTATTGATCTCAGGCTCCAGCGCTTGCAGGGTCAGGCTTGATGTGATGATGGCAGTGAAACTTGAAATAATCGTCACCCCGACAAACATCAACAAAAGCACAAAAAGCTGCCCGAAACGCGACCTGAGTTCGAACGGGTTGCCCTGCCCCTGAAACACCAAAAGCGCCGCCCAGATCATCGCGCGGTAAAGGCCGGACAGCGGACCTTGGGTGAAAAACTCGTTCCCGCTTCGGCGTTCCATCCACCAGTAGACAAGACCGACAAAAACCATAAACCCAAGAAGCCCTGCGACAATCACCAAGATATTCGAATGAAAAATCCGCCCCAGAAGTATGGCAAAATTTGCGCCACGGCTCCGGTCCGGCACAATGACCCCTAGTGACGCGTCGAAATAGGGAAATGAAAAATCAACGATCCGTTCATGGGCCAGATTGATCGGCAGATTTGACAGTGCGATATCAACATTCCCAGCCGCGGTTGCCAGCACTAGCTCTGCATTCGTCCCGTATTCGACATAGCGATAATCAGACGGACCAAGCCCCAGACAGCCGGCAATCATTTCCCAAAACGCGACCGCGAGCCCGTTGGGTGCTTCGCGTGACCCCATGATGAACGGCGGCGCGAATTTTGTCCCGACGATGATCGGCAGATCCGGCGTGCTGCCCAGATTCTGCGGGCAATGTTGTTGTGCGTTGGCGGGCGGCGGCGCAAAGGCGAACAAAAAGAAAGCACAGGCAATAGATAAAATTTGTTTCATGAGGACCACGCGCGCGTTTGTAAAATTGGTGTCAGCTGGGTTTGTGCGTCTAGCGGGGTTTCAAAAAGATAGGTCGGCCCCAACGCCTGCAGTTCCGCGCGATCGGTGTACCCCCATGCTGCAGCCGCTGTGCGACAGCCAGCCGCCTGCCCGCAGCGGATATCCGCCGCCGCATCGCCGACCAGTATGAATTCGGCCATTCCCAACCCCAGATCCTGTGCAAACCGTTGCGCCATTTCGGGTGCCGGCTTTGGCGCGCTGACCGTGTCGCTGGCATAGACCGCACAGAAATATTCGCGAATTTTCAACTGCTCCAGCAGTTCAAACGTGCGTTCAATATCCTTGCCCGTTGCGATACCCATCCGCAGGTCGCGCGCGCGCGCCCAGTCAAGCAAACCAACCGCCCCGTCATACATCTGCACATAGGGCGCAAGTATGCGGCTATGCTTGCGAAACGGGGCAAACATGTCTTGGGAAAGACCCAGATTGCGCATAATCTGCGGAAAGCCCATCCCGAGATATTTTTGGTATTCGGCAAATAGCAGGTCATGCGGGCGGTTTTCGTCCGGATAGATTTCATCTAGCGCGGCTGAAAACGCCAGTTTCATGACGGGCAAGCTGTTGATCAGCACACCGTCAAAATCAAACAGCAGCGCCTTGGGGCGGAATGGCAATTTCGGGTCAAATGCGCTCATCCGTCTTGCACGCCTTGAACGACATAAAGATCATCGACGACGGGAATAAAACTGCCGATTTCACGGCTGAACGCCTCGTAGATCGCGGGCAGCGCGAGCCCGCGTTTGCGGACCAGACTTTGGTTCAGGCCGATCAGGAATTGTTTGGCTTCGCGCAGAGGATCCGTGTCCACACCGTTCAACACGGCAAGCGCAAGCTCCATCGCGACCTCGCCCTGCTCGGAGCCGGCAATGGCGACCGTCATCATGCCGCCATCGGCGACAAATCTTGTGTTCACGCCAAGAACCGGCAGTTTTGCATGCAGTTCGGTCCATGCGACAAGATCTTCGGCGGGGACCGGCAGCCCGTTGGTATCAAGCACGTTTTGATAATTCGCGATCAATAGCATCAGGTCCCGCGCGTTTGCCGTCGCGACTGCGGCCTCCCACTGAGCAAGATTTGCTGCGTTGACAGGGGCCGCGGCTGTAAACGGACCCCAATCTTGTGCCAGATAGTTTTCGCTTTCCGTAATTGCGGTCGGCGAGGCATCGTTCAGCATCATTATTCCGGCAACATCACCCGCATAGGCGCGTTCAAGCGAGACGAGCGTTTCGATCAGCGCGTCATAATTCTTACGCTCGAAAATGCCGGAAACATTGCTGGCCTGTTCATAACCATAAAGCGCGGTCCCGCCGTTCACACCGGCAAAGACGACCGCGGGCAATGGACCGTCTGCAGGCCGGTCGAGTCCGAAAAAATCTAGCGCGGGCGTGGCGCACCGCCCGCCCGATATCCAGTCATTCAGCCTCTGCGCCAACGCATAGCGATCCGCGTTTTCATGCAGCGCAAGCTGGTTGAAGCCAACCAGCGCTTGCGCCAGATCATCGACCAGAATGATCACCTCAGGCTTCCAGTCATCAAGCGTGAACCGTACTTCGGCGGCAGCATTTTTGTAGAAATTGCAGTCGGGGTGATTGCGCAGGTTCATATAGTGGGTGCGCAGGTTCAGATGCGGGCCGCCCGATTGCTGCGCTGTCCCCGCGGCGCGCCGGATTCCGTCATCGACATCATTTACCCATGCAAGGTCGGTATTATAGGAATGCACCACCAATATTTTGGCCTGTGCATCATTTTGCATCAGCACAAGCCGCCCGACCACGAACAACAAGGCGCCAATAACGGCAAACTTCGCAAGCACAAAGACGTGTTTCATCAAGTCCCCTAGATCAGGTTCAACGCTTTCCAGAATGGAATGCTCAGAAAAATTGCGCCGCAGCGCAGCAGATAAAAAAAGACGTTAAAAAAGATAAGCGACGACATCCGGTAGCTGATACGCTCTGCATCCAACATCGTGACATTTTGTGAAAAAACGCCGTGCTGATAGGGCCAGATAAATCCTTCAGATACCGTTAAGATCGTAAAGCCCAACACCCAGGGCGAAATGCCAATCGTTTGCGCAAAAGGCAGCAGTGCGGTTGCCAGAATGATAAAGGCGGGCGCGCCCGGAACCGCCAGCCGGATCACAAAAACACCTGCCATCGTGATTGCAAAGCCAAGGTAAATATTGCGTTCAAATATCGGCACCAAAAGCGGCATCTGGTCTGCCAGCCATTGGCTAAGCCCCAGATGATCCAGCATCGGCCCCCATGCCACAACCGTGGCCACAAAGATCAGGGTCGGCCAGTCAAACTTGCTGCGCAGCTTTGCAAGTGTCAGCCCCGAAAAGAAAAACACCGCCATCGCGAGCGCCAGGACAATCCATTCAAGCGGAACTTGATGTATCGGGCGCGTCAGGATGGCCACAAGCAAAAACACATAAAGCCCAAGTGTCGCCCAATCGCGCAGCGGGTCGACGTGAACCGTATCTGTTGCCTGCATCGCGGCACGGGGCCCTGCACCGCGTTTGGCGCCAAATACAAACAGCGCCGCCGCAAACCCCACGGCAATCACCAAGCCCGCAACGCTTGCTGCCTGCAACCAGCCAAGCCATTGATAACGGTTGCTTGTCTGATCATCGAGCATGCCAAGAAGTACAAAGTTCAACGGATTGCCCGTCAGGATAATCGTCGACAACAGCGTCGCGCCATGAATATGCGCCAGTGCCAAAAAACTGTTACCAGCCGCCTGTGCGTTCTGGAAAAACCGGTGCACAAGCGGTTGCACCATGCTTGCCCGGCCCAAAGGCGAAGGCACAACAAGGGTCATCAACACACCGGCAGCCACAACCGCCAGCAACCGCATCGGAAAAGATGCGTTTTTGCGCACCAGCACCGTTTCAAGCCGGTGCAACCACGCGGTTTCGGCGAGCAGGGCCGCCAGCACGAATATTCCGAAAATCAGAAAGAAAACCTGCGAATAAAAGCCGCTAAACGCAATTTCGCGCGGCACAATGCCCAGCAAGACCACAATCAGCAACAGCGCAAGTCCCGGTACAAAATCCGGCGTCAGACGGAAAATCCACATGACAATCGCGGCAAGTGCAAAACACAGAAATTCGGTCTGGTGCAGCGGCAATTCCGGCGCGATCTGCAAATAGAGCAACCACGGCAGCAACCCCACAAGACACCATGCAAGAAGGTCGCGCGCCGCATATCTTGCTGACTGTATTTCTATGGAACTGGTGTCCGCCAATGTGCAATCCCGATAAATTATGCCCAAACGATAGTTCAGGCATAGGTAATATCAAGAACTGAATTTCGCGTTAAACGTGTCCAAACGCACTTTCGCGGCCGCAAGCACCTGTTTGGAAAGCAGATCGAATTGCGGCGCCAACGGATTTGACTTGCGCCAAACCATGCCCACGGTGCGGGTGGGCTGCGGCGTTGCGAAACGGCCGATGCACACCGGAGCCGCCCGTGTTTCAACGTCAATCGCCATCTCCGGGATCAGGGTCACGCCAATTCCGGCACCGACCATCTGCACCAATGTCGACAGCGAAGACCCGTCCAACCCTTCGCGCGGCACCGCAGTCGGAAAATTGCAAAAAGAAAGCGCCTGATCGCGGAAACAATGCCCTTCTTCCAATAGCAGCAACCGCATAAGCCGCAATTCGTCGATATCCGGACATGGACGGCCCCGATGTGATTCGTGCCGCACAAGAACCATAGGCTCTTGAAACAGGGCAATTTCCGTCATCCAAGGTTCCGCAACAGGCAAGGCAACAATTGCAGTATCAATCCGCCCCTCTGCCAGTTCCTGAATCAGACGCGGGGTCACGGTTTCGCGTATCTGCACGTCAACATCCGGAAAGGTCCGGTCCAACTGGCCGATCAGCTGCGGCAACAGGTAAGGCGCAATTGTCGGGATCACACCGATACGCAACCGCCCCTGCAGGCCGCCTTGCGCCGCGCGTGCCATTTCGCCCAGTTCATCAACCGATTGCAAAATCGCGCGGACCCGCCCCGCAAATTCAACACCAAATTGCGTCAATTGCACATGCCGCGAACTGCGTTCAAACAGCACCGTGTTTAGCAATGTTTCAAGTTCTTTGATCTGCACTGACAGCGCGGGCTGCGAGATGGCACAGGCCTCTGCCGCGCGGCCAAAATGGGCGTGGCGCGCAAGCGCTTCGAAATAGCGCAGTTGTTTTAATGTCAGCCCATTCATAACTTCAGATTATCGTTATCATTAGAAATTGCAACTTAAACTAATTCTAAATCTATGCTAGCTGTGTCGCGAACAGCGCCGCAATGTGGCGCGGTGATCAACAAAACATCAGGCTTTGCCAGAATCGGAGAATAACATGGACGGAAACAACGTCGGGAAATGCCCTGTCGCGCATGGCGGAGCAGCAAATACAACAGTTTCAGGTCGCGCCAGCCGCGAATGGTGGCCAAACCAGCTGAACCTGCGCATTTTGCATCAAAACGCCCCCGCCGCCGACCCGATGGGCGCTGATTTTGACTATGCGGAAGCATTCAAAGCGCTTGATCTCAAGGCGGTTAAGGCGGATCTGACCGCGCTGATGACCGACAGCCAAGATTGGTGGCCTGCTGACTATGGCCATTACGGCCCGCTGTTTATCCGCATGGCCTGGCACTCTGCGGGGACATACCGCACCGCCGACGGTCGTGGTGGAGCGCGCAGTGGCACGCAGCGTTTTGCGCCGCTCAATAGCTGGCCCGATAACGGCAACCTCGACAAGGCGCGCCGCCTGCTGTGGCCGATCAAACAAAAATACGGCAACAACATTTCATGGGCCGATCTGATGATCCTCGCGGGGAACGTCGCGCTGGAATCAATGGGGTTCGACACATTTGGTTTTGCCGGTGGCCGCGCCGATGTCTGGGAGCCCGAAGAAGACATCTATTGGGGCGCCGAGACCGAATGGCTGGCCACATCCGACAAGGCAGGCAGTCGTTATTCCGGTGATCGCGAACTTGAAAACCCGCTGGCCGCCGTGCAGATGGGCCTGATCTATGTGAACCCCGAAGGGCCGGACGGCAACCCTGATCCGCTCGCCTCTGCTTTCGATATCCGCGACACATTTGGCCGCATGGCAATGAACGACGAAGAAACCGTCGCGCTGGTCGCCGGTGGCCATACGTTCGGCAAGGCGCATGGCGCGGGCGATCCTGCCCTTGTCGGTGCAGAGCCGGAAGGCGCCCCGATGGAAGCAATGGGGCTTGGCTGGGCGAATAAATTCGGGTCGGGCAAAGGTGTTCACACCACAACCAGCGGCGTCGAAGGCGCATGGACCGCGACCCCGACACAATGGGACATGAGCTTTCTTGAGACATTGTTGAACAACGACTGGGAGCTAACCAAAAGCCCCGCAGGGGCAAACCAGTGGAAACCCGCAAACGGCGCATTGGCCAATGCCGTGCCTGACGCGCATGACGGGTCCAAACACGCGCCGATGATGACAACGGCGGATATGGCGCTTAAACTTGATCCGATCTACGGGCCGATATCCAAGCGGTTCCTCGACAACCCTGCCGAATTTGCCGATGCCTTTGCACGTGCGTGGTTCAAGCTGACCCACCGCGATATGGGGCCAAAATCGCTGTATCTGGGCGCTGAAGTCCCCCAAGAAGACCTGATCTGGCAGGACCCGATCCCGGCGGTCAATCATGACCTAATTGATGCGGGCGATATTGCCGCGCTCAAGACAAGAATCTTGGGCAGCGGGCTGACCATTTCAGAACTTGTTTCAACGGCTTGGGCGTCCGCGTCCACATTCCGCGGGTCTGACAACCGTGGCGGCGCGAACGGTGCGCGCATCCGTCTTGCCCCCGCCAAAGATTGGGAAGCCAACGAACCAGCGCAACTGGCCAAAGTTCTGGCCGCGCTGGAAACGATCCAATCGGAGTTCAACGCAAGCGCAGGCAGCAAACAGGTTTCTATCGCAGATCTGATCGTGCTGGGCGGCAGCGCCGCTGTCGAACAGGCGGCTAAGAATGCGGGCCACGCCGTCGATGTACCGTTTACACCTGGCCGGATGGACGCCACGCAAGAAGACACGGATGTTGAAAGCTATGCGATGCTCGAACCCCAAGCAGACGGGTTCCGCAACTATACACAGCAAGATTTCAGCGTTCCTGCTGAAAAACTGCTGGTTGACCGCGCGCAGCTTCTGACGCTTTCAGCGCCTGAAATGACCGTTCTGGTTGGTGGCTTGCGCGTGTTGGGTGCCAATACGGGCGGTAGCAAACACGGTGTATTTGGTGACAGCGCTGACAAGCTGACAAACGCATTCTTTACCGGATTGCTTGATGCCGGTGTCGCATGGAAATCAGTGGATGGCGAATCCAACCTGTTCGAAGCCGTCGACCGCAAGACCGGCAAGGTGACCGCCACCGGCACCCGTGCCGATCTGGTCTTCGGGTCAAATTCACAGCTACGCGCCATCGCCGAAGTCTTTGCCCAAGATGATGCCGCCGCGCGTTTCGTTGCGGGGTTTGTCGCGGCATGGGTCAAGGTGATGGAACTGGATCGCTTTGATCTGAAATAAGGCGCAAGCCAAAAAGCAAAAGGGGCGCGGCCATCGCTGGCCGCGCCCCTTTTCTTTTGCGTATCGCGCGCCCTATTCGGCAGGCATCAATGCCGCGTTGCCGCGAAATCGTGCCGCGCGGCGTTCGCCCAGCATCAACATGGCGGGGGTTACTAGCAGTGTCAGGACCGTCGCAAAAACCAGACCGCCGGCAATCGCGCTGGACAGTTCTGTCCACCATTGGCTGGACGGCGCGCCATAGACGATTTCGCGGGTGAAAAAGTTGATATTCAGCCCGATCACCATCGGCATCAGCCCCAGCGCCGTGGTGACAGAGGTCAGCACAACAGGCCGCAAACGCTGCGCACCTGTGCGCAAGGCCGCCTCAAGCGGGGAAAGCCCGTCGCGTTTGAATTCGTTATAAGCGTCGATCAACACGATGTTGTTGTTCACCACAATCCCCGCAAGCGCGATCACACCGATCCCGCCCATAACAACCCCGAACGGCCGCCCCGTGATCATCAGCCCCAACAGAACACCCGCGATTGAAAAGACAATCGCCGACATCACGATAAACGCCTGCCAGAAGCTGTTGAACTGGGTCAACAGGATCAGGAACATCAGCCCGATAGCCGACACAAATGCCCCCATCAAAAAGATCATCGACGATGCTTGGTCTTCGGCTTCACCGCCAAATTTCACTTCGATTCCAGCGGGCACGCCCAGCGAAGGCAGCGCCGCTTCCAGAGCGACAGTCTGGTCATTGGCCAGAACATCCGGCGCAACATCAGCGGAAATTGTCACAACGCGTTCTTGGTCAATGCGGGTGATAATCCCGCTGCGCGGCGCCGGAATGAATGACACAAAGTTCGAAATCGGCACAAGCCCAGAGGCCGTTGGCACGCGCAGTGATTCAAGTTCGGCCAAGGTCCGGTCCACGGCAGGGAAACGCACAACGATATCGACCTCTTCGTCGGTGTCATCGGGGCGGTAGTCCGCGACTGTGATCCCACGCGTCAGCAATTGCACCGCCTGCCCCAAAAGCGCGACATCAGCACCGCTGCGCGCGGCCTCTGACCGGTCAACGCTGATCTGCCATTCAACGCCGGGGCTGGGGCGACTGTCGACCACGTCGATAAACCCGCCCATGCGATCCATCTCGGTAAGAATAATTTGCACAGCGGCCTCTTGGTCGGCCACGTTATTACCACGGATCTCAAGGTTGATCGGCTTGCCGCCGCCTGGCCCGCCTGAATCGGTTTGCACCTGAATATCAATGCCGGGGATTTGCGCCATATCGGCGCGAATATCTTCGGCGATCAGGGCGACGGGGCGGCGTGTGTCCCATTCTTGCAGTTCAAGCTGGATCGACCCGATCACATCGCCGCTACTGCTAGAGGCACCTGACCGCGCATAGATGCTGGCGATTTCATCATAGTTTGCAAGCTTGGCTTCGACCTGCCGCACCAATGCGTCCTGTTCATAAACCGAGAAATTATCCTTGGCGCGCACTTCCACTTGGGCATAATCCGGTTCGACCGACGGGAAGAACGTCAACCCGTTGCCAAAGGTGCCATAGGCCGCAAACGACCCGACCAGCGCCATCACCGCAAAGCTGAGCGTAATCCAAGGGCGCAGCAGCGACCATTCCAGCACCCGCACGTAACCGCCCATAAAGCCGGTCATTGTGCGCGGATCGCCACGTTCGGCGGCATACATCTGCGCCTTGGCTTTCTTGGATTGCGGCTGGCGTTTGCCGATCAACCCGCCCACAACCGGAATAAACACAAGCGCCATGAACAAGGATGCCGCAAGGGTCGCGATCACCGTGATGGGCAGGAATTTCATGAACTGACCTACGATGTCTTTCCAGAACAACAGCGGCAGGAACACGCACAGCGTGGTCGCGGTCGAGGCGATAATCGGCCATGCCATGCGCTTGGCGGCTTCGGCATAGGCGGCTTTGGGTGACCGGCCTTCGTGCAGGTAACGGTCGGCGAGTTCGACGGTCACAATCGCCCCGTCAACCAGCATCCCCACCACCAGAATAAGCGAGAAAAGCACGACGATATTCATCGTGTAACCCATGAGATACAAGGCCGCGACCCCTGTCAGAAACGCCCCCGGAATAGCCAGCCCCACGAGGATCGACGACCGCAACCCGAGCGCATAAACCACGACAACCATCACAAGGAAAATCGCGGCAATCACGTTTGCCTCTAGGTCGGAAAGCATCGAAATAACGGTTTCGCTTTCGTCCAATGTATAGCGGATCTGCACGCTTTCGGGCCATGCTTCGGCGGATTTTGTAACCACTTCGCGCACGGCGGCAACCGTTTCGATGATATTCGCGCCTGACCGTTTCTTGATTTCAAGCGCCAGCGCGGGCTGGCCATTGATGCGCGCAAATCCGGTCGGGTCAACAAATGTGCGGCGGATCGTGGCAACATCGGCAAAGGTCACAACCGTCTGGCCACGCACCATCACGGGCAATTCCATCACGTCTTCAAGGTCTTCAATCAGCCCCGGCACCTTAAGCACCAAACGCCCTGCCTCGCTCTCGATGGCGCCCGCTGCGATCAGCTGGTTATTGCGGGTGATGGACCCGATCAATTCGTCGAAGGACAGGTTATAGGTTTCAAAAACGGTCGGGTCGATCAGCACCTCGAGCAATTCTGTGCGCTTGCCGCCCACGTCCACCTCGAGCACGCCGCCCAGCGCCTCAATGTCGTCTTTGAGATCCTCGGCAATGGTGTTGAGCGTGCGTTCTGGCACAGGGCCGGACAGAATAACCGTCAGAATGGGGAACAGCGCGGTGTTGATTTCCGTCACCGTGATATTCGCCTCTTGCGGCAATTCGTTTTCGGCTTTGTCGGCGGCTTCGCGCACCTTGTCCAAAGCCTCGTAGGAATCAAAGCCCGCTTCAAATTCAAGCTGAACGCTTGCGTGGCCTTCGCTGGCAGTGCCCGTCATGGATTTCAGACCTGTCAGGGAAGCAAATTCAACCTCCATTGGGCCGACAAGCACATCCTCGGCATCTTCTGGCGAAATCCCGTCTAGGCTTGTGGAAACATAGACAATCGGGATCGGAACCTCTGGGTTACTTTCCTTGGGGATATTCACATAGGATGCCGCGCCGACGGCCAGCAGGAACACAAGGATCAGCTGAACAACTTTGCTGCGTTTGAACGCTGCATCAATCAGCGCGTTCATTGGGACGCATCCGCTGTCTGGTCAGCGACCGGCGGCTGCGGATTCACCAGATCACCCGCATTCACAAAGCCCTGACCGACGGTGATAATATCCGCAGTATCGGGCAGGCCGGTGACCCAGATACCATCCGGCTGCGCGCGCACAATTTCCACCGGACTAAAGGCCACGATATTGCCTTCGGCCACGGTTTTCACGCCCAGATCGCCATTTGTGCCCAGCGACAGGATCGCAGGGGAAATAAAGTGTCCGCGCGCCTGACCTGTCGGAATTTCGATCCGCGCACTAAGCCCTGCCGGCATTTCGCTATTGGGGTTTTCGACTGTGACCTCGACACGGAATGTGCGGGTCTGCGCATCGGCGTTACTGCCGATAAAGCCCACAACGCCGGTGCGTTCTTCGCCTGTGATAAATGACACGCGCGCGGCGTCACCTTTGCTAAGCCGCGAAAGCGCCTGTTGCGGCACCTGCACCACCACGCTAAGCGGATCATTATCAAGCACTTCGGCCACGGCATCGCCATTGTTCACAAATTCACCCTCATCAAGGGTCATATCGTTCAGCCGGCCCGCAAAAGGTGCGGTGATGATCGTGTTATCCAGCTGCTCGACAGCGGCGGTTACAGCGGCCTCTGCGGCGGCTTGCGCGGCGCGCGCGGCTGTTACGCGGTCTTCGGTGGCCAGACCACGGTTTTGGAGCGAAAGCGCGTTTTCATAGTCGCGGGTGGCTTGGTCCAACTGGGTTTGCGCCTGCAATACCTGCGCTTCGATGGTTGTCGCGTCAATCCGGCCAAGCTCTTGGCCGGCAACGACCAGATCACCGCGTTCGACAAGAACCGATACGATCTGCCCGCTAGATTTTGCGCTGATCATTGTGGCCCGATCCGGCGTTGATTGCCCTTCGGCGGTCAGCACCAATTGCACATCTTGTGCCGAAGACGGGATCACGGCCACGGTCACGGCGCTGGGTGCTGTGTCTTGCGCGGCCTCTTCTTCAGGGACTTCCGGCGCGAAACGCCCGCTGCCCATCCAACCGACCATTGCAAGCCCCATCAGGATCGCAACCCATTTGGAACGGCCGGCCCCTTTGTCGCCATCAAAATTCAGCCTTCCAACCAGATTTGGCGCCCCATCATGTGACATGTCGTTATCCTTTGATCCTGAATCGGTCCATGCAGCCAGTCTGCCACGCGTAATTTGGTCTTAGTTAGGGCCGCACGCCCTTAGTTACCAGTGCGCCGCCCTAGAAAACATACGTAATTTTGCAGTCCACGGATATACCGCATACAAAGTCAACGGATCGTTGCCGCATATCTGGTGCAGTTGCCGGTCCACAAACACGCGTCTGCGCCGATCAAAAGCTGATTTCAATGCTTGTCATTTTGGCCGCCAGACGGCCTATTTGGTGACATGAACGATTTACCGAACCACCCTTCGCTTGATCCTGACGACTGGGATGCATTTCGTGCGCGCGCACACCGGATGCTGGATGCCGCGATCGACCAAATGGCGCAGGCGCGCGATGGTCGGGTTTGGACAGCGGCGCCCGAGAATATAAAAACCCTGACGCCGCCACCCACCAAAGGGGACGCGGCGAAATCCGATGCGCAGATGAAGGCCCTTTTGCCATACGGCGTTGGCAACACCCATCCGCGCTTCTTTGGCTGGGTCCACGGGTCTGGTACACCGTCAAACATCATTGCCGAAATGGTTGCCGCCGCGATGAACGCCAATTTGGGCGGGCGTGATCATGGCGCGATCTATATCGAAAAGCAGGTGGTTGATTGGTGTAAATCCATTTTTGGTTTTCCGGACACGGCCAGCGGTCTGGTGGTTTCGGGCACCTCAATCGCCACGCTTATCGCGCTCAAGACCGCGCGCGACCGTATGACGGATTTTGCCGCGCGCAAGGCGGGCGGCACGGCGGGGCTGGTTGGCTATACCTCGACACAAACCCATTCTTGTGTGGCGCGCACGTTTGATATGCTTGGGCTGGGCAGTGACGCTTTGCGCAAGATTCCGGTGAATGCCGCGTTTGAAATCGACACCGAAGCGTTACAAGCCGCCATCACAGCCGACCGCGCCGCGGGGCTGACCCCGTTTGCCATAATCGGCACGGCGGGGGCGGTAAATGTCGGGGCGATTGATGATCTAGCGGCCTTGGCCGACATCGCCGCATCTGAAAACCTGTGGTTCCATGTTGACGGTGCCTTTGGCGCGACCGCGATCCTGAGCGACAAGATCAAACCGCGCCTTGCCGGTCTGACCCGCGCCGATAGTATTGCCTTTGATTTCCACAAATGGCTGCATGTGAATTACGATGCCGGGTTCATTTTGATCCGCGACGCTGATGCGCACCGCCGCGCCTTTTCCGAACGCCCCGACTATTTGGCCCCCGCCGCACGCGGGCTGGCCGCTGGCAATCCGTGGCCCACGGAATACGGACCAGAGCTGTCACGCGGGTTTCGTGCGCTGAAAATCTGGGCGCAACTGATGGAACATGGCACCGAAAAGCTGGGCCAGTTAATCACGCAAAACTGCGATCAGGCGCAATATCTGGCGGGACTGGTCAATGACGACCCCGCATTTGAATTATGCGCGCCCGTTGCCCTGAATATCTGCTGTTTTCGCTACACGGCCCTTGCAACCGACCTTAGCCGATTGAACGCCGAAATTGTGATCCAGCTCCAACTGGAAGGGGTCGCGGCCCCATCGACAACTGTGCTAAGCGGGGACACTGTGATCAGGGTGAACATTACGAACCACCGGACGACATACGCCGATTTGGATATTCTGTTGGCCGCCACCCGCAAGATTGGCGCGCAACTGGTGCAGGAGAGAAAATTTGCAACCGCTTAAGACAAGTGCCGCCCAAATGGTGGCCAAAGCCCGCGCCAAGATCACCGAGATCGAAACAAGCGATGCCATCGCGCTGCTTGCTGATCCTGATGTGGTCTTTGTTGATCTGCGCGATGTACGCGAACGCCAACGATCGGGCGCGATCCCACGCAGTTTTCACTGCCCGCGCGGCATGGCGGAATTCTGGGTCGACCCCGACAGCCCCTATTTCAAGGATATTTTCGCCCAAGACAAACGTTTCATCTTTCATTGCGCCTCTGGCTGGCGGTCGGCGCTGACAGTTGCCACGTTAAACGACATGGGGTTCGAAGCCGCGCATCTGAAAGACGGATTTATTGATTGGGCCAAACAAAACGGGCCGGTTGCGCCGTGCAATTAGCAGCACCTGAGATCTGCCCGCTTGGTATCGACGGGGTGCTGGTCCGTTTCGCGCGCATCCTGTCCGAGGAGGCCAATACCCGCGCGATCGGCTTTGCCGCGCAGGTCAAAGCCGCGGGTCTGCACGGGGTGCAAGAGGTCGCTTCGTCGCTGACATCCGTACGGGTCGCGTTTAACCCTACCCTGACCAACCGCGCGGATATAACCGCGCAACTGGCCGAAATTCTGACGCAACCTGCCCATGCTACAGCAACGCCGCGCCGCGCCTGGCGCATCCCTGTCGCCTTTGGCCCCGAACACGCGCCACAACTGGCCGAAGCCGCAGCACTGGCGGGCGTCACCCAAGACCAAGCTGTTAAACAGATTACATCGCAAACCTTGCGGGTTATCGCGCTTGGCTTTGCGCCGGGGCAGCCCTATCTGGGGATGTTACCGCCGCATTGGGATATCGCGCGCCAGTCCGAATTGACGCCCAAAATGCCGAACGGCGCTTTGGTCGCGGCGGTGCGGCAGTTGATCATTTTTGCCGCCGACGCGCCCACAGGCTGGCGCCATATCGGGCAAACGGCATTTCGGGTCTATCAGCCGGATGCGCCCGAACCCTTTGCGTTCCAGCCTGGTGACAGCGTGCAGTTTTGCGCCGTTGGCGATAGTGAACTTGATGCCCTGCGCAACCGCGGCGACACCAATGGCGGCGCGCAAATGTCGGTGGTGACCTGATGCCAAACCTGATGATCGACAGTATCGGACCCGGTGTCACGGTTCAGGATCTGGGCCGCCCGGGATGGACCGCGCAGGGGCTTTCCACCGGCGGGGCCGCTGACCGTTTGGCCCTGCTCGAGGCCGCAGCGATCCTTGGCGCGCCGCTTCATGCGGGGCTGGAAATGATGGGCTTTGGCGGGGTGTTTCGTACCGATGCGGACACGCGCATCGCGCTGACGGGTGCGCAGATGCAGGCCGATATTGATGGTGTGCCAATAGCGCCAAACACCAGCGCGTTCCTGCGCGCAGGGCAAAAGCTGACAATCGGCGGGGCAAAGCGCGGGGTGTATGGCTATCTTTGCTTTGCGGGCGGGGTCACCACGCCGCAAATCATGCAAAGCCGCGCCACACATCTGACGGCAGCAATTGGCGGGCTGTTGCAGGCGGGGCAAACCCTGCCGATTGGCAAGGACCCCGACCCGTCTGCGCCCGCGCTGCGGCTGACAAACACCGACCGCTGCGCAGGCGGCGTGGTGCGCGTGATGCCCGGCCCGCAAACCGGTTTCTTTGATGCCAAGACGCGCGCGCGCTTCGCGCAAACCACATTCACCCGCAGCCCGCGCGGCAACCGCCAAGGTGTGCGGCTTGATCATGACGGGGAAGGGTTTACGCTTGCGGGCGGGCTTAATATCACCTCTGATCTGATTGTTGCCGGCGATATCCAGATGACCGGCGACGGGGTGCCCTATGTCTTGCTGGCGGAATGCCAGACCATCGGCGGCTACCCGAGGATCGGTAGCATCCTGCCCGCCGATATCCCGATCATCGCGCAGGCCGCGCCGGGGGCAAGGCTGCAATGCAGGTTTGTAACACTGGCAGAGGCGGATGCTACGGCCATTTCAGACGCCCAAACCCTGAAGTCATTGCGCAGCCGATGCGCGCCCATTATCCGCGACCCGCATGACATCGCGGATCTGCTCGGCTATCAACTGATCAGCGGCGTTACCGCCGGAGATGATATGTAAATGGGGGCCAATATGACACGCAACGTCGATTTGAACGCGGATATGGGCGAAGGCTTTGGCCCTTGGACCATGGGCGATGATGCGGCCCTTTTGGATATCGTGACCTCGGCGAATATTGCCTGCGGGTTTCATGCGGGCGATCCGGATGTGATGGCGCGGACAATGGCACTTGCGGTCAAGAACGGGGTCGGCATCGGGGCACATCCGGGGTTTGCGGACCTCAAAGGCTTTGGGCGGCGGCAATTGCCCCTACCCCATGATGAAATCGCCAATGCGGTGGCCTATCAACTTGGCGCGGCTCAAGCGATGGCGCGGCGCGCGGGAGGTTCAGTCAAACACCTGAAACTGCACGGCGCTTTGTCGAATATGGCCAGCGTCGATGCGGATTTAGCGCGCGCCTGCTATCAGGCGGCGCTCGCGGTTGACCCTGACATCACCATCATGGTGCTGGCCGCCACCGCAATGGAAACGGTGGTGCGCGAATTGGATTGCGCTTGGGCGGGCGAAATTTTCGCGGACCGCGCCTATAATGATGATGCGACCTTGGTTGACCGCCGCAAACCGGGGGCAGTGCTGCATGATGCAACCGTCGCTGCGCCGCGTATCCTGAAAATGCTGGAAGCAGGGGCAATCATCGCCGAAAGCGGCAAGCACATCCCTTGCCGGATCGACACGATTTGTCTGCACGGCGACACGCCGCAAGCCGTTGAAATGGCCCGCGGGATCAAAGCGCACCTGCAAGCGGCGGGCGTGACCCTGCAAACCTTCTAAGCGACCTTCAAAGAAAAACGAACGCTCCTATGCGGCGCTTTGCCCTTTTGCTTTGGTCGCGGGTCGCGCTAACATTTGCCAAGGGAGATTTCCATGACAAATGCACCTTATTACCGCCCCAAAGGCGGGCTGCCGCCGCAGACCCAATTGCTGACAGATCGGGCCATGTTCACCGAGGCCTATGCCGTCATCCCCAAAGGCACGATGACCGATATCGTCACCAGCTATCTGCCCTTTTGGGAAAAAACCCGCGCTTGGGTGATCGCACGGCCCATGTCGGGTTTTGCGGAAACCTTTAGCCAATACATTATGGAGGTCGCACCTGGCGGCGGCAGCACACGCCCTGAACCAGATGCCGCCGCGCAAGGGGTGCTTTTTGTCGTGGGCGGCAGGTTTACCCTGCGCATTGGCGATGAAACCCATGCGCTGGAAACTGGCGGCTATGCATATCTGCCAGCAGGCTGCGACTGGGCGCTAGCAAATGACACGGGCGCGCCTGCGACATTCCACTGGGTGCGCAAACGCTATCAACCCGTTGACGGGATCGACGCGCCAGAGCCTTTTGTGACCACTGATTCAGCCGCGCCCAAGATTGAGATGCCCGACACAGATGGCAAATGGGCAACCACGCGGTTCGTGGACCCCGCTGACATGCGCCACGACATGCATGTGAACATCGTCACGCTGGAACCGGGCGGGGTGATCCCCTTTGCGGAAACCCATGTGATGGAGCACGGGCTTTATGTGCTGGAAGGCAAGGCCGTTTACCGGCTGAACCAGGATTGGGTCGAAGTCGAAGCCGGTGATTTCATGTGGCTGCGCGCCTTCTGCCCGCAGGCCTGCTATGCCGGTGGCCCCGGCCCGTTCCGCTATCTGCTGTATAAAGACGTCAACCGCCATATGCCGCTGGGGCGGGTCTAGCAGCGGCGCGCGCGGCTATAGCACCGGATCAAGCGGCGCCAGCAACTGCGCAATCTGGGTGCGCAACCACAGATGCGGCGCGCTTGCGCTGTGGCGGCGATTCCAGATCATCATCAACTTTACATCCGGCACGATGATTGGCGGCCGGTAAATCACAAGCCCGGCCGATGTGGCGACTTGCGCGGCCAATGCGCTGGGTAAAAGCGCGATCAGGTCAGACCCCGCGACAGCACGGTAAACCCCTGAAAATACAGGCATCGTCAAGACAACACGGCGGTCGCGCCCGATTTGCGCCAGCGCATCGTCGGCCGCGGCGCGGTTTTTACCTTCGGGCGAAAACAGCACGTGACCCAGATCACAATAAAGATCCAGCGGCACAACATCCCCCGCCGCCACGCCCGCCTGCGCAAACTGCGGGTGGTCCTTGCGCGCAATCACCGCATATTGGGACCGGAACACCTGCTGGCTTGCAATCCAGTCAGGCAGGTCACGATCGGGGATCAGCGCCAGATCAATTGCGTAATTATCAAGGTGTTCCACATAGGTATCAGAGACAAGATCAACCAGATGCACCCGTATCATCGGCGCATGCACCTGGAGATATTCTGCGAGGTTGGGAAGCAGCATTTCTGCAAAGAAATCACTGCCCGATATGCGAAACTGCGCCTCTGAGGCAGCGGGATCAAAGGGTTTGGGCGCCTGTATCAGGGCTTCAATCCCTGCAAGGATTTCGTGCAACGGCGCTTGTAGTGACTGCGCAAACTGGGTCGGCGCCAACCCCTGCCCGCGCCGGAAAAACAACTCATCGCCAAGCGCTGCACGCAACCGCCCCAATGCCGCAGAAACCGCAGGTTGCGAAAGGCCCAACCGCCGCGCGGCGCGCACTGTTGACGGGTCATGCAACAAGGCATCCAGCACGCGCAACAGGTTCAGATCAAAGCTTAATAAATTCACCATGTGAATACACTTAATACAAACTATCAATTTTTCATATAGCAAACATCGCGCTATGCTTGGGCCAGCATTTGCGGCCACACCCCCATAGTAATCATGGGTTCAACCACGTTAAGAAAAAGGGCAAAAACATGCATGACATTCCAAAATCGTTTTTTGCAACGGGCGCGATCTTTGCTCTTATTGGTATGGTTTGGGGCATCCAGATGTCGGCAACGCATGATCATACATTGTCGCCTGCGCATGGGCATCTGAACCTGATAGGCTTTGTCGCAATGTCAATTTTCGGCACATATTACGCGCTGACACCGCAGGCGGCAGCTGCGGCCATGTCACGGGTGCATTTTTGGCTGACCAGCTTGACGGTCGTGATCTTGGCACCCGGCATTGCACTGGCGATCAAGGGACAAACCGAAATGCTTGCGCAGCTTGGTTCAGTTCTTGGGGTGGTTTCAATGGGCCTGTTTGCATGGACAGTCCTGCGTCACGGGGTCGGCAGCGCCCGCTAAACCACATCCGCCCAGATCGGCAGATGGTCCGACGCGTGGCGCGCGGGGCCTGTTTGCACGACGCCTGCGTCGCGCAGATCAAACCCTTTTGACATGGCTATCCGGTCTAGTGCTGCAATCGGGCGTGCGGCGTGGAAACTGTGGCCGGGTGCGTGGACAGAAAAATCACCCAAGGCCTCCAGCCCTTTGTGCGGGGACCATTCGTTGAAATCACCTGCAACAATCACGCGCTCGGCGCCGGCGCAGGCCTTGGCAATCGCATGAAGTTGGCGCACGCGGTGCCGGCGCAGAAGGCCCAGATGCGCCGCGACAAAGCTGAACCCTTGCAGATCGACCCGCACCGCGCCGCGCGGCTCTAACCCCGGCAGGTCGATATGGGTGACTTTGCCCGCTTTGATCCCCTTGCGGACCAAGATCGCATTGCCGTGCCAGCCAAGGCTGACGGCATTGCGCGCCACCGGAACAATGTCAAAATCAGTTTCGGCCGCTATCACACTGCGCGCGATGGCACCGGGGCGCGCGCCAAGCCGCAAATCCGCTTCTTGCAAGGCAATCACATCCGCATCCAACCCATTAATAACCTGCACAATGCGCATCGGATCACGCTTGCGATCCAGACCTTTGGCCTTACGGATATTGTAACTGGCGACCCGAAGGCCCTTATTGGATATAGACATGCTATGTTAAATGGGGATGCACGCCAGATATGAAAAGGCTTTCAAATGTTCTGGAATAAGGTTTTTGCACAAAATCGCGTGCTTTTGCTGCTTTGGGGGCTGCTTTTTGTGGCCGCTATCGCCGCATTATTCGAGGCACGCTGGTCGCTGGCCTTTGTGGCGTTCAGCACATTGATACTGGCGATTGCGCCGGTGTTTCTGGCCTCGCGCCTGCATCTGACATTGCCACTGCCATTTTTGGTCGCGGCGACCCTGTTCACATTTGCCACCGTATTCATGGGCGAAGCCTTTGATTTTTATGAACGCTATTGGTGGTGGGATATCGCGCTGCACGGTGGTTCAGCCGTGGGGTTCGGGCTGATGGGGTTCTTGTTTGTTTTCATGCTGTTTGAGGGCGACCGCTATGCTGCCCCGCCTAGCGCCATCGCCTTTATCACATTTTGCGTGGCGATGACCGTCGGCGCGACTTGGGAAGTGTTCGAATTCTTGATGGACCGGACATTCGGGCTGAATATGCAAAAATCCGGTCTGATGGACACGATGGGCGATCTGATCGTCGATGCAGTTGGCGCGCTTTTTGCGGCACTTTCGGGCTATGTGTTCTTGCGCGGCAATAACGCGGGGTTCATGGCGCGGCTGATCCGGCAGTTTATCGGCTTGAACAAGCAGCTTTACCGCAAATCCAAGGACCGGCTGCGCAAATAGGGGCTAGGGACGAAATTCATCCGGCACGCTATCGCGCCCGTCCAGCACCAGATCCGCCATGACCTGCCCGACCTTTGGCGCCATGCCAAAGCCGATCTTGAACCCGCCGTTGGCGACATATTCACCAGCGCGCGCGGGATGGACCCCAAGGACAGGCGCGCGGCTGCGGCTGCGCGGGCGCACACCCGCCCAGCGTTCGATCACGGGCGCGTCCTGCAAAACCGGAAAGGCCGCGCGCGCGCGCGCCAGCACATCATCCAGCAGGTCGTCTGTCGTGGTCGGATCATCAAAATTGCGTTCTGTCGTTGACCCGATGGCCACCGTGCCGTCGCCATGCGGGATGATATGCAGCGCATCTGCAAACAATTGCGGCTGCCCCTTTGCATCAAAGTCCAGCAAAGCCGCCTGCCCTTTGACCCCGCCGCCGCCAACATCGGAGACACCGGCAAAGCCTGTGGCCCAAACGATCTTGCCCTGTGGGTCGCCAGAAGTTTCGACTGATCCGCCCAGCGCGATCACCGCGTCAGCCAGCGCACGTGTAGCGCGGCGCGGATGTACCAGCGCCGACAGGGTATCGCGCACAATAAACCCACTGGGCGATGGCGGCATCCACGCACTGTCGGGCGCGACTATGACTTCCCAAAGGGCCTTGCCCTGCCACAATCGGGCTGCGTTTTCCGCGCGGTCGCGCGCCAGATCAACCGCCCGCGCATCCGCCAAAGGCTGCAACCGCCCCGACCGCGCATAGCCGACATCGGCCCCCGTCAGCGCGCAAACTTCATCCCAGAATTGTTCTGCATAAATCAGGCTTTCGAACTGAAACGCCTTCTTTTCGTTCCATTTTTCGGGGGCATGCGGGGCAAGCGCGCCAACAATCCCTCCGCTTGAGCCTGCTGCGACGCCATTGGGGTCGATCACTTGCACACGGGCGCCGCGTCGCGCACAGGCGTAAGCCACCGCAAGCCCGAAAACCCCCGCACCCATTACTGTCACATCAGCCGTTGCCATTTGCCCGCCTTCCGCCCAAACATGGGATGACCTCTAAGGCATGAACAAATGACAAACCAGACCGCAGACCTTGATTGGCGGGACGGCCGCGTGCCGATCTCAACCCAGTTTGACGATCCTTACTATTCGCTCGACAACGGGTTGGCCGAAACGCGGCATGTTTTTTTGGACGGCAACGATCTGCCCACGCGCTTTGGCGGGGATTTCCAGATAGCCGAGCTTGGCTTTGGGACCGGATTGAACCTGCTGGTCACTTGGGCGCTTTGGGATCAGGCGGGACGGACCGGATCACTGCGGTTCACATCATTCGAGGCCTTTCCGATGGCCATTGACGACATGCGTGCCGCGCTCAAACACTTTCCCGAAGTGTCCGGTTATGCCGCCCGCCTGTTGGACAATTGGACGCCGGGTGCGGGGCCAACACAATTGCCCGACGGGCCGCTTTTGCATGTTATCATCGGCGATGCGCGCCAGACCCTGCCTGTCTGGGACGGATTGGCAGATGCGTGGTTTCTGGACGGGTTTTCACCCGCCAAAAACCCCGAACTTTGGGAGGCGGATCTGATGGGGGCGGTGGGCGCGCATACCCGCGCCGGTGGCAGTGCCGCGACCTATAGCGCCGCAGGCCACGTCCGCCAAAGCCTGACCCAAGCGGGGTTCACCGTGACCCGCACGCCCGGATTTGGCCGCAAACGCCACATGACCCAAGCAAAGATGCCCGATGCAAGATAACACCCGCCTCGGGATCATGTTGATGATCGCAACGACGTTTGTCTTTGCCGTTCAGGATGGCATTTCGACGCATTTGGGTGCGCGATACAACGTGCTGATGATCGTGATGGTGCGCTATTGGTTTTTCGCAGCCTTCGTGATCACCATCGCAACGCGCAAATCGGGCTCGATCAGGGCAGCAGCGGCCACCAGACAGCCGGTCTTGCAAATCGCGCGCGGGCTTTTGCTCGCGGCCGAAATCTGCGTCATGGTATCGGGATTTGTGCTGCTTGGACTGGTCGAAAGCCACGCGGTTTTTGCCTGCTATCCGCTGCTGATTGCGGCATTTTCCGGACCGGTGTTAGGCGAAAGCGTCGGCTGGCGGCGGTGGGCGGCGATTGCAATCGGGTTCATTGGCGTGCTGGTCATTCTACAGCCCGGTTTCGGGGTCTTTGTTCCTGCTGCTGTCGTCCCGCTGGTCGCGGCGCTATTTTTTGCGCTTTATGGCCTGCTGACCCGCTTTGCAGCGCGCAAGGACACTGCCGCCACTTCGTTCTTTTGGACGGGCGTATCGGGCGCGGTTGTGATGACAATCGTCGGCGCATGGTCGTGGGAGCCGATGCTACCTGCCGATTGGGTCTGGATGGCCACGCTTTGCGTGACCGGCGTGCTGGGGCATTTTCTTTTGATCAAGACCTACGCTGTCGCCGAAGCCAGCGCGGTCCAGCCCTTTGCCTATTTGCAACTGGTCTTTGCCAGCGCGATCGGCGTGTTTGTGTTGGGCGAAACGATCCGCCCCAATGTGGCCTTGGGCGGCGCGATTGTGATCGGGGCGGGGCTGTTTACGCTCTGGCGCGCGCGCAAAAAAACCTAGTCGCGCGCCGGACGCGCGACCGGACGCAGCACCGGTTTTTTCCCGATCAACCGTTGCGTAAACGCAAGCGGCCCGGTTTCGCCCGAAAGCCGCGCCTCGTAGATTGGCAGGCTTTCGGCAACGCGCATGACGTAATCGCGGGTTTCGCGGAACGGAATATGTTCGATCCAGTCAATCACATCCATCTCGCGCAGGCGCGGGTCGCCGCGTTCTTCGATCCATGTGCGCGGGCGCCCCGGACCGGCATTGTAACCCGCCGCAATCATCACGGGGCTTGGGCCGAACTGGGCCTCTAGCCCTGCCAGATACTGCGCGCCCAAGGTCGCGTTATAGCGCCAGTCATTGATCACCTGCGCGCGCGAATAAGGCAGGTTAAGTTCACCCGCGACCTCTTCGGCGGTGCCGGGCATCAATTGCATCAGCCCAAGCGCCCCGACAGGGCTGCCGACAGTTGTGTTGAATTCGCTTTCGCGCCGCGCAATCGACAGGGCCAGCGCGGGCGCGACGGGCAGATCCATCTGCGCAATATCATGGATCGGGAAATAGAGCGTCGGGATCACCATTCCGCGCGTGACAGCCACCTTGCCCAGCAGCAATGTGTAATATTGCTCGTCCAGATGGTCGAGATAGGCACCGATCTGCGCCAGCTCTTGCGCGGTCAGGGTCTTGCCCAGATGCGCAAAAAACGTGACCGCAGCGCCGCGTTCGCCGCCTGCAAGCAACAAAAATGCCGCGCGCACGAGCGGCTGGTCGAACACCGGCGCGCCCTCCCAAGCGACCGTTTCACCAACTAGCGTAGGGTCAAGCGGGCGCCCGAGCTTTTCAGCGGCCAATAGTCCGTAAAACGCCGTCTGGTGATTGGCTGCCGCCCCGTAAGCCAGCGCCGCCAGCCCCGCGTCATCCATCACTTCATAGGTGCGGCCCAGCCAGTAATGCATCCGGCTCAGCGAAATCGGGCTTGAAACCGCTGCGGCCGCGTCTTCAAAATGGGTCTGCGCGCGGGCCGGATCACCCAGATAGGTCAGCGCGATATAGCCCGCAAGCCATTCAAGATCGGCATAGGTTTCGCCTTCAGTCAGGTAATGGCGCGCGGCCAGCACATAAGCCTGATCGGCCCGCCCTTCGCGCATTTCCCAGCGCGCAAGCACCCGCCGCCACCCTGCCCAGCGAAATGGCTCGCCCAAGGCGGCGCGGCTGGTGGAGCGGTCAGCAAGCATTGCAACGGCGTCGGTCCAGTCGCCCCGCTGTGCCCGCCAGCTATAGCGGTCATAGGCAAATCCGGGGTCTTCGCGCAATGCAGCGGGAACGGCATCATACAAAGGCAACATATTGCGGGTGCCCGCAATATAGCCAATCCGCGCCGCGGTCACTGCGCGTTGGTCATCGTCTAACAGGGGCAACATACGCTGCGCATCACTGCGCCGCGACCGCCAGAGCATCGCATCCGCGCGCGCGGCGTGATAGGGGGCCAGTTCTTCTGGGAAGGCTGCGATCAATGCTGCATGGCCTTCATCGGTCAACCCCAGTTCAAGCCACGCGCTGCGCAAGATATTATTTGCCTGCGCCAAATCGCCGGTTGCAATCAATGCGCGCGCCAGTTGTTGCGCACCTTCGCCGGTTTGCGGGGCATTGCCAGCAAACCAGGCGATCACCGCTTGTGGCGGGTGGTCTTGGGGGATCAACGGCTCGGCGACCTTGCGCAAGTCATCAAGACCGGGCCAGTCGGGATGGTCGGTGACAAATGGCAGATAGGCTGAAAATTCTGCCTCTCCGCTGCGCAACAGGAACCATGCCAGCGTATCTTTGGTCACCGGATCGGCGGTTGCTGCCAATTGCCATGCAGCTTCACTATCGGCAGAAGCCGCTGCGATGACCGCGGCCGCATCGGGGTCAACCGCTTGCGCGGTTACCGGCGCGCCGACGCAAGAAAGCGCAATTGCCAAGGAAAGTTTTCGCATCAAAGTCACCGCATCGCCTCTTTTAGAAATAAACTAGCGTGACGGGCCGCAATAACAACTCACAAACTTGGCAATCGGCGCAAACCCGTCTAGTGTCCGCGCGATTTTACTCGGGCGATTCAGCCCCCCACACAAGGAAGCGCGTTATGTTCAAAGGGTCACTCCCCGCCCTCGTCACGCCGTTTAACGACGGCCAAGTGGACATTGATGCGCTCAAGAAGCTTGTCAATTGGCACGTTGACCAAGGATCACACGGTCTAGTGCCTGTCGGCACCACAGGCGAAAGCCCGACGCTCACACATGGTGAACATGATGCGGTGGTGGCTGCCGTCGTCGAAGCGGCCGCCGGGCGTATTCCGGTGATCGCCGGGGCCGGGTCCAATAACACAGTGGAAACCGTGCGGTTGGTCGAGGCGGCCAAAGCCGCGGGTGCGGATGCAGCGCTTGTGGTGACCCCCTATTACAACAAACCGACCCAAGCAGGGCTGATCGCGCATTTCAGCGCCGCCGCCGCCTGTGGATTGCCGATCATCATCTACAATATCCCCGGCCGTTCTGTGGTTGATATGACCCCTGCAACAATGGGTGAGCTGGCGAAGCTTGATATGATCATCGGCGTCAAAGACGCCACAGGCGATCTATCGCGCGTGCCAAAGCAACGCATAAGCTGCGGCACCGATTTTTTGCAGCTGTCTGGCGAAGACGCGACCGCGCTTGGCTTTAACGCGCATGGCGGCTTGGGCTGTATTTCGGTCACGGCCAATGTCGCGCCGAAACTTTGCGCCGAATTCCAAGCCAGCACGCTGGCGGGTGACTATGCCACAGCATTGACTCAACTGGACCGTTTGATGCCACTGCACGAAGCAATCTTTACCGAACCCGGTGTGGCCGGCGCGAAATACGGCATGTCTTTGCTGGGTCTTTGCCGCGAAGACGTGCGTTCACCGCTCACCCCGCTGACCGACGCCACCAAAGAGAAAATGCGCGCGGCAATGGTGCACGCTGGGCTGTTGAACTAGTAGGATGGGTGATTTCACCCATCCTTAACCAATATGCGCCAATTGTGCGGTATGACCCAATACCGCCGTTGGCGCCGCAACGGCGCGACATATTTCTTTACGGTAAATCTGGCAGACCGTTCCGCGGCGGCTTTGGTCGATCATATCGACCAGCTGCGCGCCGCGGTCAGGGTCACGCGCCACGAACGGCCTTTTCAAATCAATGCCGCGGTGATCATGCCAAACCACTTGCATACCATCTGGACCCTGCCGCATGACGATAGCGATTTTTCAACCCGCTGGCGGCTTATCAAAACGCGATTTTCACGCAGTTTGGGCGCAAAACAGCCCGTCGGCCGATCACAGCGCGAAAAAAAGGAATGCGGGATTTGGCAGCGCAGGTTCTGGGAACATATGATCCGTGACGATGCCGACTATGCAAACCATCTGCAATATTGCTGGGAAAATCCGGTGAAGCACGGGTTTGTCACGCGGGCGGTTGACTGGCCCTATTCGTCGCTCCACCGCGATATGCGGCTGGCGAACCGGTTTTGTGGGGATGGGTGAAATCACCCATCCTACTTGATCCAGCCATCTCCGAACACGATGTCGCTGCAACCTCCGAAACGGGCCGCGCGCAAAAGCTCGGCTTGCAGCGCCTGCCTGCGCCCTGCGCCCATCTGCACGTTTAACTCTGGCCAGAATGCGGTCACGCGCAGTAGGTCGTTGTCGCGTTTCATGTCGATGCGCCCGATCATTTGGTCGCCCTCCATCACCGGAAAGACATAGTAGCCATATTTGCGTTGCGCGGCGGGCACAAAGATTTCGATCCGGTAGTGAAATCCGAACAAACGTTCCGCGCGTTTGCGATCACGCAGGGCCGGATCAAATGGCGATAAAATCCGCAGGCGTTTGGCGGGCGCTGCGATATTGTCCATCACATCAGGCCAGGCAAACGACCGCCGCAATTTGCCGTCAACACCTGCCACGTCAATCGCCATAATACGCCCCTCTGCAAGCGCCGCAGCGCACCATGCCTTGGCCTCGGCGGGGGTGATATTTGCCCAAAACGCCGCAAGCTCACCGCTGGTTGCAAACCCAAGCCTGCTGAGCGCGCTGGCGCAGCACCAGTTGATCGTGTCTTGCAGATCGGGGCGCGACGCGCGGTAGGCGTCGGGGATCACCCGTTCGGTCAAATCATAAACTTTGGTAAACCCGTCACGGCGCACAACCGACAACTGGCCGGACCGCCACAAGAATTCGAGCGCGGTTTTGGATGGATGCCAGTCCCACCAGCCGCCTGATCCACGGCTTTCGTCTTTGCCGACCTGTCCCGATGTGCAAGGTCCATCATCGGAAATGCGGTTCATCACCTCTTGGGTTTTTGACATGAAGTCATCGCGCCGCCAGTCTTTCCAGCGGCGCGACAGCAGCGCTTTGTCGCGGGCAAAACGGTGCCGCCAATGGGGAAAGCTTGTGATCGGGATCGCTGCGGCGTCATGGGTCCAGTGTTCAAACACTGCGCGGTCCTGTTGCAACAGGTTTTGCAAGGCAATCGGCCGGTATTGCTGGCGGCGCGACCACAAGATCAGATCATGCGCACGTGCGAATGTATTCACGCTATCAAGCTGCACAAAGCCAAGATCGTCGATCACCGCAGCCAGATCCGCGCCCGTCCCCGCGCCGGACGGGCGCGACGATAAACCGTGCCGGTGCAAAAACACGTGGCGGGCTTGGGTATTGGACAGGATCGGAATGCTCAACGGTTTGGCTTTCTGGCGGCAAGCTGTTGCAAGCGGACCTGACGCAATGCCTCGACCAGCAGGGCAGTGACCATACCGATATTAAGCAACCCGTTTGCCGCAGCCAACCCGCCAAGTAACCGCCATTCCAGAGGCAGCAAGATATCACCGAACCCCAGTGTCGTAAAAGCCACGAGCGAGAAATAGACCGCGGGTTCCATCGCATCGAACACGCCAAGCACATGCAAAGAAAGCGCCCATATCCATACACCCGCAGTCATCTGCACCATCACCCACACGGCCGCGACGCATAAAACCAGCATCAGTTTGATCCTGTGCGGCTCGCGCGCAAGCCAGGGGTGTAACCGCACGATCATGCCTTCCATTGCCCAAAAGCTAAGTCCGGCGATAAAAATCGAGGCGAGCAACAAAACGGTGCCTAGGGCAAGTTGAATGAACATATTCCGGTCCTTGGGGGGCCGCAAAGCCCGGCGCATTGTGCAAAGGCGCGTCCCGCAATACTGCAATCTCTTGTTCAGCCGCGCAACATGCCCTATCTCGGCCAGACTATGGCAAAGAAACCTGAAAACAAAAACTACAAAGTCATCGCGGAAAACCGGCGTGCGCGCTATGATTACGCGATTGAAAGCGACCTTGAGGTCGGGATCATGCTGCATGGTTCCGAAGTCAAATCGTTGCGCATCGGGCAATCCAATATCGCAGATAGCTACGCATCGGTGGATGACGGCGAATTATGGCTGACCAACGCCTATATCGCCCCCTATGAACGCGCCATGTTCAGCCATGAAGAACGCCGCAAGCGCAAGCTGCTGGTCAGCCGCAAAGAAATTGCAAAGCTATGGAATGCAACCAAGCGCGAAGGCATGACCCTTGTGCCGCTGGTGATGTATTTCAATGACCGCGGGTTGGTAAAGCTCAAGATCGGGGTCGCCAAGGGCAAGAAAAACCACGACAAACGCGCAACCGAGGCCAAGCGCGACTGGGGTCGCCAAAAACAGCGGCTGTTGCGCCACGGCGACTAATTGTCGCAGGAAATGCTTTGCGGATCGGCAATCATTGGTTAACGTTTCTCCTATGCGCTGCGCCGGATCAACCGGCGCGGCCTACAATAAGATCCACAGGGGAGAGAAATTCAATGGAACAGATGATTATTCAGCTTATCTCGGGTGCAGTTGGCGGAAACGCTGCCGGGACAGCAATGAAGGGCCTTTCGCTTGGGACGCTTGGCAATACGATTACAGGTCTCATTGGTGGTGCCGGTGGTGGACAATTGATCGCGATGCTCGGGAGCGGCGCTACGGCCGCGGCCGGAAGCGGTGACATGATGGGCATGGTCACACAGATTGCAGGCGGCGCGGGCGGTGGTGCCATTCTGACAGCAATCGCAGGGATGATCAAAACCCGCATGTCCGGCTAATATATCGTTTGCTGCTGACGCCCCAATGCAACTAGGGGCGTCAGCGCAAGGTTTTTCCAGCTATTCAGGCGCTAAAGCACCCACACAACGGGTCAATCGCGGCAGTGCCACTTGTCATAATTCGCAGCGCGCGTTACCTCTGCGGCAATTGCCACGAAAGGTGACTGCCATGACAAATACTGCGCCCGATGACCCTAAAACGCTGGTCAGCACAGATTGGCTTGCTGCGCATCTCAAGAACCCCGACCTGCGGATTCTGGACGGATCATGGTATATGCCCGATGCAGGGCGCGACGCGCGGGCGGAATTCGAAAAAGGACATATCGCAGGCGCGCGGTTTTTTGACATTGATGATGTCAGCGACCATCGTTCCGAATTGCCACACACAGCGCCGCCAGTGGAAAAATTCATGTCGCGGGTGCGTGCGATGGGGGTCGGCGACGGGCATCAGATTGTTGTCTATGACGGCAGCGGGCTGTTTTCGGCCGCGCGCGTCTGGTGGCTGTTTCGCCTGATGGGGCATGAAAATATCGCGGTGCTGGATGGCGGGCTGCCCAAATGGCTGGCTGATGGCCATAAAACCACCAAGACCCCCCCAAACATCCGCGACCGCCATATGACCGTGAAACCGCGGCCCGCGCTGATCAAGGACGTGACCCAGGTTGCGCGCGCGGCGAAACTGCGTGACCATAATATTGTTGACGCCCGTGCGCCTGCCCGTTTTCGCGGCGACACCGAAGAACCGCGCGAAGGGCTGCGCTCGGGGCATATCCCGGGATCGCGCAACGTGTTCTATCAGGACCTGTTTAACACCAATGGCACGATGAAGCCCGCAAATGCGCTGCGCACCGTGTTCACCGATGCGGGCGTTGACATGCAAAAGCCGATTATCACCACCTGCGGGTCGGGGGTGACTGCCGCGATCCTGTCGCTGGCCCTTGAACGGATCGGCAAGAAAGATCATTCACTTTACGATGGCTCATGGACCGAATGGGGCATGTACGCCGACCTTCCAATCGCTACCGGAGCTGCCTAATGCTGGAAAACCTGACCCAACTACCCGCCGACAAAATCCTTGCCCTGATGGCCAAGTTCAAAGAAGACCCGCGCACCGACAAGGTCGATCTGGGTGTTGGCGTTTACAAAGACGCCAGCGGCAACACCCCCGTCATGCGCGCCGTCAAAGAAGCCGAGCGCCGGATTCTCGCGGATCAGACCAGCAAATCCTATACCGGTCTGGCGGGTGACCCTGCCTTTGGTCAAGCCATGCGCGAACTGGTGCTGGCCGATAGCGTCGCCGCCGACCGTGTCGCAGCCGTGGCAACACCTGGCGGCACAGGCGCCATTCGTCAGGCACTTGAACTGATCAAAATGGCCGCCCCAAATGCCACCGTCTGGCTGTCGAACCCCACATGGCCGAACCACCCGTCGATTATCAAATATCTGGGCATGAAAATGGCCGAATACCGCTATTTCGACGAACAAACGCGCGGCGTGGATTTTGACGGGTTGCTGGCCGATCTTGACGGTGTTGCGGAGGGCGATGTCGTGCTGCTGCACGGCTGCTGCCACAACCCGACAGGCGCAAACTTGACAATAGATCAGATGGCGCAAGTCATCACAAAGTTGCAGGAACGCGGCGCGGTGCCGATGGTCGATATTGCCTACCAAGGGTTTGGTGACGGGCTCGAGGAAGACGCGGCCATCACCCGCCAGATCGCCAGCAGCTTTGACAATGTGCTGATCGCGGCAAGCTGTTCCAAGAACTTTGGCATTTACCGCGAACGCACAGGGCTACTGATGGCGATCGGCAAAGACGCCGCACAGCAAGCATTGGCGCAGCAAACATTGGCGTTCTTGAACCGTCAAAACTATTCTTTCCCACCCGACCACGGCGCGCGTATTGTCACAACGATCCTGAATGACCCCGAATTGCGCGCCGATTGGGAAGCCGAGCTGGAAGAAACCCGCAACGGCATGCTTGGCCTGCGCGCACAGTTGGCGGCAGAACTCAAGCGGTTGACCAACAGCGACCGCTTTGATTTCCTTGCAGATCACCGCGGCATGTTTAGCCGCCTCGGCACCACGCCGGATAAGGTTGAAAAGCTGCGCGCTGAGCATGGGATTTACATGGTTGGCGATAGCCGGATGAACATCGCAGGTCTGAACGCACAAACCGTGCCAATCCTTGCCAAGGCCATCGTCGACGCTGGAATCTAATCCAGCAAGAATGAATTTCGCGAAATTCATTCGCGCCCGCAGCATGTTTTTCTGCGGGCGCGAAATTTGCATTGCGATCCACCGCGCAACATTATATCGAACCTGTGTAGCTATCTGAAACTTTGATACGCAGGGAAATACAATGTCATTCCGCATCCAACCAACGCCGCCCGCCCGTCCCAACCGCTGCCAGCTTTTCGGCCCTGGTTCTAACACCAAACTTTTTGCGAAAATGGCAGCAAGTGCTGCGGATGTGATCAACCTTGATCTTGAAGACAGCGTATCGCCATCCGACAAGGACAGCGCGCGCGCCAATATCATCGAAGCCGTCAACACCATTGACTGGAACACCAAATATCTGAGCGTGCGGATCAACGGGTTGGATACGCCCTATTGGTACCGTGATGTTGTGGATCTGCTTGAACAGGCAGGCGACCGGCTTGACCAGATCATGATCCCCAAGGTCGGCTGTGCGGCGGATGTCTATGCGGTTGACGCTCTGGTCACAGCGATCGAAACTGCAAAAGGCCGCACCAAGCCCATCAGCTTTGAGGTCATCATCGAATCCGCAGCTGGCATCGCCCATGTCGAAGAAATCGCTGCCAGTTCGCCGCGCATGGCGGCAATGTCGCTGGGTGCAGCGGATTTTGCGGCGTCCATGGGGATGCAGACGACCGGCATCGGTGGCACACAGGACAACTATTATATGCTGCACGGCGATACGCGGCACTATTCCGACCCATGGCATTGGGCGCAAACCGCGATTGTCGCTGCCTGCCGCACGCATGGTATATTGCCCGTCGACGGCCCATTTGGCGATTTCTCGGATGATGAGGGCTACCGCGCGCAGGCCCGCCGTTCAGCGACATTGGGCATGGTCGGCAAATGGGCGATCCACCCCAAGCAGATCGCATTGGCCAACGAGATGTTCACCCCTTCCGAGGCGGCGGTCACCGAAGCGCGCGAAATTTTGGCGGCGATGGAAGCCGCCAAAGCCCGCGGCGAAGGTGCCACCGTCTATAAGGGCCGCTTGGTCGATATCGCGTCGATCAAACAAGCCGAAGTCATTGTGCGCCAGTCCGAGATGATCGCAGGCTAACCCATGGCCCGACGGGCGGCAGGGGCCAGCAAGCCTGCCAGTTTCGATCACATATGCGCAAACGCACCGGATTGTGCGGCCGCGTGTTTTTGAAACGGCAATCACCTTGCGGCCCCGTTGCCAATGCGGTGACGTTACGCCATATATCATATAGCGAACGTAACAAGGTCCCTACCGCCCATGACACAATATCTCGATTTCGAAAAACCGCTGGCCGAAATTGAAGGCAAAGCTGAAGAATTGCGTGCCATGGGCCGCGATAATCCTGAAATGGACATCGAAAAAGAAGCCGCTGCTCTCGACAAAAAAGCAGCGGATCTGCTTGTGTCGCTTTATGCGGACCTTAGTCCTTGGCGCAAATGTCTGGTGGCCCGCCACCCTGAACGCCCGCATTGCATCGACTATATCGACGCGCTGTTCACCGAATACACCCCGCTGGCGGGTGACCGCAATTTTGCCGATGATCACGCCATTATGGGCGGTATCGCGCGGTTTAACGGCAAACCTGTCATGGTGATCGGCCATGAAAAGGGCAATGATACAAAATCGCGCATTGAACGCAATTTTGGCATGGCCCGCCCCGAAGGCTACCGCAAGGCGATCCGCCTGATGAACCTTGCCGACCGTTTTGGCATCCCTGTGATTACGCTTGTGGACACACCTGGTGCATATCCGGGTAAAGGCGCAGAAGAACGCGGCCAGTCAGAGGCGATTGCGCGGGCAACCGAAAAATGTCTGGAACTGGGCGTGCCTTTGATCAGCGTGATCATTGGCGAAGGCGGGTCCGGCGGGGCCGTGGCCTTTGCCACGGCGAACCGCGTCGCGATGCTGGAAAATTCGATCTATTCCGTGATCAGCCCCGAAGGCTGCGCGTCCATCTTGTGGAAAGACGGCGGGAAAATGCGCGAAGCCGCAGAGGCCCTGCGCCTGACCTCCAAAGACCTGAATGAACTGGGGGTGTGCGACACGATCATCACAGAACCCAAAGGCGGGGCGCACCGCGACAAAGCCAAGGCAATCGAAGCCGTTGGCGCCAAGCTCAAGACACTTCTTGCCGAACTTGACGGCAAATCCCCCGAGAAACTGCGCGCTGACCGGCGTCGCAAATATCTCAAGCTCGGGTCCAAGGGGCTCGCGGCCTAGGGCAATGCGCGCATTTTTGCGCGGCCATTGGCAATTGGCCGTGCTGACCATCCTTGTTTTTGCGCTTTGGCAAACGCCGGCAATGACCCCTCTCAAGATTTTGGTGGTGTTCCTGCACGAGGCGTCGCATGCGATTGCTATCCTGCTCACTGGCGGCGCCATTGACAGCTTTGAGATCAACAAGAACCAAGGCGGCGAAGTCTGGGCCCGTGGCGGCAACCGTTTTGTCATGCTGACGGCGGGCTATCTGGGTTCGCTACTGATCGGTGTCGGCATGTTAATCGCAGCCCTGCGCACCGCCGCTGACCGCAAGATTATGGCCGGATTGGGGATTATCATGCTGCTTATCGCTGCGATATATATCCGTAGTGCATTTGCCCTGTCATTTACCGTTGCAACGGGTGCGGGCATGATCCTTCTGGCGTGGAAATTCGGCCATGATATCAATGACCTTTGCCTACGGATCATCGGGCTTAGCAGCATGGTTTATGTGCCCTATGACATTGTCAGCGACACGATTTTGCGGCCAGAGCTACAGTCAGACGCGCGGATGCTGGCCGAAGAATTTGGCGGCACCACGGTGATCTGGGGCGGCGTCTGGTTTGCCATTGCCATCGGTGTGATCGGCCTGTGTCTGCGTTACGGGCTTGGGCGTAACAGCAATTTGGCGTTCAACCGCGCCTGACCTACCACATCGTCGACTTCGCCCGCGCACCCCAGCTTGCGTCATATTCCGCGCCATCGAATCCGGCTTCTTGCTCGGCGAGCATCTCTCCGACGCTGGGCAGACCTGTGCTTTCATCCGCCGCGGTCCAAAGCCCTGCACGCATCAAAGCGCGCGCGCATTGGCTGTAGACTTCGACAATTGTGATCACCACGACACTGCGCGGTTGGCGACCTTGCTGGCCAAAACGGGCAAGAATATCGGGGGCGACAGTCACAATGGCCGTGCCATTGATCCGGATTACATTGTTGGAACCCGGCACAAAGAACATCAGGCTTATCCGCCCGTCAGCGACAATATTGCGTAAAGTGTCCATCCGGTTGTTGCCGCGCCAATCGGGCAGCAACAATGTCTTTGGGTCGTCAACTGTGACCACCGGACCATCGTCGCCGCGCGGGCTGCCATCTGTGCCATCCGGCCCGACGGTCGACACCACGCAAAACCGCGATGAAGCGATCCACTTGTGATAAAGCGGCGTCAGATGGTCCGCGACCTTGATCAATGATGCTTTGCCGGGCGTGCCATAAAGCGCCTCAAGCGCTGCAATATCGGTGATCGTGGTCTTATCCAATAAATCCGGCCTCTGCATTTAGCCGGTCGCTGGCTGTTTCAATTTGTTCTTCCAGCAGCGCCATGAACTTGGGAATTTCCAACCCTGCATCAATCTGCGGCAAGAATTCAAATACGGCGGTGCCGGGTTTGCGGTAGATCCCGCGCTTGGGCCAGAATACCCCGACATTTGTCGCCACAGGCACAACAGGTTGCCCCAATTCACGGTAAAGCGCGCCAGTGCCGATCTTGTATTTCGCCTTTACGCCCGGCGCGATACGGGTGCCTTGTGGGTAGATAATCAACTGGCCAGGCAGCGATTTGCCTGCATGCACATCCGCAATCATCTGTTTGATCGCCACGCCGCGTTTGCCGCGATGCACCGGAATGCACCCGATCCGCAGGCCGAACCAGCCCAGCACTGGCGCATATTTCAGGATCGCTTTCATGATGAATTTGCCACGCGGCACCGCGTGATAGGTGCAGATCACATCCATGAACGACTGGTGCTTTGCGGCGACCATGACCTCATCCGTGGGCGGGGTGCCACGAATTTCAACCTTTAGCCCGATCATCCAGCGCGCCGACCACTGCACATAGCTGCAATAGGCGTGACAGGCGGCCATAGCCCCCCTGCGCGATATGATCGCTGCGGGCAAATAGACGATACCGACAACAAGCATCGCCAGATACATCAGCGTGATGAAAATAAGCGACCGAAGCCATTGAATTGCATAGCTCATGTTTGTTCCTTTAGTCGCGCCATCGCGGCAGCACGGGTTGCCAAAAACGCAACGCCCGCAGCAAGAAGTGGCATAATCACAGGCCAAATCCAACCCGCCCCGGCAAAGCCGATTTCAGCAAAGAAACCGCCGCCATCAGGTAAAACCTGCACCACAATCACGCCCGACACAACGCCCAGCATGGCACCAACGCCGGCGCGCAACGTAAAGCGCCGCACAAAGGCGCGGGCAATGTAGACATCCCGCGCGCCGACCAACCGCAAGACGCGGATCACCTGCACATTTGCCGCCAACGACGCCTGCGCCGCCAGCGTGATCATTGCACCCACGCTGGCAAAAATCAGCAAGATCACCACAGCGCCGATCAAGCGCACACGCATCGCAGCCGCCACAAGCGGATCGCGCCAACTGCCATGATCATCAAACACCGCCCCCGGAATTTCCGCGGCAAATCTGGCCTCAAGTCCGGCAAGATCATAGGGCGGATCATCCGCGATGACTTCGACCAGCTGGGGGATCGGCAGGTTCTCAAGCTGCAGGTCCGTGCCAAACCACGGGGTCAACAACGCCTCTTGTTCTTCTTTGGTAAGCGCGCGCGCACTGGCCACGCCAGGCGTGGTTTCAAGAATCTGGAGCGCCTTTTGCAACTGGTCCGTTTCCGCCGGCAATCGCAGGGTCGCAGCCTGTGCCAGTTCATCCGCCCAACGATCCGCAACGCGCCCTGCAGACAACGAAAGCGCCAACGAAATGACCGCCAAAAACGCCATCACCGCCGCCACAAAGACCGTCAGCCGCGCGGTTAACCCTGTCGGCGGCACGACACGGTCCGCCTGCGGGTCGCCGATAATCAGATCCAATAACGCTTTCATAGGACCGCCCCCGCGGTGGTTAACAGCCCGTCTTTGAGCCGCAAAACGCGCGCGTCCACATCCGATTTCAGCGACCGGATCATCGCCAGATCATGGGTCGCAATCAGCACGGTTTTGCCCATCTTGTTCAGTTCAACCAGCAGCGCCAGCAACCGCTGTGACATTTCCCAATCGACGTTGCCGGTGGGTTCGTCCGCGATGATCACATCGGGTGACATGATCACGGCACGTGCAAGCGCTGCGCGCTGGCGTTCACCGCCCGACAATTCCGGCGGACGCTGCGCGGATTGTTTGCTTAGCCCGACCCAAGCCAGCAGTTCTTTCAGGTTTTCGCTGGCTTCGGCCGCCCTGTCTGCCACGGACAACGGGAGCGCGATGTTCTCGGCAACACTCAGGTGGTCAAGGAACTGGCAATCCTGATGCACCACTCCGATCCGTCGGCGGGACATTGCCACCGCGTCGCGATCAAGCGTATTTGCATCCTGCCCGAAAAGCCGCACCTTGCCCCGTTGTGCCCGCAAATCGGCATAGCACAACCGCAAGAGCGTGGTCTTTCCAGCCCCTGACGGGCCAGTCAAAAACTGGAACGATCCAGGCACAAGTGTCAGAGATAGTTGCGAAAAAAGCGCTGCGCCACCATGGCCATACGACACTTTATCCAATTCAATCACGGCTTTTCCTTTGCGTCATGCGCCTGTATTGCCTAAATCAACGCGAGGATACAATGACCGCCACGATCACATCTGTGCAAATGCTTTGCGTTTGTGCCAATTATTGTTAGATTACAGATGGTTTTGTGGATTAAGTAATTGTTTGTCGGGCTGAAGGATAAAAATAATGCGGCTAATTTGCCCCAAGTGTAACGCGCAATATGATATTGCCAGCGACGCCATTCCAGCGGGCGGGCGTGACGTACAATGTTCGAGCTGCTCGCATACATGGTTCCAGACCGAAAAAGCGCCCGAGGCAGCCAGCGTTGTGACACCGTCGGCCCCGCCCAAGGCAGCAACCGATGTGCAAAAAGCCATTACCAAGCGCAAGCCGCTGGATTCGTCGATTGCAGATATCTTGCGCCAGGAAGCCGCGCGCGAACAGGCCGAAGCGCAAGCCAGCGCTTCACCCGCGGCCGCGCCCCCGCCGACATCGCAATCACGCCCTGCCAGCCCCGTCGGCGCAGAAGAAACCCGGCGGCGTATTTCCATGATGGCCGAACAGGATGCCAACACGCCTGCCACTGTTGCCGCCGCTGCAACCGGGGCCGTTGCGGATGATGCAAATCTGCGCAGCGTGCCAAGCATTGATGAAATTAATCAACAGCTGCGCGCACGGTCACAATCTGCCAATGGCGCAAATCTGACCGAAGCCGAACACCAGCAAGTAGCCGAACGCAAAGGCTTTCGGCGTGGTTTTGCCTTTGTTCTGATACTGGTTGCGATTGCCATTGCGCCATATATCTTTGCCGAACAAATTCTTGCGCAGTTCCCGCAATATGCAGGGCCAATGGAAACCTATCTCGAATACGTGGATACGGCACGCCTGTGGTTGAACGAACAGTATCAAACGGTTCAAGGCATGATCGCAGACTATACCGGTGCGGCTGAAACACCGGCGACTGCCACACCGGCCCCCGCCATTGAAAGCGCGGCACCGGTCGCCCCCGAAGCACCGTCAGAATAAGCCGCTAGAACTGGTCAAGCAGCCTGCGCAGATAGTCGCGTTCGATTTCAGGACGCGACCGGTCGCCCGAGCGGCGCCGAATTTCATCCAACAACTCTTCTGCGCGGCGTTTTACATCCATCTCGCCCAACAGGTTCTGGTCCGACCCTGACTGTCCTGTATTGCCCACTTCGCGGCCCAGTGGATCGCGCGCGCCCGGAATCGGCTGCGCGGATGCCGCACCTTGTTCGCCTCCCTGACCTGGCGCGTCATCGCGGTTTTCCGCCAATGCCTGCCCCATTTCGCGCATCCCGTTGCGCAGCGCGTTCATCGCCTCGGCCTGACGGTCGATTGCTTCGGCCAGATCGCCATTGCGCAGGGCTTCTTCGGCGCCGTCCATCGCGCCTTCGGCTTGTTCCAGCGACTGGCGGGCAATTTCGCCAGCTTCGCCGTTCAGGTTCGGAAGCCCGTCGCGCTGGCGTTGCAATTCATCGCGCAGCGCCTGTTGGCGGTCGGCAAGGCTGCGGCTATCGGGCTGACTGCCTTGCCCGCCTTGACCATCTTCGCCCGGCTCGCGCCCTGATCCGGCTTCACCCTGTTCTTGGCCTTGGCCGCCTTGCTGGTCGCCAGGGTCAGTGCCGTCTTGACCCTGTTCGCCTTGCTGGCCCTGCTGCGGCTGCTGCCCTTGCTGGCCTTGCGGGGACGGGTTGAACTGTTCTTGCAGTTCGCGGAACGCGTCGTCTGACAACTCTTCTTGTTCGCGCAAAGTATCGGCCAGATCCTGCATGGATTGCTGCCCCGGCGTTTGCGGGCCATTGCCGCCCTCGCCTTGGGTGATCCGCATGTTTTCCAGCATCTGGTTCAGCTGTTCCATCAGCTCTGCCGCTTCGGCCATCCGGCCTTCTTGCATCAGCTCTTCGATCCGGTCCATCAGCGCCTGAATTTCATCCGCAGACAGTTCTGTCATGTTTTCGCTGTTGTCGGCCTGATCGGTTCCGTCGCCGGGCTCCATTTCTTCGGCCAAAAGGCGCATATAATCGTCGGTAGCTTCGCGCAGTTCTTGCATCAGCTCCGCGATTTCCGCATCGGTCGCGCCGTTACGAATGGCTTCTGCCAGCCGTTCCTGCGCGCGTTCAAGCCGCTTGCGCGCATCAGAAAGCCGCCCGTCTTCAAGCTGTACCGCCAGATCCCAAAGCGCTTGCACAATTTCGGCCTGCCCGTCATCGTTCATGCCAAATTCGGCCATACGGTCCAACTGGCGGATGATCGTGCGCAGCCGCAGATATGATGTTTCCTCGATCCCCAAATCCTCGGGGCGGTGCGCCATCGCGCGCAGCACCTGATTGACGCGCACCAGATTGGCCTTGGACCACATCAAATCGCGGCGCTGTTCAATCACGGCTTTGGCGAAAGGCCGGAAAAACCGCCGCCCCGGCAGGATCATCGGCTCTGGCGCTGTATCTGTCACCTGACCTGCTGCATCGACGACCTGCAAACGCATCGTCACGGGCATATTTGCAAGCAGATGTTCGCTCAGGTCGTCGATCAGCAATGCGTCAAAATCGCTGCGTGATCCGGAAAACGGCATCGGCAAATCAATAACCAAAGGCGCGACCGGATCGGGATCAACAACCAGCCCGTATTCGCGCGCAACCTGACCCAGATCAAGCGTGATCGTAGCCGACCCGTGTTCGACCCCGTAATCATCAAACGCCATAAATGGCTGCGAAAATTCGCCCATTGCATCGGCTTCTATGGGGCCGGTCAGTTCAACTTCGGGGGGGCTGTCGGGGATAGCCGTGATGTCCCATGCGATGCCGTTTGCGCCCAACACCGTAAGAGTGCCGGACTGCGTGATGTCAAATTCCTGCTGCGGATCGGAAGCGGCTGCAATTTCGCCTGTGCGCCCCGATACGGTTTCGGCCAGCGTTAGCGCGCCGACTTCGCCGTAAAGGCGCAGCGTCACGGCGCTGCCCGTTGGCACAGCCAAAGCGCCCGCAGGCACATCGTTCAGGTAAATTGCCGGTTTGCCCGTATATGCTGGCGGTTCTATCCAGCCTTCCCAGACGGGGCCAGCGACCAGCGCGCCATCCGCGCCCGCGACGACATCGCCAACAGTGGTGACCCGCAAAAGCGATCCGAACAACAGTGCTACCACAAAAAACAAAAGCGCCAGAAACCGCAGCCCAAAGGGGTCGCGGTCGGTCAGGGTCAGATCGGGTTCAACCGCATGCGCCGTTTTTGTACGTTCGGCCATACGTGCCAGATGCGCCTGCCAAACGGCGGTGGATGCGGGATCATTGCTACCGATGGCTTGGGTGTCGGCAATTGCCGCTATCGGACGGCCAGGCATGGCCGCATCAACCCGCGCTATTGCCTCTGCCCGCGTCGGGATCTTGAACCGGCGCAGCCCCCAAAAGACGGCCGCGCAAATCGCCAATGCGCTACCCACCGCGACGGCCCAGAACGCCTCGAGCGACAGGAATTCGTGCCAGCCCATCATCAGGGCGGCAAGCACAAGCAAAAGCACAGTCCAAAGCGGCCAAAACGCGCGCAGCAATTGCTCTGCGGACATGCCAACCCGCGTCAAGGTTACCGGCAGGCGCAGATGGCGCAGGTGATCGCTCGGGTCAGTCAGCGGGGCTCTCCGAATTGTCTGGCGTCGACAGCCATGCGGGAAGTGTATCGCGTGCGATCATCTCTTCATAGGTCGGACGCGCGCGGATAACCGCAAATTGATCACCATTCACCAGAACTTCGGGGATCAGCGGGCGCGAATTATATTCGGACGCCATGACCGCGCCATAAGCCCCTGCGGAACGGAACGCGATCAGATCATCCGCCGCCACGGCGGGCATTTCGCGGGCCTTGGCAAAGGTATCGCCGCTTTCGCAGATCGGGCCGACGATATCATATTTGGCCGGAACATCGCCTGGCGCGGGTTCGACAACGGGAACAATATCATGCCATGCCTCATACATTGCAGGGCGGATCAGATCGTTCATCGCGCCGTCAATGATCAGGAATTCGCGGTCTTCGCCGGATTTTACATAAATCACTTTGGATACGAGCAAACCGGCATTGCCCGCGATCAAACGGCCCGGTTCAATCTCGATTTCGCAACCCAAATGGCCAACGGCACGCTGCACCATTTTGCCATAATCAGTGGGCAGAGGTGGCGCGTCATTGGAACGCGTGTAGGGAATTCCCAGACCGCCACCCAGATCAAGCCGCGTGATTTCATGCCCGTCGGCGCGCAGCTGTTCGGTCAGTTCGGCAACCTTGGCGTAGGCGGCTTCGAACGGGGCAAGTTCGGTCAGTTGCGACCCGATATGCACATCAATCCCGATCACCTTAAGGCCCGGTAGTTTTGCGGCCATCGCGTAGACTTCGCGGGCGCGCGAAATCGGAATGCCGAACTTGTTTTCGGATTTGCCGGTGGCGATTTTGGCGTGGGTTTTGGCATCGACATCAGGGTTCACGCGCACGGTAATCGGCGCAACCTTGCCCAGTGACTGCGCGACCTGATCAAGCATGATCATCTCGGGCTCGCTTTCGACGTTGAACTGGCGGATGCCGCCTTGCAGCGCCTGACGCATTTCATCCGCAGTTTTGCCGACGCCCGAAAACACGATGCGATCGCCCGGAACACCAGCGGCCTTGGCGCGCAGATATTCACCAATAGACACGACATCCATGCCCGCGCCCTGATCGGCCAGAATTTTCAGAACGGCCTGATTTGAAAGCGATTTCATCGCAAAACAAACAAGGTGATCACCCCATGCCAGCGCTTCGTCAAACAGGGTAAAGTGGCGTTTCAGCGTGGCGGTCGAATACACATAGAACGGGGTGCCAACGGCGGCAGCAATGTCTGCAATCGGCACATCCTCGGCGTATAGCGCGCCGTCACGATACAAAAAGTGGTCCACACCAGTTTTCCTTGTCCAAAATCAATCTTGGACATAACAGATCAGGCCCAAAGACCAACCCTGATTTAGGGATCAAAGGTTGCGAATTTGTGTTCCGTCGCGGGCAAAGACAATGCGGTCGCGCAGATAAAGATATAGCGGCAGGCCGCAGCTGACCCCGATGCAGATTGTCGCCGCAATGGCCCAAAGGGCGCGAAAATTACGGGTGGTGGCGACCTCGGACAGGATCCAGATGATCAGCACCACCGCGCTTATGACAATATCCCATGTCAGCCCCGTCGAAGCGGGATTTGCGCGCCATGCGTCAACCAGTGCGAACAGGCTCCAGCCTTCGGCCAGAAACCATTGCACAAAGAAAAACATCGGGTGAACCGCGCCCCAGATCGCAAGGATCAAAAAGAGCGGGCGCATCAGAAATTCGCCCCGACGCTCACTGTGCCATTTGTTGCACCAACGCTTGTGGACGTGCTGACGCCGCCGCTGCCGACGCTTAGCCCGACATTCGCCGATGGTGTCCATGGCGCGCCATCGGCCCCGCAGCTTGCTAGCGCTGCAAAGGCCAAAATCAATGCGATATTTTTCATTCCAAAACCTTTTTCCAATGGGCCACTTGTGCACGCACCTGCGCAGGTGCTGTCCCGCCCAGGCTCATCCGCGAAGCCACCGAGTTTTCGACGCCCAAAACGTCAAACACGTCTGCGCGAATACCCGCGTGAACCGTTTGCATATCGGCAAGGGTCAGGTCAGGCAGATCACAATCCTTGCCTTCGGCCATCGCGACAAGCGAACCGGTCACATGGTGCGCATCACGGAATGGTAGCCCAAGTTCGCGCACCAGCCAATCGGCAAGGTCGGTCGCGGTCGAAAATCCGCTGGAAGCCGCCTGTTTCAGGCTTTCGCGGTTGGCGGTCATATCACCGACCATGCCGGTCATCGCCGCCAGCGCCAGCATCAGGTTGTCAGCAGCATCAAAGGTTTGCTCTTTGTCTTCTTGCATATCCTTGGAATAGGTCAGAGGCAGGCCCTTCATCACTGTCATCAGCGCAACGTTGGCCCCGAAAATCCGGCCGATTTTGGCGCGAATCAATTCTGCCGCGTCAGGATTGCGTTTTTGCGGCATAATCGACGATCCAGTGGACCATTTGTCGGACATTTTCACAAAGCGGAACTGCGCAGACGACCAGATCACCAATTCTTCGGCCATGCGTGACAAGTGCATGGCGCAAATGCTGGATGCTGCGAGGAATTCGAGCGCAAAGTCACGATCAGACACCGCATCAAGCGAATTGGTCATCGGACGATCAAAACCCAATTCCTTGGCCGTCATTTCGCGATCAATCGGGAATGACGTGCCCGCAAGCGCCGCAGCACCCAATGGTGACGTATTCATCCGCTTGCGTGCATCCGCAAACCGTGACCGATCGCGTGCGAACATTTCGACATAGGCCAACATATGGTGGCCCCAAGTGACAGGCTGCGCGGTTTGCAGGTGCGTGAAACCGGGCATGACCCAATCGGCGCCTGCTTCTGCTTGGCCCAATAGCGCCTTTTGCAGTCCAGCAAGTGCTGCATCCGCCAGATCACATTGATCGCGAACCCAGAGACGGAAATCGACAGCTACCTGATCATTACGTGATCGCGCCGTGTGCAAACGGCCCGCAGGTTCGCCGACAATTTCTTTCAGACGCGATTCGACGTTCATATGGATGTCTTCAAGCGCTGCCGAGAACGCAAACTTTCCTGTTTCAATCTCTGACAATACGGTGACCAGCCCTTCCTTAATGGCGGCGGCATCGGTATCTGTGATAATGCCTGTGGCCGCCAACATGGTGGCATGGGCAATCGACCCTGCGATGTCTTGTGGCGCAAGGCGTTGGTCATACCCGATTGAGGCGTTGATCGCCTCCATAATCGCGTCTGGTCCGGCGGCGAAACGTCCGCCCCACATCGTGTTTGCGGATTTGGTCATGAGGATAAGCCTATGCGAAAGTTAAAGTCAGCCCTGCTTTATACGGCCCTCGCGGTTGTTGCAAACACCGCCCACGCCGATATGGCCGCAATCGAAGCGCTACGCGAAGGCAATATGCGCAAGCTGATGTTCCACACAGCCCCTGTCGCCAGTTCTGACGCGGTTTTCCAGACCGAAGCGGGCGACGACATCACGCTTGCCGCCTATGAAGGGCAGTTTGTTGTGCTGAACTTCTGGGCCACATGGTGCGCGCCCTGCCGGCAGGAAATGCCGCAGCTTGCGGCGCTTCAGACGCAGATGGGTGGCGATGACATGCAGGTGGTGACTGTAGCCACAGGCCGCAATCCGGCCCCTGCGATTGATCAGTTTTTTGATGAAATCGGCGTTGATAACCTGCCAAAACATGTCGACCCGCGCCAGTCCCTGTCGCGCAGCATGGGGGTCTTGGGCCTGCCTGTCACCGTCATTTTGGACCGCGAAGGCAATGAAATCGCCCGCATGCAAGGCGAAGCCGACTGGTCAAGTGAAAGCGCAGTTGCAGTAATTCAGGCATTGATCGACGCAGGCAGCTAGGCCCGCCCTGCAGTACCCGACAGCATCAGCGGATCAATGCCCATGAGTTTCAGCGCGCCGACCCATTTATGTTCATTCGCGCGGCCAAACACGATATCGCTGCGCGCGTCGCAGGTCAGCCAGCCATTCTGTGCGATCTCGGATTCAAGCTGGCCGGGCGCCCAGCCGGCATAGCCAAGCGCCAAAAGTGATGTGCGCGGCCCCGCACCGCTGGCGATGTCTTCGATCACGTCCAATGTCGCGCTCATGGAAATTTCATCCGCAACCTCGAGCGTACCTGTCGCCGCCGTATAATCATTTGAATGCAGAACAAACCCGCGCGCCTGATCAACAGGCCCGCCAAAATGCACCCGAATATCGCGCACGCCGGGGGCCTTGTTGATGCCCATCTGTTCCAGCAGGTCCGAAAATTGCAGATTGACCTGCGGCTTGTTCACGATCAACCCCATGCCGCCATCATCCGAGTGCGAACACATGTAAATCACGGAATGAGCAAAGCGCGGATCATCCATCGCGGGCATCGCGATCAGCAGCTTTCCGGTCAGATTGGTGTCTTGTGCTTTCATGGCTTCTAAATTGTGCAACGCGCGGGACATATGCAAGCCAAACATTGCAAAGGATCGCCTGAATGTGACTTCCCATTGCAGCGCAAATGTTTGAAGACAGGTGCATGTTAAAGAAAACCCTGATCCCGCTTGCCCTGTTGGCACTGACAAATTCCGCTGTTGCCTCGCCTTTCGATGATCTGGCACAGGTCGAAGTCCTGCCAGGCTGGCGCGCAGCGAATGGTGATCATATCGCAGGGCTACGGATCACGCTTGCGCCGGGGTGGAAAACCTATTGGCGCGCGCCGGGTGATGCGGGGATACCACCCGTTTTTTCGTTCAACGGGTCACAAAATATCTCCGCCATTGCGCCGCACTGGCCAACGCCCGATGTGTTTGACAGCGCAGGAATGCAGACGATCGGTTACCACGACAGCGTTGTTTTTCCGCTGACTGTGCACAGCAATGACCCCAGCACACCGATGCAGATCAGCGGTCGCATCGATATTGGCGTTTGCGAAGAAATCTGCATTCCTGTCAGCCTCGACTTTGATGCGCTGCTGCCCGCGAGCGGCACACGCGACAGCGCCATCACCGCAGCCCTTGTAGACCGCCCCATGACCCAAGCCGAGGCCGGGATTGGCCATGTCGTTTGCTCTGTCGATTTGATCGAGGGCGGGCTGGGTGTAACAGCGATCTTTGATCTTGCGCCGCTGGGCGGGACCGAAGTTGTCGTGGTTGAATCAGGGGATGCCAATATCTGGGTGTCGCAATCGCGCATTGAGCGGCGCGGCACGCAAATCCGTGCCAGCGTGGATATGGTGCATCACACCGATGACAGTTTTGGGCTGGACCGATCGGATATCACGATCACTGTGCTGAACGGCCAGCGCGCCGTTGAAATCCACGGCTGCGCCGCAAGCTAGCGCCAAGCACGCCGCAACCCTGCGCCCAAGCCACCGATCACATAGACCAAGATCAACAGCGCCAGCAGCGCCACAAGGTAGATCGCAAAGACGACAGGCAGCCCCGTATCCGCCAACTGCGGCAGGGCATCGGCCAAAGGTTGCCAAAGCTGACCTGTCACCAAATGCGGCGCAATCAATGCCCCAAACAGCCCAAGCGCACCTAATGCTCCCAGCCCCGCAGGCACAAACATTGCCCAGCGCCTTGCGCGCAATGCCCGCCTTGCAGCGGTGATCTGGCGGTGGAAATCGGCCTGCATCGCCATAACCGATGGCACCACCAACAGCACCAGCACAAACCCGAAGGCCAGACCGAACACCAATGTAATCACCGTCGGTTTCAGGAATTCAGCCTGCGTGGATTGTTCATAGAGCAATGGCGCAAGCCCCAAAACGGTGGTCAACGTGGTCAGCATCACGGGCCGCAGGCGGTCAACCGTGCCGTCGATAATCGCCGGAAACAGCCCGCGATTTTCGGCATATTCGTCGATGGTTGTGACCAGAACGATACTGTCGTTGATGATAATCCCCACCATCCCGATCAGACCGATCACGGTGAACATGCTCATCGGGATACCCCATGCGTTATGGCCATAAATCGTACCGACCAGCGCAAACGGGATGATCGACATCACAACCAAGGGCCGCGTCCAGCTGCTGAAAATCCACGCCAATGTCAGGTAAATTCCCAAAAGTGCAAGGATCAGGCCGGTTTGCGCATCCGCGAGAAACGCGCGTTCCTGTTCGCTTTGGCCCGACAATTCGGTTTCGATCCCGAAATTGCTTTCAATGCGCGGCAGGATATCATCGTTGATCAGCGCCTGAATTTCGGTGGCCCGCGCAGCATCGTCGCTGTCCAGATCACCCGTCACCGCGATCAACTGCACCCCGTTTTCACGGCGCACCGTAGAAAACCCTGTGCGGGTTTGCACCGTCACCACATCGGCCAGCGGCACATAGGCGCCGGTGGCGGTTCTGATTTGCATTCGGTCTAGGAAATCGGCCGAAAGCTCATCCTCGGGCAGCGCCACCTGTATTGTCGCAGAGCGCGTGCCGTCGGGGTATGTCGCCGCCTCTATCCCGCCCAGCCGGTTGCGCAAGACCGCGCCAAGCCCATCAATGCTCAGCCCCAGTCGTTCGCCTTGCGGGGTCAGTTCAAGGATCATTTCCTCTTTGTCATAAGACAGCGTATCCTCAAGCCCCGATATTTCGCCAAACTGCGCCAGTTCGGTCTTTAGCGCCTCGGCCGCCGCCTTGAGCGTGTCACTATCCGCGCCGAACATCTGGATCGACAGGCTGTCACCGCCCGGCCCGCCGCCAAAGCGCCGAAAGCTAACGGTTTCGGCCATTGGGTGCTGTTGAATACTGTCTTGCAATGCGCTGACAAAGCTGGCGCTGGAATAGGGCCGACTGTCGCGGTCGATCAGTTCAATCGTGATCGCGCCCAATTGATCGGCGTCCTTGGTATCTGAACCCGACAGACCACGCCCTGCGCTTCCGCCAATTTCGGCGGCCACAAACTTGAGCGGATTTGCCCCGTGTTCGGCCGCGTATTGCGCGCCCAGCGCTTCGGTCGCGCGTTGCATTTCGCGCATCATCGCGACTGTATCATCACGGGTTGCCCCGGGCAGCATGGCAAAATTGCCTGTAACCTGGCTTTGCTCTGGCGCGTTAAAAAACCGCCAACTGACATCGCCCCGAATAAACAGCGCCATTTGTGACGCAAGCGCCAGCAATGCCAATGCAAAGACCGGGTAGCGCGCCCAAACGACAAAGCCCATGAACGGGCGGAACAGGGTCTCGCGGAACCAGATAAAGCCGCGATTCACAACGCGCGAAGGCAAATCATACCAATGCTGTTTTGCGGAATGACCGATGCTATGTGACAGGTGGTTGGGCAGGATCAGGAAACATTCTGCAAGGCTCGCGGCAAGCACCATGACCACGGTAAACGGGATATCCATAATAAAGCTGCCAAAGCGTCCGCCGATCACGGTCAGCGCATAAAACGCGATAATCGTGGTAAGCGTCGCGGACAGGACCGGACTAAACATGCGCCGTGCCGCGTTTTCAGCGGCCACGACAGGGCTTTCGCCCAAGTGACGCACCCGAAAATCCGCGTGTTCGCCAACAACAATCGCGTCATCCACGACAATCCCCAACGTGATGATCAGCGCAAAGATTGAGATCATGTTGAACGTGATCCCAAAACTAAACATCAGTGCGACCGCCGCCAGCATCGCCACCGGAATACCCGCCGCCACCCAAAGCGCTGTGCGCGCGTTCAGGAATAAAAACAGCAGTGCCACGACCAACAGCAGCCCGCTGGCCGCGTTCTTCATCAATATCTCAAGCCGCGCGCTGATCAGTTCCGCACGGCCATTGGTCAACACAATTTGCACGCCGGCGGGCAATGACGCTGTCAGCTCTTCGGCGACCTCTTGCACGGTGGCCTGCATGGAAATTGCATCGCCGGTCGCCGAGCGCGCGACATTAAGCTTGATTGCAGGGTTATCGCCGACGAAATAGGCGCGTTCGCGGTCGGTGCCTTCGACCCTGACACTGGCCACATCAGCGATGGTCAGCTGTGATCCGTCAGCGTTGGAGCGCAAAACTATGGCCGCAATATCTTCGGCGCTGCGTTTGGCCACGCCCGTGCGTACGCGCGCGTTGCCTGATACATCGCCCGCAGGATCGGCGGCCGCTTCTTCGGCGATACGTGCCGCAATTTCGGCAAGCCCGATGTCATATTCGATCAAGGACAGTGATGGCACTTCGACAATTGTGGACGGGGCCGCGACGCCCTGCACGGATACTTGGGTGACGCCTTGGGCAAACAGCCGGATCGCCAGTTCATCCGCAAACCGCGCCAATTGGTCAACGCCCACAGGGCCCGATACCACAACATCCGTAACCGTGTCCGACCAGCCGCCGCGCCGCACATTGGGGTCATCGGCATCCGCAGGCAGGTTGCCCGTGCTGTCGACCGCCAGTTGCACATCTTCCGCAGCGCGGTCGATGTCATAGCCGGGTTCAAATTCAAGCCGGATCGTTGCGCGCCCTTCAACCGATGTCGTCGCCGACGAAATGACCCCTTCCACCGCCAAAAGCGCAGGTTCCATCACCTGCACAATCGCCGTGTCTACATCTTCGGCTCCGGCGCCGGACCACGCCACTGAAACCGTCAGGTCATCAACCACCACATCGGGGAAATATTGCGCCCGCATTTGCGGCAGCGCCAAAAGCCCCGCCGCAAGCATCAAGACAAGCAACAGGTTTGCCGCCGTGCGGTGGCGGGTGAAATAGGAAAGGATGCCTTGCGCGCGATTTGCCATATCTTTGCCCCCGCTTGCCATCAGCTGCCCATCCGGCTTTCCAGCCGCGCGACAGTTTCGGCGGGGATTTCTTCTTGCTCTAGCTGGCCCAGGATACGCGCTTTTACCTCATCCGGCATCCGGCCCTCGGTTACAAAAGTGACCAGCCGCGCGCGGCGTTCAGGGTCAAGCTTGACCATTTCGGGCGCGGCTGCGGCGACCGGCGCGGCACCCGCTGGCGCAATCGGATCAACCTTGATCCCCGCGCCCAGAAGCGGCGATCGTTCCGCAACAATTACCTGTCCGGCATAGGCGCCCGGCGCGACAATCACATCGTCACCCTGCCTTCGCAGCAGATCCACCTGCCCGACGCTCAGCCGGTTGTCATCGCCAATCAACAGCACCGTTTCATCAGCGGCCACGGCGGTTGCAGGCACCAAGGCCACGTTTTCGAGCGCGGGTTCATCAATCCGCACGGTTACAAAATCACCCGCCCGAAACCCGACCGCACTGTCGAGATCGGCAAACAACAAGCGTCCGGTCTGGCCGCTGGCGACCGCTGCACTTTCGCGGGTGATCTGCCCTGCTGCGGTCAGGTCAAGCCCTGCCACATCCAGCGCCACCTGTAACGGCGCGCTGACCAATTGCCCGCGCGCATCCAAAAGCCGCGTATATTGCGAGGTTGAAACACGAAACGAAACCTCGAGCTGGGTGGGGTCGACAAGCTGCGCGAACAGTTCATTTGCGGTCACACGGCCCCCAAGGCTGACCGTGACATTCGACAATTGCCCGTCAAAGGGCGCGTAAATTTCGGTATCCGCAAGGTCGCGCTCGGCCTCTGACAGGTTGATCTGCTGCCTTGCAAGCGCGGTGGTCGCCTGATCAATGCGCGCCTGCGCCGACGCCAGCGCCTGACGGCGGGTCAGTACCGCTGCCTGCGCGGATGAGGCCGTAAATTCAGCCGTTTCGACAGCCGCAGCCGTGCCGACGCCGCGCGTTGCCAGATCTTGGGCGCGGGTCAACGCCTGATCGCGCAGGGTGGATTGGGCCTCGGCTGCGGTCAGCTCGTCTTGGGCCAGAATCAACGCGCGTTGCGCATCGCGCAGCTCTGCATCCGCGTCCTGAAGGTCTGCGCGCACACGGCTTAGCGCGGCTTGGGCATCGGTGGGATCAATGCGTAACAATAGCTGGCCTTGGGTCACGGTGCCGCCTTCGATCAGCGCATCCGACACCTCTTGCACGGTGCCGCCTGTCGCGCTGCGCAGATCAAGCCTGCGGCGGCTCAGCAATTCGCCAAAGGCGGTCATTTCGGGGGTGATTACCTGCGGGGTCAGGGTCGCAACATTCACCGCCAACACGCGTTCACGCTGCGGAAAACTGCGGGGTTCTTGGCCCAGTTTCGCCTGCACAGCGCCGTTAATCAGGCTGCCCGCCCATACCAGAACCGCCAGCGTGACCGCCAGCAAAAACACGCCCGTAAGGCTGCGCCGCAAAAACCGCATATGTATATCCTTGACCGGCGCCGCAGGTCACGGCGCAAATGCATTCTTAGCTTATACGGAACGCAAATCTATTTCCGTCGCAAATGTTCGTCTAATCGGGGCATTATCTCGACAAAGTTACAAGGCCGGTGCCGATAATCGAGCTGTTTGCACAAAATTTCATCCCAAGCGTCCTTGCAAGCCCCCGGGCTGCCCGGCAGTGCGAACAGATATGTGCCTTGGGCCACACCCGCTGTCGCACGGCTTTGCACCGCACTTGTGCCAATTTTTTGCATGCTGACGATAGTAAACACGGTGCCGAAAGCATCGATTTCTTTTTCATAAACATCGCGGTGGGCCTCGACGGTGACATCGCGACCCGTCAACCCCGTGCCACCGGTCGATATCACGACATCCACGCCATCATTTGCACACCATGCCCGCAACTGATCCGCGATCAGCGGGCGCTCGTCCGCGATGATCTTGCGCTCCACAACCAGATGCCCAGCGCCCGCGATCCGGTCCACAAGCGTCTGGCCGGATTTATCATCCGCCAACTGCCGCGTATCACTGACCGTCAGCACAGCGATGCGGACGGGGATAAAATCAGGGGTTTCGTTCACTGTTCGAGCCTCGCATTCAGATCAAGTAAATCAGCCCAAGCCTCGCGTTTGGCGGCTGTGTTGCGCAACAGATAGTTCGGGTGGAACATTGGCAGGCAAGGTTTGCCCAGCACCGTGGCCCATGTCCCGCGCATCCGCGTAATCCCTGTGCGCCCTAACAGCGCCTGACAGGGCGCGTTGCCCATCAGCACCACAATATCGGGATCGGCCAAGGCAATGTGCCGTTCAAGAAACGGCAGCATCATGGCGATTTCATCCGCATCCGGCGCGCGGTTGGATGGCGGGCGCCACGGCATGACATTGCCAATATAGACGGATCGCGCAGGGTCGTCGTGCGCGCGGCCCAGATCAATTGCGGCAAGCATCTTGTCCAGCAATTGCCCCGCAGGTCCGACAAAGGGCTTGCCTGCGCGGTCCTCGTCACGGTTTGGCGGCTCACCCACGATCATTACCCGTGCGGCGGGATTGCCGTCACTGAACACGCAAGACCGCGCACCGCGTTTGATTTCGCAATGTTCAAACCCTTGCAAAGCGGCGGCAAGTGCAGGCAGATCGGCAGCATTTTTGGCGGCGATACGCGCCTCGGCTACCGCATCGACCTTTACCGGTTCAGGCGGCGCAGGCGGCGTTTGCGGGGCTTCGGCTTTGGGCGTTGGCTTGGCCGCTACCAGCGCATAGCGATCAACAGGCGTGTCCTGAATGGCGTCATCCGCCCCCAGTTCCACCTGCCATTCCAGCAGCGCGCGGTCATCCCAATATGTATTGCCCGAATCCATGAGCTACAGGTTACGCGGGAATGGCGGGGATGTGCAGGGGCTTGTTTGAATTCAACACAAAGCGCGCGCGGCGGCTAACATTGTGTGGGTCGAACAACGCCAAACGCTAGGGTATTCTCCTAACAAATCTCGGTAATTACAACTTGACGACAGACGCCCATAAGCAACCAGCACGCCAGAAGTCCGTTATAGGGACGAAACAGTCCTTGATTATAGACGAAATCGCGTCCGAACCGAGGGGTGGGCGAGAAGCGCCCGCCCCGTGGGGGCGGTTCGGGCGCTGCCAAATCATAGATTTGGCAAAAGAGGTTCAAATGCAGCGGTCGCTAAGCGCTGACTACGTCACATCGCATTTTCCCACCCCGCCAATGCCCGACTGACCATTGAAGCGCCAATCCTGCCTGCTATAAGAACTGCAAACCGTGGTAAGGGGCCGTTCATGACATTTCGTGCGAAACATCTTTTGGGCATCGAACATCTGCACCCCACGGAAATCACGACCCTGCTTGATCTGGCCGATCGCTATGCCGATCATAACCGTCGCGGTGTGGCGCACCGTGATGTGCTGGCGGGGATGACGCAGATCAACATGTTCTTTGAAAACTCGACCCGCACGCAGGCGAGTTTTGAAATCGCGGGCAAACGGCTGGGTGCCGATGTGATGAATATGGGGATGCAGGCCTCTTCGATCAAAAAGGGGGAAACCCTGATTGATACTGCGCTAACGTTGAACGCAATGCACCCTGACTTGCTGGTCGTGCGTCACCCGCATTCGGGTGCGGTGGATTTGCTGGCGCAAAAGGTCAATTGCGCTGTGCTGAATGCAGGTGATGGCAAGCATGAACACCCGACCCAAGCGCTGCTGGATGCCCTGACCATCCGCCGCGCCAAGGGGCGCTTGCACCGCCTGTCTATCGCGATTTGTGGCGATGTCGCGCACAGCCGCGTGGCGCGGTCCAACATCATGCTGCTCGGTAAGATGGAAAACCGTATCCGCCTGATCGCACCGCCGACACTGATGCCTTCGGGCATGAACGAATTTGGCTGCGAAGTGTTCGAGGACATGGAGGAAGGCCTGAAAGACGTCGACGTCGTGATGATGCTGCGCCTCCAAAAAGAACGCATGGACGGCGGGTTTATCCCGTCAGAACGCGAATATTTCCACCGCTACGGGCTGGACGCGGCCAAGCTGGCGCATGCCAAACCCGATGCCATCGTCATGCACCCTGGTCCGATGAACCGTGGCGTTGAAATAGACGGCACAATTGCCGATGACATCAACCGGTCTGTCATTCAGGAACAGGTCGAAATGGGGGTTGCCGTGCGCATGGCCGCAATGGACCTTTTGGCGCAAAACCTGCGGGCCGCGCGCGCATTGCCCCAAGGTATCATGGCATGATTGCCCAAGACGCATTTGCCCCCGCCCGCACCCATGAAAAGGTGATTTGGGTCTTTGCGATTGAAATGCCTGCGCAGGCCTGTGACGCGTTCAAATCCAATCCTGCGGCCCTCACGGCGGCGCTTGGCATTGCGCAGATCGACGAAGCCCATATCGAGATTTTCGACGTTGAGACCATCCGCGACTACGGGTTTGCAAAATATCTGACCGAAGCACACGGCATGAACCCCGCACAGATCACCCCAGAGGCTACCATGCTAGCCGCGATCAAGGGCCATGTTTTACTGGTGTTTTCTGATGCGCTTGACGGGCAGGTGCTGGCGCCCAGCCCGCCGTTGCGATTTATCGGGCGTTATGGCGCGGCACCTGCGGTCAGCCCTGTCGATAAGATTAATACTGATGCGGCCAAGGGGATATTGCCACAGCCCAAACCCGCAAAATCCGACGCAAGAATGAGCGGCATGGTTGCCACAGCCGCCTTGGTTGTGATGTTCTTGATTGTTGGCTTGATGATATGGATTGCAGGATGACTAAACACGATAGCGCATGGGACGGGATCTTGGATGCCGATGAAACCATTCTTTGGCAGGGGCGCCCCGACCCGAAGTTCATGTTTAAACCCACGATGATTTTCACCACGCTTTTTGGCATGGCATTTGCGGGGTTTGCCCTGTTCTGGATGGTCATGGCCGGTTCGGCGGGCGGCTATTTCTGGATGTTCGGACTGATACATTTTGCGGTTGGCGTCGGCATTATTGCGGGGTCAATCCTTTATCCGTCGTACAAACGCCGTCGCACATGGTACACGCTGACCAATCGCCGCGCGTTTATCGCCACTGTGCTGCCGCTGTTGGGCAAACGTTTGAAATCCTACCCGATTACCGAAGATACGCAGATCGAATTTCAGGATAACGCAATCCCTTCGGTCATGTTTGCCACCGAAACCAAGCGCGGCAAAAACAGCACCTATACGGTGCCGATCGGCTTTGAACATATTCCTGATGCGCGGCAGGTGATGACCTTGCTGCGCTCTGTCCAGAAGGACCAAAAATGACCGAGACCCTTTTCATCAATGCCCGCCTGATTGATCCGGTTGCGCTGACTGACACAATGGGCGCGCTTTTGGTGCGTGACGGCAAGATTGTCGAAATATATGAAACCGCGCCGGACGCAAAAGGCGCGCAAATCATTGATTGCGGGGGCAAATGTCTTGCTCCGGGCATTATCGACATTGGCGTGAAAGTGTCGGAACCGGGCGAACGCCACAAGGAATCGTTTCGATCCGCAGGGCGCGCGGCGGCGGCAGGCGGGGTGACAACAATTGTCACCCGCCCCGATACTTTGCCCGCAATTGATACCCCCGAGACGCTTGAATTTGTTGAACGCCGCGCCCAAGCCGACGCGCCGGTGCATGTATTGCCCATGGCGGCATTGACCAAAGGCCGGATGGGCCGCGAAATGACCGAGATCGGGTTTTTGCAAGACGCGGGCGCTGTCGCATTTTCGGACGCCGACCGTGTTGTGACAGATACCAAAGTTTTCAGCCGCGCGCTGACCTATGCGCGCAGTCTGGATGCGCTGGTCATCGGCCACACCCAAGACCCCGGCCTATCCAAAGGTGCGGCTGTCACATCCGGCAAATTTGCATCCTTGCGCGGCCTGCCCGGTGTCACCCCGATGGCCGAACGCATGGCGCTTGACCGCGATATTGCACTGCTGGAAATGACAGGCGCACGCTATCACGCAAGCCAGATCACCACGGCGCGCGCGCTGCCCGCGCTCGAACGGGCCAAGCGCAACGGGCTGAACATTACGGCAGGCGTGGGCATCCACCATCTGACGTTGAACGAAATGGATGTCGCGGATTACCGCACGTTCTTTAAGGTCAAGCCGCCGCTGCGCAGCGAAGACGACCGGATTGCCGTTGTCCAAGCCGTCGCCGACGGGCTGATTGATATTATCTGTTCGATGCACACCCCCCAAGACGAAGAAAGCAAGCGTCTGCCCTATGAAGAAGCCGCAAGCGGGGCGGTTGGACTGGAAACATTGCTGCCCGCCGCTTTACGACTTTACCATGCCGACATGATCGACCTGCCCCGCCTGTTTCGGGCGTTGTCGCTGAACCCTGCACGCTTGCTGCGTCTGGATGCCGGCCGCCTTCGGGAAGGTGCGCCTGCTGATCTGATCCTGTTTGATCCCGACGCGCCGTTCCAGCTTGACCGCACGCAGCTATTGTCGAAATCGAAAAATACCCCCTTTGACGGCGCGCGAATGCAGGGCAAGGTGCTGGGAACTTGGGTCGATGGCGACCGCATCTGGGAGAAATCATAATGCCGGCATTTGAAAACTCGTATGTGATCTTTGGTCTTTGGGCTGTTGTCGGGTATTTGCTGGGGTCGGTATCAGGCGGGATGATCATTGCGCGCGCGATGAAGCTTGGCAATCTGCGCGATATCGGGTCAGGCAATATCGGGGCCACCAATGTGCTGCGTACAGGCAACAAAAAAGCCGCTGCGCTGACGCTGGTTTTTGACGCGGCCAAAGGCGCGATTGTCGTTTTGCTGGCGCGCGCATTTGCGGGCGATGATGCGGCGCAGATCGGGGCATTGGCCGCGTTTATCGGACATTGTTTTCCGGTATGGCTGGGTTTCAAGGGCGGCAAAGGCGTTGCCACCTATATCGGTATCTTGCTGGCACTTGCGTGGCCCATGGGGCTGGCCGCCTGCGCAATCTGGCTGCTAGTCGCATCTGTCAGCCGCTATTCATCGCTGGCCGCACTTATTGCCGCTGGCTGGACACCGGTGGTGATGGCATTCACCGGCTATGGCAGCAGCTTTCTATTGGCAGCGATCTTGTGCCTGCTGATGTACTGGCGGCATGCCGACAATATCCAGCGGCTGCGCGCAGGAACCGAGACCAAGATCGGCGCAAAGACCCAATAGGGCCAGCGAATTTCCGCCTGCGACTGCAAAACGTGACCCGATGTGCAATTGGTGATTGAACACGATTCAAAAATGAGAACAGTGCAAGTCAGCAAACATATTAGGAGAATATTGTGGACTTCAATGCATCGCTCGCGCTCGTTAAAAAGATCCTGACAACAAAATACGCCGATTTCACAGGCCGTGCGGATCGCACCGAATTCTGGACATTTGTCGTCTTTTGTCTTGTCGTCAATGTGCTGTCATCGGTCATCTTCGGAACGATTGGCCTTGGCATTATCGCAACAATTGTGTCGCTTGCGCTTTTGGTGCCGTCAATTGCGGTTACGGTGCGCCGCTTGCATGACCGCGACATGTCCGGCTGGTTTGCGCTCGCGCTGCTTGTTCCGGTACTGGGCGCATTGTGGCTGCTGTATACCTGCTATTTCGAAGGTACAGACGGCGCCAACCAATTCGGCGAAAAAACCGCCGCTTAAGAATGATTGCCACACCGGTCGCACGGTGTGGCACCCAAAAACGTGATCAATAGGCGTATTCGCTATAAATCCGTTTCAGATCACCGTTCCAATCGCCATTGTAGTGATCCAGCAGTTCATCCGCCAAAGTTTTCCCGCTCTCGACGCTTTCTTTCAGCGCGTTCAGGAAATGGGTTTCGTCGGGGATCAGCCCGCCCGCACCCGGACGTGCGCGCGCCTTGAGACCAGATTCGGATATCGCGACAACTTCGCGGGCCAGCTCATGCATATTGATGCCATCAACCTGTGCCTGCAGCCCGTCAACAGATGCCGCCACCCGCAGGGCTTCGCGCTGTTCAGCGGTCCAGTTCTTGCACAGATCCCACGCCGCATCGAGCGCGGTCTGATCATAGGTCAGACCGGTCCAGAACGCAGGCAGGGCGCACAAACGCCGCCAAGGTCCGCCATCCGCGCCGCGCATTTCAATGAATTGCTTCATCCGCGCTTCGGGGAAGACGGTTGTCAGGTGGTCCGCCCAATCGGATAGCAGCGGCTTTTCTCCGGGTAGCGCGGGCAATTCGCCTTTCAGGAAATCACGGAACGACATGCCAAGCGCGTCGATATATTTACCGTCGCGGTAAACAAAATACATCGGCACATCGAGAACCCACTGCACCCAAGCTTCGAACCCGAAACCTTCGTCAAAGACAAAGGGGATCATACCCGTCCGCGACGGATCCAGATCGCGCCAGATGCGTGAACGCCATGATTTATGGCCGTTTACCTTGCCTTCAAAAAACGGCGAACTGGCGAAAAGCGCGGCCGCAACGGGTTGCAAGGCAACCGCGACCCGCATTTTCTGGACCATGTCGGCCTCGGATCCGAAATCAAGGTTCACTTGCACTGTGCAGGTCCGGCGCATCATCGCCGTGCCCATCGTGCCGACCTTGTTCATATAGGCGTCCATCAACTTGTAACGGCCTTTGGGCATCAGCGGCATTTCTTCATGCGTCCATTCGGGCGCGGCACCGACACCGAGAAATTTGACGCCGATCTCGTCCGACACGGATTTCACTTCGGCCAGATGGGAATTCACCTCGTCACAGGTCTGGTGGATCGTCTCAAGCGGGGCACCCGACAGTTCCAGCGCGCCGCCCGGTTCAAGGCTGACATTTGCGCCGTCTTTGGTCAGACCGATGATATGGCCCTCTTCTTCAACACGGTTCCAACCAAACCGCGTTTCCAACCCTTCCAGCACCGCCTTGATCGACCGTTCGCCATCATAGGGCAGCGGGCGCAGGCTGTCCTGACAATAACCGAATTTCTCGTGTTCGGTGCCGATACGCCACTTGTCTTTGGGTTTGCAGCCGTCAGACAGCATTTGCGCAAGCTGCGCGTGATCTTCGATTGGGCCACCACCGGATTGAGGAATGGACATGGGCGCGCTCCGTGCTTGCTATCTATCAGAATTTCTATCGGTGACTTGCTGCAAGCCGGGTGTCAATGCAAGACCGGACGCACACGCGCCCAAATTGTCACGCGCGCATCAGGTGTGCGTGAAAGCACATCCAGCATTGCGCTTGTCTTGATCTCGGGGAGGGATGCAAAAACGTCGAACAGGGCTTCGGATCCTGTCGCATTGATCGGGATTGCCAAGGTCTGTCCGCCGACACCTGTCAGCACCCAATTGGGATCGGGGTGTGCGCTCGGGTCCAGTTCCAGCTTTGTCAGGTCCGCCACGTCGATCACCCCGCCGTCCAGTGGTCCGAAATAGGACAGGCGACGTTCGTTGATCTGCACAACGCCAGACCCGATGCCATCCTGACGAAACCGCGCGCGCTGCACCCCTGCAACGGTCAGGATTAAGCCGCCGATGACAATAATATAGCCCAGCCATTGCACGGCCCCGAATGCCCGCAGCGCCCACCACAGGCCCAGCGCGGTTAGCGCGACGCCTGCGATTGTATCGCGCCAGCGCCAAAGAAAGGCGCGCGCCTCGGGGCGGAAAAAGTCAGACATGGATCACCTGCGGGTCCTTATAAATCACCATTGCAAAGGCGCCGATTTTGGTAAAACCAATCGCCTCATAGGCGCGAGCGGCGGTATCATTCGCTGCAAATAGCATTGCATCTGTGACCCCGTTTTCCCGCGCTTCTTTTAGGTGGAGCCCCACAGCCCGCCGCGCAACCCCCTGCCCGCGAAATTCATGCGGGGTGAAAACACCACCAATTTGCACGGTCTGTGGCAAATGCGCATTAAATCCGGTCATGCCTACCGGTTGCCCTGCGCGGCGCAGCACACGGTGACTGCCTGCCGCGATATAGCCGGCGATGTCATTCTTGGCGGCGGCTTGAAGCCCGCCACCCGCAGATAATCCCGTTTCGCGTAAATAGGCGGCGCGCCAGCTTTGCGCCAGATCGCGATCAGCCTCGGCAAGCAGACAAAGCGTATATCCGGCGCAATCAGGCAGCTTCAGGTCAGCAAGGTTGAGGCGATAAAGCGGCTCTATTTCATCAACCTGCGCCGCATCAGCCCACCCCAGCGCGACCCGCATACCCGCGACTTGCCCTGCATCCCCCATGATCCCGCGCAGTGCCTGTCCCGCCAATGCCACCCGCAAATCGCCCCAAGGCATCGTCGGGCATTGCGGGAAGGCAAAGCCTTCGTCGGTCACGGTCAATACATCTGTGATACGTCCTGTTTCCCAACGCACCCAAAACGTCACCGCGCGCGGGTGTCCGCCAGCCATCCCATGATTGCGCAGATTGGACAGCGGAAACATCGACGTCGCGACGTGGTCAGTAAGAAAGGCTTCGATTGCGGGACGGTCGGCCAGATTGGCGCGGATCATCCCCAATCCCCCAATGCCTGCTGCCAGACGGTCAGCGCCGCAACGGCAGCGGTGTCGGCGCGCAGGATGCGCGGGCCAAGGCTGACAGGGTGGCTATAGGGCAGCGCATGCAGCTTTTCGCGCTCGGTTGGCGAAAACCCGCCTTCGGGACCGATCAGGATCGCCCATGGACCGCGCAAGTCGGGCAACCCGATCGGGTCGCCGATCTTGGCCTCGTCACAAAACATCAACTGGCGGTCTGCGGGCCAATCGGCCAGAATCCGGTCCAGCTTCTGCAGATCATCCACGGGCGGCACAAATGTGCCACCGCATTGTTCGGCGGCTTCGACCGCGTGGGCTTGCAATTTATCCTGCCGGATCCGGTTCGCGCCTTGGGTATAGTCGGTTTGCACCGGGATAATGCGCGCGGCACCCATCTCGACCGCTTTTTCAACGATAAAGGCGGTGCGTTCTTTGCGGATCGGCGCAAAGACCAGCCACAGGTCGGGCGGCGTCTGCAACGGGCGGGTTTGGGCCTGACACGTCAAGATGCCGCCTTTGTTACCTGCCTTGACAATCTCGGCATCCCATTCGCCGTCACGGCTGTTTATCAAGGATAAAACCGTGCCTTCACCCAGCCGCATCACCCCAAACAGGTAATGCGCCTGATCCCGCGACAGCGGAACTGATTGCCCTTCACCCAGCGGGTGATCTACATAAAGTCGAACCTTGGAAGCCATAGGCCGATCATATGACCGACAACGCACCAATACCAGAGCCAACAGGCACAGTTTCCGACGCTGTTTCAGGGAACTGGGTTGATACAATCGCGCCTGCATTTACGCGGCCTTATCTGCGCCTGTCGCGGGCGGATCGCCCGATTGGCACATGGTTGTTATATATGCCCTGCCTTTGGGGGTTGGGGCTTGCGATGCTGGCCACCCAAAGCGCCAGCATGCATGATTTATGGACGGCGATTGCCTGCGGCATTGGCGCGTTTTTGATGCGCGGTGCGGGCTGCACATGGAACGATATCACCGACCGGCATATCGACGGCAAAGTTGCGCGCACAAGGTCGCGGCCAATCCCATCGGGGCAGGTCACGGTGCGCGGCGCGCTGGTCTGGATGGTCGCGCAGATGGCAGTTTCTTTTGCGATTTTGCTGACCTTTTACTGGGCAGCGATTGCGCTGGGCGTGATCGCGCTACTGCCCGTTGCGATTTACCCGTTTGCCAAGCGGTTCACATGGTGGCCGCAGGTGTTCCTTGGCCTTGCGTTTAACTGGGGCGCGCTGCTGGCTTGGGCCGCACACACGGGCAGCATCGGGCCTGTGCCGGTGGTTCTTTATCTTGCGGGGATTGCGTGGACGCTGTTTTACGACACCATCTATGCACATCAGGACACCGAAGATGACGCGTTGATCGGGGTCAAATCCACGGCACGGCTGTTCGGTGATCAATCGCGCAAATGGCTGCGGCTTTTCCTGACAGTAACCATTCTTTTGTTCGGGGCAGCGGTGGTATTGGCGTGTATGGATCGCAGCATTCTATCAATGGTCATCGCGCTGGGCGGGCCATGGGCGCTGGGCTGGCACCTGACTTGGCAGCTTAGCCGTTTCGATCCTGACGACAATGACGGACTTTTGCGACTTTTCCGGTCAAACAGAAACGCAGGGCTGGTTGTTCTGCCCTTTTTTGCGGTTGCCCTATTCGTGTGATTGATCAACGGCGCGCCTAGGCCTATGCAGGGCGCCAACCAACAAAGCGGACCTACATGCGCCTATCAGCTATATTCATTCGACTGGTTGCCTTTGCCATTGCCGGGCTTGTTTGTTTCGGGGCGGCTCGCACCACTGTTTCCGAAGTCGAACAGCGGTCGGTTGCCGGCGTGCAAAACACGCTCGAAATCCGCGGGTACGAATGGGCGACGGTGCTTGGTGACGGGCTTCAGGTCATTATCGAAGGTCAGGCCCCCACAGAGGCCGAAAGATTCCGCGCAATTTCCGCCGCAGGTGCAATTGTTGATGCGGCGCGGGTGATCGACAATATGTCTGTCGTAGCATCAAGACGCGTTGTTGCGCCTACGTTTGCTATCGAAATCTTGCGTAATGATAGCGGCGTGTCGCTGATCGGGCTGATCCCAGCAACAACGGACCGCGAAACATTGGCCGCGCGCATCCGCAATATTGCGGCAGGCCTGCCCGTTGTGGATTTGCTCGAGGTTGCGGATTACCCCACGCCCGACACATGGCGTCCGGCGCTTAATTACAGTTTGCGTGCCTTGCAGATGCTGCCGCGTTCGAAAATATCTGTGGATGCGGACCGCGTGATTATCAGCGCCATTTCAGACAGCCCCGAAGAAAAGCACCGGCTCGAGGTGGCGCTGTGGCGCAATACCCCGCCAGAGATTGACCTGACTATCAATATCAGTGCGCCGCGACCTGTGATCTCTCCATTTACGGTCCGTTTCGGGATCGACGAAGACGGGCCGATGTTTGACGCTTGCGCCGCAGACACCATCGAAGCGATCGGCCAGATTACCAATGCGGCAAATGCTGCCGGATTTACCGGACAGGCAAACTGCACGCTGGCGCTGGGCGCGCCATCACGGCAATGGGGGCGCGCTGTTGCCTTGTCGGTCAAATCGGTGAGCGATCTTGGCGGCGGTACAGTGACCATTGCCGACACCGATATCACCTTGCTTGCGCCTTTGGGCACCGATCCGCATCTGTTTGACGATATTGTCGGCACGCTTGAAAATAACCTGCCTGCAGGTTTTGCCGTATCCGCAGAATTACCCGTGGCACCAGAGGCGCCCCCCGAAGGGTCACCACGCTTTACCGCAACCCGCAGCCCCGAGGGCCAAGTGCAATTGCGCGGTCGCATACCGGATGATTTGACCAATACGGTCGCCAAAAATTTTGCCAGCGCCATGTTTGGCCAGAACAATATCACTATGGGCACCCGCGTGGTTGACGGGCTTCCGGCGGGATGGTCAATGCGGGTCCTTGCCGGAATCGAAGCCCTGTCAGAACTGTCAAACGGCGTTGTCGTGGTCGAACCGAATATGATTCAGATTCGCGGCAATACAGGCAATGAGGTCGCCAGCGCCGATATTTCGCGGCTATTGATCGAAAAACTGGGGCAAACGGCCGATTTTGATATCGACGTCACCTACGTCAAGCAGCTTGATCCCATCGCAAGCCTGCCGACACCCGAAGAATGTATCGCGCAAATTCAGCTGGTGACCGAAGACCGCAAAATCACATTTGACCCCAGTTCGGCTGATATTTCAGCCGCTGCGGTGCCGCTGATTGACGATATCGCCGATATCCTCAAGAAATGCGGCGATCTGCGCATTCGGGTCGCAGGGTTTACCGATAGTCAGGGGCGCGAAGAAATGAACCAGCAATTGTCACAGCGCCGCGCCGATGCTGTTTTGACAGCGCTGCGCGCGCGAAGGGTGCCTGTGTCGACCTTCGAATCAGTTGGATTTGGCGAAGAAAACCCCATCGCGGACAATGAAACCGAAGAAGGTCGCGAGGCAAACCGCCGGATCGAATTCAGCCTGATCCTGCCCGAACCGATCCCCGAGGTCGAAACCACGCTTGAAGCGATAGCCGAAGAAACCACCCTGCCGCCGACGGATGAAACCGCCGCCCCCGCAGACGACACCCCCGCCACAGAACCTGTCGCACAAGAACAAGAAGGCACACAAAATGAATAGATCAGAGTTCATCATCGCCACAGCGGTGATCTTGTTTGTCGCCTTTTGTCTTGGCTGGTTTGCAAGCTGGCTTGTCAACCGGTTCACCCGCGTCACCAAATCCGAAATCGACGATCTGGACAAAATGGCGCAATCGCTGCACGAGGCCGAAGAAACCCGCGATCAGGCGATCACCTATTTGCAACAGCGCGAGGCAGAAATGACCAATCAGCTGTCGCAAACCGAAGCCGAATTGCGCGCGGCAATGGACGGGCTACGCGAAGCCCGTCGCGAGGCCGAAGAATTGCGCGGGTATATCGAACGCCAGAACAGCGGCGAGAATTAATCGCGCGGGGCTGCGGCCCGTTTCAGCCGGTCATTAATCGCGCGCCCCAGCCCATGGTCGGGGATCGGCGACACCGCGATACGGGTGGCCCCCATCGCGTCAAGCTGGTGCAGATAGTCAAACAAATGCGCTGCGGCTTCGGTCAGATCACCGGACGCGGACAGGTTCAAGCGGGCTGAAACGGCACCAAACCCCAATAGAACCTCACCCTGTTCTACATGCATTGCATTCAGCCGCACCTGCCCTTGGGGCGCATAATGCGATGCCAATTGCCCTGGCGATTGCGGCGTATCCGGATCATCGGGTTGCGCGACAGCACGCCCTAAACAAGCCGTGATTGCCTCAACCGGAATACCGCCGGCACGCAATATCGCAGGGGCGTCAACACAGCTGACGATTGTTGATTCAACCCCCACCGCGCAGGGACCGCCGTCAATCACCGCGTCAATTTTGCCCGCCAACCCCGCGATGACGTGATCTGCTGTTGTCGGGCTAATCCGTCCTGATGGGTTGGCCGAAGGTGCTGCCACTGGTCCGCCGAATTCACTAAGGAAACCTTGGGCCACCGCGTGATCCGGCACCCTGACCGCCAAAGTATCAAGCCCGGCAGTGACCAGTTTGGAAATACCCGCGTCCGCGCGCAGCGGCAGAACAAGCGTCAGCGCCCCTGGCCAGAACGCACCTGCAAGGGCGCGCGCCACATCGTTGAAATCACAATATTCTTCCGCCGCCGCCAAACTGGGCAGATGCACGATCAGCGGGTTGAAACTGGGGCGGCCTTTGGCTGCGTAAATGCCCGCAACAGCCGTGTCATTACGCGCATCTGCGCCCAGCCCGTAAACGGTTTCCGTGCCAAAAGCGACCAGCCCGCCAGCGCGCATGATCGCCGCCGCACTGCGGAACCCGTTGGCGTCCGGCGCAAGTATTTGCAAAGCTGTGTTGGTCATGACGTGGCGTTTCAGTTGCTGGAGGTGGTGGCGCGGTTAGTTTGGACAGGAATGATTGATGCATAGCCTTGGCGCGCCCCTTTGCCAAGCACCGCACAGAACGGAGAACACCCAATGCCCTATCGCGCGCCCACCAGCGATTTTCGTTTCTTGATGGATCACATTGTCGGCTTTGGCGATGTCGCCGCGACAGACCGCTTTGCAGAAAGCACACCCGATATGGTCGACGCCATCCTGACCGAAGCCGCAAAGATGTGCGAAGAAATCATTGCGCCGCTCAACCGCGCGGGCGATCTGCATCCGGCCAAGCTGGAAAACGGTGTGGTGCGCACATCGCCAGGATTTGCCGAAGGCTACCGTGCAATCACCGAAGGCGGCTGGGTTGGCATGTCGGCATCGCCAGATGTGGGGGGCATGGGGCTGCCGATGACTTTGACCACCGCCGTCAACGACATGATGTCCAGTTCCTGCCTGTCGTTACAATTAAATCCGCTGATGTCGCAGGGCCAGATCGAGGCGCTTGAACACCACGCATCGGACGCGATCAAGGAACTCTATATTCCCAAGATGATTTCGGGCGAGTGGTGCGGCACGATGAACCTGACCGAACCCCAAGCAGGGTCCGACGTTGGCGCGCTGCGCAGCAAGGCAGAGCCAAACGGCGACGGGTCATTTTCGATTTCAGGGCAGAAGATCTATATCACTTGGGGCGATAATGATTTCACCCAAAACGTCTGCCACCTTGTTCTGGCGCGCCTGCCCGACGGCGTGCCCGGCACCAAAGGGATCAGCCTATTCATGGTTCCAAAATTCATTCCCGATGCAGATGGCAACCCCGGCAAGCGCAACAGCCTCAAGGTGGTAAGCCTTGAACACAAGCTTGGCCTGCACGGATCGCCCACTGCGGTGATGGAATACGACGGCGCAACCGGCTGGCTGGTCGGCCCCGCACATGGTGGCATGGCCGCGATGTTCACGATGATGAACAACGCGCGGCTTGGCGTTGGTGTCCAAGGGATCGGCATTGCAGAGGCCGCATATCAGGCCGCACTGACCTATGCCCAAGATCGCACCCAAGGCAAAGCTGGCGGATCAGGCGCGATCATCGAACACGCCGATGTGCGCCGGATGCTGGCAACGATGCGGGCCGAAACCTATGCCGCGCGCGCGATTGCGCTGATGAATGCGGTGGCAATTGATATGGCCACGGCCACGAGTGATGCTGGCTGGCAGGCCCGCGCCGCATTCCTGACCCCGATTACCAAGGCATTCGGCACCGATATCGGCATTGAAACCGCCAATACCGGCATTCAGGTCCACGGCGGCATGGGCTTTATCGAAGAGACAGGTGCTGCGCAATTCGCCCGCGATGTCCGCGTCACCGCGATCTATGAAGGCACCAACGGCATTCAAGCGATGGATCTGGTCGCACGCAAACTGATGGACGGCGGCGAGGCCGCGTTCCGCCTGCTTGAAGAAATCGAACAAGGCGCCGAGGCCGCCAAGACAACGCAGCCCGAACTGGCCGAAGCTGTCTGGCAATCCGCCGAATCCCTGCGCGAGGCCACCGAATGGCTGGTTGCGCAAACCGATCTGAACCAGCGCTTTGCCGGCGCGGTGCCATACCTGCGCGCCTTTGCCCGTGTCTTGGGCGGGCATGTGCATCTTGCCTCTGCAATGGCCGGTGATGCGTCGCGCGTGAAACTCGCAACCTTCTACATCAAACGGCTGCTGCCGGAACACATCGGACTGCTGGCACATGTACGCGAAGGCGGCGACGACCTGCTTGCGATTACCGCTGATGATCTTGCGTCCTGAGCAGGCGCCGTATGGGGACAATGACCAAGAACCGCACACGGGCCTTGCCCCTGTACCCTGCCCCGCATAGGCAGGTCCGATGATACGTTACCCGTTTGAAACTCCGCCCGCCAAAGGCACCGCGACCGAAGTTGCCCCCGGCGTGTTATGGATGCGCCTGCCGCTGCCTATGGCGCTGGATCATGTGAATGTCTATGCGCTTGATGATGGGGATGGCTGGACGGTGATTGATACCGGATTTGCCAGCAAGACGACCCGCAAAATCTGGCAGCAATTGCTGGACGGGCCATTGGCTGGCAAACCTGTGACCCGCGTTGTTGTGACCCATCACCACCCTGATCATGTCGGGCTTGCGGGCTGGTTCATGGCCAATGGTGCCAGCCTTGCGATGCCGCGCACCGGATGGCTGATGGCGCGGATGCTGACGCTTGATGTGCAAGACAGGCCGCCCGCCGAAACTTTGGCATTCTACAAACGTGCAGGCATGGACGCGGCCGAATTTGCGCGCCGCAGCGCGGACCGGCCGTTCAATTTTGCCGATTGCGTGACGCCATTGCCGCTTGGCTATGACCGGCTGATAGATGGCGAAACGATCCAAATGGGTGGCCGCACATGGGATATCCGTATGGGCGACGGGCATGCCCCCGAACATGCCACATTCTGGAGCCGCGACGATAATCTTGTCATCGGGGGCGATCAACTGCTGCCGTCGATCAGCGCCAATCTGGGGGTTTATCCAACAGAGCCGGAGGCCGATCCGGTCGCCGACTGGCTGGCATCCTGCGCACGGTTCATGCCACATGCGCGCGATGATCAGCTGGTGCTGGGCGGGCACAAGCTGCCGTTTACGGGGCTGCCACTGCGGCTGAAACAAATGGTTGAAAACCACCATGGCGCGCTGGCACGGTTACTTGCCCATCTGTCAGAACCGCGCACGGCGGGCGCGTGTTTTGCACCGCTTTTCAAACGCGAAATCGGTCAGGCCGAATACGGGCTTGCACTTGTCGAAGCCGTCGCCCATGTGAACCACCTTTTTCACAAGGGTCAGGTCACGCGCAATCTGCGCGAAGATGGCGCTTATATTTTCCAAGCCAAGTAAGGTGGATCTTGATCCACCCTACGCTTTGTGGCGGTTGTCCATGCGCGCTTGCAGGCGTTTCAAAATCCGGCTGGCGGTCGTTTCGCAAAGCGCCGGAACAAACGCATGCACAAGTGCGGCCATCGCCGCAACGCCCAGCCAGAACCCGAAACCCAAGGCAAAGCGCATATGGCCCAGATAGGTTTCATTCACGGATCCTGGATGATCTAGAAACAATGTTGCGAACAGACCGCGGCGCACAGGTGATTGGGAAGTATCAGACATCGTTTACCTTTCGAGTTTGATTTCGGAAATCCTATCCCGTCGGCCATGCGGTTATGTCCCAAATAGACCTGTCTTTTTGCAAATATTCGATATAGGATCCCACGAATGGGGCATAACATAGACGAAATAGACCGCGCTATCCTGCGTACGCTGCAAATTAATGCCGCGCAATCGGTGGACGACATCAGCGTTCAGGTCAATCTTTCGCGCAACGCCTGCTGGCGGCGGATCAAGACGCTCGAGCAGGCAGGCGTGATCAAGGGCCGCGTCACCCTTGTAGATCCGGCCAAAGTTGGCGCGCCGCTGTCGGCGATGGTCCTGATCCGCACAAATGCGCATGACCCCAAATGGATGGCCGCATTTCAGGCGACCCTGCACGCCTTTCCCGAAATTGTGGGTGCCTACCGGATGACGGGGGATCTCGATTACGTCTTGCGGGTGCGCGTGGCCGATGTGCCCGCCTATGACGCCTTTTATAAACGGCTGACTTCACGCATTTCTGTATCGGATATTTCGGCAAGTTTCGTTATGGAGGAAATCAAAGACACAACCGCGGTGCCATTATGACCTCTCAAACGCCTACACAAATGAAAATCGAAACCTCGGCAGAGCTGTTGGAAAACGACATCCTGCCCAAAACCCGCGAAGTGCACACAGACCCCAATGTGCCTTGCCCGTCGACGACAAACCTGCCCAAGGCGCTTGGTGAATCCATCGCCAAGAAAAGCCCGGCACAATGGGCCTACGAGCGGATCATCATGTATATCCAGAACTTTGAAAAACAGCTCGACAACAATCACGAGGTCGGGGTCGGGCTTGCGGGCGGGCTCACCGGAGTGATCCGGATCGAGGGGCTAGGCTATTACGACCCCGATATTGTGACCTATTACGGGGTCAATGACGAAGGTGCCAAGACCCAGCTGATCCAGCATGTCAGCCAGCTGAATGTCACGCTGATCGCCAGCCCCAAACATATCGACCAGCCCGAACCAAACCGGATCGGTTTTCAGCTTGCTGCGGCATTGGAACGCGATACAGACGAGACTGGGTGACAGCCCCGGAATTATCCGCTATGCGGAACACAAACGACCAATAAGGACCAATGACATGTCAGACCATAAACACGGCGAAATGGACATTTCTGTACAAGAAAAGACCTTTAACGGCTTCATCAGCATGGTGACCAAAGGGGCGATTCTCAGCATTTGTATTCTGATCTTTGCGGCGCTGGTTAACGGCTAATTCTGCAATGCACCGTCGTCAGTTTATTATCGGGCTACCGCTGGCCCTTTCTGCTTGCGCAGCACCCGAAGTATGGGCCCCAGATGATCTGGTTTCGCGCGCGATTTACCGCGAACAAGGCGCAACCTATCTGACGCTTTACACGATGAAAAACAACGGCTCCGGCAACGGGGCCCATACGGCGCTTTTGATCAATGCCAGCCAGCGGGTGCTTTTTGATCCGGCGGGATCGTTTGAACAGGCGCAAATGCCCGAACGCAACGACGTGCTGTTCGGCGTAACCCCTGCGCTAGAAGCCTATTACGTCAGCTATCATGCGCGGGTAACGTATCACGTGCTTGGCCAAACCGTTCAGGTCAGCCCCGAAGTCGCGGAAACGGCTTTGCAACTGGCATTGACCAACGGGCCGGTGCCGCAGGCCCATTGCGCACGCGCGACCTCTGCGATGCTGCGCCAGCTTCCCGGATTCGAGGGTTTCAAACACACGTGGGATCCAAACCGGATCTCCGAAGATTTCGCCCGTCTGCCAGGCGCGACTGCCCGCACCTACCGCGAAACCGACGCCGACGATAAATCTATCGCCGCGGCTCAGATTGATGCGGCACTTACAGCTGACCAGTAGCCGCCAGACCGGCATAAAGCGTAACAACGCCCGCAAACACGGCCCAAAGCACATTGCGCGACCATAGGCCGACGCCCACCGTCACAAGCGCGGCAATAATCCGTGCGATATCCGGCTGCCCGCCCGTCGCCGCAGGCCAAAGCACAAGCGGCGCCACCATCCCCGGCAACACCGCCACCGGCGTATAGCGCAGCAAACGCAATACCAACGGCGGCATGGGCCGGTCACCGATCAGGCCCAGAAACGAAAACCGGATCAAAAACGTGCCAGCCCCCAAAAGAGCAATAACGGTCCAAATTTGCGCAGCGCTATAGGTCATGATCCGCGTGTCTCCATCCATGTTTCAACTGTGGCGCCGACCATCATCGCAGCAACCGCGGCAATCAACAGCCCCGTCCCCGACGGCATCCAGAAAAGCAACAGCGCCACGATAATCGACGCCAGCGCCGCGGCCAGATGCGCAAGCGATTTCATCATCGGCGCCACCATGGCAAGAAACATGATCGGCATAATGAAATCGAGTGCCCAAGCATCGGGAATGGCCGTGCCCGCCAGAATGCCAACCAAAGTCATCAGCACCCACAGCGGCGTAATCGGGGTGGCAACGCCCAGAAAATAAACGGCGCGTTCAGGAACCGTCATTTCGGGGCGGGCCTCGTATCGGCCAATTGATGTAATATAGGTCTGGTCAAAATTGAGATAGGAAATCAGCGCCCGCTGCCACAGTGGTGCGGGACCAAGATAGGGCACAAGCGACGCCGAATACATCGCCATGCGCAGATTCACCGCCAACGCGGCCAAAAGCACAAAAGCAATGCCCGCATTTTCCGTAATCATCTGCACCGCCGCAAATTGCGAGGCCCCGGCAATCACCAGAACCGAAAACCCCATCGCCTGCCCAAGCGTCAGCCCGGCATCCGTGGCAATCACGCCAAACAACAACGCAAATGGCGACGCCACAAGGATAAACGGTGTACCATCGCGCACCCCGGCCCAATAGGCAGATCGCGTTGCTGTTTTGACGGTAGAAGTCGCCATCTCTTTCCCCTAGCCTAGTCGTGTTCTGATAGGCTTAGCCCTGCAACCCGGGAATGACAATTGACGCGACCTGCAAATCCAACAGAATACCTGATTGCGCCGCAGGTACATGCGGCCGGATTAACGCGTGCCGTCACCGGAACCGACCAGAACGGGCAGGCCATTAACCTGAGCGTCATCGAAGAACGGCCGCTGACAATATATCTCAACGCCCGCGAAATCGTGACAGCCATGACAATCGGCGATTACCCGCAATATCTGGCGCTCGGGTTCCTGCGCAATCAGGGGATGCTGCACGAAAACGAAACCGTCAACGGCGTCGATTATGACGCGGAACTGGGGGTTGTCGTGGTGCGCACCGACAGCAAAACCGATTACGAAGACAAGCTTGCGAAAAAGACGCGCACAAGCGGTTGCGCGGTCGGCACGGTCTTCGGGGATATGATGGAGGGGCTCGAAAACGTGACCTTGCCCGCTACGCCGGTCAAGACTTCCGATCTCTATGCGCTGGCGGCCAAAATCAACCGCACGCCCTCGCTCTATCTTGCGGCGGGCGCAATCCACGGGACAGTCCTGTGCAAGGGCGACCAGCCGCTCGCCTATATGGAAGACGTCGGGCGTCATAACGCGGTCGACAAAATTGCAGGCTGGATGCTCAGCGAGAAAATAACACCCGATGACAAAACACTTTATACCACGGGGCGGCTCACGTCTGAAATGGTGATCAAAACGGCGCTGATGGGAATTCCGACGCTCGTGTCACGTTCCGGATTTACGGCATGGGGGGTTGAAATTGCCAATCAGGTCGGGCTCACGCTGATCGGACGCATGAAGGGTCAACGATTTCTTTGCCTATGTGGCGAATCGCGCCTTATCCGCGACGCCGAACCGCACAATTTCACCGATACCCCCCGCAAAGGATCGCAATGACCCCCATATCATCTTGCCCGAAATACTCCCGCCGGAGGCGGACGCCCCGCGTCGCAGACGGGGGGCGCATATGATCCAACCTTTGGGCGTGATCCTTGCGGGTGGGCAGGCCAGCCGTATGGGCGGCGGCGATAAGGCGCTTTTGCCGCTTGGGGGCGGGACAATCCTGTCACATGTGATTGACAGGTTTGCACCGCAAACGGCTGGTCTGGCGCTAAACGCGAACGGCGATGCGGCCCGGTTTGCGCCGTTTGGCCTGCCGGTCATCGCGGATAGCATCACAGGCTTTGCCGGCCCGCTTTCGGGCGTTCTGGCGGGGCTGGACTGGGCCGCCAGCCAAGGCGCCAGCCATATCGTCACCGCCGCTGCCGATACGCCATTTTTTCCATGCGATCTGGTGCCGCAACTGATGCTGGCGGCAGAAAACGCAGGCACGGATCTGGCGCTGGCCGCAAGCCCCGGCGGGCGGCAGCCGACCTTTGGCCTCTGGCCCACAGCCCTGCGCGATGATCTGCGCGCCGCGCTCAATGGCGGGTTACGCAAGGTTGTGCTTTGGACAGATGAGCACGGCGCGGCCACCGCAAATTTTCCCGATGACATGGCCTTTTTCAACGTCAACACGCCCGAAGATCTGGCAGGCGCGCAGGCAATGCTATGAAAATCTACGGCGTGGTTGGCTATAAGAACGCGGGCAAAACGGGGCTGATGGAACGGCTCGTGACGGAAATCAGCGGGCGGGGCTTGCGCGTGTCTACTATCAAACATGCGCATCACAGTTTTGACGTCGATCAGCCAGACAAGGACAGCTACCGCCACCGCAAGGCGGGCGCGCAGCAGGTGCTTTTGGCATCAAAATCGCGCTGGGCATTGATGACGGAATTGCGCGTGCAGCCGGAACCACCCTTGGCCGATTTGCTGGCGCAGCTCGCGCCCGTCGATCTTGTCCTGATCGAAGGCTACAAGCGCGGCGATCACCCAAAGGTCGAAGCCTACCGCGCTGCCGCAGGTAACCCGCTGATCGCGCCCGATGATCCGACCGTTCGCGCGGTCGCCGCAGATATGCCCCTGACTATCGACCGGCAGCTTTTTGATCTCGATGATACAAAAGCCATCGCCGATTTCATCCTCACCGAGGTAAGGCTATGAAATTCGACCGCGTTGTCACCGTGGATTGGTCCGGCGGCAATGACCGCGGTGCCACCCCCAAAAAAGACGCGATCTGGGCAGCAATCGGCAGTGGTGGCGCAGCGCAGGACCCCGTCTATCTGCGCAACCGGCAGGTCGCCGAACGCTGGCTGATCGATACATTAACCGACCTGCGCGACCAAGGCCTGCGGGTTCTGGTGACCTTCGATCTGTGCTTTGCCTACCCTGACGGCTTTGCCACGCAGCTGATCGGGTCAGAGGATACGCTCGCGCTTTGGGACTGGTTTGCAGCGCGCGTCGAGGATGCACCGGATGCCAACAACCGCTTTGATCTTGCCGCGCAAATCAATGCGCAATTCCTCGGCACGGGACCGTTTTGGTTCAACGGATTGCAGCGCGATATTGCGGGCCTGCCGCGCAAGGGTAACGCCCGCAAAGACCACGGGTTGCCCGAAAAACGCAGCGCCGATTTGGCGGTCGCGGGCAGCTTTTCACCTTGGCAATTGGCGGGCGCTGGCGCGGTTGGGGGGCAGGTCATCATGGGCCTGCCCACCCTATCGCGGCTGAGGCACCACTTTGGCGCTGACCTTTGTGTCTGGCCGTTTCAACCAGTGGACGCGCAGATCGTCTTGGCGGAAACCTATTTCTCGCAGCTGCCCGACCTGATTGACGCGTCGCGCGATACCATCAAGGACGCGGCGCAGGTTATGCTTTATGCGCGCGCGTTTTCGGCGCTATCCCCTGACAAAATGGCCGCATTGATGGATATCGACGCAACGCCAGAAGGCTGGGTGCTTGGCGCGGGACGCGCGGAAATATTGCGCGCGGCCCTACCCCCGCCATCGCTGCGCAATGATTGTTTTGCCATGCCGCAAGGCGTGCATTGGACACCAGTCGACACAGCGCTTGCGCATTTGCGCAGCCATCTTGGCCCCGTCACACAAACCCAATATCTGCCGATTGCGCAGGCCGCAAACCGGATATTAGCCGCCGACGTGCAAGCTGCGCGCGCGCACCCGCCTGCGCCCAATTCTGCTGTTGACGGCTATGGTTTTGCGGGGCCAATGCCGGAAGGGCCGCAAAACCTGTCGCTTGTTGCGGGGCGGTCGGCGGCGGGGCAACCCTATTCGCATCCGGTGCCCGCAGGCAGCGCGATCCGCATTTTGACGGGGGCCAACCTGCCCCAAGGGGTCGACACCGTGATTTTGCAAGAAGACGTGCAACTTGCCGCAAACAATATCCGGTTCAACGGCCCGCTAAAGCGCGGCGCAAACGCGCGTGATGCGGGCGAAGATATGCGCAAAGGCGATGTGATCCTGACACTGGGGCGCAGAATAACCCCCGCAGATATCGGCACGATGGCCGCCGCCGGCGTGGGGCAGGTGTCTGTGCATAAACGCTTGGCTGTGGGCATTTTATCAACCGGGGATGAATTACGCGACCCGGGCACAACTGCTGATGACGGGCAGATTTTTGACGCCAACCGCCCCATGCTTTGCGCGTTGGTGGCTGGATGGGGCCATGCGGTTGTTGATCTGGGTCGCGCGCCCGATAACCGCGCCAAGCTGCGCAATATTCTTGATGATGCGGCGAAGCGCTGCGATGTGATTATCAGCTCTGGCGGGGCTTCTGCGGGGGATGAGGACCATATGTCGGCGCTGCTGGAAGGCACCGGATCATTTGCGCTTTGGCGGATCGCGATGAAACCGGGGCGGCCTTTGGCGCTCGGGCTTTGGGGGGATCGGCCGGTGATCGGCCTGCCCGGCAATCCCGTCGCGGCAATGGTTTGCGCGCTGGTCTTTGCGCGGCCGGCGCTGCGCCAACTGGCAGGCGGAACATGGGCGCAGACCGAAGGCTATTTGCTGCCTGCAGCATTTGAAAAATCCAAAAAAGCGGGCCGCCGCGAATATCTGCGCGCACGGGTTGATGACGGCAAGGTACATGTGTTCCCTTCCGAAGGATCAGGGCGGGTTTCGGGATTAAGTTGGGCGACAGGGCTTGTCGAATTGGACGATCCCGCGCAAAAGGTCAGCCCGGGCGATTTGGTTCGGTTCATCCCTTTCGGAAACTATGCGCTATGAAAATTACTGTGGGTATCCCCGACGCCAGCCGTGGCGAGGCCGCCGCCCTTTATTGGGAGGCATTCGGCAAAAAACTCGGGTTTACGATGGGGCCAAAATATCGCGCGCTGATCTATATTAACCGGGTGATGCGGTCGGATCACGGAATTTGCGCGCATGATGCCCAAGGGCGGCTTATCGGGGTGGCCGGGTTCAAGACGGCACAAGGCGCGCTTGTCGGCGGCACTTTCACCGATATTCGCAGGGTTTACGGCTGGGTCGGGGCCGCGATCCGGGTTTGGCTGATGGGTGCGCTGGAACGCGGCACGGAAAATGAGCGGTTCTTGATGGACGGGCTGTTTGTCGCGCACGAGGCGCGCGGCAAGGGGGTCGGCACCGCGCTGTTGAATGAAATCAGCGCCGAGGCCAAGCGGCGCGGTTACCGCCAGATACGGCTGGATGTGGTCGATACCAATCCGCGTGCCCGCGCGCTTTATTTGCAAGAAGGGTTCCGCGAACTGGAAACCCATAAAATGGGGCTTTTGCGCTATATCTTTGGGTTCAACGCGGCCACGATCATGGTCCGCGACGTCTAGCCCGACCCAATCAGCGCCCCTGCGGCAAACACCAAGGCACCGCCAAGCACGACCTGAAATGTCGCCCGCCAAAATGGGGTGTTCATATAACGGTTTTGGATCCACGCGATGGCCCAGAGTTCAACAAACACAACGATCAACGCGATGATTGTGGCGGTCCAGAAATCAGGGATCAGATAGGGCATCGCATGGCCCAGCCCGCCAAGCGTTGTCATCACACCCGCCGCGATGCCGCGTTTGATCGGCGAACCGCGCCCCGAAAGCTGCCCGTCGTCCGACGCGGCCTCGGTAAAGCCCATCGAAATGCCCGCGCCCACCGATGCGGCAAGCCCGACCAAAAAAGTGGTCCATGTGTCTTGGGTTGCAAAGGCCACGGCAAAAATCGGGGCCAACGTCGACACCGAGCCATCCATTAGCCCCGCAAGTCCCGGCTGCACCCATGTCAGCACAAACTGGCGGTGGGCGGCGGTTTCTTCGGCGGTTTTTTCGGCGTCACCCAAATGTTCTTCGGTCAGTGTATCGGCGGTACCTGCATGTCCGGCTTCAGCGGCGGCCAGATCACCCAACAGTTTGCGCGTTGCCGCATCACCGGTTTTTGATGCGGCCATCAGGTAGAACCGTTCGGCATCGCGTTCCATCTGCGCGGCTTGATCGCGGATACGTTCAAGCCCCAGATTTTCGACCAGCCAGACTGGGCTGCGCGCGTAAAACCCCGACACATGTTCGCGCCGGATCAGCGGAATCACATCGCCGAACCGTGCCTTGTGCAAGTCAACCAACTGGCGGCGATGCACGTCTTCTTCGGCGGCCATGCCATCAAACACCGCAGCAGAGGCAGGATAATCCGCACGCAGGTGGCTGGCATAGCTGCGGTAGATGCGCGCGTCGTCCTCCTCTGATGAAATCGCAAGCGCGAGTATTTCTTGTTCTGACAAATCCTTAAAACGACGGCGGCTGGCAATTCCGGGGATCATCGCGGGGCTCCAAATTAGAATGATTCTAATTTATTCTTCAAATTCGTGCAGTCAACAGTAAAAACTGAACAGGTCGGTTCAGTTTCTACTTGAAATATAAACTAAACAGTTTAGTTCTATTTTGTATTCAAAATTGGAGACCACAATGTACCGCACAGCCCTTGCCATTATCATTGCCACAACATTTGCCGCGCCTGCCTTTGCGCAATCCTATGCGGTGAACCTGCCCCTGCTGACCTACCCGTCCAAACCCGCAGCACCTGTCGTGGATCAATCCTGCGTTGACCTGATCCGGCTTGATACAGCGGCCTGCCCTGCCCCCGCAAAATAGGGGCAGCGTGACGTCACACTTGCCTGAACTGAACAGGTCAGTTTATGGTAGAGGTCCCCAAGAGGAGCGACCCCCATGCCCGACGGCGCCATTGAACCCAAAAAAGGCCGCAAATTCGATCAAGTGCTTGCAGGTGCGCGATCGGTGTTTTTGGCGGACGGGTTCGAAGGTGCCTCTGTCGATGAAATCGCCAAGGCTGCGGGGGTCTCGAAGGCCACGCTATATAGCTATTTCCCTGACAAACGCTTTCTATTCCTCGAAGTGTGCAAGGCCGAATGCTGCACGCAGGCGGATCGCGCGATCGAAACAATCGACATGAACGCGCCAGTCGCCGAAGTGCTGTATCACGCCGCCCGCGAAATCGGGGATTTCATAACATCCGAATTCGGCATGCGTATTTTTCGGGTTTGCGTCGGTGAAGGTGGCCGGTTTCCCGAACTTGGCCGCCAGTTCTATGAAAGCGGCCCGATGCTGGTACGTGACCGCATGGTCGCGTATTTTGACCTCGCAATAGCGAATGGCGATCTGGTCATCGAAGACCGCGCGCTTGCCGCTGACCAATTCAACGAACTCTGCCGCGCCGACCTGTTCCCGCGTATGATGTTCAGCATTGATGACAGCTTTACAGATGCCGAAAAGCACCGGATCGCCAAAGGCGCGGTGGATGTGTTTTTGGCGCGCTATGGGGTTTAGCGCCTTCGCCGAATCTCGGCATCGCATCCGTCTTGTTTCCGTATTTCAAATGCGCCCGTTTTTGTGACAAGTTCACTTAGCGTTTTATGACCATAGTTGCGTGGATCAAAATCTGGATTGGCACGAACTATTACATTTCCAACATGCCCAAGCTGATACCAAGTGAGTTCTGGATCAATACTTTTCATTGCCTTCAAAACCAATGGCACCGCCTTCGTTTGCGGCATCATATTTGCAGTTCCTGCGGTTCCATTCGAGGTTGGCGAATTTTGTATCGCGCTCGCCGAAGCCTGACTGACACAATCGCCGTCATCGCCTAACGTTTCGAGATAAAGAAACCGGTTGCAAGCGTTTCGGAATGCCTCATTAGTATTTTGATCTCCAATACCATAGACATCCGACCCATCCTCTCTAAGTTTGCTCGCAAGACGAGTAAAATCGCTATCCGAGCTAACAATTACAAACCCATTGAATCGTCCCGTATGGAAAAGTTCCATCGCATCAATCGCCAGCGCCATATCCGACGAGTTTTTCCTAGCCGTATATGCTGGCGTATCCACTGGTTGAATTGCATATTTGCTAAACAATTTACGCCACCCATCAAGGTGTGAGCTTGTGGAGTCGCCATAAATACGGCGCACCGCAGCTTCGCCAAATGAAGCGAGCTCCTCGAAAATGGCGGTTGCATGCTTTGCTGGTACATTGTCGCCATCAATCAACACCGCCAAAAGCGGCTTGTCATTCGCCATAATCAAATCTCGCGCTAAGGTAGTCTTACGAGTGTTAGTATTCAACAACCGCCCTAATTGATTTGCCGGCGTGCATCAACTCAAAGCCTTCATTGATGTCTTCAAGTTTCAATTTATGCGTGATCATCGGGTCGATCTCGATCTTGCCGCTCATGTACCAGTCAACGATTTTAGGCACATCGGTCCGGCCTTTTGCGCCACCAAATGCTGTCCCGCGCCAGCTGCGGCCCGTGACCAGCTGGAACGGGCGTGTTGAAATCTCGGCGCCCGCTGGGGCGACCCCGATGATAATGCTTTCGCCCCAGCCTTTGTGCGCGGCTTCAAGCGCTGTGCGCATCACGCCCACATTGCCAGTGGCATCAAAAGTGTAATCCGCGCCGCCGCCGGTCAGTTCAACCAGATGGGCGACCAGATCGCCGTCAACTTTGGACGGGTTCACAAAATCGGTCATGCCAAAGTGACGGCCCATTTCTTCTTTGCCATCATTCATATCGACACCGACGATCTGATCCGCACCCGCAAGCCGCAGGCCTTGAAGCACGTTCAGGCCAATGCCGCCAAGCCCGAACACAATCGCGCGGCTGCCGATTTCGACCTTGGCCGTGTTAATAACCGCCCCGATTCCCGTGGTCACGCCGCAGCCGATATAGCAAATCTTGTCAAACGGCGCGTCCTTACGCACCTTGGCCAGCGCGATTTCAGGCACAACCGTGTGGTTGGCAAAGGTCGAACAGCCCATGTAGTGATGGATCGGCGTGCCATCCAGCATCGAAAACCGTGTCGATCCGTCGGGCAAAAGCCCAGCGCCTTGGGTGGATCGGATTTTCTGGCACAGGTTCGTTTTCGGGTTCAGACAATATTCGCATTCGCGGCATTCAGGCGTGTAAAGCGGGATCACGTGATCGCCAACTTCCAATGTGGTCACACCTTCGCCGACTTCAATCACAACACCAGCGCCCTCGTGGCCCAGAATTGCGGGAAAAATGCCCTCGGGATCATCACCAGAGCGGGTGAATTCATCCGTATGGCACAGGCCTGTTGCCTTTATTTCAACCAGAACCTCGCCCGCGCGCGGGCCTTCTAGGTTCACTTCCATGACTTCAAGCGGTTGCCCCGCTGCCATTGCCACTGCTGCACGTGTTCGCATTTTCCAACTCCCTTTGCTTGCGACAACGATCTGCGAAAATTGCCGGAACTGCAACGCTGCGATTGTTTCGGCTTGCACGGGCTTGGCCAATTGCCGCATGATCCCGCTATGAAATATGCCCTGCCTTTCCTGATGCTTTGCGCCTGCGCATCCACGCTGCCGGACCTGCCTGCGGTCCAAGACGACACTTGTGGCGCAAACCAACGCGCGCATTTGATTGGGCGGGACGCCACCGCCTTGGAACGGGTTCTGATTTTGGGCATGGTCAGGGTCATACGGCCCGACGATATGGTCACGATGGATTTTCGTGAAGACCGCATAAATTTCAAGATCGACGCGCAGGAAAAAATTGTGGCGATTACCTGCGGCTAACGGTTTCTATCTGGAAATTATTCCCCGGCATCGCGATCGAGGTGGGGGCAATTGGCCGCGACACCGGGGTAGCAATATGCTATGCGAAACGCTTGCACGCGGTTGTGGCCCGAATAGGTAAGACCTGTGCTGGCCCTGCGGCGATATTACGGCGCTAGCAAGGCGCGAATCATCAGGGCTTGATTTTGATCCCTATCGGCGCGACGATTTGTTATGACACCACATAGCCCCGACACATCACTGCAGCCGCCGCAGATCGCATTTCACCGCACAGAACTAAGCGTCATATTGGGGCTGTACGGCCGCATGGTCGCCGCGGGGGAATGGCGCGACTATGGCATTTCCTGCCTGCGTGAAATGGCTGTTTTTTCAGTTTTCAGACGTGCAGCCGAACACCCGTTATACCGGATCGAAAAACACCCAAAGCTGCGCCTGCGGCAGGGCCAATATGCGGTGATCGGCATGGACGGGCAGGTGCTCAAGCGCGGGCATGACCTGCGACAGGTGTTGCGGGTACTGGAACGGAAATTGATCCGTGTGGTCGATTAGATATACCTGACTAAAAATGTCGGATTGACTCACCCTTGCGTTTTTGACTAGATTGCAAAGCATCAAGCCACCTGTTCGCGTGACAGCCAGCCAATTCAACAATCCAACGGCCAAAGGCAACCAATCGCTTTTGCCCCGTGTCACCGTAAGGACCAAAACATGTCTTTCCACAGTGTTCCGCACGCGCAACAGCCAGCCGCGCAAAATCTGCCGACCTATGACGCCCAAATGCTGACCCAAGACGGCGATCTTGCGCAGATTGTACTGCACAACCAGACCTATACCCTGCGTATCACACGCGCCGGAAAACTGATTCTTACAAAATGACGGTTCCATCTGCCAATCCCGGTGGTGCTGCCGTGGGCCAGCTATCCGAACAGCCGCCACTGACGCGCTATGTCGCTATGTATTTCCGGATGTGGTGTGACGGACCCGAAGGCCAAACTGCCGTTTGGCAGGATCTGGCTGCGGGTCTTGGCGAACGCCACGGACGCACAGCGATGGAAAATCTGGAGACCCTATTTGACCTATGCGCGCGCTATCGCCGGCGCCCGCTGATGCGCCATGCCGTGGGTTGCAAATGTCTGGGCGCTGACGAAGCCTGCTTTTCGCACTTCGTCACCACCGCCGCAGAGGGTGACAATCAGGACGCCATGCTCATTGCGACGCTGATCGTACGCGCCGACATCGCGCCGCTTATCACGCCTCTCGCTGCGGACTTTGGCCGCGCGCTCAAGCGGATGATCCTGCAGCAAATGCCGCCGTCGCGCGCATACAGCCAAGCGATACCCGCAACAATTCACTAAAGCCGCCGCCGCGCGACGGGCTGCCCGTGTCCTTGAAATGCCACGCGGGCGGTCACTTTGGCCAGTGGTTCATAGACTGTGGCCATCGGCGTGGCGCTTGCATGGATCATCGTTTCGCCGTCAACCATCATGCCTACGTGTCCCTGCCAAAACACGATATCGCCACGCCGCAGGTCGCCCTGAATATCCGTACCGATCACTTCGCATTGCAAATCGCTATCACCCGGACATGCGATGGCGCAGGCAGACAGGCTTGCCGCGACAAGGCCTGAACAATCAATGCCACGTGTCGAATCGCCACCCCAAAGATAGGGCACGCCAAAGTGCAGCTGCGCGACCGTAACCGGATCTTGAAACGGGCGATCAATGGCGCGCAGGTGTTTTTTGGGGATAAAACCGGCCGTCGTTTCAAAGAAATCGCGCCGTTCGTCCACGACCCCGACACGCGCCCCAAACGGCAGAGCCGCAACCGCTTCGGACCGGAAATCATCCGCCGAATAGCCATGGGTCGCCATTGTGCCGACAAAATGGGTCACATCCATCTGCGGGCCGAGCTGCGCAGCTTGCACATAGCCGACATAGCCGTTGCCACATTGCACAAACGCCCAGCCGTCACACTCTTCGAAAACCGTGACAACAGCGCCCAGCAAAAGCTGCCGGTCACGCGGCCCGTCAGGCGTCCGGCACAGGTCGACAACGGCGCGCGCCACCATCATCGGCTGGCCTATGACATAGCGATCAGCCGCAACCTTGCCTGCCAGATCCATCGCCGCGACCCTGCCGTTTGCAGCCAAAAGACGGCGGTCGGTCATAGGTCCAACAGCTTTGGCAGCGCCGCTAGGATTGCGCGCGCGCCCATCCCGACCCCGCCTTTGGGGCGCGCAGGCGCCGCCACAGGTTGCCAGCCGTAGATATCAAAATGAATATATGGGCTGTCGATAAAGCGGCGCAAAAACAGCGCGGCAGTGATGCTTCCTGCCATGCCGCCGCCAGGTGCGTTATCAAGATCGGCCACACCCGGTTCGATCAATGTTTCATAAGGCGTGTGAAACGGCATCCGCCAAACGGGATCGGCAACAGTTGTTGCCGCCATGCCCAGCGCCGTAGCCGCCGCGTCGCTATCGGTATAGAACGGCGCAATATCAGGGCCGACAGCCACCCGCGCGGCCCCTGTCAGCGTTGCCATCGAAATAACCAGTGCAGGCATTTCTTCATCCGCATAGGTTAGCGCATCCGCCAGAACGAGCCGCCCTTCGGCATCGGTGTTGTTGATTTCAACCGTTAGCCCCTTGCGCGATGTCAGGATATCCTGAGGGCGGAAGGCATCGCCATCAATGCTGTTTTCAACAGCGGGTATCAGCACCCGCAACCGGACCGGCAGGCCCAGCCCCATGATCATCTGCGCAAGGCCCAGCACCGTGGCCGCGCCGCCCATATCCTTTTTCATCAGCCCCATCGACGCGCCGGGTTTGATGTTCAGGCCACCGGTGTCAAAACACACGCCCTTGCCCACCAGCGTCAGCAACGGCCCCGTTTCCCCCCAGCGCATATCCAAAAGCCGCGGCGCACGGCGCGATGCGCGCCCGACCGTGTGGATCATCGGAAAATTCTGCGTCAGCAGGTCTTCGCCCGTGATCACCGCAATTTTTGCACCGTATTCGCCCGAAAGCGCACGCGCGGCATCCTCGAGCTCTTGCGGGCCCATATCGGAAGCGGGTGTGTTGATCAGATCGCGGGTTAGGGCCTCGGCGCTGGCGATGATCGCGGTTTTTTCGGCGTCGATACCCTCTGGCGCGATAAGCTGCGCGATGGTTGCCTTTGCTGGGGCGTAGCGGTCAAATTTATATTGGGACAACAGCCAGCCCAGCGCCGCCTCTTCCAGATCGGGACCAGCAAGGCCTGCAACGATTTTATAGGTGCCAGCCGGCAGTTTTGCGGCCGCAGCCCCCATATGGAACCGCCCGCGCGCGCGCGCATTAGCGGTTCCGTAGCCGACCAGCACCTGCGCAATTGCGCCTTGCGTGTCCGGCAAGGCCAGAACCTGCCCCAAGGCCGCCGTAAACCCTTGGGCCTGCGCCCACGCGCGGCCAGCATCCGAAAGATCGGCCAATGCAGCATCAAGCGCTGCATGGTCAACGACCCTCAGCGGTATTGAATCATCGCAATCTGCGGCAAATGTCAGTAGCATGGGGTGCGTCCAATAAGGTCAGTTGAAACGCCAGATTACCCTGCTGCGGCAGCACCGCAAGTGGCCGCGCCTAACTTTGGCGAAATTTCCACACTTCGGCAACGGCGACGTCAAAGGCGCGTTCAAGCCGCGCCATCGTCGCGGCAAGCGCGGTTGCATCTGCTTGGCGCAGGCAGGTTTGCACATGGTCGGCGGCAATCGCAAATTCGGTCAGCCCGATTTGTTCCGCAATCAGGCGTATCTTGCGGCAAGGTTTCAGCATCATCGCAAGATTGCCTGCATTGAACCCATTTTGCAAAACGTCCAGACGCTGCGCAAGGTCTTCCAGAACGCGGCAAATGATTGCCTCTGCCTCGTTCGCGGGCTTGGCCGCGAACAAGCGTTGCAACGGCACCGCGTCAAACTGCAACCGGTCCGGACAGCGCAGGATGATTACTTCAACGTCCGTTTCCGGCGTCTGCGTAGGGTGTTTGTTTTCCATAGCCCCATTATGCGCGCATGAAGGTTGCCGGAAGATTTACGCGAGGCACAAAAAGCGCTCGAAATTCCGGAATATACAATCTAGTTTAGGTAAAATCACGACGGAGCCCACCATGAAACACGCCCGCCCTCTTCCCGCATATATGGTAACACGCTACCACGGCTGGAAGGCCACGACCCACGCCGAAAACAAGGGTTGGTATCGCCGTCTTGCCGACGAAGGCCAGCGCCCGCGCGCGATGATCATTTCGTGCTGCGACAGCCGCGTACATGTGACGTCAATTTTTGGTGCCGATCAGGGCGAATTTTTCATCCACCGCAATATCGCGAACCTTGTGCCGCCCTTTCAGCCCGACGGCAGCCAGCACGGCACATCTGCCGCCGTCGAATATGCGGTGACCGCGCTAAAGGTTTCGCATCTGGTTGTTTTGGGTCATTCCAGCTGCGGTGGTGTCGCGGGTTGTTACGATATGTGTTCGGGCAATGCTCCCGAACTGGAAGAAACAGGCAGCTTTGTCGGCCGCTGGATGGATATTTTGCGCCCCGGATATGACATGCTGCCCGAGGGTGACGACGAGGCCCGCACGCGGGCATTGGAAAAAGTATCGGTCACGGTGTCGCTCAACAACCTGATGACATTCCCCTTTGTGCAAAAAGCGGTCGAGGAAGGCACGCTATCACTTCACGGGCTTTGGAATGATATCGGTGAAGGCACGCTCGAGGGGTACGACCCTGACGTCGACGCATTTGTCGCCATCTGAACATGACCGAAATTTTTGCACTGGCCGGAACCAATCTGGTCTCTCCCATCATCCTGAGCTTTGCGCTCGGGCTTTTGGCAGCTTTGGCCCGATCCGACCTGACCATCCCCGAAGCCGTGGCCAAAGGGATGTCGATCTATTTGCTTTTTGCAATCGGCTTTAAGGGCGGGGTCGCGGTCAGCGCGCATGGTGTCGACACAACGCTGCTATTGTCAATCGGGGCGGGGCTGGTGTTGTCGTTCGGATTGCCGCTGATTGCTTTTGCGCTGCTGCGGATGATGACCGGGCTTTCGCAAACCGATGCGGCCGCCGTGGCCGCGCATTACGGATCAATCAGCATCGTAACCTTTGTTGCAGCAACGTCGATGCTGGAAGGCCGGATGATCGCCGCCGAAGGCTATATGGTTGCCGTCGCCGCCGTGATGGAAGCCCCCGCCATCCTTTCCGCGCTCTGGCTGGTTGCGCGCAGCGGCAAACAGGGACGCATGGAGCCCGAATTGATGCGTGAAATCCTTTTGAACGGATCAATCGTTTTGCTGGTGGGCGCCTTTGCAATCGGGGCGATCACGGGCGAAAAGGGGCTGGCTGAAATCAGCGCGTTTATCGTGTCACCGTTCAAAGGTGTCTTGTGCCTGTTCCTGTTGGATATGGGGTTGATTGCAGGGCGCGGGCTGCGCCAGTCGAAGGGCGTATTGGGCATCGGGGCGGTCGCATTCGCAATTGTGATGCCACTGGTCGGTGCGACTATCGGACTTGGGCTTGGCATGTTGATCGGCCTGTCGCTGGGCGGTATTGTGCTGTTGATGGTGCTGTCCGCATCGGCCAGTTATATCGCCGTGCCCGCCGCAATGCGCGTCGCCCTGCCCGAAGCAAACCCGTCAATCTACCTGACACTATCGCTGGGGGTCACCTTTCCGTTCAACCTGACGCTTGGCATCCCGATATACCTTGCCGCCGCCCAATTCGCCGCCGGAGCCTGACATGCAGACCCATATCGCCAAACGTGTTGAAATCGTCATCGAAGCCCCGCTTGAACGCAGGCTGACAAATGCGTTGACGCAGGCGGGGGTTACGGGGTTCACGATCCTGCCCGTATTGGGCGGGTCTGGTCGGTCCGGCAAATGGTCACGCGACGGTCAGGTCGGCAAGGCCGGTATGGTCGCCGTTGTTTGTCTGATCCGGCCAGAACGGCTTGATGCGCTGCTTGATGCGGCCTTTGCGGTGGTTGAAAAACACATTGGCGTGGTCAGCATAACAGACGCCCAAGTGCTGCGCGCCGAACGGTTCTAGGTGCCCCAATCGGCCGATTGCATTTCGCGCAAACGGCTTGCAGTGCGTTCGAATTCGAACGTGCCTTCGCCTTCGACATACAGCAATTCCGGCGCGGCGGCGGCCGAACAGATCAACTGCACTTTGGCCTCGTAAAGCGCATCGATCAGGGTCACAAAACGCTTTGCCTCGTTGAAATTGCTGCGCGACAGCGTCGGGATATCCTCAAGGATCAGCACACGCACGGCCTCTGCCAGTGCAAGATAATCCGCAGCCCCCAAAAACCGCCCGCAAAGATCATAGAATTTCGCCCGCGCGACCCCGTTGTGATAGCCAGGCAGGTCAACTTCGCGACCTTTGACATGCAGCACCAGCGGCGCTGACTTGCCATTGCTGAGGTGGTCCCAGATATCTGCAATCGCGGCGCGCGCATCCGCATTATTGGGCGTGAAATAGCTTTGCTTGCCGGCAAGCCTGTCTTGGCGGTAATCGGTATCGCTGACCAATTCATGCACAACCATGCGGTCTTTGATCAGGGCGATAAACGGCGTGAACAGCTGCCGGTTCAACCCGTTTTTATACAAATCATCCGGCGGACGGTTGGATGTAGTAACAACAACGACACCCGCCGCAAAAAGCGCCTCGAACAGGCGGCCGACAATCATCGCATCGGTGATGTCGGTAATCTGCATTTCATCAAAGGCCAGAAACCGGACCTCATCCGCCAATTTTGCGGCCACTGGGGCAATCGCGTCGTCAACGCCACGTTTGCGGGCCTCGGTCATTTCGGTGTGGACCCATTGCATGAAGGCATGGAAATGGCTGCGCCGTTTCGGGGCATCCACCTGATCATAAAGCAGATCCATCAGCATGGATTTCCCGCGCCCGACCCCGCCCCACATATAAAGACCCGGCGTGGGTGGCGGGGCTTTGCGGAACAAGCCGCGTTTGGGCAGCGGGGTTGCAAGCGCTGCGCGCACGCGTTCAAGTTCCGGCAAAACCGCAAGCTGCGCGTCATCCGTAGTCAGGGTGCCCGCATCAACGGCGGTTTGATAGGCTGATTGAACTGTCATAGCCGTGCAATACCCTGCACCTGCGGCGATGAAAAGCGTGTCGATACAATTGAAGAATTGACAAAACGCGCCCACGCACGCGAACTGCACGCATGGAACACAAAGCCCCCCTTATCACCCCCGTCCTGATCGCAGGTTGTCTGATCATCATGACAGGTTTCGCAATCCGCGCGTCATTCGGGGTATTTCAAATCCCGATTGCCGAGGAATTCGGCTGGCTGCGATCCGATTTCAGCCTTGCGATTGCGATCCAGAATCTGGCTTGGGGGATCGGGCAACCGATTTTCGGCGCCATCGCCGAAAAAATCGGTGACCGCAAAGCGATCATCATGGGCGCCTTGTTTTACGCGGCCGGATTGCTGCTGTCGGCTGGGGCGACGACGCCGCAAGCGCACCAGTTTTACGAAATTCTCGTGGGCTTCGGGATTGCGGGCACCGGATTTGGCGTGATTCTTGCCGTTGTCGGGCGGGCCGCATCGGCAGAAAACCGGTCAATGGCGCTGGCTATCGCCACGGCTGCCGGATCTGCGGGGCAGGTTTTTGGCGCGCCCTTGGCGGAATATTTGCTGGGGTTCATGACGTGGCAGGCCACATTTGTGGCCTTTGCGGGCATGATTATGGCAACGCTTTTGGTTTTGCCGATGATGCGCAGCCCCGCGCCCGCCAGCAAGACCGAGCTAGAAGAAAGCATGGGCACGATCCTGATCCGCGCCTTCAAAGACCCGTCCTATACGTTGATTTTCCTCGGCTTCTTTTCTTGCGGTTATCAGCTTGCCTTTGTCACCGCGCATTTCCCCGCGCTGGTGACCGAAATGTGCGGGCCGCTGGATCAGGGCGGGGTTCTGGCGGGGCTCGGAATCACCACGACTAGCCGTCTCGGCGCGGTAGCGATTTCGCTGATCGGGCTGGCAAATATTGCAGGCACGCTTTTGGCGGGGTGGGCTGGCAACCGGTATTCCAAGAAATACCTGCTGGCGGGCATCTACACCGGACGCACGATTATCGCAGCGCTGTTTATCCTGTTGCCGATTACCCCGCTAAGCGTGATCCTTTTCTCGGTCGGGATGGGCGCGCTCTGGCTGGCGACAGTGCCGCTGACATCGGGGCTTGTCGCGCATCTTTATGGCATCCGCTATATGGGCACACTTTACGGAATCGTCTTCTTTTCACACCAGCTCGGGTCGTTTCTTGGCGTGTGGCTGGGCGGGCGGCTTTATGACATTTACGGCACCTATACCCATGTCTGGTGGGTCGGCGTCGGGATCGGTGCATTCAGCGCGATTGTGCATTTGCCAATCAAGGAAAACCGCACGGCTGTGGCCGCGGCCTAGGGTCTCATCGCCCTGACAAGTGCCTGAAGCAGTTGCGGACAATGGGTATAAGGCATCGCGTGATCGGCACCTGCGACGACCTCTTGGTGAATATCGCGGTGCCATTGCGCCAAAACCCCAAGCGCCTGAATAGGGATTATCTGGTCATGTTCGGCCCAAATCGCAATCGTCGGCACATCAACGCGGCCCAGCCTGCGGTGGTCTTTTTCTTGCACTTCGTAAAGCATGCCGCGACTGCTTTTGAGAAGTGACGGCATAAACCCGCGCCTGCGCAATTCCAGACGCTGTGAAGCGTAAACCTTGCCTGCCATAGAGCTGGGCCCCACGCGCGGTATCGCCCTTGATAAACGGCGGCGCGCAAGCACCGCGTGCAGCCAGTCGCCCAACACAGGCGTTTTCCGGCAAAACCGCGCAAATCGTCCCTCAGTCGTCACAACTCCCGTGGCCGCAATCAGGATTAGCCGTTTGATACAATGCGGATTTTGCGCAGAATATGCGGTCGCAATCGCGCCGCCCATCGAATAACCGACAAGCGTGATATCTTCGGACAGCCGGTGAAACGCCAGCAAATCCGTCAGTTGCCGCAAGAAATAGGCGCGGTCCTGACGGCCTGCCACATTGTCGGACAAACCGCGCCCATAAAGGTCATAGACCAGCACCCGATAGCCCATTTCGCCCAGCCCCTGCGCGAAACCGCTGATCGATGCCGAAGACGTTGACATGCCGTGCACAATTACCGCGACCGGTCCGCGTGCCGGACCAACCCAGCGGTAATGGGTCAACCCCTGCGATAATCGCGCAAGATCACCGGCGGTCTGGCTACGGTCATAATCGCTAACCGGCTTGCAGCGGCGTTCCAGATATACCGGCAAGATCGCAAGACCGGCCAGCACCCCCAGAACCCAATAGTACCACATGATCAATTGCCCCGTTAATTGCCAGAGATCGCCCCCCGTGCCTGCCATGCCGCCAAAATGTAGCGGCTCGTCATCAGATCAAGATGCGCGCCACCGCCATTCTTGAACAGTGTAATCTCTGCGTTACTGCTGCGTTGGAACCGATTTAGCGCATAATAGTCGGCCACAACATCCCCTTGGGCGATTGCCCCTGCCGCAAGCGGGATTTTCAGCTCTCCGATATGGTCCAGCGTTGTGTCAAAGTTGTCAACAAAGATGCGCGACCGCTGCAAGGCAAGGTCATCTGCCTCGCGCATGTCGGGGCGGTAAGCCCCAATAAGATCAATATGTTGGCCAGCGCGCAGCCATTCGCCTTTGATCAGGGGATCGGTCGACATCGTGGCCGATGTGACGATATCGGCGGCGTGCACCGCTTCGGCAAGATCTTGCGCAATTGTGACGTCAGGGTGCGCCTTTTGGAAAGCAGCCGCGCCTGCGGCCGATCTGTTCCAGACGGTGAACTGCGCATCCGCAAAAGCCGCGCCATAGGCTGCATAAAGGCTGTGCCCAACCGTGCCTGCGCCGACAATAAGGATATTCTTGCTGTCGGGGCGCGCCAGCCGGCGCGCCGCCAGCAGGCTGTCACCCGCTGTTTTCCATTTCGTGACAAGATGGAAATCGACAATCGCGTCCAATGACCCATCATCGGCTGAGAACAGGTTCACGGCGCCGCCAACCATCGGTTTGCCTGCCGCGCGGTTACCTGGAAAGATCGTCGCGCATTTCACCGCCAGCCCCATGCCCGCGATCCATGCGGACCGGTTCAGCAGGGTATTATCGCCCTCGTATAGAAACACATCTGCCACATCCGCCTTGGGCAATTCATGACCGGCGGCCAGCGCATCGGTCAGCGCAAGCCAGTCAAGCTGCGCTTCGCCTTCGGCGAATGGGATCATCACGGTCATTGCGCGGCCCCCTGTGTCAGCAGGTTTTCGGCAACCAAACGATCCGCCCAGCCTTGCGCACCCGTAAACAGATGTGTCTGCCAGCCGCGCGCGTCGGCCGTGGCGATATTGTCAGCACGGTCATCGACAAAAAGCAGCCCCTCGGGCGCGATAGCGCAATCCTGTTCGACCATCTCGTAAATCCGGTGACCTGGTTTCACCTCTTGCATGTGGCCCGAAATATAGCGGCGGTCGAACTCGCGCAGGAACGGATAGACAGGCTCCGCGATCTCAAAGGTCTGCACGCCGAAATTCGACAGGGCAAAAACAGGCACATTGGCCGCGCGCAAGGCACGCAACAGGCGCACCGAATGATCAATCGCGGGCGTCGCCATTTCGGACCAGTTGTCATGCCACATGCGCACTTCGGCGGCCCAATCGGGGTTTTCATCAGCCGCCGCATAAATCGTGTCGCGGAAATGATGGCCGCGATCGACCAGATCATTGATCCCGTGCAAGTCAATCGCGGCAAACATCGCTTTGCGGCGTTCTTCGCCAATCACGCGGTCATAAAACCGCTCTGGTTGCCATTCGATCAGCACGTTGCCGATGTCAAAAATGACGGCCTGAATATTCGCCATACCGGCCCCCAACATATTCGCTTGAATTCAGTCTAGCAGCGCGCGCTGGAGTGTAAACGCTAACGTGCGGCTTGGCGCACAAGCCGTTCCAACGCATCCAGAAACCGCGCGCGGTCTGCCTTGCCGAACGGCTTGCCACCACCCTGCCGAAACGGATCAGCCGCGCGCATGTCGGCCATCAGATCACGGGTCGCAAGAACATTGCCGATATTGGCGGTGGTTAGCGGTTCGCCATTGTGCTTGAGCACCAGCGCCCCGTTCTCGATACACCGCGCAGCCAGTGGAATATCGCCCGTAATCACCACATCGCCATTGCCCGCGCGATCCGCGATCCACATATCAGCGATATCAGGGCCATCCGGCACCACCACCGTTTCGACATAAGGGTTGGCAGAAGGCCGGATGCCGCCGTTAGAGACCACAAACATCTTGAGCTTATGACGGGTGCCGACCCGTTCGACCTCTGCCTTGACGGGGCAGGCATCCGCATCGACATAGATCATGCGTAAAGCGCCTCTGCGTGGAAGGCGACGTGGTCTTCCATAAAGGTCGCGATGAAGAAATAGGAATGGTCATAGCCCTTTTGCAGGCGGATCGTACCCTGTTGCGATTTCTCGGCCATTGCTTGGGCTAACGCGGGCGTGCCCAGCAATGCGGTGAACTGGTCGTCTGTGCCTGTGTCGATCAGGATCGGGCCGTCGAACCCTTCGCCTTGCATCAAAACGCTGGCATCATGCGGGCCCCATTGGGATTCGTCCGCGCCCCAATAGGCAGTGAATTGTTTGCGGCCCCATTCGCTGTTCAGCGGGTTACAAATCGGCGCAAAGGCCGACACAGACCGGAACCGCCCGGGCAAGGCCAGCGCCATCGTCAGCGCGCCATGCCCGCCCATCGAATGCCCGCAGATCGACTGGCGATCCATATCGAGCGCAAAGTTTTCACCGACCAGCGCGGGCAATTCTTCGGCAACATAGGTCCACATTTTGAAATGCTTGTCCCAAGGGGCCGTGGTCGCATCAATGTAGAACCCTGCGCCCTGCCCCAGATCATAGGCGTCATCGTCTGGCACATCGGCGCCGCGCGGGGATGTGTCGGGAAAAATCAGCGCGATGCCCTGTTCGGCGGCCCAAGCCTGCGCGCCCGCCTTGGTCATTGCGTTTTCATGGGTGCAGGTCAGACCGGACAGAAACCACAGCACAGGCACGGGGCCATGCGCCGCCTCTTCGGGCATAAAGACGCCAAATGTCATCTCGCAGTTGCAGCTGTCTGATGCGTGTGAATAGACCCCTTGGGTTCCGCCATAACAGCGATTTTCAGAAATGGTTTTCATCGTGGCCTCCTGTTATGCGCATAACGGCTAGCGCAGGATCAAATGCTTGTCACCCATGCAATCACAAGCGACACGGTGACCACGCTGGCAACAGTGGAAACCAAAATCGTCGCGGACGCACGCGCCGGGGCCACGCCATAATGCTGGGCCAGAATATAGACATTGCCTGCCACCGGCAAAGACGCCGCCGCGATCATGACGCCCGCCGAAAACGGGGCGATGTCGAAGATGAAGAAAGCCGCGATTGCGCAAGCCAGCGGATGCACGATCAGCTTGCAAAAGCTGAGCCAACCCGCGACCGCTAGGCGCTCTGCCGATTTGGAGGCCAGTGAAGCGCCAATCACAAACAGCGCACCCGGTGTCGCCGCAGCACCAAGCATGGTCAGAAAATCATTCACCGGAACAGGGATCGGGATATCGCCCGCCGCCGCAAGAACACCCAGCGAAATCGACACGATCATTGGATTTTTAAGCAGCCCCAACCCCACAGTCCCCAAGATACGCGGCGACATGCGCCCGTCACGCGCGCCGGTGATCAGAATGACAATCAAGCTGCCAAAAACAATCAGATCAACAAGCAACACCATCATCACAGGGCCAATTGCGGCGTCACCCAGCAGCAAAACCAGCATCGGGATGCCCAGATATCCGACGTTGCCGACAACTGCGCATTGGGCTTCGACCGCCGCCTCGGTCATCGGGACGCGGCGGCGTAATGCGACAAATGTAGCAACCACGTAGACCACCATAGTCGCGCTGAGGTAAGCAAAGACAAAACGCCAGTCCAACACAGCATCCAACGCCAGGTTCGCGGAAAACCGGAACAGCATCGCCGATAGCGCAAAGTAGAATACAAACTTGGCTAGATAGGCATTGGCTTCTTGGGGAAAGAAACCGGTGCGCGCCGCGCCGTAACCCATGGCGATCAGCATGAAAAACGGCATTGTCTGCAGGAAGATATCGATCATGCGGGGTTATTCGAATGTGCCAACCGCGCGCCCCAGCAGCATGAACGCACGGGCGCTGCGGGTTTGCGCGAGGATCAGCAATTCTTCGTCGCTGGCGTCCGGCACAAAACTGTCGATCATCTTGTCGAAATGGCGCAGGAAATGCAGCATTGAATCGCGAAAGATCGTGTCGGATTTTTTGCGGTGCAAAACAGCGGCAAGCGCCGATTGGTCAGTCACACCGCCGACATCCGCAATGCCAGCGCCGCGTTCACCAGCCGCAAACCTGCGCCAAAGATCCGCATTCGCGGGTGCCGCATCAAGATCATCCATATAGATCCCGTCTTGCGACAAAAGCGTCAGCACGTCCTGGCTGGCCTGCACCAGTTGCCGTGCCTGCGGATCGCGCAAGGCGGCGCGCAGGGCGGCGAACCCTTCGGTGTCTTCGGCGGTATCGGGGAAATTCAGCGCCCGAATCAAATCAATAGTCCCAAGCGCGCTTGCCACGGGCGCAGGGGGTTCTGGCGTCACCTGCTTTGTCTGTGGCGCGGGGGGGGCTGTTGGTTTTGGGGCAGGCGTCGGGGCGGTCGGGCGCTGTGGCGCGGGTTGGCTGACCCGCGTCTGGCGCAGCGCGTCCAGCGCAGACTGCATGCGAAAATTTTCATCGCGCAGGCCACGTTGTGCGCGCAGCCCAAGATCGGCCAGCACGACCAGCGCGACCGGCAGCGTAACCACCATGACAAGCGCCATAAACCGCAGGCTGTCAAAGCCGGCATCGGTAAAGACCCGCGGCGGGATTGCAATAAACAGCACCAAAAGCAGAACCACCCAGCCCAAGACGAGGCCCAGCGCAATCCGCGATATCGGGCCAGAGGCATTGGCATGTGGGCGCGTCATAAACGGGATGCTTTCTACTTGAACGAAATCGACAGAATTTCATAGCTGCGCACGCCGCCGGGGGTACGCACCTCGACGCTGTCGCCTGTCTCTTTGCCAATCAATGCACGCGAAAGCGGCGATTGCATATTCAATTTTCCGTTTTCGATATCGGCCTCGTATTCACCGACGATCTGATAGGTCTTTTCCTCGTCGGTTTCTTCATCAACCAATGCAACGGTGGCACCAAATTTGATGGTCCCCGAAAGTTTTGCCACGTCGATCACATCGGCAAGCGAAATCACGCCTTCCAATTCCTTCACGCGCCCTTCGATAAATGACTGCTTTTCCTTGGCAGAATGATATTCCGCGTTCTCGGATAGATCGCCATGTTCACGGGCTTCGGCAATGGCGCGGATGATGGCCGGCCGCTCAACAGTCTTGAGGTGCTTCAATTCGGCATCCAGCTTGTCAAAACCTGCGCGTGTGAGTGGGATCTTATCCATTATGCCTCTGCTCCGGGGTAAAAAGTGTCAATCGATCGTTCATAGCCTAATTGGGGTAAGCAAAGTCAAGGCCCATGGCGCGATCACTTGTCGCGGCTGGCGGTTTTGACGTTGTGTCTTGATTGCCCCACAATCCTGCTTCAGGTAACGATTGCTTAAAGCGATTAAAAGGGGGCATCGCCCCATAAGCGAAGGATGACCAGATGGCCGAAACGACACGCGAAACGATGGAATATGACGTAGTAATCGTTGGCGCAGGGCCTGCAGGGCTGTCAGCGGCGATCCGCCTCAAGCAGCTTGATGCTGATTTGAACGTCGTTGTGCTTGAAAAGGGGTCCGAAGTCGGCGCGCATATCCTGTCGGGCGCGGTGCTTGATCCATCTGGCCTGAACGCGTTGATCCCCGATTGGAAAGAAAAAGGCGCGCCACTGAACGTGCCGGTCAAAAAAGACAATTTCTATATGCTGGGTGAATCGGGTCAGTTGCGTATCCCGAACATTGCAATGCCGCCGCTGATGAACAATCACGGCAATTACATTGTGTCGATGGGCAATATCTGCCGCTGGATGGCCGAACAAGCCGAAGAACTGGGCGTCGAGATTTTTCCAGGCATGGCCTGTTCCGAACTGGTGTTCGGCGACAATGGCGAAGTCAAAGGTGTGGTCGCCGGTGAATTTGGCAAGAACCCCGATGGGACCGAAGGCCCCGGTTATGAACCCGGCATGGAACTGCACGGCAAATACGTGTTCTTGTCCGAGGGCGTGCGCGGGTCCCTGTCAAAACAGGTAATCGCGAAATACAATCTTTCTGACGGCCATGATGTCCAGAAATACGGGCTTGGCATGAAAGAAATCTGGGAAATTGATCCCGCCAAGCACCGCGAAGGCACCGTGACCCACACAATGGGCTGGCCTTTGGGTGGCAACGCGGGTGGCGGATCATTCATCTACCACCTTGAAAACAATCAGGTCTATGTCGGCTTTGTGGTTCACCTGAACTACAAGAACCCGCATCTGTTTCCTTATATGGAATTCCAGAAATTCAAACATCACCCGATGGTCGCGGACCTGCTGAAAGGCGGCAAACGCGTGGCTTATGGCGCCCGCGCGATCACCGAAGGCGGTTATCAGTCGATGCCAAAACTGACCTTCCCGGGTGGCGCGCTTCTGGGCTGTTCGGCGGGCATGGTTAACGTGCCGCGCATCAAGGGCAACCATAACGCCATGCTATCGGGCATCGCCGCCGCCGAAGCCGCCTTTGCCGCATTCAAAGACGGTCGCCAAAGCGACGAGCTGACCGATTACGAGGTCGCCGTGCGCGAAGGCGATATTGGTGCCGATCTGAAAAAAGTGCGCAACGTCAAACCGCTCTGGTCAAAATACGGGCTGCTTGCATCGCTCGCTGTCGGCGGCATGGACATGTGGACCAACACATTCGGGTTCTCGCTTTTGGGCACGCTCAAGCACGGGAAATCCGACGCGGATGCCACCGAAGAAGCCAGCAAACACAAGGTTATCGACTACCCCAAACCCGATGGCACCCTGTCGTTTGACCGACTGACCAACGTTTCCTTCAGCTTTACCAACCACGAAGAAAGCCAGCCTGCGCACCTTCAGCTGACTGATCCGTCAGTACCGGTCGATGTGAACCTTGCCAAATACGCAGGCCCGTCCGCGCGCTACTGTCCGGCGGGTGTTTACGAATTTGTGCATGAAGAAGGCAAAGACACGCGGTTTGTGATCAATTTCCAAAACTGTGTGCATTGCAAAACCTGCGATATCAAAGACCCGAGCCAGAATATTACATGGACAACGCCCCAAGGCGGCGACGGGCCGAACTATCCGAACATGTAAAACAATGCTGGGGGCTTTATGCCCCCATTTCACGGGATCACCTCATGAACAGTTCAGATCTCTCAATCGCGGACCGATTGACACAGCTTATCGCGCAGCGCGAAAGCTTCCAAATCGGCGAATATGAATTTGAAACTCAAAAGCGCGCGGCATTACAGTTATCTCCTGCAGGGCTGCATCCGGTGGTACGTAATTTGCTGGCGTTCTTGATCGTCAACTGCGCAAGTTTGGGTTTTGCTATCGCATTCCCAGACTATGCAAAACTCGCGCTGATTGTGATTGGCATCCTGCTCGCAATTATCGTCACGCTGCTCACTTCATCAATCACGCATACTGGCGGTGACGGATCATCCGATTTGGGCGGGTCGGACTGATGCGATTCCTGATCACACTGTCTTGGACATATGCAAATGCCGCAAACTAACGAACAGACGCGTACGCTCGCGGCACTGCAATTTATGTATACAGCAGGGCAGATTAGTGAACGCGAACACGCCGTCGCAAAGAACATTGCGCTTGGCGATGCGCCGAAATCGCGCAGGGTGATCTTTCCGATTGCAGGGCTTATTGTCACCAATATCGTGGTGCTAATGGCAACCTTCATAGCCGCTTTTTAGAGCCACAGGCGCAGAGTTCCCCTTGCGCCTGTGTATTGATTGGCTACCGCAAAACATACCCGCCCGGCCAAGTCAGCGTGTAATCAAGACTGATTACCTGTTTTTCACCGGCGGACACGCTCAGATCCCATTCAAGGATGCCGCGTTGCCCTTCGGGGTTGGTGCGGGTGACGGATGGGCTGGCTGTCACGCTGACCTCTAGGTCGTCTTGCTCCGAATAGGGCACCGCATCACGCAGCAGCACATCCCAATCTTGGCCCGTCAGGTTTTCAACTGATATCACGGCTTCTTCTTTCAGCTCGTTTGTGCTGGTGAATACACCGCGGTCGCCCTCTGACCGGTTCGGGGTCATCCGGTTCAGGATAATCCCGTCAAGCGGCCCAAAGCCCATTTGCATATCCGCGCCCGCCGCGACCAGTGGCAGCTCGCTAAACCCGATCATCGTGCCATCTGCAAACATCAGCGCGGTGCCGGGCAGCAGCAGTTCTTGGGTGCTATTGGTGAATTCGGCCACGCGGTAGGCGACGCTATCGCGGCTTGGCGCGGCCTCGGCCCAGACCTCCGCATCCAGCGATAGGGTATCAAGCGGCAAGCGCAGGTCTTCGACGCCATTGCGGATATTCACGCGACCCGGATAGGTATATGTCACCGCAGCACCGCTGAAATTGGCCACAGGCATAACCGGTTGGGCAAATGCGGTGACGGCCATTGGCGCTTCCTCCATCAGCATAATTGATCCGGCCATGCGGTCCGACATATCGCGCGCCAGCTTTTCGCGTTCCAACTCTTCTTCTGACACGATCTGGCGCAGCGGGGCCCAAACGCCGCTTGGCGCGATTTGTTCGCCCGGACGCGCGGTGGACAAGACCAGCTCCACATCCATCCAGTCCTGACCGCTATCCTGACTGATTACCACAGCGCGATCCAGATCAAGCGATGGCGCATCGCCCGTGGTCAGCCGCATGTCATAGACGGGCGACCAATTGGCGAACCCTTCTTGCGTGCTGACATCAATCACAAACTCGCCCGCCTCGGCCACGGCAATCGAAAAGGTCAGCACAGCGCCATCCTTTTCAGGGGCAATTAGCGCTGCCAGCGCGCGCTGCGCGTCACGTAAGGCGGTTGCATCATCCTCGCGGGCGCGCTCGGCGGCGCTTGCCTCTTGCTCGGCCGCAAATGCGGCCTGACGCGCGGTCAGGGTTTCCGCGCCAACCATTTGGGCAAGTGCGCGAATGTCGTCAATGCCATTGGCCGACAATGCTTCGCCCGCGCTGGCCTGCGACAGGCTTTGCAGAAATGCGATCTGTTCGTCCGCCGCAGCCACACGCAGACGGATTTGCGCAATGTCCGCGTCACGCTGGCGCAAAACATCCTCAAGCCGCGCGACTTCGTCCTTGGCGGCCTGGACTTCGGGCGTGGTCTGGTCCGGCGTCACGGGCAGACGGTCGTGCGCAAGGTTCACCGCACCGATCTGCACGCCCTGCGGTGCGGCCAGCCGCAGCCCTTGGGTCATCAACCCTTCGGGTAGGCCGGGGACGGTGATTTCATGCTGGCCTGCGGGCAGGTCCAGCACCACTTGTCGGGTCACAGTCGCAAGGCCGGGATAGATGGTGACACTATCGACCTTGGCCGCGCCGGTGAAATTATCGGCAAAGGCGGGGGCGCAAAGCGCAATAAGGCTGGTGGTCAAGAGAGGGCGCAACATTGGAAGCTCCTGTATGGTTCGCTGGTTGGTTGTACGATGGTATGACGCGGGCCACAGCGCAATCCTTGGGTGCGTTGAAAAATAATTTCGACGGCGGGAAATTGCCGGATTGACCCACCGACCAAAGGGGTTCACCAAACAGGCAATCCGGAGGGCCGCTATGCAAGAACACCAAACCGAAAAACAGCGCGCCAATTTGATTGGCAGCCTTTGGATGATCGGGGCGATGGCCTGTTTCGCGATCGAGGATGTCCTGTTCAAAGCGGCCAGTCAGTCGGTGCCTATCGGGCAGTTGCTGATCGTCTTTGGCGGGGGCGGCGCATGTGCATTTCTTGCGGTCGCGCTTTGGACGCGTACACCGCTGATCAGCGCCGATGTTCTATCCCCTGCAATGCGTGTGCGGGTTCTGTTTGAAATCATCGGGCGGCTTTTCTTTGCGCTGGCGCTTGCATTGACGCCGCTTTCTGCCACGACCGTGATCTTGCAAGCGACGCCTTTGGTCGTTGTGGCGGGGGCCGCTATTGTGTTTGGGGAAACGGTCGGGCCGCGCCGCTGGATTGCGATCTTTGTCGGGTTGCTTGGCGTTGTGGTCATTGTACAGCCAGGCAGCGACGGGTTTTCTGCCTCGTCAATTCTGGCAATCATAGGGATGTTCGGGTTTGCGGGTCGCGATCTAGCCAGCCGCGCGGCACCCAAGACGCTTGGCACTGCGGCGCTTGGGTTTTACGGGTTTTTGTCGCTGCTTACTGCGGGGCTTGCCTATGCCGTTTATGAGGCCGCGCCATTTGTTGCGATCACCGCGGCGAACGCGGCCACATTGGTCGGGCTCGCGCTGGTTGGCGCGATTGCCTACGCAGGGTTGATGAAGGCCATGCGCACCGGCGATGTGTCCGCCGTGACGCCGTTTCGCTATGTGCGGCTGCTGTTCGGGATCGCCTGCGGCGTGGTGTTTTTCGGCGAAACCATTACCACCGCAATGCTGGTTGGCAGCGCGCTGATTGTCCTGTCAGGTCTGGTGATCGTCTGGCGCACAAGGGCCGCAAAAACGCAAAAAGGGACGCATTAAGCGCCCCTCTCCTTAGGTCGTGGAACCTGCGATCAGCCTTTTTTCAGGCACTCGCGGCCCAGCAATTCAGCGATTTGCACCGCATTCAACGCAGCACCTTTGCGCAGGTTGTCGGATACGCACCACAGGTTCAGACCGTTGTCGATCGTGCTGTCCTGACGGATGCGGCTGATGAATGTCGCGAAATCGCCGACACATTCGATCGGGGTCACGTAACCGCCGTCTTCGCGCTTGTCGATCACCATGACACCGGGTGCCTCGCGCAGGATGTCGCGGGCCTCGTCTTCGTCGAGATGCTCTTCGAATTCGATGTTGATCGCTTCGGAGTGACCGACAAAAACAGGTACGCGCACACAGGTTGCTGTCACCTTGATCGATTTGTCGACGATCTTTTTGGTTTCCGCGACCATTTTCCATTCTTCTTTGGTCGACCCGTCTTCCATGAACACGTCGATATGCGGGATCACGTTAAATGCGATCTGCTTGGTAAACTGGCGTGGCGGTTTGCTGTCGGTCGGGTTGTAGATCGATTTGGTCTGATCCCACAATTCATCAATGCCGCCCTTACCCGCGCCCGATACGGACTGGTAGGTGCTGACCACAACGCGTTTGATCTTCGCGCGGTCATGCAGCGGCTTGAGCGCGACAACCATCTGCGCGGTCGAACAATTCGGGTTCGCGATGATGTTTTTCTTTTTGTAGCCGTGAATCGCCTCGGCGTTCACTTCGGGCACGATCAGCGGCACATCCGCGTCATAGCGGTACAGCGAAGAGTTATCGATAACCACACAGCCGGCAGCAGCAGCCTTGGGCGCATAGATTTTAGTTGCATCGGATCCGACAGCAAACAGCGCCATATCCCAGCCCGCGAAATCAAAGGTATCAAGATCCTTTGTCTTCAACGTCTTATCGCCAAAGCTGACTTCGCTCCCCAGTGATTTGCGGCTGGCAAGTGCGACGATTTGGTCCACGGGGAATTCGCGTTCAGCGAGGATATTCAGCATTTCGCGGCCCACGTTACCTGTGGCCCCGACGACGGCGATTTTATAGCCCATTTGGGTGGCTCCTTCGTTACAACAAAGGCCTATTACAGCGCAAACGCCGCAAGGGAAAGGGGCTAGACCGGCAATGCCGTCGAGTGCCGGACCGTGCGAAGCGAAAACGATGATTGCATTTGCGCAACCCCTGGAAGTCGCGCCAGATACTGCCGGTGGATACGCGCGAAATCATCGGTATCGCCTGCCACGACCTTTAGCAGGTAATCCGCCGTGCCCGCCATCAAATGGCATTCAAGCACGTCGGGCACCAAAGCCACCGCGCGTTCAAAGGCGTCTAACACCTCATCCGCTTGGGCGCTGAGCGTGATTTCGACAAAGACAGTCGTCGGCAGCCCCACTTTGCGCGGGTTCAGTAGCGCGACATAGTCACGGATATATCCGTCTTTTTCCAACCGTTGCACGCGGCGATGACAAGCCGATGGAGACAGGTTCGCCACTTCGGATAGTTCTGCATTGGACATGCGGCCAGTCTTTTGCAAAACCCCGAGGATTCGGCGATCAATACTGTCCAGTTCCATTTGGCGCGAAATCCTTTTGCAAAGCCGCAGATATGCGCTCGATCCTGCCACAGTTACCGCAAACAGCCAATGCATTTCCCCAAGAAATTGCGCGACAAGGCGCAGATGGTTTTCGAATGCAGGAGGAGAACACAATGCATATCGGCTGCCCAAAAGAGATAAAACCGCAAGAATTTCGCGTCGGCATGACCCCAAATGCCGCCCAAGAAGCCGTGGCCCATGGCCATAGCGTCACCGTTGAAACAAATGCCGGATCCGGTGCCGGTTTTACAGATGCCGATTATATCGCCGCGGGGGCCAAAATCGCTGGCTCCGCCGCCGAAATTTTCGCAGCCGCTGACATGATCGTCAAAGTCAAAGAACCCCAAGCCGATGAGCGCGCCATGCTGCGCGAAGGCCAGATTCTGTTCACCTATCTGCACCTTGCCGCGGATCTGGATCAGACCCGCGACCTGATGGCATCGGGGGCCACATGTATCGCCTATGAAACGGTGACAGACGATCGGGGCGGACTGCCCCTGCTTGCGCCCATGTCCGAAGTCGCCGGTCGTCTGGCTCCGCAGGTCGGTGCGTGGACCCTGCAAAAGGCAAACGGCGGACGCGGCGTGCTGATGGGCGGCGTGCCCGGTGTTGGTCCGGCCCGTGTGGTTGTGATCGGCGGCGGTGTGGTTGGCACGCAAGCTGCCAAAGTTGCCGCTGGCATGGGCGCGGATGTCACCGTGCTAGATCGTTCGCTCGCGCGGTTGCGGTATCTTGATGACGTGTTTGGCGGGCAGTTCAGAACCAGCTACGCAAGTGCGGGCAACACAATCGAACTCGCGCGCGAGGCCGATATGATCATCGGCGCGGTGCTGATCCCCGGTGCGGCCGCGCCAAAACTGATTTCACGCGCACAATTGGCGGAACTGAAACCGGGCGCAGCGATTGTTGATGTGGCCATTGACCAAGGCGGCTGTTTTGAAACATCGCGCGCCACCACCCACCAAGACCCGATCTACGACGTTGACGGAATCATGCATTACTGCGTGGCCAATATGCCCGGTGCCGTCGCGCGCACATCCACAATCGCGCTTGGCAATGCGACGATGCCCTTCATGATCGCACTGGCGAACAAGGGCTGGCGCAAGGCTTGCGAAGACGACGCGCATCTGCTGCGTGGGCTAAACGTGCATGCGGGCAAGCTGACCTATGCGGCGGTTGGAAGGGCACTAGAAATTGACGTGCTCGCGCCCAATCTGGCGCTCAAATCCTAAGACAAGCAGGCCCGCAATTGCTGCGGGCCTGTCTCTGCGCTGGGCTCAGGCTTTTGCCTTCAGCACATCGCGAATTTCCGCAAGCAGTTCTTCGGTTGTCGGGCCCTTGGGGGCTGCGGGCGCGGCTTCCTCTTCCTTGACGGCGGCATCTTTGGCGCGGTTCACCATTTTCACCAGCATGAAGACCACAAAGGCGATGATCAAAAAGTTAATGATCGCCATGATAAAGGCACCGTAAGCAAAGATTGACGCCCCCGCTTCGCGCGCGGCATCAAGCGAGGCACCCGCTGGCACGTCACCAGCCAGAACTGCATATTTATTGGTGAAATCAACACCGCCGGTCACAAGTCCGATGATCGGGTTAATCAAATCCCCCACGAGCGAGGTCACAATCGCCGTGAACGCTGCCCCAATGATGATACCAACGGCCATATCCATGACGTTGCCCTTGGCGATAAAACTTTTGAATTCATTGATCATTTTTGTATTTCCATTGCTACGGTTGCGATCCAGTTCGCGCGATCATCGCAAAAGATGACGCCATACTCCATAGGTTTTTCGCGCAGCAACGGCTAGGGCAATTGCCCGCTGATGACATAGCGCAGGATTTCAACGACTTGTCGCGGCTCTTGCACCACAGCAAGCGCTGCTGCGTCAACTTCCTTGAGTGCGTGCTGATGATCGGGTCCATGCATCACAATCAGTGATTTGCCCAACGCTGCCGCATAGCCTGCATCAAAGGCCGCGTTCCACTGTTTGTATTTGTCGCCAAAGCGGACAACGACAATATCCGCGTTCGCAATGGCATTGCGGGTGCGGATCGCGTTCAGCTTTGCACCTTTGTTGTCGTGCCAGAACTTGTCCGTTTCTGCGCCCATGATGGCGACACCGCAATCATCGGATGCCGCGTGATCTGTTACAGGGGCTGCAAAAGTCACATCCAGCCCCGCAGCGGCCGCGGTGATCAGATCGCGCCAGTCCGTGTGAATTTCGCCCGACAGGTAAACGTTTAGCATCTTGTTACTCCACAATCCGGCGGGCGGCCAAAGTCTCGTCCGAGACTTTGGAACCAAATTCTTTACAAGAATTTGGCTAGCCCCGTAACGTACCGCCCGTTGCTTTGCTGACTTTCTCAACGATTTTTGCGGAAACCGCTTCGATATCGGCATCCTTGAGCGTCTTGTCTTTGGGTTGCAAACGCACAGTGACAGCCAGTGATTTCTTACCGTCACCCAAAGCCCCGCCGATAAACTCGTCAAAGACGCGCACATCGGTGATCAATGACTTATCCGCGCCAGCCGCCGCATTCACAAGCGTTAGCGCCGCGACATCCGCATCCACGACAAAGGCAAAATCGCGATCAACCGCCTGCAAATCCGTAGCCACCAATGCCGGACGTGTCGCTGTCTGGTTTTTGGGCGTTGGAATTTCATCCAGCCAGATCGTAAAGCCGACAGCCGGCCCTTTGATATCCATGTCGCGCAGCACTTTGGGGTGCAATTCGCCAAAGACAGCCAGAACCTTTTTCGGCCCCAGACAAATCTGCCCGTGGCGGCCAGGGTGCCACCATTCGCGCGCGCCGCGCAGGATCTGCACCTTCGCAGGCGCACCAACAGCGTCGAGTATCGCCTCGACATCGGCTTTGGCATCATAAAGATCAACGGGCCGCGATGTACCATGCACGTCCTTTGGTGCGGTACGCCCGATCAAGACGCCGGAAACCGCATTATGCTGTTCCCCCGGTTCGCCACCGTGAAATGCTGCGCCAACCTCGAACAATGCCATATCCATGAAACCGCGCGCCTGATTGCGCGCCGCCGCCCGCAAAAGTCCGGGCAAAAGTGCGGGCCGCATATGCGACATTTCCGAACTGATCGGGTTTTCCAACATCGTCGCGTCATCACCGCCACCAAACAGCGTTGCAGCTTCGCGGTCGATAAACGTGTAGGTCACGCATTCATTATATCCAAGCGCCGCCGACATCCGGCGCGCGGCCTGCTGGCGCAACTGCGAAGTCGTCAAAATCGGCTTCGGCACACCTGTTGTCATGCGCTTCATCGGCACGCCTTGCAGCTTGGTCAGTGACGCAATGCGCGCAACCTCTTCCACCAGATCGGCCTCGCCTTGTACGTCCGGACGCCATGATGGGACGCTCGCCATCGTGCCATCAAGCTTGAACCCGAGCGCGGTGAGTGTCTGGCGCTGTGTGCTTTCAGGGATATCCATGCCGACAAGGCTGATCACGCGTTTTGCGTCCAGCTTATAGGCGCGCGCCGTATCAGGCACGCTGCCAGCCTGGATCAGCTCGGACGCCTCGCCACCCGCGTGATCGACGATCATGCGTACCGCATGCTCTAGCCCTTCGGGGGTGAACGCCGGATCAATACCGCGTTCAAACCGGTAGCGCGCATCCGAATTTATCTTGAGCGCGCGGCCCGCATAGGCAATCTGCACCGGATCCCAATAAGCGCTTTCGACAAAGACGTTGACCGTCTCTTCGGTGCAGCCCGTGGCGGCGCCGCCCATGATACCGGCGATGCTTTCCACGCCTGTATCATCCGAAATCACCATCTGGCCCTGCGCGAGCGTATAGTCTTTGTCATCCAATGCGGTAATGACTTCGCCACCTGCGGCGCGGTGCACCCGCAGATTGCCCGCAACCTTATCGGCATCAAAAACATGAAGCGGGCGGTTCAGATCATAGGTGAACCAGTTGGTCACATCGACCAGAAAGCTGATCGGACGCAGCCCGATCGCGCGCAATTGCTGTTGCAGCCATGCGGGGCTTGGGCCGTTCTTGACGCCCTTGATCAAACGACCACAGAAAATCGGGCAGCCGTCCAATGTATCATCATCAATGAACACATCCAGATCGGCCTTGAATGTTGCGGCAACCGGATCAACCACAACAGGTTTCAACGTCCCCAAACCGCGCGCGGCCAGATCGCGCGCGATCCCGCGCACGCCCAACGCATCCGGACGGTTTGGCGTAATCGCGATTTCAATCACCGGATCCACCTTGGACGGATCATTGACAGCCAGCCAGTCGGCAAAGTTTTCACCAACCTCGCCCGATGGCAGTTCGATAATGCCGTTATGTTCGTCCGACAGTTCCAGCTCTTTCTCGGACGCCATCATGCCAAAGCTGTCAACGCCACGGATGTTGCCGACCTTGATGGTGATATCAAGACCAGGGATATAAGTACCGGGTTTGGCAAGGACGACCGTGATCCCCTCGCGGGCATTTGGCGCACCACAAACAATCTGTGTTTCGCCTTCATCCGACTGGACCTTACAAACCTTCAGCTTATCCGCGTCAGGGTGCTTTTCGGCATGGATCACCTTGGCGATGGTAAAATCGCGCAGCTTGGCGGCTGGGTCTTCGATGCCTTCAACCTCAAGCCCGAGGTCGGTCAGCGCCTCTGCGATTTCATCGACAGAAGCGTCAGTTTCAAGGTGATGTTTCAGCCAGGAGAGGGTGAATTTCATTGGTCCGGTCCTGCGGTTTAAATTGGTTGGATTGGGCTTAGCGGATTACGCGCAAATGGGAAAGACCGTAGGGTGGGGTTTACCCCACCGCCCCGTCAAAGTTCACGCCCTGCAAGGTCTTCGACCAGTTCGAACCGCTCAAAAACAAGGGGCATTTCGGGATCAAACCCGCCATTGCGTTTGAAATAGGCTTTGTGCGACTTGCGCCAAGCAAGCAACGTGTCGTCTTCACCCTCGGCCAAAGCCATTTCTTCGGTGACATCGCAATAGCGGATCTCCTCGACACCCGTTGTGCGGATGACCAGCGCTGGCGTGCCGTCCCAATTGGCCGCGATATCGCAGCGGCCCACCACAGGCAGCGCATCCGGATCGCCGTCAAAGTCGGACAGCGCGGCACAGGTCGCACGTTTTTTGCCCTTACGGACCAGCGCGATCAGGTGCTGGCACAGCTCTGGACCATCACCAAACCGAAACGTCCCCGCACCGGGGTATGTGTCTTGCAGATCTTCAATTTCATCGGCCATTTGGTTTTCCATTCAAAATACAGGGCAGCGCTTAGACCTCGGGGTGGGTGCGAAGCGCCCTCCCCATGGGGGAGGTCCGGGCGCTGCCCGGCGATGCCGGGTCATCGACCATGCCTTCAAGGGTTCAGGCCTACTTTCGTTGCATTCTTATTTCCGGCAGTAGATGATCCCTGAGTGTTTCTATCGCAACATGTATTCGAGGGCGAAGTTTATCATGCTCAGTTCCCATTGCGTATAATATTGCCCTCAGATCTTGCTGCAACTTCACGTGTTCATCCCGAGGATCTGCGCCCAATTTCCAGCCGTTCAACGTGCTCAATGCTGCAAATATTTCTTGCCTGACACTAAAAAGATCATCGATTGCGTCCTTAACAGCTCTTGTTCCAACCAACGCCTCGTGTAAAACTTGAAGCTCTCTTAAACGGTCAAAGTCGTCATCGTAGCTTCTCAGACGCTCCCACTTAAGCTCTATTACCTCTTGCTGGCTATCTTTCGTATCGGCCGGTATGCTTTCTATCCCGCTGCGAACGCTGGCTATTGCCGATTTGACATTCATTGCTCGGCTAAGGAGCAATTCTGCAGTTTCAGCTTTACGTTTTGCTAGATGTTCTACTTTCCAAGCCTTAAGTTGGCGGTACGCCAACCAAACACCAATGATAATGGCCAAATTACCAAGGATATTTGCCAGCGGCACCAACCGCTCTAGACAAGACCAATAATCAGTACCGTTCTGGAGCAATTCATTATCCACGCCCTCTACAACCCACCATGCAGCGTCGGCACCTTTAACGCGCTGAACCCATAGTGGCGCAGCCAGCGCAGGTCTGAATCAAAGAACGCGCGCAGATCAGGGATGCCGTATTTCAGCATCGCGATCCGGTCGATCCCGACGCCAAAGGCAAAGCCTTGCCATTTGTCAGGGTCGATTTTGGCAGCTTGCAGCACCTTGGGGTGGACCATGCCGGACCCTAGAACTTCGAGCCAGCCGTCACCTTCGCCAACCTTGAGCTGCCCATCAACCCATGAACACTGAATATCAACTTCGGCGGATGGTTCGGTGAACGGGAAATGGGACGCGCGGAAACGGGTTTTCACACGGGCACCGAAATAGGCGCTAAAGAATTCCTCGAGCACCCATTTGAGGTTGGCCATGCTGATGTCTTTGTCGATGGCCAGACCTTCGACTTGGTTAAACATCGGCGTGTGGGTCTGGTCATAATCGGCACGGTACACGCGACCCGGACAAATGATGCGAATGGGGGCGCCGTTTGCCTCCATACTGCGGATTTGCACGGGGCTGGTGTGGGTGCGCAGCACATGCGGCGGGCGGTTATCGCCAGCGGCGCGGTGCGTATAGAACGTATCCATTTCGGCCCGCGCGGGGTGATGGCCAGGAATATTGAGCGCATCAAAATTATACCAATCGGATTCGATCTGCGGCCCTTCGGCAACGGCAAAACCCATATCGGCGAAAATCGCGCTGACCTCTTCGGTGACCTGACTGATCGGGTGAATTGACCCTACGCGGCGGTCGCGCGCAGGCAATGTCACATCAAGCCATTCACTGCGCAGCCGTTCATCCAGCGCAGCATCCGCAAGCGCTGCCTTTTTCGCGGCCAGCGCGCTGTTGATTTCATCCTTGAGCGCATTCAGCGCAGGGCCGGCAACCTGACGCTCTTCGGGGCTCATTTTGCCCAAAGACCGCATTTGCAGGCTTATCTCGCCCTTCTTGCCAACTGCCTGCACCCGCAGGTCTTCGATTGCGGCCTCATCGGCGGCATCAGCAATCAACGAGAGGTATTTTGATTTCAGATCGTCCATAATGTTGCCTTTTTTGCACCCTAGTCAGCTACCTTGCTAAGCGATCCCATTCAAGGAGCGGAATGCGCCTTCACCCAAAAATGTGGCCCGCGCTTGGCCATACGTGTAAGTACTCTCTAAGAGTGGAAGTGTAATGATTGATTTGTCCACGCAAACCGCACTCGCTTATGGCGGGCATCAGGTTATCTTTCGACATCCGGATTTTGATGATCGCGTAATAAAGGTTGCGCGCAAGCGTATTCCGCGGTCGTGGCACTTTGGCAGAAATAAGAGCCGATATGGTCCATTGCGCGACTGGCACCGTACGACGAACGAATACATTTCCATGCTCAGCAAGACTGGCGCGCACTGCCCACGGATACCGCGACAGTACGGGTTTGAAGAAACATCGATGGGGCCGGCGATGATATGCGAATTGTTTTCAGGTCCCGGAAATACGCTCGCACCGACGTTGGGTGATATGATCTGCCAATCGCACACCGATATAGGCTTTTTGGACGAAATTCGGGATGACTTAACGGCGATGTTTGACGACCTCATTGCTGCGGGTATCGAATTTGAAGATCTTAATCCAAGAAATATCGTGGTTACCCAAAACGCGCAGCGCGTGAGATTGGTGATCGTTGACGGGTTAGGATCGCCAGCACTGTTCCCGCTGACAACATTCGGCGCGCGCATTTTCAAGAAGGTTATGACCAAGCGCCGTGACACATTGGTTGGGCAGGTCAATATGGCGATTAACAAATTGGAAGACCAACAAGAGTTGATCGCAATAAACACTTAGGTAGCCGCGCGCGCAAAACGCTTCTGACTGAATTTGACCGCGCCTTTGTCTATCCCGGCGCGATCTTTGCGATTTCCGCTTGGAAATAGGCCAGCGAAACGGTTGCCTGATTGCCCGCAATGCCGTGGTATTTTGACCGCCCCGAAGATGTCGGTAATCCGGCCCAGATGCCGGCAAGGTTGTTCATGAACCGCTGCTGGCTGATTTGTCCGGCCATAAACGCGGGCAGGCCGGCGTCGGCAAGCAAGACATCCGCAAGCCGGTCCTGCATTGCAGGGCTGAACCTGTCGCTGTGACGCGCGCCGGTTTGTGCGACAACACGCGCCAGCGTATCGGGAATAAACTGATAGCGGCCAATGGCATGCGGCTGGCCGGGGGTGGCTGCTATCCAGGCAAAAATTTCACCGATGGTCATCTGTGTCGGGGGTTTATCCGGCCGGATCACCGCCCCGTGCTGCACGGCGTCATAGCCTGCAAAAGGCGATTCTGCGCGCCCGATTATCGCGCGTATATGCGCCACAACATCGGCATCCGCGCCAAGTGATGCGCCCTGCGGCAATGCGGTTGGAAACGGGGCAAAAAGGCTGCCAGCCGCATTCCCCGCAAAGAGGCTGGCCCCGTTTGGCGCCACCTGCGCGGGCATTGCGGTGCGCGTGATCAGGCCGCGTGCAGGGCCAAAGACACCATCGCCGACAAGTGACACCGCCTCGGCCCGCGATACCACGGGCCAGATCAGAATCACGCAACAGATAAGCAAACGCAGCATTCCCATGCCACGCAGCATGCGCCAAATTCGTTGCGTTTTCGTTTCCAACAGGCGCAGAAACGAAAAAGACCGCACCCGTTTTCCGGATGCGGCCCAAATGACTAGATTTCAGAGCAGCTTAGGCTGCCAGAGCATCTTTTGCTTTGCCGACGATTGTCGCAAATGCTTCGGGCTCGTTCACGGCCAGATCGGCCAGAACCTTGCGGTCGACTTCGATGCCGGCCAGTGTCAGGCCGTTGATGAACTTGGAGTAGTTCAGTGTTTCGTCAATCGAACGCACACCGGCGTTGATCCGCTGAATCCACAAAGCGCGGAAGTTGCGCTTGCGATTATGACGGTCGCGGGTTGCATACTGGTTGGCTTTTTCGACGGCCTGTTTGGCGACTTTAAAAGTCTTTGACCGGCGATCATAATAACCTTTGGCAGCGTCGAGAACTTTTTTGTGACGACGATGTGTGACTGTTCCGCCTTTAACGCGCATATCTCAATTCCCTCTAATTAACGTGCGTAAGGCATCATTGATTTAACGATACCTTCATCAGCTTTGCACAATGTGGTTGTGCCACGTGCGTTACGAAGGAATTTGTTCGAACGTTTGATCATGCCGTGCTGCTTGCCCGCCTGGGCTGCGACGACACGGCCTGACGCCGTTGTTTTGAACCGCTTTTTGCAGCTCGACTTGGTCTTCATCTTCGGCATTTCCGTCTCCTCTTTGGGTCGGTAGAAAACGCGACTCGGCATGCCATATTGGCCGGACGCGCGGGTTTCAGAGGCGCCGTATAGGACGCATCTGTCGAATAGGCAAGCCGTTAAAGCAGATAGCGCCCGATCACATCGACAAAAATGTTATCGATCGTTTGCACGCTATAGACCCCGGGGTTTTCCTGCATCGCATATGCAATGCTGACGCCACCCAGCACCCCAAGGGCGACCGCGGCGCGCGGAAAACGGCGATCCGAGAACGCAGAAATCAACGCCGGAATAGCGAAAGCGCAACACAGCACGCCCACCACAAAAATCAGGTCAATATCCATATCTGCGTTCTCGTTGTTGGTTTTGCGGCAGCTTAATCCGCCTCTGTCGGGAAAATCAAACGTTCATCACAGGGCGCAACCCGCAAAATATTGGTCGAACCCGGCGTATTGAAAGGCACACCCGCAGTGATCACAACCATATCATCCTTGGTCGCCAGTTCCTGACTGATTGCAGCCCGAACCGCCGCGATAACCGCGTCTTTGAAGCGGTCAACCGGACCTGTCACCACGCAGTTTGTCCCCCATGAAAGGCAAAGGCGGCGTGCGGTTTTGATGTGGTTTGTCAGCGCAATGATCGGCACGCGCGGGCGTTCACGCGACACAAGCAAAGCCGTTGTTCCCGACTGCGAGAAACAGCAAATTGCTTTGACATCAGTAGTTTCGGCAATTTCACGGGCCGCCGAAACGATCCCGTCAGCAACGGTTTTACCATCCGCACGGCGTGATGCTTCGATAATTTCGGTATAGGTCGGGTCGGCTTCGACCTCGCCTGCGACGTTGTTCATCGTGGTCACAGCTTCGATCGGGAAAGACCCGGCGGCTGATTCCGCCGACAGCATGATCGCGTCAGCGCCTTCATAGATCGCGGTGGCAACGTCGGACACTTCGGCACGTGTCGGCATCGGAGAATCGATCATTGATTCCAGCATCTGTGTCGCCACGATCACCGGCTTTGCAGCAGCGCGTGATTTGCGGATCAGTTGTTTCTGGATCGGCGGCACCGCATGCACAGGCAATTCAACACCCAGATCGCCACGCGCAACCATGATGCCATCACTGACCTTGAGAATTTCATCAAATGATTTCACCGCGTTCGGCTTTTCGATTTTGGACAGGATCGCAGCACGACCTTTGGCCAACGCGCGCGCTTCTTCAACATCGGCCGCGCGTTGAACGAATGACAGGGCAAGCCAGTCCACACCTAATTCGCAAACAAATTCCAGATCCTTGCGGTCTTTTTCTGACAGCGCGGCCAACGGCAGCGTCACGTCAGGGACGTTCACGCCCTTGCGGTTTGAAATTGTGCCACCAACGACAACTTCGCAATCGGCAAAATCAATGCCGCAATCCTTGACGCGCAGTTTGATTTTCCCGTCGTTTACAAGCAAATGCGCGCCCGGCTCCAACGCGTCAAAGATTTCCTTGTGCGGCAGTTTTACGCGGGTTGCATCACCTTTGGCATCATCAAGATCAAGCCGGAAGGATGCGCCAACTTCAAGTTCTTCTTCGCCATTTTTAAAGACACCGACGCGCAGCTTTGGTCCTTGCAAATCGGCCAGAATAGAAATCGGGCTGTTCATGTCTTTTTCGACCTGACGGATAATTTCGTGACGGGCACGAATTTCCGCATGGTCACCATGTGACATGTTCAGCCGGAACACATCTGCGCCAGCTTCGTGCAGCGCACGGATCATCTCATAGTCATTGGAAGCTGGGCCAAGTGTGGCGACAATCTTTACGTTACGGTGGCGTCTCATGATGTTTCCTTCGTGCGTCTGATGCCGTTAGCGATAACAATCGGCTTTGCGCTCTTATCGCGCAATTCTGTTCCTACCACAACTAGTCTACTACGCATGACAAGTGAATGACATCTAACTTGTCACACATGCCCTTTTTCCTAGAAAATATTGAAGATAGGGTAGGCCAACAACGGAGGAAACAATGGACAATCAAACCCGCATTGAGATCGAAGCCGCCGCGTTTCGGCGCCTGCAGCAGCATTTGATGCAAGACCGCCCTGATGCGCAAAACATCGATATGATGAACCTTGCCGGATTTTGCCGCAACTGTCTTGCCCGCTGGTACCAAGAGGCCGCAAACGCGCGCGGCATCGACATGGACAAAGACGCCGGCCGCGAAGCGTTTTACGGAATGCCGTTTTCAGAATGGAAAGCAAAGCACCAAACGCAAGCAAGCGCCGAAGCCCAAGAGGCATTCAAGGCGTCACACGGGTAAGGTGGGCCGCAGCATCGGCAGCCCACCCGTTCTGCTTAGAACGAATAGCGCGCACCAAGCCCGAACCCGATCAGCCCGTAGTCTTCTTCCGCATCGCGGACAGACTGGTATTGGTGCGCCTCAAGGCCAAACGTTGCCTCAAGCGTGCCGCCGCCCATTGCCTGCGCATAGCTGACACCCGTTGCCAGTTGGCGCATGGCAACTTGGTGGGGGTGCGCCTCTGTTGTCTCATCACCAAAGACAAGCGCCGTTTCCGCCGCCCCGTATAGCGCGAACCCGTTGCCCAGATCGCTAGACAGCCGCGCACCGATCACCGGACCGACAGAACCATTCCAGATACTGCCTGGCGCAGTCAGTTCAAAATATCGCACCCCTGCATGGAACCGCGCATCAAGATTATCGCCAAGCGCCACGGTGCTGACATAGGCCAGATCCGCATATCGGATCTTGACCGCGCTGGCCTCCTCATCCTCAGTTTCAAACAAGAATCCTTTCAGTTCAATTGCTTGGGCGTCAGACAATGCATAGCCAAAGGTCAAACGGGCGGCGGGCCGGAATTCCTCTTGGGTGTCATCGCCATCCGTATCGCTCAGCTGGAATTGCAAGATTTCAGCCCCTGCATAAAAATCCTGCGCCTGTGCGGCGGTCGCGGCAATCATTGCGGCCAAAACTGTAGCGTAAAAATTCATTCTGTGTTCCTTCATTGGTGTCTCAAGCGGCTATCGCTCTGAGACACCAATGAAGGGCAGAAGGGTTTTAATCCGCGACTGCGGTAAAAAATTTCGCAGACCTAGATCGCACGCTTGCGGCTTTCGTCTAGTTAAGCCTTGCCAGACGCGCGGCAATGGGGCCGGGGGTTTCCGCCCAATCGAATGAACTGAAAGACGTGCCGCGCATCATTGTAACGCCAGGCGCTTCCGGCCCGCTGGTAGTTAAAGAAATGTTCGCAGTGACTGCACAAATGCCGCCACGCCGCCCGCCCCAAAGCCCACGTTCAAAATCTTATCTTGGACGCTAATCGTTACCGATCATTTTGGCGACATCAATCTGGCTCCACGCGCCATGTCCACGCGAGCCACACAATCGCAAGCGTGGTCGGCACTTCGATGCAGGACATGAACAAGTAGTAGCTGGTGAACGGCGTGAATAACGTGGCAATCACCACCAGCGTTTTGAGCAAACCAACCCCAATATTTGCCCAACGCGCAAAGCCGTAGGGGGCCAGTTGCGTGATCAGCACCAGCGCGATTGGCATCACCATTAACACCGACGCCGCGAGTAAGAAGTTCTCGTTCATCGTGATCCCATCGACCGTTCCGGTCAGGATTTGCGACAGCATCGCCGGGTCCATCAACGTCAGAATATCCCCGTAGGTGTAGAGGAACATCACAAAAATCCAGAGGGTAAATAGAACGGTGCGGCGTGGGGTCGGGGTATGTGTCATGGGGCATCTCCTGCTTTCACGTCGCAAGATAGCCGCAAGCTCACCCCAACATAATTGACGAATTTTGTTGGCATGCTAAACATTTCTGCATGACACAACCGATAGATTTCGACTGGACCCAAGCCCGCAGCTTTCTAACAACAGCGCACGAAGGGTCCTTTTCCGCCGCCGCACGAAAGCTGCGCCTGACGCAGCCCACCCTGTCACGCCACGTAGATGCACTTGAAACAAGGCTGGGCACGGCACTCTTTGAAAAATCGGGGCAACGGCTGGTACTGACCCCTGCGGGGCACAAGCTACTTCCCCATGCGCAAGCGATGGCCGACGCCGCAACTGCGCTTTCGCGGACCGCCTTTGGGCAATCACAAGACATGCGTGGGCCGGTCGTGATAACGGCAGAGGAACTGTTCGCCGCAAAACTGCTGCCGCGCCTGATCCCGCTGATCCAAGCCGCAGCGCCAGAGCTGGTCATCGACATTATCCCCGATAACGCCCATCGCGATTTGCAAACACGTAAAGCAGATATCGCCCTGCGGCTCAGCCGCCCGACTGAGCCCACATTAATCGCGCGCCGCCTGCCCGACCGCAAGGGCGGGTTCTATGCGTCAAAATCGTTCATCGCGCGGCATGGAGCATTGACTGCAACATCTGACCTAACGGATGTGCCGATCATCGCCATCGATCCCAATTGGCAGGATTTCTTGCAAGGCTTGGGTTTACAGGTCGATGCCACAAATTTGCGCCTACGCACGGCAAACCATGTTGTTATGTGGGAAATGGTCTGCGCAGGCTTGGGGGTCGGGACCTGTGACAGTTATATCGCCAGCCAAAACGCGGATATGCGCCCCGTTTTGACCGATATTACGCCAATCACATTCCCGCTTTGGCTCGTGGTACATCGCGAGGTTCAATCAAATCCGGCGGTGCGGCTGGTTTATGACATCCTTGCCAACGAAATCCCGCGATTGTCGACGGGTTAGACCGCGACTTTGCGGCTTTCTTCCAGGTAAATTTCGCGCAGACGCGCGGCAATGGGGCCGGGGGTGCCGGTGCCAATCGCTGCGCCATCAATTTCCACCACAGGCATCACAAATGTGCTGGCCGAAGTGATAAACGCCTCATCTGCACCTTGCGCCTCAGCAATGGTAAAGCTGCGTTCTTCGACCTGCATTTGTGCTTCGCGCGCAAAGCGTAGAACCGCAGCGCGGGTGATCCCGTGCAAGATTTCATTGCCAAGATTGCGGGTGATGATCGTGTTGCCTTTGACGATATAGGCGTTGTTTGATGTGCCTTCGGTCACGGCGCCGTCCTCGACCATCCATGCATCATCGGCACCTGCGGCCTTGGCCATCATCTTGCCCATCGACGGGTACAGCAGTTGCACCGTCTTGATATCACGGCGCGCCCAGCGCTGATCTTCAATTGAGATCACTTTGATCCCTTTTTGCGCAACCGGATTATTCGCAAGGCCGGGCTTGTTCTGGGTAAATAGCACGACAGTGGGGGTGGTGGTTGCCGGATCGGGAAATGCAAAATCGCGGTCATCAGGCGCCCCGCGGGTAATTTGCAGATAGATCATGCCTTCTTCGATGCCGTTCAGCCGCACCAATTCGCGGTGGACGTCCAGCAGATCAGGCAGCACCGCAGGATGCGGCATATCCAATTCATTCAAGGACCGTTCCAGCCGTTTGGCATGGCCGTCAAAATCAATCAGCTTGCCGTCCAGTACCGATGTCACCTCGTAAACGCCGTCGGCCATCAGGAACCCGCGATCAAAGATCGAAATCTTGGCTTCGTTTTCAGGTAGGTATTCGCCGTTGACGTAAACTGTGCGCATGGTCATCCCCATAATGTGGCGGCAGGTGCATGCACGCCTTTGTCATCAAATTGCAGTGGTTGCGCACGGTCTTCGGCCAATAAGAGCGGCCCGTCAAGGTCCGTAAACGCCACGCCCTGCGCCAAAATCGTCGCAGGGGCCATCGCAAGCGATGATCCGACCATACAGCCGACCATCACGCCGTAACCTTCGGCAATCGCCTGCTGCTTGAGCGCAAGCGCCTCGGTCAACCCGCCGGTCTTATCTAGCTTGATATTCACCATGTCATATTTGCCTTTCAGGCTGGGCAGACTGGCGCGATCATGGCAGCTTTCATCGGCACAAACAGGAAGCGGGCGCGCAATCTCGGCCAGCATATCATCGGCACCAGCGGGCAGTGGCTGTTCAACCATTTGCACGCCCAGCCGGATCAAATGCGGGGCAAGTTCGGCGTAAACATCGGCTGTCCAGCCTTCATTGGCATCCACGATAATCCGCGCATCCGGTGCGCCACGGCGCACTGCCTCAAGCCGAGCCATATCATCCGGCGTGCCAAGTTTGATCTTTAACAGCGGACGATGCGCATTCTTCGCGGCCTGCACCTGCATCGACTCTGGCGTATCAAGCGACAGGGTAAAGGCCGTGATTTCGGGCTTTGGCGTTGGCAGGTCTAACAACTCCCAAACACGTTTACCCGAACGCTTGGCCGCATGATCCCAAAACGCACAATCAAGCGCATTGCGCGCAGCACCCGCAGGCAAGGCATCCGGCAAATCGACCCAATCGCCGGTAAACCCCGCAATCTGCGCCGTGACACTGGCAAGCGTTTCTGCGTAGCGGGCATAGGGCACACATTCACCCCAGCCCTGCACACCACCATCCTGCACCCGCACCGTCAACACTTCGGCCTGCGTGCGTGACCCGCGACTGATGGTAAACACCTGCGCCAGCCGAAATACATCGGCATTCACATCAATCTGCATAGATGCCCCTTCTTTTTTCAACAAATACTCACGGCGGAGCCGATCAAATTTCGCGAAATTTGACCTTACAGTGCCGCAAGCGCATCAACCAGACGACCCGCGCCTTGGCGGAATGTGTCCACCGTAGGCAGCCCCATGCGGGCCTCGATCTCGGCCAGATACGCTTCTGCCTCGGCTTCGGACAAATGCTGCGTATTCACCGAAATACCGATCACCTGACAGTCTGGGTTGGCAACGCGCGCCATCGCCAGCGCAGTATCACGCAGTGTTTCAAGACTTGGCAATGCATAATCCGGCAGTCCGCGCATATGGGTGCGGGTCGGCTCATGCGCAAGGACAAGGGCATCCGGCTGCCCGCCGTGAATCAGTGCCATTGTGACACCGGAATAGGATACGTGGAACAGGCTGCCCTGCCCTTCGATATGATCCCAGTGATCCGCGTCATTATCAGGGGTCAGGTATTCCACCGCGCCCGCCATGAAATCCGCAATCACCGCGTCAAGCGGCACCCCGCCGCCAGTGATCAAAATGCCGGTCTGGCCGGTGGGGCGGAACGTGGATTTCAGCCCCCGTTTTTGCATCTCTGCATCCATCGCAAGACCGGTGTACATCTTGCCGACCGAACAATCGGTGCCGACAGCCAGACACCGCTTGCCAGTGCGTTTTTTCCCATTTGCAATCGGATAGGCCACCGACGGGATACGCACGTCAAACAAGGTGCGGCCATTCACGCGCGCGGCGGCCATCAGATCGTTTTCATCACGCAGCAGGTTGTGCAAACCTGACGCAATATCAAACCCCATTTGCAGGGCTTCGACCAAGACTTCTTTCCAAGCATCAGAAATCACGCCGCCACGGTTGGCAACCCCGATCACAAGCGTTTTTGCACCTGCCTCCTTGGCCTGCGCAAGCGTCATATCCGCAATGCCCAGATCTGCGCCGCATCCTGGCATGCGGAATTGCCCAACCGCGTTTTCCGGACGCCAGTCCTTGATGCCTTGGGCCACTTTCGCAGCCAGTTGATCCGGCGCGTCGCCGAGAAACAAAAGATAAGGGGTCTGGATCATGGAACTACTCCGGATATATGGGAAACTGTTGCCTGCATGGATATAGCGTACAACCTGAAAAGTTATCTCTATTTCATCTGTATATGGCACAACATACGCAAGTATCTTGCGTCAATATGGCGAACTTCGAATAATATCGTGCGTTTGGCGTAGGGTGGATCCTGATCCACCACTGCCACAAAAAAACCCGGGCGCAAACGCCCGGGTCAAGATCACGTAACTGATAGAAAAGTATCAGCCTTTCGAGAATTCAGGATAGGCTTCCATGCCCAGTTCGGACACATCCAGACCGTTGATTTCAGCTTCCTGAGAAACCCGGATACCCATTGTGGATTTCAGCAGAACCCAAACCACCGCGCTGACAACAAAGACAAAGATGCCGATTGCTGCAAAGCCGATGAATTGTGTCACAAAGCTTGTGCCGTCTGTGTAGAACGGAACCGCCATTGTGCCCCAGAAACCGGCCACAAGGTGAACAGGGATCGCACCGACAACGTCATCGATTTTCAGTTTGTCGAGCATTGGAACAACCAGCACAACGATCAGACCACCGATACCACCGATCCACAGAGCACCGAACAAGGATGGGTCAAGCGGCCCGGCAGTGATCGAAACCAGACCAGCCAACGCGCCGTTCAGCACCATTGTCAGATCGACCTTTTTGTACATGATCTGTGTCAGACCCAGCGCAACAACAGAACCAGCAGCAGCAGCCATGTTGGTGTTTGCAAAGATGCGGCCAACGTCAGTGATGTCGCCAACAGTACCCGCAGCCAGCTGCGAACCACCGTTAAAGCCGAACCAACCCAACCACAGGATAAATGTACCCAAAGTGGCAAGTGTCAGGTTTGAACCCGGCATCGGGATTGTACGGCCGTCTTTGTATTTACCAATACGTGGCCCAAGGATCAGCGCACCGGCAAGGGCCGCAAAACCACCAGCAGCGTGCACAAGTGTAGAACCGGCGAAGTCAGAGAAGCCCATTTCAGACAACCAGCCGCCGCCCCACTGCCAAGATGCTTCGATCGGGTAGATGAAGCCTGTCAGCACGACAACGAAGATCAGGAATGGCCACAGTTTGATGCGCTCGGCCAGCGTACCGGACACGATTGACGCGGTTGTCGCACAGAACATCAACTGGAAGAAGAAGTCGGACGCAACGGATGCGTAATCCAGTGCGGCATCGGCTGCTTCAAGGCCAACCGGCTCAAGCGAAGTAATGTTAAAGAAGCCGCCAACCCAGCCGGATACGATCCAGCCGTCGCCTGGGTACATCAGGTTAAAGCCAACCAGCCAGTACATGATCGACGCGATTGAAAACAGCGCGATGTTCTTTGTCAGCTGTGTGGTCACGTTCTTTGAACGCACCAGACCGGCTTCGAGCATCGCAAAACCGGCTGCCATCCAGAACACCAGAAAGCCGCCCACAAGGAACAGCAAGGTGGTCATCAGGTAGGGTCCGATTTCGTCGAATGTTGGGGCAGCATCCTGCGCCAACGCAAATGTCGGCAAAAGCGCAAGGCCCGCACCAACAAGAAGTGATTTGTTCAGTTTCATAACTTATGTCCCTTAATTCGCGCTTACAACGCGTCGTCGTTGGTTTCGCCCGTCCGCACGCGAACAGCGCCTTCAACGTCGAGAACGAAAATCTTGCCGTCGCCGATTTTTTCGGTTTTGGCGGTGGATGCGATTGTTGAAACAACCTCTTCGGCCATTGAATCCGGCACGACGACCTCGAGCTTGACCTTAGGCACAAAATTCACGGCGTATTCCGCGCCGCGATAGATTTCCGTATGACCGGATTGCGAGCCAAAGCCCTTGATTTCCGACACCATCATGCCGCGCACACCCACGGTGGTCAGCGCCTCGCGGACCTCCTCGAGCTTGAACGGCTTGATTGTTGCAATGATGAGTTTCACGTTCGTCCCCTTGCAAAATTTAATTGCGCACCGCATCTGTCAGCGGTGGCTTGCAAAGGGACAAAAACCGCGTGTAGCCGGTCCCGGCAAGGTTACAGCACCGTTAAACCGCCCCCCAAACCGGCACAGTTGCACAATTTTTGCACAAATTGTGACAATTGCTTAATTATCAGGCGCAATAAAAACACAGCAAGCGCGACTCATGACGCTCTACATTTGGAGATTCTCGGGTTATGGTCGCGCAAAATCTGTAAAACAACCAATCGAGCAAGCAATGACTGGAAACGGCAAACGACGGACGCCACTGGTGGCCGATAGGCGCTACCCTACAAAAGCGGCCCCCAAGAAAAAGCCCCCAGCGAAACCCGCCGCCCGCCGCAAGGCCGCGCCAAAACGGCGCAAGCCGCGCGGGCTATTGGGCTGGATGCTGCTGCCGTTCATGTGGGCGTTTCGCCTGATCTGGGCGTTCGCTTGGCGCATCGGGCTAGTTGTCGGGCTAATCATTGCCGGATTTTCGCTGTATTTCGCAGCGCAAATGCCCCCCGTCGAAGACCTCATCGACGGGCGCACGCGCGGATCGGTCACGATGACCGACTACCGTGGCGAAGTCTTTGCATGGCGCGGCGACCAATTCGGCGGCATGGTCACTGTCGACACGGTGTCAGACCATCTGGTCAATGCCGTCATCGCGACCGAAGACAAACGCTTTTACTGGCACTTCGGCATTTCACCGCGCGGGATCGCTTCAGCGGTGCGCATCAACCTGCGCGAAGGACGCGGACCCCTATCCGGTCACGGTGGGTCAACAATCACACAACAAACCGCCAAACTGCTTTGTCTGGGCGTCCCGTTCGATCCCAATGAATGGGAATCTGAAACCGACTATGAAAACGACTGCCGCCGCGGATCACTTTGGCGCAAGGCCCGCGAGGCCGTGTTTTCGGTCGGGATGGAAATTGCTTATACAAAGGATGAAATCCTCGCCATCTATTTGAACCGTGCCTATCTGGGCGCAGGCGCGCGCGGGTTTGAAGCTGCGGCCCAACGCTATTTCGGTATTCCGGCGCGGGCGCTTGACCCTGCCCAATCCGCAATGCTGGCCGGTCTATTGACTGCACCATCCACCTTGGCCCCCACAAGCAACCTGCAACGCTCGCAAGACCGTGCATCTGTGGTAATCGGCCTGATGCAAGACCAAGGCTACCTATCCGAGGCCGAGGCCCGCGATGCCCGCGTTAACCCCGCAACCCTGTCCGATACCGCACGCGCCAATGCGGCGACATTCTTTGCCGATTGGATCATGCGCAGCGGGCCGGAATCATTCACCCGCAACACCACCGAAGATGTGTTCATCCGCACCACGCTTGACCAGGATATCCAGACAGCCGCCGAAGAGGCGATGATCTCTGTGTTTGAAAACGACGTGCGCGAAGGGTCCGAGGCCCAAGCGGCGATTGTTGTGATGTCCGCAGACGGGGCCGTGCGCGCCATGGTCGGCGGCCGCAATATCGGCGAAACAGGTGCGTTCAACCGCGCAACCCAAGCCAACCGGCAAACCGGTTCTTCATTCAAGCCGTTTATATTTGCGGCCGCCCTTGATCTGGGCATGTCGCCCTATGCCATGATCGACGATGCGCGCACCTGTTGGAGCAGGCGCGGCGCTGGCGATTGGTGCCCCGAAAACTATGACCGCGAGTTCAAAGGTCCCGTCACGCTGATCCAAGCGCTTGCCGAAAGCCGCAACATCCCCGCAATTCTTCTGTCCGAGGACATCGGCCGCGAACTGGTGCGCAATGTTGCCAACGGTTTCGGGTTGAACGGCGATCTGGCTGCGGGTCCCGCCCTTGCGCTTGGCGTATCGGAAAGCACCCTGTTGGATATGACCGGTGCCTATGCGGGCATCCTGAACGGCGGATCGCAGGTGACGCCCTACGGGTTGGTTGATCTGCGCATTCGGGGCGACAATGAATCGCTCATGGATTCCCAAAGTGCCGGTATTGGTGAACGGATCATCAGTCAGGACGCGGCCCGCCAGTTGACATGGATGATGACCAAAGTTGTCGAAGAAGGCACTGGGCGGCGCGCGCGGATTGATGGATGGGAAATTGCCGGCAAATCCGGCACCACCCAAGGATCGCGTGACGCATGGTTTATTGCCTTTACCGGCGATTATGTGACCGGTGTCTGGATAGGGTATGACGATAACCGCCCGCTTAGCGGTGTAACCGGTGGCGGGCTGCCGGCAACGATCTGGCGCGAAACCATGACCCGTGTGCTGGCCGACAAGACCCCCACCCCGTTGCCAATGACAATTCCGCAGCGCCCCGCTGATTCCGGACTATTGCAAAGTCAGGGCGGCGAGGTGCTGGATCAGGATATCCTGAACCTGCTGGATTCAATTATCGGGAATTAATACTCGTCGTCTTCGCACCGCGCATAGCGGAATGCATAGCCGTTCCAGATCATGATGATGCCGGGGGCCTCGGCATCATTCATCAAGATCGCCCGCTCGGACCATGTCTGCCCTTCGCCCGAGCATTCCATTTGGTAAATCATGGCATCCATATCTTCGATATCAACGGGGTTGATCATCCGGCACTGCATTTCGACGCCATAAAAAATGTCCTCTCTGATTTCGAGAGAACCGCCATCCGTTCCGACAAGCGCACATTCCGAATGGGCGGTTTGTTTGTATATCCCGTCAAACGGGTCGGCAAACGCAAGATTGGGAGCAAGCAGCGCAAGAACGATTTTGGGAAAATATGTCATGCCCTAATGCTAACGGGAATTAGAGGCTGATCAATCTGCAAAATAGCTGTCAGGCAATTTTTCACAGGCGTAGATTGCAGGTTAACCCTCTTGTGTTTTGCTATAGGCTGCGCAAAACCTGCGTCAGCAAGGATATTTTGATGCCCGCCAATGCCAAAGGTCTGTCCCAACTGCGCACCGCACGGCGATCCAGCCGCGCGCTGTATTGGGCGGTTGCGATTTTCAGCTTTTTTGTAAACCTGCTGATGCTGACAGGGCCGCTTTATATGCTCAATGTCTATGACAGGGTGCTTAGCTCGCGCTCGCTCGAGACATTGATCGCGCTTTCTGCGCTGGTTGCGTTTCTTTACGGGATGATGGGGATATTGGACTATGTGCGTGGCCGGATCATGGCCCGCGTAGGCGCACGGCTTCAGGCGCAGCTTGACCGCCCTGTATTTGCAGCCGTGTTGCAGGCCACAACGCTTGCGCGCGCACCGCGCGAGGCCGCCACAGGTTTGCGCGATCTCGAAGCTGTGCAGCGCATGATCACATCGCCCGCATTGATGGCGCTGTTTGATCTGCCATGGGCGCCGCTGTTTTTTATCGGTATTTTCATCTTCCATCCGCTGATGGGATTTCTCGCGCTGGCGGGGGCCGCGATATTGGTGAGCGTGGCGGTGATGAACCAGATTAGCAGCCGCAGACCGCTGGGCACGGCCCATGCGGCGCGGTTTGCCGCCGATCAACTGGGCAACCAGATCCGTCAGGAAAGCGAAATGGTCCATTCGCTGGGCATGCGCGGCGCGGCCTTCGGGCGCTGGCAGGGGGCGCGCGGCAAATCGCTCGAGGCGTCGATCGCGGCGGCGGATACATCGGGCACATTTACCGCCATGACCAGAACCTTCCGCCTGTTCTTGCAGTCGGCGATGCTCGGGCTTGGTGCCTATCTGGTATTGAACAACCAGCTGTCGCCGGGGGCGATGATCGCGGGATCTATCCTGCTTGGGCGCGGGTTGGCACCGGTCGAGCTGATCGTCGGCCAATGGGCCGTGTTCCAAAGTGGGCGCGCGGGCTGGAAGAACCTGTCGGTCCTGCTTAGCGAAGTACCCGCCGAAGCGCCACGTACCGCCCTACCCAAACCCAAGGCGCATTTGCGGGTTGAACAGGTCACCGTTGTCCCGCCCGGCGAAGCCCTACCCGCACTGCGCGTGATGAGCTTTGAGGTCAACCCCGGCCAAGCCGTCGGTGTGATCGGTAATTCTGGCGCGGGCAAATCCACGCTTGCGCGGGTGCTGACGGGTGTTTGGCAACCGGCGACTGGCAAGGTGCGGCTTGATGGGGCTGCGCTTGAACAATATGACCCTGACATATTGGGCCAATATATTGGCTATCTGCCGCAGCGGGTGCAGCTTTTTGACGGCACGATCAAGGAAAATATCGCCCGCATGGCGTTGCAGCCGGATGATGCCGCCGTTGTCAAAGCCGCACAGAAATCCGCCGCCCACGACATGATTTTGCGGCTGCCTGATGGTTATGACACGCGTGTAACGGCCAATGGCGGGCGCCTGTCGGGCGGACAGATCCAGCGGATCGGACTGGCGCGCGCCCTATATGGAGATCCGGTTGTGCTGGTGCTGGACGAGCCGAATTCGAACCTCGACAATGCTGGGTCCATCGCCTTGAACCAAGCGATCAAGACGCTCAAATCCGAAGGGGCAATCGTGTTCATCATGGCGCACCGCCCCGCCGCGATTCAGGAATGCGACGCGCTTTTGGTGATTGAAAACGGCACGCGACGCGCATTCGGCCCAAAAGATGCGGTGATGGCCGAACTGGTCAAGAACCACGGTGAAATCCAGCGCGCAAGCGGCAAAGCCGGAGGCGTATCATGACAGTACAGGTGCAAAACAGCTGGTCGGCAAAGCGGCTTTTGTGGGCGGGCGTACTGACGCTAATTATCCTTGTCGGCGGCTTTGGGACATGGGCCGTGTTTGCACAGATCACCGGCGCGGTTGTGACCAGCGGCCAGATCGAGGTCGACCGCAACCGTCAGGTTGTGCAGCATCCCGACGGCGGGGTCGTATCAGAAATTCTGGTGGATGAGGGCGACACCGTTGCAGCAGGCGACCTTTTAATCCGGCTTGACGCAACCGAACTGCAATCGGAACGCGCCGTTGTCGAAGGACAATTGTTCGAAATCCTTGCCCGCCGCGCCCGGCTAGAGGCAGAGCGCGACGACGCCGACACGCTGACCTTTGACGCGACCCTGACCGACGCGGGCACACCCGAAGCCGCAGAACTGATCGCCGGACAAAACCGGCTGTTTGCGGCGCGGCGCGCTTCGAACCAAAGTGCGATTGAACAGCTGAACCAACAACGCGCCCAGATCGCAAGCCAGATCAACGGGATCACCGCGCAGCAATCCGCGCTGGCCACACAACGCAGCCTGATCGCGCGCGAACTCGCCGATCAGCAAAGCTTGCTTGACCGTGGTCTTGCGCAGGCCAGTCGGGTGCTTGCGCTCCAGCGCGAAGAAGCGAGCCTTTTGGGCACAATGGGCGATTTATCCGCGCAGGCCGCGCAGGCCGCCGAACGGATCACCGAGATTGATTTGCAGATCCTTGGTTTGGGCACCACCCGCCGCGAAGAGGCGATTACCCGCCTGCGCGATTTGCAGTATAACCAGCTTGAACTGGCGGAACGGCGGCGCACTCTTGTCCGGCAGCTGGACCGTCTGGATGTGCGCGCGCCCGTGTCGGGCGTGGTTTACGGGATGCAGGTATTTGCCGAACAATCGGTGATCCGCGCCGCTGATCCTGTGTTGTTCCTCATCCCCCAAGACCGCCCGCTGGTCATCGCGACACAAGTCAGCGTGCAAGATGTTGACCAGATTTATGTCGGCCAAGACGTCACGCTGCGGTTTTCCGCCTTTGATCGCAGCCGCACGCCTGAACTTTTTGGCAAGGTCACCCAAGTTTCGGCTGATGCGTTCCAGAACGAAACTTCAGGCGTTTCGTTCTACCGCGCCGAAGTGCAATTGAACGCCGGCGAAATGGACCGCCTGCCCGCCGATATGACCCTGATCCCCGGCATGCCGGTCGAGGCCTTCATCCGCACCGCCGACCGCAGCCCCATGGCCTATCTACTCAAACCGCTTGCAGATTATTTTGCCAAAGCATTCCGCGAGACCTGATTGCACGCGACCCGTTTGCCCGATAGCGTCCGACAAAACAGCAGGAGATTCCGATGAGCGCGATTGAAACCAAACTGGCCGAATTGGGTGTGGCACTGCATGATGCACCTGCGCCCGCGGCCAATTACGTGCCCTATGTCGTGAGCGGCAATATGGTTTACGTGTCCGGCCAGATCTCGGCTGATGTGAACGGTTTGATCACTGGCAAACTCGGGGCCGATCTTGATGTGGACGCAGGCGCTGATGCCGCCAAAGCCTGCGCAATCAGCCTGCTGGCACAGCTAAAAGCCGCCTGTGGCGGCGATATTGACAGGCTTGTGCGGGTGGTGAAACTTGTGGGTTTTGTCAATTCAACCGCCGATTTCACCGACCAGCCCAAGGTGATCAACGGCGCGTCAGACTTTATGGTCGCAGCACTTGGCGATGCCGGTCGTCACGCGCGGTCAGCGGTCAGTGCGGCCAGCCTGCCGCTGGGCGTCGCCGTCGAAATCGAAGCGATTTTTCAAATCAAATGACCCTGCCCGCCTCGTTTTTCGCCCGCCCGATCACTCACCGCGCGCTGCACGACCGCGCCAATGGCCGCGTTGAAAACAGCCTTGCGTCGATTAAGGCCGCAATTGATGCCGGCTATGGCATTGAAATTGACGTGCAATTATCGCGCGACGGGCATGCGGTGGTTTTTCACGACGATTTGCTTGACCGGCTGACCGCACAAACCGGCCCCGTGCGCGCGCGCGATCTGGCAGAACTGGTGCAAATCCCGCTGACCGATGACGCGGGCACAATCCCGACCCTGCCAGAGGTGCTTGCGATTGTTGACGGGCAGGTGCCGCTACTCATCGAGATCAAGGACCAGGATGGCGAGATGGGCCCGAACGTCGGCCCCCTTGAGCAAGCCACCGCCAAAGCGCTGGCCAGCTATACGGGCGATGTCGCAGTGATGTCGTTCAATCCGCATAGCGTCGCGGCGATGGCGCTGCTTGCCCCGCATATCCCGCGCGGGATCACGACATCCAGCTATCTGGCCGAATTCTGGCCCGAAGTCCCCGCCGCCCGCCGTGACAAACTGCGCGATATTCCCGATTACGACCGCACTGGCGCCTGTTTTATCAGCCATGAATTTGATGATCTGGACCGTCCACGCGTGGCCGCACTGAAATCGCTAGGTGCACGCGTGTTATGCTGGACCATCCGGTCGCCCGCCGCCGAAGCAAAGGCGCGCGAAGTTGCGGAAAATGTGACCTTCGAAGGTTACCGCGCTTGACCAAGAGCCGCGCAACCCCAAATCTAGTCGCATGACCAACACCCCGATCGAAATCGCAGCGCACCCCAGCCTTGCCAGCATTGACGCCGCCGACTGGGATGCCGTTGCCTGCCCCGAGGCTGCATCGGGGCGGCCATACGATCCGTTCACAACATACCGGTTTTTGCGCGCGCTTGAAGACAGCGGATCGGTGGGCGCGGGCAGCGGCTGGCAGCCACGCTATCTGACCGCACATCAAGACGGGAAAATGATCGCCGCCGCCCCACTTTATGCCAAAGGCCACAGTCAGGGCGAATATATCTTTGATCACAACTGGGCGCAGGCCTATGAAAACGCTGGCGGGCGGTATTATCCGAAACTGCAAATCGCGGTGCCATTCACACCCGCAACGGGCCGCAGGTTTCTGACCCGTCCGGGGTTTGAAACCATAGGCATGTCCGCACTGATCCAAGGCGCAATCCAGATCGCCGCCGACAATGAATTGTCATCGCTGCACGCCACATTCTGCACCGAGGCAGAAGCTATCGCCGGCGCGCAAATGGGCCTGCAAGCACGGATCGGCCAGCAGTATCATTGGGTCAACGACAGTTACGCTGATTTCGATGCATTTCTTGCCACCCTGTCCAGCCGCAAGCGCAAGAATATCCGCAAGGAACGCGCGCAAGCCCAAGCCTTCGGCGGCGAGATTATCAGCCTGACCGGCGACCAGATCCAGCCTGCCCATTGGGATGCGTTTTGGGAATTCTACCAAGATACCGGAAACCGCAAATGGGGCACGCCCTATCTGACCCGCGCGTTTTTTGACTGTGCGCAGCAAACCCTGCGCGATGATATGCTACTGGTTTTCGCGGTCCGCGACGGGCGGGCGGTTGCGGGGGCGCTGAATTTTATCGGGCGTGATACGCTTTTCGGGCGATATTGGGGCTGCACCGAACATCACCCCTGCCTGCATTTTGAAATCTGTTATTATCAGGCCATCGCATTTGCGATCCGGCACGGATTGCAACGGGTCGAGGCGGGCGCCCAAGGCGAACATAAACTCGCGCGCGGTTATCTGCCCGTAGCGACACATTCGCTGCATTGGTTCGGTGATCGCGGGTTTCGGGACGCGGTCGCGAAATACCTTGATGCGGAACGCGCAGCGATTGATCATGAAATCGAAGTCCTGACCACCTATGGCCCGTTCAAACGACTGTCAAAAGGGGAACAACAATGACCGATGAAACCCGCGAAACCATGTTTGCACCGCTTTTTGCCGCTGGCTGGACGCTGACCGACGGGCGCGACGCCATCACAAAGACCTATCAGTTTGCCAATTTCATTGATGCCTTTGGCTTTATGACCCGCGCCGCCATCTGGGCAGAAAAGTGGAACCACCACCCCGAATGGACAAATATCTATAAAACCGTTGTGGTTACGTTGACCACGCATGATGCAGGTGGTCTATCGGCGCTGGATGCCAAGCTGGGCGATAAACTGGACAAACTTGCAGGGGGCACAATTGGATAAGCTGCTGAACACCGTCATTTGGGATGGAAATACGATTGGCGATTTGCTGACGCTGGAATTTCTTGCGTCAATCTTCGGGAACGTCATTGCCGCGATCATGATTTTGGTTGCTGGCTTTGTGATTGGCGGCTGGCTGCGCAAACGGCTGGTGCGGCTGGGCCTGTCAAACCCGCATCTTGATATCACCTTGTTCAATTTCCTTGGCAATATCACCCGCTATATTGTCGTGGGCTTTGCCTTTCTTTTTGTGCTGAACACATTCGGCGTGCAGACAACATCCTTTGTTGCCGTCATCGGTGCAGCCGGTTTGGCCATTGGTCTGGCGCTACAGGGAACACTGTCAAACGTTGCTGCAGGCGTGATGATCGTGTTTTTCCGGCCTGTGAAGATCGGCGATTTTGTCGAAGTCTCGGGGCAGATGGGCACCGTGCAAAACGTGACGCTGAACTTTATCGAACTGGCATCGCCTGCGAATGTGCAGATCATCATCCCCAACGCCCAAGTCTGGGGCAATACGATCGTAAACTATTCCATCTATGAAACCCGCCGTGCGGAATGGGTTTTCGGGGTGGGCTATGGTGCGAACCTGAAAACCGCAGAACAGGTGATCCGCGACACGATCCTTGCCGATCCGCGCGCAAAGGCTGATCCAGAGCCGTTTATTCAGGTCAATAATCTTGGCGACAGTTCGGTCGATTTTCTGGTGCGCGTCTGGTGTGACCGTGGCGATCTGTTCCAGTTTCAGGCCGATATGAAACGTCAGGTCAAAGAAGCGCTGGATCAGGCCGGGATCGATATTCCGTTCCCGACCCAAATGATTGTGCAGGCAAAAGCCTAGCAAATTGGGGCGGCGAAAATTGCGCCGCCCGCACTGCCTAGGACATTGCCTCGAGCAGGGTTTCACCCGCCGAGATTTCGCATTCGCCCGGATTGGCTTCGGCGTTCAAAATACTGACCACACCATTATCAACCAACATCGCATAACGCTTTGACCGGTTGATAAACCCTGCGGGTGGGGCGCTGAACTCCATGCCGATTGCCGTGGTGAATTCTGAATGCGCATCGCCCAACATGGTAATGCCAACATCTGTGGCGCGCGTGGCTTCGCCCCATGCTTTCATCACAAACGGATCATTGACCGCGACGCAGATAATTTCATCGACACCTTTGGCCTTGAATTCATCATAGGTCACCATGAAGCTTGGCACATGTGCTGTGGAACACGTGCCGGTATATGCGCCCGGCAAGCCAAAAATCACCACTTTGCGGCCCTTTAGCTTGTCCCCGAGCGCGACGGGCTCTGGTCCGTTGTCACCCATCACCAGCAATGTGGCTTCTGGTAGCGTGTCACCTGTTTTAATTGTCATCGTTTTTTGCCCCTTCGTGTTTGTTTCCCGCGATGGTTCCCATATAGATGGGCCTGAAACAAGTAGGTTCACCCCAAGGAGATCAGCATGACACATGTCGTCATCGTCGGTGCAGGCCAGGCGGGTGCTGCTTTGGCTGCGAAATTGCGCGGCGACGGGTTTGACGGGGATATCACGCTGATCGGCGCGGAGCCTGTGCCGCCCTACCAGCGCCCGCCGCTGTCAAAGGCCTATTTGCTTGGGGATATGTCCAAAGAACGGCTTTATCTGCGCCCCGCGGAATTTTACAAGGACCAGCGCATTTCGCTGCGTCTTGGCACCCGCGTTGTCGCGATTGACCCATCCGCCAAGTCCGTCACCCTGTCAGATAACACTGTCGTGACCTACGATGAACTGGCGCTAACTGTCGGCGCACATCCGCGCATGTTGCCGGCCGACATCGGTGGCATGCTCGATGGTGTTTACGCGATGCGCGATCTTGACGATGCGGATGCGATGGCTCCGGCATTGGTAGCATATAGGCATGTGCTGATCATTGGCGGTGGCTATATCGGGCTTGAGGCCGCCGCTGTTGCTGCCAAACGCGGGCTGAAGGTCACGCTTGTGGAAATGGCCGACCGCATTTTGCAACGGGTCGCCGCACCGCAGACATCGGACTATTTCCGCGCCCTGCACCAATCGCATGGCGTTGATATCCGCGAAGGCGTGGGGCTTGATCGCCTGCTGGGCGATGATCACGTCACGGGCGCGCGGCTGACCGATGGATCAGAGATTGCCATTGATTTCGCAGTGGTCGGCGTCGGCATCAGCCCTGCGACGATCCTTGCGGAATCTGCGGGGATTGCGGTTGAGAACGGCATCACAACCGACAGCCACGGGCGCACCTCCGACCCGCATATCTGGGCGGCTGGCGATTGCGCGTCCTGCCTGTTTCACGGCGACCGCATCAGGCTTGAAAGCGTCGGCAACGCCATTGATCAGGCCGAAGCCATCGCGCGCAATATCATGGGTGCGGATCAGCCATATCTGCCAAAACCATGGTTCTGGTCGGATCAATATGATTGCAAGCTGCAAATCGCGGGGCTGAATACGGGCTATACGGATGTTTACACCCGCATGGGCGACGCACCGGGCGTGCAATCAAACTGGTATTTCAAGGGCGCACAACTGTTGGCGGTCGACGCGATGAACGATCCGCGCAACTACATGATCGGCAAGCGATTGATCGAGGCAGGGCGCAGCCCGACGCCCGCCCAAATCACTGACCCCGCCACCGATATGAAGGCGCTGCTTAAACCATGAGGATTGTTGCTGGCGCACATCGTGGCACCCAATTGGCGGATGTCGGCACAGGGGACGCAGCCGCGCATTTACGCCCGACCACCGACCGTATCCGTGAAAGCCTGTTTAACGTGCTGCAAGGCGGGCGCTTTGGTGATCCGATCAACGGGGTGCACGCGCTTGATCTGTTTGCGGGCACAGGTGCCTTGGGTCTTGAGGCGCTATCGCGCGGGGCCGCGCATGCGACATTTGTCGATAATGGCCGCGTGGCACAAAAGCTGATCCGCGACAACATCGCGAAACTGCGCAGACAAGCGGAAACCAGACTGATCAGCGCGGATGTTGCGCAATTGCCTGAAGGCACGCCTTGCGGGCTGGTGTTTCTGGACCCGCCTTACGGGCAGGGCCTAGGCGGCAAGGCGCTTGCCGCTGCCAATGCTGCCGGATGGATCGCGCCTGGCGCGCTGATCGTTTGGGAAGAAAGTAGCGCGCAAATCGCCCCACCCGGATTTTTAACACGCGACCAGCGCCGCTATGGCGACAGCTGGATCACATTCCTAGAGGCAAACACATGACCCCTGAATTGGTAATTTTCGACTGTGACGGCGTATTGGTCGACACCGAACCCACAACCGATCGGGTGATTTCGGACAATCTGGCGCGGTTCGGCCTGAACATCGCCCCGCAAGAGATCCACCGCATGTTCGCGGGCGGCACAATTGCGGGCGTCGGCCAAGAAGCGACCCGCCTTGGCGCCACCTTGCCCGCCACTTGGGAAGCCGACCTTTATGAAGAAGTCTTTGCAGCCCTGCGCAAGGGCGTGCCCGTTATTGCAGGCGTGATTGACCTGATCCATGCGCTGGACCGCAAGGGGATCAAACGCGCGATTGCGTCAAATGGCCCCGTCGCAAAGATGCAAATCAGCCTGACCCCTTCGGGCCTGTTTGATCTGTTTGCGGGGCGCATCTATTCCGGCCATGACCACGGCCCGAAACCCAAACCCGATATGTTGCAAAAGATCTTGGCAGACCACGGGGTCACCCCAGAGGAAGCCGTGATGATCGACGATATGCCCGCCGGTTTTCTGGCGGCAAAGGCTGCGGGCATGCGCTGCTTTGGCTATGTGGCAGACGGTGATCCGGCGCGTATCGGGGATACGGGGGCCATGCCCGTGACCACAATGGGCCAAATTGCAGATGCTTTGGGCCTGTCCTAGAACACCTGCTGCGTGCCTAAAACCTCGGCGGGCGCGACCCACCAATCCATCTGCGATACCTGCACGATCCGCGCCACATGGCGCGCGGTTGCCATGTCCCTGACCAAACCAAAACAGGTGGCGCCCGACCCCGACATAGCCGCAAAGCTGACACCGGGAAGCCCGTTCAATTTGGCGATGACGGCGTTGATTTCAGGCGCGATTTGCGCGGCGGCGGCTTGCATGTCGTTGCGCTGGTCACGCAGCCATGCCACGAACCCGTCGAAATCCACGCCAGTCGGTAGCGTTGTCATCGGCGCACCCGATTTATTGGTCATGGTCGCAAATACCTGCGCCGTTGGGACCGCGACCTTGGGGCGCACCAAGACGATCGCGCAGGCCGGCAAGCGTGGCATCGGGGTCAGAACCTCGCCTATGCCGGACATGCGGGTCGGGTTTGGCGCCATCAAGCAAACCGGCACATCTGCGCCCAATGCTGCCACCGCCGGATGACCCGCAGGCAAAGGGTCCACGCCCCATAATTCGGCCAGCATCGCCAAGGTAATCGCCGCGTCGGACGATCCGCTGCCAATGCCTGCCGCATGGGGCAGATGTTTTTCCAAAGTCAAAGCAGCGCCGTCAATCACCCCGCGGACCCGCCGAAGAAGTTGCGCCGCCCGTATCATCAGATTGCTGTCATCGGCCGGAACCCCCGACGAAAACGGGCCGTTCACGCAAAGCGACATATCTTGCGCAATTGTCGCGCCAAGCCGGTCGCTCACCCCTGCAAAAACCACCAGACTATCCAGCAGATGAAACCCGTCCGCACGCTGACCCGTGACATGTAAGGTCAGGTTCACCTTGGCGGGGGCGATGGCCTTAATCGTTGCCACTGGCCACCCGCACAGGCGCAAGGCCTTCGTCAATCAGCACCAGATCCAGCCCCCTGTCCAGCTTGTCACGGATGCGCGCGGCATCCGTTTCGCTCGGGTTGAGCGACAAGGCACGATGCCATTGGAACCTGGCCTCGATGGTGCGGCCAACCGCCCAATAGACATCGCCCAAATGGTCGTTCACCACCGGATCCACGGGCTCAAGCTCTGCCGCGCTTTCAAGCAGGCCAACCGCCTCTTCATAGCGGCGCAGCTGGAAAAGCACCCAGCCAAGGCTGTCGATGATCGCCCCGCTGTCGGGTCGCGCATCTGCGGCTGTTTCCAGCATGCCCAGCGCCTCGTCCAGTTTTTCACCGCGTTCGACAAGCGAATAACCCAGATAGTTCAGCACCTGCGGGTGATCGGGTTGCAACGCAAGGGCCGCGCGAAAATCGGCTTCGGCGGCGGGCCAATCATCGGTTTGGTGGCCACAAATGCCGCGCGTATAATAGATGAACCATTTGGCCGGACTATCATCAGGGTAAAGATCAAGCGCGCGTGTATAGGCCGTGATTGCTTCGCGGTACTGGCTGTTCTGGCGCAATGTGTCGCCAAGGTTGGCAAAGACCTCTGGCATATCGGGGTGGCTGCGCGACAACGCGTCTAACACCTCGATCGCGGCATCAATGCGCCCGCCAGCCTGCAACACATCCGCGCGTCCCAGTTCGGCCGCATAAAATGCAGGGTCTTCGCGCGCGACACTTGTATAGACAGCGTTTGACAGTTCGTATTGTTCAAGGTTTTCAAGCAAGCTTGCGGTCATCAATGTGGCGGCCGAGTTTTCGGGCCACAGATCATGCGCGGCGCGCGCGAACATCAATGTATAGGCATCGGGCGCATCACCCTGCACAGCGCCTGCAGTAACATGGTAAACCTCTGCGATCCCTTGTTGCGGCGTGGCCACCGCATCATAGGCCAGCGATTCCCCCTGCGAGAGAAGGCTGTGCATCTGCGCCAGTTCGGGATCCAGATTGGTGCCAAAGATCAGCGCAAGCATCTTTAATGCGTCATCATTGCGGTCCAGCTGGCTCAGGATCTGGATATGCGCGATGCCGCTATTGCGGTTATAACGCATGCCGCCCGCGACCCGAGACGTAAAAACCGCCTCTGCGCCTTCAAAATCGCCGACGGTCGCCAGCGCATAGGCCTTGTGGGTCATGCCATAGATCGCAAGCCCGTCCGTAGCAATGACACGGTCAAACGCGGCGCTTGCCTTGCCCATATCGCCCTGCCCCAGATGTGCCCAAGCCTGTGCAATGCCGTCGATTAGCGGGCTAATGCCGCGGCCCTGTTCCAGCGCCAGAAATACCCCGTCCCAATTATGTTCTTTGATATCAGCGACCTGTAACACAATATGCGCAACCTGACTGGGTAACCCCAAGTCAGCCATAGCCTGCGCGGGTGGCGCTGCCGCCTCCATCAAACCAAGCGCGACATTGGCCGTCATGCTGAGTTCCAGCAAGGCTTCATTGCTTGGATCGGCAAGCAGACCTTTGGCCAGATAACGCGCACTGGTTGTAAAATCGCTGTCAAACACGGCCTGCCTGCCAGCCAGATATGCGCCAGCATCAGGTTCGGCGTGCAAGGCCCCGTGCGGCGACAAAAAGCTGGTCAGGGTGAGGGCGACAAAAAAGACAGGTTTGAGCAAGATTCAAATAGACCTTATTGGAGTTTCCTACACAGCCTATGCCGCCCTGCGCAGGCTTGCAAACACGTCCTCGTGAGGTTGGTAAATCGGTGCAAACTGTCGCGGGTAAACCTTGCTGCTGGCACAAGAAGACAGGCCATATCGGCCCGCCCGCTTGCCCTGCCAAGACTGCTCCGCTACGCCTATTACGTATGACGTTCCGCGTTTAGAGCGACACTACGCGACGAAGTGATTCGCAGTCAAGTGAGTGATTCGCGCGTCGGCATTAACTGACCGGTTCGTAAGTCCGGCAATAGGGATCAATCGGCACTGGGCTAACCAGAAACGGGGTATCGGGGGGCATGCCGCTTTCTTCGAGCCAGACACCGTTGAGACAAAAATCCTGCGCGTAATTGCCAAGGTTGAACCCGAACCCCGGATTGCCGCAGTCATCGGCGTCACCGCCCGCGTTCCATGCCTGCGTCACCCCAAGCCCCAGATCGCCGGGAGTGACGAAAACCTCGCGCTGCGGGTCATAGCGCAGCATCCAGCTTGTGCTGGCTGTGCGCCGCGCCATATCCCATTTCCCCAAAAGCGTGCCTTCTTGGTAACCGGCAATTTTGAACCGCGTCACGCTGGTTTCATCAATCAACGGCTGGTTCAGCGCGCTATCCATGATCGTCATCTGGCCGGTCATCGTATAGCCGTTCGATCCGGTCCAGCAGAAATAGAAATCTGCCGCCTGCGCCTGATTGGCGACCAGCGCGATGATGGCGGCGCCCGCGCGGATCATGCGCCATTCTCGCGCATGACGTGGCCTGCAAGGTAAAGTGAGCCGCAAATAAGGATCCGCGCATCGGGCGCGCGGGCAGTGATATCGCGAATTGCATCCGCGACGCTGTCTGCAACTGTGGCCGGCATTCCGACCGCGCGCGCGGCTTTGGCCGTGTCATCCGCAGGGATCGTATTCTGTTCGTCCGGAATTGAAACGGCAGTCAATGACGCGGCCACCTGCGCAAGCGGGGCAAGATAGCCCGCAATGTCTTTGGTGTTGAGCATCCCGCAAATCAGATGCGTTGGCCGCGCGGCTTGCTGTTGCAATGCCGCCGCCAATGCGCGCCCTGCGGCCGGATTATGCCCGCCATCAAGCCACAATTGTGCGGGGCTGGCCAGATCAACCAGTGGGCCCTTTGTCAGCCGCTCCATCCGCGCGGGCCAATAGGCTTGGGTCACCGCTGCCTCGCAGGCGGTATCGTCTTTGCCAAGCAGCCGCAGGGTCGCGATTGCAGCGCCCGCGTTCATGATCTGATGCGGGCCGGACAGATTGGGCAGTGGCAGGTCCAAAAGCCCGCGTTCATCCTGAAAAACCAGCCTGTCGTGTTCCGCCTGAACATGCCAATGCTGGCCGTATGCATGCAATGGTGCGCCCAAGCGCGCGGCGACGGCTTCGATTACATCCATGCTTTCTGCGTGTTGCGGGCCAACAACGCAAGGCACGCCGCGCTTGATGATCCCCGCCTTTTCGCCCGCAATTTCTGCCAGCGTATCGCCCAAAAACTGCTGGTGGTCCAAATCAACGGGGGTGATCACGGTCGCCGCAGGGCGCTCAATCACATTGGTCGCATCCAAACGCCCGCCGAGCCCAACCTCGAGCAAGGTGTAATCTGCGGGCGTCTGCGCAAAGGCCAGAAGGCCCGCGACGGTCGTGATTTCAAAATAGGTGATCGGGTCAGTGCCGTTAACGCGGTAACATTGGTCCAGCACGGCTGTCAGCGCGTCTTCGGTAATCAGTTCACCTGCAAGCCTGATCCGTTCGTGGAACCGCGCCAGATGTGGCGAGGTATAGGCGTGGACAGATGATCCGCCCGCCTCTAGCCCCGCGCGGATCATCGCTTGGGTCGATCCTTTGCCGTTAGTGCCCGCCAGATGGATGACGGGCGGCAGGTTTTCATGAGGATTGCCCAGCTTATCCAGCAGGGTCCAAACGCGGTCGAGCGTCAGATCAATGACCTTGGGGTGCAAGGCCATCATCCGGTTCAGGATCACATCAGATCCGCTGCTCACTTGGCGGGGTCCGCGGGCTTTGCTTCGGGCGCGGCCTCAGGGGCTGGCAGATCACCTTTGATCGGCGCCTCCAGACCCATCAGCATCCGCACGATGGTCACAAGTTCATCCTTGAGTTCAGGGCGCTTGGTGACGCGGTCCAGCATGCCGTGGTCCAGCAGGTATTCGGCGCGCTGGAACCCTTCGGGCAGTTTTTCACCGATAGTCTGTTCGATCACGCGCGCACCGGCAAAGCCGATCAGCGCATTGGGTTCCGCAATCTGCACATCGCCCAACATCGCATAGGACGCGGTCACACCGCCCGTGGTCGGATGGGTCAGCACCACAATATAGGGCAGCCCTGCCTCTTTGAGCATCTGGACCGCAATCGTCGTGCGCGGCATTTGCATCAGGCCAAGAATACCTTCTTGCATCCGCGCGCCACCTGCTGCCGAAAACAGGATCAGCGGGCGGCCAAGTTCAATCGCGCGTTCAGCCGCGGCCACAATCGCATTGCCGACATACATCGACATAGAACCGCCCATGAACGAAAAGTCCTGCACAGCCACCACAACGGGGGTGCGGCCCATTTCACCTTCGGCGACCAGCATTGCATCTTTTTCGCCGGTCTTTTTGCGCGCTTCCTTGATACGATCCGTGTATTTCTTCTGATCGCGGAAATGCAGCGGGTCCGCGACGGGTTCGGGCACCGCGACCTCGACATAGACGCCGCCGTCAAACATCGACACCAGACGATCACGCGCGGAAATCGCCATGTGGTGATCGCAATTGGTGCACACATTCAGATTATCCGCCAGTTCGCGGTGAAACAGCATGGTTCCGCACTCTGTGCACTTCGTCCACAGGTTTTCCGGCACCTCGCGGCGCGAAAACAGCGAATTGATTGTCGGACGGACGTAGTTGGTGATCCAGTTCATTTGCGCGCCTTTTAAAGTGTTCTCTCTCAAATATGACGGGGCGTCACGAAATGCAATCAATGCCGCGCAAAACGGCAGGCATGTCACCGCCGTATTGCGATCCTTGCGGCGAGCCACATGACAAATACGGACAGGCCGCGCAGCGCGACAAGCCAAGCTGTCGCAGGCGTGGCAAGCGCCTCCAGCCCGTCGCTATAGATCGCGGGGTCCTCGTAGGGGAACAAGAACAGCGCAACCCCGCTGCCTGGCCAGCCGGCAATGGCATAAAGCAGAATCGCAAAGGCATTATTTGCCAGATGCAGCCCGATTGCCGGCCCCAAATTGCCCGCGCGCGCGGTCAGATCGGCGCAAGCCACCCCGAGCATGGTTGCCCATAGCGCCCAGATCGCCCCTTCGGCGGGCCCTTGTCCGTTCCAGTAGTGCAATGATCCGAACAAAACCGACGGGATACCCATCCACACCCAACGCCGCCGCGACAGGCAGGCAAGCTGCTGCTGTAGATAGCCGCGAAACATCAGCTCTTCGGTGCCGACCTGCACCAAGAGCACCGCCAAAGTGATTGGAATCAGCAGCACCCAACCCGCAAAGCCGCGCATCTGCGCGATGCTCAGGTCGTACCATGGCGGCAACAACTCTTGCGCGCCCAAAACGGCCGCAACAGCCAGCCCGACCGCGATAAGGTCCTGCCTTGTCGCGTGCTTTGGCCCGATAAGCGACCAGAACCCGCGACCGTGCATCAGGTTCACCAACATCACCAATCCGGCCCCGCCGATCCCGAAGGTCAAGAATTGCAGCAACGTCCCAAAGGCCGAAACCCATGTGATATATGCCTCTTGTGCCTCGAGACCTGTCAAAAACACAAATGTGATATCGGACGATAGTGCAAAAATCAGCTCAAAGCCGACCACCACAAGCACCACACGCCACAGTTGTGGCGCGCGGGCGGCGGGTTGGAAAAATGCTCGGTGATGCGGGTAAGGGTCAGACATGCGGGACATTAGGCCGCGCATCTACGGGCCTGCAAGCGCAGTTCTAACTTGCGTCACCCGCGCCCAACTTTTAGACCTTGCGCAACTGTTCCCGGGAGATAAGCCAATGCTTAAAGGCAAAGCCGACAAAACCAACCTACCCAGCCGCCACGTCACCGAAGGCCCAAGCCGCGCGCCGCACCGGTCGTATTTCTATGCGATGGGTCTGGACGAAGACGATATTGCGCAGCCATTCGTTGGCGTTGCGACCTGCTGGAACGAAGCCGCGCCCTGTAACATTTCCCTGAACCGTCAGGCGCAAGCTGTGAAACTGGGCGTCAAGGCCGCCAATGGCACGCCGCGCGAATTCACCACCATCACTGTCACAGACGGCATCGCGATGGGCCACGAAGGCATGCGGTCGTCGCTGGCATCGCGCGAAGCGATTGCCGACACTGTTGAACTCACCATGCGCGGCCACTGCTATGACGCGATTGTGGGTCTTGCGGGCTGTGACAAATCCCTGCCCGGCATGATGATGGCGATGGTGCGTTTGAACACGCCGTCCGTGTTCATCTATGGCGGGTCGATCCTTCCGGGCCGGTTAAATGGCAAAGACGTCACCGTGCAGGACGTGTTCGAGGCTGTTGGCCAGCACCAAGCGGGCAATATGTCGGATGCCGAGCTTGAAATTCTGGAACGTGTCGCCTGCCCGTCTGCGGGTGCCTGTGGTGGTCAGTTTACCGCCAACACAATGGCTTGCGTGTCCGAAGCCATCGGTCTTGCACTGATGAATTCATCCGGCGCCCCTGCCCCCTATGAAAGCCGCGACCAATATGGTGAGGCGTCCGGTCAGGCCGTCATGAACCTGATCGCCAAAAACATCCGCGCACGTGACATTGTCACCCGCAAATCGCTGGAAAATGCGGCCCGTGTTGTTGCCTGTACTGGCGGGTCCACCAACGCAGGTCTGCACCTGCCCGCAATCGCGCACGAAGCCGGCATTGATTTCGACCTGTTCGATGTTTGCGACATTTTCCACGACACCCCTTATTTTGTAGACCTCAAGCCGGGTGGACAATATGTTGCCAAAGACCTTTACGAGGCCGGCGGTGTTCCCGTTGTTCTGAAAGAATTGCGCAAGGCAGGTCTGATCCACGAAGACTGCATGACCGCAACAGGCCGGACCATGGGCGAAGAGCTGGACATGATCAAAGGCGAAGCTGACAACAAAGTCATCTATTCCGTCGAAAACCCGATCACAAAAACCGGCGGTGTTGTTGGCCTGAAAGGCAACGTCGCCCCCGAAGGCGCGATTGTTAAGGTCGCCGGCATGGCAACCCAAGAACAAACATTCGTTGGCCCAGCCCGTGTATTTGAATGCGAAGAAGACGCATTTGAAGCCGTCAAAGCCCGCAAATACGAAGAAGGCGAAGTGCTGGTCATCCGCAATGAAGGCCCCGCAGGCGGCCCGGGTATGCGCGAAATGCTATCCACAACAGCGGCGCTGTCCGGCCAAGGTATGGGCAAGAAAGTCGCGCTGATCACCGACGGTCGTTTTTCTGGTGCGACACGCGGGTTCTGCGTGGGTCACGTCGGCCCAGAGGCCGCGCATGGCGGCCCGATTGCCCTGCTGCAAGACGGTGACGTGATCACCATCAACGCGATCACCGGCGAACTGTCTGTCGATCTGACCGATGATGTTCTGGCCGAACGCAAGGCAAACTGGACAGGTGCAAAACCAACGATCTATGCCTCTGGCGCGCTTTGGAAATATGCGCAGTTGGTCGGATCGACCCGTCTTGGGGCGGTCACCCACCCCGGTGCGAAAGATGAAAAACACATCTATATGGACCTGTAAGCGCGTGCTGCGTCAGGTTGCTTGTTTGGTCGGGGTGCTGGCAATTGCTGCTTGCACCCCTGTTACCACACAAGATTCGATGGTTTTCACAGATAGCAATATCATCGCGCAAGCCCCGACAGGCTATTGCGTTGATGGCGCTGCAAGCAATCCTGAAACGGGATTTGCGGTGCTCGCACTTTGCGCGACCTTGCAAGGTGGCGGCGCCATACCAAGCACAGCAGCCGTTGCGACGATCCAGATTGGCGCCGCAAACTCTGGCATGGTTGCTGGCGGTGAAACCGCGCTTCGCGACTTTTTGGAAAGCGATGCGGGCGCCGCATTGCTAAGCGGGTCCGGCGATAGCAGCACCATCAGCGTAGTCGATGCACAATCGTCGCGGGGGCGCGTTACCGTGAACTTTAGCGATAGTGCGCCGCACAGCATGCCTGGTTTGCAATCCCACGAATGGCGCGCATTCAAAGACATCAACGGGCGGCTTGTGACGGTGGCGCTGCGCGGGCTTGCCACTGCGCCGCTTGACGAAAGCACGGGCATCTGGTTGCTCAATGCGATTACCACCGGAATATCCCCCGTCGTATTCGCACAAACCGACGCGCAATCATCTGAATCCTAGCCGCAATTGTGCTAGGGTTTGCGCGCAACCAAGGGCAGCACATGGCAATGAACCCGAATTCTTTCATAGGACGGACTATCCAACGTGTTTCCCATGCGCGCTGGGCCAAGGCTGCGCGTCGTGCAAACCGCACCGAACTTACCCAGCTGCGCATGCTACGGCAAAATGCACGGCAGCTGTTGGGCCCGTTACAAGAATTGAGCCAAATCGCCGAGACCCGTCTGGCGCGGCCCCGCATTGGGTCAACAACCTTTGCAAGACCCGTTGGCACGGATTGGTCGTGGCGGCCGATGGCGTGGCGGGCTGCGTTGCCGCAGCGCGGCTTGTCTCCGGCGCAAAACAAGGCCCGCATGGGCGATGAAATCGGCATTTTCCACGATTGCAAACGCCCTGAAATCACGCTTAGCCAGCAGCGCAATCTTGGCGGCGATGATCTTGCGGCATACGGGCTCGGGCTTGAAGTTTTTCATTTTGACGGCCGTTTTTTGTCGCTGGTCATCGACCTGCCCGCCGAAGCGAGCGTCGGGCTCAAGAAACGGCATATCCTACGGCTTAGCGCTGTCATCGACCGCGAAGTGCCGATCAATATCTACGCGCGGCTGAACGTCAAGAACGGGCCAAACACCGAACAATCATTGCTGATGCTCTCTGACACCCAGCGCGAAACATCCGCCGAATTCGATCTGGCCTACACCCAGTTGAACGAAGCACGCACCGAAAAGATCTGGATTGATCTGCTGTTTGAAGACCCGCATATGAACAAAATTACAATCCGCGATATCAATATCTGCCGCTTTCCGCGCGCCGAAATCTAGCCTTTGAAAAGGACTCGTCATGGCAACCTATACGCTCACGAAAACACGGCAGATCGCAGGTGTTTGGGAAGGTGTTTTGACAGGGGCAGGCAGTGATGCGCCCGAACTTCGCGTCACCCATCAGGGCGCGCCCGTGCCCGGGCTGTCGTTGCAGCACGATCCGGCAAAAAGCCAATGGCACGTCGGCGTGCCGATCCCTGCCGAACTGATCAGTGACGGTATCCAGACTTTTGTGATTAGCGATGCAAGCGGGCACACATTGGCCAGCTTTGCGTTGCTCTCGGGCGAGGCGCTCGCCGAAGACATCCGCGCCGAAGTAGACCTGCTGCGCGCCGAGCTGGACCTGCTCAAATCCGCGTTTCGGGCGCATTGTAACGACCGCGCCTAGCGTTTCTTTTGCATCCGCGCTTGGCGTAGGGCCCGAATGTCATCTGTGCTCACTTTTGGCGGGGCGTGTTGCGCGGCCCGTTGCACGGCGGTTTGTGCAACATAGTCTTCCCATGTCAGCACCGCGGTTGCGAAATACCAGCTTGACGCCCATGCCATGATCAACGTCCCGCGCAAAGCGGTCCAAGGCGCAAAATCGGTTTGAAACGGAATGTTTTCACCCGCTGATAGGGCCATCACGGCGCCAACCATCAGGCCAAGGAATGTCCAGATTTCGCCAAAGAACGAAAACAAATGACCGCTGAACATCCAAACCGCCATCACAAAGCTGAGGCTAATCGCGCCACGGCCAAACCCGGCGAAGGCCCGATAATCCCAGCCACCCCGCCCCGTTGACGCCGCCGCCGCCGTCATAGGCACCGCAAACGCGGCCGTCGTGATCGCGACAGGGGCCAGAAAGCCGATCAAAAGCGCGCTCCAAACTGGCGACACGCCAAACACTCCTGCAAAAAGCCCCAATGGGTTAATCGTGAACCCGGCCAACGTGATTATCCAGATCAGTGCCGCCATAAACAGGTTCACCAAAACACCGACAACTAGGAAAATGACACTGTAATAAAGACAGATTGTGAACACCGTGCCTGCCGCTATCGGCTGCGTATGCCCGCGCGCAAATAGCGCGCAGCGTATTCCCGCAATGCTGAGCCAGATGCTCACCATGCCGGGGACAAGCCAGCCGACGAAAGGCAAGATACTAAAGAGCGATAGGATCAGCGCGCCGATGCCAAGAAATGGTAGCAAAATCAGGTAGCGCCAAAAAGTTGAAACAGAAAGTGGAAGTGCTTTGATAAATATGAACATGTATATTATGTAAGCATAGCTGACCTATTTTCAAGGGTGACGCACACTTTATGGTTGCGCCCAACCCTTTCGGCAATTGAAAATAAGCAGCGAACCCGTACCTATTACGCCACGTCCTAGATGACGCGCGCGTCAACTTCGGGCATGGTTTTCGAAACTGGGAGGCACGCAATGACAACATATCCGCACCTACTCGCCCCGCTTGATCTGGGGTTCACGACGCTCAAGAACCGCGTGCTGATGGGGTCGATGCACACCGGCCTTGAAGAAACCAAAGACTGGAACCGCGTTGCGGAATTCTATGCGGCGCGTGCGCGCGGACAGGTCGGACTGATTGTCACCGGTGGCATGGCCCCGAACCCCGAGGGCGGCGTTTTTCCCGGTGCCGCAGGGCTTTACACCGCTGACGACATTGCCAACCACCGTGTTGTCACCGACCGCGTGCATGATGCGGGCGGCAAGATTGCCATGCAGATTCTGCACGCAGGCCGCTATGCCTATAGCCCCAAATGCGTGGCGCCCTCTGCCGTAAAATCGCCGATTTCTCCCTTTGCGCCCACCGAACTGGACGCCGCGGGCATTGAAAAGCAGATCAACGACATGGTCACCGCCGCCACCCGCGCCCAAGAGGCAGGCTATGACGGGGTCGAGGTCATGGGCTCGGAAGGCTATTTTCTGAACCAGTTCCTGGTCACTCACACCAACAAGCGGACCGATGAATGGGGTGGATCGTATGAAAACCGCATGCGCCTGCCTGTCGCGGTGGTGCGCCGCGTCCGCGAGGCCGTCGGCCCGAATTTCATCGTGATCTACCGCCTGTCGATGATTGATCTGGTCCCGAACGGGTCCACATGGGCCGAAGTCGTGCAATTGGCCAAGGCGATCGAAGCCGCCGGCGCCACGATCCTGAACACCGGTATCGGCTGGCACGAGGCCCGCATCCCCACGATTGCCACATCTGTACCGCGCGCCGCATTCACATGGGTCACGAAAAAACTGATGGGCGAAGTGCAAATCCCTGTGATCACTTCGAACCGGATCAACATGCCGCAGGTCGCTGAATCCGTGCTTGCAGATGGCTGTGCAGATATGGTCAGCATGGCGCGCCCTTTCCTTGCCGATGCGGATTTCGTCACCAAGGCCGCCGCAGGAAAGGCAGCCGAGATCGCGCCGTGCATCGCGTGCAATCAGGCCTGTCTTGACCATACGTTCAGCGGCAAACTGACGTCATGTCTAGTAAACCCGCGCGCCTGCCATGAAACCGAATTGAACATTCAACCTGCTGCAACCAAAAAGAAAATTGCAGTTGTCGGCGCAGGCCCTGCGGGGCTTTCATCGGCTGTCGCTGCTGCTGAACGCGGGCATGATGTCACCATTTTTGAAAAAGCATCAGAGCTTGGCGGTCAGTTGAATATGGCCAAGCAAGTCCCCGGCAAGGAAGAATTCTGGGGGCTGGTCGATTACTTCCGCACAATGGTTGCAACGGCGGGTGTAAACGTATTTTTGAACACCACTGCGACCCCTGAATTGCTAGCCGATTTTGACGAAATCATCATCGCCACCGGCGTCACCCCGCGTGACCCTGCGATTCCCGGCCAGGACGGGCCTAATGTGCTGTCCTATATCGACGTGCTGCGCGGCAAGGCGCCCGTTGGCAAACGCGTCGCGATCATCGGCGCGGGCGGGATCGGGTTTGATGTGGCCGAGTATCTGGTCACTGGCGACAGCCCGACCGAAAACCTGCAAGAATGGCTAGAGGAATGGGGCGTTGGCGACCCTGAAACCACACGCGGCGGGCTACGTGCCGAGGGTCCAAAACCCGAGGCCCCGACCCGCGAAGTCACCTTGTTGCAGCGTAAATCAGCCAAACTTGGCAAAGGTTTAGGCAAAACCACGGGCTGGATACACCGCGCCACATTGCAGATGAAAAACGTCAATATGATCGGCGGCGCGAACTATGAAAAAATCGACGCGGCCGGCCTGCATATTTCACGCGGCGAAGCCCGCGAAGACCCGCAACTGATTGCCGCTGATACCATCGTTCTATGTGCCGGGCAGTTGCCTGAACGTGGTCTGGCCGACCAGCTGATTGCAACCGGCAAAACGGTTCATGTGATTGGCGGCGCGGATGTCGCGGCCGAACTGGATGCAAAGCGCGCAATCAACCAAGGGGTGCGTCTCGCCGTCGATTTGTAACTTATGAGCGATAATCGGCTTGAAACAAGCAATTATCGCGCAATAAATCTATGCGTTCCCCGAATTTGCCAGCCATTTGACCCATTCCCGCCCGATTTCTAACGCACAAACACATGAGCCTTTTGAAATTTGGGAATGTGCATGGATCGTCTGACGGAAATGGAAGCCTTTGCAACAGTCGTTGACCAAGGCGGTTTCACTGATGCGGCCAAGAAAATGGGGATTTCCAAATCCGCTGTTTCCAAACATGTTTCGTCACTCGAGGCGCGTCTTGGCGCGCGTCTTCTAAACCGCACCACACGCCGTGTCAGCCCCACCGAAATTGGTCTGGCCTATTATGACCGCGCTTGCCGCGTTCTGAATGACGCAGGCGAGGCCGACGCGCTGGTGACGTCCATGCAATCCGCACCTTCGGGGCTCTTGCGGATCAGTGTCGCGACCGATTTTGGTGTGAACCATCTTTCGCCGATTCTGGGTGATTTTTTGCACGAATTCCCAGATATCACGGTGAATATGGTGCTGAACAACCGCTACGTCGAACTGATTTCCGAAGGGTTCGACATGGCCGTGCGCATCGGGGAATTGGAAGATAGCACGCTGCGCGCACGCAAGCTGACGGAAACAACACGGCGCATGATCGCAAGCCCTGCCTATTTTGACAAATACGGACGCCCCGAAAAGATTGATGATCTGAATGATCACAAGCTGTTACACTATTCAAATCAGGCCAATTCCGCCGTTTGGAAACTGACTGCGCCTTCGGGTGAAAAACGGCAGGTCCGCACCGCGGGCTGGCTGACTGTGAACGACGGTCAATCGCTTTTGAATGCCTGCGTCAGCGGGCTGGGAATCGCCTATCTCCCGTCGTTTCTTTACGCCGATGCACTGCGTCAGGGACTCGTCGAAGAAGCCATCCCCGGTTTGCCAGTTGAAACCCAAGGGATTTATGCCGTCTACCCCCCTGGCCGGTTTACACAGCCTAAGGTGCGGGCATTTATCGACTTTTTGGCGCATGCCTTCGCCGATAAGGGCCCGAACGCCTGGTAAATCAACAGCGTTTTTCGCGCCGCGATTAAGTGCGCATTAAGAGCCTGCACCTATTGTCCGGCCTTATGATAGAAACGCGAATTGACAAACTTATGCGCATTCTGGAACCCCGCAGCATGCCTGCGATTGTGGGGCGGTTTGCGGTTGTTGTCAGTCTTGTCACGATCGTCAATTTTATCTTTATGCGGATCTACGGCCTGTCGCACCTTGTCACGCCGGTCTACTATTTTCTTCATGCCATTTTTGTCGGCGGGCCGTTTGTTCTTTTCGGGCTGCTGGTAATCGTTTTCCAGATCAGATTGCAGCGCAGGCTTTCATTTTTGTCCCGCAAGGACGGGCTGACCGGGCTAGATAACCGCCGGACGTTTTTTGAACATGCTGACATCAGGCGAAAGAAATGCAAAGGCGGGGTGCTGCTTCTTGTCGATGCCGATTATTTTAAGCGCATCAATGATACCTATGGCCATCAGGCAGGGGATATCTGTTTGAAACGTATCGCAAAAACACTGAAACACAATGTGCGCCACGATGATATCATCGGCCGTGTCGGCGGTGAGGAATTTGCGATATTTCTACAAAATGTCTCGCTTGAACAGGCCTGCATGGTTGGTGAACGGCTGACCAAACCCATCACATTTCGCCCCTCTACAACCAGCGTTTCGCGTGATCTGCGGGTGACCCTATCCGTAGGCGCAACCGTGAATGACGTTAATCAGCCGCTCGACACGCTATTCGCGCGCGCGGATCAGGCACTTTATAAAGCAAAGGAAGGTGGCCGCGCGCAGCTTGTGGTCTGGAACGAACAGATGCGCATGCACTAAGGTTATTCACTGGTTGAAACGACGATTACCTCGACGCGGCGGTTTTCCTGACGCCCTTCTTCGGTCAGGTTGGATGCGATCGGCGACAGGTATCCCATGCCTTCGGCCGCCAATTGTGCGCGCGCAACACCGTAATCAGTTACCAGCCGCTCGAGCACCGAACCCGCGCGCCGTTTTGACAGCGCAATATTTGCGTCCAGCGATCCGGATGCATCTGTATGCCCGACAAGCGCGACATCGCGGTCCGGATTGTCAGCCAGATAATCGGCAAGCGCGCGTAGCGATTGCATGTCACCCGCAGCAAGCTGCGAAGACCCTGTTTCAAATGTCAGATCCGCCAGTATTGCGTGGCCGCTTGCCGCGAGCTGATCCGCAAGGCTGCCTGAACTGGTTGGCGCGCCCCGCGTCAATGCCGCACCTTCGGCCACGGCGACAACTGGTGCCTCAGCCAATTCGGGTCCCACATGAACAAGCTGCACAAACCCCGCCTGCGCTGTGCGGCTTACCAATAGCGTCAGATATTCAGGTCCCTGCGCACCGATACGCCGTGCCGAAAGAAACCGGAAATCGCCGATGTTGATTTGCATCTCGGGCGGCGGCAACGTCGGGGTGCCAAAGCGGAAATCAAATCCACCGCAGGCCTCGGTCTGGCATTCAAATATGATTTGATAGCGGTCGTCGCGCAATTGTTCACGCAATGGTCGCAACAGCTGTAACGTGGTCAACGCCTGTGCATCTATCCGCCATGCCTGTTTGGTAACCATGCCTTCGACGATTTCGACGGGCAGCACGCCATTCGCCCAGATATCCACCGGCATGGCATAGCTATCAATTGCGACGACCGCTTGAAACTGCTGGTGTGCGTTGTTCGGAAACTGCAAGCTTTGCGCGCATGCGCCTGTCGCAAATGCGCAGGCCAATGCAAGGCCCGCAATGCCGCGGTTTGCCCTTTGGATGGTGGTGGCACGCAGCAAACGGTTCAACAGGTTACTCCGGCAGGATCCGATAGTGATACTGTCCCACATGGGTCATCCCAAGGGAAGCATAGAGCGCGTTTGCTGCCTCGTTTTCTTGCGTTGTCACCAGCGTCAGATAGGCTGCCCCCTGCGCCTGCGCCCAATGCGCTGCTGCAATTGTCAGATCGCGGGCCAATCCCCGACGGCGGTGCGTGGCGGCAACTTCCAACGCGTGTATCATGGCGCAATCGCCGGCAATTGCGACATAGGCAGTGCCCGCCGGCGTATCATCCACCCGCCCGAGCAAAGTAGTTTTCGGGTCCCGCGCACGATCCATGATCGCAATGCGCCCCTGTCCAATGCCACCGCGCGCCCAGATTTCAGCCTGCACCGCAAGCGGCGGCCAAGCCGCGAACGTGCGCTCGGCAACCAATGGCTGCACGACATCACCTACGGAAACCGCATACATATTCACAGGGTCCTTGATCACATAGCCCCGCGCTGCCAGCAGCGCATCCAGTTGTGCGTCACCTTCGCGGATCATAAACAAGGGGCGCTGCCCGCCTTCGATCATGGCCGATTGTGCAATTGCGATATCCGCGTCTTGAACGGGTTGCTCGGCAGTTGCCGCATTGACCCTGCTGCTATTGCTCTGGTCGAGCCGCACAGCCCATGGCCCTAGCGCCTGTTTCACCGCCGCAGGCCATGTGCCTTCGATCACCGCATAAAGTTTATTGTTGTCGGGAAAGCTCATGCTTTGAACACCTGTTTGAGCGCGTCAAAAGCCGCATCAAGCCGCGCAACATCGCCGCCGCGCACCACAAGGTTTGTGCCATATATGCCGTCTTTCTGGAACGGGTAGGATCCGACGGAAAGATCGCTGTAACGCGCCGCAAATGCCGTAAGCCGTGCCGCTACGTCACCTTCGCCTTGCAGCAACGGCAAGCTGCGTGAATGCAGTGGCGTGCCGCCTGTCAACAAGGGCAGGACGCTGGCCACCATGGCCTGAAACACCAATGGCACCCCCGCCATGACATGCACATTTTGCAGCGTAAATCCTGGCGCAATGCTGACCGGATTATCAATAAGCGTGGCTCCGTCGGGGATGCGCGCCATGCGCAAACGCGCTTCATTCAGCTCTTTTCCGGACGCATCGTAATGTGCCTGCAAAAGGGCGCGCGCATCGTCTCGCACATCAATCGGCACGTCAAAGGCAGCCGCGATGCAGTCTGCGGTAATGTCGTCATGCGTGGGGCCGATTCCGCCGCTTGTAAAAACGTGGTCAAACCCGGCCGCCAAAGCCTGCACCGCAGTGACGATCGCCTGCGCATCATCGCTGACAACGCGCACTTCGCGCAGGTCAATCCCGATCGGGCCCAGCGCCTGCGCCAGATGGTGCATATTGGCATCGCGCGTGCGGCCCGACAGGATTTCGTCACCGATAACAAGCATTGCGGCGGTTGGGTTGGTCATCGGTTTTCTCCTGCGGGTGGCGATTGTTCGGGCGCGCCTATTGGGCGCGCTCCCCCCATGATCTACACACCATATTCATCACGCAAAAGGTTCTTTTGGACTTTCCCCATTGTATTGCGGGGCAATGCATCGCGCATGATATAGCGGCGCGGGTGTTTGAACCGTGCCAGTTTCGGGGCAACCTGCGCCATAATGGCGTCATCCGTGACCTGTGCCTGCGGTTCAAGGACAACAGCCGCAAGCACTGATTCCCCGAAATCCGGATGCGGCACGCCGAACACCGCGCTTTCAAGAACCCCGTCGACGTCATTGATCACATCTTCGATCTCCTTGGGATAGATATTGTAACCGCCCGAGATAATCAGATCTTTTTGACGTCCGACAATGCTGATCCGGCCGTCATCAGCCGCAATGCCAAGATCACCCGTGATAAAGAACCCGCTTTCGCGCAACTCTTCGCGCGTTTTTTCGGGCATGTTAAGGTAGCCCTGAAATACGTTGTCGCCGCGCACCTCGATCATGCCGATTTCGCCCGCAGGCAGCTGGGCGCCGCTATCGGGGTCGGTGATGATCACTTCGGTGCCGGGCAGGGCAAAACCGACGGTGCCAGCGATCCGGTCGCCCGCATAGGGGTTTGACGTGATCATATTGGTTTCCGTCATCCCGTAGCGTTCCAGAATACGGTGACCGCTACGCTGTTCGAATGCCGTATGGGTTTCCGCCAACAACGGGGCGGATCCCGAAATAAACAGCCGCATATCAGCGCATAGTTCGCGGGTCAGTCGCGGATCATCAAGCAGCCGCGTGTAGAATGTTGGCACCCCCATCAATAGCGTGGCTTGCGGCATTGCATCAATGACCGCCCCTGTAGAAAACGACTGCATAAGGCGCACCTGCGCCCCCGCCAGCAGCGACGTGTTCATCGCCACAAAAAGCCCGTGCGTGTGAAAGATCGGCAATGCATGGATCAAATGGTCATTTGCCGAAATTTCCCACAGATCAACCAGCGATCTTGCGTTCGACAGCAGGTTCTTGTGCGACAGCATCGCGCCTTTTGATCGCCCCGTTGTCCCCGAGGTGTACAAAAGCGCGGCCAAATCCTCTGGACCGCGCGCCGCTGTTGCAAATGTCGTTGGCGCCGCATCTGCCGCCTGCGCAAGCGTGCCCGACCCGTCACCCGCGATTGTCAGCACCGGCAGATCAAAACCCGCGGTGAACTGGTCAACATCCGCAGCGTCGCAAATGATCAACTGCGGGGTCGCGTCTGTGGCGAAATAGGTGATCTCGGCTTGGGTATAGGCCGTATTTAGCGGCAAATAGACAGCCCCCGCCTGAATCGCTGCCCCATAAAGCGCAATCGTGTCTGCGCATTTGGGTGCCTGCACCAAAATACGGTCACCGGGTTGCACGCCTGCGTCGTGCAATACATGCGCAAGCTGCGCGACCCTTTCCACAAAACCGGCATAGCTGATCACACGCCCGTCATCGCATGCCATAAAGGGTTGTGTATTACCTGCATGCGGCGCGATCAGCGCATCGTAAAGTGTATTTGTCACGCGTGTGGCTCCTTTGGTTTGGTTGGCAGCGGCGCTGTCGATAGGCTTTGAACGCTGCGCGCAGAAGCCACCGTTTTTGCCATGGCAAAATTTTCGTGGTTCCGCTCTGTTTGTGTCAGATCATAAAGATAATTTACCATCGCCCCGCACGATTGCGCCATGCCATTATCAGAGCTATCCGCGCCGGCATGGATGTCGTGCACTTCGGCGCCGTTGCCCAGATGGAAACGGGTGACCGGATCGCGCGGCAAACCATCGCCGCGTTTGGCCGTCAGCAAATAGCGGGCGGCCATCATTTTGACATCAGTCGCAGGCGCCTTGCCGGCAAGCACGGCCTGCGCGGCCAGCCCGTGTTCGGGATCGTCGGTTTGGGTTGCCAGCCATTTATTCAGCCCAGGAATAGGCGAAAGCGTTACATAGGTTTCAATCTGCGGACAGGCCAAGGACAGTTCCGCCACGACCTGTTTAATCAACAGATTGCCAAAGCTGATGCCGGTCAGCCCTTTTTGGCAATTCGAAATCGAATAGAAAACGGCGGCCTTGGCTTGATGTGCCTCGAGAGGGGTGCGCCCTTCGGACAACAATGCATCAATAGAACCTGGGATATCTGCGGTCAGTGCGACCTCGACAAAAATGAGCGGCTCATCTGGCATCGCGGGATGAAAGAACGCAAAACAGCGTCGGTCGGGCGGGTACAACCGCCGACGCAAGTCATCCCAGTCGTCGATTTCATGCACGGCCTCATAGGCCACGATTTTATCAAGGATGCGCGCGGGCGTGTCCCAGCTGATTTGCTGCAAGACCAGAAAACCACGATTGAACCAGCTGCGCAGCAGGTGCACAAAATCATAATTCAGGCGTTTCAGATCCGGATGGTCGCGCAACCGTGCCAACAAATCGACACGCATCGCCACCAGTGTCGCGGTTGCTCCAACCGGCTGGTTCAGCCTGCGCAAAAGCTCCTGCCGCTTGGGCTCGGCGGCCTGACACAGGGATTGGAAATTATCGGGGGACGGGTCTTTGGCGTATTGCGCCGCGAGCGTTGCAACCAGCGTTGCATCGATTTCAAGCTTGGAATTGAGATAGTAGAAAAAGGCCGTCTTATCATCACCCGAAAGCGCCGCGTAGCGGGCAATGATGGTCGACGCCAGCCGCAGACCCGACACTTCACCCTCTGCCGACAGCAACGCCTGACATAATGTATAGATATCGCGCTTGTCATATTTAGCGCTCGGCGCGCCGCGCCGGTCAAACAATTGCGATAGAATATCCCCGAGAAAGCGGTTCCGCTGCATGATAGTCCCCTTTAAAGAGTCGCAGCATTAATATCGATATTTTTTGCAACAGTCCAATTAAATCGGCAAAATAGGCCGTTTAGATATCAAGCTCACGTGTCAGATATTCCCCTGTCAGCCTGTAATGGCTAAGCAGTCGGGCCGATGCGCGGTCCTGGTCACGCTGAATTGCGGCTTCGAGAATCTCTTCATGTTCGGCGGAAACATCGCGTTTTTGGTAGGTGTTGCTTTTTGCTGCCAAATACCGATAGCGGATATTCAAATCATAAAGCTGCGCACATAGCCGCTCTAGAATAGGGGAATGGCTATTTGCCAAAAGCGCCATGTGGAATTTCTTGTGCGCCTCTTCAAACAGCTTTGTTCCCTGCCCGCTTGCCTTTTTCATATGGTGGTGCGCCAGAACCAGCTTTTCTTCCCACGCGGGCGACGCATTTTGGATCGACTGCCGCAGCGCCAGATCCTCGAGCGTGCAGCGCAGGGCAAGAATTTCTTCGAAATTTGCCTTGCTGGCGGGGGCCGCGCGAAACCCGCGCTGGTCAATGCGTTCTACCAACATATCAGAGGTCAGCAGGCTTAACGCCTCGCGGACCGGTGACGCGCCCGTGTTCAGCAACCCGCGCAGCTGTTCGATCTTTAACTTTTCGCCCGCAGGCAAAGCGCCTGTCAGGATCATTTCGCGCAGGGTCACATAGGCGCCATGTGTCGCTGACGTCTCTTTGACCCGCGTGCCATCAATCATACTCATATCGGGACTTTCACTATCATTCAGCTAAGGTTAACGGCCTTTGTCGAGAGTCCAACAGAAAGGTGCAACGATCCTTCGTTTATCATCCATCGCCGCAAGGTAAAACTGCGCGCGCCGCACTTGTGCATCGGATCGGCTTCGGCAAGTGCTTGGGCGGCTTCAAGACTGGGCGCGCGGTAAATGATCAGCCCGACCCCTTGCATATGCGCGCCGGTTTCATCCGACATCGGCCCTGCAAGCGCCAATTGGCCCGCCTGCTCGAGCTGTGCCTGATACGCCAGATGATCTGGCAACGCCGCTTTGACGTCCTCGGGGGCCTTTGCAGGCGTACTATGCGCCACATAAAGTTCAAGTGCGAGCGCCCCGCGCGCCTTTGCTTCGGCTTTGTAGTCGGACCATGCAACCATTGTCTGCTTCTCCAAAAATATCGATATTTATTGACATCTAGCATTATTGTAGGCAGAATTTATGTGAACTGACAAGGAAGAGTTGCATGAAATATCTGGTGGGCGAGACAACCAATGGCACCGCGGTGTTCGCTGTCGACGGTGAAAATGCCGTTAATTTGACCGCTTTAAACGCAGAAATCGGCGACGATCTGATTGGGATTGTGCAGAACCCACAACTGATCGAATCAATCGCAGACCGAATCGCTGACGCGCCGCGCGTCGCCGTTTCCGCGATCACACCGGCCCTGCCCATCGCAAATCCCGGCACGATTATCTGCCTTGGTCTGAACTATACCGACCACATCAAAGAGGGCGGATATGATATTCCCGATTACCCTGCGTTGTTCATGCGCGGAAAGAATTCGATCATGGCCGCAGGCGCGCCGCTTGTGCGTCCGACATGTTCGGAAAAACTGGATTACGAAGCCGAACTGATGTTCATCGTCGGCAAAGGCGGCCGCCATATTTCCGAAGCGGACGCATTGGACCACGTGTTCGGCTATACGGTATTCAACGACGGTTCTGTGCGCGACTACCAGCGCAAGACGCACCAATGGACACCAGGCAAAAACTTTGACGACACCGGCGCGATTGGCCCGTTTGTCGTCACCCCCGACGAAGTCCCCGCCGGTGCCTCTGGCCTGAAAATCGAAAGCCGCGTCGGCGACGAAATTTTGCAATCATCAAACACCGGCAACATGATCTGGTCCGTGGCCCAAACGATTGCGACAATTTCACAATACACCACGCTTGAACCTGGCGACCTGATCGCAATGGGCACACCCCCGGGCGTAGGTCACGCCAAAAAACCGAACCCGCGCTGGTTGGTGCCTGGTGAAACTGTCGAAATCGAAATCGAAGGGATCGGCATCTGTGCAAACCCGATTGTCGACGAAGCCGACCACAATAAAGGGGCCGCGTAATGAACGCCCCGACTGGCAAGGTACTTGCGGAGCTGCGCGCCAAGGCGCAAGCCGACCACCGCGCGCTGCGCAGCCGTATCGACCGGCTTTCTGATGATGCGATTGATCTGATCTTACGCGATGCGCGGTCACATTACGCATGGACCGACAAACCGATCCCCGACGGGCTCCTTGAAGAGCTGTATGAAATCACCAGCAATGGCCCGACCAGCATGAACACGCTGCCCGCGCGCTTTACGTTTGTCTACACACCCGAAGGCAAGGCAAAGCTGGCAAAATCGCTCAAGCCGCAAAACGTGGCCAAAATGATGGGGGCGCCCGTGACCGTGATTGTGTCGCATGACATGGATTTTTGGAAACGGCTGCCCGAATTGTTCCCGCACGAAGACCGCAGGCACCTGTTCGACGGCAAACCCGAATATTGCGCAGACACCGCGTTTCGCAATGGCACGATGCAAGGCGCATATCTGATGATTGCCGCGCGCGCGCTTGGACTGGATGTCGGGGCAATGTCGGGGTTTTCGAATGCAATCGTCGACGAGGAGTTCTTTGCCGGCACAACCATAAAATCCAATTTTCTGTGCAACATCGGCTATGCTGATGAAACGGCACTGTTTCAGAAACTGCCGCGGCTCGCATTCGATCAAGCCTGTAGTTTCGCCTGAGGAGATACCAATGGCCATCAAAATGAAGACAGTCGTGACCTACCGGACGACGGCGCAATGCCCGACCCACGCGCGCACCGAAATTCCGGTCAGGGATTTGACTGTCACCGTCGATGAACCATTGGAGAGGGGAGGCACCAACCTTGGTGCTTCCCCTACCGAAACCGCTATGGCGGCGCTGATCGCTTGCACAAATGTGATCGGCCACAAGAACGCACATCGGCTGGGTATTGATCTGGGCGAAGTGACAATCGACGCGAATTGCCAGTTCGACCGGCGCGGCGTTCTCATGGAGGAAGAGATCGACGTGCCTTTCCCGGCCATCACACTCACGGTGAATTGCAACACGACCACCCGCCAGGAGGATCTGACGGCGGTTGGCCTTGAGACCGCAAAATACTGTGCCATCGCCAAATTGTTCGAAGCGGCAGGCACAGAACTGACGGTCAACTGGGTGAAGACGAACTAGTCACTAAAACGGGCAAAAAGCCCACTTTCTGGGAGGAAAACAAATGATTAATTGGACACGCCGCAGCTTGATGGGTGCGGCCCTTGCGACCATGACAGCGATGCCTGTCGCGGCGCAGGAAACAATTTCCGCGGTCGTCATTGACGGTTATCCCGCGCGTTCGCTCTGGGTACAGGAATTTACGGATTTCTTCATCCCCGAGGTTGATCGTCGCCTTGCCGAAACCGGCAATTACGTGATGGACTGGCAGGAAAACTATGGCGGTTCGATCGTCAAGCCGCGCGGCGTGCTTGAAGGTATCCAGCTTGGTCTTGGTGATATCGGGATTGTCACAACGATTTTCCATTCGTCCAAACTGCCCAGCCAGGGTCTGGCGGCTGTAACCCCGTTTGTGTCATCTGACGCACGCGCCGTTGCACGCGCGATTGACGAAATCGCACGCGAATTCCCCACCATGCAAAACGAATTTGCGGCCCAAAACCAGGTCTATCTGGCGACCGGCGTTGTGCTTGACAGCTATCAGGTCTTTTCTGTGAACGAACTTAGCGGCATCGCCGATCTGGAAGGTTTGAAAGTTGCGGGCGCTGGCATGAACTTGCGTTATCTTGAAGGTATCGAAGGTGCGGCAGGGGTCCGTGGCGGCCTGACCGACTTTTACAACATGCTGCAAACCGGTCTGGTTGACGCGGCGCAATTGTGGCCAGAAGCCGCAGCAACATTCAAGATCTCGGAAGTTGCGCCATACATGCTGCGTACGGATTTCGGCGCGGTGAACTCAAAAACCGTGACCGTGAACCAGGACTACTGGAACGCACTGCCTGACGAGGTCAAAGAAGTCCTGCAAGCCGTTGCCATCGATTACCGCGACCATCTGGCAGGTATCGCGATGGACATCGCCGCTGCTTCCGAAGCCGAATATATTGCATCCGGCGGGACCATTATCGAAGTGTCCGAAGAAGACCGCGCTGCTTGGGCAAATGCGATGCCGAACATCGCGCTTGAATTGGCAGAAACGCTGAACGCAAACGGTGAACCGGGGACAGAGATGCTCGCCGCTTATCTTGCGAAACTCGAAGCCGCAGGCTTTGTTGGCGTCCGCGACTGGACACAGCCTTAATCTCTGGCGATCCCTAAAGGGGCTTTGAATATGCTAAAAACGATGCTCAATGGCCTCTCGGGGGTCGCAAACAAGATGGCGATCATCGCCAATGCCGCAGGGACGCTGTGCGTGCTGGGCTTGGTGGTGATCCTCAATGTCGATGTCATTGCGCGGGGCGTGTTTAATGCCCCGCTCAAGGGCACCTATGAAATCGTCCAGCTTTCGGTCGTTTTCATTGTTTTCCTGCAATTGGCCGATGTGGTTCGCGTTGACCGGCTGACCCGCTCTGACGGATTCCTCAATGTGCTGCACAAACGCCGCCCCAAACTGACCGCAAACCTGCGCCGGATCATCAACGCTGTATCTGCAATTTTTATGGGGCTGGTTGCCTACATCATGTTCCCCGAATTCCTGCATATGTGGGAAACCCAAGACTTTTTCGGCGTGCCTGGCGTGTTCACCGCCCCCTGGTGGCCGATCAAACTGGTGATCGCCAGCGGCTGTGCGCTGTCTTGCGTGATCTTTGTTCTGAAAGTCATCACCGCCCAAGACCGCCCGCAATTGGTCCGAATCCCCGAACATAAAGAGCCCACCACATGAGCCCTATTGAAATTGGCCTGATTTCGGTCGTTGCTATCATCTTTTTGATCTATTCAGGCGTCTACATCCCGATTGCGCTTGGCACTGTTTCGCTGGTGTCGATCTGGCTGATGCGGGATAATTTCACGCTGTCGCTGAACCTTCTTAAGGTTGCTGTTGGCGATAGTGCGATGGAATACAGTTTTGCCACGATCCCGCTATTTACCTTTATGGGGCTCATAGTATCCAAAGCCGGATTGGGCAAAGACATCTACGAGGTCATGACCATGCGGTTTCGCAAGGTCAAAGGCGGGATCGGCATGGCAACCGTTGGCGCAAATGCCGTGTTTGCCGCTGTCACCGGATCGTCGATTGCCTCGGCTTCGGTCTTTACCAAAGTATCTGTGCCGCAGATGCTCGCGCAGGATTACAACCCGCGCTTTGCGGTTGGTGTTGTCGCCGGATCGTCCGTGCTGGGCATGATTATCCCGCCGTCTGCGATGCTGATCATCTATTCATTTGTCGCCGAACAATCGGTTGGGGATATGTTCCTTGCCGGTGTTATTCCGGGCATCATGTTGGCCGTCGCCTATGTCGGCGCAATTTGGTTCATGGGGCGGTTTACCCCCGGCTTTGTCGGCGGACGGGTTGTCGAAGACACTGAATGGATGTCGCGCCGTGAAATCGCATCAAAAACCCTGCCGACACTGGGCCTGATCACTGTGGTTCTGGGTGGGATTTATACCGGTTGGCTGACCGCCGTTGAGGCAGGCGCCGCTGGCGGGCTTGTCGCACTTTGTATCGCGGTTGCGCGCAGGTCCATGTCGCTGTCGACCTTTTGGGACGCGCTTTTGGAAACCGGCCATATCACGGCGGCAATCCTGTTCTTGATCACTGCTGCGTCAATCTACAGCCGGATGCTGGGCATGGCGGGCCTGCCAAACCAGCTTCAGGATATGCTGGCAGGGAATGAGGCCACGTTCTGGGTTGTGATGCTGCTCTATGTGCTGTTGATGCTGTTTTTGGGTACATTGCTGGATACCGCATCAATCATTCTGATCGTGGTGCCGCTGTTCCTGCCGATGATCGAAGCCATGGATTTGTCATTGATCTGGTTCGGGATCATCACCGTTGTCGGCGCTGAAATCGGCTTGTTGACCCCACCGCTTGGCATTTCGTGCTTTGTGATCAAATCGACAATCAATGATGACCGCATTTCATTGATGGATGTGTTTATGGGCGCGCTACCCTTCGCCTTTGTCATGCTGATCGCACTGCTGATCCTGATCCAATTCCCAATCCTGAGCCTCGCGCTTATCTAATCAAGAAGAGGTCGTTCCCATGCGTAACGTTACCAAAGACAATATCACCGATGTATTCAAATCATACATGGCGGCCAGCACGGACGCGCGCACGCGCGAGGTTATGAACGCACTGGTGCAGCACATGCATGATTTCGCCCGCGAAGTGAACCTGACCCATGATGAATGGCGCAAGGGGATCGCGTTCCTCGAAGGCTGCGCCGCGATTGAAAGCGAAGATCACCACGAATTTGTGCTGGCCTCTGACGTATTGGGCCTGTCGTCCCTCGTGGATATGCTGCATTCGCGGCCCGATGCGACGTCATCATCTGTGCTTGGCCCGTTTCACGTATCCGGCGCGCCACCATTGGCGGTCGGCGGCGACATGAAACGCCATTACGGCGGTCCGGTCCTGCTGGCACAAGGCACAATCCGCGACACGGACGGCAACCCGATTCCCAATGCCGAACTTGATATTTGGCAAACCGCGCCCAACGGTATGTATGCAAGCCAAGACGACGAACAGGACACGTTTTCCTTCCACGGGCTTATGACTGTCGGCGAAGACGGCAGATACGCGTTTACCACCGTCAAACCCGTTGAATATACTGTCCCGTCTGACGGGCCTGTCGGGGATATCTTGCGCGCTTGCGGGCGTCACCCGTGGCGGCCATCACACCTGCATTACATCGTCAAAGCGCCAGGATTTAAAACTTTGGTAACTGAAATCTTCCCAGAAGATGACCCCTATCTGGACCAAGACACTGTATTCGGCGTCCGTGATGATCTGGTGATGACCTATGTCGAAAAACCAGCCAGCGACTTCCCTGAAGGCATGGCGATTTCAGGCACGGTAGACGCGCCGTTCCTGTCGGTCGAATTTGATGTGACCTTGGCGCGCGCTTAACACGTGCGACTTGCCTAGAACTTTGGTCGCAAATCCCCTATATCGCCCATAAGCGATAAAGGAAGACACGCGTGGACACGAACAAAAGCCGCATCACCAAGGATGGCATCCGGATTTACGACCCCAGCGATTTTGCAGGGATGGCCAAGGCTGGCGCTTTGGCCGCCAAAATTCTTGATGATATTGCCGACCATGTGCGCGTGGGGCAAACCACAGGCGAACTGGACCGCCTGATTACCAGTTGGGTCAATGACGCGGGCGCCGTGTCCGCGACGATCGGCTACAAAGGCTACAAGCATGCCAGCTGTATTTCGGTAAACCACGTGGTTTGCCACGGCATCCCCGGCGCGCCCATTCCCAAAGGTGCATCTGAAACCGTGTCAAAGGACCTTGAAAAGCGGCGGGGCAATGACGCGCTAAAGGCGGGCGATATTCTGAATATCGACGTGACCGTGATCGTGGACGGCTGGTTTGGCGATTGCAGCCGGATGTATGTTGCAGGCAAACCAAAACCCATCGCGCGCAAACTGATCGATGTGACCCATGACGCGCTGATGCTGGGGATCGCTGCGGTGAAACCGGGCAATACATTCGGCGATATCGGCCATGCAATTCAATCCTATGCCGAAGGCCAAGGCATGTCTGTCGTCCGCGATTTTTGCGGTCACGGGCTTGGCCGCGTGTTTCATGCGCCGCCCAATGTCGTGCATTTCGGCCGCCCTGGCACAGGGCCGAAGCTCGAAGCGGGGATGTTTTTTACCATTGAACCGATGATCAACCTTGGCCGTCCTTATGTCGAAGTCTTGCGCGACGACTGGACCGCTGTAACGGCGGATAAATCCCTGTCAGCGCAATTCGAACATTCAGTCGGGGTAACTGAAAACGGCTGCGAGATTTTTACCCTTTCACCCGGCGGGCGGTATCACCCCACTTCGGATTACTAGGTGCTTTTTTGCGAATGACTTGCAACTGGCGCGCGCCACCTCTATATGGGTGGTGTCGCTAGCGGTGGCATCCCCCCTACATAACTAACGAAAGGATGCTTCATGCACCTGAAAGAATACGCCGCATGCGCGGCCGCAATCTCGATGTTCGCAACCGCGGGCTTTGCCCAAGAAGTCACGCTGCGGTTCCAGCATTTTGTCTCTCCGGCAAGCGCAAACCCCACCTATTTCATGCAGCCTTGGGCTGATGCGATCGAAGAACAATCAAATGGACGGATCAAGGTAGAACTGTACCCGTTCATGCAGTTGGGCGGCTCTGCCCCGAACCAGTTCGACCTGATCCGCGACGGCGCGATTGATGGCGGCTGGGTGATTCCAGCCTATCAGCCCAACCGTTTCCCCGAGGCCGAAGCGCTTGAACTGCCGTTCATGACGTCCAAATCAGGCGAAGAGGCCAGCGCCGCAGCTTGGGACTACACCCAAACCTATCTGATGGATGATTTCGCCGACGTCCACGTGATTGCCGCACATATGCACGGGCCTGGCATCGTGCATAAACGCGGGCCCGCGATTGAAACTCTCGAAGATTTCGAAGGCTTGAAACTGCGTGGCCCGTCACGCCCCGCGACGATGCTACTCGAGGCGCTTGGCGCAACGCCCATCGGCATGCCCGTCCCGCAATTCCCCGAAGCCCTGTCAAAGGGCGTGGTTGATGGCGGCGTGATCACATGGGAAATGTCCCCATCGCTGAAACTGGATGAATTGACAGACAGCCACACCGATGTTGCGGGCGATCAGGCGCTTTATAATCTCTATTTCATCTGGGCGATGAACAAGGACGTCTATGAAGGCATGCCCGACGATCTGCGCGCAATCATCGACGCCAATTCCGGCATGATGGCCAGCATGTGGGCGGGGCGCGCGCATGATACCGGTGACGCCGTCGGGCGCGACCTGATGGCTGCAGCAGGCAATGAAATCGCAACATTGTCCGAAGCCGAAACCGCACGGATCGCCGCAGTTGGCGCCGAGGTCACACAAGCATGGATCGCCGAGATGAATGACAAAGGCTTTGACGGCGCAGCACTGGTTGCAGCAGCACAGGCCGCGGTTGCGGACAATCTGATGCAATAGCATTTCGCAGGCGGGGCGATGTAATCATTGCCCCGCGCAGACTTTTACACGTTTACCTTGCAAACCGCTGCGTATTACCTGACCATTACCCGTAGGTTAGCTACATACTTAAGGTTTACTTCTTTGCCCCTCATTATCCTTTTTCTTACTTCGGTTGGCGCGGCTATTTGGTGGTGGGTCAGACAGAACCCTGGCGATGCGATTGATACAGCTGTTGATGTAGCAACAACAGTACGCAATGCGCCACGCAAGCTTGCATTCCGCAAGCAAACCAACGCGCACCCGGTCGAAGGTATTGATGACCCGCGCATCGCTATCTGCGCAATTGCGCAGGCGTTCATCGAATTGGATGATCTGCCAACCAAAGATCAACGCGACAGCTTGCACATTATGCTGCGCACAAAATTGCGCTGCACGGCGGCAGAAGCCGAAGAAATGGAAGTCTTGGGCCGCTGGCTTCAGGCCCAGTGCCAAGACACGCAATCTGCAATTACCCGTCTGGCACGTCGCTTACGCAAAATCGACGGTGAAGCGTCGTGGGATCTACTGCAAGACGTCTTGGGCGGGTTGATCGAAGGTGAACTATCGACAAACCAGGTTTCCGCGATTGCAGATATCAAACGCGCATTTCACCGCTAGGTAATCCGTGCGACCACATAATCAGCCAGATCGATCAGCATTACTTTTAGCGGATGATCGGGGATCACGGACAGCGCTGATTTTGCCTTGTCTGCCCAAGCGATGGCGTCAATCCGCGTGGCTTCCATTGTGCCGTGTTTCGCCAAAAGGCTGATCGCGTGGTCCAGATCGTCGTCTTCCTGACGGCCTTTCTGGATCGTCCGCTCCCAGAATGCACGTTCTTCATCGTCCGCAGCCGCGATAGCGCGGATCACCGGCAGGGTCAGTTTGCGTTCGCGGAAATCATCGCCGATATTTTTGCCGGTCGCCGTTGTACCGCCGTAATCAAGCAGGTCATCGACAATCTGGAACGACACGCCCAGCGCATCGCCGTAATCGTAAAGCGCCTGTTTCGTCGCCGCATCCTGCCCTGCAATTTCGCCGCCGACTTCCATTGCGGCTGAAAACAGCGCGGCGGTTTTGCCGCGCACAACTTGGATATAAATGTCTTCGGTCGTGGCCAGATCGCTCGCGGCGGTCAGTTGCAAAACCTCGCCCTCGGCAATGGTTGCCGATGCGTTCGCCAGAATATCAAGCACGCGCAAGGAACCGGTTTCGACCATCAATTGAAATGACCGCGCGAACAGGTAATCACCGACCAGCACGCTTGATGTGTTATCCCACAGCAGGTTCGCCGTGGGGCGGCCACGGCGCTGGCTGCTTTCGTCAACGACATCATCATGTAGCAGGGTCGCAGTGTGAATGAATTCAACGGTCGCCGCCAGATGGATATGATAGGGCCCGTCATAGCCACACATCCGCGCCGCAGCGAGCGTCAGCATCGGGCGCAGGCGTTTGCCGCCCGCCTCAACCAAATGTGCTGTGACCTCGGGGATGCGCGGCGCATGTTTTGACGCCATCCGCGCGCGGATCATATCATTGACCGCCGCCAAATCATCGGCCAAAGCTGCGGCCAGCTGTTCGTGAGGTTTGGTGGCTGCTTGATCAAGGCTCATGCGCATTTCCGTGATGTGATAGACAAAGGCCCTGCCCCGTCTTAGGTCATAGATATGAAAGAGCTTTTGCGCACCAACGACATCACAGTCATCGCCTTTGCAACCGCCCTATTGGATAGCGCGGGTATAGACTGCTTCACCTTTGACGTAAATATGAGCGTCCTCGAAGGCAGCTTGGGCATAATGCCACGGCGGCTGATGGTTCTGGACCGCGATCTGTTCATGGCAGAAGCCATCATGCGTGATGCAGAGGTGGATTTGGGCCGTGAATAAGGACACCACATGCGATGATTTTCTGGGCGGTAAGCTGCGGATATTTCAGCCGCGCAAAGGATATCGCGCGGGCGTTGACCCTGTTTTGCTCGCGGCCAGTATCGCCGCGCGATCCGGTCAGACGGTGCTTGAACTTGGCTGCGGGGTTGGGGTGGCGTCGCTATGCCTTTGGGCGCGCGTGCCTGGCGTCATGGTCACAGGTGTCGAATTGCAAGAAGAATATGCCGCGCTCGCGAGGGAAAACGCCTTGGTAAACAATGCGGATTTTACCGTAGTCCAATCCGATTTGCGCCAGCTTCCCGCTGATTTGCGGCAAAAGCGGTTTGACCATGTGATCATGAATCCGCCCTATTTTGACCGCGCCAGCAGCGTTGCCGCCAAGGACGCGGGGCGTGACGTGGCATTGGCCGGCGACACGCCGCTTGCCGATTGGCTGGATATCGGCGCAAGACGAGTCGGACCGCGCGGCTATCTGACCATCATCCAGCGGATGGAACGGCTCCCCGAGGTCATAGCGGCCCTTGAGGGGCGGTTGGGCGCATTTATTTTGCGCCCCATCGCCGGACGGGCCGAACGCGCGCCAGAGCTGTTTTTGCTCCAAGCACGCCAAGAAGGACGCGCTGCATTCCGCATGGCCCCGACGCTAATTATGCATGCGGGCAGCGCACATAGCGCGGACAAGGAAACATACACGCCGCAAGTGCGCGCAATTTTGCGCAGCGGCGCGTATTTGAACATCGGCTCTTAATCTTCTGGCAAGGTATTTCAAGCAACCTAATGTCACATCTTATTGCGCGGTTGCAGCGTGACAGGGCGTCATAAATGTGCTGAACTATTTATACTACCAACCCATAGAGGAGGACGATCATGAGCTTGGTTTCACACCTGCAGGAACTGAAGAAGAAGCACCAAAACCTCTCTGACCATGTCGCGGTCATGCAACGCAGCCCGGCAACCGACGATCTTGAAATTGCGCATCTAAAGAAAAAGAAGCTTTTGCTGAAAGAAGAAATCGAAAAGCTAAGCGCACATTAATGAACTTGCAGGTGAAGTAGATTCGCCATTGTCGGCGCGTGCCGCGCGTTTTGACGCGCCACAGGTCCGGGAAATAGACACGTGATGTCACCCCCGCGAATGCGTAGATGAAACCCGGCACCCGACACGCAAAAAGGCCACGCCGTAATGACGTGGCCCCTTTTTTTGGCTGTTCCCGGTCTTAGACCATATATTGGCCGCCATTCGCCGAAATCGTAGAGCCGGTCACAAACCCTGCGTCATCAGATGCAAGGAACAAAACCGCGCGCGCAATTTCTGACGCTTCGCCCAGACGGCCCACGGGAATTTGCGGCAGGATCACCTCGTTCATCACTTTTTCGGGGATGGTGCTCATCATTTCGGTGTTGATATAGCCCGGAGCGACTACGTTGACCGTAATTCCGGCGCGTGCGCCTTCTTGCGCCAATGCTTTGGTGAAACCAATGTCACCCGCCTTTGCCGCAGCATAGTTTGCCTGTGCAAATTGCCCTTTTTGGCCGTTGATCGAACTGATCGTAATGATCCGGCCAAATTTGCGCGCCCGCATGCCCGGCCACACAGGGTGGGTCATGTTAAAGACGCCGGAAAGGTTGGTGTCGATGACCTCGTTCCACTGCTCTGGCGTGATTTTGTGGAACGGGGCGTCGCGGGTGATGCCCGCGTTGTTGACAAGAATATCAACGGGGCCAAGATCTGCCTCGACCTGTGCAATTCCGGCGGCGCAAGCCTCGTAATTGCCGACATCCCACTTGTAGGTCTTGATGCCTGTCTCGGCGGTAAAGGCTGCGGCTTTTTCATCGTTGCCGGCATAGGTCGCCGCGACGGTGTATCCAGCATCTTTCAACGCTGTTGAAATTGCTGCGCCGATACCGCGCGATCCGCCTGTAACGAGAGCTACTCGTGTCATGTGTTCTCCTCCCAGAGATTGTCGAAGCAATCTTGTTGCTCAATCAGATTGGTTACAGACATATTGTTACGGGCGCTCAACGCACATTGCAACACCCATACCGCCACCAATACACAAGGTCGCAAGACCTTTTTTCGCGCCACGCCGCTTCATTTCGAACAACAATGTGTTCAGCACACGGCAACCGGACGCACCAATCGGGTGGCCAATCGCAATGGCACCACCGTTGACGTTTACAATCGCCGGATCCCAGCCCATGTCCTTGTTGACGGCGCAGGCCTGCGCGGCAAATGCTTCGTTGGCTTCAACAAGATCCAGATCACCGACGGACCAGCCCGCCTTTTCAAGCGCCTTGCGGCTGGCCATGACCGGACCGACACCCATGATCGACGGGTCAAGACCGGCGGTTGCGTATGATGCAATACGGGCAAGCGGTTCGATCCCGCGTTTTTCTGCGTTATCGGCAGACATCAGCAAAGTTGCTGCGGCACCGTCGTTCAGGCCGGATGCGTTGGCAGCCGTCACAGATCCATCGCGTGTAAAGGCGGGGCGCAGTTTTTGCATGGCTTCCATCGTGGCGCCGTGACGGATATATTCGTCCTGATCGACAGTGATGTCGCCCTTGCGGGTTTTTACGATAAATGCCGCGATTTCATCCGCGAATTTGCCAGCCTTTTGCGCAGCTTCTGCCTTGTTTTGCGAGGCAACAGCGAATGTGTCCTGCATGTCTCGGGTGATGCCCCACTGGTCAGCCACGTTTTCAGCAGTTTGACCCATGTGGTAGTTGTTGAATGCATCCCACAGGCCGTCGCGGATCATCGTGTCGATGAACTGCATGTCACCCATTTTTTGTCCGGCGCGCAGATTTGCGGCATGCGCGCTGAGCGTCATGTTTTCCTGCCCGCCTGCGGCAACAATTGATGCATCGCCAAGCTGGATGTGCTGGGCCCCAAGCGCAACCGCTCGCAGGCCCGACCCACAAACCTGGTTGATGCCCCATGCTGCTGATTCAATTGGCAGCCCCGCTTTGATATGCGCCTGACGCGCCGGGTTTTGCCCCTGCGCAGCGGTCAGCACCTGACCAAGAATTGTTTCGCTCACTTCGGCCTTGTCGATGCCGGCACGAGCGACGACCTCTTCAAGGATGGCGGCGCCCAAATCATGTGCTGGCGTGTTGGCAAAAGCCCCGCCAAAACTGCCCACGGCGGTACGTGCGGCGGATGCGATAACAACATTAGTCATAAACTGTCCCCTTGGTTTTCGTCAGTCACCACAACGGTGCCACTTACACGCAAGACGCGCAAGGTGACTTGGGGTCACAGATCGAATTTTGGGACGCCGTAGTAGTACCCTTGCAGGCAATCAACGCCAAGCCCGCCCAAGAACGCCGCCTCTTGCGCTGTTTCAACCCCGTCGGCGATTGTGAACATTTCAAACTGCCGGGCGACAGTGATCAGCGCCTCTGCCAGAACCTGATTATCGACGTTCTTGTCGATGCCGCGGATAAAGCTTTTGTCGATCTTCACGAGGTCAAAAAAGAAGTCTTTCAGGTGCCGGAACGCAGTGAAGCCTGCACCAAACCCGTCAAGTGCAAAGGCGACCCCTTTGGGCTGCATTTCGGTCATAAAACGGATCACGTTTTCGGGCAGCAGCATCGCCGAGGTTTCGCTGATTTCAAAGATCAGCCGATCCCCGGGGTTGGCCCGATGCGTCAGCCCGCCATCCAGAATACGCCGCCATTCCCCATCCCCGATCGACCGCGCAGACAGGTTGACCGAAAGCCGCAATTGCGGCTGCGCAATCAACATCTTGATCGCAAGGTCTAGCGTCACACAGTCGATCTGGCGGCCCATGACCGTTTCTTCGATCAAGGGCATAAAATGCGCCGCGGGAATGATCCGTCCGGCATCATCCAAAAGCCGCACCAACCCTTCGTAAAAGGCGATTTTCGGGTTGTCTTCGCGGGTCATGATCGGCTGGAATGCCAGCCGCGCCCGCCCGTTGGCAAGCGCATCGCGCACCAGATCCATGACATCTGCATCGCGGCTGGCGATTGCATAGTTCAGTGGATCCCGTAGCGCGAGGTCATCCAATTCATTACTGGCAGTGTGCATGGTGCGATTCCGTTGAGACACCGCCAAACTGCACCCGACGGCCCTAACATCCGATTAAGAAGGTCGCATCACCAGCGTTTTAACGCGTCCTCGTCCGCATCTTTTGACGCAACCCAGCTTGCGCCGGCCTGTGTGATTTCCTTTTTCCAGAATGGCGCGCGCGATTTCAGGTAGTCCATCATGAAATCCGCCGCCTCAAATGCGGCAACGCGGTGCGCCGCTGCGGTCGCGACCATCATGATCGGTGCGCCCGGTTTCAGGTTGCCATAGCGGTGGATCACAAGGATATCCGCCAGTCTCCAGCGGCTTACCGCGTCTTGGGCGATGGTCTTGATCGCGGATTCGGTCATGCCGGGGTAATGTTCGATCTGCATTTCGTGCAGATCGTCCTGCGTGTCGCGCACCACACCGGTAAAGCTGACCACCGCGCCGATATCACGTCTGTCTTGGGCGAAACTGTTCAGCGTGGCGCCGACGTCAAACGGGTCTGACTGGACGCGGATGATCATCTAACCACCTGTCATTGGCGGGAAAAACGCGACCTCTTGCACGCCGGAAAGCGGCGCGTCAAATTCTGCCAATTCCTGATCCAAGGCCACACGCAGCGCCGATATATCCGCAAAGGCAGCGGCATAGCGTTCTTCGCGCGCGGTCAATTCTGCAACCAGTTCCGCGACGGTCGCGGCTTGCGTTTCAATCTGTTCTTGCGGCATGCCAATCCGTTCGCGCACCCATGCAAAATACATGACATTCATTGCGCATCGTCCCGCAGATAGGGGCGCGATTTGTTAAAATAATCCCAGCCGGTGATAACCGTAAGTGCTGCGGCAACCCATAGCACGATGATCCCAGCCCAGCTGCTGACAATCATGCCCTGATATTTCCACCACAGCCCCATTTCATCGGGTCCGCGGCCTGAAATCGCGTCGGTCACCATATCGGACGTCATCGCAAGCGACTGCATCCCGAAGTAATGCTCAAACGCCCCTGCCGCGAACAACAGCGCGATCCCGACCATTTGCGCGGTGGTCTTCCACTTTGCGAGCTTTGTGACCTTCAGCGTCCCCGCCGTATCGCCCAGAAATTCGCGCAGGCCCGAAACAAACACTTCGCGGAAAATGATCAGTGTCGCGGGCAGCAGAATATAGGGGTTCATGCCCGAAAATCCGGTGATCACCACAAGCGCGATAATCACCATCACCTTATCGGCGATAGGGTCCAGCATCGCGCCCAGTTTGCTTTCCTGTTTCCACAACCGCGCAAGATAGCCGTCCAGAAAATCGGTTAATGCGGCGCTCACAAATAGAACCAGCGCAAACCAATCGGCCCAAGGGCGGTTGAAATAAAGAAACATGATCGCAACGCCGGGCGCTGCGGCCAGCCGCAGGATGGTGAGGATATTGGGTAAATTCATTGTCATGTCTCTATCTAACCCGCGATTCTGCCGCTGGCCATATCCCAGATGCGATCAGCCCTTTTCGTGGAAATAGTCATAGATCACCTGCGCCAGCGCGTCCGATACACCAACGACAGCCTTGAGATCCGCAAGATTGGCGCGTGCCACGGCTTTGGCCGATCCGAAATGCGCCAAGAGCGCGCGTTTACGTGTCGCCCCGACGCCTGGCACATCATCAAGCGGCGTGGCCCCGATTGCCTTGCTGCGTTTCGCGCGGTGGGTGCCGATGGCAAAACGGTGGACCTCGTCACGCATGCGCTGAATGAAATAAAGCACCGGATCATTGTGGCGCAGCGCCATCACGGGGCGGCCAGTGCGGTAGAATTCCTCTTTGCCGGCGTCGCGGTCCTCGCCTTTGGCCACGCCAACCATCGCGATATCGCCGACCCCCAGCGTTTCCATAATTTCGCGCACGGCGCTGACCTGCCCCGCGCCGCCATCAATCAGCAACAGATCGGGCCAAGCGCCGGATGTACGGTCGGGGTCTTCTTTCAGAAGGCGTTGAAAGCGGCGGGTCATGACTTCTTTCATCATGCCAAAATCATCACCAGGGGTGAGCGTATCACCGCGAATATTGAACTTGCGGTACTGGTTCTTTTCAAACCCATCCGGCCCCGCAACCACCATCGCGCCGACGGCATGCGCACCTTGGATATGCGAGTTGTCGTAGACCTCGATCCGCTGCGGGATTTTCGCCAGATCAAAGGCCTCTGTCAGCCCCTTAAGCAGACGCGCCTGCGTCGCGGTTTCCGACATTTTGCGCGCAAGGCTTTCGCGGGCATTGCGCAGCGCATTATGCACAAGTTCGGCCTTTTCGCCGCGCTGCGGGATGATGACCTCAACTTTACGGCCCGCCTTTTCGGCCAGCGCATCGGCCATCAGTTCGTCATTGTCCAAACCATGCGACAAGATCACAAGCTTTGCAGGTTCGCGGTTGGCGTAGAACTGGCCGACAAAGGCTTCCATGACTTCTGACAGGTCTTCGTCGCCGCTGATGCGGGGGTAATAATCGTGGTTTCCCCAGTTCTGGTTGGCGCGATAGAAAAACACCTGCACGCAGGCCTGCCCGCCATCGGTGTGCAAGGCGATCACATCGGCCTCTGGCGTTGCTTGCGGGTTGATGCCTTGGGCCGATTGCACTTGGGTCAGCGCTTGAATACGGTCGCGAAGGGCGGCGGCGCGCTCAAATTCCAGCGCGTCAGAGGCCGCTTGCATCTGGGCGGCAAGGGTTTCTTGAATCCGCTTTGTGCGACCTTGCAGGAATTCTTGGGCGTCGCGCACGGTTTGCGCATAGTCCGCGTCTGACACCTTGCCACAACAGGGGCCGCTACAGCGTTTGATCTGATATTGCAGGCAAGGGCGCGTGCGGTTTTCGAATTCCGTGTCGGTGCAATTGCGCAGCAAAAACACCCGCTGCAACTGGTTCAACGTCCTGTTCACCGCGCCCGCACTTGCGAAAGGGCCAAAATAGGCACCCTTTTCCTTTTTAGCGCCGCGATGTTTTTTGATCTGCGGATAGGCGTGTTTATTGGTGACCAGAATATTGGGGAATGATTTATCGTCGCGCAGCAGCACATTATAGCGCGGCTTGAGCTGCTTGATCAGGTTTTGTTCCAGCAGCAGCGCTTCGGTTTCGGTGCGTGTGGTCAGAAACATCATCGACGCTGTTTCGCTGATCATCCGCGCGATCCGCGGCGAATGATTGCCAGGGCGGGCATAGCTGCTGACACGGTTGCGCAGGTTGCGTGCCTTGCCGACATATAGCACACGGCTTTCGGCATCGAGCATCCGGTAAACTCCGGGCGAGGAATCCAGCGTGCGCAAATAGTCGTGGATCAGCGCGTAGCCTGTGGTCTGTTGCGGTGTGGTTTGATCCATGTCGGGCCCTGATCTGTGATTCTGCCCCGGCTGCAATGGGAACGCAGGAGGGACAAGAGCAAAGGCATCCACCGTTTCTGTGGATAACCCCGTGGGTATTTCCAAGAGAGGTGGAAATTTCCCTTGAATTTAGCAGACTTCGTCGGTTTGCCTAAAAATTAGGCGCGTCAGCAAGTTATTGATTTTTAACTATATTATTATTTACTCCTGATTAACCCCCTGTAAGACAGGCCCTTTATGACGTTTGCGTGACAGCCCTGCGCCCCAAGTGCACAACTTGACGCAGAGGCTACTCAACGCCCAGCACATCCGGCGTCCGCCAGCCAAGGTGCTGCCCCCCGTCCACGGCAATCATTTGCCCTGTTACAGCCGGCGCATCCAGAAAATAACCAAGCGCCGCGGTGATATCCGCAGGATGCGCCCCGCGCCCCAAAATAGTCGCCGCGCGCTGCGCGCTAAAGTGATCTTGGGTCTGGCGTTGCCCGCGCAATGTTGGCCCAGGCCCAATCCCGTTAACACGGATATCGGGCGCCAGCGCCTGCGCTGTGGTTTGGGTCATCGCCCAAAGCCCCATTTTCGCGATGGTGTAGGTCATGAATTCGGGCGTCAATTTATGCACCCGCTGGTCCAGCATATTCACAATCAGCGCTTGCGCGACGGGTTCGCCATGTGCATCTGGCATCGCTTGCGGGGCTTGGGCGGCAAAACATTGGGTCAACACAAATGGCGCGCGCAAATTGGACCCCATATGCCGGTCCCAGTTTTCACGGGTGGCAGATGTCAGATTGTCATATTCAAATACAGATGCATTGTTCACCAAACAGGTGAGCGTCCCGCCCAGCGCATCCACCGCGCGCCCGACAAGCGCCTGTGCGGCGTCCTCATCCAGCAGATCCGCCTGCAACGCGACAGCCTTGCGGCCCATTGCCTGCAACTGCGCAACCGTTTCCGCGGCCCCGTCTTTGGACTGCGCATAATGCACCGCAACGTCATAGCCACGCTGCCCCAAATACAGCGCCATCGCCTGACCAAGCCGCGCGCCCGCCCCTGTCACCAGCGCCTTCATGGCCGGCACTTTTGGCATTGGCACGGGCCTTTACCGATCCGGTAACGTTGGCAATTGGGGCATTTCGCGTCAGATAGTTTTTGCTGCCCCGGAAACCGCCATTTCCCGAAAATACCCAGCACGCCTATAAAGGCGAGGAATAGAAAGATGCCTTTGATAATCACAGGCCGAACCTCGCAAATGCGGCGCGTTCTTCGATGCTGCCGACTGTATCACCGACAATCTGCGCCCCGAAACGTGACAAAAGCGATTTCCTTTGCCCATAGCGGCGGAACTGCACCTTATCGCCAAAACGCTGTTTCATCACCGGTGCAAGATGCCCGATCCCGTCGGCAAGCCCTGCGTCGATACCCTTTTGGCCGATAAACACCTCACCGGTGAACAGGTCGGGATTGCCCGACAGCTTGGGCCCGCGCCGCGATTGGACATAAGCGATAAAGGTTGCGTGGATATCATCCAGCCAACCCTTGAGCTTTTTCACGTCAGCAGTTTTTTCGGGCTTGAACGGGTCCATCATGGATTTGGATTTTCCGGCCGTGTGCACACGGCGTTCCACCCCGTAATTTGCAATCGCTTCATGCGCGCCAAAGCCCGCGCTGATCACCCCGATTGATCCGGTCATGGAACATGTATCGACGAAAATTTCATCCGCGGCACAGGCCAGCCAATAACCACCCGATGCGGCGACATCTTCGACAAAGGCGAAAACCGGCACTTTCTTTTCGTCCGCCAGCCGCCGGATACGCGCCGCGATCAGCGACGATTGCACAGGCGATCCGCCTGGGCAGTTGATTTCCAGCGCGACCGCTGCTGGTTTGCCTTTACGAAATGCTTTTTCGATCAGCGGCGCAAGGCCAGGATTGTCCAGCCCCCGCCCGTTATTGGTGATCACCCCTTGCAGCCGGATCACGGCAACAAAGGGCGGAGATTTCACAAAAGGGATAAAGCGTTTCATTGGGTGACCTTAGGCTGATTACAGGATTTCACAAAGACTATTGGCGAATGCGCCAGCCCGTGCGGAATATCCACCAGATCACCGCCATGCAGCCTCCGGTAAACAGCGCAATTGCGGCAAGTGAGATGCCAATGCTCACATCTGCGGTGCCAAAGAACGCCCAACGGAACCCCGAGATCAGATAAACGACAGGGTTAAACATGGCGATGGTCTGCCAGATGCCCGGTAGCATCGAGATCGAATAAAACGATCCCCCCAAAAACACGAGCGGCGTGATCACCAGAAGCGGGATGAGTTGCAACTGCTCAAAATTGCCGGCCCAGATACCGATGATAAACCCCAGCAATGAAAAGCTTAGGCAGGTCAGCACCAGAAAGGCGACCATCGCAACCGGATGCGCGATATGCAGGTCCACAAAGAAGAATGCCGTAATCAGGATGATCACCCCGATAAACATCGCCTTGGTCGCGGCCGCCCCCACATAGCCCAGCACAATTTCCAAGAAATTCACTGGGGCTGACAGCAATTCATAGATTGTGCCGATGAATTTGGGGAAATATATCCCGAAACTGGCGTTGGATGTGGCCTGCGTCATCACCGACAGCATAATCAGCCCCGGCACGATAAACGCGCCATAGCTGACGCCCTCGACCTCATCAATGCGGCTGCCAATGGCGGCGCCGAAAACGATGAAATAGAGCGATGTCGAAAGTACCGGCGAAATCAGGCTTTGGGTGATCGTGCGGAAAAACCGCTTCATCTCGGTCTTATAGATTGTCTGGACTGCGTAAATATTCATGATTTTTCCTTTACGAGCCCAACAAAGATGTCTTCAAGGCTGCTTTGCTTAGTTTGCAGATCGGTCATGACCAGCCCCGCAGCGGCCAGATCATTCAGCAGCGTCGTGATTCCGGTGCGTTCGCCCGTCGTTTCATAGGTATAGGTCAGGCGCAGCCCGTCATCGGAACGTTCCAGCGCATAGGCTGACAGCGCGGCAGGGATTTCAGCCACCGGATCGCTGATCGCAATCTGCAGCTGTTTTTGCCCCATCTGCGCCATCAATTCTGATTTATCCTGCACCAGCAGAATTTCACCGCCATTGATCACGCCAACACGGTCGGCGATGGCTTCGGCCTCTTCTATGTAATGTGTCGTCAGAATGATGGTGACGCCGTCCGCCTTCAGCCCCGCAACAATTTCCCACATATCCTTGCGCAATTCGACATCCACACCGGCGGTGGGTTCGTCAAGGAATAGCACACGCGGTTCATGCGCCAATGCCTTGGCGATCAGCACGCGGCGTTTCATCCCGCCTGACAGCGCCATGATCTTGCTGTTTTTCTTATCGCCCAGCGACAGCTGATCCAGAATACGGTTGATATATGCGTCATTGCGCGGCTTGCCGAATAGCCCGCGCGAAAAGCTGACCGAGTTGAACACGGTTTCGAACGGCTCAAGGTTGATCTCTTGCGGGACAAGCCCGATCAGATCGCGCGTGGCGCGGTATTGGGTGATCGTATCAAACCCGCCAACCGTGATCGATCCGCCTGTCGGCACAGTAATACCGCAGACCGTGGAAATCAGCGTCGTTTTCCCCGCCCCGTTCGGGCCAAGCAGCGCAAGAATTTCACCCTGTTCGATTTCAAGGTTAACGCCTTTGAGCGCCTCAAAACCGCCAGGGTAAGCTTTGCGCAGGTTCTTGATGGATATAATTGATGTCATGAGGCGCCCTTTGCCGGATTCATGGAACTTAACGTGAACGCGCGCAAAGGGGAAGGCCCATGCAGCACGGCGCGCGGCATGTTGTCGTCGCTAGGTAGTCATGATCTGCGCAACATCAAGCATCCGGCACGAAAATCCCCATTCGTTATCGTACCAGCCAAACACGCGCACCAACCCGCCTGCCGTCACGCGGGTTTCGGGCAGTGCCACAATCAGGCTTTCGGGGCGCGCACGCAAATCGGAAGACACCAGCGGTTTATCGGTGCATCCGATCACGCCCGTCTGCGCGCGGAACAATGCATGCACCTCATCCAGCGTGACGTGTTTGCCCAGTGTCACGGTCAAATCCACCGCCGAAACAGATGCCACAGGCACGCGCACGGCCGCCGCTTCGATCCTGCCTGCAATGTCGGGCAGCACCGCGTTCAAAAGATGCTGTGCCGAAGTTGTGGTTGGCACCATCGACAGCCCCGCCGCCCGGCTGCGCAACATATCACCGCGCGGCGCATCAATTGTCGGCTGGCTTCCGGTGTAACAGTGGATCGTCGTCATCCACCCCGTTTTCAGCCCCCATGTATCATCCAATAGCCGCACCAATGGCGCGAGCGCATTGGTCGTGCATGACGCGTTGGATACAATTTTCTGGTCAGCCAGCAGATGGTCGTTCGCACCCAGCACCAAGGTTAACGCAGCAGCAGCCGACGGCCCCGAGATCAACACCCGCCCAGCGCCTGCGCGCAAGCCGCGGCTGGCTATATCTGGCTGGTCGGCCTTGCCCGTACATTCCAGCAAGATATCAACCCCCGACAGGTCCAATGTGCTGACATCATCGGTGCGCGCTAGGGGAATCGACCGGCCATCCAGAACCAATGCACCGTCCACATATGCGGCTTGCCCTTGGTAGGGGCCAAATACACTGTCATAAGCGAACAGATGGGCGCATAGGTCGCCCGCGGCGATATCGTTTATGCCGACGATCTCGATTTCCGGCCATTTTCCGGCGGTCCAAGCTCGCAACAAAGTACGACCGATTCGCCCAAATCCATTGATGAAAACACGCGCCATATTTCTGCCCCCAAGGTCGTCGCGGGATCGTGCACCGCTGCGCATTTGGCAGCAAGAGCGATTCTTGCGCGGTGTCACAGAGTTTCCAAGTACTTGTTAACCAAGAATCAGCAGGTGATTCTCTGAATTCGCGAAAGTCACCGCGCCAAAGTGACGCTTCCCGGCATCACATTGGTGGAAATACGTCACTGTCGAAAAGAATTTGACTATTTTTTTAGCAGCCCACTGGCATCGCTCACAAATCTGGACGAAAAGCACCTTTTATCAGTGTAAGCAGGTGGTGTTAGGCGGAAAACCGCTGAAGCTATAGACTGATTTGGCGACAATCTGAGGATTTCGCAAAGATTAAGAATCGGTAAACAACAGGTTAGCGTCACTTTTTGGCCTAATTTGAATGAGAAAGACGAGATGAGCCAACGGGAAATCCGTGTGGGCAGTGAAGTTTGAAAGCTGGAAGTAAGATGGCGAAGGCGCAAGAGACAGAAACCTTGGACGAAAAAGACAGCTTTGTGGACGAGCTAAAGCCGGGCACAAAACTGATGCACGGCCAATACACGATCGAAAGCTTCCTGAATGCAGGCGGCTTTGGGATCACGTATCTCGCCAAGGACAGCCTCGATCGTAAGATCGTGATCAAAGAATGTTTCCCCGGCGCATTTTGCCGCCGCAGCCGTTATGTCGTGCAGGCCCGTTCGCGCGCCCACCAAAACGAGCTGAAATCAATTGTGCGGCTGTTTGTGCAAGAAGCACGCAGTCTAGCCAAGCTGAGCCACCCCAATATCGTCGGCGTGCATCAGGTATTCGAAGACAATGACACTGCCTATATGGCGCTTGATTTTGTCGAGGGTCGCGATCTGCTTGATACGATCGAAGACCCCAACGACAATCTGACACCGGCGCAAATCAAGGTCATCTTGAAAGAAGTGCTAAGCGCGGTTGGCTTTATCCACGATCAAGGCATCCTGCACCGCGACATTTCGCCGGACAATATCTTGATCAACAAGTCATTCCATCCGGTCTTGATCGACTTTGGTGCCGCACGCGAAGAAGCAACAAAGCAAAGCCGCGTGCTTTCTGCGTTGCGCGTGGTCAAAGACGGCTATTCGCCACAAGAATTCTATATTGCCGGCTCCGAACAAAGCCCAAGCAGCGACCTATATGCGCTTGCCGCGAGCTTCTATCACCTGATTAACGGTGAAGTGCCGCCAAACAGTCAGGCACGGCTTGCCGCAATCGCATCGGGCGATGCTGATCCATATGTCAAACTCGCTGGCCGGTTCCCCGATTACGAAGACCGCTTCCTTGAAGCGCTCGACACGGCTTTGGCCGTTTTGCCAAAAGACCGCCTGCAATCCGCGCAGGACTGGCTTGATATCATTGATGGCAAACAGGGCAATGTGACGCCGCTGAACGTCGCAGCTGCGTCAACAGCTGCACCTGCGGCAACAGCAGGCGAAACTGCTGCAAAATCAAAGCTGCCAATCCTGCTGGGTTCTGCAGCGGTTGTTGCGATTTTGGCTGGCGTCGGTGTGATGACAATGACGGGCGGCGACGATGCCCCGGTCACAGAAATCGCAGCCACGACAGAAACAACCGAGGTCGCAACCGATCCTGTGGTTGAAACCCCCGCACCTGCCACCGAAAGCGTCACGCCAGACGCGCAACCGGCAGTCGCAGAACCTGCGCCGGTGATCGTCGAAGAAACGGCACCCGCCGAAGAAACCGCTGTTGTAGCCGAAGAAACGGCACCCGCAGTTGAAGAAGCGCCCGTCGTCGAAGAAGCTGCAAGTACCGAAACAGGTCCGGTTATCGTCGAAGAAACGGCACCTGCAGTCGAAACGGCATCTGTCGCCGATGAAGAGACGCCAGAAGCCGTGGCCCCTGTCATCGTTGACGGTCCGGTCATTGTTGACGCTCCTGTATTGCGCCCGACTACACGCCCTGAAAGCGTTGAACTTGCAGCAATCGAAGAGCTGCTCCCCGAGCCGGTCGAAACGCCGCAGCCAACTGCGACAGACCCCGAAGTCAGCGCCGAACTCGCCGGTCAAACCGACCCGCGTCCGGTGGGTGACAGCGAAATTGCAGATGTTGCGCTGCCCGATTCACCCGAAGCAATCGACGCGGTCGGCGCGGTGCTTGACGGTGCGATTGACGCGATTGTGCCCGGCAACGAGCTGAAGCCGTCCTATGTTGATTCCGAATGGACCGTCAGCCTGCCATTCGCTGCGGCCGATGCGACGTCGAACGTGATTTCCGAAATTGGCCTTATTTCGCCGATCTGGGTTGAACCCGGTCTGGAAATCACCAGCGTGAACGGCGTTGAAGTCGATGCGATTGCCGGCATTCCTGCCGCGCTGCGCGCATCAATGGACGGGCAGGACATCCCTGGTTCGGTCAACGCGACATTCGGCACACGCAGCGCTGATGGTGCGACAGCGTCACATCAATGGGCCCTGCCCGTCGCGCAAGAGCTGACACTGTCGAACGGTGTGCGTTTCAAAACCACATTTGCAGATGACGCCTGGCGGACAGTCGTGGCCGAAATGCCGTCCGAACTTTCAGGTGGCTTGCAGCCGGGCGATGTTGTGGTGTCATATATTCCCACATCAGAAACCGTCACCGAGCGTGAATCACTAACGGATATCTTTAACCGAGAGCTGGATAACGACGTTGAGCAGTTCATGTTTGCCGTCCAGCGCGAAGGCAGCATGTGGGTTGCCTCGCTGATTTATTCTGGCGCTAATGACTAATCAACCTGGCAGCCGCGCGCTGCCGGGCACTAAATTGGAAGGTAGATGAAATGAAATTTCTTCGTAATCTCATTGGCAAAAAACGGCGCGATGATTCCTCCCGCCGCCCCGCTGGAGTCGATTCACTTGAACAATCGTACCGCGATACCGTCGGTTCAATTCACAGTGATGCCGACGAACAGGCGGTCACCGATATCTTGTCCTCAGTAAACAACAAAGTTGCGGCCCCAAAGCCCGAAGCGACAAACATCTGGGACGTAGAAGACACCGGCGGATCGAGCGCCCTGCCCGAAACCGCACCTGATCTGCCTTCACCGGCCCCCGCAGAGGCATCTGCCGCTGCTTCACGTTCGCCTGCACGGGCGCGCCGCACAAAAACCCGTCTGATCGGGTTCGAAAAATCCGACGGTGATGTCGTTGGCCTGTTTGACGACGCCCCGACACCCGATGCCCCCAAAGCACCGCCCGCCATGCGCGCTAAATTCCCTGTTGGCTGGGTTGTTGTTGCCGATGGCCCGGGTCGTGGCGAATGTTTCTCGCTTGCGTCAGGCATGTCACAAATCGGGCGCGGCGAAGATCAGGCCGTCAAGCTTGATTTTGGCGATAATTCCATTTCGCGGTCGAACCACGCAGCGATCGTATTTGATACCGAGACCAGCGAATTCTTGCTTGGTCATGGGGGGAAATCAAATATCGTTCGCCTAAACGACAAGCCGCTTATTAGTAATGAAGTACTGAAATCCGGCGATGTTATTCGCCTGGGCGAAACTGTGCTTCGCTTTGTTAGCCTGTGTGACAAGAATTTCAACTGGACTAACGGCGCATCCGGGGAGGACGAAGATGTGGCGATCGCCTGAACCACGCTTTGACGTTGCTTCGGCAATTGTGCAAGGCGGCCGCGACTATCAAGAGGACGCAATTGTCAGTGATTTTCCCTTTGGGGCGGATACAGGCGTTGTGGTTCTTGCTGATGGTATGGGCGGACATGCTGCGGGCGATGTCGCCAGCAAAATCGTTGTTACCGAAGTCTTTAGTGAGCTTAAGTTTCAAAGCGCGAATTTCACCGATTTCGAAAGTGAAATTCCGCAATATCTGACATCTGCCGCGGTAAACGCCAACAATGTCGTGCGCGAACATGTCAAAGCCCACCCTGAAACACGCGGTATGGGCGCGACGCTTGTGTCATTGGTGCTGATCGAAAACCGGATGTTCTGGATGTCGATCGGGGATTCACCGCTTTATCACATGCGTGGCGGCAAGATTAAGCAGCTCAACGAAGACCATTCGATGGCGCCGCAGATCGACTTTATGGTGAAATCGGGCCTTTTGGACCCCGAGTCGGGCAAGAACCATCCGGACCGCAACTGTCTGACCTCTGTTATCCTTGGCGACCGCGTTGCAAAATCCGACTGCCCCAAGAAACCGTTTGAGCTTCAGGTCGGTGATATTGTTGTCGTCTCGAGCGACGGGCTTCAGTACCTTGAAGAAGCACATATCCAAAAAATTCTGCACCGCTACCGTCGCCGCAAAAGCGCCGAGATCGCAGGCTATCTTTTGGAAGCGATTGAGACACTTGCAGATCCGGATCAGGACAACGTGTCGTTTGCAGTGATCAAGCTGAACCACAACAAACCGGTCATCCGCGCAATCCGCGCAAAACCGGCCGGCCATGTGGAAACCCACGCATCGTCCGTGACCCGCGTTGTGAGCGTGGAATCAAAGCACGAAGAAGCCGCAAATGCAGACGTCCTGCCCGAAAACGCAGCTGAAACTGGCGACGCAAAACCGGTTCAGAAAGACGCGAAACCAATCATCAAAGAGGTGAAACCAATCGCCCAACTGGATGATACAACCAAACAGGAGGTTGAAGAGGCTGCGCCTCAGGCTAAGATAGCCGCCGGAGGCAAATAATGTCGAATCAATCTCTCGCTATGCGCGTGCACGAAGAACTCAAGCAGGCTGTCGCAAGCGGCCTGCTTCCTGATGCGGCCCACAAGCGCGCGATGCAGCTTGCCGGACGTCTTGACCAGCCGGTTCGGATTGCCCTTATGGGTATGCAAAATTCCGGAAAATCGCGGATTCTGAATCTGTTAGTCGGTAGCAAAGTCATCCCTGAAAACGTGAATTTGCCCACCGTGCAGCTTACCTATGGCGACACGACCCAAGCGATCTGCACGCTAGAAGACGGCACCAAGAAAACGCTTGATCACTTTGGGGATAAGACAACATTCGAGACGGTCGATGTTCTCAAGATCATCGCGGTAAAGCCAACATTTGTTGAACTGCGCATCCCGCTGCCGGCGCTCAAGAAAATTTCGGTGCTTGATGTGGCATCCCCCGCCGACCCCGAGGCGCTTAGCGCGTCCAGCCAATGGGCTGCCAAACGGTGTGAAGTCGCAATGTGGTGCACCAAAGGCTATGTGCCCAGCGAACAGGCGATCTGGGCGCAAATGCCCGACATTATCAAAGACCATGCGTTCTTGATGCTCACCCATGCCGACCAGATTGCGGCAGCCGGCAAGCTGGACATCGCAATGACCGCCGTGCGCAAGGCCGCCGGCGATGAATTCAATCATGTATTGCCCATTGCGACGCTGGATGCGCTTGCCTCGCGCGGGGCCGATGGCACCGTTGACAAGGAAAAAATGCGCAGCAGCGGCGGTACCGCGCTGATTGGTGCGGTGTTGAAGGTAGTTGATCAGGGTCGGCAATCTTTCGTCGATATGGGCGACATCTTGCTGGTTCAAAATGCGGAAATCCTTGCGGGCAATGACAAAACCGCCGCCAGCCAACCCGCCGAAAAAGAAGCCGCCGCGCCGGTTGCGACAAATCATTCGGTCGAATTGTCCGTTGCACAAAGCACCGCCGCTTCGTCCGCGAACGCTGCTGCTTCGGTTGTGACGCTTCACCCCGACACACGCAGCGCATATGAAACCGCGCTTGCCTACATTGCCGAGCAAAGCAAAATCCTTGCTCAGATTGTCGCAAATGCGGACGATGGTGCACCGGGTGAAATCATCGCGCACGCTTCGGATCAGGTCATGTGGGTATGCGATTACCTGAACGAAAACGGTGACGCGTCAGACAAGGCGCTTCAGCAGACACGCGACATGTCCTTTGATGCAGCCGACCTTGTCCAGCTCATGCAAATGGAAAAAAATGATGGTGCCGCAATAGACGCGTTGAGCCTATTGTTGCAAATCAAGCACGAGTTGCAGGCCGATTTAGCTGCCTGACGTGGTGCGACCCTTGTCAAAGCGTTAAGATAAGTGCCTTATTTGGTTTGCACCGCTCTGTTTCCATTATCGCAATAAACCAGTGATAGCCTCGTGATTTGGCGAAGAGGGTATCAACTGATATGGGTGGTAGCCAAGACGACTATTGAGGACAAACGAGAATGAAGATGGAAGAGCTGACAAAAGGGGATGGTTACAAAGTCCCGGCAGCGCACCACCCTTTCATGCGACTTGGGCTAGAAAAACTCGAAGAGTTTCATGACGAAGTTGTCGATCTGGAAGCGACACTTGCTGACGTTGTCAAACTGGGCGGCGCAGACGCCGAAAAGAAATCTACAAGGCTAATCAAACAGTTACGTGCATTTGAACCCAGCATTACGATGATTGGCCAGATCAAATCGGGCAAGACATCGCTGGTAAATGCGATGGTGGGGCGCCCCAATTTGTTGCCCGCCGATGTGAACCCTTGGACCTCTGTTGTGACCTCTTTGCACCTCAATGCGCCGATGGCAAACGACGCGCCGACCGCCTCTTTCCAGTTCTTTAGCCAAGGCGAATGGGACCATCTGATTGAAAACGGTGGCCGAATCGGTGAATTGTCCAGCCGCGCTGGTGCCGATGAGGAACTTGAAAAGGTGCGCGCCCAGATTTCTGAAATGCGCGACAAAACCAAAGCGCGTTTGGGCCGCAAGTTTGAATTGTTGCTGGGCCAAAAACACAGCTACGCCGAATTGACCGACGATCTTGTGCAGCGATACGTTTGTATGGGCGACGATTTCGAAGATCTCGACGAGGAAGACCAGCAGGGCCGGTTTGCCGATATTACAAAATCCGCTGACCTGTACCTTAGCGCAAAATCGATCCCGATGCCGCTGTGCATCCGTGACACGCCTGGCGTGAACGACACATTTATGATGCGTGAACAGATCACCATCAACGCGCTGCGCGAAAGCCGGATTTGTGTCGTGGTCTTGTCGGCGCATCAGGCGTTGAGTTCGATGGATATGGGGCTGATCCGCCTGATCGCCAACGTCAAATCGCGTGAAGTAATCATCTTTGTGAACCGTATCGACGAATTGTCGAACCCCGCCGAACAGGTCCCTGAAATCCGCGACAGCATTCTGCAGACGCTCAAGGATAATAACGGCCCCGAAAACCCTGAACTGATTTTCGGGAGTGCCTATTGGGCCAATATCGCCTTGGGTGAAACGCTTGATGATATTGTCGCCGAAAGCGCCGAAGCCATGTTCAACTGGGCCGAAGCATCGCTTAGCGCGGAAACCGCGGGCATGGAGATCAACGAACTGGTCTGGCATCTGTCGGGCGTTCCGCAGCTTTACCGCGCCCTGTCCGACCGCATTTCCGAAGGGCCCGGCACCGAAATTCTTGCCGCCTCACGCAAACGCGCGTTGAACCTTGTAGGCGGCGTGCGCGCCTCTTCGGCGATGGTGTCAATGCGTCTTGATGGCGATTCTGTTGATGTCATGCCGCATGACCAGCTTATTGCGCATCTCGACAAGCTTGAGGCCGACAACCAGAAATTCCTGAGTGACCGGATGGATATTGTGTTCCAGCAATTTTCATCGCGGATTGACCAGTCGCACAAACGGTTCCTCGACCGCGCGCTTGAATCACTGCTGCAACACCTTGAAAGCAAAGGCGAACAAGAGGTCTGGCAGTATAGCCCCGATGGGCTTCGGATGTTGTTGCGTACCAGCTATCAGGTGATGCGCCGCAATGTGTCGTCGACCTGCGATCAGGTCTTTGCCGCCGCCTCCGCCGATCTGGCCGATACATATCGCACGGCATTTGGTGTTTCGGTCGATAACTTTTCGATCACACCGCCCGCCGCACCTGAAATCCCTGCCCCCGTGCAATTGGGCCAGACGATCGCGCTTGATCTGCAGACATCATGGTGGAAAGGCTGGTGGAGCCGGCGCAAGGGTTACCGCGCATTTGCCAGCGGTTTTTATGACCTGATCGAAGCCGAAACCGCCCCGATTGTTGACGAACTCAAAGTGCGGCAAGCCGCCGAGATCCGCAATCTGGCCGAAACGGAATTGCGCGATTTTCTGGCAGAACAGCGTGGTTTCCTGACGGATATCAGTGAAAAATCAAATCTCAACAAAGAAGATCTTAAGGAAATCTTTGGTATTACGGCCCAGCAAGAACGCGAAGAAATCTTTGACTATATCTTTGAAGAGCTAAGCGATAGCACCGCCGCCCATGCCAAAGGAGATGCCTGATGTCCGAAAAAACGCAAAGCCGAAAACCGCGCATCGCCCTGATGGGGGAATTTTCTGCGGGCAAAAGTACCCTGTCAAACCTGTTGATGGGGTCACGGCCACTGCCAGAGAAAGTCACCGCAACGCGGCTGTCGCCGGTCTGGATGACCTATGGCAACGGCGCGCCTTACCGGGTTGATGTTGATGGCAGCACCGAACCTGTTTCGCTTGACCGGTTGGTCGGCATCCCCGTCGAGGAAACAATGTGCATCCGGATCGAACTGGAATGCGATATTCTTGACGCCTGCGATTTGATCGACTTTCCCGGCATTTCCGACCCCAATATGTCGTCAGACATTTGGGAACGGATGCTGCCCGAAGTGGACGCGGTGATCTGGCTGACGCATGCAACCCAAGCATGGCGGCAGTCAGAGGCGTCGGTTTGGGACGCGATGCCAGATGCGGTGCGCAAGAATTCCATTCTTCTGATCACCCGCTTTGACAAATTGACCACCGAAAAAGACCGGCTTCGCGTGTTTAAGCGTGTGCGCCGTGAAACCGCTGGCCAGTTTGCAGCGACCTTTCCGATCTCGCTGTTGCAAGCGCTTGATGCTGGCGAAGATTTTGATCGCTGGGATGCCAGCGGCGCAGGTCCGTTTGTTGAACATCTGATTGGCGCAATCGAAACGCTCAGCAAACTCGCCGCGCGTTCTGAAGTTCCGCTTTACAACATTCCCAACGGAACCGAAGTGCCCGCGCTAAAGCTTGCCGCTGTCACGCCGCGTCGCGTTGATCGCCCGCTAAACAAGGACGCCCCCAAGCGTGAGCGCCCAAAAGCGGCACCCGCTGGCACAATGCCTGCGACGCCGGGACCGATCACGTAATACGACCGTAACTGCGGGATGGGCTTTCACACATGGCCTCTTTGGCGTAGTCAGCATGTTATCAACGCAAAAATATTGGGCCAGAATTCATGGTTGTTGACGATCTAGATGTATTGCAAGAAAAATTCGCGGCCTGCGATACGATCGCCTTTGCTGATCTATCGACTCAGATGATTCTTGTGACTAACTCTGCGACTTCGCTACCGCGCGAAGGGCTGGATAACCTATGCGCCGAGGCGGCGCTAACCATGGGCACAAAGCGCCGTCAGTTTCTTGGCACCGTCCCGAGTGCGAGCGCGGTTGTCGCCAGCCGTGGCCAAATCCGCATTTTCTTGCGCGCCAAAGCCGAACCAAACGACGTTTTGTGCTGCGTGAGCAGCAATGATCTGGATATCAATGCGTTTCTGGCAGAGGCGCAACCGCTTCTTGAAAAGCTGAGCACGGGCGTATGATAATGCAACCCTTTCAAAACGAACATAGGCCGCAACCGTGAGCGACACGTCTACAATCACCACCAAGCTTGCCGCGCTTTTGTCCGACGATGACGCCTATGTCGGCGGTACACGTGTCATTGCGCAAGGTGGGGCGCCTGCCCCGCTTGCTGCGGTATTGACCGAAATTGATGCGACGGTTCTGGAACGTACCTTGGTGTTCAGCATTGATGACGTGAATGTCAGCATGATCGTCGCCGGGCGCCGTTTGCGCGGGTTTATTGATGTGTCGGGCAACCTGCCAGAAGCGGCCAGCGTCATTGGCAAGGTGCTTTCGCGCGATGATGCGGAAACATTGCAGGCCGCGGGCGACCTGATGCTTTTGCTTTGTGCCTCGGCGAACCGCGTGACAGTGCGCAGCCTTCCTGCGCAGCCCTTTGGTACCAGCGCAGATGCCGGCCTGCCGGCCAGTGGTCTGGCATCCTTGTGGCATATTGATCTTGATGAAAAACCTGTCGCTCTTATCGAACGGTATCTAGCTGCGAACGCCGCCGATCTGACCGCCTATATCTATGTTTCAAACGGCGATGTGGTGAAAACTGTCGGCGACGTTGCTACGCTTGACGCGCTTTGGAGCACACAGGTCGTTGAATTCCGCAAACGCCACCGCGCGCTTTTGCCCAAACAAGACAGCCCGCGATTGACCTGTCTGGATGAACCCATGGGCGAAGGCAGCACGTTTGCGATTGCAATTGATGGCAATGATGTCGGGTTGTTCAGCTACAAGCGCAGCCAGATGCCGCGCCTTGTTTCTGCTTGGACTGCAACCTTTGGGTGACACGCGGACGTCGACTTCAACCTAAAGCTTAACGCTGTTGCGCCTTGCCTGTTGCCGCGAAACGCTATGCCGTTTCGGAATCATTTTGCGATCAATTCCCCAATCGCCTAATTAATATGCATTTGCGCGAAGGTGTGTCGCATATTCTGGCGTTTACCCAAAATTGCTGCGCTTGCACCCGCTGCAACGGGGACTCTTGCCGCAACACGACCTACTCAAATGGACGTCGGTTACTGACATTCATCGCCGCGCAGTGGGCCTTCCTGGCAGAAACCACCCGCCGCGCGACTACAACAACACTGTTGTGGGATCTGCTTACCATTTGGCTGTTGCCTTGTGAACGGCAGACACAACAACGAAACGGGGAAATTGTTTCGATGACCTATTCTAAAAAACTTGGCGCATCCGCATTGGCCGCACTGCTGGCAAGCACATCCATCGCCGCCGCTGATTGCGCCGATCCGATCAAAGTTGGCGTTCTGCATTCGCTTTCCGGCTCTATGGCCATTTCCGAAACCACGCTCAAAGACGCGATGCTGATGCTGATCGAACAGCAAAACGCCGCTGGCGGCCTGTTGGGCTGTGAAATCGAAGCTGTGGTCGTTGACCCTGCATCTGACTGGCCACTGTTTGCTGAAAAAGCCCGCGAACTGCTGACCGTTTCCGAGGTCGACGTGATTTTCGGCAACTGGACATCGGTTTCACGTAAATCCGTGCTGCCTGTGATCGAAGAACTGAACGGCCTGCTGTTCTACCCTGTGCAATACGAAGGCGAAGAATCTTCGCGTAACGTGTTCTACACAGGTGCCGCCCCGAACCAGCAAGCGATCCCTGCGACGGATTACTTCCTTGAAGAGCTGGGCGTCGAGAAATTCGCGCTGCTGGGCACTGACTACGTTTACCCACGTACAACCAACAATATTCTTGAGGCTTACCTGATCGACAACGGTATTGCGCCCGAAGATATCTTTGTGAACTACACACCTTTCGGTCATTCTGACTGGGCAACAATTGTTGCCGACGTTGTGGCGCTTGGCGAAGATGGCAAACAGGTCGGCGTGATTTCAACCATCAACGGTGATGCGAACATCGGCTTCTACAAAGAACTGGCTGCGGCTGGCGTTTCTGCCGACGACATCCCTGTTGTTGCCTTCTCGGTTGGTGAAGAAGAGCTGTCCGGTCTGGACACGTCCAACCTTGTTGGTCACTTGGCTGCATGGAACTATTTCCAGTCAGCTGAAAGCGAAGCAAACGACGAATTCATCGCCGCATGGAAAGCCTTTGCAGGCGAAGACCGTGTGACCAACGACCCGATGGAAGCCCATTATATCGGTTTCAACATGTGGGTTAACGCGGTCGAAGCTGCAGGCACAACTGACGTCGACGCAGTACGCGAAGCAATGTACGGTCAGGAATTCCCGAACCTGACAGGCGGTACAGCGGTAATGCTGCCAAACCACCACTTGGCGAAGCCTGTTCTGATCGGCGAAATCCAAGCTGACGGTCAGTTCGACATCATCAGCCAGACTACCGAAGTTCCCGGCGATGCATGGACAGACTATCTGCCAGAATCAGCCGTACTGACTTCTGATTGGCAGACACTTGGTTGCGGTATGTACAACACCGAAACCCAGACATGCGTTCAGCTGACTTCAAACTACTAATCTGAATGTTTCAGGCGCGGGAGAAATTCCGCGCCTGTCCTTTGTCCAGTTTCCGAAAGCCTCTCCATGACCCGCGTTTTTGTTCTGCTTGCCATGCTGTTGGGGTTTTCGCCCGCCGCGCAGGCCCAAGATCTCCAGAATCTGCTACAATCGCACGCCCAAGAGGTCGCGGACCCCGGTCGTCAAAGCGTCGGTATCGTGCTGGATGATCTGGCAGGCTCTGGCATCCCGCAAGTCGCGACATTCCTCGAACAGTGGCAGGAAAAGAACGTGTGGCAAGGCCCCGAAGGCCTGTTCTTTATCGCCACAGAGGATGGCGACACACTTACGCTGACCGACATTGATAGCGGCGAACAATCGACCGCCCCAGCCGCAGGATTTACCCAGCTGAAACCGAACGGCGGCGTGCGCCGCGTGATTGGCACGGCGCTGGTCCAGTTCCAGCTGATGGACCCCGACCTGACCCGCCGCACCACCGCCGTTGCATCCATCGCGCGCCGCCCCGAGCCGGACCAGCTTGCGCCATTGCTTGGATCAATTGCAGGCGAGGTCGATGCGACGCTGAAAGCCCGCAAAATCCAGCTCGCCAATTTCCTATCTGCCAGTTTTGCGGATGAAGCCGCCGACCGGATCGCCGCGATTGACAGTCTGGCGACCGATGTCAGCGTTGAAGCCCGCGCTGTGCTGAACCAGATCCTGACGACTAGCCCAGACATGGCCGCCGAGCTACCCACCGATGCGAACATCGCGCGCGTCCTGACACCGGGCGCCGATATGTCGCTTGATGCCGCCTATGCGTTGCTGGTCGATGCCGGTTTGGCCGCGCCAGTTACATCGCAAGAGGCAATCAAATCTGCGCTGTCTGAAAACATTACCGGCGGCCGCGTCGGGGACATGCCGCTTGTGCAATTGCACACATTGGAAAACCGTGCCCGCGCCTATGCGCAGCTTGCCGATGCTGGCACCGTACCCCCGCTTGTCACCACCGGTGACCGCGATGCCGCGCTTGCGGGCTATGTCTTCTTTGAAACCTATGATGAGGCCGACAGCGCCATCACAGATGCGGCGCAAGCGGCGCTTGCCTCGGTAGAAACGCGCGTTGCCGTTGGCCAAGCTGCCGATTTGACCTTGGACGCGCTGTCGCTGGCGTCGATCTATTTCCTTGCAGCGATTGGACTGGCCATCACATTCGGCGTCATGGGCGTGATCAACATGGCACATGGCGAATTTATCATGATGGGTGCCTATACGGGCTATGTCGTGCAATTGTTCATCCCCAATTACACCGCGTCGATCATCATCGCGCTGCCACTGGCGTTTGCCGTGACATTCGCAGCAGGTGTCGCGATGGAACGGCTGGTGATCCGGCATCTGTACCACCGCCCGCTAGAGACACTGCTTGCGACCTTCGGGATTTCGATCGCGCTGCAACAACTGGCCAAGAATATTTTCGGCACCCAAGCCCGCCCGCTGACATCGCCTGCGTGGCTTGATGGGGCGCTGGTATTCAACGATGTCGTGCAGATCAGCTATATCCGCATTGCGATTTTTGTTCTGGCGGTGATCTTCTTGTTCTTGATCCTTTTCGTTCTCAAACGCACCCGTCTGGGGCTAGAAGTCCGCGCAGTCACCCAAAACCCCGGCATGGCCGCATCCATGGGGATCAATCCCGACCGGATCAATATGCTGACCTTCGGGCTTGGGTCGGGGATCGCGGGGATCGCGGGTGTTGCGATTGGGCTTTACGCCAAGGTCACGTCAGAAATGGGCGCCGATTATATTGTGCAATCGTTTATGACCGTGGTTGTCGGCGGCGTCGGCAACGTTTGGGGCACGCTTGCGGGTGCGTCGCTGATTGGTTTCCTGCAAAAGGGCATCGAATGGCTGAACCCGTCCAATACGCTGGCGGCGCAGACCTATATGATCCTGTTCATCATTCTCTTTATTCAGTTCCGGCCCAAAGGCATTGTTGCCCTCAAAGGCCGGGCGGCGGCGGACTAATCCCATGAAAAACAGCTTTCTCATTCGCAATCCGTCAACGCTTTGGTTCTTGCTGGCGCTTAGCCTGTTCACAATCGGCGTGACGATCTTGTCCGAGGCAGGGCTTGGCATTATGTCCACGTCCTTTGTCAAAACCTTGGGTAAAACGCTTTGCCTTTGCCTGATCGCCGTCGCGATGGATGTGGTCTGGGGCTACTGCGGAATCTTAAGCCTTGGGCATTTCGCATTCTTCGGGATCGGCGGCTATGCCGTTGGCATGTGGCTGATGTATGCGCGCACCGAAGGGATCGTTCTTGAAGGCTTCGCCGCGCAGACAATCCCGCCAACGGCCCAAGAAATCACCGACGCCATCGGCAACCAGATTTTCGGTGTTGTAGGCAGTTCTGAATTTCCAATGATTTGGGCGTTTTCCGACAGCTTGTTCATGCAGCTAATGCTTGTCGTGCTGGTGCCCGGTCTGCTTGCGCTTTTGTTCGGCTGGTTGGCATTCCGCAGCCGTGTCACGGGCGTTTACCTGTCGATCTTGACCCAAGCAATGACGCTCGCGCTTGCGCTTTATCTGTTTCAAAACGATAGCGGCTTGCGCGGCAATAACGGGCTGTCCGGCCTCCAAAATATCCCCGGCTATGAAAACACGCCACAATCCACGATCTCGCTCGCGTTCTTCTATGCTTCGGCGCTGGCTGTTGCCTTGGGCTATGTGCTGTTTGCGTGGATCACATCGGGCAAGATGGGCAGCGTGATCAAGGCGATCCGCGATAATGAATCGCGCGTGCGTTTCTTGGGTTATCACGTCGAAAGCTACAAACTGTTCGTCTTTACCATCACTGCCGTTGTCGCAGCCATCGCGGGCGCGCTCTATTACCCGCAGGCGGGCATCATCAACCCCGCCGAAATCGCACCGATTGCGTCGATTTATCTTGCGGTTTGGGTGGCCATCGGCGGGCGTGGGCGGCTGTATGGCGCGGTCATTGGCGCGGCGTTCGTGTCGCTGCTTTCAAGCTGGTTCACCGGCGGTGGCGCCCCTGCCATCCCACTTGGGTTTTATACGATCCAATGGACAGACTGGTGGCTAGTGCTGCTTGGCCTGTCGTTTGTTGCCGTCACACTTTACGCACCCAAAGGCATCGGCGGGCTGTTTGATTATCTGGTGAGGAAACCATCATGAGCACCCTTCTCGAAGTCGATGGCGTCTCGGTCAGTTTTGACGGCTTTCGCGCGATCAACAACCTATCGATCCAAATCGGCGAACCAGAATTGCGCGCAGTGATTGGGCCGAATGGCGCAGGCAAAACCACGTTTATGGATATCATCACCGGCAAGACAAAGCCTGACTCGGGCCGTGTTACATGGGGGGATCGCAATATTTCCCTGCTTGGCATGTCCGAAAGCGAAATCGCAATGGAAGGGATCGGGCGCAAGTTCCAGAAACCCACCGTATTTGAAGACCAGACCGTGCGCGAAAACCTTGCTATGGCGCTGCGCAATCCTCGTGGGCCGTTTGCCGTGCTGTTCTACAAGAAAACCCTCGAAGGGGCCGCGCGTATCGAAGAGATTGCCGAAGAAATCGGTCTGTCAGACAGCCTGACCCGTAAATCGGGTGAACTCAGCCACGGGCAAAAACAATGGCTCGAAATCGGGATGTTGCTGGCGCAAGATCCGCGCCTGTTGCTGGTCGATGAACCTGCAGCGGGGATGACCACAGCCGAACGCGAATTGACCACCGATCTGCTGAAACGCGCGGCGAAAACCCGCGCCGTGGTCGTGGTTGAACATGATATGGAATTCGTACGCCGCCTTGATTGCAAGGTCACCGTGCTGCACGAAGGGTCGGTTCTGGCGGAAGGGTCATTGGACCACGTCACCGCCGATAAAACCGTGATCGACGTATATTTGGGGCGCGCATAATGTTGAATGTCCAAGATCTGACCCTACATTATGGGCAAAGCCAGATTCTGAATGGTATTTCGTTGAATGCGCCAGTTGGCGAGGTCACTGCGGTGATGGGCACCAATGGCGTTGGCAAGACCAGCCTGCTCAAGGCGATTTCGGGGCGTCATCCCTATACGGATGGCACGCTTTCGGTCGGTGATCAAATTCTTGACCACCCGTCTGCATTTGCAGCGGCGCGTGCGGGCATTGCCTATGTGCCGCAAGGCCGCGAGATTTTCCCGCTGATGACGGTGCAAGAAAACCTTGAAACCGCCTTTGCTTGCCTGCCCAGCGAAGACCGCCAGATCCCTGACGAAATTTTTCGCTTGTTTCCGGTGCTATTGGACATGAAAGCAAGGCGCGGCGGCGATCTGTCCGGCGGGCAGCAACAGCAGCTTGCCATCGCCCGCGCGCTGATCACAAGGCCCAAAGTGTTGTTGCTGGACGAGCCGACCGAAGGCATCCAGCCCAATATCATCCAGCAAATCGGTCGTACAATTGATTTGCTCCGCGAACAGGGCAATATGGCAATCGTGTTGGTCGAACAGAACTTTGACTTTGCATACGGGCTTGCGGACCGGTTTGTCGTGATGACGCGCGGCGAAGTCAAACGCCGCGCCGATAAGGCCAATGTTACGCCCGCGCAAATGCTGGAAGAACTGGCGCTTTAGCGCTGGAGGGATCAGAACAGGCCTTCGATTTCACCCGCCGCATTCAGTCCGATTTCAAGCGCGGCCGGATTGCGGGGCAGTCCGGGCATCGTCATGATTTCCCCGCAGATCACCACGATAAACCCCGCGCCCGCACTTAGCCGGACCTCGCGGATCGGCACCGAATGTCCGCTGGGCGCGCCGCGCAGATTGGGATCGGTTGAAAACGAATATTGCGTCTTGGCCATACATACGGGAAAATGCCCATATCCCGCGTCTTCCCACTGGCGCAGCTGATCGCGGATTTTCTTGTCGGCCAAGACTTCGTCGGCGTTATAGATGCGGGTGGCAATCGTCTTGATCTTATCGAACAGGCGCATCTCATCCGGATAGAGCGGCGCAAATTGCGCGACACCTGCATCAGCGATCGCGGCCACGCGGGTAGCAAGATCAACTGTTCCCGCACTGCCCAGTTCCCAATGGCGGCACAAGATTGCCTCTGACCCCTGGCTTTTGGCATATGCTTTGATCGCGTCGACTTCGGCATCTGTGTCGGTCACAAAATGGTTGATCGCGACCACAACAGGCACCCCAAAAGCCTTGAGGTTGCTAATATGGCGACCAAGGTTCGGGCAACCGTCCTTAACTGCTTGCACATTTTCGGCCCCTAGGTCGGGCTTGGCCACGCCACCATTCATCTTCATCGCGCGCACGGTCGCGACCAGCACAACACAATCGGGGGCCAACCCGGCCTTGCGGCATTTGATGTTCATGAACTTTTCAGCACCCAGATCAGCGCCAAATCCGGCCTCGGTTACCACGTAATCGGCCAATTTCAGCGCCGTATTGGTCGCAATGACGCTGTTGCACCCGTGTGCGATATTGGCAAACGGGCCGCCATGCACAAATGCAGGGTTATTTTCCAAGGTCTGCACCAAATTGGGCTGCATCGCATCCTTGAGCAGCACGGTCATTGCGCCATCCGCCCCGATATCGCGGGCATAGATTGGCGTGCGCGCGCGGGTATAGGCGACGATGATATCGCCCAGCCGCTTTTGCAAATCCTGCAGGCTTGTTGAAAGGCACAAGATCGCCATGACTTCGCTTGCTACGGTAATGTCAAATCCGGTTTGACGCGGAAAGCCGTTACTGACACCGCCTAGCGATACCACGGTATCGCGTAGCGCCCTGTCGTTCATATCCATAACGCGGCGCCAGACAATCCGCCGTTCGTCGATCTCAAGCTCGTTGCCCCAATAGATATGGTTATCAATCATTGCGCTTAGCAGGTTATGCGCGCTGGTGATCGCATGGAAATCGCCGGTGAAATGCAGGTTCATTTCTTCCATCGGCACGACTTGCGCATTGCCACCGCCAGCCGCCCCGCCCTTCATGCCGAAACACGGACCAAGCGATGCCTCGCGGATACAAATCGCCGTTTTCTTGCCGATCCGGTTCAAACCGTCACCCAGCCCGACTGTGGTTGTCGTCTTGCCCTCGCCGGCAGGCGTCGGGTTGATGGCGGTCACAAGGATCAGCTTGCCGGACTTGTTGCCCTGCACGGAATTGATGAAATCCTGACTGACCTTGGCCTTGTCGTGGCCATAGGGAAGCAAATGCGTCGCGTCGATCCCCAGCTTGGCACCGATCACCTGGATGGGCTGTTTCTTTGCTGCGCGGGCAATTTCGATATCGGACAGATAACGCATTGGCATGGCTCCTTTGTACAAACGACCTTTGGGTCTGTGTTTGCTATGTTGCCACTATCTGACTTTTTTGCACAACTCCCAGATTTACCGGCGTTTTGTGTCAACTATTTGATGCGTCCCGCAGACCGCGCTAGGGTTGCGCCGCCCGTTTTGCGGCCGCGCGCAAAAGCGCACCAACGATCGCGCGCTGCTTATCGGTAAAGGCCGACTGTGCAAGCGCCGGTTCCGGTCCATCCTGATCAGCCGTGTCGAACAGTTGTGCATCATCCGGAAAGAACGCCTGCCGCAGCGCTTCGTTTTCTTCGGCAAAGTTTGCGAGCAGTGCTTTGGCAGCGGCGTTTTCCATCACTGCGCCCGAAAACCGTGGCAGTTCTTGCATTGGCAAAGACCGGAAGACTTTCCTTACATGCACCTCGGGGACGCTGCGCACCAGTTGCATCAGTTCCAACACTTCGATCGACGGGGTGGCATTTGCCGAAACCTGTGACGCTGGAAACCCCTCTTCAGTGATATCAATGCCAATTAGCTGCATGAAATCGCGCACGACATCGCCTTGCGGAAATGCATTTGGATCAAACCGTCGAAAGACAAAATCGGCTTCAGGCTAGGCCGCCTGCCAACGGGCGACAAGGTGGCCATAATTTCCGGCACCTGTGCCAAATTTGGCAATGAAATTTTCAAATCCGATCTTGGTTTTTGCCGTTTTCAGTTTTTGCTTATACGAGCTTGCCAGATATTTACTCTGCCGACGGAAATAGCCGACAATCATGACGCTTGTCTGCTCTTGCAGCGCAAGCAATTCGCGCAGTTTTGCCGGATCCACTTCCGAGAGCATCTCTGAACTCAGCACAAGGGTCTGCGCCGGGCTTTTGTCGATCATCCCTCGCACCATAGTCGCCAGCTTTGCGGCGCGGGCGCGGTCACCGCTGCGCATTGCGACGCTTAGATCATTGTAGGATCCGTTGCGATTGCGCGGCAGAAAATCAAATCCGCGCCGCCGCAAGTAATCGGCATTGTCGCGCGCAAAACGCTGGATTGCAGTCGAACCGGTTTTGGGCAATCCGATATGAATCCATTATGTTTGCATATGCGTTAGCCTTCTTGCGCGGGCTGCGCTTCGGCTTTGCGTTGCGAAACTGATCCCGGAAGACCCGAATGCCGATAGACCATATCAATAAATTCGGCCCAATCCGCGCGATCTTTGATATCTGCGATTTTGGCGCGGTGCCATGCGACGGCTTGCGCGTGCAGTTCTGTCAAAACCTTATCCGAATGAAGCTTTTCCAGCTCTTCCAACATCCCGGGCACGTGTCGCAAGATTGAATAATCACGTGTGTAATTCGTGTTCATCGCGTCGAAATACTCTTGGCCCTGATCCATATTCACATGGTTGGTGCGGCCGCGGTCGCGCTTGACCAGAAAACTGTCAGAACTGCGGATCGCATAATGGTGAAGCCGCGCGAAATCGTGGCGGAACCCTGACCAGGTGCGCCATGTTATGGTTTTTGCGTCAACGGTGTTGCCACCTGCATCGCGCCAAACCACATCATCATATGGCGAAGGCGCGTCCTCAGGCAGATCTTTGGGGACATTGATTTTCGGGCGATGCACGCCCATGCGGTCAAACGTTCCGTTGTTGCGAAAAATCGTCTTAACGCCGGCGCCGCGAAAATTGGAAAATGAACCTTCGTCGGCGCATTGGAAAAACTGCTCGGTCAGCGGCAGATCGTCGTAATGGCGGCGCGTGCCATTTCCAAACAGTTTCCAGCAAATCGATATCGCGTCCGCAGGGCCGCTTTTTTCAATAAGATCGGGCAGCGCCATGCCGCAGCGCAGGTTCAAAAACTCGTCCGCGTCCGCGCAGATAACCCAGTTCGCGGCTTTGAAATGCTCTGTCTTGGGCGCAAGCCGCAATGCCGCACGCTGGGGCGACAGTTCGCGCCCTTTGCGGCCGATTTTGCGGTCGTTGTTGTCAACGTGACCGGCCAGTCCCAGTTCTTGAAGACGCATTGCAATTGCATCGGTGCCATCCGCGCAATCATTCGTATAAATCAGAAAATCGTCAAAGCCGATGGCACGATTAAACGCGATCCATTCCAGCATGAACGGGGCTTCGTTTTTCATTGTCGTTACAATGAGAAAGCGTTCTTTATTCACTTGTCACCTGCTCGATATGTCAGGAACTTACTTTCACATATATCAATAAATGTATCAACGACCCAGCGCGCATTCTTTGTATCACATCGGTGCAGGCAATTGCGCTTGAGAAACCTTATTGCGATGCAGCCTACGGTACGTTAGAAAACCGCGCTAAGATTACCCAATATTCAGGTGTTTACGATGGCAAAGCTTCCCCCGATTGGTGCACTATGGATTGGCGGGTCGTTGACTTGGCTAGAACAGCTTTGCCTGAAATCCTTTGTCGATCAGGGGCATCAGATGATCCTGTATACCTATGGCGAAGTCAAAGGCGTGCCCGAAGGCGTCGAAATCCGCGATGGCAACGATATTCTGGCGACAGACCGGTTTGTGACGCATGAACGGACTGGGTCGGTCGCGCTGTTTTCGGATCTGTTCCGGTTTCACCTGATCGCCAAGGACCCTGAAATCATCTATGTCGACACGGATGTTTATTCCGTGCGCCCCTTCCCTGGGGGCGAAAGCCATATTTTTGGCTACGAAGTCTATAGCGAAGCACGTCAAAGAGGGCAGGTTAACGGTGCTATCCTGCGGATGCCTCAGGATAGTCCTGCGCTGAACGGCTTGCTTGAATTTACGGCAGACGAATACGCGATTCCCGATTGGTTACCGCGCCTTCATCTGAAACCGATCCTGGCGCGCGCTGCCGCAGGGGACCCGATGCATGTATCCGAAATGAAATGGGGAATTTGGGGACCGCTGGGTGTCACGGCTTTCCTGAACAAAAGCGGCGAAATCAAACATGCGCGCACAACGGATGTCTATTATCCGGTTCATTTTGCGAACCGCCGGATTTTCACAAAGCGTCCAATGCTAACGCGGCGGCATTTTACGGATGAAACACGCTGCCTGCACATTTGGGCGCCGATCAAGAATTTCTGCGCAAAACGTTTTGGCGGTGTACCACCCGCGAACAGCTTTCTGGATGAGCGGCTGAAACACCACGGGATCGACCCGCACGCAGCGCCTGTGATCCCCCAAAAGGACCGCTCGGTGATAGAGTGACGCATCGCGGTGAACTGCCCGATCGGGCCTGCAATTCTATGCGCGCATGATCCCGAACCAAGGGCTGGTCCTGGGTTAGCGCGCCTGAACGATCATCTTAGCGCGGTGCCGTGACTGTCAAAGAAATGCGTCCGGTCGGCATCGAACAGGACCGAAACATTTTCACCTGGTGCAAGGGTGGAATCGCCCAGCACACGCACAGTGACCTGCCCCGCAGCAGCACAATCAAGCACCACGAATGTATCCGCGCCAAGATATTCGAGCACGTCAACCGTGCCTTCCAACTGCCCTGCCCCCGGTTTGACAAGGGTCGCATGTTCGGGGCGTAATCCGACCTGCGTCGCCCCTGTGGGTAACCTGAGGCCTGACACCGTATCTGCGGGCATGACGTTCATTTTTGGCGATCCGATGAACTGCGCCACAAACAGATTGGCGGGTTTTTCATACAATTCGCGCGGGGTGCCCACCTGCGCAATATAACCGCCATCAAGCACTACGATCCGGTCGGCCAATGTCATTGCTTCAACCTGATCATGGGTCACATAGATCATGGTGGATTTCAGCGTTTGGTGCAGCTTGGCGATTTCATAGCGCATTTCTACGCGCAAGGATGCATCCAGATTGGACAGCGGTTCGTCAAACAAAAACGCGGTCGGATCGCGCACGATTGACCGCCCGATTGCGACACGCTGGCGTTGTCCGCCTGACAGGTCTTTGGGGCGGCGGTCCATATAGGCGTCAAGCTTGAGCACGCGCGCGGCCTCGTCTACTTTGGCGGCGACGGCATCGGCGGCCATGCCCGCAGATTTCAGCGGAAACCCAACGTTATCGCGCACCGACATATGCGGATAAAGCGCATAAGACTGAAACACCATCGCCAGCCCGCGTTTGGCGGGTGGTTCAGCTGTCGCATCGCGATCATCAATCATGATCTGCCCACGGCTGGTTTCCTCTAGCCCCGCAATCATCCGCAACAGGGTCGATTTCCCGCATCCTGACGGGCCTACAAAAATGATGAATTCTCCCTCGGCGATATCAAGATCAATACCCTTGATCACCTGCACATTGCCGAACCATTTTTCGACTGCGTTAAGCGTGATGGACCCCATTCTAGAACCTCCCCTTGGCGTGCGGTGATGCCCATGTCAGCCAGATTGCTGCGGTCCAGCTAAAGTTGTCGCCGCCTTCGGGGGTGCCGATATAGGGGTCGAAGTATTCAAAGAACCCATGTTCCGCGATCAGGCTTTGGGTGGCTTTGCGCAGCTCTTCGGCCTTGGTGATATGATGCATTTCAGCCAGCCCGATGGCGATCAAGGCGTTCACATTCGACCATGTCGGCCCGCGCCAATAGCGTTTGGGGTTAAACGTATCCGCCGCCGGATCATTCGACGGCACCCCAAATGGCACCATGCCCATAATCCGTTCATAATGCGCCAGCATTTGCGGGTGATCGACACCAGCGTACCAGCACAAAAACGAACCAGAGCTAAGCGAATTCGCGAATTCGCCTGTGCGCAGATCGATACTGTCGTAATGGCCGCGTTCTGCGTTCCAATGGCGGTCGACCCCGCCTTTCAGCGTTGTAATCCAGCCTTGGATTTCATCGGTTTCATGGTCCAGTTCCAAGGCAAGATGCAACAGGTCGCGGCATGCGCGCAAGAACAGGAATGTCATGCCCACATCAGCCATGCGCAGCGGTGAATTTTTGGCGATTTCAACCTCGTCCCAACCGCAATCGCGCGAAAAGTAAAGCATCGCAAGATAGCGGTCATAGTCTTCTTTTTTGGGGCGCATTTCTGGGTCGACATGGGCGGTATCGCGGCGCGTATATTCGCCCACATTGGACCCGTCGACATTGGCCATCGCGCCATCCCAGTCAATCGCGTTGTCGCGCCCAGATTCCCACGGGTGGGTGATCGCGACCATACCGTCATGCAGGCGGTATTTCACGAACCAGCGGTGCCATGACACCAGCCGCCCGTAGAGTAGCTCCATATGGACGCGGCCATAATGCTTGTCCTGCTCGTAAACGCTGCGCGCCATTGTGGCGGCAATCGGGGGCTGGGTGATCCCCGATGTATGCGGCACACGCGGCACATTCCACACGTCAGGCCCCGGAAAATACCCGATAGCCTGTTTGTGGAACACAATATGCGGCACCATGCCGTTATCCCACTGGCCGGTGAAAAGCGTCTCTATTTCAGCCCAAGCGCGGCGCACGTCATAAGTGGCGATCCCCCAAGCGCAAAACGCGCTGTCCCAGTTCCACTGGTATGGGTACAGCCCCTTGGTCGGCACGGTATAAAGCCCGCGATCATTAACCTGCAAAATTTTGCGCGCGCGTTTGTCCAGTTTATCATAGTTCATCGTCTTATCCTTTGACCGACCCAGCGGTCAGACCTTTTGTCATGAACCGCTCCAAACCCAAGAACAGCGCCATGATCGGCACAGTCGCGATCACGGAACCGGCCATCAGGTGTTGGCGCGGAATTTCGGAAGAATTGAGGCTGGCGATCCCACGTGTGAGCGTGAATTTCGACGGGTCGTCCAGCAGCATGAACGCAAGCAGGAATTCATTCCACGCGATCATGAAAACATAAAGCGAAACAGAGGCCATCGCAGGCAATGACAGCGGCAAGGTGATCTTCCAGATCACCCGCAAACGGCTGAGCCCGTCCATTAGCCCCGCTTCTTCGATCTCGGCGGGAAGCCCACGAAAATAGCCTTGCAGCATATAAAGCGCGACAGGGATCGTCGTGACCGGATAGATCATTACAATACCGCCCAAGGAATTGCGCAGGCCTGCCATCGAAAACGCGATGTAGATCGGCAGCGCCAGCACGATCATCGGCACCATATAGATCAGCAGGATCGACCGCGAAAACGCCGCCCGCCCGCGAAACCGCAACCGCGCCACTGCATAGGCACCCGGCACCGCGAACAGCAGCGTGATCAACACGGTCAGCACCGAAATCACGAATGAATTGAACAGGTAGATGCCGAAATCAAACTGGCGGAACAATTCATCGTATGACCGGAACAGATCCCACCCCTTAGACAGATCAACCGAGAAATCGAGCGGGTTCTGGATCAGCTCCGCTTGGTTCTTCAGGCTTGTCAGAACCATCACATAGAACGGGATCAACACGATGGCCGTGAAAAAGATATAGCCGAAACCGGTCAGGAATTTGATCAGCGACGCCTCGGACACATGGCGGTTGATCGGCCCGAATGCGACGCCGTCCAGAATGATCTTTAGGCCCAGCGCCGCAAACCCTGCGGTCGCGCCTGCGCCAAGGATCGATGAAAATCCTGAAACGCCTTGCCCGATCACAATTGGCCCAAAGCCGAACAATGCGGCGGCGGTTACGACGATCGCGGCAATGATTGGTTTCCATACGGGGCCCGGCAAGCAAGCCAACCCAAGCCCTGCGCCCCAAATCAAAGCACCAAGCCCCGATGGCCGAAACGCGGACCCAGTTGCGAAACTCATGGTGATGGCGACGGTCAGGGCGATCACAAAGGTCCATAAGAAACCCAAAAGCGGCGCGGTCACATATCCAAAACGCAGATATTTCATAGCCCTTCCTCCTGCGAGATAAACCGGAAGAAAAAGAATGAAAACGCCAGCAAGCAGCCAAAAATCACCACAGCCACCGCGGCACCTGCGCCGATATTCGACACTGCAAAGGCTTGTTCATAAACATTCACCGTCAGCGTCCGCGTGCCCGCGTTGCCCCCCGTCAGCAGGAAAATATCGTCGAATTTGTTAAACGTCCAAATGAAGCGAAGCAGGAACAGGACCGAAAGGATGCCTAGCAGCTGCGGCACGCTGAGATACCAAAATTGCTGGAACGGTGATGCGCCATCCATATCGGCGGCTTCATACATGTCCGTATCAATCGACTGCATTCGCGCAAGGATGAACAGGAACGACAGCGGGAAATAGCGCCAGATTTCAAACAGCGTGACCATGATCAGTGCCAGCGGGCGCTGGCCAAAGAAATTGATCGCCTCTTGCGTGACACCCATTTGGATTAGCAGCGCATTGGCAGAACCCGAAAACGGGTCAAACAGCAAAATCCACGCAAAGGCTACCGCGATCACGGGTGACACATAGGGAAACAGGTAAAGCCCGCGCAAAATCCCCTGCCCCCTGAACGATTTGTTGAGCAAAAGCGCGGCAAACAACCCGAACAGCAACGCGCCGATGGTACCAAAGACCGTGTAGAATAGCGTTACCCAAAGCACCGACCAGAATTCATCGCCATCGAACACCCGTTTAAAGTTATCAAGCGTAAAGGTCCCGTTGGTCAGCATGCTTGACGCGCGGCCCGTGGTGGCAGCAGGGCTGTCTTGGGGGCGCAGGCCATTATCTAGATAGGCCTGTTCAAGGGTGACAGGGATCATCAGGTTTTCGCGAAAACCGCCTTCCCAATCGCCCAAATCGCAGGAAAGATTGCGGTCGGACAGCGTGCAGCGCGGGTCCAATTCTGACACGGCCAGCCCTGCCGGAATAGTATCCGTTATCGTCACCCCGCGAATGGGCTGGTCTTGCGAGGAATTGCGCAGCCGGTAACGGATGGATGCGGCATCGCCGACGGCCTCGGTGTCGCCGCGGATGTCTTCGCGGATGACGACCTCGGGGGCACGCAGGTCCGACAGCGATACAGGTTTTACGCTAATCCAGAAAATCGCTAGCAGCGGCAAGATCACAACAAGCGCAACGGCGGTGATCGTCGGGGCAAGCAGACCCCAAGCCAAACGCGCCTCTAACCGCGCGAGCGGTCCGGTGCCTTTGGGGGGGGATAGGTCTGACATGGGGGCTGCTCCGAAAAGGGGCTGCAAGGCGAACGGGCCGCCCTGCAGGATTGGTTTACTCGACGCCGGCGATGGCTTCGTTCAGGGCGGCAACAGTTGCCGCTGCGTCACGTTCGCCATCGATAAATTCGCGCACAAGACGGTTGATCACTTGGCTGTTGATAATCTTGGACGCGGTTGCCAGCTGGCCGTCAGCCACGCCCCAACGCTGGGCCACATCCAGACCACCCACGATTTCGGCAATCATGTCAGCCTCGTACAGATCACCAAGCGGCGCTTTGCGGTCCACACCCACATCCAATGTCGCCCAAAGATCGGCAAACTGGGTCGGGTTTTCAGCGGTGCCGCGACGCACGGGGAACTTGCCTTCGGGCGCAATGGCAAGCGTCTGGCCATAGCCGTCGTTCATCGAATATTCGACAAATTCCATAGCCGCATCCGTGGCCGCATCAGAGGTGATGCCAAAGTAACGGATGTCACCCCATGCCGCGCCATCAGGATTAGACGGGCCCGAGAAGTTGGTCACAATCCCTGTCGCTGCCGCCAGCGCAGAGCTGGTCGGATCGTCGTTGATGGTGGGCGGGGCGCTGTCGCGCAGGCCGGCCAATTCGTCAAGAATGAACGGTGACCAGATGATCATCGCCGCATTGCCCGAGAAATAAAGCGACCGCGACTGATCCCAATACAGATCACCGGGCGGGGATGCTTCGGCGATGGCTTTGTAGAATTCCAGCACTTCGATTGTGGCGGCTTCGTCAAGGTCCTGGATCCCATCTGGCCCGACGGGTGACACGCCATTGGCCAAGAAAACATGCTCGAGCACTTGGCTCATGAAGTTTTCGTCAATCTTGGTCGCTGCCACAAACCCGTACATTTCCGGCGGGTTGTGCAGGGCTTCAACAGCGGCCAGCACATTGGCGTAGGATGTCGGCGCCTCAAGGCCAGCTTCGTCGAATTTATCCGCACGGTAGACGATCATCTGCGTCCAGCCGTCAACAGGCACAGAGGCATAACCGTCATTGCTGGCAGCCATGGCAAGTGCGCCGGGGGCAAATGTATCAGCCCCGAGGTTTTCGATCACATCGGTCGCGGCGTCAGTGTCCAGAATACCCGCTTCCGCCCAAGGCAGCGCATACTGCAGCGGGTGATAGATCACATCAGGCAAATCGCCTGCTGCGAAAGCCGCTGTCGCGCGTGTGCCCAGATCGCTTTCGGTAACAGGGATCACTTCGACGGTGTGACCTGATGCGGCGGCAAAATCTGCAGCCATCTGTTCTTGGCGCTCCAGCCGCTCTGGCTGTTCTTCGGTTGTCCAGAACCGCAGCGTGTCGGCGCTGGCGGCAACTGTGGACAGGGCCAGCGCGGTGGCCGCGCCTGTCAGCAATGTGGATTTATGGTTCATTTTCATAGTTTCCTCCCTTGGAATTATTGTCGGTAGTGGGGGCTGGCCCCGTGGACCCGCGACGCAAAAACTGTGCGGCGGCGGTTTCTTGCAACCCGTTTGGATTTTCGCCGCGAATTTGGCGGATCAGCAGATCAGCCAACCGCTGGCCCGCCTGTTTGAAATCAACCGCAAATGTCGCAAGCGGCGGGGTAACATAAGCGCCCTCTGGCACGCCGTCATAGCCGATGACCGACAGGTCTCGCCCGATTTCGAGCCCGCGCGCGGCGGCAATTTCATAAACGCCCAGCGCGGCCATATCGACCGCACAAACGATCGCAGTGGGCGGGTTTGGCACCGCAAGGATGGCTTCAGCGGCAGCGCGCCCTTGCCCCAAAGTAACCGCACCTTGCGCCATAAGCGCCGGATCAACGGCAAGCCCCGCTGCCTGCATACCGCGCGCAAAGCCATTCGCGCGCGTCGGTGCATAGCTATACTGCATGCCGCCATTGATGAACCCGATCCGGCGGTGCCCAAGCGCTGCGAGATGCTGCACCGCGTCTTGCATTGCGGCCCCGCCCTTGACGTCAAATGACGCCAGTTCGGGCGTAGCGGCCACCCGCCCGAAAAGCACAAAAGGCACATCCGCTGCCTGCAACAAGGCGATCCGCGGATCATCGATCATTGTGCGCGGCAAGATAAACCCGTCCGCCTTGTGATCGCGGATCATGCTTTTGAACGTGTCCAGCGTGGCTTGTTCGCTGTTTGACGTTGCAATGGTCAATGTAAACCCTTCGGCGCTGGCCCCTTCGGAAAGTCCGGCAAGAAAGGTCGACAGGAACGGGCGTTGTGCATCATGGTCGGCCATCTGGACGACCAACCCCAGCGATTTGACCAATCCGGTGCGGATCGCCTGCGCATGGCTAAGCGGGCGATAGCCCATTTTGTCGGCCATCGCCTGCACCCGCAGGCGGGTGGCTTCGGAAATGTCGGGATAGTGGTTGAGCGCGCGCGAGACGGTTGATTTCGTCAGCCCTAAAGCATCCGAGACGTCAGAAATTTTGACGCGTGCCGCTTTGCGCGGGATATCCTTTCCAACCGAATTCATAATCGCCCGATGTCCTCCACGAATCATAGTTCGTTTCCGAAACCGGTTTCGGCAAGGGGAATATCGACTTACGGACAACTTTCAACGCCGCAACGCAGCAATTTTGGCGGTGAGGTCGGGGCGCGTTGTGCACCGTTTCGTTACTGCTTGACCGCCGGTACAGTCGCCCGTGGTCGGCCTAGTCTTTTACGGGTGGTCTTTTACGCAACTCAGACCGGACTCTGACAAGCTCTCGGCGATCAGCATCTGGAACGCGCTTAACGTAATCAGGCCCCCAAATGATGTTGGACAACCAAGTCCAAGCACCGGCAACACGGCCGCCCTTATGGCGCGCCAACAGACGCAATATGCGATGCTTATAAATCGCGTCAAAAAAGCCCGCTACGGCATCTCCGCGCAGTACCGCAATTTCGGACAACCGATCAGAAGCAGCGAATTTTCCCGTGCGTTCGAACCCCAACGCAAGTAAATTCTTGATAATTGCCTTTTCGCCTTTTGCCGTAGATGCATAGACAGCGACGCCTTTTATCGTGGCCCACTTAGACAATTCATAAATCGTCGCGATATTATCAAGTTCAACTTTGGCTTCGCGAATAGGAAGGGAATTACTGCTCCCGCCGTCAATCGACTTTGGAATTGTAACTACGCCGATATGATAGAGATAAAGGTTTGCAGGGTCCGCATCGGCCCAACTGATACAAGCTTCCGATAGCATTTCCGCATGAGACAAGTCTCCAAGCAAGAACTGGTCGAAACTTTCCTTTGAGACCGGAATAATTCCCCAATAACCGAATGGCTGCTCTAACTCGGATACAATGCGAAATGCGTATGGGTTCTTTTCAAATGCATCCCAGTATGAATCATCGCTACTGATGACATCCCCCTTAAGAACTTCCTCGAAGTATTGCCGCCTGAGCCTGAGAACCTCGTCGATTTCCCAGCGCTCATTACAATATCGCGCTGACAAAGCTTGCGGCCAGCCCGTGTCAAAATCCTCGGGAGAAATCTTCACGATCAACCAGTCGCGCAGTTCGGAGATCATCGCACCAAGGCTACGAAAGTTCCCGTAGATCACAACGATCGCCCCAATAGTCACCCCTAGTGCGATCCAATACTTGTAAAACAACTCAACCATGTGCTTTTACTCACTCCACTTTACCACCTGCAGCTTGAACAATCAGGGGCTGAATTCAAGTGAATTTGCGGAATAATTTGGTCTGGTCGAACATATCTTCGAGCTGCTCCATACGGTTTTTGGTATGCGCCCAATCCGCGTTCTGCACCGCAGCGATCATCGATTCAACCAGCAGCATCAATGTCGCAACGCTATCCCACGCCGATGGCACAACGATTCTGCCGCTAAAGCTGATATCGGCAAGCTGGTGCACGGGCGACCGCCATTGATCGGTGAAAAGGATAATTTTAGCGCCGCGCGCATGGGCCATTTCGGCCAGTTTCAGCGTGTTGTTTTCATAACGCCGCACGTCGAATATCACAAAGACGTCGCCCGCTTTTACATCCAACAGATAGTGCGGCCATGTGTTCGAGGTCGACTGGATATGTGTTACATCGGGGCGGATCACCTGCGTGTGCAAAAACAGGTATTCAGCCAATGTATGTGAAACGCGCCCGCCAACAATGAACAATGCCTTGGATTGATCGGCGACCATCGCACAGGCCTCGTCAAACTTGTCGGGGTCAATCTGCGCCAGCGTGTGCCGGATATTGTCGATCACCGCGTCGGTGAATTGGTTCAGCACATGGCCTGACGGCGCACCTTCGGCCCATGTGTCGTGTTTGGCGATGGGGTTTTGCACTTTGGCCTTTAGCTCTTCGCGCAGTTCGGCCTGAAATTCAGGATAGCCGTTAAACCCCAGCTTTTGCACCATACGCGCGACCGTTGGCACGGAAACCTGAGCCCCTTTGGCCAGTGCCGCCAACGGCCCCAATCCCGAGGCCGGATAGTTTTCCAGAATCGAATGCGCAAGCTGCCGTTCGGCGCGCGTCAGTTCATCCAGTTTCGTGTTGATCCGATCTGCGATCGTAAGAACTTGGTCAGCCATCCGCCCCCCGTTTGATCAATTAATTACCAAAGCATATCGCGCTGATACAAATATATCAGAATTGTGTTGACAGAACGCCTGCGGTGCAAGCAGTTTATCTACAACGGAGCAACTATGACACAAATCACCCCTGCGGACCCAGTGCAAATTGACAACCCGACCGGGCGTTCGGCTGCCGTATTGGTCTGTGAACACGCGTCTTGCAATATTCCGGCCGCTCTTGCGGGGCTGGGCCTGTCGCAAGACGCCCGCCAAAGCCACGCGGCGTGGGATCCGGGCGCATTGGCTGTCGCGCAGCGTATGTCGCAGCGGCTAGACGCGGTATTGGTATCCAGCACCGTGTCGCGTCTGGTTTACGACTGCAACCGCCCGCCCAGCGCGCCCGACGCGATGCCCGCCAAAAGCGAAGTCTTCGACGTGCCCGGCAATGTGGGCCTGACCCAAGCAGCCCGCGATGCGCGCACAAATGCCTATTACCTGCCGTTCCAAACTGCGCTGGCCGCGCAGATCGCCAAAATGCATGCGCCCATTATCGTGACGATCCATAGCTTTACGCCCGTCTATCACGGGCAAGCCCGCGCTGTTGAAATCGGCGTGTTGCATGATGATGACACGCGGCTTGCCGATGCGATGCTGGAGACTGCGGCGGCGCATACATCTGCGCTGGTTTTGCGCAACGACCCCTACGGGCCGGAAAATGGCGTGACCCATACGTTGCGCGAACACGCGCTTCCTGGCGGGCATCTGAACGTGATGCTTGAGGTGCGCAATGATCTGATCGCAACGCCCGCGACCCAAACCGCAATGGGCGATATGATCGCCGCATGGGTTGCCGATTCCGTTTCTCAAATCACCGATCAGGGGGCCGTGCAATGCGTCGCGTAATGCACGGCTATATCCGCGCGGTTGATGCCGTGAACTACCGGATCGGGCGCATTGCGATGTATGGTATCTTTGTGCTGATGGGAATTCTGCTGTGGTCGTCGATCTCTAAGGCTTTCTTTCTGCCGTCGCTCTGGACGCTGGAAATGGCGCAATTTGTGATGGTTGGCTATTACATTTTGGGCGGACCTTATTCGCTTCAGCTTGGGTCGAATGTGCGGATGGACCTGCTTTATGGCGAATGGTCGATACGCAAGAAGGCGTGGTTTGATCTGTTCACTGTGCTGATGCTGATCTTTTATCTTTGCGTGCTGCTTTATGGTGCTGTGTCATCCACCGCCTATTCGCTGGGCTATTGGGGGACCGAGCCGTTTTCATATCTTGGTGGCGTTGTCATCGGCACCGAAGAAATCGGCCGCATGGAACGCGCATCGACTTCGTGGCGCCCTTACCTTTGGCCCATCAAAGGCGTGATGGTCATCGGATTTTTCCTGATGCTGCTGCAATGCACATCCGAGCTGTGCAAAGACATTCTGCGGATCAAAGGCGAAACCATCTGATGTCATATGAATTAATCGCCACTTTGATGTTTTCGTCGATGATGCTGATGCTGCTGACAGGCCAGCGCGTGTTCGGCGCGATTGGTTTTGTCGCTGTTGTCGCGTCGCTGCTGCTGTGGGGCGACAAGGGCGGTTTTGACCTTGGCTTTGCCGCTGCGATGAAGCTGATGAAATGGTATCCGCTGCTGACCCTGCCGATGTTTATTTTCATGGGTTACGTGCTGTCCGAATCCAAAATTGCCGATGATCTATACAAGATGTTCCATGTCTGGATGGGCGGCCTGCGCGGCGGGCTGGCGATCGGGACAATCGGGCTGATGGTGCTAATTTCCGCAATGAACGGGTTGTCAGTTGCGGGCATGGCGATCGGGTCGACAATTGCGCTGCCCGAACTGTTGAAACGTGGCTATGATAAACGCATGGTCACCGGCGTGATCCAAGCGGGATCAAGCCTTGGCATTCTTGTGCCGCCCTCTGTCGTGCTGGTGCTTTACGCAATGATCGCGCGCCAACCTGTTAGCCAGCTTTGGCTTGCAGGGATTATTCCGGGGTTGATGATGGCGGGGCTGTTTATCGGCTATATCGCAATCCGCTGCCGGATGAACCCCGCGCTGGGGCCGGTACTCCCTGCCGAGGACCGCGATATACCGCGCGCCGAAAAACTGCGGCTGTTGCGGGCGGGCCTGCTGCCATTGGGGATTTTCTTTGTGATGATGTTCCCTTTTGTCAAAGGCTACACATCGCTTGTCGAAAGCTCGGCCATTGGGGCAATCGCCGCCTTTGTCGCAGCTGTGCTTAAGGGGCGGATGAACCGTGAAGTTTTCGAAAACTCGGTGCGTAACACATTGGGCATCACTTGCATGTTCATGTGGATCATTCTGGCGGCACTGGCATTTGGCGCGGTGTTTGACGGGCTGGGCGCGGTAAAGGCGATTGAAAGCCTGTTCACCGAAACGCTGAACCTGTCGCCTTGGACGATCCTGATCCTGATGCAGCTTAGCTTTATCCTGATGGGAACGTTCTTGGATGACACGGCGATGCTGGTAATCGTCGCCCCGCTTTATGTGCCGCTGGTCGGTGAATTGGGCTTTGATCTGATATGGTATGGTATCCTTTATACGATCACCACGCAGATTGCCTATATGACGCCGCCGTTTGGGTATAACCTGTTCTTGATGCGCGCGATGGCCCCGCCTGAAATCACGCTGCGCGACATCTATGCATCGATCACACCGTTTGTGATGATCATGGTAGGCGCGCTGGCACTTGTGATGGTCTTTCCAGGCCTTGCGACATGGCTGCCCGATTATGTTTACAACACGACCCCCTAAATAAGAGCCCGTCCAAGCGGGCCATCCCACCCCAACCAAGGAGACGAAACAATGACAACAAGACGTAAGTTTATCCAAGGGGCCGCAATTGCCGCCCCAGCCGCGCTGGCAACCCCAGCACTGGCGCAATCAACAATCAAATGGCGGATGCAGACCTATGCGGGTGCTGCCCTCGCAGAACACGTGATTGATCCCGCGATCAAAATGTTCAACCAGATCGCGGGCGACCGCATGCAGATCGAACTGTTCTACGCGGACCAACTGGTGCCAACAGGCGAATTGTTCCAAGCCATGCAGCGCGGCACAATCGACGCGGTGCAATCCGACGACGATTCAATGGCATCCCCGACCGAAGTCACCGTTTTCGGCGGCTATTTCCCGTTCGGGTCACGCTATTCGCTGGATGTGCCTGTATTGTTTAACCAATATGGCCTGAACGAAATCTGGGACGAAGAATATTCCGCCGTTGGTGTGAAACACATCAGCGCTGGCGCATGGGACCCATGCCACTTTGCGACCAAAGACCCGATCCGCAGCCTTGCTGATCTTGAAGGCAAACGCATCTTTACCTTCCCAACTGCGGGCCGCTTTATGTCGCAGTTTGGCGTGATCCCTGTGAACCTGCCGTGGGAAGACATTGAAGTCGCCGTACAAACCGGCGAACTGGACGGCATCGCATGGTCTGGCATCACCGAAGATTACACTGTCGGCTGGGCTGACGTGACCAACTACTTCCTGACCAACAACATCTCTGGTGCTTGGGCTGGGTCATTCTTTGCGAATATGGATCGCTGGAATGAACTGCCAGAAGACCTGCAAACGCTGTTCCGCGTCTGCTGTGACCAGTCACACTACTACCGTCAGTGGTGGTATTGGGGCGGCGAAGCCGATCTGCGCGTCAACGGTCCAAAGATGGAGCTCACATCCATCCCAGACGAGGAATGGACGACAGTCGAAGCCAAAGCACGCGACTTCTGGGAAGAAATCGCAGCGGAAAGCGACGTCAAACGCCGTGTTGTCGATATCTTCAAGCAGTATAACGCTGACATGGAAAAAGCTGGCCGCCCCTACCGCTACGGCTAGGCTTGTTGCGGGGTCAGCCCGCAACCACATACCACAACGATGGCCCCGGATTTTTCCGGGGCTACACGCCCTAAAGGATACCAAAAATGCCCGGCACATTAAGTTTTGATGACCTGAAATCCCGCGTCGTTGACGGCACGGTTGATACGGTTCTGACCTGCCTTGTCGATATGCAAGGCCGCCTGATGGGCAAACGGTTCCACGCTGCGAATTTCGTGGAAACGTCCTATAACGAAACACATTGCTGCAATTACCTGCTGGCCACCGATCTTGAGATGGCAACGCCTGAAGGCTACGCATCGACAAGCTGGCAGGCGGGTTATGGCGATTATGTGATGAAACCTGACCTGACCACCATTCGCATGGTGCCTTGGCTGGAAGGCACGGCGATGGTGCTGTGTGATGTGCTCGATCACCACACGCATGAACCTGTGCCACATTCGCCCCGCGCGGTGCTGAAAAAGCAGATTGCACGGCTCAAGGCGCTCGGCTTTGACGCGATGATGGCGACAGAACTTGAATTCTTCCTTTTCGCCAAAAGCTATGACGATATCCGCAAATCGGGGTACCGCGATCTGGAACCGGTCAGCGGCTATAATGAAGATTACAATATCTTCCAAACCACCAAAGAAGAAGGCGTGATGCGTCCGATCCGCAACCATCTTTATGCGGCAGGTATCCCGATTGAAAATTCCAAAGGCGAGGCCGAAGCAGGTCAGGAAGAGCTGAACATCCGCTATTCCGCCGCGTTAGATTGCGCCGATTACCACACGATTGCCAAACACGCGATCAAGGAAATATCGTGGCAGCAGGGCCATGCCGCCAGTTTCCTGCCCAAATGGAACAAGGACCGCGTCGGGTCATCGTCGCATGTGCATCAATCGCTTTGGGTCGATGGAAAACCTGCATTTTTTGATCCGGACGCCAAACATGGCATGTCCGAGCTGATGTCACATTACATGGCCGGATTGATCGCCTATGCGCCCGATTATACCTATTTTCTGGCACCCTATGTGAACAGCTACAAACGCTTTGCCAAAGGCACGTTTGCCCCCACAAAAACCGTCTGGTCTGTCGATAACCGCACTGCGGGTTTCCGGCTGTGCGGCGAGGCCAGCAAAGGCGTGCGGGTTGAATGCCGCATCGGCGGGTCGGATCTGAACCCCTATCTGGCGCAGGCCGCGATGCTGGCCGCAGGGATCAAGGGGATCGAAGATAAAATGACGCTGGCGCCTGCGACAACGGGTGATGTCTACGAGGACGCCAAAGCAGGCGACATTCCACAAACCCTGCGCAAAGCGACCGAAACACTGCGCAATTCGGCATTCCTGCGCGAGGTCATGGGTGACGATGTGATCGACCATTACTCTCGGGCTGCGGAATGGGAACAAGAAGAATTTGACCGTGTCGTGACCGATTGGGAAATCGCGCGCGGATTCGAAAGGGCGTGAGGCCGTGATCAGCCGGATTGATCATATTGTCCTGACCGTGCGCGACATCGACCGCGCGGCGGGTTTTTACAGCGCGGTTCTTGGGATGCAGGTCGAAACCTTTGCCGGTGGCCGCAAGGCGCTGCACTTCGGGACGCAAAAAATCAACTTGCAAACCCTTGGCCAAGAGACACGCAACCACGCATGTATCGGGTCGGGTGATCTTTGCCTGATAACTGATATGACGCCGCAAGATTTGCTTGAACATCTGGCCCTTCGCGGCGTATCGATAACCGAAGGCCCCGTTGCGAAAACCGGCGCGCGCGGCCCCATCACTTCCATCTATTTCAACGATCCTGACGGCAACCTGATAGAGGTCAGCAGCTATGACTAACACCATCAAATGTATCTCCCCCATTGACGGATCGGTCTATGCCGAACGTCCAACCCTGACCCGCGCCGAGGCGGATGCCGCCGTTGCGGCGGCAAAATCAGCGCAGGTCGCATGGGCTGCGCGCCCCTTGGATGAACGTATCGCACTGGTGCTGGCAGGCGTCGCCAAGATCGGCGAAATGAACGACCAGATCGTGCCGGAACTGGCGTGGCAAATGGGTCGTCCTGTCCGTTACGGCGGCGAATTTGGCGGCTTTAACGAACGCGCGCAGTATATGGCAGGTATCGCCCATGACGCGCTTTCTCCGATGGTCGTGGAAGAAAGCGACACGTTCCGCCGGATGATCAAATATGTGCCGCATGGCGTCGTGCTGGTGGTTGCCCCGTGGAACTATCCTTTCATGACCGCGATCAACACGATTGCGCCTGCGCTGATCGCAGGTAACGTTGTCGTTCTTAAACACGCATCACAAACCCCCGTTGTCGGTGAACGTCTGGCCGAGGCTTTCCACGCTGCCGGCATCCCTGCGGATGTGTTCCAGAACGTGTTCCTTGATCACAGCACAACATCCGATCTGATTGCCGCGCGCGCCTTCGGGTTCGTGAACTTCACCGGCTCTGTCGCTGGCGGTGCTGCGATGGAACAGGCGGGTGCAGGCACGTTTACCGGCATGGGGCTGGAACTGGGCGGCAAGGATCCGGGCTATGTAATGGAAAACGCCGATCTGGATGCGGCAGTAGCGACGTTGATGGATGGCGCGATGTTCAATTCGGGGCAATGTTGCTGCGGGATTGAACGGATTTACGTGCACGAAAGTCTTTTCGGCGCCTTTGTTGAAAAAGCCGTAGCGCTGGTCAGCACCTATAAACTGGGCAACCCGCTTGATGCCGAAACAACGATCGGGCCGATGGCGCAGGCGCGTTTTGCTGAGGGCGTGCGCGCCCAAATCGCCGAGGCCGTGGCCGCAGGTGCCAAAACCCACATCGACCCTGCATTGTTCCCGCAGGATGGTGGTGCCTATCTAATGCCGCAAATTCTGACCAATGTGACCCATGACATGCGGGTCATGCGCGAAGAAAGCTTTGGCCCTGTTGTCGGTATTATGCCGGTCAAATCCGACGCCGAAGCCATCGCCTTGATGAATGATTGCGACTACGGGCTGACCGCATCGCTTTGGACGCCCGACACCGACCGCGCCGAAGCCATCGCCGACCAGCTTGAATCCGGCACCGTGTTCATGAACCGCGCCGATTACCTTGATCCGGCGCTGTGCTGGACTGGGTGCAAAGACACCGGTCGCGGTGGCGGTCTGTCTGTCATTGGCTTCCACAATCTGACCCGCCCGAAATCCTACCACATGAAAAAGGTCACAAGCTAATGTCGATCACTGCCAACTGGTCCTACCCCACAGCAATTCGCTTTGGGGCAGGGCGTATTTCCGAAATCGCCGCCGCCTGTGCCGCTGCCGGAATCAAAAATCCGCTTTTGGTGACGGACAAGGGTCTTGCCGGCCTTCCGATCACCATCGCGACGCTTGATCTGCTCGAAGCCGCGGGGCTTGGCCGTGCGATTTTTGCCGATGTCGATCCGAACCCGAACGAGAAAAACGCCGAAGCAGGCGTTGCCGCATACCGCGCTGGCGGGCATGACGGCGTGATCGCCTTTGGCGGCGGGTCGGGGCTTGATCTAGGCAAGGTTGTGGCGTTCCATGCAGGCCAATCCCGCCCACTTTGGGACTTTGAGGATATTGGCGATTGGTGGACCCGCGCCGACCCTGCCGCGATTGCGCCAATCGTTGCGGTCCCAACTACCGCCGGCACAGGCTCCGAAGTCGGCCGCGCATCCGTGATCACCAATTCGGTCACCGCCGAGAAAAAGATCATTTTCCACCCTAAAATGTTGCCTTCGGTGGTGATCTGCGACCCTGAACTGACCGTGGGCATGCCCAAGTTCATCACCGCAGGTACAGGGCTTGATGCGTTTGCCCATTGTGTCGAAGCGTTCTGTTCGCCGCATTACCATCCGATGTCCCAAGGTATCGCGCTTGAAGGGATGCGGCTGGTCAAGGACTATCTGCCGCGCGCCTATGCCGATGGCACCGATATCGAAGCACGCGCGAACATGATGTCCGCCGCAGCAATGGGCGCGACCGCGTTCCAAAAGGGGCTGGGTGCAATTCACGCGCTTTCACACCCGATCGGCGCGATCTATCACACGCACCACGGCACAACCAACGCCGTGTGCATGCCTGCGGTACTGCAATTCAACAAATCGGCAATCGCCGACAGAATGGCCAATGCCGCAGCCTATCTGGGGATTGCAGGCGGGTTCGACGGGTTTTGCGCCTATGTCGACGAATTGAACGCGTCGATGGGCATCCCGAAATCTCTGGCAGCGCTTGGCATCGAAAACCCGGACGTGGACCGCATCGTTGCGGGCGCGCTGATCGACCCAAGCACCGGCGGCAACCCCATCGAGATGACAGCCGAAAACACCCGCGCGCTGCTTTTGCAAATTCTCTAAACGCTCACCCGACCCGACGTTTAGTTGAACGGCATCCCGGCCTGTCCGGGATGCCACCTGATGGATCAGGCAGCCCACATGCCCTTAATCCGACAAAAATAGTCAAAAAAGCGCTTTATCCCTGCGTTGCATGCTGGACAGCGCTGTATTCGCGCCATATTCAGACCTCACTATGCAAAGCCAGCCAGTACGGTCAGCCATGCTTTCACTTGAAAGGATACTGATGATGTTACGTGCTGTTGCGGTTACCGCCTGTGTGCTTGCGGGCCCTGCCTTTGCTGAAACCGTGTCGATTGATACCTACACCGGCGCTGCCGACGTTGAAACGATGCCGACCAAAATCGCGGTTTTCGATATTGCCGCGCTAGACACTTTGGACGCGCTTGGCGTTTCTGTTGCGGGTGTCGTGGCGCCCTATTACGTTGACTACCTCGCGCAAAGCGCGGCTGGCGCCGAAGTAATCGGGACATTGCACGAGCCGGATTACGAAACCATTGCAGCGGGCGGCTATGATCTTTTGATCGCGGGTGGCCGGTCATCGGCTGTCGCACCTGATCTTGCAAAAATCGCTCCGACAATCGACATGACAATCTGGGAAGACACAATCGGGCAGGGTCTTGCCCGCCTGAATGCCTATGGCGCTATTTTTGGCAAGCAAGCAGAAGCCACCGCCCTACAAACGCAATTCGAAGCCGCACTTGCAGCCGCAAAAGAAGCCGTGGCCGACGAAGGCAGCGCCCTGATCGTGATGACCAACGGGCCAAGCGTTTCGGCCTATGGTGCGGCGGGTCGTTTCGGGTGGCTGCATACTGCGCTGGAAATACCAGAAGCCGTTGAAGCCGTCGAAGATGCAACCCACGGCGAGGCGATCAGCTTTGAATTTATCCGTGACGCCAATCCCGATGTCCTGATCGTGATCGACCGCGCTGCCGCAATCGGACAGGATGCTGCCGCTGCGGCCGCCACATTGGACAACGCGCTTGTGCATCAGACGGCGGCTTGGTCGAATAACAAGGTCATCTATCTGAATTCTGCCAACGTCTATATCGCAAGCGGCGGGATCCAGTCCCTGACTCAAATTGTGGACCAATTCGCAACGACATTTGCGAATGACTAGATGCGCGTGACTGCATGGTACTGGGCGGGCCTGATCGGGCTCGCCCTTATTTCGATTTGTTCGCTTTTTGTCGGCGTGATTGACCTGTCTGCCAGTGATCTGTTGCACGACAAAGAGGCGTTGCGCGTGCTTGGCATCAGCCGGTTCCCCCGCACGATGGCCGCCATTATTGCGGGCGCGGCCATGGCGGTTTCTGGCAGCGTCATGCAAATGCTTGTGCGCAACCGTTTTGTCGAACCCATGACTGCTGGCACGGGACAGGGTGCCGCGCTTGGCATTCTGATCGTGACCCTGTTTTTTCCGGCGGCCTCGATTTTTGTAAAAATGGCCATTGCGACAGTTACCGCGCTTGTCGCAAGTCTTGGCTTTCTGGTGATTGTACGCCGCCTGCCGCCGACGCAGCCGCTGCTGGTCCCTTTGGTCGGGTTGATCTACGGCGGGATCATCGGCGCCGCAGTGGTTTTCGTAGCCTATCAGGCGGACCTGCTGCAATATATCTCGGTCTGGCTGAATGGCGCATTTTCCGGCGTTTTGCGCGGGCGCTACGAACTGCTTTGGCTTGCGGCTGGCGGCGCTGTGCTGACCTATTTTGCGGCGGATCAATTTGCGATCGTGGGCATGGGCCAGACAATCACGACCTCTCTCGGACTTGATTACAAACAGATTGTCCTTGTCGGGCTGATCGCAATTTCTGCAATTTCCGCTTTGACGGTTACGACTGTTGGGATCATCCCCTTTGTCGGGCTGATTGTGCCCAATATTGTCTCGCGGCTTTTTGGGGACAACTTGCGGCGCACGCTGCCCTTGGTCGCAATCACAGGGGCCGGCCTGACGCTGGTCAGCGACATTATCGGACGGATTGTGCGCTATCCGTTCGAAGTACCCGTCGGAACGGTACTGGGCGTGATCGGTGCTGTTGTATTCCTGTGGCTGCTGTTTCGAAAGCCGCAATATGCCTAAACGGTTCTGGATATTAGGTATTTTACTGGTGATCTGTTGCACCGCCTTTATGACATGGGGCGCACGCGGGCCGCTGCATTTTGTTATCCCCTTCAGGGCAACCAAGCTTGCGGCGCTAGGGCTTGTCGGCATGTCAATTTCAACATCGACGGTGCTGTTTCAGGCCGTTTCGCAAAACCGGATCCTGTCGCCGTCAATCATGGGTTTTGACGCGCTTTACATCATGATCCTGACGGCGGCGGTCTATTTCCTTGGCGGGATGACGGTTGCCAATCTATCCGCACATCTGTCCTTTGCGGTTTCCACGGGCGTAATGGTCATCGGCGCCTTGGGGCTGTTTTCAACGCTATTGCGTTCCAGCCAGAACAACCTGATGCGCATGATCCTGACAGGGATCGTTTTTGGCGCATTGTTCAGATCGCTTACGGATTTCATGCAACGTTTGATAGATCCGAACGAATTTTCGGTCATTCAAACCGGTTCTTACGCACGTTTCACCCAGATCGAGACGGATCTATTATTCATTGCAGCGGCTCTGTGCGCTGGTGCGCTTTTTCTGACATGGAAAATGCGGTTTAGGCTTGATGTACTGGCGCTGGGTCGGGACGTCGCGATGAACCTCGGGCTAAATGTGCGCCGCACCGAATTGGAGGCGCTGACCCTCACCGCTTTGCTTGTCGCGGTGACGACCGCGCTGGTCGGGCCGGTGGCGTTTCTGGGACTGCTGGTTGTCAGCCTTGCACGGCTGGTCGTGCCTGTTGAACGCCACGCGCCGCTTTTGATCTGCGCGGGACTGATCGCGATGATTGTACTGATCGGCGGGCAGCTGCTGTTTGAACGTGTCTTTCAACTGACCACGCCGCTTGCGGTGATTATCGATCTTGTCGGTGGCAGCATATTTTTGTTTCTACTTCTCAAAGGGCATCGCAGATGATCTCAATTCGAAACCTGTCGTATCACATTGATGGTGTCGCAATTCTGGATGACATCACAATCGACCTCCCCAAAGGCAAGGTAACAGCACTGGTCGGGCCGAACGGGGCGGGTAAATCGACCCTTTTGTCATTGATTGCACGGCTTGAACCCCTTCAATGCGGGACAATCGACATCGGCGCGCTGACCATCGGGCAATGCTCGAACAGGCAACTGGCCAAACAGATTTCGATCCTGCCGCAAATGACCGAACATGTGCCACGGCTAAGCGTGCGCGAACTGGTGTCTTTTGGGCGCTTTCCCTATCACCAAGGTCGCCCCGGCCCCGAAGACGAAGCAAAAGTAGACGAAGCCTTGCAGGTGTTTGATCTTGACGACCTTGCCCAGCGTTCCGTCGTCGACCTGTCCGGCGGGCAGCGTCAAAGAGCCCAAATCGCGATGACCTTTGCCCAAGATACCGAATATATGCTTCTCGACGAACCTCTGAACAACCTTGATATTGCAGCGTCCCGCGCGTTGATGGCGCGCATCCGTGAACTCGCGCACAGCTATAACAAGACGATTGTCGTTGTCTTGCACGACATCAACTATGCAAGCCGTTACGCCGATTGGATTATTGCGCTATCTGCTGGCAAAACCGCAGCCGCAGGATCGCCGGCAGAAATAGTCACGCCAAAATTGCTGGGTGATGTGTTCAAATCCGATGCTGAAATACGCATGATCGACGGGCATCCGGTTGTGCTGGTCTAGGACGGTGATCCTGCCCGCGCACCCGCAAAACGGGCATGACATTAAGTTCCAGAATTAGCAAACAAACTGACACTGATTGTTAGTGTCTTCTTTTGCTAGACCAAACAGGCGCGTCGCATTGCGCACGGATGTTTAGGAACAATCACCATGTCAGATCTTGTCATCACACGCACCCAAGGCCCTGTCGGGATCATCCAGTTCAATCGGCCCGAACAACTGAACGCGCTGAATGCGACGGTCGCCCAAGCCGTAATCGCGGCCGCACAGGCGTTTGACAGCAATCCGTCCATCGGGTGCATTGTTCTGACCGGCTCGCCCAAGGCCTTTGCCGCAGGGGCCGATATTTCCGAAATGGCCGGTATGAACGCCGCGGAAATAGCGCGCCTTGATTATTTTGCAGAGTGGCAACAATTCGTTGATGTCAAAACGCCCAAAATCGCCGCCGTGAACGGCTATGCGTTGGGGGGCGGCTGCGAGGTCATGATGATGTGTGACTTTGCCATCGCCGGTGAAAACGCAAAATTCGGTCAACCTGAAATCAAGCTGGGCGTCATTGCGGGCATTGGCGGCACACAGCGCATGACCCGCCTGATCGGCCGGTCCAGATCAATGGAAATGCATCTGACAGGCCGGATGATGGGCGCACAAGAGGCTCTCCAGGCCGGATTGATCGCGCGTGTCGTAGCCGATGACGATGTTGTCACTGATGCAATCAAAACAGCCACCACAATTGCGGGCTATTCACGCCCTGCCCTGCGGATGGTGCGCGAAACCGTCATGCGCGCCGAAGAACTGTCGCTTCAGGACGGGCTGCTGCATGAACGCCGTGTGTTCCACGCCCTGTTCGGCTCCGAAGACCAGACCGAAGGCATGGCCGCCTTTCTTGAAAAACGCAAACCGGCATTTACCGCCCGATAACAGCATTGGAAATGAACAGATGAACGCTTTAGGGCGTTTCGCGCATCCGATTTGGGGTTGTCCCGTACCATCGGTGGAAGGCGCGGTAAAACGCGGCTTCTTCGGCATAGCCGACAGCTTCGGAGATTTGCGAGATCGATTTATCGGTACGCGACAGTAACGCTGTCGCCCTGTTGCGGCGTTGTTCGTCCTTTAATTGGGTCAATGAATGCCCTGCGTCCTTTAGCATGCGATGCAGGGACGACCGCGACATCCCCAGCATGGCGGCAACCTCATCCGCGCCGGGCCAGTCTTGGGCGGGGCCGCTCAGACATTTCTTGATGATTTCGTGCTTTAGACCATCGGTTTCCCTGTAGCCGCGCAAGAAGGCTTCGGGCAGGCTGCGCAGGAACGCCTTAAGATCCTTTTCCGAGCGGTCGGTCTTGCGTGACATATATTTTTTATCGAACATCAATCGCGCGGCGGGGGCATCAAAGGTAACAGGCACGCCGAAAAAATCGCTATAGTCGTTCTGCGCCAATGGTTCGTTGCAGGGAAATTCAACAGCCTTGATCGGGATGCGTTCGCGCGCGGCCCAACAGTTAAACCCATGCAAAATAAGAAAGAATGCGCGGTACTTGAAAGCATCCGAAGAAGGTGCCGCCGCGTGAAGAGTGACCACGCAGTGACGCCCTTCGATCGCAACTGTGCCGTAAGGTTCGTCCAGCACGATCCGCAGAAACCGCAGGCTTCGTTTTATGGCGACATCAAGCGTCGCTGCGCCCTTGATCGCGTGCCCCAGCAGCACCGTGCTGCCCGGGCGCATGGGCCGCGCACCAAGGCCAAAGAATTCGTCGTGCATCGCATAAGACATCTGCAACCAGACACGGCCGAATTCTTCGGTGTCCAGATGATCCAGCCGGTCAATCGAAACCCCGGCTGCATGCAGGATCATTGCAGGATCAGCCCCGCCCGCCTTCGCACAAGCAAGCGCTTCTTTGACAAAAATCGGGGCGACAGGGCGGCGGCGCATTTAGCTATCTTTTTGTGTCATTAATTATGCACATTTCGGCAATGATGGGGCGATATGCAAGTGATATTTAGGGGAACCCGCCCAAGTTTGCAAAGGACCAGACATGATTTTGGACGAAACCCAAACGGCCATTCGCGATGTTGCACGCCAGTTTGCCAAGGCAGAGCTGTGGCCTGGCGCCGAAGAACGCGACCGCGAGGCACGTTTTCCAAAGGCGGAATTGGCGGCAATGGGTGCACTGGGTTTTCTCGGCATGCAGGTCCCCGAAGAATATGGCGGCTTTGGCGCGGATTTCGTCAGCTATGCCTGCGCGGTGGAAGAAATCGCTGCCGGTGATGGCGCCTGTTCCACGATAATGTCGGTGCATAGTTCTGTCGGCTGCGGGCCGATCCGCGACTATGGGACCAAGACGCAGAAACAAAAATACCTGCCGAAACTGGCAACGGGTGAATGGATTGGCGGCTTTGCCTTGACCGAACCACAGGCCGGATCGGATGCGGCGAACCTGCGCACCATAGCAGTGCGTGATGGGGACCACTATGTGATCAATGGGGCGAAACAATTCATCACCTCGGGCAAAAACGGGCAGGTGTTGATCATCTTTGCGATCACAGACAAATCAGCCGGAAAACGCGGGATCAGCGCCTTTATCGTTGAAACCGACACGCCGGGCTACGCGGTTGTGCGCGTCGAACAGAAACTGGGCATCCATTCATCCGACACCTGCCAGATAGCGTTTGAAAACATGCGCATCCCCGCCGAAAACCTGCTGGGTCAGGAAGGTCAGGGTTACAAAATCGCGCTGGCCAATCTGGAAAGCGGCCGCATCGGCATCGCCGCGCAGGCCGTCGGCATGGCGCGCAGCGCGTTTGAATATGCCCGCGATTACGCCGTTGACAGGCAGGCCTTTGGCAAGCCGATTTTCGAACAACAGGCGATTTCGTTTCAATTGGCCGACATGGACACCCAGATCGAAGCGGGCCGCCAGATGGTTTTGCACGTCGCCGCTCTCAAGGACGCAGGAACGCCATGTTTGCGCGAAGCTTCGATGGCGAAATTGTTTACATCCGAGATGGCCGAAAAAACCTGCTCGCAAGCGATCCAGATTCTTGGCGGCTACGGTTACCTGACAGACCATCCGGTGGAGCGGATTTACCGTGACGCGCGCATTTGCCAGATTTACGAAGGCACAAGCGAAATCCAGCGCCTTGTCATTGCGCGTAACATCAAATCCCAAGCGGCAGGATAGATACATGACCAACGATGTCCTAATTCGCAAATCCGGCCGCGCTGGCCGGATTACCTTGAACCGCCACGATGCATTGAACGCATTGGCAGCCGCAATGGCCGCTGCCATTGAAAATGCGCTTGATGCATGGCGCGACGACGATGCGGTCAAAGTGGTGATACTCGACGCCAAAGGGCAAAAGGCATTTTGCGCTGGCGGCGATATCGCAGAGCTTTATGCCAATGCCTGCGCCGGAGAATATGATTTTGGCCGCACGTTCTGGCGTCAGGAATACGGCCTGAACCTTAAGATCGCGACCTACCCCAAGCCAGTGATCGTCTTTATGCAAGGGTTCACGATGGGGGGCGGTGTCGGGCTTGCGGGCCATGCGTCGCACCGGATTGTCGGCGAAAGCAGCAAGATCGCGATGCCGGAATGCGGCATTGGCCTGATCCCTGATGTGGGGGGCAGCTATCTGCTTGGGCGCGCCACGGGCGAAACCGGTGTCTATCTAGGCCTGACCGGCACGCGGATGGCGGCAGAGGATGCAATCTATGCGCAGTTCGCCGATCATTATATCCCCGAAAATACATGGGACGATCTGAAATCAACGCTTGTCCGGAACGGGGATGTCGCAGTGATCGGGACCGTCGCTCAACAGCCCACAGGTGGCACATTGGCCGCGTTGCAGCCCGAGATTGATCGCCTGTTTTGCGCGCCAACGGTACAGGGCATTCACAAATCTTTAGTTGAAGATGAAACAGAATTTGCACAAACTGCCGTTAAGAAACTTGCCAAAGGCGCGCCATTGGCGCTTGCTTGTGCATTACAGACCATACGTGCGGCACGCGGGGGAACATTGGTGCAGGCGCTGACGCGTGAATTCCGCTATGCGTATCGTTCACAAGAACAAGGCGATTTCATCGAAGGCATCCGCGCGCAAATCATCGACCGTGATTTTACCCCCAAATGGCGGCATAGTTTGATCGACGTGCCGGAGGATGAAATCGCGCAAATGCTTGTCGGTCTTGGCCCCCAGGACTGGACCCCAACAGGAGACACCCTATGAAAATCGCATTTATCGGATTGGGAAACATGGGCGGCCCAATGGCCGCAAACCTTGCAGGGGCGGGGCATGAAGTCGTCGGAGTAGACCCAATCACCGCCCCCGAAGGCCTGCCCATGGCGGCCAGTGCAGCCGATGCCTGCGCGGGCGCCGATGTTGCCATCACGATGCTGCCCAATGGCGCGATCTTGCGGGCAGTCGCAAACGAAATCATTCCCGCCCTGCCCAAAGGCGCGGTGTTTATTGATTGCTCGACCGTGGATGTGGACAGTGCGCGCGCAGTCGCACAACAAGCCAAAGCCGCCGGTCTGGGCATGTTGGACGCGCCCGTGTCCGGCGGCATAAAAGGTGCTGCCGAAGGCACGTTGACCTTTATGATCGGCGGTGATGCGGGGACCTTGGAAACGACCAAAGGCTTGTTTGATATCATGGGCCAGAAGGCCGTGCATTGCGGGGCTGCGGGCGCGGGTCAGGCGGCAAAGATTTGCAACAACATGATCCTTGGCATCACCATGCTTGGCACCTGCGAAGCCTTTGCGATGGCGGACAAACTGGGGCTGGACAGGCAAGCCATGTTCGACGTGGTATCCACTTCTTCGGGTTATAGCTGGTCGATGAACGCCTATTGCCCTGCGCCCGGGGTCGGCCCGACCAGCCCCGCCGACAATGATTACAAACCGGGGTTTGCGGCTGAACTGATGCTCAAGGATCTCGGGCTGTCGCAAGACGCGGCGCGCGCTTGTGATGCGGATACCCCAATGGGGCATCTGGCAAATGAAATCTATGCAAAATTCATCGAAGAAGGCGGCCGCGGCGTCGACTTTTCAGGCGTCCTGCCATGGCTTGCGGGACGTGCAAACAGCGCGCCGTAAGCCGGTGACCTGAGCTCTAAGGCTCTCTCAGACTTAACAAGAGTTTGTGGTTGGTTTCCCAATTTTGATTGCGGCCTGACCGCGCCCTGCAAGGAATTGCGCAGCAATGTCCCGAGAGGGTTGCTATAGTTGTGTCACCAAAGCGCCAGCTTGCGGCGGGCGTTGTCCAGCCTGTCGAACCATCTATTGAAACACTTTCTCATATTGTGTACCGCTTCATTACTTCCGTGACGGCTTCTCTCCAAATTTCATTCCGATTAGTGAAAAATGGATTCTGGGCGCTTTTCTTAATTCCGAAAGAGCTGCGCGGGATACCCGCTTCCTCAGCAAAGCGACGCGCAATCGGCCGATCATATGCTTGATTGACGCTGTAGCCTGACATCTCATCGCTATTTGCAATACGGATCAGAGAGCTTGTGCATAATGATCCCGCCAAAATTGGTGGGTAGTGTGCAAATCCCACACGCAACCGAAATTCCGTTAAGCTCGTTGATTGCGGAATTGACTTTTTCAGTCCCAAGTTTGGTTTAGCATCTTTCTGCCAATTCCCATCTCCGCCTACGCCGCTTAAAAAAATTTTCCCATTAAGAACAGATTCGAAACTTATTGAATTGATGTCGTCGCCAATCCCTGCCGTCGCAACGAATTCATGTGATAGCTTCGAAATGTAACCTTCGATAGTGCGTGTCAGCCCTTTACTGCGTTGCTTCAAGACATGAGGGAAGACCAGAGGCCGCATGCCAAGCATACGGGCGATCGCCCTCCCGTTATCGCCGTTTACCCTAAGTGTCACCGCTTCCTGACAACCGCACTGATTTGCAATCGCAGTTACAGCAGGTGAATCGTATCCTCGGGAAACCGAACTTAGTGGCACGAGTGGCAGTTTTCGTTGTCGATTTCCGCCGTTGCTAAACACAGCTTGCGTTGTAGCAAGTAGGTAGCCCTTATAATCATTCCAGTCCTTGAAGTCGCGGACAGCCACCGGCGGATCAAAACGAAGCAAACCATCATCATCAAACCAAAAGTTTGAATAACAAATACGATACAAAGTGTATTCCGTAGTTTGTGCAACGACAGGGTTCATCGCATGGAACCCCTTTTTTCCTTCCTCGAATGTGCTGTCGACAAGGTTGTCTGAAAGCAGGCCCATAAGCGCACTGTCGGGCCCGATCCGCGCAGCCGATAACGCAAAGCAAAGCGAGTTCGATATATATTCAACCTGGTTGAGACGGTCGCGCAATATGAATGTGAATTCACGCACATCTTTGCGCTGGATAAAGGTTGTGCGGCCTTTGCTTCGGTATATTCCTGAACCGTAGGTTTCGCTTCCCAACGCAGATGAAAAGTCCAGAAAGCTGCCGGCCCAAACGCCTTCGAAGAATCCATTTTCAAACTCATCTACGGATCTACCGATCGTGCATTCAATGCCACCTTTCCGGCGCACGGCAAGCCACGCCAATTGGGGTATCTTTTGAGTGACACGTATCGCGAAGCTGTTGTGCGATTGGGCAAATGCATCTGATATTAGATGTTTTTCTTGCTCAGCAAGACCTCGCGACAGTTCAAGTAACCGTGGATCTGGCGCACCAGTTGTGTGAAGCTCCAAAGTACCTACCCATCTTAAAAAATGTTATTTGAGTATACGATAAGCCAGAAGAACGACAATGAATTTTCGTTCCGTCGTCGTGTCAATGGTTTTCTAACAGCTACGCGGGTTGGAGGCAGTGTCGCGCGGTTTTAGAAACCATTTCCCCAATCATGGGAATGCTTCGCGTTGGTTGTTACCCCCATTTTTGTTTGCGCGTTTGTTGCTTGCAGAGTGTTTCCAGCGGTGTAGCACCAACGCGAACAACCACCCTAGGGTGGCGTGTAGCGTGTTGTCGTTAGTGGTAGATTTTGGTTGCGGGAGTAGGATTTGAACCTACGACCTTCAGGTTATGAGCCTGACGAGCTACCGGGCTGCTCCATCCCGCGCTGGGGTGTCGTTTTGAGCCTGACGCGGCTTGAGCGTTTTGTAAACTCTTGAGAAGAGTTTATAGCGAAAGCGGGCTGCTCCATCCCGCGCTATTTTGCCTCGCGGTATTTTGAGAGGGCTTTTGATATCGTATAGAGAGACGTGTTTCTTATTAGGTTTGGCAATGACTTACTCTCCCACGCCTTAAGACGCAGTACCATCAGCGCTGCGGCACTTAACTGCCGAGTTCGGGATGGGATCGGGTGTTTTGCTCGCGCTATGATCACCAAACCAAAAAAGAAACACGGGCCCCGCTTGCGCGGGAGCCGTCAACATCAGGTTTTGTTCCATGATCATCGTATACTGATGATTGTGTGTGTATGTGTTTTGATTTTCGCCAGTCTTACTATTACTGGATCAAATCAAGCCTATCGAGCCATTAGTACCAGTCAACTGAACGCCTTACAGCGCTTACATCTCTGGCCTATCGACGAGGTGGTCTACCTCGGCTCTCAGGGATATCTTGTTTTGAAGGGGGCTTCCCGCTTAGATGCCTTCAGCGGTTATCCTGTCCGATCATAGCTACTCTGCACTGCCGTTGGCACG
>NZ_FOYP01000002.1 GCF_900115105.1 Yoonia tamlensis
CCCCTTTTTTCAACAAACATGCATTTTTTATGACATTCATATATTTCCTAGTGTTTTAGCATAGTTAGATGAAAAAATTGCGCGAACCTTAGGTCATATCGAAACTTTCTTACGCGAAATGTGGGAAAGCCCTCGCAATTTTAGTCAGGACGCCAGCACGCATCGTTGTCACCCGCCAGAATCTCGCGCGCCTTAGGTGAATTGGCGATGTTTACACAATCCAAAGGCGTACTGCGCGGGAATCGGGGGCTGTTTTCGGCGAATCTGGCCGAAAAGTCCGGAATCATACCCGAAGATTCGTGCGCGCGGTCATAGTGATGACAAATTGCCCGCCCAGAGATTCGTAATTGCGTGTTTTGCTTTGTCAGGTTTCTTGCCAGTGATTGATCTTCTTCTTTCTTATGATGTGGCCATCGCGAGGGCGGCCATTGATTTTACCGCCGCGCACCCGAAATTCGCGCAAGCGGTCCGCGCAATCGTCGACACGCCCGAAACCAAAGGGCTGATCCCTGTCTTGTGCTTTTGGTATCTGTGGATCTCGCCGCGGGCGGGCTGGCAGCAAACGCGGATGAAGCTGGTCGCGGTGCTATTTGTTTCGCTTGTTGCGATTGCGGTGGGGCGCTTGCTTGCGCTCAACCTTATGTTTCGCGCGCGTCCGTTCGCATCTGCGGCCGTGATGGGGGATGATGTTGTAACGCAAGGGCGGCTAGTGGAGTGGAGCGCAATGCCGAGCGACCATGCCGTCGCCTTTGTTGCATTGGCAACGGGCATATTGCTGGTTTCACGGGGTGCGGGGATATTGCTTTTGCTGCATGCCGCGCTGATCGTCTGCGGGTCACGAGTCTTTGCGGGGCTGCATTTCCCTGCCGATGTTTTGGTCGGGGGCGCAATTGGCCTTGTGCTTGCCGTCGCGCTTGTGCCGGTTGCAGAGCGCTGGTTTGCCAAAGCATCGTTGCAGTTTCCCCGAACCTATAACACCCTAATAAGGCCCGAAATCGGTTACCTTCTTTTGGGGGTTCTTACGTTCGAGCTCGCAACGATGTTTGACGGGATCCGCAGGTTGGGGGCTACGCTGTTCGTTTTGCTGATGTAGCGCGCCAGTTTGGCAGTGACTGCCGCAATGCAAGCAACACGATCACAAGGATAAGGTAGACAAATGGTTCAATCTGGAACCCTTTGACCAGCCACAGATAATGCACCACCGCAAACAACGCGACCGGATAGGTCAGTTTGTGCAGCTTGCGCCAAGTCGCCCCGCCAAGTTTGCGGATCGACAGGTTGTTTGATGTCAGCGCCAGCGGGATCAGCATTACAAAGCTGGCCATGCCCACGGTCACATAGGGGCGTTTGACAATTTCGGTCCAGCCCCGGCCAATTGTGCCCACATCAAGCAGCGCCCAAACAAGGAAATGCGCAAGCACCACGAAAAACGCGGTGACGCCGATCGCGCGGCGGAATTTCATCAGGTTCAGCCCGGTGAATTTGCGCAGCGGCGTGACCATCAAGCCAAGAACGATGAGCTTGAGGCCAAGCTCACCATATTCACGCTCGAGCGCATTAATCGGCTCAGGGCCCATCCGGTTGGTAGCTGCAAGGTAGAACAGCCAAACGACCCACGCGGTCCCGACTATATATATAGTCCATGTCGGGATTTTGCGCAGGGACTGGTTCAGGCGGTCGACAATCGACATCAGATATCCACCGACAGGTCCATGCCTTCGTATAAGCTGGCGACTTCGGGGTAGCCGTTGAACATCAGCGTGTCTTGACGTCCGGCGAACAAACCGCCGCCGATCAGGCGTTCCGTTGCCTGGCTCCAGCGTGGATGATCAACGGTCGGGTTAACATTGCTATAGAACCCGTATTCGCGCGCGTTGGCTTTGTTCCAGCTGGTCGGCGGCTCTTGGTCGGTCAGGGTGATGCGCACGATTGATTTGATGGATTTGAACCCGTATTTCCACGGCACGACCAGACGGATTGGCGCGCCGTTCTGATTTGCAAGTGGTTCGTCATAAAGACCCGTCGCCATGATCGTCAGCGGGTGCATCGCCTCGTCCAGACGCAGACCTTCGACATAGGGGAAATCAAGCACGCGGCGCTGCACGCCGATCATATTGTCCGGCTGCACGACAGTTTCAAAGGCCACGTATTTCGCCGTTTCCTGTACGCCGACCTTGCTGAGGATATCCGCCAGCTCGATCCCGTTCCACGGCACAACCATCGACCACGCCTCGACACAGCGGAACCGGTAGATCCGTTCTTCGACGCTAAGCCCGTCAAGCAGGTCGGCCAAGGCGTAATCACCTGGATTATCGACCAGCCCGTCCACTTTGACCGACCAGTCAGACGTATCCAGATTATGCGCGTTCTGCGCCGGATCTTCCTTGCCGGTGCCAAATTCATAGTAGTTGTTGTAGGACCGGATTTCTTCCAGCGTGTTAGGTTCCAGCGCATCCTGCGCCTGCGCCCCGCCCGCAAGACCAATCGCCCCAAGCCCCGCAGTGCCTGCCAGAATCTGGCGGCGGTTCAAATAGACAGACTTTGGCGTGATGTCTGCGAGGCTAAGGTCGTTCTTCCAGCGATAGGCCATTGTGGGGGCTCCGATTCATGCGTTTCCTGACAGTATATAGTGCAGAACCTATGAAAGAAGTCTCACGATGCCGCCAGCGCGTTGAAATGTTACATTTTCCGCGCGGATCCTTAACGGGTAATCACAGTGAGTTGACTGGAAATCAAAACATGCCCCAGCTTGGGCGAAACCCCATGCGGTCAACGGCAACGCAGAAATATTTTTTTGATCCAAACAGGGGCGCCGCGCCGTAACATCCCCGATGCTACCACGGATGCATCTGTCACTCATAGGAGATACCTAATGCTACGCAGAACTTTCACAGCCATTTCCGCTACTGCCCTGCTTGCCACCGCTGCATGTGCAGGTGGTCATTCAAAAGACATCGTCGACACGGCGATTGATGCGGGGTCTTTCTCAACTTTGATCGCGGCAACGCAGGCCGCGGGTCTTGTCGAAACCCTTAAGGGTGATGGACCATTCACCGTGTTCGCCCCAACCGATGACGCATTTGCGGCCCTTCCTGCTGGCACAGTCGAAGCATTGCTTGCCGATCCCGACGCGCTGGCCGAGATCCTGACCTACCACGTTATCGCGGGTAAAGTCATGTCAACGGATCTGAGCGACGGTATGATGGCCGCAACTGTAAACGGAGCGGATGTGACCATCACAACAATGGACGGCGTCAAGATCAATGGCGCAAACGTCATTAGCGCTGACATCGAAGCCTCAAACGGCGTGATACACGTGATTGACGCCGTGATCTTGCCACCAAGCTAAATCCCAATAAACCACTGCCCCTCCATGGGGCGGTGGGACTTCTATGACGCGAGCCAGCTTTCGGCAGCGTCACGCTCGGACATTTCAAAGCTTTTGATCGTCATCCCCGGCAAAAGCATCCCTTCGAACGCGGCAACCTTGCGCACCCATGCCGCATCAGCCAGCACAGCACATTTGCTAACTTTGCCCAATAGGCCAAAAAGCTTGGGCAGTTTTTCCATCTCGACCCCGATTGCGCCAAGCGACGGCATCGCGATATTGGTAATTGTGTAAAGCATCCGGCCATTGGTGACGCCTTCAACCTTGGCAAATAGATCATCAAGACCAGCGCGCATCATATCAGCATCAATCGCACCATCTATCGCAACATCAACGCGGGTCGGGCTTTGTTTTGTGATTTTGATCATCTGAATACTCCTGTTTCCAACAACAGGCAGTATTGCACAATTCGGCCGGCATTGCGTTGATCTTGGTCAAACTGCGCGCGCCATTACTATGCAACGGAATGGCGCGCGGCATTGTCAAAACAAATATGAAGCCTTGATCGCAAGGTTGGTCAGGTCTTTTGGATAGTCTTCCTGATCCACAAAATCGACATCATCATAGATGAGTTCAACGCGCCCGGTGGCGCCAGTAGAAAATGCGGTCTGCAGGCCAATGCCGATCGAATACCCGTAACCATATGTATCAACATATATATCCGAGCCGTCCTCGACCTGACCCGCAGCAACAACCAGGCCAGCCGAACCAATGACGTCATAGCCACCGCCAACTGGCATGCCATAAATCCCACGAACATGGCTTAGCCCATCCACCCGGCACCAATCAGGTGACGCGTTAACGCAGGCATCTGGGCCCCAATCGTAGGACATTTCGCTTTGCACGGGCAGGCTGACGTCAGCCTCTGCGCTCCAGAACCGCCCTCCCGCAAGATCCTTGCGGTAGCCGATGACCCCACCTACCGTTGGGGTGTTCACAAAGGTAGAACCAAATTCGCTTGTGCTTTCCAGCACCGAAAGCCCCACGCTGGCCCCGTAGTATATACCATCTTCGGCATGTGCGATGTTCGCGATGCTTGCCGCGCTTGAAACTACCATTGCAGCAGAGACTAGTTTTTTCATTATCTCGGAAAACCTTTATGACAGATCATATGAACTTGCTAAGACCTACTCTGTTCATTGTCGATCTGGTGTGCCGAAAATCAATCGGGGCGTCCCCGTTTTGCAACAAGCACGCCCCGTCAGATCAATGCACAACCGCGTCTTTGGGCGGCTGCCGTTTGCTAGATGACACGCGGTCACCCACCAGTAATCCGTCGGCACCGGCGCTGACTGTGATTGCGTCGCCGTCCATCACATCCCCGCCAAGGATCATTTCGGCAAGCTGGTCCTGCAGCGCCCGCTGGATCACACGTTTAAGCGGACGCGCCCCAAAGACCGGATCATAACCTTCGTCGGCCAGCCATTTCAGCGCGGCGTCATCCAGATCAAGCGTGATATTGCGCCCTGCCAGACGTTTGGCCAACAAACCGAGCTGAATCGTGACGATCCCCGCCATATCTTCGCGGGCAAGCCGGTCAAAGATGATGGTTTCATCCAGACGGTTCAGGAATTCGGGCCGGAAATGTGCGCGCACGGCGTCCATCACATCGCGTTTGGCATCAGATGCATCGGCACCGTCTGGCAACTGGCTCAGCGCTTGCGCCCCAAGGTTCGACGTCAGGATGATCAGCGTTTGCTTGAAATCGACATGGCGGCCCTGCCCGTCGGTCAGCACCCCGTCGTCAAGCACCTGCAACAGCACGTTGAATACATCCGGATGCGCCTTTTCGACCTCATCAAACAGGATCACCTGATAGGGCCTACGCCGCACGGCCTCGGTCAGTACGCCACCTTCGTCATAACCGACATAGCCCGGAGGCGCACCGATCAGCCGCGACACCGCGTGTTTCTCCATGAATTCGGACATATCGATGCGCACCATCGCGCTGTCATCGTCGAACAGATACTCGGCCACGGCTTTGGTCAATTCGGTTTTCCCAACACCCGTTGGCCCCAAGAACATGAACGACCCGAGCGGGCGATTTTCATCGTTCAGGCCCGCACGCGCACGGCGCACTGCATTGGCTACCGCCCGCACCGCAGATCGTTGCCCGATCACACGTTTGCCTAACTCGTCTTCCATACGCAGCAATTTGTCGCGTTCGCCTTCCAGCATCTTGCTGGTCGGAATGCCGGTCCAGCGTTCAACCACTTCGGCGATCTGTTCGGGGCGAACGGCCTCTTCGACCATCAGGTCTTCGTTTCCTTCGGCATCGGCCAGCTTGCGTTCCAACGCGGGGATTACACCGTAAGACAGCTCACCCGCCTTGCCCAGATTGCCTTCGCGTTTCGCGATATCAAGTTCGGCGCGCGCGCGGTCAAGCTGCTCTTTCACCTCGCGGGTGCCTTCCAGCTTGTCGCGTTCGGCCTGCCATTTCGCCGTCATTTCCGACCCGCGTTCCTGCAGATCCGCCAGTTCCTTTTCCAGCTTCGCAAGCCGGTCAACCGAGGCTTTGTCGTCTTCTTTTTTCAACGCTTCAGCTTCGATCTGGAGCTGCAAAATCTGCCGGTCCAGCGCATCCAGTTCTTCGGGTTTGCTATCAACCTGCATACGCAACCGCGATGCGGCCTCATCCATCAAATCAATTGCTTTGTCCGGCAAAAACCGGTCGGTGATATAGCGGTGCGACAGGGTTGCAGCCGCAACAAGCGCAGCATCGGCAATCCGCACACCGTGGTGCAGTTCATATTTTTCCTTGATCCCGCGAAGAATGCTGACGGTATCTGTCACGGTTGGCTCTTCGACCAAAAGCGGTTGGAACCGACGGGCGAGCGCAGCATCTTTTTCCACGTATTTGCGGTATTCATCCAATGTGGTCGCGCCGATACAGTGCAATTCACCGCGCGCAAGGGCCGGTTTGATCAGGTTGGCCGCGTCCATCGCGCCATCCGATTTTCCTGCACCCACAAGCGTATGCATTTCGTCGATAAACAGGATGATTTCGCCCGCGGCGGTTTCGATTTCTTTGAGGACCGCTTTCAGACGCTCCTCGAACTCTCCACGGTATTTCGCGCCCGCAATAAGCGCGCCCATATCCAATGCCATCAGTTTCTTGTTGCGCAGGGATTCCGGCACATCACCGTCAATGATCCGCAGCGCGAGCCCTTCGGCAATTGCCGTCTTACCAACGCCGGGTTCGCCGATCAGAACGGGGTTGTTCTTGGTGCGGCGTGATAAAATTTGCATCGCACGGCGGATTTCTTCGTCGCGGCCAATGATAGGGTCGATTTTGCCCTGCTCTGCGGCTTCGGTCAGGTCGCGCGCATATTTCGCCAGCGCCTCAAAACTATCCTCGGCGCTTGCGCTATCAGCGGTGCGCCCCTTGCGGATATCGTTGATCGCGGCGTTCAGGGCCATCGGGGTGACACCACCGGCATCCAATGCGTCTTTGGCCTTGGATTTGATCACGGCAAGCGCCGTCAGCAAGCGTTCAACAGGCACAAAACTATCGCCCGCTTTTTTGGCAATCTTTTCGGCCTCGTCGACCACTTTGGCAGTTAAATTGTCCAGATAGACCTGCCCTGCATCGCCCGTCACCTGCGGGATCTTTGCGACATTTGCATTTACGACACTGCGCACAGTGGCGGCGTCGCCTCCGGCACGGGTAATCAGATTGGCGGCAAGCCCTTCGTCATCGTCCATCAGTGATTTTAACAGATGCTCGGGCGCAAGCCGCTGGTGGTTTTCGCGCATTGCAATGGTCTGTGCAGCCTGAATAAAACCGCGTGACCGCTCTGTGAACTTGTCTAAGTTCATGAGGTATCTCCTTTGTGTCAAGCGCCCGGTCTTTTGGATGCCCACACATGCGGCACACCCTGTTCGGGCCTCGCTATTAAGATGGGGATCGCGGGGACGTTGCGCAAGAGGCACGCAAGCGTTAGACCGCGCAAAACATACAGCAAAGGAACCCGCTATGTCTGATGACCGCCTGATTGTCGCAATGGATGTCCCCAATGTCATCGCTGGGATGGAGCTCGCTGATAAGCTGGGCGATAGCGTCAGTTTCTACAAGATCGGGTTGGGAATGCTGACAGGCGGCGGGCTTGCGCTAGCCAACGAGCTGAAGCAGGAACACGGGAAACGTATCTTTCTGGATATGAAGTTTTTCGACATCGGCGCGACGGTCGAAGCCGCCGTGCGGGGGATGGCACAATTTGATCTGGATTTCCTCACTGTGCACGGCGACCCGCATGTCGTGCGCGCCGCCCGTGAAGGTGCTGGCGGGTCAGATATGAAAATCCTTGCGGTAACAATCCTGACCTCGCTTGACCGTGCCGATCTGGATGCGTCCTGTATAAAATCGGGCGAGATTGCCGATCTGGTGCAAGAACGTGCAGGCATTGCGCTGATGAACGGTGCCGATGGCGTGATTGCGTCCCCGCAAGAGGCGGCACTGATCCGCGCCTTGCCCGAAGCAAAAGGCAAGCTGATCGTCACACCCGGTGTGCGGCCGGAAGGCGCGGCATTGGGCGACCAAAAGCGGGTGATGACACCGGCACAGGCGATTGCAAACGGAGCGGATCACGTCGTGGTCGGCCGTCCGGTCTGGAAGGCGGACGACCCCCGCAAGGCCGTGCAGGATATCTTGGCAGAACTGGCATAAGCGCAAATCAAAGCCCCCGACCGCAATGGATCGGGGGCCAAAAAATTTCAATTTTTTGGGCAAAACTCTGTACCAGTGTTTTGCGTCTGACAGCGTCCTAATCGTTGATATCCGTGTCCCAGATTTTGACCTGCCCGTTGCGCAGGCCAAAAACCTTGCGCATGACCAGATAGGACGCGAGCGACAAAAGCGCGAAGATCACTAATGTCAGCGCCAGCCCTTTTGCCGACACCCCGATCAGGATCAAAAGCCCCATCACCGCCGCGCCCAGCGCAAAGCCCAGAAAAATATACCCCGGGATAATCACCTCAAGTGTGGCAAGGACCACAGCGGCCGACATCCACACCCACCATTGTGTCCAAAGTGGCATCTTAACTACGTCCTTTCAGCATTTTGAACGCGTCACCAAATGCGTCCATGGCATTTGCAGGCAGCACGATCGTCTGGTTGCCCTGCTTGGATGCAACGGCCTGAAACGCCTCGACCTGTTTCAAAGCGACCTGATATTGCGCAGCCTCAAGCCCGTTTTCGGCAATCGCCACGGCAACCACTTGGGTCGCATAGGCTTCGGCATCGGCGCGCACACGGCGGGCTTCGGCCTCTTGGGTGGCCGCGTAAAGCTCGGCCTCGGCCTGCAATTCGACCGCCCGCTTTTTACCTTCAGCTTCGGTGACTTGGGCACGGCGCGCCCGTTCGGCATTCAACTGCTGCAACATGGCTGCGCGTGTTGCCGCATCAAGGTTCACGTCCAGAATTTCGGCGCGCGTCACTTCGATGCCCCAATCGTCGACCTGCTGGGCCACCTGTTCGCGCACGGCCGCAATCAGGCTCGACCGGTTCGCCTGAACCTGATCCAGCTCCATCCGGCCAATTTCGGACCGCACGATACCCGCTACAGTCGTCGAAATCGCACCATCAACATCGCGGATCCGGTAGACCGTCTTTTCGGGTTCGATAATCCGGTAGAACACCGATGTTTCCACCTGAACCAACACGTTGTCGGACGTGATCGCGTCTTGGGACATGGCTGGCAACTGGCGCTCAAGGATCGAAACCTTGTGCCGCACACGGTCCAGGAACGGCACGATAAAGTTGATACCCGGCCCAAGAACCGACCGAAGCCGCCCCAGCCGTTCAACGACAAATTTCTGCGATTGCGGTACAATCCGCACGCCTGCAAGAATACAGACAACAATAAACACAGCCAAAAGCACGAACAAAACGTTCTGCCCGATCAGCTCTGCTATCAAATCTTCATTTCTCATAATTTACCCCTCATTGTTATGAACAATAGATAGGCACAGTGTTGGATGAATTCAATGTATACTACTGCATACAGCGAAGATTCACTTGCTGCACCTGCAACCGGTCGGCCCATGATGTTGCCCTATTGTTCGCGCAGCCCGCGCCCATTAGACTGCGCACATGCCCGCACTTTGCCGTGATTGCCTGACCACATTTGACAGCGCAACCCGCTGTCCACACTGCCGCAGTCCCCGCGTGACGCGACACGCGGAGCTGTTTGACCTTGCGATCGCGCATATGGATTGCGATGCGTTTTACGCATCGGTCGAAAAGCGTGACAATCCGGAACTGGCCGATAAACCCGTGATCATCGGCGGCGGCAAACGCGGGGTTGTGTCCACGGCCTGCTATGTGGCGCGGATCAGGGGCGTGAAATCGGCCATGCCGATGTTTCAGGCGCTCAAACTTTGCCCGGATGCTGTTGTCTTGCCGCCGCGCATGGCGGCCTATGCCGAAGCCTCGCGCGCGATCCGCGCGATGATGGATGAACTGACCCCCATCGTGGAACCGCTGTCACTGGACGAAGCGTTCATGGACCTATCCGGCACAATCCGGCTGCACGGTGCGCCGCCAGCGGTGATGCTCGCGCGGTTGATCAAGCGGATGAAAACCGAATTGGGGCTGAGCGGGTCAATCGGGCTTTCGCACAATAAATTCTTGGCCAAAGTCGCATCCGACCTTGAAAAGCCCCGCGGTTTTTCGATCATCGGCAAGGCCGAGACAACCGCATTCTTGCGCCCCAAATCGGTGCGCCTGATCTGGGGGATCGGCCCTGCGGCGCAGGTCAGCCTGAACAAGGCGGGCATTCAGACCTTTGACGATCTGCTGCGCTGGGACCGCCGCGATCTGCACGACCGTTTCGGCAACATGGGCGAGAGGCTCTATGCGCTTGCGCGGGGCGAAGACGGGCGCCGGGTATCTACGCATGCGCCCGTAAAATCGCTGACCAATGAAACCACGTTCCATGTCGACACTGCCGACCCCGAAATTCTGGACGGGCATCTTTGGCGGATGGCAGAAAAGGTCAGCGCGCGCGCCAAGGCCACAGGCAAAGCGGGGCGCGTGGTGACGATCAAGCTGAAAACATCCGACTTCAAACTGATCTCAAAACGCCAAAGCCTGCGCCACCCGACGCAGATGACCGATACGCTTTACCGCAGCGCGCGCGGGCTGTTTGATCAAGTTGCTGGGCGTGGCCCGTTCCGGCTGCTGGGCGTCGGCCTGTCAGAGATCACCAGCGCCGATAGCGCCGACCGCGAAGGCGATTTACTAGACCCAGACGCCGAAAAACGCGCGCGCGCTGAACTGGCCACCGACAAAATCCGCGCGCGTTTCGGCAAAGACGCGATCATGAAGGGGCGCGCGTTAAGGTAGGGTGGGTCTTGACCCACCGCCCCTTTACTGGCTAGGCTCGCCCCATCAGTCACGCACCACAAAGGGAGGGCACAAGCTGAACATGCGTATCATCCGCCGACTTCAGCATGGTCCCCGCGCCGCCCTGTAAATTCATTTGCAGGGCTGATCATTGGTCAACCGCCACCGATCTGTCCTTTCCGTCGCCGCCGCGCGACACGACTGTTATGATCAGAGACATCAATGACACTTATCCATATCAATGCTTTGGGCGTGACCCTTGGCGACCCGCTATTCACTGACCTGACCCTGACCCTATCCAAAGGCGACCGTATCGGGCTGGTCGCGGCCAACGGGCGCGGCAAATCCACCTTGATGGGCTGTATTGCCGGCACGTTTGAGCCGACAAAGGGCGAGATCACCCGCGCGCGCGGGCTACGCATTGGCCATGTCGCGCAGCATGTTGCGGGCGAACAATTACAACAAACCCTTTATGAATTTGTGCTGGCGGCGCTACCGCCCGAACAGGCCGATTTCGAAGGCTGGTGCGTGGATGTTGTGCTGGGTGATTTGCAGGTGCCTTATGAACTGCAGCACAAATTGCTATCCGAGCTGAGCGGCGGCTGGCAGCGCACCGCGCTTTTGGCGGCGGCTTGGGTGGTGGAACCGGATGTCTTGCTGCTGGACGAGCCGACCAACCATCTTGATCTGCACCGGATCGGCCTGCTTCAGGATTGGCTGGCCGCTTTGCCGCGCGATACACCTGTTGTGATAACCAGCCATGACCGCGCATTTCTGGATGCAACGACCAATCGGACGCTGTTCCTACGCGCCGAAAGGTCGCGGGTATTTCAATTGCCGTTTTCCAAAGCCCGCATAGCATTGGACGAAGCCGATGAAGCTGACGAGCGCCGTTTTGCAAACGATCTCAACAAAGCGAGCCAACTGCGCAAACAAGCTGCAAAGCTCAAGAATATCGGGATCAACTCTGGCTCTGACCTGCTGATCACCAAAACCAAACAGTTGAACGACCGCGCTGCCAAGATCGAGGCGGCCGCAAAACCCGCCCATCAGGACCGCAGCGCGGGTGACATTCGGCTGACAAATAGCGGCACCCATGCAAAATCGCTGATCACGCTTGACGATGTGGAGGTCACAACGCCGGATGGCCGCACACTTTATACAACGGGTAAAAAATGGATCAGCCAAGGGGACCGGATCGTGTTGCTTGGCACCAATGGCACGGGCAAAACCCAGCTTGTCAAGATGATCCACCAGGCGCTTTTGGGGGCGCAATCGCCGGTCAAATGCGCGCCTTCGGTGGTTTACGGCTATTCGGATCAACAGCTTAGCCAGTTGAACGATGCAGACACGCCGATGTTGGCCGTTGCCGGCCAGTTTGACGTGGGCGACCAGCGTGCGCGCGGGCTTTTGGCGGGTGCGGGTGTGAACATCCAGATGCAAGACACGAAAATTGCAGGACTTTCGGGCGGGCAAAAGGCGCGACTTGCGATGCTGATCTTGCGGCTGCAACAGCCCAATTTCTACCTGCTGGATGAACCCACAAACCATCTTGATATCGAAGGCCAAGAGGCATTGGAGGCGGAGTTGATCGCCCATGGCGCATCCTGCCTGCTGGTCAGCCACGACCGCAGTTTTATCCGCAATACCGGCAACCGGTTCTGGTGGATCGACCGCAAACGGCTGGTTGAGGTCGACGATCCAGAAGCGTTTCTGGCAGACGAGATCGCGATGGGTTAAAAGCCCGCCACCGCGATCCCACATTGTTTACGTGTAAGCACCATTTGAATAGGTTAGTTCATAGCTGTGGCTATACAGTTCGAACACAATGCCAAACGGGTCTTCGACATAAACCATGCGATACGGTTTTTCGTCCGGGAAATATTCTCGGACGGGCATCCGTTGTTTCCCCCCTGCCGCGAGAATTTTCTCAAGCAAGCCTTCGAGGTTTGGATCTTGGATCGCAAAATGAAATGTCCCGTGTTGGCGAAAGTTTAAATTCTCTGCGGGGGCATGGTTCCCGTCAAATTCAAATAATTCGATTCCAACACGATCAGCAGTGGCAAGGTGGGCAATACGCAGCTTCTTCCAGCCCGCGCCAAAAACATCAGTACACATCTTCCCAATATCACTGTCATCTTCGACGACTTTCGTCGGTTGCATAATGACGTAGAAGCCAAGAACCTCTGTATAGAACTTAACTGCCTTTTCGACATCGGGAACGGATAGGCCGATATGTGAAAAAGTCCGTGGTGTCGGTAACATGTTGCTTTCCCTTTTTGAATTATCTGGGGTGCATACCGCACGCATTGCGATTTGAAAAATTATCAAATATGATAATTTTCATAATTTTTTGGAATGATTATGCTGAACGCTACGTGGCTAAATACCTTTATGGTTCTTTGTGAAACCAACCACTTTACGCGTGCCGCCGACCGGCTAGGCATGACGCAGCCCGGCGTTTCACAGCAGCTCAGAAAATTAGAAAGGCAGGTTGGAAAACCACTTATCCTAAAGGACGGAAAATCCTTTTCTGTAACCCCAGTGGGCGAAGCCGTTTTGCGGGTCTGCGCAGAACGCATGGAACAGGAACGCCAACTTCAAGAGACTATATCAGCCGACGATCCATTTTCAGGGACGGTGCGCATTGGATGCTCGGGCAGCTTTGCGACATGGTTGTATCCTCACCTTATTGAACAGATGCAGCAGGCCGAACAGCTTATGATCAGTCTCGAAGCGGCACCGCAATCACGCATTGAAAGCGACGTGTTAGATGGAAAACTTGATTTAGGGATCGTTTCCGGCACCACAACGCACCCCCGCTTGCAGGCCACTAAACTTGCCTGTGAGGAGCTTTGCCTCGCGCTGCCCGCACAATATGGGCAAAAGACCATGCGCCTAAACGACCTAAATCGTCTTGGATTTGTGGCCCACCCTGATGGCTTTGCCTATGCCGATGTCTTGTTCGCAGCCAATTTTCCACAAGAGTATACAGGATCTGATCGCTTGCGAATCCGCACGTATGTTAATCAAATTGGGCAAATCCTGATGCCCGTCGCGAACGGTTTGGGGTATACGGTTTTACCGCGATCAGGCGTCAAAGCGTTTGCACAGCAAAACAACATATCAATTTATCCGCTACAGCAGGCAAAGTCGCAAGAACTGTGGCTCATTTCACGGAAAGGGCGTTCTAAATTCGCCCGGATTGCGACAGTTACAGATGTTATCAAGCAAGCGGCGTTTGCTTTGCGCTAAGCGTCTATTCGGCTGCGATTTGTTGATCTGAGGGCATTCCAATTTCGGCGATTTGCGCAATCACCCCCGATATCACCGCCTGAATATGTGCGAAATCTGGTTTCGGGGTCAGCGTGTGTTCGTTCATGTAGATACCTCGGTCGATCTCTACTTGAATTGCATGTTGTGATCGGGCGGGATGCCCATAGCGCTGCACGATATAGGCCCCAGCAAAGGGCGCATTCCGCGCGACCCGAAAACCGGCCTCTGCAAATGCGCGTTCTACCTGATCCACCACGAACGGCGCTGCCGTGCTGCCAAACCGGTCCCCAAGCACAATATCGGGATAGGTCGTGTTCTTGGTCGACATGCTTGTCAGGGCTTCGTGCGGCATGGAATGGCAATCGATCAAAACCGACTGGCCGAACATCCGGTTGCTTTCGTCCAGCAGGGTTTGCAGATTATCGTGATATGGGTACCAGTAGTTTGCGATCCGCGCATGCGCCTGCGCGAGAGAGATCTTGCCGCGATAAATATGTCGCCCGTTGGCAACTACCCGCGGGATCACGCCCAAACCGCTCGCAACACGCGGATTTTGCGGCTTGCGCTTGAGGTCCGCGATCAAGGCAGGGTCAAGCTCGTCCGCGCCACGATTGAGATCGACAAAGGCGCGCGGCGCGCAGGCCTGAATGAAAGGCGCGCCAAATTCGGGTGCTGCGGCAAACAGATGATCAACAAATGCGTCCTCGGACGACCGAATTGTGGTGGCATCTATGTCGATCTGATCCAGAAATGCAGGCGCATAAGCGCGTCCGGAATGCGGAGAAGCGAAAACAACGCTGGTGCTGCGATGGCTGGGGCGCGTGATTTTAAAGGCAAGATCGGGCAAATTCGGCTCCTTCTGGGGCAAACCATAACCTGAATTTTGTTTTTTCCAAAAGCCCTTGATCCTGCCTGCGACTCCTTTTATAGACCGCACACCTGACGCGGTTTGCCCGCGTCCTATTTCGTTATAGGGCGATGGCGGCCAAAGCTGGTAACATGGATGATTAGCTCAGCGGTAGAGCACTTCGTTGACATCGAAGGGGTCACTGGTTCGATCCCAGTATCGTCCACCATGAATTCATCGGACTTTGGTCCGCCAATGCAACCAAGGCGCAATCCGCGCGCCGCGACAAGAAGGACACGACCATGAAGGTACGTAACTCCCTCCGCTCGCTCAAGCAGCGCCACCGCGATTGCCGCATCGTGCGCCGCAAGGGCCGCGTCTATGTGATTAACAAGACGCAACCACGGTTTAAAGCCCGCCAAGGCTAATTCCGCGAATGAGCATTAATAAAAAAGGTCGCACCCTTCGGGGCGCGGCCTTTTTTATTTGGGCTAAACCTGTCGCAGCGGGCGGATTGGCACTTGGTCAGGATTTCCGCACTTTTTACTGTTTGGTCTAGTCAGGCACGGCGCATTGCGATTATCGTGGCCCTACAAGGTAGCGAAAAAGCTAGAGGAACATTTTAATGCAGTTTTTGAATATACGATCAGGCGCGCTTGCTGTGGCAATGTTGGGTGCTGCGGCACCTGCTGTAGCGCAGGACACATATTGCGGCGGTGCCGGCAATGGCGGCCAGTGGATCGGTGGCGACGCGCAATCATCAGACATTGCGACAGCCGGTTCCTATCAGGAACAAATGGCGCTTGTACTGGGCGGCAACGAATATATTTCGCTCTTCTCGCTTAGCCAGGGCACTGATGTACGCATCGAGGCCGCGGGCCGTGGCGCGGGCGATACAATTATCGACGTACTTGATAGCAATGGCAGCATCGTGGCCTCTGACGATGATTCTGGCGGCAACGCCGCGTCACGCGCCGAAACATACCTTGAAGCAGGTACATACTGCATGGCGCTGCGCAGCTATGATGGCGGCCCGATGACCGCATTTGTGCGTGTCGGCCGGCAGGAACACGAAGCCCTGACCGAAGGTGTAATGGATAGCCCCGTCAATGATGGCAGCGCCGGCGGTTGCGCGACAGCAACGCCCATGGGCGGGCTGGGCAGCAGCGTGACCGGATCAGTTGCGGATAACCCCAATTGGAGCTTCACGCTTGATGCGCCTGCGCAAATCAGCATTACCGCCGAAAACGAATCTGCGGATCCTGTGGTGACGCTATACGGCGCTAACGATATGTTTATCGCCGAAAATGACGATTACGACGGGCTGAATTCACGGATCGACGTCACCGATACGCTTGATCCGGGCACCTATTGCATCGCAATGGCCGCGCTAAGCGATGAATATGCACCTATCACCGTTTCACTGACCGAATACGACCCGGAGGCGGCGACACTTTCTCTTTATGATCGTGGCGAAGCAGCCCCACCGCTTGATGGCAGCATCCCAGTGACCGATCTTGGTGTGCTCGAATCGCGCGTCCGCCAAGACGTGCAGGCAACCGATGATGTGACTTGGTTCACACTTGAAGTGCTGGACAACAGCCTACTTGTGATCGAGGCAATCGGCGGCGGCAATAGCGACCCGTGGTTGGTTGTCTATGATGATCTGGGCCGTGAAGTTGGCATGAATGACGACTATGGCGACGGGCTGGATAGCCTTGTCATGGCGCGTGTGCAGTCTGGCACCTATATCGTCGGCGTCCGCCAGTTCGACAATACTGCGGGTCTGATCCGGCTGTTGGCCGAACGTTACGTGCGCGCGCAATAGGCGCAACCGCGACAAATTCGGGGCCGTCTGTTTGCGCAGGCGGCCCCTTTTTTTATTTGTTTGTTGTGCTAGCGCCCAAAGGTATCCGCCAAAAGCCGCGCCAGCGTCGGCTCGCTTAGGTAGCCCGTCGCGGGCAGGCCAGAGCGTGTTTGATAGCGGCTGATCGCGCCGCGGGTGTCATTATCAAACCGGCCATCAACCTGCCCCGGATTGAAACCCATCTGCGCCAGCCGGCTTTCGATCAGCCGCGCAAGCACAGGGTTGATCCGCAAATCCGCCTCTGCATCTGCGGCGGCTTGGTTGCTGGGCGTGTCGTCACGGCCGGTGCCACGGTCAAATGAAGCCATCGCATCGCGGGCCTCATCCGCAAAGATGCCGTCGGGATAGCGGTTCAAATAGGCGCGCAAACCCGCCGCGTCTCCGCGTGCGCCGGTTTCTTCCCAATAGGCGCGGTCAAGCCGTTCGGCCTGTGCGCGTCCGCGTTCTTCTTCGGCTTCGATTTCCGCCCGTTTCCGGCTGGCTTGCGCGTCGATCCGGCTGATCTGTTCGGCGGTCAGAAACGACGTCTGTGCAAAACCGTTGGACTGCTGCCAATTGCGGATGGCACGGCGGCTACCTTGGCCAAAAATACCGTCAACACCACGGGTGTTATATTCAAGCAAAGTCAAATCCCGCTGAATATTGCGCCGCGCATTGCGGGTCAGCGCCAGATCGGCCTCGGCAATTTCGGCAAGCCGCACGGGATCATTTTCGATCTCGTCCAGCCGCGCGCGCGCCTCGCTTGCGTAGGGGCTACGCGGATAGTTCAACGCAAAATCGCGATAGGCATCCGCTGTATTCAACTGCTGCGCAATGATCCAGAATTGCTGGGTCGGATCACCGACGGGGGTTGGGTCATCATCGTCACGGGCTGGCTGCATGACCAATGCCCGTGGCGCGTAGCCCGCGATATTCAGCCAGCGCGCGTCGCGGGCAAATTCCATCACATTGGCGCCCGGGACAGTGATTGCCTCCATCACGACGCCGTCGGTCGCGTTGGGTTCGCCAAATAGCACGGTCACACCCTGCGGGATTTGCAGATCGCCCACGCCTTCGCGCAGATAGACACCGATCTTGTCGGTCCCGTCCAGATCATAGCCAAGGATCAACACCGCCTGCCCAGGGGCCTGCGCAAGAACATTCAGCACGCTGTCAATCGACACCGCATCAGCCAACCCGAAATAACTGGGGTCTACGGCATCGCTCGCCAAAAGCCAGCTGCGTGTGCCATCGGTGACAAAGCGCCCAGACAGCCCCACAACCAAGCGATCCGCATCGGTGGCCGCCTGCGCAAACTGGTTCAACAGCCGCGCCATATTCACGCTTGTCCCGTTGGAAAGCGTCGTGACATCATAGCCCGCGCGTCGCAAATCCTGCGCACTATCAATGACATCCGTCGCATTGGGCACGCGGCGCAATTCTTGGTAGCGCTCGACCCCCAGTAGCAGGGCGGCGTCATCCGCCAGCGCGGGCAAGGCAAAGCCCGACAGGGCGGCGATCAGGGTTAATTTGCGCATTTGCGTGTCCTCCAGAAAACATAGCTGCGCCGGCGCAAGTACCGCCGCAGGTTGTCCCAAGGCTCGCCTGTCTGGCGCTGCTATTCAATAGCGGCGGCTAAACAAGCGCCTGATCAGCGATTTTTTCGATCCTGACAGCCGCGAATTTGAATTCGGGAATTTTGCCATAGGGATCAATGGCGGGGTTGGTTAGCGTGTTTGCGGCCGCCTCGACATAGGCGAAGGGCACAAAAACCATATCGGGCGCCACAGCCCGATCCGCCCGCGCCATGATATCAATGCTGCCACGCCGCGTGGTCAGCCGGATCATATCGCCAGGTTGCGCACCAAGCGCGCGCAATGTCGCCGGATGCAGCGAACAATTGGCTTCGGGTTCCACCGCATCAAGCACCTTTGACCGACGCGTCATCGACCCTGTGTGCCAATGTTCCAACTGCCGCCCCGTGGTCAAAATCATCGGATAATCGGCATCGGGGACCTCGTCCGGTGCGATCACATTGGCAGGCGTGAATTTCGCCCGCCCGCCCGCGCGCGGGAACCCATCCGCAAAAACAATTGGTTGGCCCGGATCGGTTGGCGATAGTGACGGGTAGGTCACGGCGTTTTCAGCCGCCAGCCGGTCCCAAGTGATATTGGCAAGCGAAGGCATGACTTGCGTCATTTCCGCAAATACATCGCGCGGGTGGCTATAGGACCATCGCAATCCCAGCCGTTTCGCCAGTTCTACTGTGATCCACCAATCTTCGCGCGCCGCTCCCGGTGGTGCCAGCGCCGCACGGCCCATTTGCACCTGTCGATTTGTGTTCGTCACCGTCCCGTTCTTTTCTGCGAATGCGCTTGCGGGCAGGATCACATCGGCGAAATTCGCGGTCTCGGTCAGGAAAATATCCTGCACGACAAGATGATCCAGCTTGGCCAAAGCAGCGCGCGCATGATCCACGTCGGGGTCCGACATCGCAGGGTTTTCGCCAGAAATATACATGCCGCGAATATCGCCTGCATGCACGGCATCCAGAATTTCGGTCACCGTCAGCCCCTTATCGGGGTGCACGCCGCCATCTTGCCAGATTTCTTGGAATGTTGTGCGCACGTCCGCATCGCCAACAGGCTGGTAATCCGGCAAAAACATCGGGATCAGCCCTGCATCGGACGCGCCCTGCACGTTGTTTTGGCCGCGTAGCGGATGCAGCCCGGCGCCCGGGCGCCCCACTTGTCCGGTCATCAGCGCAAGGCTGATCAGACAGCGCGAATTGTCGGTGCCGTGGATATGCTGTGACACGCCCATGCCCCAGAAAATCATCGCGGATTTTGCGCTTGCAAAGGTGCGGGCAACATCGCGCAGTACCTCGGCGTCAATCCCGCAAATACCCGTCATCTTTTCAGGCGCAAAATCAGCAAGATGGGCTTTCTCGGCCTCCCAATTTTCGGTGTAGGCGTCGATATATTGCTGGTCGTACAGTTTTTCAGCAACGATCACGTGCATGATCGCATTCAGCATCGACACATCAGCGCCGGGTCTGAATTGCAGCATATGGCTGGCGAACCGTTTGAGCGCCTGCCCCCGCGGGTCCATCACAATCAGCTTGCCACCACGTTTTGCGAATTGCTTAAAGTAAGTCGCGGCAACCGGGTGATTTTCAATCGGATTCGCACCGATCACAATCGCCACATCAGCGTTTTCGATTTCATTAAATGTCGCAGTCACCGCGCCCGATCCGACGTTTTCCATCAGTGCCGCAACGGATGACGCATGGCAAAGCCGTGTGCAGTGGTCGACGTTGTTGTGGCCAAACCCCTGCCGGATCAGCTTTTGAAACAGATAGGCTTCTTCGTTGCTGCATTTGGCAGACCCAAAGCCCGCAACACCCGTGCCGCCAATCGCATTCAGCCCATTTGCCGCAGCATCCAGCGCCTCGTCCCATGACGCCGCCCGAAAATGGGTTTGCCAATTGCCAGGGTCAACGTTCAACCCTTTGGCGGGCGCATCAGCGCGACGGATCAGCGGTGTGGTCAGGCGGTGATCATGGTGGATATAGTCGAAACCAAAACGGCCCTTCACACACAACCGCCCCTCATTGGCGGGGCCGTTGATGCCTTCGACGAATTTCACCTTTTCGTCTTTGATCTTGAGCGAGACCTGACAGCCGACACCGCAGAACGGGCAGATGCTGGCGACCTCGCGGTCGAAATCGCCTGTGTCGCCTTGTTGGTTTTCATCCGTCACGGTCGCGGGCAAAAGCGCGCCGGTCGGGCAGGCTTGCACGCATTCGCCGCAAGCCACGCAAGACGACGCGCCCATCGGATCATCCATATCAAACACCGGATAGGCGCCCGCCCCGCGCCCTGCCATTCCGATCACGTCATTAACCTGCACTTCACGGCAGGCCCGCACGCACAGCCCGCATTGAATACAGGCATCCAGATTGACCGACATCGCAACATGGCTGCTATCAAGCAACGGGATGTGGTTCGATTTCGGCGCAAAGCGGCTGTCGGTCACGCCCTGCTGCGCGGCCATATCCCACAGATGGCTTGATTTATCATGCGCGATTTCTTTGGCGGGCTGGTCAGCGACAAGCAGTTCCATCACCATTTTGCGCGCTTGCACTTCGCGCGGTTGATCGGTTGTGACAACCATTCCGGCCGCCGGTTCACGGATACAGCTTGCGGCCAATGTCCGTTCGCCCGCGATCGCAACCATACAGGCGCGGCAATTACCGTCAGACCGGTATCCTGGGGCAGGTTTATGGCACAGGTGCGGGATCACAAGGCCACGTCCATGCGCCACCTCCCAGATGGTTTCACCGGGCTGGGCTGTGACGGTTTTACCATCGAGAGTAAATGTAATGGGGTCTGACATCTGAATACTCCGCCGCTTTGCCCCAGTTAATCATCTGTGGGCCTCGCGCGAAAGTAGGCTGATCAGACGCGGGCGCGCGTTCAAAAGCGACATGATGGTTGACCGTTCCGAATATATCTATAAAACTAGTTTTATCGAATCAATTGCGAGAGGTCCAAAATGGATAGTGTGACAGCCGCGCAGGGGTTTTCTGCGCTTGGATCCGAATCGCGGATCGCCGTGTTTCAGACGCTTGTGCGGGCTGGCAATGGCGGCTTGCCTGTCGGCGACATCCAGCAGCGCACGGGCATCCCCGCATCGACACTGGCGCATCATCTGAAATTTCTGGCAAGCGCACAGCTGATTGTGCAGGAAAAACAGGGGCGCACGGTGATCAACCGCGCCAATTTCGACCATCTTCAAACCCTTGCAGACTTCATCCTCGAAGAATGCTGCTCAGAGGCAGGCCCAAACCATGACTGAACTGAATGCGACACATACGCCACGCATTGGCGATTACCTCAAGCGGCTGAAATCGCCGTGGACATTGACCCTCATGATCCCTGTGATCGTCGCGATCCTTGATCAGCCGAACGCCGTGCCCGTTGTCACCTTTGCGGTCCGCGCATTGCTGGGCACCCTGCCCTATATCGTTTTTGCGGTGATCATGATTGCGGGGCTAAAGGCGGCGGGTGCAGAATCTGTCATCGCGGGCATCTTTAAAGGCCGTGAAGTCAGGATGATCGTCCTTGCAGCCCTATTCGGCGGGCTGGCCCCGTTTTGTTCCTGCGAGGTCATTCCGTTTATCGCCGGTCTGCTTGCGCTTGGCACCCCGCTCGCGCCCGTGATGGCGTTCTGGCTGGCGTCACCCCTGATTGACCCGCCCACATTATTAATTGCCGCAGGCACATTGGGCTGGCCCTTTGCCATCGGCAAGGCGGTCGCCGCCGTCGGGTTGGGCCTGATGGGTGGGTTTGCGATCATGGCGTTGCAGTCACGCGGGCTTTTTACGTCGCCTTTGCGGGTCCAGCCTGCAAAACGCTGTGGCTGCGGGCCTGATCCGATGAATGGCAAACCCGCTTGGGCGTTTTGGCATGATGCGGCCCGTGTGGACACGTTCAAACATGAATTTGCCCAGAACGCGCTGTTCTTGCTGAAATGGCTGGCCTTTGCCTATGCGCTTGAGGCGCTGCTGGTCACATATGTGCCTGCCGCGCTGATTGCGGGGCTTGTCGGCGGCGAAGGCATTGTTCCCATCGCGACAGCTGCCGTTGTTGGTGTGCCTGCATATCTGAACGGGTTTGTCGCACCGGCGCTGATCGCTGGCCTGATGGAGCAAGGCATGAGCAGCGGGGCCGCAATGGCGTTTGTCATTGGCGGCGGAGTCACATCTATCCCCGCAATGGCGGCTGTCTGGTCGCTGGTCAAACGTCAGGTCTTTGTCGCCTATATCGGGCTGGGTATGGCGGGCGCAGTCCTGTCAGGGATCGTGTTTCAGCTGGTGGCCTAAGCCACCAGCTGAAACACGTCAGTGTGCAAGCGCAATCGCGTTATTATACAGGAAAATGCGCAGAATTTCGAGCCCGACAAGAACCACGATAGGCGACAGATCAACGCCCCCCAGATCAGGCATAAAGCGACGGACCCGGCTGTAAAGCGGCTCTAGGATCCGCTGCAAACCGTACCAGATCTGCGCGACAAACTCTTGCCGGACATTCAGCACGTCAAACCGGATCAGCCAGCTCATGATGAAATGGGCAATGACAAAAAACCGGACCACGCCGATCAGCAAAAGCAGGACTTGGATAATTGACAGCATTATGTAGTGAACCCTTTGATTTGTTTGCACTGAATTAAGCGCTCGCGGCCTTTCCTACAAGCCCGTGCTTTCCGTTGCGTCAAAGTTGACGTTAGCGTCAATTCGGATCATCCCTAACGGGAAACAACCCAGAGGCCCCCGATGTACCCTGTTGTGCGTGTCATCAAAGAACTGATTGTCAACAAACGGCGTCCCAAGCTGCACCCGCTGGATACGCATGTGTCCTATCACCGCTGCTGGCCCCAAGACATTGATACCTATCTTGAAATGAATAACGGGCGCATCCTGACCATCATGGATTTGGGGCGCACGGGGCTGGCCCAGCGCGTGGGGCTGATTGATCTTTTGAAACGCAAACGCTGGGGCCTGACGATGGCGGGCGTTTCTGTACGTTATCGCCGCCGTATCCGGCCTTTCGCCAAATTTCGGGTAATCAGTAAAACGGCGGGCTGGGACCACCGGTTTGTCTATCTCGACCAGTCGATCTGGATCGGCGACACCTGCGCCGCCCAAGCGATGTACCGTTCGGCGCTTACCAGCAAAGACGGGATTGTTGCACCGGACGAGGCCTTTGCCGCGCTTGGATATGACGGTGCTTCGCCCGCATTGCCTGACTGGATCAAGAACTGGATCGACGCGGACGCCACGCGCCCATGGCCACCAACCGACGCCAGCACCTAAACACTTGCTTTTGGCGTGCTTAACAGTGTCTTATCCCCGCAAAGAACACGCAGGGGCAAAACATGGCAGTCGCAAAGAAACGCATCTGGGGATGGATGGCCTTTGATTGGGCATCGCAACCGTTTTATACGCTGGGGCTGACCTTTATTTTCGGCCCCTATTTTGCGGTTGTCGCAACAGAGCATTTTCTGGCGGGCGGGTTAACCGAACAAGCCGCGGACGCGCAAGCCCAATGGATTTGGTCCGCAGGTCAGACGGTTGCGGGTCTGATTATCGCGTTCTCCGCCCCATTCCTTGGCGCTTTTGCCGATAGTTCGGGCCGCAAGATGCCGTGGATCGCATTCTTTTCTGTGGTCTATGTTGTGGCGACATTCATGCTTTGGGGGCTCACGCCTGACGGCTCGTCGCTTATCCTGATGCTGGTGATTTTTTATGTCGGCTTTATCGCTGCGGAAAGCGGGCTGAACTTTGTGAACGCCATTCTGCCATCGCTGGGCGACGAAAAAGAAGTCGGCCGCATTTCAGGGTCGGGCGCCGCATTTGGCTATTGGGGCGGGGTTGTGTCGCTTTTCATTATGCTTTTGCTGCTGGCCGAGGACGCAAATGGCGTGACCTTGCTGGGCAATCCGCCGCTGTTCGGGCTTGACCCGATCATGCGTGAAGGCACCCGCGCCGTTGGTCCGTTTATCGCCATCTGGTACGTGATTTTTATTATTCCGTTCTTTCTGTATGTACGCGACGACCGCAAGGTCGCCAAAAAAACGCCCGGGCTTGGAACGGTCTGGCGCGAATTGATCGCCACATTGCGTTCGGTTTTCCATCGCAAAAGTCTGCTGAATTTCCTTGTCGGGTCGATGTTTTACCGCGACGCGCTGAATGCGCTATATGCCTTTGGCGGCGTCTACGCGGCGCTTGTTCTGGACTGGCAGACCATTCAAATCGGCGTATTTGGGATTATCGCGGCTATCGCTGCGGCTATCACCACTTGGGTGTCAGGGTTGTGCGATCAAAAATACGGCCCGAAACCGGTGATCAAGGTCGCTGTTTGGGTGCTGATCGCGGTGTCTTGCGTCATTGTCGGCATGTCGCGCGAAACCCTGTTTGGCATTCCATTGGCCGAAGGATCGTCCCTGCCCGACATCATCTTTTACGTCTGTGGCGTTTGTATCGGCGGGGCTGGCGGGGCGCTTTACAGCTCTTCGCGCTCGATGATGGTGCGCCACACCCATCCGGAACGCCCTGCCGAAGCCTTTGGCCTGTTTGCATTGACCGGCAAGGCAACAGCATTTTTGGCACCCGCGCTTATTACACTGTTCACATTCATGACCGGCAACAACCAATTGGGCTTTTTGCCGGTGATCATTCTTTTCCTTGTCGGGCTTTTCTTGCTAGGATGGGTCAACAAAGACGGAGATCGCGCAGAATGGTCCGCATAATCGCAGCAGTATGTTTCGCCCTTGGGCTTGCCGCCTGTCAGGCCGAAGAACCCACCGTAGCTGTATCAACCCAGAACGCGGGCGACACACGTGTCGCCAAGCAGCTGTTTGGTGCCGCGACCGATGGGTCACACCAACACCCCGAGGCGCACGGCGGCTATGCCCGTGGTTGTCAGGCGGGCGCCGTGCAATTGCCCGAAACCGGCCCCACATGGCAGGCGATGCGCCTGTCGCGTAATCGCAACTGGGCGCAACCCGAAACCATTGATTTTGTCCAAGACTTAAGCCGCTTTGCCGCCACGCAACCCGGTTGGGAAGGGCTTTATATTGGTGATATGAGCCAGCCACGTGGCGGACCGATGTTGACCGGGCATGCAAGCCATCAAACAGGGTTGGACGCCGATATCTGGATGCTGCCACCTGACCGGCTGAACCTGACCGCCACGGAACGTGAAAACCTGTCGTCCATTTCGATGCGTCGCAGTGCAGGCGCCTATACCAACGATAGCTGGACGCCCCAGCACGAGGCGATCTTGCGCGCCGCGGCCTCTGACCCGCGGGTCGCACGCATCTTTGTTTTTCCTGGCGCAAAAGTTGCCATGTGCAACAGTGCGACGGGCGACCGCAGCTGGCTAAGCAAAATTCGCCCTTGGTGGGGGCATCACTACCATTTCCACGTGCGGCTGAACTGCCCTGAAGGCGATGCAAACTGCACCGATCAGGCCCCGCCGCCTGCCGGTGACGGCTGTGCCGACGCGGACCGTTGGGTGAACGATATCCTGAACCCGCCGCCGCCCGACCCCAACGCGCCACCACCAACACCGCGCGCGGAACTGACGATGGCAAACCTGCCGGGGCAATGTCTTGGCGTGCTGAACGCCGAATAAATGCGGATGATCTTGGCCCTTGTGGTCTGGGCATTGGCCGTGCCTGCACGGGCCGAGACCACATTTATCGGCAGCTACATTTGGGCGTCGGATGATGCGCGGATCGGCGGGCTATCGGGAATCGCGGTTGCGCAAGACGGGCAGGCTTTCACCGCCGTCAGCGACCGCAGTTTCTTTGTCACCGGACAGTTCGCGCGCACTGACGGGATTATCAGCGCCATCACCGATATACAGGTCATCCCGATCACCGGCACCGGCGCGCAGGGCGATAGCGAAGGCATTGCGATTGCCAGCACGGGCGATGTCTTTATCTCGTTCGAAGGGGTGCACGGGCTGCGCCATTTTGCAACACTGGACACGCAATCAACTGCATTGCCAGCCGCACCCGCGTTTGCCACGATGCAACGCAATTCATCATTAGAGGCGCTGGCAATCGACGCAAACGGCGTGCTTTACACGCTGCCGGAACGGTCGGGGCGGGCCACGCGGCCGTTTCCTGTTTACCGCTATGCAAACGGGGTCTGGGACCAGCCTTTCACAATTCCACGGCGCGGTGCGTTCTTGGTTGCGGGCGCAGATATCGGGCCGGATGCCCTTCTTTATGTTCTTGAACGGGACTTTACAGGGTTCGGGTTTCGCAGCCGCGTCAGGCGCTTTGATTTGCAAGGGCAGCGCGAAGAAACGCTGCTGGAAACCGGCACATTCACCCATGACAATCTTGAAGGGATCAGCGTTTGGAATGATGGCGTTGGGTTGCGGATCACGCTTGTATCCGACGACAATTTTCGCCGTTTCCAGCGCACCGAAATTGTCGAATACCGGATCAGCGATTGACATAGGCAGCGCATGCGCGCTAATCCGCGCCGTCCCGTGGATGATCCGCGCGGGCCAAGTGCCGCACCCTTGTCAAAACGGAAAACCAATATGACACGCATCCTTCCCGGCGTTATCGCCATGGCCATTATCGTTGTGGCCTCTAACATCCTTGTCCAATTCCTGATCCTTGATGGTCTCCTTACCTGGGGGGCGTTCACCTATCCGCTCGCCTTTCTTGTTACCGATATCATGAACCGCGTTTACGGCGTTTCTGCCGCGCGCCGCGTTGTATTTGTCGGGCTTGTGGTCGGGATCATCTGTTCGCTGATCGGGTCACAAATCATGACCGAATACGGGCCCGCCGTCGCCTTGCGCATTGCCATCGGATCCGCCACCGCGTTTCTTGTTGCGCAATTGCTTGATATTGCCGTGTTCAACCGGCTGCGCGCCGGATCATGGTGGAAGGCCCCCTTGGGCAGCACATTGGTCAGCTCGACCGTTGATACGGTCATCTTCTTTTCGATCGCTTTTGCGGCAGCTTTTAACGGGTTCAGCGCGATGGCGGCGGACCAGATCAGCTGGGCGCAGGACGCCGTGCCATTTTTGAACGCAGGCCCGTTGGTGCCACTTTGGATATCGCTGGCCGTGGCCGATTGGGGGGTGAAACTGACCATCGCGCTGCTCGCTTTGGTGCCGTTTCGCATTATTGTTGGGCGGATCACACGGGCAGACACATAATCGCGAGGTCGGGGACATTTTTACTTGAAATATACCAAATCTATGCGAACCTACTTTCAGGCGAAATTTTTGAAAGGAGGTGATCCAGTGCATCATGAGGTATTGGAGAAGTGTGTCGGGACAACTTGTGGGGGTCGCAACTAGGGCAGCCCCTAGCTGAGAAAACCACAAGGTGGTGATCCTAACCGACCCACCTCCGAAATTCAGAGAAGGGCTATCCCGTCGCCGGGGTAGCCCTTTTTCGTCGTAATTTGCGGGTGTTTGCGTGCAAATTCTTTATGTTAGCGATAGTTGCAAGTGCAGGAGCCTCCGGCGGGAGTATTTTAGGGCAAGATGATGCGGGTGAATGATCAGATCGAGATTGCGGATTGGGAGCTGACCGAGAGCTTTACCCGCGCGTCCGGCCCCGGCGGGCAGAACGTGAACAAGGTGTCGACGGCGGTGGAATTGCGGTTCGAGGCCGCGCGATCCCCCAACCTGCCCGACCCCGTGAAAACCCGGCTGCGGCGGCTGGCGGGGCAACGCTGGACGAAAGACGGGGCGATTGTGATCTTTGTGCAAGAAACCCGCAGCCAAGCCCGCAACCGCGAAATCGCACGGGACCGTCTGGCGGAACTGATCCTATCAGCCACCGTCGTACAAAAACGCAGACGGGCAACAAAGCCGACCTACGGGTCAGTGAAACGCAGGCTCGAGGGGAAAAAAGCGCGTGGAGAGGTGAAGGCGTTGCGGGGGAAGGTTGAGGAGTGAGTGACAGTCACTTATCCAATTCTTTACATTCTTACGCTTAGTATCTATTTTAAACAGTACAAGTCGGGAAGCGTCCCGGCTTTTGCGACTCTAAAGGAGACCACGTTGTGAATATTGCACTTGAACTAACACAGGTAACTTTAGGCATTTTTTGCGGGATTGCGGCAGTAGCCTTTTTTTGGGTAACCGTGAGGACCGTACTTCATGGCCGGTCAGCATATGAAGCAAACAGATCAGCTTACTATCCGGGCATTAAGCGAGCTTTCCTAGGAATCTTACGTGAACCGTCGAGCATGATCGACAGACGTACCAGCGAAGGTCTAGCTATTGGGCTCAAGTCCCGTAAATTGATTGCTCAACAGAGGCTTAGCTCAGAAGCGCTTGATGATGTAATGGGACGTAGAGTCTAGTCTGTATGAGGTTTTGTGGTTGGGTTCCGACGGTAACAGGTCATCTATCTTTTAATACTATTGGTAGTTCAAGTTATCCAACCCAAAGCATCGTAGTACGTTCGAATTTAGAGTCTTGCTTCTGTCAGACAAGAGATTTGCTTGACGTACTTGTGCCATACACCCGACATTCCGAACTCGGGGCTTACTTTCGTGAAAAGATTGCGAATTACCTAGTAGGGGTTAGCGGCAAGTTTACCTTTTTAGCTTCCACTAAAATAGAATGTGACGGAGAGGTACTAAGCGGTACGGTTTATGTACTCTCCTATACCAGCAGCCGATCCGAAATAAAAAACATACGTAAGTACCTACAAAATACTGAAACAGACAGTTTTGGGACAACAATCAATAGCCTGCATGAGCTTGCCGACGAACATTGTCTAGCACGCGCAACATTCAAGCTTTCACGTTCAGGTAAAATTGAAATAGACTGCGAACAGAGGCCCGTAGGTGTTGACGACGCCAGCGGAACTATTGTCAGGTTGCTAGCAAATCAGGTTTTCTATTTTCTAAAAGACATGGCGCATACCCACCAGCATCATGATCCGTCACACGACGCAATTACCGAACTAACCGAACACATGAGTGATACCTCTATAGAATGGGCACAACGTACTCAGCAGTCCTTGTATCGCGCGGTAATTCGTTACAAACGGTTTAGAAATGAGAAGGCACTCTTTAGAGCCTCAGGCATTCTAGCTTATGCGCGGTCGTTTGAAAAAAGCCACGCTGAAGACATTCGCAAAGCAGGTCAGAAAGAATTCAACCGAGACGAACTCAATGCGTCTCTAGAAGTTTCGCGCGCCGAGATTAAGCACTTCGACCAAAAAAAGCTTTCCAGAACCGAGTCCATACGAAATTCATTTTTTGCGCTATTTGGCTTTATAATATCAGTAACATTCTTAGCAAGAATGGACCCAGAATTCACTGTCGCTATTCACCCAGGAATCATCTGGGCAACGACCCAAATTGCTGAGAAACCGCTACATACTGTTGCGATGGTTATATTAATTTCATCTGTGTATTCATTCGCTGTTCATAAAAATGACCCGGCAGAGTTTGAATTGACTCGTACTGCAATGAGGTTGCTCCAAGGATTCCGGCTGCGTTGGAGTGTGTTATTCAACTTATTAGCGACGGCGTTTTTTAGTTGGCTTTGCTACCTCCTTCTAATTTCAGCTTTCTTCTAAACCACCACCTCAACACCTTCCTGCTCGCCTACCTCGAACACACGCTTATACCTTGCGATTTCCTCGGATGGTCCCATCGCCTTATTCGGATTATCCGAGAGTTTTACGGTGGGGCGGCCGTTGGCTTTGATGGCTTTGCAGACAAGGCTGAACGGGGCGAGCGCGTCGCCTGTCGTCAGTCCTTTGAAATCATTGGTCATCATCGTGCCCCAGCCGAAGGACACGCGCACGCGCCCCTTAAATTGCCGTTGCAGTTCGATGATTTTATCAACGTCGAGCCCGTCCGAGAAGATCACCAGCTTTTTCGTCGGGTCTTCGCCGCGTGATTTCCACCAGTTGATCGCGTTTTCGGCGCCTGTTGCGGGGTCGCCGCTGTCGATCCGCATGCCTGTCCAATCGGCCAGCCAATCAGGCGCGCGGTCAAGGAAACCTTTGGTCCCAAACGTATCTGGCAGGATGATTTTAAGGTTGCCGTCGTGTTCGTCTTGCCAATCCGACAGCACATCATAAGGCGATTGCAGCAGGGCCGCGTCGCTGTCGGCAAGGGCGGCGTAGACCATGGGCAATTCGTGGGCGTTGGTGCCGATTGCCTCGATCTCGCGCATCATCGCGATCCGGCAGTTGGATGTGCCGGTAAAGCTGTTGCCTAGCCCTTCCATCATCGCCTGCACGCACCAATCCTGCCAGAGGTATGAATGGCGGCGGCGGGTGCCAAAATCAGCGAGTTTGAGCCCCTCAATGGGCCGTAATTGCTCGACTTTTTCCCACAGTTTGGTCATGCCCCGCGCGTAAAGCACCTGCAATTCAAACCGGCCCATGTCGCGCAGCACCGCCCGCGACCGTAGTTCCATGATCGTGGCGAGCGCGGGAATTTCCCAGAGCATGACCTCGGGCCATGAGCCTTCGAATGTGAGTTCAAATTGCCCGTCGACCTTTTCAAGGTGATAGGGCGGCAGTTGCAGGTTCTCGAACCATTCCATGAAATCGGGCCGGAACATTTGTCGCTTACCGTAGAAGGTATTGCCGCGCAGCCATGTGGATTCGCCACGGGTCAGGCGGAGCGAGCGGATGTTATCCAGTTGTTCGCGCAATTCGCCTTCGTCGATCAATTCCGCCAAGCGGATCGATTTGGAACGGTTGATCAATGAGAACGTGACTTGGGTGTTCGGGTGGTTGCGAAACACCGATTGGCACATCAGCAGCTTGTAGAAATCCGTATCGATGAGCGACCGCACGATGGGGTCGATCTTCCATTTGTGGTTCCAGACACGTGTTGCGATATCAACCATTTGGTCGTCCTCCCGTTAGCGGTGTTAGACCAATTGCAGCCCAGCGTGGCAAGGGGCTGCAAAGCGGCGCGCCGCGGCTTTTTGCATTTAGTTTTGCTGGCAATTACGCCAACGTCACACCTGCCGCAGTCATGGCCTGCGTTGCAGAGGCAAGCGAGCCGTCAAAATCGATCGCGCGGCACAGATCCACCTGCACGGTTACATCAAACCCCAGTTTGGCGGCATCTACTGCCGAATAGTGCACACAAAAATCCGTAGCCAACCCGACAAGTGTTAGCTTGGAAATCTGTCTGGTGCGCAGATACCCTTTCAATCCGGTCGGTGTCTTTTGGTCGTTTTCAAAGAAGGCTGAATAGCTGTCGATTGCGGGGTTATAGCCTTTGCGAATGATAAGGTCGGCGCGGTCAACGGCAAGACCTGCATGGAACTGGGCGCCATCGGTGCCTTGAACACAGTGATCAGGCCAAAGAACCTGCGGTCCGTAGGGCATTTGGGTGAGGGTCATCGGGGCCGCATCGTGGCTGCTCGCAAAGGACGAATGCCCTGCGGGGTGCCAGTCCTGGGTCAGGACGACGGCGTCAAAATCATCCATCGCATCGTTAATTCCTGCAACGATCTGGTCACCGCCCGCAACGGCAAGCGCCCCGCCGGGGCAAAAATCATTCTGAACGTCGATGACGATAAGCGCGTGGGTCATTCTTTGGTCTCCTGTTTTGCTGCCAGACTAGCAATGAATGCGAGGTGCTGCGAGCAGGATTGCGTATTTTTCGTGGCAAATGCCGATCCGGCGGATGCAGGCTTTTGACAAAAGCCTGCATGCAAACCCTCCTGTGGATTTGACCCAATTCTTTGGACAAGAATTGGTCGGTTGACGCATCCCGTGCTGTCGCTTACATGCGCGGTCTTCTGGATAAGAGGCTTTGTTATGGCAGTATTGGGGATCGACTTTGGAACGTCAAATACCGCTGCGGGCGTTCTTGCCGGCAGCCGGCCGTTCCTGATTGAAGTTGAACCGGGGCGCAAGACACTGCCAACATCGGTGTTTTTTGATTTTGACCGCAAGGTGACGACCTACGGATCAATTGCCAATGCGGCCCTGATCGACGGGCGCGAGGGGCGGTTTATGCGTGCGCTCAAATCAGTCTTGGGCACCCCGTTGATGCACGAAAAACGGCAGGTCGCCTATGAACGCCTGACATTGATCGAGGTCGTCGCGCGGTTCTTGCGGATGATCCGCGAACGCGCCGAAGCCGCAACCGGCCAGACCTATGATATTGCCCTTTCCGGTCGCCCCGTGCGGTTTCATTCAACCGATGATGCGCGCAATGCCCAAGCCGAAATTGACCTGCGCGCAGCCTATTTGATGGCCGGGTTCAAGGACGTGCATTTCATGTATGAACCAGAGGCCGCCGCGCTGGCAAGCGGGCCGCTGGATACGGGCGAGCTTGGGCTGATCGTTGATATCGGCGGCGGGACATCTGATTTTTCGCTGTTTGAGCGCGATGGCGACGCCACCCGCATTATCGCGAGCCACGGTGTGCGCGTCGGCGGCACCGACTTCGACCGCGCCATCAGTATTGATCAGGTCATGCCGCTGCTCGGTCGCGGCTCTGAGGTGCGCAACGCCATCGGCACGGGGCGCCACACCGCCCCAAACGCGATTTTCAATGACCTTGCGACATGGCAGAAAATCCCGTTCACCTATACGCCCGAAAACAAACGCATGGCGGCAGATTTCGCGAAACTTGGCGTTGATCCGGCGCTGTTTGGCCGGTTGCAAGCGGTGCTGGATATGGAATTGGGGCATGACATTGCCTTTGCGGTCGAGGCCGGAAAAATCCACATAAACAAGCCCGATGTCGCCGAGACCGGAGTCGATTTGCGCGTGGTCGCGCGCGATCTTTGGGCGCGGTTTGACAAGGTGCAGCTGGGTCACATTCTGGCACCGCATGCGGCCGAAATCAGCACATGTGCGGCCGACACTTTACGCATGGCCGATGTGACCCCCGACAAGATCGGCAAGATCGTTTTTGTGGGTGGCTCAAGCCTGCTGCATGTCGTCGAAAACGCCATGACCACGCTATTTCCGCAGGCCGCGCTTGAACGCAGCGATGCCTTTACCGCCGTTGCGGACGGTCTGGCGATTGCGGCATCTCGTCGCTTGCCCTGACAAATCAACAGGCGTATTTGACCCCCATGTATACCGTAGCTGCACTCTATCACTTCACCCGATTCGATGACCCCGCTGCGTTGCGCGGGCCGCTTTTGGATCTGTGCAAATCCCAAGGGGTGAGCGGGACGCTCTTGCTGGCCAAAGAAGGCATCAACGGCACCATCGCAGGCAGCCGCGCCGGGATTGACGCGGTGATCGCGCATATCAAATCCCTGCCGGGTTGCGCCGATTTCATCTGGAAAGAAAGCACCGCAACCGTGCCGCCATTCCACCGGATGAAGGTGCGGCTAAAGCGCGAAATCGTCACCATGGGCCAGCCCGATGTGGACCCGATCGCCAATGGCACCGGCCATTATGTCGAACCCGCCGAATGGAACGCATTGATCAAGGCGCCCGATGTCGCCGTAATCGACACGCGCAATGATTATGAAGTCGCGATTGGCACCTTTGACGGCGCGATTGACCCGATGACAAAGACATTCGGCGAATTCCCCGCGTGGTGGGAAGAGAACAAGCACCGCTTTCACAACAAGCGGATTGCGATGTTTTGCACCGGTGGCATCCGCTGCGAAAAGTCGACAAATTTCCTAATGGGCCAAGGGGTTGAGGATGTTTACCACCTGAAGGGTGGTATCCTGAAATACCTTGAAGAAGTCCCGCAGGAAGAAAGCACCTGGGACGGTGAATGCTTTGTCTTTGACGCGCGCGTCAGCGTGGGCCACGGCCTTAAAGAAGGGCCGCATCTGCTGTGCTATGCATGCCGCCGCCCGATCCTGCCCGAAGATCGCAACCGCCCCGAATTCGAAGAAGGTGTCGCCTGCCATCAATGTGCGCACGAAACATCCGCCGACGACAAGGACCGTTTCCGTGAACGTCAAAAGCAGATCGCATTGGCCAAAAAACGCGGGACGCATCACATCGGCGGTCTCTGACAGGTTTTGCGACGCCGTTGACCTAGGCCGCTGATCGCCTTACGCCGGATGTGCAGACTACCGGAGTGATTGCGCAAATGCCCCTTGCCGACCGATCCAGAACGCAATTGCGCGCGCAGGGCTTGGCTGTCTTTATCGGGATTATCGGCGGGATATGCGCCTATCTGGCGGGGCTCCCTCTACCATGGATGCTTGGCCCGATGATGGTGACCACCGTTGCCGCCATGCTGCATGTACCGGTCCAGGCACCGATCCGTTTAAGGCCCATTGCGATTCCTGTCATTGGCGTGCTGCTGGGGTCCAGCGTGACAGCGGAAATCTTTGGCTTGCTCCAGCAATGGATCTTCACGTTGATTGCTTTGCCTGTCTATCTCGCGGTTGCGTCGGTGGTGTCATTTGCGGTTTATCGCCGGCTTGGCCGTTATGACCGGATTACCGCGTTTTATGCGGCAATGCCCGGCGGGCTGAATGAAATGTTGCTGCTTGGCGGACAGGCGGGCGGTGATGAACGGCGCATCGCGCTGGCTCATGCGGCGCGTGTTCTTTTGGTGATTGTCTTTGTTGCCTTGTTCTTCGGGCTTGTGCTTGGGGTAACAAGCGGCACGCGCGGCGCAACCCGCTGGGTGCCACTCAACGCATTGGTCTGGACAGATTACGCAATGCTGGCAGGCTGCGCAGTTTTGGGCAATTGGTCGGGAACGCGGCTGGGGATACCCGCCGCGCCCGTGTTCGGCCCAATGATCCTGAGCGCGGCAGCCCATATCGCGGGTTTGGTCACGGTTTCACCGCCAACGCTGTTTATCATCGCAGCACAGATCACAATGGGCACAATCATCGGCAGCCGGTTCGCAGGTGCAACCTTCGCCCAAGTCGGGCGCGATATCTTGCTGGCCGCAACCGCAAGCGGATGCATGTTGATCGTCGCCACCGTCTTTGCACTGACGATAGGTTGGGCAAGCGGCATCCCCATCAGCCAGGCGTTCCTTGCCTTTTCACCCGGCGGGCTGACAGAAATGGCGCTGCTTACGCTCGCGCTTGACCAAGACGTCACCTATGTCTCGGTGATGCATATCTTGCGGATCACCTGCATCATCGGCGTGGCGCCTGCGGTCTTTGGGCTATGGGTGGCACGATCCGACAAACCACCGTTATAGCGCGGCTAGAAATCCAGATGTTCGACGTTCAGCGCGTTGTTCTGGATAAATTCGCGCCGTGGTTCGACAACATCGCCCATCAGCTTGGTAAACAGATCATCCGCTTCGGCAACGTCTTCGACCTTTACCTGCAACAAGGTACGCGCATCAGGGTCCAATGTGGTTTCCCAAAGCTGGTCGGGGTTCATTTCGCCCAAGCCCTTGTAGCGTTGCAACGACAGGCCTTTTTCGCCTTCGTCCAGAATCGCCTTTAGCAGGTCCAAAGGCCCGTGAATCAGCTGGCTCCGGTCCTTGCGCACCAATGTGGCGGGCAGGTCGTAGACCTCTTGCAGGCTTTGGGTAAACGTGCCGGTCTTGCGGGCCTCGCCCGACCGGAGCATGCCGCCGTCCAGTGTGCGCACTTCTTCGACGCCGCGCAGGATACGGGCCAGCCGCATGCCCTTGTCTTGGGTAATCCGGCCTTGCCAGCCGCGTTCCCATTCCAGCGCAATCAGGTCCAGACGGGCGGCGACGCGGTCGGCGGTGCCTTGCAGATCCTGTTCGATCACGCCGGGCACAAATGCCCCTGCAATGGCGGCCTGTTCCAGAATGTGGCGCGGGTAATGCGTTGGAAATGCATCCAGAACCCGCTTAAGCTGGCGGGCGATTTCGACCACACGGCGCAGATCGGCACCGGCGATTTCTTCGCCGTTACCCTGACGCAGCATCGCGCCATCCGTGCCTTGTTCGATCAGGTATTCATCCATCGCGGCCTGATCTTTCAGGTACACTTCGGATTTGCCGCGCGACACCTTATAAAGCGGCGGCTGCGCGATATAGAGGTATCCACCTTCGATCAGTTCAGGCATCTGACGGAAAAAGAACGTCAGCAAAAGTGTACGAATATGTGCGCCGTCAACATCGGCGTCGGTCATGATAATGACCTTGTGATAACGCAGCTTGTCGATGTTAAATTCGTCGCGGCCAATTCCGGTGCCAAGCGCCATGACCAATGTGCCGATTTCCTGGCTGTTCAGCATCCGGTCAAAACGCGCACGTTCAACGTTCAGGATTTTACCCTTAAGCGGCAAAATCGCCTGTGTCTGACGGTCGCGACCCGTTTGCGCGGAACCACCGGCAGAATCACCCTCGACCAGAAAGACTTCGGTCTTTGACGGGTCTTTTTCAGAGCAATCTTTCAGCTTGGAGGCGTTGAAATTCACATCCATCGCGGATTTACGGCGGATTTCGCGGGCCTTGCGGGCTGCTTCACGGGCGGCGGCGGCCTCGACGATTTTGCCGATAATAGACTTCGCAATCGCGGGATTTTCTTCGAACCATTCGTTCAGTTTCTCGCCCATCAGGTTTTCAACGGCGGGGCGCACTTCAGAGCTGACCAGTTTGTCTTTGGTCTGGCTCGAAAACTTGGGGTCCGGTACTTTGACAGACAGCACGCAAGTTAACCCTTCGCGGGCGTCATCACCGGTAAGCGATACTTTTTCCTTTTTGGAAATGCCGGTTTCGGTTGCGTATTTTGTGATCGCACGGGTCAGCGCGCCACGGAAACCCGCAAGGTGCGTGCCGCCATCGCGCTGTGGGATGTTATTGGTGAACGGCAGCACCATTTCATTGTAACTGTCGTTCCACCACATCGCGACCTCGACCCCGATGTCATCGCGTTCGCCGGAAACATAGATCGGGGCTTCCATCAGTGGAGTCTTGGACCGGTCAAGGTATTTCACAAATTCCTTAACGCCGCCCTCATAGAATAGATCAGCCTTCAACGGCTCTGTCGGGCGCAAATCCTGCAGAATGATCCGCACGCCGGAATTCAGGAACGCCAGTTCGCGCAGGCGCTTTTCAAGAATGGTGAATTCGAAATCGCGGTTGCTGAATGTCTCTAGCGAGGCAAGGAATGTGACTTCGGTGCCTTTGCGCCCGTTTGCATCACCTTCAACTCGCAAATGTTCGGTGGTAAAGCCGCCTTCAAAACGGGCGTAATGCTCCTTGCCGTCGCGCCAGATGCGCAGTTCCAGAAAATCGGACAGCGCGTTCACAACGGACACGCCAACGCCGTGCAGACCGCCCGAAACCTTATAGGAATTGCTGTCGAATTTGCCGCCCGCATGCAGCTGGGTCATGATGACTTCGGCGGCTGACACGCCTTCTTCCTCGTGGATGCCCACCGGAATGCCGCGCCCGTTATCACCCACCGTGACCGAGCCGTCAGCGTTAATATTCACATAAACATGATCGGCGTGACCGGCCAAAGCCTCGTCAATGCCGTTGTCGACAACCTCATACACCATATGGTGCAAACCGGACCCGTCGTCAGTATCCCCGATATACATGCCGGGGCGCTTGCGAACCGCCTCTAACCCCTTGAGAACCTTAATAGAATCTGCGCCGTATTCTTCTGGCTTCTTGGTGTCGTCGACCATGTATTTTTTCCTGTATCTCTATGCGCAAAATATATGCGATATGCGCGGTATTGTCACGCCAATGCCACAAGATTTTGTGGTTTTCAGCCGACATCGAACATACCGCGCCGTCTGTGGTTTTCCGCAAGCCTTCACAGCGGCGACCGCGGGTTTGAAACCCGCCGCGAGCTCCCGAAGGCCGCGCCTATGTCAGTGCAATTACCGCGCCCACGCCGATCAACAACCAGCCCGCCGTCAGGTTCATCCGCCGCAGGGCTTTGGGCGATTTGAGCACCCCGCGCACACGGTCCACGCTAAGCCCAAGCACGAGGTTGCCGATCAAGGGCACCACAAAGCTGAGCGTGCAAATCGCGGCAATATCTAGCACTGTCATCCGCGTCAGATCAAAGAAACCGGGCAGGATACCCATATAGAAAAGTGCCGCTTTGGGGTTGCCGATGATCACGGCCAACCCGGCCACAAACCCCGCCCACATGCCTGGCCGGGTCAGGCGATTGTTGTGCGATAGCGCCTTTCCGGCGGACCGGATCAACGCGACCCCCATTAACACAAACACCACAACCGCAACCCAGCGCAGCACGTCCATAAACCACGCAAATTCGGAAACCAGCCAACTCACGCCCAGCACCGCCACCAACGGCCACAAAATATCGCCGACCGCCACGCCAATGGCCAATGGCCAAGCCGCATGAAACCCGCCCGTCATCGACCGCGCAAGCAACGCGACCCAAACCGGCCCGGGCGTGAGGAACAAGACAAACAAAGCCCCTGCATAAAGCAGCAGATCATACGCTGTGACGGTCATCTAGAATTTGCGCCCCATCAGATCGACTTCGGCCTGCGGATCCCAAGTCGTTTGGCCCGTCGCAACAACCATAAAACTATCATCAGGGCCGATCTTGATGCCCTTAGAGACACCGTTTTCAAGATCGAGACTGCGCAAACTATTTACGGCGGCTTGAAACCCGTAGCGATGATAATGCGCAGGGTCGCCGAACAGCAGCGCAAATTCTGCGGGGCTGTCACTTGCGATGTCCAGCGATTTGGTGACCAGAGTGCGGGCAACGCCTTGCCCACGATAGGTTTTATCCGTCGCAACCTCTGCCAGTCCGAGAATCGGGATCATTTTACCACCTTGCCCGATGACACGGTACGTCAGCGCAACATGTCCGGCCATTTTCCCATCTATCCGCGCAATCAGGCGCAGATGGTGACGCTGCTGAAAGAACGAACGCCCGCCGAATTCGGCACCAAATGCTTCGTGCAATAGCGCAGCAATTTCTTGGTCCTGCGCGGGCGAAAGATCAATTTCGTTTACAATTTCGATGTCCATCAATGATCACCTTTGGGCAGGGTCAGGCTGCCATCGTCATTCAGCGGCCAGAACGGATTATGGGCCAGCTCCCAGACATGGCCGTCAGGGTCGGCGTAATAGCCGGAATACCCGCCCCAAAACACCTTTTCCGGCGCCTTGAGCAATGTAGCACCCGCATCCAGCGCTTTGGCAAAGGCCGCATCAACCGCGGCCTCGGTTGCGAAATTTTGCGCCAGTGTCATCGCGCCCGTGCCTAGCGGGGCGCCAGCGCGGCCCTGATCCTTGGCCAGATCTTCCAGCCCGAAAAAGCCCAGCACCATGCCGTTAATTTGGTAGAACACCACGCCTTCGGTTTGAGATGTCGGCGCCCAGCCAAGGGCTGCGTAGAATGCCTTTGCGCGGGTCAGATCGGCGACGCCCAATGTGATTAATGTGACGCGTTGCGGTGTCATGGGCTTTCCTTTCGGGTCAGGGTGGATTGCCCTGCAGTTTCAGTCACTTCGGCATATTGGGCGCGCGCGCCCAGCTCTGCAAATAATTCAGGTCCGGTGCCCGTCATAAACGCCTGTGCGCCCAGATTGCAGATTTCATCATAAAGGGCGGCGCGGCGGGTCGCGTCAAGATGGGCTGCGACCTCGTCCAAAAGCAAGATAGGCGGCGCGCCGAATTCAGCAGCCAAGGCGCGGCAATTGGCCAGAATAAGACTGATCAAAAGCGCCTTTTGTTCACCGGTTGAGCAATCTTTCGCATCAACACCCTTATCCGCGAAAACAGCGTGCAAATCAGCGCGGTGCGGCCCGATCAACGTGCGGCCAGCCGCCATATCGCGGCTGCGGTTATCGGCCAGCAATGCGCGCATATCTTCCGGAATCGGATCCGGACTGGTCAGGGCCAGTGCAGCCGTTGGAAAGGCGGTCGTTGCGGCTTCTTGCGCTTTGATCAGCGCCGCAATTGTGCGGGCGCGGTTGGCTTGAATCAGCGCGCCCGCGTCAGCCATCTGCGCCTCGAGCGCCGCATACCAATGCGCGTCACGCACCATGTCCTTGAGCAGGCGATTGCGTTCGCGCATGGCTTTTTCATAGGCAAGAACGGCCTCGGCATGGCGCGGCTCAAAGCTGAGCGTGGCGCGATCCAGAAACCTGCGCCGCCCGTCCGCGCCTTCGATCCACAGCCGGTCCATTGCCGGAACCAGCCACAAGATGCGCGCGACACGCCCCAGCGCCGTTTGCGGGGCGGCTTTGCCGTCGATCCGCAATTGTCGCGCCGATCCGGTTTCCGCCCATGTTTCGATCTCGTGGACCTGCTGCAGGGATTGCAATGTCGCGTTGATTTTCCAGCCCAGCGCTTCGGGGCGGCGGGTCAAATCATCGGTGGCCGCGCGGCGCAATCCGCGGCCCGGAGACAAAAGCGAAATCGCTTCGATCAGATTGGTTTTGCCCGCGCCATTGGGACCAAACAGGGCCATCGGGCGCGCATCAAGGTCAATCGCAACCCGTTTGTGCGACCGAAAGTGCGAAAGCACCAGTTGAGAAAAAGCAAGACCTGTCATATCTGGCGGCAAGGATTTGGGACAAATCCTTGGGCAAAAATTCTAAGAATTTTTGGACCCGTCAAACCCGCATTGGCATGACGACATAAACTGCCGACATGTCGTTGCCTTCGCGCATCAATGTCGGATCGCCCGAAGAATTGAACATGAACACGGCGTTTTCACGGTCTACCTGGCTGGCAATTTCCAGCAGATATTTGGCGTTAAACCCGATTTCCAGCCGCTCGTCACCATAGGCCACGGCCAGCTCTTCTTCGGCGGCACCGCTGTCAGGCGCGTTCACGGACAGGATCAGGCGGTCCTCATCCAAAGACAATTTCACCGCGCGCGACCGCTCGGACGATACTGTCGCAACACGGTCTACGGCTTTGGCAAATTCGCTCGCGTCGACTTCCATGCGACGCGTGTTGCCCTGCGGGATTACGCGTGTGTAATCGGGAAAGGTGCCGTCGATAACCTTTGAAATCAACGTGATATCGGGCGTCGCAAAACGGATCTTTGTCTCGGACACAGATACCGCGACCTGCATTTCATCGTCGTCAAGCAGCTTGCGCAGCTCGCCAACCGTTTTGCGCGGCACGATCACGCCGGCCATTTCAGCGGCCCCTTCAGGCAATTCGGCGTCGATGCGCGCCAGACGGTGACCATCTGTCGCGACACAGCGCAGAACCTTGCCGCCATCTCTTTCGGCGACATGCATATAGACGCCGTTCAGGTAATAGCGGGTTTCTTCGGTCGAGATCGCGAATTTCGACTTATCGAACAGGCGGCGCAGCACCGGTGCGGGCGCTGCAAAATTCGCGGCATATTCGGATGTCGCCATCACGGGAAAATCTTCTTTGGGCAATGTCGCGAGTGAGAAATTCGACCGCCCGGCTTCGATAGTGAGCCGCCCTGATGCGCCGTCTTCGGTCAATGACACCAGTGCACCGTCAGGCAGTTTGCGCACGATTTCGTTCAGCGTTACGGCAGATACGGTTGTGGCCCCTGCGCGCTCCACCATTGCGGGGGCGCGGTCGACAACTTCGATGTCAAGATCGGTTGCGCGGAACTGGACTTCGGCGCCTTCGGCCTCGATCAGCACGTTGGCAAGGATCGGGATCGTGTTGCGCCGCTCAACGACGGATTGGGCCTGTGCGACCGCCTTTAACAGGGCTGCGCGTTCGATGCTGAATTTCATGTCCCAATGCTCCGCATATCTTGGTGGCCTGGCCGCCGGGACGGGAAATGTACTGCATTTCCCGCGCGGCTCAAGTGCTTTTGTTCAACTGTTAACGATGGGTGCACCCGCGTCAAGCGAGCTTACTCCTCGAGCGCGCGGCGCAAGAGTTCCAGATCATCCGCGATCTGGCTGTCGGTGATTTTCAGCTCTTCGATCCGTTTGACGCCGTGCATGACGGTCGTGTGATCGCGCCCGCCAAACCGCCGCCCGATTTCGGGCAGTGACCGGCTGGTCATCCGTTTGGCCAGATACATGGCGACCTGCCGCGGCCGCGCATAATTGCGCACGCGCTTTGGCCCGATCATATCGGACAGGCGGATGTTGTAATGCTCTGACACTTTGCGCTGGATTTCTTCAACGGTAACCTTGCGATCCGATGCCTTAAGCACATCCGACAGGCAATCTTGGGTCAGCTCAAGCGTGATTTCGCGGCCCACAAGTGACGCAAATGCGAACAGCCGTGTCAGCGCGCCTTCAAGGACGCGCACGTTGGTTGAAATCCGGTGCGCGAGAAATTCCAGAACGCCGTTCGCAATTTCCAGATCGGGGTATTGCGCGGCGTAAACTTCGACCTTGGATTGCAGGATGCCCAGACGCAATTCGTAATCGGTCGGGTGCAAGTCTACGACCAGCCCGCATTGCAGGCGCGATTTGATCCGCTCTTCGAGATCTTTGATTTCGCCGGGCGCACGATCGGCCGAGATAATGATCTGCTTTTGCCCGTCGACAAGCGCGTTGAAGGTGTGGAAGAACTCTTCTTGGGTGCTGTCCTTGCCGCCGATGAATTGCACGTCATCCACCATCAGCACGTCGACCGACCGGAAAAGCTGTTTGAAATCCATCATTTTGCGTTCGCGCAGGGCCGTGATGAACCGGTACATGAATTGTTCGGCCGACAGGTAAAGCACGTTCAATTCAGGCGAACGCTGTTTCAATTCATGCGCGATGGCGTGCATCAGATGGGTTTTCCCAAGCCCGACACCACCATAAAGAAAAAGCGGGTTGAACGTCACGGGTCCGCCATCGGCGACACGGCGGGCGGCGGCATGGGCCAGTTCATTAGGCTTGCCCACGACAAAAGTATCAAAGGTAAACCGCTGGTCCAACGGCGCGCCGGAAATATCTGCCGTCGCCGTAGGTTTGGGCGCGGTGGCGGTCTTGGGCGCCGATACGGCAGAGGCTTTGTTGGCTGGCACGGCAAATTCCAGCCGGCGCACAGCGGCGCCTTTCTGGTTCATATGATAGATGATCTGGTCACCGAAATTTTGCGACACATAGTTGCCGATAAAATTGGTCGGCACGTGAAAGGTCATGACGCCCGCCGAAAGATCCGAGAACGCCAGCGGCTCGATCCAGCTCGAAAAGTTATTCGCGCCCAGCGCACCTTTTAACGTTGATTGTACTTTTGCCCAAGTATCGTGCGTCATCTTCAATATATGTCCCCAAACACATGCCGTCATCACCGGGCCAACGCCCGCTGCGGTCCACATGTTTCAACAGACAAAAGATCACCTGTGCTTAGATGTGTCCCCACCTAAACAAGAATCATTTATCAAATTCATAGGCCTGAACGCCCAGCTACCAAACCAAATTGGTAGAACGGCGCCTGAGCGGCAGACAGGGCAACATAACTGGCAAAATCACCAAAGAGCAGCCTTTGGCAAAAGTGCAGACCTGCACACGCTGAAACAACCCGAAGACGGTTTGGTTCCAACCAGCACAGCATGAGAAGTTGCAACAATTACCATCCGGTAAAACGTATACGTTTTACCCTCGAAAAAGCCGCTCATCCCTCATGTCCCCCCGGAACGATGTGAATCGCTCGGACAAACTAGCAAGCTCTGCGCGGCACCTTCAACATAACATCGTCCTTGACTCTGAGATTGGGCAAAAAGAATCTGTCGGCCTGCTGAAATCAGAGAATTTTCGCGCAAATAGACAACACTAAATAAAAAAAGACGCGCCCCGCTTGGGACGCGTCTTTTGGCGATTTTCCGCCGCGAGTAGCGCGGAGAATCAGAAGATTTAGGCGATTGCTTTTACACGTGCAGCCAGACGCGAAATTTTGCGGGCTGCTGTGTTTTTGTGAACAACGCCTTTGGTCACGCCGCGCATCAGTTCAGGTTGCGCAGCCTTCAAAGCTGCTGCTGCTGCTGCCTGATCGCCGGATGCAATCGCTTCTTCAACAAAGCGCAGGTAAGTGCGGATGCGCGAACGGCGCATTTTGTTGACTGCAAAGCGGGCTTCGTTTTGACGGGCGCGTTTTTTCGCCTGTGGTGAGTTTGCCATGTGGTCTTTCCCTTCGTCGGGTCAAATTAAAATTCAATAGCGCAATAAGCCCCGACCGGGTTCAGAACCGGTTGTTCTAGCCAAAGCGGGCCTCACACGCATGTATGACGGGGCTATTAGGCGAGATTCGCCAGAAAAGAAACCCCTAAACGACTAGCGATCGCGGAACTGTGGTTCACGTTTCTCTAGGAATGCTGCCATGCCTTCGGATTGGTCCTCGGTTGCGAACAGGGCCTGAAAGGCGCGGCGTTCGTAATTCAGGCCTTCGGCCAAAGTTGTTTCATACGCGCGCAATACCGCGTCTTTGGCAGCAATCACGGCGATCTGGGATTTCTCGGAGATTTTTTCGGCGCTTGCCCGAGCTTCGGAAAGCAGTTTTTTGGCAGGTACGACACGGCTAACCAGCCCGCTGCGCTCGGCTTCTTCGGCGTCCATGAACCGCCCTGTCAGATGCATTTCCATTGATTTCGCCTTGCCGACAAACCGCGTCAGACGCTGTGTCCCGCCCATGCCTGCAATGATGCCCAGATTGATTTCAGGCTGTCCGAACTTGGCGTTATCCGCAGCGATAATGAAATCGCACATCATGGCAAGTTCACAGCCACCGCCCAGCGCATAGCCCGATACGGCCGCGATGATCGGCTTGCGTGTCTTGTTGAACCGCGTTGTTTCCGGCTCGAACAGTTGGGACGTATACATATCGACAAACGATTTGTCGGCCATTTCGGCAACATCCGCACCGGCGGCAAAGGCCTTTTCCGATCCGGTAATAATGATGCAGCGCACCTTGGAATTTGCGTCCGCCTGCTCGAGCGCCTTGCACAATTCACGCAGCAACGGACCGTTTAGCGCATTCATCGCGTCGGGGCGGTTCAATGTGATCGTCGCAATATTATCGCTGACGTCGACAATGATGTTTTCAAAGGCCATGCCTATGCTCTCTTTTACCATATGTTGCCTTAGTGCTTAGCAAAGGCGGGGCATGGTGCAAGCTATCTTTGGCATTGCGGGCAAAAGAAAGTTGAGCGTCCGGACTGCACGATTCGCTGAATTGTCTTTTTGCATCCGGATGTTAGGCATGGTTTGCCTTCCTGACCGTAAACCTGAAAAACATGCTGAAAGTATCCCAGTTCACCATCCGATTGCCGGTAATCGCGCAAGGATGACCCGCCTGCGGCGATCGCTTCGGCCAGAACGGTGCGGATCAGCGGCACAAGGGTCGCGACGCGGCGCGCGCTGATTTGTCCGGCTTTGCGTTTAGGGTGGATGCCCGCGCGAAACAGCACCTCGCAGACATAGATATTGCCCAAACCCGCAACAATCCGTTGGTCCAGAAGCGCCGTTTTGATCGGGGAATTTTTGCCGCGCAAACGGTCAACAAGATAGGTTTCGTCAAATGTATTGCCCAAAGGTTCCGGCCCGATGTCACGGATCAGCCAGTGATCATCTTGGGTTGCCGTATCCAGCAGGTCCATCGCGCCAAAGCGCCGCGCATCATTGAACGTGACCCGCGCCCCGTTTTCCATATGCAGCACAACATGATCATGTTTTGCGGGCGCCGGATGCGGATGATGAAATTCACCTATCTTCACGCCCGACACCAACATGCGCCCCGACATCCCCAGATGGATAAGCAGAGTTTCCCCGCGGTCCAGATCCGCCAGTATATATTTCGACCGCCGCCGCAGCCCCAACACGCGCGCGCCCGTCAGCCGTGCCGCCATGTTTTCAGGGAACGGCCAACGCAGGTCAGGGCGGTTCACATCCGCGCGCAGGATCCGCTGGCCTTCCATCGCGGGCGCGATGCCCGCTTTGACCGTCTCGACTTCGGGGAGTTCCGGCATCTACGCACCCTTTTGATTGCATTGGCCCTGCGCGCAGAAAAACCCGAAATGCCGCCACTTTCACCCGTGGCAGATTGACAGTTTGTCTCTGGCGCGAACTGCGTATAACTCATTGCTAACACTTGAGCCGAAAGAATGACATGAGCCAGCGCGAAGATAAAACCACCCATTTTGGATTCGAGACCGTCCGCGAAGACGAAAAAGCAGGCCGTGTGCAGGGTGTGTTCTCCTCTGTGGCCAGCAAATACGACATCATGAACGATGTCATGTCTGTCGGCATTCATCGGGTTTGGAAAGACGCAATGATGGATTGGCTGGCCCCGCGCCCTGATCAGCGCCTGCTTGATGTGGCGGGCGGCACCGGCGATATTTCATTCCGGTTTCTCAAACGGGCCGGACGCGGGCATTCGACAGTGCTTGATATTACCGAATCCATGCTGATCGAGGGGCGCAAACGCGCCGAAGCAGAACGCATGTCGGACAGTCTGGACTGGGTTGTTGGCGATGCGATGGCGCTGCCGTTTGATGCCAATACATTCGACGTTTACACGATCAGCTTTGGCATCCGAAACGTGACCCGCCCGCAAGAGGCATTGAACGAAGCCTTCCGCGTGCTGAAACCTGGCGGGCGTTTGATGGTGCTTGAGTTCAGCCAGCTACCCAACCCGATGATGCAGGCGGCCTATGACGCCTATTCGTTTAACGTGATTCCGCGCATGGGGCAGCTGATCGCGGGCGACCGTGACAGTTACCAATATCTTGTCGAATCGATCCGCAATTTCCCCGATCAGGATACGTTTCTTGGCATGTTGCGCACGGCGGGCTTTGGGAACGCGAAATATCGCAACCTGTCGCTCGGGATCGCGGCGCTGCATTCGGGTTGGAAACTATAGATGCGCGGCCCGCACAACATCATCCGCCTGATCCGTACCGGCGCCACATTTGAACGCACCGGCGCGATGAAAATCGTGCTTGATGCCTTTGACGCAGGGCCTTTGCTGTGGATCACCTTGCGTGCGCTGGTCTGGCCGTTTCAATGGCTGGGCTACAAGGGTGATCTGTCGATGCCGCCAGCGACGCGCGCGCTCACGGCGCTCGGGCCTGCCTATATCAAATTCGGGCAGGTACTTTCGACCCGCCCCGATGTGGTTGGCGATGATATGGCCCAGCAATTGCGGGTGCTGCAAGACCAGCTACCGCCGTTTTCAATGGACAAGGCCAAAGCCACCATCGCCCGCGAATTGGGCGCATCTGCCGAAGACCTGTTCACCACGTTTTCAGAACCTGTCGCGGCCGCATCATTGGCGCAGGTCCATAAGGCGCATCTGGCAGATACAGGCGAGGCCGTTGCCGTAAAAATCCTGCGCCCGGGCATCGAAAAAGCATTCCGCAAGGATATCGACGCCTTTTATTTCGCTGCGCGCACCATCGAATTCCTGTCGCCCGCTTCACGGCGCTTGCGGCCCATGGATGTCATCACCCATTTCGAAGGCATAGTGATGGGCGAGTTGGATCTGCGGCTCGAAAGCTCTGCCGCGGCGGAATTTGCAGTTAACACAGACGGCGACGACGGGTTTCAGGTGCCGCGCATTCGCTGGCATCTGTCCAGCCGCAGGGTGATGACGCTTGATTGGGCGGCGGGCGACAGCATTGGTGATAATGCCGCCCTTGATGCGGCGGGGCATGACCGCAGCGTGCTGGCCACGCGTGTGCTGCAACTGTTCCTGAACCATGCGCTGCGCGACGGTTATTTTCACGGCGACATGCACCAAGGCAACCTTAAGGTCGCGGAAAACGGCGATATTATCGCCTATGATTTCGGCATCATGGGCCGGATTGATGAATACACCCGCCGTGTCTATGCCGAAATTCTGTTTGGCTTTATTCGCAAGGATTACCAGCGCGTCGCCGAGGTGCATTTCGAGGCAGGCTATGTCCCCGCCGATCAGGATGTGGATGAATTCGCCCGCGCACTGCGCGCCGTCGGAGAGCCGATTTTCGGGATGGACGCCAGCCATATTTCGATGGCCCGCTTGCTGAGTTACCTGTTTGAAGTGACTGAACGTTTTGGCATGGAAACCCGAACCGAATTGATCTTGCTGCAACGGACAATGGTTGTTGTCGAAGGCGTTGCGCGGTCACTTGATCCGCATATGAATATCTGGCAGGTCGCAAAACCCGTTGTCGAAAGCTATATCAAACAAAGCATCGGACCAAAGGCGCTGCTGCGTGATCTTGGCAAAACCGCGATGATTCTGTCGCGGTTCGGGCCGCAATTGCCGCGCCTCGCCGAAGAGGCGTTGATCCGCCGCAACAACCCTATCCCGCCGCAAAGACCGACAACCGCACGCGAACAGTTCCGCTGGATGGCGCTTGGGGGCGTCTTGGTTGGCTGCGGGATTTGGCTGGGCACTTTGTTCTAGGAAACCGGATCACGCAGGGCGCTGACTTGGGTTGCGGCAACCGCAACGCCGCCCTTCAGAATCAGGATCGTTTCGCCGGCCTGCGCGCGTACTTCTGTGACTGTGCTATAAACTTCGACCGCATCCTGGGTCAGCACTTCACCCTCCAAAGAGCTGATGAGCTCGAACGAATAAAGCCCATCCGCAAACGGATAACCACCCGTACCGACCCCCGCCCATTCGACCGGTTCCGCGCTGATCGGCACATCAAACCGCTGCACTTCGACCCCGCGTTCATTGCGCACAATTATTTCCGCATGATCCGCCAAAGCCGCGGGATTTGGCGCCAAGGTAACTGGCTGGCCGGTAAAATACGCTGGCGTCGCGGCGCGCGCCTGCTTGCCGACCCAAGCCGCCATATCCGCAAGCCCCCCCGATGTTAGCTGCGCGCTCAGCGCCTTTAGCAAATCATTTGTCATCACTGCCTGTTCGACGCCGGAAAAAGTTGCAAGCTGTGTTGCATAATCCGTTGAATCAACAGGGTTTAACGGATCCTGATTTTGCATTTGCACTGTCAGCATCTTGAGAAACATTTCAAAATCCGCGCTGATCCCTGTCGCCGCCGCTGCAGGTGTGGCCGCGCCAATGGCCTGTGTTGTAGTCGCTACGTCCATTGTCGGCTCCTATAATTTGATGTCCAGACCGCTGGTTGCGACCAAATGAACGGTTTCCGGCGCAGCGGTTTCTTCGTTTTCGATCGCGGGGCGGCCCGTAGCCGCAAGGCGTTCAGGCTCTGCATCAGGCGCATCGCCATGGTTCGCGAACGAAAACGAGATATCGCTGTAACCAAGATCTTTGAACTCTTGCGCCAAGGTTTCGATATGGCGGCGCAACAGGTCAGCGGTTTCCTGACGCTCAGCGGTGACAACCAAAGTGAGCGATGTATCAACCGCCGACATTGTCATGCGCACGCGCCCCAATTCTTCGGGGTTGAGAGCGATTTCGGTCGGGCGGCCCGCTCGCTCTGTGACAGCGACCGCGATCTGGGCGGCCGCATGACGCGCGGTTTCAGCTGGCATTGCAGACGTTTGCACATGCGACGTTTGCGACTGCACATGCGCTGCGCGTTCCACCGGCGCCGCAAAAAGCCCCTCTAGCGCTGCGGGCGCGGCGATGGGCTGGGGCGCCGTGACTTCATGCTGAAACGTGACCGCAATTGGTGCGCCCGTTGGCACCGGTCGCTGAAGCAGCGCGGCGGATTCGATGGTTTCCTGACGCCCCCTAGGTCGCAGGTGCGCCTCGTTATAATCACTTTTTGCTGCCAGCTTACGAACCGGCGGCACCATCGCAACCGCGAGGTTTTTTTGCAGGTTCGGCCCGTCTGCGGGCGCACCCCAAATTCTCTGAGAAACACGCTCTACTTCCCCGAACACCGGTTTCTCTGCGGGCGGAATTGGGGATAAATTACTCTCGAACACGGTCTGTGCGCGGCTTGCAAGGGGCGGCGCGGATTTGCGGGTGCTATTATCGCTATCGGAGAGATCGGCGGCAGGCCCTGTCGGCGACTTTGCCGGAATTTCCAAAGGCACCGAATCGCGCAGCGCAATTTCTGGCTGCGGCGACAGTTCGGCTTCGGTCAGTTCGGGGTTTTCTGGTTCTTCGGCGCTTTGCTCTGGCACGTCCAAAGGCGTATCGGACGGCACAAAATCTTCAACGTTTAATAGGTTTTCTTCGGCCGCCGCCACGCGGAACCCGTCCAGCATTTCGGCAAAGGTCAACGCATTGACGTCCAGCAATGGCGTTTGCGCTGCAACGCCTGCTTGCACGGCTTTGGCTGACGGCTCGGGTAGCAAAAAGGGTATCATCGGTGCTCCGATAGAATCTGTGCACGCCCTTTTTCGTCCAAAATACTTACTGATTGTTTACGGATCGCTGCCACAGTGTAAAAAACTTTCGACGGAGTCCCACATGACAGCCATACCCGCATTGCCTGCGCCGCGATCCGCGCCACAGCTGCCAGACTATATTACCGACGACGCAAAACTGCGCGAAGCCGCGCAACAGCTCGAGGTTTCATTCCTCGCGGAAATGCTGAAATCGACGGGGCTCGGGGCGCAAAACGGGCCATTCAGCGGCGGCCCCGGAGAAGAGCAATTCGGATCGTTTTTGCGCGAAGCACAGGCCAATGAAATGGTGAAGGCGGGGGGAATCGGACTGGCCGAAGCGTTGTTCGAGGCGATGAAGGCGAAATGGCATGCATGATTCGGAAATAACGGCGCTGATCGCGACCTTGCAAGCAGAGCGCGCGGCACTTCAGTCTGGCAAATTCGGCCAGCTCTTGGCCTTAGAAAACACCAAATCTGCGCAGCTTCAGGCGCTGGAAAACCGGCAGCCTAGCAAGCAGAGCATTCAGACGATTCGCGACATGCTCGCGCAAAACCAGAGACTGTTTGCCGCAGCAATTGCGGGCGTAAATGCCGCGCGCAAAAGGATCGACGCGTTACAGACGGTCCGCAGCGGGTTGAATATCTATGATCAGTCGGGTGCGTTGGCCATGGTTCCCGTGCAGCAATCTGCCGTCGAAAAGAAGGCGTAAATTAGATCAAATTGTTTGTTCATGCGGTACCGGCATTAACGCATTGTTCAGTGAAGTTTGGTCAACCTAACGACATCGCCAAAACGGCTAGCTGCCCACCCACTTTGGTGCAGTGACCTCGTCAGAACGACGTTTCATTCCGTGGGAAATCCACGGTTTCCTGAATAAACCCGGCGCAAAATGCGCCCCTCAAATAGGACCATGAAACATGTCCAGTATTCTGACAAACAACAGCGCAATGGTCGCGCTGCAAACACTGAAATCCATCAACGGCGATCTCTCAAAAACCCAGTCGATGATTTCGACAGGGAAAGAAGTCGCATCAGCCAAAGACAATTCGGCGATCTGGGCGATCTCAAAGGTCATGGAATCCGACGTTGCGGGTTTTAAGGCGATTTCAGACAGCCTTTCGCTTGGCGAGTCGACTGTGGCGGTTGCATCCGCCGGTGCAGAACAGATCGTTGAAACCCTCAAGGAAATGAAGCAGTTGGCCGTTGCGGCCCAGTCTGAAAACGTCGATTTTGCCAAAATTCAGGCGGACATGGATGAAAAGGCTGCGCAAGTTGCGTCAATTGTCGCCGCTTCGCAATTCAACGGCGCGAACCTGTTGGCAACAGATGTCGACGGCAACGGCGGCACCGGGCTTAACGTGTTGTCTTCACTTGACCGCGTGGGCACAGCGGCACCGACGCCGACACTTATCACCGTAGATAGCGTCGATTTTGAAGCCGACGTCGATCTGGTCGGCAACCTGACCGCAATCACCGACACAGCAACGGCCGCCACCGCACTTGGTGAACTTGAAACGTTTTTGACCACCGCAATTGATGGCGCAGCGGCGCTTGGTGCATCGGCGAAACGGATCGACAGCCAGAATTCATTCGTCAGCAAGCTTTCTGACGCGTTGAAGTCTGGGATCGGCACCATGATTGACGCTGACATGGAAGAAGCCTCGGCGCGCTTGCAAGCGCTGCAAGTGCAGCAACAACTTGGCGTTCAGTCCCTGTCAATCGCCAACCAGGCACCGCAAACGATCCTGTCGTTGTTCCGGTAAATTAACACATTGGCGCCGCAAAAGTGGCGCCAATGCCCAATTCGCCGCGGAAAACCCGCGCCTCGTTCGAATTCGTGCCGGAAGGACATCACGTGAACGTCATAGATCAAGCTCGGCAGGCATATGCCCCTACACAGGTTTCCATCAGAACAGACCGCTCTGTCGAGGCGCAGCTCGTCAGCCAGGTAACCGCGCGGCTACGGGCCGCAATGGCGCGCCAACCCGCAAATTTCCCGGGCCTTGCTAGTGCGGTCCACGACAACCGCCGCATGTGGACGACAATGGCCGTTGATGTGGCTGGCAACGAAAATGCACTGCCCAGCGCACTGCGGGCGCAAATTTTCTATCTTGCGGAATTTACCGAACATCACAGCCGTCGCGTTTTGCGGCGCGAAGCAGATGCCACCGCGCTGATCGATATCAACACCGCCATATTACGTGGCCTCAATGGTCGGGCGGCAAACTGATGTCGGGACTTGTGCTCAAACTGAACCCCAAAGAACGTGTACTTGTGAATGGTGCGGTGATCGAAAACGGGGACCGGCGCAGCCGCCTGTCGATCTTGACACCTAACGCGAATATCTTGCGGCTGCGCGATGCGATCCGCCCGGATGAAGTCAACACACCTGTCCGCCGTGTCTGCTATATTGCGCAGCTTGTGTTGTCGGGTGACGTTGCTGAATCCGATGCGCGCCAGCAAATCATGCGCGGCATTGAACAGCTAAGCCAGGCACTGCGCGATGACGATAGTCGCCAGCATCTTGATGCGGCCACCAACGCCGTTGCAAACAACGATTTTTACAGATCACTCAAGGCACTCAGAAATCTTCTCCCCCGAGAAGCACGCCTTTTGGCCGGTCATCCCGCATGAGTTTCCAACCTATCCTTCCGAATACGGGCTACAGCGGCTGGCTGTTTCTCGACCGGACAATGGAAAAGCAGCAAGAGACCTTTTCCAACAGCCAGGTGGTGGTTGGCGATACCGATTATTTTCGCGAAAACATCGCGTCAGTAAGATCTGCTGAAGACCTGGTGAGCAATCCGCGGCTGCTGCGCATTGCCTTGGGGGCATTCGGGCTCGACGATGATATCAATAGCCAGTTCTTTATTCGCAAGATCCTTGAAGAAGGAACAACATCGGATGAAGCGCTTGCAAACCGCCTTTCTGACAACCGGTATGCCGATCTAAGCACTGCATTCGGACTTGACGGGATTGCCACATCGCCCACGCAAAATACTGATTTTGCAGAAAATATAATCGCGCGCTATGAAGTGCGTCAGTTTGAACGGGCAGTCGGCGCGCAAGACAATGACATGCGTTTGGCAATGAGCGTCAAAGAAGGAATTTCGGATATCCTTGGCCGCAACAGCACAAAGGCCGGTCAATGGTATTCCATTTTGGGAAACCCGCCAATGCGCAGCGTCTTTCAAACGGCGCTTGGGCTGCCCGACAACAGCGCGAGTATCGACCTCGAGCGACAGGTGGAAATATTTCAGACACGTGCGCAATCGGTATTGGGCACTGATGACTTGTCCGACTTTACCGACCCTGAAGTCCAAGAAAAGCTGATCCGGATGTTCTTGATCAGATCCGAAGCCGAAAAATTTTCGGCACTTTCAGGCAACTCAACCGCGCTTACATTGCTTCAATCCGTGCCCTCGCTTTACTAGCTGGTAACTATTGCGCTTTCTTTCCCAGATCTTCTGTCTTCATCCGGCTCGCCGCGGCGCTCATGGCTTGCCGTAGTTTTGCAAAATGTGACAGGGTCTCGCGCCCGTCCTTGATTGACAAAAATTCGTCAAGAGCAGGCGCACAAGCTATCGCCGCATCAAGTTTCGGATCCGAACCCGCGGCATAAAGCCCTGATTGTATCATCAGCTCGGACCGGCCATAAGCGCCCAAATGCGCGCGCGCCTGACTGATCAGCGCATTCTCTTGTGTAGATGCAGCATCCGGAAGCGACCGCGAAACGGACCGCAAAACATCAATGGCGGGAAACCGGCCCCTTTCCGCGATTTCACGGTCGAGAACAATATGCCCGTCAAGCACCCCGCGCAGCATATCAGCAACCGGTTCATCCATATCGGAACCCGCGACCAGAACTGAAAACACCGCCGTGATGTCGCCGGCATCACCGGCCCCCGGGCCTGCACGTTCGCACAAAGCGGCAATCGCGGGGCCTGTTGACGCCGGAAAGCCGCGCAAACCGGTGGCCTCGCCGGCGGCAACGGCAACCTCTCTGTGGGCCTCGCAGAACCTTGTGACGGAATCGATCATCAAGAGAACCTGCTTGCCCATGTCGCGAAAATGTTCGGCGACGGCCGTTGCCGCCCAGGCACAACGCCGCCGCACTTGCGGTGCTCGCTCTGACGTTGCGGCGACAATAACTGCGCGTTTCATGCCCTCAGGGCCCAGTACCGCCTCAACAAAATGGCGCACTTCGCGGCCCCTTTCCCCGACAAGCGCAATCACAATGACATCGGCCGTCACACCGCGCGCCAGATCGGCAAGCAAGGTCGATTTGCCCACCCCAGACCCCGCAAAAAGCCCGACGCGCTGCCCCTGAACGATTGGCAAAAGCGTATTGAACGCGGCAATCCCCGTTTCAAGCCGTGCACCCATTCCCCGTCGTTGATGTGCGGGGGGTGGATCCGCACGCAACCGCCGCGCCGCCACCCCCGGCAAGAGAGGAAACCCGTCAATCGGGCACCCGTCAGGGTCAATAACCCGCCCGATCCAACTGGCGTCAGGGGCAAATACCGGCGGGCGTTCAAACACCACGCGATCCCCCAGACAAACCCCGTCAAGCGCACCGTCCAGCAGCACATACGTGGCCGATTGTTCAAGGCGCACGACTTCTCCGGCGATTTCGCGGGTGGCAGTAAAGACGCGCGCACGGTCACCAACGGTGGCCGAATCGCCCACATTGCCGACCTGAATTGTGCCGCCATGAACGCCCGTCACGCGCCCGACATTGCGCAAAACCACAAGGTTTTCGACCGCATTTGTCATCTGTTGCAGGATATTTTGCGTCATATTTGCGCCCTTCGCTGTCTCACTCACCTCTTCTTAAGGAATCACCATTAATGCTTCGTTGAAACCAAACGAGGGAGAACCCCCGATGCTCGAAACTTTGGATATTTTCAGAACGGCCAGCGCGATGGCCAGCCACGCAGGCGCACGGCAGGCCGTTGTCGCCCGCAACATCGCCAATGCAGATACCCCGAATTTTCGCGCGCAAGACGTTACACCGTTTGCACGCGCGTATGAAAACACGACACATCAGCTGCGCGCCACGCGACCGGATCATATCAACACGCGTGCAAGCACCTTTGCCGCGCAGATTATTGATACCGGCGCTGAACCCTCACCCAATGGCAATACGGTCGCGCTGGAAGATGAATTGCTGAAATCCGTTTCCGTCAGCCGCGACCACGACAAGGCATTGGCGATCTACCGCCATGCGATGACAGTGCTGCGCACCAGTCTGGGCAAATTGTGAGGACACAAGATGACAGATTTTAGCGAAGCAATGGCCGTCGCGTCCAGCGGCATGAAAGCACAGGCCAACCGGCTGCGTCATGTGTCTGAAAATATCGCCAATACCGATACCCCCGGCTACCACCGCAAGACCGTCTCGTTCCAAGAGGTGATCGACGCGGGGCGGACAACGGGTGCGGTGGAAACGGGCCGTGTGCAACTGGATCAAACGGCGTTGCCCCGCATCTATGATCCTACAAACCCGCTCGCGGATGAAACGGGGCATTTTGACGGCTCGAACGTCAATTTGCTGATTGAAATTGCGGACGCCCGCGAAGCCCAGCGCAGCTACGAAGCCAACCTCAAAATGTTCGACCAGGTGCGGCAGATGTCCTCCGCGCTGATGGACCTATTACGCAAATAAGGAGAATCCCGATGAACATCAGTTCACTCGTTGCGCAAAACTATGCGGCCAGCAAAACAGCCACGGCACCCGAAACCGCAGGCAGCCAGAATGCCTTTCTTGGTGCGGCTAGCGATTTCATGGCAACGCTTCAGGCGAGCGAAAATACGGCCATGCGTGCAATGACCGGCGATGCGGACCCGCATGCTTTGGTCACGGCGCTCGCTCAGACGGAACTGGCGGTGCAAACCGCTGTGACAGTTCGCGACCGTGTGGTCGAAGCGTATCAGGAAATCCTGCGGATGCCTGTCTAATGTCGGATGCGTTGTTTTACGACACATTGCGACAGGGGTTGTGGACGGCGTTTGTCATTTCGATCCCGATCCTGACCGTCGCTTTGGCCACCGGTCTTGTTGTCGGCCTGTTTCAGGCGCTGACCTCGATTCAGGAAATGACGCTAACGTTTGTGCCCAAACTTGCCGCAATCATCGGCACGTTCTGGATCACGATGAATTACATGTCTGAATCTCTTGTCAGCCTGTTCAAGGGCACGCTGATCCCCATCATCGCCGGAGGATAATCATGGATAACGCATCATACACCGCACTGACCCGCCAGTCCGGGTTGATGCGCGAAATGCAGGTCGTCGCCAACAACATCGCCAACGCGTCGACAACCGGATTTCGTGCCGAAGGCATCATGTTTTCCGAACATATTAAGGCACTTGGGCCCGAAACAGAATCGCTTTCGATGGCGGCGGCGCAGGTGCGCGACACGGTGATGACCCAAGGCAGCCTGACCCAGACCGGCGGCACCTTTGACCTTGCGATCGAGGGTGAAGGCTTTTTTGTCGTTGAAACACCCAATGGTCAACGGCTGACGCGCGCTGGTGCATTTAGTCCAAATGAAAACGGCGATTTGGTCACGCCTGACGGTTATCCGGTGCTTGATGCCGGTGGTGCGCCGCTGTTTGTCCCGCAAGGCGTGGGGCGTGTTGGCATCGGTACAGATGGAACCATCAGCGCCGACGGGCGCCCCATCGGGCAGGTCGGCATCGTTTTACCTGACGATCCCACGCAAATGCTGCGCGAAAGCGGCGTCATGTTTGATGCCCGTGGCGGTTTTGCCCCTGCACCCGACGGGCGCATTCTGCAAGGTTTTCTAGAGGAATCTAACGTGAACCCCATTCTGCAAGTCAGTCGCATGATCGAAGTGCAGCGCGCTTACGAGCTGGGACAGGGTTTTCTGGACAATGAACATGAACGCATTCGCGGCGTCATCAAATCAATCCGCTAACAGAGGAGGACCACCATGCGCGCACTTGAAATCGCAGCTGCCGGCATGTCGGCGCAACAAACAAGGGTCGAGGTTATTTCAAACAATCTCGCCAATATGAGCACGACCGGCTACAACGCACGGCGCGCCGAATTTGCCGATTTGCACTACCAGCAAGTCGCGCGTCCGGGAACGATTAACGCCTCTGACGGGACATCGCTGCCGACCGGCGTGCAGCTTGGGCTTGGCGTGCGGACAACCGCCGTATCCGTGATGCTTTCGCAAGGGTCTTTGGGTGCGACAGGCGGCGATCTGGATCTTGCAATCGAAGGCGACGGCTATCTTGAAGTGACCCTGCCGTCCGGTCTTTCGGCCTATACGCGCGACGGCGGATTAAAGTTAACGGGCGACGGGCAGGTGGTTACCTCGGACGGCTATCCGGTCGTGCCCGATATCACGATCCCGCGCGATACCCGCTCGATTTCGATCAATGCCGAGGGTGAGGTTTACGGATATTTCAACGATCAGGTTGAACCGCAACTGCTCGGGCAATTTACCATGGCCGGATTTACCAACCCCAAAGGGCTTGAAGCGATCGGGTCAAACCTGTTTCTTGAAACTTCGGCTTCGGGTCCCTCGCTTGTCGGCACCCCGGGCGAAGACGGGCTTGGCGTATTGCGGCAGGGCTATCTCGAAAGCAGTTCGGTTGACCCCGTGCGCGAAGTCTCGGATTTGATCGCGGCCCAGCGTGGTTACGAGCTTAATTCAAAAGTGATTACCGCGGCTGATCAAATGCTTAGTTCCATGGTGCAGGTCCGATGATCCGTGCGCTATTGATCCTGTGCTTGTTCGCATCGCCGGTTTGCGCTGATACGGTGCTGGCCGCGCGCACAATTCCGGCCAATACAACCATCCTCCCCGAGGACATTATCGTTAATAGCCGGACGATCCCCGGGGGTGTCACGGACCCTCAAACCATCATCGGAATGGAGGCCCGCGTGGCGCTTTATGCCGGGCGCCCGATCCGTGCGGGCGACGTCGGGTTTCCCGCTGTCGTTGAGAGGAACCAGATTATCGCGCTGCATTATCAACAACATGGGCTTGTGATCAGTACCGAAGGGCGCGCGCTTGGCCGTGCCGGACCGGGTGACATCATCAGGGTTATGAATATCAGTTCGCGCAGCACGGTCACCGCCCAAATCGGGGCCGACGGCGCCGCCTACGTGTCTCGCTAGGGGGAAACATGCGTATATATCTGGGATTATTGATTTTTCTTACGGGGTGTTCAACGACACCGATCGGGCGCGCGCCCGATTTTACACCACAAGAACGGACAGCCGAACGTGAGGCGATGTTCAATCCAAGCATGCCTGACCCCGTCGCATCCACGCGGCTTGGGCCGACATCGCAGGCATCGCTTTGGTCGCGCGACCGTGGTTCACTGCTGGGTGATCGGCGGGCAATGCAGCGCGGTGACATCCTGACCGTGGTGATCGAAATCGACGATAGCGCGGAAATTTCGAACTCTTCTGCGCGTTCCAGATCTGCATCGCAACAGGCTGGAATTCCCCAACTTGCCGGCATTCCGCAGCGTATCGATCCGCAGTTGCCCGAAGGCGCGTCTTCTGCGGCACTCGTTGATCTTAGTTCAGATAGCAGCGCGTCAGGCGATGGGTCTGTGCGAAGGAACGAAAAACTGACGCTACGCGTGGCGGTGACCATCACGGATGTTTTGCCCAATGGCATTTTGGCCATTACGGGACAGCAAGAGGTACGCGTTAACTATGAACTGCGCGAATTGATCGTGACCGGCTATGTGCGCCCCGAAGACATCACTCGCCAGAATGAAGTCACTTATGACAAAATTGCCTCGGCGCGGATTTCATATGGTGGCCGCGGCCAGATTACTGACATGCAGCAACCGCGCTACGGGCATCAACTGCTTGAAAACGTGCTACCTTTTTAGCCGGTCACAATAGGAGCCACCATGAAGAAACTATTATTGCCCCTGTTGTTATTGGTGCTTGGGATTGGTGGCGGTGTTGGCGCGGGGCTATTGCTCGCGCCACCGCCCGCGCCCGAATTAGTTGCCGAACAGCTCGCGGATGGGAATCCCTGCGGTGATATCGCTTCCGAAACCCATGAAACGGCTGATCACGCAAGTGTCGTTGATATCGGCGATGCGCGTGAATACGCGAAACTTAACAACCAGTTTGTAATCCCCGTCGTCGATGACGGGTTGGTGACGGCGCTGGTCGTGATGGCGATTAGCCTCGAGGTCACGCCGGAATCGACAACCGCCGTCCTTGCGTCGGAACCCAAGCTGCGCGATGCGTTTCTGCAGGTGATGTTCAATCACGCAAATATCGGCGGCTTTTCGGGGAATTTCACGACCGGCACGAATATGCGCGCATTGCGCACCGAACTGTTACGCAACGCGCAACGCATTTCAGGTGAAAGCGTAACGGATGTGCTTATCACCGATATCGTGCGTCAAGATTCGTAATATTTGCGCCGTAAGTCTATGGTCATACGCGTTTTTTCAAGGCGATCTATAACAGATTTTGCTGCTTGATCGCGCCCGAAAGCCTGCCCGAGCTGGGCGTGGTATTGCGATTTTAGCGCCAAAACCTGCGCCAGTTCTGTATTGATGACGCGGCGACGCTGATCGACCCAGTGTTGCCATCTAACATTTGCACCCGCAGCAAGCGCCGCGTCAACCATGGACCCCGGCGCAAATCCGGGTTGGTCGCGTTGCTGCACAAGTTGGGCAAGGTTTTCGCGCAAGCCCGTTTCACGCGTGACAAGTGCGGCCATTTTCGCCTGTGCTGCATGCAGGGAAATACTAGTTAATTCCGCAAGGGCTTTGGCCTGTTTGATACGCGTCATCGATGGCCTGCCTTCTTGCGCATGGCCTCCGCAAACCGGATCGCGGCGGCCACAGCGCGGTAATGCTCTGGCGCAATTGCCTGGCCAATATCAACGCTCGCGTGCAAGGCGCGCGCGGTCGGCGGATCAGAGTGAACCGGCACCGCATGTTCAAAGGCAAGTTCGCGGATCTTGGCGGCCATTTCATCGACACCTTTGGCCACGCAGATCGGGGCCATTTGCTCTGCTTTGTTCCAGCTTAGCGCAACGGCGTAATGGGTTGGGTTCACCACAATAACATCAGCGGTCGGCACATCGGCAAGCATCTTGTTCATTGCAATTGATTGCCCCTTCATGCGGCGCTGATGCTTCATCATGGGGTCACCCTCGGACTGCTTGATTTCGTCCATCATGTCTTTGCGGCTCATCCGGTTTTTGCGGATATGTTCAGCGCGTTGCCACAAAAAATCGCCCCCCCCCAGCACAAGCGCAATACAAAGTACGATCCCCATAAGTTGCACAAGCATGCCGCCAAGCACCATCACGACCAGACCCGGCGGCAAGTGCATCGCGCCAACGATCCGGTCGATTTGCGACCGCAAGAATACTGCCATAATCATGCAATAGATCAGTAATTTGGTGAGGCTTTTTGCAAATTCGAACAGCCCCTGCCGCCCGAATTTGTTTTTTATCCCTGCGATCATGGATATCCGGTTGAGCTTTGGAATGATCTTGGTCGGGGTCACGACAAACGCGCGCTGGGCAATGATCGAAAGTATCGCAAATATCGCCGGCAATGCGAACCAAGGCGCGGCACCCAACCCGACATCAACGATCAGCCCCCCCATCGTCGGAGACGCGGGACCGTCAAATAAAACAGTGCTAAGCCCCGATGCCTGCGCCAACATCGTGCTTAATGTTGCGCCCGTATGTTGTAGGGCGGGCGGTCCGATGGTTAACGCAACTAATAGAATTCCCGCATAACCCGCCGCCGTGTTCAGGTCGGCCGATTTTGCGACTTCACCTTTTTCACGCGCATCATCGAGCTTTTTCTGACTGGGCTCGAACTGCTTTTCACCGGCTTCCGTCTCCTCGCTCATGGTATCGGCCCAAATGGCGCCGCCATGAAACCGACAAACGCACCATGCCACAAACCCAGCAAAATTGGCGCGGTCAATAACAGCAATATCATCCCTCCCGCAGTGATCGCGGGCGCCCCGACAAATGACACAATCAGCTGTGGCATCGCGCGATTGATCACGCCCAAAACGACATTGTAGACAAGCGATGCGATTAGAAACGGTGCGGAAAGCGAAAAGCCGAGCTCGAAAATGCGCCGCACCTCGCCAAGTCCCAGAGAAATAACCTGATCGCCAGCGAGCATCACGCCGACAGGCACCATTTCGTAGGTCAGGATCATATAGGCCGCCACCTGAACGTGCAGACCCAGCATAGCTGCAAGCGCCGTTCCACCGACAACCAAAAGATGTCCGATCGCGGGCAACGGATCCACGCCGGCCGAACCGCCAAAAAGCTGTGACAAGGATGTCGATTGCGCCGCAATCGACCCGACAATCTGCAGCGCCAGAATAAAGAACCGCAAGAATAGGCCAAAAAACAGCCCCGTGACCACTTCGGGCCCCGCCTGCGAAACCGCGCGCAAAAGCCCACCGGGGTATGGAGAGATGGTCGGAGCGATTGCCGGCGCGACAATAAAGGTAAATGCTAACGAAAGCGCGAGCCGTACGCGGATCGGGACGGCCTGGTCACCAAAGGCGGGCATTGCAGCCATCATAGCGCCCACGCGCAAAAAAACGACAAACCCCGTCCACAACGCAGATTGCGAAAGTGGAAACAGATACATAAGATCCGCGATCATGCCGGAACCAGACCGACAAGCGCGGGCCGCGCGTCAATGCCGATCTCTTCAAATGACAAAACAGGGTTCATGATCCCCTTGGCGGCCATTACCGTGCGCAGAAATCGACGCCGGCGCATAGATGTCACAACCGCCGCATAAGCACCGGCGTTTGCAGCTTGCCCCAGTTTTTCCGCGATCCCATCCGCCAATGCGTTAAAGCTTTCGGGTGGCAGCGCGACATCCCCGCCGCCCCGTTCTGTCCTTATTTCATAGGTCGCAAAGGTCTCCTCCCACTCGGGCGCGAGCTGTACGAGCGGGATCGTGCCATCAGGCCGACGCATTTCAGCAACAAGCTGGAAACCCAAACGTTGGCGCACATGTTCGGTGATCCCGTCAACGCTCGCATGCAATTGCCGACCTTCGGCTGCCGCCTCGATAATTAGTGAAAGATTGCGGATCGATACCCGCTCTTCCAACAGAAGGCGCAGTACCGAAAGCAGCAGTTCAAACGGGATTTTATCGGGGATCAGTTCATCAAGCATCTTACGGTTTGCTTCGGCGCGCGCGGGGTCGCTTAGATTGACCATTTCTTCCAGCCGCCGGCGCAGTGCCTTGAACGTAAGAAGTCGGGGGAAATTCCGCTTTACGACTTCGAGCAGATGCGTCGCGAGGACTTCTGCCGGCTGGACAGTCGTTAATCCGGCAAGTGCTGCGTCTTCCTGACGGTCCGGCGCGATCCATTTTGCCGGCGCGCCATAAACGGGTTCATCGACAAAGTCGCCGGGCACATCTGACGGATCGCCATCGCTGACCAACGCCAATATCTGATCCGGTCGCAATTTGTCGCGGACCTGTTCAACCCCTTGAACATGAACAACATAGCTGCCGGGTGGCAAGGATGCGTTATCGGTTAGCCGGATTTCAGGCAACAAAACACCAAATGACGTTGCAACATAACTGCGCATATTCGCGATCCGCGCATCCAGCCCCGTGCCCGGATCCAAAACCATATCGACCAAATCAGGCGCGAATTCGACATGAATGTCGTCAAGATCCAGAACATCACCCATCGACGATTTGACAGGTTTGACGACCGCCTCGCTGGATTTTGCCGCTTCCTTTTGCGCGGCGGTTTTTGCTGCGGCCGCCATCGCAAAGGCGCTCCCTCCCAAGGCAGCTGCGCCCAAGATAAACGGCACAAACGGCAAGCCCGGCACAAGCGCAAAAAGCGCCATAAGAACACCAACTGTAGCCAAGGCCGACGGATGCCGCCCCAATTGCGCGACCAAGGCCAAATCGGTCGGCCCCGTTGCGCCGCCGCGCGCAAGCAGTAGCGCAGAGGCGATCGAAATGACCACCGCCGGAATTTGCGAAACCAGACCGTCACCAACAGTTAATATTGCATAAGTTTCAAATGCTTGGGACAGCGGCATATCGTTCACGACAACGCCGATAATCAACCCCATGATCAGGTTGAGCGCGGTGATCAGCAACCCCGCCACCGCGTCGCCTTTGACAAATTTCGACGCCCCGTCGAGCGATCCAAAAAACGTGGTCTCGGCTTGTTCTTGTTCCCGCCGCGCCTTTGCTTCTTGGTGGTTGATAACGCCAGCCGACATATCGCTATCAATTGCGAGCTGCTTGCCTGGCATCGCATCCAATGCAAACCGTGCGCCGACTTCGGCCATCCGGGTCGCGCCTTTGTTGATCACGACAAAATTGACGATCAAAAGCACACAAAACACGACGAGCCCCAACAAAACATTGCCGCCCATCACGAACATGGCAAAGCCTTCGATCACATCGCCGGCTGCATTTGTTCCGGTATGCCCTTCGCCAATAATAAGCTTTGTTGACGAAACATTCAGCGACAACCGCAGCATCAAGGACGCAAGCAAGACAGTTGGAAACGCCGAAAAATCCAACGGGCGGTCGATGAACAATGTCACCGTGAACATAAGGATCGCGAGCGCAAACGACGCCGCCAGACCAATATCAAGCAGCCAGGCCGGAACCGGAAGGATCATCATAACGATGACCGCCATCAACGCGAGAGCGAGAAGGATCGTCGGTTGAAAAAATGCGCGCAGCGACAAACCGTTCATTGCGCAAAATTCAATGCAGTAACCGCGGCACGATTATGCGTGTTGCGAGCCAATGCCAAGTAGCTGCCGCACATCACGGCGCGTTGCCAATCGGGACAAAGGATAATCTGGATTCGGGTCGGCATTCTGCCAATCATGTCGCAGCTCATTTCTTGCTATCGGTTCATTCTAGCAAGCAAATCGTTGATAATTCGTAAGCGGCAGCGGAGCGGCTATAGATCGTTTGGCGCGGGAAACTGGCTCAGGATTGTTGCAAGGCTTTCGCGGGTTTCTTGCGACTGCGTCAACAAATATCGGCCGTTAGAAAGCGGGGCATCAAGCACGTTATTCAAGACCTGTTCGGACGTGACGCCTTGCAATCCGGCAGGCGGCGAAACACTGGAAGGCGTGTCAATTATTCTGGGGCTCTGGGGCAATGCACTGGCGGCCCCAATAACACCCGCAACCACTTCGCCAATTTCAGGTGTGAACCCGTTTTCAGGCACAAAAACAACGGCGCGCTCTGGAAAGCCCAGTTCAACTAGCCGCGCGGCGATATCGCTTGCTGCGTCATCGGAATAGTTTTCGGGCGATGCGTCGAATGCAAACGTCAAAAATGCAGCGTCTTCGTTTGACTGCACGAAAAAACTTGCCAAAGCATCGTTCAACGCGAGAACACGAACATCTCCTAGTGCATCGGATTCTTCGGCAATCAAACGCTGCAACTGGTCGATATTGCCCTGCATCAGATAGCCTCGGCCTTGTGCATAGGTCAGGTCACCCGCGATCGGCAGATGCGCATGTTCAAAGCGTAGAGCGTCGGCCAGCATGAAATCAGAATCTTCAATTTCACGATTATTTTCAACGGCGTCCGTCAAGAATGCGATCATGACATCCGGGGTGATTCGCGCATTCTCTCGCACAGCAGTCGCGACGGCGATTTCAACGCTCGTTTCATTCCCCAAGGCATGATCAAGCTCTGCCTCGGCGAGTGTTGCGTCAAGCGTCTTCGTGTCAGCACCGCGTCCGGCATCGAGCGTTTGAAGTGCGCCGTCATGATCCCCGATTGCGATAAACCGTTCTGACAGCATCGGACCGATATGGCGCTGCAAATGAATGGGCAGCGCCTTGAACGCGTGTAAAACTGCCGCACGGTCAAGCTGGGCGTCCATTGGCCCATCTTTAATCGCAAGTGCGGCCCAAAGCGCCACGGACGAAGAACAGCTGACCTGCTCGGCAAACAAATTTTGTTGCGCGCGCTCTGCGTCAATAATCCGCGCAATCTGTGCAAGATATGTACGTTCCTGCGACCGTACCCCATCTATTTCGAGCGTGCGCAGCGCCTCTCTACCAAAGCCGAAATACACGTAGGTCCTTGCGAGCCGCAGCACAGCCGTTTCATCCGGCTGGCCGACCTCGGTCACAATTTCACTGCGGGCTTGCGCCAGTTGGGTTGAAAACGGCTGTGCATCGCCCCAGTTGGGGATATCAAAATATGCGGCCGGCAAACACCGTTGACCGGATTGGGTTTTGGCAATTTCTGGCGTGATTGGGCGCGCGTTTTCATCCTGGTTTGTCCGTGTCCCGATGCCGGGGATCGCCGTATGCGCGGCGCGCAGCGCGTCTCGTATGGTTTCATCAATGCCTGCCACATTGCCCGCATTCTGCAAGTCCTGCGCGAGCACCCCTTGTGTTAAACCTTGGGCAAGACTTGCAACAATTGATGTCTCAAGCGCCGATAAATCAGCATCAAATGCCTGTGGGACTGGTGCGGGTTCCGCACGCGCCACTGCAACATCATTCAGGGGCGCCGGTGGCGGCGCGGTTTGCAAGGGGCTCGCACCAAAGACGGGGAAGATCGCATTTTCCGGAACGACATATGGCTGGGCAACCGGCGTAGCGGCAATATCCGATGCATCTAACCTTTGTTCAAACGGCGAACTAGCGAGCGGAGAACCGTCAGAAACATCAATCACAAGCACATCATCGCCGACAAGAAAAGCCTCGGCGCGGCAATCACAGGGGACATCGAAAACGAATTCTCCGGCGCGCGGCTGCGTTATCTGGGCGATTCTATCCTTTGGAATCCGGTCAAAAAAGCCCTGCAAATCATAACTTTGAGAAGTTGGCAGCAATAACATATACCCGTCATCTGCACGCCCAAGCGTCCATTCAGAACCCGGCGCGATACGAAACACCATGCGCGTGAATTGCGCATGTTCACCGGTGAGAACTCGAACCGGCGCAGCCATAGCTGTGCAGGGCGCAAGAACAAGCAATAGAATAGAGATAACGTGTTTCATGCCGCACTTTGCTTTGTCGCTTTCAAAGCATCCTCCATATCCGCAAAACTGGGACGATATGCGCTCGGCATATTCTGTCGCCCAACCTCGATGCAGATATTGGGCGCGTGGGCGTAAAGGTTAGCGACAAGCACTTCGCGAATTAATTGATGGAAATGCGCATCTTCCTCGATGACTGCCTTCACCTTCACCGAAAACGGGCCGACAATACCATAGGCCAGAAACACGCCCAGGAATGTCCCGACAAGCGCACCGCCGATCAGTTTTCCCAAGACTTCGGGCGGTTGGTCGATCGAGCCCATTGTCTTGATAACGCCCAGAACCGCGGCCACGATCCCCAATGCCGGCAACCCGTCCGCCACGGTTTGCAGCGCATGGGTTGAATGCATTTTGTGGTGCAGCGTTGCCTCGATCCGTTTTTCGAGGACCTCTTCAACCTGATGCGGATCGTCGTAATTCATCGACGCAGACCGCAAGGTGTCGCAGATCAATGCAATGGCTTCCCCGTCGTCCAGAATTTTCGGGTATTTGCCAAATATCGTAGACGAATCAGGTGCTTCGATGTGGCTTTCAAGCGCCACGGGATTGGTCCGCGCAACCCGGATCAATTCGAACAAAAGGCACAAGACGTCGCTATAGTCCTGCGCATTCCACTTTGGGCCTTTGAACACTTTGCCGATGTCTTTGACGGTGTGCTTAATCGCGGCGCCATCATTGCTAATTGTAAATGCGCCAATCGCAGCGCCACCAATCATGATCATCTCGAACGGCAGCGTCTTGAGAATGATCGCCATCTTCCCACCGGCCAGCAGATAGCCCCCGAAGACCGTTACAAAGACAAAAACGACACCAATCAAGCCAACCATTCAGGACTGCCCCCTTCGTTCAATCGCCACCATTGGCATTCGAATCTATGCTACCGCAAAGGTGTTAAGTTTCTCTCAGCGCTATTGCGTCGGGACATTTGCATTGCGTCCAGCCAACACGACGCTAAACGAATAGGCCGTTTCGGGAGCAAGCTCGGTCATGATTAGTGCAGCTGCATCGGGTCGCATCATCCCTAAAAACCCTGCCGCAAACTGCGGTGACATCTCGGCAAAAAGTGCGGCTGCTTCTTTGGGTTTCATGTTTTCATAAACAGTGGTGAGCCGCTCAAGATCGGTTGATGCGGCGCTGTCGGCAAGCGCGATTGTCGCGCGCAATGCTTCCTCGGCGGCCACAAGCGCCTGCAATTTCACCTCGATTTCGACCTCGGCATCACGCAGTGCCTGCATACGGTTGCGCAATTGCGCCTCGCGTTCGTCCAGTCTGGCTTCACGGGCTTGCAGCGCCGCAAACAGGGCGCCCGTCCCATCACCGGCCTGCGCGGGTTCAATGATGCTATCGACATGTTCGCGATCACTGTTTGCAAGGGCGGGTCCGGCATAAACACCCATGCGCACCACGGCAGACGCAATCAGCATGCATGATATGATGTGCAATGTACCGCGCCCGGCACGCCGTTTTGCCGGGCGCGTCATTGGTTGCCCTCAGGGCCGCTTGGACGGCGCACAAAAAACGGGCTTTCGGTTTGTTTTGGCGTTGCGGGTTCGGGCAAGTCATGAAGCGATGCAACAAGCAGCTCCAGGCGATGTCCGGCGGCCTCTGCACGGCTGCTGACACTATCAAGGGTGTCCACCGATGATTTGGCGGTGGCCTGGGCTTGGGTCAGGGTTTTGGTCAGATCGTCAACCTGCACGGACAACACAGCAACTGCGCCGCCAACACCTTTTTCAAGATCCGTAAAACGGCGCAAACGCCGCGATAATACAAGGCAATAGAAACCTGCGGCCAAAGCCCCGGAAATTAACAAAACATCTGCAATCATGGTCATCTTGATCCCCTAGCTTAGCACAAATTCCATAATGAGCAGGTCGCGAACCCGCCCTTCTCCGGCAACAATCTGTATCCGCCGCAGCATCTGCCCGCGCAGTCGCGTCAACGCTGCCGGATCCTCGAGTTCGGCCAGATCTACCGCGCGCAAATAGCCATTAATGACATCCACGATCCGGGGTTTGATCGCGGCTACCTCTTGGGCGTACTGCGGTGCGACTTCAAGCTGCGCAGAAAACCGCAAATGATCACGCCCGCCACTGCGCGGCAGCGAAATCACGAGCGGATCAAGCGCAACAAAAGTCGCAATTTCGACGGCCGGCGCAGGCGATTCGTCGGCATGCGCGGTCGCGTCCTGCCCATGCTCTGCCCCGCCTAGAACACCGGATTGCACAGCGAAAAACCCGCCACCGCCACCCAACAAAGCAAGCACAATACCAATCAAAAGCGGCTTTTTGGACCCTTTGGCAGGTGTATCTTCGGGGGTGTCCGTTTCTTCCGGCATCACACTGTCCTTTTTGTTCTTTGATGAAATCTACATAAACTGTGAAGCCCTAACCGATTGTTAAGGCTCGTGGTTCAAACTCGGCCTATCGGCAGAATGCCAAAGCGATGGAGAACCAGTTTGCAAAGCCTCAGCACCGTTTGGACCGCGCTCGATGCGCGCCGCAGAATTTTTGTCCTGTTTGCAACTGTTGCGGTCTTTGCTGCCATTTTGGCATTGGCCAAGGGCGCCGGAACCAAGGATATGTCACTGTTATTTGGCGGAATTGAAGGCCGCGCCGCAGGTGACGTGATAACAGCGCTGGACCAGCGCGGCGTCGCATACGAGGTGCGCGGCAATGCAATCTACGTGCCGACGGGCCTGCGCGATACGTTGCGCATGGGGCTGGCCGGCGAAGGACTACCCGCAAGCGACAGCCAAGGGTATGAACTGCTTGATTCTCTGTCAGGGTTCAGCACGACATCGCAGATGTTCGATGCGGCATACTGGCGTGCAAAAGAAGGCGAACTCGCGCGGACAATTCTAGCGAGCACACATATCCGCGCTGCGCGGGTGCATATATCGACACCCGCAGCACGGTCGTTCCAGCGTGATCAGACACCCACCGCCGCTGTGACCGTCACAACGGCTGGCGGCACGCTATCTGCGCCACATATCAAGGCTTTGCAGTATCTTGTTGGCGCCGCCGTACCTGGGCTTTCGCCAGATTCGGTTGCGGTCATCGATGATAACGGCGGTCTATTGTCAGACACGGACGGGAACGCGGTTTTGCCCGGTTCGGACGAACGGGCCGACGCGCTGCGCCAAAGGGCAGAGCGTCTTCTTGCTGCGCGGGTTGGGGTCGGAAACGCCGTCGTCGAAGTAACCGTAGACACGGTTACCGAAACCGAAACGATCTCGGAAAGGCGCGTCGACCCCGAAAGCCGAATCGCGATCAGCACCGATGTGACCGAAAGCACAGGCACATCAAACGACAGCCGCGGCGGCGATGTTACCGTCGCGTCAAACCTACCGGATGGCGACGCAGCAGGAACATCCGGGGCTTCGAGCAATGAAAATAGCGAAAGCCGCGTGTTAACCAATTATGAGGTTTCCCAGACTGATCGGCAATTGCTGCGTGCGCCGGGCGCAATCAAACGGCTGACCGTCGCAGTATTGGTTAATGATGTCATGACAACAGCAGCCGACGGCGCCCAAACATCCAGCCCGCGCAGCGCAGAAGAGCTGGCAGCGTTGCAAGAACTTGTCGCCTCGGCCATCGGAATCGACCCTGCGCGCGGTGACGTCATAACGCTGAAATCAATGCCGTTCGAACCGATCGCGCAGCTCGGCACTCAGGCTGGACCCTCCGTCGCGGGGGTGGCGCTTGATTCAATGCAGCTCATTCAAATCGCGGTCCTCGCAATTGTTGCCTTGATCCTCGGGCTGTTTGTTGTGCGACCGATACTAGCACCGGTCGCCATATTACCCGCGCCGGGCGTAAATGATGACGATGGCGCGCTTGCCGAAATTGCGCCGCCGATTGCGATGGCGCTCAGCGATGACAGTCTGGGGGATTTCATGGGCGGCGATCTTGGTTCGATGTCCGGTGATGACGACCCAGTTTCACGGCTTCGCCAGATAATTTCCGACCGTGAAACCGAGACAATACAGGTCCTGCAGGACTGGATCGAAGACCCGGCACCAAAGGTTAATGCATAATGGCACAGCAACTTGCGCTCGAATCGTTCGAACACGGCTTGGATTCCGCGGATTCGGCCGAATTTGAGACCGGCTATCAAGAAGGCTATGCCGCGGCGCTTGCCGTGGCCAATGAAGAAAAAAGCGCGCGCGATGACGCATTTATTCAAGCAATTACCGATATTGAATTTTCCTATTCCGAAGCCCAAACGCAGATTCTTGAAATGCTTTCGCCACTGTTTACGGCGGTTATCGAAAAACTATTGCCACGTATCAGCGTTGAAAGCTTTGGCTTGCTGCTAATCCAGACAATTCATGAGGCAGCGCAAATTGATACGGCCAAAATGCCTGTCATTCACCTCCACCCCAGCCAGCGGCAAAACGCTCAGAACCTCGCGCGCGAACATGGGTTGGAGATCGTGATTGAGGACGATCCGGATTTGTCGCCACAAGCAGCCTGGATCGGGCAGGGAAAAACAGAAACTTACCTCGATCTGGACGGTTTGCTTGCACAAACACGCGCGACGCTTAGCGCAATTTCCGACGTAAACAGAAGGACAAGCCCACATGAATGACACGACAAATGATCTCCGCGCTGCGGGTGACGGAAACCCGCTCCGCCGTATCCCGATCGAAATTTCAGTCTCTGTTGGCAAGGCGCGGCCACTCGTGCGTGATCTGCTTTCGCTTGGCGAAAACGCAATCCTTGCGCTCGACAAGCGCATTGAAGATCCCGTCGAGCTCTATATCGGTGACCGGTTGATCGCGCGCGGAGAACTGCAAGAACTTGACGGCGGCGAGCCTGGTCAGCTTGCCGTGCGGTTGACCGAAGTTGTGTCCGACACTGACGAGCTAAGCTAGCATGCTCAGACAAATCTTTTGCTGCGCGATTGCATTAACCATCACTGCTACCCCTGCGTTCGCACAAGATGTGGCGATTACATTTGGCAACGACGGATCACTTGCCACGCGTTCGGTTCAGCTCATCATTGTCATGACAGTGCTAAGCCTCGTGCCCGGTATTGCCATTATGGTTACCTGCTTTCCCTTCATCGTCACCGTTTTTGCAATTCTTCGGCAGGCAATCGGGCTGCAACAGTCGCCGCCCAACATGCTTATCGTCAGTCTTGCACTATTTCTGACCTATTTTGTGATGGAACCGGTCTTTCTTGAGGCCTGGAACGCTGGCATTGAACCAATGATGAACGGCACACTACCGCTTGAGGAAGCGTTCTTGCGCGCGATGGAACCGCTGCGCGCATTCATGACGGGCCGCATTGACCCGGATACATTTGTCGCAATGGCAGAATTGCGGCCCGATGTCGGTGCGCAAACTTCGGCTGCGGATGCACCGCTTTCGGTTCTGGTTCCATCTTTCTTGCTAAGCGAAATGGCGCGCGCCTTTGAAGTTGGTTTTCTGATCTTCTTGCCGTTTCTGATCATTGATCTTGTCGTCGCCGCGGTCTTGATGTCGATGGGTATGATGATGGTCCCTCCGGCCATTGTTTCCCTGCCGTTTAAGCTTGCTTTCTTTGTTGTCGCGGATGGCTGGGGGCTTATCGCCGCCAGCCTTGTTCAGAGCTACACTTAAAGGGCGCGATCCTTGCGGTTCAACGTCGGCAATCAACGCCCTAACGCACAATAAACTCGGCATGCAATGCACCGCTCGCTTTGATGCTTTTGAGAATATCGATCATATCACGCGGTGCCACGCCTAGTGCGTTTAGCCCTGCGACAACCTCGCTTAGCGACGTGCCTTCAGATACCTCGGCAAGGCCGATGCCTGGTTCGTCAACGATTGCAGCATTTGTGCGAGGGACAACCACAGTTTCGCCCGGCGAAAACGGGTTTGGCTGTGACACGATCGGCGCTTCTTGTATACGCAAAGTAAGATTACCCTGGCTGACCGCGACGCGGCTGATCCGCACATCTTCACCCATCACAATCGTTCCGGAACGCTGGTCGACAACCACACGCGCGCGGCGTTCAGGTTCGACAAGTATGTTTTCAATCCGCCCCAATGCATGTGCTGGCGACGGCATGCGGGTCGCCGCAATGTTCAATTCAACCGTGCCGGCATCCAGCATGACAGCAACGCCGTGCCCGAAATCTTGGTTAATTGCCTGCTCGATGCGCCCGGCAGTCGTGAAATCCGGAGTTCTGAGCGCCAAACGCAGCATGGTCATACCTGCAAAATCAAACGCCACTTCGCGTTCGACCGTAGCGCCCGACGGTATCACGCCTGCCGTAGGCACGCCCTGCACAACACTCGCGCCATCACCGGTTGCCGCAGCGCCGCCTGCGATAATTGTGCCCTGCGCCACCGCGTAGATATCGCCATCCGCCGCGTTCAGTGGCGTCATGATCAGCGTACCCCCCAAGAGGCTATTTGCATCGCCGATCGCGGATACGGTTACATCAATCGGGCTTCCTGCGCGCGCAAATGGCGGCAGGCTCGCTGTTACAATGACGGCTGCAACATTTTTCGGGCGGAACTGTTCGCCCGTGACATTCACGCCCAATCTTTCAAGAACGCTACTCAGGATTTCTTCGGTGAACGGTGCATTTCGCAACCCGTCACCGGTTCCGTTCAACCCGACAACCAACCCGTAGCCGACCAGATCATTTGAACGCACGCCGTCAAATTCGACCAAATCCTTAATGCGTATCGGTGCCGCCTGAAGCAAAATTGGCAGGCAAACAGCAACAAGTAAGGTGAACAGTTTGATGATTTTCATTACATATGGCTCAACAAGCTTAGCCGTGACAAACGCGCGGTCACAGCATAATGGGTTTCTAGCTGCAGCTGCATCGCTTGCAAACGCGAGGCCGTATCAAACGGATCGGCCGAAACATGGTCATTCTTCGCAATTTCGAGCGCTGTAATCTGTGCAGAGATTTCAGCCTGTTCGCGCCCAACGCTTTCTTCGGCAAATCCGATTCGCGCCTGCACTGCGACGAGCCCGCTCGTGGCGCCAAACAATCCGATTCCGGCCTCTTGCAGCAAGCCCGAACGGGTGCCAACCGCAAGACCCGGCATTTCATGTGTAACAGCAGCAAGCGCCGCCGACTTTAGGGTCGATTTGAGCGCCGGATCATCGGCGCGCACATCTATTGTCAGCGTTGTGTTTTCAGAAATCCGTTTTTGAACGGCGGGACCTGTATCGCCCTCATAGCCCATCGTCGCAAAGCCACCCAATGGATCGTTGAACCAGGTGTCGACGGCTGCCGAAATCGCGGCCTGACCTGTCGCGCCACCAATTGCCGCCTGGATGCTTGCGATCATATCCGCAGCATTTGCAAGTGGCGCAGACGCGACCTCTGCGCCACCAAACAATGACCGTTCGGCCACACGTGCATTCAACAGATTCACCATTGTATCAAATGTCGAGCGCGCCGCGCGTGCAGCCTCGGTCACCTGATTTTCATTGCTACTATCGCTTATCAACAGCAACTGGCTGCTTGTTGCATCCCCGGCGGCCTGCATCTGGCCCAGCATTGTCTGCATCTGCCCCAAGCTGTGTCCCGTCTCGGAAGCGGTAGCGGCATAACTGTCGAGCAGCGCAAGGCTATGGTTAATGCCTGAATATCGCGCAGTATCGCCGCCCAAATGCTGCACAATATCTGTTACCCGCCCCGTCGAAAGGCTTTGCGCTAGGTTGGATAAGTCTGCTTTGATGGCTGATCCATTGCGCATCGAGATGAATTGCCGGGCCATATCGCCCACGGGGTTTACGGGCATCTTATATCTCCATCAATCGTTGCATCATGAAGTCTGCCGTTTCGATCACCTTGGCGTTTGCAGCATAGGCCTGTTCAATCAGCATCAAGGTTTGCAGTTCAATGTCTGTATCGACACCGTTTGCCAATTCAGCTTCGTGCAGTGTGTCCCAACGCGCCGCCGCATAGCTAAGTTTTTCCTGCGCCCCCAAGCGCATCGTGCCCAATTGGGATGTAAAATCAGCAATGCGGCCAAATGCCGATGTTATGGCTGCGCCGGGCAGATCTGCACGGGGGACTTGCAATGCATCGAGCAGATTGTTGAATTGCGCGGGATTCCCGGTCGGACCGGCTGTCGCGGCATTCAGCCCGTCGCGCAGCAGGCTTGGGTCGCCGCCATTCTTGTAATCAATCGCCGCATTTATCGCGATTCGCCCCGCAAGACCGGGAATATCGGCCAAATCCAGTGGGCCACCTTCATCCGTCAAAAGGCCAGTGTCCCCCGGAACCAGCGTCGGGTCTGTTGCGGGGTCCTCAAAGCGCGCTATCAGGTCAGCCGCAATTTCATCAAGTGACGACTGGACAGTAACCAAAGTCGAATCGCGCAGTTCAAATGATGCACCCAATGACCCGCCGCCAAGCCGCCCGATTCCGGTAGCAGGGTCAATCGCCACACCATCTAGCGTGATCCCCGAAAGCGCCCCGGACGCAAAGGTCATGTCGCCGGTGATGGTCGGGGTGCGCACAAATCCGAATTCAACCGCCCGCGCGTCAAGCAATGTTGTCCCGTTGGGTGTCATAAGTGCAATTGTACCATTGTCGCGTTCAATCTGGCGCAGCGGCACGATATCCGCAATCTTGTCGACGATCTGCTGGCGAGCATCAAAAAGCGCCGATGGGTCTGCGCCGGAACTTTTTAGCCGCAACACATCTTTGTTAAGTTCGCCAACCTGCACCAGCGCCGCATTCAGTTCATTGATGTCCTTGTCAATCGCGGCGTCTGCGGCTTGCCTTGATCCTTGCACGGCTTGTGTATTGTCGCGCAGCACCTGCGCCACATCGCCCAGGCGCAGGGCAACATCCGCAAGCCGCAGATCCGACGCGGGATCGCTGGCCGCACGAATAAGTGCCGTTTCAAAGGCGGCCAATTTTGCACCGATTGATCCAGCATCATCAGGTCCGCCAATCTGCTGTTCCAGCCTTGTGAGCGCATCTACGGATTGTTGGTTTGCAGACATCGCCGCGTCTGCCAGTCGCCGGTCAGCCAGCAACCCCGCATCAACAAAACGATTGATCCCCTCTACCCGCACGCCGCCACCAAACTGGCCCAGTTGCAGCGATGAAAGCTCTACCGAGCGCCGCCCGTATCCGTCGGTCATCACGTTTGACAGGTTGCTTGATACAACCTCGGCCATGCGCGAAGATGCGGTAAGGCCCGTGATCGCATTATTGAGTGCGCTGGAAATGCTCATCGCGTGTCGCTCCTACCGTTTAGCGTTTGATATTCGTGGTCTCTTGCAGCATTTCATCCACGGTCTGGATGACCTTTGCGTTTGATGAATAGGCGCGCTGCGTCTGGATCAGTTCCGTCAGTTCGCCGGCGACATCTGTCGCGGATTCTTCGCGTGCATAGCTGACGATATCACCGGTTGGCCCATCGCCGGCATCCCACAGGAAAAATGTCCCGCTATCGGGGGTGACCCGATAGCTTTGCTGGTCCAGCGCCTCGAGCCCGTTTACGTTCGGCACATCAACCAGCGGGATCTGGTAAAGCACCCTATTAATTCCGATATCAAAACTGGCCCGCACATAGCCGTTTTCGTCGATTTCGATAGAGGTCATACTGCCAACCGGCGTGCCGTTTTTCGAAATCGAGACCGGTGCAAATGCATCCGATAGCTGTGTCAGCCCGATAGAGCTGCCAAGCTCGCCGATATTGATGTCCATCGGCCCACCATCAACGGCAATTGTCAGCGCGCCGGTGACCGGATCATAGGCACCACCCGGACCAACGTTGACGACACTGGCAAGCGTCCCGCCACCGCCGCGGCTGTCATCAAAGGTCAGGGTATATATGCCGACAATATCGGGAATGCCGTTCAGGTCGACATCAGATTCGCTGTCGCGAATTTCCATCGTCCATTCATTTGACGCGCCGGTCGCAGGGACCGTTGGCGTAAAAGTAATGCCAAGGTTTGATGAGGCGCCAAGGTTGTCAAAATATTCGACCGTCAGCGTTTCAATCTCGCCTGCTGATCCTTCGCGTGTGGATGTCGCGGGCAGGTTGACCGATAGATCGACGCGTGTTGTCGCCTCTCCCGCGAATTGGTTGGCGTTGATCTGCACAGGCACAAGCCCGTCAATCGAATCGCGCGGGTAATTGGGGATTGTGCCGTCCACGGCCGCCGGCACACCAAGCAGGACCATCCCGCCGGGCGTGCGCAAATAGCCTTGCGCATCGGGTCGGAACGATCCTGTTGTTGTTAGAAACAGGGGGTTTTCACCATTATTGACGGCGACAGATGTCTCGCTTGTGACAGGCAGCATGCCGCGCCCGCGCACGGCCAGATCGGTCGGGTTGCTGGTCGAAACCAGCGCACCGCGCTCATCGACAAGCCGCGAAGTCGTTGTTCGCACGCCACCCGCAGAATAGGTGCCCTGCCCGCTTTCGATGACCATAGAATGGAAATCCGTGACGACCCGTTTGTAACCATAGGTCGAAGAATTCGAAATATTGTCGGAAATCGTCGCGAGCCGCGAGGCATTCGCCCGTAGCCCAGCAACACTGGCGTTCAAAGAAGATGAAATGGTCATGGCGGAGCCTTTCTGCGTCGGAAATCATGCCTTCTCATCGTGCTTAAACGCCCAGACTTAATATGGCCCTAACGCATAAAATTCACCGCAGTTTTCAAATATCCGAACGCAGCAGGATAATTTCGATCCGGTTGTTGCGCGGCGCGGTCGAATCGGCGACAGCGGGCGCACGATCACCGGCACCGGCCAATTGCGCGATCCGGCGCGGATCAAGCCCGCCGTCTTCGAGCAGCAACCGCATTTGCGCCGCGCGCGCCATCGACAAGTCCCACATCGGGTTTTCGACAGCAAGAATTGTGCGCGCGCGCAAATGCCCCCTGATCTCGACGGGGTTTTTTACCGAATCAAACAGGCGGGCCAGGATCGCGGCAATTTCAGCCGTGATAGGATGGGGCGTTGCGGTATCGGCAAGGAAAATTTCAGCATCGGGTAGATCAAATATCTCGATGATCAGCCCTTCATCGGTGAGTCGCGTCACGATATGCCGCAATGCCTGATCCGACACCATGCTTTCACCGCCCGCCCCCATTAGCACGGCCTCGATGTCGCGCAGCGCGGCAACCTGCGCAGCAACTGCGGCGGCTTCGCCGTCGGTGGTGTCTTCGACGCGCACAGGGTTCTGACCGATTGTCGGCTGGCTGATTCCGGTGCCGCTTTGTGCCAGCGAATCTTCGGTGAAAATATCAGCGCCACCAAAGGCGCCCGAGCCGCCACCCGAAATCCGGTTGATCGGGATCGTCGGCGAAAAATAGTCGGCAATCCCCTTGCGTTGCTGTTCGGTGGTCGCGTTCAGCAGCCACATCAGCATGAAAAAAGCCATCATCGCGGTCACAAAATCTGCATAGGCCACTTTCCATGCGCCACCGTGGTGACCACCGCCGCCCACAATTTTTTTCCGTTTGATTATCACCGGAGCATTGGAATTTGCACCCATTTCGCCACCTCATCATTCACCCAGTTTCCCTGATAGGGCCGCGGGTATGAAAGGAGACTTAAAGCTTTGGTTTATAATAAATTGTAAGCAGATTACTGGTCAAGAACCTCTTGCGCGCGCGCGAGTTGGTCATTGACCAGCAGCGGTGCGCCAAGCTGCGCGTCAATCTCGGAACGGACTGTATCCAGCGTATCACGTGCCGCCAAAAGCGCGCGCGTAAGCGCGACAAATGGCACCCCGAATTCGCCACGCTCATCACAGGCACGCAGATCCTGTTCGAGCACATAAAGATCACACCGCGCCGCATAAAGACGCCCCCAAAGCCGTTGCAATTCAACGTCTTGCGGCAAAATACGTTCGGCAAGACGGTCAAGCAGCGCCTTTTGCCTGACCGTCACCCCATAGTCGGAATCATGCGCGGCTGTTTCCAGTCGCAGTTGCAACACAACAATCCGGTCGATCAAATCGGCAGCCGCCAAGGGGACAAGTATCTCGTTCATGTCAAACCTTCCCATTCGCCCCGAGGCTATTCTGAAAACCTTTCCGGAATGTGTTCAAAAACCAGACCCGCTGCCCCATCCCACGGATGAAACAGATCCCGCATGCAACAAAAAGTCAAAAAGGGCACCGTACGGTGCCCCCATCAAAACGCTTGATCGCGGATGCCGTCTGTGTCTGAACACACGACAATGCAAAACGCCGCAGGCTGCGGGCCGGTTTATGCGCACGCGCATTTTGCGGCAACTGTCCCGAAACGCTGGTCGCTGCGGGGTGCAATCTGGCAAAAGCACGGCTATAGCTGCGCCAAGATATTGGGGCTTTGGTCATGGCAAAACAAATGATTCCCGCTTGGGTCGGCGGCACGCTTACCCCTGTCGAGAAACTCGAAGTTCACGAAAAGGGGCTGAAACACAAGGCCGTCAGCGTATTCTTGCTGCAACACGACCGGATATTGATCCAGCAAAGGGCGCTGGAAAAATACCATACGCCGGGGCTATGGGCGAATACCTGCTGCACGCATCCGCTTTGGGGGGAAACGGATGCAGATTGTGCGCAGCGACGCCTGCAAGAGGAGCTCGGAATTCAGGGGGTGGCGCTGACCTACCGCGATACGATCACCTATCGGGCCGATGTTGGAAACGGGTTGATCGAACACGAGGTCGTTGCGATATTTACAGGGGTGGCGCGTGATGATCTGGCGTTCACCCCCAACCCTCATGAGGTCATGGCGACGCGCTGGATCAGCTTGGCCGATCTCGCGGCCGACATGAACCGCGCGCCGCAAAACTACACCCCTTGGCTGCATATTTATCTGCGCGACCACGCAGCAAAGATACTGGGCGATCCGCGCTAGGGGTTTTCGTGCGGGCCATTCCGGTGTTTATGGGGGCAGGCAAAAGGGATTTATCATGGCGCTTTGGGTTTTTGGATACGGATCACTGTTGTGGAATCCCGGCTTTACACCCGTCAAATCCGTCAAAGCCTGCCTGCATGACTATCACCGCAGTTTTTGCATGCTATCGATCCACCACCGCGGCTCTGAAACTGAACCCGGGCTGGTGCTTGCACTTGACGCGGCAATGGGCGCGCGCTGCACGGGGGTTGCGTTTCAGGTGGCGGCCGAGGAAGAAGAAAGCGTTTTGCGCGAATTGCGCGAACGTGAACTGGTGTCCTCTGCCTATTTCGAAGAACATGTTGATCTGCATATCGAAAACGGCGAAACCCTGCGCGCGCTGGCCTATGTGATCGACCCCGACCACGTGCAATACTGCCAGTTCGACCTTGAAAAACAGGCGCAGATGATCGCCACGGCCGTCGGCCGGCGCGGGCCGAACACGGAATATCTGTTCAATACAGCCGCACATCTGGACCAGATGAACATCCGCGACCCCGATATGAAATGGCTGGTTGATCGGGTGCGTGCCTTGACGGCAACATGAATTGGTCGCCATTATAATTTATATGCGCCGTAATTCGCCGTTAATGATATGGGGCAATAAAGTCATTCAGGAATAAGGACTCCCATTCTGTGTCGGACAAACGGGAAGCCAAAGCGCAGCCGCAATTTTCGCAGCCAATTCGGCAAATCTTTTTCATGCTCGTCGTTTTGGGGCTGGTGGGGTCAGGGTTCTATCTTGGGCTTAGCCAGATCATGGCGATCTATAATTCGAACCCCTATCTGAATGCCGTGATCCTTTCGGTGTTCGGGCTTGGGGTGTTGTCGTGCATCAATCAGGTGTTCCAGCTGATGAAATCGGTGCGCTGGATCGAACATTTCGCCAAGGAAACGGGCGGGCACAGCTTTACCAAAGCGCCTTCACTGCTGGCGCCTTTGGCGACACTGCTGCGGTCACGCGGGGCACGGACCCAAGTGTCATCCGTTTCGGGTCGGTCGATCCTTGATTCCGTCGCGCAGCGGATCGACGAAGACCGCGAAATCACGCGCTATATCGGTAACGTACTGATTTTCCTTGGACTTTTGGGAACCTTCTACGGGCTTGCAACAACCGTGCCTGCCTTGGTTGATACCATCCGGTCACTTAATCCGGGCGAAGGCGAAAGCGGCGCGGACATTTTCGGGCGGCTGCAAGCAGGGCTTGAGGCACAGCTTGGCGGCATGGGCACCGCGTTTTCAAGCTCGCTTTTGGGGCTTGCCGGATCGCTGATTGTCGGGCTGCTTGAACTGTTTGCGGGTCACGGGCAAAACCGTTTCTACCGCGAGCTGGAAGAATGGCTGTCGACAATCACCCGCGTCGGGATCGAAGGCGAAGAAGGCGGTGGCATTACCGGACTTGATGCCTTTGCAGAGCAGCTCAGTGAACTGATGGACACGATGCAGATGACCATCGGCCAGAACGATACCGACCGCGAACAGACCGAACAACGGTTTTCACGGCTCGCGGCGGCGGTCGAACAGCTTGCACATATCACCACCGCCAACAGCAATAACAATGTGTTTGAACGGATCGCCGCGGGTCAGGAAAAGCTGATCAAAAAGATGGACGATAGCGGCATGGAAGGGATCGACGCAGAAAGCCGGATGCGTCTGCGGTCGATCGATGTGCAGATGCTGCGTATCCTTGAAGAAATGTCCGCAGGCCGCCAGGAAAGCATTGGCGATCTGCGCATGGATCTGGCCAATTTGGCCAGTGCGATCCGGGAACGGGGCTAGGCAATGGCGCTCAGCCGGAGATCATCGAACCGTTTTCAAAACGCCATCTGGCCGGGATTTGTTGACGCAATGACCGGGCTTTTGCTGGTGTTGATGTTCGTGTTGACGATTTTCATGGTGATCCAATTTGTGCTGCGCCAGACAATCACCGGCCAAGAAAGCGAACTTGACGCGCTGAACCAAGAGGTCGCCGCGCTGGCCACCACGCTCGGGCTTGCCCAAGACCGAAACAGCGCGCTAACCGCTGATCTGGACGCCGCCAATGCCGAATCCACGCGGCAAGCTAACCGGATTGTCGCGCTATTGGCAGATCGCGAGGCACAAGATGCCGCGCTCGCGCAGGCGCAATCCGACATCACACAGTTCGAGGCGCAGGTCGCAGGGCTTTTGGCGGATCGGGACGAAGCGCTTGCAAATGTTTCAACACTCGAGGCCGAAAAAGCGCAGCTTTTGACCGATCAAACAGCGCTTTTGTCGCAGCAAGAAGCGCTCAATCTGGCCTTGGCGCAGGCCCGTGACGAAATTGACAGCAACGTCGAAGAAGCACGGCTTGCCGCTGCACGTCGCGAGGCGCTTGAATCGATGATTGCCGATCTCGAATCCACCGCTGATGCACAATCTGCGCAGCTGGCAGAGCAAAACGCGCAATTGTCCGCGCTTGAAGTTGCGCAATTGGCGGATGCCGCCGCCGCCGAGGCACTGCGCGAACGGTTGGCAAACGCGGATACGGAACTGACCGCGATGACCCTGAACCTTGAACGGCAGCGGCGCGAAGCGGAAGAAACGCTAACGTTGCTGGCGGCTGCGCGCGCGGCACAAGATGAGCTGAACCTGCTGCGCGGTCAGGCAAACACCGAAATCGAAGCCCTGCAACTGGCACTGGCCGAGGCCCGCGCCGCATTGGCGCAGGCGCAAGGCAACCAGAACGCAAGATCAACCGAAGCCGCGCGTCAGGCGCAGTTGCTGGCCATGGCCAACGAAGCACTGGCCAACGAAGAGGCGCTTTCAGCCGAGGCGCAGCGGCAGGTCGCATTGATGAACGAACAAATCTCTGAAATGCGGGCGCAGGTTGCCAATTTGCAAACCCTGCTGAACCTTGCCGAAGAATCCGACCGCGAAGCGCAGGTGCAGATCGAAACGCTAGGGTCGCAGTTGAACACGGCATTGGCCCGCGTCGTATCCGAAGAACGCCAGCGCCGCGCGCTTGAAGAGGCCGAACGCATCCGGCTCGAGGCCGAAGCCGTCAGGCTCGCGCAGGAGGCCGAACGCCTGCAAGCCGAAGCGCAGAACCTTGAACAGTTCAAATCCGATTTCTTTGGCGAATTGCGCCAGATCCTTGAAGGCCAGGACCGCGTGCGGGTTGAAGGCGACCGGTTCGTGTTTTCGTCCGAGGTGCTGTTTGAACCCGGCAGCGCGCAGTTGTCACCGCTGGGCGAAGCGGAAATCGCCAATATCGCAGACATCTTGCGCAGCATCGCCGATGATATTCCTGCGGGGATCGACTGGGTGATCCGCGTTGATGGGCATACCGACAATATCCCCGTGGGCGGCGGCGGGCGCTACCGCGACAACTGGGAACTCAGCCAAGCACGGGCGTTATCTGTTGTGCGGTTCATGTCCGAAGACTTGGATATCGACCCGCGCCGTCTGGCCGCCAACGGCTTTGGTGAATTCCAACCGATCAACCCTGCTGACACCCCCGAAGCCCGCGCCCAAAACCGGCGCATCGAACTAAAGCTGACAGAACGCTAGGTGGGCGCGAAACACTTGCGGGAAAACCGAATTTAGTGCTTAGCTTTTGCATCCGCAATTGCACGCGACGGGTGGCCAGATGACTGAACAATTGCAACAGACGCCACGGCTTATGGATCAGCCCAACTGGGTCTATCTGCTGCGTGAAATCGATTCGCTCTACCGGTTTTGGTCTGACGGAGGCAGCGTGCCCATTCGCAGCCACCGCAAACGTGTGCGTGACCGGCTGTCTGCGGCAATCGCGCAAAACCCTGTGTTGATCGACAGACCCGCCATGCAAAAACCCGTGACCGCACATTTTGCCCGCGCGCTTGATCTCGGTGAACGCGGTGCCATGCAAGGGATCGCGCGCGCATTACGCGAAGTGCGCGACGACCTGACATGGGAATACGGATACGAAAAAGTCACCAGATCACTTAGCCAGAAATACGCCTATTGTGAAATTCTGGGTCCGCAAGGGCCGGTTTACTGCGAAACACTTATCTTGGGGTTTGTCCTGTTTGCGCCAAACACGACCTATCCACAACACAGCCACCAAGAAATCGAAGAAAGCTATATTTCGGTGGCCGGAGCATGGTCGGAAAACAATAGCGCGGTCTATGCGCCGGGGTCGTTGATCTTTAACCGTCCAGCTGATGAACACCGCATTACCACAGGCGACCGCGATCCATGTCTGCTGGCCTATGCATGGGTGGGGCCAAATGCGCGGCTAGCGAGCCCGCAAATGAAACTATCGGCGCCGCGCAAGGCAAAGTAGCGCGGCTGCGAAAAATGCCCGCCAGAGCGGCGGGCATTCATATGGTTATTCTGCGGTCAAAAGTGGAGGCTTATCACCGCCGCCTTCGATTTTCCCTGGTTCAGGTGCTTCATAGGTCAGGGCAAGCGCGCCCTTCTTGACGCCGACCTTCACGATCCCGCCCTTCATCAGCTTGCCGAACAGCAACTCCTCTGCGAGCGGTTTTTTGATGTGCTCTTGAATCACACGACCTAGCGGGCGCGCGCCCATTTTGGCGTCGTAACCTTTGTCAGCCAACCATTCGGCGGCGGCCGGGGTCAGGTCAATATGCACGTTGCGATCAATCAATTGCGCCTCAAGCTGAAGAACGAATTTTTCGACGACTTGCATGATCACAGGTTTCGGCAGCGCCCCAAAGCTGATCACCGCATCCAGACGGTTGCGGAATTCAGGGGTAAACGTGCGTTCAATCGCGGCTGTGTCTTCGCCCTCGCGCGATTCACGGCCAAAGCCCAGCGCGTTTTTCGACATTTCCGCCGCACCCGCGTTAGAGGTCATGATCAGGATCACATTGCGGAAATCGGTTGTCCGCCCGTTGTGATCGGTCAGCTTTCCGTGGTCCATGACCTGCAGCAGGATGTTATAGACATCCGGATGCGCCTTTTCCATTTCATCAAGCAAAAGCACACAATGCGGGTTCTGGTCGACACCATCGGTCAGCATGCCGCCCTGATCAAACCCGACATAGCCCGGAGGCGCGCCAATCAGGCGTGAAACGGCGTGTTTTTCCATGTATTCGGACATATCAAACCGCAGCAGTTCAACGCCCAGCGTATCCGCCAGTTGTTTTGCAACCTCGGTCTTGCCGACACCCGTTGGCCCTGCGAATAGGTAGTTACCAATCGGTTTTTCAGGTTCACGCAGCCCTGCGCGGGCAAGTTTGATCGCCGAAGACAGCGCAACAATCGCGGCGTCCTGACCAAAGACCACACGTTTCAGCGATTTCTCAAGATCCTTAAGAACCTCTGCATCGTCTTTTGATACGTTCTTGGCGGGGATGCGCGCAATTTTTGCAACAACGGCTTCGATGTCGCTTGCGTCTATCGTCGCTTTGCGGTCCGCCTCTGACAACAGATGCTGGGCCGCGCCCGCCTCGTCGATCACGTCAATCGCCTTATCGGGCAGCTTGCGGTCATTGATATAGCGTGCGGACAGTTCCACCGCCGTTTTGATCGCATCAGAGGTATATTTGACGCCGTGATGCTCTTCGAAATAGGGCTTCAGCCCTTGCAGGATCTTGATCGCATCAGGCACCGATGGTTCGGTCACATCGATTTTCTGGAACCGGCGCGCAAGCGCGCGGTCTTTTTCGAAATGCTGGCGGAATTCCTTATAGGTGGTAGAGCCCATGCAGCGCAGTTTTCCGCCCTGCAACGCCGGTTTGAGCAGGTTGGACGCATCCATTGCACCACCAGACGTGGCGCCCGCGCCAATAATCGTGTGAATTTCGTCGATAAACAGCACCGCATCGGGGTGGTCTTCAAGTTCTTTCATCACGGCTTTCAGCCGCTCTTCGAAATCGCCGCGATAGCGGGTGCCAGCCAAAAGCGCGCCCATATCAAGCGAATAGATCGTCGCCCCCGCCAAAACTTCGGGCACTTCCTTGTTGACAATCTTATGTGCCAGCCCTTCGGCAATTGCGGTTTTCCCGACGCCCGGATCACCCACAAGCAGCGGGTTGTTCTTGCGGCGGCGGCACAGCACCTGAATACAGCGTTCTACTTCGTGGTTACGGCCGATCAGCGGATCAACGTCACCTTTGGACGATTTTGCGTTCAGGTCGACACAATATTTGGCAAGCGCACTTTCCTTGGCTTCAGCTTCGCCCGCGGTAAATGTTTCGCCTTCGTCGTGGGAACCGGTAACCGGACGCTGTTCGCCGAATGCGGGGTCTTTGGCCACGCCATGCGCAATAAAATTGACCGCGTCATAGCGGGTCATTTCCTGTTCTTGCAAGAAATAGGCCGCGTTGCTTTCGCGTTCGGCAAAGATCGCAACCAACACATTGGCGCCCGTGACCTCATTGCGGCCCGAAGATTGTACATGGATCGCCGCGCGCTGGATCACACGTTGGAACGCGGCTGTTGGCACAGCTTCGGACCCTTCGACATCAGTGATCAATGTGGAAAGGTCATCGTCGATGAAATCCTCAAGATCTTTGCGCAGATCTTCCAGATTGACCGCACAGGCACGCATCACGCGCGCCGCATCCGGTTCATCAATCAGCGAAAGCAAAAGATGCTCTAGCGTGGCAAGTTCATGTTTGCGATCATTCGCAAGGGCCAGCGCCCCGTGAATGGCTTGCTCTAATGTTGTCGAAAATGATGGCACTTTTGTGCTCCTTCATATCGGGGTCAGCGGGTGCCTGGGCACATGCTCACCGTGGCCTCTTATCCTTAAGGTTTGGTTTTATGTCGGAACCTTCAAGGACTTTTTTTCATTTTGGCTTCACAAATTGCGTGAAACACTGTTTTTTCGGCAAATATTCACAAGACCCGCGCGCGCGCGGGTTAAAATTTGTCTTTCAGCGCCCTGATATGTGCAAAGACGGCGGCATCATCCGCCGTTTCCATCCCTAACGTCGCTTTGAACACTTGCACATCGGCGCGCAAAAACGGGTTCGTCCGCCGCTCTTCGCCCAAATTGGAGGGAACTGTCGGTTTTCCTGCGGCACGTGCTGCGTTGATCTGCGCCGCGCGCGTCACTAGCGCGGGGTTTTCGGGATCAACCGACAGCGCAAAGCGCGCATTGGATTGCGTATATTCATGACCGGAACAAACCAGCGTGTCATCGGGCAGCGCGCGCAGCTTTTGCAGGCTTTCCCACATTTGCGCCGGCGTGCCTTCGAACAGCCGCCCGCAGCCAAGCGCCATCAGGCTATCAGCGGTAAACGCATAGCCCGCATCCGGCATATAGACCGCGACGTGCCCCAAAGTATGCCCCGAGACATCAAACACCTGCGCAGGCGATCCGCACAGGGTCAGATCATCGCCCTCAGCCACCGCCAGATCAAGCGTGGGCAAACGGTGCGCGTCGGCCTTGGCGCCGATCACGCGGGCCGTGCCGCGCAGCGATTCAACCCCGTCGATATGATCGGGGTGGTGATGGGTCAGAAAAATGTCGGTCAGAACCCAGCCGCGCGCATCCAGCGCCGCTTTGATCGGGGCGGATTCTGGCGCGTCGATCAATGCTGTCTCGCGGGTTTGGCTATTGTGCACAAGAAACGCGTAGTTATCTGCAAGGCACGGCACAGTTACCAATTCCAGCGTTTTTGATGTGTTTCCCATAGCAATGTGCCTTTCTGTTGGTATGGTTCAAAGTAATCTTTGCCTAAGGAACTACAACCGCAATGCATCTGGATGTCCTGAATTTGCGTCAATTCTATTACCGCAGTGCGCTTGGGCGGGCCGCACAAAAGGTGATCCGCGACGAGCTGGCCCAAATCTGGCCCGAGGCAAAAGGGCAAATGGTGGTTGGTTTTGGTTTTGCGGTGCCGCTTTTGCGCCCCTATCTGGCGGATGCGCGGCGGGTAATCGGGTTGATGCCCGGACCGCAAGGCGTGATGCCCTGGCCACCTGGAGAGCGGAACCTGAGCGTACTTTGCGAAGATACGCTCTGGCCGATTGAAACGGGCCATGTCGACAAGCTGGTGATGATGCACGGGCTGGACACCACCGAACAGCCCACCGCCCTGCTGGACGAGGCCTGGCGCGTGCTGGGTCCCGGCGGGCGGGCGGTGTTTGTGGTGCCAAACCGCGCGGGGCTTTGGTCGCGGTCGGACAAAACGCCGTTTGGTTACGGGCGCCCCTATTCGCTGGGCCAACTAGAGGCGCAGTTGCGCCAGCACCAGTTCGTGATCGAACGAACGCTATCGACCTTGTATCAACCCCCTTCAAGCGGGCGGATATGGCGCAAATCAGCAGGGCTTCTTGAACGCGTTGGTCATGCCCTGCCATTGATCGCGGCCGGTGGCGTGCTGATGATCGAGGTCAGCAAACAAAAAGCCGCAACACCGCCCAGCGGGTTAACCGCGACTGTGCGCAGGCCGTTGCGGGTGCTGGAAGGCATCGCCAAACCAGCCGCAAACCCTGAAACGGCGCGGCGACCGACCTAAGCATTTGCTTGCATGCGGCGGCGTTTTCAGGTCATGCAAGCAAGATGGATCAATTCGAAATCTTTATGACCGGAACTCCGGGGCTAGAGGCTGCGCTGCATGCCGAAGCCATCGCAAACGGCTTTGCCGACGCCAAACTTGTTCAGGGTGGCGTGACTATCACAGGCGGCTGGCCCGATGTGTGGCGCGCCAATCTGAAAATGCGCGGGGCCACCCGTATACTGGCGCGTGTCGGATCGTTCATGGCGTTCCATCTTGCGCAGCTTGATAAGCGCGCACGCAAGTTCCCTTGGGGTGATTTATTAGACCCTAAACTGCCAGTTAGGGTCGAAGTTTCGACCAGCCGCAAGTCGAAAATCTATCATGCAGGGGCCGCGACCCAGCGGATCGAAACCGCCCTGCGCGAAAGCCACGGCATGGAAATCAGCGCCGAAGCAACCATCGTGATCAAGGCGCGTATCGACGACAATCGGGTGACAATCAGCCTCGATACTTCGGGCGAAAGCCTGCACAAACGCGGCCACAAAGAAGCGGTAAACAAAGCCCCCATGCGTGAAACATTGGCGGCGCTGTTTTTGCGTGAATGCGGCTATGACGGCAAAATGCCCGTGTTAGACCCGATGTGCGGCTCTGGCACGTTCCTGATCGAAGCCGCCGAAATCGCGCGCAGGCTTGATCCGGGGCGGACGCGCAATTTTGCGTTTGAACAATTTGCCAGCTTTGACGCCGACAAATGGGCACAGATGCGTGTGCAAAGCCCCACGCAAACCGACCAGCATTTTTATGGCAGCGACCGCGACGCTGGCGCCATCCGCATGAGCGAGGCCAACGCAAACCGCGCCGGTGTGGACGACCTGATCACGTTCCAAAACCATGCGGTCACTGACCTGCAACGCCCCAAAGGCCCGCCCGGATTGATCATCTGCAATCCACCCTACGGTGGGCGCATCGGCAATCCGAAACTGCTGTTCGGGCTTTATGGTAGTCTTGGCAAGACCTTGAAAGACCAGTTTTCCGGCTGGCGCGTGGGTATCGTGACCAGTGACGCGGGGCTGGCCAAGGCGACAGGCCTGCCGTTCAAACCTGCCGGTCCGCCTGTGCCACATGGTGGGCTAAAGGTCTGGCTGTTCCAAACCGGACCGCTTTAGCCCTGCACCTGCAACGTGATGATGTCACCGCCCGCAGCGGCGGCATCCTCGGCATCATGTGTGACCATCAGAACAGGCAGTGCCCGTGCCTTGGCGCGCGCAAAAACCAGATCGCGGACCTGCGCGCGCAACGCGGCATCAAGCCGCGAAAACGGCTCGTCCAACAGCAATGCGCAGGGCTCTGACAGCAACATGCGCATCAAGGCGACGCGCGCCTTTTGACCGCCCGAAAGGGTCGCAGGATCCCGGTCCGCGAAACCGGCCAAATCGACCTCGGCCAGTGCTTGCGCGATCTTTTCATGCCGCGCGGATTTGGTGCCGCCGGGGGCCAGCCCAAACGCAAGGTTTTCACCTACCGACAAATGCGGAAACAGCAGATCATCTTGAAACAATATCCCAACGCGGCGCTTATGCGCGGGAAAATGGGTAATATCCTGGCCATCAAGCTGCACTGTCCCACGCGCGGAAAAATCCGACGACAGCGTGCCGGTAATAAACGCAAGCAAGGTCGATTTGCCCACGCCGGACGGCCCCATCACCGTTAAAACCGTACCAGGCGCAATGTCATGCGACAGCGCAAGCAGGCGCTTACCTTGCTTAGAAATTTCCACATTCCGCAGGAATAGACCCTTATCCATCGCTTAATCCTTTCCTGTTGCGCCAGACAATGGCCGGAATCGCCAGTGCCAGCGCAAAGGGCAATAGCGCCGCCCCCGTTTGCATCAGCCCGTAGACGCCAATCGCGCGGCGATCCGCGCCTGATGCCAATGCGACGGCTTCGGTGGTCAAGGTTGTGACCCGACCGCCACCAATCAATAGCGTTGGCAAATATTGCCCCACCGACACGGCCAATCCGACGGCGAGCGCTGTAAGTATCGGGCGCAAAAGCATCGGCAGACGCACCCGCCAAAGCACCGCGTCGGGGCTAGCGCCCAGCGCTGCCGCAACCGTGCCTGTCCGCGCGTCCCATGCCCGAAACGGCGATGACAGCGACAAGAACACATAGGGCAACACAAACACCAGATGCGCCAGCATCACGGGCACACGCCCGTTTTCGGCGCCAATCCCCAGCATAAGTGTCTGTAGACCTGGCAAGAATGCGGTTTGCGGCACCAAAAGCGGCAGGTATAGCAACCATATCCCGCGCTGCGTGACTCGTAGCCCGAAACGATATTCTGCCTCGAGACAACCAATGGTCAGGATCAACGCCGCCATTGCCACAATGCCCGCAATCAGCGCCGTTTCCCCCAGTGCCGCAAGCGACCCCGGCCCGTGCCGCATCCAATTGCGCAGGGTGAACCCGTCAGGAATTGCATCGGGAAAACCCCAGTACCCTGCGAACGACCAAAGTGTCAGTACGACAAGCCCCAAAAACACGGCTGCGGCTGAAACGCCCCCCAAGAATAGGGCGGATTGCGCAAGAATAGGGTCACATTTTCCACGCGCACCCGTATCAATCCAATAGCGCCCGATGCGGGCGATCACGGCTTCGGCGATCCGCCAACAAACAAGCGCGCCGACTACCAGCGCCAGTTGCAGCAACGCGCCCGCAGCCGCCAATAGCCGCATGTCCAAGTCTGGGTCAGACATCCATTTGACGATTTGCACCGACAATGTGGGCGGTGTGTTCGGCCCCAAAATCACCGCCACATCCACAACCGACATCGCATAGGCCAGCACCACATAGACCGGCAATCTTATCTGCGCATATACGCGGGGAAATACGGTTTTCAGCCAGCCCGTGACCCGCCCATAGCCCAAGGCTTGCGCGATCTTCAGGCTGCTTTGGCTTTGCGCCTGACCCAATGCGGCGATGCTGATCAGGATCAGAAACGGAATTTCTTTGACCACAAGCCCTGCCATCATGGTCAACCCCCACGGGTCTTGGACAATCAGCACATCTGGCGGGCGGTCCCAACCCGTTATCGCGGGCGATAAAACCCGCGCGATCCAGCCCGAAGGTGCGATCAGAAACGCCAAGCCAAACGCCGCCGCCGCATGTGGCACCGACAATAGCGGCGAAAGTAATCGTTCAAGAACGCCAAACGCCCGCGTGCCCGACCATCCGGCAAGCAAAAGCATGACAACCGCAAGCGCAATAACGGTCGCACCGACCCCGGTGCTGAGCGACAATAGCATCGCACGCGGTAGACCCGGCCAGTCAAACACCGCTTGAAACGGATAAAGCGAGGGGCCAGTCAGCCCTGCCGCTGGCAAATGCCCGAACGCAGGCAGCACCGCCCCCCATAGCCCTGCCGCGACAGGGCCGAGCATCAGCAAAAGCGTCAGCGCAGGCAGAATCGGCAAAACGGGACGCCGCATCAGATCAAACGCCCCGCACGCATGTTACTGTGTGACCCCGTAACGCTGCGCCCAGTCATCGGCGATGCGGGTCATCCAGCTTGGGTGCGGCTCTGCCTGAACGGTGCCTAGATCGGCAGGTGTCAGGGTGGCAATGCCCAATTCCAGCCCGTCAAACACCGCGCGATCTGCATCATTCAGCGCATCCATGTTTAGCACTGTGCCATAACCCAAAATCGCGGGGTCTTGGGCGCGGGCTTGGGCTTCGGGGGATAGCAGGAAATCGGCGACGACCATCGCCCCTTCTTTGGATCCTGAATTATAGGGGATTGCGACAAATGACGCGTTACCGATGGTGCCTTTGTCCAACACAAAGGTGCGCACGCTATCGGGCAATTCATAGTTTGCAATCGCGGTGGACGCCGCACCGGGGCTGAATGAAATCGACAGGTCAATCTCACCGTCCGCGATCAGCGGGAACATGGCGGTTCCAGTGGCAGGGTATGCTTTGCCTTCGCGCCACAGATTTGGTGTCAGTTCGTCCAGATAGGCCCAAAGCGGGGCGGTCACCGCATCGTAATTATCGTCGGTCGCTGGCATTTGCAGCAGGGATGGATCGTCGGAAATATCCACCAGCACCTGTTTCAGAAACGTGGTCCCCAAGAAATCAGGCGGTTGCGGATAGCTAAAGCGGCCGGGGTTCGCCTGCGCCCAGTCTTGCAGCGCCTGCATTGACCCCAAGCGGTCCGGCATGGTGGCGGTGTCATGCACAAAGACGACCTGCGCCATCGCCCAAGGGCTTTCAAACCCGTCCGTGGGCACGGTAAAATCGGTCTGCACGGCCTTGCCCGCAACATCAACCAGCGCCCAGTTCGGTAGGCTTTCCGCATAGGGGCCAAACAGCAGGCCGGCATCCTTCATTGCTGCAAAATTTGATCCGTTAATCCAGATCATATCAATCGCGCCATCGTCATTTTCGCCCGCTTGTTTTTCGGACAGCACGCGGGTCACAGCATCGGCAGTATCGGTCAGTTTCACATGTTCAAGCGTCACACCGTATTCGGCCAGAACGCGATCACCGACCCAAGCGATGAATTCATTTGTGGTGGTCGATCCGCCCCAAGCGTTCCAATAAACGGTCTGCCCGTCAGCGGCCGCAACAACGGCATCCCAATCATTCGGGTCTACATCGGCCAGCGCGGGCAATGGCGCGAAAAGCGCGGCAACAACAGAAAGATGTTTCATCAGGTGGTATCCTTTATGCGGTGTAAATCTGTTTGGCGGCGTTGATCCGCAGGCAAGCCGTTGCAAAGCAAAGTGCGCCGAAAATCCATGAGAGCGGGGCGAAATATGCGGGCAAAAGGCAAAGTAGCACAAAAAACGCAATGGTTTCCGTGCCTTCAAGAATGCCGTTAGAATAGTATAGCGACTTTTGCCCTTGGGCGTCGGTCTTTTGTCCGTGTTTCTCAGCCAAAATCGCATAGCCAAGAAAGCTCGCGCCGTTGAAATAAAAGGCGGTCAGCAAAAACGCCCCCGCTGCGCCATTGGTTGCTGGCGACAGCCACACAAACCCCATCGGGATCGCCCCGTAGAACAAGAAATCAGCCGTAATATCAAGATAACCGCCAAAGTCGGTTTTGCGCGTCGCGCGCGCTACGGCGCCGTCCAGCCCGTCGGCGATCCGGCTCGCCAATAGTGGGACCAACGCCAGCGCAGGCGCGCCAAGCGCGATCACAAGCGCCGCCAACAGCCCCAGCGCAAGCCCGACCAGCGTTACGAAATTGGCCGTCATTCCGCGCGCCGCCAGTCCGCGGCCAAGCCGGTTTAGCGGCGGGTCAATGATCTGGCGTGCATAACGGTCGAGCATTCATTCATCCCCAAGGTCCGTATCTTTACGCTGATGCGACGGCCCAGCGCAATCTGACTGACACGAATGTGAGGAAGCTGACACATTAGCCCTTGGCGATACGCGGGCGGCCTGACGCTGTGACCTTAATGACCGTCTCAATATGCATCTGTTTGCCCGCAATAGTTGCCTGTTTGGTGTCATGCGCGACCGTAATGCGCGGGGTGTCGACGCCAGCGATTTCGGCCTGTGCGGTGACCTGCGCGCGCAGATGTGTTTCAAGCGCTGCCAGCCCGCTATCAAGCGCAGCAAAATGCTGCGGCCCCTGTGGCAAATGCGCGGTGAAACCGCCGTTTTCGGCTGTCGCCAATGTGCCCCTGCGCGTGATCCGCACCTGTCCGACCACTGCACCAATCGCGTTGGCCACAGCGCCATGCGCGGGCAAAATCATCTGCGCCCCCAACCGCGTGCCAACAGCGCCGTAATATGTGGCGGCAGAGGCCCCGACCCCGATCACAGGCACGCCCAACCGCAGTTGCATTTGCAAAATGCCTGCGTGCCCGTCCAGCCCTGCACGGGTCAGCGCATGGGCGGATAATTGTGCTGGATCACCGGAAAATCCGTCCTGCGCAAAACCTGCCTGCAACAGACAATCGACGGTTTGCGCGACCAGCTGGTCGATGATCATCTGCGCCAGCGCCGCAGCATCAGGTGCGATCGGCAGCCCTGCACCGCTGCGCCGCCGCGCAAATAGTGTCAGGGCTTTGGTTGCGGCGTCTCGGTCCCAACTATCGGCCAGCCCCAACACATGCGCCGCATCCGACGGGGTCATCCCTGCGAGCATCACAAATCCGCGCTTGATCAGCCGCAACAGCGCGGGATTTTCATTGCGGTTTTGTACCGCTTCGCCCAACCGCCGCGGCCCCGTGGCAAGCCGTTGCACAATGCCCGTTTCGCGCGGATCAAGCCCCATGGGCGGCGCCGTCCATTGGGGGATCACAAACTGCGCGCCGTCTGCTGGTGGGATGTCATGCGCCAAGGCGCGATCAAGCGCCGCATGAACCAATGCAGGAAATTGAACAGCGGCCAGCGACAGCGGCATCAACCGGCGCGGGCCAAGCCACAGGGTGCCATTCAGCCCCTCTGCCACATGCACCTCACTGTCACCGCCAAGGCCCGTTGTGCGCATCGCGACAGCTTCGACCATGGTGCGAAACGGGCCAACACGCGCGCCTTGCGGGTCGATCTGCGGGCGGCCGCCTTGCAACAGACAAATATCCGTGGTGGTGCCGCCAATATCGCTGACCAGCGCATTCGCTTCGCCCGTCAGCCAGCTTGCCCCTGCAACAGATGCGGCGGGGCCGCTCAGGATCGTTTCAATCGGTTTTTCGCGGGCAACTTCGGCGCTGATCAACGCGCCATCGCCGCGCACAACCATCAGACGGGCGCCAATGCCGCGTGTTTTCAGATGGGTTTCACAAGACGCAATCAACCCGTCGATCAGCCCGATCAACCGCGCGTTCAGCACTGCCGTCAACGCGCGTTTCGGGCCGCCAAGCACCTGTGACAATTCGTGCGAACAGGTGACAGGCTTGCCCAAATGGCGGCGCAGGGCATCACGCACCGCGATTTCATGCGCAGGGTTGCGGGTTGCAAAGCTGGCAGCAACGGCAAAGGCGGTCACGTTCGGATCAAGCTGATCCAAGCCCGCATTAAGCGCCGCCAGATCTAGCGGTGCGACCTCTGCGCCGCCATGATTGTGGCCACCTTGCACGGCAATCACCGGATCGCCGCCCATGGCTTCGGCCAATCCGGCACGCTGCAAATCCGCTGCATCGAAACCGATGGCGATCAGCGCGACACAGCCGCCCTGACCTTCGACCAATGCGTTCGTTGACAATGTTGTCGACAGCGAAACCAGCGCGATATCTGCGGGCGCAACCGCCGCTTGCGCCAGAACCGCATCAATCGCCGCCCCCACGCCTTTGGATAAATCAGGCCGTGTTGTCAGTGACTTGGCGGTTGCGATCACTTTGTCTGATGATTCATCCAGAATGACAGCATCGGTATAGGTTCCGCCTGTATCGACGCCCAATGAATAAGCCATGGCTGCCGCTACCGCTGGATTTCAAACAGCATTTGTTCGTCATTGGACAAAGCAACCGGACGGAGCCAATCCACGCTATCGCCTGTTGCCAACCCGCGGGCAAATGCGCCTTTGTAGGAATATCCACGGCACAACAACAGATGGGTTGCGGATGTCGCTTGCACATAGGCTTTCATATCGGGACCATCCATCGCAAATGGCACAATCCCGTTCATGAACGCCTCTGCGCTGCGGTGATACGGGGCGGAGATCGTTGCATGATGCGTCCCCCAAAGCAGCGCTGGACCAAAGTTGATATGCGTCAACATCACGACAGGGGGAACCGCGTTCAATGCATCAAGCGACGAACGCGTGTCACAATCTGCCTGGGTGGTTGCAGGCTGTGTTGCGTGCTGCGGCAGGATTGGCGTCAGCGCCAGCACAATGCTCGTTGGCGAAAAGACACATAAAGCGACCACCAATCCCAGCAGCCCGTCACTGAGGTTGCGCAATGCCAGATAGCGCTGCGCAAAATACGCAATCACCACGCCCGCAATTACCGGCGCCACAGAGGCGGCAATGATGATGGTCCGCATCTGCAATAACATCATTGGCACGCCAATCCAGCACAGCAGCAACAGCAGGCCCAAACGCTTTCCGCGGGGTTCATGCCGCATCTGCGCCCACAAGATGCTGCCAAAAACCAGCGTGACAAAGATCGGGATGACAAACGCCAGCGCGGTTTCGGGCATGGATTGCGCATAAACCAGTCCGGGTTTTGCCTCGGTGATCTGGGTGCTGATCAGATGTTGCAGCTCGGGCGGGATCTGCGCATATGGCCCCGCAAGACAATGCCCCAGCATAGGCCACGCCAGCACAAGCCCGCCCAGCGTTACAACGGCGGCCGCAGCCAGACTGCGCAACGGGTGCGCGCCATGCCTTGCGACCGCAATCGCCAGAAAACTGGCGGCCATCGCAATCGCAACCAAGCCAAGCGTCGGCAGCCCAAGCTGGTCACACATCAATTCCATCCGCATGGCGGGGCCGGTCTGACCCAGCCACAACACCACGCTGCCGCCACCCAAGGCAAGGCAGAACGCGACCAGCATGCGGCGCGAGTGATCGTCGGGTGTCACCGCCGCGCGCACCAGCACCACCAGACCCACTGCGACAATAAAGACAAGGCTCTCAAGACCTACCGCCAGTGAAAACGCGCCAGCAAATCCGCCAACAACCCCCCCAGCAATCGGGCGGCTGGGCCAGACCACGGCAAACGCCATGATGATCATCATCAAAAGCTGGATATTGTGGTGATCAAGATTGCCTGCATTTGCATGCAAAGACCCTGTTAACGGCCAAAGCACGGCACAAAGCATCGCAACACAGCCTGCGCCGACGCCAAAAATACGGCGAGTGCCGAAACCGAACGCAAGCAAGGTGATCAGCATGATCAGCGTCGGCCAGACGGTTACAGTGATTTGCTCTGCGGTTTCGGGGCTGAAAAACCACCCCATCGGGACAAGGATCGCCGCGATACCTGCATCAATGTAGCGCGACCAATGCAAGGATACACCTTCGGGGGGGACCAGCCGGTACTGCCGCACATCGAACCACGCCTGCCCCGCCAACCAGTCACGCACCGAAATCAGCCGCATAATATCGTCATTGCCCTTGGTGCCGAATTCTTCGCGCAGGGGTATGCCGGCCGCAATCGCCTTGCCGATAACAAGCGCCGCACAAGCCAGCAAGACAAGCAAAAAGGCGTTGTCGCGCAGAACGCGTGGAATAGAAATGCGGGTCATTGCGGCATCCTTTGTGGCGTTGGCGCGGTGCATATCATTTTATTCGTGCGCGCGAAATGTAATCTGGCGCGCGCCCCAGAAATTCAGGAACATCCCGACAAACGATCCCCCCACAAGGGCGGTTGCGATCATCTGCCCGCTGGCACCAAAAAGGTGAATTATGGTGGAATAGACACTGTAATTTGCTGCCGCCCCCACCAGTTGCACTACCACATAGCTGCCAAGCTGGCGGCGTTTTCCAGGCCGTCCCGCGCTTGCAAATGTCCACATCCGGTTCAACGCCCAAGTCACCACAACAGCCACCGGAAACGACAGCGCGCGCGCGCCGTAGGGGTTCAACCCTGCTGAAAGCAGCAGCCAGAGCATGCCGGCGTCAACGATAAACCCAATACCCCCGACCACGCCAAAGCGCATGATTTGTCGGGCAAGACCGGCGGACATCATGCGCTAGTCATCGTGCGGCGCGGGGTGCGACAGATAGGCAAGCCGCTTCATCTCGCGACGGCCACGGGTCACGGTATCAAGGATCAAACCGGCCATAAACGACAGTGTTGCGATGATCATGATCGCCGATGCCAGAATTGCCGACGGAAAGCGCGGGACAAGCCCTGTTGCGATGAATTCCGTCAGGATCGGATAGCCAATGACCACCGACAAAAGCGCCAGAAACACGGCCAGCCCACCAAAAAACGGCAACGGGCGTTCCTCTTTGACCAGCGAAACGATCACCCGCAAAATGCGCACGCCGTCACGAAAGGTGTTCAGTTTGCTGTCCGATCCGGGCAGGCGGTCGATATAGGCGGTATCATGGTCGGCAATCGGCATTCGCAATTCCAGCGCATGCACGGTCAGTTCGGTTTCAATTTCAAACCCGTGCGACAGGGCCGGAAAGCTTTTGACAAAACGGCGCGAAAACACGCGGTAGCCGGTCAGCATGTCGCGGGTCCTGCGGCCAAAGATCGACGCAACCAGCCCCGTCAGCATCCAGTTGCCAAGCCGGTGACCGGGGCGGTAGGCCTCTTGAATTTCGGTCACGCGGCAACCGCTGACCATATCAAGGCTCTCGGTCTTGAGCTTGGCGATCATGTCACCTGCGGCGGCGGCCTCATAGGTGTTGTCACCATCAACCAACACGTAAATATCGGCTTCAATATCGGCGAACATCCGGCGCACGACATTGCCTTTGCCTTGCTGTGGCTCGGTCCGGACAATTGCGCCGGCGGATTTGGCCACTGCAATCGTGCCGTCGGACGAATTATTGTCATAAACATAGATTTCGGCGGTTGGCAGCGCCTTTTTGAAATCCGCGACAACAAGGCCGATTGGTTTGGCCTCGTTATAGCAGGGGATCAAGACAACGATTTTTTCATCGGTTTGTGGCACGTGCATATCCGTCAAAGGGCAAAGTTTACCCGATTATAGACAAGCAATCAGAAGCTTAACAGGATTAACCGCGCACAGCCTTCTAGCGGCAAAAACAGGTGGCAATGCTGCCGCAGCTACGCCGCGATATTGTCGATCAATCGCACACCCGCCAGCCATGCCGCAGCGAACAGACGTGCGCCGGGCTGGGTTTTGTCCAAAAGCCCCAAATCGGTCCCGTCGCGCAGTTCAAGGTAGTCGATTTCATTGAATCCGGCCGCCAGAATACGCGCGCGCGCCTCTGCGCCGACTTCGGTCATGGCGGCCCCGTCACGCAGTTGCGCGCGCAAGTCTGTCATTACCTCGGCAAGGATCGGGGCAAAGATGCGCGACCGGTCCGATAGCAAAAGGTTGCGCGACGACATCGCGAGACCGTCTTCTTCGCGGATGGTCGGGCAGCCAACGACCTCAATCGGGATGTCCAGATCTTTGGCCAGACGGCGCACGATCTGCAATTGCTGGTAATCTTTTTCGCCAAAAAACGCCTTATCGGCGCTTGTTTGCAAGAACAGTTTCGGCACAACGGTAGCCACGCCTTCGAAATGGCCAGGGCGTTTGGCGCCGCACAGCATATCGGTCAGGCCGGAAACTGTTACAGTCGTCGCAAAGCCGTCAGGGTAGATCTGATCCGCGTCCGGCACATAGATCAGATCAACCCCCGTTGATTCCAGCTTGGCTGCATCGTCGTGTTCGGTGCGCGGATAGTTTTTTAGATCGTCCGGATTGTTGAACTGCTTGGGGTTCACAAAAATCGTCACAATGACACGGTCGCAGGTTTCGCGGGCAGCGCGCGCCAGCGACAGATGCCCCTGATGCAGTGCGCCCATCGTAGGAACAACACCAATCGATTCGCCAGCCTTGCGCCAAACGGCGGTCTGCGCCCGTAACCCCGTCAGGGTCCGTTCAATCGGTGCGATCATGTCTTTGGGGCCTCGTCTGCGAAAATATGTTCGGGCGCGGGGAATGTCCGCGCGCGGACTTCGGCGGCATAGGCGGCAATCGCCTGTTCGGCTTCATCGCCCAGATGTGCGTAACGTTTCACGAATTTGGCCTTAAACGCTGTAAACAGGCCCAGCATATCGTCGACCACCAAGATCTGACCATCACAGCCGGCGCTTGCCCCGATCCCGATTGTCGGAATATCGATTGTCTTTGTGATGTCATTGGCAAGCGTTTCCGGCACTTTTTCCAGCACCACGCCAAAGGCCCCCGCATCAGCCACGGCCTGTGCATCAGCGATCAAAGCAACAGCACCTTCGTTGCCGCGCCCTTGGACCTTGTAACCGCCAAGCGTGTTCACCGATTGCGGCGTTAGACCGATATGCGCCATCACAGGGATGCCGCGCGCAACCAAAAACGCAATCGTTTCGGCCATCGCCACGCCGCCCTCAAGTTTCACAGCACCAGCATGGGTTTCGCGCATCAATCGGGCTGCGTTGCGAAACGCCTGTTCGGGGCTTTCCTCGTAGGAACCGAATGGCATGTCGATCACCATCATCGCGCTTTTGAGCCCGCGCGCGACGGCCTGACCGTGCATGATCATCATTTCCATCGTCACGCCAAGCGTCGACGGCAACCCATGCAGCACCATGCCAACGCTGTCGCCAACCAGCACAAAATCGCAATGATCATCCATCATCTGCGCCATCGGGGTGGTATATGCGGTAAGGCTGACCAAAGGCGTGCCACCCTTTGCTGCCAGAATATCGACAGGCAGTGGGGCTCGTTTTTTTGCTGTTGCGCTCATCTGGTCCTCCGAACGGATGCGTCAGTTAACCCCCGTTACCAGCGAAACACCGCGCTTTCCAGCGGCTAGCGACGCAAACCCGCCATTTTGACCTGACGTAGAAACGATTCTGGCCGCGTTAGCGCAATCAAAAACAATGCGGGCGCCGGAATGACCCGACGCCCGCAAGATGCAATCTTTTGGCAGCTTAGTTCAGCGCGGCATCTGTGATGATGCTTGTCCATGCGCCAACCGGCTCGGCCGAGATCACCGGATCAGAACCACCAGCAAGCAACGTATCAACGGTGCGCTGGTAGTCAGCTGGGTCCAATGCGCCGTTTGACCCTGCGGTCAGCTTGGCGATTTCACCCATCATACGGACCTGCGCCGCTTCGGTCTGTGCGCCTGTTTCATCGTTATCAAGCACGATGCCTGCGGCGGCTTCTGGGTTTTCTTCGGCCCATTTCCAGCCTTCCATGGAAGCGCGGACAAAGCGGACCATTTTGTCAACGAACACAGGATCTTCTAGGTTTTCTTCGAGCGCGTAGATACCGTCTTCGAGCGTCGCAACACCTTGATCTTCATACATGAATGTAATCAGCTCGTCCGGAGAAACACCTGCATCAAGCACCTGACCATATTCGTTATAGGTCATTGTGGAAATACAGTCAGCTTGGCGTTGTAGCAGCGGATCAACGTTAAAGCCTTGTTTCAGAACGGTTACGCCGTCTTCACCGCCTTCGGTTGGAATGCCTTCTTGGGCCATCCATGACAGGAATGGATATTCGTTGCCAAAGAACCAAACGCCGATGGTTTTGCCGGGGAAATCTGCAACGCTTTCAATGCCGGAATCTTTCCAGCAGGTCAGCATCAGGCCAGATGTCTTAAACGGCTGCGCGATGTTCACGACGGGCAGACCTTTTTCACGCGCAGCAAGCGCAGATGGCATCCAGTTCAGCATCACGTCAGCGCCGCCACCGGCCAGAACTTGGGGCGGTGCGATGTCAGGACCGCCAGGCAGGATTGTCACATCCAGCCCTTCTGCCTCGTAGAAACCTTGGTCTAGCGCGACGTAGTAGCCCGCGAATTGGGCTTGGGTGACCCACTGCAATTGCAGCGTCACATCGTTTTCGCCCGCAATCGCGGGGCTTGATAGACCAGCGGCAAGCGCCGCAGCTGTCATCAGTTTTTTCATTTTGACCTCCAAGTCAGTTTGCGCCCAATTGCGGGCATTGTTATTTTCTTTGCGACGGGTGCCAGAATGTCACCCGTCCTTCGATCCACGCCATCAGCCCGTAAAGCGAACTGCCAGCAATCGCTGCAATCACAATTTCGGCCCAGACCATATCTAACGCAAGCTGCCCGACACTGGTTGAGATACGAAATCCCATTCCAACCGTCGGAGAGCCAAAAAATTCAGCAACAATCGCGCCAATGAGCGCCAGAGTTGTGGCGATTTTCAAGCCGTTAAAGATAAACGGCATTGCCGCAGGCAGGCGCAGTTTAAACAAGGTCGGCCAATAGCCGGCCCCATAGGTACGCATCAGGTCGCGCTGCATGACTGTCGTGTCACGCAGTCCCGCAACAGTATTCACAAGGATCGGGAAAAACACCATCACGCCGACAACAGCCGCCTTTGATTCCCAATCGCTGCCCAGCCATTTTACAAAGATAGGCGCGGTCCCAACAATGGGCAGTGCGGCCATAAATCCACCCACAGGCAGAATGCCACGCGTCAAGAATTCGGACCGATCCGCAAGGATTGCCACGCCAAAGGCAGCGATCCCACCGATGATATATCCTGTCGCTGCACCTTTGATGACCGTCTGTTCGAAATCAGCCCAAAGTCGGGGCCCCTCTTGCATCAACCGTTCGCCAATGACCGAAGGCGCCGGCAGGATGACGGCCGAAACCTCGAGCATCCGCACCAGCCATTCCCACATCAGCAGCAGGGTCACGCCAAAGATGATCGGCACCAAAAGTTGCACAAAACGCGTGCTTGATTGCGGCCCATTGGCCAGCCTTGTGTTGATAAACCAACCCACGGCCCAAATGCCAAGCGCACCGATAATACCAGCCCAAATCATGCCTGCACCATCCCCATCCGACGCAATGTCAGACGCTCTAACAGGCTAAACAACCCGACCAAGGCTGCAGCCGTGATCGCCGCTGCAAACAGTGCGGCCCATGTCACCAGCGGTTGCCCGTATTGATCGCCCACCAGCATCCGCGCACCAAAACCGGCGCGTGCACCTGTTGGCAATTCCGCGACAATTGCACCGACCAAAGATGCCGAGATGCCGATTTTAAGCGATGCAAATAGATAAGGCACAGACGCAGGCAGGCGCAGTTTCCAGAACCCTTGTGACGGGCTGGCGTGATAGGTGCGCAGCAGGTCCAGCTGCATCCCATCGGGGCTGCGCAAACCTTTGACCATGCCGACAACAACGGGGAAAAAACTGAGATAGGCACTGATAATCGCCTTGGGGAACAGCCCCTGAATGCCGATCGACCCCAGCATCACAATAATCATAGGCGCTAACGCAAGGATCGGAATTGTCTGGCTGGCAATGGCCCAAGGCATCACGCTCATATCCATCGCGCGATTGTAAACAATCCCGACAGCCAACAATATCCCAAGGCTCGTCCCGATTCCAAAGCCAAGCAAAGTCGCCGAAAGCGTGACCCAGCCGTGATAGACAAGCGACCGCTTCGAGCTGATCTTTTGCAAAACAATTGTATTCCACATCTCAACGGCGACCTGATGCGGGGATGGCAGGCGCGGGCGTTCTTGGACAAAGGTTGCCGTGATCAGCGCGGGGTTGCGCAGGGTCAGACCAAAACCAGAATACTCCTGCCGCGCATTGGGGGTGTCCGGCGACACGACCAACCCGTCACGCTGCGCCTGATCCGCCGTCAGATGCATGTTCATCGGTATGACAGCCAGCACCCAAAGCAACAGGATCGCGCCAATAATGGTCAGGACAGGAAGGATCGATTTCATTCATCATGCCCCGCACGCAACCCGTCGCGAACACGGTGCGCGATTTCGATAAATTCGGCGCTATCGCGAATATCCAAGGGGCGTTCTTTCGGTAACGGGCTTTCGATCACATCGGTGATCCGTCCGGGGCGCGGGGACATCACAACGATCTTGGTCGAAAGATACACGGCTTCGGGGATCGAATGGGTGACAAAACCGATGGTTTTTTCGGTGCGCGCCCAAAGCTGCAGCAATTGTTCGTTCAAATGGTCGCGCACGATTTCGTCAAGCGCCCCGAACGGTTCATCCATCAGCAAAATATCGGCATCAAACGCCAGCGCCCGCGCGATTGACGCGCGCTGCTGCATCCCGCCCGACAATTGCCATGGGAATTTCTTTTCAAATCCGGCCAGATCGACCAGTTCCAGCACGCGCGCGACCCGTTCGGCCTGTTCGGCTTTGGAAAAGCCCATGATCTCCAGCGGCAGCTTGACGTTGCCGCCGATTGTGCGCCACGGATAAAGCCCCGCCGCCTGAAACACATACCCGTAGGCGCGGGCGCGGCGGGCGTCTTCGGGGGTCATCCCGTTCACGGTAAGCTGCCCCGCAGTCGGCGTTTCCAATCCCGCCATACAGCGCAGAAACGTGGTTTTTCCGCAGCCGGACGGACCAATAAAGCTGACAAAATCACCTTTATTGATCTCGAGGCTCACGTCTTTCAGCGCATGCACAGGGCCGTCGTTGGTTTGAAATGTCAGGTCCAAACCCTGCGCATGGATGATCGTTTGCTGGCTCACTGCTGGCACCTTCTTTAGTTCTTATACGCCGCTTGCCGGAATACCCGACCGCTGCACGGGACGCGGATTTGTGACTTCTTTCCAAGACGATAGCGCCTTGTTCACGGCTGTATTCGCCTCGCGTTTGACAAATTTACCGTGACCTTCTTGGGCACGCATTTCACCGTCATAAATCGCGACATGCCCGCGGGTCAGGGTAAAGCGCGGCAGGCCTTTGACCTCTTTTCCTTCAAAGACGTTGTAGTCAATCGCCGATACTTGGGCCGCAGCAGTGATCGTCTTGGTTTTTTCGGGATCCCAGACCACCAGATCCGCATCGGCACCAACCAGAACGGCCCCTTTTTTCGGGTAGCAGTTCAAGATTTTCGCGATGTTTGTGGACGTTACTGCAACAAATTCGTTCATCGTCAGACGCCCCGTATTTACCCCGTGCGTCCATAGCATCGGCATCCGGTCTTCCAACCCGCCGGTCCCGTTTGGAATTTTCGTGAAATCACCCACGCCATAGCGCTTTTGCTCGGTTGTGAACGCGCAGTGATCGGTTGCAACGACGGACAAAGATCCGCTTTGCAGACCGGCCCACAGGTTGTCTTGGTGTTGCTTATTCCGGAATGGGGGCGACATCACGCGGCGCGCGGCATGGTCCCAATCTTGGTTGAAATATTCAGATTCGTCCAAAGTCAGATGCTGGATCAGCGGCTCACCCCAGACGCGTTTGCCTTGCATACGCGCGCGGCGGATCGCCTCGTGGCTATCCTCGCAAGACGTGTGCACCACATAGAGCGGCACGCCCGCCATATCGGCAATCATGATCGCGCGGTTTGTGGCTTCGCCTTCGACCTGTGGCGGGCGGGAATAGGCGTGGGCCTCGGGGCCGGTGTTGCCTTCGGCAAGTAGTTTCGCGGACAGCTCCGCAACCACATCGCCGTTTTCAGCATGCACCATCGCGATACCGCCCAATTCGCCCAGACGTTTGAACGACGCATACATTTCATCGTCATTCACCATCAACGCGCCCTTATAGGCCATGAAGTGTTTGAACGTGTTGATGCCGCGTTCCTTGATCACGCTTTCCATCTCATCAAAGACTTGCTCGCCCCACCATGTCACCGCCATGTGGAAGGAATAATCGCAGGCCGCGCGGCCTGATTTATTGTCCCACATTTGCAGCGCGTCATGCAGACCCTGACCGGGTGAGGGCAGCGCAAAATCGACAACCATTGTCGTGCCGCCAGCAAGCGCCGCACGCGTGCCGCTGTCAAAATCATCGGTGGAATAGGTGCCCATAAACGGCATCTCAAGGTGCGTATGCGGGTCGATCCCGCCGGGCATGACATAGCAACCCGTTGCATCCAATTCCTCGGACCCCGAAAGGTTTTGGCCGATCTCGATGATCGTGCCATTTTCAATCAACACATCCGCCTTATAGGTCAGGTCGGCTGTGACGATGGTTCCGTTCTTGATGACAGTGGTCATGGCGTGGCTCCTTTAGGCGCTTATATCAGGGTGGCAAATCGGGGTGCCGGACGCGTCGTTGACGGTAAACAGGCTGGCCCCGTAAGTATAGAAATAGCAACCGTTTGTGTCGCGGTTCACTTCGGACATATCAATGTCGGCTGGGATATAGTCGGCGACATCAGCGGGTATCGCAATCGGGTCGACGGATGGCAAAGCGCAGGCCGAAAGCAGCGCAAGGGCGGTCAACACCGCACCGCTTTTCGCTGTATTGCTTTGCCTATTTCGCATTATCAGCTGACGATCTGCGCGGTTTCAACAACCGCATGGAACAGCACATCAGCGCCAGCGGCAGCCCATTCGGGGCTGATATCTTCGGCTTCGTTATGCGACAGCCCATCAACACAAGGGCACATCACCATCGCCGTTGGCGTCAACCGGTTGATCCAGCAGGCATCATGGCCCGCGCCGGAAATGATATCCATATGCGAATAACCCAGACGTTCAGCCGCATCGCGCACGGCTTTTACGCAAGTGGGGTCAAACGTGACCGGATCAAAGTGACCGACGGCTTCGATTTCCATTTTTAGACCCAATTCCTGCGCAATTGGCACTGCTTCCGCTTCTAGGCGGGCTTTCATTCCGTCCAGTTTCTCCTGATCGGGTGACCGGAAGTCGATGGTAAACACCACCTTGCCCGGGATCACGTTGCGCGAATTGGGGTAAACGTCACAATGCCCGATCGCGCCAACCGCGCCGGGCTGGTTTTCCATCGCGATCGTGTGGACCAATTCGGTAATCCGCGCCATGCCAAGCCCCGCATTAACCCGCATATTCATCGGGGTAGACCCTGTATGCGCGTCTTTGCCGGTTAGCGTCACCTGCAACCACCACAACCCTTGGCCGTGGGTGACAACGCCGATTTGTTTATTTTCGGCCTCAAGAATCGGGCCCTGTTCGATATGCAATTCAAAGAACGCATGCATCTTGCGGTCACCGGTGGTTTCTTCACCTTTCCAGCCGATACGGGCCAGTTCATCACCGAATTTCTTGCCTTCGGCATCTTTTCGGTCATAGGCCCAGTCTTGGGTATGCATACCCGCAAACACGCCAGAGGCCAGCATCGCAGGCGCAAACCGCGTACCTTCTTCGTTGGTCCAATTGGTCACAACGATGGGATGTTTCGTTTTAATATCGAGATCATTCATCGTGCGCAGCAATTCAAGCCCGCCCAAAACACCCAAAATGCCATCATATTTGCCGCCGGTCGGCTGGGTATCCAGATGCGATCCGACATAGACGGGAAGCGCGTCGGGGTCGGTACCTTCGCGACGGGCAAACATATTACCCATCTGATCCAAACCCATTGTGCAACCCGCGTCCATGCACCATTTCTGGAACAAATGGCGGCCTTCGCTATCCGCATCGGTCAGGGTCTGGCGGTTATTGCCGCCTGCGACACCGGGGCCGATTTTCGCCATCTCCATCAGACTATCCCACAAACGCGCACCGTTGATCTTTAAGTTCTGGCCTGGGGCTGTCATGACGTAACTCCGCAATTGTTGGTCTTGATTTGACCATCTGGTCAAAGTGAGGCTATCAGAGACCAGCATTCAGTCAAGTTTTCTGCGCAATGATTGTACATATGCTGTAAAAGAAATCAGTTGCGCCAAATAGTGATCGCCACCGCCAAAAAAATGAGCAGTTACAAACCATGAGCAAGCCAAAAACCCGCATTCAACAACGCAATCGCGCAGCAATTATGTCTGCCGGGCTTGAGATTTTTTCGCAATATGGCTTGCGTGGTTCCACGCTTGACCGGATTGCCGAAACCGCAGGGCTGTCAAAACCGAATTTGCTATATTATTTTCCGTCCAAAGACGCGATCTATACCGCGCTGTTAGAAAAATTGCTGGAAACCTGGCTTGATCCGCTTGTGAAAATGGACGCCGAAGGTGACCCCATTCGCGAAATTCTGGGCTATGTACGCCGCAAATTGACCATGAGTCGCGATTTCCCCCGCGAAAGCCGCCTGTTTGCGAATGAAATCTTGCAAGGCGCGCCGCATATCGAAGAGCACCTCAGCGTAGATCTGCGCGCGCTTGTCGCGGAAAAAGCCGTGGTCATCAAAAAATGGGAAGCGGCCGGAAAAATTGCGCCGGTGGACCCCTATCACCTGATCTTTTCGATCTGGTCTACAACGCAGCACTATGCCGATTTCGATGTGCAGGTACGGGCTGTTTTGGGCGGCGATGATCCGTTCGACGATGCGATGAATTATCTTGATACGCTATTTCGGCGGATGCTCACGCCGCCAAAGCCGTAAACGAAAAAGGCCTTGGCAGTTTTTCCGCCAAGGCCCAAATCAGTGTCTATTCCGCCGCAAAATTGGCAGGATTATTGGGGTGGGTAGTCCAGTTCCCATAATCCTTTTCGACGACCTTGCCTGTGCGCGGGTCAATTTCACCCGGCGTCATTGCTTCCATCGTGATGCAATTTTCGATCGGGCAAACGTCAACGCAAAGGTTACAGGCAACGCATTCTTCGTCGATCACGCTGAATGTGCGGTCGTCGGACATGGCGATGGCCTGATGGCTGGTGTCTTCGCAGGCCGCGTAGCATCGGCCGCATTTGATGCAATCATCCTGATTGATCTTGGCCTTGGCCACGTAGTTCAGGTTCAGATACTGCCAGTCGGTCACATTTGGGACGGCCATACCGACAAAGTCGGATGTAGAGGTGTAGCCTTTTTCATCCATCCATTGTGACAACCCGCTGATCAGCTCTTCGACAATCTTGAAACCATAGGTCATCACTGCCGTACAAACCTGCACGTTGCCGCAGCCCAGCGCCATGAATTCTGCAGCATCGCGCCATGTGGTGACACCGCCGATGCCGGAAATTGGCAGACCATGCGTGCCAGGATCGCGGGCGATCTCGGAAACCATGCTCATCGCAATCGGTTTTACGGCTGGGCCGCAATAGCCGCCATGCGTGCCTTTGCCATCAATCGTTGGCTGTGGCGCCATGATATCAAGATCAACGCTGGTGATGGAATTGATCGTGTTGATCAGGCTTACCGCATCCGCGCCGCCGTCTTTGGCCGCTTGGGCCGGTTTGCGCACGTCTGTGATGTTTGGCGTCAGTTTTACGATGACGGGTTTGTCATAATATTTCTTGCACCATTCGGTCACCATCTGAATATATTCAGGCACCTGACCAACAGCCGATCCCATGCCGCGTTCAGCCATGCCGTGCGGGCAGCCAAAGTTCAATTCAATCCCGTCAGCGCCGGTTGCGGCGACTTTCGGCAGGATGGCTTTCCATGCTTCTTCTTCACAAGGCACCATGATCGACACGATGATCGCGCGGTCGGGATAATCGGCCTTAACACGCGTGATTTCGTCAAGGTTGGTTTGCAGATCGCGGTCGGTGATCAATTCGATATTGTTCAGACCCAGCAAACGCCGGTCGGCACCGTAAATCGCACCATAGCGCGGGCCGTTCACGTTGACCACGGGTGGGCCTTCGGCCCCCAGTGTTTTCCAGACGACACCACCCCAACCTGCCTCGAAGGCGCGGCGGACGTTGTATTCTTTGTCTGTTGGCGGGGCAGAGGCCAGCCAGAACGGGTTTGGTGATTTAATGCCCAAAAATTCTGTTGTGAGATCAGCCATCTTAGTTGCTCCCCATCAAGGTTGCATGAATATCCATCGCCGCATCGCGGCCTTCGGCAACTGCGGTCACCGTCAAATCATCGCCGCCCGAGGCACAATCGCCCCCGGCCCAGACACCCGCAACGCTTGTGCGCCCCGCGCCTGTCACGGCGATTTTGCGACCCGACAGTTCAAGACCTGCATCAGTCGTCAGGGTCTGACCGATAGCCTTGAACACCTGATCCGCTGGCAGCCGGATCATTTCGCCTGTGCCTTTTAGGCCGGTGCCGTCGTCGCTTGTGTATTCCAATTCAATCTCGCGCACCGCGCCATTACCGTGCACGGCAACGGGCTGCACGTTGAACAAAAGCCGCACGCCTTTCGACGCGGCAAGGTCTTGCTCGAACGGGCTTGCGCTCATCGCGTCGCGGTCGCGGCGGTAGGCGATGGTCACGTTCAGCGCACCCAGCAGTTTTGACTGCACAGCGGCGTCAACGGCTGTCATCCCGCCACCGATAACCACGACATCGCGACCAACGGGCAGCTTGGTCAGATCGGTGGACTGGCGCAACGCCTTGATGAAATCAACGGCATCAATGACACCGTTCTTGTCTTCGCCTTCCGTGCGCAGCGCATTCACGCCGCCCAGACCAACCCCGAGGAACACCGCGTCATAGTCAGCCTGTAGCTGGGCCAGCGACAATTCTGCGCCCAACCGTTTGCCGTTTTCAACGGTGATACCGCCGATGCCCAGCAGCCAGTCAACTTCGCGGGCCGCGAAATCATCGGTCGATTTATAGGCCGCGATCCCGTATTCATTCAGGCCGCCGGATTTTGGCAGCGCATCAAACATCACAATATCATGGCCCTGCATCGCCAGACGGTGCGCGCAGGCAAGCCCCGCAGGCCCTGCACCAACCACAGCAACAGTTTTGCCGGTGCTGGCCGCGCGATTGTAAGGGTGGCTTTGCTTTGCCATCAAAATATCGGTCGCATGGCGCTGGAGGCGGCCAATCTCAACCGGTTTGCCTTCGGCGGCTTCGCGCACGCAGGCCTGTTCACACAATTCTTCGGTCGGGCAGACGCGGGCGCACATGCCGCCCAGAATATTCTGGTCAAAGATCGTTTTCGCCGCAGCCTCGGGGGTGCCGGTGCTGATCTGGCGGATAAACAAGGGGATATCAATCGACGTCGGGCAGGCCGTCATGCAGGGCGCATCATGGCAAAAATAGCAGCGGTCTGCGGCAACGGATGCTTCGTGCGGCGCGAGAGGTTCATGCAAATCGGCGAAATGCGTTTTCACGGTCTCGGAGGGTAGCCGCGCTGCGGCGATACCGGGGGTCATCGGGCTGGACATTTTGGCTTCCTGTCGTGGCTTCTGGGGACAGCTTGGCACAGGTTTATTTTTTATCAAATGGTAAATTTTTGGCTTGAACAAAAAATCTGCGTTGGGCCGGGTGCGCACACGATACAAATTCCGAATATTTTCGTTCTATTACAACAGTTTAACAAAAATTCATTGCTCCTTGTTGCTGGTCCGCCCGCCAAACACCAGCGAATGTATTGGGTAAAAATTAGGCGCTATGTCATGAATTTCAGCAAAAACCAGACGAATCCGCGCGCAGATTGCGCAGCTGCACATGGCCATGGGCTTGCGATTATCGGGCGACTGCGGCACGACTGGCACATGGGATATACAGTTCTGACATTCGGGTACGGCTATAGCGCGCAGGCGCTCGGGCGGGTGTTGCTGCCACAGGGGCATAAGATGCTTGGCACGACCCGTGGTGCGCCCGCACCTGCGGATGGTGCGCAAATTGTGCAATGGCCAGATGCGGATATGACAGAAAGCCTGGATCGGGCGACGCATCTTTTGGTATCAATCGCCCCCGATGCCGAAGGTGATCCGGTGCTTGCCGCGCTGCGGGCCGAAATCATCGCCCGTGCACATCGGTTCAAATGGGTTGGCTACCTGTCCACCACTGGCGTTTATGGCGATCATGGTGGCGGTTGGGTCGATGAAACCACCCCGCTGACACCCGCGACCAAACGCGGAATCGCGCGGGTCAAAGCCGAGGCCGCATGGGCCGCAATCCCCGACCTGCCACTGCATATTTTCCGCCTTGCGGGGATCTATGGCCCCGGACGTGGCCCCTTTGCCAAAGTCCGCAATGGCACTGCGCGGCGTATTATCAAAAAGAACCAAGTCTTTAGCCGCACCCATGTTGATGACATCGCCCAAGTTCTGGCCGCCTCAATGGCGCAGCCCAATCCCGGCGCTGTCTATAACGTCTGCGACGATGACCCCGCCCCGCCCGAGGATGTGATCGGCTATGCGGCGGAACTGCTGGGCCTGCCAATGCCCCCTGCAGTCGATTTTGCGACCGCTGATCTGACCCCTATGGCACGCAGTTTTTACGCCGAAAGTAAAAAAGTGCGCAACGACAGGATCAAATCGGAACTGGGGGTGAAACTGCTTTACCCTGATTACCGTTCTGGGCTTAAGGCGCTTCTGGCGCAGGAAAAATCCGCCTGATACCCCAAGCGATTGCGGCAAACAACAACAGCAAAATCACGGCAATCGCGATGTTTGATCCGTAAAAGACCATCCGTTGTGGCAATTCAAGATCGTTCAGGAAACGGTAGGGCAGCCCGCTTGTCACTGTGCCAACGGGCGTTGCGTTTGTAGGGCTGACCACCAGTTCGGTCCACAAAACATAGGTGCCAATCACGCCAACCAACCACGCGAATGCCGCGCCAAGCCGCCGATAGCTGCGGTGGATAAAGATCGTGTCGATCAATTGCAAAAGCGGCCCGAACAGATGCAGATACAGTTCCAGATGCCATGCCATCAATTGCCCGTCGCTGGTCACCGACGTTGGATCACCAAAATAGAGCCGCCAGAACAAAAACACGACCATCGCATTGATCACCGCTGTCATGCACACAAACCCGTCCCAACGGCTTTCACTGCGCCCTTCCTGAATGGCCATCATCCGGCTGGCCGCAAAAAACGATGCAAACAGCGCCCAAACGGTGAGATAGCGCGCAGGTCCGCCAAATCCGTCATAGCCGCCAAAGACAAGCGTCCGCAGGACATAGCCCCCCGCCAGCAAAAAGACCGCCCAACGGTAGATGTGAATAAAACCTGCCATTGCAATTCCTCCCGCGCGGACGGTGCGATGATCCGCGCGCCATGGCTATCATGACGTTGCGTCGGCACGGGTTTGGACAAACCGCGCCGGATTGGCATGATTTCGCACAAAGATCGGTGACGCCCCTTGTCGCGCCCAACCAAAGACCGCATATCAGCCCTGATTTTGCACCCAAAGGACCGACCATGACTTTGCGCCAAAGAACCGCAGCTTTGCTAAACATGCCTTTGACGCGCAACCTGATCGTCGGGGTGATTGTGTTTAACGCGGTAATCCTCGGGTTGGAAACCTCTGGTCAGGTAATGACGCGCTTTGGCGGGTTCATTACATTTCTTGACCGCCTGTGCCTGAGCATCTTTGTGATTGAACTATCAGCCAAATTGTTTGCCCATGGGCACCGGTTTTTCCGTGGTGGCTGGAATATCTTTGATTTTGCGATTGTTGGCGTGTCGCTGGTCCCTGGTGGTGGCGGCATGTCGGTATTGCGCGCGCTGCGCATCTTGCGGGTACTGCGGGTTATTTCGGTGGTGCCATCCCTGCGCCGCGTGGTCGAAGGGTTCATCACCGCGTTGCCGGGCATGGGGTCCGTGTTTTTGCTGATGGGTATCGTGTTTTATATCGGCGCCGTCATGGCCACAAAACTGTTCGGCGACAGTTTTCCCCACTGGTTTGGTGACCTTGGCCAATCGGCCTATACGCTGTTCCAGATCATGACGCTTGAAAGCTGGTCGATGGGGATCGTGCGCCCTATCATGGAGGTCTACCCCTTTGCTTGGGCGTTCTTTGTGCCTTTCATCATGGTGACAACATTTGCCGTTGTGAACCTTTTGGTCGGCCTAATTGTCAATTCCATGCAAGACGCCCATGCCGCAGAAGACCACGCCGCAACGGACGCCCACCGCGACGAGGTCATGGCAAAGCTGGTCGCAATTGAAAAGCGGCTGGAGCAGTTGGGAAAATAGCTGGCGCTAGGCCCGCTTTTCCAATGTCGCCACGCCCAGAACATCCAGCACCTTCGCTTCGATATCCGCAGCGTTCAGTCCGGCCATGTCATACATCGCACGCGGACTGGCCTGATCGATGAAGGTATCAGGCAGCACCATGGACCGGAATTTCAGACCGTGGTCAAACACACCTTCGTCCGACAAAAGCTGTGCCACATGTGACCCGAAACCGCCGACACTGCCTTCTTCGATGCAGATCAGCGCCTCGTGATCGGCAGCAAGTTTCAGGATCATGTCCTTGTCCAGCGGTTTGGCAAAACGCGCATCGGCAACGGTGGGTGTGATCCCTTTGGCTGACAGGGCCTCGCAGGCGGCGGTGACCTCTTGCAGACGGGTGCCAAATGACAGGATCGCAACGCGCGACCCGTTTGCGATCATCCGACCTTTGCCGATCTCCAACAGTTCCGGATTTTGTGGCATCTCGACGCCGACACCTTCACCGCGTGGGAAACGGAACGCGATGGGGCCGTCATCATAGGCAGCGGCGGTGGCAACCATACGCACCAATTCAGCCTCGTCCGCGGCGGCCATCACGACCATGCCCGGCAGGTTCGCCAGAAACGCCACATCAAACGCGCCTGCATGGGTCGCGCCATCCGCGCCAACAAGCCCCGCGCGATCAATCGCAAAGCGCACGGGCAGGCGTTGGATCGCCACATCATGCACAACCTGATCGTAACCACGTTGCAGGAATGTTGAATAAAGCGCGCAAAACGGACGCATCCCGCCAGCGGCAAGCCCTGCGCTAAATGTCACTGCGTGTTGTTCGGCAATACCCACGTCAAAGCAACGGCTGGCATAGCGTTTCATAAACCGGTCAAGCCCCGTGCCATCGGGCATCGCGGCGGTAATCGCGCAAATCTTGGGGTCGTCCGCCGCGAGTTTCATCAGCGTATCAGCAAAAACAGATGTATATGATGGCGCATTGCTGGGCGATTTTTTCTGTTCGCCCGTGATGACATCAAACTTGGCGCGCGCATGGCCTTTGTCATCGGCACCTTCTGCGGGCGCGTATCCCTTGCCTTTTTTGGTGATCGCATGGATCAGAATCGGGCCGTCAGCGCGGTCTTTGACGGTGCGCAGCACGGACAAAAGCTGTTCCATGTCGTGGCCATCAATCGGGCCAAGGTAGGAAAAACCAAGCTCTTCGAACAGTGTCCCGCCAACGGTCATATGTTTCAGCATATCCTTGGCGCGCTTGGCCCCTTCGCGCAGCGGTTCAGGAAGCAGCGACACTGCGCCCTTGGCGGCGGCCTTAAATTCTTGGAACGGCTCGCCCGCGTAAAGTCGCGACAGATAAGACGACATCGCACCCGTCGGCGGTGCAATCGACATTTCATTGTCGTTCAGGATCACAATCAACCGCTTGCCCAGATGGCCCGCGTTATTAAGCGCCTCGTAGGCCATGCCAGCAGACATCGCGCCGTCACCGATTACGGCAATCGCATCGCCACCTTCGCCACCCAGATCACGCGCGACAGCAAAACCAAGTGCTGCCGAAATCGACGTGCTGGAATGGGCCGCACCGAACGGATCATAGGGGCTTTCGGATCGTTTGGTGAACCCCGATAGCCCGCCTTCGGTGCGCAATGTGCGGATACGGTCGCGCCGTCCAGTCAGGATTTTATGCGGATAGCATTGGTGGGATACGTCCCAGATAATCTTGTCTTTGGGGGCATCGAACACCGCATGCAGTGCCACAGTCATTTCCACGACGCCCAGCCCCGCGCCCAGATGCCCGCCCGTCACTGACACAGCGGCAATGGTTTCGGCCCGCAGATCATCTGCCAGTTGGCGCAATTCGGCGTCCGACAGGTGCTTCATATCGGCAGGCGTCTTCACACGGTCCAAGACAGGGGTAAGTGGCTGGCTGGTCATCGTCGCTACCTCTAGTGCGTCCGCGCAATCACGAAACGCGCGGCTTCTTTTAACGTCTCGGCGTCGTCGCCGTAAGGTGATAACGCATCGCAGGCCTCTTGTACCAGATAATGTGCGCGGCGTTTCGCCCCATCAAGACCCAGCAGCGATACAAACGTGGCTTTGCCCGCAGCGGCGTCTTTGCCGACAGCCTTGCCCATAGTGGCAGCGTCACCCGTCACGTCAAGAATGTCATCGGCAATCTGGAACGCAAGGCCCAGCGCATCGCCGTAAGCCTTCAGCGCCGATGTCTCTGCCTGTGCAATCCGTGCGCCCGCCATCGCCGCCCAGTTGATCAACGCGCCCGTTTTTCCGGCTTGCAAAGCGGTGATTTCATCAAGCGTCAGCGGGGTCGCGGCTGTTTCGGCGGCAATATCAGCCGCCTGTCCGCCGACCATGCCGCGCAGGCCGGATGCCTGTGCAAGTGTCTGTGCAAGACAGATCCGCGCTTCAGCGGTGGCATCAACATGCAAGACACAATCAAACGCCATCGCCTGTAAGGCGTCACCCACTAGTACGGCGGTGGCCTCATCCCATTTCACATGCACAGTCGGCTGACCGCGACGCAGATCGTCGTCATCCATGCAGGGTAAATCATCATGGACCAGCGAATAGGCGTGCATGCATTCAATCGCAGCGGCAGCGGGCAATGCGGTGGTCAGCCCATGCAGTCGCGCCGATTCCAGCACCAGAAACGCGCGCATCGCCTTGCCGCCTTGGGTCGCATAAATCATGCCCTGTGCGATGCTGCCGGTCTGGCCTGCCAGTGCCTGCGCAATATATGCTTGGGCCTGTGCCGCGGCCTCGTTCAGCGCGTTCTGAAACGTCTCAGTCATCCAGCGGCGCGGTCCCTTTTGGGGCACCGTTTTCGCCAAATGTGATCTTGGCGACCTTTTCTTCGGCCTCTTTCAACTGCGCCTCGCAACGCGCCTTTAGCTGTGCACCGCGATCATAAAGCGCAATGGACTGGTCCAGCGCGACTTCGCCGCGCTCAAGCTGGCCGACAACGGCCTCCAGCTCTTTCATCGCGTCTTCAAAGCTCATTTCTTCGACTGGCGTGCTCATCGGCCTCTTTCCTCTAATACAGCAACGTGGGCACGCGCGGCGTCACCCAATGCCCTTAGGTCATAGCCACCTTCCAGCATAGACACAACGCGCCCGCCGCAATGTTCATCTGCAATATCGCACAGACGGGCCGTCACCCATGCAAAGTCCGCACTACGCAGCTTCATCCCCGCCAATGGATCATCTTCATGTGCATCAAATCCGGCGGAAATCAGCAGAAGTTGCGGAGAAAACGCCGCGACCCGTGGAAACACCTGCTTTTCCATCGCCGCGCGGAATACATCTGATCCGGTGCCATCAGGCAAGGGCACGTTCAACACGTTACCAACGCCCGTTTCATGCGCCGCCCCCGTGCCCGGATACAGCGGCGACTGGTGGGTCGAACAAAACAGAATACGCGGGTCATCTTCGACCAGATCTTGGGTGCCATTGCCGTGATGCACATCAAAATCAACAATCGCCACACGGTCCAACCCGTGATGGTCCAGCGCATATTTCGCAGCAATCGCGATATTGCCAAAGAAACAGAACCCCATGGCTGTTTCACGTTCGGCATGGTGGCCCGGCGGGCGTGTCGCAGCAAAAGCATTGGCGGCATCCCCCGCCATCACCATATCAACCGCGCGCACACCGGCACCGGCCGCGCGGAAGGCTGCCTGCAATGTGCCGACAGACATATGGGTATCGGCGTCCAGCGACCGCCATCCGCTTTCGGGCGCCGCGCGCCTGATCGCATCAACATGCGCCTTTGGATGGGCGCGCAGCAGGTCATCTTCTGCGACCAACGGGGCTTTGACGCGATTCAAGTCCAAATCCGCTAGCGCGCCCAAAACGGCGTCCAGCCGCGCCACCTGTTCAGGATGGCCAGGGGGAGTTACATGATCATAACAGGCATCATGGGTTATCAATGCGGTGGCCATTTTCGCCCCTACTTCTTTTTTCCCTCAAATACTCCCGCCGGAGGCGGCGCAACCTCCCGGCTACTCACTCGGGCGCAAGCATATATCCCGCGCCGCGCACCGTTTGCAGATAGCGCGGCTGTTTCGGATCGACCTCGATCTTGCGGCGTAGGCGGGTGATTTGCACGTCGACCGCGCGTTCTTGGGTCTGCCCGCCCGACCGGCTCAACTCCTCGACCAATTGCGCGCGGGTAATCGGCGCGCCAGGGCTGGCTGAAAAAATGCGCATCAGCTGGCTTTCGGTGGCGGTCAGCCGCACAAGATCGGCGCCCCGCCACATTTCCGCGCGTTCAATATCATAGCGCACGGGGCCCATATGCATCACCTTGGGCAAAACCACAGCGGGTTCGGGCTCGGGGACGCGGCGCAAAATCGCGTTGATGCGCAGCAACAGTTCTTTGGGCTCGAACGGTTTGGCCAGATAATCATCTGCTCCGGCTTCAAGCCCCGAAATCCGGTCATCCGTTTCAGCCTTGGCGGTTAGCAACATGATGGGCGTCGTCAGCTTGTGGCGCAGATCGCGGCACAGCGTCACCCCGTCTTCGCCGGGCATCATCACATCAAGCACAATCAGATCAAACTCGAGACCCGACAGAATCCGCCGCGCATGGGCGGCATCGCGCGCGGTTGTCACCAAAAACCCGCTACGCACCAGAAATTTGCGCAACAGGCTGCGAATGCGCTCGTCGTCGTCAACAATCAGCAGGTGCGCGTCGTCAGCCTTCATTCGGTCCGTTCCTTCATCGCCTCAAAATGGTGGCGGGTTTGATCATCCATCATTGCCTCCAGCACCTGCCGGAATCCGGCGACCGCATCAGGCCCGACCTTGCGGTAAGCGGCGCGCATACGGTCACGCTGCGCATCGGACAAGGCACGTTCCAGCACCGCACCGTCCGCCGTCAAATGCAAATGCCGTTCGCGCTTGTCTTTCTTGCCAACCGTGCTGGCCACCAAACCGTCTTCGATCAATGTACGCAACACACGATTCAGCGATTGTTTTGTAACACCCAGAATCGACAAGAGATTATTGACGGTCGTGCCTGGGCTGCGGTGGATAAAATGGATCGCACGGTGATGCGCGCGGCCATAGGATTTCTCAGCCAAAATCCGGTCGGGATCAGCGGTAAAGCCACGGTAGGCGAAAAACATCGCCTCGATGCCTTTGCGCAATTGCTCGTCGGTCAGGAACAAAAGGCTTTGCCCGGTCTGTGCCTGTGGTCCGTCGCTCATGTGCTTACCCCCTCGTGTTCAGGCCACAATACGTCAGCTTTATTGACATTCCAAGAATCAACTGTTAGCGAATTCCCGAAAATGCGCAATTTTATGTCCAATCCGGACCTATTGCCGTAATAAATGCAAATCTCCAAGGAGGCAACGATGGCAGATGCATATGATGACCGTGACGGAAAAATTTGGATGGATGGTCAATTGGTTGACTGGCGCGATGCCAATGTCCACATCCTGAGCCACGCCATGCACTATGCCTCTTCCGTGTTCGAAGGGGAACGTTGCTACGAGGGCAAGATTTTCAAATCGGTCGAACATTCCGAACGCCTGCTCAAATCCGGCAAGCTTCTGGATATGGAAATTCCCTATACCGTCGCAGAAATCGAAAAAGCAAAATACGATGTGCTTGCGGCCAACGGCTGGACTGACGCCTATGTGCGCGTTGTTGCATGGCGCGGAGCCGGACAGGATATGGGGGTTGCCTCCAATCGCAACCCTGTGCGCATGGCTGTTGCTGCGTGGGAATGGGGCGCCTATTACGGCGACGCCAAGATGAAGGGCGCCAAGCTTGACATCGCGAAATGGAAACGCCCGTCACCCGAAACCATCCCGACAGCGGCCAAGGCGGCTGGTCTGTATATGATCTGCACCATGTCCAAACATGCCGCCGAAGCCAAAGGCTGTTCAGACGCGCTTTTCATGGATTACCGTGGTTATGTGGCCGAAGCGACCGGCGCGAATATCTTTTTCGTCAAGGACGGCGAAGTCCACACCCCCGATCCTGATGCAATCCTGAACGGGATCACGCGCCAGACGGTGATTGCCATGCTCGAGGCAAAAGGCATCAAGGTCCACGTTCGCCGGATCATGCCCGAAGAATTGGCCGATTTTGAACAATGCTGGCTGACCGGCACCGCCGCCGAAGTCACACCCGTCGGCCAGATCGGCGACTATACGTTCGAGGTCGGCGATCTGACCCGCGAAATTGCACAAGATTACGAAAAACTGGTGCGCAGCTAGGGTTGCACAGGTTTTGGCGTGCGGTAAGCGTGCGCCAGACCGTCACCGATACGCGCCCGTGTACGGCGCTGAAGGGTCAAGCTTTGCAAGCTTGGCCTTTTGCTTTGCGCCACCGCGAACAGCCGGTTTGTCGTAATTTGGGTCGGCCGATCGCGCTTATCAAGAAGATGCTTCATTATCAGTCCCTCCTTTATGGGCTGGTAGTATAGCACAGCTTTGACAAAAATCACGCCGCGGCGGTCGATCAAAGTTTTCTAAAATTGATCACATTTTAGGCATTTGCCATGTCTCCGCCAAAATTCGGCCCGCTTTTTGTGGCAGAATAGACCCTTAACCAGTGTAACGACCCGCCTCTTAACCAGTGTAGTACTCCCATGAACCTCGTACCATCCAAGCCCCATGTGGGCCCGTCATCGGGCGCGACGTCTTTCGAACGCGCGCTCCGCAAAATCCTGAAATCCGCCCCCCAAGACCTATGGCTCGACACCATTAGGCGGGCGCGGTTTGCAAGCCATAACCCGCTTGTTACGTGGATGCTGAACCAGCCCGAATGTGATTTCGCGGTGGCAGTTCACGCGTTCTACCGCAGCAATCCGGCGCAGCATCTGGAATCGCCGGCGCCGCTGCCGGCCCATCCCAATGATGACCAGATATTCGCAACCTGCCTGATCAACTGGGACACCGGATCTTACCGCAAGCACCGGCTGAAGGTCGAAGACTGCGATGCGCCAATTCGCCAGATTTCGAGGCTGCATCAAAAGGTTATCGCGCGTCCGCGCGGCTCGCTTCCGTTTCAGGTGCCGTTACGATTTCTGGAGCCCAAGGGCGGCACGCCGCTTGTGCTACCTGAAAGTATCAATCCTGAAATTGCGCCTGATCTTTGGGCCTTATACGCCGAGGCGGCGCTTGATGTGCCGCAAACAGCGCCGGGGTTGGCACGCAAGATGGCAAACTTCATGCGCAAGTTTTCGTTGGGCTAGCTGCCGATATTGCCTGTGGCCTTGCGCTGCTGCGCACGTTGCAGGCCAAGCCGGTGTTCGCGCCAGATAATCAGAACGCCCGCAAGAATAACCACTGCGGCGCCAAGAATCATGGTTCCGGTCGGGACTTCATCAAAGATGAAATAGCCGATGCCCAACGCCAGAATCATTGAACTGTAATCAAACGGCGCGACAAGCGACGCATCGGCGTAGCGATAGCTGGATGTCAGGAAAATCTGCCCCAAACCGCCCAGCAATCCCGCCATAACCAGCATGGTTGCCGCAGCCGTTGAAGGTAGGGCCCAACCCCAAGGAAGTGTAAGCAGCGCAAGCAGCGCGGATGTGATGCTGAACCAGAACACAATTGCTGCCGTGCCTTCGGTGGCGACCAGTTTGCGCACAAATACTTGCGCCAGTGCTGCCATCACGGCCCCCATCAGCACAACCACCGCGCCCAATGTTTCGGACGTGCCAAGCGAAGCCCCCACAGAAAGCCGAGGCGAAAGCACGATCAAGACGCCGATCATCCCCAAAGCCACTGCCGACAGTCGGAAAATCCCCACCTGTTCGTTCAAAAACATCGCTGCAAATACCACCACCAAAAGCGGCGCGGCATAGCCGATTGCGGTTACTTCGGGCAACGGCAGCAGGCCAAGACCGGTAAACCCCAGCCCCATCGCCGTTGTGCCGACCAGCCCGCGCCAAAAATGCCCCATCGGGTTGGCGGTTTTCCAGCCGCTTTTCAGCTCTCCTCGGATCGCAAGCCAGCCCAAAATAACCGGAATCGCAAAGAATGACCGGAAAAACACAGCCTCTCCCGGCGGCACATCTGTCGATGCGGCCTTGATCAGGCTGGACATGCCCATGAACATCGTGACCGACATGACCTTAAGTAGAATTCCGCGCAACGGCTGCATGTTTGTATCCTTTTAGGCACCTTAGGGCTGTGCACCAACACAATGAAGCCTTTATTGCTTGCTATCGCTCGGCGTTAAGCTATCCGATACATAGTCACAATAAGAAGCACCCTATGCCCAAAGATATCCTTGCCGCGACAAGCGCACCAAAACCCGAAAACGCCCGCGATTGGGTGCGCATTCTGGCCGCTTACCGCGAACCCAACAGCATGCGCAGCACGTTTGAACTCGCGGTCAGCCTCTTTCCCTTTGTCGGGCTTTGGGTGCTGGCATGCTGGGTCGCGCAATACAGCTATATTGGCGCATTCCTGATCTCGGCGCTGAACGGGTGTTTCCTGCTGCGCCTGTTTTGCATCCAGCACGATTGCGGCCACGGATCATTCTATGGCAACCGCACGGTCAGCGATTGGGTCGGCCGCGTTTTAGGCGTGGTCACATTGACCCCCTATGACGTGTGGCGGCGCACCCATTCGATCCACCATAGCCACGCAGGCGATCTTGATCACCGTGGCATTGGCGATGTGATGACCCTAACGGTCGAAGAATACCACCAGCGCACGCCCTTTGGCCGGTTCTTGTACCGCGCCTACCGGCACCCGATCGTGATGTTTGGCGTTGGCCCGACCTATTTGTTTTTCCTGCAAAACCGCCTGCCGCTTGGGCTGATGGATCAGGGCAAGAAATACTGGATCAGCGCAATGGGCACCAATGCCGCCATCGCCATCGCGCTCAGCGTTATTGTCTATTTCGGCGGGTTTCAGGCGCTGTTCTTGGTGTTTTTGCCAACAACGCTGATTGCGGCTTCGGTTGGTGTTTGGCTATTCTACGTTCAGCACCAGTTTGAAACCACCACATGGGAAAATGAAGAAGACTGGCTGCTGCACGAGGCCGCGCTGCACGGCAGTTCTCACTATGACCTGCCGCCCATCCTGCGCTGGTTTACCGCCAATATCGGCATCCACCATGTGCATCACCTGTATAGCCGCATCCCGTTCTACCGATTGACCGAAGTGCTGAACGATCACAAAGAACTGGTGCAGGTCAGCCGCCTGACCATGCTGCAAAGCGTGAAATGCGCGAGCCTTGATCTTTGGGACGAAAAGAAACGGCGCTTGGTCTCATTCGCATCCGTGCGCCGCAACGCCGCCTAGCCGGTCCAGCGCCCAACGCGCCGCATCCGCGACCGCAAGGTCCGGATCATCGACCAAAGGGGCGACGGCGGCCGCAAGGCTGGCATCGCCCGAATTGCCAATAGCATAGGCCACATTGCGCACAAAGCGGTCGCGCCCGATCCGTTTGATCGGTGATCCCGAAAACTGCGCGCGAAACGCCGTATCATCCAATGCGGCAAGCGCGGCCAAGGGCGGCGCGATCAGGTCCTCGCGCGCGGCATAACGCGCATCACGCCCTTCGCGTGCGAATTTGTTCCACGGGCATACCGCCAAACAATCATCGCAGCCATAAATCCGGTTTCCCATCAGTCCGCGCAATTCCGCGTCAACCGGCCCTTTGTGTTCGATCGTCAGATAAGAAATGCAGCGCCGCGGGTCGAGCTGATAAGGCGCCGGAAACGCCGCCGTCGGACAGATATCAAGGCAGGCCGTGCAGCTGCCGCAATGGCTGACTTCGGCGCTGTCGGGTTCAAGCTCCGCGGTCGTGAAAATCGCACCCAAGAAAAACCATGACCCAAGATCGCGGCCCAAAACATTGGTATGCTTGCCCTGCCACCCCAGACCCGCAGCCTGTGCCAGCGGTTTTTCCATCACGGGAGCGGTATCGACAAAGACCTTGATTTGCGCGTCTGGCACCTGTGCGATCAGCCAGCGCCCTACATTCTTGAGCCGCTTTTTCACGATATCGTGGTAATCGCGACCCTGTGCATAAACGCTGATCGCAGCGCGGTCTGGCTGTTCCAGAACCGCAAGCGGGTCGTGTTCGGGCGTATAGGGTTCGGCCAGCATGATCACGGATTTCGCTTCGGGCCAAAGCGCGGCGGGGTTGCCGCGCCAATGCATCCGTTCGGCCATCCAGCCCATCTGCCCATGCATGCCTGCGTCAACAAAGGCCGCCAGCCGTTCCGCAATTTGAGGCACCGCATCGGGGCGGCAAATGCCAACCTTGGCAAATCCGGCCTCTTGGGCATAGGTGATCAGGCGCTGTTTCACCCGCGCTAGAAATCCAGATCGGCGTAATGTGCAGCGGGTTGAAAGCCCGGAACCTCATCGGCAAGCAGTGACCGGAACGCCGGACGGGATTTGATCTTGGCGTACCAGTCTTTCACCGCGTCAGAGCGATTCCAATCGACGTCACTGGTGTAATCAAGGCACGACAGATGCGCCGCTGCTGCAAAATCGGCAAGCGACATTTCATTGCCCGCCAGCCAGCGCCGATCCTCGAGCAGATAGGTCAGATAGTCGAGATGGTATTTGATCGCCCGCGCGCCCGCTTTGACATTGGCGCTATCGGGATAGCCGGTGCCCATGACCTTGCGGTAGACCCGTTCGCCGATCAGCTTGCTGGTGACCTCGTGATAGAATTTGTCGTCAAACCAGCCCACAATCCGGCGCGCCTCGTAACGTGCGCCTGCGTCGCGTGGCAATAGCGCAGGGGTTGGCTGCGTTTCTTCAAGGTATTCGCAGATTGCCGTGCTATCGGCCATTGTCCGGCCATCCATCTTAAGCACCGGAATTTTGCCCGCAGGGTTGCGGCGCAAGAAATCGGCGTCCTGTTCCCAGTAACGTTCCTCGACCAGCGCGACCTCGATCTTCTTTTCGGCAAGGCAAAGCCGCACTTTGCGCGAAAACGGGGACAACGGGTAATGATACAGGGTGTTCATGACGGGCTCACAAATCGGTTTTACTCTCAATGCCGCAACCGACCGTCCGGATCAATGGCAGGATCAATTTTCGAAACACTCCGCGCGGCCATCCGCCGCGATTGTTTGCGCGCCGCTGATGATCGCGCGTGTTCGATCGCGCACAAACGGGCTGGGGTTTGATGCCGATCGGGATTTCGGCGCAGGCAGAATTGCGGCCAAACGGGCCGCCTGTGTCGGTGTCAGATCCGCGGCATCCACCCCGAAGTAATGCCCTGCCGCAGCCTGCACGCCAAAAACGCCCTCGTCGAATTCGGCGATATTCAGATATAGCTCAAGAATACGCCGCTTGCTCCAGACGGCTTCTGACAGCGGTGTCCAAAGCGCTTCGATGGCTTTGCGCAGCCAGCTGCGCCCGTGCCACAGATATGTGTTCTTGATCACCTGCTGTGAAATCGTTGATGCGCCGCCGCGCCCGCGATCCATCGCATCACGAATGGCATTCACATCAAGCCCCCAATGCAGGCAGAAATTTGCATCTTCGGCAGCAACAGCAGAACGCGCCATCACCGGCGCAATTTGTTCGATCGGTGTCCAATCGTATTTGATTGATCCGATGCGCGCGCGCTCTGATAGCATATAGGGTGTCGTGGGCGGCGGCACGACCGCATAAACCAACGTTGCCAATAGCACAAATCCAAGCACCGCAAAGCACGCGCCCCAGATAACACGGCGCAGCCAGAACCAGCCCCGTTCAACAAGGCTAGGCTGTTTCTTGCGGGTGCTGCGGCTTTTGGGTGCAGCTTTCTTTTTGGGTGTGTTCTTGCGCTCTGCCATCGGGTCCATAAGCCACGAGCTTGGTTGCATGGTCAAGCGATGGGTCGCCCCCGCGCAAAATTCTGCGCAGGGGCGTTGTTTTTATTCGGCAGGGATCGCCGCGCTCTCGATGCTCAGCGGGTGCTTGAGATGCACGAGCATTTCTTTGGGGCAGATTTGGATAAAGTTGTCTTTTTCCTGTTCCCAATGCTGCAAGATGTCGGCGGCCTTGCGGCTGCCTGTTTCCGCACCATGCCGTTCGATCAGCGATTTGAGCTGGTCAACCCAGTGATCCACAGTGACAGGGTTTGTCACCAGCGTTTCCATGTTGATCAGATGCGCTGCTTCGCCTTTCGGGTCGTAAAGATAGGCCATACCGCCTGTCATACCCGCACCAAAGTTGGCACCGATAGACCCAAGGATCACGGCAACACCGCCGGTCATGTATTCGCAACCGTTTGTGCCGCAGCCTTCGATCACGACGGTCGCACCAGAGTTACGCACCGCAAACCGTTCGCCTGCGCGCCCCGCAGCAAACAAATACCCGTTTGTCGCACCATAAAGCACGGTGTTGCCGATGATCGTGTTGTCGGCAGCGACCAAGGGGCTGACCATAGGCGGACGCACAACAATCGTGCCGCCCGACAGGCCCTTGCCAACATAGTCGTTGGCATCGCCCGACACCTCGAGCTTGAGCCCCGGCGCAGCGAAAGCGCCCAGCGATTGCCCGGCAGAGCCGCGCAATTTCACTGTCAGGTGGTCGGGTTGCAGATCGTTACGCATGCCGAAATTCTTGACGATATGGCTCGACGTGCGTGTGCCGATGGTCCGCAATGTGTTTTGCACCGCGTAGTCCAGCTGCATCTTTTCACCTTCGCCAAGGAAGCGCGCAGCGTCCTGCACGATTTGTGCATCCAGCGTGTCATCCACGGCATTGCGCGGCTTGTTGCGGTCATAGGTGATCTTTTCAGCGCCATCGACCGTGATCAGCATCGGGTTCAGGTCCAGATCATCCAGATGCGCCGACCCGCGGCTGACTTGGGTCAGCAGATCCGCACGGCCAATCACATCATCCAAGGATCGCGCGCCGATGCTGGCAAGGATTTCGCGCACTTCGGTGGCGTAGAAGGTGATCAGGTTCACAACCTTATCCGCGTTTCCGGTGAACTTGCCACGCAGTTTGTCGTCTTGGGTACAGACCCCGACCGGACAGGTGTTCGACTGGCACTGACGCACCATGATACAGCCCATCGCGATCAACGCCGCAGTCCCGATGCCGTATTCTTCGGCACCCAGCATCGCAGCCATGACGATATCGCGACCGGTACGCAGACCGCCATCGGTGCGCAATGTGACCCGCTCGCGCAGGTTGTTCATTGCCAGCACTTGGTGCGCTTCGGTCAGGCCCATTTCCCACGGCAGACCCGCGTATTTGATCGACGTACCCGGAGACGCGCCAGTGCCGCCGTTATGCCCTGAAATCAGGATGATATCGGCCTTGGCCTTGGCCACACCGGCGGCAATAGTGCCAACGCCAGACGCCGCAACCAGTTTCACCGTGACCTTACAGATCGGGTTGATCTGTTTGAGATCATAGATCAGCTGCGCAAGGTCTTCGATCGAATAGATATCATGGTGCGGTGGCGGTGAAATCAGGGTCACGCCTTTGGTCGAATGGCGCAGCTTCGCGATCAGGTCGGTGACCTTCATGCCGGGCAATTGCCCGCCTTCGCCGGGTTTGGCACCTTGGGCGACCTTGATTTCCAGCTCTTCGCAGGCCAGCAGATATTCGGCGGTCACGCCAAAGCGCCCCGATGCCACCTGTTTGATCTTGGCGGATGCGTTATCGCCGTTTGGTTCTGGCGTGAAATCATCCGGGCTTTCGCCGCCTTCACCGGAATCCGATTTTGCGCCAATACGGTTCATCGCAATGGACAATGTCCGGTGTGCCTCTGGCGATAGCGCGCCAAGCGACATGCCGGGTGTGACAAACCGTTTGCGGATCGCAGTGATGCTTTCGACCTCTTCGATCGGCACCGGTTTGGCCATTGGTTTGATCGCCAGCAGGTCACGCAGATGGATCGGCGGATTTGCCTGCATGGCTTTGCTATATTGCTGCCACAAAGCATAGGACGCATTGTTACAGGCCGCTTGCAGCAGATGCATTGTTTGGGCTTCCCACGCGTGTTTTTCGCCTGACCGGCGCGCCTTGTAAAAGCCGCCTATTGGCAAAATATCCGACGGGTTTTTCCAACCGCGCGCGTGGACTTCTTCCAGCTTGTTCTGGATACCATTGGTCCCGATCCCCGAAATGCGGCTTTGCATACCCGGGAAGAATTCGGCAACCATCGCCCGTGACAGGCCCACGGCCTCGAAGTTCAGGCCACCGCGATACGATGACAGCACCGAAATCCCCATCTTGGCCATGATTTTGAGAAGCCCTGCGTCAACCGCGTTGCGGTAACGGCCAACGGCCTCGGCCAGGGTGCCTTCGATCAGGCCGCGTTCAACACGGTTCGAAATTGAATCCTGCGCAAGATAGGCGTTCACCGTTGTTGCGCCACAGCCGATCAGCACCGCGAAATAATGCGGGTCAATACATTCGGCAGAGCGGACATTGATCGAACAGAAGGTGCGCAGCCCCTTGCCGGTTAACCCCGAATGCACCGCAGATGTCGCAAGGATCATCGGCATTGGCACGCGGTCGACATTTTGATGCTGATCAGTCAGCACAAGATGGCCCGCACCAGAGCGCACGGCATCCTCTGCCTCTTCGCGGATACGCTGTAGCCCTTCGGAAAGCGCGGCGCGACCGGGCGCAAATGTACAATCAATAAAGGCCACGTTGCCACCAAAGTGGCTGACCATTTCGTCAAATTCGCCGTTGGACACAAACGGGCTTTCAAGCACAAGAATTTCAGCCTGCGACGAGTTTTCATCCAGCACGTTTTTCAAATTGCCAAACCGCGTCTTGAGCGACATCACGCGGGTTTCGCGCAGGCTGTCGATCGGCGGGTTGGTCACTTGGCTAAAGTTCTGACGGAAAAAATGCGACAAATTGCGATAGACACTTGAAAGCACCGCCGACGGTGTATCATCGCCCATCGACGCGATCATTTCCTTGCCGTCTTCGGCCATCGGCGCGAGTACCTGTTCAAGGTCTTCGATTGAGTAGCCGGCCGCAACCTGCCGTTGGCGCAATTCATCACCCGCAAACAACGTCGATTCAGGCACATCACCCATCAGGTCGGACAGATCGACAACTTTTTCAATCCATTCGCCAAACGGCTGGGCAATCGAAAGCGCGTCCTTGATTTCTGTGTCGCGGAACAGCTTGCCGGTTTTCATATCGACCGCAATCATCTGGCCAGGGCCAAGCGCGCCTTTTTCGACAACGGTTGCTTCGTTGATCGGAACCATGCCAACCTCGGATCCGGCGATCAGCAGGCCGTCACCTGTCACAACATAGCGCAATGGGCGCAGCCCGTTGCGGTCAAGCCCGCCACAGACCCAGCGCCCGTCGGTCATTGCCAGCGCGGCGGGGCCGTCCCATGGCTCCATCACGGCATTGCAATAGGCGTACATGTCTTGCCATGCCTGCGGCATTTCTGACGCTTGCTGTGCCCATGCTTCGGGGACCAGCATCGTCTTGGCCATCGGCGCATTACGGCCCGCGCGCACCAAGACTTCGAACACGGAATCAAGCGCCGCAGAGTCGGATGACCCTGACGGAATGATCGGTTTGATATCTTCGGCCTTGTCGCCGAATGCACCCGACGCCATGCGGATCTCGTGGGATTTCATCCAGTTGATGTTGCCCTTGAGCGTGTTGATCTCGCCGTTATGGGCCAGCATGCGGAACGGCTGTGCCAGTGACCACTGCGGGAATGTGTTGGTTGAATAGCGCTGGTGATAGATTGCAAAGGCCGATTCAAACCGTTCGTCCATCAAGTCGGGATAGAATTCCGCGACCTGTTCGGCCAGCATCATGCCTTTATAGATGATCGACCGGCACGACAGCGAACAGATATAGACCCCGTTGATCTGCGCAGCGGCTGCCGCTTTTTCGATACGGCGGCGGATGATGTACAGCTCGCGCTCGAATTGTTCGTCATCAATGTCTTTTTCGCAGCGGATCAGGATCTGTTCGATCTCGGGGCGGGTGGCGTTTGCCTTTTCGCCCAGACATTCTGTGTTTACCGGCACATGGCGCCAGCCATAGATATAGTGGCCAAGGCGCAGCACCTCGGATTCAACGATCGTCCGGCAGCGTTCTTGGGCACCAAAGTCGGTGCGCGGCAAGAACACCTGACCCACAGCGATTTTTTCGCCTTCTTTGGGTTCATGACCTGTGCGGCGGATCTGGTCTTGAAAGAACTGACCGGGGATTTGCACGTGGATACCCGCGCCGTCACCTGTCTTGCCATCGGCATCAACCGCACCGCGGTGCCAAATCGCCTTGAGCGCATCAATACCGTTTTCGACAACGCCGCGCGACGGGGTGCCGTCAATGGCGACAACAAGGCCAACACCGCAAGATGAATGTTCATCTTCGTCAGCATAAAGACCGTTTTCGGTCATCCATTTGCGCTTAGCTTCCTCAGCCGCGACCCAAGCTTGATCATAGGTAGTCATAGGTAGTCTCCTCAGAAAGTGGTGCGGATGAGATCGCAACCCCGCAGCCGTGCTTTGGCCGCGTGCTTAGAAAACCCGGCTCGCCGGGAAAGATGAATTCGACAGGGCGGTGGTCATAGGGATCTTCGCCGTATTCAGATGTGATTGCGCCAATGCCGCCAAAGAAGCGGCGCCATTCGGGGCTGACATATTCATTGCCGGCATTTGTCCAGATGACCGTGCCGTTGGATGCCATGGCCGTAATTTCAAACGCAGTTTCGAGCAATGTCACGCCATCAATAGTGACTTCACGCCCCGTTAACCGGTCGCTGCCTACAAAATTGAACGCCCCGTATTTGTCGGTCTGCGTGTGGAAATCATAATGGTCGACACCATTGGCCAGCAGTTCGGAAATTGATGCGGGGTTGGCCGGATCGGGCAACAGCCATTCGTTAAACCCGTCAATCGCATGAAAGCTGTCGATCCATTGGGCTTCGGCGTCGATGACGCCCAGGAAAACCATGCCTTGTTCATCAAGCGTCACGCGTTGTTGGTGGCCCGCCGGATCAGCGTCGCAGGTGAAAAGGTGCTCCACTTCGCAGCTTGCGTTTTGGGTTGTCAGATAGGCGGTGCAGCCCGCAGGCAGGCTAAACCTCGCCGGATTGTCCTGCGCGACCAGCGGCCCTGCAAGCAATAAAAAAGCAATCAGATACCTCATGGACGATAGCTCGTTTCGATTTCATTGCATTCAAACTTTGGTTGCGCAGCAAAGAACCCCGGCTCGCCTGGATAGATGAATTCAAGCGGCGACATATCGATAATCTGGTCCGGCGTTTCAGCCTGCCATGACTGCCCGTAAAAGAACAAACGATGCGTTTCGCTGACAAACTGACGGCCATTGCTGGCATCAAGGATGTTGCCATCTGCGTCCAGCGTTTGCCCCTGAAATTCAGTCATCAGCAGGGTTTCGCCATCAATCTCGACGCTTTCGCCGGTCAGCAAGTCAAAGCCGACATTGCGCTCATCGCCAGTTTCTTTGGTGATTGTGAAATCCCAAGTATCAACCTGATTTGCGAATAATTCGGTCAATGACGACGGGTCCGGCACCGGTTCAACCAATGTTTCGTTGCCAAGCACCGAATAGGTTTCCATCCACTGGAATTCGCGGTCCACTCGTTGCACGCTGAAAACACCGGCCTGCCCGATCAGGGCAATCCACTGGTCGCCCGCATTATCGGCTTCGCATGTCCAGATATTCACCATGACACAGCCCTTTTGCTGCACGGTCAGCTTTGCTTCGCAGCCTTCGGGCGCGGCAAAGTTTTGCTGCGCGACCGCTGGGCTGGCCAGCGTCAATAGCGCGAGGGTCATCAATGGCTTCATCATGGCATAACCTTTCAGGTCAGTATGCTGAGTTGGCGGCGGTTATTCGGCAGCGACGGCGGCAGATTCACTGAGGTAGTTCAGAATTGCAGCGGCACTGTCGCGCCCGTCGCGGATCGCCCAAACGACAAGCGAGGCACCGCGCACGATATCACCCGCAGCAAACACGCCATCAAGGCTGGTCGCGCCGGTTTCGAATTCCGCTTTGATCGTGCCCCAGCGGGTCACTTCCAGCCCGTCAACACCCCAAAGCTTGGGGATGTCTTCGGGCGAAAAGCCAAGCGCCTTGATCACAAGTTCCGCAGGTTCGACATAATCCGCGCCTTCGATCACAACTGGGGCCTGACGACCCGACACATCGGGCGCGCCAAGCCGCATTTTCTGCACCTTAACGCCGGTAACAGGTTCACCTTCAAACCCGTCAGGGGCCGCAAGCCAGACAAATTCAACGCCTTCTTCTTCGGCGTTTTGCACTTCGCGTTGCGAACCAGGCATGTTGGCACGGTCACGGCGATACAGGCATTTCACGCTGGTTGCGCCTTGGCGGATGGATGTGCGCACACAGTCCATCGCGGTATCACCGCCGCCGATCACGACGACACGCTTGCCAGCAGCGTTCAATTCGCCGCTTTCGAATTCGGGCACTGTGTCACCAAACCCGATGCGGTTGCTGACAGTCAGGAAATCAATCGCATTCACGATGCCTTCGGCGTCTGAATCGGGCAGATCGCGGGTCTTGTAGACACCTGTCGCAATCAGGACCGCATCATGTTTGCCGCGGATCGCGTCGAACGACAGATCTTCGCCAACATTGCAATTCAGGACAAATTCAACGCCGCCGTCTTCAAGCTGCGCCATGCGTTGCATGACCACGTCTTTTTCCAGCTTAAAGCCAGGGATGCCGTAGGTCATCAAACCGCCACCGCGATCATAGCGGTCATAAACAGTGACCTGCACGCCCTGACGGCGCAGCATATCCGCCGCAGCCAGACCGCCGGGGCCTGCGCCAATGATGCCAACGCTTTCAGTGCGTTCCATGCTTGGCGCGATCGGCTTGACCCAGCCTTCGGCAAATGCCGTATCAGTAATGTATTTCTCAACGGCACCAATGGTGACTGTCTCGTGGCCGGATTGCTCGATCACGCAATTGCCTTCGCACAGGCGGTCTTGGGGGCAGATGCGGCCGCAGATTTCGGGGAAAGTATTTGTGGCCTGACTGATTTCATAGGCCTCTTGCAGACGCCCTTCGGCGGTCAGACGCAGCCAATCAGGAATATTGTTGTGCAGCGGACAATGTGACTGACAATAGGGCACACCACATTGCGAACAGCGACTGGCTTGCTCTTCGGCTTTGGCCGCAGCAAACTCCGCATAGATTTCACCAAAATCCTGCTTGCGCAGATTTGGCGGACGCTTTTGAGGCATCTCGCGGTCTACAGCAACAAATTTCAGCATCTTCTGGCCAGCCATACGCCGTCCTCCCGTATTACAGAGCGAACCACCTTGTAAGATAGCGCGCCAGAAATGAAAAGGCAGTAATGCTGACCTATATTCAAAAAGTTTTCGGAATTTTCGCAAATTCAGGTCTGATTTCTAGGAAATTATGTCCGATTCGGACTTAATTAACTGCTTCCCCCCATTTTGCATCAGGTTAGGTTGTGCAAAAGCGAATCGCAGGCTGATCTCGATGACAACATTTAACCTCCTTCTGGTCGCGCTAATCCAAGGTGTGACCGAGTTTCTGCCGGTGTCATCTTCGGGGCATCTTATTCTGCTGCCCTCGCTGACTGGGATGGATGACCAAGGCCAAATGATCGACGTCGCAGCCCATGTCGGCACGCTATTGGCGGTGATCCTCTATTTTCGGGCTGATGTCTGGCTTGCCACGCGCGGGCTTGGCCGGTTGATCACGGGCAAGGCCGATACGCCAGGTGCGCGGCTGGCGCTGGGGCTGATCGTTGCAACGATTCCGGTGGTCATCTTCGGGCTTTTTCTCAAATTGACGGGGCTTTCGGATCATCTGCGCGGGATCGCAGTGATCGGCTGGACGATGATCATCTTTGGGCTTGTGCTTTATTGGGCCGACCAAAATGGTGCCGCCGAAAAAACCGGCGCTGACTGGACATTAACAGACGCGATCAAAATGGGAATCTGGCAGGCCATCGCGCTGATCCCTGGCACATCAAGATCGGGGATCACGATCAGCGCCGCGCGGTTGCTGGGCTATACAAGGACAGAGGCGGCGCGGATTTCAATGCTCATGTCGATCCCGACAATCATCGCCTCGGCAAGCCTGCTGAGCCTTGATCTGGTCGGCACGCAAGACATTGGTGCGCTACGCGACATCGCCTTGGTCATCGGGATGTCATTCATCGCAGCATTGATCGCACTGACGTTGATGATGCGGCTGTTGCGCGCGGTCAGCTACACGCCCTATGTCGTTTACAGACTGGGCTTGGGCGTGTTGCTGCTTTGGATCGCCTATACTTAGGCTTTCAGGTTCTTCGCTGATTCCTTGATCGCATCATATTGACCCGACGGGCGGAACCGCCACAGGTAATCCGGCAAAACCGCATCCAGCGAGGTCGGCTGGATACCGAGCTGAACCAGCCCGTTTTCACCGGTGACAACATTATCAACCGTCAGGCTTGCAACCTGATCTTTGGTGATCGGCCCTTTCACCAGACCCAATGACAATGTCCGTCCGACACCAAAACCCCATGCCATCAGTCGCGCAATCGGGAACGGCAGGTTCACAACCAAACGGCGGCGGCGCACAACAGTCAGCATCTTTTGGATCAAACCGCGCATGCTATGCACATCAGGCCCGCCCAGCGCATAAGTGCCAGCATCCACATCGCCCGTCACGGCCTTGGCAGCAGCTGCCGCAATATCATCGACATAGACAGGCTGGAACAGCGTATCCGCACCAACAATCGGCAGCACAGGGCCAAAACGGGACATGCCCGCAAAACGGTTAAAGAATGTATCTTCGGGACCAAACACGATGGATGGGCGCAAAATAACGGCGCTCGGGAAATGCTGCTTCACGGCGGCCTCGCCAATCGCTTTGGTACGGCCGTATTCGCTTGGCGCGTTTTCATCCGCACCAATGGCCGAGACATGCACCATCCGCGCAACGTTCAATTCAGCGGCAATGCGGGCAATGCGTTCGGCTCCTTCGGCATGCACCGCGTCAAACGTGTTCTTGCCCACTTCGTCAAGCAGACCAACGCAGTTCACAACCGCATCCGCACCTGCGGTCGCGGCGGCAACGCTGGCATCATCGCGGATATTGCAAAAAACCGGTTCCACTTGCCCGACAACACCGTAGGGGCGCACAAACATCGCCTCGTTGACTGTGCGCACAGCGACACGCACGCGCCACCCTTCAAGGGCCATGCGGCGGGCAATATAGCGCCCCACAAAACCGGATCCGCCGAAAATGGTGACTAGCTTAGACATAGCGTGGCCTCGTTGCTTGTTTGGTCCGGTTTACCTAGCTACCCATGGCCAGACAAGGCGCATTTGAAAGGATTCTGCACGCGGATCACACTTGGGCGCATTTTTCGCACCGAATCGCGTTGACAGCGCCCGCGCCCAGCCTTACATCGCCCATCACGACACCTGCCCAGGTGGCGGAATGGTAGACGCGCCAGCTTCAGGTGCTGGTGTCTGTATGGACGTGGAGGTTCGAGTCCTCTCCTGGGCACCAAATTCCCCCCGATATCGTGAAGAAACGTAATGAAAACCTCGCGTTTCGAGGTTTGCGGGACCATTTTCGGGATCGCTTTTAGGACCATTTTCATCGATCTCGGCCAGCAAGTTGTCACGTTTGGACGGTCGATTTGGGTTACGCTGGGCGATCCTGCGGCGAGATTACGCAGCATGGACCCAAAGGTGCCGTCAAGATGGTGATCATAACAACGGCAGGACGTGGTGCGGGGAATGCCTACGACCAACGGTAATACAGGTTTCTTGCGATGCCTTCCCGACCGCATAGCGCCAATAGGTTTTACACACCACGCGGATTATCGCATCGGCAAGATGAACCAGAAACCTCCCCATTTCTATATCCTCAAATCCATATCACTGGCGCTGGCGACAGGCCGGTTTGGCCCAACAGGCAAAAATAGAATCAGAACACGAAAAATCACCGAATAAAATCAACAAACTAATTCGGATAAAAAATTTAATGTACAATAATGAAAAATAATGTACGATCCTAACCACACAAGGGAGGAAACCATGTTACGCTCATTATTCACAACTTCAGTCATCGCTCTGGCCGCGGCGACGGCGGCTTCTGCTGAAACGGTTCTTGACGTCACCGCGTGGAAAGGCAACGAAGCCGAACCCGCAGGCATGGCCGAGGTCATCGCGCTTTTCGAAGCAGCCAACCCCGACATCAAAGTAGAGCTGACCTATATCAGCCGGTCCGACACCGATGTGATCATTCCGCCGCGTCTTCAGGGTGGGAACCCGCCGGACGTGATGATGGTCGATATGCCACTTACCAAAGTCTGGGGCGACGCCGGGCTGTTGGTTGACTGGGGCACTGATGCCGAATGGTATGGCCGTGTGCCTGAAGGGCTGCAAAGTGCGATCACAATCGACGGCGCGGCCTATGTCATGCCGCTTGAAGTGATCGGGATGGGGCTGTTTGCCAACAGCGATCTTCTGGCGCAGGCCGGGATCACCGAAGCGCCCAAAACCATTGAAGCGCTAAAGGCCGCCTGTGGCGCGCTTTCCGCGGCAGGCATCAACCCGATGCTGATGACAAGCGGATACCCTTCTGCGCTGTTTACCATTGCAAACGGGCTTGAAGCCGCGACAACGCCGGTCGAAGATCTGGGCAATGGCAACGCGCGTTTTGTTGACGATGCCGGCTTTAGTGCCGCATTGGACACTTTCCGCGAACTGGCAGCGGCAGATTGCTTTGACCCGCAGCAGATGGCCGGTGTCGATCCATGGAGCACCGCGCTCAGCGAATTCCAGGCGGGCAATTTTGCGATGCTGCCACAAGGCGCATGGAACATCGGCAGCTTTAGCCAGAATCCGGACCTGAACTTTACATTTGGTCCGATCCCGTCTGCATCGGGCGCAGGTGTTGCGGCTGATCTGTTCGGGTTTGGCTGGGGGATCAGCACAGGTTCCGAACACCAAGAGGCCGCCAAGACATTTGTGGCGTTCTGGTCGCAGCCCGAGAACCTGCAAATCCTTCTGGATGCTGAATCTGCATATTCGCCATTTGAAGATGGTGGTAGTGGCACGCCAGCGCTTGCTGCCGATTACGACGCCGCGCGCGCGGCTGGCGGCATCCGCAACTATCCGTTCTCTGTCGGACAGTGGCCGGGCGCATTGGACGGCGAAATGCAGAACGCGATGACTGGTTTCTTGCTTAACCTTGATCAAGATAACAGTGACATTTTGGTCCGTTGGGACGAGACTGTCGAAGACAACATCTAAATGTTGTGAACCCCCCGCCCGGTTTGCCTCCCCCCGGGCGGGGGATCGTTTCAAGGTTTTGAACGGAGTATTTCAGATGTCATCCCGCACCACGAAACTACTGTTCATGTTGCCGGCGCTGATCGTATTGGCCGTCTTTTTTGTCTATCCGATCGCGCTGACATTCTACTACAGCTTTACGGATTTTACCGGCGTGGGCACGCCCGAATATGCAGGTCTGAAAAACTATGACCGCATCATGTCGCGCAGTCGCTACCCCGAAGCGCTCAAGGTCACGATCCTGTTTACCCTCATCGTTGTGACCGTACAGACGCTTGCAGGGTTGTTCATTGCGACCTTGCTGCAACGGCTACCGGCGGTGCGCAATTTTGCCCGTGCGGCCCTGTTCACGCCTGCGATGATGTCGTTTGTAATTGTCGGCTACCTTTGGCAGTTCATCTATTCGCCGTTCAATGGTGGGCTGAATGCATTGTTAACCTCTGTCGGATTGGAAAGCCTGACGCGCGCGTGGCTGGGGGACCCGTCTACCGCGCTATTTGCGATTGCGATTGCGCATGTCTGGATGTTCACCGGCTATACAACGGCGATTTTTCTGGCGGGCTATGCCAATATTCCGGGCGATATCGAAGAAGCAGGCAAGCTTGAAGGCGCAAATTCGCTGCAACGGTTCTGGTATCTTGAACTGCCTCTGCTGGCGCCTAGCGTCACAATCAATGTGATGCTTTCGACCATTGGCACGCTCAAGACATTCGAATTGCCGTTCATCATGACCAAGGGCGGCCCTGATGGCGCCACACGCACGCTTAGCCTTGAAATCATCGAAAACCTGTTTGGTGCTTATAAATTCGGTTTTGCGTCTTCGCTGTCGATTGTGATGTTGGTGATCGTGATCATCGTCGCCTTTGTACAAAACAAATTCTTGCGCGGACGAGAGGACAACATGTCATGACCAAACATAATATCCGGACATCGATCGGCAATATCTTTGTGCTTTTGCTTGTATTCGTGATGCTTGTCCCCGTGATCTACATGATTTTGATGTCGTTCCGCACCGGCGAGGAAATCGCGGCTGATCCGCTTGGCATGCCGTCGGGGCTGTTTCTGGGGAACTATATCAACACCTTGGAATCGATGAACTATTTCCGTTCGGTGGCCAATTCTGTCGGGATCACATTATCGGTAACAGTGATTGTGGCCTTTGTCGGATCATTGGCGGCCTATCCGCTCGCGCGGAGCACCAACGCCTGGGGGCGGGCGTTTATCATGCTGGTGGCGCTCGGCCTTGCGACGCCTGCATTTGTGACCATCACGCCGATCTATGTGATCTTTCGGCAGGTGGGTCTGCTGGATAATTATGTGGGGATCATTCTGGCCTTTACGGCGCTTAATTTGCCGCTGGCCGTGTTCTTTTATGTCGGATTTATCGGCGCCATTCCAAGGGACCTCGAGGAAGCGGCCAAGCTAGATAACTGCACAGATTTTCAGGTGTTCTGGCATGTGATCCGCCCGCTTCTTGGCCCTGCCACCGCGACGCTGTCGCTGTTTGTGATGTTGATGGTCTGGAATGATTTTACCTATCCGCTGTTGCTGCTGACGGATCCTGACAAATTCACGGTGATGATTTCGGTCTACCGGTTTGTTGGGAACCATAACATTGAACCGGACCTGTTGTTCCCTGCCGCGGTGCTTGGGTCGTTGCCATTGCTGATTATTTTCGTGATCTTCCAACGCCGGATTGTGTCGGGCGTCACTGCGGGGGCGGTAAAATGAACCTGACGGGACAGCATGTTATCGTAACGGGTGCAGGCGCGGGGATCGGGCTTGGTATTGTCCGGCAGGTGCGCGCAGCGGGTGCCGATGTCACCGCATTTGATATCAACGCGGACGGGCAAGCAGCGCTTGAGGCGCTTGGCGCGCAGTTTGTGCAGGTTGATGTTGCGAATTGCGATGCGTTTGCGGCGGCGATTGATGCCGCGCATGCCGCGCTTGGCCGGCTTGACGGGTTGGTGAACAACGCGGGCGTGACCATTCAGGTGCCGTTTCTTGAAATGACGCGCGCGCAGATGGAAACGCTTTGGACTGTGAACCAGCGCTCCGTGCTTGTCGGTTGCCAGACCGCAGGCCGGTTGATGGCCGCGCAAAAGCGTGGCGCGATCGTGAATATCGCGTCCAATCACGCCGGTGCGACCGATCCGGGGTTTGAAGGCTATGCCGGATCCAAAGGTGCAATCGTGTCGATGACCCGCGCGATGGCGTGGTCGCTTGGCCCGCATGGTGTGCGCGTGAACACGCTTAGCCCTGGTATGACCCGCACAGAAATTGTCGACGCGGCAATGCAAGATCCTGATCTCGCAAAGATTTTTCAGGGATGGGCTGCGGATAACGCGGTGAACAGCGTGCAAGAGGTCGGCGATGCGGCGGTATTTTTGCTGTCCGCGCAATCGGCCGCAATAAACGGTGCTGATATCGTCGCAGACCGTGCGATGTCGGTGCGCTTGGGTGCTGCGGATAAAAAGGAAAACAAAGATGGCTGAACTGAACATTCGTAACGCGATCAAACGCTATGGTCCGGTCGAGGTGATCCACGGGATCGATCTTGATATTGCGGATGGTGAGTTTTGCGTTTTTGTCGGCCCGTCGGGCTGCGGGAAATCGACACTATTGCGCATGATTGCGGGGCTGGAACAAACCAGCGAAGGCCAGATCAGCATTGCCGGCCGCGACGTGACCCATGCTGAGCCAGCCAAGCGCGGCGTGGCGATGGTGTTCCAGACCTATGCGCTTTATCCGCATATGACGGTGCGCCAGAACATGAGCTTCGGGCTTAAGATCGGCGGCACCGAAAAGACCGAGATTGCCCGCAAGGTCGATGAGGCGGCGCGCATCCTGAAGCTGGGCGATTATATGGACCGCAAGCCCAAGGCCCTGTCCGGCGGTCAGCGCCAGCGCGTCGCAATCGGGCGCGCGATTGTGCGCCAGCCCGAAGTGTTTCTATTCGACGAGCCCCTGTCCAATCTGGACGCCGAATTGCGGGTTGAAATGCGCGTTGAAATTGCGCGTCTGCACAACCAGCTGGGCGCAACAATGATTTACGTGACACACGATCAGGTCGAGGCCATGACAATGGCCGATAAGATCGTGGTGCTGCGCGATGGCCGTATCGAACAGGTCGGATCGCCCGTGGGGCTGTATGAGGATCCCGACAATCTGTTTGTTGCCGGTTTCATCGGCAGCCCGCGTATGAACTTTTTTGCAGGCAAGGTCACGGACATGCATGACGCGGGTGTGACTGTGACCCTGCCGCGTCTTGGCGATGTTGCGGTGCCTGTGGCCACGGATGCGCCGCTTGAAATTGGCCACGCGGTGACGGTTGGTGTCCGGCCCGAACATTTTGACCCGAGCGGTGAAATCACCGCCCAGCTGGCGATTGACGTGGTCGAAAATCTTGGTGGGGTGTCTTATGCCTATTCGACTTCGCAAGATAATGCGCCGCCGGTGATTATCGAATGGCGCGGCAAAAATCGCCCCCGCCAAGGTGGCACGGTGGCGGTGAATTTTGATGCGGGCTGCGCGCTGTTGTTTGATACCGCCAGCGGGTTGCGGCTGCGTTAGGGTTGTGGCCAGCGCGCCAAAAACGGTGCCCGGCCCGGCGTTTCCATGGGAATGGCATAGAGGTTGCCAGCCTGCGGGTTTGCTTTGCGCTCGGCGGGGCTTAGGGCGTAATTTCCCGTTGTGACAAACAGGGTCCGCAGATCCGCCCCGCCAAAGGCACAGTTGGTAACGATCGTGCAGGGCAGGGTGATTGTTTCGATGATGTCGCCTTTCGGGGTCATGCCGATAACCTGCCCGCGGTCGCAAATCGCGATCCACAGTGTGCCTGCCTGATCAACACAAAGCCCGTCAGGGCATCCGGTTTGCGCGTCAAACCGCGCAAGAACGGACCATTGCCCGTCAGTGAACTTATGCAGGACCCCCGGCACGCTATCGATAAAATAAAGCGTCTTACCGTCCGGGCTCCAGTCAAGCCCGTTGGACAGTGTTGTGCCGGTCATCTGCGTGCTGCACCCTGTGCTGTCATAGCGGTACAGCGCGCCTGTTGGCCCCTTGACGCCCTCGGACATGGAACCGACCCAAAGATCACCGTCGGGGCTGGCTGCCATATCGTTCAGACGGTTTCCGGGATGGTCCGGTTCAGGGTCGTGCAGGATGGTGATTGCGCCTGATGCGGGGTCCACGGTGCCCAGCCCGTTGATTGTGGCGATCAGCAAATCCCCCGTTTCATGCAGCGCCAGTCCCGAAATCAGATAGGGCAGTTGCGTTGCGGTTTTTTCACCGGTTGCGGGTGTGTAGGAATGCAGCCGCGCTGCGGTGATATCGACCCACCACAAACAGGAACGCATTTGATCCCACAAAAGACCTTCGCCACACAAAGCGTTGACCGGATCGACACAGATGGGGTTTTTCATGTTTCTTACCTTTCATGAATAATGTATGATTTTGGTGAAATATGAATAAATCACGGGCATCAATGATGCGCGCGCAGCAGAGGCGGTGACGGATGAGTGGGCAAGGAATACTGGCGTTGTCGGCGCATAAAGAGGATGCGCAGACATCGGCAAACGCGATCTATGAAAGCATCCGCCACGATATTCTATCCGGCAAGCTTGGTGCGAATGCCCGCCTGAAGGTTTCCGAACTTGCGCGTATCCACGACACATCAACCAACCCCGTGCGCGAGGCGTTGCAGCAGTTGCGCGGCGAGGGGCTTGTTTTGTTTGCCCCCAATCAGGGCGCCCGTGTCCGGCCGATTGATATGGAATTTGTGCGCGATGTGGTCGAAGTGGGTGTTCTTCTCGAACCCTATCTTCTGCGCTGGTTTGTGGAAACCGCCAGCGACGCAGACGTGGCAAAGCTGCGGGGGTTGCAAGCCGAGATGGAGATGCTGAATTTTCAGGACAAGCCACGCCATACGGTGTTGGACAGCACGTTTCACGAAACCATGTATGCGCGCCATTACAACCGTGTTGCCTATGGTGTCTGGAAACAGCACCGCGAAATCATCAGTTCGATCAGCACCCGCGTGCCGATTGCCTTGGGCCGCCAAAAGGCGATTTTGCTGGAACACCGCGACCTGATCGAAGCGATCAGCGCGCAGGAAACAGATCGCGCTGTTGCGGTGCTTACGCAGCATATTGGTGACGCGGGCCGCCATCTGGTTGACCAATTGCGCATCGAGGAAACGCTCGCCACGCAGGCAGTGAAGGGCTGACATTTACGCGGATCCGTGGCTGTGTTGTTCCGACCGGTCGCGCCCGTCAATATAGCTGCCGACAGGCAGGTGATGCCCCGGACCGGCGAGCCAGTCACCTTCGGCCTGCATCCAGTCAAACAGCCGCTTTTTGAGGTCCGCTTCGATCTTGGCAACAGCGGGGGTTCCCGCCAGATTGTGCCGTTCGCCTCCGTCGGTTTGCAGGTCGTATAATTCGGCGATGTCATGCGGGCTCCATGCATATTTATAGCGCGGGCCACGGATGCCACGGAACCGGAATTGCCGCCCCTGATAGGCATCATAGACATAGTGGACATGGTCGGGCTGGCCGCGCAAATAGCTGCGCGCCGTTTCGGACGCATCAAGAATATCCGCAGCCCCTGCCATATCAACAAGGCTGGGGATCAGATCGCGCAGGCTGTAAAACGCTTTGTTTTCAGTGGCTTCAGGTTGACCGGGCGTGCGGATGATCAGGGGGATGCGCATGACCTCTTCGTAAAAGAACGGGCCTTTGTCAAACCAGCCATGGGCGCCAAGCATTTCACCGTGATCCGACGTGAACGCAATAACGGTGCTGTCATCCATCCCGTTTGCGGTCACTGCGCCGCACAGCCGCCCGAACATATCATCGATATAGGAACAAAAGCCCCAGTAATGCTGGGCCGTGCGCCGCCAGTCTTTCATGGTCATGCCGGACGTGTCCTGACAGGGCCAATAGGGGGCATCCTGGGCGGCAGGTTTGCCGGTTTCGGAAAACTGTGCGCACCAGTTATCGGGGATAAAATCCGCGGGCAGATCATCATAAAGCTGCACATATTTTTCAGGCACATGGTGCGGAAAATGGGGGCCGTGCAGGCTAACCACCAGACATAGCGGCGGATCGGATTTGCGGTGTTGGTCAAGCCGCGCGATTGCGGCGTCGACACGAGCTTCGTCCAGTGGCATGCCCGCTGTTACGGTCCCGTAGTAAGGCGATTTGCGGTCCGCCCCAAAGGTCACATCGGCGGTGGCCATCAACGGAAGATCCCCGCCATCCGATAGGGCCACATCGCGAATCCCGCGATCGGTCAGTGTATTGTCACCCAGATGCCATTTGCCGATAAACGAAATGTCATAGCCGGCCGCATCAAGCCGTTCGAGATAGGTGTTCTGCGCCGGATGCAATTTGCCAAACGGGTAAAATGACCGGCCTTGCACATTGTCCATCGCCCCGTTCTGATGCGGGAGCTTGCCGGTAAAAAGGCTGCCGCGGGCAGGGGTGCACAGCGGAACCGTGGTAAACGCATGCGTGTAATTTGTGGCGGTTTGCCGGAATTTTTGCAGATTCGGCAGTTTGGCAGGGTGCTGCGGGGCGTTCAGCGTGTCCCACCGCCACTGGTCTGTCAGGAACAATATAATATTCTTTTTCAATGGCATAACATGTCCCTGCTGCGTTGAGAAAACCGCTGTTGCTGGCATGTATAATCATATTATCCACAATAATCAAAAAATAATGTACGATCTTGAAATTGCCTGTTATGCTAGGATAAGAATGATCATCGAAAGGCACGCGTAAATGTCAAATTCAGCCAACATCGCAAACCGTGCAGCACCCGCAGCTGTGGCCCAAACATGCGCCAGCCAGATCGTCGCGATCGAGCCTATCTGCGCGCGCGTAGGCCAGCGCAACCAGTTGCTTGTGCGGATCGAAACCCAGGACGGGCTGGTCGGATGGGGTGAATCGGGGCTGTCATCGCGCGAAGCCGCCGTTGCCGAAACCATCAACGCCTTTGCAAGTTTTCTGATCGGGCAGGATTCGCGTTCTATCGGCCGCATCTGGCAAGAAGCCTACCGCAGCCAGTATTTCGAAGGTGGCCGCGTGCTGACGGCGGCGCAATCGGCGATTGATATTGCGCTTTATGACCTGTTGGGCAAACGGTTGCAGGTGCCTGTACATCAGCTGCTTGGCGGCAAACAGCGCGACGTGATCCCGACCTTTGCCAGCTTTATGGCCAAGGATGTTGCCGGTTCGCTGGCAACCACCAAAACGCTTGTCGATGCGGGTTGGGAATGCGTGCGGATCTATCCGGCCGGCTTTGATGGCAGCACGGTGTTTGATCCGCGCGCGTCGCTGGCGAAAACCGTCGAAATCCTGACCGCCATGCGAGATGAATTTGGCGTCGGCCTGTGCATCGGGATTGACTTGCACCACCGCTATTCGCCCGTCGAAATTGCCAATTTCTGTGCAAAATTGCCCCGTGGCGTGCTTGATTTTCTCGAAGAACCGATCCGCAGCGAAAGCCCCGAAGCCTATGCCGCATTGCGTGGGCTGACCGATATTCCCTTTGCCGTGGGCGAGGAGTTTTCATCGAAATGGCAGGCGGCGCCCTTTGTGGATCGTGACCTGACCCAGTTTATGCGGTTGGATATTTGCAATATCGGCGGCTTTACCGAGGCGATGAAAATCGCCGGATGGTGCGAGACGCGCTATATCGATGTGATGCCGCATAACCCGCTTGGTCCGGTTTGTACCGCCGCCAGCGTGCATATGTGTGCTGCCATTCCAAACCTATCATGGCTGGAAACCCGCCAGTCGCCGGTTGAATCGCTGGGGTTCCATGACCCTGCGTTGTTCCCCGAACAGATCGGGCTGGACGGGCCTGTTTATACGGTGCCGGACACGCCGGGTCTGGGTGTTGTGGTTGATGAAACGGCCTTGCGCGCATCGCAGCCCGGACATATCGAATGCCCGCATTTGTCGCGCGCGGACGGGTCCGTGACGAACTGGTAATGGGCCGTTTGGGTGTTTGACCCGCATTGGCTAGTCTGTCAGTTTACAGGGAAAATTAGCAAGGGCGGAACGCCAGATGCCACAGACCGCGCAACCCGGCCAAAAGCGTATTTTGCGCCGCAATCTGTCTGAACAAGTGGCAGAACAAATCGGGACGCGGATCTTAGGCGGGCATTACAGGCCGGGGGATACACTGCCCGAGGAATCGCAGCTATGCAGCGAATTCGGCGTGAGCCGCACCGTGATCCGCGAAGCGGTGCGGATGCTGGTTTCAAAGGGTATGCTAGAAGTGCGCCCGCGCATCGGCACCCGCGTTCTGAACCCGCAAGACTGGCAGCTTTTGGACCGCGCGGTGCTGGAATGGCAACAATCCATCCAAAGCGACGGGCAGCAATTAAAGGACCTGATCGAATTGCGGCAGGCCATCGAACCGCAGGCCGCATTTCTTGCAGCGCAAAGGCGCACAACGGCAGACCTGCAGGAAATCGGGGATGCCTTGCGCAAGATGGAACAAACGGTTGCGGACAATAGCGCCTATGCCGTGGCCGATGCGCAGTTTCATATCGCGATCCTGCGCGCCGCCAAAAACCGGTATTTCGACGCGTTAGAGGCTGCGATTTTTACCGGTCTATTGCTTAGCATTCGCGTCACGAACCCCGATGAAACCCGCAACTGTCTGTCGGTGCCGCTGCATCAGGATATTGCCTCGGCAATTATTGCGAGCGACCCGAATGCGGCCGAGCAGGCGATGCGCGTGCATCTTGCGGATTCGGCTGCGCGGCTGGTCCGAAACCTGCCCGCCACAGCCTGAAATTCAGGCCCCGACTGTATAACGCGCGATAAAGTCCCGATCAGGTTCAACCCCGATGCCAGGCCCGTCCGGCACGCTAACAAACCCGCCGTTACGCGCGACCTGCCCTTGGATGTCCAAAGGATTGGCCAGCAATTCGTCGCGGAAAAGGTTGTGGGTGGTGTCAAATTCAAGCATCGGCTCCCACGGATGTAGCCCGCCGGGCATCGGTGGCATTGCCGCCAGAAGTTGCAGGTTTGTCGCCACGGCAATGGCTGACCCCCAGACGTGGTTAATCACCGGCGTGAAATGCGCGTGGCACAGTGCAAGCACCCGCAGATATTCGCTGATCCCGCCCAATGCGCAAACCTCGGGTTGGGCGATGTCCAGCCCGCGGTTTTCAAGAATATTGCGCCAGCCCCACCGGCCAAATTCGGCCTCGCCGCCGGAAATATTCACCGACAGGCCCGCGCGCAATTCGCGGTAGCCGTCAAGATCCTCGGGGGCGACGGGTTCTTCGAACCAATAGGCGCCCAGTTCCTCAAGCGCGCGCCCCACATAGAAGGCATCGGATGTGGTATAACAGTGGTTTGCATCCACCATGAACCGCCCGTTTTCGCCAACACCTTTGGCGACCGCCTCGCAGAGTTTCACATCTGCCTTTGGCCCAAGACCGGTTTTCATTTTGGTGGCTGTGAAACCGGCACCGATGATCGCTGCGGCCTCGTCTGTGAAACGGGCGATATGATCTTCGACGCTTTCGCGTTTCAGCATCATCCCATAGCCATACGCCTGCACCTTGTTTCGGTGTGCGCCACCGATCAGTTTATGGATCGGCTGCCCTGTGACCTTGCCCGCGATGTCCCATAGGGCGATGTCCACCCCCGACAGCGATTGCATGGGCATCCCTTTCTGGCCGTGGTCGCGCATCAGGTTGTACACCTTATGCCACAGCACATCGCGGTCCATCGGATCGTGGCCGATAATCATCGGTGCGATCACCCCTTCGACGATACCCTTGTTGGCGATCGCAATCGGCCCCGGTCCAAAGCATTCGCCCCAGCCTGTGATACCCTCATCGGTTTGCACTTCGACAAGATGGGCGGTGCGCCGCGCGTAATATTGCTGGGAATAGCCCAGTTCTTCGGGCAGATCGTAGGCAAGAACATGGCTTGTGACGGATGTGATTTTCATGGTGTTTCCTATGAAAGCGCGCGGGTAATGCGTTTGGTGACAAGGTAATCGTTCAAGGCCAGATAGGAACAATCGTGCCCGATCCCCGATTGCCCGATCCCGCCGTGGGGCAGGTCAATGTCATATTTCACCCCGTTGATCTGGATTTCGCCATAACGCAGCGCGGCGGCGTATTTTTCGGCCTTGTGCAAATCAGCGGTGAAAATATAGGCGGTCAGCCCGCCATCATCGCCGTCATTGGCGCGTGCGACCAGATCGGCTTCACTGTCAAAGCGCACAAGGCTGACAATCGGCCCAAAGGTTTCATGGGTATAGACATCCATTTCGGGGGTCACATCCCCCAAAACAGTGGGCGCGATAAAATGGCCGGTGTCGCAGCCTTTTGGTCGGTCGCCGCCTGCCAGCACCTTGGCACCGTCGCGCGCCGCGCTGTCGATCAGCCCCTTGATGCGGGTCCATGCGCGTTTGTCGATCAACGGCCCTGTCACGATATCGGCGGTCTTATCGAACCCGACTTTGGCAGATTTTGCCCGCGCGACGACCTTGTCCCGAAAGGCATCATAGACGTCGCTGGCCACAAAAACGCGGTTGGGTGATACGCAGATTTGCCCAGCGTTGCTGAATTTGACGTTGCACACAATATCCGCAGCTAGATCAAGATCCGCGTCAGAAAACACCAGCACGGGGGCATTGCCGCCCAGTTCCATCGAATAGCGTTTGATGCTTGTGGCGCCGGTCGCCATGATGTGTCTGGCGGTTTTTGCAGACCCGATCAGCGTGATCATCGCGGGGATCGTGGATGCGGTAAGCGCATCTGCCACATCATACCCGTCGGTGCATAAAATCTGGACAACCCCAGCAGGCAACCCGATCTGGTGGCACAATTCGCCCACGGCATAGGCTGAAATCGGGGTCATTTCCGACGGACGGATGATAATCGGGCAACCCGCAGCCATTGCCGGCCCGATCTTGAACGCCAGATTCAGCAGCGGAAAATTCCACGCCAGAAATGCCAGCGCGACCCCTGCGGGTTCATGGACCAAACGGTGCGTATGTGTGCCAGCGCGGTCGGCGATGGACGTGTCATGTACGCGGGCGATTTCTTCGGCATAGAACGCCAGCGCGTTCTTGAGGCTGTCAAAATCTTCTTGTGTGCTGCTCCAGGGTTTGCCCATTTCGTGATGCAAGCAGTCGCGCAAATATGTTTCGTTTGCGATAACCGCGTCGCGCAGTTTGAACATCCAGTCCTGACGTTCCTTGATCGATGCCCGCGACCAGTAAGGAAAGGCCGCCGCCGCAGCATCCAGTGCGCGCTGTGCTTCGGGCAGACCGGCGGCGGCCACATGGCCAACAACCTGTTCGGTGGCGGGGTTTTCAACCGTGATTTCAGCCGCACCGCCGACCAGTTCGCCTGCGATATACATCTTTTTGTGATAGGTCATTTGCACCTCGGTTGGTCATATCGGAAGAAACCGGTCGGGTTTGGCGGTTCTTGACAAGCGAACGCGCGAAACGCTGTTTCTTGGGGTCGTGTTGGCATTGTTCATTCATATTATGAATAGACAAATGCAGAATACACGATTGCAGGTCAGAAGAAACAGTTTTTAAAGTGCATGATATCAAGCCGTTAATTCAAACGGCGATTCCATCGGCCTGCAACCGCAGCTATGCGGCGCGTTATTAGGGCCAAATGTTATTCCACATAGTTTCTATTTTGGGCGTCAACGCACATGGGATAGACCCCGATGCGCGTTGACCGTTTTTAACGTTGTTAGCGACCCATCCAGCCGCCATCGACGGTCAGGATCTCGCCGCTGACATAATCGGACGCGGATGACGCCAAGAATACAATCGGGCCGGCAAAATCTTCGGGGGTGCCCCAGCGGCCCTGCGGAATGCGGCCAAGAATGGCGTCATAGCGGTCTTTGTCGTTGCGCAAGGCTTCGGTGTTGTCGGTGGCAATATAGCCGGGTGCAATGGCGTTCACATTCACGCCCTGCCCCGCCCATTCGTTGGCCAATGCTTTGGTCAGCTGGCCGATGCCGCCTTTGGATGCGGCATAACCCGGCACCGTAATGCCGCCCTGATAGGTCAGCAGCGACGCGGTAAAGATGATCTTGCCGCGCCCGCGCCCGTCTTTTGCGCGTGCGATCATGCCCCTCCCGATTTCTCGGCTCAGGACAAATTGCGCGGAAAGATTGACCTCGATCACCTCATCCCACCATTCATCGGGGTGTTCGGCGGCGGGCTTGCGTTTGATCGTGCCCGCGTTGTTGACCAGAATATCGGGCGCAACGCCGTCCGCCTCTAGCTGCTTGGCAAATGCGGTGACCGCCGCACGGTCGGAAAAATCACAGGTATAGGCGCGAAAGCTGCGGCCAAGCCCCTGCACGGCCTTTTCCACATCGCTCCCTTGGGCTTCAAGGGTGGCGGATACGCCGACGATATCGGCACCAGCCGCGGCCAGTGCTTCGGCCATGCCGCGCCCGATGCCGCGTTTACATCCAGTCACAAGCGCGGTTTTTCCGGTAAGATCAAATTGTGACAACATGCTCATGCTCCTACTTTGATGAGGCTTTTCATCGCGGTCGGGCTACTGTCGAGCCCTTCGAATGAGGCTTGAATTTCGCTCAACGGGCTGACGTCTGTGATCACTGTGTCCGCATCCACACCGCCGCTGGCGATGATTTCAATCGCCTTTTCATAATCTTGGGGTTCGTATACGCGGGCCCCAAGCAGTTCGAGTTCACGCCAGAAGAACTGAAACAAATCAATCTGCGGTTTGGTGGCGTGGATCGCGACCATCACAATCCGCGCGCGTGTTGCAGCAACGGCTGTCATCGCATCAACGCCGGGTTGGGTGCCTGACACTTCGAACACGACATCAGCGCCCTTGCCGCCGGTGCGCGTTGTGATCGCGCCGACCAGATCGACGTCTTTGGGGTTTACTGTCGCAAAGCCCAGCTTTTGCGCGATGGCCAGACGGTGCGGGTTGACTTCGGATATCACGACATTGCCGCCCGTATCACGCGCGACCATGGCCACCAGAATGCCAATTGGTCCGCCGCCAATAACGACAACATCTTCGCCCGCCTTCAGCGCGGCGCGGCGCACATCGTGACAGGCAACCGCAACCGGTTCGATCAGGGCCGCGTGATCAAGCCGCAATTGCGCGGGCAAAACGTGCAGCGTATGCGCAGGCACATTCCAGATTTCCTGCATGGCCCCATCGGTATCAAGCCCGAGGAATTTCAGTTTATGGCAGATATGTTCGTGGCCCGCAGTACATGCCGGACATTCCCCGCAGTGATCCAATGGGCGCACAACGACATGTTCGCCAGCGGTAATCCCTGTCACGCCTTCGCCAATGCTTTCGACGACACCGGACATTTCATGCCCAACAATACGGTTCAGGCCAACGCGGGCATCCATATTCCCGTGAAAAACGTGCATATCGGTGCCGCAAATGCCGCAAAACGCGATCCGGACCGCGACTTCGCCTTTTTTGGGCGGGGTAACGGCCGTTTTTTCAACCGTGAATGTCTTGTTGCCGCGATAGTAGGCCGCGTTGATTTCAAGAGTGCTCATCGTGCATTTCCTTATGCGCTTGGGTGAGTTTGTCCCAGTCGAAGGTCACACCGATGCCAGGTTCGTTCGAAGCAACGGCAAGGTGGTTTTCAACAACAAGAGGGCGCTGTGTATAGGCATCGATCGGAAAGGAATGGACTTCGATCCAACCGGGGTTTTTCTGTGCAGAGACAAGGCTAACGTGTAATTCTTGCATGCCGTGGCTGCACACAGACACGTTGTGCGCCTGCGCCAGTGCCGCCGCCTGCAGCCATCCGGTGATGCCGCCGCAATTGGACGCATCCGGCTGGATATAGCTGAGCTTGGCATCGGCCATCGCATATTCGAATTCGTGGATCGTATGCAGATTTTCACCCATTGCCAGCGGCATGCCCGTGGCATCGGCGATCTGCGCATAGCCGTGGTAATTATCGGGGATAATCGGTTCTTCGAACCATGTGATATTATAGGGTTTGAACGCCTGCGCGGCGGCAATCGCCTGATCGACGGTCATGGAATAGTTTGCATCGACCATGAATGTGACGTCAGGCCCGATCAGTTCGCGCACCGCTTTGACCCGTGCGACATCTTCGGCAAGCGTTGGCTGGCCGATCTTGATTTTCACGCCGTTAAAACCTTTTGCAAGGTATCCGCTGATACTGTCGAGCAGCTTGGGCAGTGGAAAATTTAGGTCGATCCCGCCCGCATAGGCGCGGCAGCGGTCAGCAGCACCACCCGCCATTTGCCAAAGCGATTTGCCGGTTTGCTTGCCGCGCAAATCCCACAGCGCGATATCAACTGCCGAAATCGCAAACGACGCGATACCGCCGCGCGCCACATAATGCAGATGCCATTGCATCGCGTCATAAAGCGCCCCTATGTCCTGCGCCTCGCGCCCGATCAGAAACGGCGCAAGGTCATGCGTGATCATTGCCGCAATTGCGCGCCCGCCCTTGCCTCCGGTATAGGTATAGCCAGTGCCCTTGGACCCGTCGGCAAGAACAATGGTGGCAGTCACCAGTTCAAAATGGGTATGATCACCATGTTTGGCATCGGAAAGAACTTCGGCCAAAGGAACATCAAAGGACCGTACAATGACATCTTGAATAGGGTTTGGTTTCGTCATGGGTAGCACCTTCATCAATTTCCATTTGGTCGGACCAAAGTTGGTATCAAACTTGCTTTTTGTGCAGGTTTTGTCAAGTTGCTTATGCACAATTCATTTTTAGTCGGACAAAAATAGCCAAGGATCGCAGATATGGAAGAAAAAATTACCGGAAGAGCGGCCGATCGCGTTGTGCGGGTATTGGCGCAAAAGATTCGCGACGGTGTTATTGCGCATGGTGCGCCGCTGCCCGCCGAACGTGATCTTATGGTTGAATTCGGCATCAGCCGCACCGTCGCCCGCGAGGCGATCAGCGCGCTGTCGAGCCAGGGACTGGTCGAAGCCAAGCCGCGTCACCGCCCTGTCGCGCGCAAGCCCGGATTTGATGCGGCGATGGATGCGACCGGATCTATTGTTGGCAATTTGCTGCTTCAGCCGGGCGGGGTGTGGAATCTTTTTGACACCCGCATTCTGGTCGAGGCGTCACTGGTGCGCAGCGCTGCGGAAAAAGCAAATAAACATGACATCGCCGCGCTGGAAACGGCCCTGTTGGCGAATAAGGCCGCCATCCATGACAGCGATTTATTCTATCAAACAGATATGCAATTCCACCGCATTTTCTATAACATTTCGGGCAATCCGGTCTGGCCTGCGGTCCACCGCGCCTATGTGACATGGCTGGCGCCACAATGGGGGCAGATGCCGCGCCTGCCCGAACGCAACAAGGCGAATTTCGCGGCGCATGCGGCCATTATGGATGCAATTCTGATGCGCGATCCCGATGCGGCCGAAGCGGCGCTGAAATCGCACCTTATGCAGGCCTGGGATCAGGTGCGGCTGACGTTCGGCGATATCTAGCATGCATGGCGCAGGTCAGCGCCATGCATAAAACCAAAGGCTTGGGGCCTAATAGGACATATAGACAGTACGTTTTTGCATATAGCCTTCGAACCCGTGAATCCCGTCTTCGCCGCCCAGACCGCTTAGCTTGTGGCCGTTGTGATAGCCGTTCACCAGCCCCGTGATGCCAGAGTTCAAAAAGATCGTGCCGGTTTCCAGACGTTTGATCGCATCCATGTAGATTGACGGGTTTTGCGTCCACAAATAGGCAGACAGCCCGTCAGGGCGCGCATTGGCGATGCGCAGGGCGTCTTCATAGTCTTTGACCCGCACGATCGGCAGGACGGGGCCAAAGATTTCTTCGACAACGGCGGCGGTTTCAGCGGTTGCATCCACAAGAACGGTGGGTTCGTACCAGTTGCCCGTGGCAAAGGCCGCCCCGTCGGGACGTTTGCCGCCCGCCGCGATTTTTGCGCCACCCGCGACGGAATCCGCAACGATCTTTTCGACCCGCGCCAAGGCGTCGGGGGTTGTGATCGGGCCCATACCGCCGTTGGTCTTGGGGTCACCAACTTTGACGGATTTTACCTTTTCCAGCAGTTTGGCGGTAAATGCATCGGCAACGGATTCTTCGACCAACACGGCTTCGTTGCAGATACACACCTGCCCCGCATTGGCGAAACGCGCAACAACCGCGGCTTCGGCAGCGGCGTCGATATCAGCGTCTTTGAGAACAATAAACGGGGCAGAGCCGCCCAATTCCAATGACAGTGCGGTCAGGTTCTTGGCGGCCGCTTCCATGATCATCTGCCCTGCACGGATTGATCCGGTCAGGGTGATCATGCGCACCGTGGGGCTTTCGACCAGCGGCGCGCCGACATCCTTGCCGGTGCCAGTGACCATATTGATCACCCCCGCAGGCAGGCCCGCGTCCTTGCAGATTTTGCAAAACACCGAAGCCGTGACAGGTGTGGCCTCGTGGGGTTTGATGATCATTGTGTTGCCCGCCACCAGCGCCGGCCCTGCCTTGCGGCCGATCAACGCCAGCGGATAGTTATAAGCACAAAGGCCCAAGGTAACGCCGTAAGGCACACGGTAGATATAAAGCTGTTCGTTGGGCCGGTCAGACGGCAGGATTTCACCTTGGATACGGCGCGCGGATTCGGCTGCATAGGTCATATAGCGGATGGTGTCGGTGACCTCGCCTGCAGCTTCGGCGCGGCTTTTGCCCTGCTCCATCACCAACAGTTCTTCGAGCAGATCGCGTTCGCGTTCAATGCCGTCGGCGATCTTGTAGATATAGTCCGCACGGGTCTGCGGCGGCAGCATTTGCCAGTCTTTTTGCGCGCGCGCGGATGTTGCAATGGCGCGGGCAACATCATTGGGGGTGCAGGCCGGAACATGGGCCCAGACGGCCCCTGTTGCGGGGTCGAAAACATCCATACGCGCGCCGTCAGAGGCATCAACAAATGTGTTATCAATGAAGGCTTGGTAATAGGTCATTTTGGTCCTTTCAGGCGTGCGCCGCGGCGGGCAGGTTTGCGCCCGCCATATCCGCAAGCATCTTGTCTTTATCAAAATCGGGGTGGCTATAGCTGGCGACGGATCGACCCTGATACAGCGTAATCACGCGATCAGCGAGCATGATCACCTCGTCGATTTCATAGCTAAGGATCAGGACGCCAACGCCGCGCGTGGCAAGCTCTTCGATAATCCGATAGATATCTGCCTTGGCATGCACATCAATGCCGCGCGTCGGTTCAAGCAAGATCAGCAGCTCGAGATCCTCGTCCAGCCAGCGCGAGAAACATATCTTTTGCTTGTTGCCGCCCGACAGAAACCGGATTTCCTGATCCGGCGATGACGTTTTGGTCGAGGTTTCGCGGATCGCTTTTGCAACAACGGCTTCGACCTTGGCGGCATTGATCAATCCGCCGCGCGTGGCCTTTTCCAAAAACGGCAGGGCAATATTGTCGCGCACGGACAGGGCGGCCATGATCCCGTTTTTATCGCGGTTTTCGGTGACCATGCCCATGCCATCGCGCACAGCAGCCGCAGGCCCGCGACCGGGTCGCAAGGTAGTGCCACGATAGGAAATTGTGCCCTCATAGCCCGATGTCAGCCCGAAAATCGCCTTGGCCAGTTCCGGCGCGCCGCAACCGCGCAGGCCCGTAAGCACCAGAATTTCACCACGGCGCAGATCAAACGAAACATCCTGATAGGCATGCGCATGCGTCAGGCCGCGCACGTCAAGCAGCACATCGTCGCTGATTGTCTTTACCGGCTTTACGAAGTCGTCCAGCTCTGTGCCGGTCATGGTTTTGATCACGGCGGCTTCGGTGGTGTTTGATGTGCGCTCGGACAGCACAATCTTACCATCGCGCATCACGGTCACCTGTTCGGCAATACCGAATATCTCGGGCATGTGGTGCGAGATATAGATAATCGCAACGCCTTCGGCTTTCATCCGCCGGATAAACCCGAACAGGCGTTCTTTGTCTTCTTCGGACAGCGCGGATGTCGGCTCGTCCATGACAATCAGCCAGCTGTCGGACATCAGCGCGCGGATAATTTCGACGATCTGCTTTTCGCCCGAATTTAGATCGCGCACGGGGCTTGCGGGGTCCAGATCCAACCCGAAACGGTCCAGCTGCGCCCTGACCCTGCGCGCCATTTCGCGTTTGTTCAAAAACGGTGTGCCGCCGATAAACAGCTCGCGCCCCAAAAATATATTGTCCGCCACGGTCAATTCGTTGATCAGCGAATATTCCTGATGGATCATCGCAACGCCGTGCTTTGTCGCATCTACGGGGGCCGCGATTTCGATCGGTTGCCCGTTGAGTTCAATCACGCCCTGATCGCGCTGGATCACGCCGCCCAGGACTTTCATCAATGTTGATTTGCCAGCCCCGTTCAGTCCGACAAGCGCGTGGACCTCGCCTGCGACACTGGAAAAATCAACATTATCAAGCGCGCGGGTCGCGAAAAAGCTTTTGCCGATCCCCTTCATGTCAATGCGGTTGTTCATGCTGCTTTCCCCCGTTGTGTCCAGCTATCAAGCAAAACAACACCCAAGAGGATCATCCCCTTAATCAGGCTTTGCAGATAGGGGTTTGTGCCCGTCAAAACGAGCCCGTTAATAATGATGCCATAGAGCAGCACGCCAAGGATTGTGCCCAGCAGCCGTCCGCGTCCGCCAAACAATGATGTGCCACCAAGAATGACAGCGGTGATCGCGTCAAATTCCAGATAAAGCCCTGACCAAGGCTGGCCTGACGATACGCGCCCGACCGTCACAATCGCCGAAAGCCCCGCAAGCGCGCCGGACAGGGCGTAAATCCAAACAACCGACCGTTCGGGCCTGCGCCCCAGAACAAAGGCCGTGTTGAAATTGGCGCCCGCCGCATAGACATTGCGCCCGAACGGTGTGCGGTACAAAAGCACCGAAAGCGCCACAAAAACGCAGAATACAAACGGGATGACCACTGGAATATTGCCCCAGCTCGTCCCGCCGAGCCACAAGAATGTCGGATCTGACACGTTGATCGACGTGGCATCATAGATCACCAGCGCAAGCCCGCGTGCGAGCGCGAATGTGGCCAAGGTCACCATAAAGGCCGATAGTTTGAGCCTGCCAATAAAAATCCCGTTGATCGTGCCGATCGCCATGCCCGCAAGGATCGCCGTAAGAAAACCAAGCGGTGCGCTGCCGGTGGTGGTCAACGTGATCACCCCGACACCGCCTGCAAAGGCGACATTGGACCCCACGCTCAGATCGATACCGCCCGTCAGCATGACAAAGGTCATCCCCATCGACACCAAAAACAGCACCGCAATAGAGCGGAGCAGAATGCCGATATTCACCAGTGAATAGAAATTTTCGTTGGCAAGGCTAAAGCCCACCGATGCAAGAACGATCAGCCCGGCCAAAACAAGATAGCGCAGCGTAAGGCCGCTGATTGCTGCTTTGGCTGCTGTCGGATTGACGGTTACAGTGCTTGTCATGAAACGAACCCTTATCAAATGTGCCGCCGGTACGGGAGAATACCGGCGGCGGTGCCGGTTTACTGAACTGAATCAGGACCGAATTCGAGGTAGCCGTTAGCGGCCACATCAAGCGCCTGATCGACATAGTAAACGGTCACATCTGCGGGGAAGCCGTTTTCAAGTGCCTTGGCGTGGTTTGCTTCGGTCAGGACCAGCGGCGTGAAGAAGTCGTAGACTTTATCAAGCTCTTCGCCCTGATGAATGCGGTAGGCCATCTGCACAAAGTTCCAGCCTTCGCGGGTGCCGGACAACAAAATGTCTGCCATTACCTGGCCGCCTTCCATCTGCTGCATGATCGGAATGTCGCCGTCATAGCCATAGAACTGGATGTCGGTGTTGCCAGAGTTCGCAGCAATCGCAATGGACGGGTACATGTAACCATCGGTCACGCCCGAAATCGCGTCCAGATCAGGGAATTGGGTCAGCCAGTTTTCGGCCAGTGTCTGCGCCTTAACAGTGTCCCAATCGGCGGGCTGTTCGGCGACGACGTTCACGTTTTCACAGGCAGAGATGCCTTCAAGAATACCGGCATGACGTGCTTCGCCTGACGGGTTGCCCGCTTGGCCCAGCATGATCGCCACTTCAAACGGCTCTCCGCCGGACAATGCGCACATTGCCAAACCTTGGTTGCGACCATTCGCAATGTCACCAAGCGTAAAGCTGTAATCAGCGCTATCCATTGGCGAATGCACCGCAATCCATGTGATGCCGGCGGCTTGGGCCTGCGCGACAAGCGGTTCAAACGCGTCAACGTTGATCGCGTTCACAAACATCACGTCCGGGCCTTCGTTGATCGTAACTTCTGTTTGTTGGATCATCTTTTCAAGGCTGCCTTCGGCGGACAACCAGCGACCGGTGATGGCGATATCGGGAAAGGCTTCGTCGTAGGCTGCGATGGCATCTTCAAAGCCGGACAGCCATGCCACGTGGTATGGTGCGACGTGGCCGTCGTTGATGAAAACGATGTCAAGCGCGTCATCTTGTGCCAGCGCGCCGCTTCCCATTGCTGCGCCAAGAACAAGCCCGAGTGCTGTTGTAGATTTCAGTGTCATTGGTTCTATCCTCCATTTTTGAACCGTTTTGGCCAATGCAGGCCTGCCGTATGTTCCTTGGCGCGGATTAATGCGCTTCGGATTGTTTTGATTGCCAAAGCAACCAGTTCACCCCCAAGGCCGCCAGAATGACGACCCCCTTGAAAACCTGATGCCAGACGTCCTCTACGTTCAGCAGGTTCAAGGCGTTGTTCACGATGCCGATGAATGCAATTCCCCACAGGGCGCCGCCAATGGTGCCGCGCCCGCCCTGGATCAGTGTGCCGCCGATAATGATTGCCGCGATGGCATCAAGAAGCAGGCCGTTGCCATCCAGCCCCGGCTGCACAAACCCCATGCGCGTTGACAGCATGATCCCTGCAAAACCGCTGCATAGGCCCGAAAACATGAAAATCCCGATCTTGACGCGATCAACGTTGATGCCTGCCAGCTTGGCGTTTTCTTCGCTGTTGCCGATCGCAATGATCGCGGCCCCGATGCGGGTGTGGTTGTAAACGACATAGGCCGCCGCACACAGTCCGATCAAAAACAGGAACGACAGGTAGATACCAAAGATCTTTTGCGATCCGGCAAACTGAAAAAACCCGCCCATCAGGAAAATCTGCTGGCCGCGCGGGATAACCAGACCGGACAGGCCCTGCGCCATGAACAGCGCCGAAAGGGTGACGATAAATGCGGGCAGTTTCAATTTGGCGACAAGAACGCCGATCAGCCCGCCCATTGTCAGTGAAGCGACAACCACTGCCAGCAGCCCAATACCAACACCGCCCGTCAGCCCAAAGAACACGCCCAGAAGCACCGCAAAAAACACGGAAGCCATGCCCATGGACAAATCAATGTTTCCGGACACGATCACAAAGAACTGCCCCAGCGCAATCAAACCGATCGGCACAATCTGACGCGAAATCGCGGACATGTTGTCCACGCTCAGGAACCGCGGGCTAATCAGAAAGAAGATCACACAGCAGACAAGCGTCACGACAATGATGTTGCGCTCGCGCAGTATCTTTCCAATGTTCATCTTGCTTCCCCTCTTTTGGTCCGACCAAACAAGTCATTTGTGACCTGAAACGTAGATATTCGTCAAGTGTTAATAAGTGGTCCGGTGTTTTAGTCGGACGAAAATTATAGCCGCCCCAAGACAAGATCGGCACAGCGGTCGCCCAGAACCATCGCCGGTGCATTGGTATTTCCTGCTGGAATTTCAGGCACTGCGGACATATCGCACACGCGCAGCCTCTCAATTCCGCGCACCCGCATGCGTGCATCCAGAACGGCCATTGCATCGCCGTCCGCCCCCATGCGCGCGGTGCCAACAGGGTGATAATTTGTTTTCACAACCTTGCGGCAATGGGCGGCCAAGCCCGCATCGGACATATCAAGCGGCGCGACGATCTCTTTGATTCGGCCCGCCAGAGGCGCGGTGTCCATCGTTTCGCGAAAGTACCGCAAGCCCGCAATCATCGCGTCCATATCCGCCTTCTCCTTTAGGAAGTTCGGCGAAATACGCGGCATCGCCGCAGGATCAGCAGAAGCCAGACGCACCTCGCCTGTCGATTCCGGTTTGAGCAAAACCATCTGGATCGACATGCCATGACCGTTTCCGATCCGCTTGAGCCAAGCATCATCAAGATACATAACAGGGATACAATATGCCTCGTGGGTGGGCGGCGCATCGGGGTCTGTCGGGTTAACAAAACACGCGGCTTCCAATCCGGTCGTAGTAATACGGCCGCGCCCGAAAAGTTTGAATTCAAGCCCGTTGCGCAGCATGTTCAGCCCGCGATCCTGCCCGTAATACCCGTAAGGACCGTTGGCGCGGGCCACGACCGACACGTCGGGGTGATCTTTCAGATTTTGCCCGACGCCTTGCAGGTCTTCGATGGTCTTGATCCCGTGTTCTGCAAGATGGTCCGCCGGACCCAGCCCCGAAAGCATCAGCAACTTGGGCGTGACAAATGCGCCGGCGGACAGGATCACTTCGCCTGATGTACGCACCTCGTGCACACCGGATTTATCGCGGTAAACAACGCCAACAGCGCGGCCTTTTTCAATGATGATCCGTTCGGCCTGCGCGCGCAGGCGGATGGTCAGGTTCGGATTGTTCTTGAGCGGGTCCAGAAACGCATAGGCCGCAGACACCCGCTGCCCCTTGTCATAGGTGAATTGGAAATACCCGACACCACGTTGCGACCTGCCGTTAAAATCGGGGTTGAACGGTTCGCCCTGTGCCTGCAATGCCTGCACAAACCAGCGCGACATATCGTCAATGTGACCGGGGTCAGAAACAACAAGCTTGCCCTCTGCGCCATGCAATTCATTGTTGAATTTCTTGTTTCTTTCCAGCCGTTTAAAGTGCGGCAGCACATCATCCCAACCCCAACCGATGGCGTCGTTATTGCCGCGCAGCACATCGTTCCAGCCGTCGTAATCAGATGGGCGGCCACGTACATAGGCCTGCCCGTTCACGCTTGACCCGCCGCCCAGCACATTGCCTTGCGGAATTTCAGCGCGGCGCCCGTCCAGATGGGCTTGGGGTTCGGACACATGGGTTTTGAAATATTTGGACCCGTTTTTAAGCAACTTGAAAACACCGGGCGGCATATCAAGCAGCGGGTGGCGGTGGTGGTGACCGGCCTCAAGCAACAAAATCCGCCCGCCGCCGTCCTCTACCAAACGCGATGTTACAACGCTTCCGGCGGAACCGCCGCCAATGACGATATGATCAAAAGTTTCGCTCATCTTTACGCTCCTGTTCCGGTCTGCGTGGTAAAAACTGTCAGGTCTCGCTTGCCAAAATGATGATTTTTCCAAAGGCCGCACCGCTGGCCATCAACTCCAGCGCGTCGCCCACCTGCCCAAGCGGGAACGCCTGCGCGGTCAGCACATCAAAATCGACGCTGCCTGCTTCGATCAGCTGCACGGCTTCTTCGAATTCGCGGTTGAACTGGAACGATCCGGAAACCTCGATTTCCTTGAGCATGATCAGGTTCAGGTTCACCTTGGCTTCGCGCAACTGGATATTGCTCAGGATCGACACGCGCCCCTTTTGGCGCACGGCCTTTAGTGCTGTGTTGAACGCGGGGATTGCGCCGCTTGCCTCGACGACCACGTCGAATTTACGGTCAAGGTCAGCCTCGTCAAATTCGCCGATGACCAATCCGTGATGCGCGCCGGCCTTGCGGGCAACATCCACGGCGCCTGTGCGCAAATCTATCGCAGTGACGTCTGCGCCGCGCGCAACCGCGCCCGCAATGGCCAAAAGCCCCATCGGGCCGCAGCCCGTCACCAGAACTTTGTGACCTTTGGAAACCCCGCCCTTGTTCAACGCATGCAAGGCGCAGGCCATCGGTTCTGCAAAGGTCAGATGCCGCGGGTCGACGTGCCGCGCGACCGGACGGCAACAGCGCGTAGGGTGGTCGATCACATCGCGGAAAAAACCGTCAAGATGCGGCACCGTTGTTGCAGAGCCGGGGAATTTCTTGGCGGTGCAAAGATTTTCTTCGCCGCGCAAACACGGGTCGCATGTCTGGCAGTTCATGATCGGGTTCAGCGCCACCAGCTGCCCGACCGCAAGGTCGCTGCCATTGGGATCGGTGACATAGGCGCAGGCCTCGTGGCCCAAGGTCACAGGGTTTTGCAGCACAAAGCCGGCGTTGGCGAAATGCGCATAATAGTGCAAATCCGTGCCACACAGGCTGGCCACGGCAAGCCGCAGACGTGCGTGCCCTGCGGGGACAGGTGTTTGCACAGATTGGCTGGTGGTTTCGATTTCGCGCGCGGCGGTCAGTTTGGTTTGCATATCCATGATCAGAACCCCACCGCATAGCCGCCATCGACAGGCAGGTTGGCGCCATTCACATAGGCGGCCTGATCCGAGGCGAGATAATAAACGGTGTTTGCGACATCCTGCGGCGTGCCGAATTTACGCCCCGGAATGCGGCCTTCGATCTTGTCGCGGCGCGCGGGGTCTTTGGCCAGAATTGCGCGGGTCATATCGGTATCAATAAAGCCGGGGCTGACCGCGTTGCACCGGATCCCGAATTGCGCAGCGTCCACGGCCACCGACCGTGTCAGCCCGACAACCGCTGTTTTTGCCGTGACATAGGCCGCCGCAGACGGCAGCCCCATAATGCCCCCCATCGACGCGATATTCACAATCGCGCCGCCGGTGTCACGGTGCAGGTTCACATAGCGGCCACAGCTGGCAAACATCGCCCGCACATTCACGTCCAGAACCATGTCAAATTCATCGGGTGAAACATCCCAGACGGGTTTTTTCAGATGCACGCCCGCGTTATTGACCAATGCGCTGATTGGCCCCGCCTTGGCGTGGATATCCGCCAGATAGGTCGCTTCGCGGTCGGCGGCGATGTCGCAGGCAACAAAATGCGCCTGCGGCCCCAGCTGGTCAAAATCCGCGCGGCTGCGCGCAACGATGTAGACCTCGTAACCTGCGGCGATGAAACGCTGGCTCTGGCTTAGGCCAAGGCCTTTGTTGCCTCCGGTGATGACGGCGACTGGCATTGATTATGCTCCCTTTCGGTGGTGGCGGTACAATTTGTTAAGCGTGTCAAGAAACGTCTCGACGGGGATTTGCTTGCGGAAAAAATCGGGCATGATCGCGCAGACATCATCGACAAACCCGAGAAACCAAACGTCGCGCGGGCGGGTCCATGCGTTGTCGATGGTGTGGAAACCTTTGTCAAAAAACGGTGCGACATCTGGGCTCCGGGTCTGCGCGACCCATGTGCGGCGGTTGGCGGGCTGGCCGCTATTGGCCAGATACACCCCCGATTGCACGGGTTCGGATGTGATCCATTGCGCAAATGCGATTGCGGCCTCGGGCGCGGTGGTCTGCGCGGAAACGCCGATCCCCGCACCGCCAAGAATGGCGCGCGGCCGGTCGAAACCCGCGCAAAGTGGCAAATCGAAATAGCTTAGGCGATGCGCCCGAAACCCTGCCCGCGCGTAGTTCACATAGCCGAAAAGACAGGGCGAACAGGCAAACTCATCTGTCGTCGCAAGCGTTTCAAGCACCCGTATCGGGTTCATATCAACCTGTTCATCCGGCCCAAGATCATAAAGCGCGCGCAGCACATGCAGCGCATAATGCCCGTTGTCATCGCTGACAAAAGCATCCCGCGCGCGCGGCAGATCATCTTCGCCACGTCCGGCGACCAGCGTCATCAACATGTCAAACGCATCAACAGGCAGCAGCGGGGTTAGCGCGCGAAACTGGCGGGCGTCCGGCGCCAGAAAGGATTCCCAATGCGTTGGCAGCGGCGCGCCAAGATCGGGCCGCTGCACAGCCATCTGGCACGCCGCATCAAGCGCATAGGCCCAGCAACTGCCATTCCAAAGATAGCTTTCTTCGGACCCACCCAACGACGTGCCCTGTCCTGGCGTATAGGGCAAAGGCAAAAGCGCGCCTGTCTCGGCGATCTGACCGACATGCGGGTGGTCAAGCACGATGAAATCATAGGTTTGGGCCAGATCGCGAATTGGCGCATCCGCAAAGGCCTGAAGCGAACGTTTGTCCCAGGTCACCGTGACCCCCGTTTGCGCCGCATAGGTTTGCGCCGCCGCAACCACACAATCATAGCCGCGCGGGTGGTCCCAAGTCATGCCTCTTAGCGTCGTACCCACGTGCGTTCCCCCCGATTTGTCGGGCTCACTATCATCCGGTATCGCCGTCATTTGCAAGTATAAAAATTATTTCCTATTATGAAAACACTGTGCTACAGTGATGTCAGACGCATGAAAATTGCTAAAACTATGAATAAAATCAGTAGCTTTGCTTGTTCTTAAAACCGATAGCCGCAGGAGAAACCCGTGACAATACCCGTCGGACAGCTCGAAAACCCGCCAACCTCCACCGACGGCTGCGTAAGAATCGAGCAATCGGGCGCTGTGGCCGAAATTGTCATCGACCGCCCAGCCAAGCACAACGCGCTGACCCCCGCTATGTACCGCGATATTGCGACCTGCTGCGCGCAGGTGAATGCGGATGACAGTATTCATGTTGTGATTATCCGCGGCGCTGGCGACCGTGCATTCTGTGCAGGTTCGGACATCAAGGCGCTGGACGGCTACGAAGATTTTTGGGCGTGGCGCAACCGTGACGACTATATCCCGCCGATCCTGTCATTGCGCAAACCCGCGATTGCGGCGGTCAAAGGCTGGGCGCTTGGCGGCGGGCTTGAAATTGCGCTGGCCTGTGATCTGCGCGTTGTCGCCAAAAGCGCGGTGTTTTCGGCCCCCGAGGTCGCGCTGGGCTGGAATGGCGCGGGCGGCGCAGCGCAGCACCTGACGCGCATGTGCGGTTATGGTCAGGCGATGCGCCTTTTGTTGACCGGTGACCGGTTTGGCGCAACCGAAGCCGACCAGATCGGCATGATCGAATATCTGGTCGATGACGGGGACGAATTGGGCAAGGCGCGCGACCTTGCGCAGACCATCGCGGCGCATGCAAGCGTGGCTACCCAAGCTGTCAAAGCTGCTGTACGCTCTGCGCTTGATGTGACTGTTGCGCAGGGCCTGAAATATGAAAACGAACTTATGTCGTTGTGTTTTGCCAAAGTCGAACAAAACAAGGGCCGCTGAGCGCGGCGTAGACATAGGAAAACTTTGGTAATGCCCCAAAAACCCGCCAAAAACGCCCCAAGCAAAACAGAAAAATCCGCCGTGCCGTCGGTCGCAAAAGCGTTCGACATTATTGAATTGCTTGTCGGCGTCGAAGGCGGTCTGACGATGAACGAAATGGTCGCAGCACTGGGGCGGACCATGGGCGAAATCTACCGGATTGTGATTTATCTGACCGAACGCGAATTTCTGACCCAGCATCCCGAGACCGGAAAATACGCGATGACGCTCAAGCTGTTTGAACTGTCGCACCGGCACGACCCGACAAAGCGGCTGATTTCCAACGCGCTGCCGATCCTTGAACGGATTGCCGCAACAACCGAACAATCGTGCCATCTGGGCGTTCTGAACCGCAACAATGTGCTGGTGCTGACATCAGCGCCAAGCCCGCGACCGGCCGGCTATGCGGTGCGCACCGGCGCGATTTTTCCCGTCGAGCGCACGAGTTCGGGCCATGTGATCCTTGCCTTTGCGGCGCAAGACGAACAGGACCGCTATATCAACCGGCTGCCAAAGGCCGAACAGGCAACGACTGCGCAAAGGCTTGCCACGATCCGCGAAAACGGGTTCGAAGATACCGCAAGCACAATGATCAACGGCGTGCGCAACCTTTGTGTTCCGGTCTTTGATATTCGCGGGATTACAGCGGCGATTACTACCGGTTTTATTGCTCAGAACGACCCGATCGCAACGGCTGACGAAACGCTTGCAGCGCTACGATCAGCGGCAAGCGAGCTGTCAGCGCTGCTCGGGTTTCGGGTTTCCCAAAGCCCGTTTGCGGCATCCCTTTTACCCTAGCAGAAAAGAAAAACCCATGCCTGAAACCGCCTCAAACCTTCCGCTCCGCGGTCTTCGTGTACTGGATTTTGCCCAATTTCTGGCCGGCCCTGTTGCCGCGTTGCGCCTGTCCGATCTTGGCGCCGAAGTCATCAAGATCGAACGCCCGCAAGGCGGAGATTTGTGCCGGTCGATGGTTGTCAACGACCAGCGGCTTGAGGGTGACAGCCTTGTGTTTCACACCTTCAACCGTGGCAAGAAAAGCGTGGCGGCCGATCTTAAACAACCTGCCGATCTTGAAAAGATACGCGCGCTTGTGGCCACGGCTGACGTGATGATCCATAATTTCCGGCCTGGCGTGATGGAGCGCATCGGGCTGGGTTATGACACAGTGCGCGACCTGAACCCACGGATCGTTTACGGGGCGGTGTCGGGCTATGGCACTACGGGGCCGTGGCGCGACAAACCCGGTCAGGATTTGCTGGTGCAATCGCTGTCTGGGATTGCGTGGCTTAGCGGAAATGCCAATGACGGGCCGGTACCGACCGGATTTGCCATGCTTGACGTTGCGACCGCGGGCAACCTTGTGCAGGGCATTCTAGCCTGCCTTGTGCGGCGCGGTATCAGTGGCAAGGGCGGGTTGGTCGAAGTCGACCTGCTTTCATCGGCTATCGACGTGACATTCGAACAATTCACCTGTTTTCTGAACGATAACGAACAGCAGCCGCGCCGTCATGAAACCGGCAACGCCAACCCCTATCAGCCCGCCCCATACGGTCTTTATCAGGCATCCGACGGCTGGTTTGCCTTTGCGATGACACCGCTTGCTAAGGTTGCCGAATTGCTTGGCTCGGCGGAAATCGGGGCCTTTCCGCAAGCACAGGCGTTTTCGCATCTCAACGAGATCAAACGCATCGTCGCCGCGATTTGCGCCACAAAGCCGGTGCAGCACTGGCTGGATATTCTGGAACCTGCGGGCATCTGGTGTGCGCCTGTTCTTGACTGGCCGGGGTTTGTCAAAACCGATGGGTTTGCGGCGCTTGATCCGGTGCAAACCATCCGCACCCCCAGCGGTGCCGCAGCGCGTACAACCCGCTGTCCGATCCGGCTTGACGGGCAGGCGCTGCACAATAGCGCACCCGCCCCGTTGCTTGGCGCGGACACGGCTGCCGTGTTCGACAGCCTGCAAACAGCGCGCGCCTAAGCCATGTTCTGGCCGCTCGAAGGTATTCTTGTTGTCGACTTCAGCCAGTTTCTTGCGGGGCCATATGCGGCGCTACGCCTGCAGGATATGGGCGCGCGGGTGATCAAGGTCGAAAACCCCGATGGCGGCGATCTGTGCCGGCATCACTATTTGTCGCAGACCCGTATCGGCACGGATTCCACGCTGTTTCACGCCATTAATCGCGGCAAGCAAAGCGTGACGCTTGATCTGAAATCCGCCGCTGGACTGGCCGCCGCGCGCAAACTTGTCGCCAAGGCGGATGTGGTTATCCAGAATTTCCGGCCTTCGGTCATCGACCGATTGGGGCTTGGCTATGATGCGGTACGGGCGATCAACCCTGATGTCATTTACGGGTCGATTTCGGGTTATGGCACCCAAGGCGACTGGGCCGACACCCCCGGTCAGGATTTGCTGGCGCAGGCGCGGTCCGGCGTTATGTGGCTTAGCGGAAACCACGGCGCGGGGCCTGTCCCGATTGGCCTGCCGCTGGCCGATATCAGCACCGGCGCAAACCTTGCGACAGGCATTCTGGGCGCGTTGTTGCGCCATGCGCGCAGCGGTCAGGGGGCGCATGTCGAAACCAGCCTGCTGGAATCGCTGACCGACATGCAATTCGAATTGCTAACCACCTACCTGAATAACGGGCACTGCCTGCCGCAGCGATTGGAACAAGGGTCGGCGCACCGCTATCTTGGGGCGCCCTACGGTGTTTTCGACACCAAAGAGGGGCAGCTTGCGCTTGCGATGTCGCGGCTTGATCTGCTGGGCCAAGCGCTGGAACTGCCCGAGATTGCCGCCTATGCGGATGCGCCCGATGCAAGTTTCTCCGCGCGCGACAAAATCCACGCGCTGATTGCGCAACGGCTGCAAAAACAGACAGCCGCCGCGCTTGAAACCGCGCTTGGCCGCGCGGGACTGTGGTGTGCAAAGGTGCTGAGTTGGGACGATATGCTGGCGCATGGATCATTTCAGGCGCTTGATATGCTGCGCACGATCGAAACACAGATCGCAACAGCGCCGCAACCTGTGCAATTTGTCAGGGCGCCCTTTCGCATCGACGGCGCCCGCCCGCAAATCGACAGCGCAGGCCCCGCGCTTAATGCGGATGGCGCTGAAATTCTCGCGGAATTCGACGCCGACTAGCTCAGCTTGCTATCAGGCTGGCCCGCTGCGCATCAAGTGCTGCACGTTGGCGCACCGCAGAATAGCGGTCAATCGCCACCGCAGCCAACAAAACAGACCCGCGCACAATGTCATAGATATAGGGTGACGCGTTCATCAGGTTCAGCCCGTTGTCGATCAGCACCAGAAAGATCGCCCCGATAACAGACCCGATGACCGTACCCGACCCGCCTGTCAGTTTGGTGCCACCAAGGATAACCGCCGCAATGACCGTAAATTCAATGCCGATACCAATCCCCGATTGCAGCCCGCCAACCCGCGCGAGCAAAACCAGACCCGCGATGCCTGTCACAAATCCGCTGAACGCATAAATCGCCACTGTGACCCGCCCGACCGGCAGATTGGTTTCCTTGGCGGACCGTTCGGAATTGCCAATCGCACGGGCATAGACCCCCAGACGCGTCCGGTTCAGCACATAGATGCCAAGAATGGTCACAGCGATCAGAATGAGGATCGGCACCGGCACACCCAGAATACGCCCGTTACCCAAAAACCCCATTTCGCGCGGCACCGGAATATTCTGCGCCCCCGTCAAATGGATCGCGGCCCCACGGTAGATCGAATAGGTGGCCAGCGTCGTGATCAGCGGCGAAACCGCAAAGCGGATCACCAATATCCCGTTCAGCGCGCCCAACGAAGTCGCGCAGATGATCGTCACCCCAAAGGCCAAAAGATAGCTTTCTGTGCTGATCATCAATTGCGCAAACAAGGCCGAGGTCACAAACAAAATGGCCCCCACCGAAATATCGATCCCCGCCGTCAGGATGATAAACGTCATCCCGATCGCCATGATCGATGTCACGCTGGCCTGCACCAGGATTGCCTGAAAATTCGAAAGTGTCAGAAACACTGGCGAGACGACCGAAAGAATTCCGCCAAGCACAATTGTCGCCATTGCGATGGCAACCCATTTCTGGCGCGAAGCGATGTCGCGTAAACCCTTAAGCAGCATTGCTTGTGCTCTCCTTTGCGCTGGCAGCCAACGAGATGATTTTGACTGAATCGTAGTCGTCACGCATGAATTCACCGACAATCCGGCCCTTGCGCATCACCGCCATCCGGTGCGTGATATGCAGCAGCTCCGGCAGGTCGGACGATACAATGATGATCGCCTTGCCCGCCCGCGCCAGATCTGCAATCGCCGCGTGAATGTCGAACTTGGCACCGATGTCGACGCCTTTTGTCGGTTCGTCAAAGATCAGGATATCCGGCAAAGTCGCAAGCCAGCGGCCCAGCATGACCTTTTGCTGGTTGCCGCCCGACAGGTCGCTGACATTGTTTTCGATATGCGGAATGGCGATATTCATATCCGCGACGATGTCTTGGGCCTTGGCTTTTTCGCCCTGAAACCCGAATCCGCGCAGTTTGCGTTGCACAAATTTCAAGATCGATGCCGCCGACAGGTTTTCGCGCACGGGCCGGTTCAGAAACAACCCGTTGGTGCGCCGGTCTTCGGTGACATAGCACAGACCGCGCGCCATCATGGCTTTGACATTGCGCGGCGCGAATTCACCTTTGATCCGCACCTCGCCGGTTGCGGGACGCAGGCCAAAAATAGCTTCGGCAACTTCGGTACGGCCCGCACCCATCAGCCCCGCGATCCCCAGAATTTCGCCTGCGTTCACGGTCAGATCAATGCCCGTGAAATCGGCGGATGACAGCCCGCGCACGTCCAGCGCGGGCACCTGTGTCGGGGCGGCCAGATCAACCCGCGCATCTGCCATTGTGCGCCCGACCATCATTTCTTCTAGCGCGCGCTGGTTCACATCGGCAAGTCGCCCCTGCCCGACCTGCTGCCCGTCGCGCAGCACAACAAAGCTGTCACAAACGCGGTAAATCTCTTCCATGAAATGTGAAATAAACACAATCGCAAGCCCGCCTGCCTTCAGCTTGTCGATAATCGCGAACAGCTTTTCACGCTCAATTGCGGTCAAAGATGTCGTCGGCTCGTCGAGGATCAGCACCTTGTTGGCGTGAAGCAGCGCCTTGGCGATTTCGACAATCTGCTGTTTGCCCGCGCCAAGCGTTTCGACAAGCGCGCGCGGGTCAATTTCAATGCCCAGAAATTCGATCTGATTGCGGGCGGTTTTTTCGGCGGCGGGCCAGTCGATCCGCGCCGCATGGCCCGGCAGATTTGAAATGCTGATGTTTTCGGAAACGGTCAGGGACCCGAACAGGGACAATTCCTGATGCACCGCGGAAATACCATGCTCTGCGCCGATCACTTTGGTGACGGGATTGTCTTCAACCAGAATTTCACCGCTGGTTGGCGTCAAAAGCCCGCACAGCATGTTTTTGGTCGTCGATTTTCCGGCACCGTTTTCGCCCACAAGCGCCAGCGCCTCGCCGGGGAAAATATCAAAGGACAGGTTTGAAACAACGGTCTTGCTGGCAAACGCCTTGCTCAGGTCGCGTACAGAAACGACGGGGCGGGGTGTATCGGTCATATTTCTCTCCGAGAGCCAAAGCGCGTGGCCATCCATGTGCCGACAAAAATCAGAATGCCCTGGATAATCAGCTGGTCGTAAAACGGGATGCCCAGCAGGTTTAGCCCATTGGTCAGGATCGCAAGAATACCAACGCCCAGCACCGTGCGCCCGACAGACCCTTCGCCGCCCGCCATGCCGGTGCCGCCCAGAACGACTGCGCCGATGATAATCAACAGCAGCGTGTCACCGACACCCGGAATTGCATTGCCAAGATTGGCGATGGAAATGAACCCAGCAATCCCGCCCATTGCGCCGGAAAACAGGTAGACGCTAAATGTCACGGCGGGCACGTTGACCCCGCTGAACCGCGCAGCTTGCGCGTTTGATCCGACAAGCATGACCTGCCGCCCCCATGTGGTGCGCGCCATCGCCACCAGCGCCAACACAACCACAACCAGCGCAACAATGGTCAATGCCGGAATCCCGAACCAGACCATAAACCCGAAATCCAGCATAAAGAACGGCGTGCCTTTCACAGCGATCCCCGCGCTCATTACAAATGCGACCCCGCGCGCAATAAGCTGTGTTGCCATCGTAGTGATAAAAGGTGTCAGGCTGAAATACCCGATCAATATGCCATTGAGCGCGCCAAAGACCATCCCGACTGCCAATGCGGTAAGCGCGCCCAAGGCCACGCTGCCTGTCGCGGCCATCACAAGGCCCGACATAACCGCGCTTGCGCTGATCACCGTCGAAATCGAAAGATCAATGCCACCGGCCAGAAACACCACCGTCATGCCCACCGCAGCAATCAACACAACGGCGTTTGCGCCAAGCATCGCCTCGATATTGCCCGCAGAGGCAAAATAGGGCGACAAAAGCGAAAAACCCACGGCCAAAGCGCAGATAATCACCAATGCGGGGTAGGTTCTGAGTAGGGTCATCACGGCCTTCATTTATGTGCTTTTCAAAAGCAGAACGATGACGCGCCCCCCGCATGCAAGGGGCGCGTTTTCGCAAAGTGGTACAACCCTATTTCGGGGCACCCCAGATTTTAGCGGCATTCGCCTCGGCGTCGGCGGCTGTGTACAGGTGACCACCGACGTAATTTGTCCGCTCAACGGTTTCGCCCGCCAGAATACGCGCAACAAGGTCAACACCTGTGCGGCCTGTGGCTTCGGTGCCCATCACAACAAACGCATCCGCTGTGCCAGACATGACGGCGTCATAACCGTCACGCGACCCGTTCACACCGGTGATCACAACGTGGCCTTCTTCGCCCACGGGCACAAGACGACCCAGATCTGTCAGCACGGTTTCAACAGCGGGAATATGCGTGTCGGTCGCCGCAAAAACAGCCGCGATGTCAGGCGTTGCCTGGAATGCGTTTTGTGTGCCAGACAGGGCGCGGTCAGATGCCCAATCGGTTGGCACTTCGATGATGTTCACATTCTCGAGGCTCGCGATCCCTTCGCGGAAACCAAGTGATCGGTCGATCCCGTTCTGGTCATTCAGCGCGCCAATCAATTCGACAATGTTGATCTGGCCTTCGTATGCGGCCAGCGCGGCGGCGGTGTATTCACCCGCCAGACGCCCATCAACAAGCGAATCCGGACCGACAAACGACTGTACAACGGTGCTATCGGGCAGATCGCGGTCATAGGCTACGACCGGAATTCCGGCGCGCTTGGCGGCAATCAGCGCGCGTTCAATGGTATTTTGATCCACGGCGCAGACCAGAATTGCGTCAACGCCCTGCGCGATCAGCGACTGGATCTGCGCGTTCTGCTGCTGTGCGTCGCCATCTGCGACCACTTCGATCACGTCGTAGCCGCGATCTTGAGCTTCGGCGTGAATACCGTTGTTTACCGCAACGCGGCTTTCAAACAGCTGGTCGACAGACAGGCCGATTGTAATGCCGTCTGCCGCAACTTGCGTGGCAGCAACGATGGCCACGGATGCAACTGCACCAAGTAATTTCTTCATTCGAGTATCCTCCAATTCTCGCTTGGCAAAACGCCAAACCGCCTCCCATAGGCTATTGCGATCGGCCAACCTCTGGCAGATCGTTATTTTCATATAAGCAAGTAATTTCCATATCTGCAATATCTAACTTGAACACACGGCTGAATTTGCTTGCCCTCAGTCCGTTTGGTCGGACCAAACAAGTGATTTGTGGACGCAAAGAGCTAGGTTCGTCAAGTAAAAATGCGAATACGACATATTTAGTCTGACAAAAAATCGACATCACCCCAAGTGAACACATGACTCTAGCGTCTTTGTTCAGAGGGATCTGGAACTATCGACAAGGCATTCTTGATGGCTGGCCGCGCGTCTTTGCGCAAACTGTCTGCTAGAGCAACAAAGTCACGATATTCGGCCAGATCAGCAAGACCGCGAGCGCAAGCAGCTGGACACCGATAAAGGGCAAGAACCCCTTGAAGATATCAGTCAGCGAAATATGCGGCGGGGCGACAGATTTCAGATAGAATGCCGCTGGGCCAAATGGCGGCGACAAAAAGCTGACCTGCATGTTCATACAGAACAAGACGCCGAACCAGATCGAGATATGCTGCGGCTCAAGCTGTCCGATAAATCCGATCTCCTCGATCGGCAAGCGTTTCACGATCGGCAGAAAGACAGGAATGATCAAAAGAACGATGCCAACCCAGTCCATGAAAGCCCCCATGAACAAGAGGATCAGCATCATTGTCAAAAGGACCAGCATCGTTGGCATTTCAGAACCGACAATCAGGTTTGCGATGTAGTTCGGGCCGCCAGCGAGCGTATACGCCCCCGCAAGCGCCGCAGCGCCAATCGTTACCCAGATGATGGTCCCTGTCGATTTCAAGGTACGCATCATCGCGTCCCAAAGAAGCCCGACACTGGCCTCGCCGCGAAAGAAGGCGATCATAAAGACCGCAAACGCCCCCATACCTGCCGCCTCGGTGATACCGGTGATACCACCGTAGATCGACCCCAACACAACGCCGATCACCAACAGCGGCGGCACAAGTCCCTTGCCGTGCTTCCAACCTAACATCGTGCGTTTTCGCCCGAAAACAAAAAAGGCCAGCACCAATCCCACAGCAGCGGCAATTGCCAACGGCAACAGATGCGATGTCATCCCCATTGTGATCGGGTCTTCGCCCTCGGCCATGATGTTCTGGCCGGTCACGGTGAAAAACAATGCGCGGCCGAACAAGATTGCAGCACCGCCCGCCAGCAAAAGCGATAGAAAACCGCCGAACATGCCACGTTTTTCCGATGACGTAGGATCACCTGGCTGCGGTTCGGGTAGCGGCGCGTCTTGGGGCCGCAATTGCGTACGGATAACGATGTAGGCAATGATCATCATGGCCAGCATGAATCCCGGAACAAACGCGCCGGTGAACAACGCCTTGATCGAAGTTTCGGTGATTAGGCCGTAGATGATCAGAACGATAGACGGCGGGATCATCGTTCCCAAAGACCCCGACGCGCAGATCGTCCCGATTGCAAGATTTTGATTGTACCCAAGCCGCAGCATCTGCGGCAACGCGATCAAACCCAACAACACCACTTCGCCACCGATAATTCCGGACATTGCGGCCATTATGACGGCCATCAAAGAGGTGACAATTGCGATCCCGCCGCGTGTTCGCGATAGCCAGAAGTTCAACGAATTATACATCTCTTTGGCGATGCCCGACCGTTCGAGCAGTGCAGCCATAAAGATGAACAATGGCACCGAGATGAGAACATATTGCGTCATGAGGTCGAATATCTTTTGCGTCAAAAGATAAAGCGGACCGGTTCCCGGTCGTCCGGTCAGCATGCCTTCACCAAACGTCCATGGTGCCACCAATAGTTGGGGTTCGAATTTTAGCACCATTACCAAAAGCGCCAGAACCGCAGAGGCAAATCCCAGTGGCATGCCGATCGCCAGCAGGACGATAAGCCCCATAACCACAATGATTGAAATGGTTCCGATATCCATTATTCGACTCCGACGCTGCGTTTGATTGCATTGATTTCATCTTCGTCGACAACAAAAACCTCGGGCTCGACGTTCCAGTCAGCGATCAGATTGGCCACGGCTTGCAGCGCGATCAGGCACATGATGATCAGGATCATGGGTTGAATGGTCGCTGGAATGGGCGGATCAAATGCTGTTCCGAACATCTCCCAGCGGTAAAGTTTGTTGATAAAGACCTGTGTGTAGCTCCCGAAAACAACGCCAGCCGCAAAGATCACAATGAGCAAAGTGGACAGGACATCGCATACCTTGCGCAACGGGCGCGGCACGACATCGTAAAGGATTGTAATGCGGATATGACTGCGCTGCTGCATGGCATAAAGACCAGAGCACAAGAAGATGAAACCGGCGATCCAAAGGGTCAGCTCGTTGGCCCATTTGGTTGGCGCTTCAACCACATAGCGCATAAAGACTTCGTAAAGCATCACCATCGTCATGGTGATGATCATGATCATGGTTACGCGACCAATAAAAAGCGCGAAACGGTCCCACTGGCGCCAATGTTCAAATTCCATCGGCGCCACGACAATCGAACGGGAACCGAGAACGGTGACGACGGGCAAAAGCGCCAAAGCCGCGTAGTCGACAATATTGGCGAAACCTCCGAAAAGGCCGGGCATTTCCTGCAGAACCTCTTTGCGGGTGTGCAGTTCCGAGACTTGCATGAAAAGGCTTTCGTTTTCAGGCGGGAACCAATCCAGGATAAACGCCGGAATGTGCCAACAAAGCCACCCCGCACAAACCAAGAATGCAAAGGGCCAAATCCATTCGGCTGGCCCGCCGGTTTGCTTGTCTGTCATCTCTGCTCTCCCCGACAGTGACTAAAGAGGCGCTGCAATGAACAAGAGCGCCCTCTCCCGTTTCATGTGCCTCATAGAAAGGAGCGGCACCGGAATGCCGCCCCGAATTTCACACTTGCGTTGGCGGACCTATTCCATCGCGCCGATGCTGCGCAGGAAGTCCAGATGCGCATTCAACAAATTCTGGCTTTCTGGCGTTGTCGCGAATTCGACCCAAGCTTCCTGAACAGCCTGACGATAAACAGCCATGTCCTCTTCTGACCACTGGTACATGTTCAGACCTTCTGCCGCCAAGGTGACAGAGTTTTCGGCGTTGCGCACTTCGTTGATCGTGGTGTTCTTCAGCGCAAGAGCCTGCATGGCAACTTTCAGGATAGCCTGATGGTGGGCCGGCATCGCGTCCCAAACGCTTTTGTTACAAGCAAGGTGGTCCGCAGGCATAGAGTGGAAGCCCGGATAGTTCGTGTGCTCGGCAATGTCATAAAGACCCAAGCCGATATTGTTGGTCAGGTTTGCCGCGTCCGCACCATCAATGATGCCGGTTTCAAGCGCGGTAAAGATTTCGTTAAAGTCCATCACAACCGGCGATGCGCCGAGTTTCTCAAAGATCAGCGTGATAACACCGGGAGGAGAGCGGAATTTCCAGCCTTCGAGATCCGCAACACCAGCAATCGGCCGTGTTGATGACAGCGATTCCGGACCAGGAATCCACCAGCCGACAAATTCCATATCGTAGCTGTTATAAAGCGCGTTCAGCGCGTCATAACCGCCACCGTGCAGCAGCCATGCATATTGCTGATAGGGATTGGCATAGCCACCCGTCAGGTCACCTGTGAACTGGAATGCCGGATTCTTGCCAGTCTGATAGGAACCGCCTGTCATGTCGCAATCCAGAATGCCTGTCGCAGCGGCATCAAATGTCTCGGCTGATGCGACAACCGAAGACGAATAGAACATCTCGATCTGGATTTCGCCATTCGACATTGCTGTCACATCGTCGATGAACTCGCCCGCCATTTGTCCGGAAAGTGTCTCTTGGCTGAAGTGTGTCTGGATCCGCAGATTGGTCGTCTGCGCGGTAGCTGCAGTAGCCGTGATAGCCAGTGCTGCGGCTGAACCCGCAAGGGTCAATTTGTTAAGAATGGACATCAGTTCCTCCCATAGTCCGTTTCGCGTTGCCTTAACGGCATCTTCATTTTGGTACGACCAAACTAGTCTTCAACATTTTATTTAGCAACGAAAAACTATGGTCAGATTTTCCTTGTTAACTTTGTGATTTTAAACACTATCGCTACAAGTCCGGAAAATGGCCGCAAGGATTTTTGTTTCGCGCCACGCATTTTCAGGCATTATGGTAGGATCATATACACTCAATTCATCAGACAGGATTGCCGACATGGCCAAGATGACAAAAGACAAACTGCGGTCCCGCGACTGGTTTGCAAGGACCGGCGACCCTGAGATGACAGCGCTGTATCTGGAACGTTACCTTAACTACGGGCTAACCCGAGAAGAGCTGCAAGAGGGCAAGCCGATCATCGCAATTGCCCAAACCGGCAGTGATTTATCGCCCTGCAACCGGCATCATATCACGCTGACCAAGCGGGTCCGCGACGGGATCATCGCTGCGGGTGGCACGCCGATCGAAGTCCCCGTCCACCCCATTCAAGAAACCGGCAAACGCCCGACGGCGAATCTCGACCGAAATCTTGCCTACCTGTCGTTGGTGGAATCACTGATGGGCTACCCGATTGACGGGGTGGTGCTGAACATCGGCTGTGACAAGACCACGCCAGCGCTTTTGATGGCCGCGGCGACCGTGAACATTCCTGCAATTGCGCTGTCTGTAGGCCCGATGCTGAACGGCTGGTGGAACGGCGAGCGTGCAGGATCCGGCACCGTCATCTGGAAAGCGCGCGAAATGATGGCTCGCGGGGAAATCGACGGTGACGCATTCCTTGATATCGCCGCTTCGAGCGCACCATCGGTGGGCTATTGCAATACCATGGGCACTGCCACGACGATGAATTCGCTGGCCGAGGCATTGGGCATGCAATTGCCGGCAAGCGCGGCCATCCCCGCCCCATACCGCGAGCGGGCGCAAATCAGCTACGAAACCGGCAAGCGGATCGTCGATATGGTTTGCGAAGACCTGCGCCCGTCCGACATCATGACCCGCGCGGCGTTCGAAAACGCTATCGTCATCAATTCGGCTATTGGTGGGTCGACCAATGCGCCGATCCATTTGAACGCCATTGCCGCCCATCTTGACGTGCCGCTGGATAATGATGACTGGCAGGCGCTCGGCTACAAGGTGCCCTTGCTGGTGAACCTTCAGCCCGCCGGGAAATATCTGGGCGAGGATTACCACCGCGCGGGGGGCGTGCCTGCGGTTGTTGCCGAACTGATGGCAGGCGGGTTGCTACCCCATCCTGACGCGATCACCGCAAACGGGGCCAGCATCGGCGAAAACTGCATTGGGCGTGCCGCGACGAATACCGATGTGATCCGTACGCTCGCCACGCCTTTGGTGCAGGATGCCGGTTTCCTAAACCTCAAGGGCAACCTTTTTGACAGCGCGATCATGAAAACGAGTGTGATTTCAGAAGCCTTCCGCGCACGGTATCTATCCAACCCCGATGATCCGAACGCCTTTGAAGGCCGCGCGGTTGTCTTTGACGGACCAGAGGATTTCCACCGCCGGATCGATGACCCTGCTGAAAACATTGATCAGGACTGTGTGTTGTTCATGCGCGGTGCGGGGCCAAAGGGATATCCGGGTGGTGCAGAAGTGGTGAACATGCGGGCGCCATCCTATTTGCTTAAGCAAGGGGTCGAAGCCTTGCCCTGCGTTGGCGATGGCCGCCAATCCGGCACTTCGGGGTCTCCGTCAATTCTGAATGCCGCACCCGAGGCTGCCACCGGGGGTGGACTGGCCCTGTTGCAAACCGGCGATCGGGTCCGCTTTGATCTATCCAAAGGGACCGCTGACATGCTTGTCCCTTTGGATGAGCTTGCCGATCGGGCCAGAGCATTGACTGCGCAAGGCGGCTATAAAATCCCAGACAGCCAAACCCCGTGGCAGCAGTATTTCCGTGAACTGACCGGCGGGCTGGACACAGGTATGACCCTGCGGGACGCCACAAATTATCGCGACACGGCACGCAAAAACAAACCGCGAGACAGCCACTGAATTCTGAACACCGGTTGTCTTGAACGAAACACCGTAGGGATGCTGACACGCAAAGGGGAATAACAACATGAAATGTGGTATAATCGGGCTGGGCGATATGGGCTCGGGCTTGGCCAAAAACCTGATCAAATCCGGATTTGAAACTTACGGGCTTGATCTGGATCCCAACCGCCTTGGGGCGTTCATAGATATGGGCGGGATCGCAGCGCGCGATATCGGCAATATCGGCGCAGAATGCGACGCCGTCTTTGTAATGGTGATGAACGGCGATCAGGCGCGTTCGGTGATGTTGGGCAAAGACGGTTTGGTTTCACATATGACAGCTGGCAGCGCAATCATCCTGACGGCCACGATCAAACCCCATGAGGCGCGCGCTATTGGCGCTGACATGGCCGAAAGCGGCATCCACCTTATCGATACACCTGTTTCGGGCGGCTTTCCCGGCGCTCAAGGTGGCACGCTGACGATGATGGCCGCTGCGCCCGATGCCGTTCTGGACCTGTACGCCCCCGTAATGGCGGCCGTGTCGGCCAACATCCACCGCGTTGGCGACCGCCCGGGGGATGGCCAAACCGTCAAGGCCTGCTTGCAATCGCTGATCGGCGCACAATTTTCTGCGACATTTGAAGCAGCGGCATTGGCGGCAAAGGCGGGGGTATCGGGTCAGGTCCTTCTGGATGTCTTCTCAAGCTCGTCAGCCGGTTGTGGGGTTGTGAACAACGCCCTTGAGAAAATCATCGACCGCCAATTCACGGGCACGGGCAGCAGCATCCATACCATGCACAAAGACTTGACCATTTCGATGGGGCTGGGCGAAGAACTGGGCGTTCCCCTGCATACCGCTGCCGCCGCCATGCAAATCTTTCATGCGGGCCGCACAAAATACCCTGACGGGGACAATTGGGTCTGCACGCGCGTCATCGAAGAAATCGTGGGCGCCGAACTGCACCGGAACAAAGCCAAATGACATCGGCGTAAAACCCGATCAGCGCACGAGCTTACTGGCCACTTTGAAAATGGTTGACGCGCTGTTACCTGAAACCGGAGACTGATCAGATAGATCGAAAGCCCTTTTTCATTATGCCCCCCTGAAGTGCCTGGATCGGGTCTGCGGGTCTATGTGTTCAATTTCCTTTGGCACGTGTGCGCATGGCGCGAAAGCTGGGAAGCAGCACAAGTGTGACTGCAATGATTAACAGCCCCAGTGTCATTGGCCTTTCCCAAATGAATGATATCCCGCCATAAAGCTGCATCGAGCGGGCAAAGTTGTCTTCCAGCATACCCCCCAAGATAAAACCGATCAGCAGCGGCGGCAGTGGAAAATTGGCGAACTTCAGTGCGATTCCGCAAACCCCGAACCCAACCAGCAACAATAGTTCAGTCGCGTTATTCTGGCCGATATACGCACCCATAAGCGTGAAAAACAGGATGAAAGGGATCAGGTAGTTGCGCGGAATTGCAAGAACCTTGGCGATGTAGGGGATCAGCGGCAGGTTCAACACAAGCAAGACCAGATTGCCGATAAACATCGACATGATAACTGCCCAGAAAATCTGCGGCTCGTCTATCATAAGGCGTGGCCCTGGCGTAACATTCAGAGCGATCAGCGCGCCGAGCAAGATAGCCGTCGTGCCTGAACCGGGAATGCCAAGCGTCAGCAGTGGCACGAATGACCCCGTACAAGCGGCGTTGTTGGCTGTTTCTGGCGCGGCAAGACCTTTGATTGATCCTTTGCCGAATTCGGCCTGTTCGTGTTTTGGCGCGATGTTGCGTTCAACAGCGTATCCAAGAAACGAAGCGATCGTTGCGCCTGCACCAGGTAGAACGCCGATAAAAAAGCCCTGTACGGATTGACGACCGATGACAGGCGCAATTGCGCGCGCCTCTGCACGGCTAATGCGCAGGTCTTTGATTTCGCCGCCGCTATCGCCCAGATTTTTCGGCTTGAGCACAAGGAATATTGCCTCGGGAAGTGCGAACATCGCCATGGCCAGCGTCACAAAGCCAAACCCCGACTGCAGTTCCATGATGCCACCGGTAAATCGGGGCATGTTGAACAGCGACCCAAGCCCGACAGTTGCCATCATCAGCCCCAGCACGGTCATCATCAAAGCCTTGGCAACCTGACCGTTGCCCGCAAAGGCTGCGATGGCCGACAAACCCACGACCATCAGTCCGAAATATTCGGCCGAATGGAAGAGCAGCGCCACAGAGCTAAGCATCGGCGCGAAGATCATCAGCAAAATGGCCCCAATCGTGCCACCGGCAAAGCTGGCGATGGCAGCAATTGTCAGCGCCTTGCCGGCCTTACCCTGCATTGCCATCGGGTAGCCGTCAAAGCTCGAGGCGACGGTGCCCGCAACGCCTGGCGCATTCAGAAGGATCGACGATGTTGATCCGCCAAAGATGGCGCCGTAGTAGACCCCCGCAAGCAAGATCAGAGCGGCAGACGGATCACCCAGTGAAATGGCAATCGGGATCATAATCGCGATGATTGACATCGGCCCCAACCCGGGAAGCATTCCGATGAACGTGCCGATCAAACAACCGCCGATCACCATGATAATATTCTGCAGCGACAGGGCCGTTTGCAGGCCAATCAGGATTCCTTCAAACATGTGATCAGTTCCCTAAAAAGAATGGTAATGGGCGCAGAAAAATTCCAAGCACTTCCTGCACGAGATACCAGATGATCCCCGCCGTCAGCAGCGACACGGTGAACATCACAAGCCACTTGCGTTCGCCAAGAATGAACGACCCCAAGACAAGAAATGCTGTTGTCGACCCAAGAAACCCTATCGGGCGCAAACAGATTGCATAGACAACCATCAGCCCCAAAATGAGGATCGCCTGTCCAAGTTTGTATTCGTGCAATTTGCGGTAATCGATTTCACCGACCGTTTGCTCTGCTTTCTCGAGGCCAAGCAGAATGATCAGCGAAAGCACGATACCAAAGATCGACAAAACCTTTGGAAAGGTGCTTGGCCAAATCGGCTTGCGTTGCATAAACGGTGCAAGATTGGCGTCCATCGTAAGCCATGCAGTATAGCCGTAAAGTAAACAGATGCTCAGCAGAACGAGCGCGATCCAACGATCCAAAGCCATGCCATCAATCCCTATAGAAAGTGTTTGAAAACGGGCGGCGCAGGGTATGCGCCGCCCGATTTAGGTTCCTAGAGGAAACCCAGCTGGCGCATCAGATCACCGATGACCTGTTCTTGTTCATCAAGGAAGGTCCGGAAGTCTTCGCCTGGATTATGGATGTTGACCCAACCGTTACGGGCGCGCACTGTTTCCCATTCTTCGGTCTCGTACATCTTTGAAATCACGTCCTGATAGGCTGCAAGATCTTCCGCAGGAAGACCAGGTGCAGCAAAGAAGCCGCGCCAGTTGACAAAGGTCGTGTCAATTCCCTGTTCAACCATCGTCATTGAATCAGGCGATGCGGGGACGCGCTCTGGTGCTGTGATGCCGATGATCTTGATTTCGCCTGCTTCAGACAAATCAATCGCTTCGGATAGGCCGGTAGAAAGCGCCTTGATCTCGCCCGAGAGCAAAGCCGCCATCGCGGTGCCACCGGCGTCGTATGGAATATAGTTCACATCCAGCGCGTCGCGCCCCGCTGCCTGCATCACCATTGCGGCGACAACGTGGTCAAGACCACCGGGAACGGACCCGCCACCAACAGGGGTGCCCGCAGGATTCGCATCATACGCGGCAAGGAAGTCTTCCATTGTATTGATCGGGCTGTCTTTGCCGACAACAAGCGCCGCGTAATCACCGATCGTGCCGGCGACGAGTGTGAGATCGCGGTAGGTTTGCGAAATCTCGCCGGTCAAGCCGCGGATCACAAGCGGGGTCGAATTGACCATCAGCGTGCCATAGTTGCTTTGCGCGTTTTCGATCAGATATGCGATCGCTGTACCGCCGCCGCCGCCGGACATGTTTTCATAAGACGCAGAGCCGATCAGCCCTGCCTCGGTCAGGGCTTCGCCCGTGCCGCGCGCGGTGCCATCCCATCCGCCACCGGCACCGCCAGGAATCAAAAAGTGGATACTGTCGAGCACTTGGTGACCGTCGGCGAATACCGGAGTGCCCAAGCCAAGTGTTGCGCAGGTTGCTGCGATCAGGGCGCGACGGCCCATTTTCATCGTTGTCATATTTCTCTCCCTAAAAGAACCGTCTCCTCACGGCCTTGTGCGAAAAGTTAAACACGGTAACCTGACACGGACCTGACACCGACCAAAGAAAGCAAAACCGTGCGATGAAATACCTTCTCGTCGAGGACAATTTTGAGCTCGCGAATGCAATCAGTTCACGCATGGGGCTGGATGGGCATCAGGTTGATCATGCAGCAAAAATCAGTGATGCGCTGGATTATGCCAAGGCGGGTGAATACGATCTTATCTTGCTGGATATTATGTTGCCCGACGGGGATGGCCGCAGCTTTCTCAAGCAGCATCGCGCAGGAAAAAACGACACGCCAGTGATCGTTTTGACAGCCCGCAGTCAGGTTTCAGATCGAATCAGCATGCTTGATCTGGGGGCCGATGATTATGTCACCAAGCCGTTTGACCATGCCGAACTACAGGCCCGTTGTCGTGCTGTGCTGCGCCGCAAGTCGGGCACCGCACAGCCCACAACACGCATCGGCGACGTCGAATTTGACCCCGTCAGGGGGCACCTTAACGTCAAAGGCACGACGATCAATCTGCGCAACCGCGAACTGCGTCTGTTAGAACTGTTGATGAACGCCAAGGGGCAGGTTTTCTCAAAGCAGAAGTTGGTGGATCGCCTGTTTTCCTATGACGACGATGTGTCCGAAAACGCTATCGAGGTTTATGTCGGCCGGCTTCGCAAGCACCTTGAAGGGTCCAGCGTGCATATCAGAACCCTGCGCGGTATTGGCTACAGACTTGATCATGAAGAATGACTTTGTTGTTCTTGGATCGCTTCGCAATCAGCTTGCGACGATCCTGACGGGCGGGGCCGCGTTGCTCGCGATCTTGTTGTTTTTCGTTGTCCGCGGCTATGCCACCCAGATCGCCCAAGAAGGCCAGGACAACATCCTAAGCGCCTCGGTGTCGTCAATTCTTGACGCCGCAGTTCTGCGTGACGGGGTGGTTGAACTCGACTTTCCTTATGCGTCTTTGTCGATGCTCAGCACCTCGGCCGATGACCGGATATTTTATGCCATTTACGAAGATGGAAATCTTTTGTCCGGCTACGATGGATTGGAAACGGGGCTTGGTGCATCAGGCAACGCACGCATGTTTGTATCGGCGCAATACGACAACGCAACCGTGCGTGTCGCAACGGCAAGCCGGACATTGATCGGCGCTGACCGATCCAGACAGGTGACTGTCAGCGTGGCACAAACCCAGGACGCGCTTGCAGAAACATTGAACAGGATTTCACGCAACGTTGCCGGATTCGGATTAGGTTTTTTCGCGCTCGCCACGGCTTTGGCGTTTTGGGGCACGTCCACAACAATCGGCCAGCTTAGCCGCCTGACAACATCGGTGACGCGCCGCGGTCCGCAGGACCTGAGCCCGTTTCTAAAACCCGTGCCAACCGAAATGGTGCCGCTGGTTAGGTCGTTGAACACCCTGATGGCACGGCTGGATCAATCTCTTAAACAATCAGAAGACTTTATCGCAGAGGCAGCGCACCGTGTCCGGACACCGCTGGCGACAGTGCGCTCATACGCCGAAGCCACGTTCCAGCGGGTCCAAAATCAGGAAAACCGTGACGCGTTGCGTTCGATGATGCGCGCAATTGACGAAAGCTCGCGCGCGGCCGGACAGCTGTTGGATCACGCGATGGTCACCTTTCGGGCCGGAAACCTTGAACGCGAAGATGTCGACCTTGACGGCTTGTTGCGTGATCTTGTGCAGCGCATGACGCCCGTTGCGGACATGCGTGATGTCGCGCTTTATCTCGACAGCAATGCGCCCGCAATTTTGCAAGGCGATCCTGTTTTGCTCCAGAACGCGTTTCGCAACCTAATCGACAATGCGTTAAAATACGCACCAGCTGAAACATCGATAATGATCCACGTCCAAACAACCCCGCGCATAAGGGTTGATGTTTCGGATCAAGGCCGTGGTTTCTTGCTGCATGAGATCGACAAGCTCGCCGGTCGGTTTGTGCGCGGCGGTGATACCGAAGGGCATATCGGGTCAGGCCTCGGGCTGACAATTGCCCAAGACGTGGTCAATGCACATGATGGCATCATGACGCTGTCCAACAGACAAGAAGGCGGCGCATGCGTTTCATTGCAATTCTAATTGTTTCCCTGTTTCCGCTGCTTGGCCACGCACAAGACTGGGAAGACCAGCAAGTGTTCGGCGCATCAAACGCGCCCCAGTCGCTGCGGATTCTTTCAAGCACAGACACATCATTTTTCAAGCCGGTTATCGAAAGTTTTATCGCGCAGCGGCCCGATGTATCGGTTGAATATCTTGTGACCAGCACGGCAGACCTCGACGATCGGTTCCGCCTTGCCCCTGATGAATTCGATGTTGTCATCTCAAGCGCGATGGATCTGCAAATCAAACTGACCAACGACGGGTTCGCACAAAGGCTGGATGACCTGACACATCCCGACTGGGCGCAGTGGCGCAACAGCCTGTTTGCGTTCACTACAGAACCGGCGGCGATCGTGATCAGGACTGCGGCCTTTGACGGCATAGGTATTCCGACCACACGCCAGGAACTGATCGAGGCCCTGCGCGGAAATGCCGAAGTTTTTGACGGAAAAATTGGCACCTATGACGTTCGCCAATCGGGGGTGGGATATCTCTTTGCGACGCAAGACGCTCGCGCATCCGAAACCTATTGGCGCCTGATGGAGGTAATTGGCAGTCTGAATGTCCGGCTTTACTGTTGTTCCGGCGCAATGATTGACGACCTCGCAGAGGGGCGCATCCTTGTGGCATATAACGTTCTGGGCAGCTACGCCTTGGCCCGCACCGACACCCATGACGCGCTTACTGTCATATTGCCCTCGGATTTCCCGACGACAATGATGCGTTCCGCGCTTGTCTCACAGTCCGCGTCAGATCCGGTTTTGGCCGAAGCATTCCTGCGGCACCTGATCCGCCTGCAATCACAGGGCTCCGGCACGGATTTTCCCCTGCCCACACTCGAAGCATATCAAGACGCAAGTGGCCGCCCGTCTATTAACCTCGAACCCGCTTTGATGACCTATCTTGACCATCTCAAGCGGCAGGTTTTCATCAATGCATGGGAAAGCGCTGTTATCCAGAACCGGTAGCGCGCGATCCATTTCCCCTGCCCCAATAGCTGTGATTGTCGCGCCCCAAGAAAACCCCAGAGACACCGACAAAGATAATTATTGCCAACCCGAAATACGATTTCATGGAACGCGATAATTCGGATAATTGTGAAAACATGAAATGAATCGAAGGACGGATTCGCATGTTGAATGAACAAATTAGTGCCCGCAAGAACAGCGCCATTTCGCGTGGCGTCGGGATGCAGACCCAGATCTATGCGGCGCGTGCAAAAAACGCCGAAGTCTGGGATGTCGAAGGCAACCGCTATATCGACTTTGCGGCGGGTATTGCCGTTGTGAACACGGGGCACTGCCATCCAAAGGTGATGGAAGCCGTCACGCGGCAAATGGGCTTGTTCACGCATACCTGCCATCAGGTCTTGCCCTATGAAAACTATGTCGGCCTTGCCGAACGACTAAACGCGATGGTTCAGGGCGATTTCGACAAAAAGACTGTTTTTGTCACCACCGGTGCCGAAGCTGTTGAAAATGCAATCAAAGTTGCAAGAGCCTACACAGGGCGACCGGCGGTCATCGCCTTTGGCGGCGGTTTTCACGGCCGGACATTCATGGGCATGAGCCTGACCGGCAAAGTGGCACCCTACAAGCAGGGTTTCGGTGCGATGATGCCCGATGTTTACCATGTTCCCTTTCCCGTTGAACTGCACGGCGTATCCACAAAAGACGCGATGGATGCGCTGCAAAAGCTGTTCAAAGCCGATCTTGACCCGAACCGTGTCGCGGCAATCATTTTCGAGCCCGTGCAGGGTGAAGGGGGTTTCTACCCTGCGCCGCTTGAATTGGTCCGCGAAATCCGCGCGCTTTGTGACGCGCATGGTATCGTGATGGTTGCGGATGAAATCCAGACGGGGTTTGCACGTACCGGAAACATGTTCGCAATGGATGGCTATGGAATCGCGCCTGACCTGACAACGATGGCCAAAGGGCTGGCCGGGGGACTTCCGCTTGCCGCAGTTGTCGGCAAAGCCGAAATCATGGACGCCGCCGGACCAGGCGGGCTTGGCGGGACATATGGTGGCAACCCGTTGGGGATCGCTGCTGCGCATGCCGTTCTGGACGTGATCGCCGAAGAAAACCTGTGCGCGCGGGCGAATGAACTGGGGTCGCGTTTGCGCCAGCGGTTGGAAGCCATTCGCGCAACGACACCCGAAATGGTGGATATTCGCGGGCCCGGATTTATGGTCGCCGCAGAATTCAACACCGCCGACGGTACTGCGCCGGACCCCGCGTTCACGCAAAAAATTCGCGAAGAAGCGCTAAAGCGGAACCTGATCCTGCTCACCTGCGGCGTCTATGGCAACGTTGTCCGCTTTCTCGCCCCGATCACGATCGAGGATGAAATCATGTCAGAAGCGCTCGACATTCTTGAAGAATCGATCGCCGCAGCGCGTGAAAGCTAACCCCGTTAGGGTCAATTGACCCTTGGTCGGAACCGTAATGGGCAATCAACAAAAAGGGCGCGGCAACGCGTCCTTTATTGCTATTTACACTGCCCTGCTTGCCTAATTGCCGCGACGGGTATCTGGCAAGCAACGGTCAGGCGGCTGTTCAGTGATGTCGCAGGATTTCTTCGATCTTGTCATGCTCGGCAACAAAGTGGCCAGGTGCAACCTCTTGTAATTGCGGAACATAGTCGGTTTGACCTGCGCGCAGTTTGCTGGGCAAAAACCGCAGCGCCGCCTTGATATCCATTGGCGACGGCAAATCGCCAGGCAATGTGATGCGCTTGCGGGCGCGCTCGGCCACGGGGTCCGGAATCGGCACCGCCGAAATAAGCGCCTGCGTATAGGGGTGCTGTGGCGTGGTGCAGATTGCCTTGCTGCCCGACAGTTCGACCATGCGCCCTAGATAGAGCACCATGATCCGGTCGGAAATGTCGCGCACCACCGAAAGATCATGCGAGATGAACAGCATCGACATGCCAAATTCCTGCTGAAGTTCCTTGAGCAGTTTGATGATCTGGGCTTGGATCGACACATCAAGCGCCGATACGGCCTCGTCGCAGATGATCAGTTTCGGGCGGTTGATCATCGCGCGCGCGATCCCGACCCGCTGGTTTTGCCCGCCCGACAATTCGTGCGGGTAGCGGTTGTACATCGACGCGTCCAAGCCGACGCGGTGCATCATGTCTTGGACCTCAGTACGCCGTTCCTGCGCGGTCATATCAGGGCGGAAGGTGCTAAGCGGTTCGGCGATTGACGCGGAAATTGTCATGCGCGGATCAAGACTGGCAAGCGGATCCTGAAACACGATTTGCAGGTCCTTGCGGGCCTTGATCATGTTTTTCTTGTCGAGCGAAGTCAGGTTCGTTCCCAGCCAGCTGACCGAGCCTTGGGTCGGCTCGACCAGCCGCAGAACCGCGCGCGCAAGCGTAGATTTGCCGCAACCGGATTCCCCCACAACGCCCAAGGTTTCGCCTTGATGCAGCGTAAAGCTGACACCATTGACCGCGCGCAGCGGCACCGTCTTGCGGATAAGACCGCCGCCCATTTTGATCGGGAAATGGACCTTGATGTCGTCCGCTTGCAAAATCGGTTTACTAAGATCGACCTGTTTTTCCGGCGCGTCGGTATCAATGCGCGGCATCGCGTCCAGCAATTTGCGGGTGTAATCGTGGCCGGGGCGCGCGAAAATATCTTCGACGCTGCCTTCTTCGACAAAGGCGCCCAGACGCATGACCTGCACACGGTCGCACATGCGCGCAACGACCCCCATATCATGGGTGATCAAGGCAACGGCGGTCTGGTGTTCGGCCTGCAAGGTCGCGATCAGATCCAGCACATCAGCCTGCACGGTCACGTCCAGCGCCGTGGTCGGTTCATCCGCGATTAGCAGTTTGGGGTCGCAGAGCATCGCCATCGCGATCATAACCCGCTGACGCATCCCGCCTGACAGCTCGTGCGGGTATTGCTGCAAACGCCGTGCGGCGTCCGGAATGCGGACCTTGTCCAGCCAGTCAAGGCAGCGTTTTTGCGCTTCGCGGTCGGACATTGCATGGTGGACCTTTAACACTTCGGCCATTTGCTGGCCAATGCGCAGGTGCGGGGTCAGCGCGGTGAGCGGGTCTTGAAAGATCATGCCCACCTCATCGCCGCGAATGGCGTTCAATGCTTTGGGGGCCAGATTCAGAATTTCTGAATCGCCCAGTTTCACCGAACCACGCGCCGTCCCGTTGCCCGCAAGCAAACCCATCGCCGCCATAAAACACTGGCTTTTGCCAGAGCCGGATTCACCCACGATGCCAAGGCATTCGCCCTTGGCGATTTCCAATGAAATTCCGCGCACCGCGTTGACGGTGCCATCAGCGGTATCAAAATCGACATACAGGTCTTTGACCGAAAAAACGCTCATCTTATCTGTCCTTTGGGTCAAGTGCGTCACGCAGGCCATCGCCGATAAAGAACATGGTGATGATGATGGTGACGTAGAAGGCAAGCGGGAATGCGAGTTGCCACAGGGTGCCATAGGCCATTGTGCCCGCACCTTCGGAAATCAGTTTGCCCAGTGATGTGCTGGGTTCGGAAATGCCAAGCCCGAGAAACGAAATAAAGCTTTCCGCGAGGATCATATCAGGCACCAACAAGGATGCATAAACGATCACAACCCCCATCAGGTTGGGCAGTATATGCCGGATAATGATCATCGTTTCTGACACGCCGCTGGCGCGCGCGGCTTCGATAAATTCGCGCCCCTTGAGCGCCATGGTCTGCGCCCGTACGATCCGCGCCATTGTCAGCCATGACACAGCCCCAAGCGCGATAAACAAGGTGGTAAACGACCGCCCCGCGATCACAAGGATCAGGATCAGCACCAGAACCAGTGGAATGGCCAAAAGAATATCAACAATCCGCATCATCACGGAATCCAGCCAACCGCCATAGAACCCCGCGATCACACCCCAAGCGATCCCGATAATCAGCGCCATACCCGCGCCGATCAGCCCCACCATCAATGACGTTCCCGTGGCCTGAATTGTCCGTGAATATAGATCACGCCCAAGATCATCGGTGCCGAAAAAATGCCCCGTTTGCAGGGACGGCACGCCACCGGCACCCATATTGCCCCAGTCGATCGTTTCATTGTCCCAGACGGCAAAAAGCGGTCCCAAAAGGACAAAAAGCACAACCAGCGCCAAAATGCCCAAGCACACAAGCGCGGCCTTGTTCCGGAAGAACCGGTCGCGCGCATCGCGCATGAGCGACCTGCCCTGAACGGCCGTGTGGTGGGTCATGTCAGACGCCTGCGCCTGAGCTTTTTTATAGCGTTGAAACACGGGGTTAGTACCTTATCTTTGGGTCGAACCAGGCATATGAAAGGTCGGTCAGCAGGTTCACCACCACCGTCAACGTGCCATATAGAATTGTCACCCCCAGCAGCACGGCATAGTCGCGCGACAGGGCAGAGTTCACAAAAGACTGACCAAGACCACCGGTCGAGAAATAGAGATCAACAAAGACCGACCCAGTCAGCACATAGACAAACACCGGACCAAGATACGAGATCACCGGCAGCAGGGTCGGTTTCATTGCGTGCCGCCAGATAACAGTACGTTCAGGCAGGCCTTTGGCGCGGGCGGTGCGGATGAAATTGGCGTTCATCACCTCAAGCATGGATGACCGCGTGATCCGTGCAATCGACCCCATGAAGGATGTGGAAAGCGCGATCACGGGCATAATCAGATATTGCCATTGGCCGCCGTACCAGCCACCGCCGGGCAGGATGCCAAGCCACAGCGTAAAGGTGAGGATCAGGATCGGCCCCATGATGAAATTGGGCAGCGCTTGGGCCAGAATGCCAAGGCTCACGGCGAAATAATCGATCCATGTGTTGTGCCGGATGGCTGCGGCGACGCCAAGGCTAACGCCGACAACCGTGGCCGCCAGAAACGACAGACTGCCGTAGGTCAGCGAGATCGGAAAGCCCTGCGCAATAATGTCGTTCACATCGCGGTCTTTGAAAACAAAACTAGGGCCAAAATCGAAATGCAGCACGATATTGGTCAGATACTGCCAAAGCTGCACGATAAGCGGTTGATCCAACCCGTAGCGCGCTTCGATGTTGGCCAAAACGACAGGTGGCAACGGCCGTTCGCCATTGAACGGGCCACCCGGTGCCAGATGCATCAAAAAGAAGCAGGCAACCACGAGGATCAAAATTGTGGGGATAGCGACAAACAGCCGCCGGATGGTGAAACTGAGCATGGGATTCCTGACATAAAACGCCGCCCCCAAGGTCAGGGGCGGCGTGGGTTCAGATGTTATTCAGCGATCTTATACAGATTGCGTGAATACCAGTTTTGCTCAACGTTACCTACAGGCCAGTTACCAACATCGCTGTCCATCATGTAGACGCCAGCATAGTGGTAGATCGGAATGACAGGCATATCTGCTGCGATGATGCCTTCGACTTCGGTATAAAGGCCCGAAACATCAGATGACATTTTGGCTTCGGCCAGCAACGCATCGAGTTCGGGGTTGTTGTATTTACCGTCGTTATAGCCCGAGCGGCTGTCGAGCAGGTCAAGGAAGGTAGAGGCTTCGTTATAGTCGCCACACCATGCGCCACGGGCCAGTTCAAAGTCCTGGTTGCCACGTGTTTCAAGGAAGACCTGCCATTCAAGGTTCGCAAGCGATGCTTCGACACCCAGTGTTTGCTTCCACATCTGGCTCATCGCGACCGCGACTTTGTTGTGGGCTTCGGATGTGTTGTAGATCATCTCGAATGTCAGCGGATTGTCAGGGCCGTATCCTGCCTCTGCCAACAGCTCAACAGCCTTCGCGTTGCGCTCTTCTTGGGTCATCGCCTGCATGTCGGTCGCAGGTGGTGTGAAACCAGCCACAGCCGCAGGGGTGAATGTATAGGCCTCTGGTTGACCACCGGCGAGAACGTTTTGCGTGATGATGCTGCGATCAACCGCAAGTGCCAGCGCCTGACGGACGCGCACATCTTTGAACGCTTCCGGGCCCGAATCGCTCAGGTTGAATGTGTAGTAATAGTTACACAGACGCGGAAAGCTGATCGCGATGCCGGGGTATTCTTCGCTCAGGCGCGGGAACTGGCCAGCGGGGACTTCGGTGCGGTCCAATTCACCGGCTTGGAAACGTGTCAGGGCGACGTTTTCGTCGTTGATCACAAGGGCGACAACTTTTTCGATGATGGTGTTGTCATTGTCCCAATACATCGGGTTGCGTTCACGCACAGAGCGTTCCAGCGGCAGGTGTTCGGTCAGCACATAGGCGCCGTTCGATACGATGTTTTCAGGCTTGGTCCAGTCCGCGCCAAATTCTTCGATCACTGCGCGCGGCGCAGGGAAGGTTGTCGAATGTGTGGTCATCTGCGGGAAATATGGCAGTGGGGCTGACAGTGTGACTTCGAAAGTCAGATCATCAATCGCGCGCACACCCAGATCGGTTGGTGGCAATTCGCCGGCAATAACTTCGGCAGCATTGGCGATCGACATCAGTTCAATGAACCACTGGTAAGGCGATGACAGCGCCGGATCGGCGGCACGTTGCCACGCATAGACAAAATCGCCAGCGACGACAGGTTCGCCGTTCGACCATTTTGCATTGTCGCGCAGGGTAAATGTGTAAACTGTGTTGTCTTCGTTGACGGTATAACCCGTTGCAACACCAGGCTCGAGATTGCCGTCTTCGTCCTGATTCATCAGGCCTTCGAACAGATCGCGGACGATCTCTGCACCAGAAACATCCTCAACAACTTGCGGATCGACAGAGCTGTGCTCGTCCAGAACGCGGTAGGTGAATGTTTGGTCAGCGGCAAGCGTGACACCTTCGGGCACATGGCTTTCGGCCAGAACGGGGCCTGCGAGCATGGTGCTGGCAAGCAGCGCCGAGATCATAAGTTTGGATGTATTTTTCATTTTTTTTGAACTCCCTGTTTTGAGCAGTGACCAAGGTCAAAAATCTGGTCGGACTCGGATTCTGATAGCGCACGATAACCGCGATAGAATGGCTCGCAAGTAATTTTCTTTCAAACGCGCCGGTTTTCGCCAGCGACGTCGCGGCAGGTTGCGATACATTTCGCTGGGCCGTTCATTGCAAAACTGGCCAGAAGATTTTGCAATCGCGCCTTATTTCATGGGCAAACTGCAAAAACCGGCCGCAAATGTGACGGTTGCGGCGCGCGAGGGAACAGCGCAAAAGCGGCTAACGTGAAATGGAATTTCACAAAAGGAGTCGCATTCAATCGTGGCCTTTCTTGTCATGGCCTAGCCCAAGCGCATAGATGATCGCCTCTGACTGGCCATCAAGCCCGATGAGCCGGTTCAGCACTGTGTCGGCATATCCGCCCAGACACAGGGTCGCCAAATCCCGCTCGGCCGCGGCCAGACAGATATTTTGCGCAACGTGGCCTGCTTCGATCAGAACATAGCGATACCCGCGCGGCCCATATTTGCGTTGGGTACGGGCAAAGACTGCGCCAAGACACAAGACAACCGGCGCTTGGGCGACAAATGACCATGTCAGGAATGCATCGCGCGCCTGATCTTCCCAATCGCCCTGCTTGATCAGCGCCAGGTCATCCGCCTTGCTGTCATAATGGTAAATGCCTTTTGCCAACCCGTCGACATTGCGCACCAGCGCATAAACCTCGAGCGGATAAAGCCCGCCAGCCGAAGGCACAGGACGGCGCAGCAGTTGCGTGCCGTCAGCCAAACGATCAGGGCCAAGCACCTGATACCCCGCCCGCAGCATTGCCGCGAGATCACACAACGCAAGCGGATTATCCGCAAAGGCGCGCGTTGATCTGCGTCCGGCGGCCAACCCTTCGATTGCCCCCCGCGCAGTATCGGGCAGGGCAATGCGTTGCGCATGCGGATCGCTTTTGGTTTCTTGCGAAAACGGCGCGTTTGGCATCTGGTTTTCGTCGATCCACGGCTCCGAATTCAGGTGAAACAGCTGCGAAAGCCCGTATGGGTCGTTAACATTATTGCGCATGATCTAGGCCAGTGGATGCGGGCATTGGTTTAGCCCGTTTTCGGTCAATTGGGTCGTTCGCAGCCCCCATTTCACGGGGGCCTCGAACAGGCGGTCACCGCCAAGCCGCACCTGACCATGGCCGAAATGGATCGGCTGCATGCCCGTCGCGATAACCCGCACAACCCTTGGCCCGAGCGGCGCAATATCAGCCGTGGTAATATCCGCATAAGCCACGCGCGCACCCGCGTTCACGGCCCCTGCAATGGTGAAATCCAGCAGGTCATCGCTGTTGGTAACGGGCGGGCGCGGCAGATCGTCCAGCGTGACCTGCGCGCCCGTACTGGTCAGAAAATCGAATTCGCCGGCATGTGCGGGGATCGCGTGAAACAGCGGATGATCGTCAATGCTGCGCACATCTGCATAGGTTTTCAGGCGGGTCTGATAGTCGCCCCCTTGCATCCGCGCGGCCATTCCCGGGCGCAGCTGGCACAATTCGAACATGGCTTTGTCAACCGCCGTTGCCGGATCGCAATCGCACCCCAACCCGACGACCCGACTGCCGTTTTGTTCTTGGGCGATGGCCATGATCACATAGGGGGCCTGATCGGTGTAAAGCGAAAGCAACCCGATATTCACCCCGAACCGTTCATAATGGCTGATGATTTGCGCAGCATAGCAACCCGACTGTGGCGTTTCGATCGTTGTCGCGGGCAGCTTGTTCAGCCATGTGATCATAAAGGCGTCACGCTCGATTATCTCGTTCAGGCCGCCCAGAATGGCATGGTTCAGGTCCCTACCAGCAGCAAGCCCGTTTGAGGTCACAGCCGTGAAATAATCCGCAGCTCTTGGGGGTGGCCCGACCAGATAAACGAGCGACGCGGGCATATCGACAGCCTGCCCCGAGGAGAGATCGACCCCTTTGATCCAAGTTGTTTCGCTTTCGGGGGACCATTGGTGAAATGGCAATCCGCCAGCATATTGTGCGGCCGAATAAAGAACCGTTTCGGGCGGCGTGATTGCATTGGCGGGCACGGGCCCGATTTGCAGGCGGCTTGGGTCCCAGTGAAAGGCGGCATAGCGTTCCATCGCTTCGCCCAGCGCAGCCAGTTTGGCCGCGTCCTCGGTCAGCCCCTTTCCGCCCGTCAGGCGCATGGCAATCGGTAGGTTCCGGAAATTGTAATGCGTCAGCGTAGCGTTCCACAGATGCGGCGGGCTGGGTTCTTGGGGGCCGCGTGTTTGGGGGGATAGATCTGTCACGATCCCGCTGCGCCTGCTGACCAAAGCTGCAGTCAGCCGGATGGCGTCCTGACTGTCGTTCATTGCGAAGCACCGTGATCGCCGCCACAAACCGGACAACCGGGTTTGCGCAGCACCATGTGTTTTTCCACCCGCAACCCCGGTAGCCCCACAACAATAAAGCGGCCATCAAGGGCGGGCGCGCTGGCCCCTGTTAGCCAGCTTAGCGCTTCGGCACCCAGCATCCCGCCCACAATATCGGCGGCCACCACAAGATTTTCGCGGCGTCCCAAATTGTCACTGCGCAACTGATCAAGATGCTGTTCAACCGCAAACCGCGCGGGCGGATTCGCCGCCGCCGCAATCTCGCGCAGGCGCCAGCACATATAGCAAGGGCCGGTGCCGGTCTGGAAAAAGCCGGGACCAACAACAAGTTCCCCCCCTTCAAGCGAAGCCGCGATCCACGGCACACCCAACGCGCGGCAGGCGATATTCAGCATGCCCGCAAGGTTCAATTCGCCCGATTCAAGGCAACACAACACAAGCGACGCCCCTGCGATGTATTTCTCCATCGCCGCCGGATCATCGGGGCGCGTACGCACAGCGTCCAGTTGCGTCACCCCGTTGCCCTGTGCCAACCGGGCGATCAATATTTCAGCCCTGTTCCGACCGATGTCGCCAGATTGAAACAGCCCCGAGAAATACGCATCCCCATCGCCGACCGCAGCGGGATCAAGGACCGTTAACCGCCCGATCCCCGCAGCCACAAGCGCCCGCGCCGTCACCGCCCCATGCGCGCCCGCCCCGACGATCACCACATGCGCATCCGTCAGCCTGCGCTGCGCTGCGCGACCCTCGGGGGTCATTTCGCCCAGCCAGCCAAGCTGCGCCATATGTTCCGGCTGCGCCATATGTTCATCACCTTCCACAACAATGCCTTGTGTGGCCAGCATGCGCAAAGACGCCACGACATCATCCTTCTGGAAAACATGCGCCACTTTTTCGCAAATCTGGTCAACAGTATGGGTGCCCGTCAACAGCGGCAGCACCGTTTCTTCGAAGGAATGGAATGATTTCCCCTTTAACGTAAGGCTGCGCCGCCACGAAAGGATCCGGAAGACATCTTCATCGTTTGCACCACCGGTTTCGGTCCAATGCAAAAAACACGCAGGTAGCAACGGCTTTTGGGGCAGCAATGTCATCTGTGCGCCATTGTTCCAGTGATTTCCATGCGTCTTGCACCATGCACCCAAGGCCCAATCGTGCAATATCTATTGATTTGGCCCGCCGTACCCAGCAGGCCAAAAATCGCGGCATTTCTTGGCAGCGTCAGCTATTAACTGTCCGGCTTCTTGTCACAGCAGCAACCCTGCGCAGGCATACACGCACCCGCTGCTGGCATACACGCACCCGCGGCGGGCATACATGCACCTGCGGCTGGCATACATGCCCCCATACAGGCGCCGGCCGCTGGCATGCACGCACCCATACAAGCACCTGCGCTATGCATGCACGCACCCATGCAAGCACCCGCAGCAGTCATGCATGCACCCATGCACGCACCTGCAGCGGGCATGCATGCACCGATGGCGGCTGCGACTTTATGATAGGCGGCCAGCTCTGCTGCGCTAAAATATCCTTGGCCCAGCTTGTCTTCCAATTCAGAGACGCGCATCTCAAGGCTTTTTGTTTCGCTATTATCTGTCATGGTAATCCCTGAAAAAACAATATTGACCAGAGCGTTGCACAATTTGGATTCTTGGTCAAATATCAAGGTTAACCGGGCCGCAGACAATGCGCAGGCATCGTTCACACAATGGCGATAGTCGCATTTGCTTTTGTCGCGCTCTGCAAGAAACCTAGTTTGCGGTGCCACCCTATGCTAGGAATTAAGGAACACTTTGGTTACGGCCGGCGCACCCGAAGCCAGATAAGGGACTGCGCCAACCACGTTTCGGGGATTGATTGCGATGCCTAACATTGAAGGCTGGTTGGCTGAAATCGGCCTTCAGAAATACGCGCAGGTCTTTGCCGAGGCCGAAATCGATGTCGAAACACTGCCCGAATTGCACGAGGAAGACCTGAAAGAACTAGGGTTGCCATTGGGGCCGCGCCGCAAAATCTGGGGCGCAATTGCGCGTATGCGCGCCGGCGCGACGGGCCGGCATGCGCATGTTTTTCCTGATCCCGCAAATCTGCCAGACGATGCCCATGCAGAACGGCGCCACCTGACGGTGATGTTTGTTGATCTTGTCGGATCGACCGAAATGGTCATGCGCATGGATGCCGAAGACATGCGCGGCGTTATTTCCAAATACCAGCATGCTGTCGCCGCGGTAGTAGACGAATACAAAGGTTTTGTGGCCACGCTTTTGGGGGATGGCATGCTGTGCTATTTCGGCTGGCCGCATGCCAATGAAGACGACACAGACCGTGCGCTGCGAGCAGGCCTTGCCATCATCGAGGCTACAAAAAAGATCGCAACGCCTGATGGGACGGCGCTTGCGTCGCGGGTTGGCATTGCTGCGGGGGTTGTGGTTGTTGGCGATCTGATCGGCGGCGGCGCACGTCAAGAAGCCGCAGTCGTCGGTGAAACCCCGAATTTGGCGGCCAGATTGCAAGCAGTCGCCGAACCCAACCAACTGGTCGTGCCCGGTGAAATGCTGGCGCATCTGGGAAGTACATTTGTGCTTGTTCCCTTGGGCGCACACAATCTTAAGGGGATCGGCCGCCCGATCGAGGCTTTTGTCGTGCAAGGTGAAACCACGGTAAAAAGCCGGTTCGAGGCGCGCAGAGCCGGAACGCTTATCCCGATTGTCGGCCGTGATGCCGAAATCCGCAGGGTCTTGCAGCGTTGGGGAAATGCGCAGGCCGGTGACGGGCAAATGATTTTGCTAAGCGGTGAAGCCGGAATTGGCAAATCACGGACCGTTCAGGCGGTCGTGGATTCAATAGCGCCCGATAGCCATATCCGGCTGACCTATCAATGTTCGCCCTACCACACCGAAAGCGCATTCTATCCTTTTGCCCAACACCTGAGCTACTCGGCGCAATTTTCCGCGCAGGACACGGTCGATGAACGCCTTGATAAAGTGGAATCGCTGTTTCAAGGGACCCCGTTAACCCATGCGGTGCTTGCGCATTTGTTGGGGATTGACGGCTCTGCGCGCTATGGCGAAATCGACGAAACACCCACCCAGCAGCGCGCGCAGATGATGCAGGCGCTGGTCGAAATCCTGTTGCGCATGGCGCGCGATAAACCCGTGTTCATGGTTTTTGAGGACCTGCACTGGATTGACCCGACTTCGCTCGAACTGCTTGATTTCATTCTTGCTGCATTGCCCGGGCAGAATATCATGATCCTCGCCACAACACGGCCGCCTTTTGATCATGCATTTGGATCGGCCCGCTGTGTGACCCATATTCCACTTGGCCGGCTTGATGAGGCCAAGACGCGCGCCATTGTTGCAAAGCTTACCCAAGGCAAATCCCTGCCAGAGGATATTTTGCAAATCATCGCGCGGCGCACTGACGGGGTGCCATTATTTATCGAAGAACTTACCAAGACCATTCTTGAATCTGGCGCCCTGATCGAAGGCGCAGGGAGTTACACGGTGAACGGGTCGATCCGCGATTTTGCGATTCCCGCAACCTTGCAAGACAGTTTGATGGCCCGGCTTGACCGGCTGGCGCCAATCAAGGAAATCGCCCAGATTGCCGCCTGTGTCGGGCGCGAATTCGACCATCAGCTGATGGCTGAAATCTGCGACATCCCCGAAGCCGCACTGGACGATGCGCTTGCACGGCTTATCTCCGCAGAGCTGATCTACAAGCGCGGAATCGCACCCAAAATCCAATATGTGTTCAAACACGCGCTTGTGCGCGATGCCGCATATGAAAGTCTTCTCAAGAAACGGCGCACGGTTTTTCACAGACGCATTCTTGCCGTGCTCGAGGCCCGACCGGATTCGGCGCCCGAACTTTTGGCGACTCACGCAGAAGCTGCACAGCTTACCGACCGCGCGATTGTACTTTGGGAAGCGGCAGCCAAAGCGGCGATGGCGCGCCCCGCCTATAAAGAAGGCGAAACCCATTTGCGCCGCGCGATTGCCCTGAACGCCCCGACAGCCGCGACCGGTGACAAAGCGGCGCTTGGCATTGCTATTGCGCTCAAGGTCCAGTTGTTCGTCGCGCTTTCGCAGGGCAAGGGGCTTTGGTCTGACGAAGCGATCGGGACGCTCGAGGATGCACTGGCGCAAGCAGACAAGCATGGCGATACGCCGTTGCGCGGGGATATCATCTATGGGCTGTTGATGAGCAGCTATTTCCGCGGACGGCTTGAACGCAGCGTCGCACGCGCCGACGAACTAAAGGGGTTGGCCGAAGCATCCGGCGATATCGCGCAGCTATTGGTCGCAAAACGGCTGGCCGCGATCGGGCGGCTAAAGATGGGCCGCTTTACCGAAGCACAGCCCTATCTTGATGAGGCCGAAGCCCTGAGCGAAAAAGTTGCAAGCCAGAACCTTGCCGCACGCTTTGGGCATGATCCGATTGTGGGGCTGCAAACTTACCAGTCTTTAGGGGCAACATTTAGTGGCAAGACAGCCCGCGCGAAATCCTATCAGCGCAGGGCCGAAAACCGCGCGCGCATTATCGGCCATACCAATACGACCTGCGCGATGCTGGGGCTTTTTGTTATTTGCGCCCACGTTGCAAATGATGTTGCCGCGGAAAAGCAGCAGCTGCGCATCCTGCGCCCGATGATCATCGAACACAAAGTCGAATCCTCTCATCTTTGGGCCGAAGCGACCTATGCTTTGCTACAAATGGCCGAAGGAGATGCCACAGCGCTGGCGACCTATCGCAAGGCCGAAGAGGCGATGCTGGATGCCGGCATTCGCCTGCTTGTTCCTGGCAATCGTGTGGTTGCGGCGCGCCGCGCACTGGCGCTGGGTCTGACTGATGACGCCAAAGAACTTGTCGATGCGGCCGAGGCATTGATGAATGACACCGGCGAAAACAGCTGGAGGCCCGATATCCACCGGCTGCGCGCGGCATTTGCAATTGCCGAAAACGACAGGCCACGCGCGCAAAAACATCTGCTTGAGGCAATTTCCATCGCGCGGGAGGGTGGCGGTACGCTTTGGCAAATACGAGCAACGATTGATCTGGCACAGCTTTACCAAAGCACGGGGCGCATCAAAGATGCCTTGTGTCAGATTGAACCCGTTTTCACCATGGTCGCGCCTGGAAACTGCCCGCAAGAACTGGAGGCTGCAAAAGCGCTTAAACAGGCGCTTAGCGCTGCGGTCGCCTAGACGTATGCAGCAAGCTGCGGCTAATCGAAAAACGGCGCGACTGTCTTGCGGTTGCCCAACATAAATGCGTCGGCGACATGCAGCATCGGGCTGACATCGACGTCCGACTTGCCGGTTTCGATCAACTCTGCAAACCGATGGTAAAGCCCGGGGTATTCACCAAGATCGGGCAGGGGCTGATCAACGCCATTAACCGCAAGCTTCGCGCCGCCATCGGTCAATTGCAGCAGACCTTCGGTGGTTTCAACCGTGATATTCCACGATTGCGGGCCGGTTTGACGCCAGTCAAAATCGGCCTTCACGATCATCCCAGCGGGGCCTGTGAATGTCAGATCGGCGGCAATCGGGGTGCTGCGGTTTTCGGGGAATAACAGGTCAGCCGCTGTCAGGTGCACAGGGTTGGGCAGGATTTCGGTCATAATCGACAGCGCATTAATCCCTGGATCAAATACGCCCAAACCGCCCGGCTGCCAGATCCATTCCTGACCGGGATGCCAGCGGCGCACGTCTTCTTTCCAGTCAATCTGAACCGAAGTAATCTTGCGGTCAGACAACCACGCCCGCGCAGCGGCAACCCCGTCCGCATAGCGTGAATGCCATGTCGCAAACAGCGTGACGCCCTTGGCCCGTGCAAGTTTTTCAAGCTTGAGAACTTCGCTTACGGTGGCGCCCGGGGGTTTTTCCAGCATTGTGTGCTTGCCCGCCATCAGCGATTTCACCGCGATGTCATAGCGCGGCACAGGCGGGATACACAGTGAGATGGCCGGAATCTCCGGATGGGCGGCCAAGAGATCCACAATATCAGTGTAGCTTGCTACACCATCAACGCTGCCCGCGCGGCTTGCGGTTGCAGCCAGATCAAACGCCTCAAGCCCCGCAATGGCGGGGATATGCTGATCGCGGGCAATCTTGCCCACGCCCACAATGGCAATTTTTGCGCCGCGCAATTCTGCGCCGGATGAACTGGTTGCTGTCACGTCGGACCTCATTCGCATCGTGTTGGCACGGGCATTGCGCCCGCGTTTGCGGCCCTTTTAATCGGCCCAGTGCCTAAACACCATGCGTCAGTGCGGCAATCACCCCGCGCAGTTCTGCCAACCCGCGCAACCGCCCAACCATCGGATAACCCGGAAACGTGCCTTGGCCGATATCTGTCAGCAGTTCATGGCCATGATCAGGGCGAAACGGAATGCTGTGATCGGCGCGGCCAGTGTCGCGGCGGCGTTTTTCTTCGGCCAAAAGCACCTTGATCAGCGCGACCATATCGGTGTCGCCTTCCAGATGCGCGGCTTCCTCGAATGCGCCATCAGAGTCTTTGCGCACGTTGCGCAGATGCGCAAAATGGATGCGGTCCGCGTGCTTTGCAGCGATTTCAGGTACGTCATTGGCGGGGTTTGCCCCCAAAGAGCCAGAACAAAGCGTCAGGCCGTTGGCCTTGCTGTCCACAGCCCCCATGATCCAATCAATATCGTCAGCGCCTGACACAATGCGCGCAAGCCCCAAAATGTCGCGCGGCGGATCATCGGGATGCACGCAAAAACGCATGCCCAGATCGTCGGCGGCCGGAATGATTTCATCCAAGAACCGTTTGTAATTTGCGCGCAATGCCGTGCGGTCCAGCCCGTCATAAAGCGTCAGTGCGTGTTTCAACCCGTCAACGTCATAGCGGTCATAGGCGCCGGGCAGCCCTGACATGATCGCGTGCAGCAATGCATCGCGGTCAGCTTGCGTTGACTGCTGGAACCAAATCGCAGCGCGTTGGCGCACATCCTCGGGATAGTCATCTTCGGCAGCGGCACGGCCCAGCATATGAATTTCAAAGGCCGCCATACGGTAGGCTTCGAACCGCAGACAGGTGCCGCCACGTGCAACGGGTGCGGCCAGATCGGTACGGGTCCAGTCCAGAAGCGGCATGAAATTATAGCAAATCACCTGCACACCCGCGTCCGCCAGATTGGCCATGGATTGGCGGTAGTTCGCAAAAAGCTGCGTCAAATCACCTTCGCCGCGTTTGATCCGTTCATGGATTGGCAAGCTTTCGACCACGGCCCAGTCAAACCCTGCGGCGCGGATTTGATCGGCGCGCGCGTTGATCCGTTCGGGTTGCCAGACCTCGCCATAGGGGATTTCGTGCAGGGCATTCACAATGCCGCTTGCGCCTGTTTGGGCCACATCGGGCAGAGTGATTTTGTCCAACCCGCCGTACCAACGCCATGTTTCTTGCATCAGATCATTCCTGTCACAGCGGCGCGCGCGCCCGTTGTGCTAATTTGTGTAAACGCAACCGTTACCGCCGCGCGAAAAATCGGGTTTTCGGCAAGGTCAGCGGTAAAAACATCGCGCATCGCCAGCAATGCCGCGACCTTACCATCTGGTTTTTCCGCGCTGTCATAAGCGGCACGCAATTGCGCGGCCAGCGGGTCTTTGACATCAATCGGAGCGCCATTTTCATCAACACCACCGACATAGCGCATCCAGCCCGCAACCGCCAAAGCAAGCCCCGCGATATCACGGCCCGCTGTCAGATTATCGGCCACTGTCCCCAACAAACGCTGCGGCAGCTTTTGTGATCCGTCCATCGCGATCTGCCATGTCCGGTGACGGATGGCGGGGTTTTGATAGCGGGTTAGCAGGTTTGCGGCATAGCGAGGCAGGTCTTCGCCTTCGGGTTGGGGCAGGGTCGGGATGATCTCATTCGCCCACAAACCGTTGATAAACTGCGCAAACGCCGTGTCCGCAACGGTTTCGGAAATCGTTTCATAACCTGCAAGATAGCCCAGATACGCCAGCGTCGAATGTGTGCCGTTCAAACAGCGCAGCTTCATCAATTCAAACGGTTCAACATCGCTGACCAGCTGCGCGCCAACAGCCCCCCAATCGGGGCGGTCGCCATTGACAAAATCATCCGCGATCACCCATTGGCGAAATGGTTCATGCATCACGCATGCGTTGTCCACGTAACCTTGGGCAGCGGCCAATGCGTCAATATCGGCTTGGGTCGTTGCGGGGGTAATCCGGTCAACCATCGTCGCGGGAAAGCGGCAGTGCATGGCGATCCAATCGGCAAGATCCGGATCAAACGCATGCGCAAAATCAAGCACAACAGCACGGGTCAACGGGCCGTTATTTGGCAGGTTATCGCAGGGCATCACGGTAAACGGCGCAGTGCCCGCCAAACGGCGCAGGTTCAGCGCCTGCACGATATAGCCAATCGCGGATTTCGGGGCATCGGGATGCGCCAGATCATGCGCGATATCGGGGTGATCCAGCAGCAGACCGCCTGTTGCAGGATTATAGCAATAGCCCTTTTCGGTAACCGTCAGTGATACGATTTTGACCGCAGGATCGGACATCCTATCCAACACCGCGCGCGGGTTCTCTGGCGCGACCAAAATATCGTCGATCACTTCGACGACTGCGTATTTCGCCCCATCCGGCGCAAGCGTCACAGACGTATAGGCGCAGCCCTGCGGTTTGAGCTTATCGCGGATATCGGGGCTGCGCAGGCTGACCGTCAGTATACCCCAATCGCCGCCCGATTGCGCCATGGCTTCGGCTGTGAACGGCGCGTTGAAGGCGCGGAAAAACGCGCCCGGCCCAAGGTGGACAATACCAACCTTGGGGCGCGGGGCGTTTGATCGGGTCAGGGTCGGATTAGCGGGCAAGCCAGCCTCCATCGACGTTCAGCACCGCGCCATGCACATAATTCGCAGCAGGCGATGCAAGGAACACAGCCGCGCCGCCCATATCGGATGCATCCCCCCAACGACCCGCTGGAATGCGGTCAAGGATCGCTTTGTTACGTTCCTCATCCGCGCGTAGGGCCGTGGTGTTGTTGGTTGAAATGTACCCCGGCGCCAGCGCGTTGACGTTAATGCCCTTGGCCGCCCATTCGTTTGCCATCAGCTTGGTCAGCCCTGCAACGCCGTGTTTGGAGGCGGTATAAGACGGCACGCGAATGCCCCCTTGGAACGACAAAAGCGATGCCACGTTAATGATTTTTCCACCAGTGCCACGCGCAAGCGCAGCTTTGGCAAAGGCCTGACAGGTGAAAAACACGGCCTTAAGGTTCACATCCATGACGGCGTCCCAATCGGCTTCTGAAAAATCAACGCTGTCGTCGCGGCGGATGATTCCTGCGTTGTTCACCAGAATATCGACCTGATGGTCGTTAAAAACATCGCGGGCCGCCATCGGGTCTGCAAAATCAAGCTGCAGCGCGGTGCCATTTGGCACCAACGCGAGGGTTTCGTCCATGCCAGAGCGCCCAGCGCAGATCACATCCGCGCCGGCATTGCACAAAGCAACGGCAATCGCCTGACCTATGCCTGTATTGGCACCGGTCACAAGCGCGCGTTTCCCTGTCAGGTCAAACGGGTTCACCGCAAATCCCCCATTGCGACCATATCCATATCGGTGAAATCGACGTTGTCACCGGCCATAGCCCAGCAGAACGTATAAGAACCGGTACCAGCACCACAGTGAACAGACCAAGGCGGGGAAATAATCGCCTCTTCATTGGCGATCACCATGTGGCGGGTTTCGGTCGGTTCGCCCATAATGTGGAACACGCGCTGATCAGGGTCAACGTCGAAATACAAATAGGCTTCCATCCGGCGGTCATGGACATGCGCAGGCATCGTGTTCCAGACGGATCCGGGCTTGAACTGGGTGTAACCCATCAGCAACTGGCAGCTTTTGCAGACATCAGGGTGCAGAACCTGAATGATCACGCGCTCGTTTGCTTGTTCGGGGGTGCCAAGTTCAACGCGGCGTGCATCGGATTCCTTGATATGCGTGGTGGGGTAGGTTTGGTGCGCGGGGGCGGACAGAATGTAGAAACGCCCAGCGCCCGAAAACGTCAACGCGCCGCCGCCCATACCGACATATAGCACCTCGCCTTTTTCAAGCGTATAGGTCTGGCCATCCACCGCAACGTCACCCGCAGCACCGATGTTCAGCACAGCCATTTCACGGCGCTCAAGGAATGTTTTGGTGCCGGTTTCGGGCATGTCCGACAGTGTTAAGGGGCCATTAGCTGGCACGGCAGAGCCCATGATCAGCCGGTCATAATGGCTATAGGTCAGGTTGATTTCATCATCGGCAAACAGACCGCCGACATGAAAATGGCTGCGCAGCCCTTGGGTATCCAGCGTTTTGGCCGTTGCCGGATCAATGGCATAGCGGGTTTCGGTTTTCAGCATGAGCGTTATCCTAAACTAGAGAAAATCATCGCGCCGCGGCGTGAACGTATCGATCAGGCGGCCAGCGGCAACGCAGCGACAGCCGTGGACGGCTTGGGTCGGAATAACAAAACTGTCACCAGGGCCGACTTTGGTTTCGACGCCATCAACGGAAAACACGAATTCGCCGCTTTCGACATAGGTGGATTGAATATGCGGGTGATTGTGCAGCGCACCTTCGCCACCTGTGTTAAATGTAAATGCCACAACCATCAGTTCGGGGCTGTCTGACAGCACCTGACGGGTGACGCCCTCGCTGGCTTGGATAACGGGGAATTGCTTGATCATTTTGATTTCCTTCAAAGCTTGTAAGCGGATTTTGCAAGACGGTAAGCAAGGTCAATTGCGACCTCTTGTGCATCGGTCAGACCGATCCGGCCTGTGGCCACCAGATTGGCCAGATAGGCGCAATCGGACCGGCGCGCGACATCGTGGCGGGCAGGGATGGAACAGAAGGCGCGGGTATCATCGTTGAAACCGACGGTGTTATAGAAACCGGCGGTTTCGGTCGTGGCCTCGCGGAACCGCTTGATGCCTTCATAGCTGTCATGGAACCACCACGGCGGGCCAAGGCGCAGCGCAGGGTAAGCCCCGGCAAGCGGCGCGAGTTCGCGGCTATAACTGGTTTCATCCAGCGTAAAGATAATGATGGTCAGGCTCGGTTCCATCCCGACCGCATCAAGCAGCGGTTTTAACGCCTGCACATAGTTGGTTTGGGTCGGAATATCGAAACCTTTATCGCGGCCAAACTGCGCAAAAGTGCCTGCCGAATGGTTGCGGAACGATCCCGGATGGATTTGCAACACCATGCCATCATCAAGGCTCATCCGTGCCATTTCGGTCAGCATCTGCCCGCGAAACGCGTCGGCTTCGTCAGCGGTGCATGTACCTGCCAGCGCCTTGGCAAAAAGTGCGGCAGCATCGGCTTGCGGCATGTCTTTCGTACGGGCGGTGGCATGACCGTGATCGGTCGCGGTGGCGCCATGTGTCTTGAAAAATGCGCGGCGCGCACGGTGCGCACGTAGATATCCGTCCCAACTGGTCGTATCTTCACCCGTCAAAGCACCAAATTGCACGACGTTATCGGCAAAGCCTTCGAATTCAGGATCAACCACATTGTCAGGGCGGTAGGTGGTCACAACACGCCCGTTCCAATCGCTATCCGCAGTCATCTTATGCCATTTCAGGTCATCTAGCGCGCTTTCGGTGGTTGCCAGAACTTCGATTCCGAAACGGTCGAACAGGGCGCGGGGGCGGTAGGCATCTGTCGCAAGCTGGGCATCGATATGGTTGTAATAGCTATCAGCGGTATCCACGTTGAGACGTTCATCAATGCCAAAGACGTGTTCAAACGAATGATCCAGCCACATCGCGGACGGAGTGCCGCGCAGCAGATGATAATTCTGCGCAAAACAGTGCCAGATTTTGCGTGGGTCGGCTTCAACGGCACCACCATCCACGCGCGGCACCCCTAGGCTGGCCATTGGCACCCCCTGCGACACAAGCATGCGAAACACATAATGGTCAGGGACGACAATCAGCTGGGCTGGGTCGGGAAAGCGGGCATTGTTTGCGAACCAGCTAGGGTCGCAATGCCCGTGGGGGCTGATAATCGGCAGCGCTGCGACAGATTCGTACAGGTCACGCGCAATCTTGCGGACCGTCGGCTCCACCGGAAAAAGTCTATCTGGATCTGTTAATGACATCTGATTTCCCGAAAGTACTTGAGCTACCACTAGTCATCTAATATGCTAGTCTGGTAGATAGGTCAAACTGGAATATGACATGAGCGTGCACAATTCACCGACCCTGACACCCGCAGCCACTGCGACAGATCAGGTGTTTCAGGCGCTCTACTCGCAAATTGTCTCGCTCGAGCTTGCCCCGGGCGCCAAAGTATCCGAGGCCGAAGTTGCACGATCGCTCGGGGTTTCGCGCCAACCGGTGCGGGATGCATTTTACCGCCTGTCAGAGCTTGGCTTTATGCTGATCAGGCCACAACGTGCCACGACCGTCACCTATATTTCGCCGCAGGCGTTACACGACGCGCGGTTTATCCGCTGCGCTCTCGAGGTGGAATGCCTGCGCGCGGCCATCGCACGGGCGACAGATGATGACATTGCGCGGCTTGATAACCATTTGGCGGGCCAGCAGGCCGCGCTCGACTCTGGTGACAAGATCGCATTCCATCATCTTGATGACAGTTTTCACGAACTGATCTGCAATATCGCAGGACACCCTAAAGCATGGGTGATCATCCACGACCAAAAGGTGCATCTTGATCGTTTGCGTTATTTGTCATTGACCGTCGGCGCGCAAACCGCGCTGGATGATCACGTTGCGATCATGAACTGCATCCGGTCAGGTGACGCAGACCGCGCCGAAACAGAACTGCGCGCACATCTTGCGCGTATTCTTGACGTCCTCGACAAGGTTATCGCCACACATCCAGAGCTGATCGAAACAAGCGGTTTCTAACGACACCGCTGCCCCCCGCCAATTCCCGCTGCATGTTTTTTTGGCGCGCTCCGGAAACACGCCCAATTATTAATCATTGACACAGATCTCAATTGTGTGTGCGATGTTAGTGTTTGACCAATGCACCTTCTTTTTGACCAATTGGTCTAGAAATATACTAATAATAAGGGACATTTATCATGACGAGCCACGTCAAAACGCAGCTACCCACCCGCCGCCGGTTCCTGACCAGCACGGCGATGGGCGCTCTTTCAATTTCTGCGCTTTCCGCGCCGACGGCCCTGTTTGCCCAAGACCCGATCAAGGTTGCAGGCATCTATACGGTTCCGGTTGAACAACAATGGGTCAGCCGCATCCACATCGCAGCGCTCGCCGCGCAAGAAGCCGGCGAAATCGAATATACCTATTCCGAAAACACCGCCAACACGGATTACCCGCGCGTCATGCGAGAATACGCCGAAGCAGGTTATGACATGATCGTTGGGGAAATTTTCGGCGCCGAGGCCGAAGCCCGCGAAGTGGCCGCCGAATACCCCAATGTCGCCTTCCTGATGGGATCATCATTCAAAGAAGACCCCACTCTGCCGAACCTGTCGGTCTTTGATAACTATATCCAAGACGCGGCCTATCTGTCGGGTATCGTCGCGGGCGCGATGTCCGAATCGGGCAATATAGGCATGGTCGGCGGATTCCCGATCCCCGAGGTGAACCGCCTGATGCATGCCTTCATGGCCGGTGCGGCGGAAATGAACCCTGATATTACATTCCAAGTGTCGTTCATCGGGTCATGGTTCGATCCACCCAAGGCCAAAGAAACTGCCTTTGCGATGATCGAAAACGGCGCGGATATGCTTTACGCAGAACGCTTTGGCGTATCCGATGCTGCACAGGAAAAGGGCGTGCTTGCCATCGGCAACGTCATCGACACGCAGGCCGACTACCCTGAAACCGTTGTCGCATCTGCGATTTGGGATTTCGGCCCAACGATGACAGCCGCGGTCGCAGCGGTGAAGGCCGGCGCATTTACCGCCGACGATTATGGTCAATATTCGTTCATGCATGTTGGCGGATGTTATCTGGCACCATTCGGCACGTTCGAAGGGAAAATCCCACAAGCCGCGCTTGACCTGATTGCAACACGCGAAGCAGCGATCAAAGACGGATCATTCACCGTTACGATCAACGACGAAGAACCAAAGTCGTCATAAAATGTCAGGCGTAGATTCGGCGCAGCCCGTTCTGCGCCTGCAAAATATCACCAAACGATTTGGACCTGTCACCGCCAATGAGGCGGTGACATTTGATCTGGCCAAAGGCGAAGTTATCGCGCTTTTGGGCGAAAATGGTGCGGGTAAAACCACGCTGATGAATATCCTTTTCGGCCAATACACCGCCGACGAAGGGCAGGTCAGCGTCTTTGGCAAACCGCTGCCACCAGGCAATCCGCGCGCAGCACTTGATGCGGGCGTTGGCATGGTGCACCAGCATTTCACCTTGGCCGGAAACCTGACCGTCTGGGAAAACATCGTGTTGGGCGCGCAACCGCTGCACGCGCCGCGCCTGCGTGCGGGGGCGGCCAAGGCCAAAATCCGCGCCCTATCAGAAGAATTCCAGCTTAAGGTCGATCCGGATGCCAAGATTAGCGCACTCACAGTTGGCGAACGCCAGCGCGTTGAAATTCTCAAGGCGCTTTACCGCGATGCGCGGATTCTGATCCTCGACGAACCCACCGCCGTACTGACACCGCAAGAAACTGACGCGCTTTTTGCGACCCTGCGCAAGGCCATTGATCTTGGGCTGTCGATTGTTTTCATCTCGCATAAATTGCACGAGGTCATGGCGATATCGAACCGCGTTCTTGTCTTGCGGCACGGCAAATTGGTGGCCGAAAGGGCAACGTTAGACACTGATCGGGCCGAATTATCCGCCCTGATGGTTGGCGCAGAAACCAGCGCGCCCGAACTGTCACGCGCAACGCCCGGTGCGCCGCTTTTGTCATTGGCGCAACTATCCACGCCACCCATCGGCACCGCCCCCGGATTGCGCAAAATAGACCTGACATTGCGCGCAGGCCAAATCACCGGACTTGCGGGCGTGTCAGGCAACGGGCAGGCCGCGCTTTCGGATTTGATTTCCGGTTTGGTGAGCCCGCAATCGGGCACATTCGAAATTGCGGGCAGCCCCGTCACCGGTTGGACACCGCGCACTGCCATCGCCCAAGGGATCGCGCGCATCCCCGAAGATCGCCACAAGACCGGAACAATTGCCGATTTTGACCTGACCGAAAACACGATCCTTGAAACCTATGCCACGCAGTTTTCCAAGCGCGGCTGGATGAACTGGCGTGGTGCCAAAGCCCATGCCGAAGCCCTGATCAAGACCTACGACGTGCGCTGCTCTGGCCCTGATGCGCGCATTCGGCTGCTGTCGGGGGGGAATATGCAAAAGCTGATCCTCGGGCGGGTGTTGGAAAACGCGCCGCGCATTATTTTGGCAAATCAGCCGGTGCGCGGGTTGGATATTGGTGCTGTGAATTATGTGCACGGGCGGTTGGCTGCGGCGCGCGATGCAGGGGCCGCGGTGCTGCTTATTTCAGAAGATCTTGATGAAATCATGCGCCTGTCCGATGTGATCCATGTGATCAGTGACGGGCGGCTTAGCCCGGAATTTGCGCGCGGCACTATGCAGCCTGAACAGCTTGGTGTTTGGATGGCTGGTGACGGATTTGAGGGTGAAAACCATGCGGCTTGAACCTATCGCAAACCCCAGCCTGACACGGCGGTTAACCTTGCCTGCACTCGCGATCGTGGCAACGATTGTGATCGCGTCACTGCTTGCATTGATCGCAGGCGGCAACCCGTTTGCGGTCTTGGGCCAAATCATCATCGGGGCATTCGGGTCCAAATTCGCCTTGTTAGAGACGCTAAACCGCGCAACCCCACTGATTTTCACGGGGCTGGCCATCGCTGTCGCCTTCCGCGCAAAGCTGTGGAACATCGGCGCAGAGGCACAATTATACGCCGGCGCCGTGATGGTGGCTGTTCTGGGCACGGGCGCATTGCAACTGCCCGCGCCGCTCTTGTTAACCATTATGGCACTCGCCGCGATGATGGCCGGGGCGTTTTTGCTGCTGGTGCCCGCGCTTTTGAAAACGCGGCTCGGGGTGGATGAGGTCGTCACCACCCTTTTGTTCAACTTCATCTTCTTGCTGTTTGTGTCCTACCTTCTTGAAGGGCCTCTTAAGGATCCGATGGGCATGGGCTGGCCCAAATCTGCGCACCTGATCCCCGAAGCAAGATTACCCCGCATCGTTGACGGGCTGCGCCTGCACTGGGGGTTTGCGCTGGCGCTGATCGCTGCCGTGGTGGTCTGGGTCATCGACGCAAAAACCACGCTTGGCTTTGAAATGCGCGCCGTCGGCCAAAACGCCGAGGCCGCGCGATTTGCGGGCATTCCGGTGACCAAAGTGATCCTGAAGACCGCGCTATTGTCCGGTGGATTGGCCGCTCTTGCCGGCTTTTCAGAGGTTGCGGGGCTGAAGGGATCGCTCACGCTCGATCTGTCACCGGGGTTTGGGTACACGGGGATCGTCGTGGCGATGCTGGCGCTTTTGCACCCGTTGGGCGTTGTGGTTGCGGCGCTTTTTGTTGCGGCGATCTTTGTCGGTGCCGATAGCATGAGCCGCGCAATCGGCGTGCCAAGCTATCTGGCCGATATCATGCTTGCGACCGCCCTATTATTCATGGTGCTTGCGATCTTACTAACCAAATTTCGCGTGCGGAGAGACTGATGGAACTTTTTGAAATCCTCACCTCTGCCGCATTTTGGGCCGCTGCAATCCGCATCGCGTCACCACTGATATTCGCAACAATGGGCGAATTGATCTGTGAACGGGCAGGGGTTTTGAACCTTGGAATCGAAGGGATCATGGTCGCGGGTGCATTCGCTGGCTGGATCGCCGTTTGGGCCGGAATGCCGCTTTGGGGCGGTGTTAGTGTCGCATTTATGGTCGGCATGGGCCTTGGCGGCATCCATTCGATCCTGTCTGTTCCGTTCGGATTGTCACAACATGTCGTCGGGATCGGGCTGACGCTGCTTGCCACATCTGCCACGTTCTACACCTACCGCGTGATGCTGCCAGAGGTATCAACGCCGCCGAAAATCGACGCGTTCCAACCGTTCCCGATACCTATCCTGTCAGACATCCCGTTCTTCGGCCCGGCCCTGTTTCAACAAACCGCGCTGACCTATTTGGCCTTCATCCTTGTCGGGGTCGTGTCATTCACGCTGTACCGCACACCGCTGGGATTGGCGGTGCGCGCGGCAGGTGAAAGCCCTGCGGCGGTGGCTGCACAGGGGCTATCAGTCACCGCGATCCGCATGGGCGCGGTCATGGTTGGCAGCGGCTGTATGGCCGTGGGTGGCGCTTTTCTAACAATGTCCGCCTTTGACAGCTTCTTTTTCGATATGGTGAACGGGCGCGGCTGGATCTGCATCGCGCTGGTGGTCTTTGGCGCGTGGCGACCTGGCAAGGCGCTGTTCGGTGCGATCCTGTTCGCGGCATTTGATGCGCTGCAAATCCGTTTGCAACAAACCGGCATCGGGGCAGTTGTCCCCTATCAGGTCTTTCTGATGATGCCCTATATCCTGTCAATCCTCGCGCTGATCGCCATGTCGCGCCGCGCCGAAGTACCAGCCGCGCTTATGGTGCCGTTCAACAAAGGAGAGCGTTAATGTTCGATCTGCTGATCAAAGGCGGCACGCTGCCCGACGGGACCGTGGCCGATATCGCAATCAAAGGCGACCGGATTGCAGAAATTGCACCCAATATCACCGCTGAAGCGGGTGAAACCATTGATGCAACGGGCGATCTTGTGTCGCCCCCGTTTGTTGATCCGCACTTTCATATGGACGCAACATTGTCCTATGGCACCCCGCGCGTGAACGCATCGGGCACGCTGCTTGAGGGTATTAACCTCTGGGGCGAATTGCGCGACATCGCGACGGTGGATGACATGGTCGCGCGCGCGCTGCGCTATTGCGACTGGGCGGCATCGACAGGATTGCTGGCCATTCGCAGCCATGTCGACACGACACCTGACCATCTGAACACCGTCACCGCGATGCTTGAGGTAAAAGAGGCGGTTAAAGACTACATCGACCTGCAACTGGTCGCATTCCCGCAAGACGGGCTTTACCGTGCGCCAAATGGGCGTGAAAACCTGATCCGTGCGCTGGATATGGGGGTCGAAGTTGTCGGCGGCATCCCGCATTTTGAACGGACGATGCAAGACGGTGCCGACAGCTTGCAAGACCTCTGCGAAATCGCGGCGGAACGCGGGTTGATGGTCGATATCCACTGCGACGAAACCGATGACCCGAACTCGCGCCATATTGAAACACTGGCGTTTGAAACCACGCGGCTAGGGCTGGAAGGCCGGGTCGCCGGGTCACATCTGACGTCGATGCATTCGATGGATAACTATTATGTTTCCAAGCTGTTACCCCTGATTGCAGAGGCTGGAATTTCTGCCATTCCAAACCCGCTGATCAACATCATGTTGCAGGGGCGGCACGATACATTTCCCAAACGGCGCGGGCTAACGCGGGTGAAGGAGATGCAAGCGATGGGTATTCGCGTCGGTTGGGGGCAAGATTGCGTTTTGGACCCTTGGTACAGCCTTGGTACCGCCGATATGCTGGATGTGGCGTTCATGGGGCTGCATGTCGCCCAGATGAGCCACCCTGACGAAATGGCCCGCTGTTTCACGATGGTAACAGAGACAAACGCAGCAATTATCGGGTTAAAAGATTACGGTCTGCACAAGGGTGCGGTGGCCTCGCTTGTGATCTTGGACGCTGCCAACCCGACCGAGGCCCTGCGCCTGCGCCCAGCGCGGCTGGCCGTGGTTGCCAAAGGCAAAGTCATCGCGCGCAGCCCGCGTGCCGATGCGGCGTTAACCTTGCCAGGCCGTCCAGCGCAGGTACGCCGGCGGGTAAATTAACCAAGCTGCGCCAGACATTCGGCCAGTGATGCATCTTGAATCTGCTGATACAGCGCAAATTCATCGGCAACCTGCATGCCAAGCGCCGCTTCAAACGCGGATTGGCTTGATGCGCTGTGCTGATTCTGATCCGCATCATCACCAAGATTCGACTGGAAAATGCCAGCGGCGCTGACCGGCAGGAAATCTTCGTAAATGACGGGGCTAAGTGTCAAAACGCCCGCATCCAACAGGGCTGCGGTACTGTGATCCGCGCCAGCAGGTTTTCCGGTCAGCGCGAATTTGAAATAGGCCAGACCCTGATCATACAGACCGCGCCAATCGTCGGGGAACACGGCAAAAGCATCGGAAAGCGCGTCCATATAGGTTTGTGCGTTGGAACCATCGCCCGCTGGCAGGACCTGTGCACGCACCCCTGCGAGCGTTTCATCATAAAGCGCACGCCCTTTTGGGCTGAGCGCAACGCCGCGTTGTTCGATCTCGCCAAAGCGGGCGGTGTGGCTGCCAGTTGCGGCACCACCATCGGCGGCGGGAAAATTCACCGGTTCTTCGAGCGCTTTGAACGATGTCTGGCGCAGAAGGATCGGGCAGTTACGGCGCGGCGGCCCTTCGACCACGGCTTTGGCGGGCAGGCCGCGCGCGATCATAGCCGTTTGCGCCGCGTCGATATCCAAGGTGCGCGGGGTCAGGTGGTTGATATGCGGGCCCTTGAACGACACCACGTCGGCAATCAACCGGTGCGCGGCGTTCAGCTGGTCAAAGGTCGCGATGTCGACGCAGGCATCGGCATGCCAGCGAAAGGTTTCCAGCACTTCAGCCACAAATTGCGCGGCGTCTGCGGGAGTTAACCCGCCGTCCGCCTCTGCCTTTTCGGTCAACGCAATCGCACCTTGCGTGAAAATCTGACGCTTTGCCAAGATGTCTTTGGCCTGTGCGCGCAGGGTTTCATCCTTGATCAATTCAAGCCGCAAAAGCGATGTGAATACCCGAAACGGGTTCGCAGCCAATGCGGCCCGCGAAATCGGGCGAAACGCGGTGGAATGCACGGGCACCGCAGCGGGCGACAGGTCGTAATAGCCGACCGGAAACATGCCCATTACTGCAAAAACCCGCGCCATCATTGCCAGTTCTTGCGCCGTGCCCAGCCGGATAGCGCCGTGGCGTTCTTCGGAAATGCGGGTTGTGTCCTCTTGCGGGGTCAGGTTCAGCAGCGCGGCGGCAGGGCCATTTAACGTTGCCGCATTTGTCGTTTGCACAATCTCGAGCAAGTCACCGTAGGCGGGAACCTCTTTACGGTACATCGCCGACATGGCTGCCGAAAAACTGGCGCGAATTGTGTCGGGCTGCGCAAATGTCGCGGTCATCTTGGATCATCCTTGGCTATGGTCGGCGGGGGCAAGGCCGCCCTGCATATTTTTAGATCATGCTTTTTGACGGCATGAAAGCCTTGTGATGTCGCGGGGCGTGTCAGCGTTTCACACGAAAGACCACCAGATAAAGCGCAGGAACAAAAACCAGTGTGATCAGCGTCCCTGCGATAATCCCGCCCATCATCGCATAGGCCATCGGCCCCCAGAAAATCTGGCGCGAAATCGGGATCAACGCAAGGCTTGCCGCCGCTGCCGTCAACAGGATCGGGCGCGCCCGTGAATCGCTGGCTTCGAATACCGCGTCCCATGCGCTGCGGCCCTTGTCGCGCAGCACTTCGATCTCGGAGACAAGGATAATCGAGTTGCGGATCAAAATCCCCATCAAGGCCAGCACACCCAAAATCGCCACAAAGCCAAGCGGCGCGCCCGAAGGCACAAGTGCGGCAACCACGCCGATCAACCCCAACGGGGCCACGCAGAACACGATAAACGCCAGCCGGAAACCCTGCATCTGGATCATGATAAGGGTCAGCATCGTCAGTAGCATTGCGGGAACCACTGCAGCGATCGGGGCTTGGCTGTCGGCGCTGCTTTCGACTGTGCCGCCAACCACGGCATTATACCCAAGCGGCAACGCGTCATTAAATGCCGTGATTCGGTCGGACATTTGCGTGACTATCGTTGCGGGCTGGTCCGCTGTTGCAATCGCGGCTTTGACCGTGATTGTTGGCATCCGGTCGCGTTGGTGGATGACGGGTTGTTCGGTGTCATAGCTAAATGTGGCAATAGATCGCAACGGGATAGCGGCACCTGTCGGCGTCGATAGTTGCAAGTTCGACAAAGCCTCGATTGATTGGCGGTCAACCGCGCTGCCGCGCACGCGGATATCAACCAGATAATCATCGTCGCGCAAGGATGTGACCGTATTTCCGTCATAAATGGTATAAAGCGTTTGCGCGATATCGCGCGAAGTAAGCCCAAGCTGCCGGGCTTTGTCTTGCAAGATATTGATCCGCACCACCCGCGCCGGTTCGTTCCAGTCAAGAACGATCCCTGTCAAGCGGTCATCTGTTGCCAGCAAAGCAGCCAGTTCACGCGCATGATCGCGCAGCGTGTCAGGGTCGGGGCCGCTAAGCCGGTATTGCACGGGGCGACCAACGGGCGGGCCAATTTCAAGCAGTTTCACAAAGATATCAGCGCCCGGAAAATCGGTTTCGGCGATCGTCTGGATTTTACTGCGCAGCGCATCACGGGCGGCGACAGACGGGGTTTGGATCACAATCTGTCCAGTATGCGGGCCGGGCGTTGGAACATCAAACGCAAGCAAGAAACGCGGCGCACCGCGCCCGACATAGGATGTCCAGAACAGCACGTTTTCATCGTCTTGCAGATGGGATTCAAGCCGGTCAAGTTGCGCTTGGGTTTCGGTGATAGACGTGTTTTGCGGCAACGCAATATCGATGACCAATTCGGGCCGGTCAGAGCTGGGAAAGAACTGCTGTTCGACAAACCGCATCCCGTAAATCGATGCGCCAAATATTGCGATTGTCACGAAAATTGTGGCCCAGCGGAACTGCATGGCGCCGCGCAGCAGCACATGGAACAAACGGCGGAATCGGCCCGGCTCTGCGGCGTGGTGCCCGATGTTTTCTTTTAGCAATGTCACGCCGATCAATGGCGCAAATAGCACGGCAACCACCCATGAAATCGACAGGGACACGGAAATCACCACAAAAAGCGAAAACGTAAATTCCCCGGCCGCCGAAGAATTCAACCCGATTGGAATAAAGCCGGCCATGGTAATCAACGTGCCTGTCAGCATCGGGGCCGCGATTGACGTCCATGCATAAGAGGCGGATTTGACAAGACTTTCGCCCTTTTCCAGCCGCGACATCATCGTTTCAATGGCAATCATCGCGTCATCAACCAGCAGACCCAAGGCAATAATCAGCGCGCCAAGCGAAATCCGCTGCAAGGTAAAGCCCGTGTACTCCATGATCACAAACGTAATCGCCAGCACCAACGGGATGGTCAAAGCAACCACAAACCCCGCGCGCACGCCAAGGCTGACAAAGCTCACGGCAAGCACGATCAGCACCGCTTCCAGCAGGGCCTTGAGAAAGTGGTTAACCGCGTCGTTGACAACATGGGGCTGGTTGGCAACCTGATGAATGTTAATGCCGATTGGCAGTTGTGTGATTGCATCCGCCATCACTGCGTCAAGCTCTGCACCATAATCAACGATGTTTGCGCCTTGGCGCATACCCACGGCCAGCCCGATCGCCTCTTGGCCATTATAGCGGAACAGGGCAGATGGCGGGTCTTCGTAGCCGCGATGAATATCCGCAATATCGGTCAGCGGGAAAAACTGGTCGCCGACACGCAAATTGATTGCAGCAAGGCTTTGCACATCGTCAAATTGCCCGTCGATCCGGACCAGAACCTGTTCTGATCCCGCCTTGATTACCCCCGACGGCAGAATGGCGTTTTGTGCCGCAAGCGTTGCTTGCACGGCCTCTTGATTGATGCCCAGCGCGGCCATGCGTTCAGTCGAGAATTCAAGATAGATCACCTCGTCGCGGACGCCGTAAATTTCGACTTTACCGGCATCATCAAGCGCCTGAATTTCGCGCCGCACCCTTTCGACATAATCGCGGACCTCGCGCGGGGTGAACCCGTCATAGGTGAATGCGTACAGATTCCCGAATACATCGCCAAAGTCATCGTCAAACTGGAAACCAGCAAACCCTTCGGGAAATTCGCCACGGATGTCGCCCATCATGCTTCGCACCCGCTGCCAGATACGTGGCAATTCATCCGCATCAGTCGTCGCGAGCAATTCGATATAAACAATGGTTTGCCCTGCGGCCGTCACCGAACGGGTGAAGTCAAGTTCGGGCAGTTCTTCCAGCTTTTTTTCGATACGGTCGGTCACTTGCGACAGGGTCTGTGCAACATCTGCGCCCGGCAATGCGGCGGATACGACCATTGTTTTGATCGCAAAGTTGGGGTCCTCTTCGCGGCCGATATTCATATAAGACATTGTTCCGGCAACAACAGAGACGATGATCAGGAACCAGACAAAAGACCGGTGCGACAACGCCCAATCGGATAGGTTAAAACCCTTCATTGCGACACACTCCGGCCAATGGGTTGATTTTCATGCAAAGAATGGATGCCACGCAAGACAACCTCGTCGCTCACATCAATGCCCGAAATAACCCTGACGTGATCACCAAACTGGGCGCCCAACGTGATCTGTCGCAGGTTTACGACGTTTTGATTCCGGTCCACGATCCACACAGAGAAATCCGTACCGGACCGCAAAACCGCGCTCAGTGGAACCGAAATTACAGTGCTTTCATCCGCAATCGCGCGTACTTCGACCAGCGCGCCAAAGCGAAACCCCTGCGGCGGGTCTGACAAAACAAGATGCGCACGGCGATTGCGGGTAAGGCTTTGTGCAACCGGATCAACCCGTGCAAGTCGCGCCGTCGTTCTTAGCTGCGGATTAGCGACAAGCGCAACATCGAATGTCATCCCGATTTCAAGCGCGGCAAGCCCTTGTTCGCTGATATCCACAACGATTTCGCGGTTATCCGCATTGGCAAGGCGCAAAACCTCTAGCCCGGGCGAAACAAGCGCGCCGACGTCTTGAAACGCCGCTGTTATCACCCCCGCCTGCGGTGCGCGCAATGTCGCAAGATCAAGTTTGTCTTGTACCAGCGCCAGATTGGCGCGCGCCTGCTCTAGTCCGGCCTGCGCCGCGACAAGCGACCGCTGTGCATCTTCCTGACGCGTTTGCGCATCAACCCCGCGTTCGGCCAGTTCCACAGCCCTTTGCCATGCCTGTTCTGCCGAACCATAGTTCGTTTCTGCAACCAGAACACCGGCTTGGGCGCTGCGCAATTCGGATTGTATGTCTGTGGAATCCAACCGTGCCAGAATGTCGTCTTTGGCGACCAATGCACCTAGATCGACCCGCCGTTCGATCAAAGTGCCGCCAATCGGAAAGCCAAGCGCAACCTCGTAGCCCGCCGCGACCGTCCCGATATAGGTGGTTTCTTGCAAATGGCCGTTGCCGACATGCGCCGACACCACAGGGCGCGGAACCGCTGACACGATTTCGGACAGCGCAGGCGCGGATTCCGCAAAAAGAGGGTTCGCAGCCATGGTTATCAGCAAGATCAGATGTCTCATTGTGATGTCTCCGCGTGAATCCGGACAAGCCGGTCAGGGTACAAAAGCTGCGCACCCGCTGTTACAACCAAGGCCCCTTCATCCAATCCGCCCGCAACAAGTATGATGCCCGTTTCGTAGCGATCGACCGTTATTTGGTGCAATGAAACCCGCATCGTTTCCGGATCAATCACCCAGACCGCGGGGCCATTTTCGGAAACAGACATGGCGCGATAAGGCAAAACAATCCGGCGCGCCGTAGATTCGATTGTGCTGCCGCGCACCGCATCGCCATATTCGACACCCGCCGGTTTTTCATCAATTTGCACCTTCACCGCGACGGTGCCGGTTGCGGGGTCCACCAACGGGGACACTTCGCGCACGGTGCCGAAAAATTCCTGCTGCGGGATATCCAGCGGGGCCAAACGCACGGTTGCCACGGCATGCGTGCTGGTCAGCAGGCTTTCGGGAACATCAAAAACCGCGTCCACCGCGCCACCAAGCGCCAGTTCGATGACTGGCTGCACCGCGCCGATGACCTGCCCGGGTTCGACAAAGCGCGCGGTGACCGTCGCCGATTGCGGGGCAAGAATGACGGTATCCTCAAGCGCCTTTTCCGCAAGCGCCAGATCGGCAAGGGCCTGCGCCAGCACACCGTCTTTCACGCGGCTTTGATCCGCCGCGCTGTCGCGGGCCACACGTGTGGTTGCACCCCGCTCAAGAAGCGCATCCTGCCGGCGCAGGTCTTCACGGGCCTGATCGCGGTCGGCTGTCGCTGTTGAAACACCGGCGCGCGCGGCGCGTAATGCCTGTTCTTGCTGAATCGATGTGGTGCGCGCCAGAACGTCGCCCGCGGCCACAACATCGCCTTCGCGCACTTCTATGCTGGCAATGCGCCCCCCGCTCAGAAACGACAGCGTCAGGGTGTCGCGCGCAACAATTTCTCCGGTTAGGGAAATATTGCGCGTCGAAACAGTGGTTTGCGCGGTTATTGCCGACACTGTCAGCGGTTCCTCGGCGGCAAGCGATGACGCCGCGACCAGTCCGGCAAGAAAAACAACTACGCGAATGCGACGCATGAGGATATCCAATTTGTCTTTGCGATTGGTGCAATCCTGATGAAGAACCATCAGATAGCAACTGCTATCTGGGTGACATAACGCTGGAACATTCAAATTACAACTGCTATCTGAATACCCATGACCGACCAATCCAAACGCGCCCTATCCCAGCAACAAACGCATGACGCACTGGCCAAAGCCGGCGCAGAGCTAATTGCAAAAAACGGATTTGCCGGCGCTTCGGTGCGCGATATTGCCAAACGCGCGGGCTATACACAGGGCGCCTTCTATTCGAATTTCAAAAGCAAAGAAGATCTTGTCTTTGCGGTCCTGCGCAGCCAATTCCAATACGCCTATGTGACAATCGAAGAGTTTAGCAAAGACACCACAAAACCGGTCACGCAAATGGTTATGCAGGCCGCGCAATGGCTTGATGAAATTTGCGGGTCCAACGAAAACACCCAGCTCGAGACCGAGATCAGCCTGCACGCATTGCGTGATCCCGTTTTTGCAAAAACCTACTATGCGCTGCTTGATGATCATGCCGCCAAAATGGCCCAAATTGTACAAGCAGCCACCGATGCGCGGCAGTTGCGATTGCGTGCCCCCGTCAGCCTCGTCGCGATGGGTATGATTTCAATGGCGCGCGGGCTAAAGCTTATGGCGCCGCATTATGATCCCCAATTTGTCCGGCAAACGCTTGCCGTTTTTCTCGAATCCGTGATCCAGCCAGCCAGCGACGATGCAGGTCACAAGGCCGAATAGGCGGCCAGCAGGCCGTTCACATCGTCAAAATAGGTGACTGCACCTTGATCAAGCAGCAACCCGCAGTCGCAATAATCTTTGATGGTCTCGCGGGAATGCGAAATCATGATGATTTGGCTACTGTTCAACTTTTCCTTGAATACCTCCTGACTTTTGCGCCGGAAAGCCGCGTCGCCAACGGCGGTGATTTCGTCGATCAGGTAGACCTGAAAATCAATTGCCATGCTTAGGCCAAAGGCCAGCCGCGCTTTCATCCCGCTTGAATAGGTCTTGATGGGCAGCCGCAACGACCGCCCCAGCTCTGAAAACGCCATGACATAATCGGTGACTTTTTCGGTGTCTTGCCCATAAATCCGCGACACAAAGCGAATATTTTCAAGCCCCGTCATGCTGCCATTAAAACCGCCCGCAAATCCGAGCGGCCAGGATACGCGCAAGCTGCGGTAAACATGGCCCGAACTAGGTGGTTCAGATCCGGCAAGCAGCCGCATCATCGTCGACTTTCCCGCGCCGTTCTTGCCCATTATCGCAAGGTTGCGATCTTGCGGAAAACGGAAGGTCAAATCATTCAGGATCGTCTTTTTGACGCCCTTAATTGTGTAGGTCTTTGTGACACGGTCAAATGCGAGCATCGCTAGAACCGCGCCCTGCGAAACAATCGTTCACCGGCCAGACCCGCAAGCAACAACCCCGTCCCCACAAATAGCGGATAACCGATGTCCAGAATGCGACTGTCATAATTGGGATAAAACCCGCAGCGAAACCATTCCACCAGATGAAGCACCGGATTCCAGGCAAGAAAATCTTGCGCCCGCTTCGGCAACTGGCTGGGGATATAGAAAATTCCCGAAATGAAAAACAGGGGCCGCGTCAGCACCCTTTCAATCTGAATCCACGTATCCCAAAGCGACGCAATAACCGCGTTGACAGTGCCATACCCGAGGCCAAGCAAGGCAGTCGCCAAAAACACATAGACCAGTTGTTCGGGTTGTGCGGGAAAATCCGCCATCCCGCATAAAATCAGCCCCGCATAAAACAGCAGCATAATCACAAGATAGGTTGCCGAAATGAGCAGGGCGCGCGCCAGAACCGTATCAACGTCCTTGATCACAGGGTAGGTCAGCAGCGCCCTGTTAGCATCAAACACGGTCATCAATTTGCCAGATATTTCGGTGAAAAACTGCAACGTCAAAATTCCGGTCGCGAAAAATAGCGCAAGGCTGGAACCGAACGGCGCATGCCGTCCGACCAGTGAAAACAAGATAACAAGAACCGCGACACTGGCGGTCGGAGTAATCACCGCCCATGCATAACCAAACGCTGACGTGCCGAATGTCGCGCGCGTTTCACGCAACACGAGGCTAAGGATTACCCGCATTTGCAAAGTTAACAGCGCGGAAAGGGTCATTTGCCTCATGACAGGTGGTCCCGCACTGAATAGGTCAGCAATGTACCGATCCCCCAAGCCGCAACAAAGATAAATCCGGCAAGAAAGATATTGCGATAACGGCGCGGGTATTCGGACTTTTCGGGAACGAGTGGCCGGATGTGGACAGCCAAATACCGCTGCTGTCGGTCCGCATCTCGGCGCGCCTGTTCAAGCGAGCTGAGCGCGGATGCATAAGATTGCTCTGCCAGTCTGCGTTCAACATCGAGCGTCTCGAATGCGGCCAGTTGTGCCGTCATTGCAGACCCACCCGTTCCTTCGCGCAAAGCACCACCAAGCTCATGACGGCGCGCGTCGATTTGTGCGGATAATGCCTCGGCCTGGCGGCGCAGCGCGACAAGGCTTGGCGCGGATTCATTCAAGGATTCGCGTTGCGCCGCGATCCGCGCATTAATGTCGATCAATCGCGATTCAAGCCCTGAAAGAAGCTCGATTTCAAGCGCTGCACTGGCAGAAGGATCAACCGAATGTTCGGAATTGCGGAAATTGCGGATCGCATCCAGCGCCGCACGCAATCGGGCCTCTTGTAGCGCAACCTCGTCTTGAGCAAAGCTTAACGCGTCCTGCCGCGCACTTGCCGAAAGCTCGTTCACCAGTTCTTGCGTCAACGTCAGAACAGTTTGACCGATCTGTTGCGCCTGCGCGGGCGAAAATGCCTGCACCTCGAATTCGATGATCCCTGATGTCGGGTCGGACTGCGTGTGAATTCTGCGGTTCCAATGGCGCAAGAAATCTTCGACAGGGGCATCCGGATCAAGGCGCGACAACGGGTCGATATCCGTGCTTGAAAACGCGGTGCGCAGCGACAAGCGGTCATTCACCGCCTCTAGCAAGCGCCTGCTTTTGAGAAAGTCGAGCACAACATAAGTGTCAGCCGTTGTTGAACCCGCGCTGGCAAGCCCCGTAAGCGCACCGATTCCATCCAGCCCACCGCCGGTTTCGATGCCGCGGATGGAAAACCCCGCGCGCGCCGCATAACGATCGGTGGCGACACCCAGAAAATAGGTCGCTGTTACGCAGACCGGCAAGACCACGCAAAACAGGAACGACATCCAAAGCCTGTTTCTGCGGCGGCGTTGGGGCTGCATCGTTTTTGTCTGCTTTACCTCAGACGTTGCGATTGGCACCACCTTGACAGCAGATGTTGCCTGCTCCGGTTTGGTCATTTCCCGCGACCCTTTCGTTGTGCGCCCAGCCGGATCAACCTGCGGCGCAACCGATGATAGGTCTGATTTGGTGAATCAAGGGTTAACATCTCTGAAAGAGTTATAAGTATTTGTTCTGGCTGAACAAAATACCCTGTCTTTGGATCAACATAACGCGGATAAGTGATGAGCGCCCCATAAACCAACCCATCCAGCGACAGGCGTGCCGTGCGGTGCGGCGCGGCGACAAGGTCTTTGGTCAGCCCCCAGCCCGCATAAAACGGCAGCCCGTGGCAGGTAACCGGAACGCCACGCAATAGCGCCTCGAACCCCATAAGCGATGTCATCGTATGAAGCGCATCAATCTGGCCAAACAATTGATCCGGCGCAACATTCTGGCAAAGCGTTTCATCACAGTGATCTGCATACCGCCCCAAGTCGGTGCCAAAATCACGCAGCCCGGCAAGCACATCAGGGTGCGGCTTAAAGACGATATACGCGCGCGGATGCATTGCGCGCACCCGCTTGAGCAACCCAAGATTTGTCCGGATCTCGGGTGATCCAAAGGCCAAAGACGCATCCGATTCAACCTGCCCGACCACCAGAATGACCTTTTGGGAAATCTGCGGCCGCGTCCAATGTCCCGCAACCAGATTGTATTTGCTCATCTTGCTTGCAACGATCATACGGCGCAATTTTTGCGCGCGCGCGCATTGTTCCGCGCTTAACGTCTGGGTGTTCAGTATCGTTTCAATATCCGACGGGCGTGTGGCGTCATAGTATATTCCTGTTTGGTCGATGACCAATGACATTGGTTGGGTCAGCTCTGCCCCAAGCCCGACAGACCGCAAAAACCCGTCTTCAACCCGCATCGTGTTGCCAGAAACGAGCCGGTTTCCCCAAACTGCGGTGCTTTCACCCGCGCGCACGGCTGTCGCAAACCGCAGTGCGCTGCCCGCAAAAAACGGCTTTAGAAAGCGGCGCTTCCAAGGTGAAAACCCGATACCAATAATCTTTGCGGGCAGCTGGCGCCGCATGTCACGTTGTAGCTTCACATGGGCAATCGCGCGTTCTGCGGTGCATTTTTTCCGTGCAACGGGATCAAAATAGCGCACATAGGTGACAAGAGCGGCATGCACGAGCTGCGCACATTCAACATTTTCGCGCCGATCCGGTCGGGGTTGCGCATCATTGGTGAGCCCCCAGCCTGCATAGAACGGCATCCCGAATGTGAAAACCGGCTTACCCCAAATCAGCGCCTCAAAACCCAATTGGGAGGTGACTGTATAAACCGCCTGCGCGCCGGCGATCAGCCCGACAGGGTGGCAATTTTCGGCAATCACATGCACGCGGTCGTATTGTTGTAATTGCGCGGGATCAAAATGGCTTTTGGCGGCATTCGTAAAGACATCCGGGTGCAGTTTAACCACTATATCAGTATCTGGGTGGGCCGCCCGCGCCGCAGCAAGCATCGCATCAAAGCTGGCCGCGGTCGCGCCCCCGCAGCTGATCGAAAGATCGCCGCGCACCTGATCCACAACCAGGATATAGTTTGCCGGCAGTGGCCCGTCGTATTCCGGCGCCGCGTTGTATTTTGAAACCCGCGCGTCGCGCCACAATTGTATCAACTTGTCGGTACGTTCGCGCTGGCACGCGGAAATTGGGGCCGTGATAAGCGTTTCAAGCCGCGACGGCGCGCCTGCGTCATAATGTACCCCCAGATCATCAAGCGCGGTGCTAAGCGGTGGATCGTGGCGACCAAGCGACCGCAAAAACCCGTCTTCAAGCAATAGAAACCCACAACCTTGGCGCGCGGCAAGGGCAACCGCGCGGCGGCCGGACCATTTTCGACCCCAGCCAATGACGCGGCGCGCAGGTGACGAAATCAGACGGCTGTGAAATTGCGGGCGGCGTCCCAAAATCGCCGCAACAATTTGGTCATCGCATAAATCCATGGATGTCGCGACATCACATTCCGGCGGCGTTCCGATGCGCCGCAACATCAATCGCAACCATTGCACCCCTTTGCGTAACCGCCACGCCATGCGCTCTATTTTCGACATCGCCATGGGTTCAATCCTTTTGGCAAACGGGCTGTCGCGCGGGCGGTGTCGGGTGATGCACTCCGGGGGCGCGATTTGTCATCTAATTTCCAAGGTTTTGCACCGAGGAAACGCCACCAAGCAGCGGCGAAACGAGGGTGGAGATAAATTTCTGGAATTCGCGCGCATCGGCGGTCGCCACATAGACAATATCCGTGTCGCGCAGCACAAATTGATCCGCGAGCAAAAAGGAATCCGCGCGCGCAAAGTCCAGCTTGTAGACTGTCGGCTGTTCGTCAGGGCGCATGGCGCGGCGGAAAACAAACACCGCATTGGGCGCGGCTTGCATGTCGTTTAGCCCGCCAACCTCTGCCAAAAGGTCCGAAAGGGTCGGTTTGGCGACATCAAGGCTGACGCGGCCACTTTGCGCAACTGCGCCAAATACCGCATAGCGGCGGGGTGCATGGGTGACCTGAACCGTATCGTTGGGCAGGATGACGATGTTGTTGCCGCCCTGCGCAGCCAGATGATCCATGCGCAATTTGCTGCGCTGCGCACCGCGCGCAACTGAAATTTCCACCTCCCAGTCGGGGTGGGACACACCGCCCATCTGCGCCAGAAGATCCAGCAAACGCATGCCCTGCGCGGGGATTTCAGCCCGTCCGGAATTGCGCACAGCGCCTAGAACGGCAACCGTACGCGTCGCAGTTTCAACGATCTGCACGCTAATTTCGGGATCAATCGCCTGCCCGTTATATTTGGCCAAAAGAACACCGCGCACCCGGTCTGTGGTCAACCCCGCAACATTGATGCCGCCGGCATAGGGCACAGTGATCGTACCGGCATTCGACACCGGAATTGTCAGGACTGTGTCGCGCTGTCCGCTTGTTGAAAACAAACCGTCCGATGCCGCCTCCCATATCCGGATTTCAAGCAGGTCAGACACGGAAATGGGTTCATCTTCTGTCAGAAACCGTTGCGCCCGAAAATGCGCGGTAAATGCGCCGCCGCCCTGCTGGACGGGCGGGACCGTTTGCGCCGATACTTCAACCAATGCAAAGGTGGTCATGTCATCGTCTTGCGCTGCGACAGTGACCGCCGCGTTGGTTATCTCTTGCGCTGACGGGCCAAAGGCGGGCAGGCCACCGCAGCCGGTCGCCGCAAGTAACGCGCAATATAACAAGGCCTTGCGCAGGATCATTACGCCGCGCCAGCCTGAAGAGATGCCGCCAATGGCGCTTGCGCGCGTTTGTGTTCCTGCTTTAGCTTTTGTGCGATCTCCTTTGCCGCAATCGCCCGACCTGCCGCGCAATAATAATCGCCGGGCAAAAGCGCGCGGTGCTTTACGGCATGGATGAATGTGGCAATGGTCCGGGCAGGTTTTGCGACCCGTTTATTCATGAATTCCCAGATATCAAGCGGATCATCCCCGACAGTAACCACCGCATCATGGCGATAGATCGCATCACCCATCACCAGCACCGGAATACTGTGGTGCAGCGCAGAAAACGCCGACGTCGAGTTGATCACAATCATGCCCGTGGCATGTTGGGTCACAGCGCCCATTGTGCCCGCACCAAGAACCCGCACCCGATCCGCAAGGCCAAGACCCCGCGCCGTTTCTTGGATGAGCCGCCGCGTTGCGCGCGCGCGCCGGTCCAATGGGTGCAGCTTAAAGACCAGCGATTGCGTGGTCTGCGTATGTTTGAACGCACCAAGCGTTTCGCGGATCAGTTTTTCATTGGACCAGCCGCGCGCGGCATAACGCAGTTGGCTATCGCTGGGGACTTGCAACACAACGAGCATGAATTTCTTGTGCAGCCGCCCCCGCAATTTGCGCAGCAAGCCACCCGAGACCAGCCGCGCGCATACCCGACGAAACGCATGCCCGACCCATGATGCGGCGAGGCGGATCACCCCTTCATAGTGACGGTGGAAAAGCGGTTTTTGCTGCGACGTCGCCCGAATATCGCGCAACAAGTAATAGATTACGGCCCAAAAACACATGTTCAGATAGCCGTGTTTGACAGTTGCGGGCGCAGCGGCCGCACCTGAATGTGCATTGTCGGGCGTCCAGTCGCACAAGGGCGATCCGTCATTGTTGCCGCCGATTTCGCAGGTCACATAGCCGGACCGCAAATACCCTTCTTCGAGGCAAATGACCTTGATCGCATACATCGCGGCGACCTGCCTTGCGATATAGTGCAGCGGGCGCATCGCGCCGAACATGACAATAAAATCCGGCGTGTCATGGCGCAATTCATCCCCCAACCAGCGCGCCCAATCATCAAGAGACCCTTCAAAGGCCAGTGTCTGGTCACGCGCGGCAAAATGGGCGTCACCTGCGTTAAATGTGACGTGTTTTGCTTGAAAGCCTTGCGCCCTTAGCGCCGTTTGCAATTCACTGAAAAACGGCCCGACTGGCCCTTGCAGCAGCAAAACCTTCGCAGCTTCGCCGGATTTGTCGCGATTGATATAGTGATACATTGGCTATCCCTTTGAATCGCAAAGCGGCACACGCAAGACGTGCATGATCAGATCTTCCTGAAAACCTATGACAATGTGGTGAAGTTTGCGTAAACGCACACAATACACCGCAATGGCACAAAGTTTTTAAGATTAGATCATATTCTTAGGAATATCGTTAAAATACGCTTAACAGATTTCCGATGAAGGAAAATCCGCCTGCGACCGCAGAACACAATCTAAAATTGTGTGCCGGTTTCGCCGCCTATGTGGGTATTAGTCGTCTTTTCCGCCAAGTTTCCATTTTCCAGCGTAGAACCGCAAATGAAACAGCGGGAATTTGACCAGTTCTTCGACCAGAAAAAGCGCGAAAATCCAAAGCACAGGCAATTCGAGATAAAGCACAAACAGCGCTGTCAAAGGGACTTTGCAAAACCACGATCCGACGATGAAAATATTCATCACATAGACCGTATCGCCGCCTGCCCGCAGCGTCTGCCCGCAGATTGCATTGGACCCTTTGGGAAACGGCAAAACCAACAGGATCGGCAAGAAACTATATAGCGCCGCGCGCGTTTCATCCTGAAGATCGGCATAGATTTGCCCCGACCACATGATCAGAACGAGATAGCTAAACGACACAACCCCAGCCGCAACAAAGGCCATCCGCCACGCGCGGCTCAGGAATTCGTCCAGCGCGGCGCTGGGCGTATCTTTGGCCAGCAATTGCGCAACGCTGATGCCAGTTGCTTGCGCCCAAGCGATCCCGAATGTACCCGCGACCTGCACCCACGGCGAAATCAGGGTCATCGCCGCAAAGTCGTTGATGCTCATCTTGGCGTAGATCATCGCACAAATATTGGTCGCCATGGTCATGCTGACAAATGTGCCCGCAATTGGCGCGGCAAATTTCAGATGCCGCTTGATCGACGCAAGCAGGGTGCCATGCAGCCAGCCTGCAACGTTACGGTAGGCCCTTGTCGCCTTGTAGAAACGGACACCCATAAACAAGGTACGCGCGATTGCTGCAATTACGGTGCCGACTGCCGCGCCGACAACACCCAATGCAGGAAACCCGTAAAGGCCGTAAATCAGGACATAGCTGACAGTGACATTCACGGGCAGGGCGATCAGATAGCTGTAAAACGGGGTTTTGGTATCGCCGCAGCCATTGAAATAGCTGCCCAGACATTGGCCGACGGCCTCTATCAGGACCACGCATAGAAAGACGTATAAATAGGCTTGGGCCTGGGTCGCAATTTCGGGTGTGTGGGCAAGGTTGCCAATGATCCGCGCACCAAACAACAGCACAAATCCCAGCCCGATCAAAGAGGTCGCAAGGTTGATAATAACACCCGCATAAAACCCCGTCTTAAGTGCTACAGGCCGCCCCGAACCAAAGGCCTGCGCCAGCCGGATTTGCGTTGCGCTCGAAAATGCAAAAAGAATGCCCAGCAGCATCCCGCCAAGCGACGCCGCCAAACCCATCGCAGCAAGCGCCTGTTCCCCCAAGCCCGACACCAGATAGGCGTCGATCACGATAATGCCGTGCAGCATCATCGCCTTGAGCGTCAGAGGCCACGCCATTTGAAAAATCGCGGCCGTCGTAGGGGTTTGGGATGCCGGTGCGGACATAGTTGATTATTCCAAGGCGCAAAAAGACCCGTAAAGGAAAACAGCCCCGCAAAGTGGGGGCTGTTTCGATCAGTTTAACCTGTTCTTACGAGAACAGCATACCGCCGTTGATGTCGACGTTGGCGCCAGTGATGAATGCCGCTTCGTCAGAGGCAAGGAAAACAGCCGCTTTGGCCACGTCCTCGGAACTGCCTTCGCGTTTCAGCGGGGTAACATTGGCGACATGGGTCCGGACTTCGGGTTTGGTGAACACGTTGTGGAAATCCGTGTCGATCATACCAGGGCAAAGCGAGTTAACGCGGATGTTTGGACCCAGTTCTTTGGCCAGACCGCGTGTCAGGGTCATTACCGCACCTTTGGACGCAGCATAGGCACCTGAACCGGGGCCACCGCCATCACGACCCGCTTGGGAAGCCATCGACACGATCGAAGATCCCGGGCCCATGTGCGGCAGACATTCACGCACAGCAAGCATGAATGATGTCGCATTCAGCGTCATCACCTTGTTCCAATGCTCGAGCGTCATATCAAGCATGGTCACGCGGCCGACGATACCGCCGGTTACATGCATCAGGTTGTCGATCTTGCCAAATTCCGCAACGGTTTTTGCGACCAGTGCTTTGACGTCGGCCTCTTGGGTCATGTCGCCTTGCATTGCGAATGCATTGCCGCCGGCAGCCTTGATCTCAGCCACTGCTGAATCCGCACCTTCAGAGCTAGAATGGTAGTTGATCGCAACATTTGCGCCTTGCGCCGCAAGTTCCAGCGCACATGCGCGCCCGATATCACGACCACCGCCTGTTACGATTGCTGTTTTGCCTTGAAGTTTCATTTTTCTCTCCAGTTTCAAATTATTAACGGCGTCCCTGCGCAACACAGAAACGCCGCAGTGAACCAATGCCGGCCGGCTTAAATGCCGGTGCTGGCAAGCTTTTTCATGACGACTTTGAACGCGTTTTCGTCCGCGTCGGTGAAATACAGATCGCAGTCATATCCCTGGTCATCCAGGAAATGGAAGATGCGTTTGGGGTCTTCTTTTGCGTAGGGCACAAGCAATGTCGCAACCCTGTGACGGCGCGATTTTGTGTAGTTCACGCTCAGGAACGACCCGATATGCTGGTCCTTGATTTCGGACATATCCACACCCGGATAGCCTGTGGTTTGCGTGATGGTCGGCGTTGTTCCTTCGGACCAGATCACCTGCCCGTAGAACCCTGCGCGTTCGCCCGTGTTGCGGAATGAATTCGCGCTTAGGTCAAACGGGTTGTTGGCATGCAGCCGCCATTCGATTTCAACCTCCTCCGAGGCATCAATGCTGTCAACGATGACAAAATAGCTGTCGCGCACGAAATAGACTTCGCGGGTGACATTGGTGACCTCTGGGGTGACCAGCTGATAGGCCGCCGTTGCGTCACCTTTGATATAAACGTGATCGTCACGTTCTTCTGCCGCCAGAATTTTACCGACAGATTGCATTTGCAGAGATTTGTCGCGGCCTGCATATTGGCCTTTGCCATTGATCAGGATCGCGTTCTTGGACACGGTTTGCTTGCGCCATTCTTGGTGCATAGAGCTGTTGAATGCGACGTAATAGCCCGATTGCACAGCCAGATCTTCGCCGTATGCGGCCAGACAAAACGCGTTCTGGTCGCCGTGGCTGTGGCTGATTGACCCGAATGGCGATGATTTCATCACAAACTGGATATGCTTGGCGGGGTCATCCATCCGGTGTTGGATCGCGGTCCAGCCAATGCCTTCAAAGAACTTCAGCTTGGCAATATCGGACGGCGGCACTGCATCAACAACGGGCCAGTCGGTCCGGTACAGCATTTCGTCAAAGTTAAGATCCCACCAGCCGTAATTATAGAACGCCATTTCGGTGCCCTGATCGTTACGTTTGATTTCGTCATAATACCATTGATAGGCCCCGTTGCCCGTGACCCCTGCAAACTGGCGCAGGTTATAGCCGATTTTCAGGCAAGGCAGATCGCCCATGGTGCTGTCATCGCCAAATGTCGCGCGGCGGGTGTCGGGCGCTTTGGTATAAAGCGGCATGTCGCCTGTGTGTTGGAAAAACGGGCGGTCATACAGGTTGATGCCCGAGAACAGTTTGAGCAGGTTCGCGGCTTCGGTCAGATAGGCCATGCCTGTCATCCAGTAATGCGGACCTTCGGCCCAGCCGCCGTCGGCATCGCCCCAAGGCGAATAGACGGTGAACAGGAATTCGATCGAATAATCCAACCATTCGCGGGCTTCGGGTTCTTCATCCAGCATCGCAATAGACGCAGGGATCAGCACCGCAGACACCGCGCGCACGGCGTGGCTGTCATAAGGGAACAGGTGGATATTGGCGTGTTTGATAATGTGATCCGCGATTTCACGGGTCCGGATCAAAAGCGCGGCGCGCACCGTGTCGCGTTCATCCGCAGTCATATCATTATAGAGCCAGTCATACCCCCAAGCCAAAGCATCAGTCACCCGAAACGCCCATTCGTCGGTATACCCGCGCGAGGTCACGCCCGCTGGGTCCCAGCTTGCCGCCTCGAGCAGCCATTCTTTGGCGCGGGCGATCATATCGGGGTTATCGGTGACATGACCACCAATCGCCAGATGACGGATCGCATAGATCAGTTCCTGGCAGTCGATATAGGTCTGGCGCCAGATCGGTGCCACGCGCTGATGATTTGGATAGCCTGCGGGCTCTTTCATCACGGGGCGGTCCATCCATGGCAGGACAGATTTTTCATAAAAGGTCGCCCAAGTGCAGTGATCTGCATCCTTGGCCACGGCTTTTTTGAATTCCTTTAGCGCGGCAGGGCTTTGCCACAGACGCGGGTGGGCCATATCGGCATTTGCATAGCGGTTCGCACGATTTGCAAGCGGCACCTGCGGCAGATCGGCAGCAATTTCAAAGCTGCGCGATGTGCTCCACTGGGTGGCGGGCGCATTTGTTGCGGCGTCCCATACGGCATAGGACCAGTAATATTTGCCTGGTTCAAAGACGACATCGGGGGTCAGAAAATTCACGGCGATATCTTTGAAGACTTGGGTCTTTGCCGCAGGGTATTCGGGGTCTTTGGACACGCGCACGACATAATGCGCCTCGTCGGCGACGACGGGCAGCCATGTAAACCGCGGCGGGTTTTCAACAACGCTTTGTCCGTCGGGTGCGTATTGAATGTTCAACCGTCCAGCACGTGGTTCGTCCAGATATGCTGCTTGGGTGGTGCGCGTAGCCATCGAAAATTGTCCTAATTCAGAATGATTTAGACTGCCCGCCCATCACAGGCGGACAGTCAGGGAGAAAACTTAGTTTCCGTACTGACGGTCGTATGCAGCTTGCATAACTTCGATCACGTCGTTGTAGCCCATGCGATCCAACTGGGCGACGTAGTCATCCCAGTCTGCTTCGATGTCGCCGGTCCCCAAGATCCAAGCCTGCTGGCGTTCCAGCATATAGGTTTGGATTTGTGTCCAGTTACGGTCATAAACGCGCTGTTCGTCTTCGTTGAACGCCACGCCCAGGAACTGGTCGATCAGCAGATCATTGGCATCATAAAGTTCGATACCTTCACGTGCTGCTTCTGCGGTCCACTGCCATTCATAGCGGTAGTCCTGCCAGTAGCCGCGCTGGATTTGCGCACCGACTTCATACATTTGCGTGTTCACGGCGATGCCGCCGTTCAGCACTTCATCTGTATAGACCGGCTGGCCGTCGATCATGTTCCAAGTGTCGCCTTCAACACCAAAGTTGGACAACAAACGGCCTTCTTCGGTGAAGAAGAAGTCAAAGTATTTGATTGTCTCGATGACGTTTTCGTTGGTGTGGCTGATCGCCCAACCGTCGGGTTTGAACGGAATGCGGCGGTGCTCTTCCATGCGCACGCCGCTGACAGATGCCGGCGGCAGGAACGGCACAAAGTTGAAGCCTTCGACAGTGCCTTCAAGTGACGCGTTATAGCCTGATGTAGACGCGAACCAATCGTGGGTCACACCACCAAGGTTTTCTGACAAAAGATAATCGCGCGAGCTGGAGCCACGTGTAAAGATCTCCGGATCGATCAGGCCTTCGGCATACCATTTTGCCAGATGTGCCATGCCGTCACGGTAACCTTCGGTCGCATAGGGGTGCTGCAACTGGCCGTCGACAACCATAAAGTCGTGGTATGTGTCAGAACCGCTTGAACGACCGTCCCAAAGGGTGACGTAGCGGATCAGTTCTTCCCACTGGCGCTGGAAGAGAGGGATCTCGTCTTTCAGGCCGTTGCCGTTTGGATCGTTATCGCGGAATGCGACCAGAACGTCATAGAATTCATCAACGTTTTGCGGCTGCTCGAGACCCAGCGCATCCAGCCAGTCCTGACGGATGAAATAGGCACGGCCGAATTTACCATCGGGCAGATACGGGATGTAGTACATGTTGCCGTCCCATGACGAAATCGCCTGGGCGATGTCAGGGTTTTCATCAAAGAATGCTTTGATGTGGGGGGCATGTTCTTCGATCAGATCGTTGAGCGGTACAAACGCACCTTCGGGGCCATATTGGTTAACCGCATCTTTGATCCGGTGGCCGCCGACGATATCGGGCAGATCACCTGTCGCCAACAGCAAGTTGATGGCTTCGTTGTGATCGGTTGTGTTTTTGCCGGATGTCGCGTCGATCAGGTGGATCCCTGTCATTTCACGCGCGGCCAGCTCAACAGGGTATTCCTCGTTATACCCTTGCGCACGTGGCCAGTGCATGTGGATCGTCAGCTCGAGCGGTTCATCCACAATCTGCAGATGCCCGTCAGCATGTGCCGCTGGCGCGATCGCCGTTGACATCAGGAAGGCCGAAGCCAGTTTCATTTTACGCATATTTACCTCCAATTATGCAATTAATGTAAGTCGTCGTCGGTATCCGGATCACTCTTTCACCCCTCCCAAAAGGATGCCTTTGTTGAAATACTTCTGAACGAACGGATAGATCAGAAGCACCGGAATGATGGAGCAGACAACAATCGCGGCCGTGACGGTATCAACCGAATAGGGCGCATCGATCAGTGTCGCTGCAAACTGTTCGTCATCAGAAAGTTCGGTGATGACGTGGCGCAGGTAGACCTGCAGCGGGATCTTGTTTTCGTCCTGCAAAAGAACCATCGCCCAAAAGAACCCGTTCCAGCGCGCCACGATGCAAAACAGTGTGACGGTCGCAATCGCGGGTTTGGACAGGGGCACATAGACTTTGCGCAGCACCTGAAAATCATTGGCGCCATCCATGCGGGCCGCTTCCTCGAACGAGCTTGGAATGCTCTCGAAAAAGTTCCGCAACAAGATGATGTTGAACGCGTTACACGCAAAGGCGATGATAATCCCGAAATAGCTGTCCAGCAGGTGCAGGTCGCGCATGTTCAGGAAGAACGGGATCAGACCGGCGTTAAACCACATGGTAAATGCAACCATCAGGTTCCAGAACCGACGCCCGTAAAGCTGCGGACGTGACAGCGCATAGGCGCCCGGAATGATGATGATCAGGCTCATCACCGTCCCGCCAATCGTGTAGATGAACGTATTGCGGTACGAAATCCAGAACTGCGGTTCCGACAGAACCTTGCCATAGGCAGCGACAGTCAAATCGACCGGCGTCAGCACCACGGTCCCGGCCTGCGCCGCAAACCCCGAACTTAGCGACATCGAAGCGATGTAGATGAACGGGTACAGCGTCGACAGTGCGAACAACCCGATCAGGATCATGTTGGCTATGACAAAGCCTTTGTCACCGCGCGAATAGAGATTCATGTTGGCCATTTTCTAATCTCCTACCACAGTGAAGTGCGCGAATAGCGCTTGGAAATCGTGTTGGCGGTCATCACCAGAACAAAGGCGACAACAGCGTTGAACAGCCCCGCAGCCGCAGCCAAATCGTATTGGCCGACCTGCAAACCCTGCCGGTAGATGTATGTGTTAACGACATCCGCGGTTTGATAGGTTGCTGGCTGATAGAGCAAGATGATCATCTCGAAACCGACCTCAAGAAGGTTCCCGATACGAATGATCAGCATGATGATAATGGTCGGCATGATCGACGGGATCGTGATTTTCCACATCATCTGCCAGCGCGACGCACCATCCACCACGGCACTTTCGTACAGTGACGGGTTCACCCCTGCGATCGCAGCAAGGAATACGATCGAGCTAAACCCGGCTTCTTGCCAAATTCCGGACCCGATAAAGATCGGACGGAACCATTCGGGTTTGGTCAGAAAGTAGATCTTGTCAAATCCGAACCAGTCCAGCACCGTGTTCACCACACCCGATGACGGGGAAAAGGCAGTAATCACGATACCCGAAATAATCACGGTCGAGATAAAGTGCGGCAGGTAAACAACCGTTTGCACAGTTTTCTTATAGGTCTGGTTCAGAACCTCGTTGAACATCAGCGCCAGAATGATCGGCATCGGGAACCCGAATAGCAGGGTCAGCATGCTGATAATAACGGTGTTTTTCAGCGCGCGGATAAACTGGTCGCTGCCAAACAACGTGTGAAAATGTTCAAACCCGATCCAAGGGCTGCCATCAATCCCGCGAAAAACGCTATAGTCTTTGAACGCGATTTGCAGGCCGTACATTGGACGGTACAAAAAGACGATGAACCAAATAATGGTCGGTGCCAGCAGAACATAAATCTGCCAGTTCGCGCGCAAATGGTCCGCAATCCGGTTCAGTCTGGTCGTGCGATGTTCCATATCGGGGTCGCCTTATGCTGTTCCTGGGTGGCCAAAAGCCATGCCGGTTTCGCCGTCAAAAACCTTGATCTCTTTTGCTGCGATGCGCAGTGATGTCACATCTTCCAGCGCCAGCGCCTTGCCGTTGGTTTCGGCTTTTGCAACAAACGGTTTACCCGCAACCATCGTGTGCAACAGCGCCTCGGAGCCGAGCGTTTCGATCAGATCAAGCGTGACAGGCAGTTCAGACGCGTCGTCAATCGGCGTGATCGACATATGTTCCGGACGCATGCCAACAACAATCTTGCGGCCTTCGTTGTGCTTTAGCTCGGGAAGGGCCGGCAGACGGACCGCAACACCGTCGATGTCGGCCAGCGGGCCCTTGTCATCATAGGTCAGTTTTGCGTCGATCTGGTTCATCGGCGGAGACCCGATAAAGCCCGCGACAAATGTGTTGATCGGATTGTTGAACAGATCCATTGGCGTGCCGATCTGTTCAATCCGGCCGTCACACATCACGACAATACGGTCAGCCAATGTCATGGCTTCGACCTGATCGTGGGTCACGTATACGCTGGTCACACCAAGACGTTTGTGCAGGCGCTTGATCTCGGCGCGCATCTGGGTGCGCAGTTTCGCGTCGAGGTTCGACAGCGGTTCGTCAAACAAGAAAACTTCGGGGTGGCGCACAATCGCGCGGCCCATCGCAACACGCTGGCGCTGACCACCCGACAAATCGGCAGGGCGACGGTCAAGATAATCTGTCAGGCCCAGAATGCCCGCAACATCTGCAACAGATTCAGCGATCTGTTCTTTCTTGACCTTGCGGATACGCAGACCAAAAGCGATGTTTTCGGAAACCGACAAATGCGGATATAGCGCGTAGTTCTGGAACACCATCGCAACGTCACGGTCTTTGGGGGCCACGCGGTTCATCACGCGGTCGCCAATTGTGAGCGTCCCGCCGGAAATTTCCTCGAGCCCCGCGATCATGCGCAAGGTTGTTGATTTGCCGCAGCCCGACGGGCCGACAAGCACCACAAACTCCTTCGCGGCGATTTCCAAATCAATTCCATGGACAACTTCAAATGCGCCATATTTCTTGACGATCTTCTCTAGTACGACACTTGACATGTTTCCTCCGTGACCTGCGCAGTATTGGACAGGTTCGATTTTTGGCGCCGCGAGCGTGGGCGGGTTGTGTTAAGAATCTCAATTATGCGCATCAAATCCGGCTGATCAGCGAGGGACTTAATTTTTGCTTCCAGCGACCCGATATGCGCAATCAGGGCCGTCTGCGCGCGATCCGCATCACCATCCAAAATGGCACTGATGATTGCTTTGTGGTCGGCAATAACCTTGGCACCGTTGCGAATATTGCGAATGCGGCGCAGGTGTCGGACACGGTAAACATCAGCTTGGGTGCGGCGAACAGTTTCCCAAACATCAGGAACCTCTGCCGCGCGGAAAAACTCTTTGTGAAGCGCCTCATCAAGATGAAAAAACGCTTCGAAGTCGTCACTGTCCCATGCGCTTTGCTGCTGCGCGACCAGATCATCGAATACTGCCTTGAATTTATGCCGCGATGGCGAATGCGCAGCGGCGCGGACGGCCCCGATTTCAAGGTGCAGCCGCGTAAAACAGGCCGATATATAGCTTTTGACATCAAGCGGCGCGACATAGGTGCCGCTTTGGGGGACAATCCGGACAAGCCCCGTTTCCTCGAGCCGGATCATTGCCTCGCGGACGGGTGTTTTGCTCGCGTTCAACAGGGCGCCGATTTCCTTTTCGGAAAGCGCACAACCTGGCTTAATTTTGACCGAGACGATGAAGTCGCGCAGCAGTTCATAGATTTGAGAGGCAAGCGGTTTGCTTGCGTCAAATACCACGTCACGCAACAGTTCCTGCAAGCTCAAAGCGCCTGGCACGTCAACGTGCGGAACTGTGGTTTGCGCGGACATTCCAATCTCCCTCCCAAGGCTTGGATGTCATACTAGTATATCAGTTGTAGCCGTCACTCAACACAAATATTCAATAGCCGAAATCGACCCTGTCTTTCATAATTCGTGTAAAAATGGTGGTACTTAACTGATTAAATTCAGGGACTTGATGTCAATTTTCGACATTTCAAATATGAAAATGCAACGGCCTATCCGTGCCTGACCGGCATAAAATAAATCAACCTATGGTACGAATTTTTGAAAAATTCGGCGCGCAATAGAAACAGAATCACACCCCTGTCGGACCCCGATCACCCCAGTGCAGCAGGGGCGCCGGCAATGCGATATCTAGGGCACAAACCGCGCCCGCGTCCGATTGGCAAAGGCAACCAGTGTCAGCATCACGGGCACCTCGACAAGCACGCCGACAACGGTTGCCAGCGCCGCCCCCGAATGAAGCCCGAACAGGCTAATCGCGACGGCAACGGCAAGTTCAAAGAAATTCGAAGTGCCGATCAAGGCGCAGGGCGCCGCGATCCGGTGCGGCACCTTCAGCGCAAATGCGGCCGCATAGGCCACCGCAAAAATGCCGTAACTTTGCAAGATAATCGGCACCGCGATCAGCACGATGATCAGCGGTTTTGCCACGATCACCTGCCCTTGCAGTCCAAACAAAATCATCACCGTCACGATCAGCCCCACAACGGAATAGGGTTTGACGCGGGCCTGAAACGCACCAATTGCCGTTTCGGATTTCAGCCTTGCGCGGGTGATCAACCCAGCGACCAGCGGCAGCGCGATAAACAGCACCACTGACAAGACCAGCGTTGACCACGGCACCGTGATATCCGTCACCCCCAGCAAGAACGCCACGATCGGCGCAAACGCGATCACCATGATCAAGTCGTTCACGGACACTTGCAGCAACGTATATGTCGCGTCGCCCTTGGTCAGTTGTGACCAGACAAACACCATTGCCGTGCAAGGCGCCGCGCCCAGCAGGATCAGCCCAGCGATATATTGCATCGCGTCTTCCTGCGGAATCCACGGCGCAAAGATGTATTTGAAAAACAGCACCGCAAGTGCTGCCATTGTGAAGGGTTTGATCAGCCAGTTAACGACCAATGTAATCATCAACCCGCGCGGCTGTTTGGCGACATCGCGCAGCGATTTCGGGTCAACGCCCACCATCATCGGATAGACCATCGCCCAAATCAGCACCGCAACAACAAGGTTCACACTGGCAAATTCTGCCGCCGCAACGGCACGCACCAAAACCGGTGCAATATTGCCCAGAACGATCCCACCCACCATCGCAAGGCCGATCCAGACGGATAGGTATTTTTCAAAGATATTCATGCGCGCGCCTTTTGTGTTTGGGCGGGGCGCAATTGTGCAACGCCAAGCCAGCTCAGCCCGATCATCGCGGCGGCGGCCCCCAGACACAATGGCAACCCGCCGATTTGATAGCTTAGCCCCGATAGAACCGTGCCAATCAGCCGACCCGCCGCATTGGCCATATAATAGAACCCGACATCCATCGTGACGCGGTTTGCGTCCGAAAGGTGCAGGATCAGATAGGAATGCAGTGAAGAATTCACCGCAAAAATCGCGCCGAAGATAAGCAGCCCTGCGATTACAGTTGCGGTCAGCGGGGCGGATGGCGCAGGCGCAACCCAGACCGCCAGCGCCAAAACCACCGGCACAACGCCCAACATGACGACCCAGCGTTTTGACTGGCCAAGCATGTCGGCCTCTGATCGCTTGGCGGCGCGCAAAATCCGCGGCGCCGCCCCTTGGACCACGCCATAAAGGATCGTCCAGACCGCCATGAAGGTCCCGATCATAAAGAACGCATTGCGGTTGCCGGCATGGCTACCGTCGGACAGCACGGCATAGAAATAGATCGGAATGCCAACCACAAACCACACATCACGCGCGCCAAACAGGAACATCCGCGCAAAGCTTAGCCAGTTGATATTGCGGTTCTTTGACCAGACTTCGGTGAATTTGGCGTCCTTGCGCCCCACCGGCAGGCCTGCGGGCATGCCGATCATCACCCCGATCAGGATCACGCATAGTATCGCCGCCATCCCCAACACCGCAGGCACAAAACCAGCCAAGGCCAGCAGCGCAGCACCCAGCAAGAAACCTGCCCCTTTCACCGCGTTTTTTGATCCGGTCAGAATGGCCACCCAGCGAAACAGCCCGCCGCCCGATGGGGCAAGGATCTTGACCGCGCTTTTTGCGCTCATCTTCGCAAGGTCTTTGGCCACGCCCGACAGCCCCTGCACCAGCATGACAAACACCACCGATGCCGTGATCCCCCAAGCAGGGTCCAACTGCGCCAGCGCCAAAAGCGCCACAATCTGCAATGTTAGACCCGCATAAAGCGTTGCCGTCAGCCCAAACCGCGCTGCGATCCACCCCGCCGACAGGTTGGTCACAACCCCAGCGATTTCATACAGCACAAACAGATAGGCGAGCTGCACCGGCGAAAACCCCAGCGTGTGAAAATGCAAAAGCACCAACATCCGCAGCGCGCCATCGGTCAGCATGAACGCCCAATATGCCGCCGTGACGACCATATAGGCGGAAAATCCGGCGGGCCGTGTCACAGCGTGCGCCCGACCATCAGCGCCACATCAACCAAACGGTGCGCATAGCCATATTCATTGTCATACCATGCATAGATTTTTAGCTGCGTGCCGTTGATGACCATGGTGGAAGGCGCATCAATGATGCTGCTGCGCGGGTCATTGGTATAATCTGACGACACGAGGGGCCTTGTTTCATATCCCAAGATGCCATTGAGCGGGCCTTCGGCGGCGGCTTTGAACAGGGCATTGACCTCTTCGACCGTTGTTTCGCGGGCCATTTCAAACACGCAATCGGTGATCGAAGCATTCAGCAGCGGCACCCGCACCGCATGGCCGTTCAGCTTGCCCGCAAGCTCTGGGTAAATCAGGGTGATCGCCGTGGCGGACCCTGTGGTTGTCGGGATCAGATTGGTTAATGCCGACCGCGCGCGGCGCATGTCCTTGGCGGGGCGGTCAACGATGGTTTGGGTGTTGGTCACATCATGGATCGTGGTGATCGACCCGTGTTTGATCCCGATCCCTTCAAGCAGCACCTTGACCACAGGCGCCAGGCAATTGGTGGTGCAGCTTGCAGCGGTGACAATATCGTGGGTGGCCGGATCATAGCTGTCATTATTCACGCCGTAAACAATATTGGCGGTGGGGCCGTCTTTGATCGGGGCCGAGACCACGACCTTTTTCACGCCAGCAGCAAAATACGGAGCAATCTTGGCCTCGGTCTTAAATGCGCCGGTGCAGTCAATCACGACATCCACCCCGTCAAGCGGCAGGTCGGTCAGATTGCGGGTGCTCGTGACCGGAATGCGCGTGCCGTCGATGGTAATTGCGCTGTCATCCGCGGCAAATGTGGCGGGCCAGCGGCCATGTACGGAATCGAATTCAAGCAAATGCGCATGCATCGCCGGATCGCCCACCGCATCATTGATAAATGCGATCTGCGCGCCGCTTTCCAGCAATGGCCGTAGCGCCAGTTTTCCCATCCGGCCAAGGCCGTTCAAAGCATAAGTAACCATTATTGGTTTTCCTGTATCCGGCCGATTTCATCGACCTTTTGTTGCAATGCGGCGCGGTCCAGTAGGTCCAGCGATAGTGCGGTAAACGCGGCCAAACGGTTATGAATCGCACCATAAACCTGATGGAAAACCAACCGTTTTTCAGCGTCTGTGCCCGTCGCCTTGACTGGGTCCGGCATGCCCCAGTGCCCTGAAACGGGCTGACCCGGCCATGTCGGACATTCTTCATTCGCAGCACGGTCACAAACCGTAAAAACAAAGTCCATCTTTGGCGCGTCAGCCCCTTGGAATTCCGTTACGTTTTTGGATCGTAGGGGTGAAATATCGTGTCCCTTTGCTTTAAGCATCTCAACCGCAAGCGGGTTCAATCCCGACCGATGCGTGGTGCCGGCCGAATAGGCAGTAAACCGATCCCCGGCCATATCCCGCAAGATGGTTTCGGCAACAATGGAGCGCGCAGAATTGCCCGTACACACGAACAAAACGTTGAATTTCTGATCAGCCATATTGGATATCCCCTGAAGAAGGTCTGAATATGATGGAGGGCAAAGATCTGCCCGTCCACGACAACAATCGACAAAAAGCCCCGCAACAACGTCACGGGCTGCGTCCAGATTAATGGTGTAAAGTAGCTTCGCGCCTTGGCGTTGTTGTGTGATCAATTGGGTTTTTGTCAGCGCCGACAGGTAGACCGATGCCGTGCTGGGTTTGAACCCCAAGACGGTTGCGATTTCGCCAGCAGGCAAAGCATCCGGGCAACGCCGCATCAACAGCCGGAATACCGCCATGCGCTGCGGGTGGCTAAGGGTAGAAAGACGATCTGTGAGCATTGATTCCATATTTCATGAATATTTGAATTATCTTAGAATCGTCAACTGCTATTGCCCGCCGGAATATGAATCTTTTGTAACAATTCAATGGCGCATCACCGCGCCAGTCACACGCCAAAACAGAAGTGTAGATTTTGCGTTCGTGGTATACTAGTATTTTCATATGCCGATGGTTTGCACTTGCTGCACCGTCATTCATGGGAGGGGTTAATGCGCATAACAGAGGTCATAATTACGCCTATCGCGATTCCGGATGTGCCGCTTGCGAATACCAAGGGCGTGCACCCTTCTGTGTTTTTGCGCGCCATAATCGAAGTCAAGACAGATACCGGCATTACAGGGCTTGGCGAAGCTTACGGCGCAAAGCGTACGTTGACGGGGTTGCAGACGGTTGCCCCCCTGCTTGAAGGGCTGGACCCTTACGATCTGCGCGCTTTGCGGCGCCGTATCGAAACCGCGTTGCCAGATGGTGGCGGGGTCAATGCGCCGACCGCGCTTGCCGATCACAAGGTTGTCGATGTGGTTTATAGTGCATTCGAAATCGCGCTTTTGGATATCCGCGGCAAAGAGGTCGGCCGCCCGCTGTATGATTTGCTGGGCGGCGCTGTGCGCAAAACAATCCCCTTTGGCGGCTATCTTTTTTATAAATTCGCCAAACAGGACATGACATTCGGCCCCGATATCATGGGCGAGGTCATGACCCCCGATGCGCTTGTTGATCAGGCAAAACAGTTTTCAAAAGACTACGGATTCCGATCATGGAAGCTCAAAGGCGGCGTGTTAGAGCCTGATTTGGAAATTGAAACCATGCTCAAGCTGCGCGAAACCTTTCCCGATCACCCGCTGCGGATTGACCCGATGGGCGCATGGACGGTGCCAACTGCCAAACGCGTCGCTGACGCGCTTGACGGGGTGCTCGAGTATCTGGAGGACCCTTGTCGTGGCATGGATGCGATGGCCGAGCTCTCGGCGTTGATCGATATGCCGTTGGCCACGAACCTCGTTGTCGTGGAATTTGAACAGATCATCGAAGCCGTTAAAAAGGACGCCGTGCAGATTGTGCTGTCGGACCATCATTACTGGCGCGGCGCAACAGGAGCGGTGCACCTTGGTGAAATCTGCCGCGCGGCGAATCTTGGGGTGTCGATGCATTCGAATTCGCATCTGGGTATTTCGCTCGCTGCGATGTGTCATGTTGCGGCCGCCACGCCCAACTTGACGTTTGATTGCGACACGCATTACCCATGGTCGAGCAAGGAAATCATCAAAGGCGGGCGCCCGACCTTTAAGAACGGCACCCTGCAGGTTCCTGACGGGCCGGGATTGGGGGTTGAGCTTGACCACGAATCCATTGCCGAGCTTCATACGCTTTACAACAAGGCCATGGTGAAAGACCGTGATGATACCGACGAAATGCTGAAATATGTCCCTAACTATGAACGAAAAGTGCCCAGATGGTAATTTCTTAGGCGCGCAAAGGCGCTGAAAGTCTGGTCAAATCCAACATCTCAAGCTATCCCCTTTCGAAACCGGAGGAAAACAACAATGCCAGCAACAGTCCGCACCAAAGAGCGCAAGACCAGCGTCGATGTTGTCTTTGATACGTTGTATAACTCGATCGTTAAGCTCGAGATGTTGCCTGGTGACAAGATTTCAGAGGCTGAAATTGCCGCGCAATTCGGTGTATCGCGGCAGCCGGTGCGCGATGCGTTCAGCCGGCTAGCAAATCTGGGGCTTTTGTTGATCCAGCCCCAAAAGGCAACGGAAGTGAAACGGTTTTCGCGGCGCGAAGTTGCGAAATCGCGCTTTGTCCGCGTCTGCGTCGAAACCGAAGTCATGCGCCGCGCGGCGGAAAATGCAACCGAAGCCACCAAAACCGCGCTTGATGCGAACCTTGCACAGCAGGCTGCCGCGGTCGAAGCCGGCAATTACGAAAAGTTTGGCAAGCTTGATTACGATTTCCACCGCATCCTGTGCAAAGCCGCCAAAGTCGACTTCGCGTTCGAAGTGATTTCCGTCGAAAAGGCCAATGTTGACCGCTTGTGTATGCTCAGCCTGTCAAAAGAAGACCGGATGCCCGACCTGTTTCAGGATCACGCAACAATTGCCGAACGCGTTCTGGCTGGCGATTCCGAAGGGGCTGTCGAAATTGGTCGGGTGCATCTTGCGCGGCTTGATGGCACAATTGACGCAATCTTTCATGACAACCCCGATTATTTCGAGCCATAGGTCCAAATTTGCATTTGTTCCAAAATGCAAACTGGTATCCCAGAAAAATCGCTGCTAAGCTGATTTGGAATTTCGCAGATTTGGAGCGCAAGCCATGCCAACGCCTAAGCCAATCGCAGGAAGCATCCTTGCATCGTTGACGTTTCCGCAGCTTGGTGGCGGTACGCTGACCGTGGGTGGCACGCGCGAAAACTGGACCCTTCTAGTTGTCTACCGCGGCAAGCACTGCGGGCGTTGCAAGAAATACCTGAATATTTTGAATGGCATGCGCGACGAATGGGCAAATGCCGGCTTTGATATCGCTGTTGTTTCGGCCGACCCTGTCGAAAAAGCCGCCGCCGATCAGGCAGAATTCGGTTGGGCGTTCGACATCGGTTACGACCTTGATGAACAGCAAATGGCCCAGCTGGGCGTGTTTATGTCCGACCCGCTATCAAGTGGTGAAACCGACCGGCGTTTTGCCGAACCGGGTGTCTTTGTGATTCGCCCTGACGGAAGTTTGGTCATCGCCGCCATTTCAAACGGCCCCTCCGCGCGCCCCGAACTGGCAGAGCTGCTTGACGGAATGATCTTTACAAAACAAAGTGATCGCCCTGCACGAGGCACCGCATAGACGCGCGTTAAACGTGTATTTTCGTGTTTTTGTGACGGTGTATTTGACAGCGAAACATTAAGAGCATACTAGTATACCTGTTGGCGCTGTTGGTCGGATTCACATCCGGTCCAAAGGGCGTAAACCATATTTGTATCTGGGAGGATCACATGACAACATCTTTCACACTTCGCAGTGCCGTTCTTGGCAGCTGCCTTGCGCTTGCAGCTACGTCAGTTTCAGCTGAAGAACTGCGCGGCTGGAACATCCACGTCGAGGACTATCCTGTTTCTATCGCCATGGAATCGTTCGCAGCAGAAGTTGCAGAGCGCACCGGCGGTGAACTGACCGCAAAAACATTCCACAACGGCGTTTTGGGCAGCCAGCCTGACGCGATTGAACAGCTGCGCCTTGGCGTGATCGATTTTGGTGAATTCAGCCTTGGGCCGTTCGGTACATCAGTACCCGAAGCCAACGTTGTTTCCCTGCCATTCATCTTCCCATCCATCCCAGCGATGTATGAAATGATGGACGGCGCTGTCGGCGAAGCAATTTCCGAAGGCATGCGCGCACGCGGTGTTGAGCCACTTGGCTGGTACGACGCTGGCGCACGTTCTTTCTATAACTCTGTACGTCCGATCAACACGCCAGCAGACGTTGAAGGTCTGAAAATCCGCGTGATGTCCAACGATCTGTTCGTTCAGATGGTTGAATCAATGGACGGCAACGCGACACCAATGGCATTCGCCGAAGTGTACCAGTCTATCCAGACCGGCGTTGTTGACGGTGCGGAAAACAACCCGCCATCATACGAATCAACAAGCCACTTTGAAGTTGCACAGTACTACTCTTTGACAGAGCACCTGATCATTCCTGAGTGCCTGTGCATGTCAAAAATCTCGTTTGATGCGCTGACACCAGAGCAGCAAACAATCGTAAAAGAAGCAGGTCACGCTTCTGCACTGTTGCAGCGCGAACTGTGGCAAGCACGTGAAGCGGCGTCAATGGCGACCGTTGAAGCAGGCGGCACAATCGTGAACACCATTGCGGACAAAGGTCCATTCCAAGAAGCGATGGCACCAGTTTACGACAACTTCCTTGCTGCAAACCCTGAACTTACAGATCTGGTTAACCTGATCCGTAACGGCGGCTAAACCAAGTCGCGTAAGAACGACGGCCCGTGTCGATTTCGGCGCGGGCCGTTTTTTCTATATCCAATCAATCAATATCTTACATGAGGCGCGCGCATGAGTGATCGCAAATCCATAATTGATCGATGTGAATCAGTGTTGGCCGGTGTCCAATGGCTTAGCATCTTTCTTGCTTCTATTGCCCTTGTTGTCCTGATCGTCACCTTCGGGTGGCTCGTTTTCGGGCGCTATGTGTTGAACGTAACGCCGACATGGGTTGAACAGCTTGCCTTGATTCTGGTCTGCTACATTGCATTCCTTGGTGCGGCGGCGGGCGTGCGCGATGACACCCATCTTGGTGTTTCGCTGTTTCGTGATCTCTTGCCGACTGGCGCACAAAAACTGGTCATGATCGCCATCGACTTTGTGCTCGCGTTTTTTGGCGGCATCATGTGCTATGCGGGTATCGCCCTGATGCGGTTCGGCTGGGATTCACTGATCCCGATGCTCGATATCCCCGAAAGCTTTCGCACCCTTGCGATCACATCGTGTGGCGCATTGGTAGTCTTGCATGCGGGCAGCCGCGGAATCATTCGGATTTTGACCTTTTCCGACTGGCATCCGAACACTGACAAACTGGAGTCTTAAAGATGGGCCTAACTATTCTCTTGCTCGTATTCGGCGTGGGCGTTGTTGTCGGCATGCCTGTGGCCTTTGCAATGGGTATCGCGGCCGCTTCGGCATTCTGGTACGAAGGCTTTCCGATGCTGATCACCTTCCAGCGTGCGACCGCTGGTGTGTCCGTCTTTTCGCTTCTTGCGATCCCGTTCTTTGTTCTTGCCGGTGAAATCATGCTGCACGGCGGTATCGCGGTGCGGCTGGTAAAACTTGCCTCGGCGCTGGTCGGTCACGTCAAGGGCGGACTTGCGATGGTGAACATCTTCTCAAGCATGTTGTTTGGCGGCATTTCCGGTTCTGCGGTCGCGGATATTTCGGCGCTTGGCTCGATCCTTATTCCCGTGATGAAAGAACGCGGCTATCGCCCCGACTTTGCGGTGAACGTCACCGTTACTTCATCAATCGCCGGTATCGTGATCCCGCCAAGCCACAACATGATCATCTTTGCGGTGGCTGCTGGCGGCGGATTGTCGGTTTCCAAACTGTTCCTTGCAGGTGTTATTCCTGGCATGATCATGTGTGTCAGCCTTGCGATTGCGGCCTATATCCTGTCGGTCAAACACAAATATCCCGCCGAACCATTCCCGGGCTGGGGCGAAGTTGGCCGCAGTGCAGGTGATGCGATCCCCGGTTTCCTGACCGCTGTGATCATTGTTGGTGGTACGCTGTCCGGTATCTTTACAGTAACCGAATCCGGTGCATTTGGCGCCATCTACGCGATCTTGCTGACCACGTTCTACTATCGCAGCCTGACTTGGCAGTCTTTCAAGCTATCGATTATCGGCACCGTGCGCACGACCGCGATGGTGATGATCCTGATCGCATTCGCCAGTTCGTTCGCGTATTTGCTGGCGCTCTATCAGGTGCCTTCACGGCTTAGCAATGCCTTGGTTACCGTGTCCGAAAACCCGATCATGATCCTGCTTATGATCAACGTGATTTTGCTGATCCTCGGGATGATCATGGATATGGCGGCGCTGATCCTGATCTGTACACCGATCTTCTTGCCAATCGCCAAGGGTCTTGGCATGGACCCGACCCAGTTCGGCATCATGATGTTGATGAACCTCGGGCTTGGGCTTTGCACGCCACCTGTCGGGACCTGCCTGTTCGTGGGCTGTGCCGTGGGTAAGATCAAGATCGAACAGGCGCTAAAATCGATTTGGCCATTCTACATCGCCATCCTTGGCGCGCTGATTTTGGTCACTTACGTGCCTGCCGTTTCGCTTTGGTTGCCATCCATCCTGTAACCGCGAACGACACAAAAACAAACGGCGCTCCACAACCTGTGGGGCGCCGTTTTTGTTTAGGCGGCAGGTTTACCCATGTTGGAAATCCCCGGAGCCAGTGCAAAAAGCGATGCCTGCACAGCATGGTAAATGTCGGGCTTACCTTTAAATTGCGCATCTGTGGGCGCGCCGGACCCGTCAATTTCCGGATACCAGCCGCCGCGCGCATGATCGATGAAGTGGCCGTCAGCAAATTGCCATAGCTTGCGATACCAGTCTTCGTCGGCGGGCTGTGGGTCCAGCTTGATCAGCGTTGCCAACACCCCAATTGCTTCGGTCACGGGCCACCAATAGCGGTCCTTGATCGCGGGGGTGCCATCGGGGTTCAGCGTATAGATCAACCCGCCGCGCGCCTTGTCCCATGCATCATCAAGCGCGGCTTGCATCAAATGGCGCGCGTTTTGCACAGCGTTTCCATCCGGCCGCCCGCGCAGGTCCCAATATTGTAGTGACAAACGGGCGAGCTCGAACGAATGCCCAGGTGTGGTGCCTGCAGGGCGGAACATCGGGTTTTCCGAATAGGCCCAATCAATTTGCCAGTCTTGGGTGTAATGCTCGGCCAGCCGCCAGTTGTTTGCAGGCGCAATTTGCCCCACAAAGAAATCGAGAATCCGGCCCGCCTTGTCCAGATAGGCCGTGCGCCCCGTCGCCTCGAACGCGGTTAGCAATGCCTCAACCCCGTGCATATTGGCATTCATGCCGCGATAGGTCGAAAACGGGCTCCAATCGCGGTTCCATTCATCCGCAAAAAGCCCGCGGTCTTCCTCCCAGAAACGGGTGTTCAGTACATTGGTGACGTCATCGATCAAGGTGATCGCGTCCGGATGCCCCGCCATATGCGCCGAAGACGCAGCCAGCAAAACAAACACATGCCCATAAGCCAGCTTGCGCCCGTCATGGATATTATCGCCATCCAAACCCCATAGATAGCCAGCGTGGTCGGCATCGTGATGGTGGCTCTTGAGGTATTTCAAGCCATGATCAACCACTGCATCACAACCCGCGAACCCTGCCATCTGCCCCAGCGCAAAGGAATGCACCATGCGCGCCGTCGTATGCAGTTCCTGAACCGTACTGTCCAATGGTGCGCCGTCCAGATCCAGCACATAAAACCCGCCGTCCGCGCGCAGGCTGGGACGGAAAAAGTCAAACTGGCGCTGCGCGTCCGCGTGCAAATAGTTACGATGCACGGTATCTTTGAGCCAGTTCTGATAGGTGCTGTCTGGTTCAAAAAGAGGTAATTTCATCAGTTTTTCCCTTGGATACTAAGTGTGCGAGAAGCTTAACCATTGCAAAGCAGATAAACGGCCACAAACCTAAATCGATTTAGATTTTGTTAACAGATATTTGTTGCGCCAGTCTAGCAACAAATTCAGGCAGCAGTCAGGCCTGTCGCGGGCAAGGTCAGAAGGCATGTTGACGAAACCGCCGTTTTCAGGAACACAGTGACTAACACTGGCTATTATTGTGAAACTGTTATGCCTTTTCTCGATGTGATTAATGACTATTCGAATGGCGCAACAGGGACGCTCACTGCGACCAACGGTGATACTGTCGGGTATACGGTGACGGGCACGTCACCAACAGTTGACTGGCAGGGCCTAAACGATGGTGCGCGTGTAAACGGGACCGGATCGGAACAGTTTACGGTGACCTTTGATAGCTATGTCACTGGCGCAACAATGCAGATTTCGGGCAGCAATAGTAACGAAGAATACTTTATTGTGGTTGATGGGGTTCCGGTTGATCTTAACACGCTCATTGCCGATGGCACCGTAACGGTTACCCAATCTGGTGCGGCAACCCATGTTGTGAATGCTGACGGGTCGATTTCAGGTGGCCACCATAGCGACGGCAGCATCATGGAAATTCGGTTTAACACTGCCGTCATCAGCCTTGGCGCAGTCGGGTCTGTTGGCGGGAACGGAAATTGGGACTATTTTGAGGTTGGCATTGATTCAACTGATTTTGACGTCGTCTGTTTCAATCGTGGGACAATGATTCTAACGGCTGACGGGCCAAGCCCCGTCGAAAATCTTGCGGTCGGGGATATGATCCTGACGGCCACACATGGCCAACAGCCCATTCGCTGGATCGGGTCCAAAGATATTACGCCGACACGCCTTGCCCGACAGCCGCAGTTGCGGCCGATCCGGATATCGGCTGGGGCGTTAGGGAACGGGCTGCCGCTACGTGATTTGCTTGTGTCACGGCAACATCGGATGGTGGTTTCGTCACCAATTGCAGAGCGCATGTTCGGCACGACAAATGTGCTTGTTCCGGCAATTAAGCTGACTGCCTTGCCCGATATTGACGTCGATGATAGCAATGCGCCGGTCACATATTTTCATTTACTTTTTGACCAGCACGAGGTCATTTTTGCAGAGAGCGCACCAAGCGAAAGTTTCTTTGTTGGCCCTGAATCGTTAAAGATGATCCCGCCAGCTGCGCTGACCGAAATATTGGCGCTGTTTCCGGAATTGGAACGCAAAACGCCGAAGATTGCATATCCGTCACCATCTAAAAAACAGCAAAAACAACTGGTTGCGCGACATCTTAAGAACGCAAAGCCATTGCTCAACGCGTTCGCCTAAGCTGACATCAGAACAAGATGTGTTGTCCTGCCAGAACATAGCCAGCAAGCGCAATTGTCAGGATCAGGATCATCAGCGGCGCGGATCGTCCCACGGATCGCAGGTCTTCAAACGATGTTTTCATCCCAACGGCGGCAACCGCGGTCACAAGACAAGCGCGCGACACGCTATCAGCGGTCTGGATCGCCACCGCAGGCAGCCAGCCTAGCGAATTCGTTCCGGCAAGCACCAAAAACCCGATCACAAAACCAGGGATCAGCGGCACGCCTTCTGCGCCTTGACCGGATTGCCGCAAGAACAGCGCGCCGATAAATACGACCGGCGCCAACAGGCCCACGCGGAACAATTTGACCAGCGTCGAAACATCCCCGGTTTCATCCGACACCGAATAGCCCGCGCCGACAACCTGCGCCACATCGTGGATTGTGCCACCCAAAAACACGCCCGCCGACTGGCTATCCATGCCCAGCGCGCTGATCAGGATCGGATAGGCAATCATCGCCACGGTTGATGCCAGCGTGACCGAAACCACTGTAAATGTCACATCACGTTCGGATTTTTCGCCTTTGGGCAAAAGCGAAGCAATCGCCATCGCCGCCGAAGCCCCGCAAATCGCGACAGCCCCGCCAACCAGAAAACCAAATGACCGGTCCCGCCCGAACAACGGCGCCATGACCAACCCCAACAGGATCGTCACCGCCACGCCGGACCCCACCAGCGCCACATTGGCAAAGCCGATCTGGGCGACCATATCTACGCTTACCCGCACACCAAGCAGCGCAACGCCAATCCGCAAAACCCTGCGCGAAGCAAAGCCGATACCGGCTGCCGTACGCTCTTCGGTGGACAGGAATTGAAACGGAATCCCCAAAAGGATCGCCATCAGCATGACTGGTGCGCCGTAATGTTCCGACAGAAACTGCGCGGCCATCGCCACCATTGCAGCAAATAGCAGGCCGGGGAAAACGGCCTTGGCGTTTAGTACCATGCCTGCCCGCTTGCCTTATCAAACACAAACAGCGCATCCGGATTTATCGCCACACGCAACCCGTCGCCGATTTTAACTTGTGTCTGGCCGGGCTGGTGTACCACGATGGATTCTCCTGATGAAAGCTCCGCGAAAAGGTAACTTTCAGCGCCAAGCTGTTCTACCTCGAGAATGCGCAGGTTGATAGGTCCGTCTGGATCAATGATCAGATCGCGGGGCCGGACACCCAGTTCGACCGCTGTGCCATCCGGCCCTTGCAGGCGCGCGGGGTCAACCGCGATCACCGTCTTATCGGCAAGCGTAATTCCCTGCGGGCCGGTTTTGCCTTGCAAAAAGTTCATCGCGGGAGACCCGATAAACCCGGCCACAAAGCGGTTCTTGGGATTGTTGAACAGGTCCAAGGGCGTACCGAATTGTTCAACTTTTCCGGCCCGCAGGACCGCGATCTTGTCGGCCATCGTCATGGCTTCGACCTGATCATGGGTGACGTAAATCATTGTATTGCCCAACCGCCGGTGCAACGCGCCGATTTCACGGCGCATGCTGACGCGCAGTTCCGCATCAAGGTTGGACAGCGGTTCATCAAACAAAAACACTTTGGGTTCGCGCACAACCGCACGGCCAATCGCAACGCGCTGGCGCTGCCCGCCCGATAGCTGGCCCGGACGGCGATCAAGATAGGGATCAATTTGCAGCATCCGCGCGGCTTCTGACACACGCGCATTGATCTCGGCCTTTGGGGTGCGCAGGTTTTCAAGCCCGAAGCTGAGGTTCTTGCGCACCGACATATGCGGATAAAGCGCATAAGACTGGAACACCATCGCCAACCCGCGCTGCGCAGCCGGCACATGGTTTACAACCGCATCGTCAATTTCAATCTCGCCCGCGGTGATGCCTTCAAGCCCCGAAATCATCCGCAACAGCGTCGATTTTCCGCAACCTGATGGGCCAACGAATACACAGAATTCACCAGATGGGATTTCCATATCAATGCCGTGGATAACATCGACATCGCCGTAAGATTTCTTCACGTCTTTAAGGACAAGTTTGGTCATTATTTCAGTCCCGTATTGGCAATGCCGGTGGTGATGTATTTTTGCAAGAACACAAAGACGAGCGTGGAAGGCACAAGGCTGACCATCGTCATCGCAAGCCGGTAGTGTTCTTGCGACAGATGTTCGCCGCGGAATTCCAGCAGGCATAGCTGGATAGTGTAGGCTTCTTTGGTGGTCGCAATCGCAACCAGCGGCAGGATCAGGTCATTCCAGCGCCAGATGATCGACAAAATGCCCAGCGCCGCCAATGCTGGCATCGCCAATGGCAGCACAATGCGCCAGTAAACCTTCCATTCCGAAGCAGCATCCATGCGCGCGGCTTCGATCAATTCATCAGGGATCGACAGCATGTATTGCCGCAATAGGAACACGCCAGTTGGTGTCGCAGCCCCCGGAATAATCACACCCCAAATTGATCCCGATAGCCCTGTCGCGTTCACCGCCTTGAACACACCGACCAGCGTGATGGTCGGCGGCACCATCAAAGTTGCTAGAATGACGATGAAAAACGCGACCTGCCCGCGGAATTTGTATTTGGCCAGCGAAAACGCCGCCATCGAATTGATCAAAAGCGTCAGAACTGTTGCGATCAATGTGACCAGAACAGAATTGGTGAAACAGGTCGCAAAGTTCACATTCACCCCGAACGCATTACCTGTCAGCGGGTCCGAAAAATTGTTCCATGACGGGTCAAGCTGGCGGCGCATCGTGATCTCTGCCGTGTTCAGCCGCACGACATCCTCGCTGCGGTTATCGACATAGCGGGCAGGGGTAAGCGCGCGGGTGGCCTTAAAGTTGGATATCCCGAACAGCGTCTCTTCGCCGGTTTCAGGATCAGGCGCACGCACCAGAACCTGCAGCGCCAGTCGCGATGGTTCGTAACCGCCGATGCCCAAAAATTCGGACAAAAGCCGCTGATCTTCGGGCGCAAGCGTTGCGATCACTGCGGTCGGGTCGAAATCCTGTTTTGCCGATACCGACATCGACGGGTAGCGCAAAAGCCATTCTGGCAGGTCCTGTGCTGCGACCATGTCGCGGACCAATGTGGGCACATAGCCCAGTTGCGACCGCAGCGCATATAGTTCATTGCCCGACCATGCCGCCAGAAACGCGGGGATGTCGCGGCCGGCCTTTTGTTCGTCCGACAGATCGTTCCAGTTCAACACCCAATCGGGCAGGTCCTGAATAAAGAAAATCTCCTTGCCATCCGGTCCGGAAACGGTGGCGCGCGCCACGCTTTCAAAGCTGGACGGCAGCAATGAAAGGTCCTGTTTTTCAAGCTGCGACGCGGATTTTAGTGAATTCAGCGCAAGCCACATGACCGGCACAACGATCATCAAGAACCCGCTGAACAAGTAGGCATAGGTCAACCAGTCAAGCCAGTTTGCCCGACGGCCCCCCGCCTTGCGCGTCAGAAATGTTGCGATAGCTGTCATTGTTTGCTCGATTTCGAAGAAAGGTAAACTTGCAGCAGCGACAGCATGATCAGCACGACAGCCACCAGTAACGACGCCATTGCGGCAATGCCCAGCCCGTTGGCCGTTGGTTGCCCGCGCAAGCCCGAGGTTTCAAAGATATAGCCGACCAGCGACGTCCAGCGCACCGACATGGCATAAAGCTCTTCAAAGGCTTGGAAAGCCTTGACCAGTGACAACACTGTCACCACCAAAAGCGTCGGCGCAAGCAGCGGGATCGTGATGCGGGTCAGTTGACGCCACGCAGGTGTGCCGTCCATTTCGGCAGCCTCATAGACATCGCGCGGGATCGCTTGCAGCCCTGCCAAAAGGATCAACATATAAAATCCCAGATGCGCCCAAGTGTAGACAAAGACCGACCAGAACATTGTCCATGACGGGTCTGTCAGCCATTGCACTGGCGCGTCGATCCAACCCCAGCGCAGCAGCGTTTCGGACAGCACACCCTGGCGCTTGAGGATCAGGCTCCAGAGAAAACCGACGACCACGGGCGATAACATCACCGGGTAGAAGAAAACCGCGCGCCACAACCCGCGTGCGACGATATTGCGGTTCAACGCCAGCGCCGATGCCAGCGCGACCGCAATCATGATTGGGACCTGAAACACCACAAATGTTGCCGTATCGTAGACCGCGCTCAGGAATTTGTCGTCTTCGAGGTTGGCGGCACCAGTGTCGATCTGGGTTTCAGACAGCAGACGGCGCAGGTTATCAAGCCCCGCCCATTCGCGGTCGGAAAACAGGATAGATTGCCCTTCGGTCACCGAAAAACCCATATTGATGAACAGCGGCGCAAAGGTGAACAGCCCAAAGATGATCATATTGGGCAGCAAGAACAGATAGGGAAGCCCCGTTGCACCCGACAGGCGCTGGGTCATCTCGATGGGCCAGCCAAGCGTGCTCATGCTGCGGTCCCAGATGGTGCCGGTAGGGCGCACAAGCGCCCAACCGATGATCACATAGATCAGCAGGTAAAGCGGCCACGGCGAGCCGGAAAATGCAGCAGATAATGCCTCAGACATGCCGTGACCCCTATCTTACGGCTTATTCAGCGATCTTGGCGGCGATATCCGCATCAATCGCGGCAAGCGCTTCGTCAAGGGTCAGCTCGCCTGTGATTGCCTGTGTCAGGTAGTCAGGAACCGCGCCATAGATGACAAAGTTCTTGGCATAGCCTTGCAGCGTATAGGCCTGCGGTGTGGTTTCAGCCGCAACGCCCGCATTGGCCGCAAAGACAGAAAGCGCCGCAGCAACCGCCGGGGATGCATCCGCATAGTCGATGCCTGACGCTTGCAGACCTTGGTGAGCTGTGATGTTGCGCGTGGCGGCGGCAAATTTCGCGGCATTTTCTTCCATTGCAAGGAAGTCGATCAGCGCAGCGGCTGCTTCTGGCACGTCTGTCGATTCAAACGCGACAATCGCAGCACCGCCCGGCATTGCGCCACAGCCACCATCACCGCATGGGGCAGGGACAGCAACCCAGTCGAAATCGGTGATGTTGTCAGCATAGCTGTTGATCATCCACGATCCAGACATGTGCATTGCAACATCGCCAGACTGGAACAGCGGTGCGGCGTTGCGGTACTGCGTGCCTTCGCCAGCGGGCCAGCCTTCGGCAGGCATCAGGCCGGATGCGTGCCAGCCGACAAATGTTTCCGCAAAGTCACGGAAACCTGCGTCCACAAGGATCGGATTACCGGCATCGTCAAAGAATTTCGCGCCATAGCTAAATGCTGGGCCCGCCAAACGGTGTGCGGTACGGTCCATCGCCAGACCTGCGGTGATGCCGGTCATTTCCTTGACTTCCATCAGCGCAGTTGCCCAGTCGTCCCATGTCGCACCTGCCCCGGGCATTTCAACGCCGGCATCTTCGAACAGGGTCACGTTGACAAAGGGGCCTGTCACGGTCAGCTGGGTCATCCAGCCGTAGATGCCTGCATCTTCACCACCGGGTTTGCGGAACCATGGCAATGTCGCGCCATAGGCGGTTTCCCATGCGGCGCCATCAACATAGGGGGCCAGATCAAGATAGTATTGGTTCAGGCCGCCCAAATTGGTCACACGCGCCACATCGGGGGCCGCATCTGTTTGCAACTGGTTTTCCAACTGGTCGCGGATCACGTCGTAAGCAACGGTTTCCAACGCGACGGTATGGCCGGTTTTTTCGGTGAATGCTGGCAGCATTTCAGCGATGACATCGCATTCGTTGCTGTCTTGATAGCAAAGAAACGATACTTCGTCCGCATATGCGCCGCTTGCACCTGTCAGCATCAGCGCTGCCAAAGTCAGTTTGTTTGATTTCGTCTTCATGGTGTCCTCCCCAGACAATCCGATTTCTTTCTTGGTCTTTGCTTTTGGCTGCCTCCTGCCACGCCACGCTATTGCGCGATGTGACCAGCCATTTTACCTCTAAAAAACGTCAATGCATCGCCATCGTCACGCTGTGCGGCGCGCAACACTTGCCCTACGACGATTTCATGATCGCCACCGTCATAAGACGCGTAGTGGCGGCATTCGAACCGCGCGAGACAACCCGCCAGCACCGGCACGCCTTCGGCATTGGTTGCCGGTGCCATTTCTGCCAACCCAGCCCCATCGCGGGCAATGCGCCAGCACAGGTCTTCTTGGTCCGCTGCCAGCACATGGATGGCAAAATGTTCCGCCTGCGCAAAATGCGCAAAACGGCGCGACCCCTTGTCAGGCGCCCAAAGCACAAGCGGCGGGTCCAGCGACAGCGACGAAAAACTATTGGCGGTGATCGCCATCGGCCCGTTGGGGGTCGCAACGGTCACAATTGTGACGCCCGTCGCAAACCGCCCGAACGCATCGCGCAACTGGCGCGTATTATTTGCGTCAGGGACAAAAGACCGCTGCGTTTTTGGTGTATCGGCCACGGTCATGGAACCTCTGCGCCCAATGCGGATTCGTACAGGTAGAACCAATCCTGACGGCTGATTGTGACCTTCAAAGCATCCGACAGCCGTGCAATCCGGTCCAGATTATTGGTGCCCAGAACCGGCAGGATTTTGGACGGGTGCCGCAGCAAGAACGCGACAGCTACGGCGGCCCGATCAACGCCCTGATCGCGCGCGATTTCATCCATCCGGTCGGTCAATGCATTTTGGCCTGTCATCAAATCGCCGCCACCCAAGGGCGACCAAGCCATCATGGCGTGGCCATGGCGTTGATGGAATGCAATGTCACCATTGGTAAACGGTGCAATCGCCGAAGCAGAGATTTCGATCTGGTTGGTCACCAGTTTTTCGGTCATCGCGGATTGCAGCAATTCCCAGTCATAGGGGCGGAAATTCGACACACCAACCGCGCGCACCTTGCCCGATTTCACCATTTCATCAAGGGCGGCACCGGTTTCATGATGATCCATGAGCGGGTCGGGGCGATGGATCAACAGCAAGTCAACGTAATCAGTGCCCATCGCCGCAAGCGATAGATCGACCGATGACGCGATATGCGCGCGGGTCGTGTCGTAGTATTTGCATTTCGAATCCGCATAGCGGCCCATAGGCGCCACGATATCGCATTTGGTCACGATCTCCATTTGCGGGCGCAAGGACGGGTCCGCCTTGAGCGCAACACCAAGAACGTCTTCGGCGGTATAGCCACCGTAAATATCGGCTTGGTCAAAAGTGGTGATCCCTTGCGCCAGACAGGCGTGGATTTTAGCCGCAACATGGGCGGCGGATGTGTCGGTATCATCGCCGATCCGCCACATGCCATAGACAAGCTGGCTAAAGGATAGATCAGGGGTGATTTGTATGCGCGGCATCATTAGCGGCGGACTCCATTTCCAAGTGGTGTTGCGGGAACACCCGAAGGCACGCGCCCATAAGCATGAGGCAAGGAACAGGTTTTCATCTGCGGCAACACGCGCGACCCAAAGTGTACGGCCTCATCCATATGCGGATAACCCGACAAGATAAACGCGCGGATACCCATTTTCTGATAGGCTTCCAGTTTTGACAGGACCTGATCGGTCGACCCGACAAGCGCAGCACCACAGCCAGAGCGCGCACGGCCGACCCCTGTCCAGAGGTTGGGCTCAATATAGCCGAAATCATCCGCGATTTCACGGTTTTTCGCCTGATGGCTCACGCCAAGCGATTTGGCGTCCTGCGCGCGGTTGCGGATGGCATCGCCCTGATCATCATCCAGCTTGGACACGATATAGTCGGCATATTCGCGGGCTTCGGCTTCGGTGTCGCGCACGATGACGTGGACGCGCAGACCATAATCGAGCGTGCGATTGTATTTTTCGGCAACCGCATTCACGGCTTTCATCCGGCCTGCCAGTTCATCAACTTTTTCGGGCCACATCAGATAGACGTCGCAATGTTCACCGCAAAGTTCCAGTGCCGCCGGAGAATAGCCGCCAAAATACAGCAGCGGACCGCCGGTTTGGTAGGGGCGCACAGGGTCCGTTGTCAGGCCGGAGAAATTGTAGATCTCGCCTTTGTGGTTAATCTCGTCTTGGGTCCACGCCTGTTTCAGGATCTCGACCACTTCGCGGGACCGCTGGTAACGGTAGTTGCTGTCTTCGATCTGCCCCGGAAAATCAGAGCTGATGATATTCACGGTCAACCGCCCGTTGAGCATATGATCCAGTGTCGCGATGGTGCGGGCAAGCATGATCGGCTGCATTTCACCGCAACGCACCGCTGCCAACATGTTGATGTCTGATGTGATCGGCGCGCAGCCCGCCACAAAGCTAAGCGTGTCCTGCCCGACTTGATAGGATGACGGGCATAGAATATTGCGAAATCCCTGCTTTTCCGCCGTTTTCACGATATTCGAACAATGGTCCCAAGATGACCGAAGCGCACCGTCTGGCTGGCCAAGAAATTGGTAATCATCCGAACACAGTGCTGCAAACCACGACACTTCGGCGGAATCAAGTTCAGCAGAAGTTACCGGAACTACGGTCATATTAGTTATCCTCCCCAGCGCGGCCTTACAGATTGGCTCCGATAAAACCGCTTGACTTTCCTTATCGCTAGCAGTGTCTTTGATCTGGATCAATGGTGTATCAATTTTTTCCGAAAGCAGCCAGAAACGCGATGTACGTCAAAAGCCAAACTGCCAGTTCCTTGCCCCTTTATGTGCAAATCAGCGAAGTCCTGATCCGCGAAATTGCCTCTGGGCATTTGCTGGACGGGGTGCGACTGCCGCCTGAACGGGTGCTTGCTAAACAACATGGAACAACCGTACGGACGCTGCGTAAAGCATTGGCAATCCTTGAAAAAAATGGGTTGATCGAAAGCATTCAAGGGTCCGGAAACTATGTGCGCAAGACCCCTGATGTTGCCAGCGTCTATTCAATGTTTCGGCTGGAATTGCCGCGCGGCGGGGGGTTGCCAACGGCGCAGGTTCTGTCTGTGCAAGAGCTTCGAAAACCTGACAATATGCCGCAATTTGGCACGTCCGATGATGCCACAAGAATACGGCGTTTGCGGTTCTTGAACCAAGAACCCATCGCCGTCGAAGAAATCTGGCTGGACCGGAGCGCAGGCAAGATTGTGCCCGCCGAACTGTCTGATTCGCTTTACCGCTATTACAAGATGCGGCTTGGTTTCTGGATTACCCACGCCGAGGATTATGTCTCGATCGGGCAAACCCCCGATTGGGCACCTGTGAATTTCGCACCGAGCCACGGCCAGACCGTCGGCTTCATCGAGCGGATAAGCCATGCCGAACAATTTGGTTCGGTCGAATATTCGAAAACTTGGTTTGACCCGCAGCGCGCCCGCTATGTGCAGCGCCTGCGATAGGGAGGAAACATGTCAAACACCACCAACTACGGCATCATCGGCTGCGGCATGATGGGCCATGAACACATGCGCAACATTGCGTTGCTGGATAACGCACGCGTCGCGGCCGTGTTCGAACCTGACGCGGGCATGGCGGCGATCGCGCAATCTATCGCGCCCGATGTGCAACTGATGGACAGTATTGATGCGCTTTTGGCGCTGCCCGATCTTGATTGCATTTTGATCGCCAGTCCAAATTTCAGACATATCGAGCAGCTCGAAATGCTTGCAGCGCAACGGCATTTGCCTGTGCTGGTCGAAAAACCCCTGTTCACGGATATCGAACAGCTTGGGCGGCTCAAGACATTTATCGATACATATCCTTCGCCTGTCTGGGTTGCGATGGAATACCGCTATATGCCCCCCATCGCCGCGCTGTTGAACTGCGTTGACGACGTGACGGGCGGGATCAAGATGCTGACGATCCGCGAACACCGCTTTCCGTTTCTGGAAAAAGTCGGCGACTGGAACCGGTTTGATCGCTATTCCGGCGGAACATTTGTCGAAAAATGCTGTCACTTCTTTGACCTGATGCGGCTTGTGCTGAAATCCGAGCCCGTCCGCGTGATGGCGTCGGGCGGGCAGGATGCGAACCATATCGAGGAGCGGTATAATGGCGAACAGCCCGATATCTTGGATAATGGCTATGTCATTGTTGACTTCGCGAACGGCAGCCGCGCGATGCTTGAACTTTGTATGTTCGCCGAAGGTGCACAATACCAAGAAGAAGTGTCCGCCGTCGGCCCGATGGGCAAGGTCGAAGCTTTTGTACCCGGTCCCGGACGGTTCTGGCCCGAACATCTTGGCGATGCGCCGCTGCCCCAGTTGATTGTCAGCCCACGCAAACCCAAAGGTCCGGTAAAGCGCGATATCCCCGTAGACCCCGCCCTGCTAGAGGCCGGCGACCACAACGGGTCAACCTATTATCAGCACCAGAAGTTCCTTGAACTTGTCCGCGGCCAACGCAACGCGCCAGAAGTATCATTGATCGATGGCAAGATGGCTGTGCTTCTTGGCATGGCCGCGCAAATATCGATCCGCGAGCACCGCACAGTGCATATGAACGAGCTTCTGGGCTAGGCATCTACCCCCTGACCGCGCCGGTTAAACGCGGATCAGGGGGGAACGCCCCGCATAGCTGTCAAAATATTTCAATAATTTATCCAGCCTTTTCAAGGATATAAAAACTCTTTGCGGAAAGTCCACATTTTATTTGAACCATTCGCCACCCGCGTCCGACCTATGACTGTAACGCAGATGATCTGCGGATACTCAAACAACAAATCGGAGCGATATTATGACAAACCTGATCAAAGCATTTGCAATCTCTACAGCAATCACAACAACAACTTTTGCGCCTATCCAAGCGCAGGCCGGCATCACAACTTTGGGTGAATGCTACGAAGCCGTGATCAATTGGTGCAACGAAACCTTCCCTGACCATGACTGCAGCCAGACAAGTGGCCTTGACGATTGTGACGAAGAATTCGGCAATGCGATTGGCGGTCTCGACATCACAGGGATCATCGCGACAAAGCGGGAAGACGAAACCTATACTTTGCGCTTTGAAGGCCCGTCAGTCCCCGAGGACGACAAAGACGAAGGCCGTGGCAGCGACGATGATGATCGTGACGACGACCGCGAACCGACACGCCGCCCAACAGTCGACCCACGCAACCCTACATCTGCACCAACACGCGGCTAAACCATTCAAACCCAATAATTATGACCACCAAAGGCTAGTTTTGCACATGTTGCAGAACTAGCCGCACACAAGGAATTCGCCAATGTTACGGAAATCCATGCTTTGCAGTTTGATCGCGCTTAGCGCGGGCGCGGCATATGCCGAAGACGGTTTGCGCTATGCGCATCTTAGCTACGACTACTCTTACTTCGATATCTAAGGCGACGACCGATCAACCGGTCGGCTGCAAGGGATCGTTGAATATACGTTTGGTCAGTTCTTGCTGACCGCCGATATTGCCAGCGTGCAATATGATGTGATGGCACCGTTTGATTTTGTGGAATACGCTGTTTCGGCGGCCTATGAAATTACCCCCGAATTCATGTTTGGCGCAGGATTTAAGGGCATTGACGGCGATGTTCCGGCTTGGGACGGCTACGAAGTCTTTGGCCAGTATCAAAACGAACAATTCGCCGTCGCGTTGAATTATACACAAGTCGACGATGATGATGCGATTACAGCACTTTACGCGGAATATGCTGTTTCGCCGGAAATTACTGTCGGGCTAGATGTCCAATCATATTCCTACCTTGATACGCTGCACACCAAACTTAGCGCGGCTTATGATGCAGGCCCAATTCATGCGCGCGGCTATTACCAAGACGGCAGTATCTGGATCGACCGCAGTCTTGTTGGTGCACGTGGCAGCTATGATATTAACGATGCGTTCCGTGTCTCCGCCGGGGCCGAAGTGCTGCTTGATAACGGTTTCGACGCCACCACCTATGCGGTCGGTGCCGGGTATCAGGTTGCCGATGGCGTCTGGTTCGACGCAAGCGCCGGACAAATCCTGACAGAGACGACAGATATCACCCGCATTCAGGCGATGATTTCTTTCGAAACAGGTGCACAAACCCGTGTCGACCAGCGCTTTTTACAGCGCAACCGCGGCGACCGTTTCGCCAGCATCGAATCTGTCTACCCGTTCTAATGCTTTGACGGGCCTGCCACTGGCGGGCCCATCAGCACAGCCGGTCCATGACGAAAAGTGGCTAGATTGTTGCCTAAATTTCCGGCCACGCCAGTTACAATGCCTTACGATCCGGCAGACCCGGTGCGGTTCACCTAGTTTACACTATAGAGTTCAGTCATGCATTCTCGGCCCCACAACCCGAACCGGCAACTCCCGATCCGCTAATTGACCACGCTTATGCGCTTTAACTCGCACTACCTTTCCATTTGCATACCGTCTTTCATGTTCGGCAACCCAGTGTTCTGTCGCCGTATTCAATCCAAATCAGGTCACGTGGAAAGTCGACTTTACGGACATAGCTTTGAATATCGGATTCTGGCCGTTCTTCCCACGGCATTCCTTGAACATCCATTCTCAGGGAATCGAGATAGTTCGCAGCATTGTGGTCGAGCATGTAGATTCTTGCTGTGGCAAGGTCGCTGAGAACGCTTTGCCAGTGCCCACGGATCTCCTCTGGAAGGACTAATTGTCCATCAGGGCCGGGCATGCTGCCGGGCTGCTCGTTTTCCAGATAGTGTCCAAATTTTAGGGCTATCGTCTTGTAAAGGATCATTGCATCTGCCCCCGTGCAACGATGCAGCCTGCGCAAAAAACGTGCGAGCGGTTCTGTATGCGTTTTGGATTGATAACTATTCAGACGGTCTGCGAGGTATTGCCCCACCACCACGCGATTCCTCGCGTTCAGGTGCTTCCGTATAGCTTCCGGTAATGGTGGCGCCACAAATCGTAGCCAACAAAGTGCAAGTATATACCTGATATAAATAGAAAAAGTGGTGAGCCGTGCTGGGTTCGAACCAGCGACCTACTGATTAAAAGTCAGTTGCTCTACCAACTGAGCTAACGGCCCACTGGGGCGCTAATTAGAAAGGTGGGGCGGTGGGGTCAACCCCCAAATGTCATCTTATCTGGAATAGTCCTGACAGTTCGCATATATGGCCCGAATGAACACGCAAAACCAAGCATATTTGCCCTTTATGAAGATGCACGGGCTGGGAAACGACTTTGTTGTCGTGGACGAACGGGGAATCACCCCGCGCGTTGACGCGGCGTTAGCAATCGCCATTGCAGACCGGCATCGCGGCGTGGGGTTTGACCAGCTCACGGTTTTGTCAAAGACACCGGATGCGGATGTGCATTTGACCTTTTGGAACAGCGATGGATCGCTTTCGGCCGCATGCGGCAACGCGACCCGCTGCATCGCGCGGTTCTTGATGGATGAAACCGGACGTGACACGCTGACCATTACCACGGATCGCGGCACGCTTTATGCGCGTGATGCGGGCGATGGGCTGACATCGGTGAATATGGGCCAGCCGCAGCTGCGTTGGGATGAAATCCCGCTATCGCACGAAATGGATACGCTTGCACTGCCGATTGATGGCGCGCCCGTGGCCACAGGGATGGGCAACCCGCATTGCACGTTTTTTGTCGAAGACGCCGAAGCGGTGGATCTGGCCGCACGTGGGGCGCAAACCGAACATCATCCGCTTTATCCGCAGCGCACCAATGTGCAGTTTGCGAGTGTCGTCGGCCCTGATCATCTGCGGATGCGGGTCTGGGAACGTGGGGTTGGGGTGACGCTCGCCTCTGGCTCTTCTTCTTGCGCGACGGCAGTTGCAGCGGCGCGGCGCGGGATTACGGGGCGCAAGGTGCAGATTGATCTGGACGGCGGCACATTACATATCGACTGGCGCGATGATGGCGTCTGGATGACCGGCCCCACGGCACATGTGTTTGACGGGCAATGGCGGCTGTAATGAACAGTGCACCGAAATTTTCCAACCACGGGTGCCGGCTGAACGCCTATGAATCCGAGGCCATGAAAGAGCTTGCCATCGCGGCGGGCGTCGAAAACGCTGTGATCGTAAACACCTGCGCCGTCACAGCCGAGGCCGTGCGCAAAGCCCGCCAAGACATCCGCAAACTGCGCCGCGATAACCCCGATGCCAAATTGATCGTCACAGGTTGTGCGGCACAAACCGAGCCCGATACCTTTGCGAACATGACCGAGGTCGATGTTGTCATCGGCAATACCGAAAAGATGAATCCGGCGACTTGGGCCAATATGGCGCCCGATCTGATCGGGCAGACCGAACCGGTGCAGGTGGACGACATTATGTCTGTGACCGAAACCGCCGGTCATCTGATTGACGGGTTTGGCACCCGCAGTCGCGCTTATGTGCAGGTCCAAAACGGCTGCGACCACCGCTGTACGTTCTGTATTATCCCCTACGGGCGTGGAAATTCGCGGTCGGTCCCTGCGGGCGTTGTTGTCGACCAGATCAAACGGCTTGTCGATCGCGGCTATAACGAAGTCGTGCTGACCGGCGTTGACCTGACAAGCTGGGGCGCTGACCTGCCCGCCGCGCCGAAACTGGGCGATCTGGTGATGCGGATTTTGAAACTTGTGCCGGATCTGCGCCGCCTGCGGATTTCATCAATTGATAGCATCGAAGTCGATGACAATCTGATGCAGGCCATAGCGACCGAACCGCGGTTAATGCCGCATTTGCACCTGTCACTGCAGCATGGCGATGATATGATCCTGAAACGGATGAAACGCCGCCACCTGCGCGATGACGCGATCAGGTTTTGCGAGGACGCGCGCAAACTACGGCCCGATATGACCTTTGGCGCGGACATTATCGCCGGATTTCCGACTGAAACCGATGCGCATTTCGAAAATTCGCTCAAACTTGTCACGGATTGCGACCTGACTTGGCTGCACGTCTTTCCCTATTCCAAACGCGAAGGCACGCCCGCCGCGAAAATCCCCACGCAGGTCAACGGCAACGTGATCAAGGCGCGCGCGGCACAGCTGCGTGCTGCTGGGGACGCCAAGGTTGCTGCGCATTTGCAGGCGCAAATCGGCGCGACCCATCACATTCTGATGGAAAACCCGCGCATGGGTCGGACCGAACAATTTGCCGAAGTCAGCTTTGCCAGTGACCAGCCTGAAAGCCAGATTGTGGCGGCAAAAATCACGGGCGTTGATGGTAACCAACTGCAGGCCCTGTGATGGAAACCCGTCCAATTCTTTGGTCATTCCGCCGCTGCCCCTATGCGATGCGTGCGCGGCTGGCGATCCAGTCCAGCCAGCAGCAAGTCACTTTGCGCGAAATCGTGTTGCGCGATAAACCTGCGCCTTTCCTTGCGGCCTCGGCCAAGGGCACCGTGCCCGTCTTGCAATTGCCGGATCGCGTGATCGACGAAAGCCGCGATATTATGATCTGGGCGCTGACCCAAAACGACCCCGAAGGCTGGCTGGATATGCCCGCCGAAGGGATGGACCTGATCACCACCTGCGAAGGGCCATTCAAAACAGCGTTGGACCATACAAAGTACGCCGTGCGTTACCCGGATCTGGACGAAGCCGAGCAACGCGAAAAGGCGATGGTATTCTTGCGGGTGCTGAACGAACGTCTTGAAAAGACGCCATATTTAATGGGCGACCACATCCGGCTTGCCGATATGGCGATCCTGCCTTTTGTGCGACAATTCGCAAATACTGACCGCGACTGGTTTGATGCGCAAGGATTGGCCCCGATCACGGCTTGGCTGGATGCATTTTTGTCCTCTGATCGCTTTGCCAGCATCATGACCAAATATGTGCCTTGGCAAGATGGGCAAGATCAGGTCTTGTTTCCGCAAATCTAAACGATAGGAATTTCGATGAAACTACTGATGTCGCCCGCGTCTCCATTTGTGCGCAAGGCCCGCGTTGTTGTGCGTGAACTCGGGCTGACCGACCGTGTCGCAGAGGTGCCAATCAGCACAAGTGCGCTGAATTCAGATCCAACGATTGTTGCCGCAAACCCGATTGGCAAAATTCCCGCGCTTGTGCGCGATGACGGGCCAGCGATCTATGATAGCCGTGTCATCACACGGTTTTTGAACGATCACGCGGGTGGCGCGCTTTATCCGCAAGCGCAAATCTGGGAACTGCTGACGCTTGAGGCCACCGCCGACGCGATCATGGAGGCCGCCGTTGCCATGACCTATGAAATCAGGCTGCGCCCCGAAAACGAACGTTCGCCCGCGTGGATCGAAGCGCAATGGGCAAAGGCCAGCCGCGGGATCAGCGCCGTGAACAAGATGTGGATGAGCCATCTGAACGGCCCGCTGAACATCGGGCAGATCGCGATTGGCTGTGCACTGTCCTATGTTGATCTGCGCCATGATGCGCGCGGCTGGCGCAATGACAATGCGGCGCTGGCCGCTTGGCACGCGGAATTCATGCAGCGCGACAGCATGATTGCCACCGCGCCGGCATAATCAGAAGTTAAAGCTGACGCCCATATTCACCGCATTGGTGAAAACATCGGTCGAAACGGTGCCGCCGGTTTCAAGATCGGCGGTGTTGGACGAATATGTGCCTTTATATTCACCGAAAACAGACCATTGGTCGTTGATCGGATAGGTCGCACCGGCAATCCAAGTCGCCGCAGGCCCTGTCAACTGATAGCCGAATGTTTCAGACGCGCCATTCGTGACCTCAACATGTGGAATGGCAAAGCCAATGCCGCCGCCAACGTATGGTGTAATTTTGCCAAATGCGCCGTTCCAGCGGTGGTAGGCGTTGACTGTCAGCGTGTTCAGCCCGTCCGTAAATTCAAGCACATCATAGCCAGAAGGCAATTCGCCGTCTTGCGGGTAGATTTTGTTATGCGCAAAATCGAGCCCGAAACCAAAGCTGTCATTACGCCAATGGGTGGCGCGAATGCCGTAATAGATCGGCGCCGAAGATGAACGCCCTTCCCATGCGATGATGAAATCATCGTTTCCGATCACGCCGTCACGCACCGAAACATCTGACGGAGGCGCCGATTGCGCACCGCCATAAAAGCTCAGCTCGACCTGTGCGGCGGCGACGGCGGGTGTCAAAACGATCAGGGCGAATGGCGCAAGCGCACGTAACATCAGATTTTCCTAGACAAGAGTAATGGCAGAGTTGTCTGCGGGTAAAATGCCCTATTTAGTCTAACAAGTCACCATTAACCGAGTCTTAAACCTTCAAAGTGATTTGTGGCCGCCACGACACAAATAACACCGTGAATCCGCGGTCATCACCGTGTCTTGGGTGCATAGCAACAAAAGTCGGGAAATTCGGTGCTGCTTTTTCCCAAAATGACGGCAATGTGATTCTTGTGTCGCGGTTCACGAAATCTTTGCCGTTTCGCAACAATAAGCGCCACAATAGCGCCTGCGCCTTATTGTCCGCTGGACGGATCATGTTTTCATGGATAAACAGCGCCGGAATGGGCTAAATTTCTTACAGCCCGTCTTTCCCGTGGGCGTTCTGCCCAACCAAAGAATCGGAGATGCAAGCCGTGTCACATGCAGACGATCATCAGGGCACACGCCGCGACTTTATTTACTATGCAACAGCCGGAGCCGGTGTCGTTGCAACAGGTGCAGCGGTGTGGCCACTGGTCAACCAAATGAACCCTTCAGCTGACGTTCTGGCGCTTGCGTCAATTCGCGTTGATATCAGCGCAATCGCGCCAGGCACACAATTGACTGTGCTTTGGCAAGGTAAGCCCGTTTTCATCCGGTCACGTACCGAAGATGAAATCGCCGCTGCCCGCGCTGTCGACGTATCAGAACTGCCCGACCAAGGCGCTGAAAACGAAAACCTTCTGGGTGATGCCGATGCATCCGACGAAAACCGCGCCCTGTCCGAAGACGGCACATGGCTGGTCCAGATGGGCGTTTGCACGCACCTTGGCTGTGTGCCATTGGGTGAAGCTGGCGAATTCGGTGGTTGGTTCTGCCCATGCCACGGGTCGCACTACGATACATCCGGTCGTATCCGCAAAGGTCCTGCACCGCGCAACCTTCTCGTCCCTGTTGCGTCTTTCGTAGACGAAACAACAATTCAACTCGGTTAAGGAGCGCGCACCATGTCTGGTATTCCCCACGACCATTACGAACCCAAGACTGGCATCGAAAAATGGCTGCACACACGCCTGCCGATTGTCGGGCTTGTCTATGACACCCTCATGCTGCCCACGCCGAAGAACCTGAACTGGATGTGGATCTGGGGCATTGTTCTGGCGTTTACGCTGGTTTTGCAAATCGCAACCGGCATCGTGCTGGTCATGCACTACACCCCGCATGTTGATCTGGCGTTTGCGTCGGTTGAACACATCATGCGTGATGTCAACGGCGGTCATATGATCCGCTATTTCCACGCCAACGGCGCGTCGCTTTTCTTTGTTGCGGTTTATCTGCACATGTTCCGCGGTCTTTACTACGGTTCATACAAGGCACCACGCGAAGTCACATGGATCATCGGCATGCTGATGTATCTTGTGATGATGGGCACCGCATTTATGGGTTACGTTTTGCCTTGGGGCCAGATGTCGTTCCACGGGACAGCCGTTATCACAGGCCTGTTTGGCGCGATCCCGTTCATCGGTGATGCAATCCAGACATGGTTGCTGGGCGCATCTGCGGTTGGCCAGCCTGCGCTGAACCGCTTCTTCTCATTGCACTATCTGCTGCCATTTGTGCTGCTGGGTCTGACCATCGTGCACGTTTGGGCATTCCACACCACTGGCAATAACAACCCCACAGGTGTTGAAGTCCGCCGGACCAGCAAAGAAGACGCGGCAAAAGATACGCTGCCATTCTGGCCATATTTCGTGATCAAAGACCTGTTCGCGCTGGCTGTTGTTCTGGCCGTGTTCATGGCGATTGTTGGGTTCATGCCAAACTATCTTGGCCACCCTGACAACTACGTGCCTGCGAACCCGCTGGCGACACCTTCGCACATTGTGCCTGAATGGTACTTCTTGCCATTCTACGCGATTCTGCGGGCATTCACCGCGGACGTATGGATCGTGCAACTGGTGAACTTTGTCAGCTTCGGCATCATCGACGCCAAGTTCTTTGGGGTTCTGGCCATGTTTGGCGCGATCGCTGTGATGGCGCTGGCACCTTGGCTGGATACATCATCTGTGCGTTCAGGCCGCTACCGCCCGATGTTCAAATGGTGGTTTGCGCTGCTGGCATTCGACTTCATCGTATTGATGTGGGTCGGCGCGATGCCAACAGACGGCATCTACCCATACATCTCTTTGATCGCTGCGACCTACTGGTTCGGTTACTTCCTTGTTCTGCTGCCACTTCTTGGCGTGATCGAGAAACCACTGCCACAGCCCGCAACCATCGAAGACGACTTTAACGCGCACTACGCGCCGAAAGCCGGGGCTGATGCCTCTGCGAAATCGGCCGAGTGAGAAAGGACCAATGAATATGTTCCGTAAACTCACACTGACCGCTGCAACAGCGCTTGCCCTGACAACAGGGCAGGCGATCGCCGAAAGCGAAACGCATATCGAAGATTTCGATTTCTCGTTCGAAGGCCCGTTTGGCAGCTATGATCAGATGCAGCTTCAGCGCGGTCTGCAAATCTACACCGAGAATTGTTCGTCTTGTCACGGGCTTGAATATGTCGCGTTCCGCACATTGCATGACGAAGGCGGCCCTGCGCTTCCCGAAGATCAAATGCGCGCCTACGCGGAATTCTACGAAATCTATGATCCGGCGATTGATGACTACCGTTTGGCAACGCCCGCAGATAAATTCCCTGCGGTCACAGCGGCAGGCGCACCCGATCTGTCACTGATGGCAAAATCGCGCGCCGGTTTCCACGGTCCGTTGGGTTCAGGTCTGAACCAGCTGTTCAAAGGCATGGGCGGCGCTGAATATATCGCCTCTATCCTGACCGGCTATGAAGAAACGCCGGAATGTGCGCCAGAAGATTTCGACGGTTACTACAACGTGGCATTTGCCGCCGGTGGTTTCCCCGAAGAATGCATTGACGACCACGGCCACCACATGGTGCCCGGCAGCTGGATCGGCATGCCGCAGCCGCTTTGGGGTGATGATGTGGAATTCGCCGATGGCCATTCCACTGACATCCACCACGAAGCCCAAGACATTGCGGCCTTCCTGATGTGGACAGCCGAGCCAAAGATGATGGACCGCAAACATGCGGGTCTTGCCGGGGTGATCCTGCTGATCATGCTGTCAGTTTTGCTGTACCTCACAAACAAACGTCTGTGGGCGCCGCACAAGCACAAAGACTGATCTGATCCGTCACCGAATTAAAAAAGGCCCGCCAATTTGGTGGGCCTTTTTCGTAGGGTGGATCTTGATCCACCTCACTTGCCAAGATAGCGGGCCAAGGCGGGCGGGGGGTTTTCAAACAACGCGCGTGTCGCAACGGGTGCCGCCACAGTCCCATCCGCAACAACTGCCACCGCATCTGCGATCCGTTTGGCATCAGCGGGGTCGTGGGTGACCATGATCACCGTGCGCCCCTGATCCGCAAGACGTTGTTGCACAAGGTCAAGCATCTCGTCCTTCAGCCGCGGCCCTAGCGCCGCAAACGGCTCGTCCAGCAACACCAATGGCCGATCCGCCAAAAGCACCCGCGCCAATGCCGCGCGGCTTTGTTGTCCACCCGAAAGTGCTGCGGGCTTGCGTGCGCCCATGCCCGCAAGACCGACGCTGTCCAGCACGGCTGCAACCTGCGCCCTTTGATCAGCGGTCAGACGCAGCCCCGACCGCAACCCGAGCCCGACATTTTGCGTAATGGTCAGATGCGGAAACAGGTTGTTGTCTTGAAAAAGGATGCTGATCGGTCGTTCAGCCGGCGACAGCGCCGAAATATCTTGTGCCGCCCAGATCACACGGCCCTTTGCCGGCACCAGAAATCCGGCAATGGCCGCCAAAAACGTCGATTTTCCAGCACCAGAGGGCCCAATCAGCGCAGTGATCCGTCCCGCAGCAAACCCAAGCTCAGCCGCAAGCGAAAAATCATCATAACGCAGCTGCAATTTTTCACATCTTAGCATCGCCGCCCCCAATAGTCGCATATCCAGAAAATCAGCAGGCTTAGCCCCAATAGGACCACCGCAGCGCCTGCCGCGGCCTCCATCCGGTAGGCACCCATCAGGCGGTACATCGCAAGCGGTAGCGTTTCTTCGGACTGCCCCGCAAAAAGCGTGATCACGCCCAGATCACCCATCGACAAGGCCGCACAAAGTCCCGCACCAAAGCCGAGCGGGCGCCGGATGCGTGGCAAAACAACGATCCGCAGCCAACCCCAGCCCGTCAGCCCGACAGAGGCACCAAGAGGCCCGAAATCCGCCTGCACTGCCGCAATTGCCGGCGCAATCGCGCGCAGCACAAAGGGCAGGGCAAGCGTTGCATTTACCAACAGCGTCACCAGAAGCGCCACGTCGCTTGGGCTGGTGAACGGGTAGACGATCAAAAATGCACCTGTCCCCACAACCAGCCCCGATGCGGCAAGTGGCAGCACACCAATCACCGCGACAACGCGCCCACCCCAAAGCCCGAGGCTGACCGCCATCGTGCAACAAAGCATCGCAGATCCCACTGCAACACAAATCGACCGCAGCGCCGCGGCCCAAACGCTGCTTGGCAATTGTGAAAGACCGGGCAATCCCCGCAAAACAACCATGCCAAGAGGGATCACAAGAAACAGCGCCGCCAATGTAATAACAAGGTAATCCAAGACAGGGCGGCGCATATCCCACCGTGCGACCGTGCGATCAAATCCGGCGCCCATCGCGTCGGTGCCGGTGACTTGCCACGCGATCACGGCAGCCACGGCGCACAGGCCAAACTGGATACAGGCCAGCATCGCCGCCCGCCCAAGGTCAAAATCAAACCGTAACGCCTGATAAATCGCCAATTCAACCGTCGTGCTTTTCGGGCCGCCGCCCAATGTCAGCGCGACAGCAAAGCTGGTCAGGCAGATCAGGAAAATCACCAAGAACGTGCTGGGCACGACAGCGCGGAGCATCGGGATTTCAAGAATTTTGCCAATCGGCGCGTTCAAACTGGCCGCCAATCGGAACCGTTCCGCTGGAATCGCAAGCCAGCCTTGCAAGATGAACCGCACCGCCAAAGGCAGGTTAAAAAACACATGCGCCAGAATGACGCCGTGGAAGCCGTAGATCGAAACAGGCTCTAACCCCGCCCAAACCAGCCCATTGTTGAGAATTCCGTTGCGACCAAAAACTGCGATCAGCCCGACAATTGCAACGATCACAGGCAATAGGAATGGTGCACCCAACAAGGTAATCAACGCTTGCCGCCCTCGGAACCGTCGCCGTGCCAAGGCCCGTGCAACCGGAATCGCAAGCACAACGCTAATCAATGCGGATAGAAAGGCTTGGGTCAAAGTAAACCGGATCGCGGCCCAATCAGCAACACCCAATCCCGTCGCAAACTCCGCCCGCAGCGCGACCGCTGCGAGCGTGCCAAGCGTCAACACTAGCACCAGCGTCCCCGCAAGGACGCCGGGCCAGCGTGGGCTTATTGTGATAGCGCGGTGCGCCATTCTTCCAATGCTTCAGCACGGATCGCGGCTGCTTCTTCAGGGGATTTCAGCAGTGACACCGTTGGCGTCATGAGCGTTTCAAACCCGTCTGGCAAACCATCCGCCGGAGTAACCGCAGGGTACATCCAGTTTGTTGTCGGAATGATGGATTGGAACCCTTCACCAACCATAAATGCCAGAAACTGGTCGGCCAGTTCGGGCTGGTCGGTTGACGCCACTTTGCCGGCCACTTCGACCTGCATGTAATGCCCTTCGTCAAAGCCCCAAGCCACTTTGCTTGCGTCCTCTTCGGCGATCAGGTGATAGGCGGGCGAGGTTGTATAGGACAGCACCGCGTCGGCTTCGCCATCAAGGAACATGCCATAGGCTTCGGACCAGCCAGGTGTCACGGTGACGATATTATCGGCCAGTGCGGCCCATAGATCAGCGGCCTCATCGGGGTAGGCGGTTTTCACCCATAGCAACAGGCCCAAACCGGGGGTGGATGACCGCGGATCCTGGATCACGATTTTCAAATCGCTGTCGGCAAGATCACGCAACGAACTGGCTGAAGGCGCATCCGCATTGCCAACAAAGGCAAAATAGCCCCAGTCAAACGGCAGGAATTCAGCGTCATCCCATGCGATCGGCAGATCAAGTTCAGCGGTCACACCATGCGGCGCAAACAGGCCGGTTTCGCGTGCAGCCGCCGTCAGGTTGGTATCAAGCCCCAAAACCACGTCAAATTCGGTCCGCGGTCCTTCAAGCTGAAGCCGCGCCAAAAGGGCGGCACCGTCGCCGTTACCCACAAATTGCAGATCACAGGCGCATTCGGCTTCGAATGCTGTTTCAATAGCGGGACCGGGGCCCCAATCGCTGACAAAGCTGTCGTATGTCAGAACTTGCAGTACCGGGGTCTCGGCCCATGCGCTTGTGGCACATAGGGCAAGTCCCGCGACAACTGGCAGATAGATCGGTTTTTGCATCGTATCCTCCAAATGCGACGGGCGGATTGGGGGATAGCGCGATTGCCATACCTTCCCTCCGCCGGTCTTAACCGGTTCAGGTTCAACGGGTCCGCTTGCGCATCTCAGCCGATATGGCCCCCCGAGGTAGGGGCTGCATACGCCCAGTCGGGCAGAATGAAAAGAGCCGATAATATTCGCCGTACCAGCACAACAGAGCGATCTACCCAAGCCTTCGGGTCGGAGACCGATCATATGCCTGTTTTTTGGTCTATCAGAATGAAAACAGGCGCTTCACCGCAACAGTCGGCAGCTTTGTAGCGCTTTAAACATTAACGACTTGTTGGCTGGATACACCCGACTAAACTAGCACTGGTATACAACACAGTTTTAATTAATCAGTATTGAAAGGTTCATCATGAACACTCTCTCACTCATCGCAGCAACAGCAATTGTGTCGTTGGCATCCACTGCAAGTGCGCAATCATTCGGTGGCATCACACATGAAGGCAGCACAATTAGTCTGGCCTACAGCTTCCACAATGACGATGAAGGCGATCCGTATAGCGAAAACTATACAAAGCATCTAACGGCAACCTCTCGTTATGCGCTTGGCTCTAATCTTGGGGTGGCGGTCACCTTTGGCTACGTCAGCGAAACATGGGAAGACGAGTATTATAGCAGACGGCATGTGCTGGACCTGAACCCGTACTATAGCTTTGGAAACGGATCGGTCGGCGCATATTATACAGTTATTTCGCACCACAATACCGATGACGGATCGCTGAACGACACGCAATTCGGTATCACAGCCGACTATGCAGCAAACGGTTTTGGCGTAGAGTTCTACGCTGGCGCCTATATGGAAGACGGTTATTTCAACGAAGATACGGTTGGGATCGCCGGAAGCTATGAAATCAACGACGCCACGCAAGTGTTCATTTCTCATCGTCGCGACATTGATACCGATGGCGATTGGACGGGTATGTTGTCGCTTGGTGGAACCTATGACCTACAGATGGCCCCTGTCAGCATCACAGGCGAGCTTACCAAATATGGTCACAACGATGTTTCGTTTGGTGATTCAGAATGGAACCAGATTACAATTGCTGCATCATACAACTTTGGTGCCGGAGCACAGTCCATTTTCCGCGGCCTGCGCGCTGAGGACTTCTTTTATAACTAAGACAGCATAGTCGATCTAGACAATTGGGCCCGCGAATTGCCGCGGGCCTTTTGCTATTGGCGCCTCGCAATCAGCCGCAACCAAGATTGAACAAATCTCTCCCATCCTGTAATCCGGTGCCAATCAATGGGGCGCGCATATGTCGATGAATAGTTTTGGTCACCTTTTCCGGTTTACGACTTGGGGCGAAAGCCACGGGCCTGCGTTGGGGGCTACGGTTGACGGCTGCCCGCCCGGCGTTCCGATTGACGCGGCGATGTTGCAGCAATGGCTGGATAAACGCCGCCCCGGTTTGAATAAAAATACCACCCAGCGGAATGAACCGGATGCGGTTGAGATCTTGTCAGGTGTGTTTGAAGGTAAATCAACCGGCACGCCGATCCAGTTGATGATCCGCAACACCGATCAGCGCTCAAAGGATTATGGCGATATTGCCAATACGTTCCGTCCGGGCCACGCTGACATTACCTACCACCAGAAATACGGCATCCGCGATTATCGCGGCGGCGGGCGGTCATCTGCCCGTGAAACGGCGGCACGGGTTGCAGCAGGCGGCGTAGCGCGCGAGGCGATCAAAGCCATTGCGCCGAATGTGCAGATCAAAGGCTATATGACCCAGATGGGCGCCAAGCAAATTGATCGTGCCAATATGGATTGGGACCAGATCGACCAGAACGATTTTTTCTGCCCCGATGCAAATGCCGCTGCCGAATGGAATGACTATCTGGCATGGCTGCGCAAGGATGATCACAACTCGGTCGGGGCCATCATCGAGGTCGTCGCGCGCGGTGTGCCCGCAGGCATCGGCGCACCGGTTTATGCCAAGTTAGACACTGATTTGGCCGCTGCGATGATGTCGATCAATGCGGTCAAAGGCGTGGAAATCGGCGAAGGCATGGCAGCCGCGGCCCTGACAGGTCGCGAGAATGCGGACGAGATTTTTATGGGACCAAACGGGCCGGAGTATAGTTCAAACCATGCGGGCGGTATCCTTGGCGGGATCAGCACAGGTCAGGACATTGTCGTGCGTTTTGCTGTCAAACCGACATCATCCATCCTCAGCCCGCGTAAATCCATCCGCATGGATGGCACCCCGATGGAGGTCATCACCAAAGGCCGCCACGATCCCTGCGTCGGCATCCGTGCCGTCCCTGTCGGCGAGGCGATGATGGCCTGCGTTATTCTGGATCACCTGTTGCTGGATCGCGGACAAACTGGCGGTGTCCGCGGAAAAATCGGGTAGGGTGGATTTTAATCCACCTTACTGCTTAGACAATTGTACCGCCAAAATGCCGCCCGCGATGATGCCGACACCGATCACATCAAGCGCACCTATTGCCTCGCCCAACAGTGCCGCCGCGATTGCGACCCCTAAAAACGGGTTCAAAAAGTGGAATGTCGATGCTTTGACCGCGCCAATCCGGCCGACAAGCGTGAACCAGACCCATGTCGCCGCAAGCCCCGGGATCAGGGTCGTATAGGCAAAGGCAACGATCAGCTGCCAATTCCACGTAATATTCAGATCTTCTAGCAAAATCGCGGGACCCGCCAATATCGTGGCCCCCACCAGCATCTGAAGCCCGACAATCATCAAGACGTTCCCGCCCGATGCCGCGCCCATCACCGCCAGCGTCGCAACCGTTAGCGATGCCACCCCGATGATACAAAGGATCAGACCAAAGGGGTCGACGCCGCCCTGCAGACGTGCGCCCATAATCAACGTCACACCAATCACACCCGCGACCAATCCAGCCAGCCCGAGAGGCTTGACCTTTGTGCCAAACACACCCCAGCCGACAAGCGCGACAAGCAACGGCATTGTCGACGCAATAATCGCGGCCAATGACGCGGGCACGGTCTGCATCGCTACAAAATTCAGACCCAGGTAAAGCGCGTTTTGGCAAAGCCCGAAGACCACCACACCCATCCATTGCCGGCGGCTTAGCCTTGCGGACTGACCAAGCGCGAAAGCAATGCAAATACCAATAAGGCCGGACACAAAGAACCGTAGCGACAATGCGCTTAGCGGCGGTGCGTATTCAACGATCACCCGTGCAGAGGTAAACGCCGAGGACCACATTGCCGCAAAGGCCAGCCCCATGAGAATTGCTTTGATATCCATGGCGCGACGTTTGCCGAACCCGCAAAAAACGTCAATGCGGGTTGCGATTTATATTGTACCGATACGATTTGCGATGCGCACAACAAAAAGGGCCGCCACTGGGGCGACCCTTTCGTCATCGTCGGACAAACCGGATGATTAGCCGTTCACGCTGTCTTTCAACGCTTTGGCGATTGTCATTTTGACAACCTTGTCGGCTTCTTTTTTGATCTGTTCACCTGTGGCAGGGTTACGGACCATACGCTCTGGGCGTTCACGGCAATAGATTTTGCCCACACCTGGAAGCGTGACAGCACCGCCGCCGGAAACTTCTTTGGTGATGATGCCAGTCACGGCGTCAAGCGCAGCACCGGCTGCTTTTTTGTCTGTGCCAAGTTCGTCGGCAAGCGCAGCAACAAGTTGCGCCTTTGTTAGTGGTTTAGTCGCCATTTTCTGGTCTCCCTTAATTGCCCGCCCTATGGGGCCTCTACCCGCGCATTTAACGGTATGTTGTGGCACACCACAACGATTAGTGTGCACTTTCAAGTTAAAATAGCGGGAAATCGCTCTATTTTTCGCCTTTATAGGAACGCGGTCTCTTCAAAACTGCGTAATTTGCGGCTGTGGATGCGTTCAAGCGGCATTTCGCGCAGCCGTTCCATCGCCCGAATACCGATCATAAGATGCGCGGCAACCTGTGTTTTATAGAACCCCGATGCCATTCCAGGCAGTTTTAGTTCGCCATGCAACGGCTTGTCGCTGACGCAAAGCAACGTTCCATAGGGCACACGGAACCGGAATCCGTTGGCGGCGATTGTCGCGCTTTCCATATCAAGCGCCACCGCCCGCGACTGCGAAAGCCGCTGGACCGGACCGGATTGATCACGCAATTCCCAGTTCCGGTTGTCAATTGTGGCCACCGTCCCTGTCCGCATGATCCGCTTGAGCTCATAGCCCTCAAGCTCTGTCACGTCAGCCACGGCAGTTTCCAGCGCAATCTGGATTTCGGCAAGCGCCGGAATTGGCACCCAGACGGGCAGGTCATCATCCAGCACGTGATCTTCGCGCAGATAGGCATGGGCCAGAACAAAATCGCCCAAGCGTTGCGAATTGCGCAAGCCCGCGCAATGCCCCACCATCAGCCATGCATGCGGGCGCAGCACTGCGATATGATCGGTCGCGGTCTTGGCGTTCGACGGGCCAACCCCGATATTGACCAAAGTAATCCCGCCACCGTTCTTGCGCTTTAGATGATAGGTCGGCATCTGCGGCAGCTTGGCAGGCACTGGAATGACCGCATCAGCATCCGTAATTTCCACGTTTCCGGTGCTGACAAAACTCGTGTATCCGCTGTCAGGATCCGCCAGCATCTTGCGCGCGTAGCTTTCGAATTCTTCGACATAGAATTGGTAGTTGGTAAACAGCACGTGGTTCTGGAAATGCTCGGCCGCGGTGGCGGTATAATGCGACAGGCGGGCAAGCGAATAATCAATACGTTGTGCGGTAAACGGCGCAAGTGGACGGGCACCATCGGGATAGGCAAAGCCTTCGCCATTGACGATTGCGTCATGCGTATTGGACAGGTCCGGCACATCAAAATTGTCGCGCAGATTGAAATCAAGCGTGCCATCCTGCGGGACGGTCAGGCTTGGGTCATTGGCAACGGCAAAATGCACGGGCATCACTGTGTCAGACGGCCCGATGATCACTGGCACCCCGTGGCTGTTCAGCAAAAGCTGGATTTGCTGTTCCAGATAGGCGGCAAACAAATCCGGACGGGTAACTGTCGTCGCATAGGTGCCCGGTTCCGCGACATGCCCGAATGACAGCCGGTTGTCCATTTTGGCATGGGTTGTCGTGGTCAGCCGGATTTCGGGATAAAAGGCGCGCGCGCGCGTTTCCGGTTGGCCGTTATCCATTGCCTCTTGAAACCGTTCCGCCAAGAAACTAGCCGCCGTTTCATAAAGCGCACAAAGCCGTGCAACCGCTGCCTTTGCGTCAGTAAACGCCTCGTGGCCGTGCACATCGGGTGTCCGGATCGTGACCTGCATTGGTTCGTTCATAGGTCGTCCTCAAATAATTCTGTCAGTTCAAACTTTTCAACATCCACGAGCCCCAGATCAGAAATCCGCAACGAAGGGATGACAACCAGCGCCAAAAGCGAATGCTGCATATATGCATTGTTGAGCGTGCAACCGCATTCCGTCATCGCGGCGACCATTTCATCGGCCTTGGCGGCGACTTGGGCCGCAGGTTGATCCGACATAAGCCCCGCGATGGGCAATTCAACCAGCGCCAGTTCCTTGCCGTCTTTCCAGATTGTGACACCACCGCCGACTTCGCCCAACCGGTTAGCCGCAGCGGCCATATTCGCGCGGTCCGTGCCGACAACGATCATATGGTGGCTATCATGCGCCACGGTCGATGCCATCGCCATTTTTCCGTTATATCCAAAGCCCGAAACAAAGGCGTTCACCACCTTGCCCGTGCCCTGATGCCGTTCAACCAGTGCAATTTGATAGGTATCGCCCACACCTTCGACCAACCCGTCAACCACGGGAAGTTCTGCGGTCAGCGCTTCGGTCGGGGCTTGGTTTTCGACCACGCCGATCACCTTGACCTTGACGCTGTTTTTGCCTGCGGGGGCGGGAATCGCGAAATCGGCATCGCCCAGCGCCTTGCCCATGTTCACCGTTTGGCGGGCGTCCGCTGGCCAGTCGTAATGCGGGCATTCAACGGTGATTTTGCCGTCCTTCGCGACGGTTTTCCCGCGCGCAATGACGTGTTCAATCGGCAAGGTCACGATGTCCGAGGTCAGGATCACATCCGCCCGCCGCCCCGGCGCGATGGACCCCAATTCGCGTTCCAGCCCGAAATGGGTGGCGGTATTGATCGTTGCCATTTGCAGCGCAATCAACGGATCACAGCCGCATTCAATCGCATGGCGCACAACGCGGTTCATATGGCCGTCATTCACCAACGTGCCTGAATGGCAATCATCGGTACACAGGATAAAATTACGCGGATCAAGCCCGCGTTCGGTAATCGCGGTGATCTGGCTTTCGACATCATACCAAGCCGAACCAAGCCGCATCATTGATTTCATGCCCAGCCGGACACGCGCAATTGCATCGGCTTCGGCTGTGCCTTCATGATCATCCGCAGCACCACCCGCGACATAGGCCGCAAAAGCATTGCCTTTGTCGGGGCTGGCATAATGGCCACCCACGGTTTTGCCCGCATTCATCGTCGCGGCCATTTCGGCCAGCATCTGCGGATCGCCGTTGATTACGCCAGGGAAATTCATCATCTCGCCCAAGCCAATGATGCCGGGCCATGACATTGCCTCGGCCACATCTTCTGCGGAAATTTCGAAGCCGGTCGTTTCCAACCCGGGGGCAGAAGGGGCGCAGGACGGCATTTGCGTGTAGATATTGACCGGCTGCATCAGGGCTTCGTCATGCATCATGCGCACACCGCGCAGGCCCAGAACATTGGCGATCTCATGTGGGTCGGTGAACATGGTTGTGGTGCCATGCGGAATCACGGCAGCGGCAAATTCGGCGGGGGTCAGCATACCGCTTTCGATATGCATATGCCCGTCGCAAAGGCCGGGAATCAAATAGCGACCCTTGGCATCAATGATTTGTGTCTCAGGGCCAATGCAGTGGCTGGCGTCAGGGCCGACATAGGCAAAGCGTCCGCCAGAAATCGCCACCTGCCAGCCATCCAGAACCTCGCGGGATTGGACATTGACCAGCTTGCCGCCAGAAATAACAAGATCGGCATGCGCGCGCCCTGCGGCCACGGCAACCAAACGGGGGGCCAATTCAGCCCAAGATTTGATGTGATGTTCCATCCCCAATGGTTTCACCGATTTTGTGCGGATTCAAGAGGGGATGATTTTTGAAAATGCAAACAGGCCGCAATGGAAACCCAGCGCGGCCCGTGAATAATTACAGCCTACTCGGCACCAAATGTCGCCAAGAACGCATAGATATCAGCGGCTTCTTGCGGGTCGCGCACCTGATAGGCCATCTTGCCGCGTGCGCGGTTGTCGCCTGTGGCTTCGCGTAGATAGGCGGTTGGGTTTTGTACGAATGCGACGAATGATTCTTCGTCCCATGTTGCACCGGTTCCGCCCAGCGCGACGATAGCATCGCCATAGCGAAAGTCTTCCATGGTTCCCAAAACGCGGCCTTCAATGCCGTAAAGATTTGGACCCGTGCGGGCCGAACGACCGGCAAGCACCTCTCCGGAGTCGTTGCGCACAACATGACATGCCACGCACTGGCGATTAAATTGCTCTTCACCAACTGCAGCATTGCCCTCGGCAAATACAGGCGTCGCAAATGCGGCCAGACCTGCTGCGATTGTAATGACTTTCATGATCGTTTTCCTTTTCGATCTGATCAATGACTGTTTGCCCCAGTCGCTTGCAAATATAATGCGCCGATCAGCCCAAACCAACCCCAAAGACAATTACAATACGCCGTGATGCATCAAAAGTTCACTATTATTGGCACCACGCCACCGGGCGTGGCACCTTGTCGCGCGAAATCATTGCGCAGTCACCTTGCAAGACAGGGTGCGCCTGTCTTTCTTGACAGGTTCGCAATCACTGGTCTTTTGGAAACGGTCGTCGCGCACCCAATAGTCGGGTGCATCCCAGCGCGCGTTGCGCGTTGCGGTCATGAAGCTGCGCGAAAGTATTGATAGCATGACTTTTCCTTTCTAATTGCTGATGCTGAACAAATATTATGATTGCAGCGTTATCGCGACTCTGTATTATTTCCATTATGTTAGCTGAACTTTCATATGAGCTGGCGTGATGTCCCATCACTTGCCGCGTTGCGCGCCTTTGATGCGGCCGCGCGGGCGGGGTCGTTTTCGCAGGCTGCGCGTGAATTGAACGTCACCCATGCTGCCATTGCACAGCATGTGCGCGCAGTTGAGGCCGATCTTGGCATGTCGCTGCTTGTGCGGCAGGGGCGCGGCGTGGTGCTGACCGAAAACGGCGCGCGGCTGGCTGATTCCCTTGCAGACGGATTCGGGCAAATCATCGCCGGTGTAAAAGCGGTGCGTGCCGATGTTGGCAGCCGCCCGCTTTCGATCACGGCCACCCATAATTTTGCCGAAAGCTGGCTAATGCCGCGCATAGGCAAGTTCTGGGCAAAGCACCCTGAAATCGCGCTTTCTATCGTTCCCAGCAACAAACTGATTGATCTGCGCAAAGACGGTTATGACGTTGGCATCCGCTATGGCGATGGCAATTGGCCGGGGCTTGAGACCACCCATTTGCTTGCGGCGGATTATACCGTCGTTGCGGCACCGGGTGTTGTCGATGCTGACAAGATCGCCCAATCGGGCGCGACATGGTTTTTTGAAGACACACATCAGGAATCGCAGCGTTGGGTGCGTGCCGCGGGGCTGATCGGGCCGACACAAAAGACTGTGACCGTTTCGACATTGGGCATGGCATTGTCGGCGGTACGCGCGGGCAGCGGGCTTACCATCGCGGCCAGCGCATTGCTGAGCGACGATATCCGCGACGGGCGATTGGTGGCATTGTCGCAAACCCGCCCGGCGGGGCTTGGCTATTACATCATCCACCCGCCCGGTGTGCTGCCGGATCGGGTCAAGATATTCAAGAAATGGCTGTTGGCCGCGCTTTAGCGCGGGCTGCGCTTGGCAAGTATCCGTTGCAATGTCCGGCGGTGCATCGAAAGCCTGCGGGCCGTTTCGGATACGTTACGATCACAAAGCTCGTAGACGCGCTGGATATGTTCCCAACGGACGCGGTCTGCGCTCATCGGGTTTTCTGGGGGTGGCGGCAGTTCGGCACCACGCGCCAAAAGCGCATTGGTCACGTCATTTGCATCCGCAGGCTTGGCCAGATAATCGGTCGCCCCGATTTTCACGGCCGCCACCGCGGTCGCAATTGCACCATAACCGGTTAGCACAACAATCCGGCTTTCGGGGCGTTTCGCACGCAGCAATTCGACCACATCCAAACCATTTCCGTCTTCAAGGCGCAGATCTACCACTGCATAGGCGGGCGGGCGGGCATTTGCGATTGCCTTGCCTTGGGCAACAGATTCAGCCGTTTCAACGGCAAATCCCCGCTTTTCCATTGCCTTTGCCAACCGACGCAAAAATGCCTCGTCATCATCAACAAGAAGAAGGCTCTTATCGTCGCCCAGATCCAATGGCTCGGTCATTATCGTGCATCCCTCGTAAACTTGGCCCAAGTGTAAGTTTATGCAGCGCATCGTCAACCTGTGATGAAACATGCTGTCACCGCTGCGACATGTTCTGCACTGTCATCACGGCCAAAACGCGCCACCACGCCGGTTTCCGGCTTCACAAAATAGGTCGATGTCGCATGCGCGACCAGATAGAAATCCGGATCGCCACCTGCTTCTTTTTCGTAAAATGCCCCATAGGCCTGCGATACAGCAGCAATTTGTTCATGCGAGCCGGTCAACCCGATCATCTTGGGATGAAAGTTGCCAACATAGCCGTGCAAAACATCAACCGTATCGCGATCAGGATCGATGGATACAAAAACCGGAGTCGCGCTGATGCCCTGGTCGGCCAGAATATCTACGGCCGTGGCGTTGCGTGCATTATCAATCGGGCAGACATCCGGGCAAAAGGTGTACCCAAAGTAGATCAAGCTTGGTTCACTGAAGACATCGCGGTCGGTCACGATCGCACCGGCATCATTGCGCAGCGTGAACGGCCCGCCAATATCGCCACCAACCACGGGGCCACAGGCCGGCGCGGGGACAAGCTGCGTGAATGCAAATGTGCCACCGATGACGGCCGCCAGCGTGCCACCCGCAACCGCAGCAACCAATCTGGACATCGCGTTTCCTTTCCGTAATCGCACATTGATCCCCCATGCGGCGCTGCTTATCAATGATCTACCTTGCCTTACGGGATCGCCGCCAATGTCTGTTTCAGATTTTCGCCTGTTTCAACAACAGCAACGCAGCAACTGGATACGGCTGCGGACCCTGACATCTTTGCGCTGGGTTGCAACGATGGGGCAGGTCGCCGCAATTATGGTCGCAAGCCTTGTCTACGGCGTTCAAATCCATCTTGGGCTTGCCGCTGCAATCATCGGCGTGTCGGTGCTTGCCAATCTTGTGGCCACAGTCGGCTATCCGGAAAATACACGGCTGTCCGAACGTGGCGCGTCGCTATGGCTGGTGTTTGACCTCATACAACTGGGGCTTTTGCTTGGGATTGCGGGCGGGCTGAACAACCCGTTTGCGATGCTGATGCTTGCACCAGTCACGATTGCAGCCACTGTTTTACATCTGAATACAACCGTTTTGCTGGGGCTGACGGCCATCGCGATTATCACCACAATCAGCCAGCTACACATGCCGATTGTGATGTTTGACGGCTCTGAACTGCTATTGCCGATCATATTTCAATTTGGGTTCTGGGCATCGATTGTAATCGGAATCGTGTTTTTGTCCGTATACGCGCGTCAGGTCACAACCGAAATGCACGCCATGCGCGAGGCCTTGGGCGCTACCCAACTGGCACTTGCGCGCGAACAAAAGCTGACAGATTTGGGTGGGGTTGTCGCGGCGGCGGCACACGAACTGGGCACGCCCTTGGCAACGATCAAACTTGTCGCGAGCGAAATGAAAGAAGAGCTGGGCGATCACCCCGATTTATATGAAGATGCGACCCTTATCGGGCAACAGGCCGACCGTTGCCGCGATATCCTGCATTCGATGGGACGGGCCGGCAAAGACGATCTGCTCATACGCCACGCTCCGATCGAAGCCATCCTGCGCGAGGCCGCAGAGCCGCATATGGAACGCGGCAAACATGTGCAGTTTCAAATCGACCCATCGCAGGACCAGCCGACAATCGCGCGGCGGCCCGAAATCATCCACGGGCTTCGCAATCTTATTCAAAATGCGGTCGATTTTGCACAAACAGAGGTGCGCGTCGACGTAACGTGGACCGACGTTGCGCTAAATGTGCGCATAGCCGATGACGGGCCGGGATTTCCCGGATCTGTTATCGGGCGGATCGGCGACCCCTATGTGCGGCGCCGGCGAAACAACGACGACAGCGCGCGCCCCGGCTATAAGGGTATGGGGCTGGGGCTGTTTATCGCCAAGACGCTTTTGGAACGTTCGGGCGCACAGCTGACATTCGCCAACAGCCGCAGGGCGGGTCTGGGCGAAGGCGGTGCGGTGATTGATGTCGCTTGGGCGCGCGATGCGCTGCCCAACAGCGGCGATCGGGACAGTGCTCCTTTGGGCGAAAACCAGCAAAACAGCCCCGAAACCTAGAGCCGGCGCTTGGCTTAACCAGCTATTAACCTCGATTGGCGAAGCTGGTCTCCGGCTAATACTGAGGGCGCTGGCATATGTTAATCGGCTACTACCAACTTGCATTTATCGGCTTTGGCGCGGCGCTTTGCCTTGTGCTTGCTTTCATCGCGTGGCGGACCATGCGACAATCGCGGCAATTGATCGAACACCTTGAAACCGCCAGCAAAGACAGGGCAGTTTTTCTGTTTCAAAACAGTTCATTAATTGACGCCACGCCGCAGGCCTCTGCGCTACTATCGAATGGTGCAAGCGGGGTATCAGAACTGGAATCGCTGGTGCAACTGCTTGGTCCACATGTGCCAAACCTGCGCCACGTGCTTGAAAACCCACCCGCAACCAAAACCCGAATCGACGGGGTCAGCGCAGATTCGATCTGGGTCGAAATCTGTGAAACAGGCGGGCGCACGCGGATTACTGTCAACGGCGCGGCGGGTCTGGGCGAACCAACAACAATCGCCCAAGACGTGCGCCTGTCCGAACTTGCAATGTTGCGCGACCTTACCCAACACAGCCCGCAATTGATCTGGCAAGAAGCCCCCGACGGGCGGCTGATCTGGGCCAATCAGACCTATCTGGCCTTTGCGGACGGCCTTATGCCAACCGATGATCAGGCCCCCAAAACATGGCCCAGTACGTCGATTTTTCCAGCGCTACATGAAACGCTTGGCACGGGCGGGGCCGATGCGCGGCGGCTTTCGGTCAAGCGTGATAACCCGTCAGCGGAATATTGGTTTGACGTAAAAAGCACAGCATTTGGCGGCGGGTTTTTGTATTACGCCAGCGACGCAAACGGCATTGTCCAAGCTGAACACGAAAGGCAGAATTTCAAGCAAACGCTCGGGAAAACATTTGCAGAATTGTCCTGTGGGCTTGCGGTATTCGACAAAAGCCGCCGACTGACCACATTTAACCCTGCGCTTTTGGATCTGACGGGCATGCCGTTCGAATTCCTCAGCAACCGCCCGTCACTTGATACTGTTCTGGACCGTCTGCGCGAACAACGGATGCTGCCGGAACCCAAGAACTATACGTCATGGCGCGCGCAATTCAGCGCCGTCGAGGAGGCCGCAAAAAACGGCAGTTACCGCGAAATCTGGGCATTACCGGACGGGCAAACCTTTCGCGTCACAGGACGCCCGCACCCCGATGGTGCCTTTGCCTTTATGTTCGAAGACATCAGCGCCGAGGTTTCACTTGAACGACGTTTTCGCGCAGATATCGAAACCAGTCAGGCGGTTCTGGATTCGATGCCTGATGCCATAGCGGTTTTTTCCGCGGCAGGCACATTATTGATTTCAAACCAAGCCTACACAAACCTGTGGCAGACAAATCCGTCCGTTTACCATGAACAACGGATGCTTCAGACCGAAATAAGGGTCTGGAAAAACCACGCAACCAATGCGCAAATCTGGGCGCGCATACGTAATTTTGTGCATCAAACCGGCCCGAGAGACGCATTTTCTGACACGACTTTTCTTGATGATGGCCGCGAACTGCAATGCCACGCCAATGCGATCGCCGCCGGTAAAACGCTGATCCGGTTCACCACAACCGCCATGGTTAAGCCTGTCATCCAGAAATTGATGATGCATGATCCCGCAATCAGGGCTGGAAAACGCTGATTTGACCTTGCGGACGCGGCCTCAGGCAATAATGTTTCGCAATGATCACCATTGCGCTTACAACTGAAACCGACACCGCTGAACTTGCCGGACGTATCGCGGGCATTCTCGCGGCTGGCGATACCCTGCTGCTTTCGGGTGAAATCGGTGCGGGCAAATCCGCCTTTGCACGGGCTTTGATCCGCGCCCGGCTTGGCCGGATGGAGGATGTGCCTTCGCCCACTTTCACGCTGGTGCAAACCTATGACGATCCGCAAGGCGATATCTGGCACTGTGATCTATACCGGCTGACCCACCCTGACGAGGTTTTCGAACTTGGGCTTGACGCGGCATTTGCGACAGCGATCTGCCTGATCGAATGGCCGGACCGGCTTGGCACGGATGCGCCGGCGAACGCGCTGCGCATGGCGTTTTCGGCGGGCGCGGCGGCGCACAGCGTCACAATTGACGGGCCGCCAGCATGGCTTGACCGACTAAAGGGCCTGCTATGACAGATCGTGCAGAGGTTGTCGGCAATTTTCTGGCTGCATCAAAATGGGCCGACTGGCGGCGTCACCCGCTTGCCGGAGACGCATCAAGCCGCCGCTACGAGAGGCTAACCAATGACGCGGCCAGCGTTATTTTGATGGATGCGCCGCGCGAAAACGGGGCAACAACCGGCGCATTCGCGCAAATAACCGCGCTTTTGCAGAACGCCGGCCTGTGCCCGCCCGCCATATTGGCGCATGACCAAACCCCTGGGATCATGGTGCTATCTGATCTGGGGCCCGATGATTTTGCCAGTTGGCTGATGAAACATCCCGCTGATTCATTGGGGCTTTACCGTGTGGCAACAGATGTCTTGGTGCATTTGGCCACGTTGCCCGCCCCCGACACCCTGATCGCAATGACCCCAAAGGTCGGCGCACAAATGGTTGAAATCACGGGCGAATTCTATGCATCCGACCCGATACCCGACCTGATCCAAGAAATGCAGACAGCTTTGGCGGCGCTCGCCCCGACGCCCAACACGCTGTCGTTGCGCGATTTCCACGCCGAAAACCTGATTTGGCGGGCCGATCAGCAGGGGTTGGACCGCGTCGGATTGCTGGATTACCAAGACGCATTTGTTGCGCCGCGCGGTTACGATCTGGCGTCGCTTTTGCGCGATGTACGACGCGATATCGACCCCGCGCTTGCGCAAGAAATCACGGCCTATTTCATTGCCAAAACCCGCGCTGGTCCCGATTTTGTGGCGCAATTGGCGTGCTTGGGTGCGCAGCGCAATCTGCGCATTCTGGGGGTCTTTGCGCGGTTGTCCAAAGTGATGCAAAAGAAGCGGTATATAGATCTGATCCCCCGCGTTTGGGCGCATCTGATGGCGGACCTGCGACATCCTGCACTTGCGCGGCTGCAACAGGCCGTCCAAGATACGCTGCCCACCCCCGACGAGGCATTGCTGATCAGGTTGCGCCGATGAAAACGCCGATCCTTTTGTTTGCGGCGGGGCTTGGCACGCGTATGGGTGCGTTAACCCAAAATACACCAAAACCATTGGTACAGGTGGCGGGGAAACCGCTGATTGACCATGCGCTTGCCCTGACCGATATCCCGCAGATCGGGCGCAAAGTGGTTAACGTGCATTACCGCGCCGACCAGATCCGCGCCCATTTGGCGGGGCACGATATCGCGATATCGGATGAAACGGATCTGTTGCGCGAAACGGGCGGCGGATTGCGCCATGCCCTGCCGCTCTTGGCAGGCAGCCCAGTGATCACCATGAACACGGATGCGGTTTGGCGCGGGCCAAACCCGATTGAAATCGCGCTCAACGCTTGGCGCGACGATATGGAAGCCCTGCTGCTGGTGGTCGAAAAACCCAACGTGCGCGGCCACCACGGCAAGGGAGATTTCCACCTTGATGCCGACGGCCAGCTGCACCGTGCGCCCGATATGATCTATACAGGCGTGCAGATTATACGCACAGAAACCATTGATCATATTAAAGAATCTGCGTTTTCACTGAATTTCGTGTGGAACGGTATTGCAGCGCGCGGCGGGCTTTATGGCGTCAAATACGAAGGGCATTGGTGCGACGTGGGCCAGCCGTCCAGCATCCCGATAGCAGAGGCAATGTTGCATGTTTGAACCTACCGCCACCCCCCGCATTTTCGGCAGCGCGCCGGGTGTTGATTTCGCGCAATCGCTTGTCGACGGGCTGGTTGCGCGCGGGCGCGATATGTCCCCGCATGATTGGGCAAAGACAGAAATTTACGTCAACACCACTCGGATGCAGCGCCGTATCCGCGAAGTTTTTGATGCCGGACCTGCGCGGTTGTTGCCACGCATAAGGTTAATCACCGACCTTGCGGATGATCCGCGCAACAAACAGATGCCACCCGCAATCGCACCGTTGCGCCGCCGGTTCGAATTGCTGCAAGCGGTCGCCAAACTGATCGAACAGCAGCCCGATATTGCACCGCGCGCAGCACTTTATGATCTGTCCGATAGTCTGGCCAAGCTCATGGATGAAATGCAAGGAGAAGGGGTCAGCCCCGATACAATTGCCGCGCTGGATGTGTCCGACCAATCCGGCCATTGGGCGCGTTCACTTGCATTTATCCGGATTATTTCCGCCTATTTCGGCACTAGCCAAGACGCCCCCGACAAGGAATCCCTTCAACGGTTGGTTGTCGAGACGCTAGCAGATGAATGGGCCAAGGCCCCGCCGACGCACCCGATTATTGTCGCAGGTTCAACAGGGTCGCGCGGCGCAACGGCGCTGTTTATGCAGGCGGTTGCAAAGCTGCCACAAGGCGCGATCATCTTGCCCGGCTATGATTTTGATCTGCCGGACCCTGTCTGGCAGGCGATGGATGATGAAATGACCGCCGAGGATCATCCGCAATTCCGGTTCCGCCGCTTGATGGATATCATCGGATTTGCGCCCAAAGACGTGCAGGCTTGGTCAGGCGCAGCACCTGCCCACCCCGCACGTAACCATCTGATTTCACTATCATTACGCCCCGCGCCTGTAACCAGCCAATGGTTATCCGAAGGACCCAGCTTGGGTGATCTGACGATCGCCACCCAAGGGCTGTCCCTGATCGAGGCAGCATCGCCACGTGCAGAGGCCGAAACCATCGCCTTGCGCCTGCGCCAAGCCGTCGAAGACGGCATTACCGCCGCGCTGATTTCCCCCGACCGGATGCTGACCCGTCAGGTGACCGCCGCCTTGGACCGCTGGGATATCAAACCCGATGACAGCGCGGGCATGCCGCTGCAATTATCCCCGCCGGGGCGGATGCTGCGCCATGTCGCCGATATGATAGGCAAACCGCTGACGGGTGAAATGCTGTTGATTTTGCTCAAACATCCTTTGTGCAATTCGACCGAAACCAAACGCGGTCCGCATCTTTTGCATACGCGTGAACTAGAGCTACATCTGCGTCGCCACGGCCCGCCATTTCCTACGGCTGACACGCTGCGCGGTTGGGCCGCCAAGGGCGAGGGACGCGAAGATTGGGCGCATTGGCTGGCCGATACGATCTTTGATTTTGCTGAGCCCTGCACGCTGCCGCTCGCTGATCATCTAGACAGGCATATCGCCCTGACCGAGGCGCTGTGCGCGGGGCCATCGGGCACGGATGCAGGCGCACTGTGGAAAGAAGCCGCCGGACGCGAGGCGCGCAAAACCTGCGATGCCATCGCCCAAGACGCTGAATTCGCTGGCATCATGGATAGCAAGGATTACGCCGCCCTGTTCGGCGCGATCCTGTCAGAGGGGGTTGTGCGTGACCGCGACAAGGGCCACCCGCAAATCCTGATCTGGGGCACCCTAGAGGCTCGCGTACAGGGCGTTGATCTGACTATCTTAGGCGGCATGAATGACGGCACCTGGCCCGAAGCGCCCGCGCCTGATCCATGGCTTAACCGTGTGATGCGCGCAAAGGCAGGTCTGCTGTTGCCTGAACGCCGGATCGGGCTTTCGGCGCATGATTACCAGCAGGCCGTTGCCGGCAAAGAGGTCTGGATTACCCGCGCGAAACGGTCCTCGGATGCGGAAACAGTGCCGTCGCGCTGGATAAACCGGCTGACAAACCTTTTGCGCGGCTTGCCGGATCAAAACGGCGATACCGCGCTAAAGGCGATGCAGGATCGTGGGCAAGAATGGTTGGAAATGGCCGCAGCCCTTTCGCGCGCCGACCAGCGCAGCGCCAACACCCCACGGCCAAGCCCCTGCCCACCGGTTGCGGCGCGGCCTGACCGGCTTTCGGTGACGCAGATCAAAACGCTGATCCGCGATCCATTTGCGATTTATGCGCAAAAAGTGCTGCGGCTAAAACCTCTCGACCCGCTGGCACCTAACGCGGATGCGCCTTTGCGCGGGACGATTGTGCATGAAATTTTAGAAAATTTCATCGCCGGTGGTTTTGCCCCAGATGACCGTGACGCGCTGATGCAGATCGCGCGCGATTGCTTTGCCGCCAAATGTCCGTGGCCGACGATCCGCGCACAATGGATCGCGCGACTGGATAAATCTGCCGATGCGTTTTTGGCGGACGAGGTCACACGGCAATCCTTGTCGGATTCCCGCGTGATCGAAAAGAAGGGCGAAATCACCCTGCCAAATGTGGGCGTCAAACTGACCTGCAAGGCCGACCGCATTGACATCACCGCAGACGGGCATGCGCTGGTCTACGACTATAAAACTGGTGTTGTGCCCAGCGCAAAACAGCAGGAAAAATTCGACAAACAACTGCTGCTAGAGGCCGCGATGATCGAACGTGGCGCCTTTGCGGATATAGGTGCGCTACCGGTTAAAGCCGCAACATTTATCGGCGTTAACGCTGCAATGGGCACCAGCGACGCGCCGCTGGCCAAGAACCCGCCAGATCAGGTTTGGGCCGAGTTAGAGACGCTTTTTGCCCATTGGATGCAAATTAATCGCGGCTATACCGCGCGGATCGCGCTATTTTTAAAGACCGACTACAGCCCCTATGACCACCTGTCGCGCTTTGGTGAATGGGACACAAGCGACACGCCAAAACCACAGGTGCTGACATGAAACGCGACCCCGCAACCCAACGTCAGGTCGAGGCGGCCAACCCCCAAACATCAACATGGCTTTCTGCTAATGCCGGTTCGGGCAAAACCCGCGTGCTGACGGACCGCGTGGCGCGGCTCTTGCTGGAAAAAGTGTCGCCGCAAAACATTTTGTGCCTGACCTATACCAAAGCCGCCGCCGCCGAGATGCAGAACCGCCTGTTCAAACGGTTGGGTGCGTGGGCGATGATGGCAGATGCCGATTTGCGCGCCGATCTGCAAACCCTTGGCGTTGATCACGCGGTTGACGACGAACAGCTACGCGCCGCGCGGACATTGTTTGCGCGCGCGATCGAAACGCCGGGTGGTCTGAAAATCCAGACGATCCATTCGTTTTGTGCAGGTATTTTGCGGCGCTTCCCGCTCGAAGCCCAAGTCAGCCCACAGTTTCGCGAAATGGAAGACCGCGCGGCCGAATTGCTGCGTGCAGAGGTGATGGATGAACTGCTCACCGGCGATCACGCCGCGACCGTTAACAATGTCCTGCATCATTTTACCGGCGCCGAGCTGTCCAAGCTCACCGCCGAGGTCGCCCAAAAACGCGATGCATTTGCCCATGAAATGCCAAGGGCAGAGCTATGCGCACTGCTGGGCATTGATCCGTCGTTAACCGCTGACACGCTAGTCGCGCAGGTGCTGAACCAATCCGCGCTTGATAGCATTCACCAGCTTGCCGCGGCTTGCCGCAAGGGCAGCGTGACCGATGCAAAGGCCGCCGCACAGCTTGATAAGATCAGCAAAACCGCGCCTGCGACGTTGAATGACCTCGCGCTTTTGGAAGGCGTGTTTTTGTTTGGCGCAACCGCCACCCAGCCCTTTGGCGCAAAGATCGGCAAATTTCCGACCAAAGCAACGCGTGAAGCAAACCCCGAGCTGATGGATGACATTGAGCCGGTCATGCTGGCCACCGGGGATGCGCGTGAAGACCGGTTAAGCCTTATGGCGCTAGACCGCACGCTTGCGATTTATCGCTTTGGTGCAGTGTTTATCCCCGCCTATGAACGCCGCAAACTGATGATGGGTGCGCTTGATTTTGACGATTTGATCCGCAAGGCCAAGGCGCTTTTGACCGACCGCGATGTTGCGCAATGGGTGCTGTTCAGGCTGGATGGCGGGATTGACCACGTGCTGGTTGACGAAGCCCAAGACACCAGCCCGACACAATGGGCAGTGATTGAACAGCTGACCCACGAATTTGCAAGCGGCGAGGGCGCGCACCCCGACCGCACCCGCACGGTGTTTGTGGTCGGCGATAAAAAGCAATCGATCTATTCATTCCAAGGCGCCGATCCGGACGCCTTTGACGCGATGAAAACGCATTTTAACAGCACCCATATCGCTGCAGGCAAAGCGTTCGAAGTCACATCGCTTGAACATTCTTTCCGGTCGTCGACGGCAATTCTTGCCGTCGTTGATGCCACGTTTACAGGTGACCGCACCGCTGGAATGGACGACCACCTCAGCCACCAAGCGTTCAAGCAAAACATGCCGGGGCGCGTTGATCTATGGCCTGTCATCGAAAAATCCGAAACCGAAGATCCGCGCAACTGGTTTGATCCCGTCGATTTGCCGTCGGATACGGATCACAATGTATTGCTGGCCAATCGTGTCGCCGCCCAGATCAAACGGATGATCGCAGAAGAAACCCTGCCCGATGAAATCGACAACGCCGACAGCTACCGCCGCCGCCCGATTACCGAAGGCGATTTTCTTATCCTTGTGCAGCGCCGGTCAGAACTGTTTTCCGAAATTATCCGCGCGTGTAAATCTGCTGGTCTAAAAATCGCCGGTGCGGATCGGCTGCGTGTCGGTGCCGAGCTTGCAGTCAAGGACCTTGCGGCGCTTTTGAACTTTCTTGCCTTGCCCGAGGATGATCTTTCACTGGCTTCGGCCTTGCGGTCGCCCCTGTTTAACCTGTCGGAACAGGACCTGTTCACATTGGCGCATCATCGCCCCGCAAAGGGGTTTCTTTGGACCGCGCTGCGCGGATCGCAACATACGAATATCTACGCAGTTATTGATGACCTGCTGGATCAGGCCGATTTCTTGCGGCCCTACGACCTGATCGAACGGATTCTGACCCGCCATGACGGGCGGCGCAAACTTCTTGGGCGATTAGGGCCGGAAGCCGAAGACGGGATTGACGCGCTGTTGTCACAGGCGCTGGCCTATGAGAGCACAGGCGTGCCAAGCCTGACCGGATTTCTGACATGGATGGAAACGGATGACCTTGAGGTCAAACGCCAGATGGATTCCCAAGGCGATCAGATCAGGGTAATGACGGTACACGGTTCAAAGGGGCTGGAAGCGCCGATTGTGATCCTGCCCGACACCGCCAAACGCCGCGTTGATGTGCGTGATGAATTGCTGCCAGTCGGGGATCATGTGGTGTGGAAAACACCTTCGCAGGGGTCCGCGACTGTGATGCAAGACATCCGCGAAGACTTTATCGCCAAACAGACCCGCGAACGGATGCGCCTGCTGTATGTGGCAATGACTCGCGCCGAAAAATGGCTGATCGTGGCGGCGGCGGGTGATGTCGGTGATGGCGATGAAAGCTGGTACAATATTGTTGCCGATGGCATGGCCGCGCAGGGTGATACGCGCGTGCAGATTGACGATATGGAGGCGCGCCGCGTGGCGCATCTAGATTGGAATGCGGGCACATTGCACCGCACCGACCCCAAAGCGGCGCCCGATTTTACGCCACCTGCATTCGGCCCTGTGCCCGTGGCAAAAACCAAGACGACAATTTCGCCTTCGGCGTTTGAGGGCGCCAAGATTATGCCCGGCGATCCAGCGAATCTTGATATCGAAGACGCGATGGAACGCGGCACGAAAATCCACCGCTTGCTTGAATTCCTGCCGCAATATGCTGCGCACGAACGGCGTGCCATCGGGCTGCGGGTGTTGAATGACGGGGATGCGGATCTGGTAGAAGAGGTAATCCAACTGCTGGAAAATCCAGATCTGGCCGCGCTTTGGCATCCCGATGCATTGACCGAAATCGACATTACTGCCGAACTGGAGGGCATCGGGCGTATTCACGGAACAATTGACCGGCTGATTATTACGGATACAGAGATTCTGGCGATTGATTACAAATCAAACCGGATTGTGCCTGAAAAACCCGAACAAACGCCGCTTGGCGTGTTGCGGCAAATGGCTGCATATTTTGCAGCACTTCGGCAGATTTATCCGGACCGTGTGATCAGAATGGGCGTGCTTTGGACCGCGACCGCGCATTTTGCAGAGCTGCCCGAAGATCTTCTTCACGAAACCCTGAACGGGCTTGCGATCCCTTGACCAATCCGGGCAGGGTACATAGGTTCAGCATCCAATGATATTCGCCAAGGAGCAGCCCAATGGCAACCGTAGCCGTAACCGACGCAACCTTTGACGCCGAAGTGCGCCAGTCAGATATTCCCGTTGTTGTAGACTTCTGGGCAGAATGGTGTGGCCCGTGTAAACAAATCGGCCCAGCGCTTGAAGAATTGTCAGCCGAATACGCTGGCAAGGTCAAAATCGTCAAAGTCAACGTCGATGAAAACCCGAATTCGCCTTCTCAAATGGGCGTGCGCGGCATTCCGGCGCTGTTCATGTTCAAAGGCGGCGAAGTGGTTTCCAACAAAACCGGCGCAGCGCCAAAAGCCGCACTGCAAGGCTGGATCGAAGAATCCATCTAAGTATTTGAAAAGTTAGAATATCGGGCGCCCCTTGTGGCGCCCTTTTTCGTTTCAGACAGGCCATCCGTGGCGCAAGAACACGTTGCGGATGATGGACCGTGTTTCGGGGCGGCCTGCGTTGATCGCTTGCTTTTGCAAGAACCAGAACAGATAGGCCGCGTAATCGGGCGCATGGCCCACGCGTGCGGCAAACGCATCGGCCGCACCCATTTGATGCACATTCAGTGCGATATGGTGAAAATCGGATTTGCCAAATAATATCAGCGGCTTTTGCAAGAAATACCCGTGAAAACCGAGGCTGGAATTCTGGGTCACGACATAGTCGCAATCGCGTAGCAACGTATCGGCCCCATCCGATTGCACCGAAAACTGATCATATCTATCGGTCAGTTTGTCCAGCGCGTCGATTTCCGCCTGCTGATAGGTTTCTGACGGATGTAGCGTCGCGATAATTTCGCGTTTCGGTTCATGTTCGAGCGTCGTCTTGATCATCTCGATCGGGCTGCACGATTGAAACGACCGTCGTGTCAAAAGCCGCCCTTGCAGCGGCATAAACACAAAACCAGCGTGCTTTGGCGTGCCCCAGAATAATTTGCCGCGCCACCGTTGATAAAATGCTGCGGCCTTTGCTGCATTGACCGCATCGGACGAAAACGCGACCTTTGCGACGGGCCATTTCCAGCGCTCGCTTTGCTTTTCGATATGCCAGAACGGGCCGACATAGGTTTTGCGCAGGGTTAGCCCGCGCGCATCCACCGGATCATCCATCAAAAACAGGCTCCGCCCTGGCCGTGAAATCGCCTGAAGCCGCCCCAGCTCATCGTTGGTATCGAACGCGATGTCAAAGCCGGCGGCTGTCAGTACCGCACTGGTTTGGTGGACAAAATTCTGCTCTCCGCGCTCGGCTTGGCGGCGCATTTTCGGGTTCAGATAGAATGTAACAGTATTTTCGGAAACCATAGCGCGACGCTACATGTGCGCGCGCAACTGGGCAAGCCATCGGGGTTGTCTGCCCGCGCGCGCGCCGCCATATATAACCAAACCCGCAAGGAGATGAACATGACCCGCGAAGAATTCCCCGGATGGCACGGCACCACGATTATTGGCGTTCGCAAAGGCGGCAAAGTTGTCATCGCCGGTGACGGGCAGGTCAGCCTTGGCCAGACTGTGATCAAAGGCACCGCGCGCAAGGTGCGCCGCCTGTCACCCGGTGGTCAGGATGTGATCGCGGGATTTGCAGGATCGACCGCTGATGCGTTTACCTTGCTCGAACGGCTTGAGAAAAAACTGGAAGCAACCCCCGGCCAACTGGCCCGCGCAAGCGTGGAATTGGCCAAGGACTGGCGCACGGATAAATACCTGCAAAAGCTCGAGGCGATGTTGATCGTTACTGATGGCAAAGACCTGTTTGTGATTACTGGCGCAGGTGATGTGCTGGAACCTGAACATGATATTGCGGCGATCGGATCAGGCGGCAATTTTGCCTTGGCGGCAGGGCGCGCGATGATGGATACCGATCTGGATGCCGAAGAGATCGCGCGCAAAGCCATGGCAATTGCCGCTGATATTTGTGTGTATACCAACGGCAAATTGACTGTTGAATCGATCGGTTAGCCGATTGGCGCGATGGCAAGCCCGACGCTGAATTCTTCGCACCAGATCCAGACTTCGTTATAGTCGCCGGTGTCGATGCCTTCGGGCGCGGTAAACTGCGATGCGCCCGCATAGTTTTCAAGCGGACCCATGATTGTAGCGGGGTCAAATACGCCGTCCTTGCCCAGCGCAACCTTGGGATCAGGCGCGCCATCAAAGACAAAATCTGCCAGCAGGTTCACAGAACTGCCCGCAATTTCCGCGGTACCCGTGACGGTATGGCCATTGATGCCACCCCATGTCCCCAAGCGGCCATGCCCGCCTGCAAATGCAGGAGCGGCGGTGGTGCAAAGCAAAGCGGCGATAAAATGACGTCTGTTCATTGGCATTCTCCCATGGTGATTTCGTTGATCCTACAGGCGGCAAGGTTTCAAACAATCACCCCCACGCGTTTGTGAAGCGCTGCAATTTACGGCAAAACGGGGGTGGCGCACTTGGCGTCACCCGTCACAAGGCTTAGGTAGAAGCCAGCCAAAGGAATGCCGATGATTGAACGCAACGATATTCGCGCCGCTGTTGCCAGCGGGTTGATTGATGAAAGACAGGCTTCGGGGCTGATTTCATTGGCTGATAGCCGCCGTGGCGCCCGTGAAAACCTTGATCCGGGCGATGAACCGTTCGAGCTGTTCAAAGGTTTCAACGAGATTTTCATCGTCATCGGCCTGTTGATATTGTCGGTCGGCTGGATGGGCGTTGTGGGCCTCGCGCTGGGCGACAGCATTGTTGATCTGCAAGAATATGCAGGGGTTGTCGCACTGATCGGGGCGGGGCTTTTGTGGCTGTTGTCAGAATATTTCGTGCGCAAACGGCGGATGGTCGCCCCAGCGATCGCGCTTTCGGTAATGTTTGCCAATAACGCGGCGTTTGGCCTGATGGCGGTGATGACCGAACCGTTCATGATCGCGCAAAACGACTATGGCAGCGTGCCTTTGCCGCTGTTTGTCGCAACGCTTGCGCTGCTGGTTTACTGGTGGCGGTTCCGCGTACCCTTTGCGATGGCGATGATTGCCGTTGGCCTGTTCGCCGTGGCGATTGTTTTTGCGGCCAGCCGTGGCGGTCAGGTCAATGATATCAGCGATTTCTTCTTGCTGTCCGCAGGTGGGCCATTTGCATGGATCACGCTTGTGCTGGGGCTGATGGTGTTCGCCGTGGCAATGGTTTTCGACATGAGCGACCCGCACCGCGTTACCCGGCGCAGCGCAAACGGTTTCTGGCTGCATGTTGTCGCAGCACCTGCGCTGGTGAACACCGTGGCACTGTCGCTGCTCGACCGCGATACATCAGGCGCGAACCTTGTGCTGCTCGCGTTTCTGGCGCTGTTTGCCCTAGTTGCAATTGTCATTGACCGGCGGTCATTCCTGATTGCTGCGATCGGCTATATTGTGGCGCTGGCTGCGACGATCCTTGATGGGGACGGGGCGGCATTGACCGTGCTTGTACTGGGGATTGTCCTGCTGTTGCTGGGTGCATTCTGGGAACGTATCCGCGCCCGCATTCTAAAACTGATGCCGCGATTTATCCCGCTGCACCGTCTTCCACCCTCTCATGCTTAAGGACTGACATGACAGACCTGACCCCCCGCGAAATCGTATCCGAACTGGACCGGTTTATTATCGGCCAGAACGACGCAAAACGCGCCGTGGCCGTGGCCCTGCGCAACCGCTGGCGGCGCAAGCAGCTTGGCGATGATCTGCGCGACGAAGTCTATCCCAAGAACATCCTGATGATCGGACCCACTGGCGTTGGCAAAACCGAAATCAGCCGCCGTCTGGCGAAACTCGCCCGCGCCCCGTTCATAAAGGTCGAGGCAACCAAATTTACCGAAGTCGGTTATGTCGGCCGCGATGTAGAACAGATTATTCGTGATCTCGTGGACACAGCGATTTTGGACACCCGCGAACATATGCGCGAAGACGTGAAAGCCAAGGCTGCACAGGCCGCCGAAGACCGCGTAATAACGGCAGTTGCTGGCACCGATGCGCGCGATGGCACCCGCGATTTGTTCCGCCGGAAACTGAAAGCGGGCGAATTGGACAACACAATCATTGAACTGGAACTTGCGGATACGTCGAACCCGCTCGGCGGTTTTGAAATCCCCGGTCAACCCGGTGGCATGGGCGGCATGATGAACCTTGGTGAATTGTTCGGCAAAATGGGCGGCGGTCGCACGGTCAAGAAACGGATGACCGTGGCCGAAAGCTATGACGCGCTAATCGCGGATGAGGCTGACAAGCTTCTGGACGACGAAACCGTGACCAAGGCCGCGCTTGAAGCGGTTGAACAAAACGGGATCGTATTTCTGGATGAAATCGACAAGGTTTGCGCGAAATCGGATGCACGCGGCGCTGACGTTTCCCGCGAAGGCGTGCAGCGCGATTTGCTGCCCTTGATCGAAGGCACAACCGTTTCCACAAAACACGGTCCGATCAAGACCGACCATATCCTGTTCATTGCATCTGGTGCGTTCCACGTTGCCAAACCGTCCGACCTTTTGCCCGAACTGCAAGGCCGGCTGCCGATCCGTGTTGAATTGCAAGCCCTGACCGAAAGTGATTTTGTCCGTATCCTGACCGAAACAGATAATGCGCTAACCCTGCAATATAGCGCCCTGATGAAAACCGAAGAGGTCACGGTTACCTTTGCGCCCGACGGGATCAGCGCGCTGGCCAAAATCGCGGCCGAAGTGAATGAATCCGTCGAAAACATCGGTGCGCGGCGGCTTTATACCGTGATGGAGCGCGTGTTCGAAGACCTGTCGTTCAACGCGCCAGACCGCGGCGGCGACGAAATCACGGTCGACGCGGATTTTGTTGAAACGCATCTGGGTGCATTGTCACGATCCACGGATGTCAGCCGCTACGTGCTGTAAATACTTCGGCGCGCGCGATTGGGGGTTCCCTTTTGCGCGCTGCGCGATCACCAAAGGCGTATGAATTCCTACGCCCTTTACCTCCGGTTTTTGCGTGAAAACGCGCCCTTCCTTGCGGTGGGCGCGCTTTTGTCGTTTCTGTCCAGCTTTGGCCAAACCTTTCTGATTGCCGCCTTCGCCGGTGAAATCCGCACGGAATACGGGTTATCGAATGGCGATTGGGGGCTGATCTATATGGCCGCCACGATGGTTTCGGCGGGGGTGATGGTCTTTGCGGGCGGGCTGACGGACCGGTTTCGGGTGCGCACGCTCAGCGTGGTTGTGCTGGGCTGTCTCGCGCTGTCTTGCATCGCGATGGCGCTGAACACCCATGTCATCGGATTGATCATCATCATATTTTGCCTGCGATTTTTTGGCCAAGGCATGACCAGCACGATTTCGATTGTTTCAATTTCGCGCTGGTTCATCGCCACCCGAGGCCGTGCGCTTGCGATTTCGACATTGGGGTTTGTCACCGCCGAAGCCGCGCTGCCACTGTCCAGTGTCTGGCTGAAATCGCACCTGCCATGGCGCATGATCTGGATGGGGTTTGCCGGATTTATTCTGCTGATGATCCCGCTGCTGTGGCATCTGTTGAAACTTGAACGCACGCCGCAAGCCACCGCAAAAACGGATAATGCGGCGGGAATGGATGGCGCACATTGGACCCGCGCACAGGCGCTGCGGCATCCGCTTTTCTGGACATTGGCGCCGGTGATGGCGCTATTCCCGATGTTCGCGACGACATTCTGGTTTCATCAGGTCCACTTTGCCGAAATCAAGGGCTGGGAACACCTGAGCCTTGTGGCGGTGTTTCCCTTGGGCACGTTTACCTTTATGGGGTCGACGTTTTTGTTTGGCTGGGCCGTCGACAGGTTCGGTGTGGCCAAGCTGTTGCCGCTCTATCTGCTACCCTATTCGGTCGCGTTTATCATTCACGCATATGCACCAACAATCGCATGGTCGGCCTTGGGCGTGATCTTGATGGGGCTTGCCGGTGGCGGGCAGGCGACACTGCCCGGATCGGTCTGGAGCACATATTACGGCACCGCACATATCGGTTCTATCAAATCAGCGGCAGTTGCGTTGATGGTGCTTGGGTCGGCCATCGGGCCAGGAATGTCGGGCTGGTTGATTGATGCGGGCGTCGGGTTTGAAACGCAGCTGCTGATCTATTCCGCCACATTTGTCATCGGGTCCATCGTCATGATCCCCGCATTACGCGCGGCCACGATCCGGCTACCGCGTGCGCCGTAGATAGACGTAATAGGCGCCATGTCCACCGTGTTTCAGATGGGCGGGCGTGACCTGCAAAATCGCGTGGTTCAGCGGCGGAAGCGCCAGCCATTGCGGCACTTGATGGCGCAAAACACCGTGGCGCGTGGGGATCGGGCCGCCATCATCACGGTCTTTGCCCTTGCCTGTAATCACCAGAACCAGCCGCCGCCCGATCGCGTGTGATCCAAGAATAAACGCAACCAGTTCGGGGTGGGCTTCGTTCATCGTCATCCCGTGCAAGTCGATCCGCGCTTCGGGCACCAGTTTCCCGCGCCGCATTTTACCAAAGGATTTGTGATCCATGTGCACGGGCGCGCGGTGCAGGCGTTCTGTGACGCTGGGCAAAATATCATGCGGGCGGTGCACATCGGCTTTGGCACCAACCTTGAAGTGCGGCAAAGGTGCAGTATGAATATCGCGCGGTTTTGGTTTTGGCTTGGCGGGTTTTGGCGCGGCAGCGGGGGCTTTGGGGTCAAGCGGTACGGCGCGTTCGGCTACGCGGTCCCAAAGGGCACGTTCTTCTTCGGACAGATTACGGGGGCGGCGCATCAGGGCATCCCCCCGCATAATCTTTGCGCGTCCGCATGCGGCAGCAATGTAATCATGCGCCCGCCGTCATTGACTTGCCCTGCCAGTTCGCCCGCCCGAGCGCCCGTGCCAAAGAAAATGTCAGCGCGCTGCGCGCCTTTGATCGCAGATCCGGTATCTTGGGCCACCATCAGGCGCTGCATTGCGTGGCGTTCGATCCAGACCGGCGCGCCAAGCGGGGTGCAAGCGGGATCAACGGCAATTGAACGGCCAGCCGTGATGGATTTTCCCATCGCGCCAATCGGGCCTTGATCTGCGAGGGTTTCGGTGATTTCGCGAAAAAACACGTAGCTTTCGTTTTCCCAAAGCAGCGCCTGCCCGGCAGCGCCATTATCATGGACCCATTTGCGGATTGTGTCAGGGTTCACATCCGCGACACCACGCGCAATCAGGATTTTGCCGACCGAGGTATAATCCCGCCCGTTTTTACCCGCATAACCCAAGCGCAGCATTGTCCCGTCAGGCAGGGAAATCCGCCCCGATCCCTGCACCTGAAGAAAAAACAGATCAACAGGGTCGGACAGAAACGCAAGTTCTAGCCCTTGATCCGCGAATGGCGCGTCTTCTTCGATTTGGCGGCGGCTGAATTCGGCGGGGTCTGCCGGCATGCCATAGACCGGAATATTGAACTGCGCAGTCTGTTCGCGTGACCCGATTAGTTCAGGTTCAAAATAGCCGGTGAACACCATCGGCGCGCTGTCGGTGATTAAAACCGGCTGGAAATGGTCTTCGAAGAATGTGCGGGGTGACGCGGCGGCCAAGGCCCTATCTGCCCACGTTGGACTTGTGTTCAGAAAAACATCAAGGGCGGCCTGATGATCATCAGCCGCCCATCCATTCAAATCCGCGTAGGATTGTTTTTCATATGTCAGTCCGGCCATCGCCTGCCTGCACCTTATTCGCCGGTTGCGACCAGTTTCCAGTTTGGATCACCCGCGTCCATCACGCGCGAGAATGTCCATGTATCTTTCTGGCGTTTTACTTCTTTGTCGCTGCCTTCGACGATATCGCCGCCGTTATCGCGGACGACAGATGTCATTTCGGACTTAAAGCGCACGGAAATATCCGCCTCTTTGGTTGTGTCGTCAAATTCGGCAGTGACAAGCGTCATGTCGCTGACCCCGATAAATGTGGCATCAACGGTCAGCCCTTTGGCTTTGCGATCTTCGACGACGAAAGCAAAGGCTTCGTAGACATCATCGGAAATGAAGGGTTTGATCTGGTCCAGATCGCCGTTTTCAAAGGCCATCAGGATCATTTCATAGGCCGCGCGGGCACCGCCCAGAAATTCGGAGACGTTAAACGCAGGGTCAACCCGTTTCATCGCGGCAAGCGCGGATGCGGCAGGGGTGTCTTCGGCAACGTGGTCAGTGATATCAAGATCCGGCCCGTCTTGCACAAGTTCGAGATTTGCCTTGCGACGGTGGTTTTCTTGAGGTTGGCGGGCAACGGGTTTTTCAAAACCTTCCCGCGTCCCCAAAACGCCACGCAAGCGCAGGATCAAAAAAACGGCGATGCCAGCAAGCACCAAGAGTTCAACAAAAGAGTTCATCAGGGCCTCGATCAAGGGAGGGCATGGAAAAATGCCCGTTCAATCCCTATGTAGGTGCTGCACAGGGCCAAGTCCACCTTGCCCGGAACAAGTTTAGAAAGGCGCCCCACCCATGTGGCTATTGCTTGCATTTATCGCGGTCCCCATGATCGAAATCGCCCTGTTCATTCAGGTTGGTGGTATTATCGGTATCTGGTGGACGCTTCTTATTGTGCTGACCACGGCAGTTGCGGGGTCTTATCTGGTACGACTGCAAGGGCTACGCGAACTTGGGAAACTGCAAAGATCGTTTTCCGACATGCAAGACCCGACCGAGCCATTGGCAAATGGGGCCATGATCCTGTTTTCTGGTGCATTGTTGCTGACGCCTGGCTTTTTCACGGATATTGTCGGGCTTGCGCTGCTTGTGCCAAAAGTGCGCCAAGCTGCATATGCTTGGGGGCGTTCAAAGGTAAAAGTCGCAAGATTTAGCGCGGGCTCCGCGCAGCCGCAGCCGCAACACCCCCAAGATCAGGTCATTGACGGTGATTTTCAGGACGTCACCGGAGATAAAAAACCGACACATACCCCATCTGGATGGACACAGCATTGAGCCTTGCCAGATTGGCTGTTAGGAAAACGCCAACAGAATTTAACCGGAGCAGTTTATAATGTCTGATACCCCAGAAAACGGTGCCGCAGCAGCCGCACAACCCGCCCAAGTCAAAAGCCGCGTGATGGCGCAATACATCCGCGACATGTCGTTCGAAAACATCCTCGCGCAAAAGGGTGTTTCTGGCGACGCGCAACCTGAAATTCAGGTGCAGGTGAACCTTGATGCGCGCAAGCGTACTGCGGACAACCAGTACGAGGTCATCACAAAGCTGAACATCACCAGCAAGACCAAAGAAAAAGGCGAGCCGCTGTTCGTTCTGGAAATCGAATATGCGGGCGTGTTCCATATCGAAGGTGTGCCGGATGCACAGATGCACCCCTACCTGCTAATCGAATGCCCGCGCATCACATTCCCGTTCTTGCGCCGCATTGTCAGCGATATCACCCGCGACGGTGGTTTCCCCGCGCTGAACCTTGAAACAATTGATTTTGTTGCGCTTTACCGGTCTGAACTGGCGCGTCGCGCCGAAGCTGAAAAAGCAAAAGAAACAGTTAACTAAGCTTTTTCCACAAAGCTTCGTCGCCCAGCTTGTCGACAAAGGCAGCATGGGCGGCGGTTTCCGCCTCTGTGCGTTTCGACGCAAGCGGTTGCGGGCGCGCCGAAGGGCGCCATTCATCTGATTGATTGCTGCTGGTTTTTGTCCGCCCGTCCGAGGCAAGCGCGAAATCCGGCTGCCGCCCGCCGATCAGTTCCAGATAGACCTCTGCCAGAATTTCACTGTCAAGCAACGCGCCGTGCAAGGTCCGCGAAGAATTGTCGATGCCAAAGCGGCGGCACAGCGCATCCAGTGACGCGGGCGATCCGGGGAATTTGCGGCGTGCGATGGCCAATGTGTCTAAGGCTTGGTCCATTTTATACGCTGGGTAGCCAAGTGTGCCCAGTTCAGCATTCAGAAATTTGATATCAAACGCCGCGTTGTGGATGACCATACGCGCATCACCGACAAAATCGACAAAGCTTTGCGCAATGTCCTTGAATACTGGTTTGTCGCGCAAAATGACTTGACCGGGTTTCGGGTCTTGTGGCGGTTCTAGCAGATCAGGGCCGATCCCGTGCACGCCAAAGGCTTCGGCGGGCATGGACCGTTGGGGGTTGATATATTGGTGATAGGTCCGGCCCGTGGGCATATGACCGATCAGTTCAATCGCGCCGATTTCAACGATGCGGTCGCCGTCAGCAGGTTCAAATCCGGTTGTTTCGGTATCAAGTACGATCTCGCGCATCGGCTGGCCCCTTTAGCTTTGCAATCAGGTTTTGCACGGCCAGCGCGGTCCCGTCTAGGGTCAGCGTTTCGATAATATGATCCGCGCGGGCCCGTTTTTGTGCATCTGGCATTTGCCGCGCAAGAATGGTTTCAAACTGCGTTTCGGTCATGCCAGCGCGCGCCATCACCCGTGTTTTCTGAACCTCTGCCGGACAAGATACAACCAAAACGGAATCGAGCCATCTGTCGGCACCGGTTTCAAAAAGCAGTGGAATATCAAAGACAACCAGCAGTTCTGGATGATCTTTCAGGAACTGTTCACGGCTGGCCGCAACAAGCGGATGCACGATGTTTTCAAGCTGCAACAGCACCTTGGGGTCTTGGTTTATCAATTCCTTAAGTGTTTCACGTGAAACCTGATTATCGACAACCGCCACAGGAAAAACCGCCGAAATCGGAGCCACAGCCGCACCGCCCTTTTCATAAAGTTCATGAACGGTGGCGTCTGCATCCCAGACAGGCACGCCGGCGTCGCGGAACATCTGGGCGGTGGTGGATTTGCCCATGCCAATCGACCCGGTCAGACCCAAACGATGTGTCACGCCAATACGGCCCTGCGGGTGGCCTCGTCGACCTCGGGGCGTTGGCCAAACCAGCGTTCAAAGCCCGGAACACCCTGATGCAAGAGCATCCCCAGCCCGTCAACGGCTGTGCAGCCAACGGCTTCGGCGGCATCCAGAAACGGGGTGCGCAGTGGATTATAGACGATATCAGTCACCACCGTTTCGGGGCGCAAAGCATCAAGCGAGACCTTAAAATCAGCGGCGCCCTTCATGCCAAGCGACGTGGTATTCACCAGCAGGTTTGCATCGGCCAAAGCCGTACCCGCCTGCACCCAATCCACGACCCTGATCCTTGCGCCAAAATCCGCGCGCAGGGCTTCAGCCTTGGCGCGGGTGCGGTTGGAAATGATAATTTCGGGAACACCCGCATCGGCGAGCGCCACGATAATCGCGCGCGCAGCACCGCCTGCACCAAAAATCATTGCCGGACCCGCCTTGGGATCCCAATCCGGCGCGCCTTGGCGCAAATTTGCAATAAACCCGTAACCATCTGTATTATCGGCCAAAATGCGACCGTCTTCTTTGAATGTCAGGGTATTTGCGGCCCCAATCAGCGTGGCACGATCGGTGATCTGATCTGCAAACTCCAAGACCGCCATTTTGTGCGGAAGGGTCACATTCATGCCCACAAACCCCTGTGCAGGCAATTCACGCAGGGTTTTTTCCAAGTCTTGATCGGCTACTTGCAAGGCGGTGTAGGATCCTTTGATGTCATAGCGATCAAGCCAGTAGCCATGCAGTTTTGGTGACAAGGAATGCGAGATCGGATTGCCAATGACACAGGCACGCGGAGTGTCGGTCATGATGGCAATTCCCCGCGCAATGTCAGATATGAAAGTAGTTCCAAAAGTGGCAACCCCAGCACGTTGAAATAATCCCCATCAATGCGTGTAAACAAACGCACGCCTTCTTCTTCCAGCTTATAGGCTCCGACGGAGTGGCGAATGCTTTCCCAGTTCCGATCGACATAATCGCGCAAATATGTGTCGCTTACGTCACGCATTTGCAGCCTGACAACGCCGACATGCCGCCAAAGCGGTTTGCCTTCGCCGTAGATCACCGCCGCAGAGAGCAATTGATGCGTCTGCCCCCGCAAGGATTGCAGCTGTGCAATCGCCAGTTCGGGCGAGCCGGGCTTTGAAAAAATCTGCCGTTCCTTGGCGAGAATTTGATCGCAACCGATCACAAGCGCCTGAGGGTGCTTGGCGGCGACGCGCTGTGCTTTGAGTTCGGCCAATGTGTCGGCTATATCGCGGGGCGATGCATCTTCGGCGATGAGTGACTGGCGGATCATGTCTTCGTCGATCCGTGCCTTGACTACGGTAAAAGAAACAGCCGCATTGCGCAGCAATGTTGCGCGAATTTCGGAGCCTGATGCCAAGATGATCGGAGCCGCCATGTGGATAACCCTTTGGAAAAATTCTGTGTCAGCCTGCGGGTAGTCGAAGGGATAAGACCTGCAAATCAAAAGCCTGTGCGAAAGTCACAAGTTGTGCCACCTCTTATGCCGATTTTTCCACCGTGGGAAAGTATAAGTCGCCCCTGTGGAAGAATCGTAGCCGAAAGCAGAGTCAATGTGACAAACCTCGATTTTACGAGAAAATTTTCAGTTTTAAGTATTTGATATATATGTGTAAATTACCATCCATCCGGTTTATCTTCTGTGCAGATTTATGTTGCTTGCCTTGGGATAAGTCTGCGGATGAAAAAACAAACCACAGAAAACGCGAACACTAATAACAACAACATCTTTTCTTTCTATATATATTTATTAAGAAGCGCAGACCGAGAGCGAGGCAAAACATGTTTGAATTCCTGATGCCCTATTATCAATGGATCAAAGCGATCCATATTATGGCTGTGATTTCATGGATGGCAGGTATGTTCTATTTGCCGCGCTTGTTTGTTTATCATGCAGAGCGGGCCGAGATCGGGTCAGAGCTTGATCAAACCTTTCAAATCATGGAACGCAAATTGCTGCGCGTGATCATCAATCCCGCGATGACGGTCGCATGGATTGCGGGGTTGCTAATGCTGGCGACGGGGGCGTTTGATTGGGGATCGGTCTGGTCATGGGCCAAGATCATCGCGGTAATCCTGATGAGCGGGTTTCACGGCTGGTTAAGCAAGCGCCGCAAAGAGTTCGCGGCAGGGGTGAACACGCGTTCGGGGCGGGTGTACAGGCTTGCCAATGAGGTGCCGACAGTGCTGATGGTGGTGATCGTCATTGCGGTGATTGTACGACCGTTCTAGCGGCGCGTTGACTTAACAGCGTGCCTTGCGTATATGCGTTGCAGCCTCCCGTCCGGGAGAAGCGTTTTCCATTTCTATCACTGAATGACACTGGCCCAAGGGCGAGTGCTGGATTTTATCATGTCACTACACCGTCTGAACCTGTCTGACCTAAAGGCGCAAAGCCCCAAGGATCTGTTATCACTGGCCGAAGAGCTGGAGATCGAGAACGCATCGACCATGCGCAAAGGCGATATGATGTTCGCCATCCTTAAGGAACGCGCGGATGAAGAATGGGTGATTGGTGGCGATGGTGTGCTCGAGGTCTTGCAAGACGGGTTCGGGTTCTTGCGGTCACCAGAGGCGAACTATTTGCCCGGTCCGGATGATATTTACGTATCACCGGATATGATCCGCAAACATTCGTTGCGTACCGGCGATACCGTCGAAGGTGTGATGAAAGAGCCAAATGATTCAGAGCGTTATTTTGCTTTGACTGTTGTTGAGGCGATCAATTTTGAAGATCCGGAAAAGGCAAAACACAAGGTTGCATTTGACAACCTTACGCCGCTTTATCCCGACGAGCGGCTGAAAATGGAAGTCGAAGATCCGACGATCAAGGACCGGTCAGCGCGGATTATTGATCTGGTTTCCCCGATCGGGAAGGGGCAACGTGCCTTGATTGTGGCGCCGCCGCGTACGGGTAAGACGGTTCTGCTGCAAAATATTGCGAACTCGATCGAGAAGAACCATCCGGAATGCTATTTGATTGTTTTGCTGATTGACGAGCGCCCTGAAGAGGTGACCGACATGCAACGGTCAGTGAAGGGTGAAGTCGTTTCATCGACCTTTGACGAGCCGGCAACGCGGCACGTGGCTGTTTCCGAGATGGTTATCGAGAAAGCAAAACGTCTGGTTGAACACAAACGCGACGTCGTCATTTTGCTGGATTCGATCACACGACTGGGTCGGGCATTTAACACGACTGTGCCTTCGTCGGGCAAGGTTTTGACCGGCGGTGTTGATGCGAACGCCTTGCAGCGGCCCAAGCGGTTCTTTGGTGCTGCGCGCAATATCGAAGAAGGCGGATCGCTGACGATTATTGCGACGGCCCTGATTGATACCGGATCGCGGATGGATGAAGTTATCTTTGAAGAATTCAAAGGGACTGGCAACTCTGAGATTGTTCTGGATCGCAAGGTTGCAGACAAGCGCGTGTTCCCGGCAATGGACATTCTGAAATCCGGTACGCGTAAGGAAGAGCTGCTAGTTGATAAGAGCGATTTGGCAAAGACTTATGTGTTGCGGCGGATTTTGAATCCGATGGGGACAACCGATGCGATCGAATTCCTGATCGGGAAGCTGAAACAGACCAAGACAAATTCGGATTTCTTCGATTCAATGAACACGTAACTTATTGTTATAAGACAATGGGTTGAATAATGGATACGATATTTTCCTTGGCAACGGCAAAGGGGCGCGCTGGCGTTGCTGTTGTCCGTTTGTCTGGATCCAAGTCAGTCAGTGCTGCGCAGCGTCTTATGGGCGATGTGCCGAAAAGCCGCGGCGTGCGGGTGCTGCGGGATGCCGCTGGCGAGCTGCTTGACGAAGCATTTGTATTGCGGTTTGCCGAGGGCAAAAGCTTTACCGGTGAAGAGGTTGTCGAACTGCATTTGCATGGCAGCCCGGCGGTGCTGGCTTCGGTTCTTTATGAACTTGGCAATGATCCGGATTTGCGCCCGGCCGAAGCAGGAGAATTCACCCGCCGCGCATTGGAGAACGGAAAGCTGGATCTTGCGCAGGTCGAAGGTCTGGCTGATCTGATTGACGCCGAAACGGAAAGCCAGCGTAAGCAGGCGGTGCGCGTCTTTTCAGGGGCGCTTGGTAATCTGGCCGACGGGTGGCGGGTGAAGCTAATTCGCGCGGCTGCCCTTTTGGAGGCAACGATAGATTTTGCCGACGAAGAGGTGCCAGTTGACGTGACGCCCGAAGTTTGTGCGCTAATTGGAGATGTCCAGCGGGAGATGCAGCGAGAGGCCGAAGGTGTTCGCGTAGCGGAGAGGCTGCGCGACGGTTTCGAGGTGGCGATAATCGGGGCGCCGAATGTCGGTAAATCAACATTACTTAACCGGATTGCCGGGCGCGAGGTTGCGATTGTCACTGAAATTGCTGGAACAACGCGCGATGTGATCGAGGTGAAGCTTGATCTTGACGGGATTGCTGTCACGCTTCTTGATACCGCAGGACTGCGCGAGACGGATGATCTTGTTGAGGGTTTGGGCGTTGAACGGGCCAAGGAACGCGCAGCACGGGCCGACATACGTGTGCATATGTTGTTGGCCGAAGATGACGTTCCACTAGATATAGGGGACAGTGATATTATTGTTCGCGCCAAGTCTGATTTATCGGTTGGCGAAGGTATCGCTGTGTCCGGCCGGACCGGCGCGGGTGTGGATGAACTGGTGGCGCATATTTCTGATATGCTACAGCAACGGGTGGCGTCAGTTGGGGTTGCTATGCGCGAGCGGCATCGCGTCGCAATGCTGCAGGCAATTGTATATTTGCAAGCTGCAGAGGCTGGAATGTCGGGGCATCACGCGATGGCTGATTTGATTGCGGAAGAGCTTCGGTCAGCAATTCGTGCAGTGGATAGCCTTGTTGGACGTGTTGATGTAGAACAGGTACTTGATGAAATATTTTCGAGCTTCTGCATCGGGAAATAGGAGTGTTTCACGTGAAACATTGTGATTTTGACGTGATCGTAATTGGCGGCGGCCACGCTGGGGCCGAGGCTGCACATGCAGCAGCGCGGATGGGCGCGCGTACCGCCTTGGTTACACTAACAAAACAGTCCATTGGCGTCATGTCATGTAACCCGGCAATTGGCGGTCTGGGTAAAGGCCATCTGGTGCGTGAAATTGATGCACTAGATGGTGTAATGGGCCGCGTTGCCGATCGCGCAGGGATCCAATTTCGACTGTTGAACCGCAAGAAGGGGCCCGCGGTGCAAGGGCCGCGCGCACAAGCTGACCGCGAAATATACCGCTCTACGATGCAAACCGAACTAGATATGGTTGATGGTTTGTCGATCATTGAAGGTGAAGCCGTTGACCTAGTAATGGCGGGCGACCGTGTTTCCGGTGTTGTGCTGGGCAACGGACAGACCCTAACAGCAAGCAGTGTAATTCTGACAACAGGTACATTCTTGCGTGGCGTGATCCATATCGGCGATGTATCGCGACCCGGTGGACGCATGGGTGACAAGCCCGCCGTTAAGATGGCTGAAAGACTGGATAGTTTTGATCTGGATCTTGGACGGCTCAAGACCGGAACGCCGCCGCGGATTGACGGGCGCACAATCAACTGGGACCTGCTAGAAAAGCAGCCAAGCGACAGCGACCCAACACTATTTTCGTTCATGTCTACAGGCGTGTCTGCACCTCAGATTGACTGTGGGATTACCCATACAAACGAACGCACGCACGAAATCATCCGTGAAAATCTTCATCGATCGGCGATGTATGGCGGCCATATCGAAGGAGTCGGTCCGCGCTACTGCCCCTCGATTGAAGACAAAGTTGTGCGGTTTGCTGACAAGATATCTCATCAGATCTTTTTGGAACCCGAAGGGGTCAATGATCATACCGTCTATCCAAACGGCATTTCGACATCCTTGCCCGAAGCCGTGCAGGAAGACTATGTAAAATCAATATATGGCCTTGAAAACGCTAGGATTTTGCAGCCTGGATATGCGATTGAATATGATTATGTTGACCCGCGTTCGCTTTCGTCAACGTTAGAGTTGCGCAATGTTCCGGGGCTCTATTTGGCTGGGCAAATCAATGGCACGACCGGATATGAGGAGGCAGCAGCGCAGGGTTTGGTGGCTGGACTTAATGCTGCAGCAGCGGCGCTCGGGGCGCCGGCGATTACCTTTAGTCGTCGCCAATCCTATATTGGTGTGATGGTCGATGATCTGATTACCAAAGGGGTGTCGGAACCTTACCGCATGTTTACCTCGCGCGCAGAATTCCGGCTTTCGCTTCGTGCAGATAACGCGGACCAACGACTTACCGAACTTGGGCGCAACATTGGCTGTGTCGGCGACGCGCGATGGGCGCATTTCTCGGATAAAATGGAAAAGATTACGCGGGCACAAGAAACGCTTACACAGATTTCGCTTTCAGCACGGGATATTGCAGAACAGGGTGCAAATCTTAATACGGGCGGGCCGCGGCGTTCGGCGTTAGAAGCTCTGGAGCTGACGGATTTTGATTTTGAACAACTGGCAGTCTTGGCGCCAGAAGTTGCAAGTATCCCCGCAGACGTACAGGACCAAATCAAGAAAGATGCCCTTTACGCGCATTACGTTCAGCGCCAACAATCCGATGTTACGGCAATGGAGCGCGATGAAAAGCAGGTGATTCCAACCGGATTCGACTATCGGGCAATCCGTGGTCTTTCTAACGAATTGGCGACCAAGCTGGAATTGATACGCCCCGGTGATATCGCGCAAGCGGGCAGGATCGAAGGCATGACCCCAGCGGGGCTGATGTTGGTGGTGGCGGCGATCAAGCGTGGCCTGAAGGCAAAGACCGGGAGCTAAAATGAGACATGACTTGGGTGGGGCGAATGTTTCACGTGAAACAATTGATCGCTTGCAGGAGTTTGCAAACCTTGTCCGCAAGTGGACTGTCAAAATCAATCTTATTTCTCCGAGCACAGTTGAGACCCTGTGGGAGCGACACATCATTGATTCTGCGCAAATTTATGCATCAGCCCCGAACAGTTTCGAAAAATGGGTCGATATTGGCAGCGGCGGCGGCTTTCCGGGGATTGTTGTTGCCATTATTGGTAAAGAAAAGCAGCCAGACGCAGAATTTGTGTTGATCGAAAGCGATCTGAGAAAGGCGACATTCCTGCGCACGGCAATCCGAGAGCTTCGGATTCCGGCCACAGTAATTGCGGATAGGATAGAAGTTGCGCCACCCCAAGATGCAGATATTGTATCTGCGCGCGCACTTTCCACCTTATCTACGTTGTTGCCATATGTAGATCGTCACCTCAATCCGGCAGGAATTGCAATTCTTCACAAGGGCAAGAAGGCAAGCGAGGAAGTCGCTGCCGCAAGGGATAACTGGCGGTTTGCGCTTGAAGACTCACCGAGTTTGACCGATCCTCATGCACAGATTCTTGTTGTCAAAGGGATATCTCGTGCCAGTAAATAGCTGCAAAATCATCGCGGTAGCGAACCAGAAGGGCGGCGTCGGCAAGACCACAACGACAATCAACCTTGGCGCAGCCCTTGCCGAAAAAAACAAGAAAGTACTCCTCATCGATCTTGACCCGCAGGGGAATGCATCAACCGGGCTCGGCATTGAGCATGACCAGCGTGGCATTACAACATACGACCTGCTTTCAGGCGAAGCGACGATGGACGAAGCCGCGGTTCCGACATCAATCAAGAACCTATCTATCATTCCGGCAACGACCGACCTCAGCTCGGCAGACATTGAACTCATGGACAATGAAAAACGCAGCTTTTTGTTGCGCTACGTCCTGCATGATGCCGCCGATGCTGTCGCAAAATACGACTATATATTGATCGACTGCCCGCCATCTCTCAATATCTTGACGGTGAACGCGATGGTCGCCGCCGATTCAATATTGGTGCCGCTCCAAAGCGAATTTTTTGCCCTCGAAGGCCTGTCGCAGCTTATCCTGACTGTGCGCGACGTCAGGCAATCGGCAAATGCCGATCTGCGGATCGAAGGGATCGTCTTGACCATGTACGACAGCCGCAACAACCTGTCGATTCAGGTGGAAGAAGATGCGCGTCAGAACATGGGCGATATGGTCTTTAAGACAGTCATTCCGCGTAATGTCCGCCTAAGCGAGGCGCCGTCCTTTTCCATGCCGGTGCTGGAATATGATAGCGCGTCCAAAGGGGCGATGGCCTACCGCGCACTTGCGCGCGAAGTCATTCAAAAGAATATGAAAAAAAGGGTTTAAATCATGGTCGGCAATGCTAAAAAATCGCGTGGCTTGGGCCGCGGTCTCTCGGCTTTGATGTCTGATGTCGGTCAGGATGACACTTCGATCAACAGCGCGCGCCGTCCGGATATGTATGTGCCGGTTGAACATGTGGTGCCGAACCCCGATCAGCCGCGGCGTACATTCCGCGATGAGGCGCTAAATGACCTTGCCGCATCAATCGCCGAAAAAGGGATTATTCAACCGCTGATCGTTCGCGTTTCTCCCAATAATCCAAAAACTTATGAAATTGTAGCTGGCGAACGCCGTTGGCGCGCAGCGCAAATGGCCAAATTGCACGAAGTTCCTGTGCTTTTGCGTGAATATACAGATACCGAAGTTCTCGAAGTTGCGATTATCGAAAACATTCAACGCGATGATCTGAACGCCGTGGACGAGGCCGCAGGTTACCGCCAACTCATGGATCGTTTTGGCCATACCCAAGAACAGCTTGCCACGGCACTGGGTAAAAGCCGCAGTCATATCGCGAATCTGCTACGTCTTTTGAATCTTCCGGAAGAAGTCCAATCCTATCTGGCGCAGGGCCAATTGTCAGCCGGTCACGCCCGCGCAATGGTCGGCAATGATCGCGCCAAGGAAATCGCCCGCGAGGTCATTCAGCGCAATCTTTCGGTGCGTGAAACCGAAAAACTGGTGAAAAAGGGCCCCGCGCTCAAACGCCGCTCTGTACCTGGCGCCCCTGTCGCAAAAGATGCCGATACTATTCAAATTGAAAACGAGCTTAGCGCCACGCTCAAGATGAAAGTAACAATCGATCATAAAGCCGGAGAAGAGGGCGGAAAACTGGTCATCAGCTATAAATCGCTTGACCAGCTGGACGATCTCTTGCGCGCGCTGTCAGGTGGCTAATCCGCCAGTAACGCACGCAGCACGGCATTTAGTACGGGGCGTCCCTTTGGCGTAAGCAAGAGCCGGCTATCTTGCTTCACGACCATATCCATTTCGATTAGCCCATTGATATTTTTGCTAATTATGGCATTATCTGCGATGCTCATGCGCTCCAGTGATACGCCTTCGCGCAGCCGCATTCCCATCAAAAGCATCTCGGAAATCTGATCATCCGCCGTTAACGGGCTGCGCAGGCTGTCGCCATTTCCTGTCCGGTTTACCTGTGCCAGCCATTGCATCGGGGCCAGCGGCGCTTCAGTGGCAAGCCGTTGTCCGCCCAAGGTCAACCGTCCATGCGCGCCCGGTCCAATGCCGGCGTAATCTCCATAGCGCCAGTAAATCTGGTTGTGGATGCTCTCGAATCCGGGGCGCGCATGGTTGGAAACTTCATAGCCGTCAAACCCTGTAGCGGCGCAAACCTCTTGCGTTAACGCATACATATCTGCCGCCGTATCATCGTCGGGCAAACCGCGCAGTTTTCCGGCGGCATAACGATCCCCAAATGCCGTCCCGTCTTCGATTGTCAGCTGATAAAGCGACAGGTGATCGATGGCCAAGCCCAGCGCTTTCGTCAATTCTGCTCGCCAATCAGCCAAAGATTGCCCCTGACGGGCGTAAATCAGGTCAAAACTCACCCGATCAAACGTCTCTCTGGCCGTGCTGAAGGCCGTCAGCGCCTCTTGGGCGCTGTGAAGGCGGCCCAGCGCACGCAAATCTGCGTCATTCAGGGCCTGAATTCCCATGGAAACGCGGTTCACACCTGCATCCCGATACCCGACAAAGCGACCGGCTTCGACAGAAGTGGGGTTCGCTTCAAGCGTAATTTCAATATCATTGGCCATCGGCCATGTCGCGCGCACCTTGGTCAGGATCGCATCAACCAGATCAGGGTCCATCATGCTTGGCGTGCCGCCACCGAAAAAGACGGATTTCAAGACGCGCCCTTGGGTTTCGGCACCGATCCGGTCAATCTCGCTCAGATAGGCATCGCGCCATGCTGCCTGATCAATCTGTGCAACAACGTGGCTATTGAAATCACAGTAGGGGCATTTGGCCTGACAGAACGGCCAATGGATATAGAGCCCGAACCCCCCGTGTTCCCAATCCTCAGGCAAAACAACCTGCAATCAGTTTTTTGAACGCATCGGCACGGTGGCTGATTTTGTTCTTTTCCCAGCGGTCCATTTCGCCAAATGTGATGTCATAGCCCTCTGGCTGGAAAATCGGGTCATATCCGTGGCCTTGTTTGCCGCGCATCGGCCATACAATCTGGCCAGGCATTACACCGGGGAACACCTCGTCATGGCCATCCGGCCACGCAAGAACCAGCGTACAACAGAACCGCGCGGTACGCGGGTAGGGTGCAGAAACAGACTCTAATTCGGCCCAACTCCGCTCCATCGCCATCACAAAATCGCGCCCGTCCGGCGTTTCCGCCCAGTCGGCAGTGTAAACACCTGGCGCGCCGTTTAGCCCGTCTATTTCGATCCCGCTGTCATCGGCAAGCGCGGGCAGCCCCGTCGCCTTTGCGGCGGCATGGGCTTTGATCCGCGCGTTCCCGACAAATGTCGTTTCGGTCTCATCGGGTTCAGGCAGCCCGTGATCATCGTTGGATGACAGCGCAACACCAAAGGGTTTTAGCAGATCCGCGATCTCTTGCAGCTTCCCTTTGTTGTGGGTCGCAATCACCAGTTCTTTGCCTTCAAAGCGACGCATTAGCTGACGGCCGCCAATTGTGCGGCGGTCAATTCCGACACGCCTTTTTCTGCCAAATCAAGCAGCGCATCCATTTGCGCGCGCGTATATGTTGACCCTTCGGCAGACATCTGGACTTCGACCAACTTGCCGCCGGTCATCACAAAATTACCGTCGACGCCTGCTTCGCTATCTTCGGGGTAATCCAGATCAAGCACCGTTTGCCCCGCATAAATGCCGCACGAGACTGCAGCGACCGGATTGATCAGCGGGTCAGAAATCACATCGCCCGCTTTCATCAGCTTTTGCACGGCCAGTTTCAGCGCGACCCAACCACCGGTGATAGATGCACAGCGGGTGCCGCCGTCTGCTTGTATTACGTCGCAATCAATCACGATCTGGCGTTCGCCAAGCGCCACGCGGTCCACACCTGCACGCAGTGACCGACCAATAAGCCGTTGAATTTCCTGCGTTCTTCCTGATTGCCCTTCTTTGGCTTCGCGACGCATCCGCGTGTTTGTTGCGCGCGGCAGCATCCCGTATTCGGCGGTGACCCAACCAAGTCCGGAATTTTTCAAAAACGGCGGAACGCGCGCATCAATGGTCGCTGTACACAAAACATGTGTATTGCCGCATTTGATCAGGCAAGAGCCTTCCGCATGCATGGTCACATCCGTTTCAATAGAGATTTTACGCATTTCGTTGGTTTGGCGGCCGGATGGGCGCATGGGATCACTCCTTTTGGTTTCCTGATTGGGATACGCTGCCCACATATGAAATCCAAGCCCGATTGACGCCGGGCCTGACTTCGTTTTAATTGCGTAGCCTTCACCCGAGGATGATATGCCCGATCAAAAGCCCAATATTGCCGAAATGAACGAACGTTCGCGCGAGGTATTCCGTCGCGTTGTTGAAGGCTATCTTGAAACCGGTGATCCGGTCGGGTCGCGCACATTGACCCGTGACTTTACCGAAAAGGTAAGCGCGGCAACCATCCGGAACGTGATGCAAGACCTTGAATATCTCGGGTTATTGAATAGCCCCCACGTCAGCGCGGGGCGTATCCCGACGCAATTGGGTTTGCGGATGTTTGTGGATGGGTTGCTTGAGGTGGGTAATCTTGATGGCAAAGACCGCCAAACGATCGACCGCACACTTGGCGGCAATGAAACAGATGTGAATGCGATGCTGGATCAGGTCGGGCAGGCGCTTTCCGGTGTGACCCACGGCGCGAGCCTTGTTTTGACGCCAAAACATGAAGCGGCGATCAAACATATTGATTTTGTGTCCTTGTCGCGTGAACGTGCCCTTGTCGTGCTGGTTTTTGCGGACGGTCACGTTGAAAACCGCATTTTCACGCCGCCCGCCGGACAAACGCCATCATCCATGCGCGAGGCTGCAAATTTCCTGAACGCCATCGCCGAAGGCCATACGCTGTCCGAGCTTGGCAAGGTCATCGCGCGAGAAATTGCAGCCCGCCGTCGCGAAATTGACAGTCTTGCGGCCGAACTGGTCGAAAACGGCTACGCGCTTTGGGATAACGAAGGCCAATCTAGCGAAAGGTTGATCGTGCGCGGGCGTGGTAATCTGCTTGCTGACGGCGAAAACGAGGCCGATCTGGCGCGCATCCGTACCCTGTTTGACGACCTTGAACGCAAGCGCGATATCGCACAATTCCTTGATTTGGCCGAGGACGGCGACGGTGTACGCATTTTTATTGGCTCAGAGAACAAATTGTTCTCACTTTCGGGTTCCTCTCTGGTCGTTTCCCCTTATATGAACGCCGACCGTAAGATAATTGGCGCCGTGGGCGTCATTGGTCCGACCCGCCTGAACTATGGGCGGATCGTCCCGATTGTGAACTACACTGCGCAGCGGATTGGCAAACTAGTTGCTGACCGCTCCTAAAGGAAGAAATTGATGGCTGACAACGAAGAGCAACTGCAAAGTCTTGATGAACTCGCTGCGGAAGGCGATGAAATGGATCTTGCGGCGGAAGCTGGCTTTGATGAAATCGAAGCGCTACGCGCAGAGCGTGACGAGCTGAAAGATAAATTCATGCGCGCATTGGCTGATGCCGAAAACATGCGCAAACGCTCTGACAGGGATCGTCGCGAGGCTGAAAACTATGGCGGGTCCAAACTGGCCCGCGATATGCTGCCTGTTTATGACAACATGCGCCGTGCGTTGCAGTCTGCCGAAGACGCAGACAAAGCAACCAACGCAGCCCTGCTTGAGGGTGTGGAATTGACCATGCGCGAATTGATCAGCGTCTTCAAAAAACATGGCATTGATCCGATTGTTCCCGAAGTCGGCGACAAATTTGATCCCAAAATCCACCAAGCCATGTTTGAAGCACCGCTTCCCGGCACAAAAACCGGCGAAATCATTCAAGTCGCCGCCGAAGGGTTCATGCTGCACGACCGTTTGCTGCGCGCGGCACAGGTTGGCGTGTCATCGACACCTGCATGATCATAAACCGCATAAAAGCAGGGCTGTTTGCCCTGCTTTTTTGTATTGGCCCGGCGATTGCGCAAATCTACCCGCAAGACCAAGACCTTTATGTCAACGACTACGCGGATCTGCTGGATCACGCGCAAGAAGCCCAGCTGCGTGACCGCCTGCGCAGGTTTCGCGCCGATGACGGTGTTGAATTCACGGTTCTGACAATCAACGCGATGTCCGATTATGGCCATAGCGGCGCGATTGAACCTTTCGCTACGGGGCTTTTCAACGCTTGGGGCATTGGCGACATCGACCGCAATGATGGGTTGCTGCTACTGGTTTCCCGCAATGACCGTGAACTGCGCATCGAGGTCGGTGCAGGCTATGGCAGTACATTAAGTGCGCCAATGCAGCGCATTATCGACGATGCAATTGTTCCGCAGTTCAGGCGCGATGCCTATGCCGACGGCATTGCGGCGGGGGTCGACGCGGTTATTGCTCATGTCACGGGAAACATTGAACCGCAGCCGTTCGTGGAAAAAGTCGGTGAAAAAGCCAAAGAGTTCATCGTATTTGTCATTGCTGGCGTTGTTTCTATCCTAATTCTAGCGGCAAATTTTGGCCGTAAGCTGTATCGCCGTCTTCGCAGGAATGCGCCGCGCAACTGCCCTGTTGATGGTTCGCGATTGCGGAAATATCTTGAAGAAACCGAAGACGAACAGCTTTCTTCCGGCCAAATCGCCGAAGAACACCTTGCGAGCGTGGATCATGACGTTTGGTTCTGCGCCACATGCGACCATATCGAGATCGAATCCTACAAGGCATTTTTCACCAAATTCGGTGCCTGTCGCGAATGCGGCTACAACACGGTTACAGGCAAAAGCCACGTTATCCGCCACGCGACCTATTCATCTTCGGGATTGCGTGAAACCTACTATAATTGCCGCCATTGTCATGCAGGCTATTCGGTTACCGCGACCATTCCGCAAAAAACACGGTCAAGCAGCAGCGGATCGCGCGGCGGTGGACGGTCTAGCGGCGGCGGCGCAAGCGGAAGATGGTAGCTACACCATGCCCCGCAATTCATAGATAAGCGCCAGCGCGTCTTTCGGTGTCAGCTCATCGGGCAGAACGTCTTTCAACCTTGCCTCGACCTTTGATTCCTTGGCTTGCACGGGGGCAGGCGCAGGGGTTGCCGAAAACAGCGGCAGATCATCGATCAACGCTTTTTGCGCAGTGCCGCCGCTCCGTTCACCTTGTTCTAACGCCTCTAGCACGACCTTGGCCCGCGCGACGACGGCAGGCGGCAATCCGGCCAGCCGCGCGACCTGCACGCCATAGCTGCGGTCGGCGGTCCCGCGTTTGACCTCGTGCAGGAAAATTACATCGCCGTCCCATTCCTTGACGGTGACGGTCGCGTTTTCGACGCCGTCCAGTTTGTTCGAAAGCGCGGACATTTCGTGGTAATGTGTGGCAAACAGTGCACGGCAGCGGTTCACATCGTGCAGATGTTCCAAAGTGGCCCAAGCGATCGACAGCCCGTCATAGGTTGCCGTGCCGCGCCCGATTTCATCCAAGATCACCAGCGCGCGGTCGTCTGCTTGGTTCAGGATCGCGGCAGTTTCGACCATTTCGACCATAAATGTGGACCGCCCGCGCGCGAGGTCATCGGATGCCCCGACGCGGCTGAAAATCTGGCTGACAATGCCGATATGCGCGGCGGCGGCAGGCACAAACCCACCCATTTGGGCAAGGATCGCCAGCAGCGCGTTTTGGCGCAGGAACGTTGATTTACCCGCCATATTCGGACCGGTCAGCAACCAAATCGGCGCCTCGGTTAACCCGCAATCATTGGCGATAAATGGCTGTCCCGCTTTTTGCAGCGCGGCCTCGACCACCGGATGCCGCCCGCCGCTGATTGCAAAGGCGCGGCTGTCGTCGACGGTCGGCCGCACCCAGTTTTCCGCCACTGCCAAATGTGCCAGCGCGGCGGTCAAATCGAATTCTGCAAGGCTCCGCGCCAATGTACCCAAAGGCCCGGATTGCGCGACAATTGCCTGAGTTAGGCTGGAATAGAGTCTCTTTTCGATCTCAAGCGCGCGTCCGCCTGCGTTCAATATTCGCGTTTCGATTTCCGACAGCTCCACTGTCGTAAATCGCACCTGATTGGCGGTCGTCTGGCGGTGGATAAACGTTTCGTTCAGGGGTGCCGCCAACATTTTTTCAGCATGGGTCGCCGTGGTTTCGATAAAATAGCCCAGCACATTGTTATGCTTGATCTTGAGCGACGCGATACCCGACAGTTCTATAAACTGCGCTTGCATGGCGGCGATGACAGACCGCCCTTCGTCACGCAGCTTGCGCACCTCGTCCAGTTCGGCGTCATAGCCAGGTGCAATGAACCCGCCGTCACGCGACAGCAGGGGCGGTTCGGCGATCAACGCATTGTCGAGCAGATCCAACAGATCGTCGTGCCCGGTCAGATCGCGCGCCGCGGTGGCTAAAGTATCGGGAAGACCGGCGGGAATGACCTGCGCCAGCCTGTCTGCCTGCCCCAATGTGTTGCGAATGGCGGCCATGTCGCGTGGGCCGCCGCGATCAAGCGCAAGCCGTGACAATGCGCGGTCCAGATCATGCACCTGACGCAGCTGGTCGCGAATATCGGCGGTCAGCTGCGTATTCTTGGTTAAGTATTCAACGCAATCGAGCCGCGCGTGAATGACGGGCAGGGCGCAAGAGGGCGACGACAAACGCCGCTCCAAAAGGCGCGCGCCGCCAGCGGTCACGGTGCGGTCAATACAGTGCAAAAGCGACCCTTGCTTGCCGCCCGCCATCGCCTGCGTCAATTCCAGCGAACGGCGGGTTGCGCCGTCAATCTGCATTGCGGCAGATTGCCCTTCTTGCACAGGGGGGCGCAGCAACGGCAGGTTTCCGCGTTGCGTGATATCAAGGTATTCTGCCACCGCTGACATGGCCGAAATTTCAACCCGCGAGAACCCGCCAAACGCGTCCAGCGACCCAACCTTATAAAGACTGCACAGCCGTTTTTCGCCCGATGTGCTGTCAAATGCGGAAGCACCCAAAGTGGTCAGCGTAGCGCCGTTTTCAGACACTGTTTCAGCCCAATGCGTATCAGATCCGTCAACGACGATCACTTCGCGCGGGGTCAATCGCGCCAGTTCGGGGCCAAGCTGCGCCCCGCTGCACGGCATCACGTGAAACGCGCCGGTGGAAATATCGACCCAAGCCAACGCGCCCTGATCACGGATCACCGCATAGGCCGCCAGAAAGTTGTGGCGGCGTGCATCAAGCAGTGAATCTTCGGTCAAAGTGCCGGGGGTCACAAGGCGCACGACCTCGCGTTTGACCACGGACTTATAGCCGCGCTTTTTGGCCTCTGCGGGGCTTTCCATTTGTTCGCAAACAGCGACACGGAACCCCTTGCGGATCAGGGTCAGGAAATAACCTTCGGCGGCGTGATGCGGCACACCGCACATGGGAATATCTTCGCCGTCATGTTTGCCGCGTTTGGTTAACGCGATGTCCAAAGCTTCGGCTGCGGCAACCGCATCGTCAAAGAACATCTCGTAAAAGTCGCCCATCCTGTAAAATAGCAGCGCGTCCGGATGCTCTGCTTTGATCTCAAGGAATTGCGCCATCATTGGCGTGACATTGGATTTATTGGTGCTCATGCATGCCCCCGCATCATCGGCCCCGACATTACCGAGCCAATGTTAGCGACGAAACCCCGAAACGAACCCGTTGCGGGTTCAATCGAGAAACCGCTATGAATGTCGGACCAATAAGGGGATAAAGATGGCCAAGACAAAAATGACCCGCGAAGATGCGCTGCAATTCCACATGCAGCCAAACCCGGGCAAATGGGAAATTCAGGCAACCGTGCCGATGACCACCCAGCGCGATTTGTCGCTGGCCTATTCCCCCGGCGTCGCGATCCCATGCGAAGAAATCCACCGTGATCCGGCTACCGCCTATGATTATACAAACAAGGGCAATTTGGTTGCGGTTGTGTCTAATGGCACAGCGGTTTTGGGTCTTGGGAACCTTGGGGCGCTGGCCGGCAAACCGGTGATGGAAGGGAAATCCGTTCTGTTCAAACGCTTTGCCGATGTGAATTCGATTGATATCGAGCTGGACACCGAAGACCCCGATGCGTTTTGTAACGCCGTGCGTCTGATGGGGCCAACATTTGGCGGCATTAACCTTGAAGATATCAAAGCGCCCGAATGTTTTATCATCGAACAGCGTCTGAAAGAGGAAATGGATATCCCCGTTTTCCACGACGACCAGCACGGAACAGCTGTGATTTGCGCCGCTGGCCTGCTGAACGCGCTGCATCTTTCGGGCAAAAAGATCGAAGAAGTTAAAATCGTCCTGAATGGCGCCGGTGCGGCCGGAATTGCTTGTCTTGAATTGCTGAAATCCATGGGCGCGACCCATGACAACTGCATTATGTGCGACACAAAAGGTGTGATTTATCAAGGCCGTACCGAAGGTATGAACCAGTGGAAATCTGCACATGCCGCGCATACGGATGCCCGAACGCTTGAAGAAGCGATGGTCGACTGCGATGTCTTTCTTGGCGTCAGCGCCAAAGGGGCCGTGACACAGGAAATGGTGCTTAGCATGGCACCAAACCCTGTGATTTTTGCGATGGCCAACCCCGATCCTGAAATTACCCCCGAAGATGCCCATGCCGTGCGCGAAGATGCAATCGTCGCCACAGGTCGCAGCGATTACCCGAACCAGGTGAACAACGTGCTGGGCTTTCCATACCTGTTTCGCGGTGCGCTTGATATTCATGCCCGCGCCATCAACGACGAAATGAAAATCGCCTGCGCCGAGGCTCTCGCCGCGCTTGCCCGTGAAGACGTGCCAGACGAGGTCGCGATGGCCTACGGCAAAAAACTGACCTTCGGGCGCGATTATATTATTCCAACCCCATTTGATCCGCGTCTGATCCACCGTATCCCGACAGCCGTCGCGCGGGCAGGTATGAAAACCGGCGTGGCGCGGCGGCCCATTGTCGACATGGACGCATATGAGGCTGCATTGAAAAGCCGCATGGATCCGACAGCGTCAATCCTGCGTAGTTTGAACGCCCGTGCACGCGCGAATCAGTCAACGGTCGTCTTTGCAGAAGGCGACGATCCGCGTGTTCTGCGGGCTGCGGTAATGTACCAACGCGCCGGTTTGGGCAAAGCATTGGTTGTCGGGCGTGATGCGGATGTCACTGAAAAGCTGACAGCCGAAGGGCTGGCAGACGCGGTTGAAGAATTGACCGTTGTCAATGCGGCAACGACGGAACATCTTGAAACATATAAAGAATTTCTTGACGCCCGCCTGCAACGCAAAGGCTATGACAGCCAGGATATTCACCGGCTTGCCGCGCGTGACCGCCATGTTTTCGCGGCCCTGATGGTCGCACATGGACATGCGGACGGGATGGTCACAGGGGCCACCCGCAAATCGGCGCATGTGCTGGAACTGATCAATCACGTGTTTGATGCACAGCCCCATGACGGCGCGGTTGGTGTCTCGGCCGTTCTGCACAAGGGGCGTATCGTTCTGATCACTGATACATTGGTGCACGAATGGCCGGACGAGCAGGATTTGGGAGATATTGCGGAACGCGGCGCATCTGTAGCGCGCGCGTTGGGCCTTGAACCGCGTGTTGCGTTCCTGTCGTTCTCGACCTTTGGCTATCCTGTGTCCGAGCGGGCCGAGAAAATGCACAAAGCCGTCAGCGTGCTTGACGGGCGCAACGTCGATTTCGAATATGAAGGCGAAATGACCGTCGATGTGGCGTTGAATGTGCAAGCGCAAGAAAACTACCCGTTCTCACGGCTGACTGGCCCTGCCAACGTACTGGTCGTGCCGGCGCGGCATTCAGCGTCGATTTCTGTGAAATTGATGCAGGAAATGGCGGGCGCGACCGTGATCGGCCCGATTTTGTCGGGCGTTGGCAAACCCGTGCAGATCTGTTCGACTGTTTCAACCGTGAACGACATCATGAATATGGCCGTGATCGCAGCGTGTAAGGTCGACTGATGGCGATTTGGAATCTTGGGTCGATCAATGTCGATATCGTCTATGCCGTGCCGCATATCCTGAACGCTGGAGAAACGCTTTCGTCAACGGGGCGCAAGGTGTTTCTGGGCGGGAAGGGCGCCAATATGTCGGTCGCTTCGGCCCGCGCGGGAGCGCGGGTAAACCACATCGGTGCGGTTGGGCATGACGGTGTTTGGGCCGCTGACCGGCTGCTGGAATATGGCGTCGATACCCGTAATATCGCTGTGTTAGACACTGATACAGCCCAAGCAATCATCATGGTGGACCCGCACGGTGAAAACGCAATTGTGCTGCATCCTGGCGCAAATATCGAAATTCCGCAGACTGTTTTGCAAACCGCGATGGCCGAAGCGCAAACAGGCGACTGGATCGTTTTGCAAAATGAAACCAACCTGCAACGCACTGCCGCGAATCTTGGCAAAAAAATGGGCCTAAAGGTGGCCTATGCTGCCGCCCCGTTTGATGCAGATCGGGTGATGGCGGTGCTTCCCTATCTGGATTTCCTGATTTTGAATGCGGTTGAGGCCGAACAACTGCACGCCGCAACCGGCCAGCGGCCCGAAGACCTGCCCGTGCGCGATGTCATCGTGACACTGGGCGCGGATGGGGCCGATTGGTATGGCCCCAGCGAAAAGCAGCACTTTGACGCGATCCCGGTTGACCCTGTGGACACAACCGGCGCTGGCGACACATTTACGGGCTATGTCCTAGCGGGGCTTGATCGCGGTATGGTGATGGAACAGGCAATCGGGCTGGCGACCAAGGCAAGCGCCCTGATGGTCACCCGCCACGGCACCGCCGATGTGATCCCCGATCTGTCAGAGGTCACGGCCTTTCGGCCCTAATGGGTAAACGGCGCTGCATCACCCCAAAGCTCTGAAACACGCTGATCGCGACCGCAGGCATCACGGTAAAACTTATAGGCTTCGCTTTGGCGTTTTGGGCCACGGCGGGTCAGCACGATGGATTGCCCCGCATAGTAATCCTGATGATAGGCTTCAGCCTCGTAGAACCGCGATGCTTCGATGAGCGGCGTCACAATCTGGCGGCCAAGATCGCGTTGCGCCGCTGTAACGGCAGCCTGCGCTGATGCGATTTGGGCAGGGTTAGAGACGAAAATCGCTGTGCGGTAGCTATCACCACGGTCACAGAACTGCCCGCCCGCATCAGTCGGATCAACAGACCGCAAGAACATGTGCAGCAGCTGGTCATAGCTGACAACATCGGCGTCATAGGTGATTTGCACAGCCTCGTAATGGCCGGAACCTTTGATGGTTTCATAGGTCGGGTTGGTGGTCGTGCCGCCGGTATAGCCGGACACGGCTTCGATCACGCCGTTCACACTTTCGAAATCACTTTCGACGCACCAGAAGCATCCACCCGCAACAATGGCGGTCTGGATATCTTCGGCGGCGGCCATCTGGGCGGCGGGGATCATCAGGGCGGCGGCAAACATGGATTTGAACATTGGGGTCTCCTTTGTTGGTATCCTGTTTTGCGGGGTCGGCCTGCGCAATGCACGGGCGCGTGATCTCACGCGGTGTTTATCACTTGGAACATTTGACGACCTGCCCTAGCGTCCATCCAAAGGAGCAAACCATGACCGAAGTCACCACCCACCAAGCCGCCGAAGACGCGCGCAACGAAGATATCCTGATCTACCTGAACGGACGAATCGTGCCCAAGGCGCAGGCCACTGTCAGCGTCTATGATAGCGGGTTCATGCTGGGTGACGGCGTGTGGGAAGGGCTGCGGCTTTATGACGGGAAATGGGCGTTTCTGGACGAACACATGGACCGCCTGTTCGAAGCCGCAAAAGCAATTGATCTGGATATCGGGCTCGACCGAAAAGGCGTGATTTCCGCCTTGTTAGAGACACAAAACGCCAATGGCATGACCACCGACACCCATGCGCGGCTGATGGTAACACGCGGGACCAAAACCCGCCCGTTCCAACACCCAAGCCTGTCCCAACAAGGCCCGACATTTGTGATTATTATGGAGCATTCCAAACCCAAAATCCCGCGCCCGATAACGCTGGCCACCGTGCCGCATTTGCGCGGTTTGCCGATGACACAGGACCCGAAACTCAACAGCCACTCGAAACTCAATTGCATCCTTGCCTGTATTGCCGCGCAAAAGGCGGGCGCGGATGAAGCACTAATGTTAGACCTGCATGGATTCGTGAATACGACCAACGCCTGTAACTTTTTCATCGTGAAAAAGGGTGCCGTTTGGACCAGCACGGGCGATTATTGCATGAACGGGATCACCCGCCAAAAGGTAATCGACCTGTGCCGCGCCAATGACATCCCTGTTTTTGAACGCAACTTCAGCCTTGTCGAAACATATTCAGCGGATGAGGCGTTTTTGACCGGCACATTTGGTGCGCAAACACCGGTTGGCAGCATTGACGGGCGCGTGATTGGGACGGGCGAATTGGGGCCGATGACCATTCGGCTACGGAAACTCTACAAAGACTTGGTGGACCGCTCATGAGAATTGCGATGTGGTCTGGGCCGCGTAACCTGTCGACGGCGATGATGTACAGCTTTGGGAACCGCGCGGATTTCGCGATCTGGGATGAACCGTTCTATGCGCCTTATCTTTCACAGACAGGTCTGGATCACCCGATGCGCGCCGAAATTCTGGCAGCGCACGAAACGGACGCGGCAAAGGTTGCCGCGCGCTGTTTAGACACTATTCCAGCCCAAAAGCTGCATTTCTATATGAAACACATGCCGCATCACATGATCGACGGCATGCCGCTAGATTGGGCGCAGGGCTGTGTGAACGTACATCTGATCCGGCACCCCGCGCGGGTGATTGCGTCTTATGGCGTGAAACGATCACAGATGACATTTGATGACATCGGCTATGCGCAGCAGGCCGCGCTGTTTGACAGGATCGGCGGCCATGTCATTGATAGCGCCGATATTCGTGCTGATCCTGAAACCATGCTGCGCAATTTATGCGTTGCGATCGGGTTGGATTTTGATCCAGCGATGCTGTCATGGCCCGCAGGCCCGCGCGCCGACGATGGTATCTGGGCGGCGCATTGGTATAATGCCGTCCATCAAAGCACGGGGTTCGCGGGTGCCGAAGGGCCATTGCCGGAACTGGACGGCGAGGCGGCCAAACTTTGCGAGCAGGCTTTGCCGTATTACGAGAGGCTTGCGGTGGCCAAAATTGTATAAGTCACTGATTTAGAATCAGAATTAATATCACGTAACTATCTGACTTTATTTGTTGAATCTTAAATCAGAAAGTGAGACAATATTGACAGGGCGGCAACCCCGTTCAAGAGATACCGCCCTGAGACTTACTTCTTCTTTCGAGGTGTGGTCGTTTTCACGGTTTCGACAACATGCGTACGAGGCTTGTTGCGAGCCGTGGCGACTTTTGTGAAACGGCCTGTGATTGCACTACGGCCGATTTTACGGGTCCTACTTTTCAACTTTTCTCACCTCCTTTCATCTTAATGAGAGACAATAAGTTGAGGGGTGCTATTGAGAATCCCCACCATATGGTATCAGGCCCTATATGGCGGAGTCTATAAAAAACGGACTCGTTTTGTTCTCCTGCATTACCGAAAAGTTATGATTTCAAAAGCTGCCCAAGCTTCATTGCGACCGACATATCGCCAGAAACCTTGATCTTGCCCATCGCAAAGGCGGTCATCGGGTTTAGTTCGCCTTTGATCAATTTCGCCAGATTTGAATCCGAGATGTGGATCGTGCAATCCGCGGGCAGATCGGCCAGCTCGGCCTTCTGATCGACCAATGTGATCGCGCCGCTGTCCTTGCAATCGAACTTAATAACCTTGTCCAAGGCAAATTTATCCAACCCACGCTGCATTTTCGCTGCGATTTCTTCCAAGGACATGATGGCTCCTGCGTTTTGTACTGCAAGGATGTTTGCGGCGAACCAAACGCAATGTCTATGTAGACGTTACGGCGTTTGAAGATGCATAGGCAGGAAGGCGAAGCGCGCCAGCAATTAGCGCGCTTCGCAGCTATTTCAGGATTTGCGTTTGCGCGCGGCCAGCAGTTTCAAACGCAGCGCGTTCAGCTGGATAAAGCCTTGGGCGTCGGTTTGATCATAGGCGCCGGCGTCGTCTTCAAAGGTCACGTGGGCTTCGGAATAAAGCGACTGATCGGACCAGCGCGCAACGGTGGTGGCCGACCCTTTGTAAAGCTTTACGCGCACGGTGCCGCTGACGCGTTCTTGGGATTTGTCGATCAGCGCTTGCAGCATTTCGCGTTCTGGCGAGAACCAGAAACCGTTGTAAATCAGTTCAGCGTAACGCGGCATGATGCTGTCCTTGAGGTGGCCAGCGCCGGAATCCAGCGTGATCTGCTCGATCCCGCGGTGCGCCTCGAGCAACACGGTGCCGCCTGGCGTTTCATAGATGCCGCGTGATTTCATGCCGACAAAGCGGTTTTCAACCAGATCAAGACGCCCGACGCCGTGCTTGCCGCCCAGTTCGTTCAGCTTGGTCAGGATCGTCGCGGGCGACATTGCCTCGCCGTTGATTGCAACCGCGTCACCTTTTTCAAAGGTGATTTCGACCATTTCAGGTGTATCTGGCGCATCTTCCGGGTTCACGGTGCGCTGGTAGACGTATTCTGGCGCTTCTTGCGCAGGGTCTTCCAGAACTTTGCCCTCGGAAGAGGTGTGCAGCAGGTTTGCATCGACGCTGAACGGGGCTTCGCCGCGCTTGTCCTTGGCGACGGGAATCTGGTTTTTCTCGGCGAATTCCAGCAATTTGGTGCGGCTGGTCAGGTCCCATTCACGCCATGGCGCGATCACCTTGATGTCGGGGTTCAACGCATAGGCGGCGAGTTCAAACCGCACCTGATCGTTGCCCTTACCGGTTGCGCCGTGGGCGACCGCATCGGCGCCTTCGGCTTCGGCGATTTCGACCAGACGCTTGGAAATCAGCGGGCGGGCGATGGATGTACCCAGCAGGTAAACGCCTTCGTAAACAGCGTTCGCGCGGAACATCGGGAACACAAAATCGCGCACGAATTCTTCGCGCAGGTCTTCGATATAGATGGCGCTTGCGCCCATCATCTCGGCCTTTTTGCGGGCGGGTTCCAGTTCTTCGCCTTGGCCGAGATCAGCGGTAAAGGTTACAACCTCGCACCCGTATTCCGTCTGAAGCCACTTCAGAATGATCGAAGTATCGAGGCCACCAGAATAGGCGAGAACAACTTTTTTCGGAGCGGTCATACGAGGGGCCTTTTTTGTCAGGGTTATTTCTATTGCGCGATACCTGTTTTCGACGGGCAGAGCAAGGACAGCACCGTTGACGCAACCGAAATGACATGCAACGAATTAGCGACTTCTATTTTAAGGGATTATCCAAATGGCATTTCAAATCATCCGGCACGCGTTTGCCATGATTTTCAACAATTTCGGGCAGGCGCTGCGTGCATCTGTCGGGCCTTATGTTTTGCTGATTATTGTCGCGGCTGCTGTGTTTGGGGCGCTGGGATCGCTTGAACAATTGGGAGAACTTGCCGTCGGAAATATCCAACCTGATCAGATCGCAGACGTTGCGGGCCCTATTATTTTTGCAGTTTTTGTTCTTTTGACGTTGGCTGTTTTTGTTTCCGCTTGGGTCGCTGTTTCATGGCACAGATTTATTTTGCTTGAAGAATATAGCGGTATCCTTCCTTCGGTGACGGGGCGGCCCATTTGGCCCTATGTTGGTAAAAGCATGTTGCTGGGTCTTTTGATCGCTGTATTGGGTCTTTTGGTCGGCATGGTGTTTGGTCTGGTTTTGGTCCCGCTTGCCCATGCCGGTGAAACCGCCGCCTATCTGGGTGCAGCGATTATCGGGATCCTGATGGTCGCTGTTTTATCGCTTATGTGGTTCCGCATGGGTGTTGCACTGCCAGCGACTGCGGTCGGAAAGCCGATCAAATTGGGCGCAGCGTGGAGTGCTACGTCTGGTATCAACGGCACAATTATAGGCATTGTCCTGATTATCGCCGTTGTGACGTTTATCGCTGGGACTGCTGTTCAGGGCCTGTATGGGATTCATCCAGCACTGGGCTTTGCCGTCGATATCTTCGTTCAATGGCTGACGCTGATGGTCGGCGTCAGCATTCTGACCACCCTTTACGGTCACGTGATCGAAGGGCGGCCGTTAATCGACTAGACCCGCAACAAACGCCGCGTCGCCGTCATTGGATAATTCATGAATGGCGACGCGGGGGTCCATCCAGACGGCGTGGTGCCCTTTCTCAGACGGGGGGCCGTGCGGGCGCATGGGGCGTGCCAGATAGATATGGCAGATTTTTTCGGCGTTGAGGTCATATTCGGGCATATAGACAAACCGCCGGAACGCGCCGAGCCGTAAAGGCCGCGCAATTCGCCAGCCGGTTTCTTCGAAAACCTCACGGTGCAGCGCCTGAATGGGGCTTTCGCCGGGGTCGATCCCGCCGCCGGGTAGCTGAAATTCGAAATGCGGGTCGTCTTGGTAGGTCAGCAGCAATTGCCCGTCGCGCGGTAAAATCGCATAGGCGCCAGGGCGTAATTTATAGCTTTGCCCCCGTTTTGGGCTGTTTCCGTACCGTTTGATCATCACTTACCCCTTGGACCGTGGCTTGTCCTGACTATATAGGCGCGGTATGCCAATTCCTGACATGTAAGGAAACCCTATGAACCACAGCGCCAAAATCGCTTGGGACGACACCGTCCTGCCATTTCAACTTGATGCTTCCGACATCCGTGGACGGGTGGCGCGGTTGGATGGTGTGCTGGAACAGGTGCTGGCACAGCATGATTACCCGCCAATGATCGAAGGGCTGATCGCCGAAATGGCGCTGCTGACTGCAATGATTGGCCAGTCGATGAACACCCGTTGGAAACTGTCCTTGCAAGTGCGTGGCGATGGCCCGATCCGCATGATCGCGACGGATTACTACAGCGCACCAAAGGACGGCGCGCCTGCGCAAATCCGCGCTTATGCATCTTTTGACCGCGAAACGATCAATCTGAACACGGACCCAATGACTCAGTTTGGCAAGGGATATTTTGCGCTGATGGTGGATCAGGGGCAGGATATGGCCCCCTATCAGGGCGTCACCCCGCTTGCCGGCGGATCATTGGCCAGCTGTGCCGAAGCCTATTTTGCGCAGTCCGAACAGTTGCCAACGCGGTTTTCGCTGACATTCGGCCAATCCCAAGTGCCTGGCGAAGACGCCCATTGGCGCGCAGGCGGGATCATGTTGCAGCACATGCCCAAAGCATCGCCATCTGTAACAGGCGAAGGCGGGTCGGGCGAGGATGGTCTGTTGGACGCTGCCGATTTGCTGAGTGATGATGAATCCGAAAACTGGGTCCGCGCCAATGCGTTGCTGGATACGGTCGAAGATATCGAACTGATCGGCCCCACCGTGACGCCGACAGATTTGCTGGTGCGCCTGTTCCACGAAGAACAGCCACGCGTCTATGATGCGCAGCCCATCAAATTCGGCTGCACATGTTCGGATGACCGTGTCCGCCAAAGCCTGTCGATCTATTCGGCCAAAGACATCGCAACAATGACCACCGAAGAAGGCATCGTAACCGCTGATTGCCAATTCTGCGGTGCGCATTACGAATTTGACCCCGCAACATTAGGGTTCGAGGCCAAGGATGGCGGCGCCTGATCTACGCAAAAGACTAACCGATGCGCTGTCGAATTCCGGCAGCGCATCTTCTGATTTTGATCTCAACAAATCAATCCAGCCAATGGGGCTGACCCAGACCCCTGCTGCCGTTCTAATTGCCATTCGCCCTGCGTTAGAGACTGTTATTCTTACAAAACGCTCTGCCCGATTGAAACATCACCCTGGTCAAATCGCGTTTCCTGGCGGCAAGCAGGACCCGACAGATGCCACCCTGACAGACGCCGCGCTGCGCGAAGCCCACGAGGAAATCGGCCTGCCTTATGGTATTGTTGATGTCTTGGGCGCGCTGCCAACCCACCAAACCGTCACCGGCTACCAGATGACCGCGATTGTCGGGGTTTTGACCGCAGATTTTGACCCGATCCCCGAAGCGGGCGAAGTCAGCGAGGTGTTCGAGGTTCCGCTGGCGCATCTGGCAGATCCTGCCAACTACCGGATCGAAGGGCGGCATTGGCGCGGGCAGCGGCGCGAATATTATGCGGTGCCCTATGGCCCCTATTACATCTGGGGCGCAACCGCGCGCATTATGCGCGGTCTTGCGGACGGGCTGCAATGACGCGGATTGATGCGCCTTGGCTGAACGGTGCGGCCGCGCAAGCGATCTGTGCGATGTTGACCGACGCGGGCTATCAGGCGTGGTTTGTCGGTGGCTGCGTGCGCAACGCGTTGATGGGCGCGCCGGTTGCCGATCTGGATCTTTCGACAGATGCTCTGCCTGATGTGGTGACGCGGCTTGCGAATGCTGCCGGATTTGCCGTGGTGCCAACCGGAATTGCCCACGGAACAGTCACTGTTATTGCCCAAAACACCCCTTTCGAGATCACAACCTTTCGCCGCGATGTCGCTACTGACGGGCGGCGCGCGACGGTGGCCTTTGCCGATAATATCCGTGACGACGCAAGACGCCGCGATTTCACGATGAACGCGCTTTATGCGGGCAGTGATGGCATTGTGGCCGATCCGCTTAACGGGCTGCCTGATCTGCATGCCCGCCGTATCCGGTTTATCGAAGATGCCGATCAGCGGATCAAAGAAGATTACCTGCGCATTCTGCGCTATTTCCGGTTTTACGCATGGTACGGCGATGTTGAGGCGGGGCCCGACCCCGATGCGCTGGCGGCCTGCGCGGGGAACGTCGAAGGGTTGCAAACCCTGTCGTCCGAGCGGACCACAAGCGAGTTGTTGAAATTGCTGGCTGCCCCCGATCCGGCCCCTGCAGTCGCAACAATGGCGGCAACAGGCGCGCTTGCGCAGATATTGCCCGGTGCAAATGCTGCCGTATTGGCTGTTCTTGTGCATGTCGAAACGCAGGCGGGATTACCCCCCGACCCGCTGCGCAGGCTTGCGGTTCTGGGTGGGGATTTATCTGCGTTGCGGTTGTCGAACAGTGCAAAAAAGTACCTTGATCAGATGCGCAGTGCGCATGATGCAGGGGCGCTTGGCTACTACTTCGGGGTGCAGGTGGCGCTGGATGCTTTGGCAGTGCGCGCCGCTAGTCTGGGCATAGAACTAGACCCTAACACGGCAGAAATTGTGAATTTTGCAGCCGATCAGGTGTTCCCGCTTGTGGCCGCCGATTTGATGCCGCGCCTGCAAGGACCTGCGCTGGGTCAGGCGCTGACCACCGCCAAGGAACGTTGGATCGCATCAGGTTTCACCCTGACCAAAGCAGAGCTGCTACGCGATTTGTGATCAGCAAAGGCGCAGCACAACCACTGGTTTTCCTCTGACCGAAACCTTGCTATGTCCGTAGGGTATGCGAAAGGCAGCCCGATGTTTCGATTTTTCGAAGGTCTGATCGACCCTTACACACCCTACAAGGAAACTGATGTGCCGCCGACGCGGCTCTACCCGTTTTTGCGCGCCTATGCGCAACCGTTTATGGGGGTGTTTTACCTGACGGCAACCGTGTCCGTTGTGATCGCGGCGATCGAAATCTGGCTGCTAAGCTATCTTGGCCGGCTGGTTGATATGCTGACCGGCACACCCGAACAGGTTTGGATCAAAAACGGGACCGAACTGATTCTGGTTGCGATTTTTATCCTGACGCTGCGGCCCGCGATTTATGTTTTTCAGGTCCTCCTGCTAAATATCACGATCCTGCCGAATTTCGGAACATTGGTGCGATGGCGCGCGCATCGCCATGTTTTGCGGCAATCCGTTGGCTGGTTCGAGGATGATTTCGCGGGCCGGATCGCAAACCGGATCATGCAAACACCCCCCGCCGCGGGTGAGGTTGTGTTTCAACTGTTTGACGCAATTACATTTGCGCTGGCCTATGTGATCGGGGCCGCTGTCCTGCTGGGACAGGCTGATCTTTGGTTGATGGTGCCGCTCGCAATCTGGTTTGTGCCCTATCTGTTTTTGCTGCGCTGGGTTGTCCGGCGAATAGGCCCCGCGTCCGAGGCATCTTCAAATGCGCGCAGCGCGATCACGGGGCGGGTCGTTGATAGCTATACCAATATCCATTCGGTCAAGATGTTCGCGCACCACGACCGCGAAGTCGCCTATGCAAAAGACGCGATCGAAGAGGCGCGCCGTACGTTCCAGATTGAAATGCGCCTTTATACGATCATGGATATCGCGCTGATGTCGCTGAATGGTCTGCTGATCGTGGGTGTTGTCGGCTGGTCGATTTACCTTTGGATGCAAGGGGTTGCCTCTGTCGGTGTGGTCGCGGTTGCGACTTCGCTTGCGCTGCGGCTGAACGCGATGTCAGGCTGGATCATGTGGGCGGTCAGCAATTTCTTTCGCGAATTGGGCGTTGTGGCCGAGGGGATGAAAACCATCGCGCAGCCGATTACGCTGCTTGATGATGCGGATGCACCAGCGCTGAAATCCGCTGCGGGCGGGGTGCAGATCAGCAATCTTTCGCATCATTACGGCAAGGATTCCGGTGGTTTGGACAATATTAACCTTACCATTGCACCGGGTGAAAAGGTCGGGCTTGTCGGGCAATCGGGTGCCGGAAAATCAACCTTGGTAAAACTGCTATTGCGGTTTTACGATGCGGAATCCGGTCAGATTGCCATTGATGGGCAGAATATCGGCGCGGTGAGTCAGGAAAGCCTGCGCCGCGTGATCGGCATGGTGCAGCAGGATTCGTCGCTTTTGCACCGCTCTGTGCGCGAAAATATTCTTTATGGAAACCCGCAAGCGTCTGAAGAACAGATGATCAACGCCGCGCAACGCGCCGAGGCGCATGATTTTATTCAAGGGTTAGAGGATTCCGAAGGAAACAAAGGCTATGACGCGCGGGTTGGTGAACGCGGTGTGAAATTATCGGGCGGGCAGCGGCAACGGATTGCGCTGGCGCGGGTCATTCTAAAGGATGCGCCGATCTTGTTACTGGACGAAGCCACCAGCGCCCTAGATAGTGAAGTCGAAGCCGCGATCTTGCAGACGCTTTACGGCATGATGCAGGGCAAAACGGTGATCGCCATCGCGCACCGCCTTTCGACGATAGCGCAGATGGACCGCATTATCGTGATGGATCACGGGCGCATCATCGAGGATGGCACCCATGACGCATTGCTGGCGGCAGACGGGCAATACGCACGTTTTTGGGCGCGCCAATCCGGCGGGTTCCTTGGTGAAAAAGAGCAGGGCAAATAATGAAGCCGCAAAACTGGATTGATCCCACTGCGCCCGCCGTAGGACCGCCGCCACAAACGCTTTGGGCGTTCATGCGCTGGTGCATGAGCGGCGCCCTAAAGGTGGTGAGTTTGGCCGGAATAGTCTCTGCTTTGGCCGGCACTCTCGAGGTCGCAACGGCGCTGATGCTGGGCTGGGTGATCGACGCGGCGCTGGGCGGAACAGCCGCGACATATTTCACTGACAACATGCTGTTGCTGCTGGGCGTCACCGCGTTTTTTATCATCGTGCGGCCCGTTATTATGGGTTTGTCAGGGATGCTGCAAAACGTGGTGGTCGCGCCATCGCTGGGCAATCTTATTCTGTCGCGCTTGCACCGTCATTCGATCGGGCAATCGGTTACTTTCTTTGACGATGATTTTGCGGGCCGGATCGCGCAGAAACAAATGCAAGCTGCGCGCGCCGCAACAGATTTGGCCGTTGATATGATCCACACGGTTGCCTTTGCGCTGGCGTCACTGGTCGGGTCTGTCATCTTGCTGATGACAATTGACGGGCGGTCGGCGGGTTTGCTGGCGCTTTGGATCGTGGCCTATATCTGGATTGTGCGGTTCTTTATGCCGCGCATTCGGGCACGGTCGAAATCGCGGGCCGCGATGCGCGCGATGGTGACGGGGCAGGTTGTCGACACGATTACCAACATCAAAACCGTGAAACTTTTCGCGCATGACGCATTCGAAGACCGCGCTGCGCTTGAATCAATGGAAAATTTCCGCGTGCGGGCGGTTGAATACGGCTGGTTGTCGGCATCATTCCGGTTTTGGCTTATGGCTTTGGCGGGTACATTGCCGATTATTCTGGTTGGTGCCACGGTTTATTTCTGGACGCTTGGCGCGGCCTCGGCAGGCGATATTGCCGCTGCGGGTGCGATTTCTTTGCGACTGTCACAAATGACCGGTTGGGTCAGTTTTACGTTGATGGGCATGTATGCCAACGTGGGCGAGCTTGAGGACGCGATGAACACCCTTAGCCCGCCACATGCCTTGACCGATGCGCCGGACGCCACGCAGCTGGACGCCAAAAGAGGGGCGATTGTGCTGAAAAATGTCAGCTTTCGCTATGGCGGCGGGCCAGGCGGGCTTGATGGTGTGAATCTGTCGATCAAACCAGGTGAAAAACTGGGGCTTGTCGGGGCGTCCGGCGCGGGGAAATCGACCTTGGTTGCGCTTTTGTTGCGGCTTTATGATACCGAGGACGGCGCCGTGATGATTGACGGGCATGATGTGCGCGATGTCACCCAAGCCAGCTTGCGCAGCCAGATCGCGATGGTCACGCAAGAAACCGCGATGTTTAACCGCTCTGCCGTTGATAATATCCGCTATGGCAAACCAGCCGCGACGCAGGCCGAAATCGAAGCGGCTGCAATGCAGGCGGAAGCGCATGAATTTATCCAGCAGCTTGTCGATTACAAAGGGCGCACCGGCTATGCGGCGCATCTTGGCGAACGTGGCGTCAAACTGTCAGGCGGTCAACGTCAACGCGTCGCCATCGCCCGCGCCATTCTAAAAGACGCGCCTATTCTGGTTCTGGACGAGGCCACAAGTGCGCTTGATTCCGAGGTAGAATCGTCGATTCAGGTCGCGTTAGGGTCTATTATGGCCGATAAAACGGTCATCGCCATTGCGCACCGCCTGTCGACATTGGCGCAGATGGACCGGATCATCGTGCTTGACGCGGGGCGCATAGTTGAACAAGGAACGCACGAAGAACTGCTGGCCAAGAACGGGTTATACGCCCGCTATTGGGATCGGCAGTCAGGTGGTTTCATAGATGCGGCGGAATAAATGTTAACAATCGAAAGTCTGACACACCTTGGAATGGGGCGCGCATCGGATGGGCGGTCGTTATTGCCACGCGTTTTGCCCGGTGAAGAGGTTGACGTTGCCCAAGACGGTACCGTGCGGATTGTGACGCCATCGGCCGATCGCATTGCGGCCCCTTGTCGGCACTACAAATCCTGCGGTGGCTGCGCGATGCAGCACGCGACCGACGCATTTGTCGCAGATTGGAAGCTGGGTATCGTGCAAAAGGCGGTGCAGGCGCATGGGTTGACGCCAGAGTTTCGGCCTGTGCTGACATCGCCCGCGCAATCACGGCGCCGCGCGAAATTTTCGGGGCGGCGTACCAAAAAGGGCGCGATGGTCGGCTTTCATGGCCGCGCCTCGCATACATTATTCGCGGTGCCGGATTGCCAATTGGTCACGCCTGCGCTGCTTGATATCTTGCCAGCGCTTGAGGCGTTGACCGTTTTGGCCTGTTCGCGCAAAGGCGAAATTGACCTGACCGTGACAGAGGCGCCACTAGGCCCCGATGTTTTGGTGGCCACAGACAAAGACCTGACGCCGCAGTTGCGGATCGAAATGGCGGCATTTGCGAACCAGCACGGATTGTCGCGGCTGGTGTGGAACGATGAACCTGTCGTCACGATCAACCCCCCCGCACAGGACTTCGGCGGCACAAAGGTCACGCCACCACCCGGCGCATTCTTGCAGGCAACCAAACACGGCGAAACGATGCTGCTACAAGCGGTCGCGGAAATCACCGCCAAGGCACAGCGCGTCGTTGATCTGTTTGCGGGGTGCGGCACGTTTACACTACCGCTTGCCAAACGCGCAGAGGTGCACGCGGTCGAGGGCGAGGCAGAGATGCTTTCGGCGCTGGATCGTGGCTGGCGCGCTGGGCACGAGTTGCGCAAGGTGACGACAGAAACGCGCGATCTGTTCCGCCGCCCGCTTGAGCCTGATGAATTGCGCCATTTTGATACGGCTGTAATCGACCCGCCACGTGCAGGGGCAGAAGCGCAAATCGCGACGCTGGCCCGTTCGGAGATCAAGACAATCGCAATGGTGTCATGCAATCCGATCACATTCGCGCGGGATGCAAAAACGCTGGTGGATGCAGGGTTTGGCATGGGCTGGGTGCAAACCGTCGATCAATTCCGCTGGTCGCCGCATGTCGAAATGGTCGCATCATTTTCGCGAAAATGATGTCTTGTGCAAAATACTCCTACCTTTTGCCACAATTTCGGGCTAAAAATCTGGAAAACGGCGAAGACCGTGTAAGTAGGCAGTAGATATGATTTCAAGACGATCAGTGATGGTTGGCGCGGCCGCAGGATTGGCCGGATGCACGGCTGTTCCGCAACAATACACCGGCCCCGAAGTAACCCGCATTCAGGTGTTTAAAGCCGAACGCCGGATGCAATTGTTGCATGACCGGACGCTTTTGCGTGAATACGGATTCGAACTGGGATTCACACCCGTTGGCCATAAAGTCCACGAAGGCGATGGGCGCACCCCCGAGGGCGCATATCGCATTGATCGACGCAATCCGAACAGTCGCTATCATTTGTCGCTCGGGCTGTCTTATCCGGATGCGGATGACGTTTCTGTTGCGCGCGGTTTGGGGCTCAATCCGGGCGGTGACATCTTTATCCATGGCACGCCCGCTGAATGGGTCGGTCAAAAGGATTGGACATGGGGCTGCATTGCCATTTCAAATGCTGAAATGGATGAGGTCTATGCGATGGTGCAAACCGGCACTTTGGTGACGATCTACGCCTAGCCTGTCACGCTTGGGATCGGGCGGCTGACTGCAGGGTCGCTGCCGAAGTTCATGCACCACCAAAGCTTTCCGGCAGCTTCTTGATACCACGAAATCCCCATGGCGCGGGCGTTCGGATCCAATATCACGGTGCGTGTATCAGGTTGCCCCATCCACGCGGCCAGCGTTTGCAATTCGGATTCGTATGATTCTGAAATGTTTTCGCCCAACAGGCGCCCTTGGAAACCTGCGCGGCGCGCACGGTCAAGCGGGCTGGACCCGTCAGACCCAAACAGCCAAGGCCGGTTCTGAACCGACATATCGCGTGCATGTGTGGCGGCCGCAGCATTGAGCTGCGCATTGAGCTGCACAGGCGCAACCCCGGCCCGCGCCCGAAGCGAATTCACACTATCAAGCATGCGGAATTGAACGGCAGCAGCATCGGCATCGGTAATGCGATACACGGTTGCAACCGGCAACCCGTCGGCACCCAGCGGGCGTTGCGGTTCACAGGCGGCAAGCGTAGTTGCAGCCAATCCAAGAAGTAATGCGCGTCGGTCCATTCGTCACCTAATCCGGTTGTGTTTCACATCTTTATCGACATCAGAGCGACACTTCAAACCCACATCGCCCAGTTAACGTTTGTTTGAATTGCGGTGGCTGTCCTGACACATTAGATTGCAGCCTTGAACATAGTTTCGACCAGACCGGAGACCGCAATGAAAAACCAACTGTCACGCCGTGGATTTTTGGCGACCAGCGCTGCCATGATCGGCACTGGCGCTGTGGCGCAGACCGCCAATTCGACTGAAATAGAGCGCGATCTTTCCGGGCAGGTGCAGCGGAATATCTCGAGCTTTCGTTCGCTGGATTGGCAGCCCTATTTTAGCAACCTCAGCAACGGCGCGATTCTCGTCGATATCCAGTCGCGCGCGCTGCACTATTGGTCTGAAGATCAGTCGATTTACAAATTGTACCCGACAAGCGTGCCATTGACCGATGACCTGACGCGCACAGGGCGGACAGAAATTACGCGCAAGGTCGTAGGGCCAAGCTGGGCACCGACCCCAGCGATGCGGATCCGCAACCCCGAATGGCCTGAATTCATCGGTCCAGGTCCGGATAACCCGTTGGGGTCACATGCGCTTTATCTGTCATGGCAATACTACCGTATCCACGGCACCCACGATACGCGCAAGATCGGCCGCCGTTCGTCAAACGGGTGTATTGGCCTGTATAATGAACAGATTGAAGAACTATACGGCTATGCGCAGATCGGCACGCAGGTCTTGCTGATCTAAGAGCTGAAACGCCTGATCAACCACATGCCGATGCGGGATGTGCGGCGCTTTGGCCGCAGCCCAGGCGGGGTGTAGACGGGTTTTGCGGGGGCTTGCGTTTGCGCCCGCGTCTTACCGCTATTGACGATTTTGGATGTCTCTTCGTTGAACTCAAGCACCCAGTCGGGGATTTCCTTGACGGGTGTTTCGATCTTGTGATCCTCAGGCTCCTGTTCAACCGTTTTCGAATTGCGCACATATTCGTTGGTCTCGGACACCAGCCGCGTCAATGTTTGGCCAAGACTGCTATCAGACTGCGCCAATATCAGCGGTTTGATCCGCTCGCTTTGGTTGCCATCGATCAGGTCCATCCATTCGCGCGCCGATTGTAGCCGGTCTTTGGGCAGAATTTTCATGGCCTTGTCGATCGCAGCAAGAAAAGCGGGTTCGTATTCGTCAAACCGACCCGCAAGCGGCGCACATGGATCAGGGTTCTGTCCCGCGAATTCTGCCATTCTGGTCTGGCTGTTCGGCGGCGCCACGCCCGAAATCAGATGATAGAAAGTGGCGGCAAGCGCATAAAGATCGCTGCAAGGGCTTTGTTTTCCGCCGGCAAAATAGAACTCCTGTGGGGAATAACCGTCTTTGACAACCAAAACCGCCGAAAGTTCGCGGGTTTCGCGGCTTGCTTCTTCGCGGGCGGCGCCGAAATCGATCAGAACCGGATTTCCCCACTTATCCAACAAGATATTGTCAGGTGAAATATCGCGGTGCAGCAAATCCCGACGGTGGACACTATCAACCGCATCCAGCAATTTGATCAGGATTTCCTGAATTTGCGCGGGTCTGAGTTTTTGGTCACCTTTCTTAATTATATCAAGAAGATCGCGCCCCTCAATCAGATCAAGGACCATATAGGCGGTGTCGTTGTCTTCAAAAATGCGGTGCACACCAACGACATTCGGGTGGCGCAGTTTTGCAATTGTGCGCGCTTCACGCATGAACATCGTGACGATTGACCGGTATTTTTCGTAATGCTGGTCCGACCGCACATAGACGCTTTTGCCATCGCGACGGCAGAACACTTCGGGGTAGCATTCCTTGATCACGACATTGCGGCCAAGGTAGTTGTCATTCGCAAGATAGGTGATGCCAAAGCCGCCGTTCCCAAGTCGCCCCTTGATTGTGAACTGGTCACCAAGCAATGAGGTTCCATTGGGAAGCGCTTCGCCCTTTGTGGCCGAATTGGTCAGGTTTTTTGAAGCCGCTGCCGTCGTCATAAATCACCAAAAACCTGCGCCGAAACAATAGCGCGTTCAAAAAATTCAACCCTGAACATAAGCGAAGAATGTGGTGGCAATGGGGCCAGCAAGCAAAAAATCGCCTATGTCAGGTGCAGAATATCGACAATAGCCGCTATTCTACCTGAATTGTGTCAGTATTTGCCCATATGAACGCGAGATTCAAGAATTAATTGCGCTTGTAGAAAAGACTGATTCTATGCCACCCAACCCTGCAAGTTGCGGGTGATTACTGCAGATAGTGCGTCAATATGTGCCGGATCATCGTTCAGGCAGGGGATATAGGTAAAATCTGTCCCACCCGCCTCTTCAAAGCTTTCTTTGATCTCTTCGTTGATTTCTTCCAGCGTTTCAATGCAATCGGCAGAAAACGCAGGGGCGCAAACGGCGATGTTCTTGATGCCATCCTCGCGGGCCAGCCGCGCGACCTCTTCGACGGTATAGGGTTTTAGCCATTCTTCGGGGCCGAATTTCGATTGGAACGCTGTTACGATCTGGCTGTCGTCCCACCCCAACCGTTCTTTCAAAAGCCGCGTCGTTTTCTGGCATTGACAGTGATAGGGATCGCCTTCGCGCAAATAGCGTTCAGGCACACCGTGGTAGGAACAGATCAGCTTTTCCGGTTTTTGATCCGCCCCCGCATAGGCGCGTTCAATGGATTGCGCCAGCGCGTCGATATAGGCGGGATCTTCGAAATAGGGTTCAACAACGCGGGCGATGGGTTGCTGTTTTTGGTCGATCAAGGCGCGGAAAAATTGGTCGTTCGCGGTGGCCGATGTTGGCCCCGCGTAATGCGGATAAAGCGGAAAGAACAGGATTTTGGTGCAGCCTGCGGCAACCATTTCTGCAACCTTTGATTTGGTCGACGGGTTGCCATAGCGCATGCAGAAATCAACCAAGACCTTATCGCCATAGGCCTCTGTCATCTTGGCCTTAATCGCTGCGGTTTGCTGTTTGGTGATGGTCAGCAACGGGCTTTCGTCAGCGTCATTGTTCCAGATTGACCGATACGCCGCGCCTGATTTTGACGGGCGCGTCGTCAGGATAATCAGCTGCAAGATCGGTTGCCAACGCCACGCGGGGTAATCGACTACGCGTTTGTCGGACAGAAATTCGCTAAGGTAGCGGCGCATGGGCCAATAATTGGTTGAATCGGGCGTGCCGAGATTGGCCAACAAGATCCCGATCTTTGCGGGCTTGATCGCAGGATGGTCTTTGGGCGCGTGCGCCGGACGGGTTGCTGGCTGGGATGTGTCGGACATTGGCATCACCTTTGGCTGGAATTTGGTTAGGTATCGGACGGATCAAGCGGCGTTTCAACCGCGCCAAGCGCATCGGCTAATCGCGTGCGCGCGCTGCCGGGCCGCAGGGGCTGTTGTTGCCCGTCACCGGGCGCCCAACCTGTCAGAGTGATCAATTCAAACGTGGCATCCACGCGCCCGTCATCATTGCTGAAATGTTCGGCATAGATGCTGGCGGTTTCGGTCATCACATTGCGCCGTGTCATGTGTTTGATCCGGTCGGCCATCGCGTTCGTTTCGCCCATCTTGCGCAGGTCGTGCATCAGGTGGAACGCGTTCATATAGCTTGCGGTCAGCGGTGTGCCGTCAGCCACCGGCAGCGCAAAGCCCGCCCGCTGCAAAAGCGCGCCCAGATCACGAATTTCACCCATCGGCGCGATGCGCGGGGAAATTCCGCCGGCGACGATTGCTTCGGCTTCAGCCAGTGACGCGCGCAATTCGTGCAATGTTTGCCCGCCAAGGAACCCGCACAGCAAAAGCCCGTCGGGTTGCAGCGCGTGGCGGCATTGCACCAATTGCCCGACAGGATCATTCGCCCAATGTAGCGCCATTACATGCAGCACAAGATCATGCGCGCCAGGTGCCAGCGCCAGAACCTCGTCATCTGCAACAATCGTGGCATCAGGAAACGCCTGCGCCCAAAAATCGGGAAAGCCGGTCACAATCGCGACGGACGTAAAGGTTCTGTTAACCTCGTTCAGTCTTTCATGCAGCTCAGCGGCCAATGTGTCGTGCAAGAACAATGCGTCGGCATCTGCGCGGGCGCGGTTGCGTTGCAGGGCGGGGCGGTCAAACAGGGTGGGCATCTTTTCCATGCCCCCCATCTAGGGTGCAATTATGCGAATGCAAAGCGTGATCAGAGCAATATACCCTGCGCAATGCGTCGCATGTGATGCGCAAACCGAAAGCGAATTCGGATTATGTGGCGCCTGCTGGCGTGAAACGCGGTTCATCGGTGGGGTGATTTGTGATCGTTGTGGCACGCCTTTGCCCGGTGATACGCCGGATGAAATGCTGCAATGCGATGACTGCATGAAAGTCGCCCGCCCGTGGGATCACGGGCGCGCGGCGCTTGTTTACACAGGGGTCGGGCGGCGGCTGGTGCTGGGGCTGAAACACGGGGATCGCACAGATCTGGCACGGCCTGCCGCGCATTGGATGGCGCGGGTGGTGCGGCCTTTGGTGCAGGCAGACAGCGTTTTGGTGCCCGTGCCGCTGCATTGGACGCGGCGGGTGCGGCGACGCTATAATCAGGCGGCATTGCTGGCATTGGCGCTGGGCAGGGTGTTGGAAGTACCGACCTGCGCCGATGCGCTCTTGCGGCCCAAAAAGACCAAACCGCTAGAGGGGCACAGCCGTGATGCGCGTTTTGCGGCGCTATCGGGGGCGATCACGAACAATCCTAAACGTGCAGGCGCTATCGCAGGCAAATCGGTGCTTTTGGTGGATGATGTGATGACCTCTGGCGCGACACTTGCCGCCGCAACCGAGGCCGCAATGCAGGCCGGTGCCAGAAATGTGTCAATTGTTACGCTGGCAAGGGTGGCCAAAGACGCCTAAATACATCCCGACGGATAAAGGATGACCACGATGAGCACTGTCGAGATCTACACAAAAGCCACCTGCGGATTTTGCCATATGGCGAAACGGTTGCTTTCAGCCAAAGGTGTGAGCTTTGCCGAAGTTGATATTCTCAAGCAACCCAAGCGCCGCGCCGAAATGATTCAGCGCGCCAATGGCCGCAGCACGGTGCCGCAGATTTTTATTGCGGGCAAACATATCGGCGGCTGCGATGATTTGATGATGCTTGATCGCAATGGCAAGTTGGATGCTATGCTGGCGGCATGAAAACCGCCATCTTACAGCTAAATAGCAGCGATAACCCCGCGCAGAACCTGAACGATACGCTTGCGCTGGTTGCGCAAGCAGCCGCGCAGGGTGCGGGGTTTGTGCTGACGCCAGAGGTGACAAACTGCGTTTCCATGGACCGCGACCACCAGCAAAGCGTCTTGCAGAATGAGGCGGATGATCGCACGCTTGCGGGGCTTTGCGCCGCGGCAAAGGCGCATCGGATATGGCTGTCGATCGGATCACTTGCGCTAAAAACGGATGATCCCGACGGGCGCTTTGCCAACCGGTCCTTTGTGATTGATCCCATGGGCGAGATCGTTGCGCGCTACGACAAAATCCACATGTTCGACGTGACAATCTCCGACAGCGAATCCTACAAAGAATCAGCGGGTTACAGACCAGGCAGTCGTGCCGTTGTTGCGCAAACGCCCTTTGGCGCGCTGGGGTTAAGTATTTGTTTCGATCTGCGCTTCCCCTATCTTTATCGCGCTTTGGCGCAAAGCGGCGCAGAAATCCTGCTGGTGCCCTCGGCGTTTTCGCCTGCGACGGGTGCTGCGCATTGGGAACCGCTTTTGCGTGCAAGGGCGATTGAAACAGGGTCTTATGTGCTAGCCGCTGCGCAGACGGGCACCCATGCCGCAATCACGGGTCGGACGCGCCAAACATATGGGCATTCGCTCGCAATTTCGCCTTGGGGCGAGGTGTTGGCGGATTCCGGCACAGTGGCGGGGATCACAATGGTTGATATTGATCGCACAAAAGTGGCACAAAGCCGCAAACGTATCGCGGCCCTTTCATTTGATCGGGCCTTTGAAGGTCCCTGATGTCCGAAAGCAATAAAAACCTTGCCGTGACGCTCTTTAGCGAGATTCTGGTCGTTGATCAGTTGGCGCGCGCAAGCGTGGCGCGGGTTCTGCCCAAGGGGATGGAGCTGTCGCATTTTTCGGTGCTGAACCAGTTGGCCCATGCGGGCGTGGAACGCACACCGGCCCAGCTGGCCAAGACATTTCACCTGACCCGTGGCGCAATGACTAATACGCTTGCCAAGCTCGAACGCGCAGGTTGGGTGCATGTGCGGCCTGATTGGGATGATGCGCGGCGCAAACTGGTTTCAATCAGCCCCGCCGGTCAATCGGCGCGCGATGTGGCGCTGGATGTCATCGCGCCGCTAATCGCCGAGGTCGTGAACACAGTGGGCGCTGACAAAGTGCGCAGCGCACTGCCGGTCCTGCGCGAAATGCGGGTTAAGCTAAGCGAGATAGAATAGTCGCTGCTAGGTGACAGGTTTTATGGCCGCTGTGACGTAGTTCACAGAAAGGTCCCTGTCCGAAATAGCCCATGTAAACCGCGCAAAATTGAACACAAACCCCTTGCGGTCGACGGGCGTTAGCCCTGCATTCGCGATCAGCGCATATAATTCATCCGGCGTAATAAATTTTGCCCATTCATGGGTGCCTTTGGGCAGCCAACGCATGATCCATTCGGCGCCGATAATGGCCATGCCAAATGATTTTGCGTTGCGGTTGATGGTCGAACAAATCTGGATGCCGCCGGGTTTGAGAAGTTGCTTGCACGCCGTCAGGAACCCAAGCGGGTCTGCGACATGTTCGATGACCTCCATATTCAGGACCACATCAAACTGTTCACCATCAGCGGCCAGCGATTCAGCCGTTACAAAACGGTAATCGATATTTAGACCTGATTGCGCCGCGTGGACCTTTGCGACGGCGATGTTGCGCTCTGCCGCGTCGGCCCCGACGATCGTCGCCCCTAGCCGCGCCATCGGTTCGCACAGCAAACCGCCGCCGCAGCCGATATCAAGAATACGCAGCCCTTTGAACGGTGCGGGCTGCGACAGATCACGCCCGAATTCACCGGCGATCTGCCGCGTAATGTAATCCAAACGCACAGGATTCATCATGTGCAACGGCTTGAACTTCCCGTCTAAATCCCACCATTCTGCGGCCATAGCCTCGAATTTGGCGATCTCGGACGGGTCGACGGTATTGGTGGCAGACATGTGCTGGCTCCGGATGGTCAGGGCATTGTAGGTGGGATATAGGGTGATTATGGATAAAACCGTAGGACAAAAAAGCGCATACGCGTATCTTTACCCCGCTTTGGAACCGTTCGCGCGGCAAATGCTGGACGTGGGCGACGGGCATACGGTCTATTTTGAACAATGCGGGAACCCTGATGGCATCCCCGTTGTTGTCTTGCATGGCGGCCCGGGCGGTGGCTGTAGCCCTGCGATGCGGCGCTATTTTGACCCCGCAGTTTACCGGATTGTTCTGTTTGACCAGCGCGGCTGTGGCAGATCGCGGCCCCATGCAAGCGTCACGGCCAATACAACATGGCATTTGGTTGCGGATATCGAACTGATCCGCCGCACACTCGGAATTGATCGCTGGGTTGTCTTTGGCGGCAGTTGGGGCGCGACATTGGCGCTGATCTATGCGCAGGCCCATCCGGAATGCGTGCGCGCGCTGGCCTTGCGGGGTGTGTTCTTGATGACGCAGCCAGAACTGGATTGGTTTTACGGCGGGGGCGCGGGGCGATTCTGGCCCGAATTATGGGATGCGTTTGCATCGCTGATACCCGCGGATGAACAGGACAACTTTGTTGCCGCCTATCACAAACGCCTGTTCAGCGGTGATCGCGCCCAAGAGGTAAAGTTTGCCCGCGCATGGACGCTTTGGGAAAATGCGCTTGCCGCGATGGGCAGCGACGGTGTGTCGGGCGAGGCACCAGCAGAATACGCGCGCGCATTTGCGCGGCTTGAAAACCATTATTTTGTGAATGGCGGTTTTCTGGATGCGTCACAACAGATCCTGCATTCGTCGCAAATGGCCAAAATCGCGGATATCCCCGGCGTGATCGTGCAAGGACGGTATGACATGATTTGTCCGCCGCATGCGGCCTATCAGCTTGCACAATCTTGGAAAAGCGCGCAGTTGACCATGGTAGCGCAAGCCGGACACGCATTGTCAGAACCCGGCATCAGCGCGGCGCTTGTCCGCAGTATGGATCAATTCGGCGCCACACAGAGCTTCACCGGGCTTTAGGGTTTACACGCTATCTCAGGCCGTTAGGGTGGGGTGCGGCTATTTGGGAAAACGATACTTTGGACACCGTCCTTAAGATTATCTTGCAGCGCCTTGCGCTGGGCATAGTTACCCTACTGATTGTATCTGTGGTCATTTTCATTGCCGTGAATATGTTGCCTGGGGATTTTGCGCAGGCGATCCTTGGTCAGGGCGCAACCGAAGAATCTGTTGCCGCGATCCGCCGCGATCTGGGTTTGGACCAACCGCTAGTGACGCGGTATTTTGGCTGGCTTGCGGGTGTTGTGCAGGGTGATTTCGGGTCCAGCTTTGCCAGCGCGAATGCCGCCAGTTTTAGCGGCACGACCTCTGGCACGACCACGGTTGCCCAGCAAATTGCGCCGCGTTTTGGCAATACGATGTTTCTGGCCGCTGTGACTGCCGCCTTTGCCGTGCCATTGGCAGTGGGATTGGGCATTCTGGCTGCGCTTTACCGCAATTCAGTGTTCGACCGCGCCACGAACATCTTCACGCTTACATCTATCTCAAGCCCCGAATTCTTTCTTGCCTATGTGCTGATCTTGTTTCTGGCAGTGCTGAACCCGATCTTTCCATCGCTTTCAAACATCTATGACGGGATGGCGTTTGGCGAACGGTTGAACAAATCCATGCTGCCCGCGCTGGTGCTGACGCTGGTCGTCACCGCGCATATGATGCGGATGACGCGTGCCGCGATTATTAACCTTCTTGCCAGCCCCTATATCGAAATGGCGCGGCTAAAGGGCATGTCGCCGATGCGCGTGATCGTGAAACATGCGCTACCAAATGCACTTGCACCGATCATTAACGTCGTTGCGTTGAACCTTGCCTATCTGATCACGGGTGTTGTCGTGGTCGAAGTGGTATTTGTTTATCCCGGTATTGGGCAGCTGTTCGTAGACAGTGTGAAAACCCGCGATATTCCAGTGGTGCAAGCCTGCTGCATGATCTTTGCAGCCGCCTATATTCTTTTGAACCTGACGGCTGACATCATGTCGATCCTGTCCAACCCGCGCCTGAGGCATCCGAAATGATTTTATGGATCGCAGCGACATTGATCGGCATGGGCGCATTGGCTTGGGCGTTCCGCTATGCAGGGCAGCAGATCACCAATCAGGCGCCAAAGTTTCGCGATATGCCGTTTGGTGTGGCTTATGGCTATGTGCTTGCGGCGTTTTGTTTAGGCTGGCTGGTCTGGGCCTATATGCAAGGGCGCAGCAGTGATCTTGCGACTGCGAATAAATTCTTCTTTTTGCGGATCGGTATTGAAGGTTTCATCATCTTCGCGATCGCGGCCTATCTGTTTCGTTTGGCGGGGCGCAGTATTGGCACTGCTTGGACCCGCAAGATGTTCCGTGAGATGCCACTGACTGCGGCTTTTGGGATCTTGATAATCCTGATCTACGCATTTGTTGCGATTTTTGCTGGCCAAATACCTGCAAAGTTTATTGCCTATTCTGCCAGTCTTGGCCTTATTCTATGCATTGGGTTGTTCTTGGTTGGGGCTCCAGAGAAGAGGGTTCAGGCGATAGGTATCGTTGCGGTGGCCTTTGCCCTGACTCTCGCAATGTACTTTATTGGGCCGATAGCCCCTTACGGCCAAGAGCAAATCATTCCGGGTGTGGCCGCGAATATTACGCCGGGCGGTGATCCTGCGCTGGGCGGCAATCCTGATTTCCCCCTGGGAACAGATCAAATTGGCCGCGATATCCTTAGTCGTCTGATCTATGGCGCGCAAAATACCGTTGGCATTGCCTTTGCGACAACCTTTCTTGCGTTTTTGCTTGGCGGTACGTTTGGATTTCTGGCTGCGACATTTGGCGGTTGGTTGGATCAGATCCTGTCGCGGATGGTGGATGTGCTGATGGCCATTCCTTCGCTGATCTTTGCGCTGTTGCTGATGACAATCGCCAGCGTCTGGGCACCGCGTTTGGGGATTCCGCTGACCGTATTCATGGTGCTGATTATCGCGGTAATCGACAGCACCCGCGTCTTCCGCCTGTCGCGTGCTGTTGGACAAAACATCGTAGTGATGGATTATATCGAGGCCGCGAAACTGCGCGGTGAAGGGTTTGGTTACATCATCTTTAAAGAAATTCTGCCCAATGCCACGGCGCCCCTGCTTGCCGAATTCGGGCTGCGCTTTTGCTTTGTCTTTTTGACCATCGCGGCGCTGTCATTTCTTGGCGTGGGTATCCAGCCGCCGCTGGCCGATTGGGGCACGATGGTGCGCGACCTTGCCGGCTTTGTGAATTACGCGCAGTTTGCGCCGATGGCCGCGACCGCACCGCTTTTGGCGGCGGGGGCGATTGCGTTGCTGACAGTTGCCGTCAATTTTGTGGTGGACTGGATGCTGCATAAATCATCGGGGCTTAAGGAATGATTGAACCGCTTCTGAAAATGCGCGGCGTCAAGATCGAAGGCCGCAGCGACGATAAATGGAACCCGATTATCAACGGGGTGAATCTGACCTTGAACCGCGGCGAGGTGCTGGGCCTGATTGGTGAATCCGGTGCGGGCAAATCCACGTTGGGGCTGGCTGCGATGGGCTATACCCGCGATGGCGTGCGGATCAGCGGCGGCAGCGTCGAATTTGACGGGATTGATCTGCTGACGGCATCCGCTGCGGTCAAACGCGACCTGTTGGGCAAACGCATCGCCTATGTCGCGCAATCCGCCGCCGCCAGCTTTAACCCCGCCCACCGTCTGATCGACCAGCACGTCGAAGCCCCGATGCAGCACGGCCTTATGGACCGCTCCGAGAGCGAAGAAGACGGGATGGACCTGTATCGCAAGTTGCGGCTGCCGAATCCCGATGAAATCGGCTTTCGCTATCCGCATCAGGTGTCGGGCGGGCAACTGCAGCGCGCGATGACCGCAATGGCGATGTCATGCCGCCCTGATCTGATTATCTTTGATGAACCGACAACCGCGCTGGACGTGACGACCCAGATCGAGGTGCTTTCGGCAATTCGCGATATCGTGACGCGTTTTCGCACGGCGGCGATCTATATCACCCATGATTTGGCCGTTGTCGCGCAGATGTCGGACCGGATTAAGGTGCTGCTAAAGGGTGACGAGGTCGAAACATCTGACACCCGCACGATGCTAAGCGCGCCGACGGAAGAATACACAAAATCGCTTTGGGCTGTGCGTAGCTTCTTGCGCCCAGCGAAACCCGCGGTTGTGACGGGAACGGTGCCACAGCTTAGCATCAAAAACGTTGATGCTGCCTATGGCGACACACCTGTTTTGCATGATGTGAGTTTTGATATGCATGCTGGACGCACTGTTGCGGTCGTTGGTGAATCTGGTTCAGGGAAATCCACGACAGCGCGGTGTATCACAGGGCTATTGCCGCCGACTGCAGGACAGATTTTGCTTGAAGGTGAAGAACTGCCAGCCAGTTATAAAAAGCGTAGCAAGGATCAGTTGCGACAGATCCAGATGATTTACCAGATGGCCGATACCGCGCTGAACCCGCGTATGTCGATTGGCCAGATCATAGGACGGCCTGTGCAGTTCTATCTGGGGCTTACGGGGGCCGCGAAACGCAAACGCGTTGATCAGCTACTTAATCAAATCGAACTGGAACCATCTGAATATTTTAACCGTCTGCCTTCCGAATTATCGGGGGGGCAAAAACAGCGGATCGGGATCGCCCGCGCCTTGGCCGCAGAGCCCAAGTTCATCATCTGTGACGAGGTCACATCGGCGCTTGACCAACTGGTCGCCGAAGGGATTTTGCGGCTTTTGGCGGATTTGCAAGATGATCTGGGTCTGTCCTATATGTTTATCACGCATGATCTGGCTACGGTGCGCGCAATCGCCGATGAGGTCGTCGTGATGAAAGACGGGCGCGTTGTCGAACAAGGGCCAAAGGCCGAAATGTTCACGCCGCCGCACCACGCCTATACGGATTTACTGTTAAGTTCGGTGCCGGAAATGGATCCGGACTGGTTAACCAATGTGCTTAAAGAACGCGGAGTTGATAACATCGGCGACGCAGCTGTTGATAAGATGTAACACGAATCGCCCATCTTCGGATGGGATAAGCGGGCGCACGAACGTCCGAGCAAGATAAAAAGGGAGAACGATCAATGAATGGAATTAGTAGACGCGGTCTATTGAAAACAGGTGTCGCTGCGGGCGTGTTGGGCCTGACTGGCCTGCCTGTACGTGCGCAAACACGTGGCGGGAAATTCACCGCCGGCCTGAACGGCGCAAACACATCCGATAGTTGGGATGGCCGTACGCACGCCGATATGTTCATGATCGGCGCAGCGATGGGCACGGTCTTTGACTGTCTGACCGAAAACGGTGCTGATGGCCTGCTAAAAGGCGAATTGGCCGAAAGCTGGGAAGCCAGCCCCGACGCAAAGGTCTGGACATTCAACCTGCGCCAAGGCGTGACATTCCACAACGGCAAAGCCTTTGGCGCGGACGATGTGATTGAATCGCTGCAACTCCACGTGGCCGAAGGGTCCAAATCCGGTGCGCAGCCGATTGTCTCGGCGATCACCGAAATGCGCAAAATCACCGAACATCAGGTGCAGTTCACGCTTGAATCAGGCAATGCCGATTTCCCCTATCTGATGTCTGACTACCACCTGCTGATCTATCCAGCCGGTCAGATCGAAGAAGCAATCGCCAAAGGGATCGGTACAGGTCTTTACGAGGTTGTCGCCTTTGATCCGGGTGTGCGTTTTGTCGGCAAGCGCGTTGAAAACCACTATAAGGGTGACAGCGCGGGCTTCTTTGACGAGGTCGAATATATCGCGATCAACGATAACACCGCCCGTATGAATGCGCTTTTGACCGGTCAGGTTGATGCGATCAACCGCATTGATTTCAAAGGCGAAGCCCTGTTGAACGCCAACCCCGCCGTGCGCGTCCAAGAAGTGACCGGCAACCAGCACTACACATTCCCGATGCACACCAACACCGCACCGTTTGACAATGTGCATGTGCGTCAGGCGCTGAAATACGGCATCAACCGTCAGGAAATGGTCGATAAAATCCTGCTTGGCCACGGTCGTGTCGGCAATGACAGCCCGATTGGCCCTGCAAACCAATATTACAACGCCGAAATGGAACAGCTGGCCTATGATCCTGACAAGGCGCGTTTCCACCTGCAACAGGCGGGAATGGACAGTCTGGACGTTGATCTATCCGCATCAAGCGCCGCATTCGAAGGCGCCGTCGACGCGGCACAATTGTTCCAGGCATCTGCCTCTGCCGGTGGCATCAACATCAACGTGGTCCAAGAACCTGCGGATGGCTATTGGTCCAATGTCTGGCTGAAGAAACCGTTCTGCGCCTGCTACTGGTCTGGTCGCGCGACCGAAGACTGGATGTTCTCTTCTGCCTATGAGGCGGGTGCGCCGTGGAACGATACCAAATGGGACAATGCGCGTTTCCAAGAACTGCTGGTATCTGCACGTGCTGAACTGGATAGCGATGTGCGCCGTGGCCAGTACTATGAAATGCAGCAGATTCTTTCCACCGAAGGCGGCGCATTGGTGCCGATGTTTGCCAACTACGTGCAAGCGGTGAACAACCGGATCGTTTCACCTGATGTTGTCGGGAACCTGTGGCAGATGGATAACTGCCGCATGGCGGAACGCTGGTCTGTCGCTTAACCGATTATCCGCGATCTGACAGGCAAACGCCCCGCCAAATTGGTGGGGCGTTTTGCATTTTACGTCCGCGGCGCCAAGAATCTTGCATTGCATTTGCAATTCTGGTTTCTGGCCGCTTGCCCCCGGGATCAGGTTTGAGGTAGTGTCCAAATGAAAATGATTTTCATGGAGACACAGCATGTCTGAACAACGCCTTATCCGTTACGACACTGCCGATGCGCAAGCAGGCGGTCAGAAACGCCCCTTTGCCAAAGCCGTGCGCGCTGGTGACTATGTCCACATCTCTGGCCAAGTTCCTACTGTCGATGGTGAGGTTGTCACTGGTGGAATCGCCACACAAACCGAACAGGTGATCGCCAATATCAAGCAGGTTCTCGCGCTTGCAGGTTGCGGCATGGAAGACATCGTCAAGGTGAACTGCTGGCTTGACGACGCGCGCGACTTTTCCTCTTTCAACGCGGTTTTTGAAAAGCATTTTCTTGATAACCCACCTGCGCGGTCCACAGTGGAATCGCGATTGATGGTTGATGCCAAGGTCGAAATCGACGTGCTGGCCTGGAAGCCGCTGTAAAACAAAAGGTGAAACCGATGAAGGTATTGATCCATGAAACCCAAGGAACGGCGGCGGATTGCGTTGCCGGCCTGTTTGCTGAACGGCTGGCGCAGCAGCCCGAAACTGTCTTGGGTCTGGCAACCGGCGGCACGATGGAAACTGTCTACGAACGGCTGATCGCCCGTTTTCAAGCGGGGGAAATGTCGCTGGCCAAGGCGCGGTCGTTCAATCTGGACGAATATGTCGGCCTGCCGCCAGACCACCCCTGTTCCTACTGGCACTACATGCGCGAAAAGCTGTTCAACCACGTTGATCTACGCCCCGATCACGCGTTTTTGCCCAAAGGCGACGCCCCCGATGCCGAAGCCGAGGCCGCGCGCTATGAAGCGGCGATTGTCGATGCGGGCGATATCGGGCTGCAATTGCTGGGTCTGGGTGCAAACGGGCATATCGGCTTTAACGAACCGACATCTAGCCTGACTTCGCTCACACGGATCAAAACGCTGACACGTTCCACCCGCGAAGCAAATGCACGCTATTTTGAAACATTCGATGATGTGCCGCGTTTGGCGATCACGATGGGCATTGGCACGATCATGCGCGCGCAAGAGGTTGTTTTGCTGGCCTTTGGCGCAGGCAAAGCAGAGGTCGTTGCGCAGATGATCGAAGGGCCTGTTTCAGCGGCCTGCCCGGCGTCAATTTTGCAGATGCACCGCAAAGTAACGGTTGTGCTGGACCAAGCAGCGGCAAGCCGCTTGGCCCTGCGCAGCTACTACGAAGAGGTTCACCCCGAAGTGCGCGCGCCAGCAATCTGATCCAGCGATTTGCGCAGGGCAGCGACGCGTGCAGCATCCGTCGCCCGCGCCGCAGCAGGCAAAAACCCGAAGCTGACAATATCAGGATTTTGCGGTGCTTGCGCCGCGACAGAGCAAGACCCGTGAACCTCTGTCAGCGTAAGCCGCTTGGCCAGATCAAACACGTTTGTCGCGTTAACCCCGCAGCCGGGCATCACCGTGATGTCATGTTTGGCCATTTGCGCCAGCCGGTCGATGCCCGCCGCAGCGGTTTGTGCACCACCTGACGACAACACCCGTTTGATCCCCAGTGCTGCGCAAATGTCCAAGGCGGCATCGACATCCGGCGTCAGATCAATCGCGCGGTGCAATGTGATATCCAGACCATCGGCCGCCTGCACCAGTTCTTGCAGGGTTTCGCCGTCTAACTGCCCGTCCGGCAAAGATGCCCCAATCACCACACCGGCAAGCCCCGCATCGCGCACCGCCTGAATTTCAGCGACCAGCGCCGCGCGTTCTTGGCGGGTCCAGACAAAATCACCGGCGCGCGGGCGGATCATCACCATAGCGGGCAGCGGGCATTCGCGCGCAACCTTGATCAGCCCCGCTGACGGGGTAAGCCCCCCAACCCCCAACGCCGCGCAAAGTTCGATCCGGTTTGCACCGCCCCCAGCCGCCGCAAAAATCCCCGCGACATCATCTACACAAATCTCAAGCGTGATCATTTCCCCGACCTTTCCAAGTAAACAAGACTGCATGCCCCCAAAACCCCACCGATACCGCCCAGAACCGACGCGGTTCCATAGCCGCCAATCGTGGTGCCGATGGCAAAAAACAGTGCGCCCAGCGCCGCGCCAAGAAACATATTCACCGCGATCAGTGACGCGGACAAACCGGGGCGGTTTTTGATCAGGTCCAGCAAATAGCTGATCGGCAGCGAAATAATGCCCGCCGCAGCAAAGCCCGCGATCAGGCTTGCGGCGTAAACATGCCCAGGCGCCGACGCCACCGCGATCAAAGCCAAATAAACAAGATAAAGCCCCGCGCTGATCAAAAGCGCTGTGGTCATTTTGATCCGCCGCACCACCCAAGCCCAGAAAAAGATGAACACAACCTCGATCACCGCGACCATGCCGACAAGAAACCCGATATCCGCCGCGACCCCGTTGGCACGACCGGTAACGATCAGCGGCAGCACAGTCGCATTGACCGACAAAACCTGCGTAATCAGCGCCACACCCAAAATCCGCATGACGGTACCGGGGGCCAAAATCTTGGCAAGTTCCAGCAGCGCGGGGCCATTGGATTCGACTGTCGCGGGTTCGGACGAATCGGGATCAATGCCCAAAAGAACAACAATAAAACAAAGCCCCGCAGCACCCGCCGCAATCAGATAGGCCAGCATCATGCTGTCTTGGGTCGCGAGGATAAGCCCGACAATACCAGGGACCAGAACCCAAGCCAAAGACACCATCATGCGCATCAACGAATTGGCGATATTGGCTTCTTCGGGGTCGAAACTATCGGTATGTGCGCGCACATTGCCAAAAAGCATGGAATTGGTGGCGTGAAATATCGCCAAAGGCCCGATTGTCGCGATGATGAATGTCAGCGGGGTCGGGTAGACCCATACCATTGCATAACCGACGATGCCGAAACCGGACACGATCAGCAGCGGCCTCCGATAGCTTTGGAAACGGTCGGACAGGTAACCGCTGACAATCGCGAGCGTCACATGCATGATGGATGCCACAAATGCGACAGCCGCATATGTATTATCCGATAGCCCCAATTCACGGATGCCGATGACCGCCTGATAGGGCGATGTCGCACCACCCGCGAACCCGTAAAGAAAGATCGCAAGCGCCGAAGCACGCACGACACGGTGGTCGCGCAATATGGAAACCCAAGCGTTCATTGTTACCCTTTGAACCGGACAGAGAATTGCGGTGTTGGCGTGAAATCCGGACAGGGATCAAAGGGCACGATACCCTTGGCGCGGTTAAGATTGGGCAGCCGCGCGATATCTTGATTGACCACACCATCTGTCAGCGCCATCAAATTGGGATTGGCAACTGGCGCAAGCTCTGGCGACAGGTATCCCGATTTCACGACAAGCAGCCCAACCGCGCGCGGATCAAGGTCCAGCGCGGTAAAATCCGCAATGTCATGATAGGGGCGCCGCCGCGCGGCAAGAACCACCGTAATACCGCCGATTGCAACAACGGCCTGATCGTCGTCGGCGGTTTTTCCTGTCAGAAGATTGATAACCTTTGCCGCGCAGGTCAGACGCACGCCCGCGGGGTCAAGCGATCCGCCAATCGTCAGCTGCACAGTCGCGCCGACACCTGCCGCAAAACATGCCATGACCGCAGGCCGGTCTGTGATTCCTGCGACCAGCGCGTCTTGCCAGTCGCGCGCGATCAATGCCGCCAGCACATCGCCGCGATCACCCACACCGCCACCGGTCGGATTGTCGCCACTATCGGCAAGGATCACAGGGCGCGTGTCTGCCGCCGCCGCACGATCAAGCATATCATCTAGCGGCCCTGTGACGGGACCGAACCGGAACGCATCGCGCGCGTCCCAAAAACTTTGCGCGATGGTTTTGCCCGCCTTTTCAGCATCCGCACGGCTGGTGCCGGTCACGACGGCGCAGGCAGTTGCGCGCGGCTCATCAGCCCAGACATAGCCGATCATCAGATCGGTGCGCCAAACCTCTGGCCCTTCAAGTGCGGGCAGCGCTGCGTAAAGTTCGCGACCGGGCGCATCTTCGGTCGATGAACGCTCGCCGGGCAACAAAAGCGGGACAGGGACGCGCAGCACGCCGGGGCGCGCGCCCGTTTGCAACGCCTGCAAAAGCATCTGATAGGCGGCTGTCATCGTTTCAGCCACATCAATATGCGGCGCGGTGCGATAGGCCGCAAAGATGTCAATCTGGTCGACGATCTTTTGTGAAACATTGCCGTGCAGATCATAGCTGACCGCGATCAGCATATCGGGGCCAACCGCCGCGCGCACTGCCGCGATCCAGTCACCTTCGGCATCTTGCATGCCGTCAACATGCATCGCGCCATGCATCGCAAGATAGACCGCATCAATCGGACCAGCCGCCGCCAGCCGGTCAAGAAATTCGGCCTTGAACGTCTGATAGGTATCATGCGCCAAAGGGCCACCGGGGACCGCGCGGGCGTGCAGCAGCGGGACCACTTCGGCTGGAAAGCCATGCAGGAACGCAAAATAGGGATCTTGGGGCAGGTCCGCGTCCCGCAAGACGCGAAAATCCTCGGGCTGCATAAGTACCGGAGAATAGGTTGAGCATTCGGTATGGATACCGCCAACAGCGATGCGCATTAGTTTTTCCTTTAATAGGCGGGGCATTGGGTGCGGGGCCGTGCAGGGCCCCGCGATTGATCAAAGTTCGGGATGAAGGCGGACTTGGCGGGCAAACCGCAACCAGTCCTTGTTTTCCTTTTGGGTCCATGCGGCCTCGGCGACAGCGCCAAGACGCGGGAACACCAGATCGTTGAACCAATGGCGGTTGGAATAGTGTTCGCACCAGATACACGATTGCACACCACGCATTTGCCCGCGCAATTCGGCAGGGAAATCGCCTTCGGCTTCGTAGTTATAGCTTTGCTCGGGTGGGACGGGACCAGCCCAGCCTGCACCATTGTCCAGCCAATCGTCGCTTTGCACCATGTCCAGATAATAGGCCTGCCCAGGTGTCATCACGACATCATAACCTTTTTCGGCAAGCTCGATCCCCACTTTGGGGTTTTCCCAAGCCATCAGCAATGTGTCTTCGGGTGGAACACCGCCGCCATGCGCGATTTCATTCCAGCCCACCATGACTTTGCCGCGTGCGCTTAGCATGGTTTTGATTTTGCGCAAGAACCAGCTTTGCAGCTCGAATGTGCCTTGCAGCCCTTCCTTTTCCATTAGCGCCAGCGCCATGGGTGACGTCAGCCATGCATTATGCGCGACCTCATCGCCGCCGATGTGGATGTATTTTGACGGAAAAATTGTGGACAGTTCGTCAAATACGGTTTCAAGCACGTCAAATGTTTCGGGAATGGCGGGGTTCAGGGCGTTGTTGAAGTAGCCTTGCACAGGGAAATAGCTGTCTTTGGGTTCGTCCGGATCAACAAGTGACGGGATTGCTGCCAGCACGGCGGCAGCGTGTCCCGGTGTTTCGATTTCGGGCATGACATCAATGCCAAGGCTGGCCGCATGGGTCACAACAGCGCGCATTTCGTCTTGGGTATAGTAGCCACGTTTGCTTTGCGGCCCGTCGCCCAGTTGCGGCAACATCTGCGCAATATCCGCACCACGCGTGGCCCCCGCGTCGGTCAACGCAGGATAGGCCAGAATTTCGGCGCGCCAGCCTTCATCGTCGGTCAAGTGCCAATGGAATGTGTTCAGCTTGTGCCATGCCAGCAGATCAATCACCCGCAAGACTTCGTCATAGGTCCAGAAATGGCGCGATACATCCAGATGACACCCGCGCCAGTCATAGCGCGGCGCATCGTCGATTTCACCCGTTGCCGGAAACGAAAATTCAGGGTCGCTGAATGTGCCATGCATCATTTGCGCAAGGGCAATCAACCCATAGCGGCGGCCCTTTTCGGTACTGGCTGCCAAGGTGATATCGTCGGCAAAATCAATCCGGTAGGCTTCGTTTGCAAGCGTGGTGTCAGTCACGAAATGCAATGCGCGGCTGCCAGGCGCCGCGGAAAGCTGAAAAACGCGGCGCGCGGCCGGAAACAGCCGCGCATGCAGCGCGTCTACTACCAGCATCAGACGTTTGTCTGCGATCGCGGTTCCGTCGGCGGCATGGATAATCACAGGGGCTGAACCCGGCGCGGCGTCGATCGTATTGGGCCACGGCAAAAGCGCGAAAGGCAGGGTCAATCTGCCCTCTGGTAGGCGGGGTTTGGGGCGCACAGGTGCGGCGCCCGCATGCATCAGGTCGCCAACCTGCACGGCAACATGCGTGCCATCGGCATGGGTGACCCATGCCGTTTTGGCCGCGTCATTGCGGTGGTAAGGCGAACGGTTGATGCCCGTCACATAAAATGTCCAGCTTTCGCCGGGTGCAATCGGATCGGCTGACGTTGGCGCAAATTCGTGAAAATTCGCGTCGCGGCGCAGAAACGTGGCCCCTGTCAGTTCATGATCGGTCATGATCCGCGTGATTGACGTCAGCGAAAGCTTGAAGTCCGACAGCGGCTTGTCTGACAGGTTTGTCAGCGTCATTGTCCACGTGCCTTCGGGCGCGGGCGCGGGGTGCCACGCGTTTTCCAGAAAATATGTCATCGGTTGGTCCTGTTGGTCGAAGGGTGTTTAGTAATCGTCGGATTGGCTGAACGTGCGGGCCAATGCGGGAATGCCGGCGGTCAGCCCGCAATCGACGGGCAGGCAAACGCCAGTGATCGCAGCAGCAAGCGGCGAGGCAAGAAACCCGACCGCCTCGGCGACATCATCGGGGAGCACGATCCGGCCTAGCGCATAATGCTCGGCGGCTTCTTCGAATACTTTGGGATTGGCGGCAGCGCGGTCTTCCCATGCTTGGGTGCGCACGGTTCCTGGTGCAACGGCATTCGCGCGGACACCAAATTTACCATATTCGACGGCGATCATTTTGGTCAGGTGGATCATGCCGGCCTTGGAGGCGGCATAGGCAGGATGCCCAAAGGCGCCTATACCGTTAACCGAGGCAATATTCACAACCGCGCCCTTGCCCGCAATCAGCTGATCTGCAAGCGCCTGAAACACGAAATATGCCCCATCGAGGTTGAGCGCGCGGTCGAATTCCCAATCTTTGACCGATGTGGATTGCAGGCTGACGGCGCGCGATGCACCGGCGTTATTGACCAGCGTTTTCAGATCGCCCATTGCGCGGGTCGCTGTGGCCAAGGTTGCGCAGCTATCGGGGTCGGTCACGTCTAGCTGAAGCGGTACACATTGATCACCAAGCTGCGCCGCCGCGCGTTTGGCGGCTTCAAGATCAAGGTCGGCCAGAATAATGGTGTCGTGATCGGCCATCAGGCGCGCGGCGATTGCGCGGCCGATGTCGCCCGCGCTTCCGGTGATAATTGCAAGGCGTGACGCCATTTTAGTCCTCTTTTGCGGCAGGATGGATCAGGCTGGCGCGGCCGCTGGCGCGCCAGTTGATGGTGTTAGTCGCCCAGAATCTGGCTGTCGTCGCCGCCATCGCGTTGCTTGACGAGCTGCTCTTTGATTCCGCGCAAAATCTTGGCGGTTCTTGTGCGGTCCTGATAGGCGACAAGGTTGGCAATGATATCGACAACTGCCAAAGTGGCGTAACGCGTTGAAGTCGCGCGAAAAATATTCTGACCTTCAGGCAGGTCGACCGCAATTACCACATGGGCGGCTTCGGCCAGCGGTGATCCGCTTTTGGTTAGTGCGATGGTGGGGATGCCCCGTTCGCGCAAAAGCGCAAAGCAATTGGTAAGCTCTTGGTTGCGCCCCGTTAAGGACGATCCGAAAACCACAGTGCCCGTTTGCGCCGCGGCCGACAGCATCAGGTTCATCCCGTGATCGTTTGACGCGGATATACGTGCGCCCAGCCGGAACAGCCGGTTCTGGAGTTCGTTCACGATCATCGATGAATTGCCACCGGATCCGAAAGCATAGATCATTTCCGCCTTGGACAGCAGCGCGACCGCTGCATTGACCTGATCCAGGTCAAGCGTGCGATGGACCTCAAACAGCGCGTTCTGCGCCTTGGTCACAATGTCTTCGGCAACCTGTTCGGGGGTTGTGGTGATGGATTCGGGTTTCAGGTAGCGCAGGCCGACATAGGCGCTCTTGGCGAGCTGCACCTTGAAGTCCGAAAACGATGTGCAACCCAGACGCCGGCAAAACCGTGTCACGGTGGGCGGGGATACGCCCGCGCGGGTCGCAATATCTGTGATCGACGCATTGGTCGCATAATTGACGTCGGCCAAAACTGATTCGGCCAGTTTCTTTTCCATCGCAGATAGCTTGCCGTCCTCGTCTGCGAGGGCCACAATAAGGTTACCAGCGGATGTTGTGCCCGCGGCTGCGGAAAAATCTTGTGAATCAGTCATGTTGTCCTTGCGGCCCTTTCGCGATGGTCATTGTTTGTTGATGGTGTAAGGCAATCCCTCGCTTAGAAGCCATATTTTTGGCGATTACGAAATTCATTTTCGTCGTTTGTAAGAAATTATGCATAATCATCTGGATTTTTCCAGTGAAATTGTAGCATTATAGAAATGAATTTCACAGGATGATGAAAATGACGACTCAACGTGACCCGTTCCGCAACCCGTTTCCTGCCAATGACGCTGATCGTCGCGCGATTTGGGAAATGCTTGTTCCGCGCGATATTGATGCATTTGTTGCGGCGGATTGGTCCGCAGTCGCCCAAGACTTCATTTCCGAGAACTTTACAGGTGTAAGCGGCCATTTTCAGGACGACCCCGCAAAATACGATCTGGCCTATCCAACGCTGGATGCCTACCGCACGGATTGGCTTAAGCAGGCGCAGGATTTCGGCGCGGTGCGTGACGCGGGTGCATATAAAGGTGACCCGCGCGATGGCATCTATGCCGCCACCCGTCTGGAAGAGATCGAAATCACTGGTGACACCGCTTTGGTGCGCAAGAAATTTGACGGCCATTTGCCGCGCACCGACGGCCCCGCCGAACGGATGAACTGGCAAACCCTGTATTGGTGCCGCCGTCAGGATGGCCGTTGGAAAATTGCGGGGTTTGTCGGATACCTGCCGTATATCAAGGAATAACGATGACCCATTCCCCATCAAAACGCATCTTTGTGGCGGCAATGGCGACGGAAACCAACACGTTTTCGCCCATCGTCATCGACCGGCGCGCCTTCGAGGAATCGTTTTATGCCGGCCCTGGCGCGCACCCGTCGACGGCCACGCTTTGCACTGCGCCGATCCCCGTGGGCCGTAAGGTTTGCGCCGAACAGGGCTGGACCCTGATCGAAGGTAGCTCTGCCTGGGCTGATCCTGCGGGGCTTGTGTCCGGACAAACGCACCAAGATTTGCGCGACGAAATTCTGGACCAGCTGCGCGCGGCCCTGCCTGTGGATGCCGTGGTTTTGGGGCTGCATGGCGCGATGGTCGCCCAAGGCTGCATGGACCCCGAAGGTGATTTGCTCGCGCGGGTGCGTGAAATTGTCGGGCCGGATGTGCTGGTTTGTGCAGAACTGGACCCGCATAGCCACCTGACGGCCAAACGGGTCGCTGCGGCGGATTTCTTTGTCGTGTTCAAGGAATTCCCGCACACGGATTTTGTTGAACGTGCCGAAGATCTTTGGGCAATGGTTGTTGAAACGCTTAATGGGCGCATGACGCCAGTGATGTCGACCTATGACTGCCGGATGATCGACGTATTTCCTACCTCGCGCGAACCGATGCGCAGCTTTGTCGACCGGATGATCGGTTTGGAAAAGACGGACCCCAAGGTGCTGTCGATATCGGCAATTCACGGGTTTATGGCGGGGGATGTGCCTGAAATGGGCACCCATATGATTGTCGTGACCGATGGTGATGCGGCGCATGGCGCGGCGCTGGCCGAAAAACTCGGGCAGGAATTATTTGCGAATCGTGGCAAACATATGATGCCGCAGATGGATGAACGCGCGGCGGTTGCGGCCGCAATGGTGCCGCATGACGGTCCTGTGGTGCTTGCTGATATGTGGGATAATCCGGGCGGCGGCACCGCAGGTGATGCCACTGTATTGCTGCGCGAATTGATGACCCAAGGGGCCAAGGGCGCTGCGATTGGCACCATCTGGGATCCAATCGCGGTAAAACTATGCATGGCCGCAGGTGAAGGTGCCGTAATGCCTTTGCGTTTTGGAGCCAAATCCGCGCCGATGACCGGTGATCCGGTGGATGCGTTGGTTAAGGTTGTGACATTATCGAAAAACGCCGAAATGATCTTTGGCGAAAGCGTGGTGCCCTTTGGCCCCGCCGCGCGTATTGCGCTTTTGGATGCGGATGGCGTTGAAATCGGGATCGAGGTAATCCTGAACACCGTGCGCGCGCAAAGCTATGATCCTTCGCTGTTTGCGGTGATGGGCATTGATCCGCTGGCGCAGAAAATTCTGGTGATCAAATCGACCAACCATTTTTATGCGGCCTTTGCGCCGATTGCCTCTGAAATCCTGTATTGCGCGGCGGGCAAGCCCTATCCCAATGATCCTGCGACAAACCCCTACCGGTTTGTGCGGGATGATATCTGGCCGCGCGTCGAAAACCCGTTTGCAAAGGATGCGTGATTTGGATTTCCCTTGGCCCAACATCGGCACCGCATTGGCGGATGTGCTGACCCCGATGCCCGTGATCGACGAAACCCGCCTTGCGGCCAATATCGCGCGGGCGCAGACCTATCTGAACGGGCATGGCAAGGCATTCCGCCCCCATATCAAAACCCATAAAATCCCTGCAGTCGCGCGCCAACAGACAGACGCGGGCGCAATCGGGATCAATTGCCAAAAAGTAACCGAGGCCGAAGTCTTTGCCGATGCGGGTTTTGACGACATCCTGATTACCTATAATATACTGGGCGCCGCACGGGTGGCACGGCTAAAGGCGCTGAACGCACGGGTCGCCAAGTTACGTGTTGTTGCGGATAATCCGGTGACGGTGGACGGGCTGGCCAAGGCATTCGGCACCGGCAAACCGCTATGTGTACTGGTGGAATGCGATACGGGTGCGGGGCGCTGCGGTGTGCAATCGCCTGACGCTGCCGTCGCGCTGGCGCGCCAGATTGCGGATGCCAGCGGGCTGACTTTTGGCGGGCTCTTGACCTATCCGGCAGTTGGCGGCGCTGCGGCCGTTGAAACATTTTTGCAAGACACGATGGGCAAGCTGGCCGCGCTGGGCATTGATTGCCCGATGCGATCAAACGGCGGCAGTCCGGATCTGTTTTCCGCCCATCTGGTGCCCAGCGCGACAGAGCATCGCGCGGGCACCTATGTTTACAATGATCGTTCTATGGTGCGGGCAGGGGAATGCGGCCCCGATGATATCGCGATGCACGTGCTTGCAACGGTCGTGTCACGCCCGACCGAAACCCGCGCGGTGCTGGATGCAGGTTCCAAGGCGTTGACGTCGGATTTGCTGGGCTTTGCGGATCACGGTGAAATCGCCGGGTTGCCTGGCGCAAGGATCACCGGATTGTCCGAAGAACATGCCGTCGTTGATCTGACAGGGTGCAGCGGCCCCTTGCCCGCGGTGGGCGCGCAGGTGCAGATCATCCCCAACCATACCTGCGTGGTGTCAAACCTGTTTGACCACATGGTGTTTCATCGTGACGGCATCGTGACACGGGTTGAACCCGTGGCGGCGCGTGGAACTGTTTGGTAGGTAGGGATAATGACACAAACCACCGCCTTTCACGCGCCACGCATCTTTGACGGCAGCCACTGGCATGATGATGCCGCACTTTTGGTGGCTGACGGGCGTGTCGTGCAGATATTGCCGCGCGCTGATGCGCCTGACGGGGTGCAGATTGACGGCATGCTTGTGCCGGGGTTGATTGATCTTCAGGCAAACGGCGGCGGCGGCATCTTGTTCAACAATGGTCTGACCGCCGATGCGATTGGCACGATTTGCCGCGCGCACGCCGGATTTGGCACGACATCTGTCATGGTGACCCTGATCACCGATACACAAGATTCAACGGCAAAGGCGATTGCAGCTGGTCAGATCGCGGCCCGGACATCGGGTTTTCTTGGGTTGCACCTTGAGGGGCCACATCTGGACCCCGCCCGCAAAGGCACCCATGACCCCGCCTTGATCCGCACGATGGACGCGGATGATCTGGAAATTCTGATTGGGGCAGCCGCACAATTCGATCACCTGATTTGTACGATCGCACCGGAATCTGTCAGTGTGGATCAAGTCACTGCACTGCGGCAGGCAGGTGCGACCATCAGCCTTGGTCATACGGGTTGCGATTTTGCGACGGCGCTTGCCTATGCGGATGCAGGGGCGACAATGGTGACCCATCTTTTTAACGCGATGGGCCAGATGGAACACCGCGCGCCGAACCTTGTGGGTGCCGCACTTGATGACGGGCGGCTTTGGGCGGGGCTTATTGCCGACGGGTATCACGTTGCCGATGCGCCAATGCGCGCCGCGTTGCGGGCCAAGGCCGGACCCGCTGGCATGTTTTTGGTGTCGGATACGATGTCGACGATTGGCAGCGATCTGACCGGATTTACATTGAACGGGCGCGAAATTTTCCGTGCGGACGGGCGGCTGACGCTGGCGGATGGTACGCTTGCGGGGGCAGATATCGCGCTGATCGATGCGCTGCGCTATGTGCATCAGACACTCGGGTTTTCGCTTGAGACAGTGCTGAACCTTTGCGCATTGGCGCCTGCGCAGGCGATGGGCATTGCGGATCGGGGGCATTTGCGTCCGGGCGCGCATGCCGATTTCTTTTGCCTGACACCTGCGATCACCGCAGCAGGCACATGGATCGGCGGAACAAAGATAAAGGTGCAGGGATGATTCTGTGTTTTGACATTGGCGGCACCGCCATCAAAGTGGCCGAAGCCTATAGCGCCGATAAGGTCATTCCGAAGGGCCGCGTTAAGACGCCAACCCAAAGCTATGATGATTTCATCGCAGTGCTGCGCAATGCGATTGCGGCGGCGAATGTGCGGCCGCGGGTGCTGGCGTTTTCGCTGGCGGGTGTTCTGGATCCGGATTCGGGGATCGCAACAGTTGCGAATATTCCCTGCCTGTCGGGCCGAAAGCTGCAATCAGTGCTCGAATCCGAACTGCAATTGCCTGTGGTTCTGGCCAATGACGCGGATTGTTTCGCCCTTGCCGAGGCAACAGTCGGCGCTGGGCGCGGGCATGATGTGGTCTTTGGCCTGATCCTTGGCACCGGCGTTGGCGGCGGCGTTGTTGTGCGCGGGCAATTGATTAATGGTGCTGGCGGTTTTGCAGGTGAATTGGGCCACGGCCCAATTGCGCAGCGCATGTTTGATGACCCGCAAATCACATTGCCTGCATTTTCATGCGGCTGCGGTCTGGATGGCTGTCTGGATGCCGTGTGTTCAGCGCGCGGGCTCGAACGTCTGCACGCGCATCTGCATGGCGCTGCGCTGGACAGTCCCGCCATTGTTGCGGGCTGGGAAGCCAACGAGCCCGCATGTGCGACCACAATTTCTATCTGGCTGGCGTTACTGTCGGGGCCTTTGGCGGCGATGGAAAACATGCTGGGCGCGGGGATCGTTGCGGTCGGCGGCGGCATGTCCAATTCGGTGCGATTGATTGCAGCGCTTGATCTGGCCGTGCGTGAAAAGACGCTGAGGCGATTCGCGCGGCAGCTTGTTGTGCCCGCAGAATGCCCGATTGAACCCGGACTGGTGGGTGCGGCCATCCTTGGCTTGCAGCGCAGTGGAACTGCCGCAGCCTAGCGGTGAAAAATAGTACTAAAAATCCATGAATCTGCGCCACTTGTGAAAACGAATTACAAAAATACAGAAAATATGCGCAAATTTGTGAAAGTTTCTTGACGCAGAGAACGTTTTTGCGCCAATATTAGAAAAGGAATTTCTTCACAGGGGGATGCGGCATGAAAGTCGCTATTATCGGGCTTGGTTTCCGTCTCGGCTATCTGGGCTATGTCTTTCACGAGATGGACCCCGATTTTGAGATCGTCGGCTACTACGATCCTGCACCTGCGGGGATGGCCACACTCACGGAACACGGGATTGACGCGGGACCGGCCCACGCGTCGCCCCAAGAGCTGATCAAGGCGGGTGGTTACGACCTGCTGATGATCGGCTCACCTAATCACATGCATCTTGATCATATTCGTATGGGGCTTGAGGCGGGCAACAAGGTATTTTCAGAAAAGCCGATCGTTTCGACGATTGAACAGACCTATGAGCTGGCGGCATTGCTTGGCAAATACGGTACTGAAAATCTGATGGTCGGGCTGGTGCTGCGCTATGCGCCGCTTTACCGCGATCTGCTTGCGGCGCGCGATACGGGTATGCTGGGCAATATAGTATCGGTCGAGGCGGCCGAACATATCTATCCCTATCATGGCGCGTTTTTCATGCGCGACTGGCGTCGTTATGAAAAATGGTCCGGCAGCTTTATGCTGGAAAAATGCTGTCATGATCTGGACCTTTATAACGGTCTGATCGGCGCGCGCCCCGAACGGGTCGCAAGCTTTGGCGGGCGCAAGACATTCATCCCTGCCAATGATCCGCGCAACGAAGGGATCAATGATCTTGATATCTATCACCGCAAGCCTTCGGGCTGGAACGGATCGGACAAAGTTTTCGATAACGACGGTGATATCATCGACTATCAGGTTGCGATTATCGAATATGCCAATGGTGTCGGGATGAATTTCCACACCAATCTGAACGCCCCTGATCAATTCCGTCGCTTTGCGGTGTTTGGCACCAAGGGTCAGGCCGAGGGCGATTTCATCCGCGCGAATTTCAAAGTGACGGATGTACTGAGCGAAGAAACCAAGATCGACAAGACCTACGCCGAAAGCAAGCTTTCGCAGCATTACGGTGCCGACGAAGAAATGGCGGCCAAGGTCATCGCCCATACAATGCATGGCGGCCCGCTGCCGGTGTCGCCGCTGGACGCGCTCGAGGCAGGTATCCTTGCACTGACAATGGACGAGGCCCGCCGCACCAAACAGGTCATTGATATGCGCCAGATTTGGGAGCGCTATGACAACGCCTATACAATCAAGGAGTTCGTCGCATGACGCAGACCCGCGCCGCTTGGATATTTGCATGGGCGCTGCTTGCGCCGGCAATTCTATACATTCTGGTGATCGTCGCCTGGCCGTTGTTTGAAACATTCCGCCTGTCGTTCACCGATGCGTCTTTGCGCCGGACCACCAACTATGTCGGTTGGGACAATTACACCAAGATTTTCGACAAGGATTTCCTGGAAATTATTATGCGCACCTTCACGTGGACGTTTTTTTCGGTCCTGCTGAAGATGACAATCGGGACATTCGGGGCCGTTTTGCTGAACTGCGCTGTGCCGGGCCGCCATGTGTTCCGTCTGCTGACCATGCCGCCGTGGATCGTGCCGATGGCGATTGGCATTTTCATGTGGGGCTGGATGTATAACGGCCAATTCGGGATGATTTCGGGCCTGATGCAGCGGCTTGGGCTTTCTGACGGTCCGGTTGCGTTTCTTGCCTACGGGAATACGGCCTATTGGTCGACAATCGTGACCGACGTCTGGATCGGCGTGCCGATGGTGACGATCTATTTTCTGGCGGCAATCCAGTCGATCCCACGTGATCTATACGAGGCCGCATGGACCGATGGTGCAAGCCGCTGGATGCGGTTCCGCCGGATCACCCTGCCGCTGATGGGCCCTGCGATTATTACCATGTCGATGCTGTCTTTGATCGCGACCTTCAACAGCTTTGACATCATCTGGATTTTGACCCAAGGCGGCCCGTCCGGCAGCACCACAACGATGATCATCGACACCTATTCGACGGCCATCGGTTCCAAGAAATATGGCGAAGGTGCCGCGCGCGCTGTCGTGATCTGTATCTTCTTGTCGCTGTTCTGCGTCGCCTACTTCCGCGTCACACGCAAACTTGCGTCATCAGATAAGGCATAGGGGAATATCATGGCGCTTAACCTGTTCAAATCCAAAGAAACACGGGCGATGATCGACCGGTATAGCTTGATCGAACTGATCGGCATCTACCTCGGGATTTTCCTGTTCCTGTTCTTTATGCTGGCCCCCTTCATCGAAGGGTTCCTTGTCAGCCTGAAACCGCTGTCACAGCTGTTTTCGACACCCTATTCGTTCTGGCCTGAAAACGGGTCATTCTCGGCCTATGTGACCATGTGGGAAAGCGTGCCGCGCTTCGGGCGCTATATCTTTAACTCGCTGCTGATATCGATCGTGTCGACGATCATCGTGCTGATCCTTGTGGTGCCTGCGGCCTATGCGTTTGCACGGTTCCAGTTCAAAGGCATGGCGCTTGTGCTGGGTGCATTCCTTGCCGTGTCGATGTTTTCGGGTGCGGTGCTGTTGATCCCGCTGTTCCGGCTGATGCGCACGCTAGGCCTGTTGAACACCTACTATGCAATGATCATTCCGGGGGCTGCTTTCTTGATCCCTGCGGCGATCTGGCTGCTGCGCACCTATATGATGCGTATCCCGATTGAATTGAACGAAGCCGCCTATATGGATGGCGCGTCGCAATTCTATACCTTCCGCCGCGTGATCCTGCCGATCGCACGTCCGGGGATCATGGTTGTCGCAATCATGACATTCATCGGGGCCTATGCGCAGCAGTTCATCTTTGCACTGACGTTCAACTCCAAGACCGAATTCATGCCGCTGCCTGTGGGTCTGTTCGCCTACTTCGGCAAACAAGAGGTCATCTGGAACGAACTTATGGCGGCCAGCTTTGTCGGGATTGCACCGGCGATGGTCATCATTTTCTTCCTTCAACGCTATCTTGTCAGCGGTCTGACCGCTGGTGCGGTGAAGCAATAACAAACGATTTCAACATACTAACCAACTGGGAGACTAAAATGACTACTGTAATCAAAAAAGGCCTGTTCGGTGCCCTGCTTGCCGGGACAACCGCGCTGCCAGCGCTCGCACAGGATATCAGCTGGATCTACTGCGGCGATTCTGTTGACCCTGTTCACGAACAAGCAATCGTTGATTGGGAAGCCGCCAACGAAGGCTGGACCGTCACAATCGAAAACGTTGGCTGGGCACAGTGCCAGGACAAAGCAACAACACTTGCTGTTGCAGGTAGCCCTGTTGCTATGGCTTACGTTGGGTCACGCACGCTCAAGGAATTTGCGCTGAACGAACTGATCGTTCCTGTGCCAATGACCGCCGAAGAGCAGGCGCTGTACTACCCGCATATCGTTGATACTGTGACTTTCGAAGGTACACAGTGGGGCGTTCCAATCGCGTTCTCGACTAAGGCGCTGTACTGGAACAAGGACATCTTTGAAGCGGCCGGTCTTGATCCGGAAACACCGCCAACAACATGGGAAGAAGAAATCGCATTTGCGCGCCAGATCACCGAAAACACCGATTTTGCGGGTTACGGTCTGTCGGCAAAGACATTCGACAACACCATGCACCAGTTCCTGCACTGGGTTTACACAAACAACGGCCAAATCATCGATGCTGATGGCAACATTACCATGGACAGCCCAGAAGTTCTTGCTGCTTTGCAAGCCTATCAGGACATCACGCCTTATTCTGTCGTAGGTGCAACCGCTTACGAGCAAAACGAAATGCGCGCGATCTTCCTTGATGGTCAGGTTGGCATGTTGCAAGCATCTGTTGGCGCAGCGATGTTGCTGCCAGATACCGGCATCAACTGGGGTGTTGCTACATTGCCCGTTGGTCCAGCGGCAAGCGGTCCAGGCACATTGTTGATCACCGATTCACTGGCGATCTTTGATGGTTCTGGCGTTGAAGAAAAAGCGATTGAATTCGCGAAATACGTCACATCGCCTGAAATCCAGCTGAGCTACGAAATGTCACCGACATCCGGCCTGACACCGCTGCGCCCATCCGCCGCTGTTGATGCGCTGGTTGCTGAAAAACCATTCTGGGCACCTTACATTGAAGGTATCGCCTACGGTGGTCCAGAGCCGCTGTTCACCGACTACAAAGGTTTCCAGAACGTGATGATCGAAATGGTACAGGCTGTTGTAACCGGCGAAGCTGAACCAGCAGAAGCCCTGTCATCAGCAGCTGTAGAGCTTGAAGAGTACAAATAAACGTCCTCCCGGCGTGACCCAGCCGCCCGTTTACAGGGCGGCTGGGCCAAACCAGTTCAAACCGTGAGACGATTAAACATTAAACCCGAGGAGAAGCCATTTGGGCCAGCTATCCCTTAAAAACGTCGTAAAGACCTTTGGTGATTTCGAAGTCGTCAAACGCATTTCACTGGACGTGCAAGAAGGCGAGTTCGTCGTATTCGTCGGCCCGTCTGGCTGTGGTAAATCCACGCTTTTGCGGATGATCGCGGGTTTGGAACATACAACTGCGGGCGATATTCTGATCGACGGCAACCGTGTGAACGATCTGCCGCCCGTCAAACGTGGTATTGCGATGGTGTTCCAATCCTACGCGCTTTACCCGCACATGTCGGTCTATGAAAACATCGCGTTCCCCTTGCGGGTCGAGCGCGCCCCCGAAAAAGAAATCCGCGAAAAGGTCGAAGCTGCCGCCGCGATCCTGCATTTGGACAGCCGTTTGGACCAAAAACCTGGCAATCTGTCGGGTGGTCAGCGCCAGCGGGTTGCAATTGGCCGCGCAATTGTACGCCAGCCAGAAATTTTCCTCTTTGACGAGCCGCTTTCGAACCTAGATGCCGCCCTGCGCGCGGATATGCGGATCGAATTGACGCGCCTGCACAAACAGCTCAGCACCACGATGATCTATGTGACCCATGATCAGGTCGAGGCCATGACAATGGCGGACCGTATCGTTGTGCTGCATGACGGTCATATCGCGCAGGTCGGTGCGCCGCTTGCGCTTTACCACAAGCCCGAAAACACATTTGTCGCCGGATTTATCGGAAACCCGCGGATGAATTTCCTGCCCGTAACTGTTCAATCCGCCTCGGACGAGGGGATCACTGTTGAATTTCAGGGGCAAAGCCTGACAGTCGCGGTGGATGTGCCCGCTGACCGGCGCGCCGCGCTGGCCGGTACGCAGGTATCGCTTGGCATTCGACCCGAACATATTTCATTGGGCGCGGGCAACGCCGTGATCAAAATCACCCCGACGGTCGTTGAACATCTTGGCCAGCAGACAATCGGCTATGCAAAACTGCCCGATCTTGAAGACAACTTTTGCTTCGTCCTGCCCGGCACGCAGATGATCATGGATGATCAATCGGTCAATGTGTCATTCGCAACCAGCGACTGCCATATCTTTGATTCCGATGGTCAAGCATTCGAGCGTCAAATCGACCTTTCGGCGATGACTGTCCCCGCGCCGGTCCTTTCCGAATAACGAATTGGTGCCGCCGCGCAAGGCGGCACTTGCAGACTCGGGCAACTGGGCGTATATGGACGCTAATAGCGGCGCCTTGGCTTCCAAACCCAACGGTTCCACCGGGAAATATCAACGGGCCGCGCGCCCGTTTTTTTGTGCTTGAGAGAGATATGAACGACCTGATCGCCAAAGCGGCCATTGACCGCCGTATCGCTGGAATTATCACCCCCGTTGTCGAGGACATGGGGTTCGAAGTCGTGCGCGTGCGTCTGATGACAGGCAAGGAAAGCATCCTGCAAGTCATGGTGCAAAAACCGGACGGCACGATGGAAGTTGACGATTGCGGGCATGTGTCCACGGCGCTTAGCGCGATTCTGGATGTCGAGGACCCGATTGTTGACGTTTATAACCTTGAGGTTTCCAGCCCGGGCATTGACCGCCCGCTGACACGGCTCAAAGACTTTGATCAATGGGAAGGCTTTGAAGCCAAGATCGAAACTGACGAATTGATCGACGGTCGCCGCCGCTTTAAGGGCGCGCTGGCCGGGACCGAAGGTGACGAGATTTTGATCACGATCCCCGAAGGCACGATCGGTCTGAAATTTGAATGGCTGTCAGACGCCAAACTGGTGCTGACAGATGAATTGATCCGCGATGTTTTGCGCGGTCGCAAGGATGCGGGCCAAATTGACGAGGCCCAATTTGACGAGATTGAAACCATAATTGATGGTGAGGAGAACACCTGATGGCATATACTTCCGCGAACCAGCTGGAGCTTTTGCAAACGGCCGAAGCCGTCGCACGTGAAAAAAATATCGACGCTGGTCTGGTTGTCGAAGCGATGGAAGAATCGCTCGCGCGGGCTGCAAAGTCCCGCTACGGCGCTGAAATGGATATTCGCGTGGATATCGACCGCAAGACCGGCAAGGCCACGTTTACCCGCGTGCGCACGGTTGTGGAAGAAGAAGAGCTTGAGAACTATCAGGCCGAATTCACCGTCGAACAAGCCCGCGAATACATGGAAAACCCCGAAGTGGGTCAGCAGTTCATCGAAGAAGTGCCCCCTGTTGAACTGGGCCGGATTGCTGCGCAATCTGCGAAACAGGTGATCTTGCAAAAAGTCCGCGAAGCCGAGCGTGACAAGCAATACGAAGAATTCAAAGACCGCGCAGGCACCATCATCAACGCGCTGGTCAAACGCGAAGAATATGGCAACGTTATTGTTGATGTCGGTTCAGGTGAGGCCGTTCTGCGCCGCAATGAAAAGATCGGCCGCGAGGCATACCGCCCCAACGACCGTATCCGTTGCTACATCAAAGAAGTCCGTCGCGAGCAGCGCGGCCCGCAGATTTTCCTGTCGCGCACAGCGCCGGAATTCATGGCCGAACTGTTCAAAATGGAAGTGCCTGAAATCTACGAAGGTGTCATCGAGATCAAAGCTGTTGCCCGTGATCCTGGATCGCGCGCGAAAATCGCTGTGATTTCTTATGACAACTCGATTGATCCTGTGGGTGCTTGCGTTGGTATGCGCGGCAGCCGTGTGCAGGCTGTTGTGAACGAACTGCAAGGCGAAAAAATCGATATCATTCCTTGGAATGAAGACATGCCGACGTTCCTTGTGAACGCGCTTCAGCCTGCTGAAGTGTCCAAAGTTGTTCTGGACGAAGAAGCCGGCAAAATCGAGGTTGTTGTTCCAGATGAGCAGCTGTCGCTGGCAATTGGCCGCCGCGGCCAGAACGTGCGCCTTGCGTCACAGCTGACCGGTCTCGACATCGACATTCTGACCGAAGAAGAAGAGAGCAAGCGCCGTCAGGCCGAGTTTGAGCTACGCACGAAGTTGTTCATGGATACACTTGATCTGGACGAATTCTTTGCCCAGCTTCTGGTTTCCGAAGGCTTCACCAGCCTTGAAGAAGTCGCCTATGTCGAGGTGGACGAGTTGACAGTGATCGAAGGCGTTGACGAAGACACCGCCGGCGAATTGCAAGCCCGTGCCCGCGATTATCTGGAAGCCAAAGCCAAAAAGGCGATGGACGCAGCCCGCGCGCTGGGCGTCGAAGACAGCCTCGCGAACTTTGAAGGTCTGACACCGGATATGCTTGAGGCATTGGGCAAAGACGGTGTGAAAACGCTGGAAGACTTTGCAACCTGCGCAGATTGGGAACTGGCCGGCGGCTGGACGATCGTGAACGGCGAACGCGTCAAGGATGACGGTGTGTTGGAACCGTTTGATGTGTCTTTGGAAGAAGCACAAAACATGGTCATGACAGCGCGCGTCATGTTGGGCTGGGTTGATCCGGCTGAACTGGAAACCGCTGAAGAAGACGATGAATTGACAGAGGAAGAAGAGGCCTAAGTCAGGCCTTTTTGAAGGGATAGATCATGGCGCGTGGCGGCCACAACAAAGCAAACGACGAAGCGGCGACACGTAAGTGCATCGTTACCGGCGAAGCGCAGCCAAAGGCTGGGCTGGTGCGGTTTGTTGTGGGGCCGGACAATATGGTCTACCCCGATGTATTGGGTAAATTGCCCGGACGCGGCATGTATGTTTCGTCAACGCGCGAAGCATTAGATGCAGCGACAAAGGGGCATTTTTCCCGTTCAGCCAAACAGGCGGTGACCGTTCCCGATGGTCTGGCCGACGAGGTTGAACGCCAGATTGCCCGCCACGCGGTGGATATGATCGCGATGGCGCGCAAAGCGGGCCGTGCGGTCTGCGGATTTGAAAAGGTTAAGGGGTGGCTCGCCGGTGGCGAGCGGGTCCGCGTCTTGGTTCAGGCCTCTGATGGGTCCGAACGTGGCAAGACGAAATTATGGACGCCCGAAGGTGCCCGCTATTTTGGTTGTTTCACAGCCGAAGAATTGGGTTTGGCTTTTGGGCGGCAAAGTGTGATACATGGCGCGCTTGCGACTGGCGGACTCAGCAATCGTGTTGTAGAGGAAGCCACAAGGCTACGTGGCTTACGCGAAGTGGACGGTGGCGATACGGCCACCGGGAAGGATAAAGAAGCTAAATGAGCGATAACGACGGTAAAAAGACACTCGGTCTCGGTGGTTCGCGTCCAAGCAACGTGAAGCAAAGTTTTAGCCATGGGCGGACCAAGAACGTCGTGGTGGAAACCAAACGCAAACGCGTTGTGGTGCCCAAGCCGGGTGCGGCCAAACCAACTGGTGGCGCAGGCCCAATTATTGGTGGTGACCCATCAAAACGTCCCGCAGGGATTTCGGATGTCGAACTCGAACGCCGGATGAAGGCGCTTGCGATGGCGAAAGCCCGCGAAGCCGAAGAACAGGCAAAGCGCGAAGCCGAAGAAAAAGAACGCGCAGCCGAACGCGAGGCGCGCCGCGCCGAGATCGAAGCCAAAGAAGCCGAAGACCGCGAACGCGAAGAACGCGCCAAGGCCAAAGCCGAAGAAGAAGAGCGCAAGCGCGCCGCCGAAGCAAAAGCCAAGGCAAAAGCAAGCGCGCCTGCTGCGGCACCTGATGCCGCCTCTGTTCCGGGTGAAACAGCTGTTTCGCGCCCGACGTCGGCGCCCCGCAAGACCGATCGCGACGACCAAAGCCGCGACAAGGGTGGCAAAGCAAAACCTGGCCGCGGCGATTCAGACGGACGCCGTTCAGGCAAGCTGACATTGAACGATGCGATGGCTGGCCGTGAAGGTGGCCGCCAGCGGTCAATGGCGGCAATGAAACGCAAGCAAGATCGCGCCCGCGCCAAAGCAATGGGTGGTTCGGTCGAGCGTGAAAAAGTGTTCCGCGAAGTGGCATTGCCCGAAGCGATCACCGTATCCGAGCTTGCAATCCGGATGTCCGAACGGGTGGCAGATGTGGTTAAGGCCTTGATGACAAACGGCATCATGGCGACACAAAACCAGACAATCGACGCCGATACCGCCGAACTGATCATCGAAGAATTCGGCCATACCGTTGTGCGCGTTTCTGACGCTGACGTCGAAGATGTGATCACCAAGATCGAAGATGACCCGAAAGACCTGAAACCACGCCCGCCGATCATCACGATCATGGGCCACGTTGACCACGGGAAAACATCGCTTTTGGATGCAATCCGGAATGCCAAAGTCGTCGCTGGCGAAGCTGGCGGGATCACACAGCATATCGGCGCCTATCAGGTGACAACCGACAGCGGTGCGGTTCTGTCGTTCCTTGATACACCAGGCCACGCGGCGTTTACGTCGATGCGGTCACGCGGTGCGCAAGTGACGGATATTGTTGTGCTTGTTGTTGCAGCCGATGATGCGGTCATGCCGCAAACTATCGAGGCGATCAACCACGCCAAGGCCGCCAAAGTTCCAATGATCGTTGCGATCAACAAGATCGACAAGCCTTCTGCAAACCCTGACAAAGTGCGCACAGATTTGCTGCAGCACGAGGTTATCGTCGAAAAAATGTCGGGCGATGTGCAAGACGTTGAAGTGTCTGCGATGACGGGCCAAGGGCTTGACGCGCTTCTCGAGGCGATTGCGCTGCAAGCGGAAATTCTGGAACTGAAAGCCAACCCTGACCGGCTTGCCGAAGGTGCGGTGATCGAAGCGCAGCTTGATGTTGGCCGTGGACCGGTTGCAACTGTCTTGATCCAAAACGGGACATTGCGTCAGGGCGATATCTTTGTTGTCGGCGAGCAATACGGGAAAGTCCGTGCGCTGATCAACGACAAAGGCGAACGCGTCACCGAGGCGGGGCCTGCAGTTCCGGTCGAGGTTCTGGGCCTGAACGGTACACCCGAAGCCGGTGACGTGCTGAACGTTGTTGAAACAGATGCGCAAGCCCGTGAAATCGCAGAATACCGCGAAAAAGCTGCCAAAGAAAAACGTGCTGCTGCGGGTGCCGCGACAACGCTTGAACAGTTGATGGCAAACGCCAAGCAAAATGAAAACGTCAGCGAATTGCCCGTGGTCGTAAAGGCCGATGTGCAAGGCTCTGCCGAAGCAATCGTTCAGGCGATGGAAAAAATCGGCAACGAAGAAGTCCGCGTGCGCGTGCTGCATTCCGGTGTTGGCGCGATTACCGAGACAGACATCGGACTGGCCGAAGCGTCCGGCGCACCTGTGTTTGGCTTTAACGTGCGTGCCAATGCGTCCGCACGGAATACTGCGAACCAAAAAGGCGTCGAAATCCGTTATTATTCAGTGATCTACGATCTTGTGGATGACGTGAAAAAAGCGGCCTCTGGTCTGCTGTCTGCTGAAATTCGCGAGAAATTCATCGGTTACGCGAGCATCAAAGAGGTCTTTAAGGTCTCGAACGTTGGTAAGGTCGCGGGTTGTATCGTCACCGAAGGGGTCGCGCGTCGCTCTGCGGGTGTGCGCCTGCTGCGTGATAACGTGGTGATCCACGAAGGGACGCTGAAAACCCTCAAGCGCTTTAAGGACGAAGTCGCAGAAGTGCAATCCGGGCAGGAATGCGGGATGGCGTTTGAAAATTACGATGATATCCGTCCAGGTGATGTGATCGAGATTTTCGAGCGCGAAGAAGTCGAACGCAACCTGTAAGTTACACGCAATAGTCATAGAAAAAAGGGCGGTCCTATCGGGCCGCCCTTTTTCGTTTTCCGCTGCCAAATCCTCAACGAGACTTTGCGCGCTACAGCCAGTCGCGCAGGATCGGGATCAGGGGCACGTCGGCTGCGGGCATCGGATAATTGCGCATCTCGTTGGGGCGCACCCATTTGAGCACCTGACCTTCGCGTGCTTGCGGCGCGCCACCCCATTTACGGCAGGCGAACAGCGGCATCAGCAGGTGAAAACTATCGTAGCTGTGGCTCGCAAATGTCAGTGGCGCAAGGCATGACGCCCATGTGTCGATCCCCAGTTCCTCGTGCAACTCGCGGATCAAAGCGGCCTCTGGGGTTTCGCCGGGTTCAACTTTGCCGCCCGGAAATTCCCAAAGCCCCGCCATTGATTTGCCTTCGGGGCGCTGCGCCAAAAGCACGCGCCCGTCACGATCGATCAACGCAACGGCCGATACCAGAATTGTTTTCACGACCGGTAATCCGCGTTGATATCGATATAGCCGTGGGTCAGATCGCATGTCCAAACCGTCGACGCGCCCGCCCCAAGCCCGAGATCAACAGCGATCGCCAGTTCCTGGTTTTTCATATAGGCGCTGGTGGCTTCTTCGGAATAATCCGGTGCGCGCCACCCATTTTCGGCGACCAGAATATCACCAAACCGTATTGATAAAAGATCACGTTCTGCCGCGGCTCCGGATTTGCCAACAGCCATGACAACACGCCCCCAATTGGCATCTTCGCCTGCGATGGCGGTTTTGACCAAGGGAGAATTCGCAATTGCCATCGCCACTTTGCGCGCGTCGCGTGCATCGGCGGCGCCGGTCACGTCAACAGTCACAAATTTTGTGGCGCCTTCGCCGTCGCGCACAACCTGAAGCGCCAGATCAAGCATGACCGCGTGCATCGCATCCACAAAATCACTGTTGCCGGTGACATCAACCCCCGATGCGCCTGTCGCCGCAGCAACCAAACTGTCAGAGGTCGAAGTATCGCTATCCACGGTAATGCAGTTGAATGTCTTGTCATTCTCGCTGCTGATGATTTCTTGCAGATCCGCCTGGCTGATTTTGGCATCGGTAAAGATATAGACCAGCATCGTCGCCATATCAGGCGCGATCATTCCGGACCCCTTGGCGATCCCTGCGATTTTGACAGGTTTCCCGCCGACATTGATCGTCGCGGTTGCGCCTTTGGGGAAGGTATCCGTGGTCATGATCGCGCGCGCCGCGTTTTCAATGCTAGCAGCGCTTTGGTTTGCGGCCAGCTCTGCAATTTTTGCCGTGATCCGGTCATGTGGTAGTTGTTCACCGATAACGCCGGTCGAGGCGGTGAAAACGCGTGATGGATCAAGCGACAGAGTGGCACCAACTGCGGCGCAAATTGCGGCAACGCTTTCATCGCCGTGTTTACCGGTGAAGGCGTTTGAATTGCCGGAATTCACGATAATGGCAGCACGGCCGCTTGGGTCACTGCCCAGTTTCGCCTGACAATCCAACACGTTGGCAGAGCGGGTCGCGGACCGTGTAAACACACCCGCAATCGCAGTGCCTTCGGTCAGGCAGGCCATCATAACATCGGTCCGCCCCGCATAGCGGACGCCGGCGGCAGCCGAAGCAAAGGTAACGCCAGCAATTTCTGGCAGGTCCGGAAATTTTGCGGGGGCTAGGGGTGAAATGGTCATGTGATCAATCCAAAAGATCAAAGCGGCCGATGATCGAAGGGTCAAACTGACCTTCTTCGGGCTCGGTGACTTCTGACGCAGCGGCCAGCTCTTCGAGATGCGCTGTGATTGCGGCTTCTTGTAGCTCACCGGTCAGCTGAGGTGTCATTTCTTCGAGCGTTGGGCGTGGCTGCACACGTTCTTCGAGCAATGTAGCCAGATGCCAGCCGAATTGGGTTTCAAACGGGTCCGATACACCGCCGGTTTCAAGCGCGGTAATTGCGGCTTCGAACTCGGGGACCATGGCGCCCAGCCCGAACCAGCCCAGATCACCGCCATTGGGACCAGTGGGCCCTGTTGACACGGCACGTGCCACATCTGCAAATTCTTCGCCTGCGTCGATGCGGGCCTTGGCTGCTGCGGCTTCTTCTTCGGTTGCCACCAAAAGATGGGCTGCATGGAATTCGGGAAGCTCTTCGGCGTTCGCAAACCGTTCGTCATATGCTGCCTGAACATATTCGGGTGTCACTGCGGCTTCGGCGACAGCGGTGATTGCTTCACCGGCAAGCAATGTGCGCTCTTCGTTTTTCAGCGCGTAAACAACATGCGCGGGGGCCTGTGTGACCGTATCGGCAAGCAACTGTTGCTGGATCAGCTGGTCAACCAGCCCCTGAAAGAGCATTTCTTCGGGAAATTGTGCGTATTGTTCGGGCAACTGGGTGCGCGCGATCAACAATTCGCCCAGTGTGATCTCTGTATCGCCGACCTTGGCGATGACCGTGTCGGCTGTGACATCGTCTTGGGCAAATGCGGCGCCCGCCAAAGTCAAACAAAGTGCGGTTGCACCCAAAAATGTAACATGTTTCAGCATAAATCGATCCCTAAATGATCCACGCGGGCGCGTGGCGTTGACACTGCATATCCGGCCCCTTACATCCCTAAGATGCCTTGACGGGGCTGGCTCTTGGCCCTTTGTAAGTGGCCAATCACGGGGCTACAAGCGACCTCGTCTTAATTTGATGTCAGACAGGCGCGGATGCGCCGCCGGAGTGAATATGCTGGGTATTGGAACGATTACCAAAAAGGTGTTTGGTACTGCCAACGACCGCAAAGTTAAGGCTATTCGCCCATTGATCGCGCAGATCAATGCGCTTGAGCCCGAGTTCGAAGCGCTGTCAGACGACGACATCAAGAACAAGACAGAAGCGCTCGCTAAACGTGCGATGGGCGGCGAAAGTCTGGACAAACTTTTGCCCGAAGCATTTGCCAACTGCCGCGAAGCCGCCAAGCGGGCATTGGGTCTGCGGGCCTTTGATACCCAACTGATGGGCGGGATTTTCCTGCATCAGGGCAATATTTCCGAAATGAAAACCGGTGAGGGCAAGACCCTTGTCGCGACATTCCCCGCCTATCTGAACGCACTGACCGGCAAGGGCGTGCATATCGTCACCGTGAACGATTATCTGGCTGCACGCGATGCCGAATGGATGAGCAAGGTCTACAGCGCCTTGGGTCTGACCACCGGTGTTGTGGTCCCTAACCAGCCGGACGCAGAAAAAAAGTCCGCTTACGCATGTGATGTGACCTATGCGACGAATAACGAGCTTGGCTTTGACTACCTGCGCGACAACATGAAATCTGAATTGTCGCAGATGTATCAGCGCCCCCATAATTTTGCGATTGTGGATGAGGTTGACAGTATCCTGATCGATGAGGCGCGCACACCGCTGATCATTTCCGGCCCCGCCGAAGACCGCAGCGAAATGTATGCAACGGTTGATAAGCTGATCCCTGAAATTCAGGCCGAACATTACACGCTGGATGAAAAGACCAAGCAAACGACCTTTACCGATGAGGGTAATGATTTTCTTGAAAGCCGTCTGGCCGAACTTGGCCTGTTGCCCGAAGGGCAGACGCTTTACGACCCGGAAAGCGCGACATTGGTCCACCACGTCAATCAGGCCCTGAAAGCGCACAAGCTGTTTACCCGCGACGATAACTATATTGTGCGCAATAATCAGGTTGTTTTGATTGATGAATTTACCGGCCGTATGATGGAAGGCCGCCGTCTGTCAGACGGTCTACATCAGGCGATCGAAGCCAAAGAAGGCGTTGCGATCAAACCTGAAAACGTCACCTTGGCGTCGGTCACCTTCCAGAACTATTTCCGTCTTTATGAAAAACTGGGCGGCATGACAGGGACCGCGACCACCGAAGCCGAAGAATTCATGGAAATCTACGGGCTTGGCGTTGTCGAAGTGCCAACCAACCGGCCCATCGCACGGGTTGATGAAAATGATCAGGTTTACCGCACTTCAAAGGAAAAATTCGAAGGCGTTGTAAAAGAGATCAAGACGGCACATGCCACCGGACAGCCGATCCTTGTCGGGACGACCTCGATTGAAAAATCCGAATACCTTGCGCAATTGCTTGCGGCAGAGGGTATCAAATTCAATGTTCTTAATGCGCGCCAGCACGAACAAGAAGCCCAGATCGTTGCCGATGCGGGCCGTCTGCATGCGGTGACAATTGCGACCAACATGGCGGGCCGCGGGACCGATATCAAACTTGGCGGCAACGTCGAATTCAAGATCATGGAAGCCATTGCCGCCAACCCCGAAGGCGACCACGCCGCCATTCGGGCGCAGATGGAGGCAGCACATGCAGCCGACGAACAGGCGGTCAAAGACGCGGGCGGCCTGTTTGTTCTGGCAACCGAACGGCACGAAAGCCGCCGGATTGATAACCAGTTGCGCGGCCGGTCGGGCCGTCAGGGCGATCCGGGGCGTTCGTCGTTCTTTCTTTCGCTTGACGATGATCTGATGCGGATCTTCGGCTCCGAGCGGTTGGATAAGGTTCTGTCTGGCCTCGGCATGAAAGACGGCGAAGCCATTGTGCACCCATGGGTCAACAAATCGCTGGAGCGTGCGCAAGCCAAGGTCGAAGCCCGCAACTTTGACATTCGCAAACAGCTGCTGAAATACGACGATGTGATGAACGACCAGCGCAAGGCGATTTTTTCGCAGCGCCGCGACATCATGGAAGCCGATGATCTTTCCGAGATCACAAAAGACATGCGTGATCAGGTTATCGAAGACATCGTCGTGACCTATATGCCCGCAAAAAGCTATGCAGACCAATGGGATACCGAAGGACTGGCAATTGCTGTTCGGGATACGCTCGGGCTTGACCTGCCGATTGCCGATTGGGCCGCCGAAGAAGGTGTTGATGATGGTGATATCATTGAACGCCTTGAAGACGCAGGCACCAAGAATATGGCAGAAAAAGCCGAAAGCTTTGGTGAAGACACAATGCGGCGGGTCGAAAAACAGATCCTGTTGCAGACCATTGATACAAAATGGCGCGAACATCTGCTAACGTTGAACCATTTGCGATCTGTTGTCGGGTTTCGGGGTTACGCACAGCGTGATCCGTTGAACGAATATAAAACCGAAGGATTTCAACTGTTTGAAAGCCTTTTGGACGGGCTGCGCGTGGATGTAACAAAGCAGCTTTCGCGCATCCGGCCGATGTCAAAAGAAGAACAAGAAGCCATGATCGCACAAGCCATGCAACAACAGCAGGCCGCTGCTGCGGCTGCCGCAGCAGCGCGCAATGCGGTTGCAGATTTTGACGAGAACGACCCGTCAACATGGGGCAACCCATCGCGCAACGAAGACTGCCCCTGTGGATCGGGGAAAAAGTTCAAACATTGCCACGGTCGGCTCGCCTAAATTAGTGCTTAGACCCGTTGCCGGATGCTGTTAGGCTTTTGGCAATGGGATGGGCTGGCGGAATCACTTATGTTGCGCACAATCACGGTTAAGACGGTCTTAACGACAGTTGCGTTGGCGCTTGGTATCGGCTTTTTTGTCCAGCTTGGGGAAACCCTGCCAAGCATGACGCGCGCACCTGTCACCACGACCGTGCCCCGCGCCGTAACCGTCGTGACAAATACGCGCACGAGCGCGATATTTGGTGTACCGGCAATCAACCATCAGCTGGTTGACCATCTATCGCAGGTCCAGACAGTCGCTTATGTCCACACAAACAGCGAAGTTGACGCTCCCGAAATGGGTATTATTTCGGCCGCGCCCGTCATTGACGACCCTTGCAAAGTGGTGGTTTCCGCGTCGGGTATTCCAGCCGCAATGGCTGTTTTGGCCATTGACGCGCCGTGCCATCAAAACGCCGATTTTGTTGTTGTTCATGAAACCCTTCGGTTTTCTGGCCGCACGGATGCGACCGGCCATGCCGAGGTAAGAACCCCGATACTGGCCAAGGACGCGAGGTTTTCTGTACGTTTTGGCAATGTTGAGCACGGGCGTACAGCGATCTATATGCCCGATGTTGCGCATTATGACCGGACGATATTGCAGTGGCGCGGCGCGGATTATTTGCAGCTCCATGTGCTGGAAGCCGGCGCACGTATTGGCCAGACGGGGCATATTTGGACAGGATCGAGCCATACTGGCGAAATTACCGTGCTGGGCCAGCGCGGATTTGTTGCAAGCTATGGAAGCGCGCGAACCGGCATTCCGTTGCAAGCCGAAGTCTATTCGTTTCCGGCGCGGTTCGGGCGGCCGGATATGTCTGTTGATATGCCGATCGGCTTGATGGTCACCCCCGAAAACTGTGGCCGCGCGGTTGATGTGCAGCTTATCCAGGTCGTTTTGGGGCAAATCTGGTCCCCCACTGATATCGCGATCAGCGTTCCGTCTTGCGATTCTGTGGGTGAATTTGTCATGCTGCCAGATGCGATCGCACCCTATACGCGGTTGATGCGCTAGCGATCCTGATCAAGAAAGCCCTGCGCGCGAAAACTGGTTTCGCAGGATTTCCCGATAATCAGATGGTCATGCAAAGTGATCCCCAAGGTGGCCGCCGCGCGCCCGATCTGGGCGGTCATGTTGATATCTGCCGCAGATGGTGTTGGATCCCCCGAAGGATGATTGTGCACCAAAATGAGCGCGGCCGCGTTCAGTTCCAGCGCACGTTTGACCACCTCGCGCGGGTAGACGGGCACATGGTCCAACGTTCCTTTGGCCTGTTCTTCATCGGCGATAATGGTGTTTTTCGTGTCCAGAAACAGAATGCGAAACTGTTCTGTTTCACGGTGCGCCATGGTCGTATGACAATAGTCGAGCAAGGCATCCCAGCTAGACACGACATGCCGTTGCATGACCTTGGCCCGTGCCAGCCTATGGGCGGCCGCCTCGACAATTTTCAGTTCAGTCGCCACCGCATCGCCGACCCCGTCAACTTGGGTCAGTTGCGACACCGGCGCCGATAAAACGCGGTTAAAATCGCCGAAGGTCTGGATCAACAGATGGGCAAGCGGTTTCACATCCTGACGCGGGATTGCGCGAAACAGGATCAGTTCCAGCAATTCATAATCGGGGACAGCGGTTGCGCCGCCTTGCAAAAAACGGTCGCGCAGCCGTTTGCGGTGATCACGCAAATAGGATGGTGCGCGCGCGCGTGCGGGCACGACAACATCATCAATATCAGAAAAGAGGGTTCGCGATTCGGACAGTTGGGACATGCGTCCACTGTCGCGCGATTTCGGTTAATGAACCGTGAAAATGGCCCCGGATCGCGTCCGGGGCCACAATATTAGCCCTTCATCGAATCCCAAAAGCTTTTGACCGAAGTAAAGAAGCTGGACCCTTGCGGATTGTTTTCTTCGCTCAGCTCGTCAAATTCTTTCAGAATTTCGCGTTGGCGCGCCGTTAGTTTGACGGGTGTTTCAACGGCAAGTTCAATGAACATATCGCCGCTACCGGCCCCACGCAGCGCGGGCATCCCTTTGCCGCGCAGGCGCATCTGGCGGCCTGATTGCGACCCTTCGGGCACTTTTACGCGGCTGCGGCCACCGTCGATTGTTGGCACTTCGATTTCGCCACCCAATGCGGCTGTCGCCATTGATACAGGCACGCGGCAGAACAGATTGTTGGCCTCGCGCTCGAACAAGGCGTGCGCCTTTACTTCGATAAAGATGTAAAGATCGCCTGTCGGACCACCGCGCATTCCGGCTTCGCCTTCGCCAGCCAGACGAATGCGGGTGCCGGTTTCAACACCTGCAGGGATATTAACCGAAAGCGATTTTTCTTTCTCGACGCGGCCCTGACCATGGCAGGATTTGCAAGGGTTTTTGATCGTTTGCCCCATGCCGGAACAGGTCGGACAGGTGCGTTCTACAGTAAAGAAACCTTGCTGTGCGCGGACCTTGCCCATGCCTGCACATGTCGGACAGGTCTGGGGTTCTGATCCGCCTTCGGCGCCCGTTCCCTTGCAGGCATTACAGCCGACAGCCGTGGGGACCGCGATTGTCTTTTTGAGGCCTGCAAAGGCGTCTTCGAGGTTAATGCGCAGGTTATAGCGCAGGTCATTGCCGCGCTGTGCGCCGCCACGACGGGCCCCGCCACCACGGCCACCGCCCATGAAATCGCCAAACAAATCGTCGAACACATCCGAAAACGCACTGCCGAAATCGCCGTGCCCGCCGCCAGGACGTTGCCCGCCGCCGCCCATGCCGTTTTCAAAGGCTGCATGACCATAGCGGTCATAAGCGGCCTTTTTGTCGGCGTCTTTCAGGACTTCATAGGCTTCGTTGGCTTCTTTGAACTTGGCTTCGGCGGTAGGATCGTCGGCATTGCGGTCCGGGTGCAGCTCTTTCGCCTTTTGGCGATAGCCCTTTTTGATGGCAGCTGCATCGGCGCCTTTGGCGACGCCTAGAACCTCGTAATAGTCACGTTTTGCCATGATAGTTTTCCCCTTGGGAATGGAAAAGACCGACCCGGTGTTGGGCCGGTCCTATTTCCAAAGACAGCGTTGGCTTAGTTGCCGCGCTTGTCGTCATCCAGATCTTCGAAGTCAGCGTCGAGAATTTCTTCGTCGGCGGCTGGTGCGTCAGGCTCTGCTTCTCCGGCCTCTTCCTGGCTGGATTTATAAATCGCTTCGCCCAGTTTCATCGCAGCTTCGGTGACGTTCTGGATGCCCGATTTGATCTTGTCGGCTGTACCATCCTCAAGATCGTCCTTGAGCGCGGCAATGGCCAATTCGATGGCTTCGATTGTTGTCGGATCAACCTTGTCTGCATGTTCTTCCATCGACTTTTCAGTTGAATGGATCAGGCTTTCGGCTTGGTTTTTCGCTTCGATCAGCTCGCGGCGGTCTTTATCAGCCTCGGCGTTTTCTTCAGCGTCTCTTACCATTGCTTCGATGTCGTCATCAGACAGACCACCAGAGGCTTGGATCGTGATTTTCTGTTCTTTGCCGGTGCCTTTGTCCTTGGCGCCCACTTCAACGATACCGTTGGCGTCGATGTCAAAGGTCACTTCGATCTGCGGCAATCCGCGTGGCGCTGGCGGGATGTCTTCAAGGTTGAACTGGCCCAACATTTTGTTGTCGGCGGCCATTTCACGCTCCCCTTGGAAGACGCGCAGGGTCACGGCGTTCTGGTTGTCTTCGGCAGTCGAGAAGACCTGAGACTTTTTGGTTGGGATCGTTGTGTTGCGGTCGATCAGGCGTGTGAATACGCCGCCCAATGTTTCGATGCCCAGTGACAATGGTGTCACGTCCAAAAGAACAACGTCTTTCACGTCGCCTTGCAGAACGCCGGCCTGAATTGCGGCACCCATCGCAACAACCTCGTCGGGGTTCACACCCTGATGTGGTTCCTTGCCAAAGAATTTACCGACTTCTTCTTTGACGCGCGGCATGCGGGTCATACCACCCACAAGAACAACCTCGTCGATGTCGCCAACGGAAAGACCGGCATCCTTGATCGCGTCTTTACATGGTTTGATCGAGTTCTTGATCAGGTCCAGAACCAGTGATTCCAGTTTTGCGCGGGTCAGTTTCATGACCATGTGCAATGGCTGGCCGTTTGAACCCATAGAGATAAACGGCTGGTTGATTTCGGTGCTGGAAGACGAAGACAGTTCGATTTTTGCTTTTTCAGCGGCTTCTTTCAGACGCTGCAGCGCCATTTTGTCTTTGGTCAGATCGACAGAATGTTCTTTTTTGAATTCATCCGCGAGGTAGTTCACGATGCGCATGTCAAAGTCTTCACCACCAAGGAACGTGTCACCGTTGGTAGATTTTACTTCGAACAGGCCGTCGTCGATTTCGAGGATGGTCACGTCGAATGTACCACCGCCAAGGTCATAGACCGCGATTGTTTGTGTGTCTGCTTTATCAAGGCCATATGCCAGCGCGGCTGCTGTCGGCTCGTTGATGATGCGCAATACTTCGAGGCCGGCGATTTTACCGGCGTCTTTTGTCGCCTGACGCTGTGCATCGTTAAAATACGCAGGAACTGTGATAACTGCCTGTGTGACGCTTTCGCCAAGGTAGCTTTCTGCAGTTTCTTTCATTTTGCCAAGAATAAACGCCGAGATCTGGCTAGGGGAGTATTTCTCACCCTTGGCTTCGACCCATGCGTCGCCGTTGCCGCCATTGACGATCTCAAACGGCATGTTTTTCTTTTCTTTTGCCAGATCCGCGTCGTCGAACCGACGGCCGATCAGACGCTTTACAGCAAAGATTGTGTTTTCTGGGTTTGTGACGGCCTGACGTTTTGCAGGCTGACCGACAAGACGTTCGTCGTCAGTAAACGCAACGATAGATGGCGTTGTGCGCGCACCTTCGGCGTTTTCAATCACGCGCGGCTTTGAGCCATCCATGATGGCAATACAAGAGTTGGTCGTTCCGAGGTCGATACCAATAACTTTGGCCATTTTTCAAATCCCTTTACTTAGGCAGTTTGAGTAGCGCGAACCCGTTTCGGCACCCGCGCCAGTTACGTTCTGATAATCCGGGGAAGCCCCCAAACAATTGATCTAGGCGTATATAGGGATGCGAATTCGGGGCTGCAAGCGGTCAAAGACCGACAAAACAGCAAAAAACAGGCTTTTTCTTGAGAGAAAGTTAAGACAGCTTGGGGAATACCCTATTTGCCCATGGTCCAGCTTGCCGAAACATGTTGCCGTGTAAAAAACATCCCCATCATGCCCAACACCAGAAACACCAAAGATACAATAAGAGGGTAGGAAATTGTTGTGAAATGCGGGTTGTAGTCCAAAAAGACAAAACCTTTGTTCTGGTCGATAATGTGAAACAGCGGGTTCCAGTCAAATGATGCAATCACGCTTGCTGGCAGCGCGTTAACAAGAAACATCTTGCCCGATGCAATCATATTCATCCGGCGATACAATTGGGCGACGATCGCCATTGTGCGTGGAAACCATGGCGTAATCGCCAGAAACACAATCCCGATGCAGCAACCGGAAAACCACGCGAGCAAAAACATGCCAAGCGCGGCAATCGGTTTGTCGATGTAAACAGGCGTGAACGCGCAGTGATAGATCAAAAGCACAATCATGATTGCCAATAGCTGCTGATACAGTGTTGCAATCGCGGATGCGCAAATTGTTACAATAGGGTTCATTGGTGCATAAAGCAGCATCGGCGCGAGCGCACTATTTGCCCCCTGCGTTGCCTTTACCGATTGAATATGTGTCCTGAACAGCATCACACCGGCCATGATGTAGATTAGAAAATCTTCTCCGGGAATAGGGCAGCTGCGCACGCCGACGACCAGAAACATCACCAAAAAGACGGCAACCAAAACCAGACTTTGCAAAATGGTCAAAACCAGCCCGACCAAGGCATTCGAGTGCCCGCCCCGCACAGACCGCACAGTGACCTCGTAAATCAGGTAGAGATTGCTGAAAAAGCTGCCAACGGTAGACACATTGCGGCGGGTTTGGAACATGGTGCTGCTTTCGCTGAATGCCTGCGGATACCCCGCACGAGGATTGGCTTGCCCAACTTCGATCAAGCATTCATAACCGCTACACCCTAATTATTCAATAAAACAGGACCCCCAAGATGGATTTTGACAAGCTAAGCACCGTGATGCGGGAACTGGCGCTGTTGGCGGGCGATAAGATTATGGAAATCTATGCCGCCGATGATTTTGACGTGCGCGCCAAAAGCGACGAAAGCCCTGTCACCGCAGCGGATGAAGCCGCCGATGCGATCATCAGTGCGGGCCTGCGTGCGGCCTTTCCTGATGTGCCGCTTGTCACCGAAGAACAATCCGCGTCACATGGGCAAACCGTCAGCACATTCTTGATTGTCGATCCGCTAGACGGCACCAAGGAATTCATCAAGCGCCGTGGCGAATTTACCGTGAATATCGCCTATGTCGCCGATGGCGTGCCGGTGCGCGGCGTTGTCTATGCGCCCGCCAAAGGGCGGCTGTTCTACACGCTGGCCGACGGTCAATCAGTCGAGGAAACAGGCCCGTTTGCCAAAGACAATATCGGCGAGACCGAAGAAATCGCCGTGTCCCACCCCGACAATAATGCGCTACTGGTCGTTGCATCAAAATCGCACCGCGATCAGGCAACCGATGATTACATCAATCAATATAGCGTCAAAGCGATGAAAAGCGCGGGGTCTTCGTTGAAATTCTGTCTTGTCGCTACTGGCGAGGCGGATTTTTATCCCCGTCTTGGCCGCACGATGGAATGGGACACTGCCGCAGGGCATGCCGTTCTGAACGGTGCAGGCGGGCAGGTCGTGCGTTTTGACAACCATACGCCGCTGACCTACGGCAAACCGATTTTCGAAAACCCGTTCTTTATCGCGCTTGCACCCGGTGTCGTGCTGGAGAAAGCATAATGCCTGTCCTGATCGTGATCCCCGCGCGCTATGCGTCGACCCGTTATCCAGGCAAGCCGCTCGTCGCGCTGCGTGGTGCGGACGGTGTCGCCAAAACGTTGATCCGCAGGTCTTGGGACGCGGCGATGCAGGTTAATGGCGTCGACCGCGTGGTTGTGGCCACCGATGATGACCGGATCGCCGATGCCGCGCGCGGTTTCGGCGCCGAGGTTGTGATGACATCTGTCGATTGCCAGAACGGCACCGAACGTTGCGCAGAGGCCGTTGCGAACCTTGGCGGTGGTTACGACATTGTGGTGAACCTGCAAGGTGACGCACCGCTGACGCCCGCGTGGTTTGTCGAAGACCTGATCGCCGGATTGCGCGCCAATCCGCAGGCTGATGTCGCAACGCCGGTCTTGCGCACCGAAGGGCGCGCGCTGAACGGGTTTCTGGCCGACCGGCGTGCTGGCCGTGTGGGCGGGACTACTGCGGTATTTGGAACCAACAACAATGCGCTTTATTTCTCGAAAGAGGTGATCCCCTACACCGGCAAGACCTATGCGGACGCGGATGAAACGCCCGTATACCACCATGTCGGCGTTTACGCCTACCGCCCCGATGCCTTGGCGTCCTACCCAACATGGGCGACGGGCCCACTAGAGCAGCTTGAAGGGCTGGAACAACTGCGGTTTCTGGAACGTGGCACGCCTGTGCTATGCGTCGAGGTCGATGGCAAAGGCCGACAGTTCTGGGAGCTAAATAATCCGCAAGATGTGCCACTTATTGAGGCAATGTTACAAGAAATGGGCGATAGTTAGCTGCCGCGGCGAAAAACACTGGTGATGCCCCTTTAGGTGAGGGGGCTTCGGCACTACGCTGGGGTCAAGTAATCAGAAGGCACGGATATGAAAAGAAGAGTAACCAAAGCAATTTTTCCGGTCGCAGGGCTGGGAACACGGTTTTTGCCGGCAACCAAATCCGTCCCAAAAGAAATCATGACCTTGGTGGATCGTCCGTTGATCCAATACGCGATCGACGAAGCCCGTGCCGCCGGAATTGAGGATTTTATCTTTGTCACCTCACGCGGGAAATCCGCGCTCGAGGATTATTTCGATCATTCACCGGAATTGGCATCGGCATTGCGCAAGGCCGGCAAGACAGAGCTTCTTGAAACCTTGCAAGCCACCAACATGGATAGCGGCGCAATCGCCTATATCCGCCAGCACAAGGCGCTGGGCTTGGGCCATGCGGTTTCTTGCGCGCGCAAATTAATCGGTGATGAACCTTTTGCGGTTATCCTGCCGGACGATGTCATTGCAGCGGAAAAACCCTGTTTGAAACAAATGATCGAAGCCTACCAAGACACGGGCGGCGCGATGGTCGCCGCGATGGAGGTCGCGCCGGATAAAACATCATCCTACGGGATTTTGGATGTGGTCAGCGATCAAGGACCGGTCGTTGAGGTGAAAGGCATGGTTGAAAAACCGGCACCCGGCACAGCGCCGTCCAATCTTGCTGTGATTGGACGCTATATTCTGACGCCGCGGATCATGCAGAACTTTGACAAGATCGAACGCGGCGCGGGCGGCGAAATCCAGCTGACGGATGCGATTGCCTATGAATTGACCACCGGACGCGACATCTTTGGCTTTAAGTTCGAGGGTGAGCGGTTCGATTGCGGATCAAAGGCGGGGTTCTTGCAGGCGACAGTATCATTTGCGCTTAACCGTCCGGAATTGCGCGGTGAACTGGCGGCATTCCTCAAGGATTTGAAATTGCCAGCATAGGCAGCAAGGGGACAGATTGCGCGCAAGGATTTCGGACGTTCGGTTGGCGTTGCGGTTACGTTGGAAACGGCAACGGTTGCTGCTGCGAATCTGGCGCAACCGTAGGCAGATTGTCCCGCATGTCGATCGCACGCAATCCATCACGCCAACAGCGATCCTCGCGTTTACAACCCTGCGCAACGAGATGCTGCGGCTGCCGTATTTCTTGGACTACTACCGGAAATTGGGGGTCGCGCATTTTCTGATCGTGGATAACGGCAGCACGGACGGCAGCGTTGAATTTCTGGCAGCGCAGCCTGATGTATCGCTTTGGACCACGGCGCATAGCTATAAATTGTCGCGCTTTGGCATGGACTGGTTGGGCTGGTTGCAATGGCAGTATGGGCCGGACCATTGGTGCCTGACCGTCGATGCCGATGAATTGCTGGTCTATCCGCACTGCGACAGCCGTGATTTGCACGCGTTGACAGCCCATCTGGACAAAAACGGCCAGTCGGCTCTTGGCGCGCTGTTGCTGGATATGTACCCTAAGGGGCCGTTAACCAATGCGTCCTATGCTAAGGGGCAAGACCCTATCGCGGCGCTTGGCTGGTTTGATGGCGCGGGATACCGGCACCGGTTGCATCCGGTGTTTGGCAATCAATGGATTCAGGGCGGCCCGCGTGACCGTATGTTTTTTCGGGCGGATCCCGACCGCGCGCCGACATTGAACAAAACCCCGCTGGTCAAATGGCATTGGCGGCAGGTCTATGTGACGTCGACACATCATATGTTGCCGCGCAGGCTTAACCATGTGTTCGACTGGCCCGCCAAAACAGTGATGACGGGTGCGCTGTTGCACACCAAATTCCTGCCCGATATTGCGGCGCGTTCAGCCGAGGAAGTGGAACGAAAACAACATTTTGAGAATAGTGTGCTTTATGTGGACTATTACCAGAAGCTCATTGAAAACCCTGATTTGTGGACGGATGGTTCAATGGCATATAAAGGTTGGCAGCAGCTTGTTGAACTTGGGCTGATTGCGCCGGGCGCTTGGCGCTAGAAGAGGAAACCAATTGGGCATTTGGACATCATATCGGCTGCGCATGCGGCGGAAATATTGGAAAATGCGCGCGCGTCGTAAAGGCCGCGAACTGACCGCTGCCCAAGACCGAACCAGCCAGATTACCGATACTGATATCTTGCTGTTTTGTACTTTTCGTAACGAAGATATCCGGCTTCCGTATTTTCTGGAATACTACCGGAAACTTGGCGTGAACCATTTCTTGTTGGTCGATAACGGCAGTGACGACGGGGGCGATAGCTATGTTGCCGAACAGCCTGATGTGTCTCTTTGGAAGACCAACGCGCCCTACGGAAAATCACGCTTCGGGATGGATTGGTTAACCTATCTGCAGGGCAAATATGCGCATGGGCAATGGGCGTTAACCGTCGATGTTGATGAATTTTTTGTCTACCCGTTTTGCGACACAAGGCCGTTGCGGGCATTGGCAGACTGGCTAGAGGCGTCAGAGGTCCGGTCGTTTGGCACGATGATGCTGGATATGTACCCCAAAGGTCAGGTGAGCGACGCGATCTACCAGCGCGGAACCGACCCGTTCAAACTGGCCAACTGGTTTGATCCGGGTAATTATACGCTGAAATTAAACAATTTTTATCACAATTTGTGGATTCAAGGCGGGCCGCGTGCGCGCGTGTTCTTTGCGGAAAAGCCGCGTCAGGCTCCGGCGCTGAACAAGATCCCGTTTGTAAAATGGGACCGGAATTTCACCTATGTCAGCTCGACCCATATGCTTTTGCCGCGGGGGCTAAATCTTGTTTACGGGCAAAACGGCGGGGAAAAAACATCTGGCGTTTTGCTACACGCCAAGTTTCTGAATACCTTTGGCCCGCGCGTGAGCCAGGAAGCCGCGCGCGCCCAGCACTATGGCGATGGCCGTGAATATAAAACCTATGCCTCAGAACAAGACAGTTCAGAGATTTGGTGCCAATGGAGCGAACAATATCTGAACTGGCGCCAGCTAGAGGCGATTGGTCTGATGTCAAAGGGGAACTGGGCATGAGCTTGGGCGTTGTCATGTTGGTCCATTCGGATTTCGCACGTGCAGGCCAAATGGTGCGCCACTGGGCGGCGGGGGGCTGTCCGGTAATGATCCACGTCGACAGCGATGTCGATACGGCAACTTTTGACTGGTTTGTCGCAAACCTGTCTGATCTGGATGACGTGCGGTTCAGCACGCGGCACCGTTGCGAATGGGGCATGTGGGGGCTTGTTGCGGCGACGCAGGATGCTGCCGGCCAATTGTTGCGAGAATTTGCACATGTTGATCGGGTCTTTCTGGCCTCTGGTTCGTGCCTGCCGTTGCGCCCGATTTCCGAATTGCGGGATTTCCTTGATGGTTGCCCCCAGACAGATTTCATCGAAAGCGCGACAACAGCCGACGTTCCCTGGACGGTTGGCGGGCTTGATCGGGAACGGTTCACGCTTCGCTTTCCATTTTCGTGGAAACGCCGGCGGCGGTTGTTCGACAATTATGTAAAATTTCAGCAAGCTATAGGTGTTAAACGAAAAATACCCAAAGGCCTTGTGCCACATATGGGGTCGCAATGGTGGTGTCTGACGCGCAAGACCCTTACCGCCATCCTAAACGATCCAAAGCGCCGCAAATATGACAGGTATTTCAAGCGGGTCTGGATTCCGGATGAAAGCTATTTCCAGACGCTTGTGCGCAAACACGCCACACGCATTCAGAGCCGGTCGTTGACGCTGTCAAAGTTTGATTTTCAGGGCAAACCGCATATTTTCTATGACGATCATGCCGAAATCCTGAGGCGGTCGGGGTGCTTTGTGGCGCGAAAAATATGGCCGAATGCGCAAGTGCTTTTTGACAGCTTTCCGCAAGCGACCACACCGAACGGTCCGACTAGGCCCAGCACCGGCACCGTTGACCGGATTTTTGGCAAAGCCGTCGAGCGCCGCACGCGCGGACGGCCCGGTCTGTATATGCACAGCCGCTATCCCAACGTCAAAAAGGCAAACGGCATCTCGGCTGCGCCGTTTTCGGTGATGCACGGGTTTGATGCCCTGTTCCCGCATTTCGAAAACTGGCTTGCGCAGCAGACAGATGCCCAGGTGCATGGCCATCTATTTGCCAAGGACAAAGCGCAATTTGCCGATAGGTCGACCGTTTTTCGGGGCGCGCTGTCAGATTGCGCACGCCTGCGCGATTATAATGCCCAAGGGTTTTTGACCAATTTGCTTTGGACCACGCGCGACCGGTATCAATGTTTTATGTTCGGGCCGACAGATACGCCGTCAATCCATTGGATGCTGGCGCATGATACCAACGCGCGCGTCTGGGTGATTTCCGGCGCATGGTCGATTCCCCTGTTTTTGTCGGGGCGTACGGCAGCCGAAACACGCGCCGAAGCCGCGCATCTTCAGCGGTGCGAAAACAAGTTCCTAAAAGCCCTGAACGCACCCCAAGCACATGCGCGGATTCGCATCAGCACCTTGGCGGATTTTCTGGATAATCCGCGCGACACCCTGCAGGTTCTGGTCGACCAGATCGCGGGCCATAAAGCGCGCGCGCTGTCTGATCTGCCCGAAATGGCCGATCTGGGCGGCTTGCCTGCATACTTGCAAGAACTGAAAAACCAGGGGATGCACCCCTTTTTAACCGGTGATCTTTCAGCAGAAATGCACCGCAACGCAGCGGTCAACTCCGAACCGCGTTCATATGTGGTTGGGCATAAATGACCAAGTTTAACAGCTTTATCGTGTTGGCTGAAATGCGGACCGGCTCGAACTTTCTTGAGGCGAATTTGAACGCATTGGAAGGGGTGACCTGCCACGGTGAGGCCTTTAACCCCGCGTTTATCGGCTATCCCAAGTTTGATAGCTTGCTGGGGATGACACAAGAAGAGCGCGACGCCGATCCGGCAGCGCTTGTTGCAAAAATCGGCGCGGATGACGGGCTTTGCGGGTTCCGGTTTTTCCACAATCATGACCCGCGGGCGCTTGCGATTTGTATGGATGACCCGCTGTGCGCAAAGATCATTTTGACGCGCAATCAGGTAGACAGCTATGTCAGCTGGAAATCCGCGCGCGAGACGGGTCAATGGAAATTGACCAACGCGACCAATGCAAAATCGGTGAAAATTACCTTTGATGCAGAGGAATTCGAAGAACAGATCGGGCGGATTCAGGCGTTTCAAATTGAGGTTCAACGCAGCTTGCAAACCAGCGGGCAAACCGCGTTTCACATCCATTATGACGACCTGCGCGATGTTGAAATTCTGAACGGTTTGGCGGCATTTCTGGGCATCGAGGCCCGATTGGACGCGTTGGACAAAAAGCTGAAAAAACAAAATCCCGAACCGCTTTGGCAGCGGGTCGCAAATTATGATGACATGCAGCTCGCGCTTGGGCAGATGGACAGGTTCGATCTTTCGCGCACCCCAAATCTGGAACCGCGGCGCGGTGCGGTTGTGCCGACATATGTTGCGGCAGACGGCGCGCGGCTTTTGTTTATGCCGCTGCGGTCGGGTCCGGATTGGGCAGTGCGTCGCTGGCTCGCGGATATAGAAGCGGTGCGCCCGCGTGACCTGCGGCGCAAGTTTACGCAAAAAACATTGCGTGACTGGCAAAACGACCATACCGGGCACCGCAGTTTCACTGTGCTAAGGCATCCGGTCGCGCGCGCCCATGCCGCATTTTGCGATTGTATCTTGGGCGATGGGCCCGACAGTTTTCCCGGTATCCGCGCGAATTTGCGCCGGATTCACAAGTTGCCGATCCCGGAAGACGCAGCGGACCTGACTGATCTGACCAGTTACGATAACACACAACATCGCGCAGCGTTCTTGGGGTTCTTGCAATTTTTGCGGCAAAATCTGTCAGGGCAAACGGCCATTCGCGTGGATCCAGCCTGGGCAAGCCAACTGGCGATTTTGCAAGGTATAGCCGCGGTTTCATTGCCTGACATGATCTTCCGCGAAGACAGGCTTGCTGATGAATTGGGGTGTCTTGCAGCGCAGGTCGGCATCGAAATGCCGCCAGCGATCGGCGACACGGAACATCCGCACACCAACCGGTTAAGGGCGGTGTACGACCCGATCATAGAAGAGGCCGCGCGCGCCGCCTATGCGCGTGACTATGCTGCGTTCGGATTTGGAAATTGGGCCTAGGCCGCCTGCGACGATTGTTCCGCGGTCAGGATCGTATGCAGGGTTGCCGCGTCGCTATTTGCGCGCAGTTTTGCGCAAATGGCTTCGTCACGTAGCGTGCGCGAGACAAGCGCAAGCGCCTTGAGATGATCGACGCCCGCGCTTTCGGGCGCGATCAGGCAAAATACGAGATCAACAGGCTGGCGATCAACCGAGTCAAAATTCAGCGGTTTTTCAAGGCGCAAGAATATCCCCTGCACCTTGGTCGCGCCGGGAATCCGCGCATGCGGCAGGGCAATGCCATGTCCGACACCGGTGGGGCCAAGCCCCTCGCGTTCGATCAATGCATCAATAACTTCGGTTGCATTCAGCCCGTAGCAAGTATGCGCCAGTTCACCCAGATCGTGAAACAGCCGCTTTTTGCTGGTGCAAGACGCGATGACTTTCACCGCGTCCAGCTTGAGAATATTTGCAACTTGCATCAGCCGTTTCTTTCACCAAATTTGCCGGGGTTTAACCCAGTGCTTTTGGGTCAATCCAGCCAATATTTCCGTCGTCGCGTCGATAGACGACGTTAATTCCATTGTGTTTCTCGTTACGGAACACCAGCACCGGGGCGCTTGCGATTTCCATTTGCATCACTGCCTCGCCAACCGAAAGCGACGGGATTTTCGTTTCCATCTCGGCCACGATCATGGCGTTAACTGTGTCTTGCGCGGCCTCGTCTGAGTCATCAATTGGTTCGAGGATATAGGACCCGGCATCGGAAAGTTCAACAGGCTGTGAACGACCCGCGTGGTGGTCCTTTAGCCGGCGTTTGTAACGCCGCAGCTGTTTGTCCATTTTTTCGCCGCTGCTATCAAAGGCGGCGTAAATTTCAGAAGCCTTTCCAGTAGCTTGGGCTGTCAATCCGGTCGAAAGATGAACAACGGATTCGCAGACGTATTCGTGCCCGGACTTGGAGAAGACGACATAGGCATCCGTTGGACGCCCGGCATATTTTGCGAGAATCTCGCCTAGCTCTGTTTTCACATGTGTTTGCAGTGCTTCGCCAATGTCGATTTGCTTACCGCTGATCTGATACCGCATCGTTTCTCCTATCTTATGGTTACAGACACGCAATACACCTCGAATCTAGAGGTGTGGTTAACGCGTATCTAGTCGGTGGAAAACGATAACACCCCAATTTCATTACGATTATTCCCTGACCCCGCCGCAGGTACCAGAAACATCATGAGAGAAGAAATCGGGTTAGTCATCTCCTACAGTTGGCGACGAATTGAGGTGCTTGTCAATATCGCAGCGATCAAACTGTTCAAAGAATCAGTCAACCCGAAAGCTGTCACCCAGATAAACACGCCGGACGTTTTCATCTGCGACTACCTCGGCTGTGGTGCCGTTCATCAACACGGTGCCGTCATGCAAAATATAGGCGCGGTCAACAATTTGCAGGGTTTCTTGCACATTGTGATCCGTGATCAGAACGCCGATCCCGCGGTTTTTTAGATCCGCAACCAAATGCCGGATTTCGCCAACAGCAATCGGGTCAACCCCTGCAAAGGGTTCGTCGAGCAGCACATATTTCGGGCCAGCAGCAAGGCAGCGCGCGATTTCAACCCGACGCCTTTCGCCACCCGAAAGCGCAAGCGCCGATGCGCGGCGCAAGTGTTCGATTGAAAATTCCGAAAGCAATTCCTCAAGCCGTTCGCGCCGCTTGTGACGGTCTTTTTGCGCAATTTCGAGAACCGACATGATATTGTCTTCAACATTCATGCCGCGGAAAATTGACATCTCTTGGGGCAGATAGCCGATGCCAAGCTGTGCCCGACGGTACATCGGAAGCAGCGTGACATCGCGCCCGTCAATGATGACCTTGCCGCCTTCGGGCGTTACCAATCCGGCAATCGCATAAAAACATGTGGTTTTCCCCGAGCCGTTCGGACCGAGCAGGGCCACGACCTCGCCCCGCCCCAGATCAATTGAAACATCGCGGATGACGGGGCGTTTGCGATAGCTCTTGCGCAGATTGGTGATTTTCAGACCCGCGTCTGCGTCAATGGTCGCGCCATCCATCAGTTGCCGCCTTGTTGCAGAACCGTGCGCACGCGCCCTTCCATCCGGGCGGATCCGGTTGTGACGTTCACGACCATATTTTGCGCGGAAATGGCGCTCGCTCCTTGGGTTAACAAAACGTCACCGGAAAGCGTCAACAAACCGGTTGTGATGTCATATTCGGCGCTTTGCGCCTCTGCGGCTTCGGCGGCGGTAACAAATGTCACGCCACCCGTTGCGTTCAACCTGATGATTTCACTGTTTTCGCTGCCATAGACAACCTCGACCATGTTGGCAGACAGGCGCAAATCGCCTTGGCCAATGATCACGTTGCCGGTGAACACGGCAGTGCCTGTTTGCTGGTCAACAGATAGGCTGTCGGCCGTGACTTCGATGGCGGCGGTTGTATCAACGGTCATCCCGCCCAGATCAATGTTGGTTTGGGCAACCGCAGCGGTGCCAAATGACAAAAGGAAGGCCGCCAGTATTGCGAGGTTTCTGATCACTTGGCTGAATTCCTATGCTATGCGTTTCAATCTTGGGGCGTGTATATCAGTTTGACGCCATTGGTGAATAGTATCTGTTGAACGGTGCCGCCATCCGCCATCTGGATTGTCACCTTACCCGCTGACAATTCACCATAGGGCGCACGGATTTCAAGGTATCCGTTTGATGTGATCACACCGGTATCGAGCACCGCAGTAATTTCATTGGTTTCCATCAAGTAGCCTGTCGAGGTCTCGAGCCGCGCAAGCCCGAGAAACCGCGCGGTTCTTTCAGGGCCGTCCAGTTCGCCGCTGGTGGTGGCAACGCGGATATTGCTGCCGTCGGGATTATCCATCTGCAGGCGCATTTCTTCGGTGATGACAACTGACGGATTGGTCGGGCTGGGGCGGGCAGCGCGTGCTGAAATGTTCAGAATGACGCCGTCGTCGGTGACCCCTGAAAAACGTGGCGCTGACAGCCGCTGTTCACGGGCAATTTCGGCGACCTCTGTCAGGTCGATTTGTGTCGGCTCACCAGGTGCGCGCGCAAACAGGAACAGGGTCGAAAGCAGGCCAACAGCACCAATCGGCAGGATAATTTTTGCGAGGCTGACGATTTGCGAGTAAACATTGTCGCGGCCACCCATCTTAGACGACACCGGCGCGCAAACAGTCGTGGATGTGCAAGATTCCAGCCAGTTTGCGCGGGGATTCAGGGTCTGCGGTAAACAGGCAGGTAATTTTGCGTTCGTTCATCAAGGCAAGCGCTTCGGCTGCTAGTGCACCGGTTGAAACGGTCTTGGGGCTTTTGGTCATGACATCACCGGCGACATGGTCAAGCAACCCGTCCATGTGCCGCCTTAAATCCCCGTCCGTCACGATCCCGACAAGCATTTGATCGACGTCAAGAACGGCAACCACGCCAAACCCCTTTTGGCTGATTGTCAGCAATGTGTCTGTCATCGGTGTTTCGACGCTAACCGTAGGCACCGTTTCGCCCACATGCATCAAATCCGCAACGCGGGCCAGCTGCGCGCCCAACTTGCCGCCCGGGTGGAATTCACGAAAGTTTTCAGGCGTGAATTTGCGATGTTCCATCAGCGCAACGGCCAATGCGTCGCCCACCGCAAGCGTCATTGTTGTGGAAGTGGTCGGAACAACGCCTGACCCGCACGCCTCTTCGACTTGCGGCAAAAGGATTTGCACATCGGATTGTTGCATCAATGTGCTTTCGGCGCGACTCGCGATGCCGATCATCGGGATGCCAAAACGGCGGGTAAAGGTCACCAGATCCGCCAATTCAGGAGTTTCGCCGGAATTCGAAAGCACCAACACAACGTCACCGTCGGTCATCATGCCTAAATCGCCGTGGCTTGCCTCTGCGGGGTGCACAAAATGTGCGGGCGTGCCTGTGCTGGCAAATGTCGCGGCGATCTTGCGTGCGATATGGCCTGATTTGCCCATGCCCGAAACAATCACGCGGCCGCGAACCGTTAGCAAAAGCGCAACCGCCTCGGCAAAACCATCGCCCAGCCCGTCGGCCAAGGCTGTCAGGCCCTTTGCCTCTTTGGCAATGACGCGGCGGCCGGTTGCAATAAATTTTTCAGCGTTTTCCATCAGTGCGCGAAAATATCTGTTTCGGCCCAACCTGCAAGGTCAAGCTGTGCGCGCGATGGCAGAAAATCAAAACATGCCTGCGCAATTTCTGTCCGGCCCTCCCGCGCAAGCCGCGCGTCAAGTGCCGATTTTAGCTGATGCAGATGCAAAACATCCGATGCGGCATAGTTTAGCTGCGCTTCGCTAAGTTCGGCACATCCCCAATCGCTTTGCTGTTGGAATTTGGAAATATCAACGCCCACCATCTCTTGCAAAAGAACCCGCAACCCGTGCCTATCGGTATAGGTACGCACGAGTTTTGACGCGATTTTGGTGCAATAGACCGGTGCAGCAAGGGTGCCAAACCTGTGAAAAAGTGCGGCGATATCAAAGCGCCCGAAGTGAAATAGCTTCAGGACCTGCGCATCCGCCAGTATAGCGGACAGGTTCGGGGCTGCGGTTTGTCCATGTGCGATTTGTACCATGTGACAGTCGCCGTCGCCATTTGACATCTGCACAAGGCAAAGCCGGTCACGCCGCGGGTTTAACCCCATCGTTTCACAGTCAATTGCAACGACACCCCCAAGGTCGCACCCATCCGGCAGGTCATTTTGGTACAGATAATTTGCCAACTGTGCGATTCCTTTCGCGAAAGTTATCAATAAGATAGAGAGTGGCGTGTGCTTTCTCAAGGTGATGCGCTGATCTGGACGACGGGCGGCGCAAGAAACAGCGGCACTTTTGCGTGGGCTTTCAGCCAGACACGGAATTCCTCGGCGGGCATGGGTTTGGCATAGCCATAGCCCTGACCAATTGCGCAGCCGCGCTCGTTAAGGTGCTGCGCCTGAATGCTTTCTTCGATGCCTTCTGCGATAACCTGTAGTCCGAGTTCTGACGCGAGCGCAAGGATCGCCCGCACAATGCTATCGGCGCGCGCTTCCGGTAGTGGCGCAACCAGCGAGCGGTCCAGTTTGATCCCGTCGAGCGGCAATTGCGTCAGCTTGGCCAAGGACGCATAACCGGTGCCAAAGTCATCAAGTTCAAGACTGATGCCACATTCGGAAAGGCCGTCAATGTTGATCGCAGCCATGTCATCGGCCCCATTAATGAGCGTCGTTTCAAGGACTTCGATTATTATCTGGTCAACTTGCAGCCCTGATCGCTGCATTTCAAGTAAAAGGCGTTCAATCAAATGCGGATCTGAAATCGTGTCCGGTGCAGCGTTTAGCGATATGCACGGGCGCCACAGGTCCTCTCGTTGCCAAAGAACGGCATGCGCCATGGCGGCACGCCAAATGCTGTGATCCATGTCAACGACAAGCCCGGCACGTTCTGCGGCCGGAATAAAGCGATCAGGCGTTAGCAATCCGCGTGTCGGATGCCGCCAACGTGCAAGCACTTCGGCGCCATGAAGCTGCCCGTCGCAAAGCCGGATCTGGGGCTGAAACCATGGTTCGATGTCGCCTTTTCGGATCGCATCTGCCAGCTCTGCTTGCAGGGTACGCATGTTTTCAACGTCATCGCGCAGTGATCTTTGGAACTGCAACGTTTTGTTTTCGCCTAGATGTTTGGCCGTTTGCACGGCGATCGACGCATCCGCGATGATGTTGATCGGGTCTTGGGTATTTGTGGTCAGAGTGAGATAGCCAATGCTGGCATAAATCGGGATGCGCCTGCTTTTTATCTCAAACGGGTCGGCAAGTGACGCGCGTATCCGTTCGATCATCACCTGCGCGGGTTCATGGCTGACAATGACAAATTCGTCACCGCCGACACGGGCAACGATATTATCGTCATCGACACAGTTTTGCAGTGCCTGACCGACGGCAATCAACAATCCGTCCCCGAAATCATGGCCAGCGGAATTGTTCACTGCCTTAAAATTATCAAGCCCGACATAAAGCACGACCAGTCCAATGCTTTTTTCGCGCCGGTTCATGCGCCGCAGGTACGTCGCGAGCTGTGTGCGGTTTGGCAGCCCTGTCAGCGGGTCTTGGTGTGCGATCTGTTCAAGTTTGCGGTTCATTGCGCGCAATTCGCCCTGCGAATCGCGCAAAGTCTTGGTTTGGTGGTGCAGTTTTCGGATGGTCGACTGCACGGCAAGATGCGTCGGAACGAAAATAAAAATTGCCTCCGCCAAGAGCGCGAAGGCCGAAACGAACAACACATTGCGTTGCCAGTCTGACAGGCGTACCGCGTCAGCACGGGCTTCGCGTTCCATAAGCGCAGCTGCGGCATGCAACCCGTTTCCCAGCCCGCGCGTTGCGTAAAGATCGTTCAATTGTCTGGTGAGCCCTGCATATTGCACGGGCGATGCCGCGCCAAGCCGCGACGCAAGACCGGCATAGGCAATCACCTGTGTATGCAAAGGGTCGGTTGGGCCAAAATAATGGGCGTTTTGTGCGTCGGTCCAAGATGTGCTTGAAACGGTCATCGCATAGGTGCGTTCAAATTGCGCAACTGCTTTTTTAATCGGGCCTGCCGATGTAATGCTGCCCGATGTCATGCGTTCAGCGATCAACAGGATTTCTTGTGCATAGGTGATCTGGGCTTGGGTGTTCTTGATACCCGTTTCCGCGATCAACTGCCGTTCAATTATGTTCCGGTTGATATAATTTGTTGCGCCAAGCAGCCCCAAGATGATCAGCAACGCAACACACGAATGCACCCAGAGCCGTTCTGGGCGGCGCAGGGTGAGTAATTTTAGCGCGCGGTAAGCGTATTTCCGTACAAATTGCATCAACCGAATCCTATTGGTTCGACATGCAAGTTGGACCGTATTGCTTAAAGTAACGTTAGGTGCCGCGCATTTCTGGAAATTAAGACTTCATTAACCACTTTCCGGACATCCTGAGTGGTGGGGATGTAGCTAGGAATAAGATCATTTTGTTGCGTAGATCCAATTGCGGCTTGCGGCTGCTGGCGCTGACCGCGGTGCTTGTGTTGCAGGGGTGCGGGGCCGTTTATGTTTCGCCCGATGTTCATGCGGGGGCTGGCGGTGTCACCGTTGTGCCGATGACGGCCGAATCCGTTCGGCTGGCCAATCAGTCGCCCTATACGCCCCGCGCCATTCCTGTGGCTTTTTCGCAAAACGTTACGCCAAATGACGCGCATGCATCGCGCGCGATCGGGGTGCTGCCGTCGGCGGGCAATGCGCCGCAACCATCGCCGATGATTACGCGGATCCCACCGCAAATTGATCCTGGCCCCTATCGTATCGGCCCTGCAGATGTGCTCCGCCTGACGACCTTGCCCGCAACAAACACCGGTACCGGGCTTGCGGTGCAGGAGGCGCAGACAACATATACAGTGCAGGATGACGGAATGGTCTCGATACCGGCGGTGGGTCGTGTTTTGGTGCAGGATTTGACGCTTGCACAGGCCGAGGCACAGCTATTCGAAAGCTTTGTAAGCGCGCGGATTGACCCGACCTTCAGCCTCGAGATGGCGGAATATCACGCCAGAACCGTTGTGGTCGGTGGCGCGGTCGCGGCCCCTATATCGGTGCCGCTTACGCCGCAGCCATTGTTTCTGGATGCGGCATTGGCACGCGCGGGTGGGGTTGCGGCGGCTGATCTGACGGATGCTTCGATCCGGATTTACCGCGATTCCACGTTATATCAGGTGCCGCTGTCGGCATATCTGGCAACGCCCCAATTTCAAAAAATCCGGCTTTTGGGCGGGGATAGTGTCTATGTTGATACCGGCGTTTCGCTGGATCAGGCGCAGGCATTTTTTGCGCGGCAAATCACATTGGCGCAAACGCGACATCAGGCGCAAGCGCAGGCGCTGGGCGTTTTGAACGCTGAACTGGACCAAAGGCGCGCGACATTGTCGACGCAGCGTACAAATTTTCAGGACCAGTTGGCGCTTGATGCGGTGGCGCGTGATTATGTTTATCTGGCGGGCGAGGTCAGCGCCCCGGGCCGTTTTACATTGCCGTTCGGGCGCGATGCCACGCTCGCAGATGCGCTGTTTTCCGAAGGCGGATTTTCCAGCCAAACCGGCAATCCGGCGCAGATCTATGTCTTGCGGGCGGGCGATGGGGGCGCCGTGACGGCGTGGCAGCTGGACGCGCGTAATGTGGGGAATCTCGTGTTGGCGACGCAGATAAATATGCGCCCAAACGACATCATCTTTATCGCCGAACAACCGGTTACCCGCTGGCACAGGGTGGTGCAGCAAATCGTGCCGTCGCTTATTACCAGTGGCGCGGGGCTGGCTGCGAACTAAAGCGCATCCATCAGTTGTTTGTGGCGGGCGGTGAATTCATCGCGAACTTCCATCGGGGGGCGCAGGCGGATGGTAAGTTTTTCTGTCAGGGCAGGGTCTTGTTTGCCAAAGAACTTATCTGCCTCGGCCTTTGTAAATCCGGCGATCTGCACTGCCTCAAGCCATGCGGACAGTTTATCCGCGCGCTTGATTTGGCGCTTAACGGTCACCGGAATCTGTGCAGGCAGGCCGAAACGCAGATGAATTGCGGCAGTCAGCCGGTCATCCAGCGCGCCGTAATCGCGGCCAACGGCGGCCTTAACAGGGCTGATCATATCGCCGATCACGTATTCGGGCGCATCATGCAGCAGGGCGGCCAATTGCCATTTGACGGGTGCACTTGGCTGTTGCTGCGCAAAAATATCGGTAACAAGCAGCGAATGTTCGGCAACAGAATAGGCAAAGTCGCCGCGCGTCTGGCCGTTCCAGCGGGCCACGAATGCCAAACCATGCGCGATATCGGCGATTTCAATGTCGACAGGTGTCGGATCCAGCAGGTCAAGCCTGCGCCCTGATAACATCCGTTGCCATGCGCGTGGTTGCTTCATAATGATTCTGCCTTAATCCGATATTGAGGGAACTGGATAATACGCGGCTTTGGATTGTGGCAAGCCGCATCCGGTGGTATTGGCGCGCAACCCTTCTAGGAGAATGAATGATGTCGCAAGATTACGTTGTAAAGAATATCGACCTCGCTGCGTTTGGGCGCAAGGAACTGGACATTGCCGAAACCGAAATGCCGGGGCTGATGGCGCTGCGCGCGGAATATGGTGAAAGCAAGCCACTGGCCGGATCGCGGATTGTCGGGTCGCTGCATATGACGATCCAGACGGCGGTATTGATCGAAACGCTTGTTGCGCTGGGTGCCGATGTGCGCTGGGCGTCTTGCAATATCTTTTCGACCCAAGACCATGCTGCGGCTGCGATTGCGGCGGGTGGCACACCGGTATTTGCGATCAAGGGGCAGACGTTGACTGAACACTGGGATTATCTTGACCGGTCGTTCCAGTTCCCCGAAGGCGCGAACATGATCTTGGACGATGGCGGCGATGCAACGCTTTATGTTTTGCTTGGCGCACGTGCCGAGGCAGGCGAAGATGTGCTTTCGGTCCCGACTTCCGAGGAAGAAGAAGTGATCAAGGCCCAGATTGCAAAACGGATGAAGCAGTCGCCAGGCTGGTTCACAAAAACGCGCGACGCGATCAAGGGCGTCTCTGAAGAAACAACAACGGGCGTTCACCGTCTGTATGATCTGCACAAGAAGGGCCAGTTGCCGTTCCCTGCGATCAACGTGAACGATTCTGTGACCAAGTCGAAGTTCGACAATAAATACGGCTGCAAGGAATCGCTGGTCGACGGTATCCGTCGCGCAACCGATACGATGCTGGCAGGCAAGGTCGCGGTTGTTTGTGGCTATGGTGACGTGGGCAAAGGCTCTGCTGCGTCGCTGTCGGGCGCGGGTGCCCGCGTAAAAGTTACCGAGGTCGACCCGATTTGTGCGCTTCAGGCCGCGATGGACGGGTACGAGGTCGTCGTGCTGGAAGATGTTGTGGCAAGCGCCGATGTGTTCATCACCACCACAGGCAACAAAGACGTGATCCGCATCGAGCATATGCGCGAAATGAAGGATATGGCGATCGTCGGGAACATCGGCCACTTTGATAATGAAATTCAGGTCGCCGCGCTGAAAAACCACAAATGGACCAATATCAAAGAACAGGTCGACATGATCGAAATGCCGTCAGGCAGCCGGTTGATTCTGTTGTCCGAAGGGCGTTTGTTGAACCTTGGCAACGCGACAGGCCACCCGTCATTCGTGATGTCTGCATCCTTTACAAATCAGGTTCTGGCGCAGATCGAAATCTGGACCAAAGGCGAAGAATACGCGCCAGGTGTATTTATTCTGCCTAAACATCTGGATGAAAAAGTCGCGCGTTTGCACCTTGACCGGATCGGCGTAAAGCTGACCCAGTTGAAAAAGGAACAGGCGGATTACATCGGCGTCACCGTCGAAGGCCCCTACAAGCCCGAACATTACCGCTACTAAGCGATCATGCGGCACAGCATTCGTCAGGCGAAGGTAAAAGCCGATGAAACCGACAAAAAACGCGCCCGCCCCCGATTGCGTGGGGTGGGCGCGTTTGTCTTTGCGCTTATGATTTTGGCGGGCGGGGTGGGGCTGTTCACGCATCCTGCAACGCCTTTGGCACCGGCATGGAATCCCTTGCAGCCGTTGCGCATTGATGACCCGCTGACGCCATTGACCGGTTGGAAATTGTCGCGCGCGGCCAATGACCCGGCGCAATGTCTTGCGGCATTGGATGGTCATGCCGCAGCGCGCGCGATGCCAGATTTTACCGTTTCTGATCAATGCCATATCCAAACCCGTGTAGATTTGTCGCGCGTCGGCCGCGCACAGCTGACACCGGTTGAAACCCGCTGTGCGATTGCATTGCGCTTGGCCATGTGGGAACGCCACAGCGTGCAGCCCGCCGCACAGCAGCACTTGGGCAGCGCAGTGGATGTCATTAACCATATTGGCAGCTATAATTGCCGCGCAATGCGCACCGCCGATGGCACCAGCACCAGCATGAGCACCCATGCCACCGCCGCCGCGATTGATATCAGCGGATTTGCACTGGCAAATGGCACAAAAATTACCCTGATCGATGATTGGCAGGGGGATACGGCAAATGCGCGGTTCTTGCGGGCCTTGCGTGACGGGGCCTGCCAGTTCTTTCGGCTGACGCTTTCGCCCGACTATAACGCGCTGCACGCAGATCATTTTCACCTGCAATCACGCGGCTGGGGCCTGTGCCGTTAGCGGCGAAACATTGCCATATGTCGGAATTTTTCTTTACGGATTGTCGTTCAGCCCGTTAACGTGCAGCCAACGCGGCAGAATTGCGCGGCGTCGACAAATTGAATAATTCAACTCTGGGGACAATTTAATGGGTAAAAGAGACGACCTTATCGCGAAATATGCGGATGATCTGAAAAATAAATGCGGCATCACACCTGACATGGATCTGCTGACTAAAGTCACAATCGGTTGTGGCCCGGCGATTTATAACGCGGATGCGTCAACAGTCGCAGCCAGCCAGCCTGACGAAATTGCGACCGTTAAGAACAATTTCCTGATCAAGAAACTGGGCCTGAAAGACAGCGCCGATCTGGATGCAGCGATTGATTCTGTTTTGAACACCTATGGCCAGTCCGAGCGCAACAAATACCGCGCCGTGGTTTATTACATGCTGACAAAACATTTCAGCAAAGAAGCCATCTACGGCTAAGCTATTGTTATATTATGTTAAAACGCCCGCCTGCCAGCGGGCGTTTTGCGTTTGAATAAAATACGAAACGCAATTCAATTGCCAGACATCGGGCAATCAAGCTAAATACTCCGCAGGATCAGGAGGTCCGGACCTAGATATTCATATGCGTGTGGTGGCTTGGGAACACGCGGGGTGAAAAGGGGGTTCGGATTCTATCCGCGCCCCCTTTTTCAAAACAACGTCAACACCAGACCGATGATCGCCGCCGACGCAGTTGCATAGCCGCCGTCGATCACGGCCAATTTCCATGGCCGGTCGGAATAACCGGTATTGATGAAAATCCACGGGGTAATAAAGAAAATCCCGATACCAAATCCGGCCTGTAACCCTTTGCCGGCTGTATCGATTCCCGACAGGGCAAACACATGCCGCATCATGCCTGCGACCAGCAAAATGCAGATGAATGACACAATATAGGGCGTTGGGCTGGCGCCGTTTGCCGGTTTGCCGTCATCCCCCACCTTGATGCCTGCGGCGGCCATCCACGGTTTTGCCAGCGCCATGTAATAGGCCGCGCCAAATGCAAATGCCGCGATTGTTGCGACGATAATTGAAAGAATTGCCATCTTTATGCTCCCCGTTTGGGGTGATTATGCGGCGGTTTGCCGCAGTGCGCTAGGGATTTGTGTGCCCAAGCGCGCAGACTATGGCCCATTCTTCATCCGTAACAGGCTGCACCGAAAGCCGCGATGATTTCACCAGCGCCATATCCTGCAACCGCGGGTCGGATTTGATTTGCGCCAATGTCACAGGGGTCGTGAACGGGCGGACCGCCTTGATATCCACGCAGTCCCAGCGCGCATCATCGGTGGTGCTGTCTTGGTGGGTCTCGGCGCAGACTTCGACAATGCCGACAATCTCAAGCCCGCTGCGTGAATGATAGAAAAACCCGCGGTCGCCCATTTTCATCGCCCGCATATTGTTGCGGGCTTGGTAATTGCGCACGCCGTGCCATTCTTCGCCTGCATCGCCTTTGGCGGTCTGTTGATCCCAGCCCCAGACATCCGGTTCGGATTTGAACAACCAAAAGGCCATCAGCCGATGACCTTTTTCCATGCCTGAATACGCACGTCGCTGAACAATCCGGCCTTGGCATAGGGGTCGTTTGCGGCCCAATCCTGTGCTGCGGCCAGATCGGCGACCTCTAGCACGATCAGCGATCCGCACATTTGCTCTGCGGTATCAAGGAACGGTCCGGCCATCTCGACCACGCCGGTTTCGGCGATATAGGCCAGATGCGCGTCGCGGTTATCCAGTCGTACCTGCAGCGCGCCGGCTTTGTCTGTCGTCATGATTGCAAAACGCATTTATTCTTCCTTCAATGGGCGCGATAGCAGCGCATTCAGCGCACGCATCACGTCGGTTTTATTTTCGGTCAGGTCCGCGACCACAGTGCAGATCGGCATATCAATGTCCAGATCATGCGCAAGCTGGCGCACCGCGCGCGCGGTTGCGGCCCCTTCGACGGTGGTGGAGCTGTCAAAGCTTTCCCCGCGCCCGAGCGCAAGCCCGTAGCGGAAATTGCGCGATTGTTCGGATGTGCAGGTAAGCACCAGATCGCCAAAGCCCGAAAGCCCCGACAATGTATCGGCTTGCCCGCCCAATTTGGTCGCCAGCCGCTGCATTTCGGGAAAACCCCGTGTGATCAGCGCCGCGCGCGCGCTTTCGCCAAGGCCCGCGCCAATCGCCACGCCCGACGCAATCGCCATGACGTTTTTCAACGCTCCGCCCAGTTCAGCGCCAATTGTATCCACTGTGCGGTAAAGCCGCAGCGATGTCGTCGAAAGCGCGGTTTGCAAGATCGCCCCTTGGGCGTCGTCAGCGCAGGCAAGGGTTAACGCGGTGGGCAGCCCGCGAGCGATATCGGCGGCAAAACTTGGCCCCGTCAGCATCGCCGCAGTCGCGTCAGGCACCAAATCACGGATCGTGCTGGCAGGGCCTGTCATGCGGGTCAGGTCGATGCCTTTGCAGCAGGCCACCAGATATTTACCCCCAAGCTGTGCGGCATGGGTTTTCAAGAAATCCGGCAGGGTCTGCGCAGGGATCGCTAAAAGCAGCGTGTCGCAGGCAAAAACAGTGCCTAACGTTGCGCAAAAGGTGATATTTTGTGGCAGGGCCACACCCGGCAGTTTGGCGTTCATGCGGGTGGTTTGCATCATTTCCACCGCTGTCGCATCGCGCGCCCAAAGCGCAATTTCATTGCCATCAAGCGCCAGCGCTACCCCAAGTGCAGTGCCAAACGCGCCGCCGCCGATGATCCCGATTTTCATGCCTTCGCCCCTTTTTTTCCTGATCCGAGCATAGGAGCCGCACGTTGGTCAAGCGGCCATCGCGGACGCGCCGAAAGCGTCAGATCATCGCGGTGGCCCGCCTGCATCATTTCGATCCCCGCATAGGCGATCATCGCCGCGTTGTCAGTGCACAGCGCGAGCGGCGGCGCGACAAAATCAGTGTCTAATTCAGTGCAAAGCTGCATTAATCCGTCACGGATTGCCCCGTTTGCCGCAACCCCGCCTGCAATGGCAAAGCTGCGTCGCGCAGGGTTCAACGCCAGATAGATCTGCATCGCGCGGCGGGTTTTTTCGATCAACACATCGGTAACGGCGGCCTGAAATCCGGCGCAAAGATCGGATTGGTCCTGCGCGGTCAGCCCGCCTTTTTCCGCGACGACACCGTCGCGCGCGCGCAAGATTGCGGTTTTCAGACCGGAAAACGACATATCACAGCCGGCTTGGTTCAACAGCGGGCGCGGCAGCGTGAACCGCTTTGGCTTGCCCGATTGCGCGGCTGTTTCGACAGACGGACCACCTGGTTGTGGTAATCCCAAGATGCGGGCGGTTTTGTCGAATGCTTCACCCGGGGCGTCATCAATGGTGCCGCCAATCCGCTGATAGGTGTCATGAGATTCAACAATAAGAAACTGGCAATGCCCGCCGGACACAAGCAGCATCAAAAAGGGATAGGCTACCTGATCTGTCAGCCGTGGAGTCAACGCATGGCCGGCAAGGTGGTTAACGCCAATCAAAGGCAGTCCGGTCGCGGCAGATATCCCCTTGGCGCACATCACGCCGGACAGCACCCCGCCGATCAGTCCAGGGCCTGCGGTCACGGCGATTCCGTCCAGTTCGGCCAGTGTTAGACCCGATTCCTGCAATGCTTGTTCAACGCAGCGGTCAAGCTTTTCGGCATGGGCGCGTGCCGCGATTTCAGGCACGACTCCGCCAAAATCCGCATGCAACGCGGTTTGCCCGTAGACCACAGAGGCCAGTACATCCGTGCCGCGCACCACGGCGGCAGCGGTATCGTCACAGCTGCTTTCGATTCCAAGAAGGGTCAGGGTCATGTCAGGCTCTTTGCTTGCGTGTCTTAGGCAGGTAACATTGCGTGACTTTCCAAACAATGGTGCGTTGATGACCCCGAGTGTGATCGTGACAAGACCTGCGCCGATGGGTGCGCAATTTGCCGGTCAATTGCGTGCGCGCTTTGGGGCGCGGGTGTCGGTGATTGTGTCGCCGCTTTTGCAAATCGAACATCTACCCGTTGTTGATGATTTTACGGGTCTGGAGGGAGCTGTCTTTACGTCGGCGCAATCTGTGGGCGCGGTGCAGCTGCCAGTTGGGATGCAAGCATGGTGTGTCGGGGCGAAAACTGCGGCGCGTGCGCAGGCGGCGGGTTTTCACGTGGCTAGCGTGGCGGATGATGCGCGCGCATTGGTGCGCCAGATTACGCAGGCCGCTCCACGCGGCCGGTTGGCGCATTTTCGCGGAAGGCACGTGCATGAAAACGTCGCCGGACAGTTGCGTGCAGCCCGTATCAATTGCACAGAAGTCATCGCATACGAGCAGCACGCCCTTGGTTTGACCGAAAATGCAAAAACGTCGCTAAACGGGACCGCGCCTGTTGTACTGCCTCTGTTTTCAGCGCGCACTGCCACTATATTGCAAGAACAGGGGCCATTTCATGCGCCTTTACATATCGTGGTAATGAGTAAGCAGATAGAACAGGTTGTGAATGGGCTGAATGCGCAATCGGTGCGAATCGCTGCGCGACCGGATGGGGACGCAATGACGCAGGCAACGGTTTCGGGTTTGGACAGCTTGTTGAAATGTAATACCGATGGTTGAGGGTGCGCAGCCGTAAGAGTAGTGTAATTGAGCAGAAGCGCAAATTGCGCAGGTGTTCGTAAGAAGGGGATTATCTTGGCCAATCAGCCATCCAAAAAGGCGCAAAAATCGCCCCAAAGCACCGCTTCAGGGGCGAATAGCGATAAGTTACCCGTTATTGATGCCATTCCTGCAGAGGTGCACGATGGTGCGCCGGTTTCAGCAGATCCTGCGCCTTCGCCGGCGCAAGCGGTCCCCCAAACGCCGCAAGCTTCGCCAGCGCCAAAACCGCATCCCGTTGCGGAACCCCAAAAACGCGCGACCGGATTTGTGCCATTACTGCTGGGCGGGGTTATTGCCGGCGCGATCGGATTTGGCGTGGCGTCAGTGACCAGACCCGCGGCCGATACATCACAAGCCGATGCATTTGCGACGCAAGCCACTGAAATCGACAGCCTGCGCGCACAGATTGCGGCGATCCCTTCGGTTGATCTGACTGATATTACCTTGAAACAAAACGAACTTTCGGACGCGATTATCGCGCTTGAAACAGAAATGGCGCATGTAGTCGACGCATTGGCGGCGCGTGTCGAAGTGATCGAAAACCAGCCGCGCGTTGTCGGCGAAGGCGCGGCACCTGCGACAGCGGCCTATCAGGCAGAGCTTGACGCGTTGCGCGCCCAGATTTCCGAAATGACCGATATTGCGCAAACGCAATTGGCAACCGCGCGCGCCGAAGCTGCCGCAATTGAAGAAAATGCCGCGTTGGCGGCGCGCAATGCGGCAGGTCGTGTGGCCTTGTCGCGGGTGCAGTCGGGCTTGGAAACCGGCGCACCGCTAGGCGCCGCGCTTGGCGATCTTGAGGCAGCATTGGAACAAAGCGCGCCAGAAGGGCTGTTGGCGGTGCAGGATGGCGTGCCGACTTTGCAAGAATTGCGCGAAACCTATGCAGATGCGGCGCGTGCCGCGCTTGCGACCGCCCGCGCAGAAGGTGTTTCAGGCGAAAGCACAAGCGGGTTTGGCGCGTTTATACGTGATCAACTTGATGTGCGATCAACCAGCCCGCGCGAAGGTGATGATGCGGATGCGGTGCTTTCGCGTGCGGGCGCTGCGATAAATGCCGGAAGGCTTGCCGATGCGCTGGCGGAAATAGATGCGCTGCCCGAAGTTGTGCGCGCGGAAATGTCCGAATGGCGCGCGCGGGCCGATTTGCGCGCCGCGGCGCTTGCCGCTGTTGAACTGCTGTCCACAACCCTTAGTGACAATTAAAGGCGATAAAAATGCTCTGGTCTCTTATCAAAATTATTGCTTTCGTCGCTGCGGTGATCGCGCTGACCTATGGCGCGACGCAATTGGCCGATTTCGAAGGCGGCGCCACGATCGGTTTTGCGGGGGTCGAATTCACGCTAAGCACGCTTGAAATGGTGTTTGCACTGGTGGCCTTGGCGGTTTCTGTCTGGTTGGGGCTGAAACTGTTGGCGTTTCTTGTTGCGGGGTTCAAATTCCTGAACGGCGATGAAACCGCGATTTCGCGCTATTTCGACCGTAACCGCGAACGCAAAGGTTATGAGGCGCTGTCAGAGGGCATGATGGCGCTCGCCTCTGGCGAAGGGCATCTTGCGATGGCCAAGGCAAGCCGTGCCGACAAGTTCCTTAAGCAACCCGAACTGACGAACCTGTTAACCGCGCAGGCCGCCGAAATGACCGGCGACCATCGCAAAGCGGAAGAAACCTATAAGAAGCTGCTACAAGATGACCGGACCCGTTTTGTCGGGGTGCGCGGGATCATGAAACAAAAACTGTCCGAAGGCGACACCACAACCGCTTTGGCGCTGGCGCAAAAGGCTTTTGCGCTTAAACCCAAGCATGAAGAAACCCAAGATGTCCTGCTTCGGTTGCAGGCCGAAAAGGCGGATTGGGCCGGTGCGCGCCAGACATTGGGCGCAAAGCTGAAAGCGGGGAATTTGCCGCGCGATGTGCATAAACGCCGCGATGCCGTTCTGGCCCTGTCAGAGGCGCGCGACATTATGGACGCGGGCAAAACGATCGAAGCCCGCGAAGCCGCAGTAGAGGCCAACCGCCTGTCACCGGATCTGATTCCCGCCGCCGTCATGGCCGCGCGCAGCTATATTGTTGCAGATAATGCCCGCTATGCGACCCGCGTGCTTACCAAGACCTGGAATGTGCAGCCGCATCCCGACATTGCGACCGCCTTTGCCGAAATTGCCCCCGACGAGACCGCGCAGGAACGGCTGAAGCGGTTCCGCACGCTGACCAAAACAACGCAAGACCACCCCGAGACAAAGATGCTCTTGGCAGAGCTGCATATCGCAGCCGAGGATTTTCCGGCAGCCAAGCGGGCGCTGGGCGATCTGAATGACACGGATCCGACAGCGCGCAGCCTGACATTGATGGCCGCAATCGAACGCGGCGCAGGGGCCGAAGATTCGGTTGTGCGTGGCTGGCTGACGCGCGCGTTGACGGCGCCCCGCGGCCCGCAGTGGCTGTGTGAGAACTGCCAGCATATTCACGCGACATGGGCACCGACCTGCACAAACTGCGGCGCGTTTGACACGCTTGCATGGAAAACACCGCCCGCAGGCGAAGTCGCAATGCCGTCCGGTGTGGAAATGTTGCCGTTGATTGTCGGGCAGGATGCTGTGCAGAACCTGCCCGTGCCAATAGACGCGTCCGACGCCGAAATCATCGATCCCGATCCGGCGCCACCCCGCGACTAAACCGCTTTATTCGGGAATAATTGCACCCGGTGCCGCGATGACGCGTCCGGCCAAAGCGTGGCCGGCGGCCATGGCTTCGGGTGCGGTTTGCCCACGCGCGATTGCCGCCAGATAGCCCGCGTTGAAACTATCACCGGCGGCGGTTGTGTCGACGACTTTGATCGGCTCGGCGGGGGTCTTGAAGACATGCGCACCAGCAAGATCAAGCGGACCCTCTTCGCCGCGTTTCATTGCCCCGTTTGTCACGCCCAAGCCTCTGAGCCGCGCGGCGACCGCGTCTGAACCGGCGTCCCCGAAAAGCGCCTGTTCATCATCCGCAGATGGCAAGGCGATATCCACGCGTTGCCACATTTGCGTGTTGATATCGCGCGCGGTTGCGCTGTCTTCCCAAAGCTTTGGCCGGTGGTTGCTGTCATAGACTAACGTGCCACCCGCCGCGCTGAACCGTTGTGCCCAATCCAGCAGCGCTGCCCGCACGGCAGGCGGCAGGATTGCCATCGAAATGCCGGTCAGCAACACCATGTCAAACCCGTCAAGATCGTCAAAGGACACGGTACCACCCGGAGAAAACAACTGCCGCGCCGCCGCCGCAGAGCGCCAATAGCTAAAGCTGCGTTCACCGGTTGCGTCTGTATCAATTGCATATAGCCCGGGCATCTGGCCTTCGCGCCGTTCGATATATGTGGTGTCGAGCCCGTGGCTTTGCACTGCGGTGAGAATGCGGTCTGAATAGGGATCAGTCCCCAACGCCGTGACATAAGAAACGGTGATATCACTGCCCCGCAAGGCGCGCGCCAGATAGACAGCGGTGTTATAGGTGTCACCCGCAACGCCAACGCGGGCGCTGCCATCCTGATGCGCGATCAGTTCGATCATAACTTCACCGATGCAGGCGATTTTGCGGATGGGGCGTTTGGTCGTCATCTAGATATCTCCGAAAGTCAGCCGGACTTGATCCCAAGCCGCGGCAAGATGTGAACGCAACGCCGCTTCTGCGGCATCAGGATCACGTAAAAGAATTGCGTCCACAATCGCTGTGTGCGCAGAAAAATTGATACGGTTGCGGTCGGCAATCCGGGGCATCCGCCCCCATTGCGGCGCAAGCCAGGTGGAGTAGGCGCGGTGTATGGCCGGGTAAACAGGGTTGCCTGGAATGTTGTAAAGGACGGCGTGAAACTCTTGGTCAGTTTGGTAGAATTGCTCGCTATCGTCAATCGCATCACCATTGGCGGCAAGCGCGGCCTTTAACGCTGCGATATCTGTCTTTTTTGCGGATAGCGCTGCTTCGCGGACCAATGACGCCTCGAGCATGATGCGGGTGTTGAACAGATTGCGCACGCCACCGGGTTGTTGCAACAGATTGCCGACAATCGACCCCGCCGCATCAAGCGCCGCCTCGAAACCGGCTTTGCGGACAACAGGACGGTGCCGCGGCTTTGCCGTAACAAGCCCGTGGCTGGCCAGAACACGCACCGCTTCGCGGACAACGGTGCGGCTTATGTCGAATTCGGCCATCAGATCACGTTCCGCAGGCAACAGGTCGCCCGCAGCAAGAACACCGCTGTGAATACGGTTGGTAATCGTCTGTACGACGTTATCCGCTGCACGGCCTGTCATGAATCTCTGCCTCTTTGCTCGACGGTTTTGTATGATGAAAAGCCCAAGTTGTACAAGGTTATCCGGCTTTCTTATGAAGCGTCGGTTTTTGGTATGACAAGACAGCAGGTGCGCCCCATTGCTGCAGAAATATCAAACAGTTGCGCAGGCCTGTTTTTGCCACTGCCCAAAAATTTACAATATTTTCTTGATTCTATCGCGCGGCAAGTTTTGTATAGATTCGAAAGTTTATGCAAAATTTCGAACCAAGGGTGACGCGACATGGGTAGTAAGATCCGCAATATGGAAGAATTCGCCAAGGCCAGCGGTATATCGCGCCCAACCATTTCAAAGTATTTCAACGACCCGACAACTGTCCGTGCCTCGACCCGCGAACGTATCGAACAGGCGCTTGAGACATATGACTATCGGCCCAATATTTTTGCGATGAACCAAAACCGCAAACTGACCCGCAATATTGGTGTCGTTGTGCCGTCGCTTGCCGACCCGTTCTTTGCCGAGATCGCAAGGAACGTCGAACAGCGCTGCATTGATGCGGGGTATCGGCCGACGCTTTATAGTGCGCACGGCAGTCGCGACCAAGAGGTCGAGATTCTGGACAGCCTGCGTTCGCTCAAGCCTGCGGGGCTATTGATCGCGCCTTTAGGGCGCAATTCCGACAAGGCGATGATCGAAAAGTTCACCAAGAAAGTTCCAACCGTCCTGTTTGACAGCCATTTGCCAGACATCGGGCTATCTTTTGGTGGTTCGGATAATTTCCAATTTGGGCGATTGATTGTCGACTACCTGTGCCGAACAGGAGAGCCGCCCTGCTTTTTTGAAATGAAATTCCCCGCAAACCCGAACGCGAACAAGCGCCGGCAGGGCTATATCGCGGCGATGGAGGCGCTTGGCTACGCGCCGCAGGTAATCAGCGTCGAGGGCGAAGGATGGGCTTTCGAAGAAATCGGCCGCCGCGGCGGGCTGGATGTGATCGACAGCGCCGGTTTTCCCAGCAACACCGTTTTGTGCAGTAACGACCGTTTGGCCATCGGGCTTATCGCGGCCTGTTTTGCGCGGAACCAGCCCGTGGGATTCGCGGATGAAGGGGCGATTCGAATCGCTGGCATGGATGATCACCCGTTCTCGCGGTTCACTTGTCCGCCGCTAACCACAATTGCACAGGACTATGAAGCGATTTCGAAACACGCGGTCGAAACTTTGTTCAAAAAGCTGGAAGGTGATGAAGTTACAGACAAAGTTGTGCTTTTTGAGGGCAAATTAATCATGCGACAGTCCGCTTGAAGGCCAATCAAAACTTTCCGCGCGTAAAATTATAGTTGACCGCGCGAATACAATTCCTCAAGGTAAGGCCGTGGAGAAAAGCTTTCGGGAGGAATAATATGAAATCTTTGATGAACACCGCTGTCGGCCTGTCTATGACCGTTGCAACTGCATCAACTGCATTTGCGGAAGGTCACGCGACCGAGCTGACAATCGCGATCGTGAACAACGGTCACATGATCAACATGCAAACAGTCGCCGAAGCGTATACCGCTGAAACCGGTGTGACCCTGAACTGGGTATCGCTGGAAGAAGGCGTTCTGCGCGAGCAGGTAACATCCGACACCGCAACAGGTGGCGGCCAGTACGACATCATCAACATCGGCATGCAAGAAGCACCGATTTGGGGTGCTGCGGGTTGGATTGAGCCACTGAACTTTGGCGCTGACTACGACGTTGACGACATGCTGCCAGCAATGCGCAACGGCCTGTCCGCTGACGGCGTACTTTACGCGGCACCATTTTATGGTGAATCGTCAATGGTCATGTACCGCAAGGACCTGACTGACGCGGCTGGCGTTACAATCGCTGACAACGACAGCTGGGATAACGTGATGGCAGCAGCCGCTGCGATGCACGATCCTGACAACGGCGTTTACGGTGCATGTCTGCGCGGTAAGCCAGGTTGGGGCGACAACATGGCGTTCGTGACAACTGTTGTGAACTCATTCGGTGGTGCATGGTTCGACGCTGACATGCGTCCGACACTGGAATCAGACGAATGGAAAGCGGCGATCAACTTCTACGTTGACCTGCTGGGTACATACGGCCCTCCAGGTTCCGAAGGGAACTCTTTCAACGAGATCCTCGCGCTTTATAACGAAGGAAAATGTGGTCTGTGGATCGACGCGACAATCGCGGCATCTTTCCTTGAAGTAGACGGCGTTGCATACGCACAATCACCAAACGCGGGTAACCCTGTTGGTGCGAACTGGCTCTGGGCTTGGGCGATGGCTGTTCCTGCGGGCACAGACACTGCTGAAGAAGCCAAAGCATTCATCGAATGGGCAACATCCAAAGCCTATATCGAAGCTGTCGGCAACCACCCAGACTTTGGTTGGGGTTCAGTTCCAACAGGTACACGTGCGTCAACATATGCGATTCCTGAATTCCAAGCTGCTGCACCTTTCGCAGCTGCGGAACTGGCAGCGATTGAATCTGCGGCACCAGAAGCCACAGACATCAAGCCATATGTTGGTGTTCAGTTCGCTTCGATCCCCGAGTTCCCAGAAGTCGGTACAGCGGTCGCACAAGAAATCGCAGCGGCATTGTCCGGCGCGAAATCTGTCGATGACGCTTTGGCAGCCGCCCAGTCTGCCGCCGATGCAATCATGTCAGAAGCGGGTTACTACTAATCCCTTTGACTGATTAAGTTCAGGCCCGGTGAACACCGCCGGGCCTGTCCCCCCCCTAACGGTTTTATCGCTCGGGCTTGATCACGGAATTATTGTGCTACGTTGATCGCCAAGAGCGCCCGCTCAAAGAAAATTTACGCAATCCTGAATGAATAGGTGACCAGAGCTATGTCCAAAAGAACGCTCCCTCGTATCCTACAAACGCCAGCAGTCATCCTTTTGTTGATCTGGATGTTGGTCCCGCTGAGCATGACGCTCTATTTTTCATTCATTCGGTATGTGTTGAACAGCAATATCCGGCCTGAATGGACAACACCGGCGCTTAGCAACTGGCGCGGTTTCGGCAACTATGCCTATGTTCTAAAGGCCAAGGATTTTATCTTTGCGATCCAGAACTCGGTTCTGATTGTGGGCAGTATCCTGATCATCACGGTTATTCTGGGTCTCGGGATCGCGGTTCTGATCAACCGTAACTTCCCTGGCCGTGGTATCGTGCGGGTTCTGCTGATTTCGCCTTTCTTTGTGATGCCTGCTGTTAACGCGGTTTTGTGGATCAACATGATCCTTGATCCGGTGCTTGGCCTGCAAGGGATTGCCGTGGGCGGCATCAACAACCTGATCGACGGGCTGCGCGATTTCCCTGTGCTGGGCTGGTTCTTTAACCTATGGCCAACGTTTGAACCGATCTCGTTCCGCGCCACACAGACATCCGCTTATGCGGTGATCATGATGGTGGCCTGGCAGTGGACACCATTTGCGGTCCTGATTTTCATGACCTCTTTGCAGTCCGAAGATGAAAGCCAGAAAGAAGCGGCGACATTGGACGGCGCATCACCTTGGTCACAGTTTATCAACCTGACTGTGCCGCATCTGGCGCGTCCTATTGCGATTGTTGTGATGATCCAGTCGATCTTTCACCTGTCGCTTTACGCCGAGATTGAAATCGTCAGCCGCGGCAACGGCAACAAGAACCTGCCGTATCTGATCGGTGAATTCACATCCAACAACATTGGTGCAGCAAGCGCCACGGGCATCTTTGCCGTCATCCTAGCCAATATCATCGCGATCTTCTTGTTGCGCATGGTTGGCAAAAGCTTGATGGACTAGGGAGAAAGACAATGGCAGCTGTTACAGAACGTTCAAACTTTGGCAAAATCGCATGGCCCGTCGTGGCATGGATCGTCGCCCTTATCTTCTTTTTCCCGATTTTCTGGTTGGTGTTCACCAGCTTTAAAACCGATGCTGATGCGGTAAAGCCCGAACATTTGTTCCGCTTTACACCGACGCTGGAAAACTACACGAACATGACCCAGAACTATGATTACTGGCGGTTCGCGATCAATTCGGTCATCACATCGACCTTTGCGACATTGTTCGCGCTGTTTGTCGGGGTGCCAGCGGCCTATGCGATGGCGTTCAACCCCAGCCGTCACACCAAAGACATCCTGATGTGGATGCTGTCGACAAAAATGCTGCCTGCGGCCGCCGTGCTGTATCCGATGACATTCCTGACCAAGAATTTCCTTGGCATCTTTGACACGCATTTCCTGGTGATTGTGGTCTTGTGCCTGATCAACCTGCCGATCGTCATCTGGATGCTGTTCACCTACTTCAAGGAAATCCCCAAAGAGATCATCGAAGCCGGCAAAATGGACGGTGTGAATACCTGGGGCGAGATCAAGGATATCCTGATCCCGCTGGCATGGGGCGGTATCGCGTCCACGGCGCTGCTGACATTCATCTTTTGCTGGAACGAAGCCTATTGGACCGTGCGTCTGACCACTATTGACGCGGCAACCCTGTCCAAGCTGATCGAAGGCAACCGCGCACCCGAAGGTCTGTTCTTTGGCCGTCTGTCTGCGGTGTCCACAGCCGCGATTGCGCCCATCGTTATCCTTGGCTGGTTCTGTCAGAAACAACTGGTGCAAGGCCTGACATTCGGAGCGGTGAAGTAATGACTACCGCGATCTCTACAAAAATTGCCGCGACCCGCTATGACCGGTCCGCATGTGAAATCGGGATTGTCCACCTAGGGTTCGGTGCCTTCCACCGCGCGCATCAGGCGGTCTATGTCGATGATTATATGGACCGGACGGGCGATCTGCGCTGGGGCATTGCGGCGGTGAATTTGCGCGGCTCTGAATCTGCGCAATTCGCCGCGGCAAAGGCCGATACCACAGGCCATGACGGTTATTTTCTGAAATCCATTTCGGCGGATAACATTGTCGCAATCCGGCGCGTGCGGTCACATGTGAAATTTGTCGACTGGAGCATTGTACCGGCAGAGGCCGAGAATTTGCTAAGTGCGAAATCCGTGCATCTGGTGACAATCACCGTCACCGAAAGCGGCTATTACACCGATCCGAACGGCGACCTAAATGTTGCCGATCCACTGATAGCTGCCGAAGCCACAGGCGCACAGGCGCACAGCGTTTATGGCTATCTGCGCGCGGCATTGCGCGGGCGGATGCAGACAACGGCGGCACCGCTGACAATCGCATGCTGTGACAATATCCGCCAGAACGGCAAGATGTTGCGCCGCAATCTGCTGGCCTATCTGCACGCCTGCAAGGATACGGCGCTGGCTGAATGGGTTGCGCAAAACGTGGCATTCCCCTGTTCGATGGTGGACCGGATCACGCCCCGCAGCGCCCAAGAACTTTGTGATGAGCTTAGCGAGATCGTGGGCGCGAAAGTTACCGCGCCGATTATGGCCGAAGATTTCACGCAATGGGTTCTGCAAAGCAATTTTGCGGCTGACATGCCCGACCTTGCACGCGCCGGTGTGACCGTCACAGCAGATGTTGATCCCTACGAGGAAACCAAAATCCGTGTGCTGAATGGCGGACATACAGCGCTGTGCTATCTGGCCGCGCTCGAGGGTGTCGAAACCTTTGATGCCGCGATGCGGGTGCCGCATTTGAACGCGCATTTTCAGGCCTTCGAAACCAAAGAGGTCTTGCCGGCGCTTACTTTGGCGCTGCCATTTTCAAAAGACGAATATCTGCGCGATATCGCGCGACGTTTTGGCAATCAGGCGATTGGCGACACCGTTGCGCGGATCTGCGCAGACGGCATGGCAAAATTCCCGATCTTTGTGCGGCCCACGCTGGAAGGTTGCCTAAAACAGGGGATCATGCCCGTACATGCGATCCGCAGTATCGCAAGCTGGCATCAGTTTGCGCGGCTTGTCGCGGCAGGCAAGATCCCGTTCAAATATGTCGAACCGAGCTGGGACGATCTTGCGGCTATGCTTGGCACCGAAGACTTCGTTCAAAGCCAACAGCTTTGGGGCGATTTGCCTAAAACCTATCCTGCTTTCGCCGAAAAACTTCGGCATGAAATTTCTGAATTGGAGACACAATGGCCGGTCTAACTTTACGAAATGTCGTTAAGAAATATGGTGAAACACAAGTCATGCACGGTGTCGATCTTGATATCGAGCATGGTGAATTTGTCGTGTTTGTCGGCCCGTCAGGCTGTGGGAAATCAACGCTTTTGCGGATGATTGCCGGGCTTGAAGAAATTTCCGACGGGACTGTCGCGATTGGTGATACTGTCGTGAACGATGTTGCGGCATCAAAACGCGGCGTGGCGATGGTGTTCCAGACCTATGCTTTGTATCCGCATATGACGGTCTATAAAAACATGGCGTTCGGGCTTAAGCAGGCGAAAACCGATCCGGCTGAAATTGACCGTCGCGTCAAAGGCGCCGCCGAAATTTTGCAGCTTGGTGACTATCTTGACCGCAGCCCGCGCAACCTGTCTGGCGGCCAGCGTCAGCGCGTAGCGATCGGGCGTGCGATTGTCCGCGACCCCGAAGTGTTTTTGTTCGACGAACCGCTGTCCAACCTCGACGCCGCTTTGCGGGTGCAAACACGGCTGGAAATTGCGCGTCTGCATGAACGGCTTGGAAATACGATGATCTATGTGACCCATGATCAGGTCGAGGCGATGACATTGGCCGATAAAATCGTCGTGCTGCGCGACGGGCGGGTTGAACAGGTGGGTTCCCCGATCGAGCTATATGAAAACCCGCGCAACGCCTTTGTTGCGCAGTTCATCGGTAGCCCAAAAATGAACTTCTTTGGCGCCGGCGATATTGCCAGTACCGCCGCCGCCGCTCTGGGCAAAGATCTGCCATCCTCCCAAGAGGTTGGTCTGCGCCCAGAGCATCTGACAGTCTGTGATGCGGCCAATGCGGTGGTTTCAGGCAAGCTAGATATCGTTGAAAACCTTGGCGAATACGCGATGGTTCATATGATCACAGACAGCGGCGTGAGCTTTATCGCCAAGACAGAAAAGCCACCACAGGCGCATAAGGGCGATACGATCAACTTTACGATCAAGCCCGAACTTGCGCATTACTTTGACGCGCAGACCGGTTTGCGCGCCTAGCCAGAAATATCGCCGACCAGCGCACAAATTATGCGCTGGTCCGCCACCTTGCATTACGCGCTTGCTGTTTACGGCGTGAAACTGGCTTTCTTCGCTTGCATTGTGTTGTAATACCCAAAAGGCCGCGCCGTGGCGGCCGGTCTGGTGATGTGCTGTCACCGCGACAAGGGATTACAGATGAAAATCAACACAATTGCATGTTCGCCGATTGATGGGCAGGAACCGGGCACCTCTGGGCTGCGCAAGAAAACCCGCGTGTTTATGGCGCCCGGCTATCTTGAAAATTTCATCCAAGCGACCTTTGATGCGATTGGCGGCGGGCAGGGCAAGACCATTGTCATCGGCGGCGACGGGCGGTTTTTTAATACCCAAGCCATCCAGACGATCCTGAAAATGGCCGCTGCAAACGGGGTCACAAAGGCGATTGTCGGCGAAGATGGTCTTTTGTCCACGCCTGCCGCATCGCATCTGATCCGCTTGAATGCGGCTGACGGCGGCTTTATCCTTTCCGCGAGCCATAACCCCGGCGGCATCGACGAAGATTTCGGGGTCAAATTTAACGGGCAAAACGGTGGCCCCGCGCCCGAAGGCCTGACCGCAAAAATCTATGCGGCGACGCAAACGATCACGCAATATCAAACAGTTGAGGGCAATGATATTGATTTATCGGCGCTTGGCACAAGCGCCCTTGGCAATATGTCGGTCGATGTCGTTGACCCGGTCGCGAGCTACGCGACATTGATGCAGGAACTGTTCGATTTTGACGCAATCCGCGCCCTGTTCGCATCCGGATTTACGATGTGTTTTGACGCGATGCACGCGGTCACCGGCCCTTATGCGAAAACGATCCTCGAGGACACATTGGGCGCAGCCGCGGGCACCGTCGTGAACGGCACGCCACTCGAAGACTTTGGCAAAGGTCACCCTGACCCGAACCCAATTTGGGCGAAAACCCTGATGGATTTGATGATGTCGGACGCGGCGCCGGATATGGGCGCGGCCTCGGACGGGGACGGGGACCGGAACATGATTGTCGGGCGCGGAATTTACGTCACCCCTTCTGACAGTCTGGCCATTCTTGCGGCCAATGCGCATCTTGCGCCCGCCTATGCGCAGGGTCTTGTGGGCATCGCGCGGTCAATGCCAACCAGCGCCGCCAGCGACCGCGTCGCGCAAAAACGCGGTATCGCGCTTTTCGAAACACCGACTGGCTGGAAATTCTTTGGCAATCTTCTGGACGCGGGCAAGGTTACAATTTGCGGCGAAGAAAGCGCCGGCACAGGATCCGATCATGTGCGCGAAAAAGACGGGCTTTGGGCGGTGCTGCTGTGGCTGAATATCCTTGCCGTGCGCAAGCAATCCGTGGCCGAAATCGTGCATGATCACTGGGCGACTTACGGGCGCGATTATTATGCGCGCTGCGACTATGAGGCTATCGAAACCCAAAAAGCCAACGCGTTGATGGCCGCTTTGCGCGCAAAACTGCCGGATTTGGCGGGGCAAACCGTCGCAGGTTTGGAAATCTCGGGCGCGGATGAATTTTCCTATGATGATCCGGTTGACGGCTCTGTCAGCAAAAACCAGGGACTGCGGATCACATTCAAAGGCGGCGGTCGCGCAGTATTCCGGCTTTCCGGCACAGGCACGCAAGGCGCAACCTTGCGGCTTTATCTCGAACAATATTCGGGCCAGACCGGCACGGTAACCCGTGAAACCCTTGCAGCACTGCAACCCGTCCGCGATGCGGCGCTTGCTGTCAGCAATTTACAAACGATGATCAACCGCAACGCGCCCGACGTCATCACCTGAAACAAAACTGGTGACCCCGGCAGGATTCGAACCTGCAACCTGCCCCTTAGGAGGGGGCTGCTCTATCCAGTTGAGCCACGGGGCCTGTGCGCTTGGTCAATGCCTGTGTTTGTTCATCTGGTCAACGGGCCAAAGGGTCGCTAACAATGGTGGGCACAATGACAGGATAACGCCGTGACCAGCCGTAACAAACGCCCTTTGACCCTGCGTGATGTATCCGAAGCATCGGGGGTCAGTGAAATGACCGTGAGCCGTGTGCTTCGCAACAAGGGCGACGTGAGCGCCGCGACCCGCCAGAAGGTACAGGATGCGGCCAAGCGTCTGGGCTATGTGCCCAACAAGATTGCAGGCGCACTTGCGTCGCAGCGGGTGAACCTTGTTGCGGTGATTATCCCGTCGCTGGGGAACATGGTTTTCCCCGAGGTTATGGCGGGTATTTCAGAGGTACTAGAGGATACAGTGTTGCAGCCGGTGGTTGGCGTTACCGATTATCTCCCTGAAAAAGAAGAAAAAGTTCTGTTCGAGATGCTTTCCTGGCGGCCGTCGGGCGTGATCATTGCGGGGCTGGAACATTCCGAAGCTTCGCGTGCGATGCTGAAACAGGCGGGCATTCCCGTGGTCGAGATCATGGACGTTGACGGCGAACCGATTGATGCCTGTGTTGGTATTTCGCACCGTCGTGCGGGCCGGATCATGGCCGAAGAAATCATCGCGGCCGGCTACAAGCGGATCGGCTTTATGGGCACAAAAATGCCGCTTGATCACCGCGCGCGCAAGCGGTTTGAAGGTTTCACCCGTACATTGGCCCAATCGGGCATCGAGATTGCAGATCAGGAGTTCTACTCGGGCGGGTCTGCATTGGCCAAGGGCCGCGAGATGACCGCCAAGATGATCGAACGCACTCCTGACCTTGATTTCCTGTATTTTTCCAACGACATGATCGGCGCAGGCGGGCTGTTGTATCTGCTTGAAAAAGGCATCGACGTGCCGGGCAAGATCGGGCTTGCGGCCTTTAACGGTGTTGAATTGTTGGACGGCTTACCAAGCCAGTTGGCAACGATGGATGCTTGCCGGCGCGAAATTGGCGTAAAGGCGGCGCAGATCATTGCCAGCTATCACAGCGGCGAAGACACCCAAGGCGGGAAAATCGTGACGCTAAGCCCCAAGCTTGCCTTCGGTGATACCCTGCGCCGCCGCGGATAACACCTGCGCAGTGGCACATAAGTATCTGACCTGGCCGTCGCGCTTTGCGCTATGATTGGACAAAGCGAACGCGACCGACAGGATGACCATGACCCCAGAGCTAGCCCTTGCTGCACGTGCGGGATTGCCGGATCCGTTGCGGGTATTGATCAAAGAATTCCCGCGCGATGCATGGCAGGACCACCCGCAATATTCACAACTGATCGCATTTTGGTTGGACCGACATCTGATGTTTCGCCGGCTTTTGACGCATCTGAACGATGATCTCGAAGCCATTTTGGACGCGCGCAGTGATACTGACACCTATAAACGCGGTTTGGCGCGCTATGGCGGTATGTTGATCAACCAGTTGCACGGGCACCACCAGATTGAGGATACGCAATATTTCCCCGTGATGGCACAGCTTGATACGCCGGTGGCGCGCGGGTTTGATCTGCTTGATTCGGATCATCATGCGATGGACGGGTTGCTTGCAGGGCTGACGGATGCGGCCAATGGTGTACTAAAGGCAGATGCAGCAGGGCTGCGCGATGCGCTGGGCGGTTTGCACGGTGTATTGGACGGGTTCGGAACGATGCTTAACCGGCATCTTGTCGACGAAGAGGAACTGGTTGTGCCGGTCTTGCTGAAATACGCGCCTGCCCAGTTCCGTTAATGCAAAAAGGGCGCCACATCGGGCGCCCTTTTGTTTCGCTTGTTGGCGCCTTATAGGCCCAGCTTCGAGTTCTTGTCATATTGCACGGTCACGTTGTTCATCCGCGATTCGATGCCGAGGAAGGCAAAGAACAGACGTTGGCGTGCCGCTTGGTCGATTGTTTCGCCGTTTTGGACTTGGGCCAGAAGCGGCTGTACCGCGTCCCATTCTTCAACTGCGAACTGCAGACCTTCTTCGATCCGTTCTGTTGGCGGCGGGCGAACGCCCACGCTTTCCAGACCGTTGCGCAAGGCTGACAGCGTGTCGCTGAACAGTTTGGCGCTCTTGGCAAGCTCTGCTTGGGCTTCTTCGACATTGATCCCCGAAGCAATCAGGCAAACGTTTTTGGACATTTGCGCGGCCAGCGTCCGCTGACGACCGGAAAGGTCGATCAAAAGAGCATCAGCATGCAAAAGTGCTACGGGGTCCGCATATTGTCCGGTGATTTCACTGACAAGGATGTTGGCAGTGCGCAAGAGCGGGTCACTTTGGTCCGCGAGCGCCTTGATTTGCGCCGTATCATCCGCCGCAACAGCGGTTGCAGTGGCCTGTTCAAGAAGCGGGCCCCAAGCTGTGTTCAGCTCGTCGATCACTTGCAAGGTCCGTGCGCGGGTTTCGTCGCCCAACACGCCCATGCCGCGATTTCCGTGAAGCAATGCTTCGCTGATCACACCAAACTGTTGCGCAGAGATTTGCAGAACGGCCTGGCTTTCACGCACGGTGATACCGGAGTTAAGGTTGCAAGCCGATGCAATGATGCGTTGGCTCAGGGTTGATAGTTGACCCGCAATGTTAATGCGTTCGCTGGCACCCACATCGGTTGCGATGCTTTGTGCAGTGGCACCCGTCGCAAGGCAAAGCCCGATCGAGGCTGCTGTAACAATCCGGCTTAGTCCTGAAAACGCGAACCGCCGAGATGCTGTCAACTTTATTGGTAGTTTACTTTGGTTTGACATATCGTTTCCTTTATCGATCCCATCTCAGACGCTGGCGCAGGCAAAGTGAAGTCTTGCGTTGCTAAGCGGCGGCGCTAGGCGGAGCTTTGCCAGTGCTGGCGCGTGATTTGGGTTCGGTTGGTCGTTGGCTGGACAATTACGCGGGTGATTTGATCCAAACTTCGACGCGACGGTTGATGCGGCGGCCTTCTTGGTCTGCGTTACAGCCTGACGGTGCAATTTCCCCATAACCTACGGAAGAGAACGAAATGTTGTTCATCCGGTCGCCAGCAAATGCGATCAGCTCTTGCAAAACTTGCGCAGCGCGCTGTTCTGACAGGTCGCGGTTGCCATCGAACTGACCAACGTCGTCGGTGAAACCGACCAACAGGACTTCTGTGCCAGCAGGTTGTGTTTCAAGATAGCTGACCAGACGGTCACGGTCGATCCGACCACGTTCATCAAGTTGCGCAGAGCCTGTGCGGAAGCGGAAGGTTGTTGACAGGCGGTCATAATCGACCATCTGACCCAACATTGCACGCATGAAGCCTGCTTCGTAGGCATCAGCAGACGGATCAAGCAAGCTAAGCGCGCGGCTGCTGTCCAGCGACTGTTCACGGCGGTCAACACCGAAGCCGATAAAGCCGGCCTTGCCGATCAGGCTATCTGCGGCATTGGATGTCGCGTAGTTCACGAATGCACGTGACTGGTCGGAAATTGTGTCTTCACGTGTGTAGAGATACAAGCGACGCTGCAACGCGTATTCTTCGGTACGTGCCGAGAATGCGTCAGGTGTCATTGTGATCCCGCATTCGTTGATCAGGTTCACAGGGTTCGCGCCACGCTGGAACGAATAACCGACAACGCCAATGGCGCCTTGTGTTTCGTTAACCAGTTGTGAAGCTTCGCCACCGCTAGAAGCAATAACGGCACCGGATGCAAGCGGTGCACCGGCTTCGCCAAAGATACGTTCTTCGAATACGGCACGCGTACCAGAGTCTTCGGACTGTGTAACAACCGTAATCGGCAGATCGGGACCGTCAACTTGTGACCAGTTGCTGATTTCGCCTGAATAGATGGCGCGTACCTGTTCGGTTGTCAGTGTTTCAATCGGGTTTGCCGCATTGGTGATCATGACAAGACTATCGATCGCGATGATATGTTCTTGGGCTGGGTCGACCATGTTGCCGGCACCGGCGTCACGCAGGCTGCGCGCTTCGTCCGGAACGATGCGGCGCGATGACATCGCAATTTCGGATTCATCCGCAAGCAGGATTTCGAAACCTTCTGTTGAGCCCTTTGAATCAACAAGGAAAGATACGATATCGTCGCCAAAGCCCTGATCGGCGGTCAATGTTGCGACCAACTGGCCTGGCTGGCCGGCGTTTTCAGTCGAGGCAGCGTCAAGCGAACCGGCATAGCCTTCGAGAAGCAGCGGCATCAAGCCTGAACCGACAACGTCAGAACCGGCAATTGTAATGTCGGTTTCAACTGCGCCGAATGAAGGGCAGGAATCGCCGGAACAGCTTACGCGGCTGGCTGCAACGCGCAGTTCACCCAGTGCCGTCGAGATAATATAGGCGTTATCCTGAAAATCGATGAACTCACCAGTCATGTTCACTGTGCCGTCAGCAGAGGAAAGTGTGACTTCTCCGGCCTGTGTCATGCCCGCAAAGGCTAGTCCGCTTGCAATGGTAATCATGCCCAATGCAACATGCTTTCGCTTACTCATCATTAATAAATCTCCTCCCTGGGGTTGGTCGTTCGGCGATGGCGATAAACCGCCGAAAACGGGCTCCCAGAATAATGTGTCTAGTAACGACCATTAACAGATTTAATTGTGCGCAAAATGCGGCGAATTTTTTCCAAATTAGAGGAAATGGCGGCAATTCATAGCAAAACGTAAACTTTTTGGATTAAAACGCGCCTTATGGTTGTGTTTGATCCCGTTTTGACGCTCGCGGGCGCGACTCGGTTTGCGCGATTCGTGGATGATATTGCCGCAGGCAGCATCACACCATACGAATGACGTCTTTATCTATCGCAAGCATATATCCCTGACGGGCGATGTTCTTGACCAGCAGTTCGCTGACCATCTGGTTGCCAAGCGTGTCGCGCAGGCGTTTGATCCGTGTGGCGCCGGCGGCTTCTTCACAATCAGAACTGTCGCGCCCTGAAATGACGGCTTCGATTTCGGCCCCAGAAAGCACTTCGTCATCCATGCGCGCTTCGGCCAGAACGGAAAGCGTTTCAATCGCGGCGGGGGTCAGTTTGAATTCAAAGTCGTTCAGATAAACGGCATTTTGGTCACGGCTAATTGTCAGTGAATTCACCTCGATGCCCTGGCGTTCGATGCGGCCCATGCGGCGGTTCAGCATCACCAGCATGGCCAGAAACGCCACGGCCGCGATCAAAAGCGCTGTCGCAAAGACTAGCAACACAAAGATGACAAAGCGGTAGGATGATAAAGTATCGGAAAACGCCGTGCCCGACTGGGCCAGAATTTCAAGAAGCTTGATCTCGGCATTACCGGTTAATGTATCGTTTTCGACAAACAGCCTTTCAACGCGCAGGTTGAACGCGTTGGCATCAGGCAGGTTGATAAACAAAAGAACAGCAGCGATTGCGAGGATCAGCACAATTGCGACGATACCCGTCACAACAATCCGCGATCCGATTTCACGCGCTTCAGTAGCGGAGGAAGTAGTCACCAGCGCTGTCCCTTCTTTCTTCTAGCCCGGCATCTTCAAAGACACCCAGCACATTCAATAATGCCCAACCGTCACTTTGTAGTGCCGGACGTAGCTGTTCTTCGGCTGACTGTATACTACAAGCGCCGCGCACCTGTGTCACACCATAGTGTAGCCGCAATGGGTCGTCTTGCTTGGCCTTATAATCGGCATAGCAATCGGCCTGTGCGGACACCGCTGTCAGACAAAAGATCATGAATGTGTAAGAAAGAAGTTTCATGGTTTTTAACTGACCTCAATGCGCCGTGATATTCAATAACGTCTTATGTTATCGCGCCGGCCATCGCATAACCATCCCCCGATATTGTTTGGCAGCCCGCGGCGGCGGCAATTTCATTTTATTAGCGTCGACCCGATCTCAAAGGCGCAGCAGATGAAAGGAAAACATATGTTTAAATCAGTAATCGCTGGCATCACTGCCCTGTCACTCACCTTTGCGACCGCAATGCCTGCACAGGCAAACGGTTTTGACCGTGATGATGTCGGCAAGATTATAATCGGCATTGCCGCGCTGGCCGCGTTGAATGCGGCGATCGAAAACAACCGTCGTGACCGGCAGCAGCCCGAAACACCCCAACACCCGACCAGCGGCAACAACCAGCAAAGCCTGCCGCAGTCATGCATGGAACGGATCGATACCCGCTATGGCGAACACCGCATGCTGATGCGCCGCTGTTTGCAGCGCAACGATATCCGCGTGCGCGATCTGCCCAACCGCTGCGAAGTGCGCCTGTTCACGGATGACGGCCCGCGCAACGGTTTTGACCCTGCATGTTTGCGTCAGGCGGGCTACCGGATTGATCGGCGCCACTAAGGCGCAGACAGTCAGCGCGGCTTCAGGCCCCGGTCGCCGCGCCACCTTGGGGCAAGGGTTTGATATGGCCCTTGCCCCTTTTTATCTTGAAACCTGATCCGGCTTCTGGTCACTGGCCCCATGACACAACCGGATTACACTTTTGAACAGGCCGCGCGAGATAGCGGCTTTTTGGCAATTGCAGGCGTGGATGAGGTCGGGCGCGGGCCATTGGCAGGGCCCGTCGTAGCGGCAGCCGTGATCCTTAATCCCGCCAATATTCCCGCAGGGCTGAATGACAGCAAAAAACTGACCGCCAAAAAGCGTGACGCGCTTTATGATGCGATCATGGCGGCGGCGGATGTGTCACTGGCGCAGGCGACAGTGGCCGAAATTGATGAACATAATATCTTGCGCGCCTCGCATATTGCGATGGTGCGAGCGATTGCGGGGCTGGCGCGTCCGGCTGACTATGCGCTGATTGATGGCAACCTTGTGCCGCGCGGGTTGGCCATTGCCAATGAAACAATCGTCAAAGGCGACGGGCGCAGCCTGTCGATCGCGGCGGCCTCTGTCATTGCCAAAGTGTGGCGCGATAGACACATGGTGGATTTGGCGCAACAGTACCCCGGCTATGGCTGGGAAAAGAACGCAGGTTACCCGACGGCGGCGCATAAATCGGGATTGGCAAATCTTGGTGTCACCCCTCACCATAGACGTTCGTTCAAACCGGTGCACAATATCTTGTATCAAGAGTAAATTGTAACCCATTGATTCAATAAAGTTTTTGACAGCGAATCGTCTGTGACTCACACTAGGGACAACCAAAGAGCGGATTAACCGCCGGGTGTATGAGGCAGAACATGACGATTAAGACCAAAGCAAAAGGGGCTTCCACGCTCCCTCTGAACACGATCCTTGATGGCGACTGCATTGCGCGGATGAACAGCCTGCCCGAAGGCTCGGTTGACCTGATTTTCGCAGACCCGCCCTATAATTTGCAGCTAAAAGGCGATTTGCACCGCCCCGATAATTCCAAGGTCGACGCGGTTGACGATGCGTGGGACCAGTTCGACAGCTTTAAAGTTTACGACAACTTCACCCGTGAGTGGCTCAAGGCCGCGCGCCGCATTCTTAAACCGAATGGCGCGATCTGGGTGATTGGCAGCTATCACAACGTGTTCCGCATGGGGTCAGAGCTGCAAAACCAAGGTTTCTGGATATTGAACGATGTGGTTTGGCGTAAATCCAACCCGATGCCGAACTTCCGTGGCAAACGCCTGACGAATGCGCATGAAACGCTGATCTGGGCCTCCAAAGAAGAAGCCAGCAAATACACCTTTAACTACGAGGCGCTAAAAGCGCTAAACGAAGGCGTGCAAATGCGGTCCGACTGGGTGCTGCCGATCTGCACCGGTCATGAACGTCTGAAAAACGATGCGGGCGAAAAAGCCCACCCCACCCAAAAGCCGCAATCGTTGCTGCACCGTATTCTGGTTGCGACAACCAACCCAGGCGATGTGGTTCTTGACCCGTTCTTTGGCACAGGCACGACGGGCGCCGTCGCAAAAATGCTGGGCCGTGATTTTATCGGCATCGAGCGCGAAGAAGCCTACCGCAAGGTTGCAGCAAAACGGATCGCCAATACCCGCAAATTTGATAGCGAAGCGCTGGAAGTGTCCACATCAAAACGCGCCGAACCGCGCGTGGCATTTGGTGTGCTGGTCGAACGCGGCATGCTGCGCCCGGGCGAAGAACTGTGGTCGCTGAACGGGCGTCACAAGGCCAAGGTGCGCGCCGATGGCACGCTGGTCGGTGACGACATCAAAGGATCAATCCATCAGGTCGGCGCCCATCTTGAAGGCGCGCCAAGCTGCAACGGCTGGACCTATTGGCAATTTAAACGCGATGGGCAAAAAGTCCCGATTGATCTGCTGCGCCAGCAGATCCGCTCCGAGATGGCGAAGCACTGACGCGGGCAAACACGCGTCGCATTCCCCAACGTTGATACCGCCGGTAATTGCGGTGAACCCTGCCATGGTGGCAGGGGCTGCAATTACGAACTTTGCCCGCCGTCTTTGTACGGCGGGTTTTTTTATCCCGTAAGGTGGATCTTGATCCACCCTACTTTGGTAGCGGGTTGCTTGCCGATTTATATGGACCCCAATCCGTGATTTCAGGGTAGTAGGTCGCGCGCCAGCCTTTGACCCGCGGGTGCATCACCCTGCGCCAGATCGGCGGAACCAGTGCCGCCATCGTCATCACAGGATAACCAAACGGCAATTGCGGGGCGTCTGCATCGGAATAGGTTTGCAGCAGCGGAAACCGCCGGTCGGGTTTGTAATGATGATCGGAATGGCGCTGCAAATTGATCAGCAACCAGTTCGACGCCTTATGTGCCGCATTCCACGAATGATGCGGTTTGACGTGTTCGTATTTGCCATCGCCCAGATGTTTGCGCGTAAGCGCGTAATGTTCAACGTAATTGACCAGCTCTAGCTGGAACACTGCCCAAAACGCTTGCGTCGCGAACAAAAACACACCCCACCAGCCAGCAATGGCCCATGCGAGGACCGCAAAGCCGATCTCAAGCGCCCAAAACCGCCAAAAGGGGTTTGATTTGTGGTGCCACGGCAGTTTTTTGCGCGCCAGCATCGCCTTTTCCGCCGTAAATGCAGAATTCAAACATTGCCACAACACGCGCGGGAAAAAGCGGTAAAAGGATTCCCCATAGCGCGCCGTCACCGGATCGCGTGGCGTGCCGACATAGCGGTGATGCACCAATAGATGTTCCGACCGGAAATGCCCGTATAGCACAGAACCGAGCAAGATATCCCCCAGCCAGCGCTCCAGCTTGGGTTTTTGATGCATCAGTTCATGGCTGTAATTGATCCCGATTGTGCCCGATAAAATCCCCAGCCCCGCAAAAAGTGCCCATTGCGCCACCAATCCCAAATGCCAGGCGGTAGTGACATAGGCCATGATCCCGAAGATCGTGATCAATTGCAGCGGCACCCAGATCAACGTGATCGCCCGATACCAAAACAGGTCTTTGACGTCAGTTTGCGGGTCGTTGTTTTGCAGGTTCAGGCCCAGCAGGAAATCCAGAAAACTGAACAAGAACCACGTACACAGCGGCAAAAGCGCGATCGCCCAACCGCCATAGACCGCGGCAATCACCGCTATCGGGATCAGGACCAGTGACAGCCAGAACGGCAGCGCGGCGGATATCTTGTTGATCGGCATGGGGCACCTCTTGGTTGTTCGAAACCTTATGCAGCGCGTGCTGCGCGCTCAAGTGTTGCGTAGCGTCGGGGCGGCTATGTCAAAAACCTTGCGCATTGCGGTGGGCAGCGCGCCAGCGTCAAAATCAGGCGCCGCGACAAAGCTGCCGCGCCGCGCCTGTGCTCGCGCGTCGACCTTGGCCACCATCACCGTTAGCCGCAGGTGGAAATGCGTGAATGTATGCCGTGCCTGTTCGTTCAACGTTTGCCAATTTGCGTCCAGTGGCGGGGCAGGCTCGGGCGCATCGCCCCATTCTGATCCGGGCCAGCCCAGCATCCCGCCAAGCAACCCGCTTGCGGGGCGGGTTTCAAGCAGCAGCGCCCCGTCCGCGCGCTGCACAACATAGGCAATGCCGTGCCGCGTCGGTGTCTTTTTCTTTGGGGTTTTCTTGGGTAATTCCGCCGCCGTGCCCGCGGCATTTGCGGCGCAGGGTTGCTGCCAAGGACACGCACCGCAAGACGGGTTGCGCGGTGTGCAGATCGTCGCGCCTAGGTCCATTACCGCTTGGGCATAGTCGCCGGGGCGCGTGTCCGGCGTTAACTGTTTGGCGCGCGCGGTGAGAACAGGTTTGGACTTCGGCAGCGGGTCGTGGATATCAAACAGCCGTGCCATCACCCGTTCGACATTCCCGTCGACAACGGTTTCGGGCAGGTCAAACGCAATCGACGCAATCGCTGCGGCGGTATAGGGGCCGATTCCCGGCAGCGTCAAAAGCACCGCATAATCCGCCGGAAAGACACCGCCATGGTCAGCCACAACCGCGCGGGCGCATTTCAACAGATTGCGCGCGCGCGCATAATATCCAAGCCCCGCCCAGGCCGCCATGACATCAGCATCATCCGCTGCTGCCATATCATGGACGCTGGGCCATAGTGCCATGAATTTATTATGGTATTCGCGCACTGCGGCCACGGTGGTTTGCTGCAACATGACCTCTGACATCCAGACAGCATAGGGGTCGGGCAGCGTGCCGTTCTGGCGCGCGTTCGGTGGCACCCGCCACGGCATTTCGCGCGCATTCGCGTCATACCACGCCAAAAGCTGCAAACTGATGTCACGCAATGGTTATTTACCTTTCACAACGAAGGCGCTGACTTGGCGCAACCGTTCACATACAGTAAAGATCAGATATGAAACAGCCACGCCACACTGGCACCACGCGCGGGTTTTCCCGTGCGGCGACGTTGATGCAAACCCGCATCCGCTCTGCGAGCGAAGAGCGCGGCTTTGCGGTGACGCGTCTGTTAACCCATTGGTCCGAAGTTGTGGGCGAAGCCACTGCCAAAATCGCGACACCGGTGACCGTCAGCTACGGCAAGGGCGGCATGGGCGCGACCCTGACGCTCTTGACCACGGGCGCGCAGGCCCCGATGCTGGAAATGCAAAAAGAACAGATCCGCGAAAAGGTGAATGCCTGTTACGGCTACCGCGCGATTGCCCGCGTGCGCATCACCCAAACCGCCCCGACCGGATTTTCCGAAGGGCGCGTGGCCTTTGCCCCCGCCCCGAAAACGCGCGCTGTGCCAAGCCCGGATGTCTGCGCTGCGGCACAATCGCTGGCCGGCCCCGTGCAAAGCGAAGAATTACGTGCAGCGCTTGCCGCGCTGGGCGCAAATGTCCTATCAAAAAACAAAACCCTGAGCAGAGGTGAACATGAAACGTAGAACTTTACTGGCGACCGGTGGTGCAGCCATTTTGACGGTCGGTGCGGGCCTTGGCCTGATGCCGCGCAATCAGCAAACGGGGCTATTGCCCGGCGCCGCAACCGCCCAAGACGCAACCGGTGCATTGCCCGAAGTTTTGGAAATGGTGCAAGGCAACCCGATGGCCAACCTTGAGGTGATTGAATACGCATCATTCACCTGTCCGCATTGCGCCAGCTTTAACGCCAACCAGCACAAGCTGTTGAAAACAAACTACATTGATACCAATAAAATCCGGTTTGTGTATCGTGAAGTCTATTTCGACCGCCCTGGCCTTTGGGCTTCTATGGTGGCGCGTTGCACCGATAATCCTGATTTCTTCTTTGCATTTTCTGATGTGCTTTATGAAGAGCAGCGCAATTGGCTGGCCAGTGGTGATCCGGCGATCATCATCGAAGAGTTGCGCCGTCTGGGCAAAACTGCCGGTCTGGATGATGCTGCGCTTGATGCCTGCCTGAGCGACGCCGCAAAGGCAGAGGCGCTTTATACATGGTATCAGGAGAACGCTGAGCGCGACAATATTTCATCAACGCCAAGCTTTCTGATCGACGGTGAAAACTATTCGAACATGAGCTATGATGAATTCGCGGAAATTCTAGATGAAAAGCTGGGTTAAACCGGCGGGCATCTAAAAAAGGGCGGGCCTTGTGCCCGCCTTTTTGCGTTAAAGCCCAAGCCGATCAAAAGCCGCATCCAGCGGTGCCCAATCCGCGATGCTTAGGCGCACGGGCAGGGTAATCACCTTCATCCGAAAACTATCGGGCAGGCGTACTGCGTCTTTTTCGGTGGTCACAAGCTGCGCGTTGCGGGTATGGGCTTCGATCTCGAGCCGTTTCATCAATGCGTCTGTCAGCGGTTGGTGATCCGCCAGCGCCTCGGCGCGGATCACGTCGGCGCCCATGTCGCGCAATGTCATAAAGAATTTTTCAGGGTGGCCGATCCCGGCAAAGGCAAGCAGGCGCAACCCCTGCCAAGGCATCCCCGTTGGCAGCGGTTCTAGCGCCCCGCGCAGATGCGGCAGGTCAACCGCCCAAGTCTGCGAAAAACCGTTCTGGGCCTTGTTAGACCCTATAGACAACACAAAATCCGCCCGCGCCAGCCCCGTATCAACGGGTTCACGCAATGGCCCTGCGGGGATCACCCGCCCGTTGCCAAAGCCGCGCATCGCGTCGACAACAACGATCGACAGGTCCTTGGCGACGCTCGGGTTTTGGAATCCGTCATCAAGCAAGATAACATCAGCACCGGCGGTTTGCGCGGCAGCCACCCCTGCGGCGCGATCCTTGGATACCCATGTCGGGGCAAAAGCGGCAAGCAGCAGCGGCTCGTCTCCGGTTTCATGCGCCTTATGTTTGCGTTCATCCACCTGAATAGGCCCCGCCAGCGCCCCGCCATAGCCGCGCGTCACCACATGCGGGGTGCGTCCCCGTGCGCGCAGCCGTTCAATCAACGCAATCGTCGTTGGTGTTTTTCCGGTGCCGCCCGCGTTGATATTGCCGATGCAAATCACCGGCACATTGGCGCGCACATCGGGCGGCCTGCGCAAGCGCCGCGCGGTCAGCCCAGCATAGATTGCGGCCAAAGGTGCCAGCAGCCGCGCCGCGATGGCGGGGTGGTCGGGGGCAGTAAACCAAAACAAAGGTGCGCGCATCTAATGCCCCAATTCTTCCAGTCGCAGGCGGATGTAATCGGCGATACGGTTGCTGACGATCGCCCCGCGCGATGTCACATCCCATGCGGCATGCGCCAGTTCGGCTGTCTTATCAACCGCAAGCAGGATTTCCACAATCGCGCCCAAGTCGCTGCTGCTGCGGATCAGCCGCGACGCGCCCGCAGCGTTCAGGCGCGCGGCGTGCCGTTGGAACGGGGCGACCAACGGGCCATATAGCACCGCAGACCCTAGCGCGGTTGCCTCGAACGGATCGCGGCAACCCCCGCCCCGCAGCGTGCCGCCGATAAATGTGATCGGTGCGATGCGGTACCAAAGCCCGAGATCATCATCTGTGTCGATCACATAGACTTGGGTCAGTTCAGTCGGCAGCGGGGTTTGTGACCGCATATCAACATAAAAACCTTTAGCGCGCATTTCATCGGCAAAGGCAGAAGCATCGTTCGGATTGCGCGGTGCGATGACAAACAACAGCCGGTGTGCGCGGCGGCTGGCCTGCTTGTGCGCGCGGCTCAGGTCGTCAAGCTCGGCCAGATGCGCGGCAGCGGCAAGCCATGTCGGGCGGGTGCCGATCGCACTGGCAAGGGCCTGACGGTCGGTTTCATCGCAAGACAAGGGGGGCGGGCAGTCTTCCATTGCGCCGGAAACGATGATTGTTTCGGGCGGGGTGCCCGCGCGGGTCAGGCGATCAGCAGCATTCTGGTCAAGCGCAAGAATCGCCTCGAATTGCGAAAGCAACGACCGCATCGCGCCCGGCACCCAGCCGCCTGTGACCTGTTCAAGCCCGTCACCATTAGCATCAACCAGAATGCAATGCATCTTCGCGGCGCGCATTTCATCCATCAGCAAAGGGTCAAGATCGCCGCGCACCCATATGCCCATGGTGGGTTTCCAATGGTCGATAAATTCGCGGATCGTGTGTTTGCTGCGCGGTTCCTGGATCGCGCGACCGCCGATGGCATGGGTCCATTCACGGATCGTGGGGATGATTGTAATCGGGTCGCCGTCAACGGTAACCTTGCGGCCCAGCGTTTCAATTGCGGTCAACTGATCGGGGTGGGAACAGCGCGCCCAGATCACTACGCCGTCAGGGCGCGCGGGGTACGCCAGCAGGCGTGTAGGTTGGTCGGCCGACCCCCGGCTTGCCAAAAAAGCCGCGATGGAAAGGGATCGTGCCATTTATCTATCCAAAGGGCCTAGTTGCCCAGCTCTTCGGTCGAAGAGGCCGCAATTTCTTCGTCCCGCAGGCGGTGGATATGGGCGATGAAATAGCGCATGTGTGCGTTGTCAACGGTCCGTTGAGCCGCGGCTTTCCACGCATTATAGGCCGTTTCATAGTTTGGAAACATGCCAACAATGTCGATCGCGTCGACATCCTTGAATGCGTTCTTTGTTGGATCGATCAGTTCGCCACCGAAAACGAGATGCAGGCGCTGGGTCATGCGGAAACCTTTGTGAAAATTGCGATTGCGCGCAGTCTAGGGGTTTGCGGGGCGCGGCTCAAGCAGCTCGGCAAGATTGCTGTGCAAATCGGGTCCGGCCGCAAGAACGCCGGGGACTTTGGGGTCGTGGTTGTTGAACCGCAAGATTGCGCCATGCTGGTCTGTGACGCGCGCGCCGGCCTCTGCGGCAATCAGCGCGCCAGCGGCGATGTCCCATTCCCAACTGGGCCGCAATGTGATCATTGCGTCAAACCGTCCTTGGGCCACCAGACAAAGCCGGTAGGCAAGCGATGACCGGAACACCCGTTTGACCGGCGGTGTGATCCCGTCGCGCCAAAAGCGGCCTTCAAAATTCGGCTTGGCGCCCAGCACGGTTGCCCCGTCCAATTGTGCCGCAGATGCGCCGATAGGTGCCCCGTTCAGGGTCGCCCCGCCGTCCAGTGTCGCGGCAAACATAAGTTCGCGCGCAGGTAAAAAGACTGCTGCCGCAGTGACTTGGCCGTTTTCGACAATGGCCAGCGCGTGCGACCAATCTTTGCCGCCTTCGATGAATTCACGTGTGCCATCAATGGGATCAACCACAAACTGGCGCTGCGTTGTGATGCGGTGGCGGGTGTCCTCGGTTTCCTCGGACAGCCAGCCATAATCTTGCCGCGCGTCGCACAGCGTTTCAGACAGCATATGATCCACGGCCAAATCCGCCTCGGTCACGGGGCCCGCACCGCCGGGTTTGTCGGTGACTGCGGGGTTCCGCCGGAAATACCGCATGGCAATGTCGCCCGCCTGACGGGCGGCCGCTGTCAAAAGCGCAAGATCAGTCTCCGGCAAGGGTGAGCCCTTCGACAAGCAGCGACGGCACCACCCGCGACAGATGCGCGCGCCCGTCATTTGCGGGGGTAATCGACATCAGCATGTCGCGCAGGTTGCCCGCGACGGTGCATTCATTCACCGCATAGGTGATTTCACCGTTTTCAACCCAAAACCCCGATGCCCCGCGCGAATAATCGCCCGTGTTGGGGTTGATCGTGGATCCGATCATCGACGTGACCAGCAACCCTGTGCCCATCTGTTTGATCAGATCATTGCGGGACTGGTCCCCTTGGGTCAGGGCAATGTTTGTCAGGCTCGGATTTGGTGGCGCGCCCGTGCCGCGCGCGGCATTTGCGGTGCTTTGCAGCCCCAATTGGCGCGCGGTAGCAAGGTCGAGCGTCCAGCCCGTCAAAACCCCGTCATCGACAATCGCGCGCTGTGATGTTGGCAGGCCTTCGGCATCGAACAGTTTTGATCCGGTGACGCGGGCGCGGTGCGGGTTTTCGATGACCGACAGCCCCTTGGGCAGCACCTGTTCACCGCGCGCATTGCGCAGCCAGCTGGACCCGCGCGCGATCATCATGCCGTTGGTTGCTTGCAACAAATGGCCGATCAGCCCGCTGGCGATGCGTTCGTCAAACAACACCGGATAGGCACCGGTTTTGGGTTTGCGCGCGCCACTACGTTCGACTGCGCGGGCTGCTGCGATTGTGCCGATTTCATCGGCGTCGCGCAGATCGGCCTGAAACACACGGCTGTCGTAATCATAGTCACGTTCCATCGCGGCACCTGTGCCGCTGATCGCAACACATGAAAGCCCGCTGTCGGTGCGTGCGTAGCCTGCGGAAAATCCGTTGGTGGCCGACAGATGAATGCGGCGGCGGCTGTACCCTGCTGATGCGGATTGTACCTGGCTGATGCCCTTGTTGCGCAGGGCGGCGGCCTCGGCCCTTGCGGCGGTGTCTTGCAATGCGGCAGGGTCTGGCTCTTGGCTGGGATCAAATAATTCCAACCGCGCGGTTTCAAGATCGGTCGCCAGTTGCGCAGGGTCCGCCAGACCCGCGTATGGGTCTTCGGGCGCTTCTTTGGCCATTGCAACGGCGCGTTCGGCAACTTGGATCAAAGTATCCGGTTTGGTGTCGGATGATGACACACATGCCTGCCGCTGCCCGACAAAGACGCGTAGGCCGATATCCACGCCTTCGGACCGTTCTGCATGTTCAAGCGCACCTGCGCGCACATCAATCGACACGGATGTGCCGTCCACTGCAATCGCATCGGCGCTATCTGCACCTGCGCGGCGGGCCGCATCCAAAAGCTGCTGGGTCAGGTCGGAAAGTGGCTGGGTCATCGGCAATCCTTTGTTCCCCATGACCTAATGCGCCGCGCCTAATGCTGCAAGCCTATCTGATACGCTCGCCGTTCACATGCACGCTGCCTGTCTCATCAATTTCGACGGCAGTGGTCAGCGTTCCGTTGCCATCATCGCGCGAGAACATACCAACCGCCATGCGCATGCCAAAGGCTTCGTCGGCGTCCAGCAGGTCCATGGCGATCAATGTATCAAGCAGTTCATGCACACCCGACATCGTCGCGCCCGCGGCACCTGTCGGGCGCGGAATACCGTCAAAGGTATCCAGATCAGCCATGTCAAAGGTAAACGCACCCGTCGCCGCAATCGCTGCACCCGCGCCGGAAATGTCAAAGCTGTTAAGCTGTAATTCATGCAGCGCGACAGGGTTTTGCTGGATCATCAACGCGTCTTCGACATTCAGAAAGTCGAGCCATTCAATCGGTGACGAAACACCTGCGGTCAGATCAATTGCAATGTTCATCGGATCGCGGGCGATGGTCATTTCCGGGTTAAGCCGCGCCCATGTTTCATCGGCAATGGTAATGTTATTTCCGTTCAGGCGCACAGCAGCAGTTTGTGGTGCATCTGACGCCAGAACCGGAGCCTGCACATCCACCGTGGCGCGGTCGAATGCAAATTTGCCGCCCCAGTCTGAAGTGAACGCGTCTAAGATCAATACGTCCGCGTCATCGACAGTGATACCAATGCTGATACCGTCTTGCGACAGATCCAAACGGGATTCTGCTGCGCCTCTTGTGACTTCAAATTCATAGCTGGGCCGCCCGTTAAAGAACGTCGTTTCCTTGGTCGACAAGGACGCGCTTTGATAGATGATTTGGGTCGCAAGCCCCGCGCGCAAAGCCGCCGTCAAATTCAGCGCATCAAGCCCGATCTTGGGGATCGTCATGCTGAATTGAACGTCTTCTGCGCCAAAATGATCTTCGGATTGTGAACTAACACCGTCAAATCCCTCATCATCGAAAACCAAATGAGAAGGCAGTGAAGCGGTGCTATTGCGAATTTCAAACTGCGCGCCGTCAGAAACAGTGGTTGTCGCGGTAAAGCCTTCGCTGGACATATCAAAGGTCATTTCAGAGGATACGTCATACATCACATCCTGTGTCCGGATGGATGCGAATATCTCTGTCGGGCCGCTTGATTGTGTATAGGTTATTTGCTTTGGCGTGCCGCTGGCTGTGGTTTGGAACGCTTCGGCCTGTACGGTTATGTCCAAGGTCATCACGACCCCGAGCGATCCGTCAAAATCGGCGACTGCGTCATAATCCATTGTCTTGGGGGTGATGATCGTAACGGTTCCGTCTGTTTCTTCTACCATTGTCATTGGTGGTGCAGCCATGCGGAATGTCCCGAAATACATGGGAAACGCATAGGAAACCGCGACATTTTCATAGAAAACAAAGTTATCTGTGCGCGAAATATCCGCATCGAGCGAAATGCCCAAAACGTCCAATAGCGCGCTTTGGCTCGCCCAGACATCATCAGCGGTAATATCAGCGATTGCGGGTGCGCCGATAACGGCAAGGATGGCGGGCAGGGAATAGCGGCGTGTCACGAAAAATCCTATGATTACAAACAAAAAAGGGCGCGCTGGTTGCCCGGCGCGCCCTGCGGTTGCAACTATGGCGGCTATTTCACGCGTTGTCCATTCACGTGAACCTGCCCTTGGCCATCCACCTCTAGGGTGGTTTCAAGCTGGTCTTCGCCGGTTGTCTGCGCAAACATGCCGATCATCATGCGCGGACCCATGACCTGTTCTTCGGGGACAAGACCGATGGCAATCAGCTTGTCGATTAGCTGGTTCAAGCCGTTAAGTTTTACCTCTGCCTGACCTTCGGGGCGTGGAATGCCGCCAAATGATTGCAGATCGGTCATATCGAACGCAAACGCGCCCGTTGCCGCAAGCAACGCGCCAACACCAGAGATATCAAAGGCATCAATGCGCAGTTCATGCAATTCAACGGGGAACTGCAGGGCCATCAGTTCGTTTTCGATGTTCAGAACATCAAGCCATTCGACATTATGGGTCACACCGGCCGACAGATCGATGTTCATTGCGATTGGATCGCGGTCAAGCGCCTGATCGGGGTCGACCATGTTCCAGATATTTTCGGAAATGGTGAGATCATCAAAGGCAATGTGATAACGCGCGGTTTGGGCCGTGTCCGATTTAAGCAGCGGGATGATGATGTCAGCCACAGTGGCACCGACCAAAATATCGATCGCGCCGGGAATTCCCGCCATCTGGGTCGCTTGGGTTTCCTGGACTGAAATCTCGCAGCCTTCACCGATTCCGGAAAACACCAGCCCTTGATCGGAAAGACCAAAATCATAGGTCGCCGGCCCGCAACGGTGCGCAAGGGCCATGATCGTTTGGCCGTTCGCCATTGTGACCTGTTCGGCTTGCACAGATTCTGTTGTTTGCGTGCTTTGCATGAACATGCCCGCGCGTAACGCAGGGGCGAGGTTCAACAGATCAAACCCTTCGGCAGGGAGCGCGGCGTTTGTGGATGCCTGCATGCGGCCGACATTGGATTTGTTGGTTGATTGCCCTTCGCCAAAATCTGTAACGGTTTCATATGTCATTGGTTCTATAACATATTCAGAGCTGATCGTGATCATTTCGCCTTCGGTGACTGTTGAAACGACCGTATGCCCGCCGCTGTTGACGGTGAAGCCGAAAACCATTTCGGCGACTTCGGGAAATATAGACGCTGATGTCAGGGACGCGGTTCCGGCGCCCGCGACGCTTTCATATGTGATCGTGCCCGGTTCGCCGCTGGCCGTCATCTGCATGTCCGATTGCTGCACGTTCATTGTAGCTTGGTACGGTTCTGCCCGGACCAGTGGTATTGCCGCCACCACCGTGTAATCCAGCGATTTCGGAAATTTCGTTGTGACGGTGCCATCAGCGTGGTCCTCCATCGTCATGGGGGGCATGCTGACCGAGATTTCACCAAATCCCATTGGCAGGGCATAGGTCATGACCATATCGTTTACAAAAACGGTCGACCCTTCGCGGGTGCGATCCGCAGAGACCTGCAGCCCGAAAGCCGTAAAGAGCGCGTTCTGGTTTGCCCAAACATCATCAGCGGTGATGTCAGCAAATGCAGGGGTGCCGAGGGCGGCAATGATGGCGGGAAGGGCATAGCGATGGGTCACGAATTATCCTTTGGCTTAAAAACAAAAAGGCGCGTCGGTTGCCCGGCGCGCCCTTCATTGACATCTATGGCGCTTATTTTACGCGTTGTCCATTAACGAGAACATGACCTTCGCCATTCACCTCTAGGGCGGTTTCAAGCTGATCCTCGCCGGTGGTTTGTGCGAACATGCCGATCATCATGCGTGGGCCCATGACCTGTTCTTCGGGGACCAGACCCATGGCGATCAGATTGTCGATCAGCTGGTTCAGGCCGTTGACCTTGATCGCAACTTCGCCTTCGGGGCGTGGCAATGGCGCAAATGTCTGCGTATCTGTCGGATCAAAGGTGAAATCACCCGCACCGGTGACAGCGGCACCAGCAACAGATACGTTCAGCGTATCAAGCGACAACGTGTTCAGTTCAAACGGAAGGTTGCCAGGCGAAAGCGTGGCTTGTTCCGCAGGGTTCATCATATTGATCATTGGCTGGGCGGTGCCGGACAATGCGATCTGCAATGTCGCAGGATCATGTGGCAATACGCCGCCCGCGTCGATCATGCTCCAGATCATTTCATTGATGGCCATATCAACCAGTGAAATGCTTGCACGGAAGTTTTCAGGCTTGTCGGATTTGCCAAGCGGCATTTCAATACCAATGCCATATTCCGCGAAGGAAAGTTCAATCGGGAACGGCACTTCGGAACCGGTGGCTGCTACTGCAACATCTTTTGCGGAAACGTCATAGGCAACCGCAGCGCTGTTTGCCGCGATGGCGAATTGTGTCGTGCCCATTGTGATCGAACCTGCGATCTGGTCACCGTCGGCGTTGACATCAAAAATGTAATCCGCGCCTTCGACGGTATAGCCGCCATCAATTGCAAAGCCGTTCGCAAATAGCATTTCGGGGTCTTCGAAATCGGCATCAAGCGGCATCGCCACGGTTGCGAGCATGTTCATACCGGTGATCTTGCCGCCGCCGGTCACATATTCGCCTTCACCACCGGGGATCTGGATATCAACCAGCAGATCCATCGAAGCGATGCTCATGTCATAGCCAACAGTCAGCAGGTCGGTTTTGGTGGTAGTGTAATTACCGGCAAGATCATTCAATGTGATCACCGCGTCGCCGGTAAATGTCATGCCACCGTCAACAATATCCTTGAGCCCGATAGAAATGCTGTCGGCGGACATTTCATAGGTCATTGCATCGGCGTCACCGGAAACGACCAGTTCAAGACCGGCGTTAATAGCTTCGAGCGTGATAACCACACCGCCTTCGGGCGTCATCGTGATCGGGTAGGATTCGGACATCGTCACAACAACCGATCCGCCGTCTTCGGTAAAGCGGATTTCGTCGATGCTGTAGTTGGTGCTTATCTCGGGGGATTGCGCCGTGACGGAAAGCCCGCTCACAACCAATGTGTCGCCGGACATTTCTTCTGATTCGATGATGATGTCTGTTTCTGCAAACATGCCCATCTGTTCTTTCCAGCTGTCCCAGACTTCTTGGGCTGTGACATCAGCATGTGCGGCGCCACCGGCAACCAATGCAGAAACACAAACGGCGCTGCGCAATTTCATTGAATAGTTCATTCCAATTCCCTTTCGTTGTAATCAGTCCCGATTCTTGTGCGGTAGGGGCAAGTCGTGCCACTGTTCGGGTATCGAACATTAGCTTAATCACCAAAATTGCGTATCGGAAGGGATCGCCGTGAAAAATATGGATTTGGTCGGGAAAACCCTACTTATTACTGGCGCAAGCAGGGGTATTGGCGCCGCAACCGCCCGTGAATTTGCCGCACGCGGTGCAAATGTCGCGCTTGTCGCGCGCAGCACGGATGAAATCGCGGTGATCGCGGGGGAAATCGGGGAAAAGGCGCTGGCGATTCCTTGTGATGTGTCGCGCCATGCCGAAATAGAGGCCGCCGTGAACGCGACCGCGCAGACATTCGGCGGGCTGGATATTTTGATCAACAACGCGGGCGTTGTGGACCCGATCGGTGATCTGGCCGATGCCGACCCCGATGCATGGGCGCGTGCGATTGATATCAATCTCAAGGGTGTGATGTACGGGATGCGCGCAGCACTTCCGGGCATGATTGCCCAAGGACACGGCACGATCATCAATATATCATCCGGCGCAGCCCACGGTCCCGTCGAAGGCTGGACGGCCTATTGCAGTTCCAAGGCGGGGGCGTTCATGTTGACCCGTGGGGCAGATCTGGAAAACCGCGCCAAGGGCGTACGGATCCTGGGTCTTTCGCCGGGGACCGTGGCGACACAGATGCAGCGCACGATCAAGGCTTCGGGGGTGAACGCGGTCAGCCAACTTGACTGGTCCGATCACATCCCGCCCGAATGGCCTGCAAAAACGCTCGCTTGGATGTGTACCCCCGCGGCAGATACCTATCTGGGGCAGGACGTCAGCCTGCGCGAACAATCAATCCGCGAACAGGTCGGGCTGGTATGATCCGATACGCAGTCACCGGCGATCTGTGGCGCATAACCATTGACCGCCCCGAAAAGGCGGGCGCGTTGACCCGCGATATGCTGGCTGAACTGGCCGAAATCGCGCAGCGTGCGACCCCCGCAAAAGCTGTGGTTTTTACCGGAACAGGCACTGTTTTTAGTGCGGGCGCCGATCTTGATCAGGCGCGCGCGGGGCTGGCGGTCGATCCGGTCTGGGAACAGTTGTCTAATGCTGTGGCCGCGCTGCCCGGCCTGACGGTTGCCGCGCTAAACGGGACTGTGGCTGGCGGGGCGATGGGCATGGTTCTGGCCTGTGATCTGCGGATTGCGGTGCCGGAGGCAAAATTCTTTTATCCGGTGATGAAGCTTGGTTATTTGCCGCAGCCGTCTGATCCGGCACGGTTGGCCGCACTTGTCGGGCCGGCGCGTGCCAAGATGATCCTGATGGCAGGCCAAAAGATCACGGCCCAAGAGGCGCTGCAATGGGGGCTGGTTGATCGCATCGTGCCAGCCGACGCGCTGCCCGACGCGGTTGATACGCTGACCCGCGATGTCATGGCAGCACAGCCTGCCCATATCGCACGGATCAAAGCCATGGTTCCGGCACAGCGCGGCGGTCTTGCAACGTGACAGATGCGCTGGTGATTGGGGCGGGCCCTGCCGGATTAATGGCTGCCGAAGCGCTGGGCAAAGCTGGGTTTGCGGTGACGATTGCCGATGCAATGCCGTCGGTCGGGCGCAAATTCCTGATGGCGGGAAAGTCGGGTCTGAACCTGACCAAAATGGAACCAATGGATGATTTTCTGGCGGCCTTTGGTGCTGCACCGCCGCAGTTGCGTGCCGCGCTGGCAGATTTTGGCCCCGATGCGGTGGCGGATTGGGCAAAGGGACTGGGCCAGCCCTGTTTTGCCGGATCAACCGGACGGCTGTTTCCGGTCGCCATGAAAGCATCGCCATTGCTGCGCGCATGGCTTGCGCGGCTTGACGGTTTGGGCGTGAAACTGCGCACGCGCTGGCACTGGCAAGGCTGGCAGGAAAACGTGGCGGTTTTTGATACGCCCGCAGGGCGGCAGACCGTGTCTGCCAAGGTCACAATCCTTGCGCTGGGTGGGGCGAGTTGGGCAAAGTTAGGGTCGAATGGTGCATGGGTGCAGCATTTCGCGGCAGATGATCTTGCCCCGTTTGCGCCGGCGAATATGGGGATACTGGTTGACTGGTCGGATCACATGCAGCGCCACTTTGGCGCGCCCGTCAAGGCGGTCAAGCTGACGGCTGGTGCGCAAGAAACACGCGGGGAATGCGTGATTTCCGCGCGCGGGCTGGAAGGTGGCGGGATATATATGCTGTCGCGGGCGCTGCGCACGGGCGCAGATTTACATGTTGACTTGCTGCCCGATTGGCCGCTGGCGCGCGTGCGCGCGGCATTGTCGAAACCGCGCGGCAAAACCAGTCTTTCCAATCATCTGCGCAAGGTGCTGAAGCTTGATCCGGTGCGGATTGCGCTAATGTCCGAATTTGGCCGCCCGTTTCCCGATGACATCGCGCCCCTGATCAAATCGCTGCCCGTTGCACATCGCGGCCCGCGCCCGATGGACGAGGCGATATCAACCGCTGGCGGATTGCGTTTTGATGCGCTGACCACAGGGTTTATGCTGCGCAATCGTCCGGGCGTGTTTTGCGCAGGCGAAATGCTTGATTGGGAAGCACCGACAGGCGGTTATCTGATCACGGCGTGTCTGGCTACCGGTGCAAAAGCTGCACAGGGCGCAAGAGAATACGCAGCAGGGCTGTAGCATTCTTTCGGGCGGCGGGTTAGACACGCTTAACGCCAGTACGGAGTACCGATTATGCGAGCAAAAGCATTTCTTGCGACAACCGCTTTGACAACAGTGATTTGCAATCCGGCCACGGCGCAAACTGCTGATTTGAACTATGGGCAGTTCGGCTTGCCGGGGCTGGTCGATATGCCCATCGCGCAAAGCGCTCCTGAAGGCGAAATTGCCAGCACGATTGTGCTGCGCGATGGGTTGTTCCGGCTGAATTTTGCAGGGCAGTTGACCGACCGGCTGTCGGGTAGCGCAAGCCTGACTGTCGCAGATATTTATGACGGCACTGGCATCGGGATCGACGAAGGCGAATTTGAACGGTCATTTAGCCTGCAATACCGGTTGATCAACGAATCCGAATATATGCCGGCAGTGGCGATCGGGATGCGCGACTTTTTGAATCCCGGGCGGTTCCAGTCCGAATATGTGGTGGCTACAAAATCGATCGGTGACAATCTGGCTGTGACAGCGGGGCTTGGCTGGGGCGCCATGGGCACACACGGCGGGTTTGATAACCCGATTGGCAGCCGCCCGACCCGACCCACGTTTGATGAAACCACCCCCGAAGGGCAGCTTGCCACCGACCAGTGGTTCGCAGGGGATGCCGCGTTTTTTGGCGGCGCGTCCTATCAGATCAACGACAAATGGGGCGTTTTGGCGGAATATTCATCCATCGCTTACCCCCAAGAGGCCTACGCCCCCGTTCTGGATGTCAGCAGCCCTTATAATTTTGGCGTGACCTACCGGCCGCTTGATGGTGTGCAGCTGACGCTCGCGTCGCTGCACGGCAGCGCGGTTTCGCTGTCCGGCACATTTGTCCTGAATGCCAACAACCGTCCTGGCATGAGCGGTATCGAAGGTGCGCCCGCGCCGATCAAAGTGCGCAGCGAAAACGCGCGTGCTGCCCAGACATGGGACCGCAGCGCACTGCCTCCGGCGGCCTTGCAGGCTGCGCTACAGGCGCTCTTGGATGTTGAAGGTATCCGCCTGACAGGGCTGGAAATCACCGACACGACGGCACGTGTACGCTATGAAAACAACCGCTACCGGTCACAGGCACAGGCATTGGGCCGCGTGTCACGGATGATGACGCAAATCATGCCTGGCGCGGTCGAAACCTTTATCCTTGAACCTGAACAGCGCGGTATTCCGCTTTCGGCGACGACGATCCGGCGCAGTGATCTTGAGGCGCTTGAAAACCGCGGCGGCGCCTCTGAGGCGATGTTCGCACGCGCGCAATTCTCTGATGCGGGCACAGATGCGGGGCTCACCGAAATTGCACCGCAAACGCCGGCCTTTTCATGGGGGTTCAGCCCCTATTTCGCGCTCAGCTCGCTTGGCTCTGACGGCGGGATGTCGGTTGACGGGGGCATCAAATTGCAGGCGCAATACAGGATTTCACCGCAAACGGTTATTTCGGGCGCAATTGTGCAAAGTCTGTTGAAAAATGACGGGCTTGATCCTGTGGTGGATTCAACCCCGCAATTGCAGAACGTTCGGACCGATGGCGGGTTTTATGGTGATGACGGGGTGCCGGTGCTGCAAAGCCTTGCGATCACCCATTACGGGCGGCCAGGCCCAAATCTTTATAGCCGCGTCAGCGCGGGCTATCTTGAATCCATGTATGGCGGTATATCGACGGAACTGTTGTGGAAACCTGTCGACAGCAGCTTCGGGCTTGGTGCCGAACTGAACTATGTGGCGCAGCGCGATACCGACATGGGGTTCGGCTTTGACGAATATGATTACGACGTGCTGACCGGACATGTATCTGCCTATTACGATTTCGGCGGCGGGTATCATTCGCAGCTTGACGTGGGGCGGTATCTTGCGGGCGATTGGGGTGGCAAGATCACATTGGCGCGCGAATATGATAACGGCGTCGAAATCAGCGCCTATGTGAGCCAAACAGAGGTCAATTACGAAGATTTCGGTGACGGGTCCTATAACAAGGGCGTGCGGATTTCGATCCCGCAGGATTTCCTGACCGGATCACCCAGCCGCAAGGATTATGGCGCCACTTTGCGTTCACGCGTGGGTGACGGTGGCGCGATGTTGAATATTGACGGGCGTTTGTATGACATCGTACGCGACGCGCACCGTGATGATCTGAATGATACTTGGGGACGGTTCTGGCGATGACATATCTGTTGAAAACGGGCGCAGCCTTGGGCGCGTTTCTTGCTTTGGCGTCTTGCGGATCGCTTGGCCAAAGCGGCATTGGCGCACGGATCACGGGGATGATTACCGGTCAGGAGGCGGCACCCGCAGCACCTGAAAACGCGCTGGTCCCGGCCGAAGAAATGCTCGCCAATCCGGGCAAGTATGTGCGGGTCAATATCCGTGACCAAGGTGCGTGGGTCTCGTTGATGCAGGTCGCCCAAAATGGTGCGCGCACGACATGGATCGGCCAAAGTAATATCAGCATGACGTTTGAAAACGGATTGCTTGTCGCGACACGCGGATTGCCACGCGATCTGTTGGGTTCGGATGTGACGCAATCATGGGACGCCATCACAAATGGCGGCGGCAGTGCCGAACGGCGGCAGGACTATATCACGGATCAGGACGGGATATCGGCTGTACTGTTGCAATGTAGCATCGAATCCGAGGGAAGTGAGCAGATCACCCGTGAAGCAATCACCTTTGAAACCACGCGTTTCAAAGAGGTCTGCACCGGAGATGCGCTGACTTTTACCAATATTTATTGGGTTGGCCGGCAAAACAGCATCATCCGCAGCCTGCAGGCCGTATCGCCTGACGCCGGCTACCTGCAAATTGACGTTTTCTAGACGCATTCAAAGCGCTTGGTTTTCGCATTTTGCCCTGATTTAGTTAGGGGTATGTGGACCGCCACGATGTGGCACACCACCCCTGCATGAATTGGAGTACCGATATGCGCCTTACAACGACACTTGCCGCCGCAGCTGCATTGGCTGTTTCCGCTGTTTCCGCTCAGGCAGGCGGCATGACCGCACCCGTCATGGACGCACCGGTCGAGGTTGCCGCAGAACCGGCCCCTGCCGGCTCTTCTGTCAACAGCGCATTTATTGTCATTGGTGTGATTGCGGCGCTTTTGATTGCGTCACAACTGGGCGACGACGAAGATTAATTTCGGGTGATCCGATCAAGATGAAAGGCAGACCCGCGCGTCTGCCTTTTTCGTTTAGCGCCGCGCCATCATGGCCAGCCGCAAAAGCGTGCGCTCCATCAGCGGGCCTTGTGGTGCAGTGCTGGCCGAGCGCAGTTGCAGATCGACATCCGTCAGCGCCGTGAGCGCGCGTTCCAGTCGCGGGCGGCCCCAATGGCTGGCTTGGCGAACGATCTTATCGCGGCGTGGCCCAAACACAGGCGGGCGTAACCGGCCAACCCCTGCAGCCGGACCACCAGGATCAGACGCAGCAGCGTGGAGCCGCCGGAAATGACGCATCGCGCCGATACACAGCGCCACAGGCGTGACCCCTTGCGCGTAAAGGCTGGCCAACACCGGACCAAGCCGATCAGCCTGCCCAAGCGCCACGACCTCTAGCACGTCATCCACGTCAACCTCGGCTGATTGCGGTGCATTGCGCGTGACTTCGGTGACGGTCAACGGGCTGTCGTCGCCCAGCTTGTACAGGTTGATCTTTTCCAACGTCTGCCGGAAATCGCCGGGTTCAAGCGATGTGGCCAGCGCCATCAGCGCATCCATGACATCGCGTTCGGGCTGCGCGATTCCCGCCTGTTTTAACCCGCGTTCAATGTCATCCATCGACGGCGGGTCGTCATAAATCCCGATTGCCATGGCGTTACGATGGTTTTCAAACAGCTTGCGCAGGGCCGATTTGGCCGTCAATTGTCCGGCGGTCACGACAATCTGCGCATCGCCCGGTTTCCAATCGACCAATGCGGCTGTGATCGCCTTGGCGGCGGTGACATCGGTGGCGTCTTCGACAAAGGCAACGCGGTGACCAGGGAAGAACCCTTGCGCCTTAAGCGCATCATCAAGCAGCGCCGGATCCTTGCGCAAATCCGTGGCGGGCAAGCGGGTGAGCCGCATTTCGTCTTCGCCATCGGGACCGATCAGCGCGGCAATTGCCTGCTGGCGTTTTTCGGCCACGCGCATCGGGTCAGCGCCAAAAATCAGCAGCCCCGTATGGGTTGGGTCAGGCTTGCGGCAATAGGCTGTAGCGGCAGCACCTGACAGCTTCATGGCGTTAACTGCGGTTCAAGGATCAAAAGGCGGTCCACAACCATATCGGCCAGAATAACCGATAACCGCGCGTCGGCATCCACTGTTGCAGTTTGGGTCGCGACGGTTGACCCGGTTGCAGAATAGCTGGTGAACGCGTCAACCTGCCCCTGCGCGACCTCTTCGCTGCTTGCGCTATCTGTCAGGGTCCAGCGCGCGGTTCCGGTCACGTTATAACGCGTTGTGTCGCCGTCCTCGGCGATGGCGGCGCTGCGCTGTGCGCGGGTTTGTGTGACCCGCAAAAGATAGCGCGGGGCCGTTGCCAGCCCCAGCCGTTCTTCAAGCTGCGCGCCAAACCGGTAGCCCGCAACGGTTTCATCTGTCTCGAATGCGATCAGGCCCCGCAATCCGGTTCCATTGCCATAGACAGGCGCAAAACCGCAGCCACCCAAGGCCAAAAGCCCGAGGATGGCAAAACGACGCGATGGCAGGTTAGATGACAATGTTCACAATCCGTCCCGGTACAATGATCAGTTTCTTTGGCGCGCCGCCGTCCAGCGCCTTTTGCACGGCGTGGTGGTCCATCACGATAGCTTCAATTGCGGCTTTGCTGGCATCTGCGGCAACCTGAATTTCGCCGCGCCGCTTACCATTGATCTGGATCGGCATCGTGACGGTATCTTCAACCAACATGGCCTCGTCTGCAACGGGCCACGGGGTTGTCGCAATCAAACCTTCGCCGCCCAAGAGCGCCCAGATTTCTTCGGACAAATGCGGGGTCATCGGGGACATCAGTTGCGCAAGGGTGCGCATGGCTTGGGTCTTGGCGGGTTTTCCGGCTTTGGATTTGGAAATCACAGCAGTGAACCCGTAAAGCTTTGCAATTGCGGCGTTAAACCCAAATGTTTCGACACCCATCGTCACATCGTGAATCGCCTTATGCATGGCGCGCAACAAATCATCATCGCCTTGACCTGCGCCGTCTTCCATCGCCGCGATATCACCCGCAATGCGGAACACGCGCGACAGGTGTTTATGCGTGGCTTCTGCGCCAGATGCAGTCCATTCAACGTCCCGTTCTGGCGGGCTGTCGGATAGCACGAACCAACGCGCGGTATCAGCGCCGAATTTGGCAAGAATGTCGTCGGGGTCGACCACGTTTTTTTTCGATTTCGACATTTTCGCAGAGGGGATGATTTCAACCGCGGTACCGTCTGCCAGTTTCCCGTCTTTCACATCCTCGGGGAAGTGATAGGTCGGGCGGCCATCGGTGCCGGTGGTCTGGTAAATCTCGTGCGTCACCATGCCTTGGGTGAACAGGGCATTGAACGGCTCTTCGCAGCCTTGCGGAAGGTGCCCCGTCATACGCATCGCGCGCGAAAAGAAGCGGCTGTAAAGCAGGTGCAGAATCGCATGTTCGATCCCGCCGATATATTGGTCGACGTTCATCCAATAGGCGGCGTCATCCAGATCGGTCGGGGTGTCTGCGTTTGGCGCTGTAAACCGCGCGTAGTACCAGCTGGAATCGACGAATGTATCCATCGTGTCGGTTTCACGCTGGGCGGGTTTTCCGCAAGACGGGCAAGCGCAGTTGCGCCATGTCGGGTGACGGTCAAGCGGGTTGCCAGGGATGTCAAACGTCACATCGTAGGGCAATTCAATCGGCAGGTTTTCTTTCTTTTCAGGCACGGCGCCGCAGTCGTCACAATGCACGATCGGAATCGGGCAGCCCCAATAGCGCTGGCGGGACAGACCCCAATCGCGCAGGCGGAATTTGGTGACGCCTTGGCCAATCCCGTTCGCCTCGCAATGGGCAATCGCGGCGTCGACGGCGGCGTCGCCTGTCTGGACGGTGTCGCCAGCGAAACCTTTGACATAGGTGACTGTTTCTGATTTCGCGGGCGTGTAGGCCTCTGTCAGTGCTGTGTCTGCATCCGCATCGGGCAGGAATGTTGCGGTGATCGGCAGCCCGTATTTACTTGCAAAGTCAAAGTCGCGTTGATCATGCGCGGGGCAGCCGAAAATCGCGCCGGTCCCGTAATCCATCAGAACGAAATTCGCGATATAGACAGGCAGTTCGGACCCATCAAGTGGATGTTTCACGGTCAATCCGGTGTCATAGCCCAGCTTTTCAGCCTTTTCGATGGCTTCGGCGGTGGTGCCGCCTTTGCGGCATTCGGTGCAGAAGGCTGCGACCTTATCGTCCTTGGCTTCCAGTTCTTTGGCCAACGGGTGGTCCGGTGAAATGCCGACAAATGACGCGCCCAGCAATGTGTCGGGGCGGGTGGTATATACTTCGATTTCGCCGCCGTCGGTGCGCTCAAACGCGAACTGTAGCCCGCGCGATTTGCCGATCCAGTTGGCTTGCATCAATTTGACCTTGGCCGGCCAGTCATCAAGGCTATCAATGGCGGTGAGCAGTTCTTCGGAATGGTCGCTGATCTTGAAAAACCATTGCACCAACTCGCGGCGCTCGACCTCGGCGCCCGAACGCCAGCCTTTGCCGTCGATGACCTGTTCGTTCGCCAGAACGGTCATGTCGACCGGATCCCAGTTCACCACGGCCTTTTTGCGATAGATCAGCCCTTTGGACAGGAAATCAATGAACAGGGCCTGTTGCTGGCCATAATATTCAGGGTCGCAGGTCGCAAATTCGCGGGTCCAGTCGATGGACAGGCCCAGCGGTTTCATCTGCGCTTTCATGTCGGCGATATTGTTGTAGGTCCAATCCTTGGGATGGCCGCCCGATGCCATCGCGGCGTTTTCCGCAGGCATCCCGAATGCGTCCCAGCCCATCGGGTGCAGCACGTTGTGGCCTGTGGCCAGTTTATAGCGCGCGATCACATCGCCCATCGTATAGTTGCGCACATGGCCCATGTGGATGCGGCCCGACGGGTAGGGGAACATCTCTAGCACGTAATACTTTGGCTTGTCGTCGCTGCGCACAGCCAGAAATGTCTGGGCGTCGGCCCATGCGGATTGCCATTTCGCTTCGATATCGGCGGGCGTGTAGGAAGTCATGGGATCGGGTCTTTCAAGAATGAAAACGCCGGGCGAAACGGCCCGGCGGATTTGATAATCGGGCGATATGCCGCGGCGCTAAAGCGCGCCGTCAGCAATACGAAGCTGCCGGGCGCGCGAGAGAATCGCATCTTCGACGGCTGTTTGGGTTTCAATGGAAACGGGGCCATTCCGTGTTTGCAGCACAAGCTGCAATGAGCGCGCATCAAGTGCGGGATCAATCACGCGGATCGTCGCGCGGTAGGCGGTGCCGCCGCCCGGCGGTGTGCCAAAGCCGGTTGAAATCACGCCGGTAAACGGGTCAGCCGATTCGACAGGCAGGAAATCAAGCACATCAAGCGCGGCCGCCCAGATATAGCGGTTCACCGCAACGTTTTCGGCGCCTCGTGGCGTTGGGGTGGCCACAGCACCGCCGCAAGATGCCAGCGTTCCGATCAATAGGGCCGTCAGACCCGCGCGCATAATTGTAATCATCGACGTCAAACCATTTCCCCTTTGCCGGGATACTTTGTCATTGACGAAATATGTAGCGAAGCACGGGGCGGGTCACAAGCAATTATGCGCAAAACCGCAGGCTTCAAAAGCAAAGAGCGGCCCCAAAGGACCGCTCTCGCTTAACCTAGATGGTTCGTTTCACTTAGAATGTGAAAGAAACTTCTACAGTTGTACCTTCTTGGTAGTCGCCTGAGCCGATTTCGTCAGCTTGGTCGCCATCTTCGTCAGCAGCGTAAGTAACGAGCAAGGAAGCGCCGTTACCGAGGTCGTATGTACCGCCGACGTGGTAGTCAAAGTCGTCGCCTTCGTTTTGGTTTTCAACACCACCGAACAGAGCGATACCGTTGCCCAGGTCGTAGCCAGCGTTGATCGCCCACTTTGATGTGCCTTGGTCGTCTTGGTAGTCAACAGAACCAGAGATCGCGCCTTCAGCGTAAGCAACGTTGACGCCGTAGTTTGGCTCGTCGCCGCCTGTGCCTTCTTCAGCAACATAGTAAGCAGTCGCTGTTACTGGGCCGAATGGGTAAGCAACTTTAACACCTGTAGATGTCGCGCTGTCTGTTTCGTTAGAAGCATATGCAACAGTTACAGTTGCACCACCGAATGTGCCGCCAGCAGAGATACCGAACACTTCGTCAGCGTTGAAGTCGCCGTTGCCGTCAGCGTATGCTGTTTCTTCTTGGTAAGCAGCTGCAAATGTGAATGCGCCGAATGAACCGGAAACACCAACAGCAAGTTGCTCAACAGTGTCATTAGCATCGTCGATCAGGTAAGAGATAGAAGCGTCTACATCACCGAATGAAACGTCGCCGCGCAGTGCAGCAGAGTCATGGTCAGTTGTGAAAGCGTCAGCTTCCATGTCGCCAGCAGAAGCCCAGTGCTTTGTCGCAACGCCAGTGTCACCGAAGTACAGGCCAGCTGTGTCAGATGTCAAAGACAGAACGAAATCAGAAGAAGCGAGGTCTTGACCGAAGTCGTCAGCGGATGTTGAGTTGTCGCCATCGATGGTGATTTCGAAGTATGCGCCAGCTGTCAGACCGTTGTCGAGTTCCTGAGTCGCAGTAACTTGAAGGTTACCTTCCCAATAGAAGCCGTATTCGTTGTCGCTAGTAGAAGCAACTGTATCGTTGTAGCCCAATGTGCCGGACAGAGCGTGTGTCACTTCAGCAGAAGCCGCGCCAGCAAGGACGACGAGTGCTGTAGTTGTAAGAAGGGTGCTTTTCATGGATTTATTCCCTCGTGTGTTTTGCATTCCCAAGAATGCCAGTTTCCCTAGCATTGAGGTGTAAGTGCGCCGATTGGCTGTGACACTCAAGTAATTTTGGACCCTATTTTGCGAGTTGGCGCAAAATGATGCATCAAGGACACACAGTGTTTTGTCCGGTGACATCACCTGCATTCCCCTTTATTTCGGCCCGAAACGTGACGTGACCCTTATTTACAGGAGCCTTACATGCCCCTTGCCGATATTCAGGACAAAATCCGCGCATCTTGTGATCGCGCGGGCCGCCAATATGCAGATGTGACCCTGATTGCAGTGTCAAAGGTGCAGCCGGATGCGCGGGTAGCCGCCGTTCTGGACGAAGGGCAGCGAATCTTTGGCGAAAACAAGGTGCAAGAGGCCGCCGGCAAGTGGCCCGCGTTCCGGTTGCAATATGATGACATCAAACTGCACATGATCGGCCCGTTGCAAACCAACAAGGCGCGTCAGGCGATGGAACTGGCCCAAGCAATCCATACGGTTGACCGCCCGAAACTTGCCACGACCATAGCGCGTCTGGCGCAAGAAACGGGTGCCTGTCCCGACCTGTTTATTCAGGTGAACACCGGAGAAGAGCCGCAAAAAGCGGGTGTCTTGCCTGCCGAAGCTGACGCATTTGTGGCGCAGGTGCGCGCGCTTGACCTGCCGCTGCGCGGATTGATGTGTATTCCGCCCGTGGATGAAGAACCCGCGCTGCATTTTGCGCTGCTGGCCAAAATCGCCGCGCGCAACGGGCTTGCGGGTCTATCCATGGGGATGAGCAGCGATTTTGAACGCGCGATTGCATTGGGCGCGACCCACATTCGCGTGGGTTCGGCCATTTTCGGCGACCGCGTGCCAGCGTGATGACAGACTATAACCCACCGCAAGACCCGCTTGTCATTCTGCACGACGATCACGAGGTCGTTCTGGTCGATAAGCCCAGCGGGCTGCTATCTGTGCCAGGCAAGGGTGAACATCTGGCCGATTGTCTGATGGCGCGGGTCAAGGCGGTGTTCCCGCAAGCGCTGCTTATCCACCGGCTGGATCGGGACACATCGGGCGTGATGATCTTTGCACTGACGCCGCATGCGCAGCGGCATCTCGGGCTTCAGTTCGAAAAACGCCAGACCAAGAAAACCTATGTCGCGCGGGTCTGGGGCGAAATGGCGGAAAAGACGGGCACCGTTGATCTGCCGCTGATTGTGGATTGGCCAAACCGCCCGAAACAGATGGTTGACCATGAAAACGGCAAGCAAGCAGTAACCGACTGGCGCGTGCTGCGCGCTGGTAACGGCGAAACGCGCGTGCGCTTGATGCCAAAAACCGGACGGTCACACCAATTGCGCGTGCATATGCTGGCGCTCGGGCATCCGATATTGGGCGATCCGTTTTATGCCGAAGGTCCGGCAGGCGATTTCCCGCGCCTGATGTTGCATTCCGAAACCCTGCAATTCCGGCATCCTGATGGCGGGCAGGGCATGCGGATCACCGCGAAGTGTCCATTTTAGTCGCACCCCATAGCGCATTTGCAATTGCAGGCCTATATACAGGGCAACGCAGTTCAAAACAGGAGCGAACACATGGGCCTACGTATTAATGACACCATCCCTGATCTGACAGTTGAAACGGATCACGGCACCATTTCCCTGCACGACTTTGTTGGTGATAGCTGGGCCGTGCTGTTTTCGCACCCCAAGGACTTTACCCCCGTCTGCACCACCGAATTTGGCGCTGTTGCGCAATTGGCGGACGAATGGGCAAAACGCGGCACCAAAGTGCTGGGCATCAGCATCGACGGTGTTGAGGACCACAAGAAATGGAAAGGCGATATCGAAGCCGTCGCAGGTACCAAGGCAGGTTTCCCGATTGTCGCGGATGAAGGTCTGGAAATGGCCAAAGCTTTCGACATGCTGCCAGCCGAAGCCTATATGCCCGATGGCCGCACCCCAGCCGATAGCGCGACTGTGCGCTCTGTTTTCATCATCGGGCCGGATAAAAAGCTGAAACTGTCGATGACCTATCCGATGACCGTGGGCCGCAACTTTGCCGAAGTCCTGCGCGCGCTCGACGGGTTGCAAACTTCCGTGGGCCAAGGCGTGGCCACACCCGCAAACTGGAACGTTGGCGATGACGTGATCATCCCGACATCGGTCAGCGATGCGGACGCCAAAGCAAAATACGGTGAATTCACAACCGTGCTGCCATACCTGCGTATGACCAAGCTGTAAGTGACCTATCAAATCAATTGAAATGCCCGCCAATCCGGCGGGCATTTTGCGTTGTGGCGGGCGAATTTCCGCGTGTCTTGGGTTTGAGGCTGACCAAGATGAGCCTAGGATTTGATCGCAGCGCAGGCTATTGGTTGGAAAACAAAAGAGGTAAGCAGATGTTCCGCAGTGCAATTTCAATGACTTTTGCTTTGGTGTTTGTCGCAAGCTGCGGCTTGTCCGGTGGGCGCACGGTGGTGCAGGGCACAGGAGATGAGCTGCTGAAACTGCGCGCGGGGCCGGGGCTTGGGTTTAACATCATCGTCGGCCTGCCGGACGGCACCCCATTGAACCTGCATGAATGCGTGACCGAAGTCGGACAACGCTGGTGCCGGGTCTCACTATCGGACGCGCCGCAAACTACGGGCTATGTGTCAGCGGATTATCTGTCGCGGAGTTGAAACAGCCTTAAGCTCTGTCCCGCGCTGATGTCAGGTAGCTGACCGTGGTCGCATTTCGCGTCCGGTCGGGTCAGTATCCAAAACAGATTCATGCAGACCGCCAATAACTTCATCGGTCGGCGCGAATTCGTCGTTGGTTACAACAAGTGCCCACCCCAATGCGCCAACGCGTTCTTCGTCCTCTGGTGTCAGAGAAGGATCGTCGAGCAAATAGCAAAGACCTGTGATCATTTCAGCTTGCGCATTGCGGACCACGTCGACGATATCCGAACGCGCGACACCCAATTCCAACATCCGCCCAATCGCGTGACCTTTTCCCGAAAAAGGGGCGTCTGGATGACGGCGCGCTGCCTCTACCTCACGGTCGATCCAGCTATCATCCTGCTCATCGACAGTTTGGGCCCAAGCCTGCTTAAGAAATAGATACCTATGAAGCTGGGGGATTCCCTCGCTGACCTGTGAGACGGCCAATTGCTCGGGCGCGCGCGCGCCGAGTGCGCTAAAGATCTCGGTCAGCGCTTCTTGACTATTATCCATGAACAGAATCCCCAAGAGTTTATCAAATTGTTATGGATCAAGAGCTGCGCAATCAATAGCCAAAGCGTTCTTGTGCGCGCATAGCGCTGTGCCTGTCCGTTGGTGGTCTGATCTCCCTTGGGCATGCTCCCCCAAAACCACAAAAGGCCCCGGTGTTTCCACCGGGGCCTTTGTTATTTCAAAGCAGCGAAGATTACTCTTCTGCGGGTGCTTCTTCTTTGCCAGTCTCTTGGTTCACCATTTTCATGGCCAAGCGTACTTTGCCGCGGTCGTCAAAGCCGAGCAGCTTGACCCAGACTTCTTGACCTTCTTTGAGAACGTCAGACGGGTGGTTCAAGCGGCGGTTTTCGATTTGGGACACGTGGACAAGACCGTCGCGTTTGCCAAAGAAGTTCACGAACGCGCCAAAATCGACAAGTTTCACAACTTTGCCTTTGTAGATCACGCCTTCTTCTGGCTCTGCCACGATGGAATGGATCATGTCGTAGGCGCGTTTGATCGCTTCGGCGTCGTTAGATGCCAGTTTGATCACACCGTCGTCGTTGATGTCGACTTTTGCGCCGGATGTTTCAACGATCTCACGGATAACCTTACCGCCGGAACCGATGACTTCACGGATCTTGTCGGTCGGGATCTGCATTGTCTCGATCTTTGGCGCGTGCACAGAGAATTCCTGCGCGCCGGTCAGGGCTTTGCCCATCTCACCAAGGATATGCAAACGGCCGGCTTTCGCCTGATCCAATGCTTTGGACATGATTTCAGGTGTAATACCCGCAATCTTGATGTCCATTTGCAGCGATGTGATGCCGTTTTCGGTACCCGCAACTTTAAAGTCCATATCGCCAAGGTGGTCTTCGTCACCCAAGATGTCGGACAGAATGGCGTATTCGCCGTTTTCTTCCATGACCAGACCCATGGCAACGCCAGCGACTGGTGCCTTGAGCGGAACGCCCGCGTCCATCATGGACAAGGAGCCACCACAAACGGATGCCATTGAAGACGAGCCGTTGGATTCAGTGATCTCGGACACCAGACGGATGGTGTATGGGAAATCGGTTGCCGCAGGCAGAACCGCCTGAAGCGCACGCCATGCCAGTTTGCCGTGACCGATTTCACGACGACCCGGGCCAGACACACGACCAACTTCACCAACGGAATACGGCGGGAAGTTATAGTGCAGCATGAAGTTAGATTTATACATGCCAGTCAGCGAGTCGATCATTTGCTCGTCGTCGCCGGTGCCCAATGTGGTCACAACCAGACCTTGAGTTTCGCCGCGCGTAAACAGGGCAGAACCGTGGGTCCGTGGCAGGATACCGGTTTCAGAAACGATCGGACGGATCGTGTCGAGAGCACGGCCATCGATCCGCTTGCCGTTTTTCACAACGTCGCCGCGCAGAACGTTTGATTCCAGTTTCTTGAGCGCAGCGCCCAAGTTGCCGTCTTCTTTTTGCTCGTCGGTCAGCGCGTCAACGATGGATGCTTTGGCAGCAGCAACAGCGGCGGTGCGCTCTTGCTTGTCGGTGATCGCGTAGGCGGCGCGCATTGCGTCCTCACCAGCCGCTTTCACAGCAGCAGACAGATCGGAATAATCTTCTGGCTGGAATTCGAACGGTTCTTTTGCGCAATCTTCGGCCAGATCAATGATCAGGTCGATCACGGGCTGGATTTGTTCGTGGGCAAAGTTCACCGCGCCCAGCATCTCAGCTTCTGACAGTTCGTATGCTTCGGATTCAACCATCATCACGGCGTCTTTGGTGCCGGCAACAACAAGGTCCAAACGCTGCTCTGGGTTCATACGCAGGTTGTGCATGTCGTCGATTTCAGGGTTCAGGATGTATTCACCATCCACAAAACCAACGCGACAAGCACCAATCGGGCCACGGAATGGCGCGCCGGAAATTGTCAGCGCAGCAGAGGCAGCGATCATTGCAACCATGTCAGGGTCGTTGACCATGTCATGTGACAACACTGTGCACATCACCAGCACTTCGTTCTTGAAGCCAGGGACAAACAGGGGGCGAATTGGGCGGTCGATCAGGCGGGATGTCAGCGTCTCTTTTTCGGTTGGACGCGCTTCGCGCTTGAAAAAGCCGCCTGGCACTTTACCGGCGGCGTAGTATTTTTCTTGGTAGTGAACGGTCAGCGGAAAGAAATCCTGACCCGGTTTTTGGGCGCGTGCGAATGTCACGTTTGCCATAACGCTGGTTTCACCCAACGTGGCAATGACAGAGCCGTCAGCCTGACGGGCAACTTTACCCGTTTCGAGTGTGAGCGTATCCTGCCCCCACTGCATCGATTTTTTTACTTCGTTAAACATCATGTTTTCCTAGTCGGGCCGCAGCCCATTTTGCGTAGGGGGCGTATTCCCCCTCATTCCGGTATCTTCTTTGTCAGGCGCTGGAATGCGGGCGCCGGTCTCTCAAGATTGTGGGGCCATAGCGGAAATTTGTTGTTTTGGGAAGGGGGGCGATGATCTGCATTTACCACAGGATCAGGCGTAGCTGCCCTATCCCACGCAACACAAGAATCGCAAAACTGCGGGCGCATTAACAAGAATGGACTGAATTTGTGGTTTGAGCCCTAGTCGGAGTTCCGCAAGTACCAGGTTTGAAATCAAAAACGCCCACCAAATGGCGGGCGTTTGAAAGCTTTGTCTGAACGATCCTGGCCGGATTAGCGGCGCAGGCCCAGACGTTCGATCAGCGCTTGGTAGCGGGCTTCGTCTTTGCCTTTGGTGTAGTCCAAAAGCTTGCGACGCAGCGCAACCATTTTCAGCAGACCACGGCGACCGTGGTTGTCTTTTTTGTGGGTCTTGAAGTGTTCTGTCAGTGTCGCGATGCGTGATGACAGGATAGCAATCTGTACTTCGGGCGAACCTGTGTCGCCTTCTTTGATTGCGAATTCTTTCATGATCCGTGCTTTGTCTTCTGCAGTAATCGACATCGGGGTCTCCTTATATAAAAGGGTGAATGGCGCGATCCGGGATGTCGTCCAGAAAGGCCCGTGGAGGTATCCGCCAAGCGATTCCTTGCGCGGATGGCTGCGTTTAAGAGGATTCCGACAAAAAGAAAAGCAATTTATAGCGCGACAAGCGTCACGGCAGTAAGATCAAGGCTTGTGACATTTACCAGCGTCGCGACCGCAACACCGTCTGCCAGAACGATCAGCCCACCATCTGACAAAACGGTGCTGAGCGCTGGCGGCGCGCCGGAATAGCTGATTTCAAGCTGGTCTTCGCCTGCGCTAAAGTCTTCGATAATGACGTCCCGATCAACATGCAGCACGAACCGGTCAGCGCCGGTGCCGCCATTCAAAATGTCGCCCGTGCCGCCCGACAACACGTCATCACCGGCCCCGCCATTCAGAAAGTCGCGGGATTGATCGTCTGTATCGCTCAGAATGTCATTGCCTGCGCCGCCGTGCAGCGTGTCCGCGCCGTCGCCGCCGACCAACAGGTCATCACCAAGCGACCCAAGCAGCATGTCATCGCCAGCGCCCCCATAAAGCACGTCATTGCCGCCGCCGCCATTCAGGCTGTCATTCCCGGCCTGACCAAGCATGACATCATCGCCGATATGCCCGAATATATTGTCGTCCCCGTCGCCGCCATCCAGATAATCATCGCCAGCGCCACCGTGCAGTTCATCATTGCCCGCATTGCCAAAGATGGTGTCGTTTCCATCCTGTCCGTCAAGATGGTCATCACCGCTGCCGCCGCTGATGTTGTCGTCAGTTTCACCGGAAACCACGATCATATTTTCGTCCATCTGGTCGATCAAATCGTTGATGGGGATAATTTCTTCTTCTTCCGCTTGCGGGTCATCTTCGGGGGCGCTGTTGCCGGCGTCCGCCGCTTCATCGTCATCATAGTCGATCAGCATGATTGCCGACATCGTGACGCCCAAAAGTCCCAAAATAGCTAGCATAACCTACCCGCATTGACCCGAGTCGGATTGACCCAAATTGCAGTGGCCACTTTAACATGAACAAAGGAAGAACGTGCGGGAATTCTGTAGAAATGGTTAACGCGTCCAGGGTTCGGGGCGTTGCGCATAGCGGATATAAAGCGGATGCTTGGGGTGGCCGTGTTTGGTCAGGCCGAGGTGGAAAACCGGTTTGCCCGTCTGCCAAAGCAGGTCGGCCGTTTGAGGCCCGCGGTTCAGATAGGCGCCATGCGTGCCCCAAGCCGCAATGATCTGATCCGCCCAAACGGCAGCGTCGCGCAAGATACGGTCGTTGTCTGGACCAACCGGTTCGGCTGCCTTGCGCATCTGTTGCGGGTCGGTGTCGCGCCAGGCAAAGATATTGACGACCCGAAACGCTCCAAACCCCAATGTGCGGGCGCGGCGTTCGCAGCGTTCGACGGTCGGGTCGTTGTGGATCTCGGTCGCTTTTGACGGGTTGAGCATCACGAACAGCACGCGTTTTCCCGCAGCGTCCCAGCAGCGCGTCAGTGCATAGCGGTAGCTGTCACAATCCGAATAGACCGCGGATGATTGCGCCTGCGGGGTGTTATGTGTGCGTGTGATCATCCGGCATTTGTGTAAGGTGGATCTTGATCCACCCTACGCCACAAAAACGCGGCTTGGCTGGATTTCGCCGCCGCGGTAGGTGCCGACAGCGATGGCTTTCCCCTCGAAGGATGCCCAGACCTCTTCGCCATATTCAACGCCCGAAGCGATCACAGAGGCGGGGTTTCCATTGCGCAATTTGGCCACGCTTTCGGCAAGGCAGCGCACCTCTGGCAGGTCTTCAAGCCCGACCTCGAGCGGCTGCAAAAAGGCGTCCAGTTCCGGTGTTCTGGCCAGCGCATCTACCTGATCAAGCGTGATCCCGTCCGAGGCTTGAAACGGGCCCGACCAAATCCGGCGCAGCGATTTCACATGCGCCTTGCAGCCCAGCGCATCCCCCAGATCACGCGCAATCGCGCGCACGTAGCCGCCTTTGCCACAGGTCATTTCCAGCACAACATGATCCGCGTCGGGGCGATCAACCAGCAACAGCTCTTCGACCCACAAAGGGCGCGCGGCAAGCGCCATTTCTTCGCCGTCACGGGCCTTTTTATAGGCGCGTTCACCATCGACCTTAACGGCAGAAAACTGTGGCGGGACTTGCATGATATCCCCGATAAATGCGCCAAGCGCCGCTTTGATCGTCTCGTCATCCGGGCGGTCATCGCTAGAGGCGATCACTTCGCCTTCGGCATCATCGGTGTTTGTCGCCTGACCAAGCCGCACGATGAATGTATAGGCCTTTAGCGCGTCGGTGATATAGGGCACGGTTTTTGTGGCCTCGCCCAATGCAACGGCCAGAACCCCTGTCGCCTCGGGGTCAAGCGTGCCCGCGTGGCCCGCCTTTTTGGCGTCAAGCGCCCAGCGGACCTTGTTCACCACCGCGGTCGAGGTCAGCCCAGCCGGTTTATCCACGACCAACCAGCCTGAAATATCGCGTCCCTTGCGTTTGCGCGCCATCGTCAATTCCTTTGTCAGATTGCGCGCTAGCTAGTGCGCGCAGGCACGCGGGTCAAGCACCGGGCCAGACCAATTCAATGCGGATGCCGCCAGGTTCGTGCAGCATCATATGCTTGCGCGGCCCCGCACCCATGGGTTCGGGCATAAAGGCGATGCGCACCCCCGGTGTCGCGCTCAATTTTTGCGCGATGGCCATCAGCGCGGCCTCGGACGGGACTGTCAGCGCAAGATGATGCAACCCGATATTGGCGCGCCGGTCGAAGGCTGCGGCGCCAGCGTCGGTTTGCCAAAGCGTCAGCCGGACCGTGCCATCGGTCACCGTTGTGCGCGGATAGGTTTCATCGCGGCCAATTTCATCAAAGCCAAGCGCATCGGTAAAAAACGCGGTGGTCTGCGCCAGATCGCGGACCGCAAGGCCAAGGTGGTTCAATCCGGTGGTTTCTGCCATGTGCGTTTTCCTATGCCTGCCTGCCCCTTTCTAGAGGGCGATGCGGCCAAGTTGCAACCGTTTGCCCGCGCATAAAAAAGGGCCGCGCGGCGTAAAAGCTGCGCGGCCCTTTGGCATCTTGTTATGCGATCAGATGCCGGCTTTGCTGGCTGTGACATAGGCGGGGATCAAGGCTGCGAATTTGGCGTTGATTGCCGCAAACTGGCGATCGATATCAAGCGCAAGCGCCACATCATTTGATCCCGCAACCTGATCAAGGCGGGTCTTGAGAACGGCCCAGTCGGCCGCAATATCTTCAAGCGCTGCGCGGACTTCGGCGGTTGGGGGGGCGGAAACACCCAGCCCCGCAAAACCGTTGATCAAAGCCCCCATAGAAGCATCAAACCGGTCAACCGATTTCACATAGCGCGACGTGCTGCCCATGACGGTGTTGCCGGTGATCAGACCGCAGGCCTCTTTGCTGATTTGATTGGCAAGCGCAGGCTGACGGGTCAGGATATCAAGCGTGAACGCATCGCTTTGCAACAGCGCAGGCGGGATTGCATATTCTGCGATAATTTCACGCAGCAGATACTTTGAGGTATGCATCATATTGAGATTGTGACGCGAGACATAGTCGGTCCCGTCTGTCGGGCCTTCACCGTTCAGGCGGCCAAGTGCGGCTTCTTTGAACCGATCCCACTGCGAAGTGACGCTATAGATGGTGGATACCAGCTTGCGGGTCTCTTCGGCTGTGTCGATCCCGTATGCGGCATCACCTTCGGTCAGCGCGACAAGGTAGCTGTCATAATCCGCAATGCCTTGGGTGATCTGACCGGCATAGACAGCCGTTTCGATCCCCGCGTCGTGAAAGCATGATGCAACAGCAATGCGCTGTGCCGTTTCACGCATCAACCCGCCAACATGGACACGTTCCGCGCCCGCCATATAGACCGCATCAGCGGCGGCAGTCGTTTGCGCCAGCGCAGGGCTTGCAAGGCCGATAAGCCCCGCAAAAATTGCCGCCACGATCTGTTTGGGGGACGTTGTTCGTGACTTTCCTGGCATGGCAACCTCGTGATCTGGCAGCGGAGAAGGGCGTGCATTGCGGCGCGCATGTGAATTCAGTGCGTTTGCAGCTTTGTAAAATCCGCTCATTGTGTGCTGATCCATGTTTCTACACGACGGTTGATTTGTCGACCCGCATCTGTCGTGTTGCACGCAGCCGGAGAGATTTCGCCAAAGCCGGTTGCCGCAAAGCTTACATGCCCAAGACGATCCCCCGCAACAGCCTCAAGCGCGGCGCGCACCTGTTCTGCACGGCCTTGTGCAAGCACCAGATTGGGGCCAAAGGCGCCAACGGAATCTGCAAACCCGACAAAGGTGATCTTTGTGCCTTGCGGCTGGTCGGCAAGGTAGTTTGCCAAACGGTCAAGATCTGCACGCCCGCGTGGATCAAGGATCGCAGATCCGGTCCGGAAACGGAATGTGGATGACAGGCGGTCGCTGTTTGCCATAAGCCCAAGCATATCATTGGCGACCCGCTGTTCACCTGCATCGGTGCCGGATTCAAGAACCAGACGTGCCCGCGGTGTCGCAAGGCCCATTGCAACGCGTTCCACGCCAAGGTTGATAAACCCAGACTGGCTGATCACAGGGTTCGCGGCATCCGTATTGGCATAGGCAATGAAATCGCGCGCCAGCGGATCGGCAAGATCGCCGCGGTTATAAAGGAAAAGGCGGCGGAACAGAGTATATTCCTCGGTTTTTACCGAGAACGCGTCCGGCGTTGTCCCGATTCCGCATTCGCTGATCAAGGTCAGCGGCTTTTGCCCGCGTTTGAAGGCAAAACCGACATAGGCGATTGCGTTGGTGTTGGTGCTCACGAAATTGGAGGCTTCGATGTTATCTGTCGCGGTAAACGCGCTTGGGCCGTTTGCTGGCGCATTCCCTTCAAAGATGCCTGCGTTAAAGACTGTCGCTGTGTCTGCATCGCTTGTGACGACGGCGATTTCCATGTTGGGTCCGCCGACTTGGGCCCAGTTGGTGACTTCGCCACGGTAAATCCGCGCGACATCAGCGACCGAAAGCTGTGACACCGGATTGGCGGGGTTCACGACAAGAACAAGCCCGTCGAGCGCCAGAATATGTTCTTGAGCAGGCGCGGTCATATCGCCCGCACCCGCGGCCGCAAGAATGGCCGCCTCATCCGTGGAGATTTCGCGCGCCGACAACGCGATCTGCGCGCTATTGTCCATCAGGCTTGCAAAAGCTTGCGTGGCGCTGCTTGAGCTGACCAGATATGTGCCAAGATTGTCGCCAAAACCTTGCTGGCCAACCAGCGTCGCGGCGAATTCGCCCGCGTTCGCTGTTGTGGTTACTGTTGCTTCAGCGTCTTGCACTGTCGCGTAGCCGCCCATGAGCAAAGGCATCAGGCCCTCGGCGATTGTGTCTGACCCCGTCAGGATAGTGTCTGCTTCAACCGTTTTGGTCGTAGGGCAGCTTGCGCCCTCACAGCGGACACGGTTTGTCGCGACGCGCAAATCGCCCAGCGGGGTTTGCAGCAGGTAATAATCATCAACAACGGCAATCAGGTCGCCTTGCAAGTTGATCGTGCCATCCGTGGATCGCAATGTGACGATATCCGCAAAAGCGCCCGTGCAGGCGACGGTGGTTCCCGCAAGAACAAGGGTTCTCAGCAAAGAACGCTGAATTGTGCAACTGATGTATTTCACCGAAGACTCCATAACTCTGTGAACGCACTACCCTACAGCGTGCGCGTGTATTAAGGCGCCAAAGCCGCGAGGCTCGGACCGCGATTAGTGAAGTTTTCGTAAACGATTGTGTTTGCATTATGGCATAGTGTCCCCACATTCGCATGATTGTCGCGCGGATAACTGTGGCGCCGCTATCCGACCGCCAGCACCAGCGAAATTCAAATGACCAAAAATGCCTTAAGATTAAGGGAATATTAACTGGCTTGGCTTCGTAAACGATTTCATTGGACGGTCGTCAAAATATTTTTAAGAATGTTACGCGAATTCCGCGCATTTTAGAAATTTATTACCAAATCACGAGGCGTGGGCGTTAGCGATAACGTCCAAAAAGGCAGGACCGAATCGCTCGACGTGGCGCGCACCTATGATCCGTTCAAGCTGTTGCGCATCGGTGCTGCGCATTTTCGCAACCTTAGCGAGAGTTGCCGCTGTGCAGCTCATGGGTTTGTCCAGCCCGTCCGGACCCCGCGCAAGCCCCGCCTGAACCTCTAGCAGCCGGTCGTAGATGGCACCTTCGCTTTGCCCGGCAAGCTTGCGTCTTGCCGGATGCACAGGCTCGGCTGCGCCTGCAATCACCTCAAGAAAGGCGCGACCGTAGCTTTCCAGCTTCTTTGCGCCAACGCCGCCGATATGCGCCATATCATCAAGCGTCATTGGCCGCTTTTCTGCCATTTCGATCAATGTGCGGTCGTTAAAGATAATATAGGCCGGCGCGCCCGCCTGTTCCGCCAGAAACCGCCGTTTCGCCTTGAGCGCAGAAAGCAGCGGCGCATCTTCTTCGCTGACCAGCATTTTGACCTTGGGGCCGCTGCCGCGTGCCGCGCGAATGGAATCGCGGCGCAGTTCTATTGTTGCTTCGCCGCGCAAAATGGGGCGCGCGGCCTCTGTCATGCGCAGCGCGCCATGGCGCTCGCGGTCTGGGCGCAGCAGGTCATGCCCCATCATCTGCCGAAAAATCGCCTGCCATTGCCGTTTGTCATATTCCTTGCCAACGCCGAATGTCGGCAGGCTGTCATGGCCGCGTTGCTGCACCTTATCGGTCAGATCGCCGCGCAGGATGTCGATCAGATGGCCCGCGCCAAACCATTCTTCTGTTCTAAGGGCTGCGGATAGGGCCATGCGCACAGCGGTGGTGCCGTCAAAAATCTCGGCGGGCTTGTCGCAAAGATCGCAATTGCCGCAGGGTTCAGGGCTTTCGCCAAAATATTCGAGCAGATTCTTCCGCCGGCAATGCAGCGCCTCGGCCAGTCCCAGCAATGCATTGAGCCGCCCGTGATCTGCCGCGCGCCGGTCAGCGGGCGCAAGCCCTTCGTCAATCTGCTGGCGGCGATAGCGGATATCGTCAGGGCCAAACAGCGTCAGTGTCTCGGCAGGCGCGCCATCGCGCCCTGCACGCCCGATTTCCTGATAATAGCCTTCGATGGATTTGGGCAGATCGGCGTGGGCGACCCAGCGGATATCGGGTTTGTCGATCCCCATGCCAAAGGCGACGGTGGCACAAACGATCAACCCGTCCTCTTGCTGAAAACGGCGTTCGACAATCCGGCGGTCCTCGGCCTCCATGCCGCCATGATAATGGCAGGTCTGATGTCCGGCCTCGTTCAGGGCGCGTGCCAGCGTTTCGGTTTTGGCGCGTGTGCCACAATAGACGATACCGGATTGCCCCTTGCGCGCGGCGGCAAAGTTCAGGATTTGTGCCCGCGGCCCGTCTTTGGCGGCAAAGGCAAGATGGATATTGGGCCGGTCAAACCCGCGCAGGAATGTGGCGGGCTGTACCCCGTCAAAGAGCTTTTGCACGATTTCAACTTGGGTTTCGGCGTCAGCCGTGGCGGTAAACGCCGCAAGCGGCACATCAAGCGTGCGGCGCAGGTCGCCGATCCGCAAATAATCGGGCCGGAAATCATGGCCCCATTGGCTGACGCAATGTGCTTCGTCCACTGCGATCAGGCTGACACCCGCGCGGCGCAGCATGTTGATCGTGCCACCCGATGCCAGCCGTTCCGGTGCCATATAAAGCAGTTTGAGCGTGCCCGCCTCGAGCGCTGCAAAAACCTCGTCAGTCTCATCTTGGGTATTGCCAGAGGTCAGCGCACCCGCGCTCACGCCCGCCTCGCGCAACCCGCGGACCTGATCGCGCATCAGGGCAATCAGCGGCGAAATCACCACCGTGACCCCGTCACGCACAAGTGCAGGCAATTGAAAACACAGCGATTTTCCGCCACCCGTGGGCATGATCGCCAATGTATTTTGCCCAGAGACAACAGCCGCAACGATATCTTTTTGGCCGGGCCGAAACGCATCAAAGCCAAAAACATCAGCAAGCAGCTTGTCTGCGGGCATAAACGGGCACCTGTGTTTTGTTATTTGCGTTCGGGGCACAGTCCCACACTCGGAATCGGGCAGCAAGTGGGAGGAAACGAAAAAGGCCGTCTTCCATATGAAAGACGACCTTTTGGTGCAGGGAGGATAAATTGATCGTGCCGCGTTTAGCGGACGATGTTGTAATCATGTTCGGCGACGATTTGACCGTTCACTTTCAGCACAGCGACCACATCTTGTTGCAGAACGGAATTCACATCCACTGTGACGTTGCCGTTGGCGCCCGCAAGAACGTCTTTGGAGCCGATCAAGGAACCTTTATCGCTGCCAACTTTTGAATAGATTTCAACGGTTCCGTTGGCGTCTGCATGCACCAGCCCGAGTTCAAGCTCTGGTCCGGCTTGCAGTTGTGAACCCGCTTCAAAGTAGTTGCCAGCCGAAGCTGTTGAACCCAGTGCAGCGATTGTTGCGGCGGCAAGTGCGATAGATTTGATAGACATAAGTATATTCCTTTTTGTGTTTAGGGTGCGACGTGCTGTCGCTTTGGTTTGTCTCTGCGGCTTTGTTTGCCGTGTTGATAAACGGGAATTGGGGTGCATTCCGTCGCAAGAAAAGGGCGGTGGCGATCACGAAATTGGTGATCAATGTGAACGGAAATATGTCTTGAAATCAGAGACCTGCCTGCCATGGGACGCGTTTTGTGCGTGGGCGCACCCGAACCGAGCAATCACTGTGCGCGCGTGCGAAGGTCGGGCCGGTTTGGTCCTCACGAGAATGCTGCATGCGCAACATCGTGAACAAAATTATTTCTGCAGTTGCACGGGCGCGTGATCTGTTTGCGCACCCGATGTGCGTTGCCAAGCCGGATGTGACGCCGTAGGTCTTTGGTAAATAGTAGGAGAGTTCATGGGCGAAATCATATTTGTGCGCCACGGGCAGGCCAATTCGGGCGCGACCGACGAAGAAAGTTATGACAAACTATCGGATATGGGGCACCAGCAGGCCCGCTGGTTGGGGGATTATCTGCGCGACCGCGAAGCACCCTTTGACAAAATCATCGCAGGAAGCCTGCGCCGTCACCGCGAAACGGCGGCGGGCATGGGTTACAGCGATCCGGTGATCGATCCGCGCCTGAACGAGATGGACTATTTCAGCCTTGGCAAGGCGCTTGATGATGTGCACGGCGTGCCGATGCCCGGGCCCGATGAATTTGCCGCCCATATCCCACAGGTTATGGAAGCGTGGCACCGCGCCGAGATCAAGGGCGTTGAAACCTTTGCATCGTTCGAGGAACGGGTGACAGGTGTCTTGCAAGAGGCCGCGCAGCCGGGCGTGCGGGTGTTGTGCATTACTTCGGGCGGGGTGATCGGCATGATCTTGCGGCATCTCTTGCTGCTTGACCCGACCCGTCTTGCGCATGTGCTGCTGCCAATCATGAATACGTCATTGCACCGCGTGCATGTGATCCCGCAGGGGCCGATTTTGGCCAGCTTCAACGCCGTGCCGCATCTGGATCATCCCGACCGCGCCACCGCCATAACGCATTATTGAGGTACGTCTGATGCTCAAGCTGCATTACGCCCCACGTACCATATCGGTTGCTGTCGCGATTGTGTTGGAAGAAACGGGCACCGACTATATCGCGGTGCCGATTGATTTTACGGCGGGGGAACAGGCGGGGGCGGCTTACCTTGCGATCAACTCCAAAGGCCGCGTGCCTGCGCTGGAAACCGCGCGTGGCATTTTGACCGAAACGGGTGCCATCCTTGAATATGTCGCGCCGCAACTGGTGCCCGATGATCCACTGGCCGCCGCGCAGATGCGCGAACTGATGTATTATCTTGCAAGCACGATGCACGTGAACCACGCGCATAAATTGCGTGGCGCGCGCTGGGCGGACGAAGAAAGCTCGTTTGCCGATATGACCCGCAAAGTGCCGCAGACAATGGCCGCCAGTTGCGAATACCTTGAAGAGCTGTTGCCGCGCCTGCCGTTTGGCGGCGGTGACGAAATGGTGTTATCTGAAGCCTATCTTTATGTGGTGCTGACATGGTTGCCCGGTGACGGGGTTGATGTATCCCGCTATCCGCACATATCGGCCTTCATGCGCAAAATGCGCGCGCGGCCTTCGGTGCAGCGGATCTATGAAAAAGGAATGTTATGATGGTACACCTATGGGTTCGCTCGGAAAGCCGCGCCAACGAAGACCGCGTTGGGTTAACGCCCGCAGGTGCGGCGCAGTTATTGGCGCAAGGGTTTCGGGTCACTGTTGAAGAAAGCAGCCAGCGGATTATCCCGATTGCGCAATATGCGGATGCGGGCTGTGAAATCGCGCCGGAGTTTTCGTGGGTCGATGCGCCTGATGATGCGTTAATTTTCGGGCTTAAGGAGCTGCCTGCCGATGGCACCCCATTACGCCACCGCCATATCATGTTTGGCCATGCCTATAAGGGGCAGCCGGACGGGCGGGTTTTGTTGGACCGGTTCCGCGCGGGCGGTGGTGCGCTCTATGATCTCGAATATCTGACCCATGCCGATGGGCGGCGCGTTGCGGCTTTTGGCTATTGGGCGGGATATGCGGGGGCGGCGGTGTCATTGATGTGCTGGGCCGCGCAACAGCGTGGCGAAATGGCTGTACCTGTGCATAGCTATGCGGATGCGGCGGTGATGCGATCCGATTTGCTGTCGCGGTTGGGTGATACCCGCCCCAACGCGCTGATCATCGGGGCCTTGGGAAGGGTTGGCACAGGGGCCGCTGACCTATGCAATGCAATGGGGATGCAAGTGACGAAATGGGACATGGCGGAAACGGCGTCAGGGGGACCATTCCCAGAAATCTTGGACCACAACATATTCCTGAACTGTATTCTGGCACGGCCCGGAACGCCTGTTTTTGTACCCGCGACCGCGAAAACCGCAGAGCGGCGCTTGTCTGTTATCGGCGATATCGCTTGTGATCCCGATAGCGATTTTTCACCGGTTAAGGTCTATGACCGCACGACAACATGGGATGCGCCTGCGCTGCGTGTGCATGACGATCCCGTGCTGGATGTCACGGCAATTGATAACCTGCCGTCGATGTTGCCAGCGGAAAGCAGTGATGATTTTGCGGGGCAGTTGTTGCCACATCTGATGACGCTTGATGCGCTGGACCACGATGTCTGGGGGCGCGCGCGCGATTGTTTTGACGGGGCGGTGGGTTAAAACCCACCCTACATTACAAAAGGTCTTCTTCAGCGTCTGTCGGGTCTAGTCCCAATGCCTCCATGCCGGATTCAAGATGGTCGGCCAGATGCGGCGAGCCCTTGAGGTAATCGGCGGTGGGGGTTGTTGCCTCTTCGTTTGCGGTGCGCAGGGCTTCTTGCAATTCGCTGGCGTCAAAACTGCCGCGCCCGATCCAGAATACGGCCACAAGGGCAATCTGTTCATCCAATGCGAGCCGGTTAACAAAACCGTCAAATTCGTTCTCGGCGCGGTGCAGTTCACGTGCGAGGATGATCACCTCGGCGATTTTATCTGATGAAATGGCAAGCATGTTACGTTCTCCTTGCGAAGGGTGTCACCCAGATCATAGCGCACCGCTTTGATCTGGCGCAATCAATCGTTCAAGGGCGCGATTTTGAGCGGGGCATCGACGGGCAGTTCCTCAAAATCAAAGTTATCCAACCGATCCGCGCGTTTGCCTGCGCGGGTGGCGGCAGTCAGCACGCCGGACACGTCTTCGCCCGCTTGGCGCAGGTGGGTTTCGAGCTTGCCGGCTTTTTCCGTGATAATCCCGACATCGCGGTGCAGCAGCCGCAGCGCTTTGCGGATTTCGCCGGCTTGTTCCCGCATCCGCGCATCTTTGAGAATCGCGCGCATTGTGTTGAGCGTGGCCATGCAGGTGGTTGGCGACACGATCCACACCCGCGCATCAAAACCGGCGCGCACGACCTCGGGAAGCCGCGCGTGCAGTTCGGCATAGACGGCCTCGGATGGCAGGAACATCAGCGCGCCGTCGGCGGTTTCCCCTTCAATCAGGTATTTTTCGGAAATGGCTTTGATATGGACCCGCACCGCAGCCCCGAGCGCGCGCAGCGCATAGGCTTGGTCGTCTTTGGTTTCGGCGGCGGCGTAGGCTTCGTAGGCTTCAAAGGGAAACTTGGCGTCGATCACAATCGGGCCGGGGGGATTGGGTAGATGGATCAGACAATCTGCACGTTTCCCGTTCGAAAGCGTCGCTTGCAGCGTGTAGCTATCGGCGGGAAGGGCCTTGGAGACGATATCGGTCAGTTGGATTTCGCCAAACATGCCGCGCCGTTGTTTGTTGGATAGAATGTCTTGTAACGACAGCACATCGCCCGACAGTTTCTCGATATTCGTCTGCGCCTTGTCAATTGCAGCCAGCCGTTCTTGCAATTGCGTCAGGCTTTTGGTGGTTTTTTCGGATGATCCGGTCAGCGTGTCTTTCATCTTTTCCTGCACTTCGGCAAGCCGTGCTTCCATGGTCTGGATCACGTGCATCTGTGCAATGGCTTGGGCGTCGCTGACGGTCTGGATATTGCCCGCCAACTGGCTTTGGCCTTGGCCAAGGGCGATGACATTTTGCGAAAGCTGCCCGACCTGTTGTGCGATTTGTGTGACCGCATCGGCTGATCGGCCCGCGCGCCGTGTGGATGCCACCAAAAGCAGCAGAATCGCCAAAAAGGCGGCGCCTGCAGCGATCAAAAGCAGATCGTTTGACGATAGAACCTGTTCACCAATCTGGATCATGTGCGCCCGAATAACCGTTCGATATCGGATAGTTTCAATTCAACATATGTGGGCCGCCCATGGTTGCATTGGCCCGCCATTGGCGTTGCTTCCATTTCGCGTAGCAATGCATTCATTTCCGGCCCTTGCATGCGCCGGCCGGACCGGATGGAACCGTGACAGGCGACCCGGCTCAGGATTGCGTCGATTTTGGCTTTGACGCTGGCGCTGTCGCCCTGATCGGCCAGTTCGTCCACAATATCGCGGATCATTGCGCTTGCGTTAATTTCACCCAAGATAGCGGGGGTTTCACGGACGGCAATTGCGCCACCGCCAAAGGGTTCGATGGTCAAGCCAAGCCGCGACAGATCATCTGCAATCGACAGGATCATTGTAGCGTCATTGTCGTTGAGTTCGACAATTTCGGGGATCAACAGCGCCTGCGCCGCAACCCCGTTTTCGGCCATCTGGGTTTTTAGTTTCTCATAGACGAGCCGTTCGTGCGCGGCGTGCTGGTCAACGATCACAATGCCGTTTTCCGTTTGCGCGATGATATAGTTTTCATGCACTTGCGCACGCGCCGCCCCTAGCGGCAGATGCGCGGGTTCGTCATCTATTACGGGTTCAATGCGGGCGGATGGAGCCTCTTGAAAACCGGGGGCTTGGGCCTGAAATGTCATGGACCGCGCGCTAAAGCTGGGACGATCCATTTGGTAAACGCGCGGGCCGGTCGGTTGCGGTTGCATCGCGCCTAGCGTCGCGGTCGAAACTGTCGTTGACGCGCGGTGTCCTGCATCGGCAAGCGCATGGCGCAACCCCGATACGATCAATCCGCGCACAACGCCCGGTTCGCGAAACCGGACTTCGGACTTGGCGGGGTGCACGTTGACGTCGACAAGTGTTGGATCGCAATCGACAAACAGCGCCGCCACCGGATGCCGGTCGCGTGACAGCACATCCATATAGGCGGCACGCAGCGCGCCGAGCAGCATTTTATCGCGCACAGGTCGTCCGTTTACGAACAGGAACTGCGCAATCGCAGCCCCACGCGAATAGGTGGGCAATGCGGCGTATCCGGTCAGGTGGAACCCCTCGCGTTCCATATCTATCGCCAGCGCGTTTTCTGCAAATTCGCGGCCAAGAATCGTTTGCAGCCGCCCGTGAAGGGCGTCGAACATATCGCCGCTTTGGGCGTCGGCGCGGAATGTGGTGCGGCTGTCGCCGTTGGACGCATCGCGCAAGATAAAGGTGATGAACGGTTCCGCCATCGCCAGCCGTTTGACGACATCGCTGACGGCTTGGGCTTCGGCGCGGTCGGTGCGCAGGAATTTCAGGCGCGCTGGCGTGGCAAAGAACATATCGCGCAGTTCAACCACGGTGCCCGATGTCAGCGCAGCGGGGCGCACATCGCCCGTTTTGCCGCCCGCCACATTGATCGTCGCCGCATCTGCACCGTTGACCCGCGATGTGATCGACAGGCGGCCAACGGCGCCCAACGATGGCAGGGCCTCGCCCCGAAATCCGAAGGAATGGATGTTCAACAGGTCGGAACCGTCGATTTTTGACGTTGCGTGGCGCGATAGTGCAAGCGGCAGATCATCCGCCGCAATCCCGCAACCGTCGTCCGTGACCCTGATCAGGGTCTTGCCGCCATCGGCGATCACCACCTCAATCCGCGTGGCTCCAGCATCAATGGCGTTTTCGACCAGTTCCTTGACCGCCGAGGCGGGGCGTTCAAGCACCTCGCCCGCTGCAATCCGGTTGATCGCGGCGTCGTCAAGCTGCCGGATCACCGGACGGGGCTTTATCTGGGGGTCTGAAATGGCCATGCCACAAATTATAGCAGCCTGGCGCGATTCTGCGAGCGTAGAATTACATTCACTCTGACGTGGTTAACAGGCCCTCTGGCTGGCCCACGACAACAAAATGCAAGTCATCCGGTGCGAGCAATTCACCCGCGACGCGGTTCACATCGTCAAGCGTCACCGCATTGATAAAATCATTGCGGTTGGTCACATATTCGGGCGACAGATCAATCATCTGCATGCCGACCATAATCGCCGCGATCTCGCTGTTGCCATCAAACCGCAGCGGGTATTCCCCCGTCAGATAGGTTTTCGCCGCCGTCAATTCGGCATCCGTGATCCCGTTCGCGGCGGTATCCGCCCAGACATCGCGGGTGACGCTGATTGCCTCTGCAATGGTGTCATTGGACGATGCGACTGAACCAAGCATCAGTTCGGCGTGAAACTTGGGCACCAGATAGGTGCCGATCCCATAGGTCAGCCCGCGCTTTTCGCGCACCTCGTTCATCAGCCGTGATTCAAAGCCGCCCGCACCCAACACGTGGTTCAGGATATAGGCGGCAAAGAAATCGGGGTCATCGCGTTTCATGCCGGCATGGCCGAAAATCGCAACGGCTTGGGGGGTGGCGTAGTCGATCACGGTGACGCCGCCCGCAAGGCCAAATGCAATGTCATCCGGCAACGCGGGGCCCTGCGCGGGTAGATCGCCCAACAAGGCATCAAGCATCGGACCCACCTGCGCCACGGTCACATCACCTACAACAGATACATAAAGCCGGTCTCGGGTCAGCGCGTTTTGATGTGCGGTGAACATATCCGCGCGGGTCAACGCATTGACGCTATCTACCGTGCCATCGGCATTGGTGCCGTAAGGGTGGTCGCCAAAGGCGGCTGCGTTCAGCGCGGCGCTTGCAATCCGGTTGGGGCGTTTTTCATCGCTGGCGATATTGGCAAGCACTTGCGCGCGCACGCGGTCTACGGCGTCCTGATCGAACGTCGGATTGATCAGCGCCTGCCGCAACAGCGCCAGCGCGTCATCCTGATTCTCGGTCAAGAATTGCGCGGAAATGCCAACAGAATCGTCATAGGCCGAAAAACTGTAACTGGCGGCTAGACCTTCGCGGGCGGTCTGGAATTCCTGCGCGGTCATATCGGCCGACCCTTCTTCAAGCAGGGCCATCATCAGATTGGTCGCGCCGCGTTTGTCAGGCAGGTCCAGCGACGTGCCGCCGCGAAAACGGATTTCGAGCGCGACAAAGGGAATGCTGGGTTCTTCAACGACCCAAGCGTTAATCCCGCCGGGGGATGTGACTTCGATGATGTCGATTTCGGCGCTGGCAGTGGTCGCAAGCAGGCCAAGGGTCAGGGCGATGATACTGCGCAGCATTAGCGGGCATCCTCCGGCGTTGCGACAACCCAGCCTGTGACGGCCTGATCGCGATTGAAAACTTTGGCGGCGGCGGCTTTGATGTCGGTCTCGGTCACGGATTGCAAAATCGCGGGCCACGCTTGTATGTCCGCCACCGTCAGGCTTTGGCTCAGTGCTGCCCCATAGCGGCGCGCGAGCCCTTGCATATCGTCCAGCGCGTAGATTTCAGAGGCGCGCAATTGCGTGCGGATGCTTTCGATCCGTGCGGGGTCAATGTCGTTTGCCATGAAATCCGAAATGACCTGATCCATTGCCGCTTCGGCTTCGGACAATGTCACATCGGCGGCAGGGGCCACGGCAACCTGAAACGTGCCCGAATCCAGCGTGTTCCCGTCATAAGACGCAGAGGTATAAAGCGCGATTTGCGAATCGAATTGCAGCGCGGTCCCAAGGTCGGACGTGAACGGCGAGCCGCCCAACAGCTCGGCCAGATAGACCAGTGCCGCGGCTTCTTCTTGGGCACCGCTGTTGCGTTCGGGGGCCAGATAGCTGCGGGTCAGATAGGGTTGGCTGACGCGCGGGTCGGTATAGGTGATCCGGCGTTCGGCGCGCTGCGGCGGCTCTTGGGGGCGGATACGTTCGGGCAGGTTCGGCTCTGCGGGGATCACACCATAATAGGTTTCGGCCAATGCGCGCACCGCGTCCGGCTCTACATCGCCGGCGACAACCAGAATGGCGTTGTTGGGCGCATAATACAGATCATAGAACGCGATGGCGTCCTCCAGCTCCAACTGCTCCATTTCATGTTTCCAGCCGATGACGGGGACGCCGTAGCGGTGGTTTTGAAACAGGGCGGCATTGAACTGTTCGCGGGCCAATGCGCCGGGATTGTTTTCGGTACGCTGGTTGCGTTCTTCTAGCACGACATTGCGTTCGGTTTCGATATTATCCGCCGTCACCGCCAGATTGGTCATCCGGTTGCTTTCCATCTGCATCATCAGATCAAGCCGGTCCGCCGCAATCCGTTGGAAATAGGCGGTGTAATCGTAGCTAGTAAAAGCGTTGTCGCTGCCGCCATTGGCCGCGACAGTCGCCGAAAATTCGCCCGCGGCCAGTACGTCGGTTTGCTTGAACATCAGATGTTCAAAGAAATGCGCAACGCCGGACGCGCCAACAGGTTCATCGGCCGATCCGACCTTGTACCAGACCATATGCACGACAACGGGGGCGCGGTGATCTTCGATCACGACGACTTCCATACCGTTATCAAGGTCAAACGTTGTCACCTCTTGCGCCTGTGCGGCGGTGGTGATCATGGCAATGGCGGCAAGAAAATGTTTCATCGGCACCCTTTTGGTTCGCGTAAGGGTAACCTGACGCCCCGCTGGGTGATGTTCAAGCCGCCATACGCGGTTGTGAATGAATGTTTTATTCGGCTGGCGGCGCGGTGGGGACCAGAATGCCCAATGCGGCAAGCCGCGCCAGTTCCGCATCCGCATCCAGCGCCTGCCGCGCATAAAGCACGAAATACCGGTCGCGGCGCAGCGGGTTAAACACGTTCGACAGCTTTTTGCGTTCGCGCAGTGCAGCGTCGCGTTCGGCCAGTTCGGCGCGGATATCGGGGTCAACGCCGAAGCGGGCGACCTGCGCGACCAAAATCGAATCATTTGCGGGTATACCCCCCGCAAATTGTGCCGCGCGGTTGCCACCAAGCGCTGCGATCGCGTCTGCCTTTGGCGTTGGATCGGCAAGGTTTGTGCCGCCAGGTGTCGGGGTCACAAGTGCCAATGTTTCTGGCAATGCAAGCGGTGCCGCAGGGTTCACCATAAATTCGTCAGGGCCGCCGTCCGTTGTCCGCATGTCGCGCAAAGGCCGGTCGGTATTGCCGCAAGCGGCAAGTAGAACCATCGCCAGAACTGGAAAAATCATTGCACGCATCAAAGCACCTATCGGTAGTGTCGGGGTCTTGTACCCCATGCCCGCGACAAGGTCACGCGCTGTTCTTGTTTGGTGTAGATTTGCCATCATCGCCAAAAAACGCAAGCCCAACAGCGCCGATAAAGATCGCAATATCAGCGATGTTGAACGAATAGGGGTTATTGATCCCGCAGCAGGACATATTCAAGAAATCCGCGACTGCCCCATAGAAAATACGGTCAATCACATTGCCCATGGCCCCGCCAATCAGCAGACCAGCTGACAGGTACACCCATTTTGACCCGCCGTGCTTGCGCAGCCACCAAAGAACAGCAGCTGAAATCACAAAGGCCAGCCCGATCAAAACCCAGCGCATATCTAACCCTGAAAACAGGCCGAAATTCACGCCGCGATTCCACGCCATATGGAATTCAAGGTAGGGCGGGAAGACTTCAATCTTGCCCCGCCCCGGATTGCCCAGACCTAGCCAATGCACGACATAGTATTTGCTGGCTTGATCCAGCAATATCACCCAAAGGCCGGCCCAGATTGTCAAACGCATGAGCGGTCCCTTAGTGTTTAAAGTGGCGCATGCCGGTAAAGACCATCGCGATTCCGGCCTCATCGGCTGCGGCAATGACTTCGTCGTCACGCATGGACCCGCCCGGCTGGATCACGCAGGTCGCACCAGCAGCTGCGGCCTCTAGCAGACCGTCGGCAAATGGGAAAAACGCGTCAGACGCGACAGCCGACCCGATGGTCAGCGGTTGCGGCAGGCCCATTGCATCGGCCATGCGTTCGGCCTTTTTCGCGGCGATCAGGGCGGAATCGAGCCGCGACATCTGGCCCGCGCCCACACCAACGGTTGCCTTGTCTTTGACGTAGACAATCGCGTTGGATTTGACGTGTTTGGCGACTTTCCACGCGAACAACAAGTCAGACATTTGTTCATCTGTCGGCGCAACTTTGGTCACGACCTTCAGATCATCCATGCCGACAAATCCGGTGTCCTTGTCCTGCACCAGCATCCCGCCCGCAACCTGACGGTAGGTTGTGATCGGGGTGGTCACGTCGGGCAGCGCGTCGGTTGTCAAAAGGCGCAGGTTTTTCTTGGCTGCGAATACGGCCTTGGCGGCGTCCGATGCACCTGGCGCGATCACGACTTCGGTGAAGATCTCGACAATGGCTTTGGCGGTTTCTTCGTCCAATGGCTGGTTCAGCGCCACGATCCCGCCAAAGGCAGACGTGCGGTCGCAGTTGAACGCGTTTTGATAGGCCTCAAGCAAGGTCGCGCCGCGGGCCACGCCGCAAGGGTTGGCGTGTTTGATAATTGCCACGGCAGGGCCGTCGGCAGGGTCAAATTCTGCAACCAGTTCAAACGCGGCGTCGGTGTCGTTGATATTGTTGTACGACAGCTCCTTGCCCTGATGCACCACGGCAGTCGCCACACCGGGGCGGCCTGTGCCATCGGTATAGAACGCTGCAGACTGGTGGCTGTTTTCGCCATAGCGCATGGTTTGTTTGAATGTGCCTGTGAACGATCGGCGGCGCGGTGCATCTTGGCCAATTGCGCCTGCCATCCACGTGCTGACTGCCGTGTCATAGGCCGCAGTGCGCGCATAGGCAGTTTGGGCCAGTTTCTGACGCAGTGCCAATGTCGTCTGGCCGTTGTTGGCATCAAGTTCGGCCAGTACAGCGGCGTAATCTTCGACGTCGGTCACTACGGTGACAAAGGCATGATTTTTCGCAGCAGACCGGATCATCGCTGGGCCACCGATATCGATGTTTTCGATGCAGGCGGCGTAATCGCCGCCTTTGGCAACGGTTTCTTCGAACGGGTACAGGTTCACAACCAACAGGTCGATCGGCCCGATGTTATGTTCGACCATCGCATCGCGGTGCCCTTCAAGATCGCGGCGGGCCAGCAATCCACCGTGCACGACGGGGTGCAAGGTTTTGACGCGCCCGTCCATCATTTCAGGAAAACCGGTCACATCGGCCACATCGCGCACCTCAAGCCCTGCGTCTCGCAGCGCAGCGGCGGACCCGCCGGTCGACAGCAATTCGACCCCGCGATCAGCAAGCGCGCGGGCCAGATCCACAAGCCCCGTTTTGTCAGATACAGAAAGCAGCGCGCGGCGCAGTGGTGCAAGGTCGGTCATTCAAAGTCCCCAGGTGTATATTCCACATCATCCGCTTCGTCACTTTGGACAAGGTCACGCACGGCTGTGGGCGTGTCTTGGGCCTTGGCCAGTGACCAGCGGACGCGTGTCGCATAGGACATTGCGCGCCCAGATAAAACCACCTGATGCGTGCCAATTGGCCTTAAACGGCCATTTTGCAGATAAACTGATGGCGCAACCGACAATTTCGCCGCGCCATCATGGCTAAAGACCCATGTTTCCCCCGATTTCAGCACCAGATAGACAGATTCACCGTCGCGCGTGGCAGCGACATCGGGGTGCAGATGGAACCGGATGTTAAAGGCGATCCCCTTGTCGCCGCGCGCCATGTCAAACTTGCCATTGTCATCATCATCCAACGTGGCAAGCAGGTCTTCGCAGGTCAATTGGCGCCCATCAACCGCGAGATTGAGAATCCGCGCATGGGTCAGCCCAAAGCTGCGCTGATAACCGTTGTGCGACATCTCAAGCTGACGGATGCCATCGGTGACAGGGGTGTGAAAGCGCACGACATCCGGGGTCTTGAGTAGCCAGACACCTTTGGGATTCAGTTGCGATGATGACACCCCTTCGATGCCCAGCGTGGAATGGCTGGCGGTGGCGCGGCTTGCCCGCCGCCATTCGCGGCCGAACCGCGCGCCTGATCCGCTGTTGACGATGATCGGGCGCCGCCCCGAAACCAGTTCAAACCCCAATGTACTTGCGTGACCTTTGGCTGATGCCGCACCCGTTGGCGGCACGGCTGCATCAACGATCAGCGATGTGCGCCCGCCGGTTTGCTTGGCAAAACCCATGTGCAGCCCTGCCGTTGGTGCGGTCCTGATCGCTGCTTCGGCAAAGGCCTGATCCAGCCGCCCTTCAAGCCCGGAGCCGCCGCCGTGAAACCGTGTGAGGCTGCCATCGGCATGGCGCAGCGCACGCAGGGTCGGCACGATCCGTTCAATCGCTCGGGTGATTTCACGCGGAACTTTTTGCCCTGCGGCCGTCAGCGATTGCACCGCCAGATTTAACAGCGTCAGGACTTCCAGCAATTCTTCGGGGTTGCGGGTGATAATTGCGCCGTCGGGGCTGATTTCATTGGCGCAGGTGGCCGCCAATGCCGTCACCGCTGGCGTTGCGTGGGCTTGCATTTCTGCGAGTGTCGATCCGGCATAGATCACACCGGCAAGCGCCTCGAAGCGGGCCAGCCCTTGGGGCATTGTGTGCCAGCGTGCAGCAAGAAACAGGGTCTGCTGCGCCAAAGTCCGCAAGAATAGTTCGGTTGCAGGCGTGTCTTGGCCGCGCAGGATGAATTCACCGTGGTTGATCCAATGGATCAAACGTCGCCCAACAACGTCAGGCGTCCAGCCAGCGTTGCGGCCATTGCCATATCGGGTGATCCATTCAAAAACCCAATCCTGCGCGCGGCTTCGCGCCTTTTCATCGCCCACCGCAACCAGATCATCCATCCAGTCACCGCCATGGATTTCATTGGCAATCTCGGGGTGTTTTTCTGCAATATCCCAAAGCGAAAGCCGCGGTCCTTCGACAAATACGCCAGAGAAAAGAAAATTTCCGGTGATCAACTGCCGCCCGCGCCCGACTACCCCGATCGAGCGGGGTTCGGGTGGCGTGACAAAACCGGTTGCCACATTACGCCGCGCCGCGCGCCGCGCATGTACCGCGTGCATAAATCTGGTGCGGCGATCCCGCCATGTGGTCGCTTTTGCCAATGCAGCGCCGCCTTGGTTACTCGTAATTGCCTGCACGATAGAAAATCATCACCGCTAAGTCACGCAAACTTATGGGCGTGCGCGTGGTTTTGCCAAAGCGTTAATTGCACGACGTTACGCGGAAACTGACGCTCACAGCTACCTTGGGTTGTGTTTGGGCAAAAGCTACACTGTTGCCGCGTTGCCATTATTGCTACCAGAAACGTAGTAACTTGTTTTCTAAGTATTATATTTGCATGGAGATTGGTAACTTTCCGCGTGGATTTAGTTAATGATGTGAGAAAAATGAAAAATAGTAACAAAGATTTGGGCCGTAAATTGACACGCGGCGTTCAGGCAATCCGGAATAGCAAAAAACTGGGTATATTAGCGACACCACTGTTTTTGGTCGCAACTGCTGCACACGCGCAATCAACGGCTATTCCGCAGGTTTACAGCACCGTCACCGGAGGCTCTGCTAGCACGACGATCACCGGTTTGCCGACAGAAACCAATGGCGATGCCACGCTTGATCTGAGCCTTTTTGGCGATCTCGATTATGCTGGCGGAGGCGGATTTGATGCAGAAACGTTGACCGTGTTTTTGGATGGTGTGAACGTGGGTGTGGTCGGCCCTACAGGAACGCAATGTGCATCTGCGGTGAACCAAAGCCTGATTGTTGATCAGGCTACACTTGCGCCACTTATTGCGGATGGCCAGCTAGACATTACCTACCAAGCCTCAGGCGAAGTAAACAATTTATGTGAAGCGTACAACGGCAGCCCTAGTGGCGTAAGCTTCGTTGTCAGCGGCACCATCACTTATGATGGCGTGACGGGCCCTGCTGCGCAGGAGCAGATCGCAAGTTTCATGGAAAACCGCGCGCGTGCGCTTGTGCAAAACCAGCCCGACGTGTTGCGTTTTGTCGATGGTCGCGCTGGTGGACGGTTTAATGCAGACGTAACCCAAGGTGCTGGCAGCATTGATTTTGCCTCTGCCGGACGCGGGCCTGTCTGGGCAACCCTGACCGGCAGCGCCACGGAATTTGAAGAAGGCAATGACCAAAGCTATTTCCTTGGGGCCGCTGGTGCGCATCTGTCTTTTGGCGACAACACCGTGGTTGGTGCCATGTTGCAGATGGATTGGGCAGAGCAGGATTTTGCTAACGGCGATAAGGCCGAGGGCAAAGGTTGGCTGGTCGGTCCGTATTTTGCCTCGCAAATTTCTGAACACCCGCTGTTTTTGGATGGGCGTCTGCTTTACGGTAAAACCGATAACGAATTCACGCCAGACGGCGATGCAACCGACAGTTTTGACGGTGAGCGTTTGTTAGCCATGCTGAATTTGGAAGGCCGCGTTGAAATGGAACAGTTCACCATGTTCCCGAATATCTCGGCCAGCTACGTCCGCGATACGCAGAATGCCTATACGGACAGCAATGCTGTTGACATCGACGCACAGGAAATCGAACAAACCGAGGTTGCCCTTGGTATGGACTTTGAAAAGCCGATCTCCTCGCATGACCTTGTACTGGTTGGCGGGCTATCTGGCATCTGGTCGGAAACCGTTGGTGACGCCGCCGCGTCATCCGTCATTGGCAATCACAATGGCTGGCGTGGCCGGATCGATGCAGGCGTGAATTACTCCAATGGCGCAGGGCTGAATGCCGGGCTGAATGCCTTTGTCGATGGTCTGGGCGAAGATGATTTGAAAACCGTCGGTCTAAGTTTGGCCGTTAACTATCAGTTCTGAACGAGCTGACTGCGAAGCAATTCAATCACCCGGGCGTCAGCAGACGTTCGGGTGGTTTTCTTTTGGGCTTTGAAACGCATATTTACCGGTGCGACGATCCGGCAAAGCTATTGTTTGTGCGCGGATTTGCCAAGGCGATGAACCGGCTTAGAAACGCGCGCAATTGTACCGCGTTTTCAGGTGCGGCCAGCGTCTCGGAGACCTGTGCGGGTGTTTTCCCGATCAATGGGAAGCGTGTAAAAAGATCAGGGCTAAAGCCACTACTGACAGTCGCAAGCACCATCCGCAAAGCATCCAGCATGTCATCGCCCCGATGCGATCCGTGCAAGATCGCCATCGGTTTTGCGATCACGGCATCGCCAGAGACCAGCCAGTCAATCGCGTTCTTGAGCCCGCCGGGCAGGCTGCGCACGTATTCGGGGCTGGAAAAAACGATCCCGTCCGTAGCTGCAACCCTTTGTTTGAAGTCCATAACGGCCTGCGGCGGTGCGGCATCAAGATCGGCTGAAAACACCGGCAAACTGGCCAGCTGGTCATACACCGCGACCGTCACACCCGTCGGCGCAATCGCGGCAAGCGCGTGCAACAAGGCTGTATTCGTTGACGCGGCGCGCGTGCTTCCTGAAATTGCGAGGATATTCATGCCGGTTTGCGCAAAACCGCCATATAGAACCCGTCCATGCCACCAAGGTCGGACCAATAATCAGGGCGCAGACGCAACCCGCCTTCGTCGGTTATCCATGCAGGGTCTATGCCAGCTGCGACAGGGGGTTCGACCGTCAGGCCCGCGTGCCGCGACAGCGCTTCTTCGATTTGAACCTCGCCTTCGTCGGGCAGTAGCGAACAGGTGCAAAACACCAGCCGTCCGCCGGGTTTGAGCAGGCTAAGCGCGTGGTCGATCATGGATTCCTGTTGATCAATCAACGCCCCGAATTCGGAACCGTCTTTGGCGTAGGGTAGGTCGGGGTGACGCCGGATTGTGCCTGTGGCCGAACAGGGCGCATCCAGCAGAATGGCGTCAAATCCGCCTTCGGTAAACGCAAAGGCATCGCTGACCACGGTGCGAGCCTTAAGGCCGGTGCGCGCAAGATTTTCTGCGACCCGTTCCATGCGCCGCGATGACAGATCAACGGCGGTGACATCCGCGCCAGCGGCCGCCAATTGCATGGCTTTCCCGCCGGGTGCTGCGCAAAGATCCAGCACCTTGAGCCCCGAAACATCGCCCAACAGCTTTACGGGGATCGCGGCGGCAGCATCCTGCACCCACCAATCGCCCGTCGCATAGCCCGCCAATGTCGATACTTGGCCCGCGTTCATGATCCGCACGGATCCGCTGGCAAGCACTTGCCCGCCCGTGGCATCGGCGACGGCTTGGGCATCGGTTTTTGCGCTCAGGTCCAGTGGCGCGCCGCCGAAATGCACGGCTTCCATCGCGGTAACCGCGTCGCGGCCCCAGGCGGCAACAAGCGGCTGGCGCAGCCAGCCGGGTGTCAGAGGCACCGCGCGTTTGTGCCAGCCTTCCGGCCCTTCTGCGGCGATCTTGCGCAGCACTGCGTTGGTTAGCCCCTTCATGGATTGGGTGCGTTTGTTGCGCGCGACAATTTCGACATAGGCGTTAACCACACCATGCGCGGCCTCACCGCCGCACAGTTCGATCACGCCAAGGCGCAGCGCGTTCAGCACGTGATCCGTCGGCGTTTTTTTCAGATAGGGTTTCAGCATCCGGTCGGCCCGATCCAAACCACGCAGCGCATCCGTTGCCAACCGTTGTGCGCGGGCGCGGTCATCATTTGCCAGCTGCGCAAGCGCGCCGCCTGCGATCAATTCCGCCATCAGGCGACCTTCGGTCGTGATTTGCATCAGCAAATGATGCGCGGTACGGCGGGCAGGCAGACCTGTTTGATTCATGGGGTATCTCTTGATGCTGGGTGCAAGCGGGGTATATCAAAGCCATGCTGCCGACAAGGAGAGTTCATATGGCTGACCAGCCGACCGACCAGACGACCCCCGCCCAACGCGCCCTTGCAGAGGCCGAAGCCCGCCGCAAACAGGCCGGCAAAGAGGGGCTCCCGACAGAGCTGGGCGGGCGCGACGGACCGGAACCTGTGCGCTTTGGCGATTGGGAACGCAAAGGGATTGCCGTCGATTTCTAGGCGGCGCAGCGCGCCTTGCCACGGCGATGCAGGTTTGACATTGGCGCGATTGCATCACTTGAAAAATTATACACATTTTCTGCTCTGCTTTTGTTGGGGATTGCGGTATTCCTCGTGCAAATGATGTCGCGCATAAATGCACGACCGACCGAGGGAGAGAGCATGCAACTCACATTGCAACGGATTGCCGTGCTAGGGCTTTGTTTGTTAACGGCGGGCTGTAGCCTGCCGCGCGGTGCCGGTTTCCAATCCGAAGTATTGGCCGCGTCCAACGCCAGCAGCCGTGCCGAAGGCGAAGAAGCGGTCTATGATTTCGAAGTGATCGCCGTTACCCGCGAAACGCTGCCGATGATCAACGCTTGGCCGAACCCCGATATTCAAGAATTCCCCTGGATCAGCAGTCAAGAACAGCCTGCATCACTGATTATCGCACCGGGCGATACGGTGCAGCTGACAATCTGGGACGCCGAAGAAAACTCGCTTCTGGCGGGGGCGGGGCAACGGGTTACCCCGTTGCAAGATACGCAAGTTTCTTCGGCAGGGCGCATTTTTGTGCCCTATATCGGGGAAATGCAGATCGCGGGCATGGCGGAAACCACCGCGCGCGCGCGCATCGAAGAAGAACTAAGCCGCACCATCCCGTCTGCACAGGTGCAATTGATCGTCGTGCCGGGGCGGGCCAATATGGCGAACCTGATGACCGGATTCGGCGCGCCCGGGCTTTATGAATTGCCGGACCGGAATTTCAAGATTCTGGAACTTTTGTCGCTCGCTGGCGGCGCAAATTCGACATTGGTAAACCCGCAGATCCGCTTGATCCGCAACGGACGTACCTATGGGGTCGCGCTCAAGCGGCTTATGGAAGAACCCGCGTTAAACACAACGATGCGCGGCGGCGACCGGTTGATGATCGTCGGCGACGAACGCAATTTCCTTTCGTTGGGGGCGACCGGATCAGAGGCGGTGCATCCGATCACCGAACAGAACATGACCGCGCTAGAGGCTTTGTCAACAATCGGCGGCGTCAACGCCGGCACGGCCAATCCCAAGGGCATTTTGATCATGCGCGAATATGACACCAGTGCGGTGCGTGATGATATGACCGGCCCCGCGCAGCAGCGTGTCGTGTTCACAATGGATCTGACATCGGCGGACGGGCTGTTTTCAGCGGGCAAATTCGTCATTCAGGACGATGATCTGATCTATGGCACCGAAAGTGTTCTTGGTTCTGCCTTGACCGTGTTCAGCTTGGGGCAAACGCTGGCTTCGCTGGTGAATTGATCCGCTAGAAAAGGCTGATGTCATCCGCTAGCGCGCTGGCATCAGTCACATTTTCGATAATCAGCACATCACCATTGCCAAAGTCGATGGTCATTTGCGTCCCGTTAAGCGTCCCGTAAACAAACAAAAGATCAGCCGCCGATGTCAGGCCCGTCCACAGCGCCGGATCAAGCGTGATGTGATCTTCGCCCTGGCTGAAATCGGCGATGGTATCGGTGCCGCCATCAAAGATAAATTCATCCGCGCCCGCATCGCCATAAAGAATATCATCGCCCGCACCGCCGCTGATCGTGTCATTTCCTTCGCCGCCGCGCAGCAGGTCCTGACCGCTTCCGCCATAGATTTCATCGTTGCCCGCACCGCCAAGCAGCATGTCCGCGCCTGTGCCGCCGTGCAAAACATCGTTGCCCGCGCGGCCCATCAGCGTGTCGTCACCCGCGCCGCCCGACAGGGTATCATCGCCTGCGCCCGCCATGATCACATCGCGCCCGTCGCCGCCTGTAATGACATCATTGCCATCCGTGCCCATGATAATGTCATCGGCCGCCGTGCCATCTGTTGGTGCGGGGACGGGATTACCGTCCAGTAGGCCGCGCAGCACATCGATATTGCCGCCCGCGATCTGGCCTGCGCCCGTCAGAATATTCAACGGGTCGGTGTCCGTGGCGGGCGGGTTCTGCGGGTTTGGATCCGGCGGCGGGGTTGCCGGGCCGGGGTAACCGGGGCTGCTGCTTTGGGGGATGCGCGTTAGCCCGATCAGATCGCCATTTGTAAAACTGCGATAGTCGATCGGGTTGCCATCGGCGCTATAGATTGTCAGCACCTCGTTGCCATAGCGGACTTCGACCCCATTGGTCAGGATCGTCATGATCAGTTGGCTGATGTCACGCAGCATGGACCAGTTTGACAGGTCAATAATGTCTTCGCCCAGCGTAAAATCGGTTATCGTATCCGCCACCCCATCGGATGAGAGAATAAACACATCCGCGCCCGCCCCGCCTGTCATCAGGTCACTGCCGGCGCCATCGCGCAGAATATCGTCGCCCGCGCCTGCTTGCAGGACATCGGCACCGTCGTGGCCTTGCAAGATATCGGCCCCCGCAGTCCCGGCAAGCACCCCGCCCGCAAGCGTGGCGGTCGTCGTGATCCCCGCGGTGCCCGTGTCAAAACGCAATTTGGTCAAGCCGATTTCACTGCTGCTGGCGACATAGATATCAAGCCCGTCACCGTTTCCAGTCAGGGCAATTGCACTGACATTATCAAGCCCCATCGCCGTGGTGTCGGCAATATGCGCGCGCGTGATCAGCTGCCCGCCTTCGAGCAGGGTAAAAACGGTTATCCCGTCGTCACCCCCGCCTGCGACAACATAGGTTTGCCCCTGATGCGTGATGATCTCAAGCGCGGTGATTTCGTCAAACCGCGTGTCCAATGTATCAAGCACATGGTCGCGGATAATTATCTGCCCGCTGGCGTCGATCTCCATCACGGTGATGCTGCCACTGCCTGCCGCGCCAAGCAGCACATATTGTGTGCCGCCCACCGTGGCGCTGGCCATCACGCTGGGCGCGGATACCCAGAGATTTTCTGCCGCGCCAAGGTTCTGGCCCAATGTTAGCGCACCTGCCGCATCGACCAGCCAGCTGCTGATTCCGTTGTCGATCCCGCTTGCCGTGATCAGGATTGTCTGCCCGCCAACAACCACCGATGCGGTGGCTGAAATCTGGTTGATAAAACTGCCCGCAGGTCCGGTCAGCGTGGTGCTGCCCGTCAGACTGCCTGTGGCGTCAAATGTGATCTGTCCGATCCCTTGCCCGCCCGCAAGCCCGCCGTAAACAACTTGCGCACCGGATCCCAATGTAACCGTGCAATAATTCTGGAACCCCGCAAGTGCGACCCCGAGCGGCGTAGCGCTGCCAAATGTGCCGTCCGACCCGATGGCCACCGTTTGCAACGCACCGCTATCGCCGCCACCGCTCAGGATGGTGACACCGGTGCTGGTTTGGATTGTGGTCAATGTGGCTGTGCTGCCGGCAATGGTGCCGCCGTTCAGCAGCAGACTATCAATTTGCTGCGGGGTTGCCGCCGAAATATCCCACCCGTTCAGCACCCCGTCATATTGGGTCGTGCTGTACAGCATCTGCACGCCATCCACCGTCATCAATGACAGATCGGTAATATGAGAATACGCGAGCTCTGCCCCGTTGCTGAGGTAGGTCACCAAGGTGATTTGTGACATGTGTGGTCCCCCCCAGGACCAAGAAACAGTCGTCTTGTTTGACGGTCGTGTTCCGAGCGGGCGGGCGCATGGTCAAATTGCGGCAGGATCAAGGAGCTTGCAAAGCAATTACTTAAAAGGATTGGCGAATTTTATGATCACCCAGCGGGTGTACCTGTGGCGGGCGGCGCATTAGAACAGCAAGAAGCAAAGGGGAAACAAGATGACCACACCCAAATTCGGCACCAGCGGGTTGCGCGGGCTTGTGACCGCGCTGACGCCCGCGCTTGTCGGGCAGCATGTGACCGCCTTTATCGCCGCGTGCCCGATCGGGACCGGAGTATTTATCGGCCATGACCTGCGGTCATCATCGCCCGATATCGCCGCGATGGTTGCACGGGCCACGCTTGGTGCGGGGGTGAACGTCACCCTTTGCGGTGCGGTGCCGACACCTGCGCTGGCGCTGGGCGCGATGCGGGCGGGGGCCGCGGCGGTGATGATCACGGGCAGCCATATTCCCGCCGACCGCAACGGTCTGAAATTCTATACCCCGCAGGGTGAAATCACCAAGCCGCAAGAACAGGCAATTCTTGCCGCATTGGGTCAGACCCTGCAGGCCACCCCCGGCGATCCGGCCAAAAACACCGATATTTGCGCGCAGTATAATGCACGGTTCAAAGCGGCTTATGGCGGCGCGCTTGGGGGGATGCGTATCGGGCTTTACGCGCATAGCGCTGTCGGGCGTGACCAGCTGGAGGATTTGCTAGCAATGCTTGGGGCGGAAGTGGTGGTGCTTGGCCGGTCTGACATGTTTATTCCTGTGGATACCGAGGCTGTCGCACCCGCGCTGCGCGCGCAGTTGCGCGATTGGGCGGCAGCACATGATGTTGCGGCAATTGTTTCAACCGATGCCGATGGCGACCGCCCCTTGGTCACGGATGCGGCGGGAAATGTAGTGCCTGGTGATATCCTGGGGCAGATCACAGCGCAGGCATTGGGTGCGCAAACGGTCGTGACGCCGGTTTCGTCGAATACAGGCGTGGATCAGTTGCTTACCGTACACCGCACGCAAATCGGATCACCATTTGTGATTGCGGGCATGGAATCCGCCGCGGGCAAGACTGTCGGCTATGAAGCAAACGGCGGCTTTCTTTTGGGCTTTCAGGCACAGGGGCCGCAAGGGCCGTTGCCGCCATTGATGACCCGCGACGCCGTGCTGCCGATACTGGCGGTGCTTTGTGCCGCGCGGGCAAGCAGTGTTGCGCAACTGGTGGCAAGCCAACCCCCGCGCTTTACCGCCGCTGACCGGTTGCAGAACATACCGACCAGCGACAGCCGGAATCTGGTGCGCGGGCTTGCCGGTGACGCTGCTGCGCGGGCTGCGTTCTTGAACGGGCTTGGCGGGCAAGAAGCAGCGATCGACCAAACCGACGGTTTGCGGATAACCCTGCAAGACAGCCGGATTGTGCATTTGCGCCCCTCGGGCAACGCGCCCGAACTGCGATTCTATGCCGAAGCAGATAGCGCCGACGCGGCACAAACTACGCTAATGACGGGATTGGCTGTTGTCAGGCGCATGCTTGGGTTGTAATCTGCGGGGATACCCGTAAAATTTCCAGCAATTTGTGACAAAAAGCACAGACTTTGTCCGCTAATGGACGGAGAACAGCCAAAGGGCAAGGTTGTGTGATCTGGGTAGCGATGTGTCTAGGGGCTTCTCGTGTGAATTTCACCGGGAAGCCTTTGTTTTTCAGGCGCCATACCCGTCGGGATTGCCGGATTGCCATGCCCAGACGCTTGATGCCATATCATTCAGATCATGTTCGGCCTTCCAGCCCAGCTCTTTTGCGGCGCGCGATGCGTCTGCTTGCATCTTGGCGATATCGCCTGACCGCCTTGTAGCTTGGACCGTTTTGATTTTTCGACCGCTTGCCGTTTCAAACGCGGCGACCATGTCGCGCACGCTATAGCTTTGGCCGGTGCCGATATTGAACGGGCGTGCGCCAGCGTTTTTCACCGCATAATCCAGCGCGGCAACGTGCGCGCGCGCCAGATCAACCACATGGATATAATCGCGCAAGCCTGTGCCGTCGGGGGTGTCGTAATCATCACCGAACACGGTTAACGCGTCGCGCTTACCGACTGCGACCTGTGCAATATAGGGCATCAGGTTGTTGGGGATATCTTTGGGATCCTCGCCTATTTTTGCCGAATTATGCGCGCCGACAGGGTTGAAATAGCGCAGCAACACGGCGGCCTTGTCCGGTGCGGTCGCGGCCCAGCTCGTCAGGATCTGTTCGGCCATCAGTTTGGACCGGCCATAGACCGAAAGCGGCGCTGTCGGGTGGGCTTCGTCATAGGGTAGATAGACGGGTTCACCGTAAACCGTGGCCGAAGATGAAAAAATGATCGTCTTGCAGCCCGCACGGTCCATCGCGCGCAATAGCGCGAGCGTGCCACCAACGTTCACATCGTAGTAAAGCAGCGGCTTTTCCTGACTTTCACCAACCGCCTTGAGGCCCGCAAAATGGATTACCGCGTCGGGCCTGAATTCCTGCATCACGTGGTCTAGCATCACCGGATCGCGCACATCGCCCGTGAAATCCGCAACCGCGCCGTTCGACAGACTACGGACGCGGTTCAGAACCTCGGGCGTGGCATTGGAATAATCGTCAAGCACGCAAACCGCATGGGCCTGCGCAGTCAGTTCCAACAATGTGTGGCTGCCGATATAACCGGCGCCGCCGGTAACAAGTACGCGCATTAGACGAAGATAAAGTCGTTCGTATTTGCCAGCTCAACGCCTGTGATAAGGATTGCCATGTCGTCAATGCCGTCATCGTTGCTGTCGATATGCACGGTGGTATTGCCACCCGAAGCATCAAGCGTCACTTCCGCGCTGGTGATACCAAAGGCAGACAAGTCGATTTCATCAACGCCGGCCGTGAAATCCGTGATTTCATCGCGCGTCGCGGCAAAACTGTCGGACATGGCGTTAAACACAAAGGTATCCGCACCGGCACCGCCAGTCAGCGTATCCGCACCCATGCCGCCGATGATCGTATCATCATCAGCACCGCCGTTGATTATGTCATTGCCGCGTCCGCCATAGAGGTTGTCATTGCCGTCATGACCATAAATTGAATCATTGCCGCTGCCGCCAAAGATAGTGTCTACCCCGTCGCCGCCGTCAAGATTATCAAACCCGCTGCCGCCGTAAATCGTGTTGGCGCCTTCGCCCGAGCTCACAATGTCTCCACCCGAATTGCCGTAAAGCGTATCATTGCCAGCACCGCCGTCAATTGTGTCTGTGCCTCCGTTACCGGTGAGTGTGTTGTTCACATCGTTCCCGATCAGCGTGTCATCGCCAGACCCCCCGGTTGCGTTTTCAATCACCGCACCGTTGGCGATGGTATAACCGCCCGCCACGCCATCTGCAGCAGAGATAAATCCACCACCGCCGGCTTCATATTGCAATGTTGCCTCGCGCAGGTCGATGGTTACATCTTTTGACCCCGAATAGCGGATTGTATCTGTTCCGCCAGTGTCCCAGATCGAGACCCACGCATCATCGTTGTCGGGAATGTCGTAGTAGTTGTTTCCACTGTTATATGTTGTGTTGGCGCCGTAGATTTCTTGCAGCATGGCAATGTCCAAGGCCATAGGAGAGGCTGCGCCGCCATTGTTTATGCCATTTGCGGCAGGTGCCCCATTATACCCAGCATTATAGGACATGATGGTGTACACTTCTTGGTTTAGGCCGTAGTCGCCATAAAATCCGAAGGGATAGCTTGGATCGCCGGTATGACCTTCCAGACCTTGTAGTACTCCATTTCCGTCGTGCGGGTGATCTAGGCCCAGCCCGTGCAGTGCCTCGTGGATGATGGTCGAGTATGCAAGGCCACCAGCCTCAAGCCCGCCAGTGGTGTTCCAGCCGGCGTTGTTGTTGCTGTTAAAATAGCCGGCTGTAGACCCTGTATAGTTTTGTGTTTGGTGCATGTAGAAGTAGCCCAAAGTGTTCGAAGAATTTCCAAAATCGTCCAAAACCAGTTGAAAATCAGCGTTCACATTTGTGGTTTCTACAAACGTCAGGTTTACGTAATTTGAAATTGTTGCCAACGCTGCCATGAACTGCTGCTTTTCATAGTTGCTCCAGCCTTCGGATGTCCGTTCCCCGCCGATTGCGTTTGCGGTGTTGCCTGAAGTTACAAAACTCACGGTGATGACGGCATCGCCGCGGCTATTGCCGCTATCAAGTGTTGAAACAGGAGAAGTTGACTGGGCCATAGGTGCGTCCAATATTTTATCTAATGCGAGCAATCTTCCGCACAACGTGATCCGCAAAGGTGACCACATTAAGACGGACTTGCAATTATTCGTTGAGTGCCAGCTTAGGGTGGTTAGTCGCGCGCGTAAATATCTTCATAGCGGATAATGTCGTCTTCGCCCAAATAGGCGCCGGTTTGCACTTCGATCAGCACCATCGGCAGTTTGCCAGGGTTTTCAAGCCGATGAACCGCGCCCAGCGGGATATAGACCGACTGGTTTTCGCTGAGCAACTGGACGGTGTCGCCAAGGGTGACCTTGGCGGTGCCTTGCACAACGATCCAATGCTCGGACCGATGATGGTGCGATTGCAGCGACAGCGTGCCGCCTGCCTTGACCACAATCCGTTTGACCTGAAACCGGTCGGCGATGGCAAGGCTTTCGAACCAGCCCCATGGGCGGTGATCCTTGGGAAAACGGGTTGCCTGCGGTGCGGCTTTTTCGGTCAGGATTGCGACGGCTTTCTTAACGTCTTGCGCGCGGTCTTTGTGCGTGACCAGCACCGCGTCGGGCATGGCGATGGCAATGATATCGTGCAGCCCGATACCGACAATCGCCTGCGTGCCGACCTCGGATCGCAGCATGCTGTTGGTGCAGTCAATGGCGGTCGCAGGACCCGCAAGCGCCAGACCGTCGGTTTGGGTTTCGCGCCAGACAGCAGCCCAATCCCCCAAATCCGACCAACTGCCGTCAAAGGGAACGACAGCCAGATTGTCTGCCTTTTCCATCACCGCGTAATCAATCGAAATTGCAGGTGCTTCGGCCCAGGGTTCGGGTGCGAGCCGCAAGAACCCCAAGTCTGTTTCTGACTGTGCGACGGCCTTTTGCACGGCCTGATACATATCAGGGCAGCGGGTTTGGTAACCGGCAAGAATTGTCTCGACGGCAAACAGGAATATGCCCGCGTTCCACAAATACCGCCCGTCCGCCAACATCTGCGCGGCATGGTCTGCATCGGGTTTTTCAACAAAACCCTTCAGTGCGAGCGGGGTGGATTCTGTTGGTGGTATCGCATCAAGCGCGAGATAGCCGTACCCTGTTTCCGGCCTGTCCGGCTTGATCCCGAAAGTCACCAGCTTGCCCGATCGGGCGGCAGGGATCGCCGCAGCAACGGCGGCATCAAACGCTGCCTTGTCAGGGATCACATGATCCGAAGGGGCAACAAGCATCAGCGTCTGCGGGTCGGATTGCGCCAGATGCAATGCAGCGGCCAGAATTGCAGGGCCTGTGTCGCGCCCTTCGGGTTCGATAAGAACAGCGCCGGGGTCTATCCCCGTTTCCTGCAGTTGTTGAACCGCCGTAAACCGGAAATCATTTGCCGTAACAACGACCGGCGCATCATATTGCGCACCCGAAAGCCGCGCCGCGCTTGCCTGAAACAGGCTTTGGTCGCCAATAAACGGCGCAAACTGCTTGGGGTAGCTTTTGCGTGACAGCGGCCACAGCCGCGTTCCCGACCCTCCACATAATATGACAGGCGTGATCATGTTTTTCTTTACCTTGAATTAAGCGGCTGACCGGATTGCAGCTGTGCGGTGTACCAGTCATAGGTTTGCGCGATACCGTCGTGCAAACTGATCTGCGCGCGCCAGCCAAGATCGGCCATGGTTTGCACGTCCAGCAATTTGCGCGGGGTTCCATTTGGTTTGCTTGGATCAAAGGCGATGCGCCCTTTGAACCCCGTGGTGCGGGCAATCAAAGCGGCCAGTTCTGCAATCGTGATATCGGTGCCGGTGCCTATGTTGATGTGGATTTGCGTAGGGGTGGTGGCCGCGTCATAGCGTGCCTTGTCCAGCGCCATGACAAACAGGGCCGCACGCGCAAGGTCATCGACGTGCAGGAATTCACGGCGCGGTGTGCCGTCGCCCCAGATCGTTACTGTGTCATCCCCTGCGGCTGCTGCGGCATGAAACCGGTGCATCAACGCTGGCAGAACATGCGCGTTCTGGGGGTGAAAGTTGTCACCTGGACCGTAAAGATTGGTTGGCATGATTGCGCGGTAATCCGTGCCGTATTGCCGGTTATAGCTTTCGCATAGTTTGATCCCCGCGATTTTGGCAAGCGCATAAGGTTCATTCGTCGGTTCGAGAGGACCGGTCAGCAGTGCCGTTTCGGCCATGGGTTGCGCCGCATTGCGCGGGTAAATGCACGATGACCCCAAAAACAACAGTTTTTCGATGCCGGCGGCGTGGGACTGATGGGTCACATTGGCCGCGATCATCAGGTTTTCATAGATGAACTGCGCCGGATATGTCGCATTCGCCATGATCCCGCCGACACGCGCGGCCGCTAGGATCACCATATCGGGGCGTTCACGGCGCAAAAAATCGCGCACGGCTGTTTGGTCAGTCAGGTCAAGCTGCCCGCGCGATGCGGTGACAAGATCATGTTCGCCTATGGCCAACTGCCGCTGCACAGCGCTGCCGACCATGCCTTGATGCCCTGCGATGAAAATGCGCATGATCAGGCCTCTTTTGTCATGGGCAAGCTGAGCCCGTGTTCCTTTAAGAAGGCATGGCGCCGTGCGGCTTGCAGGTCTTCGTGGATCATTTCGGCACACATCTGTTGCGCCGTGATCTGTGGCGACCAGCCCAGCTTTGTCTGCGCCTTGGCGGGATCGCCCAGCAATGTGTCGACTTCGGCCGGCCGGAAATAGCGGGGGTCGATCCGCATAACCACATCGCCCGGCTTGACCGATGCAGCGCGGTCGCTTGTGACGGCGGTCACAGTGGCCGTTTCGTGAATACCTTGCCCCTGAAACGCCAGTTCCAGCCCCAGTTCTGCCGCGGCCCAGCGAATGAAATCGCGGACCGAATGCTGAATGCCGGTGGCGATTACAAAATCCTCTGGTGTGTCCTGTTGCAGCATAAGCCACTGCATACGGACATAGTCGCGCGCATGGCCCCAGTCGCGCAGCGCGTCGATATTGCCCATATAAACGCAATCTTGCAGGCCCGTCGCAACATTGGCCAGCCCGCGTGTGATCTTGCGGGTGACAAAGGTTTCGCCGCGCCGCGGGCTTTCATGGTTAAACAGGATGCCGTTGCAGGCGTACATCCCGTAAGCTTCGCGGTAGTTCACGCAGGTCCAATAGGCGAACAGCTTGGCCACGCCGTAAGGGCTGCGCGGATGGAACGGGGTTTGTTCGGTCTGCGGGCTTTCGCGCACCTGCCCGTAAAGTTCGGAGGTCGAGGCCTGATAGAACCGCGTTTTCTTTTCCAGCCCCAGAAACCTGATCGCTTCAAGCAGGCGCAGCGTGCCCATTGCATCCACGTCTGCCGTGTATTCAGGGGCTTCAAAGCTGACGGCGACATGCGATTGCGCGCCAAGGTTATAGACCTCGTCGGGCTGTACCTGTGCGATAATGCGGGTCAGGTTGGAACTGTCGGTCAGGTCGCCGTAATGCAGGATAAACCGTGCATTATCGGTTTGCGGATCTTGGTAGATGTGATCGATGCGGGCGGTGTTGAATTGCGACGCGCGGCGTTTGATCCCATGGACCTCATAACCTTTTTCAAGAAGGAGTTCAGCAAGATAAGATCCGTCCTGGCCGGTTACGCCGGTGATCAATGCGCGTTTCACGTTCAAAACCATCCTTCTTTGATTACGATTCGTTAACCACTTTGGTGCCTGAGAGGTCTTAACGGGACGTTAACCGCCGTCCGCAGGGTGAGGGGAACATTTACACAGTTCCCCAATACTGTCGAGAAATTCACATTCCCCAAAAGGCGCGATGATCCCATGTCTGATTTTACCCCGAAACTGTCCATGCCGCTTATCCTGCCTGCGCAGGCGCAAAAACACGTCACCCATAACGAAGCGATCGAACGGCTTGATCTGCTGGTGCAGCTTACGCTGGAACAAAGCGACGCCGTAGCCCCCCCCGCAACCCCGAACGAGGGCGAATCTTGGGCTGTTGGCGTTGGCGCGACGGGTGATTGGGCAGGGCAAGACGGGCAAATTGCGTCGTGGCGGGGCGGGGGGTGGCTATTTGTCGCGCCCGTTGATGGCTGGACGGCATGGGTGCGCGACATTTCGGAATTGCAGGTGCTGGACGGCGGGGTTTGGGTTACCAAAGGGGCCGAATTTGTGCCGCAGAATGTAGCGATGGTCGGCATAAATGCGACTGCTGACGCAACCAACCGCCTGTCGGTTTCCAGCGATGCCACGCTGCTGAACAACGTTGGTGCCGGTCACCAGCTCAAGATCAACAAAGCGGGGGTCGGTGATACCGGATCACTGCTGTACCAAAGCGGCTGGTCAGGGCGCGCCGAAATGGGCCTGTCGGGCAATGATGACTTTAGTATTAAGGTCAGTGCAGACGGGGCAAATTGGGTCGCCGCGATCGGGATCGACGGTGCAGACGGGCGGGTGCGGATTAACCAGTTGCTGCATATTGCCCCCGGCGCCGCGCCCGGATCGGCGCAAGCGGGCGATGTTTACTTTGATTCGACGGCAAACAAACTGCGCTGCCATGACGGGACGGTCTGGCAGGATCTTTTCTAGACAAAACTGCAACAGCAACAGATTCGTGAAAACGGGCGTCGTCATAACTGGCTGCGCCCGTTTTGCTGTCATTTGACCCTACGATAGCGGTTTGGCTTCATAAAATGAGACAGCAAACCCCATTCCTGTCAGATATGGTGTGGATTAACCGCGCAGGGAGCTTGCGACACAATAGTTGCTCTGCTACATCGCACAGGATTTTGACGCTTTCGTGATCCACGGGGGCCAAACAAGTTGCTCTGTAGCTTCCCGATGTTGGGGGGTGATCTGGGCCTAAGACATCGGAAGGGTGGACGTGTCCGAAACTGCTGGTATCTCCACAAGCATTGCGTCGCGTTATGCGACCGCCGTGTTTGAACTTGCCAAAGAAGGCAAGGCCATCAAAGCGCTCGAAACTGACGTAGCGGCTTTGGAATCTGCAATCGCCGACAGCGCTGACATGCGTACATTGTTGTCTTCACCGCTTTATAGCCGTGAACAGCAAGGTACCGCGATCAGCGCGATTGCGGAAAAAATGAAATTGTCTGCATCGACAAGCAACGTATTGGCGCTTCTTGCAAGCAAGCGCCGTTTGTTTGTGTTGCCGCAGTTGCTGACTGTATTGCAAGCAATGTTGGCCGAAGAGCGTGGCGAAGTGACTGCTGAAGTCACCGCTGCCAAGAAGCTGACCAAAGCGCAAGCTGACAAGCTGGCAAAAACACTTACCGCCCAAGTGGGCAAATCTGTCACCATCAAAGAAACCGTCGATGAACGCATCATTGGCGGTCTTATTGTAAAAGTGGGCTCTAAGATGATCGACACGTCGATTGCCTCAAAGCTCAACGCACTCCAGAACACTATGAAAGAGGTCGGATAAATGGCGATCCAAGCGTCTGAAATCTCTGCGATCCTTAAGGACCAGATCAAAAACTTTGGCCAAGAAGCCGAAGTGGCCGAAGTAGGCCGGGTACTAAGCGTTGGTGATGGTATCGCCCGCGTTTATGGCCTTGATAACGTGCAAGCCGGTGAAATGGTTGAATTCCCCGGTGGTATCCGCGGGATGGCCCTGAACCTCGAAGCCGACAACGTTGGTGTTGTTATCTTCGGTTCTGACCGTGACATTAAAGAAGGCGACACTGTTAAGCGCACAAAATCCATCGTGGACGTTCCTGTCGGGGACGAACTGCTTGGCCGCGTTGTTGACGGTCTGGGTAACCCGCTTGACGGCAAGGGCCCGATCAAAACAAAGAAACGTGCGATCGCCGATTCAAAGGCGCCTGGCATTATTCCACGTAAATCGGTTCACGAACCAATGGCGACAGGCCTGAAATCTGTTGACTCGATGATCCCGGTTGGCCGTGGCCAGCGCGAATTGATCATTGGTGACCGCCAAACCGGTAAAACAGCGATCGCGCTTGATACGATCCTGAACCAAAAATCATACAACGATAACGCGGCAAGCGATTCTGACAAACTGTACTGCGTTTACGTGGCCATCGGTCAAAAGCGTTCAACAGTTGCACAGCTGGTGAAAAAGCTCGAAGAATCCGGCGCGATTGAATATTCAATCGTTGTTGCGGCGACTGCTTCTGACCCTGCGCCAATGCAGTTCCTTGCACCATATGCGGCGACAGCGATGGCTGAACACTTCCGCGATGCGGGCCGCCACGCGCTGATCATCTATGATGACCTTTCCAAGCAAGCGGTATCTTACCGTCAAATGTCACTTCTTCTGCGCCGTCCACCAGGGCGTGAAGCTTACCCAGGTGACGTTTTCTATCTTCACTCCCGTCTGCTCGAGCGTTCATGTAAACTGAACGAAGACAACGGTTCCGGTTCTTTGACGGCGCTGCCGATCATTGAAACCCAAGGTGGCGACGTGTCTGCGTTTATTCCAACCAACGTGATTTCGATCACCGACGGTCAGATCTTCCTTGAAACCGAACTGTTCTACCAAGGGATCCGCCCAGCGGTGAACACCGGTCTGTCCGTTTCACGTGTTGGTTCTGCTGCGCAAACAAACGCGATGAAATCTGTTGCCGGTCCGGTTAAGCTCGAGCTTGCGCAATACCGCGAAATGGCTGCCTTTGCGCAGTTCGGTTCCGACCTTGACGCCGCGACACAGCAATTGCTGAACCGTGGTGCACGTCTGACCGAGTTGATGAAGCAACCACAGTATTCACCACTGACAAACGCAGAAATCGTTTGCGTGATCTATGCGGGTACACACGGCTATTTGGACAAAGTCGGCGTCAAAGACGTTGGCCGTTTCGAGGCTGGTTTGCTCAAGCACCTGCGCACAAACGCAAAAGACGTGCTTGCGTTCATCACCAAAGAAGATCCAAAGATCAAAGGCGACGCTGAAGCCAAGATCAAAGCTGCTTTGGACGCTTTCGCTGCTGATTTCGCATAAACCTGAAGATAAGGAGACGAACACGTGCCTAATCTTAAGGACCTGAAAAATCGGATCGCGTCGGTTAAATCGACCCGCAAGATCACGAAGGCCATGCAAATGGTCGCGGCTGCAAAATTGCGCCGCGCCCAGGAAGCAGCCGAAGCATCACGCCCCTATACAGAGCGTTTTAACGCTGTGATGGGTCAGCTTGCTGCATCGGTTGGCGGTTCAGATTCTGCACCAAAATTGCTGTCCGGAACGGGCAGCGATCAGGTGCAGCTTTTGATCGTCATGACGGCTGAACGTGGTTTGTGTGGTGGCTTTAACGGCAACATCGCGAAGCTTGCGAAAACCCATGCGCAAAAATTGATCGCAGCCGGCAAGACAGTGAAAATCATCACTGTCGGCAAAAAAGGCCGCGACGCAATCAAGCGTGAACTGGGTGCCCATTTTGTCGATCACATCGACATGAGCGGCGTTAAGCGGCTTGGCTACCTGAATGCGCAAGACATCGCAAAAAATGTGTTGGCCCGCTTTGACGAAAACGAATTCGATGTCGCGACGATCTTTTTCGCGCGCTTCGAAAACGTTGTGACGCAGCACCCGACCGCACAGCAAATCATCCCTGCCCGCTTTGACGTGGCCGAGGATGCTGAAACAACGCTTTACGACTACGAGCCAAGCGAAGAAGAAATTCTTGCTGACTTGTTGCCGCGCGGTGTTGCGACAGCCCTCTTCAGCGCACTGCTGGAAAACGCAGCCTCTGAACAGGGTGCACGGATGTCTGCGATGGACAACGCAACACGCAACGCTGGTGATATGATCGACCAACTGACAATCGAATTTAACCGTTCGCGTCAGGCCGTGATCACCAACGAGCTGATTGAAATTATTTCGGGCGCGGAAGCGCTCTAGACCCCGGAGAAAACCATTATGGCAAACGCTAAAGGTAAGATCACGCAGATCATCGGCGCCGTCGTTGACGTGCAGTTCGGCGACCACCTACCTGAGATTCTGAACGCCCTTATCACAGACAACAACGGCAAGCCGCTGACGCTCGAAGTTGCGCAGCACCTTGGTGAAAACACTGTGCGCACAATTGCGATGGACGCGACCGAAGGTCTCGTTCGTGGTCAAGAAGTGACCGACCAAGGCACAACAATCACAGTTCCAGTGGGCGACGCCACACTGGGCCGGATCATGAACGTGATTGGTGAACCAATCGACGAACGTGGCCCGATCGGTGAAAAAGACCGCCGTTCCATCCACGCCGAAGCACCCGAATTCGAAGCGCAGTCAACTGCGTCCGAAGTTCTGGTCACAGGCATCAAAGTTATCGACCTTCTCGCGCCTTACGCGAAAGGTGGTAAAATTGGTCTGTTTGGTGGTGCGGGTGTTGGTAAGACAGTTCTTATTCAAGAATTGATCAACAACATCGCCAAAGTACACTCTGGCTACTCTGTATTTGCGGGTGTGGGCGAGCGTACACGTGAAGGGAACGACCTTTACTACGAATTCATCGAATCCGGCGTTATCAACATGGATGACCTGACCAAGTCCAAAGTGGCGCTGGTTTACGGTCAAATGAACGAGCCTCCAGGTGCGCGTATGCGTGTTGCGCTGTCCGGTCTGACAATGGCCGAAGCGTTCCGCGACCAGTCCGGTACAGACGTTCTGTTCTTCGTCGACAACATCTTCCGCTTTACACAAGCTGGTTCCGAGGTGTCAGCGCTTTTGGGTCGTATCCCTTCCGCGGTTGGCTACCAGCCAACATTGGCGACAGATATGGGCCAGATGCAGGAACGCATTACATCAACAAAGAACGGGTCGATTACATCGGTTCAGGCGATCTACGTGCCTGCGGATGACCTTACCGACCCTGCGCCAGCGACATCGTTTGCGCACCTTGATGCGACAACCGTTTTGAACCGTGCGATTTCCGAAAAGGGTATCTACCCTGCGGTTGACCCGCTCGATTCAACATCACGTCTGCTGGATCCAGCAATCGTTGGTGAAGAGCACTACGCCGTGGCTGCCGACGTTCAGCAAATGCTGCAGCGCTACAAGTCGCTTCAGGATATCATTGCGATTTTGGGCATGGACGAATTGTCAGAAGAAGACAAACTGACAGTTTCCCGCGCACGTAAAATCGAACGTTTCCTGTCACAGCCGTTTGACGTTGCTGAAATCTTTACCGGCTCACCTGGTGTTCAGGTGCCTTTGGAAGACACAATCGCGTCGTTCAAGGCCGTTGTTGCCGGTGAATACGATCACTTCCCCGAAGGTGCATTCTACATGGTAGGCGGCATTGAAGAAGTGAAAGCAAAAGCCGAAAAAATGGCTGCAGCCGCAGCTTAATGAACCTGTAAGGAGCCAACATGGCAAACCTACAATTCGATCTCGTTTCGCCCGAGCGCCGCTTGGCCTCAGTCGAAACAACCGAGGTAATGATCCCCGGTGCTGACGGTGACATGACCGTGATGGCTGGCCACGCGCCAACCATCACAACATTGCGCCCAGGCATCATGCGCGTGTCGCATGGCGGGACCACCGAGGAATACGTTGTTCTGGGCGGTTTCGCTGAAATCAGCGCGACTGGCGTTTCGGTACTGGCTGAACAAGCCTTGCACCGCGATGAGATGACGCAAGAAGTTTACGAAAAACTGATTGCCGAAGCCAAAGAGCTGTACAAGAAGAAAGAGGAAGAGTTCGTCAATGAGCCGGGTCCCGTCGATGACGCGGCCAAGCTGATTGCTGATATGGTTGCGATGGGCTCGCATATCGGGTTGGACTCGGAACGCTCTAACTTCGGGTAAGTCCAGTTTATAGATTGCTTGGGCCTCGCATTGCGGGGCCCTTTGCTATTGTAGGGTTGCTGGTTTTGGTGAATGGTGCAGTGCAACCTTAGGTTACAGATGGGGCCGCGACCGGCAATGCATAGATTAAATAGTGGAACAGTTGGTATCGATCACGGCGATGTGGTCATGTTTTCAGATTTTGAAGACGGCGGCGCGATGTGGCGCGGCGAAGGCCCTCGCCAAAGCCGCGAAACAGTGGCCTTTCAGACCGCATATGTAAAACCGCCACATGTGCAGGTTTCGATTTCAATGTGGGATATCTCGAACTCGACCAACATCCGTGCGGATGTGCAGGCCGAAAACATCACAACAGATGGGTTCGAAATCGTGTTCCGTACATGGGCGGATACACAGGTCGCGCGTGTGCGCGTTGCATGGACATCATTTGGCGAATTGCCCAATGATGACGGCTGGGATCTGTATTAAGGCAGGGCGCATCCAACTGCGCCACCGCCCTGATACTTATTCGGCGGCGTAAAGCCCCTCGTAGATCGGGCCAAGTGTCTTGTGATCAAACAAGGACGACACAGATGTGCCGTTCCACGTGTTCAGGATCGCTTGGGCAAACATCGGCGCGGTTGGCACGATGCGTATATTTGGCGCGGCCAGCACAGGTTTGGTCGCGGCGATCGTGTCAGTGATGACCAGACTTTTCATTGCCGAGTTGGTAATCCGTTCCACAGCAGGGCCGGACAATACACCATGGGTGATGTAGGAATGCACCTCTTTGGCGCCGTTATCCATCAGCACTTCGGCGGCTTTGCAAAGGGTGCCAGCCGTATCAACGATATCGTCAACGATGATACAAACGCGGTCTTTGACGTCGCCGATCACGGTCATCTCGGCAACTTCGCCCGGATTGCCGCGGCGTTTGTCAACGATGGACAAGGGGGCGCCAATACGTTGCGCCAGATCACGCGCACGGGCTACGCCACCAACATCGGGGGACACGACCATCACGTCGCTCATGCAGTCGCGGAAATGGTGCCGCGCATCCAGCGCATAAATCGGTGACGCATAAAGGTTATCCACCGGAATATCGAAAAAACCCTGAATTTGCGTGGCGTGCAAATCCAGGGTCAGGATACGTTCAACACCGGCTTCGACCAGCATATTGGCAACCAGTTTGGCCGTGATCGGGGTGCGGGCCTTGGACCGGCGGTCTTGGCGCGCGTAACCGAAATAGGGGATCACGGCCGTGATACGATCAGCCGAGGACCGGCGCAGCGCGTCAGCGATGATCAGCAGTTCCATCAGGTTGTCATTGGCAGGGTTCGATGTCGGCTGGATAATAAACATATCTTCGCCGCGCACGTTTTCGAACACTTCGACAAAGATTTCCCCATCGTTAAAGCGTTCTACACGCGCATCAACAAGCCCGACATCCATGCCGCGGTGCATCGACATGCGGCGCGCAATTGCGGCGGCAAGCGGCTGGTTGGAATTTCCGGAAATGAGCTTGGGTGCAGTCATCGTTGGCATCGGTTGGGTCCCTTTGGCAGAAGGCAGTAACATGTACATGACAGATTCGAAGCGTTGACACCGACTAACACAGCGTTACCGTCACGCAAACATTCTGCGGACATCAGGAGGCTAAAAATGGCCCATATCGACTACTTCTTTGCAACGATTTCACCATTTAGCTACCTATGCGGGACAAGGCCCGCCGAAATTGCCGCAAAACATGGCGCAACGCTTACTTATCGCCCGCTTGATATCATGGGGCTGTTTGCCCGCACCGGCGGCACCGCCCCCAAAGACAGGCACCCCAGCCGCGCTGAATACAGGCTGCAGGAACTGCGGCGTCAGGCTGCGCAGGTTGGCATGCCGCTAAATCCCAAGCCCGCGTTCTGGCCGACCAACCCTGCGCCGTCGTCCTATGCGATTATCGCCGCGCAAAACGAAGGTGGTGATGTTGCGGGGCTTGTCCATGCGATTGGCGCGGCCTGCTGGGCCGAAGAGCGCGACATCGCCCAAGACGATGTGATCCGTGATTGTCTGACCAAGGCGGGGTTCGCACCTGATTTGGCCGATAAACACATGCTGACCAGCGCCGAAACCTATGCTGCTAACCTCGAAGATGCGGTAGCCAAAGGGGCCTTTGGCGCGCCGTTCTTTATCACAGACACAGACGAACGGTTCTGGGGGCAGGACCGTCTTGCCGGTCTGGATGCCTATCTGGCGGGGTAAATTAGCCGTGCAGCAGGTCGATAAACTGCTGCACGTCCGCGGCGGTTATTGACCAATCGGTAACCAGCCGTCCGGTCAGCATTTCCGCCGGATCGCCATCATCGGGGTCGCCGTTCACCACATAGTAAGCTGCGCCGCCGTCCAGCGCGCGTTTATGTGCGCGGCGGGGCATTGCAAAGAAAATGATATTGGCCTGCACAGCGAACTGCACCGTCAAATCGGGCACATCATACAGACCCGCAGCAAGCTGCGCACAGCGCGCATTCGCGGCGCGCGCCGTTTCCAGCCAAAGATCATCTGCCAAATACCCCAGCATTTGGGCCGACAGATAGCGGTGTTTGGACAAAAGGTGCCCGCCACGCTTGCGGCGCAGCTCAAACTCCCAAGCAAGATCAGGGTCAAAGATTACACAGGCCTCGACGCCCATTGCACCGTTCTTGGTGCCGCCAAAGCTGACAGTATCAACCCCTGCCTTCCACGACATTTCCGCCGCAGAGCAACCTAGCGCCACAAGCCCGTTGGCAAAGCGCGCGCCGTCAAGATGGGTCTTGATGCCGAATTCACGGGCCACATCGGTCAGCGCGCGGATTTCGTCCAGCGAATATATCGTGCCTTTTTCGGTCACTTGGGTGATCGACAACGGGCCGCGTTGCGGGCCATGCACACCGCGGTTTTGTTCTGCCAGTATCTTGGTGCGCAGGGCCTCGGGTGTCATTTTGCCGTTTACCGTCGGCACCAGCGACAGTTTTGCCTGCGTGTAGAATTCGGGCGCGTTGCATTCGTCCTTGTGGATATGGGCGACATCGGCGCAGAAAATCGTTTCCCACGGCTGTGTCATTGTGGCCAATAGCAGTGCGTTGGCGCTGGTGCCGTTGACCACAAATTCGACAGCGGCATCCGGCGCTTCGAATACATCACGCACCAGATTGCGGGCGGTTTCGGTCAATGGATCGTCACCATATCCGGGGGCATAACCGGCGTTGGCCTGCACGATGGCGTCGATGACATTGGGGTGCACCGGACCTGCATTATCGGACAAAAAATACATCTATGTCGGCTCCTCTATGACGTGGTCTTCCCAGTCGTCTTCGTCGATTTCGAATTCAGGGATGGTCATGCCGCGCACCGACACGCCCGCGCGGTGCACTGATTCGGGGTCGCCTGAAACCAGCGGGTGCCAGTCGAACAGCGGGCGGCCTTCGTAAACCAGCCGATAGGCACAGGTCTGCGGCAGCCAGTACATGGTTTGCTTGATCGTCTTGGGCGTCAGCACGATACATTCGGGCACAAAATTATGCCGGATCGGATAGTTACTGCACAGGCAGCTTTGATCATCCAGCAAACGGCAGGCAACGCGGGTCATGACCACGACGCCTGTGTCCTCGTCCTCTAGCTTGTTCAGGCAGCATTTCCCGCAGCCATCGCAGAGCGCTTCCCATTCGGGTTTGGACAGTTTTTCCATCGGCTTGGTTTCCCAAAACCGATCTTTAAGCCCCGCGCGGGTGATTTCACCCGACATCTTGCAAGATCCTTCGCGCGGTTGCGCAATCGGCATTCATCTGTTCAATCAACGCATCAAGCCCGTCGAATTTCAGCTCTGGGCGCAGATAGTCGACCAAGGCAACAGACAGGTGAGATCCGTAAAGATCGCCTTTGAAATCAAAAAGATAGCTTTCGCAATTGGGAATTTCGCCATTGAACATCGGGCGCACGCCAATAGATGCAGCCCCGTCATAGGTTCCGGCATGTGGTCCATCTAGCACATCAACCTTGACCGCATAGACGCCAAATTTCGGCGGGTGCAGCCCGTCAATCGACATGTTCGCAGTCGGAAAGCCAAGCTCGCGACCGCGTTGGTCACCGCGTACGACTGCACCTTCGATCCGGTGCCAATGGCCCAACATTTTGGCTGCATCGCGCGGTTTACCGTCGCTTAGCGCCTGCCGGATAGCGGTAGAGGACACATTTGCAGCTTTGACAGTCAAAAGCGGGGCGATAGTCACGCCAAATCCCATTTCGGCGCCAAAACGCTGTAAATCATCGACAGTGCCGGCGCGCCCCTGACCGAAACAGAAATCAGCCCCGACAACAACATGCTTCAACCCCAACCGGTCGACAATAACGCCTTGGGCAAACGCGCGCGGGGCAAGCCCAGCAAGGGCCGCGTTAAACGGCACCTCATATAGTTTTTCGACACCAAGTTTCGCCAGACGGTTTGCGCGGGCTTCGGCATTCATCAGGCGGAACGGGTTGGAATCGCGTGAAAAGTAGGCGCGTGGATGCGGCTCGAACGTCATCACCCCCAGTGGCGCGCCGATGGTTTGCGCGATGCCACGGGTCAGGTCGATCACCGATTGATGCCCGATATGAACCCCGTCAAAATTCCCTATCGCCGCGGCGGCGCCGCGGTCGTTGGGGTCGATAAAAAGTGTGTCACGAATGATGCGCATAGCCTTGCGTAGCGCGGCCTGCGGGGCGCTGCAACCCTAGTCGAATTTGCGCGAGGGCGCCAAAACCGTGGCGTCGCCGACCAGCACCTTTTTGTCGTTCACCAGACAGCGGGTATTCATGGTGACCCGCCGTTTGGCGTGATCGATCTCGGTCACTTCAACCTCGGCCAGAACCATATCGCCGGGGCGCACGGGGGCCAGAAATTTCAGGCTTTGCCCCAGATAGACGGTGCCATGCCCGGGCAGCTGTTCGCCGATTACGGCGCTGATCAAACCGGCGGTCAGCATCCCATGCGCAATGCGCCCGCCAAAAATGGTTTCTTGCGCATAGTCTTCGTCAAGATGCACGGGGTTCCGGTCGGTGGATACTTCGGAAAACATTTCGATATCGCGGTCGGTCACGACCTTGCGCAAGGACCGCATCATGCCGATTTCGATATCTTCAATGCAGATGGTTCCACGAGGGGCATTATCAAGCATAGCGCGATCCATTAGGTAACAAAAATCCAATACGCCTTTCGGCTGCGAAACTTTATTACTTTGCGGATGCAGAAAAATCAAGCCCTTTAGCGTAAATGTCCAATCGCGTAAGTGGCGCTGGTTTGCTGAGCATCCAGATAATCGCGCAATGCGTCCGGATCGGGCTGGGTCACTGTTCTTGTCTCGGCGGCGGCAAGCCCGCCAGAAATGAACAGCACGTCCAGATCTTCCTGAACCGCGCCCAGCACATCGGTGTGCGGGCCGTCGCCAATGGCAATAATGGACGCGTCCGAAGGCACCTTGTTGAGCGCAGCCAGACGACGGCGGGCAAGGTCATAGATCGGCGGATGGGGTTTGCCGAAATACAGGCTTTCGCCGCCCATATCGGTGTAAAGCTGGGCCAAAGCCCCCGCACACCATTCGCGCACCTCGCCGCGATCCACGACAATATCAGGGTTCGCGCAAAGCAGTTTCAGCCCCTTTTGTTTCGCAAAAAGAAAATCCGCGCGGTTAACGTCAAGGTCCGCCATCGGATCAAACGGGCCACAGCAAACGATGCCATCGGCCTGATCAAGCGGCACGCGCTGGATATTGACGGGGTTTTCAAGCACGGCCAGCGGTTTGAAAAAATCGTCGTCGCGCGGGCTTTCGCCCATGAAATAGACCTTTTCACCGACAATCCCGCGATACATTGCCGACCGCGCGCTATCGCCTGACGTGGCAATCGCATCCCACGCATCATCCGGAATGCCGAAATCAAGGATCTGATGCGCGACCGATTCCCAAGGGCGCGGCGAATTGGTGACAAGCACCACAACCCCGCCATTTGCGCGGTAGGTCTGCATCGCTGCAACGGCATCAGGCAGCGCCTTGATTCCGTCGTGCATGCAACCCCAAAGGTCAACAAAGGCCGCGTCATACTGGCCCGAGATGTCTGCGAAATTTTCGATAATCCGGGTCATGGCGCGGCCTTTATATAGGGTGATTTATGCTTTGAGGTTCGGAATGATCTGCTTTTTGCGGCTCATAATGCCGGGCAGAACAACGCTGTCACCGTCGACCTTGGCGTCGAAGGATTTTTCAGCGACCGTTTTGACCACATCGTTGGGGATAAACATCGTCGCTTCTTCGTTCAGGATATCGACCACGAACAAAAGAACCTCGTCAACGCCGTCTTCTTTGGCGACTTTTGGCATGGTTTCCATGATGGACGCCTTGCGGTCCAGAATGATTTTTGGTGCGGTGGTCTCAAGGACAGAGACGCGGAATTTCTTGCCGTCGACGCCGTATTCCTTGCTGTCCATGCGCAAAAGTTCCGCGTCTGAGAATGCGGAAACGTCTGATTTTGCCTCGAACATCTCGGATGCGTAGGCCTCGAGGTCGATTTTCAGGTCTTTGGCCAATGCTTCGGCCAGATCTTTATCCATCGACGTGGTTGTGGGCGACCGGAAGGCCAAAGTGTCGGACAGGATGCAAGACAGCATCAGGCCTTTGATGCCTTCGGGCATGTCGGCGGCTTTGTCGCCCATCATCTGGTGCATGATGGTCGCGGTGCAGGCCAGCGGGCGGATGGTGATATTGATCGGGTTTTTGGTTTCCAGACCGCCTGCCAGTTTATGGTGGTCGATGATCGCCAGAACATCGGCGTTATTGATGTTCGCGGGCAGTTCGGCAGGGTTGTTGGTGTCAACGATCACGCAAGACTGGTCGTTTTCCACGTCGCTGATGATTTCGGGTAGATCAAAGCCCCAACGTTTGGCGACAAACGCAGCTTCGGTGTTGGGTGTGCCAAGAAGTGCGGCTTTGGCGTCGATCCCTGTGTGGTTCAGGAACCATTCCCAGATCAGGGGCGAACCGGTGCTGTCGGTGTCGGGGGCTTTGTGGCCAAAAACAAGAGTTGTCATGTGCGATGCTTTCCAAGGGAGAATTTGACCGCCTTATAAAACCCCACCAAGCGACTGTCACCCCATCGTCTTACTGGTGTAGGGTGGATCAAGATCCACCCTACGCGAAAGAAGCAATTGCGCGAATCCGACCTATACCCCCCCATAAAGGCGCATCTGCAACGCCAAGGCTATGACGTCAAAGGCGAGGTCGGTGCCGCTGATGTGGTTGGCCGGCGCGGCGATGATCTGATCGTGGTCGAGCTCAAGCGCGGGTTTTCGCTTGCGCTGTTTCACCAGGGGATCGAACGGCTGGCGCTGACGGATGATGTCTATATCGCCGTCCCCGCCGGTGGACGCGCTAAGGCATTGAAAGCAAACGTAAACCTTGCGCGGCGTGCGGGGCTTGGTGTGATGACGGTGCGCGCCCGCGACGGGTTTGTCGAGGTGCTCGCGGATCCCGGCCCCTATGCCGCGCGCAAGTCCAAGAAAAAGAAAACGCGGCTTTTGCGGGCGTTTGACCGGTTACAGGGCGACCCGAATGCGGGCGGGGCCACGCGCCACGGAATTGTGACGGGCTACCGCCAGGACGCCGTCCGTTGTGCGCGGTTTCTGGCGATTCACGGGCCGTCCAAGGGCGCGAAGGTCAAAGACTGGGCCGAAGTGCCGCAGGCAACCAAAATCATGGCCGATGACCACTATGGCTGGTTTGAACGAGTCGCACGCGGTGTCTACGGGCTGACGGAGGCGGGCAGACAAGGGCTGGCCGACTACGGCGAGGATTAATCCGCGCGCGTTACCGTCCAGCCTTCGTTTTGAAGCAAATTCAGGATGCCGTTTTCACCAATCAGATGGGCCGCACCCGCAGCAACGATCACGTTGTCATGTGTTTCGCTTGCCTGTGTGATAACCGGAATCCAGTTGCGATTGCGTTCGTCTAGAATGGCTTCTTGGGTTTGCGCAAACAGTTCATTGGCAGTTTGCACGTCCATTCCGGGCAAATCATTGAGCGTCAACCGCGACATTTCCCACAGGCCGGCGATGTCTTTGGTGAAATACTGGTCCAGCATTGCCACAAATATCGGGCGCTGCATGTCGGCACTAAGTAGCCCCATGCGCAAATAAGCGATCTGATCTTCAAGCGTTTCGCTCTGAAAGGCGGCAAAAAGCGTGGTGAATGCCTCGAGCGATTGCATCGGCACGCCTGCCTCATCCGCGACATTCATGATCATGTGATCCAGCCCAAGCCTGCCCGCAACGACATCAGCCATCGCGCAAGGCGGCATGGACAGCATCAGGGACGCATACCATGGCTGCATTTTTGCCATCATGAACCCAGGAATGCTGCGATCGGCGGCGGCCTGTGCAAGCAGATCCCATGTTTCTTCGTCAAGCAGATCGGGCAGGCCCGGTCCGGAGGTCAAAAACAACTGGCTCGGGTCCGTGATCATCAATTGTTGCAGGGCCGTTTGATCGTCCGGTGTGGCTTCGACAAGCAGCAAATCGGCAGAGGCGATGCTGGAAGTAAGGGTAATCATCAGCGCGTTCAGCCGATCATCGTAGATGTGCATCGTGCCGATAATCAGCAGGCTTTGATTGCCTTTTTGCGCGTCCCAGACCAACCCCTGCCCAAAGGGTACAGCAGCGGTTGCGGTCGCCAGTTGCTGCTGTTCAGACGGAGTGAGCTGGTCAAGATAGCTTTCGCCGTCACAGGCCGCAGCGGCGGGCAAGCTGAGGGTCGCAAATAAAGCAGTGAGGGTGGCGCGCAAAAACATCGGCATTCCTTTGGGTTGGCTAAGCACCAAGGTAGGGCCGATTTTCGGCGGGTCAATTGCACCAGCGCATTAACTTATCAGGTGCCGACACAAAAACCAGCTTGCACCAATAAACCCAACAATGCCTTCAGGACCCAATAAACTAAATAACCGCACAGAATTCATTCCCCTTTTGTGTGCTTTCAAACCGCGCACGGGCAAGGGATATCGGGCCATGGTTAAAACAGCGTTAAGATAGATCTTCGGAAAGCGCGGCGGGATCCAGAAATTCGATGCGTTGGCGGGCGGATTTGATCACCCCGCGTTTGGCCAGCTTGCTGATCGACCGGCTGACCATTTCACGGTTCGCCCCGATAGTCCCCGCAATTTCCGCATGGGTGGGTGCGTTTTCAATGACTGCGCCTACGCATAGCTTACCGTGTTCGGCGGCCAGTCGCAGCAGATAGGTATTAACCCTTTGTTCGACCGATAGGGTCGTCATTTCCATATTGCGTTCGGTCAGGGTGCGGATGCGCGCAACCAGTTGCCGTGTGATCCTGTCGCGGATCGGCGGCACCTCGTTAAACAGCCGCAAGAAACAATCCCGTTTCAGGATCAGCACTTTGGTTTCGGTTTTCGCAACGGCGGCCAATGACCGCGGGGTACCGTCCAATGCAGCAAGTTCGCCAAAATGCGCCCCGATCGCAAAGCGTGAAAACACGATCTCGCGCCCTTCGCTTGTCCAGTAAACAGCCAGCAACGACCCGTAGAGCAAGAAATACAGGTCATGGGAATCGTCATCCTGGTCAAATATCGTTTGCCACGCGCTGAATGTTTTCTCGGATACCGCGAGCGGAATGCCAGCCAGATCATCGGCGGTTACCCCCGCAAACAACGGCAGATTGAAATCCAGTAATTCTTGCGGGGTCATTTGAAAACCCGCCTGCGCGCGATGCGTGTTTTTCCCAATTGTGGCATGTTTCTCCCTTCGTCCCCGCAGGCGACTATAGGGGCGCAAGCCGCGTCTCCTAGTCTGAAATTGACTTTACCTGCCGTTTTCGGTTGCGACCCAAGGGTCGCGGTCTAAAAAATGTGCAGATATGGCGCCATTATGTTGCGTTATCGGGTCATGGTGCCCGCAAAACCGGCTTGGGCTCTGTGGCCCTTACACAACAAGCGCGACAGGATGGTCGGCCCCGATCCAAGGTGCGGCAAGATCAAAAGACACGACCTTATTGTCCGGCCCGTTGCCAGTAACCCAGATATTCCCGACGACGGCTGTTTCTGGAAATTCAGTTAGCTGGTGGTCAACAAGGCAGGGGTGCCGGCGAAAAACGATTTGCTTAAAGCTGTTTACCTGTCTGGCAAGCCGTGACTGCCCTGACAATACCGTAGCGGGGTCAATGGCAAAGGCGCGGTTGTGCGGGGCACCCATTTCATTGCGTGTCGATACCGGTTGCGCGCCCCCCAAAACGGCGGGCAGCGGTGTCGTGCTGTCGGGTTTGCAATAATATGTGATGCGCCTGCCCCGCGTGTCATAGGCAAGCATATAGGCCCCCTGACATGCACCCGGATCAATCTGGGAAAGCAAGGCGGACAGGTCGTGCGCCTCTGCCGGAAGCTCTGCATAAAGCGTAAATTGCAGTTGCTTGCCATCGTGGCGCAGGCCCAAACACGCGCCCCATGTCAGGGCAGATGCCCCTTGCGCGGCGCTGATAACCTCGCGGAATGCCTGATCAGGGGCTATGCCCCCTAGCGCCGTAATGATGTTGCACGCTGTTGCTAGTTTCGTCGCGGGATCGTGCGCGGGGTTTGCGACCTCGGTGATGATCGACAAGGCGCGTTCGCAGGTGGCGAACCTGACCACAACAGGTGCGCCCGTGGCCGTTAAGCTGCTATGCTGCCATGTTGCCCAGCCGCTGTGATCCATCACGCCGATAGCATAAAGCGCGCGTTCGATTACGTCGCCTGACTTGCCAAATCCACGCAAGAACCAGCACCATTCGCGGTCGCTGCTGGTGGCAATTGGCGGGGCAAGACTGAACATGACAGGGCCTTTCTTGATGCGCATCGGAACACAAAGTGTTGCATTTGCGCTAAACTAACGTCCGGTCTTGAGGTTGAGTGTGCGTTTGGACACATAACGCGCGAAATCTACGGTGGTGCGTCATAAATCGAACCCGGGCATGCCAAACCGCCGCAAATTCCAACAAAATGGAAATCCGAATCGAAACTTGAAAATCATGCGTCGCACGTATAGGGTGATTATGTGTTTTCGATTGCCGTAAGGCGGGTAAGGCGCTGTTGTAAAACTATCGCATCATTGTGGCTGGCCGTGGAAAATGTGATTCACTAACGTACTGTATTTGTGATGAAATTCACGGGCTTCGGTGCAATCTTTAGCAAATCGCGTTCACCATAAGGCGCAGAATAATTTTCGGGGCAGATTGTTTCGCGGCTTAGGTTTGCGCAAACATTGCGGCATTACCAACGTGTAATACATGTGCGAAACCGCAAAGGGCTTTCGTTAGGGAGCAACCAAATGGCACAGGACAAAAAGCCGGATATGAATCCGGATTTTCCAGAAAACGGTATGGCCGGACTGCGATCGACCGGCGCGCATGGTTTCGCTTCAAACACCACCAGCGAAGATCGTTTTCCACAAGTCGATGACATTCTTGACCGGCTGACGACGAACACCCGAGCCGTCGAAAAGAAGTAGTACTCGCACCTTTGAAGCCCAACCGCTAAGTTGCCCGCAAATCCCGAGCCAGAGGCAGCATCATGCGGCGACTAACCTTTTTTGTCCTATTCCTTGCAGCGCTTTACAGCGGCTATTGGTTTGTTGGCGCGCGTGCTGTTGCCCATGGCGCGCAGGTGGCAATCGCGCAGGCCCGTGCAGAAGGTTGGGATCTGACCTATTCTGACATGAACACGCTGGGTTTTCCGTCAAGATTCGACACAACCTTGTCTGATATTTCCATTGCACCGCGCGGCGCGGATTGGCAGTGGGCAGCGCCGTTCTTGCAGGTGTTTGCGCTGAGCTATCAACCCAATCGCGTGATTGCGGCATTTGCCGACGACCAAACCCTGCGGATCGGCGGCCAGACCTTGCAGATAACTGCCGAAGGGCTGCGCGCAAGCGCGGGTGTCGCGGCAAATACCGCGCTTTCGTTTGATGATGCGGCGGTCGCGGTGGGTGGCGTAGCTGTTGCTTCTGATTTTGGCTGGCAGCTTGGCTTGGATCGCGCGCTTGTGGCGCTGCGTGCGGCGCCTGCGGCTGAGAACCGCTATGACGCCTATTTTGACGCGGACCGGATTACGCTGCCTATGCCGGTCGCGCAGCAAATTGACCCGACGGGCGTCTTGGGTGCTGTCTTGACCCGCGCTGTGTTTGATAGCGCGCTGACATTTGACCGGCCGCTTGACCGCCACGCGGTTGACGGGCGCGGCCCCGCCCCAAAAGCCACGCGGTTCACGCTGCGCAATCTGACATTGATCTGGGGGCCTGTTGAAATCCGCGCCCAAGGCGCGTTTGATATTGATCCTTTGGGCAATCCGGACGGGCGCATCACATTTCGGTCGGATCAATGGCGCGAAATTATTGATCTGATGGTTGCCGCAGGGGCGATCGACGCTGGGCTTGCGCCAACCTATGTGACCTTTGCGAACGCACTGGCTGTGGATGGCGGCGCGCCCGAATTTCCGCTGCAATTTCGTGACGGGCGTATGTCGCTTGGCCCTTTACCCATCGGGCCAGCGCCCCGTTTCTGGTAGATTATGTCTTGCCAAACAGTCCGGTCAGCGCGCGGCGTACCAAACCCGTGACCGACGGGCGTGCGCGGCTGTGAAACGGCAAGGGGCGGCAGACCTCGATTGCGGCGACACCGACCCGCGCGGTCAAGGCCCCGTTGATCACGCCCTCGCCAAAGCGGCGCGACACCTTGGACAAGACCCCGCCGCCCGCGATTGACCCGATCAGATCATCGCCAACCGCCACAGCACCCGTCGCAACCAGATGCGCCAGCACCGCGCGGGTTAACCGCCAGCTTCCCAAGGTGCCCGCGCGCCCGCCATAAATTTCGGCAATGCGCCGGATCATCCGCAGGTTCGCGGTCAGTGCCGTGAAAAGATCGGCAAGTGCCAGCGGCACAATCGCTGTGACGGTCGCGACCTGACGCGCGGCGGCTTCAACTTCGCGCTCGGCACTGGCATCAAGCGTGGCCAGCACCGTGTTTTCCGCAAGCCCAAGCAATCCGTCAGCGTCCAGCATATCCGCCCCGCGCGTTTGCAGCTCTGCGCGGCCCCATGCGGTGTCTTCCCTTGCGGCATAAAGCCGGTCAAGCGCGGCTGTCACCGCGCGCGCCGATTTCAGATCACCTGTGGCAAGCGCATCATTGGCTTGGCGTTGGACCCTGTCGATTTTCTTAAGCCGTCCGAACGCGGCAATTTCGCGCAGCGCCAGAACGCCAAGGACCAGCAGTAACCCCGCGATTAACGCGGTCGCGATACCACCCAGAACGGGGGACCGCGCCAGCAATCCGGTTACGTAATCCCAAGCGGCCAAGGATACGATGAACCCGATCAGTGAAACCGCCACGGACCAGAAAAGCCGCGCCAGTCGCGATGGTTTGCGCGCGGCGATTGCGGCGACCTTTTGCATGGCCGCACCTTGGGGCGGGTTCAAAAGGTCAGGCACAGGCGGCGCCGTGTCGGGCTGCGCCGACTGGTCGTCGTCAAGGTCGATCAGAACAGGGCCTTTTTTCATGCGTCTGCCCTCCACAAATACCGAATATCAGGCAGCTTTTCTTGATTGCTTGCGCCGTCGGTCATCCGCCCGGCGCTAAACCCCTGTCGTTCATAAAATCGCCGCGCGCCGGTGTTGGCCTGAAAGCACCACAGCTCTAGCCTATCACTGCGCGCTTTCATGGCCGCGAGCAAAGCACTGCCAATCCCGCGCCCACGCGCGCCTGCTGCGACATAAAGCTGTTCGATGTCTTCGCCATCGCGCGCGATAAACCCTTGCACGCCGTTGTGATCAGCGACCAGCACGTCTTGGGTTGCGACGACCTTGGTGATGAAATTGCGGTCTTGATCGCGGGTATGCAGCGCGGGGATATAGGGGGTATCAGCGCACCAATCACCCATGATCTGCGCGATTTTTGGAATGTCCGCCGCAGTGGCTGCCCGTAGTTTCATAACTTGTCTCCGATCAGGAATTGCAGCGCCTTATCCATGCGGATATGCGGCGGCCCGTCACCCGGGCGCAAGGTTAGCGGCGCAGGCGCAAACCGCATCACCGAATAATCGGCATCAAGCCATTTGTCGGCCCCCGCGCGGGCGGGCGATAGCAAATGCGCCGGATCATCAGGTAGATCGCCGGGATAAAATGCGGCCTGTTTGCCGGTCTCAAGCAGCCGCCCGCGCACCACATCAAGCGGCTTGCCTGCGTGATCGACGGTGTCTTCGACGGTGGTGCGCAGGGCGGCGATGGACATTGCGCCGGTTTTGGCACCTGCAAAACCGGCACGGTCGCTTGCCTGGCGCAGCATGGCTTGGGTGATGGCAGTCAGCTGTGGGTGCTGGCTGTGGTGCAGATGGTCCGCTTTGGTCGCAGCAAACAGGATTTTTTCTACCCGCCGCCCTTGGAAAATACGGGTCAGAAAGGCATTGCGGCCGGGGCGGAACGCGCCCAGAATTCCCGCCATTGTGCCACGCAGATCATCAAGCGCTGCAGGCCCCGCGTGGATCGCGCCCAAGACATCAACCAGCACAATCTGGCGGTCGATCTTGGCAAAATGATCGCGAAAGAACGGACGCACGATATTGCGTTTATAGCTTTCAAAGCGGCGTTCAAATTCGTGACCCAGCGAATTGCGGGCAAATTTTTCACCCTGCAGCGGCGCGAAGGTCAACACCGGCGATCCGGCCAGTTCGCCAGGCAGCATGAACCGCCCTGGCGTGCAGTCCGAAAACCCTGCCGCGCGGCTTGCGTTCAGATGCGCGGTAAACGCAGCGGCCAAGGATTGCGCTGTGCCTTCATCCAACGATGCGTTCGGGTCAGTGGCCTGTGCCTGCGTGATATAGGCGTCTCCGGCGGGGCGTCCTTTGGCGCGGGCTAGCGCGGCGGCAGACCATTGCGCAAATGTCTGATCCATCAGCGCAAGATCAAGCAGCCATTCGCCCGGATAGTCGACGATATCGATATGCACCGTGCGTGGGCCGGAAAGCCCTGCCAGCAATCCGGTGGGTTGAACCCGCAGCGACAGGCGTAACTGGCTGATCCGGTCGGTGCTTTCGGGCCATTGCGGCGCTGGCGCGGTCAGGCACCCGAGATGGGTTTCATAGGCAAAGCGCGGAACCGTATCATCGGGCTGTGGCTGCAGATATGCGGCGGTAATCGCGCCGCTGGCGGCGGCGGTCAGCTGTGGCATGCGCCCGCGGTCCATCAGGTTTGCGACCAAGGATGTGATAAACACCGTCTTGCCTGCGCGCGACAGACCGGTCACGCCCAACCGGATCACCGGTTCTGCAAAAGGGTGGGTCAATGTGTCGGCCATCTCGGCTGCGGCCCATGACACCTGATTTGTGATCGCTCTGAAAACCAATGCGGGGCCCTTTCGCTGCCTTGGTTCAAGATAGGGACGCGCGGCGCAGATGTGTAGGGATTGATTTTACTGCGCCACGCGCCTAATCGGGGGCATGCCCCGTTTTGCCCTTCTTATCGAATATCATGGCGCACCCTTTGCAGGGTGGCAGCGCCAGAACGACCAGCCATCCGTGCAGGGCGCAATCGAGGCCGCGCTTGCAAAAATCGAGCCGGGTGAACACACAATCGGGGCCGCAGGGCGCACGGATGCGGGGGTTCATGCGACGGGGCAGGTCGCGCATTGTGACCTGAGCCGTGACTGGGATCCGTTCCGGCTGTCCGAGGCGCTGAATTACCATCTTAAACCGAATCCTGTGGCGATCTTGAAATGCGCGCGCGTGGATGATGACTGGCACGCGCGTTTCGGCGCGCTTGAGAGGCGGTATTTGTTCCGGCTTCTTGCACGTCGTGCGCCTTTGACGTCAGAGGCGGGGCAAATGTGGCGGGTGAACCATCCGCTAGATGCCGCCGCGATGCAGGCGGGCGCGGACCGGCTGATTGGCCTGCATGATTTCACAACCTTCCGGTCATCGATCTGCCAATCAAAAAGCCCTGTCAAAACGCTCGATTCGTTGCAAGTCGTTGAAATTCCGCGCGATGTTGGCACCGAATATCAGTTCCATATCCGCGCGCGGTCGTTTTTGCATAACCAGGTGCGTAGCTTTGTCGGCACCTTGGAACGGGTCGGATCGGGGCGCTGGACGCCTGATGATGTGACGGCGGCGCTCAAGGCGCGCGATCGTGCGGCATGTGGGCCGGTTTGCCCGCCGCAGGGGCTTTATCTGGCGCATGTGACCTATCCAAAAGATCCTTTCGCCTAAGCGCTAAAGTGGCGTTTATGTGAATGGCCAAGCCCTGCGCGCTTGGTTACTATTGTTTCAAAATCGGAATAGGTGCGCGCGTGATCAGATCAAAATGGCTCATTATGGGTTTTATGTGCGCGACATCAGGCGCGACCGCCCAAGAGGTGCAGTTGAACAGCGACCACGCGCGCGGGGCTTTGCATGATGCGTCCTTGCTGCGTGCGCTTGATGATACAGCCGCCCCCCAAGATTATATCGCCGCCGCCCGCGCGGATTACCGCAGGCTTTTGACCGCGCTCTATGCCCAAGGCTATTACGGGGGGCAGATTTCAATCACGGTGGACGGGGTCGAGGCCGCAAATATCGCGCCGCTTGCAGCGCCCGCACAGATTTCGCAGGTCGTGATCAACGTTGTGCCTGGTCCAAGATTTACCTTTGGCGATGTGGCAATTGCGCCTTTGCCTGCGGGCGCGGAATTGCCGCAGGATTTGGGCCCGCGCCAACCTGCGCGTTCGGGTGAAATTGCGGCGGCCGTGGCCGGCGGGATCGACAGCTGGCGCGATCAGGGCCATGCGATGGCCGCCGTCACATCGCAGCGGATAACCGCGCGCCACGCCGACGAGAAACTCGATGTTGCAATCGCGCTGGATGCCGGGCCGCTGGTGCGCTTTGGCGATCTGGCGGTGACGGGCAACCAAGACGTGCGGCAGGCGCGTATCGTGCAAATTGCAGGGCTGCCAACGGGCGATACTTATGCGCCCGCCGAAATTGCAGCGGCTGAACGCAGGTTGCGCCGCACAGGCGCGTTCGACAGCGTTGCGATGACCCAAGCCGACGATCTGATTGCCGGAAACATCCTGCCGATGACGGTGCAGCTCGACGAATCCAAACCGCGCCGCTTCGGCTTCGGGCTCGAGGTATCTTCCATCGAAGGGCTGACGGTGTCGTCTTTCTGGCTGCACCGCAACCTGCTTGGCGGTGCCGAACGGCTGCGCGTCGACGGCGAAGTTGCTGGCATCAACGGCGAAACGGGGGGCACGGATTACAGTTTGCGCGCCAGTTTCAACAGACCTGCAAGTTATGGACCGGATACGGATTTCTTTATCACCTCGGAACTATCGCGCGAGGACGAGCCGGATTACCTGACCGATAAGTTTGCGATTGAAACCGGCTTTTCGCGGATGCTGAGCGACGATCTGACCGTACGTGCGGGGGTTGGCCTTTTGACCGCGCGCGAAGAGACGGAATTCGGCACGCGCGACTATACGCTTTTTACCCTGCCGCTTGATGCGACCTATGACAGGCGTGACAGCGACACGAACGCAAAATCCGGCTTTTATATTGATGTTTCTGCGACCCCGTTCATCAGCCTTGGCGATGATCTGAACGGCGCGCGCATTTATGGTGATGCGCGTGGATATCTTAGCTTTGGCGAGGATCAGGATCTGACGCTTGCCGCGCGGTTGCAGTTGGGCAGCGTTGCGGGAGCCGACGTAACCCAAGCCCCTGCCGACTATCTTTTCTATTCGGGCGGCGGTGGCACGGTACGCGGCCAGCCTTATAAATCACTGGGCATCGAGACATGGAATGGCAGTGAATTTGTGACGTCAGGGGGCACGTCATTTGCCGGCGCACAGCTTGAGGCGCGTTATAACATTCGCGAAAAAATCGCCTTGGTCGGGTTCTATGACATCGGTCAGGTCGGCGATACCGCGCTGCCGTTCGAAACAGGTGACTGGCATGCAGGTGCGGGCGTGGGCCTGCGCTATGACACGGGGATCGGGCCGATCCGGCTTGACATCGCGACACAGGCCAGCGGCGATGACGCAGGCCAGGATGTGCAGGTCTATATCGGGATTGGACAAGCGTTTTGAGACATATTTTTGCGCTTTTTTGCCTTTTTGCGCCGCTGTGTGCCTATGCGCAGACCCAAGCGGACGAGGACAAAGGTTACCTTACCAATCTGATCGAGGAAAATCTTTCAGGCGTCAGCCGTGATGTGAATATCATAGGGTTCGCAGGCGCGCTAAGTTCGAACGCGACAATTGATGTGCTGACGGTGGCCGATGCCCAAGGGGTTTGGCTGACGCTCGAAGATATCGTCCTGATCTGGAGCCGCAGTGCCCTGTTGCGCGGCGCGATCGAGGTGCAGGAATTAAGCGCGGCGCGCATTATCGTCGCGCGTCCGCCCCTGTCCGAAGATGCCGCCGGCCCCAGCGCCGAGGCAACCCCCTTTGCCCTGCCGGAACTGCCTGTTTCGATCACGCTTGGCCAGTTGGATATCGACGAAATCATCCTTGGCGATGCGTTTTTGGGCGAAGAAATCTCGGTCAGCCTCACGGGCGAGGCCGCATTGGGCGGCGGTGAAGGTACAGCCAAGATTGTCGCGACGCGGCTGGGCGCAAAATCCGGCGTGTTTGAAATCAACGGCGGTTATTCCAATGAAACGCAGGTGCTTGACCTGCTATTGAACCTAGAAGAGGGCGCCGACGGGATTGCCGCGCGCATGCTTGATCTGCCGGGCCGTCCGGCGATCAAACTGGGGGTCACAGGGACCGCCCCGATCGACGATTTCGCGGCCTCAATTGCGATTGCCACCGACGGTCAGGACAGGCTGAACGGCGGGTTCGCGCTGCGCAATGCGGCGGGCGAACGCCGGATTTCATTGGATGTGGGCGGGGATATTTCGCCGCTGTTCAACCCCGAATACCAAGGATTTTTTGGCACTGACGCGCAGCTTTCTGCGGCGGCAGTTCTGTCGGACACGGGCCGGATTGATATTCCGGCCATCACAATTGACGCAGGCCGCGTATCGCTGACCGGGGCGATGCAGATCGGTGCACAGGGCTGGCCGGAAATGATCGACCTGACAGGCGCGATAACCCCTGTCGGCGATGCGCCGGTACTGTTGCCGCTTACGGGGCCCAAGACCTTTGTGAATGGCGCGCAAATTGTGGTCAGCTATGATGCGCAGCTTGCCGATGACTGGCGGGCCGATATCACGACCACCGGATTTGACCGCCCCGGACTGCGGATCGAAACGCTGCACTTGCGTGGCGGCGGTATCCTCAAATCCGGCGAAGGCGATCAGATCGGGCAGTTCACTGCCAATCTTGCCTATGGCGCAACGGGGCTGTCGCTTGACGATGCGGGGGCAGCGCGCGCGCTTGGTGATAGTATTGCGGGCGTATTCACTGCAAACCGGACGGAAGAAGAACCGACCGAAATCACCCAGCTAACGCTGCACGGCGCGGGGATCGATATTGATGCAAATGCAATCATAGACGGGCCGCGCACAGGGTTTGAAACACAAGCGAACGCGCGGGTTGCGGTGACGGGTCTTGACCGGTTTTCGACCCTGACCGGTCAGGCGCTGGGCGGCGATACCGCGCTTGATTTGCAAGCCGCGATGACACCTTTGGACGGGCTGTTTGACATCACGCTTGCGGGGCAAACCAACGGGCTATCGATTGGTAATGCGCAGGCAGATGCCGTGCTGGCCGGTGTTGGCACAATAGCGGCCCGTGTTCTGCGCGACACGACAGGCACGCGGCTTGAAAATCTGCAAATCGAGACAAGCGCCGCAGCCGTAACGGCAAGTGCCGATTTGACCAACGCGGGGGCCAAGGCGCAGTTCACCGCGCTGTTGCCAGACGTCGCGGTGATCCTGCCCGATCTGACCGGACCTGTGTCCTTGCGCGGGGATATCGCCCGCACGCACAGCGGCACGACAGAAATATCGGTGAATGGCACTGGCCCTGCGGCAAGTTTTCAGGCCGATGCAACGCTGAACCCCGCATCCCAAGGTCAGACGATCAACGCCGCGATCACCGCGGTGGTGACCGATTTGTCGCGCTATGCGGATTTGGCCGGACAACCCGTTGCAGGGCGTGCCGAAGTCACGGCGCATGGTGTGTTGCTGGGCGACGGCAGCCGCTTTGACGTTGATATTGCGGCTGAGACGACCGACCTGCAAATCGGGAATGCGCGAATTGATCCGCTTTTGGCAGGGGCGGGACAGGTTGCGGTTTCTGTTGCGCGCCCTGCTGACGGACAGCTTTCGCTGTCGGATATCGCTGTCACAACGCCCGCGCTGGCACTGCGCGGTGCCGCGACAATCGACAATGGCGGCGCAACTCAGGCGGATATCGATCTGCGGGTCTTTGACGCGGGCCTGCTGGACCCGAGCCTGTCCGGCCCGATTGCGGCCAGTGTGACCGCGACTCCGGGTCCGGATGCGACAACGCAAACCCAGGTGCGGCTATCGGGGCCAGGCGCAACGCTTGGCCTTGATGCGGCGATTGGCACGGCTGCGCAGGGCTACCCGATTGCGGGCGAACTGACGGGCGAACTGACAGATATCGCCGCCTATGCCGGACTGGTGGGCCGGTCTGTTTCGGGGCAGGTCGCGTTTACCGCATCCGGTGACATCCTGCCGGATCTGAGCCGCTTTGACCTGCAAATCTCTGCGCGCAGTCAGGACCTGCAGCTTTCAAATCCGAGCCTTGATCCGTTGATTGCAGGCGTCGGCCGTGTGAATGCAACGATCGGCTTGGCGGATGGTATCTTGGGCGTGCGCACGTTGGAATTATCGACCCCGCAGTTGTCTATCGTTGGCGCGTTGAACGGCGCGGCGGGGCACGGGCAGGGGCGCTTTAACGCCAGTTTGCGTGATGTTGGCGTTTTGACCGACCAGATCAGCGGGCCAGTGCGCGCAACCGGATCGGCCTCGCTTGATGAGGCGGGCAACTGGGGCATTGATGCCACAGGCACAGGCCCAGGTGGATTGCAGGCAAACATCAGCGGAACGGTCAACCAGTCGTTGCAAATGGCCCTGCGTATCGACGGGGCCGCGCCGCTTGCGCTTGCCAATGCGGCGATCGAGCCACGGCGGCTTAGCGGCACTGCGAATTTTGATATCGACGTGAACGGACCGCCAGCGCTGACATCGGTCAGCGGCCGCGTGACCTTTGCCGACGGGCGGCTGACGGCACCGACATTCAAACAGGCGCTGTCGGATATTGGCGGGCAAATCAACCTGACAGGTACAGGCGCGCAAATCGACCTGCGCGCAGGCGTCGAAGGCGGCGGCAGTCTGGCGATCCGCGGACCGGTTGCCTTAACGGGTGCAAGGCAGGCCGATCTGACGCTTTTGTTCAATGACGTTGTGCAGCAAGACCCTGAATTGTATGCGACAATTGTGAACGGGCAAATCACGATGAACGGCCCGCTTGGCGGTGGCGCGCGGATTGACGGACGGCTGACGCTTGGGCAGACCGATATTCAGGTGCCGTCGTCCAGCATTTCGTCGCTCGGCGATCTGCCCGATGTGGTGCATCTGAATGCGGGCGCTGCGGTGCGCCAGACGATGCAGCGTGCGGGTGTCGGACAGGCCGATGAAACCAGTGGCGGCAGCGGGTCAAAACGCGCCTATCCGCTCAATATCGTGATTGATGCGCCTTCACGGATATTTATCCGCGGGCGCGGGCTTGATGCGGAACTGGGCGGGCAGCTGACGATTGGCGGCACCACCGCAAATGTCGTGCCAGTCGGGCGGTTTGAACTGGTGCGCGGGCGGATTGATATTTTGCAGCAGCGGTTTGATCTGACCGAAGGCAGCGCGACAATGCAGGGGGATTTTTCCCCGTTCCTGCGGCTGGTCGCAACCACGCAAACCGCCAGCGGCACCACAATCAACATCATCGTCGAAGGGCCCGCTGGTGCACCCGAGGTCACGTTTGAATCGATCCCCGAACTGCCCCAAGACGAGGTCCTGTCGCAGCTCATTTTCGGCCGCGATCTGCAAAGCATCAGCCCGTTGCAAGCCGTGCAGCTTGCGGCAGCGGTCAGCACGCTTGCGGGCAAGGGCGGTGGGGCCGTGGACCGGTTGCGGCAAAACATTGGGCTTGATGATTTTGATGTGACGACCGACGACGAAGGCAATGCCGCTGTGCGCGCGGGCAAATACCTGAGCGATAACGTCTATACAGATGTCACCATCACCAGCGACGGCAGCACGGAAATTAACCTGAACCTTGATATCACCAATGAAATAACGGCCAAAGGTAGCGTTGACCAAGACGGTGAAACCAGTGTGGGTGTGTTCTTTGAGCGGGATTATTAAGAGGCAAACATTGTCGGCCAGATATGTGATCGTGCCTCAGCATACGCGTAAAACTCTATCTTGTTTCCATGTATGCGGGCAGATTTTCTTTCGTGACGAACTGCTGATCATCAACAATGAACCCTTCAAGCGCAGGCATATTCAGTAAGGGCGATAGATCATCCGCCGGAGTGTCGTTTAGCCACAGAGCTTCTACGCTGGCCATTCCGGCAAGAGGGGTCAGGTCTGTTGCTGGAATACGGGATAAGGAAAGTCTCTCAACACTGGTAAGATTGTGCAAAGGTGACAAATCAAAGACTAGCGTATCGCTGAGGTCGAGTATTGTGAGGTTTGGAAATGCCCCAATCCCAAACGCCGACAGATCGGAAACCGGGTTCTTCCGAAGGTCCACTTGTTGGAGATGCGATTTCCCAGCGAGGGACATAACGTCGGTGATGTTCGCATTTTCAAATAGGGCGCGTTCGACATTCGTTGCGGTTTGCATTGCTGAAATGTCGCTCAGTTCACTTTCGGAACCGTCAATATGAACGAGGGATGGGCCAAGTGAAAGGCCGTCGAGCGAAGTGATGCCCGAGCCTTTGATGACAAGATGCGTGATTTCAGTACTGTTCCCGAGCGGAGATAGATCCTCGATTTTATCGCTCGCTAAGGTCACATGGGTTAGGTTTAGACCGCTAAGTGGCGCAAGATCAGAAACGGCCGTGTTTGTGATGGCCAACCTATTCAGGTTTTCAAGCCGCTCAATGCCCGCAATAGATGCTATTTCCGAGTTAATAATTGCAAGTCCGGTTAGGCTGTTCAGTCCATCCAATGGAAGGGATGCAAGCCTGTCCAGTGCGTTGTTGAGGTGCAGATTTTGCAAATTTTCGAGTGCGGCAACAAACACGTAGTCGTTGGGTTGGCTATTCGTCAGGTTCAGCGATGACAATGAGTTGCTTTGAATTGCCTGCGCGTCGATAGGCCCAAGTTCATCTAAACTCAAGCTTTCTAATTCGGGAAGGTGCGCAACAAAGCTGAGATCGATTTCGCCAGCATAATCTTCGTGCCCTGAAATGCTAACGACAGTAAGCCAAGGTGCATTTGCGATGTCGTTCAATGCCGCAAGATCCACCGCATTTCTGATGAATAGGCTTTGGCGTGAACGTTCTTGGCACTGAGAGCCAATTTGTACGCAGCTTTCGGTTTCGGCTGCAGCCTGCTGGGCGAGGCAAAAAGTTGCAAACAATATCGATTTCAAGTTGGTCAATTTTATACCCGTTGGTGTTGTTAGGGTGGCAGTTGCAGATCAAGTCGAAGTTTGAACCAGATGTCGAGGATAAACCTATCCTAGGTTGCAGAAAATGACGCTCCGAATGTTCAGACAGGCCAAATCCACAAATTGGTAATTCAACAACATATGGTCGGGTTGACCCGCATAGCGGGTCTTTGCATATGACGCGCGCTATTTTTGGCTAGGGGCTGTGTCGCATGGTTTGGCCATTTTATGAGCCCAGCACTACAGCCCCAGAACATCCATCATGTCATAGGCGCCCGCTGTCGCGCTCGTCGCCTAATTCCACGCCCTTTGACGGCGGCTGCGTCCAGCAAATTGGGGGGCAAGCAGGGTGGCCAGCGACCATTAAGCCAAAACGATCCGGTCTCTGACCTAGGCGATCAAAGACCGGATCGTTTTCAACGCCATTGATGACCTAGATCACGCGTCGCGACCCAAGAGTTTGTTGTATTTGGAAAGGAACAAATCCGTGCCTTTCAATTTCCGTGTTAGAAAATCGCCTGCGGTGAAGGCCCCAAGAAAGGAATTCCCGATTTTTGGTCCCAGTGGTACAAGGAACGGCGCCTTGGGGCCCCATGGGGTATAGGGTTTGAGGTCTTCGAGGTTTTTGCCCGCGATCACGGCCTTTAGTGTCTTTTTGAGCCAAGAAATCTGACGGCTCGCGCTGACGATTGTCATTGCATCGCCCGCCTCTGCCACGTCGCCTGCGGCAAAGACATTGCGCAGCTGTGAAGGGCGCATCCAAGCGTCTGTTTTGATCCGTTCGGCCTGGCCCAACTGCGCGCCTGGCAGCGATTGCAACAATGACGACGATGCTTTGCTGCCGATGACGGGAAAAACCAGATCGGACGCAATTTCGGTGCCATTGGAAAGCGACAAGGTCCCTGCAAAGGGTTCTGTCAGGCTTTGCAGGTTTTGCGCGCGCACGCCAAATGTCAGCGAAACGCCGGATGCCTGCAACTTTGCGGTCAATGCGCGCCCCAGCTTGGCCGGATGTTGTGGGAAAAGATCGGATTCGCTTGAAACCAGATGAACGGATTTTTCGGGGAAGGCATGGGCAATTTCACCTGCCAGCTCTGTGCCCACGGCGCCTGCGCCAACAATGGCCACGGTCTTTGCCGCAACAAGTTGGTCGTGAACCCGTGCATTTGCCGCCCGCAACCTTTCGATGTCCCCGCCATTGGATTTGAACGGCACCGCATTATGTGACCCCGTCGCGACAATAATATGGTCGGCAGCGATTTCTTCGCCGGATGCAAGCGTCACACCGGTTTCAGAGACGGATTGCGCAACCGCGCGCACGATACGGCCACGTTGCAACAGCGTGTCATAAGGGATGAGCGCGCGCGCAAGGATCGAGGGATCAACGACGGCGCGCACCATCGCGGGCGCATGCACAAAGTGGCTGTTTTGTTCGATCAATGTGACTTCGGCAATGTTTTCGAGTGACTTGGCAAGTTCGATGCCAACGTAGCCGCCCCCAATAATCGCAATTCTATGTGGCATGTGCTGTCCTGTCCGGTGTCTTTGGTTGCAATTCGATTCGGGATATTACATAAGTGAACTTGAAACAAAAAACAATAGACCACGGTCCACGGTTTTGGAGTGAGTGATGAAAATAGGAGAGCTTTCCGAAAAATCCGGCCTTAGCCGCGACACTATTCGGCTGTACGAGAAAAACGGGTTAATTACGTCAACGGCGAGTCAAAGCGAGACCAATAACTATCGCGAATATGGCGATGATGTTTTGTTGCAGTTGCAGTTTGTCACCGGCGCCAGATCGGCTGGCATTTCAATCGCCGACCTGCGCGAATTGATGAATGCGTTTTTTGACAGTTGCGATCCTTCGCAGGCTGAAAATGTTCTGGTTGCCAAAATTGACGAACTTAAAGAACGGACATTGCAGATCGAAAATGTGATTACGTTTCTTGATGCCGCACTCGAAAGGGTGCGTAAGGGGATGAATGAAACCTAAGACATATAAAATCAGTAGACGAACAGAAGAATAGTCCCGCGAGATTGCCAAATCGTTAAGCAATCGCATTGCACGCGCTAGACCAACGCCTGCGCTACAGCCCCAGAACATCCATCATGTCATAGGCGCCGGGTGTCTTGCCTTGCCCCCACAGCGCGGCCTTCAATGCGCCGCGTGCGAATATCGCACGGTCGGTTGCAATGTGGCGCAGCACGATCCGTTCGCCGGGGGCTGCGAACATCACATCATGTTCGCCCACAATATCGCCGCCACGGATGGCGCTGAACCCGATGTCGCCACGTTTGCGCGCCCCTGTGATCCCGTCGCGCCCGCTGTCGCGCACGTCATTGAGCACGACACCACGCCCTTCGGCGGCGGCTTCGCCCAGCATCAGCGCGGTGCCTGACGGGGCATCGACCTTGCGGTGGTGGTGGGCCTCGATAATCTCGATATCAAAATCTTCGTCGAGCGCTGCGGCAACTTTCTGGGTCAGTTTGACCAGCAGGTTCACGCCAAGCGACATATTGCCCGCCCGCACAACGACTGTATCGCGCGCGGCGGCGTTGATCGCGGTGATGTCTTCATCGGCCAGTCCGGTCGTGCCGACCACATGCACAATTCCGGCTTTGGCAGCGAGGGCGGCAAAGGCAACACTTGCCACAGGCGCCGAAAAATCGATCACGGCCTGCGCACCTGCAAACGCTTCCGCTGCGTTATCTGTCACAGTCACGCCAACCGCAGCACCACCCATTGCGGTGCCGATATCGCGCCCGATCCAGTCATGCCCCGCACGGTCAACAACCCCTGCCAGATGGCATTTGTCTGATTCCAATACGGTTTTGATCAACATCTGGCCCATTGCGCCTGATCCGCCTGTAATGACGATGCCGGGTGTCTGTGTCATGGTCTGTTCCTTCGCGATTACCCTCTCTTAGCGGGGGAATGCCGCCGGTGCAAAGCCTTGCTTGGCATTGGCGTCAAACGCGCCTAAATGTGGGGCATGGCTAAGAAATCAAATCGCGACGGCAAGGCACCCACACAACGTATGTTGCGCGTGGGCGAACAGTTTCGCCGAATCCTTTCCGAGGTCCTGCAGCGCGGCGACGTGCATGATCCTGAACTCAACCGCATGTCCATCACCGTGGGCGAAGTCCGGATGTCTCCGGACCTAAGCATTGCGACCGCGTTTATCCTGCCGTTGGGAGGCGACGGCAAGGAAGAGGCGCTCGCTGCGATGCGGCGCAACCGCTATGAAATCCGCCATTTGGTGGTCAAAGGCGGCACGATGAAATTCGCGCCCGAATTGCGGTTTGAAATCGACGGCACTTTTGACCAGATGGACGCGACCCGCGCGCTTTTGGCGGAAGATCATGTGCGTCAGGACATCGACGACTAATGCGCGCGCTTGCGGTTGCTATGCTATGCTATGCGGTGCCTGCGGGCGCGGTGACCTGCGCGGATGTCGAACATGCCGGAAACAGCTATACCACTTGCGAAGTCGACGTGACCGCCGAAGACCTGCGCTTGTTCTTGCGCGATGATAATGGCGCGATCTTGGGCAGCTTTGCCGCTGTCGACGATTTTGTTGCAGACAAGACCCTTGTCTTTGCGATGAACGCAGGCATGTATCATGATGATCGCGCACCTGTCGGACATTATGTCGAAAACGGTATCGCCGAAATGCGTGTGGTCCCGAATGCCGGTCCGGGTAATTTCGGGCTACTGCCCAATGGCGTGTTTTGCATCAATGACGGGTCTGCGCAGGTTTACGAGACGCTTCGCTTTCTTGAACTTTCCCCAAGCTGCCGCGACGCGACCCAATCCGGCCCGATGCTTGTGATTGCGGGGGCGTTACACCCCCGTTTCCTGATCGACAGCACATCGCGCTATATCCGCAACGGGGTCGGCACGAGCGCAGACGGCGCGCGGGCCATTTTTGCAATTTCGAATAATGCTGTGACGTTTCATGAATTCGGCAGCTTTTTCCGTGACGTGCTAAAAACCCCCAATGCGCTATATTTTGACGGTAAAATATCGCGGCTTTATGCGACAGACCTGCGCCGGTCCGATTTCGGGTTTCAGCTTGGCCCGATTGTCGGCGTTGTCGAATAGGCGGCCTGTGCCAGCGCGATCACGTCAGTAACATTTGCGCTGGTGTTCAGGGTCGCGATGTCTTGGATTGAAAACCAGCGCGCATCGCTGACATCGTCAGACGCGACCGGCGCGCCCGAAACATAGTGACAAAGCACCGCCGCCAATAAAAAATGGTGCGCGATTTCCCCGTCAACGTCACGCACAATGATATCGAGGTTTGTCAGATAGCGATCAGGCGTTGCGACCACCCCTGTTTCCTCAAGCAATTCGCGCGCGGCGGCTTCCATCGCCGTTTCACCCAAATTCACATGACCGCCCGCAAATCCCCACAGCCCTGCGTCGGGCGGGTTCTTGCGTTGTGCCAGCAGCACCTTGCCTTCGTGCAATACAACCGCAATCGCTGCCAAACGAGGGGTCATATCGCCGCCGCGACAGCGCGCCCAAGCGTGACATGCGCGTCAGGCTCAAAATGCACACCGTCTGTCTGGCTGGGGCTGATGTGCTGGCCAGCGTCCAGAAACTTTGCGCGCCAATGCCGTGCAAGCCCTGCATAGAGCGGGGCAAGCGCGGCTGATTTCGCAGCGGCTCCGTAATACACATCTGAAAGCGGCCCTTGCTCCAAGGCCAATGGCGGGCAAATCAACATGACCTCAAACCCGCCGTGCCGTGTCTGGTATTCGTCACAATGGGCAATGGCCAGCAATCCGGCCACCCCTGCGGTGATCCCTTCAGGGGTCAGTCCGAAATGCGCCTTAAGGTCATTGGTGCCCAGCATAATGGTCAGCAGATCAATCGGCCCGTGGCTTTGCAATGCGATGCGCAAGCCCAATTGCCCGTCCATATGTGGGCCCATCAGCGGGTCGGCATGGGCCGTTGTGCGGCCGGGCAGGCCTTCTTCGACCATGTCCCAGCCGGCCCCCAATGCCGCATAAGTCACGGTCGGCCAGCGAACGCCAACGCCATAACGCGCATAGGTCCCGCGTTTTTCGATTGGCGGGGTGCCGTGGGTGTTGCTATCGCCGAATGTCATCAATGTTTTTGTCATGCCGCCACGCTAGTTGGGCATTGCACTGCGGTAAAGTGTCATTGCCTCTTGGACTTGCGCGCCAGAACGCACATATATGCGGGGAATTTGAACAAGGAGACAGGCCATGCTGGAATTGAACGCTGCCCCGCAAGCCCCCGCTGATCTGATCAAGGACGCCACAGATGCGTCATTTGCCGCAGATGTGATCGAGGCATCACAAACCGTTCCCGTGATCGTGGATTTCTGGGCGCCATGGTGCGGCCCGTGCAAAACGCTTGGCCCCGCAATCGAGGCGGCCGTGACAAAGGCCGGCGGGCGGGTCAAACTGGTGAAAATCGACGTTGACGCCAATCAGGCCTATGCTGGTCAATTGCAGGTGCAGTCGATCCCGACCGTATATGCATTCTATCAGGGCCGCCCCGTTGACGGGTTCCAAGGCGCGCTGCCGCCGTCAGAGATCAACGCCTTTGTCGAAAAAATCGCAGCGCTCGCTGGCGACCCTGAGGCCGAAGGGCTATCGGCCGCAATTGAAGCCGCCGAGCAGATGCTGGCCGAAGGTGCGGTTGCGGATGCGGCTGAAACCTTTGCCGCCATTTTGCAAGAGGAACCCAACAGCGCGCCTGCCTATGCGGGGCTGACGCGGTCATATCTTGCGCTCGATGACATTGATCAAGCCGAAGCGATCCTGAACGGCGCGCCTGCCGAAATCTCGACCGATCCGCTGCTCGAAGCTGTGCACGCGCAGATCACCCTTGCCCGCGAGGCCGCAAATGCGGGGCCTGTGGCAGAACTGCAGGCGGTGGTTGAAGCAGACCCTGCAAACCATCAGGCACGGTTGGATCTGGCGATTGCGCTCCATGCCAATGGCGATGTTGAAGGCGCAGTTGATCAGCTGCTGGAATTGTTCCGCCGCGACCGCGAATGGAATGATGGGGCCGCCAAGGCGCAATTATTCAAGATTTTTGATGCCCGCGAGGCAAAAGATCCGATTGTCTTGAACGGACGGCGCAAATTGTCGTCATTGATATTTGCATAATCGCGGGTTCGGCCTAGGCTGGCGGGCATGAAAGTGATTGCTGATCTGCCCGCTGTTGTGCCGGTGTTCCCGCTGCCGGGTGCGCTGCTATTGCCGCGCGCACGGCTGCCGTTGCAAGTGTTTGAACCACGTTATTTGGCAATGCTCGAAGACGTGCTGAAAACACCGCACCGGTTGATCGGGATGGTGCAACCTTTTGCGCGCGCTGATGACAGCAGCCGCCTGCACGCGATTGGCTGCGCAGGAAGGGTCACGGCGTTTTCGGAAACGGATGACGGGCGCTATATGATCACGCTGACGGGCGTGTCGCGGTTCCGGATCACGCAAGAGGTCGAAGGCTTTACCCCTTACCGCCGCTGCGATGTGAACTGGGCGGGGTTTGACAGCGACTTTGGTGCGGCCGAAAAAGACCCCGCATTTGACCGCGCCCCGTTCCTGAAAATGCTGGGCCGGTTTCTGGACGACAAAGGCCTGTCTACCGATTGGGACAGTCTGGGCGAGGCCGAAGATGAGCTGCTGATCAATTCGCTTGCCATGCTTTGCCCGTTTGCCCCCGAAGACAAACAAGCCCTGCTCGAGGCGCCGTCACTACGCGCCCGCCGCGAGACACTAACAACCTTAATCCAATTCGCCCTAAGCGGCGGATCAGGCGATGAGATCTTACAATGAACGACACAGAATTTGACCCTAAAATGCTTGAAGCATTGGTCTGCCCTTTGACCCAAGCCACGCTCGAATACGATGCTGAGAAACAAGAGCTTGTTTCAAAAAACGCGCATCTTGCCTTTCCCATCCGCAACGGCATCCCGGTGATGCTGGTCGATGAGGCGCGCAAGCTGGATTAGGTGTTCGGCTAGCCGGGCCGCGTGACGACAATCGCGCCATGATCAGTGGCTACGACAGTGTGTTCATACTGAACGACAGGCGCCTGTGGGGTGCTATATAGCGTCCAGCCGTCGTCGCCATCTTCTGCCCATAGCCCGCCTTTGGACAAAAACGGTTCTACCGTGAGAACCAAGCCTTTGTTGATGCGTCGGCGGTCACTGCGAGTCGGCCATGTTGCGATTTCGGTGGGGTATTCGTGCAACGATCTGCCAACACCGTGGCTCGCAAGATTCCGGATGAGCGTATAGTTGTGATCTACTGCAAAGCGCCCAATGGCATTGCCGATATTTGCAATTGGCTTGTTGCTCCGCACTTCTTTAATGCCGATTTCCATCGCGCGTTTACCATCTTGGCAGAGCGTTTTTAGCGACGGTCGTACGTTACCAACGCGGAACGTCGCCCCCGTATCGGCAAAAAAACCGTTTTTAGATGCCGAAACATCAATATTCACCAGATCGCCCGATGCAATCACGCGTTCACCTGGAATTCCGTGCGCAATTTCTTCGTTGATGCTGATGCATGTGGCACCAGGAAAGTCGTAAGCGGATTCCGGCGCTGATACAGCGCCTTGCCGTTCAAGAAGTGCGCGGCCGATGCCGTCTAATTCTGCTGTTGTCATACCGGGTTCGATTGATTTTGCCATCGTAAGCATCGTGTTCGCAACGATGCGACCAATGACCTTTAGCCCATCCAGCTCGTCTTCTTTGGTGACCGTCATGCCTTATGATCCCTGCATCAATTTTGGCAAATCACCTGATAGCCCTGCTGCCTCGCGGATGAAGCTGCGCCGCAGGCCGGGCAGTCCGTTTACCACACCCATGCCGATATCGCGCAGGCTGCGCAGGACGGGGTTGTCGTTTGAAAACAGCCGGTTGAACGTGTCTGTCGCCAGCGCAAGTGTCGCCGTATCGAACCGCCGCCATTGCTGATAACGCTGCAAAACCAAGGGGCTAGCGATGTCTTCGCCGCGTGCGCGGGCGTCGGATAGGACTTCGGCAAGTGCGGCCACATCGCGCAGACCTGCGTTCAGACCTTGCCCTGCAATCGGGTGCATTCCGTGGGCTGCGTCGCCGATCAGCGCCATGCGGTCACCGATAAAACTATTGGCGAGCGTGAGCCCCAACGGATAATTGAACCGCGCGCCGGTCAGGCTGATTTGCCCCAGAAAACTGCCAAAGGCAGGGCGCAGCGCATCCAGAAAATCCGCGTCATTCATCGCGGCCAGTTCTGCGGCGCGCGCGTCTGTTTCGCTCCAGACAATGGAGCTGCGGTTTTCGGTTAGCGGCAGGATGGCCAGCGGTCCGGCGGGCATGAAAAACTGGTGCGCGATCCCGCCGTGTGGTTTGTCATGGGTGACGGCGCAAACCACGGCGGTCTGGCCGTAGCCCCAGCCCGTGCGTTTGATCCCTGCGCGTTCCGCCGTGCCACTGCGGCGCCCGTCGGAACCGATCAGAATTGATCCGGTAATACCCTTGCCAGAGGCGAGCGTGACACTGACCGCAGCAGGTTCAACAGATTGGGAAACAACGGTTTCTTCGGACAATTGCGTGATCAGCGGGCTTGCCGCCATTGCATCCAGAAACGCGCGGCGTAGGTGGCGGTCTTCGACCATAAAACCCATCGGGCCTTCTTCGATTTCGGCGTGGTCAAAGTGCATCATCCACGGGCTGGCACCCTTGCCAGCGATCCCGTCGGTGACCTTGATTTCCAGCATCGGCTGCGCGTGATCACTGACCGCACCCCAGACCCCGATCCCCTGCAAAAGCCGTTTTGACGAGAGCGCCAAAGCATAGCTGCGCCCGTCAAAATCAGGCTGTTTGCGCTGATCAACGGGCAGACTGTCGATGATGGTCACGGCAAAGCCCGCCTGCGCTGCCGCCAGAGCCAAAGCAGGCCCGTTCAGCCCGCCACCCACGATGATAATATCCGTATCCATAGGGCGTAATATGACCGCGCGCGCGGGATTGTCCATGCGGTGCATGGCCCCACCGTACGGTGGTTTTTGCGCAAGGGAGCGAATCGCGGGTTAATGCGTTATTTTGTTGGGGAATGCGTGGTCGGCGAAACGTCGGACTTGCGTCGGCAAAGCGTCGGGCAATTCGGCACGATTGGCGGCGTTAACGGTGCGTGCAAATCTGACTGTTTTTCAGTGCGGGATACGGACGCGTTGACGGCATGTTTTACCATCGCGGATCGTGATGATGCGCAAAGGGCATTGGTCGCATTGCAGCCAGCCTTGCGTTTCCCCGATTGTTCCCGCGCTTGCCCCCCGCTAGTGTCACGCTAAGACAGGAGACATCACATGCAAGACTGGCGATGGATGACGGCGGCTGATTTGGGGCGTGCGATCGGGGCGGGGGATATTGACCCTGTGGCCCTGACGGAGGTCTATCTGGATGCCATTGATGCCCATGAATTTCGTGACCGGATTTATGCGCGTGTGACGCATGACCGCGCGCGGGCTGAGGCTGCGGCGGCGTCCGCGCGGGCCAAGTCAGGTTTCCGCCGCGGGCCGCTGGATGGTGTGCCTGTGTCTTGGAAAGACCTGTTTGATACGGCTGGTGTCGCGACCGAAGCGGGCACCGCGTTGATGGAAGGTCGTGTGCCGGACACAGATGCGCTGGTGCTGCAAAATGCGGGTGCTGCGGGGCTGGTTTGTTTGGGCAAAACCCATATGTCGGAAATTGCGTTTTCGGGGTTGGGATTGAACCCGATCACTGCGACGCCGCCTTGTGTGAATGATCATGCGGCGGTTGCGGGCGGATCGTCTTCGGGGGCTGCGACATCGGTTGCGTTCGGGTTGGCTGCGGCTGGAATCGGGTCTGATACAGGCGGATCGGTGCGTATTCCGTCGGCGTGGAATGATCTGGTGGGGTTGAAAACCACACATGGCCGGCTGTCGCTCGACGGTGTTGTACCGCTGTGCCTGACCTTTGATACTGTCGGCCCGCTTTGCCGTTCGGTTGAAGATGCGGCGCTGTTATTCGCGGCCTTGGGTGGCGATAAGCCCGTTGATTTGGGCGATGAAACCCTAAAGGGCAAACGGCTGATGGTGCTGGATACGATTGCGCCTGACGATGTGCGCGATGCGCCACGCGCCGCATTCCAAAGCGCGGTTGAACGTCTGCAAAACGCAGGGGCGATTGTGGAACATGTCCGCTTTGCCCCTTTGCACGAAGCCTTTGACGTGGCGGGCTATCTGTACGGCGCGGATAGCTATGGTTGGTGGCGCGATCTGGTCGAGGCGCACCCCGAAAAGATGTTCCCGCAAATTCTGGAACGTGTGCGCGGCGGAAAGCTGGTAAGCGGCGCGGATTTCGTGGCGGGGTGGAACCTGCTGCGCGCTATTCGCAAGCAATATGCGGCGGTGGCGGGGCAATGTGATGCGGTGATTTTGCCCACTGCGCCGATCCTGCCCCCGAATGCAGACCGTCTGCTGGCGGATGATGCATATTACAAGGTCGAAAACCTGCTGGCGCTGCGCAACACCCGTATCGCGAACCTGCTTGATCTGGCGTCAGTGACATTGCCGACGGGGGTGCCGTCTTGCGGGATCATGCTGAACGGGCAAAACGGGGGTGAGGCGGCGTTGCTGCGGCTGGCGGCGGCGGCGGAACGGGCGCTGAGCTGAGCACGACGGATTTTTGCCGTTGCGCCGTTGTAAGGGTTCATACGTTGCTGAACCCGGAGAACAACATGTTTCGCTTTCCACTAACCGCCTTGGTGACCGCCGCTGTGCTTTCGATCCCCGTTACTACAAGCGCCCAGCCCATGCCGATGCCCGCGCCAACACATGAACCAAAGGCGGCCACCAACACGCGTGGCCCCGCAATAAACGTTGTCGTTGCTGTCGCTGCGCTTGGGCTGGTTGCAGGGGTGGTCGCGCACCACCGTCGTTGAGCGAACTGCGACCAGATCGCTGGCGCAAATGAGGAACGTCACTAGCCTTTGAAGAAATCCGCCCGTTTTTCTGAGGCCGGCCACGAGTAACGTCACGCATCTTTGACCCATACCGGACATTTAACGCGTCCGGCCTTGATGTTTGGTATGCGGGACAGAGTTGCTGTCAGCTTCGCGCTGCGCAACGTCCGCTTTTCCTTGATGGGACTCGTTGAAGGGGGCTCTTCAAATCAAGCAATCATGCCTGAAAAGACAAATGGCCATGGAAAAAATTGTTGACAGGTAAATGACATCGGTGTCATGACATCGGTGTCATTTACGTGTTGAGCGATTCTAGATCCATCAACACAGCGGTTTGGGAGGACTTGACTTGGCGACAATTTACGATGTTGCACGTGTTGCTGGCGTATCGCCCAAGACCGTAAGCCGCGTTCTAAACGGGGATGCTCCGGTTAAGAAACACACCAAAGACGCGGTCAACAAAGCCATCGCAGAGTTGGGTTATGTGCCATCGACTGCGGCACGGGCGATGCGGTCCAACAAATCTGGTCTGGTCGGGCTTATCACAGGGGCGATCTCGCTTTCGTCAAACCGCTCCGATAATTCTGGTCTGCCCGATCTACATATCGTTCAGGGCATCCAGCGGGCGATGGAGGCCAGCGGGAAGACGCTTCTAATTGCAGATACCGGCGGCCAGATGGACCGCGTACCGCAATTGATCCGCACATTTGAAGAACACCGCGTCGAAGGTTTGCTCTATGTTGCTGATCACCACAGTCAGGTGTCTTTGCCACAAGTGTCCAATTCGACCAAAATGGTTTTGGCCAATTGTTTTGATGACAGGGGCACTCCCTCGGTATTGCCTAACGATTATCAGGGGCAGTTCAATCTGGTGAAGAGCCTGATCGCGAAGGGGCACCAGCGGATTGCGTATCTTTCACTCAGCACTCATTTGCCAGCAACAGCACTTCGCGTTGACGGGTATAAAGATGCTCTGGCTGAGGCAGATATCGGTTTCGATCCCGCGCTTCTTGTGCCTGCTGAAGTTGATGTCGGGGACGGCGATGCTGGTGTTCAGTTGTTGTGGGATGCGATTGATCGCGTCTTGTCCTTGCCCCTGCCACCGACCGTCATTTGTTTTGGTAATGACCGGATGGCTATGCGGGCCTACGGCATCCTGCGCAGCAGGGGCATCGCATTGCCTGATGAGCTGTCAGTTGCTGGGTACGACGGCCACCGCATGATCACTGACACACTTTATCCGACATTGACCTCAGCAGAGTTGCCTTATGCCGCGATTGGTATTCGCGCCACGCAACTTTTGCTTGGCATGATCAATGGCAACGCAGACGCGCCCACTCAGCCAATATTGGTTGGTGGCCCCGTAAACCCCGGCAATTCCGTGAAGGATTTGCCAACGCCCGTCACAAAACTATCGTCAATAGGGAGGACGACACTATGAAACTCGGAAAGACTCTGGGTGCAGCGTTTGTTGCATCTGTGAGCTGGGCCTGCATGGCCGCAGCACAAACTGAACTGACCATGTGGTACCACGGCGCAGGTAACGAAGCGGAATCCGCAGCGTTGCAGTTGATCATCGATGATTTCAACGCAAGCCAGTCTGATTACACAGTCATGGTCGAAAGCTTCCCACAGGAATCCTACAACGATTCCGTTGTGGCAGCGGCCCTTGCTGGCAACTTGCCGGATATTCTGGACGTTGATGGTCCGGTCATGCCGAACTGGGCATGGGCTGGTTACCTTCAGCCACTGAATATCGACGAAGCTGTCATCGAAAACTTTCTTGATGGTCCACAGGGCTATTGGGATGGTCAGCTCTATTCCATCGGTTTCTGGGACGCAGCGGTTGCGATGGTTTCACGCCAATCCACACTCGACGCGCTCGGCCTTCGCACACCTGACGTAGACAACCCATGGACAGGCGAAGAATTTGCAGCAGCCCTTGAAGCCGCAAAAGCATCTGGCAATTTTGAATACGCTCTCGACCTTGGCATGCCTTGGACTGGCGAATGGTATCCATATGCCTTCAGCCCGTTCTTGCAGTCATTCGGCGGCGACATCGTTGATCGCTCAACATATGCAACTGCCGAAGGCGCATTGAACGGCCCGGAAGCACTGGCATTCGGCAACTGGTGGCAGTCTTTGTTCGTGGACGGCTATGCACCGGGTACATCACAAGACCCTGCTGACCGTGACACGGGTTTCATCGACGGCAAATACGCCTTCTCATGGAATGGCAACTGGGCTGCTTTGGGTGCACTTGAAGCACACGACGACGTTGTGTTCCTGCCAGCACCAGACTTCGGTGCCGGTTCCAAAATCGGTGCTGCATCTTGGCAGTTCGGTGTGTCTGCAACGTCCGAGAACGCTGACGGCGCATCTGCATTCATCGAGTTTGCCTTGCAGGACAAGTACCTTGCTAACTTCTCGAACGTCACAGGTCTGATCCCGGCAACATCTACTGCGGCTGCGATGACAGACAACTACGCGAGTGGCGGTGCTTTGGAAGTGTTCTTTGGTCTGTCCGAAGGTCAGGCCATGGTGCGCCCAGTAACACCTGGCTACGTCGTGTCCGCAAAAGTGTTTGAGAAAGCACTGGCAGACATCGCCAACGGCGCAGACGTGGCTGACACGCTGGACGCAGCTGTCGACGAAATCAACGCCGACATCGAGCGCAACGGCGGCTACGGCCACTAACGTGACTGCGCAGGGCGGCTATTCTGGCCGTCCTGCATTTCCCAACAGGAAAGCAATGAAAAATGGCATCGAAACTGACAACATCTAACCGCGCTGGCTGGGGCTTTGCCTTGCCGGGCTTCGGGTTGATCATGTTGTTCATCGTGATCCCGTTTTTCTTTGCTTTCTATCTGTCGCTGACCAATCAGCGGCTGATCTCGCCCAACCCGACGGAATTTGTGGGGCTGAGCAACTATGACCGCCTGCTGAGCATTTCGGTGCTGTCAATCGAACCGGAAACCGATGATGCAGGGCAGGTCGTGCGTGATGATGCAGGCGAGGCGCAGTATCCACGTGTCCGCACATTCACCCGCAACAATCCCGATTATCCGCAATATGCAGGCATGCGCGAATGGTTCCGCTGGCATTGGGGCGAGACAGCGAAGGTTGTCGTGGCTACCGATGTGGTCTTCTGGAAATCCCTGCGCAACACATTGATGTTTGTGCTGGTTGTGGCACCGGTACAGGGGGGGCTGGCCTTGGGTCTGGCTTTGCTCATCAATCAACGATTACGCGGCATCAACTTTTACCGTGCAATCTATTTTATGCCTGTTGTCGTTTCCATCGTGGTCGTCTCGTTGTTGTTTCGCTTTATCTATGATGGCAATGACGGCCTGCTCAACAATATCCTTGGCTTCCTGAGCTTTGGCTTTTTCGAAGGCCGAGATTGGCTTGGTTCTGAAAACACTGCACTTGGTGCGATCATGGGCATGTCAATCTGGCAGGCTGTCGGGTTCCATATGGTGATCTGGTTATCGGGGCTGCAAACGATTAGCCCCACGTTGTACGAGGCATCCTCAATAGAAGGGGCCAGTAAATGGCAAACATTCCGCTATGTGACATGGCCCGGATTGCGCAACACAGCCGTATTGGTGCTGATCGTCATTACCATGCAAGCTTTCGCACTGTTCGCACAGATTGATGTCATGACCCGTGGTGGCCCGTTAGACAGCACAACGACCATTGTGTTTCAGGCGGTTGAGCGGGGCTATGGCAAACAAGATATTTCGGGTGGTTCTGCGATTTCGGTCATCCTGTTCGTCCTGGTCCTGACCATCAGCCTGATCCAACGATTTTTGACGAGGGAACGATAGTATGGCCTCCATCAATGCAGACAATCGCGGGCTGCGTCTGGCTGTCCGTTATTTGGTCCTCACACTCATCGCGATCATCTTCATTTTCCCGCTGGTGTTCATGGTCATGTCGAGCCTAAAGCCCGACCTGCAATTGCTGCGGGACACGTCCAGCATTCGTGCGTTTCTGCCTGTGGGCGATATCAGCTTTGATAATTACGCCAGCGCATTCGACCGTGTTCCTGTGGCCAAATTTATGTTCAATTCATTGGTTGTGACCGGCACAACTGTCATCATGTCGTTGTTGCTGTGTTCACTCGCTGCGTTTTCGTTTGTGTTTCTGAATTGGTCCGGTCGCAACGTCGCGCTTAGCATCATTATTGCGACCTTGATTATCCCGTTCGAAACCATCGCCATTCCGCTGCTTTTGTTCGTGTCCAAACTGCCATGGATCGGGATGGAAGGTTTGACGTTCGGCTGGCTTGACACCTATCGCGTTCAAATCATTCCACTTATTGCGGACGGCCTGACGATATTCCTTTTCGTGCAGTATTTCCGCGATCTTCCTCGGGAATTGATCGAGGCAAGCCGTGTCGAAGGTGCAAGTTGGTGGCAAATTTACACACGTGTTGTGATGCCTTTGGCAGGTCCGGTGCTGGCGACCGCCGCGATCCTCAAGTTCCTCGCGATGTATAACCAATACCTCTGGCCGTTGATGGTTGTTCAACAGGAAACCTACCGGCCTGTTATGGTCGGGTTGCAGTATTTCTTCCAACTGAACACCGCTTGGGGTGAAATCATGGCCTATCTGACGATCATCACCGTTCCAGTTCTGGCCTTCTATCTTGTTCTGCAACGCGCGTTCATCGCGTCGATTGCCTCTACCGGCGTGAAAGGCTGATCTATGGTTCTTGCTCTCAAAGATCATTTTGTTTGGGATAGTTGGTATGTCCATGATGGTGAGAAATACCATGGGTATTTCCTGAAAGCCCCGCGTTCGATTGGGGATCCAGATTTGCGCCATTTCAACGTGTCTTACGGTCATGCGACCAGTACGGACCTTGTGAACTGGGATCACCTTGGCGAGTGTTTCCGCCCGTCTGTCGACGGTTGGGATAACTACACCACATGGACCGGTTCGGTGGTGCGCGGCGATGATGACCTGTGGCACCTTTATTACACAGGCACCCGTAAGAACGATCCGCAGTTGGCGCAGCAAATAGGCCACGCCACTTCGACTGATTTGCACAATTGGGAGCGGGTTGGCGACGGGCTGATCCTTGATCTGGTGGGACCGAATGCGCACCACTACGAGACGGATGTATCGAATGCCGAATGGCATGACCGTGCCATGCGTGACCCCTGGGTGATGCGTGATCCGGACGGGGAGGGGTGGTTGATGTACTTTACCGCTCGTGTGCCCGGCGTGGCAGAGGCAAATGATGCAGGCTGCATTGGCTTTGCCACGTCATTGGACGGCTACGAATGGACGCTTGAGCCTCCGGTCTATGCTGGTGGGTTCGGGCAACTAGAAGTCCCACAGGTCTTTGAGAAAAACGGCACGTGGTATTGCTTGTTTTGCACCGCGAACAACCATTATTCAAAAGAGCAGACCACGCTGCGCCCCGTAGTAACGGGCAGTCACTACCTGATTGGTGACAGCCCTCGTGGCCCATGGCGCATTGCACCTGGGTTCTTGGACGGAACTCAGCCGTGTACCCGATACGCCGCCCGTATCGTGGATACCGAAGACAGCATGGTCATCCTTGGCTTCGCGGATCGCCCAAACAATGCGACAGAGTTTGTCGGCCACATCATGGATCCCGATCCCGTCGAAATTACCGCGGAGGGGCTTTTGTCCATCCCGCCCAAATTGAAGGCAGCAGAATAATGGCAACAGTCAAACTCCGCGATATTCGCAAAAGCTACGGCAAGACCGAAGTGATCAAAGGAGTCGATATCGACATCGACGATGGCGAATTTGTGGTCTTTGTCGGCCCCTCTGGCTGCGGCAAGTCCACGCTGTTGCGGATGATTGCGGGGCTGGAGGACATTAGCGACGGGACGCTGGAAATCGACGGACAGCGTGTGAACGATCTGGAACCCTCCAAACGCGGCATTGCGATGGTGTTTCAATCCTATGCGATCTTCCCACACATGACCGTGCGGGAAAACGTTGCCTTTGGTCTGACGATCAACAAGATGAAGAAGGCCGAAAAAGACGCCAAGGTTGATGATGCGGCCCGTATTTTGCAGATGGAACACTTGATGGATCGGCGACCGTCCGAACTGTCAGGCGGCCAACGCCAGCGTGTCGCTATTGGCCGTGCCATTGTGCGTGATCCCAAGGTGTTTTTGTTTGATGAACCCCTCTCGAACCTAGACGCGGCCTTGCGCATGGATATGCGGATGGAGATCGGTAAATTGCACCAAGACCTCGGTGCATCAATGATTTACGTGACCCACGATCAGGTCGAAGCCATGACATTGGCGGACAAGATTGTTGTGCTGAAGGACGGGTTGGTCATGCAAGCCGGCGCCCCGATGGAATTGTATCACGAACCTGCCAACCTGTTTGTCGCAGGGTTTTTAGGTGCGCCGTCGATGAATTTCTTGCAGGTGATCGTTGAAGATACAGGTGAAGACTGGGTTCAGGTATCAAGCAAGGCGTTGGTATCCGTTAAGGTCCCCAGCAAAGGCCGGACTTTCACCAAAGGACATAACGCCACCCTTGGGGTTCGTCCGCAGTACCTTATTGCTGCTTCAGATGGGCAGGGCATGCTTAACGGAAAAGTAATTCTGACCGAACGATTGGGAAGTGAAACCGTCGTAAATTTGGCTGCTGGCGACGGCAGTAAGCTCATTGCTGCCATTGCCGAGGATGCCGTTCTGGTGCCGGGGACTGAAATGGCATGGACATTCGATCCAGCACTGGCGCATGCATTTCCTGAAGAAGTCTGAGCATAAGTTCAAATCTGAATTCTAACACATGCGAGCTCAGAGGTGCTTTCGCACACGGCATCCACTCGAATTTTGGATTATTGAACTTCTTTCCTTGAAAAACAGCCCGCTCTTGAAAGCAGTCGTTAATGTTTAGCGCCGCATCCGTTACTTTGGGCTCGTTCCTGCCATTCGCTGCATCCAAATCCAAGGTCCGTTTTGTTTATCTGGGGCAATGTTGTGGCGTAAAAGTCAAACATCTTGGGTGTGTCATACCAAAAAACCACAAATCCATACTGATTCACGGCTTGTTCTGGACAGGACGGGTTGCAACACGCTAGTTTGGTAAAAAACGGGGCGAAATGATCCCGTGAATTGAGGCAGTTATGGTATTCCCCGCGCGGTTTTCGAACCTACCGGTTGCGATGTGGCCCCGTTTGCGCAGTCTTTTGGACGTGCCGACGCAGGCGGCAGATGTGATCAATATGACGATTGGCGAACCGCGCCACGCGTTCCCTGATTTCGTGGGTGATATCCTTGCGGCCAATGTGCAGGGTTTTGCGAAATACCCCAATAATAATGGCACCGATGATCTGCTGGACGCTATTGCGGGGTTTTTGAACCGCCGTTACGGGCTTGATTTGGGGCATGACCAGATATTGGCGCTCAATGGCACCCGCGAGGGGCTGTATAATGCCGCAATTGCCCTGTCACCCGAAGACAAAAACGGCACGCCGGCTATTTTGATGCCTAGCCCGTTTTATCCGGTCTATGCGGTTGCCGCGCTTTCGGTGGATGCTGAACCGGTCTATGTGCCTGCGACGGCGGCCACCGGTTATTTGCCCGATTTCCATGCCTTGCCCAAGGATCTGCTGGACCGCACGACAATTGCCTATATCTGTTCGCCTGCAAACCCCCAAGGGGCCGTGGCGGATGCGGATTACTGGCGCGCCTTGATCACGTTGGCCGAAAAGCATGATTTCATTATTTTTGCCGATGAATGCTATTCCGAGATCTACCGCGACACGCCACCCGTTGGGGCGTTGCAGGTGGCGGTCGAGATGGGCGCAGACCCCGACCGCGTGGTGATTTTCCATTCCTTGTCGAAACGGTCGAACCTGCCCGGATTGCGGTCAGGGTTCTGTGCGGGCGGCGTGAAATCCATTGCGCAAATCCGGCAGCTGCGGGCCTATGCGGGCGCGCCTTTGCCCGAGCCGCTGCAGGCGGTGGCAGCAGCCGTTTGGGCGGATGAGGCGCATGTGGTTGAAAACCGCGCGCTTTACCTGCGCAAATACGCAATCGCGGACCGGATTTTTGGCGATCTTGCCGGTTATCTTTCACCGCAGGCGGGGTTTTTCCTTTGGTTGCCTGTCGCGGATGGCGAGGCTGCAGCGTTGAAGCTGTGGCAGGAAACGGGCGTGCGGGTTTTGCCCGGTGCCTATCTAAGCCGCGATGTGGCGGGTGAAAATCCGGGCGCGGGCTATATCCGGGTTGCGATGGTGGCCCATGAAGACGAATTGCAGCGGGGATTATCGCTAATCCGCGCCTGTTTGTACGGTTGAGGACAGTTAAGATGGCATCATATCAAACACGACAGCGCGATCCGCTTTTGGACAGTGCAACGCAGGCGGCGCTTGAAAAACGCAGCAAGGAACTGGTGGGTCTTGGGCTTGGGCTGGTCGGGCTGGTGATTGCCCTGATCGTGGGCAGCTATTCGCCCGATGATCCCAGCTGGATTTCCGCGACCGATGCGCCTGTGCAAAACCTGTTTGGGCATTTCGGGGCTTCGATTGCGGCGCCGTTGATGATGGTTGTCGGGATGGGTATCTGGGTTGTGCCTGTGTTGTTGATCGCTTGGGGCGCACGGTTTGTGATGCACCGCGGTCAGGAACGTGCGATTGGCCGGATCGTTTTTGCGCCGGTCGCGATTGTCGTGGCCGCTGTCTATGCGGCAACCCTGACGCCGGGTGTGGATTGGCCTGCGAATTTTGGTCTTGGCGGGTTGTTTGGCGATACCGTTTTGGGTGTTATTTTGACAATTGTGCCCTTTGGGCCGGTGTTCGGTGTTAAGTTATTGTCGCTCATCACCGGTCTGGCCTTGGTTGCGCTGATGGCTTTTGCCTTGGGATTCACCCGTCCTGAACTGCGTGTCGCGGGGCGATTTTTGCTCCTTGGCACGGTCATGCTTTATGCGGGGCTGTTGAAACTTCTGGGGCGCGGCGCATCAATGTCAGCCAAAGCGGCACAGGGCATGAACACAAATATACAAGCCTACCGCGCCAGTGTCGCCGAACGCAGGGCGGTTGATTTTGACGCGGATGCGCTGATTGACGATGTCGAAGAAGAACCGGCGCCCGCCCCCGATTTTCGCGCACGTGCGGCGGCTGTTGTCCGTGCGCGGCCTGCGCTGCACGCGGCAGAACCGCCGATGACAGGTACAGCACCCAAGATGCCGCCTGCGCCGCCACTGACGGCAACGCGCAATACGGCCGCAGCAGCACCTGCACAATCCGCACCACAGCAGGGCGGCGCGAGCTTTCTTTCAGGCCTGTTGAAACGCAACGACCCGATGCCCGAACCGGAACTGGTAGAGCCAAGCGCCATCGCACCGATTGCGCCGCTTGCCACGGATTCGGACCGCGTCAGCAGCCGGATTGCCAGCGCGATCAAGGCCCGTGAAGTGCCGCCTTCGCCTACAGGCGTGCGGATCGAGCCTTCTTTGACGGCGGGGCGCGGCCCGCGTCCGTTGGTGTTTAGCGCGCGCCCTGAACCTGCCGTGCTAAAAGCGCCTGTTGCGGCCCCCGATGCGCATGCGCTTTCGCCTGCGCCGATTGCCGATCTGGAACCGATGCCGGATTTTGACGATGAGGACATCCTGAACGATGTGGTCGATGCGGCCCCTTATGTGCCTGCGCCGCATATGCCGGTTTCCGCGCCGCACGTGCCAGTCGCCCCCACGCCAGAACCGCGCGCCGTTGTGCAGCATCCGCCCAAACGTGCGCCGCAGCCATCGCGCCAAGCCAAAGCCGAGGCCCAGCCCGCATTGGCATTCGACGATAAATATGCCGATTACGAACACCCGCCGCTGAACCTGTTGATGAACCCCGTCGACATCCAGCGCCACCACCTGAGCGATGACGCGCTGGAACAGAACGCCCGTATGCTGGAAAGCGTGCTGGATGATTACGGTATCAAAGGCGAAATCACATCGGTACGCCCCGGTCCCGTTGTCACGATGTACGAACTCGAACCTGCACCGGGTCTAAAGGCATCACGTGTCATCGGGCTTGCCGATGATATCGCACGGTCCATGTCGGCGCTGGCCGCACGTGTGTCGACCGTGCCAGGCCGGACCGTGATCGGGATCGAATTGCCCAACGAAAACCGCGAAAAAGTTGTGTTGCGCGAAATCCTTTCGCACCGCGACTTTGGTGATGGCAATCAAAAGCTACCGCTTGCACTGGGCAAGGATATCGGCGGCGAACCAATTGTCGCCAACCTTGCCAAGATGCCCCACCTTTTGATCGCGGGGACCACGGGGTCGGGTAAATCGGTGGCGATCAACACGATGATCCTGTCGCTGCTTTATAAACTTACCCCCGAAGAATGCCGGATGATCATGATTGATCCGAAAATGCTGGAACTGTCTGTCTATGACGGCATCCCGCATTTGCTATCGCCCGTTGTGACCGACCCGAAAAAGGCGGTTGTCGCCCTGAAATGGGTCGTGGGCGAAATGGAAGAACGTTACCGCAAGATGTCCAAAATGGGCGTCCGGAACATCGATGGCTATAATGGCCGCGTCAAAGATGCGCTGTCCCGAGACGAGATGTTCAGCCGCACCGTGCAAACCGGATTTGACGATGAAACCGGCGATCCGATTTTCGAGACCGAAGAAACCAAGCCCGAACTGCTGCCCTATATCGTTGTGATCGTCGACGAGATGGCCGATCTGATGATGGTGGCCGGCAAGGAAATTGAGGCCTGTATCCAGCGGCTTGCGCAGATGGCGCGTGCGTCGGGTATCCACCTGATCATGGCAACACAGCGCCCGTCGGTAGATGTGATCACCGGTACGATCAAGGCGAACTTCCCAACGCGGATTTCATTCCAAGTGACGTCGAAAATCGACAGCCGCACCATCCTTGGTGAAATGGGCGCTGAACAACTGCTGGGCATGGGTGACATGCTATATATGGCGGGGGGATCCAAGATCACCCGCGTCCATGGCCCGTTCGTCAGCGACGAAGAAGTCGAAGAAATCGTGAACCATCTCAAAGGGTTCGGCCCGCCAGAATATATGTCCGGCGTTGTCGAAGGCCCGCCTGACGATCAAGAAAGCAGCATTGATTTGGTGCTTGGGCTAGGTGACGGGTCAGACAGCGAAAACGCGCTTTATGATACGGCCGTGGCGATTGTGATCAAGGACCGCAAATGTTCGACGTCCTACATCCAGCGCAAACTGGCGATCGGCTATAACAAGGCCGCGCGACTGGTCGAGCAGATGGAAGACGAGGGCGTTGTCAGTTCCGCCAACCATGTGGGCAAACGCGAAATTCTGGTGCCTGAACAGCATTAGGTCTGCGGTTCATGCCGGATTAGGTTCGACCGGGCGCGCATGCAAACTGCGCGTCAGAATCTAAACCGCGCTGCGGGCTTAAAACAAAAAACCCCGCCTGATTGCTCAAGCGGGGTTAAATTGGTCACGTCGGGTTGCTTAAAGCAAACCTTCGCGCTGGAGCTTCTTCCGTGCCAGCTTGCGCTGACGGCGGATAGCTTCTGCTTTTTCACGCGCCTTACGGATGGACGGTTTTTCGAAATGTTGCTTAAGCTTCATTTCACGAAAAACGCCTTCACGCTGAAGTTTCTTTTTCAGAGCACGCAACGCCTGATCGACGTTGTTATCACGAACACTAACCTGCATGTGGTTTTCACCACCTCTCTAAGTTGGATTTGCAAAAATTGCAGGAAATGGGCACATAGCAATGACGGGGTAGTTTGTCTAGTACCCGTCACCGCGAGGAGAGCGCAGATGTCACACAACGCCATTGATCCGACCAAAGCCGCGCTGCTGGACGCGATCCTGCCGCATGTTGCCTTTGATGGCTGGTCGCCAAAGGCCTTTCAACTGGCTGTTCAAGAGGTCGGGGCGGATAATCCGGCGGCGGTCTGTCCGCGTGGTGCGGTTGATCTGGCGATTGCGTTTCACAGGCGCGGCGATGCGGCGATGGTCGCGGCGCTGGCGGCGTCAGACCTGTCGGACATGCGGTTTCGCAACAAGGTGGCAACCGCGATTCGCCTGCGTCTGGCGGCGGTGCCGGATAAAGAAGCCGTGCGCCGCGGCACCACGCTGTTTGCGGTGCCGCATATGGCGGCGGATGGCACAAAATTGATCTGGGGCACCGCCGATGCGATCTGGACCGCGCTGGGCGATACATCGCAGGACGCGAACTGGTACAGCAAACGCATGACGCTATCGGCGGTCTATGCATCGGTTGTGCTGTATTGGCTGGGCGACGATAGTCTGGACGGGCAAGCCACCGACGCGTTTATCGACCGCCGGATTGATGATGTGATGCAGTTTGAAAAGGTCAAAGCGCAGGTTAAGGCGAACCCTTTGTTTAAACCGCTGACCGGCCCGCTGGGGCGCATTCTGGCAGGCGTTAAGGCGCCGTCACATGCTGTGCGCGATGACCTGCCTGGAATTTGGAATGATCCGCAATGATGAAAGCTGTTGAAATTTCGGCCGCTGGCGGGCCAGAGGTATTAACCCTGACTGACCGCGAAGTCCCCGTGCCCGCCCATGATCAGGTGCTGATCAAGGTGGCCTATGCCGGTGTGAACCGCCCCGATGCGTTGCAGCGCGCGGGGCTGTATAACCCGCCTGCAAACGCCAGCGATCTTCCGGGGCTTGAGGCATCAGGCACCGTCGCAGCGATTGGCGTGGGCGTGACATCCGTTGCGGTCGGTGATCAGGTTTGCGCGCTTTTGCCGGGGGGCGGTTACGCGGAGTATGTGACCACACCTGCCGCGCATTGTCTGCCTGTGCCGGATGGGCTGTCGCTGGCCCAAGCTGCCTGCTTGCCCGAGACATTCTTTACGGTCTGGTCGAATGTGTTCGTGCGCGGTGGCCTGCAAGCGGGTGAGAGGTTTTTGGTCCATGGTGGCGGATCAGGGATCGGGACAACGGCGATCCAGCTTGGCAAGATTTTTGGCGCGCGCGTGTTCACAACGGCGGGCAGTGACGCAAAATGCGCGGCCTGTGTGGGGTTGGGGGCCGAAGCCGCCTTTAACTATCACGACGTCGATTTTGTTGAAAAAATGCAAGCGCTTGGCGGGGCTGATCTGATCCTTGATATGGTCGGTGGCCCGTATATCCAGCGCAATATCAAATCCTTGGCGGATGACGGAAGGCTCGTGCAAATCGCATTTCTGCAAGGGCCAAAGGTGGATATTAACCTGATGCAGGTGATGATGCGGCGGCTGACGCTGACCGGATCAACCCTGCGCCCGCAATCTGATATGGCCAAGGCGCGGATCGCGGATCAGCTGCGTATGCATGTTTGGCCACGCATCGCAGCGGGTGATATTGCTCCTGTGATGGACCAAGAATTTGCGCTTGCCGATGCCGCCGCGGCCCATGCACGTATGGAAAGCAATGCGCATATTGGGAAGATAGTGCTGCGGGTGGCCTAGCTGTTCCGCGGTGGAAAACCTTTGTAGACAGGTAGGTGCCAGCCAAAGGCAATACTGCCTGCCCGTAGCGCAAATGCGCTGCCCGCGCAGATCAGCAGGGCGATAGGTTGTGCGAGCCCGAAGTAGAGCGCTGCGCTGGCCGCGACCCCGCCGAGCAGGGCGCAGGTCACGTATAGTTCGCCTTGTTTGAGGACCAGCGGGACTTCGTTGCAGACGACATCGCGCATCAGCCCGCCAAAACATCCCGTGATGATCCCCATGATCACAACAATGCTGGGTGGCTTCCCCAACGCGAGCGCCACAGCGACCCCTGCGGGCACGGCGACAGCCAGCGCACAGGCATCCAGCCAGACAATCGTGCGATAGCGGCTTTCAAGCAAATGCGCGGTGAAGAAAACCAGCAGTGCAGCCAGACAGGCGACCCCGATATAGGCGGGCTGCGCGACCCAGAACACCAGATCACGGTTGAGGATGATATCGCGCAACGTGCCGCCGCCTACCGCCGTGAGGCTGGCAATGAACACGAACCCGATAAGATCAAGCTGCGCACGGCTGGCGACCAAAGCCCCTGTGAGTGCGAACACAAAGACGGACGCGTAATCAAGGAATGCCAGAATAGTCATGGTTTGAACGGGGCCATGCCCGCGCGCGCCAGTTCATCAGCGCGTTCATTTTCGGGGTGTCCTGCGTGGCCTTTGACCCATTCCCATGTGACGTCATGGCGGGCGCGGGCCGCGTCAAGCCGTTGCCACAGATCAATATTCTTGATTTCGCCGCCTTTTTTCTTCCAACCTTTGGATTTCCAGCCGTAAATCCATTTGGTGATCCCGTCCTTGACGTAGGAGCTGTCGGTGACCAGCGTGAGTTTGGAGGCGGTTTTCAGGGTTTCCAGCGCGTTGATCGCGGCAAGAAGTTCCATCCGGTTGTTGGTGGTGTGGGCTTCGCCACCTTTGAGGTCACGTTCCTTCACAACTGTATCGCCGTCGCGCGCGATCAGCACGACCCCCCAGCCGCCCGGCCCGGGATTTCCGGAGCAAGCCCCGTCGGTATAAGCAAATAATTCAGGCATCAGTTTTTCCGCGCGCGCATGATCACAAACGGATCGTTAGTGCCGGCCATGCCGACCTCTTGGCCCGTTTCGGTGGCAATCACATCAAAACCCGCGTCGGTCAACAGCCCGCGCAGCCCGTCGACCGTGACATAGGTATAAAGCCGGTCGATATGGTCGCGTTTTGCGCCGGTGCCGACCTTCATCCCGATGTGGAAAATGCCGCCATTGCGCAGAGCGGTTGCGATGGCGTGGATATGGCGCGGCAGATCGGCGGGCGCTGCGTGCAGCAGCGCAAAATTCGCCCAGACGCCGTCATAGGCGGCAATGGCATTCAGATCGTCAAATGTCATCAGCCGCGCGCCAATGTCATGGGCCTGATTGGCCAGATCAATCATCCCTTGCGAGGCATCCACCGGATCGGGCCGAAAGCCGGCCGCGCGCATATGCACCGATGCTCGCGCTGGCCCGCAGCCAAGGTCAAGCACCTGCGCCCTTGCGGGCAAAAGCGCCATAAACGCGCGCAGGCTGTCGCTGGCTTCGCCCGTTTGGAACAGGTTGTCATAGCGTTCGGCGGCGCTGTCATAAAAGGCAATGGTTTTGGGGTCGGGTTTCATCGTTCAAACGCCAGCTTGGCGCCAAGCAGCGCAAAAACTGCGGCGAAAGACCGGTTCAGCCAGCGCATAATTGCCGCGTTTTGCAGCACCTTGTCCCGCGCCAATGCAGCAAAGACGCCGTAGAAAACAAAGGTGGCAAAGGTGATTGCCATAAACACACTGCCCAGCAGGATCATTTCGCCCGTCACCTTGCTTGCGTTACCCGATAGGAACGGTGGCATGAGCGCCAGAAAGAAGATCGACAGTTTCGGGTTGAGGATGTTGATCAGCGCGCCGCGCCGGATGATTGCAATTGCGGGTTGGGTGGGGGCATCGCCACGCATCGCAAGCAGCCCGTCAGATTTGAGCGCCTGCCATGCAAGATAAGCCAGATAGGCAACGCCTGCATATTTCACGCATTGATAAAGCAGCGCGCTGGTATGCAGCACCGCCGCCAGCCCAAGCGTGGCCGCCAGCAGATGTGGCACCACCCCGAGCGTGCAGCCGAACGCGGCGGCAATCGCAGGGCTGCGCCCCTGCCCAAGCGCGATGGCCAGCGTGTAGATCACGCCGGTGCCAGGGATGATGCAGACGATCAGCGCGGTAATGAGAAAGGGAATACTGATCATCAGGCGGGTTCGCGCAACACGCGCGGCACTTTGAATTCGATGTTTTCTTGGGCGGTTTCAACCAGTTCGACGGTCACGTCATAGCGGTCGCGGAAGGCGTCGATGATTTCGTTGATCAACACCTCGGGGGCGGATGCCCCTGCGGTGATCCCGACCGATTTGATCCCGTCTAGTGCGCGCCAGTCGATATCGGGCGCGCGCTGCACCAGTTGTGCATAGGCGCAGCCCGCGCGCGCGCCGACCTCGACCAATCGTTTGGAGTTTGACGAATTGGGCGCCCCCACAACCAATATCGCGTCGCATTTGGGGGCTATCGCCTTAACCGCTTCCTGTCGGTTTGTGGTGGCGTAGCAGATGTCTTCTTTGTGGGGGCCGACGATTTTGGGAAAGCGCGCATTCAACGCGGCGACAATATCAATCGTGTCGTCAACCGACAGGGTGGTTTGGGTAACAAAGGCAAGGTGATCAGGGTCGCGCACCTGCACGGTTGCCACATCTGCGACGGTTTCGACCAAGAGCACTTCGCCTTCGGGCAATTGCCCCATGGTTCCGACGGTTTCGGGGTGGCCTTCGTGGCCGATCATGATCATCTGCAGCCCGTTGTCGGCGTGGCGCTGTGCCTCGATATGGACCTTGGATACGAGTGGGCAGGTGGCATCAACATAGATCATTTCACGCTTGGCGGCGGCGGCGGGAACGGCCTTTGGCACGCCATGCGCGGAAAAGATCACGGGGCGGTCATCGGGGCATTCGTCAAGTTCCTCGACAAATACCGCGCCAAGATCGCGCAGGCTGTCGACGACAAATTTATTGTGCACGATCTCGTGGCGCACATAGACAGGCGCGCCCCATTTTTCGATCGCCATTTCCACGATCTTGATCGCGCGGTCCACGCCTGCGCAAAATCCGCGCGGGGCGGCAAGGTATAATGTCAAAGGAGATTTGGTCATCTGGGTCCTCGGGCTGTTGCCCCAGAGGTAAGACCAATGCGCCGCCACGTCCAGTAGAGGAGGCCAGACAGTTTCCTGTCTGGCGCATGATTTATTCGTGATCGTCGGCGACTTCGCCAACAAATTCGGGGCGCGGCTCACGTGTGGGGCGTCCCACCACATCACGTAGTTCATCCAATTCGATGAAGTTATCTGCCTGGCGGCGCAATTCATCTGCAATCATTGGCGGCTGGCTGCGGATTGTTGAAACCACGGACACGCGCACGCCTTGGCGTTGCAGGCTTTCGACCAGCGGGCGGAAATCGCCGTCGCCCGAGAAAATAACAACGTGATCGACATGCGGCGCCAGTTCCATCGCGTCGACGGCCAGTTCGATATCCATGTTGCCCTTGACCTTACGGCGACCCATGCTGTCGGTGTATTCCTTGGCGGGTTTGGTCACCATGGTAAAGCCGTTGTAGTTTAGCCAGTCAACCAGAGGGCGAATGGGCGAATATTCGTCGTTTTCCAGCAGGGCGGTATAATAGAACGCGCGCAGCATTTTGCCACGGCGCATGAATTCCTGCCGCAAAAGTTTGTAATCGATATCAAAGCCAAGCGATTTAGCGGCCGCGTAAAGATTTGATCCGTCAATAAAAAGAGCAAGACGCTCGTCCCGATAAAACATCTAATTTCCTTTCAAAAAATATACGTATTGCCAGCTATGTGTGAGTGGTGCGTGTTGCGCTGGAACCCTGCTATAGTAGTGTCTCCGGAACCTCTGGCAAGTGGCGAGAATGATGCAAAACTTAACAATGGCGCTTATCGCCTTTGGTAGTAACGATAATTCAGTTTTTGGTGACCAAAGGGAAACTGTACTAAAGTCTATGAAATTGGTGGCTGCGCTTTCGCAAGAGCCACCGCGCCAAAGCCGATTGTTCAAAACTCCGGCATTTCCGGCGGGTGCAGGCCCCGATTTTGTAAATGCCGCGATGCGGATTACCACCAATGCTGCGCCCGCGGCGATTCTGGCGCGGCTGCATGCCATTGAAACGCAGGCCAAGCGCACGCGGGACGTGCGTTGGGGGCCGCGCACATTGGATCTTGATCTGATTGCCGTTGGCGATGCGGTCCTGCCGGACGCGCGGGTGCATGAAAGATGGCGCAACCTGTCCTTGGCACAGCAGCAAACCGACACGCCCGACCAGTTGATTCTGCCGCATCCGCGGGTGCAGGATCGCGGTTTTGTCTTGGTGCCTTTATGTGATGTTGCGCCCGATTGGGTGCATCCGGTTTTGCAAAAAACCGCGGCGCAATTGCGTGATGCCTTACCTGCCAATGGATTAGCGGATGTTGTGCCGCTTGAAACGCCGCAATAATTATCCCCACGATACGGGCCGCACCCCTTGTCAATCGATTTGTTTCGCAATACACAGCGCTCTTGCTATGTTCCCTTGTCCGAATGGAGTACGCCAATGGCCCGCGTCACCGTAGAAGATTGCGTCGATAAAGTACCGAACCGTTTTGATCTTGTGATGCTTGCGGCCCATCGTGCCCGTGAAATCGCCGCAGGTGCGCCGATTACTGTCGCCCGTGACAACGATAAGAACCCCGTTGTGTCGCTGCGTGAAATCGCAGAAGAAACACAGCAGGCCGATGATCTGCGTGAACGCATGATCGAGGCAAACCAGACACAAATCGAAGTCGACGAGCCGGAAGAGGACAGCATGTCCTTGCTGATGGGCGCAGAGGCTGACAAACCTGTCGAGGACGATATGTCCGAAGAAAAACTGCTGCGTGCGCTGATGGAAGCGCAAGGGCAGCGCTAAGAGGCCTTTACCGGCCTGCAAAGATAGGTGCAGGACCAGATGACGACTGCGAACGAACTGATCGATCTGGTCCACACTTATAACCCCAATTCGAATTCGGAACTTTTGCGCGCGGCCTATGCATTTGGCGAGGCCATGCACGAGGGCCAATATCGCCATTCGGGCGAACCCTATTTCACCCATCCTGTTGCTGTCGCCTGCATTCTGGCCGAACAGCAGATGGATGATGCCACGCTGATCACCGCCCTGCTGCACGACACAATCGAGGACACCAAAGCGTCCTTTGTCGAGGTCGAAAAGCGGTTTGGTCGTGAAATCGCGGATCTGGTGGATGGCGTTACCAAGCTGACCAATCTCCAGCTTTCTTCGACCCAGACCAAACAGGCTGAAAACTTTCGCAAGCTGTTCATGGCGACCTCGCGGGATTTGCGGGTGACTTTGGTCAAGCTGGCGGACCGTTTGCACAATATGCGCACGATCAAGGCCATGCGCGACGAAAAGCAGGCGCAAAAGGCCCGCGAAACCATGGATATCTATGCGCCGCTTGCGGGCCGCATGGGGATGCAATGGATGCGCGAAGAGCTTGAGGATCTGTCGTTTCGCGTCCTGAACCCTGATGCGCGCAGTTCCATCATCCGCCGTTTTATCACCTTGCAACGCGAGGCGGGTGATGTCGTCCAGAAAATTACCGCCGATATGCGGGTCGAACTGGAAAAAGTGAATATCGTTGCCGAAGTATCAGGTCGCGCCAAGAAACCCTATTCGGTCTGGCGCAAGATGCAGGAAAAAGAGAAAAGCTTTAGCCGGCTTTCGGATATTTACGGGTTCCGTATCATCGTTGCGACCGAGGCTGACTGCTACCGCGTTTTGGGCGCGATCCATCAGCGTTGGCGCGCGGTTCCGGGCCGGTTCAAAGACTATATCAGCCAGCCCAAAACCAACGGTTACCGGTCCATCCATACGACAGTTTCGGGTCGTGACGGCAAACAGGTCGAAGTCCAGATTCGCACCCGCGAAATGCACGAGGTCGCTGAAACGGGTGTCGCGGCGCATTGGTCCTATAAGAACGGTGAACGCGTCGAAAACCGCTTTGCGGTTGATCCGGTGCGCTGGATTGCGTCGCTGACCGAACGGTTGGACGATGATCAGGACCACGATGAATTTCTCGAGGCGGTCAAGCTCGAGATGTATACCGATCAGGTGTTTTGTTTCACCCCCAAGGGCGATGTGATCAAGCTGCCGCGCGGCGCGACCCCGATTGATTTCGCCTATGCGATCCACACAAGGATCGGTGCGGCCTGTGTCGGCGCCAAGGTGGACGGCATTCGCGTGCCGCTTTGGACCCGTCTGAAAAACGGCCAGTCGGTTGAGGTCATCACCGCCGAAGGCCAGACACCGCAAGCGACATGGATCGAAATTGCTGTCACCGGCCGCGCGAAAACCGCCATTCGCCGCAGCCTGCGCGAAGAGGACCGCGGGCGGTTTGTCCGACTTGGGCGCGAACTTGCGCGGGTGGCGTTTGAAAACGTCGGCAAGAAAGCGACCGAAAAGGCGCTGACCACCGCTGCTAAGGCGCTTGCGATTGCGGATGCGGATGAATTGCTGGCGCAGCTGGGCAGCGCGGAAATCACCGGCCGCGCGGTTGTGCGCGCGATTTATCCCGCACTTGAAGCCCGCAACGGCGACGAGGTGGATGAAAACCGCGCGGTTGTGGGGCTTGAAGTGGGCCAAGAACAGCAACGCGGCGCTTGTTGCCAGCCTGTGCCAGGTGAACGTATTCTGGGGATTACGTTCCGCGGGCAGGGTGTTGTGGTGCATGCCATCGATTGCGAAGCATTGGCCGATTACGAAGACCAGCCCGAACGCTGGGTTGATCTGCACTGGCACGAAGGCACGCATGCCCCCGTCAATACGGTCACGTTTGATGTGGCGATCACCAATGATTCCGGCGTGTTGGGCCGTATTTGCACGTTGATCGGTGAGCAGAACGCAAATATTTCCGACCTGAAATTCATCGACCGGAAACCTGATTACTTCAGGCTGCTGATTGATGTCGATCTGCGCGATACAGAACATCTGCACCGCGTCATGACCGCGCTCGAGGCGGAAAGCAACGTATCGTCGATTGTCCGGCATCGCGATCCGGCGCTTGCAAATGTGCGGCGCAGCTAAGGCGCCAGTAAAGGAAGAAACGGTTTGGTCTTTAAGCGCAGGGATAGGCGACCGGTCTGGCAGATCGTGCTGGATTTCGTCTATCCGCGTGGCGGTTGGGGGCGGGCGTTCGAATATGTCAAACACCGCGTGCGCCGCCTGCCTGATACGCCTGAAAAGATCTCGCGCGGGATTGCGGCGGGCGTGTTTGCCGCCTTTACCCCGTTCTACGGCATTCACTTTGTGATTGCGGCCCTGCTGGCGCGGATGATGCGCGGGAATATTCTGGCCGCACTTTTGGGGACGTTTTTTGGCAATCCGCTGACCTATATCCCGATCGGGGTTTCGGCCCTGACAATGGGTCATTGGCTGTTGGGGCGTCCGTTTAACGCGGCCCTGTTCGGTTTTGGCCACCGCGACCCCGAATTTTGCGGGCTTGGCTGCCGTTTTGGCAGCGCGTTTTCGGATATTTCGCATAATTTCATGGCGATGTTCACCAGCGCGCGCGCCGATTGGCACGGGCTGGCCGAATTCTATCACGAGGTTTTCCTGCCCTATCTGGTTGGCGGCATCATGCCGGGCATTATTTGTGGTGCGGGCGCATACTATATCTGCGTGCCTTTGATCTCGGCCTATCAAAAGCGCCGCCGCAAGGCCTTGCGCAATAAGCTGAGCCAGCTACGCAAAAAGGCGGAAAATACGGGTGACGACAGCCACGGATAACCCTAATGTCCCACAAAAAGGGGGTCGTGATGGCTGTAAACAAACTGCGTCTTGGCGTGAATATTGATCATGTGGCAACTGTGCGCAACGCGCGTGGCGGCGATGTGCCTAACCCCGTGCGCGCGGCCTTGATCGCCCAAGAGGCGGGCGCCGATGGCATCACTGCCCATCTGCGCGAGGACCGTCGCCATATTATCGATAGTGATATTGACCGGCTGGTGGATCAGTTGTCTGTCCCGCTGAATTTCGAAATGGCCGCGACAGATGAAATGCAGGCGATTGCACTGCGTCACAAGCCGCATGCCGTCTGTCTGGTTCCCGAAAAACGTGAAGAAAAGACCACCGAAGGCGGGCTTGAGGTTGCGCAGCAGGACAATAAACTTGCGCATTATATTAAACCCTTTGTGGATGCGGGTTCACGCGTGTCCCTGTTTATTGCGGCTGACAAGCGTCAGGTCGAAGCCGCCGCGCGCATCGGTGCCCCTGTGATCGAATTGCACGCCGGCGCCTATGCCGATGCATGGGCCGAAGGGCGCTGGGACGTGCGCGACAGCGAATTGGCCAAGATCACCGATATGACCGCCTATGCGCATGAACTGGGGCTAGAGGTCCATGTCGGTCACGGGTTGACCTATGACAGCGTGACCCCGATTGCGGCGTTGCCGCAGGTGCGCGAATTGAATATCGGGCATTTTATTATAGGAGAGGCGATTTTTCGCGGGCTTGGTCCGGCGATTGCAGAAATGCGCCGCCTGATGGATGCCGCGCGGCAAGGAGATTAAGATGAATTATATGCGTTATGCAGGTGTTGTGATTGCGTTGACGATCGGCGTTCCGGTCGTGCTTGGCGTTCTTCGTCAGGTGACAGGGATCAACCTATCAAGTTCTGCTGCGATGATCATACCTGCAATCTGTGCCGCGATGATCGAAGGCCAAAAGTTCGCCAGCCGTTTTTTACGCGTGCCGACACGGGCAGAAACGATGTCGTTTGTTGTGGTCGCAACACTTATTGCTGCCAGTTTTCAGGCGTTGTTTACGGCAACTGTGATAACAAATCATCCGCAATATGATCGCCTTTTGCTTACGCCCCCGTCGATGATGCTGATAATTGGCACAGCGGTATTTGTCGTGATTGTGATTGCGATTTGCAATCTGGTGTTTCTGCGGATGAGCTGTAAAAATCAGCTTAAAGCGCTAAATGCGACGGACAAAACGAAATGAAAGTTGACCGCAATTGATCCTTGGTATCGGCACAGACCTTGCGAACATCGACCGCATCCAAGGCACGCTTGACCGGTTCGGCGACCGGTTTCGCAACCGTGTTTTTACCGACATAGAACAGGCCAAGGCCGAACGCCGCAAAGATGTCGCTGGCACCTATGCCAAACGCTGGGCCGCCAAAGAGGCCTGTTCCAAGGCGCTGGGCACCGGATTGGCCATGGGGATTTCGTGGAAAGACATGGCGGTGAGCAATATGCGCAGCGGCCAGCCCACAATGCAGGTCACCGGCTGGGCTAAAGACCGGCTGGATGCGATGACCCCGCCGGGGCATCGGGCGGTTATTCATGTCACTTTGACGGATGATCACCCTTGGGCGCAGGCCTTTGTCGTGATCGAAGCCCTGCCCGCGCCTTGACAGGGCGGGCGTGCCGCCTCATGTAGCCACAAACACCTAAAAGGAATTGGTCATGGCCGAACAAGCCGAAAAATCCGGACCCGTCGCCGCCGTCGTCGAGACGTTTAAAACCGTCTTTTGGGCGCTGATCATCGCAGGGCTTTTTCGCACGATCCTGTTCCAGCCGTTCTGGATCCCGTCAGGGTCAATGAAAGACACGCTTTTGATCGGGGATTTCTTGTTCGTGAACAAGATGGCTTACGGCTATTCCTATGCATCCTGCCCGTCACTGCCGTTCATAAATATCGGTGCTGACAAATTTTGCGGCTTTGCCGAAGATTATGACGACCGCCTGTTCGGCTCCGACCCTGAGCGCGGTGACATTGTTGTATTTCGCCATCCGGTGACGGGGCAAGATTTTGTCAAACGTCTGATCGGGCTGCCCGGTGACCGGATCCAGATGAAAGACGGGTTGCTTTATATCAATGATGTCGCCGTTGTTGTCGAAAACGCCGAGCCGTTTATTGAAACAATGGAGCCCCAAGGCCCACAAGGCGGGATTCCGAGCTGTATCAACGGCGCGGTTGGACCAGGTGCGGATTGCATCAAAGAACGGCAGTTTGAAACGCTGCCCAACGGGGTCCGCCACAGCATCCTGAATACAGGCGACCGCCAGCAAGATGATACCCAGGTCTTTGTTGTGCCCCAAGATGAGTTCTTTTTCATGGGTGACAACCGCGACAATTCAACCGACAGCCGTTTCCCGCAGGCAACCGGTGGCGTCGGGTTTGTCGAACGCAAAGATCTGATCGGGCGCGCGGATCGCGTGATTTTCTCTTCTGCGGGGCGGTCGATGCTGTATTTCTGGACATGGCGCAGTGACCGTTTCCTAAAGGCGCTCGATTGAAGATTTCAGCTGAACTCACCGCGTTTTCAAAACGGCTTGGCTATCAATTTGCCAAGCCGGAGCACCTGCTGCGCGCGGTGACCCATGCGTCGATGATGAGCCCGCACCGCGACGATAACCAGCGGCTTGAATTTCTGGGTGATCGCGTGCTGGGACTTGTGATTGCCGATGCTTTGCTTGCGGCTGATCAATCCGCCCCCGAAGGTCTGCTTGCGCCGCGCTATAACGCGCTCGTGCGCCGCGAAACCTGTGCCGAGGTCGCGCGCCAGATCGATTTGGGTGCCGTGCTGAAACTGGGCCGCTCGGAGATGAAATCAGGCGGGCGTCGCAAAGAAGCCCTGCTGGCCGATGCGATGGAAGCGGTGATTGCGGCGATCTATCAGGATGGCGGTTTTGCCGCGGCACAAGAGGCCGTGTTGCGTCTTTGGGGCGCGCGGGTGCAAAACGTGGCGGTTGACGCGCGCGATGCCAAGACCGCGTTGCAAGAATGGGCGCAGGCGCGTGGCGAAACCCCGCCACAATACGTCGAAGTCGCGCGCACTGGACCTGACCATGCGCCCGTGTTTACAATCGAGGTGCGCCTTGCCTCTGGTCCGTCCGAGCAAGCAACGGCCGGATCAAAGCGCAACGCCGAACAGGCTGCCGCGACCGCCCTTTTGAAGAAAGTGAAATCATGACCGATGCCCCCACCAAAGCGGGATTCGTCGCGCTGATCGGCGAACCGAACGCCGGCAAGTCGACCCTGCTGAACCTGATGGTTGGCGCGAAAGTGTCGATTGTGACCCATAAGGTGCAAACCACCCGCGCCCGCATTCGCGGCGTCGCGATGGAAGGCAATGCGCAGCTGGTTTTTGTCGACACGCCCGGCCTGTTCAAACCGCGCCGCCGGCTTGACCGCGCGATGGTTGCTGCCGCTTGGGGCGGGGCTGCGGATGCGGATGTTGTGGTTTTGTTGATCGAAGCCCACCGCGGCATGACGGATGGCGTTAAGGCCATTCTGGAAACCTTGGCCGAACGTGGCGGCAAGGCCAAGATCGCGCTGGCGATCAACAAGATCGACAAGGTGAAATCCGAAGTGCTGCTGGCGCTGACCAAGGACATGAACGAAGCCTACCCGTTTGCAGAAACATTCATGATTTCCGCCGAACGTGGCCATGGTTGCGATACTTTGCGCAAGTGGCTGGTCGAACAGGTGCCGGAAAGCCCGTTCCTTTACCCCGAGGACCAGATCGCGGACCTGCCCATGCGCATGATCGCCGCCGAGATGACCCGCGAAAAGCTGACCCTGCGCTTGCATCAGGAATTGCCCTATGAGTTGACGGTCGAAACCGAAAACTGGGAAGAACGCCCCGACGGGTCCGCCCGCATCGACCAGCTGATCTATGTGGCGCGCGATGGCCATAAGGGCATTGTTCTGGGCAAAGGCGGCGAAACCGTGAAATCGGTCAGTCAGGCCTCGCGGCTTGAGCTCGAAGAATTTCTTGGCCGCCGCGTGCATCTATTTGTAAAGGTGAAAGTGCGGCCCAACTGGCTCGAGGAATCAGAGCGCTATTCCGAAATGGGTCTGGATTTCAAAGACGGCAATGCGTAGCACGGTGGCCCGATGCGGCTGACGGCGGATATCTGGGTTTCGGCCTATCTGACGCGGCTGCGGCTGCAAGATATTCCTGCATTTGTTGTCGCGCGCGGTGATGGCACCGCGGGGGCTGTGCTGGTGAAGCTCAATACGCTTGATGGCAACGCCTGCTGCTATACCCGCAGTTTCGATCTGATGAGCGGGGACCGCAAATGGGTGGTGCTGACCGACGGAGATGAACCGTCGGTCGATGCCTCTATCGCCAAACAGCGCAGTTTTGATCCGGACCTGTGGGTGATCGAGGTCGAAGACCGTCAGGGCCGGCACTTGCTGGATGAACCGGGGCTTTCATAACTTTGATGCTTCCGGCGGGAGTATTTAGGGCAAGATGATATGCAAAGAGTTCGGGCAGTAACGGGTTGTTAAGCAAGTTTTGACAAACTGGTCTTGCGGTACAGGCTGGAGAGCCGATGGCCGTGCGAGGTGATGTGGCGCAAGCCGTTCACGTGGGGCAAGGTGGTATAGATATCATCTTGCCCTAAATACTCCCGCCGGAGGCGGCGCGGCCTTGCAATTTCATGCTGCGCCCGCTGATATGGCGCCATGATCAGGACATATCTGAAATGATTGAATGGCGCGATGAGGCCCTATTGCTGGCGACCCGCCCCTTTGGTGAGACATCTGTCATTGTCGCGGTTTTTGCAGCCGCGCACGGGCGGTCTGCCGGTGTGGTGCGCGGCGGGACAAGCCGCAAGATCGCCCCGATATTGCAGCCCGGCGCGCAGATTTCCGTCGCTTGGAAGGCACGGCTTGAGAGCCATCTTGGTGCGTTCACGGTGGAACCTGTGCGCAGCCGTGCGGCGGTGGCGATGGGGGATCGTCTGGCGCTTGCGGGGTTGAATGCGGTTTGCGCCCTGCTGGCGCTGGTCTTGCCCGAAGGCGAAGCGCACCCCAAACTTTATGCGCGTAGCGTCGCGCTGCTGGATTTGCTGGGCCAGTCCGATGTCTGGCCGCTTGCCTATCTGCGCTGGGAGCAGGCCCTGCTGGACGAGATGGGGTTCGGGATGGATCTGTCGGCCTGCGCCGTGCGCGGCACCAATGAGGAACTGATCTATGTTTCGCCAAAATCCGGCCGCGCGGTCAGCAGGCAGGCGGCGGGGGAATGGGCCGACCGGTTATTGCCCTTGCCGCCGGTTTTGGCGGGGCAGGGGGATGCGGATAATGCGCAGATCGTCACAGCCCTGCGCACCACGGGCTATTTCCTTGAGCGCCGATTGATCGCGTCATTGGGCGACAGGCAGGTCCCGTCCGCACGCGCGCGCTTGATCGACGCGATCGGGCGCGCCTAATCGAGCAGGCGCCGCGCGATGACTTGCGCCTGAATTTCTGCAGCGCCTTCGAAGATATTCAAAATTCGCGCGTCGCATAGAATCCGGCTGACCTGATATTCGAGCGCAAACCCGTTGCCGCCGTGGATTTGCAGCGCGTTATCCGCGCAGGCCCATGCGATCCGCGCGCCAAGCAATTTCGCCATTCCTGCTTCGAGGTCGCAGCGCCTGTCATTGTCTTTTTCGGCGGCGCTGAAATAGGTCAACTGCCGCGCGATCATGATTTCAACCGCCATCATGGCCAGCTTGCCGGATACCCGCGGAAAATCGATCAGGGACTTGCCGAATTGTTTGCGGTCTTGGGCGTATTGCATGCCTATGTCCATCGCCGATTGTGCCACCCCGATCGCCCGCGCGGCGGTTTGAATGCGCGCGCTTTCAAAGGTTTGCATGAGCTGTTTGAACCCTTTGCCGGTTTCGCCGCCAAGCAGGTTTTCACCCTTAACGGCAAACCCGTCAAAGCCCAGTTCATATTCTTTCATCCCGCGATAGCCGAGAACCTCAATCTCGCCGCCGGTCATGCCGGGTGTCGGGAACGGGTCATCAACTGTGCCAGGGGTTTTTTCGGCCAGAAACATCGACAGCCCGCGGTAGTCGGTTGTGTCGGGGTCGGTGCGGGCCAGCAATGTCATCACATGGGTGCGGGCCGCGTGGGTGATCCATGTCTTGTTGCCGGTGACTTCCCAATCGTCGCCCTTTTTGACCGCGCGGGTGCGCAGGCTGCCCAGATCGGAACCTGTGTTGGGTTCGGTAAACACCGCCGTTGGCAGGATTTCGGCGCTGGCGATGCCAGGCAGCCACTGTTGTTTTTGCTCTTCTGTCCCGCCGCAAAGGATCAATTCGGCTGCGATTTCGGAACGGGTGCCAAGGCTGCCGACACCTATATAGCCGCGCGACAGTTCTTCGGAGACGACGCACATGGATGCTTTGGACAGGCCAAAGCCGCCGTATTCTTCGGGGATGGTCAGGCCGAACACGCCCATTTCGGCCATCTCGTCGATCACTTCGATCGGGATCAATTCATCCTTCAGGTGCCATTCATGTGCGTGCGGCGCGATCTTATCGACGCTGAAGCGCCGGAATTGTTCGCGGATCATTTCCAGTTCATCGTCCAGCCCCGTGGCCCCAACGGTGACATTGGCGGATTGTTCCTGCATGAGATCCACAAGCCGGCTGCGCGCAGCTTGGGTATTGCCTGATTGGGTCAGGGTCATGACGGCGGGCTGCATCAATGCGCGCATGTCGTCCTGGGTCAGGCCGATGTCTTGCAGGCGCAAAATCTCGCCTTGGCTCATCGGGATGCCGCCGTAGATTTGCCACAGGTATTCGCCGAATGCGATCTGGTGGATCAGCTGTTCGACTTCGCCGAACTTGCCGTCTGCATCTAGCCGCATAGCCCAGTTTTGCATCTGGTGCAGGGCTTGGGCATAGGTCGCGAGCCAAGCAAGCCCGTGCGCTGCTGTCTGGTGCTGTTCGATCAGACGCGCGCTGACACGGTCGCCGTCTAGCACCACCGCGCGGACAGCCGCCCGCGCTTGGCCCAGCAGCGTATCAACGGGGTCAAGGGCTGCGGCGCTAAGGTCCAGCAAATCCCCCAAGAGCGGAGATGTGGTTTGGGGCAAGTCCTGACCATCGTGCGGCATCTGTCGAATCCTCTTTGTTTGCAGTTGCAGAGATAAAGTGTTTGCACTTGCAGCGCAATATTAATTCGAAAAGAAGTCTCCAATCGACTGAATATGTCGCGTCAATTTTTGGGATGTGCTGTGGATCGCAAAAGCGTATGCAGGCAAAATGATTGATATTTTTGCCGTCCTTCCGCTTTCACTTTTGCTTTTTGCCTGCGCGATCACCTTTGTCGGTGGCTTTGTCAAAGGTGCTGTCGGCTTTGCGATGCCGCTGATTATGGTGTCGGGCATGGGTATTTTGATCGACCCGCAAACGGTTGTCGCAGGTGTGATATTTCCGATCGTGGTGACCAATGGCATGCAGGTCGCGCGCGCTGGGCTTGGCCCCGCGTGGGACGGGTTTAAGGAACATTGGCGCTATGTCGTGGTCGTTTGTGTGATGATCCTCGTGTCGGCACAATTCTTGCGAAGCATCCCGGCGGATGTGATGTTTTTGGTGCTGGGCGTGCCTGTGGTTGGGCTGTGCACTGTTCAATTGATCGGCTGGCACCCGCGGATTCCGCCGCGTTACCGGCGGGCATTTGAATGGGGGGCAGGGGCTGTTTCGGGTGCGCTTGGCGGATTGGCAGGGACATGGGGCCCGCCGACGGTGCTATATCTGCTAGCGCTGGACACGCCGCGCGCGCGTCAGATGGCGGTGCAGGGTGTGATTTACGGGCTGGGATCGGTCATGCTGTTTCTGGGTCATTTGCGTTCCGGTGTGCTGAATGTGCAGACTTGGCCCCTATCGGCGCTATTACTTGTGCCCGCGATTTTGGGGATGTGGCTGGGGTTCAGGCTGGGGGACCGGTTTGATCAGGAACGGTTCCGCCGCGTGACGCTTTGGGTGCTTGTGCTGGCCGGGGCGAACCTGATCCGGCGCGGGCTGATGGGGTAGGCCGCTACGAAAGCAGGTCGACATAGCCGCAGACCCCAGCGAGTTCGGGCAGTGTTTCGGGGGCAACGACTTCGAAACTGACGGCATAGAGCGGCTTACCATTGCGCAGCGCGGTAAAGCTCCAGGGCCCCGTTTGCAATTCATAGGCGTAATCGAACTGGTAGAATGAAAACGACCCGTCGCCGCCGCCGCCGATCCCTGTTGTGTAGCTTTGCACTGTGGTGCCGTTGTCGCCCATCGGCGGGTGGGTGATGACGATTGTGACGTTGTCGAGCCCTTCGGCACGCCGTGCGCGCGACCGGACCCCGAACCCGACCCCAAAGGCCGCAGGTACGATCTGGCTGTTTGCGACAAATTGCGGCGAATCCCCGATCACATGGGTGATGCCTGCCAGCGTGTTTGGTGCGGGGCTGGTTGATACCGCTTCAGGCGCGCAAAGAATGCCGAATTCGATCGCCGCGATTTCAGAGCTGACCATATCGGGGGCGGCCTGTCCGGCAAAGGGCAGGGTGATTAAACTGAAAATGGCCAGCCAATGTTTCATAGGCTGACCATAGCCGAGCGTGCATCACAACGTAAGGTGGATCTTGATCCACCCTACGCCCTAGCCGATTGCGGCTGATTTCACGTCGTCGTCGATAAACGGCACATATTTTTCAAAGTTGTCGCTGAACATATGCACCAGCTTTGCAGCCTGCACATCATATGCAGCCTTGTCAGCCCATGTGTTGCGCGGGACCAGCAATGCGTTATCAACGCCCGCCACATTCAGCGGCACTTCGAAGCCGAAATTCGGATCCTTGGCAAACGTCCCTTCGGACAGTGACCCGTCAAGCGCCGCCGCGAGCAAGGCACGTGTGGCCTTGATCGGCATCCGCGATCCGGTGCCATAGGCGCCACCGGTCCAGCCGGTGTTCACCAGCCAGCAGGTTGCGCCGTGGCTTGCGATCTTGCTGCGCAAAAGGTTGCCGTAAACTTCGGGGCGGCGTGGCATGAACGGTGCGCCGAAACATGTGCTGAAAGTCGGTTCCGGTTCGGTCACCCCTTGTTCTGTGCCTGCGACCTTGGACGTAAAGCCCGACAGGAAGTGGTACATCGCCTGCGCCGGTGTCAGCCGTGCGATCGGCGGCAATACCCCGAACGCATCGCAGGTCAACATGATGATGTTTTTCGGATGCCCGCCAAGCGCCGTATCCGACGCGTTCGAGATGTAGTTCAGCGGGTAGGCGCAGCGCATGTTCGCAGTCAGGCTGTCGTCTTCGAAATCCAGTTCCAGCGTGTCCGGATCGAACACCATGTTTTCAATGACCGTATGCGGCATCGCACATGTGGCATAGATCTCCGGCTCTGCCTTTGGATCAAGGCCGATTGTCTTGGCATAGCAGCCGCCCTCAAAGTTGAAGGTGCCGCGATCGGACCAGCCGTGTTCATCGTCGCCGATCAGCACCCGTGACGGGTCGGCGGACAGCGTGGTTTTCCCCGTCCCCGACAGGCCAAAGAAAACGGCCGTATCCACCGGGTTTCCGGGGGCATGGTTGGCCGAACAATGCATCGGCATGATGTCTTTTTCGGGCAGCAGGTAGTTGAGCAGCGTGAACACCGATTTCTTGTTTTCGCCCGCGTATTCCGTGCCGCCGATCAGGATCAGCTTTTTGTCAAAGTTCAGAGCGATCACCGTTTCAGAGCGGCAGCCGTGTTTGGCAGGGTCCGCCTTGAAGGTCGGGCAGTTGATGATGGTGAATTCCGGCGTGAATGTTTCCAGTTCAGCCGCCGCAGGACGCCGCAGCAAGTGCCGGATAAACAGCCCGTGCCATGCCAGTTCGGTCACCACGCGCACATCCAGACGGTGTGCGGGGTCCGCGCCGCCAAAGAGGTCCTGCACGTTGTAGGTGCCGCCTTGCATATGTGTCAACATATCCGCGTAAAGCACATCAAACTTATCCGCAGCCATCGGTGGATTGTTGTCCCACCAGATTTTGTCTTCGACAGATGGTGTGCGGACGACAAATTTGTCCTTGGGAGACCGGCCAGTGTGTTTGCCTGTGCTGACCAAGAATGTTCCGCCTTTGCCCGTAACACCTTCGCCCGCGGCAACAGCGGCATCATGTAATTCTTGTTCAGAGCGGTTGTAATACACATAACCCAGCCCTGTGATGCCTTGATCCTCAAGCTTCATCGATGGGTTGACCTTACCTTGGTCCATGGGTTCGCTCCTTAAATGATTTGGCCGGAATGGCCTGCGATAGCGCCTGCTTACCACCAAGGTTTCGGGGCTTGATAGCCCGTCTTGTCATAGTTAGCGCAATCATGTGAATGTTAGCGCAACCAATTTCGTAATTATGTTTCGCAGCCGAATATTGTTAGCGTCGAAACCTGCAAAACAGCATCAATTGCGGCAAAAATGTGGCGCATCTTCAATTGGGGATTGATTCGCCCCTGCAAAAGGATGACAACAAGAAGTCAGAGAATAACCCATTGAGAACGACCACTAAGGAATAAGAAAAATGTCCAGAATTGCTTTGGTCGACGATGATCGAAATATCCTGACATCTGTGTCGATGACGCTCGAGGCCGAGGGGTTCGAGGTCGAAACGCATAACGACGGCCAGTCGGCGCTGGATGCGTTTAACAAACGTATGCCGGATCTGGCGGTTCTGGATATCAAGATGCCGCGTATGGACGGAATGGACCTGCTGCAGCGGTTGCGTCAGAAAACGTCGATGCCGGTGATTTTCCTGACCTCAAAAGACGACGAAATCGACGAGGTTCTGGGCCTGCGTATGGGGGCTGATGACTATGTCAAGAAGCCGTTTTCACAGCGCCTGCTGGTTGAACGTATCCGCGCGCTGTTGCGCCGTCAGGACGCTATTTCCGGTGAAGAGATCGAAGAAACCGAAGAAACCAAGGTCATGGTGCGCGGTGAACTGATCATGGACCCGCTGCGTCACGCGGTGAAATGGAAAGGGCGTGACGTGTCCCTGACCGTGACGGAATTCCTGCTGTTGCAGGCATTGGCCCAGCGGCCCGGTTTTGTGAAAAGCCGTGATCAGCTGATGGATGTTGCCTATGACGATCAGGTTTATGTAGATGACCGGACCATTGACAGCCATATCAAGCGGCTGCGCAAGAAGATGCGCAACACCGACGATGATTTCTCGGCGATTGAGACGCTTTATGGTATCGGGTACCGGTACAACGAAGAGTAGCGGATGACCGCAGCGCCCAAGATCGACGTTCGCAATTTACAGTCCGTCCGTGCCGCGGCGCGTGACCCTGAACTTGTTCTTGGCGATGATTGGGCGCTTGCGGATGCAGACGGCGAAGTAACGCTTACCCGTGGCGGCCTGCTTTCGTTGCGGCATTCGCCGATTGCGCGCAAAATTGTCACGATCAACCTGATTGCGATGATCATGCTGATTGCTGGCGTGCTGTACATGAGCCCCTCGCGGGACCATCTGGCCTATCAGCGCGCCAAGGGGCTGGTGAACGAAGCACGGCTGATTTCGGATGTTTTCGAAGCGCAGCTTCCCAATACGGCGCCGGTCAATCTGGTAACTGCCGATGGCATCGACCCCGCTGAAACCCTTGCGGGGCTAAATCTGCGCGGCGGTGTGCAGGTATCGGTGTACGCGCTTGATACGACCCTTGTTGCTTCGGCGACGGGGCGGCTGGACGCGGATGAGCTTACGCAGCTCGAAGGTCAGCTCGAAGACACATTGCTCACCGATTTTCTGGTCCGCATCTGGACCGGTATCACGTCTGTTTTGATCAATCGCAGCGATGCCCGCTCGGCCGAACAACAGCTACTGGCGCTGTCGCAAGATAAGGTGCGTCTGGCAATTTCGCGGGGCACCAACCTCGAGACGACAACGATCGGAGCGGTGACAAGTTTCATCGTGACAACGCCGATTATGCAAAACGGAATGCCTGTAGGCGTTGTTGCCGTGATGACCGCCGCAGGCGAGGTGGACAGTCTGGTGCAGCGTGAACGTGAACAGGTGCTGCGCTTGTTTCTGATCGCAATTGTGGTCAGTATCGGGTTGAGCCTTGTGCTTGCCTCGACGATCGCCAACCCGCTGGCCGATCTGGCAACCGCCGCCGAAGCCAGCCATGACCGCAACGCCCGCAAGATGTCTGCCGCGCGGGTGCGGATCCCTGATCTGACAGCGCGTCCGGATGAAATCGGCCGCTTGTCAGGCGCGCTTCGCGGTATGGTTTCAGCACTTTACGAACGGATTGAAGGCAACGAACAATTCGCCGCCGATGTGGCCCATGAAATCAAGAACCCGCTGGCATCTTTGCGCTCTGCGGTGGGGTCAATGCCATTTGCAAAGCGCGACGACCAGCGACAGCGCCTGATGGAAATCATTGAACATGACGTGAAACGGCTGGACCGGCTGGTCAGCGACATTTCAAACGCGTCGCGGCTGGACAGCGAATTGGTCAAAGAAGAAGAACAGGCCTTTGATCTGATCAAGATGCTGGGGAATATCATTGATTTTCTGGGCAAGGATGCATCGTCGAAGGGAATCGAATTTGTTGCCGATCTGCCAAACGAAGAAATCCATGTGCGCGGTCTTGAAGGCCGTCTGGCGCAGGTCTTTGTCAATTTGATCACCAACGCGGTGTCATTTTGCGAAAACGGTGATGCAATCCGCATATGGGCGCGCAAGCGCGATAACCGCGTTCTGGTTGTTGTCGAAGACACCGGCCCCGGCATTCCCGAAGACGCGCTGACCAAGATTTTCCAACGCTTTTATTCCGAACGCCCCGAAGGGCAGTTTGGCAATAATTCCGGCCTTGGTCTGGCGATTTCCAAACAGATCGTCGAAGCCCATGACGGTGTGATCTGGGCTGAAAACATCCGACCGACCGATGCGGACCCGACCTCTGACCCGCTCGGCGCGCGGTTTGTTGTTGGGTTGCCGATCTAGGGCGCGGTGATGGGCGGCGCACAATCGGTTCACGCAAGCTGCGTGGCACTGGATGGCAAAGGGTTATTGATCATTGGCGCCTCTGGCGCGGGCAAATCCGGCCTGGCGCTGCAATTGATGGCGCTGGGCTGTGATCTGGTTGCCGACGACCGCGTGAACCTTGCGGCAAAAGCGGGCGTGCTTGTGGCGACATGCCCTGCAAATATCGCAGGGCTTATCGAGGCCCGCGGCATTGGTATTCTAAACGCAAAAAACCGGAGGGATGCGGCGGTGCAGGCAGTGGTCGATCTTGACCAGCAAGAGCAGGACCGGCTGCCGCCTGACAGGCATATGACGCTTTGCGGCTTGCGCACCCCCTTGATCTATCGCAGTGATGGTGATCATTTTGTGCCAGCGATCCTGCAATTTCTGAAAGCAGGGAGGAGCAACCGATGACCGCGTCTTCATCCACCCCCCTTAGCGCCCCGCCGGCCATTGTTCTGGTCACAGGTCCGTCTGGGGCGGGGCGGTCAACGGCGATCAATGCGCTTGAGGATCTGGGCTACGAAGTTATCGACAACCTGCCGCTGTCCTTGTTGCCGCGCCTGTTGGACGGGCCGCCATTGGGACGGCCGCTTGCGCTTGGGCTAGATGTACGCAACCGCGATTTCGGCACCAACGCGCTGATTGCGGCGATTGACCAGCTTGTCGCGCGGCCCGACCAGAATGCGCAGGTCCTGTATCTGGAGGCGGACAGGCAAGAACTGGTCCGCCGCTATTCCGAAACAAGGCGGATGCATCCTTTGGCCCCCGCGGGATCGCCGCTTGCCGGAATTACACGCGAAAGCGAACTGCTTAGCCCCGTTCGCGCACGCGCCGACATATTGATTGATACAACAGGCATGTCGCCGCATGACCTGCGCGCCGAGATCGACCGCTGGTTCGCACACGGTGACGGGCGGCCGCTGGGCGTGACGATCCATTCGTTTTCCTACAAGCGGGGGCTACCGCTGGGCATGGATATCGTGATTGACTGCCGTTTCCTACGCAATCCGCATTGGGATGACAAGCTGCGCGCGCTGGACGGGCGCGATGCGGCGGTGGCTACCTATGTGAAGGCCGACCCGCGCTTTGATCCGTTTTTTGACCGTTTGAAATCTCTGGTTGATTTACTGCTGCCTGCGCACAAGCAAGAGGGCAAATCACACCTGTCGATCGGGTTCGGGTGTACCGGAGGGCAACACAGATCGGTCACAGTCACCGAGCATCTTGCATCTGCACTTGCAGATGACGGGTGGCATGTATCTAAACGGCATCGAGAAATGGAACGGCGCGATGCGCTGGGAAACAAGGGACACGCGGTTTGATTGGTATCGTCATTGTCGCTCATGGCAGGCTCGCGCAAGAGTATCTGTCTGCGGTTGAACATGTTGTCGGTGAACAGCATGGCGTCATCAGTATCGCAATTGGTCCCGAAGACGACCGCACCGCAAAGCAAAACGAAATTTGCGATGCGGCTGATGCGGTTGATATGGGCGACGGGGTGGTCATTGTGACCGACATGTTCGGCGGCTCGCCGTCCAATCTTTCGTTGCGCGCCTGCAGCCCGGAAAACCGCCGTATTCTATATGGTGCCAATTTGCCGATGCTGATCAAACTGGCCAAATCCCGCCGCCGTAGTGTTCCCGATGCGGTCGAGGCCGCAATCAACGCCGCACATAAATATATCAATAGCCATAACGGCGGACCGAATTCATGACAGCTACCCGCCTGAAAATTGAAAATATCAAAGGCTTGCACGCGCGTGCTTCGGCCAAACTGGTTGAGGTGGTGGAAAGCTTTGACGCCCAAGCCACCGTCAGCAAGGACGGCGAAAGCGCCACCGGCGACAGCATTATGGGGCTGTTGATGCTTGGCGCGTCGATCGGCACCTATATTGATGTCGTAACCACCGGCCCGCAGGCCGAAGCATTAAGCGCCGCGATCACGGCGCTGGTCGCCGACAAGTTTGGCGAAGGCAACTAGCGGTTTTGCGCGGCCATTCGGGGTAAAGTGACGTGACAGAAACGACCCGCAAATCACAAATGCCACAGGTTGTGGCGCAAGATGCGCCGCGGGTTTATGACCGCGGCAGCCTGACCTATTCCAACACGTTCGAAAGCCCCACCAAGCGCAATATCATCCGCGTGATCGAATGGTTCACCGGTAAGGTGCAAATCGTGCGGATGATTCGCAGGTTTGAACGCATGGGCAAATTTCAGGGTCAGGCGTTCTGGCGCGGTGCGTTGGATATCATGGAGATTGACCTGCTGACCCCGCAAGGTCAGCTCGACAATATCCCCAAAACCGGCCCGACCGTTCTTGTCGCGAACCACCCGCACGGGATGGTGGACGGCATGATTCTGGCTGATCTGATTGGCCGCGTGCGCACCGACTACCGGATTTTGACCCGCTCGATCCTGACGGGCATTGATAAAGAGGCAGGGGATTTCATGATCCCAGTGCCGTTCCCGCATGAACCCGATGCCCATGCCAAGATGCTGGAAATGCGCCGCCACGCGATGGAGCATCTCAAGAATGGCGGTTTGATTGCGCTGTTCCCTTCGGGCGTTGTTGCATCGTCGCAAACCATGTTCGGCCCCGCGATCGAGGCCGAATGGAACGTGTTCACATCCAGCATGATCCGAAAATCAGGCGCAAAGGTCGTGCCTTGTTTCTTTCCGGGATCAAATTCGCGCTGGTACCAGATGGCCAACCGTATTTCGGCGACCCTGCGCCAAAGCCTGCTATTGCATGAAATCGTACATGCCTGCGGCAAGCCGCAAAAACCCGTGATCGGGCAACCGTTTGATGAAGACGATGTAAAAACACGGCTTAAGGAACCGCGCGCCTTTATGGCGTGGCTAAGGGCGCAAACACTGGGCCTGCGCGACTAGCGCGTTGGCACCGGCGTTTCACCGCGATAATCATAGAACCCGCGTTTGGTCTTGCGACCCAGCCAGCCCGCCTCGACATATTTTGTCAGCAAGGGGCAAGGGCGGTATTTCGTATCGGCCAGCCCGTCGTGCAACACGTTCATGATCGCCAGACAGGTATCGAGCCCGATAAAATCGGCGAGTTCAAGCGGCCCCATCGGGTGATTGGCCCCCAGCTTGAGCGAGGTATCAATGGATTTCACCGATCCGACACCTTCATAGAGCGTATAGATTGCTTCGTTGATCATCGGCATCAGGATGCGGTTCACGATAAAAGCGGGGAAATCTTCGGCGGTGGCGGATGTTTTTCCCAATTTTTCAACGACGTCATAGCAGGCGTTGAATGTATCCTCATCGGTTGCGATGCCGCGGATCAATTCGACCAGCTGCATGATCGGCACCGGATTCATGAAATGGAATCCCATGAATTTTTCCGGACGGTCCGTGCGCGAGGCAAGCCGCGTGATCGAAATTGACGATGTGTTTGATGTCAAAATCGTGGTTGGCTTCAGGTGCGGCTGCAATTCGGCAAAAATGGCGGTTTTGATTTCTTCGCGTTCGGTCGCGGCTTCGATGATCAGGTCGGTCTGACCCAGATCCGACAGTTCTTGCGTTGTGGCAATGCGCGCCATAGCGGCGGCCTTTGTTTCGGCGGTGATCGCGTCTTTGCTGACCTGACGGTTCAAATTTCGGTCGATCAGTGCCACCGCAGCGGCCAGCGCATCAGCGCTAATATCGGTCATCAGCACGTCGTAACCGGCGACCGCAAACACATGCGCAATCCCGTTGCCCATTTGCCCCGCACCAACGATGCCCACACGTTCAATCGCCATTTTCCATTCCTTTAAAGATCAGCTGCACCATAGGCCCCGATGCGGGGCGGCTTCAAGTCGGGCAAGTCGTGAAAGTTTGAATCGGTTTTTATCATTAGCACTTTCGCAAAGGATTTGGGCGAATCTGTGCGCAGTGATCTTAAAAAGTGATGGACATAATGAAGCAAGAGGTGTTTCCAACCACCGGTATCGGGATACGCGCCTGCACTTACGGGCAGTCGAAAGTGGTGTTTCGCGGGCCGCGTAAGTCACTGGATCAGCCCTATATGGCCTTTGTTGGCAGCACGGAAACCTATGGCAAATTTATTCAGGAACCGTTTGCGTCACTTGTCGAACAGGAATTGCACCAGACATGCGTAAATTTCGGCTGTGTGAACGGTGGCATTGATGCCTTTGTGAATGATGATTCGGTGCTTGATATCTGTCGCGGCGCGGAAATGACGGTGCTGCAGATCATGGGCGCAAATAACCTGTCGAACCGTTTTTACTCCGTGCATCCACGCCGCAACGACCGTTTTGTTGATGCCTCTTCGGTGCTGCAGGCGATCTATGAAGACGTCGATTTTTCGGAATTTTCGTTTACCCGTCACATGCTTGGCGCCTTGCATGATAAATCTCCGCGCCGGTTCGAAATTGTCGTGAACGAACTGCGGCAGGCGTGGTCAGCGCGGATGAAAACCCTTTTGGATAAACTTGGCAGTCGGGTTGTGCTGCTGTGGTTCTCGGAAGAGCCGTTGAGCGATCAGGATTGGGCCATGCGCCCTGCGCAATTGCAAACAGAGCCGCTTTTTATTACCGCATCAATGGTCGATGAACTGCGCCCGCTGGTCAAGGATGTCGTGGTTGTGAACCCGTCGCGCGCGGCATTGGCGCAAGGGGTTACGGGCATGGTATTCCCCCCTGCGCAAGAAGCGATGGCATCGGAAATGCTTGGGGTGCGCTGTCACGAGGAGGCGGGTGCGCAATTGGCATCGGCAATTCGCGCGCAGCTGGAAATATCCACGTAAAACGGCGGAGCGGTGCGTCGGGTTTACGTTCCATCATGGCTAGGGAAAGTGTTAAGCTGCCCGCGATATGACGCAGCATCCAAATTTTTCGCCCCACCCTGCATCTGCCCTGCATACGCCCGATGTGCCGGGCATGCGGGTATTGCTGGATTGCTTGCACGCGGGCCGCGGTTTTATGGCCCAGCCGACGGGCCCCTCGCCGGTAACCGCTGACGATGCAAACAGGCAATGGGTGCTATGCGCGACGTCGGGAACCAGCGGCAAACCCAAGGTTATCCGCCGAAGCCCGCTGTCGTGGATCCGCAGCTTTGGTGTTACCTTTGAAACATACGGCATTGATGCAAGCCATCGCTATGCGACGTTTGGTTCGCTGGGGCATTCACTGACGCTTTATGCAAGCGTCGAGGCGATATGTCTTGGCGCGGATCAATGGGCGCTTGGCCCGCGCGCGCCAAAGGCGCAGGCGCAGGCCGTCGCCACGCATGGCATCACTGTGATCTACGCCACGCCCACGCAATTGGGCCTGTTGGTCAAAGGCGCCGCGCAGGCGCAAATCGCCGGTTTTCCCGCGCTAACTTATGTTTTTTGCGGCGGCGGCGCGCTTGCGGATACTGTCAGGGTCGCGCTGCAACGGCTTTGTCCGCAGGCGCAAATCATCGTGTTTTTCGGAGCTAGCGAAACCAGCTTTATCACGCTGACACAGGCTAAGACGCCGCACGGGTCTGTGGGGCGGGCCTATCCGCATGTGGAGCTGCGCGTCGATGCGCCCTGCGGTGAGGTTGGCGAAATCTGGGTTAAAAGCCCCTATCTTTTCGCAGGCTACGCCGCCGGAGACCATAGCGACACCCGTTGGGACGTAGGGTTCTTGAGCATTGGCGAAATGGGCTGGCTTGATGCTGCGCAAAACCTGTTTCTGAAAGGCCGCAAGAACCGCATGGTCACCGTCGCGGACGTGAATGTTTTTCCCGAAGATATCGAAACATGTGTCGTCCAGATGGATCATGTGCAGGCCTGCGCGGTGGTCGCGGTGCCCGATGACAGGCGCGGTAACAGGTTGATTTGCTTTGTACAATCGGATGAGGCAGGCCCCACCGCGCCGCAAGTTCAGGCACATTGCCGCGCGGTATTAGGCGCGCATCAAGTGCCCAAGGAGGTCCGCCGGATCGCTCGATTGCCGCTTTTGGAGGCTGGCAAGCCTGATCTGGTCAAGCTGCGCGCGTTGGCGTTGGGGGCATGATGGCAAAATCCTATGTCATCGCGGCGCGCCGCAGCCCGATTGCCCCGCGAAATGGCGCGTTTGCGGCAATGTCGCTGGCAGATTTGGCGCGCCCGATTGTGCTGCAGGTGCTGGCCGATGCGCATCTGACCCCTGCGGATGTTGGTGAATTGATCGTATCAAACGCGCTGGGGGCGGGTGGTAACCCTGCGCGGATCGTGGCGTTAGGCGCGGGATTGCAGGAACGCGTGGCGGGTCTGTCCGTTGACCGCCAATGTGCGGGCGGGCTGGATGCGCTGCTGATTGCCGATGCATTGATCCGCGCGGGCCAGCATGACGTGGTGATCGCAGGCGGCGTTGAAAGCTATTCACGCCGTCCCCTGCGGGCGCAAACCTTTGCCGATGGCCGCCCGTCTGCCCCCTATGATCAGGCGCCATTTACCCCATGGCCCGACCGTGACCCCGATATGGCGGCGGCGGCGGATGATTTGGCGCGTATGCTGGATATTTCCAAGGCGGATCAGGATGCATTGGCCGTCCAAAGCCATGCGCGTGCGCGCGCAGCATCCCACCCTGAACTCACACCGCTGGCCGGGATCAGCCGCGATCCGTTCACCCGCGATCTGACGCTGCGCCATTGTGACAGGGCGCCGGTGGTGTCCGGCACAATTACCGCCGCGAATATGGCAGTTGCCGCCGATGGGGCCGCGTTTGTGGTTATGGTATCGGAACGGATCGCGGCAAAGCTGGGCGCGCGCGCAGTTGCATTTGTCGCGGGTTGCACGGTTGGCGCTGATCCTGAATTGCCCGGCATCGCGCCGATTGCTGCGATTGAAACCGTCTTGGCCAAGGCAGCCCTAACCCCCGCTGATCTGCTGCGCGCCGAGGTGATGGAAGCATTCGCCGTTCAAGCCATTGCCTGCCAGAAAGGCGCGCAATTGCCCGAACATATTGTCAACCCGCAAGGCGGCGCGCTGGCGTGGGGGCATCCGGTTGGCGCATCAGGCGCGGTGCTGGCGGCGCGGCTTTATCATCATCTGTGTCAGACCAATGGTGCGGGGCTTGCCGCGATTGCGGCCGCTGGCGGGATCGGCACGGCGATTGTGCTGCGCGCGGATTAGTCGAAGCCTTGAAAGCTTGTGAAATCCGCAAGCGGCAGCCGTTCGGTCCGGAATTGGTTCACTGCGGCCTGTCGATCGGGCTTACCCACCGCGATGCCGCAAACCACCAGTTCGTCGGCGGGCAGTTTCAGATGGTCATGCACGATGCCGCCGTAATTGGCGATCGCGCCAACGCCTGTGGCGCCTAAGCCTGCGGCTTCGGCGGCCAGCAGGAATGTCATGATTGCCATCCCCAGATCCATAAAGCAGCCCTTGCCCATATCGCGGTCGATGGTGACGATGATCCCGACGGGCGCATCAAAGAACCGGTAGTTTTTGGCAAATTGCGCGCGTCGGGCTGCCGTGTCGCGGCGCGCGATCCCGAGCGCTTTGTAAAGCGCATAGCCCGCTTTGCGCTGCCGGTCCTTGAGGTCGGCCGACATCATGTCTGGAAAGTAGGAATATTCGAGCGCGACAGGCGTTGCATCCGCGTTAGCCTGTTCCAGTCGGCTGGATAACGCGGCAAGTGGCGCGCCCGTCAGCACATGAAATTTGCCAGGCTGCAGGTTTGCGCCGCTGGGCGCGCGCCGCGCGGCATGGCACAGCAGTTCAATTGTGGCGCGGTCGATCGGGTCATTGGTAAAGGCCCTGACCGACCGCCGCCGCTTTAGGATTTCACTGAAATCACTGGGCATTGAGACGTGAAAGCACGCTTGCAGGCCGCGCCGTTGCCAGCGCGGATGTCAGCATTGCCGCGATCCCTGCCTTCAGCAAATCACCGGGGATATAGACCATGGCGATGCCTGCCGCCTGCAGCAGGGTTTTGTCCAGCATGATCGCCATGCCGGTAATCCCGAATACATACATCACGATGATGCTGCCCAGAACCGCCGCGACCCCTGCGACGATCATCAAAGGTGCGCCGCGCCATTTTTCCACGATCAGACCTGTCACAAACGCGCCGATTGGCCAGCCGACCAAGAACCCGACAGAAGGCCCCGCAAAGACGCCCAAACCGCCGCGTCCGCCTGACAAAAGCGGCAGGCCGATAGCCACCAAAAGCAGGAACAGTAGCACTGCAAACGTGCCACGTCTTGCGCCCAAAATGGTGCCGCAAAGCATAACGCCAAGCGTTTGCGCCGTGATCGGTACCCCAAACCCGAGCGACACAGGCGGGATCAACCCCAGTGCGGCGATCAGGGCCGCGAACAGCGCGATAAGTGTGACATTCTTTTCCATTTAGCTCTCCTTAAGGGCGTCAAACCCGCCGCGCGCGCGCAGCGCTTCGGCAACATGGTCCGCGTCATCTAACGCGATTATTGTGAAAGGTAAAATGATCCGCCAACCTGCGCGGCGGGGCGAACGCGCCGACCATGATTGCGCAAGCAGGTTGCCTTTGTGGGCTAGTACAGGCGTGAGCCGGATCACCATCGCGATGGCCAATTCCAAAACATCCCCGCGTAGCCCAAGCCGCGTGAGCGGTTTTGCAAGGCTGCGCACAACTGCCATCATATCGGTCAACCTTGTGGTCATCGTCACCAGATTGGCGAGCGCCACGGCCGACAGCATCCGCAGTATAATCGTCGCACCCTGCGCAACCGCGCCCGACCACAGATGCCAGACCGCGATAACAGCGATGAAAGGCACAAGCATCCGCAGGTGCCGCAGCCCGGTGATTAGAAACAGCCGCCCCGGCAGCGCATAAAGCCCAGTCACACCTGCCAGAACAGCCGTCTGCGCGATGGGGTTTTGCAGCATGAAAAGCATCACAGTTGCCGCGCATAGCCCTGCAAGCTTGGCCCCTGCGGGCCAGCCGTGCGCACGCGTCTTAACCGGCGAGGTCAGAGATATCATCAGATCCCCCCAATGCCGTCATCCGCGCAATATAGGCGGGCAGTACGTCAGCTGCCGCGCCGTTTTGTGCCAGTTTGCCCTGTTCGAGCCAGATCACCTGATCATAACCCGCCAAATCCGCCGGATCATGGGTGATATGGATCAACCCGCCTTTATAGTTCGCAAGATAGCGGTTCAATTGCGCCTTGGTCGGGATATCAAGCCCTGTAAACGGTTCGTCCAGAATGATGGTTTTTGGCCCCATCGCCACGACGGCCATCAGGCAAACCAGATGTTTTTGCCCCTGCGACAGCGTGTTGATATAGGCGCCCGCCCAATGCGATTTGCCAAAACGGGTCAGCGTGTCTCGGGTCATCTTTGCGACAGCATCCTTGCCATGTCCCAATTGCCGCAGTCCAAAGCCGATTTCTTCGTCGACGGTTGGGAAAATGATCTGGTGGTCGGGGTTCTGGAACAGAATGCCGACCTGTCGCAGCGCCGCTTTGCGGTCTTGGGACAGGTGCAATCCGTCCATCCGCGCCGTCCCCGACGTTGGCGCCACCAGCCCCGCAATCACCCGCGCCAGCGTGGATTTGCCGGACCCGTTGCGCCCGACGACGCCGATGCGCGAAGCCGTCAAATTGACTGAAATATCCGAAAGAATGGCCTTGCCGTCGACCGCAAAGCAAAGGCCATCCAGCGCGATATCGCAGCCGTGTTCGGTGCTGTTGGTCTGAAGGCCGTCCATCGTCATCGCGCCCCGCGTCATGCTTGCGGCTGGGTAAAGGATAAACCGCAGCGGGGCAAGATGACGAAAAAGGATGCGGGGGCTACGCTGGTTGCGCTTTGTATGTCTGGGCCCAATCATAGAGCTGGAACAAAATCGGCCCAAGCGCCCGACCCTTGGGCGTGAGCCCATAGCCGACGCGGTTGCGGGCATCGTATTTGGGTCGCCGCACCACAAGCCCCGCTGCGATAAAATCACTCAGCTGCGCCTTAAGAACCTTGCGGCTAATGCCTGTGACGGCGCGTTCAAGTTCAAGAAAATGCAGTTCGCGCGTAAGCAGGCAATGCAGAATGCGCGGCCCGTGTTTGCCGCCCAATTCACGCAGGATTTCGGCCACGGGGCATGCCCCAGTGTCAGGGTCTGTCAAGGGGCGCGTGTGCAGCGTCATGTCATTCATCGCGAGGCTCCGGTTACAAAAAAGTGCCTAATTGAGAAGGTCGGGCTGGGTTGCCATCAGGGACATATCATTCACAGTAACGGCAACAAAGAAGATGACCACACCCTTAATAAAAACAATTCCGATCCTGCCCTTTGGGCCATTGAATGCCTTTCTGGTCGTTCAGGCCGGCCGCGCGATGCTTGTTGATACGGGCTTGCCCGGTTCCGAACGCAAAATCGGCCGCGCGTTGCGCGCGCATGGGCTGGACTGGCCCGATGTCGCATTAACCGTGCTGACGCATGCGCATATTGATCATGCAGGCGCTGGTGCGCGGGTGCAAAAACTGTCCAAAGCGCCGGTTTTTATTCATCAGCATGATCTACCCTATTGCGAAGGTCTTGCGCCTGTACTGCGCCCTACGGGTCGATTTGGGCGTTTGTTTCAAAAGACCGGTGCGATTGAACGTCCTTTTGCCTATTTCACACCGGATCAGGTTGTCCAATCTGATGATGTTGCGTTGCACGCCTACGGGTTTGCCGCGCGGATCATTGCAACACCCGGCCACACGCCGGGATCACAGTCGGTATTGTTTGAAAATGGCGATGTTATTGCTGGTGATTTGGCCGCCTCGGGGATTTTGCTGGGCGGGATCATGCTGCGTGGGCGCCCCAAACAGCCCCCGTTCGAAGAAGACACCAGCCAAGTCATCGTGGCATTAGAACATCTGCTTTCGCTCGGTGCGACACGGTTTTATCTGGGGCACGGGGGGCCACTGCATGCGCGCGCAATTGCTGCGCATGTCGCCGCGCTCAAACGCGCGTAGCCCGCAAACGAAAAGGGCCCGCTTTTGCAAGCAGGCCCTTTGGTCGTCGTCTTATGTCTGGCTTACAGCTTTTCAATCAGCTCTGGCACGGCGTCGAAGAGGTCGGCCACCAGACCATAATCGGCGACCTGAAAGATCGGGGCTTCTTCGTCTTTGTTGATCGCGACGATGATTTTGCTGTCTTTCATGCCCGCAAGGTGCTGGATCGCGCCGGAGATACCAACCGCGACATAAAGATCAGGCGCAACCACTTTGCCGGTTTGGCCGACTTGCCAGTCGTTCGGGGCATAGCCACTGTCGACCGCTGCGCGCGATGCGCCAACGGCGGCACCGAGCTTGTCTGCCAGTTTTTCGATCAGCGCAAAGTCTTCCTCAGACCCGACACCGCGGCCACCTGATACAACAACACCCGCAGATGTCAGTTCCGGACGGTCGGATTCGGCAACTTTGTCTTCGACCCATGTCGAAAGCGCCGGATCAGCCGCCGCGCCGATGGATTCCACAGATGCGGACCCGCCCATGCCAGCCGCGTCAAAACCTGCGGTGCGGATGGTCATCACCTTGGTCGCATCGCCTGATTTCACGGTCTGGATCGCGTTACCGGCGTAGATCGGGCGCCCAAAAGTATCGGCGTCGATCACGGCGGTTACTTCGGAAATCACCATCACATCCAGCAGGGCCGCAACGCGCGGCAGGATGTTTTTGGCGTCCGTCGTGCCGGGGGCCACGATATGGCTGTAGTCGCCCGCAAGTGAAACGATCAAAGCGGCGGTCGGTTCGGCCAGACGGTGGTTCAATGATGCATCTTCGGCGCAAAGCACACGTGCGACGCCGTCAATTTTTGCGGCTTCTGCTGCGGCAGCGGCGGCCGATGCGCCCGCGCAAAGAACGGTAATATCACCAAGTGCAGTCGCCGCGCTGACCGCTTTGGCGGTTGCGTCAACGGCCAATGCGCCATCGGTGACTTCGGCAAGGAGAAGAACAGCCATTACACAGCCCCCGCTTCTTTGAGTTTCGCGACCAGCTCATCGACTGATCCAACAATGATTCCGGCCTGACGTGTGGCGGGCTCGGATGTGCTGACCACGGTCAAACGTGGTGTCGTATCCACGCCGTAATCGGCAGGTGTTTTTTCGTCCAAAGGCTTTTTCTTGGCCTTCATGATATTGGGCAGCGATGCATAGCGCGGCTCGTTCAGGCGCAGGTCTACGCTGATAATTGTGGGCGTTTTGACCTTGATGGTCTGCAAGCCGCCGTCGACTTCGCGGGTGACCACGGCGCTGTCGCCGTCGATGTTGACCTCGGAGGCGAATGTCGCCTGTGACCAGCCCAGCAGCGCCGAAAGCATCTGACCGGTGGCGTTCATATCGTTGTCGATCGCCTGTTTTCCGCAAAGCACAAGGCCGGGGTTTTCTTCTTTGACGATGGCGGCCAGAATTTTGGCAACGGCCAGCGGTTCGATATCCTGATGCACATCATCAGCCGCAACCACCAGAATGGCGCGGTCAGCCCCCATGGCGAGCGCGGTGCGCAGGGTTTCTTGCGCCTGTTTGACGCCGATCGACACCGCGACGACTTCTTCCACCTTACCCGCTTCACGCAGGCGAATCGCCTCTTCGACGGCAATCTCGTCGAACGGGTTCATGGACATTTTGACGTTTGCAAGATCGACGCCCGTGCCGTCCGCTTTGACGCGAACCTTCACGTTATAGTCGATCACGCGCTTGACGGGTACGATGACCTTCATCTGCGTTTCTCTCCCAAGAAAATTGATCGTTTGTGTTCTCGCAATAGTGTTACCCGCTCGGATCGGGGGACAACAGGGTAAAATCGACGCGACAGGGCCCAAGGACGCCACGTTCTTGACGTTTACGTCACGTGGTGGGGCGTTGACACGCGCCAACGCCCCCGCAGATCAAAGCAGCCGTGTCGCCATGCCGCCATCCACAGCCAGCGGTGCGCCCGTTACAAAGCTTGCACGATCCGACAGGAGGAACATTGCCGCTTGGCTGATTTCTTTTGGATCGGCCATGCGTTTCACCGGATGAAGCCCCGCGATAAACGCATGTGTGTCCGCATCATCCCCGGCCATTGCGGTTTTTGTGCCGCCGGGCAGGATCGTATTTACCCTGATACCTTCGGCCGCGTGATCACTGGCAAGCGATTGCATAAGCCCGATCAACCCCGCCTTTGACGCGGCATAGGCCCCCATGCCCGGCATGCCCCCGTTGCTGAACCCCACAAAAGAGCTGGTGAACACGATGGCCCCGCCGCCATTTTTGCGCAGCAGCGGCAGTTGTGCCTTGGCCGCAAAAAACGCGCTGGAAAGGTTCGTTGCAATGACATCATCCCAGTTTTGTGTCTGCATTTCGGGGATTGGTCCCATGTCGCCCATGATCCCCGCATTGTTAAATGCGCCGTCCAGCCCGCCGAACTGCTCCTGCGCCAGATCGGCCAGCGCTTGGGCATAATCCGCATCCGTCACATCGCCTGCAAGGCAGGTAGCTGACCCGTTGCTTTGGGTGATTTGCCCGACTAGCGTGTTTAATTCTGATTGCCGCCGTGCGCCCAGCACAACATTTGCGCCCTGCGCCGCAAACAAGAGAGCGGAAGCCGCGCCAATGCCGCTACTCGCGCCGGTTACGATAATGGTTTTGTTCTTAAGTTCCATCGACATGCCTTTCTTTTGTTGCATGTCGCTGATCTATGAAATACCGCCCGCAGGTTGCGACCCGTTTCTTGCGCCTTGAAAACGCGACAGAAAGAAGGCGCAAGAAACGGGTCGTTTGGGGCGTAGGGTGGGTTTTAACCCACCACTGCCTAAAGGTTTATTGGGGTCAATAGGCAACCCCGTGCTTTTGGGCCAATTCAGCAAGCACAGAATTCTCGGGCGGCGTACCCTTAAACCGGTTGATCAGGCGCTGTCGTACACGTCTGCCGTAAAAATGAATGGAAACCGTGTCGTCTTGTACGCGTTCCCATGTTTTCCAAGCCTCACGAAAATAGAGGCGACGGTCTTCGAATGGCACGGGATAAAGCACATGAGGAGCCAAAGAATTTTTGAACTCATCATTTTTCTTTAAGAAATGTGAGAGTGCCTTTGGTCCCCATGCGCCCCACGGCATTTCAGACACATGCATTGGGTCGTTATTGGCTTTCCGTTCTTCCATTTCTTTGACGTGCTTGGACAACATCCACGTTGGAATCGCATATTCGTCTTCGCAAAATTCTATCAAGTCATTCAGCGTCGCTGAATTTGAAGGAAGCGCCATGACGCCGTTTGCGATCACTTTGTCTGACTCGCGGCCAAAGAAATATCCTGCGCGGGGCTCGAAGGGTTTTAAGCAATACGCATCAGTGTCAGACCAGATCATCCCGTCATTTTGCGCCAACAAATGATATCGGAATTTGTCGGCGTAAATTGCAGGACTGCCGGTGCGATCATGCCGTACTATTTCTTTTGGTTTGGCCAATACGTCAGTCGCAGACGCAAGTTCCACACCGTCAGGGGCATTTTCCACTTTCCCGTATGAGAAAAGCACCACAGGGTGTCCGACATGTATAAAAGACGTTAAACAAAGCCGTTCAACAAATCCAAGCGGTGGACCGTCCCAAAACATGCCGATTGTTGGCAAACCCATCTACTATTTCCCATCATTTTGCTAGGCCGCATTTTAGACTGGCAGCGCAATAAGTGTAAACAACTACCCCGTTGGCACGATGCTTGACGCATTGTGGCTTTAGCGGTTCGCCCCCGGCACCCAAAGCACGTCGTTTTTGCCGTTGGCGTTTGCGATCCGGCTGGCTTGGAAAAACCAGTCGGACAGGCGGTTGAGGTATTTCACCGCTACCGGATTGACAGATTCTGCACTGGAAAGCCCCACAACCAGCCGTTCGGCGCGGCGCGACACGGTCCGGCACAGGTGCAAATGCGCGGCAAGCGCGGACCCGCCAGGCAGGACAAAGCTGCGCAATGGATCAACCCGCGCGGTCATCGCGTCGATTTCGATCTCGAGCCGGCTGACTTGTGCGCCGGACATGCGCAAAACGGGATATGCGGCATCGGCGTCTTTATCCATATCGGGGCGGCACAGGTCGGCGCCCAGATCGAACAGGTCGTTCTGGATCATCGCCAATTGCGCATCCAGCTCGCCGCTTGCATGTAACCGCGCCAGCCCCACGGTCGCATTGGTTTCATCCACCGTGCCATAGGCATCCACGCGCTGGCTGTGTTTTGCGACGCGGTCGCCATTGCCAAGCGCGGTTTCACCCGCATCGCCTGATTTTGTGTAGATCTTGTTCAGGACAACCATGTCTTAACCCGTGGTGCTGCGCAGATAGGCAAAGCCCACGATCAGTGCGACGGCAAAAAACTGCGCCCCGATCCGCCAGCGCATGATCCGGTTGGCGTGTTTGCGGTTGAATTCGCCGCCCTTTGCGAATGTGCCGATGCCGAACATAAGGATCGCCAGCACGGCCAGCGCCGCGATTGCGACAATCCAGAAAAACGGGTCACTTGCCATGGGTCTATCCTTTTCGGGTTCCGTTGCCAGCGATGTAAAGCCTAGCCGCGTAAAATCAATGCGTCCAACCACCGCGTTGGCAGAATACGCCGTAACGCGCCCATAAGATAGGTGGGCGTTGTCACATAATAGCGTGGCTTGGGCCGTTTGGCGGTCAGCGCGTGCAGCAGTTTTTTGGTCACGGCTGTGGCAGGCAGTTCAAACTGGTCCGGCCCGCTGTCGGTATAAAGCCGCGATTTCACTGCACGGTATTCATCCGCGCGCGCGGAGTTTTCCCAATCGATCCATTTTTCAAAATGCGGGATCGCGTTTTTGCGGATGTCGGATGTGATCGGTCCGGGTTCGATCAGGATCACTTTGATCGGGGTGCCATGCATTTCGATCCGCAGCACATCGGTCAGCCCTTCGAGCGCGAATTTTGTGGATACATAGGCCCCGCGCCATTTCATTGCCACAAGCCCCAGCACGGATGAACAATTGATGATCCGCCCGTGCCCTTGCGCACGCATCACGGGGATGACCTGCCGCGTCAGTTCGTGATAGCCGAATACATTGGTTTCATAGATCGCGCGCAGCGCGCCTGTTGGCAGGTCTTCAACAGCGCCGGGGCAGGCGAATGCCCCGTTGTTATAAAGCGCATCAAGCGTGCCACCCGTTGCCGCCAATACCTGCGCCAGCCCGTTAGTGATCGTTGCGTGGTCATCATAGTCAATCAGCGGGCTGTCAAAGCCTTCGCTGGTTAGCCTGTCGCAATCCGCCTGCTGGCGGCAGCTTGCAAAGACCCGCCAGCCTGCCGCGCGCAGCCCGTGGGCGGCGTCATAGCCAATGCCTGATGAACAGCCGGTGATAAGGATGGTTTTTTGTGTCATGGCGCATATGTGCCGCGTTCGCTGTGATGTGACAAGCACATGATCACGGTTTCTATGCTTTACGCCGCATTTGCGCGCGGCTAAACCAAACCCATGAATGATAAGAGCAGCGAGCCCGCAATGGGGCCAATCGACACGACAGAAACGCTTCGCAAGGCCATTGGCGACCGCTACCTGACCTATGCGCTTTCGACAATTATGCACCGCGCCTTGCCGGATGCGCGCGACGGGCTCAAACCCGTGCACCGCCGGATTCTATATGCCATGAGCAGGTTGCGCCTGTCCCCGACTGGCGGTTTTCTGAAATCTGCCAAGATCAGCGGCGACACGATGGGTGATTTCCACCCGCATGGCGATGCCGCGATTTATGATGCGATGGCGCGTTTGGCGCAGGATTTCAACGTGCGCTATCCGCTGGTGGACGGGCAGGGGAACTTTGGCAATATCGACGGCGATAACCCCGCCGCGTCCCGTTATACAGAGGCCCGCATGACCGCCGCCGCCGAGGCGCTTCTTGAAGGGCTGGCAGAAGATTCGGTTGATTTTCGCGACAACTATGATGGTCGCCTGACCGAACCTGCGGTGCTGCCTGCGACATTTCCGAACCTTTTGGCGAACGGATCCACCGGTATTGCCGTGGGGATGGCCACAAATATTCCGCCGCATAACCTGCATGAACTGATCGACGCGTGCCTGCATCTGATCAAAACGCCCGATGCGCGCGACGACACATTGCTGAACTACATTCCTGGCCCCGATTTCCCAACCGGTGGCGTGATTGTCGAAACCCCTGAAAATATCGCGACCGCTTACCGGACAGGGCGCGGCGCATTCCGCCTGCGCGCAAAATGGGAGGTCGAAGACCTTGGCCGCGGCACATGGCAGATTGTTGTCACCGAAATTCCCTATCAGGTGCAAAAATCCAAGCTGATCGAAAAGCTTGCCGAAGTGATCCAGTTGAAAAAAGTGCCGCTGCTGGCCGATGTGCGCGACGAATCCGCCGAAGACGTGCGTATCGTGCTGGAACCGCGCGCCAAGACCGTCGACCCCGAGGTCATGATGGGCATGCTGTTCCGCAATTCCGATCTGGAAACGCGGTTTAGCCTGAACATGAACGTGCTGATCGACGGGCTGACACCCAAGGTCTGTTCGCTCAAGGAAGTTCTGCGCGCGTTTCTGGATCACCGCCGCGAGGTGCTGACCCGCCGCAGCCGTTACCGGCTTGAAAAGATCGATCACCGGCTCGAGGTCTTGGAAGGGTTTATCATCGCCTTCCTGCACCTGGACCGTGTAATTGATATTATCCGCTATGATGACGACCCGAAAAAGGCACTGATCGCCGAAGACTGGGCCAAGACCCATGTGCGCGCAACGTCAGAGGCAGACTATAGGTCGCCCACGGGCATTGATCCCGAAGTGTCGCTGACCGAAACCCAAGCCGAAGCCATTTTAAACATGCGCCTGCGCAGCCTGCGCCGCCTTGAGGAAATGGAACTGGTCGCAGAACGCGACGCCCTGCGCGCTGAACGCGCAGGAATCGAAGAGTTGCTTGCCAGTGATGATCTGCAATGGGCGCGGATTTCCGAACAGCTGCGCGAAACCCGCAAGATATTCGGCCGCGACAGCATTGGCGGCGCACGCCGCACGCAATTTGCCACAGCTGCCGAAGTGGTCGATGTGCCGCTTGAAGCGATGATCGACAAAGAACCGATCACGGTTGTTTGTTCCAAAATGGGCTGGATTCGCGCGATGACTGGGCATATCGACCTGACCCGCGAGCTGAAATTCAAGGATGGCGACGGGCCTCGGTTTATCTTCCATGCGGAAACCACCGACCGCCTGCTGGTGTTTGGCGCGAATGGCCGTTTTTACACGGTGTCAGCCGCCAACCTGCCTGGCGGGCGCGGTATGGGCGAACCCTTGCGGTTGATGGTTGATCTGCCGAATGAAACCGAAATCATTGATATTCTTGTGCATAAGCCGGACGCAAAACTGCTGCTGGCCTCGGCCGAGGGTAACGGGTTTGTGGTCCCCGAATCCGATGTTGTGGCGCAGACCAAGAACGGCAAACAGGTGTTGAACGTGGCCAGCGGCGCGGCGCTGGTGTGTAAACGTATTGACGGGGATTTTGTTGCCGTGGTCGGTGAAAACCGCAAGGTGCTGGTGTTCCCGCTGGACGAGTTGCCCGAAATGGGCCGCGGCAAAGGTGTGCGGTTGCAAAAATACAAGGACGGCGGCCTGTCTGACGCCACAACATTCACCCGCGCTGACGGGCTTAGCTGGCTTGATCCTGCGGGGCGGACCCGCACGGAAACGGAATTGGACGAATGGTCCGGCAAACGCGCAAGCGCTGGCCGGATGGCGCCGCGTGGCTTCCCGCGCGACAATAAATTCAACTAGCTAGCGGTGCTGGTCGATCAGGATTGCATTCCCGTCGGGATCGGTAAGGGTGATTGAACCGGGGCCGGTGCCGTCGGGATCGGTCTGGTCATTCAATGTAATCCCCGCCGCCAAAAGCCGCGCCTGAATTGCGCGCACATCGTCAAAAGGGTCAACCTCTTGCGCGCTTTGATCCCAGCCGGGGTTAAAAGTCAGCGTATTTTGGCCAATGAACCCGCCAAACAGCCCAAGCACAGTGTCGCCATTCTTGAGAATCAGCCAGCCCTGCGCCGCATCACCGCCAAAATCATCAAAGCCGAGGTGCCGGTAAAAATCGCGACTCTTGGCAACGTCCTTGACGTTCAGACTGATCGAAAATGCACCGAGTTTCATCTTTTGTCTCCGTATTTGCCTGCGCTACCTATATCACGAATGCTGGGAGGTGCAGATTTCAAGGCACGCCTGTCGGTTCACCGCTTGCCTGATGGCAGGAAAATGACAATGCGGAACGCGGATGCAGACGAACGGTAAGGGGGGCTCGCGCGCCGCTTGGGTCGCAGAAGTATGGTCAAAAACATTGTGTGCAAACAGGGGCTTGGATTGGCCGAATACCGCAGTATAGTTTTGCCACAAACACATTTGGAAACGGATACCGCGACCGTGACGCCCTTTGGATCACAACTCTGGCTCTTTGATGGTCCTGCAGTAACAGGTGCGGCGGGTTTCCGGTTTCCCACGCGGATGGCCGTGGTCAGCCTGCCCGATAAAGGCGGATTATGGGTCTGGTCCCCAGTCGCGCTGACGCGGGATCTGCGCACCGCCATTGATGCGCTGGGCACTGTCCGGCATCTGGTCGCGCCCAACAGTCTGCACCACATGTTTCTTGCGCAATGGGCGGCGGCCTATCCGGATGCACGGGTCCACGCTGCGCCCGGTTTGACGCAACAGGTCGCGGGCACTGCAGTTCATGCGACCATTGGCGATGAACCCGACCCCGACTGGGCGGGCGGGCTGGAACAGGTCGTCATGCGGGGCAACCGGATCACAACCGAAGTGGTGTTTTTCCACCGTGCGTCGTCAACGGTGCTGGTGACGGATCTTTTGCAGCAAATCCCAAAAGGCTGGTTTCGCGGGTGGCGCGCTGTTGTCGCGCGGCTCGACCTCATGACAGCCCCCGTGCCGACGGTGCCCCGCAAGTTTCGCATGGCGATGACCGACAGACCCGCCGCGCGTGCCGGTGCCAAACGCATATTGGAATGGCCCGCGCAGCGGCTTGTTATGGCGCATGGGGCACCGATGCAGTCAGGTGGGCAAGCAGCATTGCGGAATGCCTTTGGCTGGCTGGTCCGCTAAACGATAATGCGGGATCCGGAAACGCCCGCTTTCGTCGCGCTTTTCACGATCGGTTGCTCTGTCGGGGCTGCGGTCGATATTCGCTTGATTTCCGGACCGTTTGCGAATACATCGCCCGCGATGTTGGACCGGGCCGCTATGGCCCCACAAAATTAAGGGCCCTGTGAAATGGCTAAGGCAAAGTTTGAACGTAATAAACCGCACGTTAACATCGGCACAATCGGCCACGTTGACCACGGCAAGACGACATTGACAGCGGCGATCACGAAGTATTTCGGTGATTTCCAGGCGTATGACCAGATTGACGGCGCGCCCGAAGAGAAGGCCCGCGGGATCACCATTTCGACAGCGCACGTTGAGTATGAGACTGAAACACGTCACTACGCGCACGTTGATTGCCCCGGCCACGCCGACTACGTCAAGAACATGATCACCGGTGCTGCCCAAATGGACGGCGCGATTCTGGTTGTGAACGCGGCTGACGGCCCGATGCCACAAACTCGCGAGCACATCCTGCTGGGTCGCCAGGTTGGCATCCCTTACATGGTTGTCTACATGAACAAAGTTGATCAGGTTGACGACGATGAGCTGCTCGAGCTGGTTGAAATGGAAATCCGCGAACTGCTGTCTTCTTACGAATACCCTGGCGACGACATTCCTGTGATCCCTGGTTCAGCGCTTGCTGCGATGGAAGGGCGTGACGTGGAAATCGGCGAGAACTCGATCAAGGCGCTGATGGCGGCTGTTGACGAATATATCCCGACACCTGCACGTGCGGTTGACCTGCCGTTCCTGCTGCCGGTCGAGGATGTGTTCTCGATCTCTGGGCGTGGTACAGTTGTGACCGGCCGTATTGAGCGTGGCGTTGTGAACGTTGGCGACGAACTGTCGATCGTTGGTATCCGTGCGACACAAAAAACCACCTGTACCGGTGTTGAAATGTTCCGCAAGCTGCTTGACCGCGGTGAGGCAGGCGACAACGTTGGTGTTCTGCTGCGCGGTATCGACCGTGACGGCGTTGAGCGTGGTCAGGTTCTGTGTAAGCCCGGTTCAGTGAACCCGCACACAAAGTTCGAAGCAGAAGCCTATATTCTGACCAAAGAAGAAGGCGGTCGTCACACACCATTCTTCGCGAACTACCGTCCACAGTTCTACTTCCGGACCACTGACGTGACCGGCACAGTTGTTCTGCCCGAAGGCACCGAAATGGTAATGCCGGGCGACAACCTGAAGTTCAACGTCGAGCTGATCGCACCGATCGCGATGGAAGACGGCCTGCGCTTTGCGATCCGCGAAGGCGGCCGCACAGTCGGCGCCGGCGTGGTTTCTAAAATCGTAGAATAAGCCGTAGGATGGGTGCTCGCACCCATCGCACGACAAATAAAGGCCGCTCCA
>NZ_FOYP01000001.1:0-70936 GCF_900115105.1 Yoonia tamlensis
ATGGCTAAGGCAAAGTTTGAACGTAATAAACCGCACGTTAACATCGGCACAATCGGCCACGTTGACCACGGCAAGACGACATTGACAGCGGCGATCACGAAGTATTTCGGTGATTTCCAGGCGTATGACCAGATTGACGGCGCGCCCGAAGAGAAGGCCCGCGGGATCACCATTTCGACAGCGCACGTTGAGTATGAGACTGAAACACGTCACTACGCGCACGTTGATTGCCCCGGCCACGCCGACTACGTCAAGAACATGATCACCGGTGCTGCCCAAATGGACGGCGCGATTCTGGTTGTGAACGCGGCTGACGGCCCGATGCCACAAACTCGCGAGCACATCCTGCTGGGTCGCCAGGTTGGCATCCCTTACATGGTTGTCTACATGAACAAAGTTGATCAGGTTGACGACGATGAGCTGCTCGAGCTGGTTGAAATGGAAATCCGCGAACTGCTGTCTTCTTACGAATACCCTGGCGACGACATTCCTGTGATCCCTGGTTCAGCGCTTGCTGCGATGGAAGGGCGTGACGTGGAAATCGGCGAGAACTCGATCAAGGCGCTGATGGCGGCTGTTGACGAATATATCCCGACACCTGCACGTGCGGTTGACCTGCCGTTCCTGCTGCCGGTCGAGGATGTGTTCTCGATCTCTGGGCGTGGTACAGTTGTGACCGGCCGTATTGAGCGTGGCGTTGTGAACGTTGGCGACGAACTGTCGATCGTTGGTATCCGTGCGACACAAAAAACCACCTGTACCGGTGTTGAAATGTTCCGCAAGCTGCTTGACCGCGGTGAGGCAGGCGACAACGTTGGTGTTCTGCTGCGCGGTATCGACCGTGACGGCGTTGAGCGTGGTCAGGTTCTGTGTAAGCCCGGTTCAGTGAACCCGCACACAAAGTTCGAAGCAGAAGCCTATATTCTGACCAAAGAAGAAGGCGGTCGTCACACACCATTCTTCGCGAACTACCGTCCACAGTTCTACTTCCGGACCACTGACGTGACCGGCACAGTTGTTCTGCCCGAAGGCACCGAAATGGTAATGCCGGGCGACAACCTGAAGTTCAACGTCGAGCTGATCGCACCGATCGCGATGGAAGACGGCCTGCGCTTTGCGATCCGCGAAGGCGGCCGCACAGTCGGCGCCGGCGTGGTTTCTAAAATCGTAGAATAAGCCGTAGGATGGGTGCTCGCACCCATCGCACGACAAATAAAGGCCGCTCCATTCGGGGCGGCCTTTTGCACAGTAATCACTCCATGCGCCCAATTTGATTGCGAAATCTTATGTGTCATTTATCTTGCTTTAGCAGAGAGAGTTTTAGCTGCTGTGTCAGCCTCAACTTTGAACGGTACTTGTCGTGAATATTGATGTCGTTATTCCATGGGTGGACGGGGCTGATGAACGGCATAGACGGGCGCGTCTAAAGCATATTGATGTGGGGGCTAACGGTGGTGGTAATGACTTTTATGTTCAGGAACGATCCGCCGAGATACGCTGGAAACAACATGGAGAAATTCAGTTTTGTTTGCGCACAATTGAGGCATTTGCACCTTGGGTGAACAAGATATTTCTCGTGACCGACAACCAAAGACCGGAACTCACCGGGTTTTCACGTCAATTCCTGAGTAAAATTAACATCATCGACCACACCGAAATTTTTAGCGAGAATTTGGAGGTTCTTCCAACCTTCAACTCGGCGACTATCGGCTCCGCCTTTTGGAAAATTCAGGGCCTTTCGGACTATTTTCTTATTTTCAATGACGATCTCTTTTTTACGCAGCCTGTCTTGCCAACAGATTTTTATGACGACGGCAAACCAATGGTACGTGGAAGGTATTTGCGACTGATTACGAACGTAGATTCTGACGTCGCGTGGAATCATCATCAAATTAACAGCGTAAGGATGGCTGGGGTTACTGGCAGGAAGTACTTTGCATTGGCTCATGTCTGCCAGCCTATGAGACGGGATTTGCTTTCGGACTTTTTTTCAAAAAATCCAGAATTGTATCTCGACAATATCGCGCACCGTTTCCGCCATAAGTCTCAGTTCAACTTGTCATCATTGGGCTCTCAGCTTGCGATTGCGCTTGGCGAAGCCAAATTGGTGCATGCTGGCCCGGAGCAAGACTGGCACACGCTTTCGGCGGTGCATGCGCAAACGAAGCGACCGCTCTTTGTTAAGCGAAGCCTAAAGAAATTCCATTCACCGGAAGTCAAAATGGGCTGTGTGAACGATATTGCTTCCTGCAGCCAGAAGGTACCGGATGCGTGGCGCATACTTGAAGACATACTGGACGATTCGCATTCAAGTTGAAGCGCGTGTTCTGAAGCGGGTGAGAAACGCTTAGTTTGCGATAATATGTGAAGTTTCTGACTACCTCTTTACACATCCTCCGCGACCCCCTATAGAACCCAAGTCCAATCAAGGGTGCGCTTTGCCGCGCCCTTTTTAACTTGGATATAAGACGCGAAGAAGGGTTGCGGTGGTCGCCGCTCTTCCTCTCCGATCTAGGCCCTAAATCTAGGGGTGATGAAAATGGCAGCAAGCCAGAACATCCGTATTCGCCTAAAGGCGTTTGATTTCCGGGTGCTTGATGCAAGCACAGCAGAAATCGTTAGCACAGCAAAGCGCACTGGCGCCTCTGTGCGTGGTCCGATCCCACTTCCAAACAAGATCGAAAAATTCACCGTTCTGCGTGGTCCACACGTTGACAAGAAATCCCGCGATCAGTTCGAGATCCGTACGCACAAGCGTCTTCTCGACATCGTTGACCCAACACCACAGACAGTGGACGCGCTGATGAAGCTCGACCTGGCTGCGGGCGTTGACGTCCAGATTTCCGTGTAAGGAGTAGACAATATGCTCCGTTCCGGAATTATCGCAAAAAAAGTCGGCATGACCCGTCTTTTCATGGAAGACGGCAAGCAGATCCCTGTTACCGTTCTTTCGCTCGAAAACCTGCAAGTTGTTGCGCAGCGCACTGTTGACAGCAACGGTTACACAGCTGTTCAGCTGGGTGCGGGTGCCGCGAAAGCAAAACGCACATCCCAAGCGATGCGCGGCCACTTTGCAGCGGCAAAAGTAGAACCAAAGCGCAAAGTCGCTGAGTTCCGCGTGTCCGAAGACAACCTGATCGCTGTTGGTGAAGAAATCACTGCAGACCACTACCTTGAAGGCCAGTACGTTGACGTATGCGGGACTTCGATCGGTAAGGGTTTTGCCGGTGCGATGAAGCGCCACAACTTTGGCGGTTTGCGCGCGACACACGGTGTTTCCGTGTCTCACCGTTCGCACGGTTCAACCGGTCAGTGTCAAGATCCGGGCAAGGTTTTCAAAGGCAAGAAAATGGCCGGTCACATGGGTTCTGCCCGCGTGACGACACAAAACCTGCAGGTCATCAAGACAGACGCCGACCGTGGTATCATTATGGTCAAAGGCGCTGTTCCCGGCTCCAAAGGTGGTTGGGTGACTGTTAAGGATGCGGTTAAGAAAGCTGCGCCCGAAGGTCTTGCTTACCCTGCGGCCCTGCGGTCTGCTGCGAAAGCTGCTGATCAAACCGATGCTCCAGTTGAGGGAGGCGAAAACAATGAAGGCTGATGCAATCAAATTGGACGGCAAAGCTGCTGGTTCCGTCGAACTGAACGACGAAATCTTTGGTCTCGAGCCGCGCAAGGACATCTTGCACCGCGTTGTGCGCTGGCAGCGCAACAAGGCGATGGCAGGTACGCACGACACGCTTGGTCGTTCGGAAGTGTCCTATTCGACCAAAAAGATCTATCGCCAAAAAGGCACCGGTGGCGCACGTCACGGTTCCCGTGGCGCGCCGATCTTCCGGTCGGGTGGTATCTACAAGGGTCCAACCCCGCGTAGCCACGCACACGAGCTGACAAAGAAGTTCCGCAAGCTGGGTCTGAAGCACGCGCTGTCCGCGAAAGTGGCCGCAGGCGAGCTGGTCATCATCGAAGACATCAACATCAAGGACGCGAAAACCTCTGCATTGGCCAAACAGGTTGGTGCGCTGGGTTGGAAACGTGCGTTGATCATTGATGGTGCCGAAGTCAGCGCCGACTTCGCACGCGCAGCGGCAAACATTTCAACCCTGAACGTTCTCCCTTCACAGGGTGCCAACGTTTACGACATCCTGAAGTCAGACACGCTTGTCCTGACCAAAGCAGGTGTCGCAGCACTGGAGGCACGTTTGTCATGAACGCCAAAGCAGAACACTACGATGTGATCCGCAAGCCGATCATCACTGAAAAAGCGACAATGGCGTCAGAAGCCAATGCCGTGGTTTTCGAAGTGGCGATCGACAGCAACAAACCCCAGATCAAACAGGCCGTTGAAGCCCTGTTCGGTGTAAAGGTCAAAGCGGTCAACACGACGATCACCAAGGGTAAAGTGAAACGCTTCCGCGGTTCACTCGGCACCCGTAAGGACGTCAAAAAAGCATATGTTACCCTCGAAGAAGGTAACACAATTGACGTATCAACCGGCCTGTAAGCTGTTTGAAGTGAATTGAGAGAGGCCCTCGCGATAGCGGGGGCCTTTTTTGTTGTCTTGTCACTTTGGCGCGGGCTTTCTAGGCTGGTGAGATGATCACCGATGCAAATGATTTCTTTGTCAAAGGCTGCGGGCGCTGCGCCCGCTTTGACACGCCCGATTGCGCGGCCATGATCTGGGCAGAGGGGTTGGCGCAGCTGCGCGCGATCTGCCTTGATGCAGGGCTGTCAGAGGTCGTGAAATGGGGCCACCCTTGCTATATGCATGCGGGCCGCAACATCGCGCTGATCGGTGCGTTTCGGGGTGATTTCCGGTTTACCCTTATGAATGCGGGCCTGCTTAAAGATCCCGAAAGGGTGCTGGAAAAGAACGGCCCCAACACCGCCACGGCCAGCGTGATCTACCTGCGGTCGCTGGCTGATGTGACGCGCCTGCGCCCCGTGATCGCCGCCTATATCAGCGAACTGAAATCCTATGCCGAAGCCGGGGTCAAACCACCCAAAGTGACCCGCGAATACGAAATGCCTGAAGAACTGATTGCCGCGCTAGACGATGACCCCGAACTGTCCGAGGCCTTCCACGCGCTCACCCCCGGTCGCCAGAAAAGCTATGTGATCAACCTCAACAGCGCCAAACAATCCGCCACAAGGATAAACAGGATTGCGAAGTTTCGGGATAAGATACTGGAAGGAAAAGGCGCGCTGGAGCGGTGAGGGGCATCTGAAAAATGCAATGAGGCTGCTGATGCCCATGGAGAGGGGAATACAGTCGACATCTCGACTGGCCTGTAAACCCGTCAGATAGAATTGAAGAAGACCTCCGCAGAAATGCGGGGGCCTTGTTGCACGTAAGGATTGCATCAAGGGTGATGCCGTGCCACTTTGGAAGAAGGTTACTTTCGCATTTTTTGGGGGCAAGGTATTGAGTGAACTTACAATTCGTTCTCTTATTGAGCGCGTAGCATCTGGAGATATCCGCATCCCGGCGTTTCAGCGCGATTTTGTGTGGGACGCTGATCAGATTGCCTTCTTGATAGACAGCATTTACAAGAACTTCCCAATAGGGACAATCGTATTTTGGCAAACTGACCAGCGCCTAAACACGGAAAAAAAGCTGGGTGCATTTGAACTGCCAGAGCCCAAAAGGGACTATCCTGTTAACTATGTGCTCGATGGACAGCAGCGCCTAACTAGTATTTTTAGCGTATTTCAAACTGAATTGACACCTTCTGACACCGAATGGGTTGATATATACTTCGACCTCGAGGCAATAAATAATCCGCAAGACACCTCCTTTTTTGCGCTTGAAAGCAGTGAGGTTGATCACGCCCGCCATTTCCCTATTAAGTCATTTTTCGATACTGTTGCTTACAGAAGGGCTACGGCGAGTCTAACAGAAGACAAAGCCGAACTGATTGACGGTGTGCAAGCGAAGTTCAAAGAGTACCGCGTGCAAAATCAAACATTTGAAACGCAGGACCGCAACGAGGTCGCGATCGTCTTTGAGCGCATTAACCGGGCAGGTACAGAGCTTGATTTATTCGAGCTATTGGCTGCGTGGAGTTGGTCGGACGACTTCGACTTAATAGATAAATTCAGAGAATTGCAGGATAAGATAGCTGATCACGGGTTCGAAGATCTGACTGAGGAGCGAGATCTCCAATTAAGGACATGTGCTGCTGTGATCACAGGCGAAACGTCGCCCAATAAGATTCTTGACCTACAAGGTGAGGACATTCGATCCCGCTTTGTTGAAATTGAGGCTGGAATTCTTGGAGCCATAGATTTTTTGAAACGTGAGTTGGGTGTCGTCCACTTCAAGATGTTACCCTTTCCGGGGATTCTTGTGCCGCTTAGCACATTTTTCGCGACTAAACGAAAGGATGGAATTAATTATTCTGATTTGCAGCGACAGATGCTGGTTAAATGGTTCTGGCGATCAGTATTTACGCGGAGGTTTTCCGCTGATGTTAGCGAACGGCAGGCAAGCGATATCCGTGAAATGAAGCGCCTCCTGGACAACGAAAACCACAAGTTTAGATTTCCAAGTTTTGAAGTTAAGTTTGACTTTAGAAAAACCCGTTTCTCCATAGGTACCGCGAACTCAAAGGCACTGGTCTTGATGCTTGCAAACAACAATCCGCATTCATTCTTGAGTGGCGCGAAAGTTGATGCCGCTAAAGTGCTCAAGAAAGGTAGCCGGCATGAATTCCATCACATCTTCCCGCGTAAATATCTAGAAACGCTGGGTATTGAACCAAAGGACATTAATTCGTTGGCGAATATCTGTTTTCTTACTAGAAGTGACAACAATGCTATTAAGGCCAAGTCCCCCGAAGTATACTTTGAAGATATGGCCGAAAGCACTCGGAATGAGTATTTGAAGCAAGCGCTTTGTGATTACGGTGACCGCAATGCTTCGTATGAGGACTTTGCGAACTATCGGTCTGAGCGGTTGCATAGCTTGGCGATACGCTTGGCCGACGCAGAGTAAACATATTTAACTGAGACTAAGAGTAAGCCGGGGCTGAGGGAAAACCATCTGCCCCACTTGCCCTTCCTCCCATCCCCCGCTATATGCCACCCATCGCTCAGCCTCGGATTCGTCCGGGGCTGCGCTTTTATTACTCGGGCACCTACGGGGGCCTATAACATCGGGGTCTGGCAACAGGCCCTCCTAAGCAAACGGAAGAAGCTAACATGGCACTTAAGTCGTATAAGCCGACGACGCCAGGCCAACGTGGGTTGGTGCTGATCGACCGTTCGGAGCTTTGGAAAGGACGCCCAGTTAAGGCCCTCACAGAAGGTCTTACGAAATCGGGTGGCCGGAACAACACCGGACGAATCACAATGCGTCGCATTGGTGGGGGCGCAAAGCGTCTTTACCGTATCGTTGATTTCAAACGTAACAAGCTGGACATGTCCGCTGTTGTTGCACGTATTGAATATGACCCGAACCGGACCGCGTTTATCGCGTTGATCCAGTACGAAGACGGTACACAAAACTACATCCTTGCCCCACAGCGTCTGGCTATTGGTGACAAGGTGATCGCATCTGCCAAGGCCGATATTAAGCCAGGTAACGCGATGCCATTCTCTGGCATGCCGATCGGTACGATCGTCCACAACATCGAAATGAAAGCTGGCAAGGGCGGTCAAATCGCACGTGCTGCTGGTACATACGCACAGTTCGTCGGTCGTGACGGTGGCTATGCGCAGATCCGCCTGTCTTCTGGCGAATTGCGTCTGGTCCGTCAGGAATGCATGGCAACTGTTGGCGCTGTATCCAACGCTGACCATTCGAACCAGAACTTCGGTAAAGCCGGCCGTATGCGCCACAAAGGCATCCGTCCTTCGGTTCGTGGTGTTGCGATGAACCCGATCGACCACCCGCACGGTGGTGGTGAAGGCCGGACATCCGGTGGTCGTACGCCAGTGACACCTTGGGGTAAAGACACCAAGGGCAAGCGTACCCGTAACAAAAACAAAGCGTCGCAGCGGCTTATCGTCCGTTCGCGTCACGCCAAGAAGAAGGGTCGGTAATTATGGCTCGTTCCGTCTGGAAAGGCCCGTTTGTCGACGCCTATGTCTTGAAAAAGGCAGAAGCATCGCGCGAAAGCGGCCGCAACGAAGTGATCAAAATCTGGTCACGCCGTTCAACTATCCTGCCTCAGTTTGTTGGCCTCACTTTTGGTGTGTACAACGGCAAGAAGCACATCCCTGTTAACGTCTCTGAAGACATGATTGGTCAAAAGTTCGGTGAATATTCACCAACACGCACCTATTACGGTCACGCAGCTGACAAAAAAGCGAAGCGGAAATAAGCCATGAGCAAGGATAACAATCCCCGCCGCGTGGCCGACAACGAAGCACGTGCAAAACTGCGCATGCTCCGCACTTCGCCACAAAAACTGAACCTTGTTGCTGCACTGATCCGTGGCAAGAAAGTCGAGCAGGCGCTGACTGACCTGACTTTCTCGAAAAAGCGGATTTCGGATGACGTGAAGAAATGTCTTCAGTCTGCCATCGCGAATGCTGAAAACAACCACAACCTTGATGTTGATGAACTGGTTGTTGCAGAAGCATATTGCGGCAAGAACCTGATCATGAAGCGCGGTCGCCCGCGGGCCCGTGGTCGTTTTGGCAAGATCATCAAGCCATTCTCGGAAATCACAATTGTGGTTCGCCAAGTTGAGGAGCAATCATAATGGGTAACAAAGTAAACCCTATCGGTATGCGTCTTCAGGTCAACCGCACCTGGGATAGCCGCTGGTATGCTGACACCAAAGACTATGGTGATCTGCTGCTGGAAGACCTGAAGATCAAAGCATTCGTCAAGAAAGAATGCGTGCAGTCCGGCATCAGCCGCGTGATCATTGAACGTCCGCACAAAAAGTGCCGCGTCACAATCCACGCAGCCCGCCCGGGTGTGATCATCGGCAAAAAAGGTGCAGACATTGAAGGTCTGCGTCAGAAGCTTGCCAAACTGACCGCGTCCGAACTGCACCTGAACATCGTCGAAGTCCGCAAGCCGGAACTGGACGCTGCGCTTGTGGGTGAATCCATCGGTCAACAGCTGGAACGTCGTGTATCTTTCCGCCGTGCAATGAAACGTTCTGTTCAGAACGCGATGCGCATGGGTGCTTTGGGTATCCGCGTGAACCTTGCTGGCCGTCTTGGCGGTGCTGAAATTGCCCGTACAGAATGGTACCGTGAAGGTCGCGTGCCGCTGCATACGCTGCGCGCCGACATTGACTATGCGCATTACGAGGCGATGACACCCTATGGGATCATCGGCATCAAGGTGTTCATCTATAAAGGTGACATCATGGAGCACGACCCGTCAGCGCACGATCGTAAACACGCCGAGCTGCAAGAGGGCGCTGTCCCTCGCGGCCCACGTCGCTAAGGAGCTAGATAGATGCTACAACCAAAGCGTACAAAACACCGGAAACTGCACAAAGGCCGTATCCGTGGTGAAGCAAAAGGCGGGTCAGACCTGAACTTTGGTACATATGGCCTGAAAGCCATCGAACCAGAGCGGATCACTGCCCGTCAGATCGAAGCCGCACGTCGTGCCATGACGCGTCACATGAAGCGTCAAGGCCGTGTCTGGATCCGTATCTTCCCGGATCTGCCCGTAACATCGAAACCAATCGAAGTTCGGATGGGTAAAGGTAAGGGTTCTATCGATTTTTGGGCATGCAAGGTTAAACCTGGCCGCGTGATGTTCGAAATTGATGGCGTCGACGAAGTTATCGCCCGCGAGGCCCTGCGCCTTGCAGCGATGAAGCTTCCTATCAAAACACGCACAGTCGTGCGCGAAGACTGGTAATTTTCGCTTAGCGAAATTCACTGTCTAGAAATATGAAAGCCCCCGCTGAGTAATCTGCGGGGGCTTTTTGTATTTCGGGATATGAAATTCCCGCTGCTAGAACCGCACAACGCTGGTCGGCGTGATCCGGTAGACTTCGGCGGCCAGATCGTTGTTTTCCATAAACCGCGCGATTGATCCGAATGTCGCGGTGGCGACGTTCGGGCCGTGGTCGGCGGTGGTCAGGGCTTGGGATGCGACAGTCGCAAAGGCGCGTTGCAACCCGTTGACCGCGATCGGTTGCGGCACGAAATATGCGGCAGTGTTGGCTTTGATCTGGTTCAGATCATCGGTGTCATAAAGCGCAGCCATCAGCACATTCAGCGTATGTTCGGTGCAGTTTTGGAACCGGTTGGTATTGGGGTTCGAAAGCGCGGAATAGACCGGATTGTGCAGCGCTGAATAGGTCGGGCTGCCGATCACATCCAGCAGTTTGGTCTGCAGGCGCGGGTCAGGGATAATGATGCCAGCGTCGAACACATGTGCGCCGGCAAAGAAATCTGCGGGGCTGTCTTGGACCAGATCGCTGCGCACGGGGTTATCGGCCTGTTGGTACAGGTTATAGACGCGGTAGCCCTGTCCGGTGCTGCCGTCTGCAAGGGTAATCCGCGAATAGACCCAAATGCCGACATGGGTATAGGTCACATCATCGGGTAGCTGTGCAGGGTCGCGCCCGACACGGGCAACAATAGCGACACGCGCACCACGCGCGGCAAGGTCCTGTTGCACGCGGTTTGCAAAGCTGGCGACTTGATCCGCGGGCAGAATAGCAACGCCATTGGCGCTGCTTCCGGCCTGTGCTTGCATTGGCGCGGTGAGCGTGGTGGCAAGCAGGCATGCTGAAATGAAACGTTTCATGATGATCATCCGCCTATTTCAACACAGGCGGGCCATCGGGCGCCGGTAGTGGGATGATATAGGTGCCATCGGGGCCATAGGCGGCATCAGCCAGCCCTGCGCCGGAAACTGTAAGCACGGTGCCCGCAGCCGTAAGCGGGGCCGCGCTGACCAGTGCCGCGCCGGTTCCAACGGCGGCGACGCTGTGCCCCAGTGCGTTGCCGCTATGATCAACGGCTTGCGCGGAATGCTGTGCGCTGGGTGTGGCGCATGCGGCGGATAGTGCAAAGACGCCAAGGATAATTGACTTGGGTAGAAAGCGTTTCACGAGAGTCTCCAATTCATGATCAATGTTCATGAATTGGATAGAGCGCAAAAACCATCTCGTCAACAAAAAAATGAACGGCGTTCACGAATTTTGGCGATTAGCCCCAGCTATAATTAAAGCTGACAGAAATACGTTCGTCTTCTTCGGCCATGTTCATCGGCACCTCGTGGCGCAGCCAGCTTTCCCACAGCAGCACATCACCCACGGCGGGTTTGATATAGATGAACGGGCGCAATTCTTCGCGCGCGCCTTTGGTGCGGGTGGGGGCGGCCATCATCATAGGCAGGCGCGGGTCCTCGAGCTTGAGCGCGCTGGCACCTTCGGGCATGGCGACATAGGTTGTCCCCGAAATCACCGAATGCGGGTGGATGTGGCTGGTGTGAATGCCACCCGGCGGCAGGATGTTGATCCAGATATCTTCAAGTTTGAGTTCCTTATCCCCAAGATCGAATTCCAGATCCTTGGCAAAGGCGGCAACATGCGCATCCAGCACTTTGACCAGATCGGCAAAAATCGGAAACCGCCATGGCAGATCCGTCAGCGATGCATAGGACGTATAGCCAGGATAGCCGTGTTCGTCGCACCAGCTCTGGCCGGCCTCGTCATCATCGGCGATCACAAGACAGGAATTTTCCAGCTCGACGGGGTCAATAGCCCCATGTGCGGACAGGCTGGCGTGATAAAGGCGGGTCGCAAACAGCGATTTGATATTGGACATGCGCGCAGCATACTTCAGCCGCAAATCAAGCGCGAGCAAAATTGCACCGCCATTCTGACGCGGCGTTAACAAAGATGGATCACAGGAAAACCATATTTAGCGGCTAAACGCGGGGCAGAAGTGGAGATTCTTATGAACAGATTACTACCAGTATTGGTGACAGCGGCGGCCGGTTTGGCTGGCAGCTCTGCCTATGCGCAAAGCATTGCGTGCGGCGAAACATATACCATCCAACGCGGCGACTACCTGTCGACCATCGCGCAGCGCGCCTATGGCGATCTGGGTAGCTTTAACCTGATCTACAGTGCCAACGTTGATGTGATCGGGCCAAATCCGGGCGCAATCAAGGTCGGTGACGAACTGGTGATCCCTTGTCTTGATGGTGATCTGGGTGAATCGCAATCGAATGCGTCCATTATCCGCGATGTTGAAACCACCGAACAGCTGCCTGGTCCGTCGGGTGATCGCCCGATCCGCGTGTTGACCGCGACAGGCTGGGCGCCGTTTATGGACGAAGATCAGGAACAAGGCGGCCTGCTGACCGAGATTATCAACCTTGCGCTGGAAAATGCGGATGGCAAGCCGGCCTATCAGATCGACTTTATCAATGATGATGGGGCGCATTTGCAGCCGCTGATCACCGACCACGCCTATGACATCAGCATCGGCTGGAGCCAGCCAAACTGTGAAATCATGGACAAGCTGGAAGATGAATCCAAATTCCGCTGCAACAACCTGCTGTTCTCTGATGCGATGTACGAAGAAGTGCTTGGTTACTATAGCCCTGCTTCCGACGCGCCGATGACCGACCATCAGGAACTGGTCGGCAAACGCATTTGCCGCGCAGAAGCCTATACACTGGCCCCATTGGAAGAGGTCGAACTGGTCGAGCCGACAATCACCATTGTACGCGCGCCAACTTCGGCGGACTGCATGAACTTCCTGCTGGAAGGTAAAGCCGATGTCGCGCTTGTGGCCATCGACGTAGCAACCGGCCGGATCAGCGAACTGGGCGCGGGCGACCAGATCCAGATCCATGATCCGCTGACCTATGTTGACGTGCTGCACGCTGTTATCGCGCAGACACACCCGCGTGCCGAAGAAATTCTGGCCGAGGTCAACAGTGGTCTGGCCAATATCAAAGCGTCAGGCCTGTGGTTTGAAACCGTGCGCCGTCACATGACAGCCTTCCGCGCGCTTAGCCAATAATCCGCGCGACACCATGCAAGAAGCCCCCGCTTTGACTGGCGGGGGCTTTTTTTGAGACTTACTTCTTCTCGGGATGCAATGACGCGCCCAGAATATGGTCGGAATGCTGGACCGCATGTGACGCGTGCAGAACGATCTTGGGGTCAGGCGCGGTGGCGACAGCGGGGTCTTTGTCCGGATAATCCAGTTGCGCCAAGAAATGCCGCATGCAGTTCAGCCGCGCGCGTTTTTTGTCGTTTGAGCGGATCACAGTCCACGGCGCGTCAGCAGTGTCAGTGTAAAAGAACATCGCTTCTTTGGCTTCGGTGTAATCATCCCAGCGGTCGATGCTGGCGCGGTCAATCGGCGATAGTTTCCACCGTTTAAGCGGATCGGTTTCGCGCGATGCAAACCTGTTGCGCTGTTCTTCTTGGGTGACCGAGAACCAGTATTTGAACAGTGTCACGCCGCTGCGCACCAGCATGCGTTCAAATTCGGGGGTCTGGCGCATGAATTCGAGATATTCGTTTGGCTCGCAAAAACCCATCACCCGTTCGACACCAGCGCGGTTATACCAAGACCGGTCATACAGCACCATTTCACCCGCCGTCGGCAAATGTTTGATGTAGCGTTGGAAAAACCACTGGCCGCGTTCGTTGTCGGTCGGTTTGTTCAACGCAACAACCCGCGCGTCACGCGGGTTCAGATGTTCGGTAAACCGCTTGATCGTACCGCCCTTACCAGCCGCATCGCGCCCTTCGAACAGCATCACCACTTTTTGTCCGGTTTCTTGAATCCAGTGCTGTGCCTTCAGCAGTTCAACCTGCAGTGCGGCTTTTTCGTCTTCATAGCGCTTGCGGGGCAGGCGGCGCGCATAGGGGTAAATCCCGTCCTCGAACCCGATGATCTCGGCGGTGCGGGCTTTTGGTGCGGGGGCGGTTTTTTGCGTCGTGGTTGCTGGCATAGTGTCTCCTTTTGCGTTTACACAAAGTGAAACACGACGTACCAATCCTGTCGTTGATATGGGTCAAGGGGGGGGCAGCGGTTTTGATGTCAGGACCAAATGAAACTCGACACTATATCATGCACGCCAATCATTGACACGCATGCGAGCACGAGGCAGTCGGGGCTATGTTTAACCGAAATCAACTTTTACGTTTGCTTTTTGCTATGCCTTTGGCTGGCTGTTCAATAGGGGGCGCAACAATCGGAGACGCGCCAGTTAGAGCAACTCAACTGCGAAGTTCTAGCATTACAGTTTTGTCTGCCGAGTGGCAGGATGAATTTGATCTTCGATACAATTACGAAATTATTAACAATGGCAATCAGCCTATGTGCTTCATTGCCGTTCACGAGGGTACGGGGGAAATACGACTACCAAACATACTTGAAGTAATTCGCAACGAGATAGGGCAGCCAATCGAATTGGGGCGTGGAGATCCGCTTCCCGAAATGGTGAGCGAGGGATTCGTGCCCGCTCAGAGCGTGCTGGTTGTCGAGCCTGGAGAACGCATTAGGGCCGAAGGCTTACTTCTTGGAGATGTACTACCGGCGGGTAATGAAGGACAGCCAATCTCTTTATCGTTGACAGCGCAGCCAGTACATTGTGTTTCCAGCACATCTGAACAAGCCTCGTTGGAGGCGCTTTCGTCAGGCCCTGCTATAGTGCATCTTACGCAAGCCCATAAACAATATGTGCCGACCGCAGCGGCAAAATAGTCGTACCTGCAAAAAAAAGGCCAGCCCCCTTGCCACTCAGCATTCAACGCGGGACGCTTTGCACCCAATAGGCTGATGGTATTGTTATTTGCATTAAAGTCTTGTTGCCGACTGATGCTGCAAGATCTCTTTTTGCGTCAAGCTCATTATCATATATGCCGCCAACAATGCTCCAACACCAATACTCATCGTCGTGATCGCAAGCCTCGGGATTCGTTCCGGTATAGTAGCCACTCCAAATCTCGATCCAACCGGCCGGGCGCTGAACTATTGCCGCGTGACGAGGAAGGTCGTCACTAGACACATGAAACAATTGTAAAATTGGATGATCGGGATGTCTGGGTAATGTCGGTCCGCGTTCTTCGATGTCTAGCGGCTTTATATCGCTATCAGGTTCATAAGCGCTGGGCCTTTTCCACAAAAGATTTCTTAATAGCTTCATGACGGAACCCAGAGAGAATGAAAGACCGATAGAATGGGTATATTGTGCCACGATGACAACCGGCGGTCATAGAGTTAGGCGCCACTTGTGGGCTCTGCCGGAAAAGTAGCCATTGTGTCTGCTAAACCCCTTGTCACACGGTCGCATCCCCCCTATACGGCCCACTTCTACCCCACTCCATCGGGAATCGGGTCACGCACGTGTGCGGCCTGCCGGTGATGTTGAAAAAGGAAAATGGCATGAACGCCAATGAACTGCGGGATAAAACGCCCGATCAGCTCCGTGAAGAGCTGGTGAACCTGAAAAAAGAATCCTTTAACCTGCGTTTCCAGCAGGCCACAGGCCAACTTGAAAACACCTCTGGTATCCGCGCTGCACGTCGCAACGCTGCCAAAGTCAAAACAATTCTGAACGAAAAAGCAGCTGCCGCTGCTTCGGAGGCTTAATCTATGCCTAAGCGTATCCTAGCTGGGGTTGTCACAAGCAACCAAAACGAACAAACGGTCACAGTATCTGTTGAACGTCGTTACAAGCACCCGCTGCTTCAGAAAACTATTCGTAAGTCCAAAAAATATCGGGCCCACGATGAGAACAACACATTCAACGTCGGCGACCAAGTTCGCATTCAGGAATGTGCTCCCAAGTCGAAAACCAAACGCTGGGAAGTGATCGCGTCGTAAGGCGTCCACCATCAGTTTAATCGAAACCCTGGGGCCCCGGACGGAAATCGGGACTACCCCATAGGTCGGAAGGAAACCAAATGATCCAGATGCAGACCAATCTGGATGTTGCTGACAACAGCGGCGCTCGCCGTGTTCAGTGCATCAAGGTTCTGGGTGGCTCACATCGTCGTTACGCGAGTGTCGGTGACATTATCGTCGTATCGGTGAAAGAAGCCATTCCACGTGGCCGCGTAAAGAAAGGTGACGTCCGTAAGGCCGTTGTCGTGCGCACCGCAAAAGAAGTTCGTCGTGAAGACGGCACATCCATTCGTTTTGACAGCAACGCTGCTGTTATTCTGAACAACAACAACGAGCCAGTGGGTACACGTATCTTTGGGCCGGTTGTTCGCGAATTGCGTGCGAAAAACTTTATGAAAATCATCTCGCTTGCTCCGGAGGTGCTGTAACTATGGCTGCTAAGCTCCGTAAAGGTGACGACGTGATCGTTCTTGCCGGTAAAGACAAAGGTCAAAAGGGCACAATTTCGTCCATCGACCCGAAATCAGGTAAAGCGATCGTCGATGGCGTCAATATGGCCGTCCGTCACGTGAAGCAATCTCAGGCAACACAGGGTGGCCGCACGCCAAAGGCGATGCCGATCCAACTGTCAAACCTGGCAATCGTTGACAAAAATGGCAAAGCAACACGCGTTGGCTTCCGTATGGATGGCGACAACAAAGTGCGCTTCGCCAAGACAACAGGGGATGCGATCTAATGCTTGATACCGCAAACTATACCCCACGTTTGAAGGTTGAATATACTTCCAAGATTCGCGCAGCGTTGAAGGAAGAGTTCGGCTATAAGAACGACATGCAGATCCCGCGTCTGGACAAAATTGTTCTGAACATCGGCTGCGGTGCAGAAGCTGTCCGTGACAGCAAGAAAGCAAAATCCGCACAGGAAGATCTGTCCACAATCGCCGGTCAAAAGGCCATGACAACACGTGCCAAGAAATCAATCGCTGGTTTCCGTGTACGTGAAGACATGCCGCTTGGCGCAAAGGTAACTTTGCGTGGCGAGAAAATGTACGAATTCCTGGATCGTCTGATCACAGTTGCTATGCCTCGTATCCGCGACTTCCGCGGCGTATCCGGCAAATCTTTCGACGGTCGCGGCAACTATGCCACCGGCCTCAAAGAGCATCTGGTGTTCCCCGAGATCAACTTCGATAAAATCGATGAGAACTGGGGCATGGACATCGTCATCTGCACCACAGCGAACACTGACGCTGAAGCAAAAGCATTGTTGAAAGCTTTCAACATGCCTTTCAACAGCTAAGCGTTAGGGAGAGATTAGAAATGGCTAAGAAATCCATGATCGCACGCGAAGTTAAGCGTGAAAAGCTGGTGGCCCAGTATGCTGAAAAGCGTGCAGCGCTGAAGGCGATCATCAACGATAAAGAGAAGCCCGTCGAAGAGCGTTTCAAGGCAACCCTTGAACTGGCAAAACTGCCACGCAACTCTTCTGCGACGCGTCTGCACAACCGTTGTCAGCTCACCGGGCGTCCACACGCCTACTACCGTAAACTCAAGATCAGCCGGATCGCGCTGCGGGACCTTGGTTCCAATGGCGAAATTCCTGGCATGGTCAAGTCAAGCTGGTAAGGAGAGCATAAGATGAACGATCCTATCGGTGATATGCTGACACGCATCCGTAACGGCCAAATGCGCGGCAAGGCAGCGGTGGAAACACCTGCGTCTAAACTGCGTGGTTGGGTTCTGGACGTGCTTTCAGACGAAGGTTACATCCGCGGTTACGCTAAAAAAGATGGCAAAGACGGTCACCCCGCTTTTGCAATCGAACTGAAGTACTACGAGGGTGCTCCTGTTATTCGTGAAGTGAAGCGGGTTTCCAAGCCTGGCCGTCGCGTTTACATGGGCCCGAATGACCTCCCATCCGTCCGTCAGGGCTTGGGTGTGTCGATTGTCTCCACCTCAAAAGGTGTGATGTCGGATGCAAACGCACGGGCGGCCAACATTGGCGGCGAAGTGCTCTGCACTGTATTCTAAGGGGATAACATGTCTCGTATTGGTAAAAAACCGGTTGAGCTACCATCAGGCGTTACCGCCACGGTGTCTGGCCAGACCGTAGAAGTAAAAGGCCCTAAAGGGACCCTTTCTTTTAAAGCTACCGACGATGTTACCATCACTGTTGATGGCAATGTTGTAACTGTAGAACCACGCGGCAAATCCAAGCGCGCGCGCCAGCAGTGGGGCATGAGCCGCACAATGGTTGCGAACCTTGCGACTGGCGTCTCTGAGGGCTTCAAGAAAGAACTTGAGCTGTCAGGTGTTGGTTACCGTGCACAGATGCAGGGCAAAATCCTGAAGCTGTCATTGGGCTACAGCCATGATGTGAATTTCGAAGTGCCCGAAGGTGTGACCGTCACATCCGCAAAGCCCACCGAAATCACTGTGGAAGGTATCGACTCTCAACTTGTTGGTCAGGTCGCGGCAAACATCCGCGAATGGCGCAAACCAGAGCCCTATAAAGGCAAAGGTATCAAGTACAAAGGCGAATACATCTTCCGCAAAGAAGGCAAGAAGAAGTAAGGAACGCACAGATGGCAAACAGCAAAAGAACTCTGTTTCTAAAGCGCCGCATGCGCGTTCGGAACAAAATCAAGGGCGTTACAGCCAACCAAGGGCGTGCGCGCCTGTCGGTTCACCGCTCAAACAAAAACATCAGCGTCCAGCTGATCGACGATGTCAAAGGCGTGACAATCGCTTCTGCTTCATCGCTCGAGGCAGCACTGGGCGTGGTTGGCAAGAACAACATCGAAGCCGCGACAAAAGTGGGTGCTGCAATCGCAGAACGCGCGAAAAAAGCCGGCGTAGAAGTTGCATATTTCGACCGTGGTGGTTTTCTCTTTCACGGCAAAATCAAAGCTTTGGCTGATGCTGCACGTGAAGGCGGCTTGAAAATCTAAATGAACAAGATGGGTGCAAGCACCCATCTTACCCCCACCGTAAGATGGGTGCTCGCACCCATCTTCGATGATCCGGCGCTGATGCGACCGCGATTGGAGAATTGGGTGCAAGCCCAGAATGATATAAAGGACGCCACATATGGCAGAACGTGATAACAACCGGGGCGGCAACCGTCGCAACCGTGAAGAGCAAGCCCCCGAGTTTGCAGACCGTCTGGTCGCAATCAACCGCGTATCAAAAACCGTAAAAGGTGGTAAGCGCTTTGGTTTCGCAGCACTTGTCGTTGTTGGCGACCAAAAAGGCCGCGTCGGTTTCGGTAAAGGCAAAGCAAAAGAAGTGCCCGAAGCGATCCGCAAAGCAACCGAGCAAGCCAAACGCCAGATGATCCGTGTTGCCCTGCGCGACGGCCGGACATTGCACCACGACATGGAAGGCCGTCACGGCGCCGGTAAAGTGGTTATGCGCACAGCCCCAGTTGGTACCGGGATCATCGCCGGTGGTCCAATGCGTGCGGTGTTTGAAATGTTGGGTGTACAGGACGTTGTGTCCAAATCCATCGGGTCACAAAACCCGTACAACATGATCCGCGCCACTATGAATGGCCTCTCAAAAGAGCAATCCCCACGCAACGTCGCACAGCGTCGTGGCAAAAAGGTTGCTGACATCCTGCCAAAGCGTGACGAAGCACCTGCTGCCGCCGCTGAAGCAGCAGACGCGTAAGGAACCTGAACAATGGCAAAAACGATTGTTGTAAAACAGGTGGGTTCGCCCATCCGTCGCCCCGCAAAACAGCGTGCAACGCTGATCGGTCTGGGTCTGAACAAAATGAACCGCACCAAAGAACTTGAAGATACACCTTCGGTTCGCGGCATGGTCAATTCGATCAGCCATATGGTCGAAATCATCGAAGAAAAAGGCTAAGCCTTTCCGGCACGCCGGATCACGATGAGATTGTTAGAGCGCCCTCGGGAAACCGGGGGCGTTTTGCGTTGGGGTGTGGCCAATGCACGCGCATGCCGCGCTGCGGCATGCGCGTGCTGCATGGCGGCAATTCCATTCCAGCGTTTGTTGTTAGCGCTCTCACCGCCTATCTATGGGTCATGGAATTCACCGCCCCGCGACTGACCGCAGCGCAAACGGGGCTTCGTTCGAGAAGGAAGAGACACATGGCATATATGAATGCAAACATCCAAACAGTAGCTGGCAATTCGGTCCTGCGCATGATCGCAAACGCTTTTGCAGCTTTCAAAGCAGCCGCCGCCCAACGCGCTGTATATCGTCAAGTTTTTACAGAGCTTGAAAACATGACCGACCGCGATCTGGCCGACATTGGCATCGCACGCGGCGATATCACCGCTGTTGCAACCAAGGCTGCATTTGGCGACCACTAAGCGACAATTAGAACCTATCCAGGGCGCCGCTGAGCAATCAGCTGGCGCCTTTCGTTTGCCGCGGTGATTATTTCACGTTCGACGATTTTGATCAGCTTGCGGTTATCGTAGCAATCAACGGCCTTTTGGCGGTTTGTTGTTGCCATCGCCCGAACCAGTTGACGATCAACCGCAAGCCGCAAGATTGCCCGTTGATAGCCATCGACATCACCTTCGGGGACAAGATAGCCGTTCACGGCTTCTGTAACTGCCTCTGGAATGCCTGCGTGACGCGTTGACACGATGGCCATTCCGCATGACATCGCCTCTTGGATGGCAGTTGGCAGACCTTCGGTGCTGCCGTTCTTTGCGCGGACCGAGTGCTGCACAAATACTTCGGATTGCGCCAGCATGCTTTTGACGTAGCCGTGCGGTTTGGCGCCGTGGAAAGTGATGCGGTCGCACATATCATATGCGCGCGCGATTTCTTCACAGGTTTCCCGCATGGGTCCATCGCCAACAACATCAAGTGTGATGTCAGGCACCTGCTTTGCGGTCTCACAAAAAGCACGCAGTGTGATGTCCGGTCGCTTTTTTTCGATCAGCCTACCAACTGCCAGAATACTGCCCGGCTTTTTTGTGCCCGGCATGAACAGATCGGTGTTTACACCGCTTGGAACCACATGGCTGTTGGGATGGCTTGCGCCATTGTCGGCAAGTTCATCAAGCAGGAATTGCGAGACCGAAAACACCCCGTCCAGCCGCGGCATCATACGGCGGTAAGCGGCCGCGCGTAACGGCATGCGAAGTTGCGAAGAGGCATCGGCCCCGCGAAAGTAGCAAAAGATCGGCAGGCCAAGTTGGTTTGCCACAGGCGCAATGCGCATTGCAACATTGCCAAACTCGGCAAGGATCACATCGGGGCGGGTCTTGTTCAAAAATGCTATGATGTCGCGCCGTCTCGCGCCATAGGGCACACGCGTTGTGCGGTGCAGCGTAAGGCTTCTGAGCTTAGACGAAAGAATTGCCATCCGGTCGGCGAATGTTCGGTCCCGCTGTCGCGGGGGCGCCCAACAATGATGCGCGAGATCAAAAGGGTCAGCCGATTTGCGGTTTTCGCTTAGTATTTAGTATACAGACATGCCCACCAAAGAGGTTTTCGATATGAAACCTGATTTGCGTTTCATGCGGGTGATAATAGCTGCCTGTTGCGATGCAAATCGTTGTCATAAAAAAGAAAAACCATTTGCTGTGCCGCATGGCTTTCCCTGCAATGAATTCTGGCCGGGAAAGCGTTTATGCCGGACGCGTGTAGCATATCGTGAATTGCGCCTTCAACGCCGAGTTCAACCACAATGGTCAGTTAAGCTGCATCATTACTTGTGACATGTTGTCCGCATTTGTTGTCGCTTCTTGACCCTGTGGGCCGCGCCGGTCTATATCCCGCTGGTCGGTGCTATTGGCCCGACTCAATTGTAACGCCGTGTTTGACCGCTCCCGTCGCTGGGGGTCAGTTCCGGCAAAAGGAGAAGCGACATGAAACTGAACGAACTTCGCGATAACGAAGGCGCAACACAGCGTAAAAAACGCGTTGGCCGTGGTCCTGGTTCCGGCATGGGTAAAACCGCTGGCCGTGGTATCAAAGGTCAAAAGTCACGCTCTGGTGTGGCGATCAAAGGCTTTGAAGGCGGCCAAATGCCGATTTACCAACGTCTGCCAAAGCGTGGCTTTAACAAGCCGAACCGCAAGGCATTCTCTGTTGTTAACCTTGGCCTGATCCAGAAATTCATCGACGAAGGCAAGATCGACATCAAAGCAGACATCACCGAAGATGCGCTGATTGCGTCTGGTCTGGTACGTCGCAAAAAAGACGGTATCCGCGTTCTTGCAAAAGGTGACTTCACCGCAAAAGCAACGATCATCGTCACTGGCGCCTCTGCTGGTGCTGTTGAAGCTGTCGCAAAAGCAGGCGGTTCACTGACCGTCGCAACAGTCGCCGCGGCCGAGTAAGACTTGTGAGCAACGGAAACGTTGCTTACATATCCATTCAAGTTTTCCCAAACGCCGCCAACGGGAACCCGTTTGGCGGCGTTTAGCATGAAAAGAGACACGAAATGGCTTCTGCAGCAGAGCAAATGGCATCCAACATAAGTTGGAGCGCGTTCGGCAAAGCGACCGAACTACGCCAGCGCATTCTATTCACCATTGGGATGCTGATGGTTTACCGTCTTGGCACCTATATTCCCGTCCCTGGCATCGATTCGGGCGCATTGCGCGAGTTTATGGATCAGGCGGCGACCGGCATTGGCGGCATTCTGTCGATGTTCACCGGTGGCGCGCTGTCGCGCATGGCGATCTTTACCCTTGGCATTATGCCTTATATCTCGGCGTCGATTGTGATGCAGTTGCTTGGTTCCATGTGGGAGCCGCTCAAGAACCTCAAGAAAGAGGGCGAGCAGGGCCGCCGCAAGTTGACCCAATACACCCGCTACGGCACGGTGTTCCTTGCCACTGCGCAGGCTTATGGCCTGTCTGTCGGCCTTGAAGCCGGCGGTTTTGCCCATGATCCGGGCCTGTTCTTCCGTGCTTCCTGCATTATCACGATCGTTGGCGGCACCATGCTGCTGATGTGGATTGGTGAACAGATCACCGCACGCGGTATCGGCAACGGTATTTCGCTGATCATCTTTGTCGGCATTATTGCTGAAATCCCCGCCGCCTTGGCGCAGTTCTTGGCCCAAGGCCGGTCTGGCACCATCAGCCCGCTGACCATTATCGGCATTCTCGTCATGGTTGGATTGGTTCTGCTGTTTGTCGTGTTCATGGAACGCTCGCTGCGCAAGATCCACATCCAGTACCCGCGCCAGCAACGCGGCATGAAGGTGTTTGACGGCTCTTCCAGCCACCTGCCGATCAAGGTCAACCCCGCTGGCGTGATCCCCGCGATCTTTGCCTCTGCCTTGTTGCTGTTGCCGACGACGATCAGCACGTTTGGCGGCGCCTCTGGCCCGATTATGTCAACTATTCTGGCATTGTTTGGCCCCGGCCAGCCGCTTTATCTGATTTTCTTTGGCGGTATGATCATCTTTTTCACGTATTTCTATACCCGTGAAGTTGCGTTCAAGACCGATGAAGTTGCGGACAACCTGAAAAACCAAAACGGTTTTGTGCCCGGCATTCGCCCCGGTAAAAAGACTGCTGAGTATCTGGATTATGTTGTCACCCGCATTCTTGTGCTTGGGTCTGGCTATCTGGCGCTTGTGGCGCTGCTGCCTGAAATTATCCGCGCACAGCTTTCGGTGCCATTCTACTTTGGTGGGACATCTGTGCTGATCATCGTATCGGTCGGTATGGATACAATCCAGCAAATCCAATCGCATCTCGTCGCGCACCAATATGAAGGCCTGATCGAGAAGTCACAGCTGCGCGGCAAGCGCAGTGCCAACAAACGTAAGGGACCATCACGCCGATGAACATTATTCTGCTGGGACCGCCCGGAGCGGGCAAAGGGACACAAGCACAGAAACTTGTGGCCGAACGGAACATGGTGCAGCTTAGCACAGGTGACATGCTGCGCGCCGCGCGGACCAGCGGAACTGAAATGGGCAAGAAAGTTGCAGCCGTGATGGATGCAGGCAATCTTGTCACCGATGAGATCGTGATCGGCCTGATCCGCGAACAATTGGAAAACGGTGCCGAAGGCGGTTTCATCTTTGACGGCTTCCCACGTACCTTGACGCAGGCTGATGCGCTGGATGCGCTTTTGTCCGAGATGGGACAGAGCCTTGACGCGGTCATTGAACTGCGCGTCGACGATGAGGTGCTGGTTCACCGGATCGTCAATCGCGCCGAGGAAGCCCGCGCAGCAGGCGAACCCGTCCGCGCCGACGACAACGAAGAAGCACTGCGCGTCCGTCTTGTGGCCTACTACAAACAGACCAGCCCGCTGATCGGCTACTACTACGCCAAAGGCGACCTGAAATCTGTGGATGGTCTTGCCAGCATGGATGATGTTGCCGCAAGCATTGCGAAGGCGCTCGCGTAGATTTCGCGAAAATCAATCGGCGCAGTTCAGGTGGGTTGACCCTATGTGTTTTCCCCCCTAAACAGCGCCATCCCGCAAGGGAATCAACGGATGGTTAACGGGTCGCCCCCGAAACGCCATCAACCACCTCGATATGACTTAAGCCCGGGCAATCGCTGCGGGCTTGCGTTGTGAAAAAAGGGTCTGGAATGACGGACCCGCAACCAAAAGGAATTGCACACGTGGCACGTATTGCCGGCGTAAACATCCCGACTGCAAAGCGGGTTCCAATCGCCCTGACCTATATCACCGGAATTGGCCCAGCCAAATCTGAAGAAATCTGTGAAGCTGTCAAAATTGACCGCGCCCGTCGCGTCAACGAATTGTCAGACGCCGAAGTGCTCGCGATCCGCGAATACATCGACGCGAACCTGACCGTTGAAGGTGACCTGCGTCGCGAGACACAGATGAACATCAAGCGTCTGATGGACCTTGGTTGCTACCGTGGCCTGCGTCACCGTCGTAACCTGCCTGTTCGCGGGCAGCGTACATCAACAAACGCACGTACACGCAAAGGCCCTGCAAAGGCCATTGCTGGTAAGAAGAAATAAGGGGATCTGACAGATGGCACGCGATACCAAACGCACCAAAAAGAAGGTCTCCAAGAACATCGCCGCAGGCGTTGCTCACGTGAACTCTTCTTTCAACAACACAAAAATCCTCATCTCCGATGTGCAGGGCAACGCGATCTCTTGGTCGTCTGCTGGCACAATGGGCTTTAAAGGGTCACGTAAGTCGACACCTTATGCTGCCCAAATGGCGGCTGAGGATGCGGGCAAAAAAGCACAAGATCACGGCGTGAAAACGCTTGAAGTCGAAGTGCAGGGTCCTGGTTCTGGCCGTGAAAGCGCATTGCGCGCTTTGGCTGCTGCTGGTTTCAACATCACATCGATCCGTGACGTGACACCAATGGCCCACAACGGCTGCCGCCCACCAAAGCGCCGCCGCGTCTAATTTTCACCCAAACGCTTTGGGGTCGTGCATGTTTTTGCGCGGCCCCAATTCGTCATTTTGAATCCTCGGGCGTTTGCCTTTCGGACATGAAGGCAAACAGGAATGGAGGGACACATGATCCACAAGAACTGGGCTGAGTTGATCAAGCCAACTCAATTGGAAGTGAAGCCGGGCAACGACCCAATGCGTCAGGCAACTGTGATTGCTGAACCGCTTGAGCGTGGCTTTGGTCTGACTTTGGGCAACGCATTGCGCCGTATCCTGATGTCATCGCTGCAAGGTGCCGCGATCACTGCCGTTCAGATCGACAACGTTCTGCACGAATTTTCATCTGTGTCAGGTGTCCGCGAAGACGTCACCGACATCGTATTGAACCTCAAGGGCGTCGCCATCCGTATGGAAGTCGAAGGCCCCAAGCGTTTGTCCGTTCAAGCCAAAGGGCCTGGCGTTGTGACTGCGGCTGACATCTCGGAAACTGCCGGGATCGAAGTGCTGAACAAAGACCACGTGATTTGTCACCTTGATGACGGCGCTGATCTTTTCATGGAACTGACCGTGAATACCGGTAAGGGCTATGTTGCTGCCGACAAGAACAAGCCGGAAGACGCGCCAATCGGTATGATTGCGATCGATGCGATCTATAGCCCCGTGAAAAAAGTCAGCTACGACGTGCAACCGACCCGCGAAGGTCAGGTTCTGGACTATGACAAGCTGACAATGAAAGTCGAAACAGACGGTTCTATCACGCCTGATGACGCGGTTGCTTATGCGGCGCGCATCCTGCAAGACCAATTGTCGATCTTCGTCAACTTCGACGAGCCTGAATCAGCATCTGCTGGCCAAGACGATGACGGTCTCGAGTTCAACCCGCTTCTGCTTAAGAAAGTGGACGAGCTGGAACTGTCTGTCCGCTCTGCAAACTGCCTGAAAAACGACAACATCGTTTATATCGGCGATCTGATCCAGAAAACCGAAGCAGAAATGCTGCGTACACCTAACTTTGGCCGCAAATCTTTGAACGAAATCAAAGAAGTGCTGTCAGGCATGGGTCTGCACCTTGGCATGGACGTAGAGGACTGGCCACCAGACAACATCGAAGATCTGGCGAAAAAGTTCGAAGATCAGTTCTAAGAATTTGGGTGGGCCTTCGGGCCCATCCGCAAATGCCCGCAAAGGCGGGGAACATCTGGGCAATTCTGCCCCAATAATACGGCTGGCACGCATCAGACCGTTGGACAAAGTATAAATCTAGGAGACCATCAAATGCGTCACGCACGTGGATACCGCCGCCTGAACCGCACACATGAACACCGCAAAGCGCTGTTCGCGAACATGGCTGGCTCGCTCATTGAACATGAGCAAATCAAAACAACATTGCCAAAAGCAAAAGAACTGCGCCGGATCACTGAAAAGCTGATCACGCTTGCAAAACGCGGCGACCTGCACGCCCGTCGTCAAGCAAATGCGCGTCTCAAGCAAGAAGCACACACAGCGAAACTGTTCGAAATCTTGGGCCCACGGTACCAAGACCGTCAGGGTGGCTACATCCGCATCATGAAAGCCGGCTTCCGCTACGGCGACATGGCGCCAATGGCGATCATCGAATTCGTCGACCGTGATGTCGACGCCAAAGGTTCTGCTGATAAAGCACGCCTTGCTGAATACGAGAACGCAGAGGATTAAGTTCCCCCGCGTTTCGTCGGAGTAAAGAGAGGCCTCGCAGAAATGCGGGGCTTTCGCTTTTGTGGGATCACGCTACATTCAAGTCATGACTGCAACCGCTGGATATTCGGGCACGCCGCTGCCCATAAAACTGGGATTTAAGCCCGGAACGACCGTGCTTGTACTCGATGCGCCTGATAATTACCGCGCTTTGTTGGCCGGGGCCGAAGCGGTGCAATTTCAAAGCGGCATCTGCGCACCTGACCAGCCCCCTGTCGCGGCTGCGCATGTATTTATCCGCGATGAGGATATGATTGCGCCACAGGCGCGGCTTTGCATTTCGCATCTGCAGCCGGGTGGCATGCTCTGGTTCAGTTGGGCAAAGAAATCATCCAAGCTGCATAGCGGCGTCACCGAAGACGATTTGCGCACCCATGTGCTACCGCTGGGCTGGGTTGATGTTAAGGTCTGCGCGATTGATCCAGATTGGTCTGGTTTGAAATTTATGAAACGCAAAGTGAAACCAACCTGACAATGGCTGACCTATTCGCAACAATGCCTGACAAAGACAATGGTCGGCGTCCTTTGGCGGATCGTTTGCGCCCCAAACGTTTGTCCGATGTCATTGGGCAAGAACAGGTGCTTGGGCCGGATGCGCCTTTGGGGACGATGCTTGCGTCGGGGTCGTTGTCGTCGCTTATTTTTTGGGGTCCTCCCGGCGTTGGTAAAACCACGATTGCGCGGCTGCTGGCCGATGAGACGGACCTGCATTTCGTGCAGATATCCGCGATTTTTACGGGCGTACCGGACCTGCGTAAGGTGTTTGAAGCCGCCAAAATGCGCCGTCAAAACGGCAAGGGCACGTTGCTGTTTGTGGACGAAATCCACCGTTTCAACAAAGCCCAGCAAGACGGGTTTTTGCCCTATATGGAAGATGGCACCATTCTTTTGGTGGGGGCCACGACTGAAAACCCCAGCTTTGAATTAAACGCCGCGGTACTCAGCCGCTCGCAGGTTCTGATCCTCACGCGGCTTGATCTGGCTGATCTGGAACGCCTTGCGCAGCGGGCCGAGAAAGATTTGAACCGCGCTTTGCCACTTGATGGGCATGCCCGCGAAGCATTGCTTGAAATGGCCGATGGCGACGGGCGCGCGCTTTTGAACCTGATTGAACAGGTGGTGGCGTGGAAGGTGGATAGCAAGCTAACCACCGATGATCTGACCAAACGTCTGATGAAACGTGCTGCGAAATACGACAAATCGGGCGAGGAACATTACAACCTGATCAGCGCGCTGCATAAATCCGTGCGCGGGTCTGATCCTGATGCAGCGCTTTATTGGTTTGCGCGTATGCTGGCTGGGGGCGAGGACCCGCGATATTTGGCGCGCCGGATCACCCGCATGGCCGTCGAGGAAGTCGGGCTTGCCGACCCGCAAGCGCAGGCCGTGTGTTTGCAATCGTGGGACACTTATGAACGGATCGGCAGCCCCGAAGGTGAACTGGCGCTGGCACAGGCGCTTGTCTATGTCGCCTTGGCCCCGAAATCGAACGCAGCCTATGTTGCCTATAAGGCCGCCGTGGTGGCCGCGAAACAAACCGGATCAACGCCACCCCCGAGCCATATCATCAATGCGCCGACAAAGATGATGAAAGATCAGGGTTTTGGCGCGGGCTATGCCTATGACCACGACGCCGAAGACGCGTTTTCCGGCCAAAACTATTTCCCCGACGGGATGAAGCGCGGTGTCTATTACCAACCGGTTGACCGCGGGTTTGAGCGCGAGTTGAAAAAGCGCGTCGATTACTTTGCGGGGCTGCGCGCGAAAAGGAACAGGTCATGATTTTGGGAATGGTGGCGCTTGGTGGTGCGATTGGTGCGGTGGCGCGCTATCTGGTGGGGCTGTCTGTTGCCTTTCCGATGGGGACATTCACCGTCAATGTTATCGGTTCACTTTTGATCGGGCTGATCTATGCCCTGACCCAGTCCAAGGGGCTGACAGCATGGCAACCGTTCCTGATCACCGGAATTCTGGGTGGCTTTACCACTTTTTCGGCGTTTTCACTGGATACCATGCGTCTGCTAGAGGCCGGAAGGCTGGCGGCGGCCGGTGGATATGTTATGGGCACGGTTCTATTATCGCTGGCGGCTTGCGCTGTCGGCCTTTGGATTGCGAAAGGTGCCCTATGAGCGGCGTACAAACACGGACAATCGGCCCCGATGACGGTGACCAGCGGCTTGACCGCTACATGCGCCGCCTGTTTCCGCATGTGACCCAAGGGCGCATCGAAAAGATGTGCCGCAAAGGCGAATTGCGCGTCGACGGTGGTCGCGTGAAATCAAACACGCGTCTTGAGGTTGGTCAAAAGATTCGCATCCCGCCGCTGCCCACCGAGGACGAGGCAAATGCGCTGCGGTCATTGGCCCGCCAAGGTGTGACCAAAGCCGATGCCAAGATGATTCAGGCCTGTGTGATCTATAAGGACGACCACATTATTGCGATCAACAAACCGCACGGACTGGCCACGCAGGGCGGCACAAATACGACCCGCCATGTCGATGGGTTGGCCGAGGCATTGACCTTTGGCTATGACGAAAAACCGCGCCTTGTGCACCGTTTGGACAAAGATACATCGGGCGTTTTGCTGCTTGCGCGGACCCGCATGATGGCCAAGCAATTGACCGAAAACCTCAAGCACCGCGAGACCCGCAAGATTTATTGGGCGGCTGTTGCAGGTGTTCCGCATCCGCGCGCGGCGACGATCAAGTATGGGCTGGTGAAATCGGGCGGGGGTCGTGGCGGTGACAATGAAAAGATGCGCTGCGTGCATCCGCGTGAGGTCGAAACAACCGAAGGCGCCAAGCGCGCGACATCCGATTACGCCGTGATGGACACGCTGGCATCGCGCGCGTCTTGGTGTGCGTTGGTGCCAATCACAGGCCGCACCCACCAGCTGCGCGCGCATATGGCCGAGATCGGGCATCCGATTATCGGTGACGGGAAATATGGCGGCTCTGGCCAGGAAAACCTTGGCGATGGTTGGGGCGCTGGCATGGGGTCGGAAATTGGCCGCAAGATGCATTTGCACGCGCGGTCCCTGACGATCGAACACCCTGCCACGGGTGCCACATTGCATATCACCGCACCTTTGCCCGAGCATATGCAGAATACTTGGGACTATGTCGGTTGGGTTGTCGGCCATGCGCCGATTGATCCGTTCAATATGCCTGATGCCTGATCTGCGCCTTGTCATATTCGACGTAGACGGCACGCTGGTCGATAGTCAGGCGGAAATTCTGGCCGCGATGACCCATGCGTTTGACGCTGAAAAACGGGCTATGCCGTCGCGCGAAGCAGTACTTGCGATTGTGGGACTGTCGCTTGACGTGGCGTTTGCACGGCTTTGCCCTGACGCCGACACAGGGACCCAAGCCCGACTGGTTGCTGGTTATAAGGACGCATTCAGCACCCAGCGGGCGCAAAATGCGGATCACGGCCCGCTTTATCCTGGCGCGCGCGCCGTGCTGGATATGCTTGCGGGCCAAGACAACACGTTGTTGGCAGTCGCGACGGGCAAATCGCGGCGCGGGCTCGACAAGCTGTTGGAACGCCACGCGCTGCAGGGATTTTTCCATAGCGAGCAGGTCGCCGATCACCACCCGTCCAAGCCGAACCCTTCGATGATCCTGACGGCGATGGGTGAATTGGGCGTTGATAGGGCGCGCGCCGTCATGGTGGGTGATACGACTTTTGACATGGATATGGCCCGCGCCGCGGGCATCGCAAATATCGGGGTTTCATGGGGCTATCACGCAGCCGATCAGTTGCAGCCCGATATCCTGATCACCGAATTTGGCGCCTTGCCCGGTGCCGTAGACAGACTTGTAGGACAATAAGATGAGCGATTGGAAACCAAAGCGGTTCTGGAAAACAGCGACGGCAACAACCTGTGAAGGCGGGTTCACCGTTGAACTGGACAGCCGCAGCGTGAAAACCCCCGCCAAAGCCACGTTGATCGTGCCGACAATGCCAATGGCCGAAGCCATTGCCGCCGAATGGGACGCGCAGGGCGAAACGCTTGATCCGGCGACGATGCCCATCACCCGCGGTGCAAATGCCGCCATTGACAAGGTGCGCACACAGCACGCCGAGGTCGCCGAGATGCTGGCGGAATATGGCGATAGTGATTTGCTGTGCTACCGCGCCGCCGGACCGGATATGTTAATCGCGCGGCAGGCCGCCGCTTGGGATCCGATGCTGGAATGGGCCGCCGCGACATTGGGTGCGCGGCTTGCTGTCGGGCAAGGCGTGATGCATGTCGCCCAAGACCCTGACGCGCTGGCGGTGCTGCGCGCCGAAGTATGCGCCTTTGATGAATTTGCACTGGCCGCTGCCCATGACCTTATCAGTATTTCAGGGTCGCTGATTCTCGGGCTTGCGGTCGTTCGCGGTAAGGTTGAGCCCGATACCGCCTGGCTTGTCTCGCGCGTTGATGAACATTGGCAAATCGAACAATGGGGCGCGGATGAAGAAGCTGCCGACAACGAGGCGATCAAACGCACCGCATTTTTGGATGCGGCACGGTTTTACAAGCTTTCGCGCAGCTAGGGAATTGTCCTGCAGATACGCAAATATTTGAGAAAACCGCCCTTTTGCCCGTATCAATAGAGAGTTTTCCGTATGTTAGTCTTGACGTTAATAACCGATTCCGCACAATCTACCCAGATTGAGAAGGTGCAAGCCTTCTTATTCATCACACCGTCCGTCAGGGCGGGATAAAAAGACCGCCCTCAATGTTGGGGCGGAAACTCAGGAAGAGGTAAAAATGAAAAAAACCGTATTCTTCGGCGCGCTGACTGTAGCTGGCTTGGTTGCTGGCGCGGCTTCTGCGGCGACACTTGACGACGTGAAAGCACGTGGCTCGCTGAACTGCGGCGTGACAACTGGTCTTGTCGGCTTTGCCGCACCGGACGCTGATGGTAACTGGCAGGGCTTTGACGTTGGCGTTTGCCGCGCTGTTGCAGCTGCCGTTCTTGGCGACCCGGACGCAGTTGAGTTCGTGCCAACAACTGGCCAAACACGTTTCACTGCGCTTGCATCTGGCGAAATCGACCTTCTTGCTCGGAACACAACATGGACAATGAGCCGTGACGTTGACCTGAAGTTCGAATTTGTTGGCGTAAACTACTATGACGGCCAAGGCTTCCTTGTCCCCAAAGCGCTTGGCGTGACATCAGCGACAGAACTGGACGGCGCGACTGTTTGTATCCAAACCGGTACAACAACAGAGCTGAACCTTGCTGATTACTTCCGCACAAACGGCATCAGCTACGAGCCAGTGCCGATTGAAACAAACGCTGAAGGCCAACAGCAGTACCTTGCCGGTGCTTGTGACGTTTACACAACTGACGCATCAGGTCTTGCTGCGACACGTGCGACGTTTGAAAACCCAGGCGACCACGTTCTGCTGCCAGAAATCATCTCAAAAGAGCCACTCGGCCCGCTTGTTCGCCACGGCGACAACGAATGGGGTGATATCGCACGCTGGACATTGAACGCGCTGATCACAGCTGAAGAGCTGGGCGTGACTGCTGCAAACGCTGCGGAACTGTCAATGGAGCCAGGCAACAACCCAGAAATCAACCGTCTGCTTGGCACCGAAGGTGAACTGGGCGCGATGCTGGGTCTGGAAGCTGACTGGGCGAAAAAAGCCATCATGGCTGGCGGCAACTACGGTGAGCTGTTTGAAAACAACATCGGTGAAAACACTGCAATCGCTCTGGCCCGTGGCCTGAACGCACAGTGGACTGATGGTGGTCTGATCTACTCTCCACCTTTCCGCTAGGATCTGAAAACGGTGAGGGGCTCGGGTAAAACCGGGCCCTTTCCCAAAATGGCGATCACGCTCAATAAAAATTGCGCACCCTGCACGCGAAGACAGTCGGATCAACCGGCGCGCGCGTGACTGATATCGGGGCGCACCGGGAGATAAATTCATGTCGACGTTGACCGACCCGCCGAAGCCGGGGTTTCGGCTAAGCCAGCTTATTTACGATACACGCTATCGCTCAATCACCATTCAGGTCATCGCGCTTGTGCTGATTGTTGGCGCGCTGTGGTGGCTGGTAAATAACACCGTGAACAACCTGAACGCATTGGGTAAGGACTTTAATTTCGGGTTCCTTAGCAGTGCCGCAGGCTATGACATTAACCAGACGCTGATCGAATATAACAACCAGATGTCGCACGGGCGTGCAGCAATGGTCGGTATTCTGAACACGCTGCTTGTGGCCTTCATGGGCTGCGTTTCCGCACTGGTGATCGGGGTTTTCGTTGGCGTGCTGCGCCTGTCCAAAAACTGGGTCGTCAGCCGCCTGATGGCGGTCTACGTCGAAGGTTTCCGCAACGTGCCGCTGCTGATCTGGATCTTGCTGATCGGCGCGGTGATGTCCGAAAGCATGCCGCAGCCGCGCGATTTCCGCGGAGAAGATGCGACCACGAGCATGATCCTTGGCGATAGCGTTGCTGTCACAAACCGCGGGATCTGGATTCCGCGTATCGGCTTTACAAATTCCATCAGCGGCGAAGAAGCTGTTGCCCCGATCGAAGGCGCAACGCCTGTGGCATCGGGCGGTGCCGATTGGTTGCTGGTCTTGGGGACGTTTGCGCTTAGCCTGATTGCGATGCGGTTTGTGCGCATGCGTGCTGACAAAATTCAGCACGCAACGGGCGAACGCCCCAAAACATGGTATCAGCTGATGGGCTTGTTCTTTGTCCCCGTCGGCATCGTTCTTTTTGCTTTGGGTGCACAAATTGTGACGCCCTACCTGAAAGGCTTCAACTTTACCGAAGGCACGCATCTGCGGAATTCCTTGATCGCGCTTTGGGTGGCTTTGTCGCTGTATACGGGTGCATTTATCGCGGAAATCGTGCGCGCCGGTATTCTGGCCGTATCCAAAGGCCAGTCAGAGGCGGCCGCAGCACTGGGCTTGCGTCCGAACCGCACGATGAACCTTGTGATTCTGCCGCAGGCGTTGCGGGTGATCATTCCACCGCTGATTTCGCAGTTCCTGAACCTGACCAAAAACTCGTCTCTTGCGATTGCCGTGGGTTACATGGATGTGCGCGCCACGCTTGGCGGTATCACCATCAACCAAACGGGCCGCGAGCTTGAAGGGATGCTATTGATGGGTGCTTTCTATCTTGCCCTGTCACTGCTGATTTCTGGCGGCATGAACTACTACAACCGTTCAACTCAACTCGCGGAGCGCTAAGATGTCAGATACTCCTGTTACTTACGTTCGCAAGGAAATGCTGGGCCAAAAGGCCCCGCCAACATCCGAAGTCGGGCCGGTGCGCTGGGTACGCGAGAACCTGTTCTCGTCTCCCATGAATGCTTTCCTGACGATCCTGTCGCTTTATGCGATCTACGTCGTGGTTAGCCATGTTGGACCGTGGCTGCTGAACGGGATTTGGGATGCGGAATCGCTGACCGAATGTCGCGAAATCATTGCGGCAACCGGCGATGGTCATCATTCGGCGGCCTGTTTTGGCGTGATTTCTGCGCGCTGGCACCAGCTGGTGTTCGGCTACTACCCGTCCGAGCTATACTGGCGGCCGATCTTGGCCTTGGTAGTTTTCCTTGTCGGGATTTCGCCGGTGATGTTCCCGTCGCTGCCGCGCAAGCTTTATATCGTGACTTTGGCTGCACCTTTGCTTTGCTTCTGGCTGCTATGGGGCGGGTCCATCTGGTTCCCTGTCAGCATCGCGCTCGGGTTTGGTGTTGGCGTCGTTGCGCATAAATTGCTTGACGAAAATGTCAGCGCGCTTGCGGCGATTATCGGCGCGATTGTCCTGCCTTTGTTGTTCTGGCTTTATCTTGCCGGTCCAATTGCATCTGGGCTGGATAGTGTCATTCCGCTGGGCATCGAATTTGTGCCGTCGCGGTCATTTGGTGGCTTTATGCTATCCATTGTGATCGGGCTTTCGGCGATTGTGATTTCGCTGCCTTTGGGGATTTTGCTGGCGCTGGCGCGCCGGTCCGACCTGTTCATCATCAAAACCTGCGCGGTTGTCTTTATCGAAGTCATCCGTGGCATCCCGTTGATCGTGTGGCTGTTCACAGCGCAATTGCTGCTGAACTACTTCTTGCCACCAGGCAGCAGCTTTGACCTGACCCTGCGCGTGATCATCATGGTGACCCTGTTTGCATCGGCTTACATCGCCGAGGTGATCCGTGGCGGTCTGGCCGCATTGCCAAAAGGACAGTACGAAGGCGCAGACAGCCTTGGTCTGAACTACTGGCAGTCCATGCAGCTGATTATCTTGCCGCAGGCGCTGAAAATCTCGATCCCGGGAATCGTGAACACCTTTATCGGGCTGTTCAAAGATACAACGCTGGTTGTGTTCATTGGTCTGTTCGATCCGCTTGGCATTGCCAGCGCGATCCGTGCCACGACCGAATGGAACGGCATCTACTGGGAACTCTTCCTCTTTATTGGCATCATGTTCTTCATCTCTTGCTTCAGCATGGGCCGTTACTCACTTTACCTGGAGAAAAAACTCCAGCGTGAACACCGCTAAGGAGACCTGACAATGGTTGAACTCACACAAGAACGCACCGTTGATCGTAGCCACATGCAGGTCTCGGATGAGGTCGCGATCGAAATCCGCAACATGAACAAATGGTACGGCACCTTCCACGTGCTCCGTGACATTGACCTGACCGTGCAACGCGGTGAGCGGATTGTTATCTGTGGCCCGTCAGGGTCCGGCAAATCGACCCTGATCCGTTGCATCAACCGGCTTGAAGAACACCAAGCCGGTGACATCATCGTGGACGGGACCGAACTATCATCCGATCTGAAAAACATCGACAAGATCCGGTCAGAGGTTGGCATGTGCTTTCAGCACTTCAACCTGTTCCCGCATCTGACGATTTTGGAAAACTGCACGCTGGCACCTATCTGGGTCCGTAACACGCCCAAGAAAGAAGCCGAAGAAATCGCGATGCACTTCCTTGAAAAGGTGAAGATCCCCGAGCAGGCCAACAAATACCCTGGCATGTTGTCAGGTGGTCAGCAGCAGCGTGTGGCGATTGCGCGTTCATTGTGCATGAAGCCACGCATCATGCTGTTCGATGAGCCGACATCAGCGCTTGATCCCGAAATGATCAAAGAGGTGCTGGATACAATGATCGAGCTGGCCGAAGAAGGCATGACCATGCTTTGCGTGACCCACGAAATGGGCTTTGCCCAAGCGGTGGCGAACCGGGTCATCTTTATGGACCAAGGTCAGATCGTTGAACAAAACGAACCGACCGAGTTCTTTAACAACCCGCAATCGGAACGGACGCAACTGTTCCTCAGCCAGATCATCGGCCACTAAAAACAAAGCCCCGAGGGAAACCTCGGGGCTTTTTGCTTTTGGGGTGGTGGCAGGTTTCTAGGCCGCCCCGCCCGTCGTCCCAATCAGATCGCGTGGCACGATGAAATCGACGCAGGTGCCACTGTGGCGTTGCATGGCCGCCCAGTCGGGGATGTTGAAATCAATCACCGTGGTGGCGCAGGTCGGGTAGCCCGTGAACCTTGCGTGGTCGGGTGCTGTGTCGACCAACATATTCGCCAACATCCCGATCCCCGGATTATGCCCGATTAGGGCGACTGTCGTCACGCTCTCGCGGTGGATGGTGTCCATCAGCGTGTCAGGGGCCGCGTGGTAGAGCGCGTGCATCAGGCGCAGCTTCGGCGGCGCAGGCAGGGCCGCGATAATCAGATCGGCTGTCTGTGCGGTCCTGCGCGCGTCTGAGCAAAGGATCTCGTCGGGTTGATAGCCCTTGTCGGCCATCCATGCGCCAATCGCTGTGGCCGAGGCCAGCCCGCGCGCGTTCAACACCCGCGCATGATCATCCGAAAAAGGATCATCCCAGTTGGATTTCGCGTGGCGGATCAGGATCAAACGCAATGTCATAGGGGGCGTTCCAAAATATGTGTTAGCGGCGATGCCACAGGCGCGGCATTTGGTTCGGGTTCACCTCACCGCCAGCTGTTGCTTCGAACCGCAGAGTGTCCGCCGTGCATTCAAACCAGCCAATCCCGCCGCCACCCATTCCGGTGGCTGAATCGAACGGGATTTCCATTGTTTGCCCCAAGACATCCGCCGATCCGACAAGCGTATAGTCATCCACAGCGGCGATAAAGGCGTTGTCAGCCGCATCAATCCGTCCCGCGCTATAGCCCACGACCTTGACGCTCATCACCGGGATATCCGGAATCGCGATGCTTAGGGTCATGTCGTCAGCAAGCAGCGTAAACATCCCGTCGGGCAGGATTTCCATTGATACCTCGCCATTGGTGGGCGTTGCGGTGCCTTGCATCTGAACCGACATCATATCGGCAATATCACGCAGATCGGCGATCCATGTGCCGACCATGCAGTCGTCGACAGCGGCATGTGCTGGCGCTGAAAACAGTGTCGCGGCAAGGCAGACAGTCATTGAAAAACGTGTCATGGCGGCTCCAGAATTATACTATTTCAAGACAATGATACCACGCCGCCAACACGACCCAAAGTCAGGTTTTCATGGCTTTTCGTAGCGGATGATCGATCCGGCCCCATGTTCGGTAAACAGCTCAAGCAGGCTTGCATTCGGCAGGCGCCCGTCAAGGATCACCACCGCGCGCACACCTTTTTCCAATGCATCAAGCGCAGTTTCCGTTTTGGGGATCATGCCGCCGGCGATGGTGCCCTGGGCAATCATATCGCGCACCTGGTCGGGGGAAAGCTGTGTGACAACGTTGCCATCGGCGTCTTTCACGCCGGATACATCTGTCAGCAGCAACAGGCGGTCGGCCTTGAGAGCGCCCGCAATCGCACCGGCTGCGGTGTCACCGTTGACGTTAAATGTTTCCAGAAAATCCATGCCTGTCGCAACAGGGGCGACGACCGGAATAATGCCTGCGGTAAACAGATCGCGCAGCACCTGCACGTTCATTTCAACAGGGCGGCCCACAAAGCCCAGTTCCGGATCGTCGGCCTCGGCAACCATCAGGTCGTCGTCTTTGCCAGACAGACCAACCGCGCGCCCGCCTTCATCCATGATTGCTTGCACGATGCGTTTGTTCACAAGACCCGTCAGAACCATTTCAACCACCTCGACGGTCGCCTGATCGGTCACACGCTTGCCACGGATGAATTCGGATTTGATGCCCAGCTTGTCCAGCATTTCATTGATCATCGGGCCACCGCCGTGCACGACCACAGGGTTCATGCCGACCTGTTTCATCAGCACGATATCGCGTGCGAATTGCGCCATTGCATCCGCATCGCCCATCGCGTTGCCGCCAAATTTGACCACCACAATCGCGCCGGAATAGCGCTGCAAATAGGGCAGGGCCTCGGACAGGGTGCGGGCGGTTGCGATCCAGTCACGGTTCATGTCTTGGGTCCTTGCTTTCATGATATACCTGCAATGATTGCGCGTAGGGTCGGGATGCCGTCGCCCTTTTCCGAAGATGTCAGGATCAGTTCGGGGAATGCGGCGGGGTGTTTGGCCAACGCCGCACGGGTTTTCGCAAGCGAAGCTTCGAGCGCGTCGCCGCGCAACTTGTCGACTTTGGTCATGATCACCTGAAACGTCACCGCGGATCGGTCCAGCAGCGACATGATTTCTTCGTCGACGGCCTTGGCCCCGTGGCGCGCATCAATCAATACAAAGACGCGGCGCAGAGTTGGCCGGCCCGAAAGATAGTTTTTCAGCAGACGCTGCCACTTTTCGACAACCGCAACAGGGGCATTCGCAAACCCGTATCCGGGCAGATCGACGACATAGATGTCGCCTGCGGTGAAATAGTTGATTTCTTGTGTGCGGCCTGGCGTGTTGGATGCACGCGCCAGCCCTTTGCGACCGGTCAGCGCGTTGATCAATGATGACTTGCCCACGTTCGAACGTCCGGCAAAGCAAATCTCCATCCGGTCCGCTGGTGGCAGCCCGTCCATCGCAACCACGCCTTTGACAAACGTGGTCTCGCCCGCAAAAAGCAGCCGCCCCGTTTCCAGTTCTGCGGGTTCCGGGGCCTTGACCTCGGGAAAGCGCATTTCCATCTCAACTACCTCGATCTTGTCGGTTGGATACACCTATACCGCCGTAGCGCACGGCGGCATAGATGCCAAACATCCGTAATGGATAAACGCTGGGCGCCGTTGCGCATTGGCCCCAGCTATTTGCGCGGTGCTGCGTCTGCTTTTTTCTTGCGGCGCAAGCTGGATTTGATGTTGCCAAACACATCCGGTTTTGCGCCGTGGCTGCGCATAATCGCGTATTGCTGGATGAACGTGATCACGTTGTTGGCGATCCAGTACAGCACGAGCCCGCTGGCGAAATTGCCCAGCATGAACATGAACACCCAAGGCATCCATGCAAAGATCATCTGCTGTGTGGGGTCGGACGGGGCCGGATTCAGTTTTTGTTGCAGCCACATTGATACGCCAAGGAATATCGGCAGGATGCCCAGCGACAGCAGTTGCAGCGGGCCCAGATCAGGTGCCGCAAATGGCAGCAGGCCAAAGAGGTTAAAGATAGATGACGGGTCTGGCGCGCTGAGGTCCGTGATCCAGCCGATCCATGCGGTGTGGCGCAATTCGATCGTGACAAAAATCACCTTATAAAGCGAAAAGAAGATAGGGATCTGCAACAGCATCGGCAAACAGCCGGATGCAGGGCTGACCTTGTTATCCTTGTAAAGCTTCATCATGCCTTGCTGCATGGCTTGCTTGTCGTCACCGGTTTGCTCTTTGAGCTTTTCCATTTCTGGCTGCAATTCTTTCATACGTGCCATCGACACATAGGATTTATAGGCCAGCGGCAGCACCAGCGCCTTGAGCGTGATGGTCAGCGCGATAATCGCCCAGCCCATGTTGCCGATCAGCCCATGCAATGTGTGCAACAACCAGAAAATCGGCTTGGTCAGGAAAAAGAACATGCCCCAGTCGATGCTGTCGATAAAGCCGCTGACACCTTCTTCGTCTTCGTAGTGCTTGATGACTTCCCATTCTTTTGCGCCGGCAAAGAAACGGGTCGTGTTGGAATAGGTTTCACCGGCGGCAATGGTTGCAACCGGCATCACGGCCTCGGCCTGAAACAGGTCGCGACGTTCATAGTATTTAGATGTCGACCGGAACGGCGCGGATTGCGCGGGGATCAGTGTTGTCATCCAGTAGTGATCGGTAAAGCCGATCCAGCCGGAGTCTGTGGCTTCAAGCCGTTCGGCGGGCACACCTTCGCTGGCGTGAATTTCGAAATCCTGAATGTCGTCATAGTCGGTTTCTTTAAGCTCGCCATCGGTCATGCTGACCAGACCTTCGTGGAGAATAAAGAATTTTTTCAGATCTTCGGGGATACCGTGGCGGCGGATTAGCCCATAGGGGCGCGCGGCGACCGCTTCGGTGCCATTGTTGGTGACCGACTGCGTGAACGAGAACATGAATTCGTCATCGACCGCGATTTCGGTGCGGAACACCTGACCAACGCCATTGTCCCACAGCAGTGTGACAGGGGTGTCAGCGGTCAGTGTGTCACCGGTTTCCAGTGTCCAGATTGTTTCCGGCGACGGCACGTTTTCTGTGGCGATGCCATTCGCAGCGGCCCAGCCGAACGCGGCGTAATAGGCGCCTGCTTCGCCTTCAGGGCGCAACAGCTGGACGATGGGGGAATCTTCGGTGTTTTCGACGCGGTATTGCGTCAGTGACAGCGTATCAATCCGCCCGCCACGCAGCGAAAGCGAACCTTCGAGCGTGTCAGTCTTGATCGCAACGCGTGGGGCAGGGGTTTCTGGCGCGGCTGCCTCGGGGGCGGTTGTTGTGGTCGCGGCTTCTTGGGTCGCGGGCAGTGCAGGATCGCTCGCGGCGATGGCCGCCTCATCCGTAAGGCTGACGGGTGGATCTTCGGGCGGGGACAGGTATGTCCAGCCTAGGATCACCAAAAAGCTAAGCAGCGTTGCCAAGATGAGGTTTTTGTTCTGGTCGTCCATGCGAAACCACCCATATTCCCATAAAAATCTGAAGGCCGTTCAACCCGTCAGGGTCGCAAAGGTCAAGAGCTATTCAGGAAATAGGGGCGGAATGCGACAGTTGTGATCGATATCGCAGCCGCAAACCGGCGTGTTTCTAGTTCTTGGCAAGATTCTGGTAGTAAACGCGTGTACTTTGAAAGACGGCGATCAGGCGGGGATCATTGACAGCGAGCCGTTCAACCTGCTTTGCAAAAGCATCTTCGTCCTGGCCATAGAATGATTTTGCCGCTGCCTCGTGGGGGGCGACACGTTTGCTGGATTGGTTCATAACTACTTACTTTCTGACTGACTACGCCACAACATTACCCGTTCAAGGCGGTAAAAATGAGGCGGCAATAAGGAGTATGGATTCAAATTTAATCATTAAACTCAAACGAGTTTAGGCTTCTTGCCTGTCTTAGCAAGTCTTATGAAACATGTCGGTCCGCGATTGCAACCACAAGTGCGCGTGCGGCAACTTTGGCGCGGAAATCAGCGCGACACACAATCATTTGATGCAGTTGAGCGCGTCAAATTGTGATAAATAAATATTGCCTGTCAGCGATTTTAAAAAGTGTTGATCACGCAGCCGGTCCATTACGGGGCCTTTTACCTCGGACAGATGCAGCTTTACGCCCATTTCATCCAGCCGTGTATTGATCGTTTCAAGCGATTCGAGCGCGCTGAAGTCAATGTCGTTCACGGCTGAACATTGCAAAATCACATGGCGCAACGCCTTGTCACTGGCGACACGGTTTTGCACGCAATCTTCCAGAAAACGGGCGTTCGCGAAATACAGGCTTTCGTCCACGCGCAAGGTTACAACACGCGGGTCGGTTTGCACCTGATGGCGTTTGATGTTGCGGAAATGCTGGGTGCCGGCAATCAGACCGACCTCGGCGATATGGGGGCGCGACGACTTGTACAGATGCAAGAGGATCGACAGGCCGACCCCAGCCGACACACCAATTTCCACGCCCAAGCCCAGCGTCAAAATAATTGTGGCCAGCACGGCGGCAAAATCGGCGAAGGAATAATGCCATGCGCGCTTGAGAATGCTGAAATCGACAAGGCTTAGCACAGCGACAATGATCGTGGCCGCTAGGGTTGCCTTTGGCAGAAAGAAAATCAACGGAGTCAGTGCAAGCGCGGCGATCGCCAGCCCGATGGCGGTGAATGCCCCTGCCGCGGGGGTTTCTGCACCCGCATCAAAGTTCACAACAGACCGCGAAAACCCGCCCGTGACCGGAAAGCCACCTGTAAAGGCCGCGCCGATATTGGCGGCACCCAATCCGATCAATTCTTGGTCGGGGTCGATGCGTTGCCGTTTTTTGGCGGCCAATGTTTGCGCGACTGAAATAGATTCCACAAAGCCGATGATCGAGATCAGAAAGGCAGGTAGCAGCAGTTGCCCCAGCAATGTCGGCGAAAATGATGGCATTGTCAGGGGCGGCAGGCTTTGCGGGACGTCACCGACGATTTTGACCCCCCGAGCGTCCAGACCGAACAGCCAGACTGCAACAGTGGTTGCGATGACCACAACAACCGGCCCTGTTTTCACCGCAATACCTGTGAGCCCCGCGCCCAGCCCCAGTTTTTGCAACGCAGGTCTTAACCCTTTGCGGACCCAAAATAAAAATGCGGTGGCCGTGATCCCGATCAGGGCGGTGGTCCCGTTGGTTTCGGGTAAATGTTCGAAAAGTGACAGCCCGAGGTCTAAGAGGTTGTGCCCATGCGCATCAATGCCAAGAATGTGCTTGATCTGGCTGGCCGCGATGATGATCCCCGAGGCCGTGATGAACCCCGAAATGACCGGATGCGACAGGAAATTCGCGATGAACCCCATGCGGAAAATGCCCATCGCCAGCAGCATCGCGCCGGACAGTGCCGCCAGCGACAATGCGGCAACCGCGTAACCCATCGTGCCTTGTTCAACGATATTGCTGAGCGCCGCCGCCGTCATCAGCGACACCACGGCCACCGGCCCCACGGCAAGCATACGGCTGGTCCCGAACACGGCATAAAGCATGATCGGCGCGATCGATGCATAAAGCCCCGCCTCGGGCGGCAGCCCCGCCAAAAGCGCATAGGCAAGAGATTGCGGGATCAACATGATCGTCACGATCACCGCGGCAATCAGGTCGTTCGCAAGCGTCGCACGGGTATAGGTTTTGCCCCACGTGAGGATAGGCAGAAAACGGGCAATGGGCATATTGGGGCTCGGTTTGATCAGGTGTGTTATTTGACGGAGATTTTTTCGGGTTTGGCAAGCCATTCACGGCCTTTCAGCATCCCCTTCCAATAGATCGGCGGTAGCATCTTTTCTTTCAGGAACCACGCGGCGCGCGTGGCTTTGGTGCCGTCTACAAGGAATTTCGGAAAGCTGGGTAGCAGGGTGCCGCCATAGCCAAATTCGGCCAAAACGATTTTGCCCCGCTCAACGGTCAACGGGCAAGACCCATAGCCATTGTATTGCGCGACAGGTGCGCCGCCGCGCATATCCGCGACCATATTGTCGGCTACCACGGGGGCCTGCATCCGCGCGGCGGCGGCGGTTTTTGCATTGGGCGCGTTCATCACATCCCCAAGCGACCAGATGTTGTCATAGGTTTTGTGACGCAGCGAATATTGATCTACGTCGACCCAGCCAGCCGCGTCCGCAAGCGGCGAGACGCGGATAAAATCCGGCGCCGTTTGCGGTGGGCAGACATGCATCATGTCAAAGTCTATCGCAATCCGCTCAACGGGCGTGTCCGGTTTGGCCACATCGAACCAAGCCTTCTTGGCAGGGCCGTCAACCGCGACAAGGTTGTGAAAGAAGTTCAGGTTAGCATCGTATTTTTTGACATACTCCATCAGCGCGGGCACATAGTCTTTGACGCCAAACAGCACGCCGCCTGCATTGTTGAACTGAATGTCGATGTCTTTCAGAACGCCGCGCCGGAACCACGCATCGCCGGACAGGTACATCGCCTTTTGCGGCGCACCGGCGCATTTGATCGGCATCGGTGGTTGCGTAAATATCGCGCGACCGGATGCCATGCTGGACACGAGATCCCATGTATAAGGCGCCAGATCATAGCGGTAGTTCGAGGTGACACCGTTCTGGCCCAATGTTTCGACAAGCCCGTCGATCTTGTTCCAATCGAGCTTTATCCCAGGAGTCACAACCAAACGGTCGTATTTCACCACGCGGCACCCATCCAGAATGACGGCGTTATTGTCAGGTTCAAACGCGGCAACTGCGGCCTTGATCCAATGCACGCCGCGCGGGATCAGCGACCCCATGGTGCGGGCGGTGGTTTGGGCGTCAAAAATCCCGCCGCCAACCATTGTCCAGCCGGGCTGGTAATAATGCACATCAGCGGGGTCGATGATAGCGATGTCCAGATCAGGCTTGCGTGCTTTCAGGCTGGCGGCAACTGCGATACCGCCTGCGCCCGCACCAACGATCACAACCGCATAGCTGGCATCGCCTGTGTCGGTGGGTGTTTTGCCGCCATTGGCAATGCGGCGCACAACGCCGCCCATATCGTAGCCCGCGTTTTTGGTCGCGGCGAGAATATCAGCGACACTCAGGTTCCCCGCTTGTGACAGCGACCACAATGTCGCCGACCGCGTGCCTGTCCGGCAATAGGCAAGCACAGGGCCGGGGAGGTCTTGCAATGATGCGCCAAAGGCAGTGGCATCCGCGTCACTGACTTTGCCCGCGACAATGGGTTGATAGACAGCTTCGATCCCCAATTTTTTCGCGGCTTTGGCGACTTCCTGAAACGTGGGTTGATCGCCGCCTTCGCCGTCGGGTCTGTTGCAGATGATCGCCCGAAACCCTGCGTCTTTGATCGCTTGCAGGTCATCAGGCATAACTTGGGGGCTGGCCGAAAGGCCAGCAGTAAGCGTGTTCAATTCCATTGTCGTTTTCCTAGATCAAAGCGTGTTGACAGGCACTTTCAGCATCGGATTGCCGTCTTTATCCTTTGGGACATCGCCTGCGCGCATATTGACCTGCAAAGACGGGATGATCAGCTTGGGCATGTCCAGCGTTGCATCACGCTCGGTGCGGAATTTGATAAAATCCTCGCGGGTTTTATCGCCGCCGACGTGAATGTTATGCGTCTTTTCATCGCCAACGGTGGTTTCCCATGCAATTTCGCGTCCGTTCGGGCCATAGTCGTGGCACATGAACAGCCGCATGTCGTCGGGCAAGGACAGCACCTTTTGGATGCTGTCATAAAGCGTACCAGCGTCCCCACCAGGGAAATCAGCACGGGCCGACCCGCCATCGGGCATGAACAGCGTGTCACCGACAAAGGCCGCGTTGCCTGCCACATGCACCATGCACGCTGGCGTGTGCCCGGGGGTATAGATCGCCACGACCTGCATATTGCCGATCATATAGGTGTCACCATCCGTAAACAGCGCATCAAATTGCGATCCGTCGCGCTGGAATTCGGTGCCTTCGTTAAAGACCTTGCCGAATGTTTCCTGCACGACCAGAATCTTGTCGCCAACGCCGATTTTCCCGCCCAGCTTTTGCTGGATATAAGGTGCGGCGGACAGGTGGTCGGCGTGGACGTGGGTTTCGATGATCCAGTCGAGCATCAGCCCGCGATCCTGAACTTCCTTGATCAGCGCGTCAGCGTGGTCATAGGTGATCCGTCCGGCGGCGTAATCAATATCCATCACGCTATCAATGATCGCGCAGTGACTGCTGGTCGGGTCTTTTACGATATAACTGATTGTATTTGTCGCCGCATCGAAATGGGCGGACACGTCGGGGGTGATGTTCATATCAATGGGATAGGTCATAAGTTTTCTCCAGCTAGGTCCGGCAGGTGCGCAGGCCGAAAATGCGGTAGATCGGACAGAACCGCAGCGCGGCTGTGCCGATCATGATGATACCGGCGATCACACTGATCACTGTCGCGGCAATGCTATCAAAGATTGCAAATTCGCTGATCACGGGCAACGCAATCAGTATAACACCAAGTACGATGCGAAATAGGCGGTCGATTGTTCCAACGTTTGCGGTCATTTTTCCGGCTCCATGTTATGTTGAGACCAACCATAGGCCACGCGCGCAGAAGATTCGGTGACATTGTCACCAAACGATGAAATTGTGCCTAATGCTGTTGTCCCGCCAATCCGGCAAGAGCAGTCCTATTGATCAGATTGACGCAGCCCCGCCCCTGTTCGATCCAGCCCCGACGTTGGAATTCTTGCAACTGGCGTGAAATCACCTCGCGGGCGGTGCCCAATTCAACAGACAATTTCTGGTGCGTCGTGGCGATGCTGTCTTGACCGCCTGACAGGGCGATCAGCTTGTCGGCCAGCCGCACGTCCATTTTTTGAAATGCCACTTCGTCGATCATCAAGAACAGATCGGTGATCCGCTTGGAAAAGGCGGCAAAGACAAAATCGCGGAATTCTTTGGACTGCGCGACCAGTTCGTCAAAAACAGCGCGCGGGATGGCGGCGGCTTGGATATCGGTTTCGCAAATGCCTTCGGCGGAATAGTCCTCGTAGGCCAATAGACAGGCGGTGGTCAGCACGCAGCTTTGGCCCGCATGTATCCGGTAAAGAACAATTTCATGCCCCGTTTCCGAGGTTTGCTGCACCCGAACGCTGCCATCAAGCAAGAAAAGCATGTTTTCGGGCGAATTACCGGGACCAAAGATTGTCGTTCCCGCAGGTACGTCGATGACGGCGCTTTTCTCTAGCAATATCTGCTGGGTTTGCGGTGCCAGCCGCGCGAGCCCTGCAAAACGCGCCGTCCACTGTTGACCTGTCATTTCTTCTTCTCCCGCCGCATTCATTCCATATTGGGAATGTGTATAGGGTGAATACCACACAAGCCAAGACATTCGCGCAGGTGCACGCTATGCTCCGCACCAAAGAACGACCACCAGCCACGGGAGGGGGGAATGGTCATTTCGGAAAAGAAGCTGCATATCGACCGGATATTGGGGGCCGTGCATTCGGGCTCGGCGGCGGCGCGGTCGTCATTGGCGGCATCATGGCGGCGGTCGGTTGAACGCCACGGGCTTGACCCTGCCGCAGACATCAGCGTGAGCCGCATTGATCCGGCAGAGCTGCATGGCAGGCGCGAAAAACACGACCGTTTTATGATGGTCGCCGCCCCAAAACTAGATCACCTTTACCGGCTTGTCGGCAATTCCGGTTGCGGGGTTTTGCTAACCGACGACGCGGGAATCGTTTTGGATCAACGCTGTACCGATGCCGATAGCGACACATTTGCCGATTGGGGGCTTTGTGTCGGCGCCGATTGGAGCGAGGCCGCCGAAGGCACCAACGGTATCGGCACCTGCCTGACCGAACAGCGGCAGGTTACCATTCACCGCAACGAACATTTCTTTGCGCGCAACATCGGGATGAGCTGCATGGATGCCCCGATTTTTGGCACTGACGGGCGGTTGCTGGCCGCGCTGGATGTATCGTCCGCGCGCGCGGATCAAACGGAAAGCTATAACCAGTTGATCGGCGCGATGGTGGGGCAAACCGCTAAATCCATCGAATCCGACTATTTCCGCGCCTCGTTCCCCAAGGCGCGAATCATTGTGGCCGACAGCGGTGATGCGGATATCGCAACGCTGCTGGCCGTCGATTCCGACGATATCATTGTGGGTGCCACCCGTAACGCGCGCAAAGTATTCGGGCTGGAACCCACCGGCGCGCTGCGCCCGCGCCCTGCGTCTGACATCTTTGGCCGCGACGATGGGCCGACAGGGTTTGAAAAGGCCGAACGGGCCGCGGTGGTGCGTGCGCTTGCGCGCGCGGATGGCAATGTTTCACAAGCCGCACGGGCGCTGGGCGTCGGGCGCGCCACGCTTTACCGGCGGATGAAACGGCTGGGGTTGGGGGAATAGCATTTCCCGCCGCGCCAAGTGTCCCAGTTCTGAGACAGATCACCCCGCCCTTCGCCTAGCGGGAGATTTACGCGCAGTTCAGCACAAAGTTAGCCTCTTGCAACCCGGGTGGAGGACCTAGGGTATGGAGGAGAATATTATGAATGAGATGACACAGACAGAGCAGCAGTTCCGCTCTCCGTTTAAGAACCGCTATGACAACTATATCGGCGGGCAATTTGTGCCACCTGTTGGCGGGCGCTATTTTGAAAACATCACCCCGATCACAGGTGCCGTGGTTTGCGAAATTGCACGATCCGACGCGGCAGATGTTGAACTGGCGCTTGATGCGGCACATGCAGCCAAGGGCGCGTGGGGCAAAACATCAGCGACCGAACGCTCCAACATCCTATTGAAAATCGCGGATGTGATCGAGGCAAATCTTGAACTTATCGCAACTGCCGAAACATGGGATAACGGCAAGCCGATCCGCGAAACAATGGCGGCTGATATTCCGCTTTCTGCTGACCATTTCCGCTATTTTGCGGGCGTGCTGCGGGGCCAAGAAGGGTCAATGTCGGAAATCGACAATGACACGATTGCCTATCACTACCACGAACCGCTAGGCGTTGTTGGGCAGATTATTCCCTGGAACTTCTCGGTTCTGATGGCCGCTTGGAAATTGGCGCCAGCATTGGCTGCGGGTAACTGCGTTGTGCTCAAACCCGCTGAACAGACCCCCGCCGCGATTATGGTGTTCGCAGAGCTGATTTCCGATCTGCTGCCGGATGGCGTGTTGAACATCGTCAACGGCTATGGTGGCGAAGTGGGTGCCGCATTGGCCACATCGTCACGCATCGCCAAAATTGCGTTCACCGGATCCACCGCCACCGGTCGCAAGATCATGCAGGCCGCGACTGAAAACCTGATCCCTGTCACGTTGGAACTGGGCGGCAAATCACCAAACATCTTCTTTTCCGATGTGATGGCCAAGGATGATGCGTTTCTTGACAAGGCGATCGAAGGCTTTGTGCTGTTTGCCTTTAACCAAGGCGAGGTCTGCACCTGCCCAAGCCGCGCGCTGATCCAAGAAGACATCTATGAAGAATTCATCGCGCGCGCCATTGCGCGGGTGAAGGCGATCAAACAGGGTGATCCACGTCTGCCTGACACGATGGTCGGCGCGCAGGCCAGCCGCGAGCAGCAAGACAAGATCCTGTCCTATCTGCAAATCGGTGTCGAAGAAGGCGCGCAAGTTCTTGCAGGCGGGGCCGAGGCCAAGATGGACGGCGATATAGCAAACGGGTTCTACATCCAGCCAACAATCCTGAAAGGCCACAATAAAATGCGGGTCTTCCAAGAGGAAATCTTTGGCCCCGTTGTATCGGTCACGACCTTTAAGGACGAAGCCGAAGCAATGGAAATCGCCAATGACACGATGTACGGGCTTGGCGCCGGTGTCTGGTCACGCGATATGAACACCTGCTACCGCTTTGGCCGCGGGATCGAAGCCGGTCGTGTTTGGGTCAACAACTATCACGCCTATCCGGCGCATGCGGCATTCGGCGGATACAAGCAATCCGGCGTTGGACGTGAAAACCACAAGATGATGCTGGACCACTACCAGCAGACCAAAAACATGCTGGTCAGCTATAACCCCAACAAATTGGGCTTCTTCTAGAGGCGCTTGCAGGCAGCGGCGGACAATCTGTCGCTGCCTGTATTTGCATCGTATGCAGCGGTATACTGTGGACGATTGCGGCAACATCCGTTATGGACCTAGGCAACTTATCTCAAGAGGTTTCCTATGTCAGATATCATCTACACCAAAGTCGACGAAGCACCTGAATTGGCGTCTGCGTCGTTCTTGCCCATCATCCAAAAATTCGCGGCCGCCGCTGGCGTATCTGTCGGCACCAAGGATATCAGCCTTGCGGGCCGTATTCTGGCGACCTTCCCTGATTATCTGGCCGCAGATCAGCGCCAGTCCGACGATCTGGCCGAATTGGGCGAGCTGGTGAAAACACCAGACGCCAATGTGATCAAACTACCAAACATTTCGGCCTCTGTGCCGCAACTGGTTGCTGCGGTGAAAGAATTGCAAGCGCAGGGCTACGCATTGCCGAATTATCCCGAAACCCCCGAAACCGATGAAGAAAAAGCCGTGCGCGCGAAATATGACGGGCTTAAAGGTTCTGCTGTGAACCCTGTGCTGCGCGAAGGCAACTCTGACCGCCGTGCGGCGAAAGCTGTCAAAAGCTTTGCGCAGAATAACCCGCACCGGATGGGTGAATGGGTGGCTGACAGCAAAACACGTGTGGCGTCCATGTCTGGCGATGATTTCTTTTCCAACGAAGTGTCCGCAACGCTGGCCAATGCGGCCACTGCCAAAATCGTTCTGGAAACCGCAGAAGGCGAAACCGTTCTGAAAGACGGGATCAGCTATCCTGCGGGCACCGTGGTTGACGCGACATTCATGAGCGCTGCTGCGCTTGATGCGTTTTTGGCGGATGAAATTGCCAAGACCAAAGAAGAAGGCACGCTGTTTTCGTTGCACATGAAAGCGACGATGATGAAAGTGTCCGACCCGATCATCTTTGGTCATGCGGTCAAGGCGTGGCTTGCGCCGGTGTTCGACAAATTCGGCGATAAGCTGGCCGCGCTGGGCGTGAACCCGAACCAAGGTCTGGGTGCACTTTTGGCAGCCGTCAAAGACGAGGCCGATATTATGGCCGCTATAGAAGACGTCACCGCCGCACGTCCGCCAATGTATATGGTCGACAGCGACAAGGGCATCACCAACCTGCACGTGCCGTCCGATGTGATTATTGACGCGTCTATGCCCGCGCTGATCCGCGCAGGCGGCAAAGGCTGGGGTCCGGATGGCAAGGAATCCGACACCAACTGCGTGATCCCTGACAATTCCTATGCGCCGGTTTATGACGAGACCGTCAAATTCTTCAAAGAAAACGGCAAGCTGAACCCAGCAACTGCCGGCACGGTGCAAAACATCGGCCTGATGGCGCAAAAAGCCGAAGAATACGGATCACACCCGACCACGTTCGAAATCGCGGCGGCTGGCACGGTCAAGATGATCCTTGACGATGGCAGCGTATTGCACAGCCACGCGGTTCAGGCCGGTGATATCTGGCGGTCCGCATCCGCGCGCAAGGCGCCGATTGAGGATTGGGTGAACCTTGCGATTGCGCGCCAAAAGGCAGAAGGTACGCGTGCGATTTTCTGGCTGGACGCAAACCGCGCCCATGACGCCGAACTGATCGCCTATGTGAAACCAATCCTCGAGGCCCAAGGTGTGGCTGACAAGTTTGAAATCATGGCCCCGCGCGAAGCGACACGCGCGTCGCTTGAGACCATCACCAAAGGCGAAAACACCATCGCGATCACAGGTAACGTGCTGCGCGACTATCTGACCGATCTGTTCCCGATCCTTGAACTGGCGACATCTGCAAAGATGCTGTCGATTGTGAAATTGATGAACGGTGGCGGCTTGTTTGAAACCGGTGCCGGTGGCTCTGCGCCGAAACACGTGCAGCAATTGCAGTCTGAAAACCACCTGCGTTGGGACAGTCTTGGCGAATTCTGCGCGCTGGGCGAAAGCCTGACATTCCTTGCGGATGCCAAAGGCAACGAAAAAGCCCGCGTATTGGGTGAAGCCGTGGACGCCGCGACCCAAGGGATTTTGGACAATGGCCATTCGCCATCACGCAAAGTCGGCGAGCCTGACAACCGCGACAGCCACTATTGGTTCGCACGCTACTGGGCCGAAGCCTTGGCCGCGCAAACCAAAGATGCCGATCTTGCCGCGCAATTTGCACCGATTGCAGAAGCACTGGTCGCAGGCGAAGCGGCGATCATTGCAGAACTGGCAGCGGCACAAGGTGTTGCGGCTGATCTGGGCGGCTATTACCACGGTGACGCTGCCAAGACCGCAGCGGTCATGCGCCCCTCTGCCACGCTGAACGCGATCATCGGGTAATACCCTTTGGCTGGAAAATTCGGGGCCGCGCTGTCAATCGGATAGCGCGGCCTTTTTTTTGTGGGCAGACAAAAAAAGAGCGACTGCAAGCAGCCGCTCTTTCCTTTCCGTTCCGGGAGAAGAGCTTAGAACGGTGAGTCGGGGAAGTAGAAGGATGCGGCGTTTTCTTGTGTGATCAATGTCGCGCCAAGAATATAGCGACCCGCAACCGGACCGTTAGATTTAAACGCAGCCACGGTCACATCCATCGCCGTTGCGATCATCGCTGGCGGATAAAGCACGTCAACGGGGACCAGCTCATTGCCGTCCATGATGCCACGGATGGTTTCTTTCATGCCTGCACCGCCCACAACGAACATGCCGTCGCCTGTACGGCCAGCCTGTTCAAGAGCGGCAACAACACCGATTGCGATGTCATCATCTTGGGCCCAAACGGCATCGATATCGGGAAAGCGGCTCAGGAAATCCTGCATCACGTCAAAACCGTCGTCGCGGTTCCAGTTTGCGTGCTTGTGATCCAGAACGTTGATCCCTGATCCTTCGATTTCGGCCATGAACGCATCAAAACGCTCATTGTCGATGGTTGTCGGGATGCCGCGCAGGATGACGATGTTATCGCCAGATTCCAGACGGCTCATCATATATTCTGCGGATTTACGCCCCAGTTCGGGGTTGTTACCTGCAACATAGATATCCTCGATGCCTGGCTGGCTCAGGCCGCGGTCAACAACGGTGATCAGCGCGCCGCTGTTTTTGACGTTTAGAACCGGATCGGTCAGCGGCTCTGATTCAAATGGCAGCACAACAAGCGCGTCGATGCCGTGGATCGATACCAGATCTTCCAGCGCGCTGGCTTGCGATGCCGGATCAGGCGAGTTGATGAGGATCAGATCAACATCAGGGTAAAGCGCCTCGAGACGTGCTTCGGCCTGTTCTGCGTGCCAGTTCATGCCGGCCGCCCACGCATGTGTTGGCGTCGGGTATGATACCCCGATCTTGATTGTGTCCTGCGCCGCAGCGGCGCCTGCAAATGCCATCGCGCCAATCAGGCCCGCAGCGATTGTTTTTCCGAATTGCATTTTATCCCTCCCATAGGATTTGCTAGTGAATGCCCCTTTGTTAGGGGCGATTTTTTGCGCGCGCTGCCTCCTCCGCAGCGCGTGCGGTCGTTGGTTAATCTTTTGGCTTGCCCCAATCAGCGCGTTGCAGCCAAACAGCGATGATGATGATCAGACCCTGCATGGTCCCGTTCAGGTAGTTGGAAACAACATCAGTGAAATTCAGGATATTGCCGATTGTGGTCAGGATCAGCGCGCCAAAGATCGTGCCGCCGATCCGGCCATAGCCGCCCTTGAGCACCGTGCCGCCGATGATCACGGCTGCGATCGCCTCGAGTTCCCACAATACGCCGGTTGATGACGATGCCGACCCCAGACGCGGCACATAGATGACCGTGGCCAATGCAACGCATAGCCCTTGGATCACATAGGTCCATGTCTTGATCTTGTTGACGTTGATCGCGGAATATTGGGCGACATGTTCGTTCGATCCGATCGCGGTGCAATAGCGGCCGAATGTCGTGCGGTTCATCAAAAGCCAGCCCGCAACCGCGACAACCGCAAAAACCCAGACCGGATAGGGCACGCCCAGCAGGCTGTCATAATAGACGGGGCGATAGGTGCCGCGGATATCGAAATTCAGCGAAAGCGTGCCGCCGTCAGCGAAATAGGTGACCAGCGACCGGAAAATCCCCATCGTGCCAAGCGTGACGATAAAGGCCTCAATCTTGCCTTTGGTGGTCAGCAGCCCGTTGGCCAGACCCGCAAGCGCGCCCAACAATACCGCGCAGCCCGCACCAACGACCACGGTTAACACGCCCGTGCCCAGAATATCGACTAGCGCATTCATCAAAATAATCATGATACCCGCAATCGCGGCGGCCATGGACCCGACCGACAGGTCGATCCCGCCGGATGTGATGACAAATGTCGCGCCAACAGCGATGATCCCGATAAAGGCGGAGCGGGTTAGAAGGTTGGTGATGTTGCCTTCGCTCAGAAAGGCGGAATTCAGCGAAAACCCGATTATGCATAAGATCACCAGCGCAATTGCGGGGCCATACATTTTCAAGTCAAGTTTCGGTTTGCGGGCGGTGGTTTCCGTCTGGGCCAATTCAGGCATGGGTCTTCTCCTCGTTCAGCCCTGCGGCATAGCGTACAATTTGGGTTTCATTGATGTCGCGGCCCGAAACGGTGCCTGCGATCCGGCCTTCGCGCATGATGATCACGCGGTGACTGATGCCGATGACTTCGGGCATTTCGGATGAAATCACGACGATCGACACGCCTTCGGCTGCGAGGGCCGCAATGAAATGGTAGATTTGTTGTTTTGTGCCAACGTCGATGCCGCGTGTGGGTTCATCAATGATGACGATCTTTGGATTGGCTTCCATGACCTTGGCCAGTAGCAATTTCTGCTGGTTGCCGCCTGACATATCCTTGGCCAGCACATTGGGATCGCGGGCGCGGATGTCAAACCTGCGGATCGCGCGGGTCAGTGCGGCTTCTTCCTTTTTGCGGTCCAATATCAGGTGGCGTGCAAATTGGGGCAGGGCCAGAAGCGTCAGATTGGTCTGCATCCCTTCTTCAAGCAGCAGCCCCTTACCTTTGCGGTCCTTTGTCAGATAGACGATGCCCGCGTCGCGTGCCTGTGCCACAGAATTGAATCGCGCCTCATTGCCGAAGGTGGTGATCGACCCGGCATGCATCGGGACCAAACCGCAAATGGCTTCGAACACTTCGGTGCGGCCCGAACCAACCAGCCCCGAGAACCCCAAAATTTCGCCTTTGCGCAGATCGAACGACAGGTTGCGCAGGTTCTTTGTTTGCAGCCCCGTGACGCTTAGCGCGATTTGCGCATCGACATCGGGTTCGTTCACAGGCGGATAAAGGTCGGATAATTCGCGGCCCACCATCATGCGCGCCATGTCATCAAGGTCCAGATCCGCCGTGGGGCTGGTGCCGATCCACTGGCCGTCTCGTAACACGGTGACGCGGTCGGAAATCTCTTTGACCTCGTGCAGCTTGTGGCTGACGAACATGATCGCAACACCTTGATCGCGCAGGCGGTTCACCTGTTTGAAAAGGATGCGGGTTTCGGCCTCGGTCAGAACGGCGGTGGGTTCGTCCATGATCAGCACACGGGCGTTGCGGCTCATGGCTTTGGCGATTTCGACCATCTGTTTTTGCGCGATGGACAGTTCGGAAATCCGCGTGTCTGGTGAAATATCAAGCCCGACATCTGCCAGCATCCGCACCACGCGGCTGTTCATTTCCTGCCGGTCAAGGATGCCGCGTTTTGAAATTTCGCGCCCGAGAAAGATATTCTCAGCCACGGTCATCTGTTCGGCGAGGTTCAGTTCTTGGTGGATCAACACAATGCCAAGCGCCTCTGCGCCGCCGTTCGGGGGCAGGGTGACGGATTCGCCGTCATAGATAATGCGGCCGGATGTGGGGCTGTGGAAACCCGACATGATTTTCATCAAGGTCGATTTGCCCGCACCGTTTTCGCCGATCAGCGCGTGCACTTCTCCGGCCTTTAGCGAAAAGCTGACGCTGAATAAGACCGGAACGGTTCCAAAGGATTTGCTGAGCGAGTCTGCGCAAAGCAACCCGTCCGATGCCATCGGATTCTTGACCACCATAGACCCTCCCCGGTCAGTTGTTGCCTCCCGCAACGAATCCTATGTAAACCTTTACACTATTTTATGTAAAGGTTTTCATTGCTGTAAATGTTCGCTAGTCTTCTTGCACTTTCGGATAAAACAGGCCCTAGGTAGATTGCAGCGCAGGCCAAAGAGCAAAGAAACCAATTGCAGAATTCCCCAAAGAAACCAGCAACAATCGAAGATGTCGCGCGGCTTGCCGGAGTGTCGATTGCTACCGTTTCGCGGGCAATTTCAAAGCCTGAAAAAGTTGCTGACAGCACCCGAAAGAAAGTGAACGCAGCCATTGCGCGCACCGGATATACGGCAAATGCAATGGCCCAAAACCTGCGTCGGCAGCGGTCGCATATGGTGTTGGTGCTGGCTGAATCCATCTCGGACCCGAATTTTCCGGGGGTTCTGACGGGGTTGGAAAAGGTGGCCAACGCGCGCGGCTATGGCGTGTTGATCGGCAATACCGAAGGCGATGTGGCCGTCGAAGAAAAATACTTGCGCTTTTTGTCAACGGGCATGGCGGATGGTTTGATTTTGCTGACAGGGCATTTGCCCGTGGCCGGATGGCCCGATAATTCGAAATCGCTGATCCCGCCGACTGTGGCCGCAGCCACCCCGATTGAACACGCCAATATCAGCTATGTTTGCACCGATGATCAGTCGGCGGCGCGCGTTGCAACGGAATATCTGATGTCGCTGGGGCATCGGCGGATTGTCTATGTTGCGGGACCAAAAGGCAGCATCCTGTCAGAGCGGCGGCTCAAGGGGTATTGCGACGCGCTTGCCCAAGCATCAGAGCCCATTTCGATCTGGAAGGTGGATGGTGATGGCACCAGCCTTGGCGGTCGCGCGGCAGTCGAGCGGCTTTTTATTCGCGACACGCTGCCAACCGCGTTTTTTTGTTTTAACGACAACACGGCGATCGGCGTGATCGGCGCATTGCAAGATCGCGGTATTGATGTGCCGCGCGATATGTCGGTTCTTGGTTTTGATGACATTCCGTTTGCCAATAATATCACGCCTTCGCTGACCACCATTCGCCAGCCGCGCAGCCAGATTGGCGAATATGCGATGACAGCACTTTTGGACCGGTTGGCGCAGCCCGCGACGCCCGTGCAAACAAGCGAGCTGCACGGCGATCTGATCGTGCGCAATTCATGTGCGGGCGTTAAAACTTAAGCGCCGCCAAGTTGTTGATGCCCGTCGCGTTTTCTGGGCATAGTCCGCGGCGAAAGCATCAGTAATCCGGACGGGCCAAATCATGACAAAAGTTGCAATTATCACGGGCGGCCTGTCGGGCATGGGGCTTGCGGTTGCAAAGCGGCTGCATAGCGCAGGCACGGTCGTTTGCATTGGCGCGCGCCGTGGCGACGACGCGGACGCGATCGCAAAATTGCACGCCGCAATTGGCGCGCCGATTATGGTTGGTGCCTTGGACGTGCGCGATAGCCAAAGCGTTGCAGCGTTTGTCGACCGCGTGATCGCCGCGCACGGGCGGGTTGATATTTTGGTGAACACGGCGGGCGTCTACGAAGAATCCGCTGTGATCGAACACCCTGACGCCATGTGGGACGCCACGATTGATACCAATCTGACCGGCAGCTTTAAGATGATCCGCGCTGTGATGGCGGGCATGGTGGCGCAAAAATGGGGGCGGATCGTGAACCTTGCCTCTGTTGCGGCGCATCAGGGCATGCCCAATAACGCCGCCTATTGCGCGTCAAAGGCAGGGCTTTTGGGCTTGGGCCGCTGTGTATCTCTTGAAGGGGCGGCGCATGGCGTGACCTGCACCAGCATTAGCCCGACATGGGTTGAAACCGAGATGCTCAAGCAGTTCGTCGATCAGGAAATCGCGGAAACCGGCGCGCCGCGCGCGCAGGTGCGGGCCAAGTACGAGGCGTCAAACCCGCAGGGCGCATTGGTCCAGCCCGAAGAAATCGCCGATCTTGTTGCGTTTCTGGTCAGCGACGCGGGCCGTGCGATCACGATGGAAGATATTCAGGTTAACGCCGGATCGCTTTGGTAGGGCTATTGGTCCAAGCGGCGTGAAATCAACAAATCAGGCGCGCTGATGCTGGCAAAGGGCGTGTCGGCAATATTTTCCCATGCGGCGCGTGCCTGCCCAAAATCAAACCGCGCATCGGCGTGCAAAACCGTGAGGTCTGATGCAATCAGCGCGCGTTCGGCTTGGGTCACGGGGGCTTGTGCCAGCCACTCTGCCACCGGAACCGTGGGCAGCTGGTTTGGATTGGCCCATAGATCAGGCGCAAGGTTGAAATAGCGCGCCCCGTCACTGGCCGGAATTTCGACCAAGAACCGCGCCGCGCTATGCACATCAATCATCCGGAACATTAGCCCCTCTGGGACGGTGCGCATTTTGGCGCAGGCCGTCACGATGGTTTCATAGATGTCATTGGGGTTTGGCGCGTCCAGATCATAAAGCGAAGGCAGGCGCACGATTGCCGCGCGCACGCTGGATGCTGCAATCATCTGTTCGGCGTCGATCTTGGCCGCGCCATAGCCGCCGCAACTTTCGTAAAGGCTGGTGGCGGTTTCCGGATGCCGCCCGCCAGTATCGGGGAACACGGCGACAGAGGATGAAAACCGCAGATCCGCATCCGCATCGCGGCAGAATTGCAAGATATTCGCGATGCCGGCCTTGGACCAGATTTCCATATTCGCGCGATCGACCGCAAGGTTGACCATCGCCGCGCAATGAATGACCGACTGCGTATTGGCGCAAAGTGCTGCGTAATCCGCGCCGCCCAGCCCAAAACGCGCGTCTTCGATGGCGGCGGGCAGCATGACCAGACGGTTGGGCGCGACCCCGTGCGTGGCGGCGATTTCATGCAGCCGTTCCAGCGCATCGCGGCGTTTGGGGCGCACCAGACAATAGATGACCTGATCTTGGGGCAGGTGCCGCGCGGCGGCGGCCAGAACGCGACTGCCCAAGAACCCCGTCACACCGGTCAGCAAAATGCCCTTGCGGTCAAATCCGCCGCTGGGTTGCGGCGCGGCCACGGCTTGGGTCAGCACATCGTGCAGCCGATCCAACGGGACGTTAAGTGCAAAGTCGAAATCAACCCGGCGGTCATAGGCCTGTTCGAGCGCAAGCACGAGGTTCACCGCCATCAATGAATCGCCCCCGCAGTCATGGAATGACTGGCTTGGGTCAATCTCGGTGACCGCGCAACCCAAGGCTTGGGCGCTAAAGATCACGCTGGGCCGTGTTTCGGTTGTGGCGGTATCTTGCGTGCTGCGCATCTGCACGGGTGGCAGGGCCTTAAAGTCGCATTTGCCGGACACCGGATTAATCGGGATCGCGTCCAGCGCAACTAGATAGCTTGGCACACAATAGGCGGGCAGTTCGGCGCGCAGCGCCTTGGACAGGGCGGCGGGCATCCGGTTTTCGCCAGATTTCAGGCCCCATTTTTCTAGGTTCTGTGCGGCTCCGGTCACATCCGCGCAATAGTAGAACGCCAACGCCTTGCCTTGCACGCCTGCATCAACAATCCACGGCACGCCCTGTAAGAACCCCAGAAAATGCCCAAGCGATTCCGTCAGTTCGCGGGTCTGGATACTATGCCCGCGCAATTTGAGCATATGCGCAATCCGGCCCATCACATGGATCATGCCGTCGGGCGTAACATAGCCTTGGTCGCCGGTATCATACAGCCGCACCGCGCGCCCGTTCAGCACCAATTCACGAAACCGCAACTGCGTTTCTTCGGCCCTGTTCACATAGCCGGGGCCTAGCATCTTTGGCCCTTCGAAATGCAACAGACCGGGTTGGCCGAGCGCGCATTCTTGGTCATGATCGTCCAGAACAACGGCTCGCAAATCGGGCATGGCCACGCCAACAGCACCGGGCACCCGCGCGGTGTCGGTGATCTGGGTCATCGCGATATCATGGGTTTCGCAGATGCTATACAGGTTCCACAGCTGCGCGCGGGGCAGTTTTTGCATCGCAGATGCGACCAGCGCGTCGCTCACGACTTCGCCATTCAAGATGATCCGTTGCAAGGGCACATCCTTGCACATTTCTACGGTCGCGGCTTGCAGGGTCTTTTCCAGCGCCGAAGGCGTGAACAGCATCTCTGTCACATTATAGCGGATCAAAAAGGCGACCAGATCGGCGGGGTTCAATAGTTCCTGAAAACTTGGAAAGCACATGCGCGCGCCATCGCGCAGCGGACGGAACATTTCCCAGATCGCAAAGATATAGATGCCAATGGTCTGGCTTGGATCATAGGGCGTGTATGCATCGCGCCATTCATAAGAAAGATAGGCCGCCTGCTGTGTGACAGGGATACATTTTGGCCGCCCCGTGGTGCCGGATGTCGCGACAATATAAATTGCCGCATCGGCCAAAATCGGCGGCGCGGCGACAGGCAGCAAAGGCACGGTGGGCAGGTCAATGGTAAGCGCGGCCACATCGATATAGCTGTGCGATTGCGGCAATTGTCCTGCCGCCGCAGGCTGGCACATCAGCACGGTGTCAATGCCAAGTTCGGCCAGTATATTGGCCAGAACATCGGTGGGCATCGCCGGATCAAGATGCACAAACGGGCGCCCCGCTACCACGCAAGCGGTCACGGCCGCTGCAAAAATGCTTGAGGGTTTGCCAAATACCGCTACGGCGCCGGTCTTGGGCAATGCGGGTTCAATGCGCGCGATACAGGCCGCAAGCTGCCCATATGTCAGGGTCAGTTCCGTATCGACAAAGGCCGTCCGGTGCTGATGGGTCTGCAACGCCTTTGCGATTTGTGAAGGCACGTTTTGTGGCAGCAATTGCGCTGCGATTTGGGTTTGTGTCATTCCAAAAACGTCTATTCATGCAAGGTTTGCGACATTGCGCCGATGTGGTTCCTTCGCGAATATGCGCGTGAATTGCAACAATAAAGCGCATCGCGATGATTGCAGCCAAGGCTGTGGTGCGCAGACGCCTCGCCAAGGGCCGTAGAACGGAAAATGCACGTATTCCAGTATATTGCGCGTTTCAGAAATGCCGCCACAGGTTGTATTTATCAAATGGTCAAGATTTCGTTTGAAACTGTCGCAAAATTTTCACAAGCTGTTTCTATGGACTTTTTCTGTTCTGCGCGCCGTTCTGGCCGCGGCCACCTGTAAATGAATGGACCTCTGATATGAAACTTGGACTAGCATCAACGACAGTTATGATTGCCGCATTGTCGGCAACCACCCTTTCGGCCGATACGCTGCGGCTGTTGACTTGGGGTGGCTATGCGCCTGAAGACGTGATCGCGATGTTCGAAGCCGAAACCGGCCACACTGTCGAAGTGACAACTTCTAACAACGAAGAAATGATTGCGAAACTGCGCGCAACCAACGGTGGCGGCTTTGATCTTGCCCAGCCAAGCCAGGACCGGATTGCCGGCGCTCAAGAAGAATTCGGCATCTACAAACCGATTGATATGTCGCGCATCGACGCTGCGCAGTTCATTCCTTCCATGCTGGCAGCAACTGCCGCCAACTCGACATACGAAGGCGAAGTTTACGGGCTGCCACATGTCTGGGGCACCAGCGGGTTGGTTGTGAACACAGCCGAAGCGCCCCAAGTCACCGACTATACCGACCTGTGCGACGATTCCGTTGCGGGTTCTGTATCCTACCGTCTCAAGCGTCCGACGCTGATCGGTTTTGGCTATTCCATGGGTCTTGACCCGTTTGCCGCCTATGCTGACATCGACGCATACCAAGCCATTCTGGACGAGGTCGAAGCCGCGCTGATCGCTTGTAAGCCAAATGTGAAAACCTATTGGGATGGCGGCGACGAGATCAAGAATCTGCTGCGGTCCGGCGAAGTTGTCGCCGCGATGGCGTGGGACACTGGCGGCTGGCAGCTGAATGCTGACAATGCCGATATCACATTCGTCGCCCCCGAAGCGGGTGCGCTGGGCTGGATCGACACATTTGTGCTGCCTGCACGTGGCCGTGCGGATGATGCTGCTTATGACTGGATCAACTTTGTGATGCGCCCTGAAATCGCATCCATGATCACAAATGCCGCGGGTAACTTTACCGCCGCCGTGAATGGCGATGTTGACGTTAGCGCAGATCTCAAAGCCCGCTACCAAGCCAGCTTTGATCAGGCAGCAATCGACAACATCAAATGGTACCCACCTGTGCCTGCCGGTCTGGAAGCGCTTGAAGGTGCCGCATTGGACCGCATCAACGCGTCCAACTAAGACCGATCAAACGACCCATGTGAAGGGCGCGGTTGCCGCGCCCTTCACTGCTATTTTAGGACGATACCCCCCGATGACAACGCCAGCCGACCTTGTTTGCAAAGACCTGACCAAAGACTTTGATAAATTTCGCGCCGTTGACCGCGTCAGCTTTGAAGTGCCGCAAGGGTCGTTCTTTTCCATTCTCGGCCCGTCTGGCTGTGGCAAGACCACGCTTTTGCGGATGATTGCGGGGTTCCAGTTTCCGACAAGCGGCGATCTGCTGATCAAGGGTAAGTCGATGATCGACGTCGGCCCCAGCAAGCGGCCGGTGTCGATGGTATTTCAACACCTTGCCCTGTTTCCGATGATGAATATCGGCAAGAACGTCGGTTTCGGCTTGCGCCAGCGCGGCGTGCCTGCGGCGGAAATCAAAACCCGCGTTGGTCGCGTGCTGGAACGTGTCGGCCTGCCGGGAATTGAGGATCGTCAGGTTGACCAGCTTTCGGGCGGACAAAAGCAGCGCGTGGCGATTGCCCGCTGTATGGTGCTTGAGCCTGATGTCTTGCTGCTGGATGAACCGCTTGGCGCGCTTGATCTCAAGCTGCGCGAACATATGAAGATCGAGCTGAAATCGCTGCAAGCCGAATTCAACACCACATTTGTCTATATCACCCACGACCAATCCGAAGCCTTGGTCATGAGCGACAACATCGCCGTGATGAACAAGGGCCGGTTTGATCAGATCGGCACCGCAAAAGAGCTGTACTATGAGCCCGCGAATGCATTCGTGGCGGGTTTTGTGGGGGATGCGAATAAATTCAGCGGCAAGATCACCGCGCGCGACGGGCAAACCGTAAGCCTTGTCACGGATGGCGGCGTGACATTGCACGCGCAGGCCGTGCAGGCCGTTCCAGAAATCGGCGCTCGCGCCCAAATATTTGTCCGCCCCGAGGCAATTGCACTGTCCAAGACGGCCCCCGCCAACAGCCCGAATGCAAGCGCGCGCGTGGTGGATAGCGTGCTTTTCAACGGGGCGAACAGCATGGTTTTGCTGCGTGATCCACAGTCGGGCGAATTGCTGCAAGTCACCCTGCCGCAAACCGGCGCATTCTTGGGGTTAGCCAAAGGCGACACCGTTTATGCCAGCTGGGAACCCGCCCAAGCCCGCTGTTTCGCAGCCGAGGCAGCATAGATGACCGACAAGTCGAAACTGGGGTTTTACCTGTTGCTGATGCCGCTGCTGCTTTGGTTGATTACCCTGATCATATTACCGCACATCGGGCTGTTCATGGTGTCGATCAGCGAAAAGATCGGGGTGCGCCAATATGAAACCGGCCTTGGAAATTATGCCGTTTTCTTTAACGAACCGCTGTATTGGCGTACATTCGCACGCACCGCGTTCATGTCGATTTTTACCACGGTGCTGACATTGGTGCTGGGGTTTCCGGTGGCCTATTACATCGCCAAGCTGACGCGCGGGCGCACAAAAACCACGCTTTTCTTGATGTGCCTGATCCCGTTTTGGGTGTCGGAACTGGTGCGCACATTCGGTTGGATGATCTTGTTGCGTGAAACAGGTGTTTTGTCGAATTTCCTGCAATACACTGGCGTCATCGGCGGACCTGTCGAATTTTTGTATAATGACGGCGCGATCATGGTCGGGCTGGTCTATACTTCGATCCTGTTCATGATTGTGCCGCTTGTCACCACGCTGGATAGCCTTGACGACAGCCTGATTGAAGCGGGTTATGATCTTGGCGGATCGGGCTATTCCATCATGCGCGAAATCGTCATTCCCCACGCCATGCCCGGTATTGTATCGGGCTGTATCGTGGTTTTCATGCTGTCGCTGGGTAACTATCTGACCCCGATCCTGCTGGGCGGCAAGGACAGCCTGTGGTTCACGGGGCTGATCTATACGCAGTTCATTACCCGCTTTAACTGGGAACTTGGATCGGCCTTTGGTTTTCTGCTTCTGGCGCTGTCATCGACAATTGTTTTCCTCGGCCTGAAACTGTCGCGGCAATCGCTTTCTGATACGATGGGGCGCTAGATGATCCCGACAATTCCGCAAACCAAGCTGCTCAAATGGTCTTATCGGGCCTATGTCACGCTGTTCTTCGTCTACCTTGCGTTGCCGCTGACGGTGGTCAGCGTGTTTGCCTTTAACAATAGCGTGTTCCCGTCCCTGCCATGGGAAGGGTTCACAATGGCATGGTTTTTCGGGACTGAAGCGCCGTTCATCGGCGTGTTCAATGAACGATCAATCATGCGCGCGATTGGCACTTCGGCCTTTGTTGCCGTTTGGGTCGCGGGGCTGGCGGTATTCGTGGGGACCTGTAATGCGTTTCTATTCGTGCGCCACGATTTTCGCGGTAAAGGGTTTCTTTATATCCTTATGCTCCTGCCGCTGATTATTCCGGGCGTGATATTGGGGATTTCGATTCTGGTTTTTGCAAGTTCGGTTGCCAATACGCTCGAGGATAATACCGAGATGTGGTTTGACGCGCTGCGCCCCGGTCTGGTCCTTGTGATTTTGGGGCAGTTTTCGTTCATCACCACATTTGCCACGCTGGTTATTTCTGCCCGTTTGCAGAAATTCGACACCAGCCTCGAAGAAGCCGCGCTGAACCTTGGTGCAACCAAATGGGGGGCGGTGCGCCAGATCACGCTGCCGTTCCTGTTGCCTGCGATCATGGGGGCAGGGGTTGTTGCCGTGTTGATGAGCTTTGAAAACTTTAACACCACGCTGATGCTTGTCGGGTCGGATTCGCCGCTGACGATCACGATGTTCGACAAGCTAAAGCACGGGTCGACACCGGTTTTGAACGCGGTGTCATTGTTGCTGATGATTGTGTCAGCAGGCTTGGGGTTGCTTGCGCTTTTGTTCCAACGCGGCAAGGATTGAACGATCGGCCGGACGGCCATCCAACAGCGAGAAGTGATCAATGTCCAAACACGTCATTCCTGCGCCGCAGGCCCACAGCATTCCCACCAGTACAGGCGGTACGTTTCCGGTGCGCCGCGTCTATTGCATCGGTCGCAACTTTGCCGCCCATGCCGTCGAAATGGGCCACGACCCTGACCGCGAGCCGCCTTTCTTTTTCCAAAAGAATCCTAACAATCTCGACGCTTCGGGGGAATTTCCCTATCCGCCGCATACATCCGACCTGCACCACGAGGTCGAACTGCTTGCCTGCCTGAAATCGGGTGGCACGAATATCGCGCTGGATCAGGCGTTGGACCACGTTTGGGGGTATGGCGTTTCGCTTGATATGACCCGCCGTGACCTGCAAGGGCAGATGAAAAAAATGGGCCGCCCATGGGAAATCGGCAAAGCTTTTGAACGCTCTGGCCCAGTTGGTCCTGTGAAGCCTGTGTCAGAGATCGGGCATCCCGATCAGGGGCGGATCGCGCTGCATGTGAACGGGGAATTGCGCCAAGAGGGCGATCTGAACCAGATGATCTGGAAAGTGCCAGAGATGATCACCTATCTGTCCGAATATTTCGAACTGGCGGCGGGTGATGTCATCATGGCGGGCACCCCTGCGGGGGTTGGCGCCGTCGTCAAAGGTGATGTGATGGAGGCCGAAATTGCGGGCCTTGGCGCGCTGCGGGTGCAGGTTATTTAGCGCGGCGCGGACTGCCGTGCGAATGGTGAATGGCCAGTCAGATGAATTTTCTGACTGGCCATTTTGTTTGCTTAGAAATGCACTGACAGGCTGTCGATCGGCGCTTTCTTTGGCGGCGCGAATTTGGTCAGGTCGATCCCCTTAACCGCTGTCTTGTATTCTTCCAGCGTCGGGGTGCGGCCCAAAATCGCGGACAAGACAACAACCGGAGTCGAAGCCAGAAGCGATTCACCTTTTTTCTCGGGGGCATCGGCAACAACGCGGCCTTGGAACAGGCGGGTTGATGTCGCAAGCACGGTATCGCCTTTTTCGGCCTTTTCCTGGTTACCCATGCAAAGGTTACAGCCAGGGCGTTCGAGATACAGGATGTTTTCGTATTCCGTGCGCGCGGTGACCTTTGGTGCCGCATCGTCGAATTCGAAGCCGGAGTACTTTTGCAGCACTTCCCAATCGCCTTCTTCCTTCAGTTCATCAATGATGTTGTAGGTCGGGGCGGTCACCACCAGTGGGGCTTTGAATTCAACCTTGCCATTGGTCGCTTCGAGGTTGCGCAGCATCTGTGCGACGATTTTGATATCGCCCTTATGCACCATGCAAGACCCGACAAACCCGAGGTCCACTTTCTTTTTCGCCGCGTAATAGCTGATCGGGCGGATTGTGTCGTGGGTATAGCGTTTGGACACATCGACGTTGTTCACATCAGGGTCGGCGATCATTGGCTCGATGATTTTGTCCAGATCGACGACAACTTCGGCAAAGTATTTGGCGTTGTCATCCGGGCGCAGCGCGGGGCGCTCGCCTGATTTCAGTTCGGCGATGCGCGCATCGGCCTTGGCGATCAGGCTGGCAAGCATACCGTTTTCATGCTCCATACCTTTGTCGATCATGATCTGGATGCGGGATTTGGCCAGCTCCAAAGACCCGATCAGCGTCTCATCGTCAGAAATGCAGACCGAGGCTTTCGCCTTCATTTCAGCGGTCCAGTCGGTGAAGGTAAAGGCTTGGTCGGCCAGCAATGTACCGATATGCACTTCGATCACGCGGCCTTGGAAAACGTTGTCGCCGTGCTGCTCAAGCATCTGTGCTTGGGTGGCATGCACAACATCACGGAAGTCCATGTGTTCCGCCATTTCGCCCGTAAAGGTGACTTTGACAGATTCAGGGATCGGCATTGACGATTCACCTGTCGCCAGCGCCAGCGCAACGGTGCCCGAATCCGCACCGAATGCCACGCCTTTGGACATGCGTGTGTGGCTGTCGCCGCCGATGGTGATATCCCAATCGCTGACGGTGATATCGTTCAGCACCTTGTGGATCACGTCGGTCAGCGGGTGGTAAACATCTTTCGGGTCACGTCCTGTGACCAGACCAAAGTTGTTCATGAACTTCATCAGCCGCGGTGTGTTTTCCTGCGCTTTGATGTCCCAGACAGATGCGGTGTGACAGCCCGATTGATAGGCGCCATCAACAGAAGGGGACACGATGGTTGCCGCCATCGCCTCAAGCTCTTGCATGGTCATCAGGCCGGTAGTGTCTTGTGAGCCAACAATATTGACGCCCACGCGCACATCAGATCCGGCGTGCAATACTTTGCCCGGCGTGGTGCCGCGCGCATTGGCGTTAAAGATTTTTTCAACAGCCGTCAGGCCCTGACCTTCGTGGCTGATTTCTTTAGACGGCGCATAGACAAGTGGCGCTTCAACGCCCAGCGTTTCCGCAGCAAACGTCTGCAATTTCTTCCCAAAGACAATCGCGTAGGAACCGCCTGCCTTCATGAATTCCATTTTTTGCGGCGTGAAAGAGCTGGCCATATCAACCAGTTCGTTGCCGTCCGCGTCATACAGTTTTTTGTCTTTGGTGTTGATGGTCAGCACCGTACCTGTCGCAACTGAATACTTTTCTTCGAGAACAGGATCACCGTCAGCGTTCAGAACCGGATTGCCATCGGCATCCAGCTTTTTCACCCAGTTTTTCAGATCGACACCGATCCCGCCTGTCACGCCGACAGTAGTCAAAAAGATCGGGGAAATCCCGTTGGTGCCCGCCACAACAGGGGCAAAGTTCACGAATGGCACATAGGGCGACGCCTGCTTACCAGTCCACAGCGCCACGTTGTTCACGCCGGACATCCGCGAAGACCCAACGCCCATCGTACCTTTTTCGGCGATCAGCATGACGCGCGCGTCAGGATGCTGTTTCTTCAGCTCTTCGATGTGGTTTTGGGCCGCTTCGTCGATCAGGCATTTGCCGTGCAATTCGCGGTCGGCCCGCGAATGGGCTTGATTACCCGGTGACAGCAAATCGGTTGAAATATCACCTTCGGCCGCGACGAAAGTCACAACTTTCACTTCTTCTTCGATGTCGGGCAGCTTGGTAAAGAATTCTGCCTGCAAGTAGCTTTTGATGATGTCGGTTGCGACAGCATTTCCCGCCTCATGCGCGGCCTTCAGGCGGTCTGTGTCGGCCTCATACAAGAAAACCTGGGTTTTCAGCACATCGGCGGCCTGCGCCGCGATCTCCGCGTCATCGCCCAATGCCAGATCAAGCAGCACCTCGACAGAAGGGCCGCCTTTCATGTGTGACAGCAGTTCAAATGCAAAAGTCGGTGTGATTTCGGCGACTGTTTCCTGACCAAGAATGATTTCTTTGAGGAACTTTGCCTTTTCGCCCGCAGCGCTCGTGGTGCCGGGCAGCGTATTGTAGATAAAGAACTGCAGAGAATCGGCGCGGTGCGGGTTGTTTGTATCCTTGATCTGCGCGACGATTTCTTGCGTCAAAAGCGCATCATCGATCGGCTTCGGGTGCAGACCCTGTGCCTTGCGGGCTTCGATTTCAGCGAGGTATCCGGTATACAAACTCATGGGCTTTCCTAACTTATGATGGTGGGCGTGACCGCCCGCAGAATTGGCGCAATTGCATCGTTATGCGCCATTTGTATGCAGCGGTATACCAAATCGCCGCGCGCGACAAGCCTCAACCGCGCCACAAGCTAACAGAATCCTGAAGATTTGGTAAAGCTTGCGTGTATTGCGCATTAACAACCAACACGCTGTGTCTCTGCCCGCGTTTTGGACGGGGAATCAATCGGTTTTCCATGTGTTGTCACAGCACGCTTTGGGGGACTCTAAAACTGCCAAAACTACCCCAGATTGCGCGGGGGATAGGGCAATTTCAGGCAATCCATATGAACCGGATTTCATTACACCAAACCCCATTAACTCGCTGTTTAAAAAAGAATAATTTTGGCGTTCAGTTGATGAAGTGAGTACGGATTACGCATAGTCGTTGTCTATTTTGATCCAATTAACAATTTATTTATGCCTTTTTGTATCGAAGTCAGATTTAGCACTTTTTTTTGCCCAATTGTTGATCTAAGCGCTCGGTCAACACGACTAAATTATTTAGTTGCCTTGAATTTTTTTAGTGAGGGAAAGCCGTGAGTATGCCTAGAACCAGCGCTGTGACGATTAGCGAAAAAGTAGCGACAACTGAAAATGGTGATAATTTTCGTCTAGTGACAAGAGATGGTGAAGAGCATTCACGCCCATCTACGAAGCTTTCCTTTCGCAATGCGCTTAAAGGTTTGGCGCTGGCCAGTTTGACGGCAACCATTCCGGCACAAGCGATTGCCCAAGCCGCATGTTCCGTTGCTGACATGGTCGAATTCCCGTCGGTCTACTACGAAGATTTTGGAACCGGCTCAGGGCGGACGATGAATAATGATGTGCTTAACCACACGTTCCAACCCACCGGCGGCATCCAAGATGACTGGTACGCAGTCGGTCGCTCTGCGGATTTGTCAGGCGCCTATATGCAGACGTTGGGTGGTGTAGATGCCGACGGGGAAACCGAAGGGCGCTACCTTGGGATCAACATGCGTGGGAAGAATGAGCCAGGTAATTCTTGGCAGGGTGAATTCTACCGCCAAAATAATATTTCGATGGTGCCCTCTGGTTTGCCATCGGGTGCTTCGCTGGGTGGTTTCCGATTCTCTACGGCCTTGGTTGGGACTTGCGCCGGCTGTGAAGATGTCCCGAACTTCACACTTATCATTGAAGACTCAAGCAATGGCTCGCAGCTCGCTTCTGATACCAGTAGCGGGATCGGGGTCGCAAACGACGATGTTTGGCGCACTGCGACACTAGATGTTGTGCCCGCACCCGCATCAGCGACTGCGGCCAACCTTGTCTTGTTTAACTCCCAGCCAGAGGGTGACAATGGTAACGATGTGGGCGTTGATAACATTAGCTTTGTGCCGTTGGTTTGCTATTCGCCGGTCTTGGATTTTACAAAAACCGAAGTACTGATTACGAATGTGGTTGGCGACCCCGATGCCGTTGAGGCAGGGGACGTCATCCGCTATACATTTACGGCCGTGAACAGCGGCTCTGCGACAGCTTACAATGTCGCGGTAACAGAGAATTCCTTTAACGGGCTCGGCGCGATCCCAGTGCCTGTCGTGTTTAGCGGTGCAGCTGATTTGGATGGCGGGAACGGCACGAATACTGATGTCGCGGTCGGCGCGACGCTTGTCTACCGCGCGGACTATGTGATTACTCAAGGTGATATCGATGCAGGCGGGATCATCAACAACCTCGCTGATATTGCTTACGAAGACCTTGCCGGAAATCCGTTCTCAGATACATCGGACGACGATGATGTGACCAGCGGTGACCAGCCAACTTCGACACCCGTACCTGTGCCGGCGGTTGATGACGCTTCCTCTGGCAATGCGCAGGGTGACACCGTGAACATCACCCTCACCAACAATGATGGCGTCGCGGCGATTGATTCAACAGTTAGCCTTATTCCGCCTTCTGGTGCGATTGGTGTCGTGACGGATGGCAATGGCGACATCATCAGCTTTACCGTGCCAAACCAAGGCGCATGGAGCTACACTGACGGAAGCGGAATTTTGCAATTTGTACCGCTCGCTGGTTTCGCGGGGAACCCGACACCAATCGGGTACACTGTCAAGGCTCCGAATGGGGCGAATTCAAACAGCGCAAGCGTGACGATTTCCTATGTTCCGTCAGTGCCAGAAATTGAACTTGTAAAGTCGGTCTCTTCGGTTGCGGATACAAGCGGCAACGGCATCTTTGGTGATGCGGGTGATACCGTTAACTATACCTTTACGGCTGAGAATACGGGCAACACCGCGCTTGCCGGAATTACGGTGTCGGATACCGATCTTGCGGCCTTGTCTGGGGCGTTCACGCTGAACCAACCTGCGGCTGGATTCGACGGTGACTTGGCAGCAGGCGAAGGCCCTGTAACAGTTGCGACCGCGACCTATGTCTTGCACGTCTCTGATGTTGCGGCCCGCGGTGTGACGAACTCGGCTGATGTGACCTCGACTGCGGTTGCAACGAGCGCCGGCGGAGACCCTGTGCCCGGAGCGCCGCTGCTGGGTTTTGGCCCAATTGTGGATGACAGTGATGCGGGTTCCGAGGCATCGTTTGATACGCAAGACGGAAGCACGACGCCAATTTCAAACCCTGCAGGCACCGGTGGTCCTGATGACCCTACTGTCTTGAACATTTCAAACGTTGTCGCGCTTGACGACAGCGGGACGGCGACATCTGGGACATCTTCGACGCCTGTTGCGAATGTGACGACTGAGGGGACACCGGATACGGTGAACGGTGTGGCT
>NZ_FOYP01000001.1:71471-584086 GCF_900115105.1 Yoonia tamlensis
GTGACGACTGAGGGGACACCGGATACGGTGAACGGTGTGGCTGCGACGCTGGGGTCCGGTGGCAATGCGACTGTTGCCGAGAACGGCACATGGCCGACTGGCTTTAGCTTGAACACCACAACGGGTGCGGTGATCTACGACGGCACATCTGTGCTGCCGGGTGATTACACGATGGATTACGATCTGTGTGATCTGGCTTCACCGACGCCAAACTGTGAGACGGCGACGGTCACTGTGACGGTTGCTGCGACCCCGATCGAAGCGGTAGACGACACACCACCCAATGTGGACGGCGCGACCGGGGCATCTATCCCCAATGTCGTGGCCAATGACTCGCTGAACGGCGTGACGAACCCCTCGATTGGTTCTGACGTCATCATCAACGAATCTGGCACGGCGCAGGACAGTACCGCTTTGGGGCTTGATGTGACGCCTGCTGCCGGTGGGATCGACCTTGACCCGAACACGGGTATCGTGACGGTCGCTGCTGGAACAACGGCGGGAACCTATGTCTATACATACGAGCTATGTGAGGCGTTCAATCCAGCCAACTGTGACACAGCGACGGTCACGTTGGTCGTTGACCCGCTCAATTTGATCACACGAATCGAGAGCGATCTCGAGGTCATCTTGGAGGAAGATCTGGCCAACACGTTGACGACACAAGTAAACCAAATCTCCGGCTACTCTGCTGATGCTTTGGATCGTTTGCGTCAGCGTTCACCAGAGGCTTGTTTGGCTGATGTGAATGCGCGTCTTGCAGTTGAGAACGTGTTGTTTGACACGGATAAGGCGATCATCAAGCCTGAGAGCAATCAAACGCTGGATGATGTTGCAGAGATCTTGCAAAGCTGTGAGGGCGCATCGTTTGAGATCGCAGGTCACACTGACTTCCGCGAATCTGACGCCTATAACATCGACCTCAGCCAACGCCGTGTCGCGGCCGTGCGCCTTGCGCTTGCGGAACGTGGTGTGGATGTGACGGGCTATGTTGCCCGCGGCTATGGCGAGCGCGAACCCATCGCAACCAACACCACAGCCGAAGGCATGCGTTTGAACCGCCGGGTTGAGTTCCGTCCGATCAGCAATGAAAGCACCGGTCATGCCGAGTACAGCCAATGTGACGATAGCTTTAACCTTGCGCGCAATCTCAACATGACCGCGAACGATAGCGGTGTGTCAGCGCAGGGCGATTTCACGCAAGACCAGCACAGCTGTATCACGGATCGCCGTGAGGTATTGGAAGGGTCTGTCAGCTATGTCGACACAGAGACAGGCCAGACACAAAGTGCGATCAACCTGTCGTACCGTCGTGAACAGTACCGTGGCAGCGAAAGCGTCTTTGGCTACTTTGTAGGGCTTTACGGCTCGCGCTCTGAAGTCACTACGCTGGCAAATGGTGAGATCGACGGGTTTGGGCTGAATGCCGGTATCTACGGTGCCAAACGTCTGGAGCATGACCTGTTCTTGGACTACTACCTTGGTGCCGCAGCGGGCCGCCATTCGTTTGACCTGGCGTTCACCCGTGACTTTGGCGTCGTCAACGCGAATGGTGACTATACCTATCTGGCAGGTTTTGCCGGGGCGGCCATTTCGGGCGAGTTCGCGCTTGGCAAGGCTGTCGTCGCACCACGTGTTGGGTTTGACTACATCTATGCACCCGGTGCAGACGTGGATGTCATCGCTGAACTGGGCGGCCTGACAGAGGCCGGCGGTCTAGAACTGGATGCGATCTCTGGTGGGCGCGTCTTTGCGGAAATTCGGACGGATTACCTGATCCAAGATGGCCGGGCGAACCTCTGGTTCAACCCGCGCGTCTCTTGCTACCAATCTTTGGGTGCACTGGACGGTGTCTGTGGTGTTGGCGGCGCAATCGGGATCGAAAGCGCGGGCGATAACACAGCCCTGACCTACGCTGTCGAGCTTGATGGCGAGTGGGGCGAAAGCTACACAATGGGGTCGCTTTCCATGAGCGTCGCACGTGAGATGGAGGTTGGCGTGCTGAGCGCACAGGCCGACATGACAACACGCGGCGCATTCGGACTTGGCGCGGCATACGACGTCAAGTTCTAACCCGAACAGGTCTTTGAAACTGAAAAAGGCAGGTGCAGCAATGCACCTGCCTTTTTTGCATGCGCGTGTACGAAAGTGCCTCTGGGGGCACCCCTACTGCGAAGTCTGAGCAATTAAGATTGTGGTTGCTGAGCAAATGGCAGCACCCTGAATTATTGCCAAGCGAAGTTGTGCAGCCTGGCCCAAATCCGTTGCGTGAATTGAAAGCCGCGAAGGCCGCAATCAAGACGCTTGTTAATGCGGGGTGACTGGTGCCGTTTGAGGCAGGCGCAGAAATTCGCGGAAAGGTGCGAAAGGAGGCATACCGAATAGTGCGGGGGGCGATCTAACGGATTAGCAGATTAGCGGGATTAGCAGCATGGGGCGGCGGGATTGCAGTTTTGCACCCGCCGTCCTTTTCCTGAATGCAGTGAAATCCTCAGACTAAAACTAGGTATCTTGATCGATATCTATTAACGACTTATCAGTCATATATGCCCTGTATGGAACTAAGATCTCGTTGCTTTTCAGCACCCGCAATTGACCGTCATCTAAATTAACGGTTCCTTCACCTTCCAAAGTAAAGCTCGGTGGGTAGGTTTCTATTGTGTTTGATGCGTCGTGATAGTTCTGGGTGTTCCTTCGGACAGGATGCGCCACATGAACGATTCTGAAGCCTTCTTCACCACCTTTGCAAAAAAGTTCTTTAATATTTTTTAGGTCAATGTCGTTGAGTTTTGCCATTATCGTAAACTCTCTACTCTAATTACCAATTCATAAGTATTGCACATGCTGCTGCAAGTTCGCTGGCCGCACTATTTGGCGCTGGGCCAGTTGCCGCTTCAGTAATGCAGTTTGATAAACTTTGAGCACGATTTCTCAAACCGTCAATGCCGATCTGCCCTACAACGCTCTCACCCAAAATGTGTGCGGCCCAATCTCCAGAAGTCGCTAGCCTGTTAGATGGACTCGCTGCGCCCCACTGAGCGGCGGTGGCGCGGTGGAGTGATCCGCCTTCATACCATTCTGCGAAACTAGGTGTCGCAAAAGCGGTCAACATAGAAAATGCGACTGCGTAATATTTCATAATAAGTACAAGCCCTAAGAACGAATTCAATCTTAGCGGGTGCGGAAAAGAAAGGAAAGCCTCAAGGTGGTAGGTTGGTGCTTCAATAGATTTAGTTAATCGCAAGAAGGGCGTACGATGCGAATTTTGCCAAGGTTCGAGTACTTCTGGAACTACTTGGGGGATCAGGTGGGGGGGTGTCTATGCTCAGATCATAAATTTCCGAACAAAAATAATGATTTGGATGAATTATATGGCGGACTGGGGGTCATCCGCACTATCTGCCTAACTATATGGCTTTGCTTCATAATAATATTATCAAAAAGAAACATACCACATTCAATACCACGCAAAGATCAGAAATGGTGTGTTTGAACCCAAGATCGGGCCCGTTTCCAGCCTACTGCCATTCACATGCTTTCGCGGCTTCCAGCGTCGATGCCAGTTGCAGGCAATACCTTGTGTTGTCCAAATCTCGGGCCAATGTCCTACCTGTATCTAGCAACGTATTACGTTCGTTCAAAAGGTCATTGTAGTCATCGACCAACGTGTTGTGGGTGCGTAGCAGATCATTGTAGTCGTCGACACATTCCGTGACGTTTGATTTGCAGGTAAAGCCTTCGTAATTGCACTGATAGCTATCAAAGCACGAGGCGTATTGATCCACGCAGCGACCGGATGATGAACAGACCGTGTCGCCAAAACCCAGGCACGACGGTTGCGTGCCGCCCCTGCAAGTGAAGCCTTGGGCGGTTGCGGATGAACCGAATGCCACGAGACATAGCGCCGCGATGATCCTATGCTGCATATTTACCCTCTTCGGTTTTATCGGCTTGGCCCAGCGCCGCGAGGCTGTCGAGTAGCGGTGCGACTGTCGTGGCCCTTGCACGTGCGAACCGGCGGGCGATTTGGTCGGGGGTGGCTTCGCCCATCTCGCCCAAGGCTTCGCGCACGGCGGCGATTTGTTCGGGCAGGGTTTTGGGCCATGGGGATTTTTCGACCTTGGCCACAACGCCCAAATCCATGTCGGTGGTTTTGCCCGGTGCCGCCTGCTTGCCTGTCGGGTTTTGGTAGTCGGGGCGGAGCCAGCGAATATGGCCGCGCGCCTCTTCCTCGGCGCGTTCTTTGTTGAGCGCGACAAGGCGCAGCAAAATCTCTTCATCAGACAGGTCCACGGGCCAGCCGTAAGCATCGGCCACAGCGGCATCAATCTGGTCGTGCAGGTCGCGCAGGATACCGATCAAGCCTTGGTCATAAATCTCGCGATCCTTGCCTTCGATCACGTCACCCGCGCGCAGTTTTTCCAGCACGTTATACATCTGCGTCAGGGTCAGCTTGGGGTGGGCGGCCTGCTGACGCTTGCGATGCGCATCAAGGTCTTCACCAAGCTGGCGCAGGTGAGTGCGTTGCGCGTCGGTGAGGTCTGGGAAGGGGAATTTGTCAAAACATTCCGCGTGATTGTAGTTTGCATCATTGCCGACACCTAGCCAACCTCCAGAAGCAATCGACCACCTAACATGAATATGGCTGCTCAAAACTGTCATCAAGGACGCGTCGCCTAAAGCGATTCCAATAAGCTTTGCATCTGGCAAGACGTCTGAATCAACAAAACCAAAAACTCTGTGCTTTGCTGTTCGGCATGTCGCTATGTAACGCTCGAGTGAAGCAATTCCTTCCCGCAAGCTTGGTCGCTGCCTGCCAAATAGCCACCAACTTTCACGAAACTGCTTGTCTCTATTCTGGGCGCGTTCTGGCCAGACCCGATCTCTTAAAATTTGGAAGAGTTCAGGTGCTAAACTTCTAGCCTGCAATTCCGTTAACCCAAAAAAATCGATAACTTGCCAAGCCATCCGGCCATCTATGAACTGTTTTCCATTTTGATAGCGTGAAAGGTAAGACTTCAAATTTGGCTTTTCCGCAAGCAATGCTTTAGCTTCGCTTTCTTCCAAACGAAAGCCTTGACCAACGAGGATCAATCCTTGATGAGAAATGTCGTTGTTTGCCAAAAGTGATTTGGAACTGGCAACATCAGCGCCTATTTGCAAATTCGCGAAAACCTTTCCAGCTTGGTGGTCGAACGTCACCAAATGCCCATCTGCTTCCATTGCCACTTTGGTCTCACTTGCAACTGTCAACAAGCGCCCGCCTCGATTACCAACCGCCCCAACAGTCATAGAAATTCGCACAGCCGCGCCGAATTGTGTATCGACCCAAGGGTGATCGGGAATTGCAAACAATAGAGAAAGCGGCTTTTTGGGATCGTTCAGATGCGGTTCTAGCACCCTGCGGTTAAACGTCTGACGCAAGCTATTGGTTGTGATCAATCCAAACCGCCGCGTGCCTTTGCCTGTTTTGGCATTCCAGCCCCGCGCGGCCAACGCCGCCTTTTCCCACCAGAACATCACCAAATCAGCCGATTGCGGCATCTTGGGATAGGCTTTCCACAGTGCATCGACATAGCCATCGCCAAGGTTGTCGCGCATCCGCTTATTTCCAATAAACGGCGGGTTGCCGACGATAAACTCTGCCTCTGGCCATTTGGTCGCTTTGGGCTTCGCATAGTCATATACGGCAATGCGCGCAGTGGGGTCTGGCACTTCTTCGCCCGTCACGTTGTGCCGTATGGTCGTCACCCCGTCCCAGCGGGTCACAGGGGTGCCGTTCGCGTCCATACGTGGGGTGCGCCCGTCCCATTCCAGCACGGCGTCAGCATTGCGGATATTCTTGAAGTCGCGCAGCACAGGTTCGGACGGGGCCGCGTTGCCATAGGTGCGGAAATGCCATTGCAGGTAGCCGATCCACAGCACCAGTTCGGCCACGTTGGCCGCCCATGGGTTCAATTCGATCCCAAGGAATTGATGCGGGTCCACGGTGATAAAGCTGGTTTGGTCTTCGCCCAATTCGGACAGCAGGGCTGTTACCTCGCCCTCTAGCCGTTTCATCATTTCAAGCGCGACATAAAGAAAGTTGCCAGACCCACAGGCAGGGTCCAGCACCTTGATCTCGCAGAGCTTGGCGTGGAAGTCGTGGACCAGCTTGCGCGCATCTGCTTCCTTGCCATCGCTTGCCAGACGCTGCACCGCCGTTTGCACATCGCGCCAGTCTTCGCGCAGGGGTTCCATGATTGTCGGTGTCACCAACCGTTCCACATAGGCGCGCGGCGTGTAATGTGCGCCCAGCTTGTGCCGTTGCCGTTTATCCAGCGCGCGTTCAAGCAGGGTGCCGAAAATCGCGGGTTCAACCTGTTTCCAGTCGGCTTCCGCCGCTTCGATCAACAGGCTTAGTTGCAGGTTATCAAGGGGCAGGGCGTCCGCCTCTTTGAACAGCCCGCCATTGAACCGTTTGAGGTCTTGCATCAGAACTTGGGAAAAGCCGCCCTTGTCCATGGTTTGCCACAGCCCGCGCAAGGACGGTTCCGCATGTTCGGGGTGGCCACGCAGTTTTTGCAAAAGTGCAGTGAAGCTGCCACGCGGGATCAGGTCCACGTCTTCGGCAAACATTGAAAACAGGCAACGCATCAGAAACCGCGCAACCGCCTCGCTTTCATGCCCTTGACCTTCAAAACTTTTGCCCAGTTCCGCAAGGTGCGCCGCGATTTCGCGCGTGACCTTCGCCGATTGGAGCGATGGATCAAGGCTTTGCGGGTCTGTCCAGATCGTGCGCAACAGATCGCGGGTTTCTTCGTCGCGCAGGTCTTCGAGATAGATGCGGTAGCGGTTGCCGTCAGGGAACTGGTTGTAGCCCTGTCCTTGTCCCGAGAAGTCCGCATAAAGCTCGATCACATGACCAACGTCCACGACCATCAAGAAGGGTGGCCAGCCGTCTTCCTTGGCGACGGCGCGCGCATAGTTGTCAGCCTGATTTCGGGCTTTCAGCATTGTGTCGTCAAATTTGGACGTGCCGCGTTTGCCATGCCCCGTTTGCTTTGTCGCATCCTTTTCAAGGAACAGTTCGAGCGTGTTCTTATCCTTGGCATCGGGCGAAACGAATTGCTTGGCTTCAAGAATAAAGTGATTTTTCTTGTAGAGGTCGATGCGCCCATTTCGTTTGCGCCCAGTATGGGTCAGCGTCACAGGCCGTTCAAAGCGATAGTCGAGAAAATCACCGTCCTTGTCCGATACATTGGGACGTGCCACGCCCAATAGTTCGGTCAACTCAATCGCGAATGTCTGGGCAGTTGCCATTTCGCTACCGCCTGACCCGAGCCAACGCTCAATGAACTCTTCTATCTGCACATGTACCGCCCAAAGTATCAAATTTATCAATTGGAAGTTGCGCATGTATTGGTGGGCGTTTCAATCCCGCAGTTCAGGTTTTTAGCTACGGCGTTGCATACAAACCTTTGATCAACCGGCCCTGTTCTTCTTCTGACACGGGCAAATAACTGGAAATCGTGGTTGCCATATTCTCATGCCCCAAATTCTGCGACCATGCCTTTTGCGCATCTAACGGCAAGTTTCGGTCACTCATTTCCTGTCCCAAGGTTTTGCGAATGCTATGGGGTGTATAGGGATGTAATTGAACTTGGGCGAAAGCGCCGCGAAACACTGCGTTCACATGAAATGAATCTAAGCTACTCCCCAAATGTTGGACAGGATCTGGCGTAAATTAAGCTGCTCTTTGCACCTGCTGATCGGGGTTGGCTGTTTCATTTCTATGCCAGTTGACCACGGCGGGTGGCCTGCCGCCAAGCGAGGAATGCGGTCGCTTGTGATTGGAGGGCTCGATCCACTTTCTAACGCCCGCCTTGGCCTCTGAACCGCTCTCCCAAGCATGCAGATAGACGCACTCGTATTTCAGAGACCGCCACAATCGTTCGACAAAGATGTTGATCCGTTGCCCGGCAGTCGTTTCGCAGAAACGATGAGAGGGGAGGAAACGGCCTTTGCCGTCCGTCGAGATACGGACAGCTGACCGTCGCAGCCGATCTGCCCACGCAACTGAGGTGAACTGGCTGCCCTGATCCGTATTCATGATCTCTGGCGCGCCGAACTTGTGGATGGCCCCGTTCAGGGCGTCGACGCAAAACTCAGCTTTCAGCGTGTTCGATATCCGCCAGGCCAGCACCTTGCGCGTGTGCCAGTCCATAACGGCCACCAGATAGAGGAAGCCGCGCCACATGGGTAGGTAGGTGATGTCAGTGCACCAAACCTGGTTGGGCCGATCCACCAGGAGACCGCGCAGCAGATACGGGTAAATCTTGTGCCCCTTGGCCGCCTTACTGGTGTTAGGTTTCTGATAGATCGGCATAAGGCCCATCAACCGCATCAGGCGTCTGATCCGCTTTTCGTTCACAAGATGATCTTCATTGCGCAGATGCTATGTCATCTGACGCACACCGTAAAACGGGGTCTCCAGGAACTGCTTATCGATCAGACGCATCTGATCGAGGTTCATCTCCGTCTCGCCCTTTGGCTCGTAGTAAAACGATGATCGCGAGATCGACAGCAACGCGCAATGCTTGTCAACTGACAGCGCGGGCAGGTTCGGTTCAATCATATTGCGCCTCACTTGCCGGTCCAGGGTTTGAGCTTTCTGGCCAAAAAATCGTTGGCGACGGCCAACTCCCCGATCTTGGCGTGGAGGTCTTTGACCTGTTCTACGACCGCTTCCGGTGCCTTCAGGCTGCCACGCTCAAAAACACCAGACGCGCCTTCCAACAAGGCCCGTTTCCACTGATGGATCATCGTCGGATGTCCGCCGAACCGACTGGCCAATTCGCTGACCGTCTCTTCGCCGTTCAGCGCCTCTAACGCGACCTTAGCCTTAAACTCTGGGTGATGTTGCTTCCGTTTCGACATTCCTGATCTCCTTCGTGTTGAAGATCAGGAGACTATAAATAGCAGCTTACGTCAGTGTCCGAAATTCGGGGGGTAGCTCACACAGCGGCCGCGATTATCTGTGGTTTACGCGAAAAACGTTACTCGACGCCGTAGATACGCGCGATGTCTTCCAGCATCAGATTGGCGGCCAAGATACCCCCTGCGGTGTTCCAGATAGGATCGCTGACTTCATGCACGCGGCCTTCAGCGACGGCGGAAAGTGACTGCCATAGCGGGTCGGACATGGAATCATCACGCGCGGCCAGACCTTCGCCATCGCCGGTATCCCAGGTAAAATGGAAGATGCGATCACCGTCCATGTCGGGAATGCTTTCCTTGCCGGTCCGGATGGCAAAGTCGTCAACGTTCTGAATTTCAGGACGATCAAAGCCAATTGCGCCAAGGATAAATCCGGAAAAACTATCCAGTTGATAGATGCGGATCTGTGTCGGCAAGAAGCGGATGACGCTGACTTGTTCGTCTTTGGCGTCGCCCAGTTTTTCGGACAAACTCGCCACATTGCTTTCAAACGCGGTCAGCGCCGCTGCACCTTCATCCGCGCGACCAAGTGCGCTTGCATAAAGCTCAAAGTTCAGGCGCCAATCTCCGCGAAGACGTTCTGACACAACAGTCGGGGCAATCGCGGAAAGTTGGGGGTAGATCTCTTCGTGGCGTTGTTTGTTGGCAAGGATCAGATCAGGTTCGAGCGCTGCGAGCAGCTCAAGATTGATCGCGCTTTCTTTGCCAAGGCTGACGGCATCGCCCATGGCGTCGGTGATATGGGGATACCACGGTTCACCCAGCCAGGACTGTGCCGCACCAACGGGGACAACACCAACGGCCAAGACCGCCTCGGTGCCTTCGTTTGTCAACACAACAACGCGTTGCGGGCTATCGGGCACTTCGGTCTCTCCCATCGCGTGGGTGATCGTTTCAGCAGCGAGTGCCGCAGGAAAAAAGACAAGTGCAGTGAGTAGAGAGCGCAGCATCGCGGTCTCCTTTCTATAAAGTTTGAATGCATGACAGAATACGGTGGCGGCAGCTGCGTAACCCTGTTAGCTTTTCTGAGTGAAATACTCGGATACGTCAATTGCTAAAATATTATCTATTCGGCTTGCTGGTTCTGACATTGGCCATCGCGCTATGTACCAGCCTGCATCTCGGTCTGCGGCTCTATACGCCAGTGCAGGTTTGGGCGGCTCTGACAGCCCCTGACACCAGCGAAGTCGCGTTGATCGTGAATGGCTTGCGAGTGCCGCGCACCTTGGCTGCATGCGGCGTTGGGGCCGCGTTGGCGGTGTGCGGGCTGTTGATGCAATCTGTTTTGCGCAACCCATTGGCCGACCCCGGATTGCTGGGGGTGAATGCCGGGGCCAGCTTTGCCGTCGTGTTCGCGTTTAGCGTCTTTGGTGTTTCATCCCTACATGTGCTGTCGATCTTTGCGCTGGCGGGGGCCACAATGGCGACCTGTTTGCTCTACATGCTTTTGGCCCTGGCCGGTGGGCGCATGACCTCGGTCACATTGGTTTTGGCCGGTGTCAGCCTTGCGGCGATGTTGTCGGCGCTGACCCAAGTGTTGATCGTCACCGACGAGGGCACGATGGAGGCCTTGCTGTTCTGGCTCGCGGGTGGGTTCGCGGACCGTGACCCGCAAATGTTATGGGTCGCGCTGCCTGTGATCGGGGTGGGTGTTTTGTTGGCCGCACCCTTGGCCCAAGGGCTGCAAGCCTTGCAAATCGGTGAGCCCGCAGCGCAGGCGATTGGTGTGAATGTCGCCCGTTTACGGATCATCGCGCTTGCGCTTGCCACCGTACTGGCCGGTATCTGCGTAACAATCGCGGGGCCCGTTGGGTTTGTCGGATTGGTCGCACCGCATCTGGCGAGCATGACAGGAGTGCAAAGCTTTGGCTGGCGGATCGGCTTCAGCGCGCTGATTGGCAGCACCTTGGCCGTTTGCGCGGATATTGCGGCACGACTGGTCGTGGCACCGCAAGAAGCACCCGTTACCGCGATGTTGGCCTTGGTGGGAGCCCCGGTTTTGATCGCATTGGTCCGGCGGCAAGACGGAGCAGTGGCATGATCCTGAGACTCTCTGCACCCCTTATCTTTTTGGGCTTTCTGGCCATTCTAGCCACGGGCATCGGGTCATCTTGGATGCCGCTTGACCGTGTCGTAGCAGCGTTGTTTGGCCAAGGCACACGCACGGATGAGATTATCATTTGGACCTTGCGCATGCCGCGCGTTTTGCTTGCGATGTTGGCGGGGGCGGCGCTCGCGTTGGCCGGGCTGTTGCTGCAACATGTCGTGCGTAATCCGATCGCATCACCTTCCGTGTTGGGGCTGGTCGATGGTGCGGCGGTGGGGGTCGTCTTGTTCCTCATGCTATTCTCGAACGAGGCGAACGCCTTGGTTGTTTCTGTCCATTGGTTACCGTTGGCCGCGACATTGGGGGCATTGAGTTTCGCCGCGTTGGTTGCATTGGTGGCAGCCCGCGACCTGATGCAGCCTGCCCGTTTGATCCTTTACGGCATCGCAGCGGCGGCTTTGGCCAAAGCTCTCGTGACCGTGCTGATTGTCCTTGGCCCGGTATACCGCGCGGGCCAATCATTGATCTGGCTGGCGGGATCTGTGCATGCGGCCCACTGGGATGATGTGGCTATCTTAACCTGCGTGTTGGTTGTGCTGACACCTGTGCTGGCGGCAATGGCGCGCCCGTTGGACCAGCTTTTACTCGATGATCAAAGCGCGGGCGCAACGGGGCTTGCGCTTAATTACACAAAAGTGGCGGTTCTGGGATTAAGCGTCATTCTCACCGCCGCAGCCGTATCATTTGCAGGCGGGTTGGCGTTTGTCGGCCTGCTGGCCCCGCATATTGCACGGGCGCTTGTGGGGCTTAGGATGGGCGCGCTGTTGATCGTCACACCGGCTGTTGGGGCCGCGATTGTTCTGGGCGCCGACATCTTTGCGCGCACGATGGCCGCCCCGCTAGAGCTGCCAACAGGAGCGATCACTGCACTTGTCGGAGCCCCCTATTTCTTTTGGCTACTAATCAAAGAGGTCCGCCGTGACTAACCAAGGCTTAACCATAAAAGACGTCTCTTTCGCTTACGCCGGAACACCGGTTTTGCACGATGTGTCAGCGACCTTTGCAAAAGGGCGTTTGACGGCGATCTGCGGCCCAAACGGATGCGGAAAATCCACGTTGTTGAACATTGCAGCGGCGCAACTGACACCATCGCGCGGAGCGGTGCATCTTGATGGACAGCCCTTGGCACAAATACCGCCCAAATCGCGGGCCAAGCAAATAGCCATGTTGCCACAATCACCCCATGTACCGTCCGAATTGAAGGTCCGCGATCTGGTGGGACTGGGGCGATATGCACATCGCACGGCTTTGTCCGGTCTTTCGGTCGACGACCATGACGCCATCGATGCAGCGCTCAAATCCACGAAACTGGATGCCTATGCGCACAGACCAATCGCGGCGCTGTCAGGGGGCCAGAAACAACGTGCGTGGATTTCAATGACCCTCGCCCAATCCGCGCCGTGGGTTCTTCTGGACGAACCAACAAACCACCTTGATGTGACGCACGCCGTTGAAACCATTGAACTTCTCTGGGATTTGGTCCAAGCGGAAAACAGGACCGTTGTCGTCGTGTTACATGACCTGAACCTGATGGCCCGTTTCGCGGACGACGTCATCTTGATGGATCAGGGGCGAATCATCGCGCAAAATACATTTGCAGAGGCAGTCACTGAGAAGCGGCTATCAGCAATCTATAAGCGGTCCATTTCCTTCGGCCACCTCAATAACCGAGAACGCCCGTTTATCGTTGTCGACTAAATAACCCGTTTTCCCTAAACCCTTCGTCCGCTCTTCAACTTTCTGAAACTTCTTTCGTTGCCGCTGAGAAGGCCCACAATCCGCCTTTGCTGTTCTTCGCTGCTGTCGCAAAACGTGTGCAGCGGCCGTTCGTTATGCAAAGGGCAAAGGCCGTTTTGTCCCGCATTTCAGTCATCGGCCTCGCCAAAATGCTGCGCTCCATTACCAATGTCCGCTTCGGGGAAGCTGCAGCGCAGCGTTGCGACGCCAAGGTCCGCAATGGGCCGTTCGCGCACAATAATCCAGAGCCCTCAATGCATTCAAGATTGGGACAGACGTGATACGCCACGTCGAGATTTGCACCCGCCGTTGTTACCGCTGTCTGCCAAATCCGATCTTCTCCACCACCGCGTCATAAAATGCGATTTTATCTTCGTCAGTCATCTGAGGTACATCCGGTGCGCGACCAGTGCCGATGTTTTTCAAGACCTCAAATCGCTGATCTTCAGGCATCGTCCCGTAATGACGTTCCGTGATCTGTTCTGTTTCATGACCGATGTTCAATGACCACGCTTTGCGCTCTTGATGGGTCAACGGACGGGCGTCGCGTTCTGCTCCGATCGTGTGTTTTGCTGCATGGGGCGTATATGGCACCTTGAGGTCGCGGCTGGCCACTCTGAACGCGTCTGTCACGGCATAGGTTGTCGACATAACCGGTATCTGTTTCACCAGATCGACCTTGTGCTTCAGCCACTTGGTATCGGGAAACAGCGCATCTGTGTCGCGGAAACCCAACATCCAAAGTTGCTCGATCCATGCCACAACGATCTCCTCAAAGGCTTTGGCGATCGGGAACCAGAATATGTTGATGCTTTTGCCAGCTTTGGTCCGAGATGCCCCGCCATCCTGTATGATCAGACGTTGCGCGATTTGAACGTGTTGCAATTGAAACGACGCGAGCGTGTCGGCCCGCAATGCTCCGAGAAACGCCAAGGCAAATATCGCACGCGACCGCATCTCAACGAGTGACTCTTCTGGCATGTCCAGCAGCAGCTGCTCGGCGTCTTCAATACTCGGAAAGTCTTTCTGCTTCGTCTGTGCCGGTTTCGCAAGGATCGCCTTGGGCACAACCAAGTAACCCCGAAAATCACGAGGCAAACGTCTGTACCCTTCCTGGCTAATCAACCAATCAAAAAACGAGCCGAGGTACGAGATCGTGTGTTTGATTGATGAAGCCGACATCCTGTCATCGGACGTGACATTGGCGCGTCGCTTGAGATCATCACGTACCGCTGAAAAGTCGTCGATACGTAGCTTACCGAACGACTTTCCCGACAGACATTGTTCAAAATACCGGATCGCAGCGAGGTGCTTTACGATGGTTTTTCATCATAGCGTCCGGCATAGCTCTGCCATTTGTGAATGATGCGATCATTCTCCGAGGAGTAGATCTCGCTTTGATTACCCATGTTAATCCAAATACCCCCACGCAAGTCGGTTTTTTCTTCGCGACAGCAGTCCGTGGGGATATTGGGATTGCGACAATCCTGAAAGCTGTCGCAATCAGTCTCATGCGTTATCTTCTGGACCTTGGACGAACATGACGGACAAACCGCCTGCAGCATGGGACGCCCATTCGCTGCACGGATTTTAGTCACGGCTTCTGGATCCGGCTCGACCGATGCTTGGCACGACCGGCACCAAAACTCGGCGGGCAAAAGTTTGCGGCCTTTCAACGAGCGTTGATGCTTGTGGAATGCGACAACAACAGCCCCACGGAACACATATGGCTTCTGCGCGTCAGAGGGCATCAACCCCTCCTTCACCCAGTTAGAGACCGTATTGGCGGTAACACCGCATGCGATCATCAACTGCTCGACCGAGTAGACCCGGTTCTTCTTGAGGAACACGTTTTTGTAGGACTTTGCCATTAGCCCGCGCCCAACTTTGTTGCTGTGCGCTTCTTGCGTTCGGCTTTGCGTGCCTTCGCTTCAAACTGAACGAGGTCGCTGAGCTTCCAGCGCGATGTGCCTGCGCTCAGCTTGACGGGTGCCGGAACGTTTTCTCGCTGGCCAACCAACGCCAAACCGAGGCGCGCGAGACGTCGTAGCGTTTTGCCACTTCGCGATCCGAAAGAAAGCACTCAGCACAGCTCTCGCACCGAGGTGTTTTCTTCTGGCGAGACTCACGAGCGGATTTTACCGGGTTGGCATCTGATGAGAACAGGTTCAATTGGCTATGTGGCGAAGTTGCGGGCACGACTACGTCCCCCAAACTTGCAGGCTGTCGAGCGCAAATTCACCGCGCACGGAAACCGTCAGGGCGCACGCACCCCATGATTGGCTCGAAAGAAGAGTTGCGGGGGCCATTACTTGCCCCCTGCATTCGGGTCGACGCGGTGCGCTTCAACCCACTGATTGAGATCACCCCCACGGTAAACGATCTTGCGACCCAGACGGTAATAGGCAGGGCCCATCCCTTTGTGGCGCCATTGCGCAAGCTTGTCACGGTCACCCAGCAGCTCAAGCTCAGGATCACCCAAGACATAGCTACGTTTGTTTTCAAATATATTCGTCACTGCCAACATCCATTCGGTTGCTTTGGTTTGCAACGAATGGATGCCCGCTAATCTACATCAAACGTCAGTCCCCGATTTCCAAATCGGGGACCCCAAAGCTTTGATATATATAGAAAAGAAATTTGCTCTTCTGGATCGACGTACGGCACTTTGGTGCCCCTCGGGCAATTCTCGCTCAAGCAGCGCCGGAACTCCTCAACCAAATGCAGGACATTCAAACCTTGCTCCGGATTGTTTCCGCAATACTCCAGCGCCATGCCCAAATGCACCACGCCTCGGTAAGTGTTCCAAACTTCCCGAATGACGTCTTTGTCGCGGGCACCGCTAATCTTTTCGGCCTTCGCCTCCTCGCGCACCTGCTCGAGAACTCCGCCACGCGACTGAACGCCTTCAAACTTTTCGTCCTTGATCGACAGAAAAATCTTGCGACCTATTTGTTCAGCAATGTTAAGCTTGCGTTCGTTTTTAGCCTCGTATCGTTTACCGGTTTCTGAGAACTCAAAAGCTGCTTCCGTTCTTTGCCCCGCTGTCATCGCGACCCACTGTATGAACTCTGAATTGGCCGGGTCAGATCGCCACTCGGGGCCCAGCTTCCGCATCAACTTATCAATCCTGTCAGCCACGACATCATGCTTTACATTCTTGATGGCCCTTTCGCGCAGTTCCATCGTCTCTTCGCTCAAGCCGACCCTGACGAGCTCGATGAACATGAGGTCAAACTCGTTTACTGTGACCTCAATCATCTCGAGCCTCCGCAGACTGCCCCGTTGCCACAAACCGCGACCACCGATCCGTCAGCGCTCTGCGCTTCTCCAGCAAGTCAGATCGTGCGTACGCACGCTCGACATCTGATCCCACGCGATGTGACAGGCTCATCTCTGCAACCTCACGCGGCACGCTCGCCACTTCTGACGCCCAGTCCCGGAATGTGGATCGGAAACCATGAACCGTAACGCCCTCGACATTCATTCGCCGCAACAACATCAGCATCGACATGTTCGACATCGGCTTATGGCGCTTTTGACCCTCAAACACATACTCGGATTGCATGGCCCTCAATGGCTCAATTATCGCCAGCATTTCATCAGTTTGCGGAATGCGGTGATCTTCATCAGTTTTCATCCGTTGCGCTGGGCAGGTCCAAAGCCGTGCATTGGCGTCAATTTTTTCCCAACGCATCCCAAGCACCTCGCCAGTACGCGACCCCGTCAAACAAGTGAACATTAAAGCCTTTGCCGCCATTGCGTTGCGCAGTCTTAAATCCGCGTAGAAACTTGGCACATCTTGCCAGACCATCGCTATGTGGTGCTTTGGCTTGCGTTTTACCTTTGGCAAGGCTTGGGCGTCTTTGATGCCGGTCACTGGGTTTTCACCGGATCGAAAACCTTTGGACTTGGCTACGTCCAGCACAATTTTGAGTCGTTGCGCCAGACGTTTGGCCGTTGCATGCTTTTCCGTCCAGATTGGTGCAAGGCACATCATGATTTCGGGCTGGCCTATGCTATCTATCGGCATCCGACCGATCTTGGGAAAGGCATAACTGCGCAAAGTGCCAATCCACTGTTCGCCATGCTTTTTACTTTTTCCACATCGGCATCCGATCAAAGTGGACTTGTTGGGCGACTTCTTCAAATGTCGGCACTTCGCGGTGCGCTTTGAAGCGAGGATTTAGACCCTGCTTTGCCATGCGGCGGTATTCAAGCGCGCGCTCTCTCGCTTGGTTCAAAGTGACGATGTCAGCGCCGCCCAATCCAAAGTCTGTCCGCAGAGGGCCACCTTTTTTATTCCTCTGGCCTTTGACGACAACGCGCACAAACCAACGCCGTGCACCGCTTGGGTCGACAACGAGATACAAACCATTGCCATCGCCGTGCCGCCCAGCGCTCAGATTCTCAACGAGTTTCTTCGTCAGCTTACCAGATAGGGCCACGATACATACCACTCAAGGAATGAATATAGGTGCAATCGAAGTAAATTCACCGAAAACCAAAAAACCACTAATGCTAAGCGAATAAACAAAAAAGGCCGCCCAAGGTGACCTATTCGAATTCATCAAAAGTGGTAAATGGCGGACTGGAGGGGCGCCATTGTCAATTCCGCAGTTGATCCAAGGTGTACGGCAATGTCTTTTAAAATATGACATATTTGACTTCATGTTTCCCGTGACTTCCTGTCGGTTCCGGTGTATTCACGTTTATAGTGGGGGATCAGTTGGGGGATCAGTTGGGGGATCAGATAATGGCAACATCTGGAATTCGAACACCTAAGAAGGCTTTGACGGCTGCATATGTCCGTACCGTGACGCAGGCGGGCAAGCACTTTGACGGAAACGGCCTTTTCCTTAAGGTCAAAGCTAATGGTGCTAAGCAATGGGTGCAGCGGATTACCATTCGCGGCAAGCGTACCGAGATGGGCTTGGGCAGTGCTGACCTCGTCAGTTTGAGTGAAGCCAGGGATGTCGCACTGCAAAATCTTAAAGTGGCGCGTTCAGGTGGTGACCCGTTGCGGGCCAAGCGTGAAAGCCAAGCTGTTCTGACCTTTGAAGATGCTGCACGCAAGGTTCATGAGTTGAACAAGCCAAGCTGGTTGAACCCCAAGCATGCAGCGCAGTTCATAAGTACACTTGAGACTTACACTTTCCCTACAATGGGGAGTTACAAAGTCAGTGATGTCACCACCTCTGACGTGTTGGCAGCGCTTACACCGATCTGGCTAACCAAACAAGAAACGGCACGGCGTGTGCGCCAGCGGATCGGCGTAGTCATGAAATGGGCAATTGCGCAGGGCTGGCGGCAAGACAATCCAGCCGAAAATATTGATCAAGCGTTGCCAAAGCAGACGAAGGCTGTGAAGCATCGCAAGGCGTTGCCCTATGGTGAAGTTGCTACCTGCATTCAGGTCATACAAAATTCAGGAGCAGGGCGTTCAACGAAACTTGCCCTTGAGTTCCTGATACTGACTGCCGCGCGGTCTGGTGAGGTGCGGGAGGCGGTTTGGGACGAAATAGAGTTCGAGACTGATCCCTCTGCTAATCCCGCTAATCCTGCTAATCGGGCAGTTTGGATCATTCCAGCGCAACGAATGAAAATGAAGCGTGAACACCGCGTGCCGCTTTGCACCCGTGCCGTTGAGATACTGGAAGAAGCAAGGGATATTGCTGATGGTGGCGATCTTATATTTGCGGGAACGAAGGCGGGTAAGCCGCTCTCTGATATGACGCTTTCTAAGTTAATTAAGGAGTTGGGGTTCGAGGCAGATGTTCACGGTTTTAGAACCTCATTCCGTACATGGGCGCAGGAACAAACCAATGTTGCGCGGGAAGTGGCTGAGGCTGCACTTGCACATGCCATTAAAGATGCGTCCGAAGCGGCATATGCTCGGTCCAATTTGTTCGAAAAGCGCAAAATCTTAATGGATAGCTGGGCGAGCTACTTGGCGCTGGGCGAGGCTGAAATTATTACGTTGGGCGCAGCCAAATGAGTAAAGATGAGCCGAGAGAGCAAATTACCGTGCTAGGCGATGATGGCATTCACACCTTAATTCATAGACTTCCGTTAAATGATGATGGCAGCAAACGCGAGTGGGTTGGCCCGACCGAGAGTGTCTTTTGGGGGCGGGTTGAAAGCTTAATGCAAGAAAGTGATCAAGTACTACGTGACGAAGGGTTTCCGAGTGCCACGGCAGCAATACTTTACGCAGTAGGTCATGGCTGGGTATCTCAGGGGGTGCCCCCAAGTAATGAGAATGAGGCCGATATCGTGTCGTTGGTGGAGGGCAGAGATCGCGATGAGGCGAAGGAAATCCATGTAAGATTCGGTAACCCGCGCAGCGGATCTATGAAACAGCCAAGTCGCAAATGGCCCGGCGCATTTCTGCACCGGGCCATTTTTGTCGTCGTCTCAGATCAGCTTAGGCGCGTGGACGGATCCAGATTTCGACGCGGCGGTTTTGTTCGCGCCCTTCGTCGGTCTCGTTGCAGCCAACCGGTGCAATTGGGCCGATCCCATAGCTGCGGACAGCGGCGCTATCGAGATAGCCAGGGTTGTCCAAAAGCAGCACGTCTTTCACCGCATCAGCCCGACGCTCTGACAGGGCAAGGTTTGCATCCAATGATCCGTATGAATCGCTGAACCCAAAGACCAGCACTTCATAGCCTTCGTATTCATTCGAACGAACGATCTCAGAAATCCGCGAAATATCGCTTTCAGCCTTGCTATCAAGCGTGGCGTTGCCGCTGAGGAACCGCAAAGATGTCGAAATCCGGCGCGCGTTGGCAGCTTGGTTGAAGTAGCCACGCATCACGTTGTTCGACGCACGATCTGTATCCCCAGTCAAAACCGTCGAGAGCAAACGTGCCCCTTGGTCTTGCATTGGCACGATTTGCAACTGCTGGGTCACCAAACCGCGCGACGCGATAGAGGCTTGGCCAGCATCTGTTGGGATATATTGCCCAACATTGCGTGCAAATTCCGATGCGGTCCCCGAAGCCAGCGCATAGTGGTACCAGCGCAGGGTCAGCGGATGCTCTTCGGTTTGGATCGCAAAATCAGAGTTGTCGACAAAGATATTGCACGCTGTTGCAAGGTTGAGCGCTTTGACGCCTTCCGCTTGCGACCGGTACAAGATGCCAAAACCTGTTGGGTCCGCAGCAACCGCTGCATTCAGCGCGTCGACAGAGGCGTGGATTGTGCCATTGCCCATTGCGTTGATGCCGGTAAAGCCGCGGGCGTTCAACTGCGCGCCAAGCGCGTCATTGCTGGCCAGCGTGTGCAAGGTGATTGGCTGGCTAGAACCGCCAAGCTGTGACCAATGGGTGATCTCACCGTTGATGATCTTTTGGATCGACTGGAAGTCAATGACATCAATGCCATTGTCTTCACTGACAACAAAGCTGATCGCGTCAAGGCCGATGATTTCTTCGGTCAGAACCTCTGAAATATCAGTTACCTGACGTCCAAGGGCAACAGTCACATCCGCGGGGGTTGCGCGGCCACGGGTCACAGCAAATTGGCTTTCGCCCGCGACCAAAGCCTTGATCGCATCGACTGTGTTCATTGACTGCATGCTGACACTTGCGACCTCAGCACCGCGCGCATCACCAATCAACAAGCCGGGGAGGCCTGATTCACTGCCAAATTGTTGCGTCAGGTTGAAGTCCTTTGCTGCGGTGTAGTCGTCGATGATCGCAGCCACGAGCTGCGCCCCATCCGCACCGGGTACGGTTACGACAAAGCGGTCGCTGGCATTTGCGGAGCCCGGACAGGCAGCGCCTTCGCAGCTCGCGAATTCGCGGCGGACAGTCAGGCTACCATTGCTGGTTTCAATCACATACTCGGTATTAGAATAATCCAGCAAACGCCCGTTGAGCGTGATCAGCCCATCTGAACTGGTCAGCGTTACAACATCCGTTTCATCGACGACCTCTTCGCCATCAGATGGGCATTCGGGGCCTTCGCAGGTCGCAAATTCGCGCCGTATCCGCAATTCGCCAGTGTCTGTCTTAAGAACATAGGTGTCCTCAGTGACATCAAGCAATTCACCGCTTAGAGAAATTGTACCATCGGTGGTTGTCAAGACAACATCTGCAACTGCGGGTGTGGCCACCAGCAAAGCTGCAGAGATTGCACATTGCGCCGCCAAGTTTTTGTTAAATAATCGTCCCATGTCTTAGCCTTCCGAGGGATAAACAGAAGAAATCCCATCCACATAGTAGTCCATTGTCAGCAAGCGGCTGTCGCTCGCAGTTTCACCGGGGGCCAACCAGCCAGAGCCATCTTGCAGGCGCACCGGGCCGGTGTAGGCATGCTCTTCGCCTGATGAGAGGCGCGCAATCACATCCTGGGCCTGCAACACGGTGCGGCTTGGCAGGGTTTCAAGCAGCGGTGCCATAGCAACCATCTGCGCGCCCAGACCGCCCCAAGTGTCCTTGGATTCCCAAGTGCCATCCAAGAATTCGCCAATCCGCTGTACGTAGTAGGGCCCCCAGTTGTTGATCATCGAGGTCATCACAGCATCTGGCGCGTAGTGGCTCATGTCTGACCCTTGGCCAAAGCTGTAGATGCCTTTTTCCTGCGCGGCTTCAACCACAGCGGTCGAAACGGTGTGCTGCATCAGCACATCCGCGCCGCGTTCGATCATCTGGCGCGCAACCGCGCCTTCTTGTTCATAATCGTACCAGGTGTTCAGCCAGGCGATATCAAAAACGATGTCAGGGTTGACCGATTTCGCTGCCAAGTAAGCGGCGTTAATACCCCGGATCACCTGCGGGATAGGGTAGGCGCCGACATAACCGATGCGATTGGTCTTGGACATCGTCGCGGCAAGGAAACCTTCAACCGCACGGCCTTCGTACCAGCGGGTGTTATAGGTGGCGACGTTGGCCGCCCGGATATAGCCCGCACAGCTTTCGAAAATCACATTTGGATTGGCTTGCGCCACCTCAATCGTGGACTTCATATAGCCCGCAGAGGTGGTGAAAATCATGTCATAGCCATCGTCGACCAGCTCTTGGAATTTTTCCTTGTCGCCATTGCCCCATTCGGCAACTTCGTGGAACGCATCGATCTGCGCGCGATCGCCATAGGCGGCACGGGCCTGTTCCAGCCCACGGACATGCTCGTAATCCCAGCCAACATCGCCGCCGGGCGCAAAAAGAAGGGTAAACGCGATTTTGCGTTTGTTCAGTGATTGCGCGTAGGCGGGGCTAAAGACGCTTGTGCCCACCGCCGCTGCGGTCATGCCTAAGGCCTTGCGTCTATTAATGTCTTTCATCAGCGATCTCCGACGTTTAACTTATTTCTCAGCGGATCACTCCGCCTAGTTTTTTACCAATAGGTAAAATTAGACGAAAATAAGTTCGGGTGGAGGCAGCGATATGACCGTGCATTGCCATGCGATTTGCAGCATCGGCGGAATCCGTCCAATCTTGATGTAAAGGGCCACCAAGAGCGGCATTTCCTATCAATTCTGGACGAAGTTGTCATTCTGGACCGGGCGAGCGATCATTTCAATTTTTTTACCAATTGGTCAGCGTTTGCACATTTTTCGAGCATTTCGCAGGTGCCAGGTTGGCCGCGCGGCGGGCTATGGCCGAAAAACGGACCGCAACCACGAATCGAAGTGGCGTCACAACGGCGCGCAGAGCATTGACTGGCATGGAGCCATTGCCGGCATCTGAAAAATCATAGCTGTGGACCTCGGATAATGACGATGACAATTTGGCGCGACTGACCCGACAATATTTTGCGCAATGGCTGTATTTGTTGTGTGTATGCTAGTCGGAAAAGTTAAAGCTGATCGGCTCGTCGCTCGGAAATCCGTTTAACATTGCGCTAACCTGAACAATTGCCATCACCAACTAACTGAGGGCCCGACCCTGGCACCATACATTCGCGCCGCGCGTTGAAGCATGCACGAAGCTTCGCGTGGCCACAGAGTTCAGCCGAAACGGTCAGAAGGGCTAAATGGCGGACTGGGGAGGATTCGAACCCCCGACCCCTTGATTCGTAGTCAAGTACTCTATCCAACTGAGCTACCAATCCGCGTAGGGGGGGATTTAGACGGGCTGGCGCGCGGACGCAAGGCCCTAATTTGATTCTTTTGCGTTTCGTTCGGTTACGCCAGCGCGAGGTCGGCTTTGGGCAGTTCGATCACGAATGTTGTGCCGTCCGCGCCTGTGCTTTCAAGCCGCAAGCGCCCTCCGTGGCCGCGGATCAGGTCACCCGCAATCACAAGCCCGAGGCCGGAGCCGCCTTTGCGCACGCCGCCCTGGAATGGCTGGAACAGGTGCTCTTGGGCCTTGGGCGGCAGGCCGGGGCCGGTGTCAGAGACCGTCAGAAGCCAGCAATTGTCGTCTTCATGCGCATGAATGCAGATTTCGCCGGGTTTTTTCGTGGCCATGATCGCCTGACGCGCGTTGCGCACGAGGTTTTGCACCACGCGGTAAAGCTGTTCGCCATCTGCGCGGACGGTCATGGTGGCGGGAATGTCTTCGGAAAATGACATCTCGTATTCTTCGGCTGCAAGCCGTTCGCTGTCGATCACATCGCCCACAATCTGCGCAAGGTTCACGCGTGACAGTGTTGGCGCAGGTTCTTCGACGCGACCAAATGCCAGCGTGTTTTCGCACAGATGCACAGCGCGGGTAATCGAGCCGACAAGTTTGGGCGCCATGCGTTGCACAAGCGGGTCTTGGGAGCCTTCGATCCGGTCGGTGAAAAGCTGTGCAGAGGTCAGGATATTACGCAAATCATGGCTGACCTTGGCGACGCCGCTGCCCAATTGCGCCAACCGTTCCTTTTGCTTGAGCGCGCTGGTCAATTGCATTTGCATCATTTGCAGCGATTCTTCGGCAGCGCGCAGTTCTTTGATACTGGCCGTTGGCGTGATGATCTGGCGGGCGTCCTCTGGGGCCTTTGTGTAGGCCTGCATATGCGCGACGACCCCCTTGATCGGGGTGACCAGCAGGCGACGCACCGCAAAAAACAGCATCCCTGCGGTGACGACCGAAATAAAGGCGGAAAGGATCAGGATGTTCCAGCCATATTGAAGCATCGCGCTGCGCAGCGGCATTTCGTCAATCGTGACCTCGATCAATAGCCCGCCATCACGCACAGGATTGCCGATAATGCGGATCACGCGTTCTTGCTTATTTAGAAGCGTGGCCAATGCATCGCTGATCAGGGTCATGCTTGTCGGTGCGCGCATGTCATAAGTCGCGGTAATCGGCGAAGGGATCGGTGACGATAGCGCAAGCTGGCGCATATCATCTCGCCGAAGCACCACGTTATAGACTTCGGCATTTGTCAGCAGCTCTGCTTCCAGCGCGGGGCTGATCATATCAGCCGCCTCAAGCGCAAGAGACGCCAGCTGCGCCCGTTCAAGCCGTGCGTTCAAATAATCCTGACGGAACCGCGCGATAGAGGGCACAAAGATAAATACTTCGGCCAGCATCACAAATATGACCGTCAGGATCAGAAATCGGCCAGAAAGTGAGTTGGTCATTAACCCTCGCTATGGCAGCCAGCGCTGCACAAGTCCGACGACACGTTTGACCGTCGGGTTTTCAAATAGTCTTGGGGTAAAATAGGCACCCGCAGCGCGTTTGTTAACCTCACTAATTGTGGGGTAGGGCAAAACAGTGTTTGCGACGGCTGACATTTTCATTTTATTGGCAATCGCCATGGCCCAAATCCCGATCAATTCGCCCGCCTGATGGCCTGCAATTGATGCGCCAACGGGGCGGCCCTTGACGACCATCACCTTGATTAAGCCCTTAGTTTTGCGTTCCGCAATCGCGCGGTCGTTATGTGCAAATTCAAAGCGCACGGTTTCGACGCGATCCCCGTATTTTTCGATCGCTTGCACTTGGGTCAGCCCGACTTGGGCCAGTTCGGGGTCGGTGTAGGTTGCCCACGGGATATGATCGGTCCGTTGCTTGGATGGCAGCCCGAACAGCATGGACCGGATCAACACGCCCGCGTGGTAGCCCGCGACATGTGTAAACTGTAGCCCGCCAGCGACATCACCTGCCGCATAAACCCTTTTATTACTGATAGATCGCAGGTTGTCCCCGACCTTAAGCCCGCGCCGGTCATGTGCGATGCCGCCCTTATCAAGGTCAAGCTTTTCGGTGTTCACCTTACGGCCCACGGCCATCAGCAGGTGTGATCCGGTGAAATCGCCATTGGGCGTATGGACAGTAACCGTGCCATCCGCGCCACTGATTTTTTCGGCTTGGGTGTTCTCGACAATATTCACGCCCTCAGTACGCAAATTGTCCAGCACGATTGCCGCCAGTTCGGGGTCATCCTTGCCCAATGCCTTGGCGCCTTCGATCACGGTCACCGCGCAACCAAGCCGCCGATGCGCCTGCGCCATTTCCATGCCAATCGGGCCACCGCCGATAATGATCAGGTGCTTGGGCTGTTCGCGCAGATCAAAGATGTTTTCATTTGTGTAATATGTGACCGCGTCCAAGCCTGGGATCGGCGGAACCAGCGGGCCAGAACCTGTCGCGACCACAAACCGCCGCGCTGTCACGATAGTATCGCCGGCCTGCACTTCGGTTTCAGAGATAAAACGCCCGTAATGTTCGATCACTTGCACGCCCAAGCCTGCGAACCGCTCAACGCTGTCATTAGGCGCGATAGTGGCGATGACGTCATGCACGTGGTCCTTGGCGGCGGCGTAATCCACCACCGGCGCGGTGTCAGCAACGCCGAGGCTGGCCCCGTGGGACATTGCGTGGGCTTGCTTGGCCGATGCGATCAGCGCCTTGGACGGCACGCAGCCATAGTTCAGGCAGTCACCGCCCATCTTGCCGCCTTCGATCAGCACGACCTTGGCGCCCATTTGCACGGCGCCCGCTGCAATCGACAACCCGCCAGAGCCGCCGCCGATGATGCAAATATCTGTTTTAATCCGGTTCATGGTTCACAGACCTTTCTTGCCGCGCAGGGCTTTGATCACGATGGGCAGGGCGGCAAGCGCCGACAACCCGATAATGGGGAAAAGGATGGCAGGTTCAAAGATGATGCCAAGGTTGGGGGTTTCGCCACGCGCGAAAATCTCGCCCAGTCCGGCGCCAACCGAAGTATAAACAACCGATCCGGGGATAATGCCAAAGAACGTCGAAATAACAAAGCGGTGCAGCGGCACGCCCAAGAATGACGGGATCAGATTGGCGAGGAAAAACGGCACGATTGGCAAAAGCCGCATCAAAAACAGCATTGACCACTGGTTTTCGTTGATGCCTTCTTTGATCTTTTTGACCGGTCCGTCCGCACGATCAAGCCGTTGGCTGAGCGCATCACCAAGCCCCCAGCGCGCCGCAAGAAAAATCGCCGTCGCCCCAATTGTGGCGGCGGTCATGTTAAAGAGCGCGCCGGGGAATGTGCCAAACAAAAAACCCCCCGTCAGCGTGGCAATCGTGGCACCGGGCAGCGAAAAGGCGACGATGGCGATATAGGCGGCAATGAATACCAAAACAGTTGCAATATAGTTGCTATCGCGAAATGCGATCAGCGCCTCGCGGTTCTGGGCCAGCGCATCAAACGTCAGCTTGTCGCGCAATAGATAGGTGCCAACCGCCGCCACGATAAGAATCGCAATAAGCGGCAGTTTGCGGGTGATAGGGTGTGACATGACCGTTCCTGAATATTCTGGTGTTGTGCCATAGATGGACCTAACAGCGCTGTTGCGCACCCCGCCTCACGGCGCATTGATGGAAAACGACCGGTTATTTCAGTTTTAGCCCCTATTGGCCGCCGCGTTGAAACATTTGGACCTGTGACTTTCTTGGAATTGTTGCAGTTTCCTATGCTTGGGCGCGTTGACATGGGGGGGCGTCCTCTCTAAAGGACAGGTCTGAAATGTTGATCGGCTTCGAATCCCATATGGGGTTTGGCCTCGAACCGGAGAGAACGCGATGAAGCGCACGTTCCAACCATCAAACCGGGTTCGCAAGAACCGCCACGGATTCCGCGCACGGATGGCTACAAAAGCCGGCCGTAAGATCCTGAACAATCGCCGTGCCAAAGGCCGTGCGAAGCTGAGCGCGTAAGCGTTAAGCCTGTTTTGAGCGATTTGAAACCGCCGGTTGCGCCCGAAGGTGGCACTCCGGCGGTTTCCGTTTGCCTGCATACAATGATCAAGCGCGCGGATTTTGTGCGCGCGTCAAACGCCCGCAGGCAAGGAACCCCCGGTATTCATGTTCAGGCGCGCAAGCGTGCCGATAACGAAGCGTCGGGGATTCGCGTCGGGTTCACCTGTTCCAAAAAAGTCGGCAATGCCGTGGCCCGCAACCGCGCCAAGCGCCGTTTGCGCGAAGTCGCCCGTGCTGTGCTGCCCGAAATGGGCCGCGATGGCTGGGATTACGTGCTAGTTGGCCGCAAAGACGTGACGGCGACCCTGCCCTTTGATACGCTAATTGCGGATTTTCGCCGCGCGTTGAAAAAGGTGCATACATGACACCCCTTGCCTATCTCGTTTCATTGCCCGTGCGGGCCTACCGTTTGGTTTTGTCCCCGTGGATCGGCAATAGCTGCTGCTATCACCCGACCTGTTCGGCCTATTCGCTTGAGGCGTTGGAAAAACACGGCGCAATCAAGGGTAGCTGGCTGACGATCTGGCGGATTTTGCGCTGCAACCCGTGGTCCAAGGGTGGCGTGGATAACGTGCCCGACTAATCACGACCGGGGGCATGGCGCCCTGCGCGAAACCAATCGGGCGTGTGCCAGCGATCCGGCAAATGTTCTTCTGACCAATCGCCCATCGCGATCAGAACGGGCCGCAGCGCGGTCCCCTTGGCGGTGAGGTGATATTCATAACGCGGCGGCTTGTCCTGATATTGCACGCGTTCGGCCACACCCAGCGCTATCAGCTTTTTCATCCGGTCCGCCAGAATGCTGGGCGGGACATGTTCGTTTCCGGCTTCAAGATCGCTGAACCTGCGTTTGCCGACCAGCATGTCGCGGATGATGATCAGGGTCCAACGGTCCCCCCATAGGTCAAGGAAACTGGAAATCGGGCAGGGGCTGCGGTGTTCTGTGGTCATAGGGTGAATTTACCGGCCTGCTTTGGCAAAGTAAACTTTCGATTTGAAAGTAACATGTCTGCATAGTAACTATTGATTCGAAAGTAACTGGGGGACCACTATGGAACTGATCGCAATATTGGGCATGGGGCTACTGACGTTTGTCGCGGCGGCGGGGCAACATTTGTATACGGTACATAGCAAAGGGGTTGGCTTTGTGATGACAGACAGGGCGCAGCCGCTGGGTGCTGACGGGTTTGCGGGGCGATCCGCGCGGGCGCTGCGCAACACGGTCGAATCGGTCGCGATGTATGTGCCTGCTGCCGTTGTTCTAACGTTCGCGGCAGGGCAAACCGCTGTCACGGCAACCGCCGCATTGATATACCTATGCGCAAGGGGCGGGTTCTTGCTGGCCTATTGGGCAGGGATCAACAAACTGAGGTCGGTTTTCTGGGGCGTTGGCATGGCGATGATTATCGTCACGTATGTCGCCAGCATCCGCGCGCTGATCGCCTAACAAAAGATTGGAAACGCCCGCATCATCTGGCATATGACGCGCATGTTAGATGAAGCCGACGATATACACCCGCTGTTCTACGGTGCGCCCAAAACCACCGAGTTCAAAAAGCTGCGCAAACGCATCGTGCAAAACGTGCGCGAGGCGGTTGACCAATACGGCATGATTGAACGCGATGCGCGGTGGCTCGTGTGTCTGTCAGGCGGCAAGGACAGCTATACGCTGCTTGCGATTCTGTATGAATTGAAATGGCGCGGGCTTTTGCCGGTTGAACTGATCGCATGCAATCTTGATCAGGGGCAACCGGGATTTCCGGCAACCGTGCTGCCTGCGTTTCTGGAAAAGATGGGCGTGCCGCACCGGATCGAATATCAGGACACCTATTCGATCGTGATGGATAAGGTGCCAGCGGGACGCACGTTCTGCGCGCTTTGTTCGCGGTTGCGGCGCGGGAACCTGTACCGGATTGCCCGCGAAGAAGGGTGTTCCGCCGTTGTGTTGGGCCATCACCGCGACGATATTCTTGAAACGTTTTTCATGAACCTGTTCCACGGCGGGCGTCTTGCGACCATGCCACCTAAGCTGGTGAATGAAGAAGGTGACCTATTTTTGTACCGCCCGCTGGCCCATGTGGCCGAAGAAGATTGCGAAAAATTCGCGGCGGCGATGCATTATCCAATTATTCCTTGTGATCTTTGTGGGTCACAAGACGGGCTGCAGCGCCAACAGGTCAAACAGATCCTTGATGGCTGGGAAAAAAACAGCCCCGGCCGGCGTCAGGTAATGTTCCGGTCGCTGATGAACGCGCGGCCTTCGCATCTGCTGGACCCGAAACTCTTTGATTTTGCGGGGCTTATGCGGAACGCGGCGGGTAAAAACGAAGACATGCCGCACTAATCATGCGATCTGCGGCCTGCAATATTTAGCGCCATTACTGCCGTGAAACGACTAATGTTTGCCCAATTTCCATCATCGCACAAATACTTGCATCCGCAGCATTGCACAGAATGCACCGCGCTTACACGTTTCTTGCGGAACGGCAAGTAAGCCAACAGTTGTGTCGGCGGAAATCCGCAGCTATCAATTAGTTAATATTGGCAAAGTGAGCCTAACGAGTGTCAGAGCCTACGAAGTTGTAGGGTGGTTAAATAACGGTTTTTGCCGACCACATTGAAAGAAATTTGCAGCGTGTCTTGGGTCATGCCTGCCGTCGCGTCGCACTGGAGTTGATTATGATGACACTAAAAAGTATTTCTGCAACGCTGCTTTGCATGGCCGCACCTGCCGCGCTTTTTGCCGAACCTGTTGAATTGCGGTCGATCGACGGGTTCATCAGTGTCGACGGCGAGATCGTCGGTTACAACGGCACTATGGTGTCTGTGGAAACCTCGGTCGGGCGGGTCAGCGTGCCCGCATCAGAGGTCGTCTGCTATGGCACCGGTTGCGATGAGGCGATTGCAAGCAATGACTTTGGGCTAACGCGTGCGGCGTTTCGCGATGTTGTGACCCAGTCAGAGGTCGCGGTTGTCGGCGGATCTGATGATGTGATCGTCAGCTTTCTGACGCCGATGTTTGACAAAGTGTACCGGATCGTTGTCGGCGCCTATGTCACAACCGGCCAACCCGAGGCCAATCTAACGATCGGCGCGGCGGGCGAGATCACGCTAGATTCATCCGCGACGGGCGCGGTTGCGCGTTTGCGCATTGCCGATTTTGGAGAGCCATCCAACGCCGAAGTGACTGTCGCATCATTGCAAGGCGAAGCACCTCAAGCATTTGCCACAGCGGCAGATTGGGCGCGGGCACCTGCCTTGCCTGATCAGTATCTTGCGACGCGGGCATTTGCGGTGATCGCTGCACCAAATGTCGGCATCGAGACGATTTCAATGGCCGATCTGGCTGCGATCTATGCCGGAGATATCAAGAACTGGTCGGAACTTGGCGGACCGGATCTGGCGGTTCTGCCGCTGCAATTGCCAACAACATCCACAGTGCGTACCGAATTTATCAAACTGGTCATGGATCCAGCGGGCAAGGCAATCGCGGGCAATGTGCTAACAATGTCCGATGGCATCAGCATTGCTTCTTCCGTGAACCAGTTTTCAGGCAGCTTAAGTGTTGTCGAGCTCGCCGATGCCGCTGAAAACAACATTCTATCCGTTTCAGGGTCATGCGGTGCGCCGGTGCAACTGAACACATTCAACGTGATTTCAGGGGATTATCCGCTGGTTCGCCCGTTGATGATCCGTTTTGACGAAACCCCGCAAACGGATCTGACCTTTGAAGTGTTCGACTTTGCCGCGGGCGATATCGCGCAGCGGCTTATTTCTGCAGAAGGCTTTGATAGTCTGGCAGCCGTCGGGCAATCAGAGGACGCAAAAAACCGCCGGCTCAATCAACTGCTAGGGGCCACGTTTGAAAATGATGAACGGCTTGCTGCGGCACAGATGTTCCAGCGTCTGTTCGAAGCACAGCGCCTTTCGCCGACGATGTTTGGCGGCGCAACCAGCGGCCCGGAGGCCGGTTGGAACCGCGCAATGTTCAAGGTGCTTGCTGATGTATTGGCTACATCCGACATGGCAGGCCGCGAGGTCATATTTGCGGGCTTTGGTGCGCATGAAGACGGCGCGCTGGCCGCTTTGTCAGGGTCTGCAGCCGCTGCCGCTGATATGAAAGAAGCATTCCTGCAGTTTGCGCCGAATGTTGTTGCGACCAACGGTCTGGTTGTTTCGTCGCACGGGTTTGGCGGGATTTCTCCTGCGACCTGCTACGAAGGGCAAGTTGCAGCAAGCGGTCATAACCGTGTTGAAGTCTGGGTGAAATAACCGGAACCCACCCAAGAATAAAAATGCCGCAAGTTTCTTGCGGCATTTTTTTTGCGCAAATCCTGACGTTCACGGGCCGCTATCGCAAAACGATGGGTGTGATATCGCCTAGCAAAGCGATAAATGCTGTTTTGTCGGGATCTAAGGCTGGATGTTTTCAGCTGAACACATAGGTAAAGAGCATGAAAAAACATATCCTATCCACCGTCGCCGCGCTGGGGCTTGCCATTTGCGCAGGGGCCGTATCCGCACAAGAGCTAAGCCTCGGGCAGATTTCGCAATACCTGAACAGCTTGCAGACCGCGCAGGGCGGGTTCACGCAGTTTAACCAAGATGGCACATTGTCCACCGGAACAATCTATATCAAACGTCCGGGCCGGATCAGGTTTGACTATGCCGCACCCGACAATACGTTGGTGATTGGCGGCGGCGGGTCACTGGCGATATTTGATCCCCGTTCAAACGCAGGGCCGGAACGCTATCCGCTGAACCAAACGCCGCTTGGGCTTATTTTGCGGGACAATGTGAACCTTGAACAGGCAGATATGGTGACAGGTGTTGCATCGGACGGCACAACCACCACCGTCACGGCCCAAGACCCGGATCATCCCGAATATGGCAATATCCAGCTGGTGTTTACAGCAGACCCGATCGAGCTGCGCCAATGGATTGTCACCGATGATGTCGGCGGGCAAACCACGGTGATCATGAATGATATGGTTACCGGTGGCCGTGTGCGCGATATCTTGTTCAATATCCAGGCCGAGACACGCAACCGCAGCAACTAGGCCCAATCGAAAATGGCGGCCCGTTTGGACCGCCATTTAATCCTAACGCTTGCGGCACGCCCGCAACTGTTGGTCATACATCACGGCGCGGGCTTCGACCTCGCCTGCGATGCGGATCAGCCAGCTTTTGGCGCGCCATGTCCCGCGCAGATATCCTGAACGCCCGTCATGATAGGCAAGATACTGGTTGCGGGTATCGTCAATCGCCACGCCGGTTTCTTCGACGGTTTGCTCCATATACCAGCCCATGAAATCGGTCGCGGCGTTAATATCCTGACGACGTGCGCGCGATCCGCCGACTGTGTTCTGGTATTCACGCCACGTTGCATCAAGCGCCTGACTATACCCAACCGCCGATGATTGCCGCCCGACAGGGATCACACCCAGCGCATATTGATGCGGCGGGCGGTTATCGCTGATAAATTTGCTTTCCTGATAGATGATCGCCATCAGCGACGGCACGGGCACGCCGTACTTGCGTTCAACGGCGCGGAACGCGCGAAGATATTCGGGGCGCTCGGACACGATGCTACATGCGTCATCAAGGTTGCGCGGGGCCGAGTTATGGCTCGATCCTCCACAGCTGCCCAAAATCAGCATCAGTGCCATTGCGCGAAAGAAACTGCTCATCTGCCTCTCGCTTATTTTGTTTTTTTTGTACGATAGCCTGTTCCGGCCGATCTGCAAATGCCTAAGCGGGAAAAATCAGATCACAAAGGCAAGGATCAGCGGCAAATAGATCACGGATAGCAGCGTCGACGCCACAACAAGCCCCGCAACGGGCTGCGCATCGGCCCCGTATTTTTCGGCCAAAAGGTAGGATGTGACGGCAACGGGTGTCGCGATTTGCACAATCAGCACGGCGGCGGCAATCGGGTCCAGCCCGAACCATGCGGCTGCCCCCCATGCGGCCCCGACACAGATCACCACCTTGATGGCCGATAGCCAGACGGCTTGGGTCATCGCCTTGGTTTCCAGCCGCGCGACCGCAACGCCAAGCGTGACCAGCATCAAAGGAATTGCCATCTGCCCAATCAGTTCAAGCGTGTTTGTAATGACCTGCGGCGTGTGCCAGCCCTGCCACAAGAACAGCGCGCCCAGCAATGTCGCCCCGACCAGCGGCTCTTGGATGACGCGTTTCAATGATCCACCACCCGACACGATCCAGACCCCGATGGTAAACGACAAAATCGCCATGACTGCAAAAACCACAACCGCATAGCCAAAGCCCACTTCGCCAAACGCAAATAGCGCCAAAGGCAGGCCAAGGTTGCCGGTATTGCCAAATGCCAGCGGCGCCAGAAATGTGCGGGTGTCCAGCTTTGCGATCTTAACCAGCACAAAACATGCCGCCATTACAACAAGATAAGCGACCAAAGACGCCAGCGATAGCGCGGCCAGCGCTTCGGGGTCGATGTCGGTTTTCATCAACGCCACAAAAATCAGGCAGGGCACCGAAAGCGTCATGGTCAACCGTGTGACAAATTGCACGCGGTATTCAAACCCGAGCTTGACCCAGACAAACCCGATGGCTGCCAGAAAAAAGACAGGTGCTGTAATATTCAACACTGTAAAGATCATGTTCACAGACTGTTTCCCTAACTGGCGTCCTGCGCCGTGGACTTTTGATACCCTTGGGCCATATAATGGGGCCATGTTCAAGACGCGCGCGAAATATCATCTCGGCCAAGTGGTCCGCCACCGCAAACACCCGTTTCGCGGCGTGGTCTTTGACGTGGACGCGATGTTTTCCAACACGGACGCATGGTATAACGCCATCCCCGAAGACAGCCGTCCCAAAAAAGACCAGCCGTTTTACCACCTTTTGGCGGAAAACGATCAAAGCTACTACGTGGCCTATGTTTCGGAACAAAACCTTGTCGCCGATTATTCCGGTGAACCTGTCGATCATCCCGATGTCGATGATTTCTTTGGGCCGTTTTCAGACGGGCATTATCCGCTGCAAGGTCAGTTGAACTAGCGGCCAGCCGTGTTACATCTTCCGTTCACTTGATAGGAAGATTGCCATGCTCGTCGTCATTTCCCCCGCCAAAGCGCTTGATATGGATCCGGTTTCGGTGGCCCCAACGCAGCCCGCGTTTCAGGCCGATGCTGTGCGGCTGGCGAAAACGGCGCGCAATCTGACGCTGGGCCAGTTGAAAAAACTGATGAACCTGTCTGATGATCTGGCGCGGCTGAACCGTGACAGGTTCAAGGTATTCGCCGCCGAACCCGCCACTGATGCCGTCAAACCTGCGGCGCTTGCGTTTAATGGTGATACCTATCAGGGCCTCGAGGCCAAGACCCTAACTGACGACGATATGCGCTGGGCGCAGGATCATCTGCGCATTCTGTCGGGGCTTTATGGGCTTTTGCGCCCGTTGGATGCAATGCAGCCCTACCGTTTGGAAATGGGCAGCCGTTTAAAAACGCGGCGCGGGACATCGCTTTATGACTATTGGGGCGCGACGATTGCCAAGGCGCTGAACGCCCAAGCGGGTGCGGTAAATGCGCAATTCTTGATCAATTGTGCAAGTCAGGAATATTTTGGCGCGGTTGATCAAAAGGCGTTGAAACTGCGCGTGATCACCCCGCAGTTCATGGAAATCAAAGACGACAAACCCCGCATTGTCAGTTTTTTCGCCAAACGCGCGCGTGGGGCGATGGCGCGGTTTATCATTGAAAACCGCCTGACCGACGCGGACGACATCAAAGGCTTTACCACTGGCGGTTACGCCTTTGATCCTGATTTATCCGCGGGTGACACATGGGTGTTCACCCGCGATTATCCGTCCTAGATCCGTTCAATCGCCAGCGCGATGCCCTGACCGCCACCGATACACATGGTAATCAGCCCGCGTTTGCCGCCTGTGCGTTCGAGTTCATACATGGTTTTCACGGTAATGATCGCACCTGTCGCCCCCACCGGATGACCCAGCGCGATCGCGCCGCCATTCGGGTTTACCTTTGCAGGGTCAAGCCCGAGTTCTTTGCTGACTGCCAAAGCTTGGGACGCGAAGGCCTCGTTCGATTCGATCACATCGAAATCGCCCACGCTTAGCCCGGTTTTTTCCAGCAGGTTGCGCACGGCAGGCACGGGGCCGATGCCCATGACTTCGGGGCGTACGCCCGCGTGGCCATAGCCAAGCACGCGGAATTTTGGCGCAAGCCCCGCCTTTGCCGCCGCATCTGCTGTTGCCAGCACAATCGCCGCCGCACCGTCGTTAATGCCCGACGCATTGCCTGCGGTCACGGTGCCGTCTTTCTGGAACACAGGTCGCAAGCCGCCCAATGTTTCAAGTGTGCTGAGTTTTGGATGCTCATCGCGTGCAAAGTCTACCATGTCGCGTTTGACGCGGACTTGCACCGGCGTGATTTGGTCGTCGAAATACCCTGCCGCAATTGCCGCCGCCGCACGTTCCTGACTTTGCAACGCAAAGGCGTCTTGGTCGGCGCGGGTGATCCCATGCTCATGCGCCACGTTTTCCGCCGTGATCCCCATGTGGCCTGTGCCAAACGGGCAGTTCAGCGCACCCAGCATCATGTCTTGGGATTTGATATCGCCCATCTTTGCGCCCCAACGGGCATCTGACAGAATATAGGGCGCGCGGCTCATGTTTTCGGCGCCACCAGCAAGGCCAAAATCAGCGTCACCCAGCATCAAGGACTGGATCACCGACACAATCGCCTGCACGCCGGACCCGCAAAGGCGGTTCACGTTCATCGCAGGGGTCGTGTCCGGCACACCAGCGTTCATCGCGGCCACGCGGCTAAGGTACATGTCGCGCGGTTCGGTGTTGATCACATGGCCGAATGCGACATGGCCGATCTGGTCGCCCGCTACGCCCGCCCGATCAAGCGCGGCCTTGGCCGCAGCCGTGCCCAGATCAATCGGCGCGGTCCCTGCCAACGCCCCGCCAAAAGTCCCAATCGCCGTGCGCGCGCCGCCAAGAATTACAATATCAGTCATCGGTGACCCCTGTTGTTTTGATTTACCTTATCTTACGCCACCGGTTGATCAGGGCCAGAAAAACGTGAGGTCATAATTTATCGACGTCTGCGGCGTTTCCTTTGTGGATCACTGTGCTAGTCATAGACAAGCCGCGAGGGATCACTGTGCTAACTGTCGAAAACATCCACAAAACCTATGCCACCGCCGATGGCCCGTTTGCCGTTTTGCGCGGTATTGGCCTGTCGCTTGCCGCTGGCGAGACGCTGGCGCTGACAGGCGAATCCGGTAGTGGCAAAAGTACGCTTTTGCATATTATCGGCGGGCTGGACACGCCCGACCAAGGGCGGGTGGTGCTTTCTGGCACTGATATTGCCGCGCTTGACGATAACGGGCGCGCTGCGGTCAGGCGCGGAACGGTTGGCGTTGTGTTCCAGCAGTTCAACTTGATCCCAAGCCTGAAGGTCGTTGATAATATCGCGTTTCAAGCACGACTGGCGGGGCAGTATGATGCGCAATGGGCGGCTGATCTGGCCGCGCGCATGGGGCTGGAGGCGCAGTTGAACAAATACCCCGAACAGCTTTCGGGGGGGCAGCAGCAACGCGTGGCCATCGCACGTACTTTGGCGCCAAAACCGCGGTTGGTGCTGGCCGATGAACCCACAGGGAACCTTGATGAAGATACCGCCGCCACCGTGATGGATTTGATCCTTGAACTGGTGCGCGACACGGGGGCTGGGCTGTTGATGGTGACCCATTCGCAGGCACTGGCCGGACGGATGCAGCGCCGCGTGCATCTACGCGCGGGCCAGATCGCATGACACGCGCGACGCTGCATGCGCTTTTGTCGCATTGGTGGCGCAGCCCGCTGCAATTGTTCACGCTGCTTGCGGGGTTGGCGCTGGCCACCGCGCTTTGGTCCGGTGTGCAGGCCGTAAACGCCGAAGCGCGCGCAAGCTACCGCGCTGCATCAACCACCTTGGGCGAGGGCAATTTTGACCGGCTTTTGCGCCGCGACGGGCAACCGATTGATATGGCAACCTATATCGCGCTGCGGCGTGGGGGCTGGCTCGTTAGCCCGGTGATTGCGGGCCAGCTAAACGGTGTGCGCATTATCGGGGTTGATCCGCTAACCGCGCCGGGCAGCATGGGTGCAGCGCAATTGGCCCAAGATCAGGCGATCACAGGGTTTTTCACCGGACAGGGGCAGCTTTTGGGGTCTGCGGATGTCGCGGCGCGCTTGCCCGAATTTACGGTTATCATCAGCGAAAACGCGGCCCCTGATACGGCTGTGACGGACATTGGCGTTGCCCAAGATATCTTGGGCCGTGCGGGTGAAATCGACAGGCTGGTCATCGCGCCCGACCAACCCCTCCGCCAAGCCGATCTGGCGCTAATCGCGCCCGACCTGATCCGCCAGCGCGCGCAGGCATCCACGGATACGGCGCAGCTGACCGAGAGCTTTCACCTGAACCTTTCTGCCTTTGGATTACTGGCCTTTGCGGTGGGGATTTTCATCGTCAACGGCGCGATCGGGCTTGCGTTTGAACAGCGCCGCCCCGTGGTGCGAACGCTGCGCGCGCTTGGCGTGCCGCTGCGCCGCTTGGTGCTGCTTATGGCCGCCGAGCTGATGATTTTCGCGCTGGTTGCGGGGCTGGTCGGCGTGTTCTTGGGTTATGTCATCGCGGCGCTTTTGCTGCCGGATGTGGCGGCAACCTTGCGCGGGCTTTATGGCGCGGATGTATCGGGCACGTTGCAATTGCGGCCTGCGTGGTGGCTGTCCGGGCTGGTGATTGCGCTGGGCGGCACGGCGCTGGCGGCGACGGGCGCCCTGTGGAAGCTGTCAAAAATGCCCTTGCTTGCCGCCGCGCAAAAGCGAGCGCTGGCGATGGCGGCAGGGCGGCGCGCAGGGGCGCAGGCTGCGATTGCCGCGTTGTTGCTGGGGATTTGCGTGATCCTTGGGCTGACGGCACAGGGGCTGATCGCGGGGTTTGCATTGCTGGCCTGTTTGCTGATTGGCGCGGCGCTCTTGCTGCCTTTTGTGCTGGACCGCGTGCTGGCGCTGGCAAGCAAGGGCGCAAAAACCATCGCCGCGCAATGGTTTTGGGCCGATACGCGGCAGCAATTGCCGGGGTTGTCGCTCGCGCTCATGGCGCTGCTATTGGCGATGGCGGCAAATGTGGGCGTGTCGACGATGGTATCAAGCTTTCGCACGACCTTTACCGGATTTCTAGATCAGCGGCTGACATCAGAGCTCTATGTCGACACCGCCGATCCGGCCCAAGCCGCTGCATTTGTCACCTATGCCACACCGCGCGTTGATGCGGTGCTGCCGATTGTGTCGACCCAAATCACCATTGCCGGCCAACCGACCGAGATCCACGGCACCCGTGATCACGCCACCTACCGCGATCATTGGATGATGCTGGAGGGCACGGCGGACCATTGGGACACGACATTTGCGGGCGAAACGGTTTTGATCAACGAACAGCTGGCGCGACGGGCGGGGCTTGCGGTTGGCGACAGCACCAACATCGAAGGGCGCGATATGGTGATTTCCGGCATCTATGGCGATTATGGTAACCCCATCGGTCAGGCAATTATCGCCGATACGCTGTTTGCGGATCTTTATCCCGATGTCGCTGCGGATCGTTTTGGCCTGCGGATTGCGCCCAACGACGTGTCCGGCTTTGTGGCGGCTTTGACATCGGAAACAGATATTTCACCCGCGCAGATCATCAATCAAGCAGGGATCAAAGCCGTATCGCTCGCGATTTTTGAACGCACGTTTACCGTGACCACGGCGCTGAATATCCTGACCCTCGCGGTTGCGGGGTTCGCGATATTGATGAGCCTGCTGACCCTTGCCGCAATGCGTGTGCCGCAACTTGCGCCGGCATGGGCCATGGGTATGACACGGGCGCAATTGGGGCGGCTCGAACTGCTGCGCGCGGTCTTGCTGGCGATGCTGACGGCGGTGATCGCGTTGCCGCTGGGTTTGGCGCTGGCTTGGGCGCTTTTGTCGGTGGTCAATGTCGCGGCCTTCGGGTGGAAACTGCCAATGTATCTGTTTCCGCTGGATTACGCGCGGCTGGGCGTCTTTGCGCTGCTTGCGGCCGCGCTTGCGGCGCTTTGGCCTGCACGCCGCTTGGCACGTACCCCGCCTGCTGATTTGCTCAAGGTGTTTTCAAATGAACGTTAAGGTGCTGCTGTTTTCCCTGCTGCCGATCACAGCCAACGCCCAAGGGTTTGCCGGACTTGGCACCGCTGCCGAAGGGTTTTCTGTGCCACAACCGGGCTATGCCTTTGCCTTCCCCGCGGATCACGGCGCGCATCATGATTACCGCATTGAATGGTGGTATCTGACCGCCAACCTGCAGGGGCCGGACGGCACGGATTACGGGTTGCAGTGGACCTTGTTTCGCTCTGCCCTCGCGCCCGAAGCAGGCAGCGGATGGGGCACCCCGCAACTATGGATGGGGCACGCCGCCGTGACCACGCCCGATAATCACTATGTCAGCGAAAGGCTGGGTCGGGGCGGCATCGGGCAGGCGGGGGTGACAGCCGATCCGTTCAGCGCATGGATCGACGATTGGGAATTGTCCGGCGATTGGACGAATATGCAAATGGCGGCGTCAGGCGCTGATTTTGCCTATGATATGAACCTGACAGCCCAAGGGCCGCTGGTGTTTCACGGAGATGCGGGATTTTCCGTGAAATCAGCCGAGGGCCAAGCGTCTTACTACTATTCCCAACCCTATTTCGACATCGCGGGCGTGTTGACCCTGCCGCAGGGTGACGTACCAGTGACCGGGCAGGCGTGGCTTGACCGCGAATGGTCGAGCCAGCCTTTGGGTGCCAATCAAACCGGCTGGGACTGGTTTTCGCTGTCATTTGATGATGGGGCCAAACTGATGGGGTTCCGGTTGCAGCAAACCGACGGGGATCATTACACGTCGGCCACGTGGATCGCAAAAGACGGTCAGGCGACACCGTTTGCGGACGGGGCGTTTCAGGCTGTCCCGCTGACAACAAACGATCATGGCGTTCCGGTGCGCTGGCAGGTCACATTGCCGGCATATGGGGTTGATGCCACGGTGAGCGCAGTAAACAATCATGCATGGATGGCGACCAGCGTTCCTTATTGGGAAGGACCTGTTCGCGTAACAGGAAGCCATAACGGGCGCGGATATCTTGAGATGACAGGCTATGAATAACTGGTTTGAGACATTTGAAGGGCTGCGATGCCGCGTGTGGGAAACCCTGGCACGTGGCGTTGCGGATGCGGGCGATCCTGCGCGCCTGATAAATTTTGCAACGGTGTCACAGGATGGCTGGCCAGAGCTGCGCACCGTTGTGCTGCGCAGTGCAAACCCCGAGGATCACAGCATTACCGTGCACACAGATTTGCATTCAGACAAAATACGCAGTCTGCGTGCACATCCCCGCGCAGCGCTGCACCTGTGGGATGCCGGTCAGGATTTACAACTGCGCATGCAGGCCAATGTCAGCATCGCATCCGGAGACGCGACCCGTGCGCTTTGGGATATGATCCCTGATCATGCACAGCAGTCTTACGGGGTCGTGCCGCCACCCGGCGCGCCGATCAAAGCCGCACTTGATTACGTCAAACAGCCTGATCCGGCGACATTTGCCGTACTGACTTGCCAGATCGTGCACATTGATGTGGTCCATCTCGGGGCTGATCATCGGCGGGCGCAGTTCACACATGCCGGCCATTGGGTTGGCCAGTGGTTGTCGCCGTAATGACCGGTCAACCCCACAAGAATATCGTATTGATTGGTGGAGGGCATTGTCATGCGCTGGTTCTTCGGCTTTGGGGGATGAACCCGCTACCTGACACGCGCATCACCGTGATCAATCCGGGCCCGACGGCACCCTATTCAGGCATGTTGCCAGGGTTCGTGGCAGGCCATTATGCGCGCGCAGAACTGGATATTGATCTGGTCAAACTTGCCAAGTTCGCAGGTGCGGAGTTGATCGACGGGGCTGCCATCGCGATAGATCGGGGCGCACAAACCGTTGCTATATCGGGGCAGACGCCGATAACTTATGATGTGTGTTCTGTTGATATCGGTATCACATCAGAGATGCCGCAAATGTCCGGATTTTCTGAACATGGCACCCCCGCCAAACCGCTGGGTGCCTTTGCTAGCCGGTGGGACCAATATCGCGCGACGGCCCAAGCGCCCAAGATCGCCGTGATCGGTGGCGGGGTTGCTGGGGCAGAGCTTGCCATGGCGATGGCGCATGCGCTTGCGGACCTTTCCCCGAAGGTCACGCTGATTGATCGCAGCAACGTCTTAACCGCGCTGGGCGATACGGCGCGTCGAAAAATGCGTGCTGCTTTGGCTGCGCAGGGTGTTACGATCCTTGAAGATGCAGCGGTCGACATGTTGACGGAAAGCAGTGTCACTTTGGCGAATGGCAGCGAAATAGAAAGCGGATTTACGGTTGGTGCTGCGGGTGCCAAGCCTCACGACTGGATCACGGACACAGGGCTGGCACTGCATAAAGGGTACATCATTGTTGATCCGACGCTTGCGTCAGATGACCCGAAAATCTTTGCGGTTGGTGATTGTGCGCATCTGGGGTTTGATCCACGACCCAAGGCCGGTGTCTATGCGGTCCGTCAGGCGCCGGTGCTGTTCAACAACCTGCGCGCGGCGGTTTCGGGTGGCGCGATGCAGGCTTATAAGCCACAAAAAGACTACCTGAAGCTTGTCTCGCTGGGCGGCAAATCCGCTTTGGCTGAAAAATTCGGGCTTGCATGGCATGGTCCGCTGCTGTGGCGTTTGAAAAACCGCATCGACCGCAAATTCATGCGGCAGTTTGATTAAGGCAATAGCGGCACGCGGCCCGTTTCGGTCAGGGTCCAGCAGTGGCGGCCCTCGAATACGGCGGGGACAAGCGGGCGACCGTATCCTGCACCGCCGTCCAGATCAACGCGATTGCCAAAATGCTGCGGGTGATCCAGCGCGGTGTGGCCGTGCACAACAAGCTGGCCGAAATTGTGACCCGTCTCCAGAAAACCCTCGCGGATCCAGATCAGATCATCGGGGTCTTGGTGGGGCAGCGAAATATGCGGGCGCAGCCCTGCATGCACAAAAAGCAGTTGTTCGGTTTCATGCCACAACGGCAGGCTTTCGATAAACGCGATATGGTTTTCGTGAACGGCAGCCTGCGCGGCGGCGATCAACGCATCGGGTGTGATACGACCTGCCGCTATCTCGCTATGCAATAATTCTTCGGTTTCACCAAATTCTTGTTCCGCAAAATGCATTTCGCCATGCACACCATATGACGCAAGCGTTTGCACTCCGCCAAGCCGGGGGTTCAGCCAGTTCAATCCTGATTTTACGCGTGGGTCATGCTGGCGGCCTTCGCGGAAAAACCGCGCAAGAAACCGGTCGTGATTGCCGAGTAAACAGGTCCAAGGCTTGCCCGCGGATTGCCCCGCCATCAGGGTTTCGATCACGCCTCGGCTATCAGGGCCACGGTCGACGTAATCACCCAAGAACACAATTTGCGCGTCATCACCGCCGTCAGCTGTGATCAATGCCAGCGCATGGTCAAGCATCTCTTTTTGCCCGTGAATATCGCCGATGGCATAGATAGGGGGCATGGTCTTTCCTCGGATAAATGTAAAAAGGCGCATGGTCTCCCATGCGCCTTGTCTTGTTAGATGTCAAAGCTGAGCGGCTTGACCTGTTTGAACAATCCGGTCGCCTTGAGATCGTCAATCGCACTTTGTGGCATGGGCGCGTCGATATAAAGCAGGGCGATTGCCTCGCCTTTCTGGACCGCCCGCCCAAGTGTAAAGTTCGCGATGTTGACTTCATTTTTGCCAAGCAGCGTACCCAATGTCCCGATGATGCCAGGAACATCGTCGTTGGTTGTGTAAAGCATGTGCTCACCAACTTCGGCGTCGATATTGATGCCTTTGATCTGGATAAAGCGCGGTTTGCCATCGCTAAACACCGTCCCCGCAATAGAGCGTTCGCGGGTGTCGGTAACGATGGTGACCTTGACATAACCTTCAAAGGCACCGGATTGGTCTTGCTTGGTGGTTGAAATTTTCATGCCGCGTTCTTTGGCAACGACCGGCGCAGAAACCATGTTCACGTCAGGGTTTGATGCCTTCATGATCCCGGCAATCGTCGACGCGGTCAGCGCCTTAAGGTTCATCGTGCTCACCTCGCCGTCGAACAGGATGTTCACGGCTTTGATCGGCTCGTCCGTCATCTGGCCGATATAGTTGCCAAGGTGACCCGACAGTTTAATCCAAGGGCCCATGATCTTGGCCTCTTCGGCAGTCACGGACGGCATGTTCAATGCGTTCTGCACAGCGCCTGTCAGCAGGTAGTCGGACATTTGTTCGGCCACTTGCAGGGCCACGTTTTCTTGTGCCTCGGTTGTCGCGGCACCAAGATGCGGGGTGACCACAACGTTTGGCAGGTTGAACAGCGGGTTTTCGGTCGCGGGCTCTTCGGCGAATACATCAAAAGCCGCGCCAGCAACATGACCGGATTTCAGCAGTTCGGCCAATGCGGCTTCGTCCACCAGACCACCACGGGCGCAGTTGATGATGCGCACGCCTTTTTTGGTTTTCGCAAGATTTTCTGCGCTCAGGATGTTTTTTGTGTCCGCGGTCAATGGCACGTGCAGGGTGATGAAATCGGCGCGCGCCAGCAATTCGTCCAGCTCGACCTTTTCAACGCCAATTTCGGTGGCGCGTTCTTCGGACAGGAACGGGTCCATCGCGATGACTTTCATCTTCAGGCCGCGTGCGCGGTCACAGACGATTGAGCCGATGTTGCCGGCGCCGATAACGCCCAGTGTTTTGCCTGTCAGCTCGACACCCATGAATTTGGATTTTTCCCATTTGCCCGCATGTGTGGATGCAGATGCTTCGGGAATCTGGCGCGCCACGGCGAACATCATCGCAATCGCATGTTCGGCTGTCGTGATCATGTTGCCGAAGGGCGTGTTCATCACGATGATACCCTTGCGGGATGCCGCTTCGCGGTCGACGTTATCCACACCGATACCCGCGCGGCCGATGACCTTGAGATTGGTCGCAGCGGCGATGATTTTCTCGGTCGCTTTGGTGGCAGAGCGGATCGCAAGGCCGTCATATTGGCCGATGACCTCAAGCAGCTTGTCCTTGTCTTTGCCAAGGTCGGGCTGGAAATCAACGTCAATGCCGCGATCCTTGAAGATCTGCACGGCGGCTTCGGAAAGTTTGTCGGAAATAAGTACTTTAGGTGCCATTGTCAGCTATCCTTTTTAGATGGCGCGGCAGATCAAATTTCGCAAAATTTGATCGCCGCTGCCGGAATTGTTAGAAATTATTGCGCGTCGATTTCGGTTTCAAAGGCCCATGCCAACCAAGGCAGCATGGCTTCGATGTCCGATGTCTCAACCGTTGCACCGCACCAGATCCGCAGACCCGCAGGCGCATCACGGTAAGCACCGATATCGAGCGCGACGTTTTCAGCCTCAAGGCGTTTTGCAACGGCTTTGGCGAATGCAGCGCCGTCTTTGATCCGGTCGTCGGTGAATTTCAGGCACACAGATGTGTTTGACCGCGTCGCCGGATCAACCGCCAAATTGGCGATCCAGTCGTTTTCGGCGCAGAAATTCCAGATCGCGCGCGCGTTGGCATTGGCGCGGTGGATCAGCGCATCCAGACCACCGATTGAACGGCCCCATTTCAGCGCGACAAGGTAATCTTCAACCGCCAGCATTGACGGTGTGTTGATGGTCTCACCGCGGAAGATACCTTCGATCAGCTTGCCGCCTTTGGTCATGCGGAAGATTTTTGGCAATGGCCACGCAGGTGTGTAGCTTTCCAGACGTTCGACAGCGCGGGGCGACAGAACCAGCATACCGTGGGCCGCTTCGCCGCCCATGACTTTTTGCCAAGAGAATGTCGTGACATCCAGCTTGTCCCAAGGCAGGTCTTGGGCAAATGCGGCAGATGTCGCATCGCAGAGTGTCAGACCAGCGCGGTCACCTGGGATCACATCGCCATTGGCCACGCGCACGCCGGATGTGGTGCCGTTCCAAGTGAAACATACGTCATTATCATAGTTCAGCGCCGCCATATCGACGATTTCGCCGTATTCGGCAGTGTGCACTGTGGCTTCGATTTTCAGCTGCTTGACCACATCTGTGACCCAGCCCGCGCCGAAAGATTCCCAAGCGACCATTTCCGCAGGGCGTTCGCCCAACAGGGACCACATCGCCATTTCAAAAGCACCGGTGTCGGACGCAGGCACGATGCCAATGCGGTAGTCAGCGGGAATGCCAAGAATGTCGCGGGTCAGCTCGATCGCTTCGGCAAGCTTTGCCTTGCCCACGGATGCACGGTGTGACCGGCCCAAAGGGGCGTCACGCAAAGCATCCAGATTCCATACGGGGGGTTTGGCACATGGGCCAGAAGAAAAACGCGCATTTGACGGCCGCGTTGCCGGTTTGGTCTTAACCATTGCTGGTATCCTCACAGATATATGCCCTTCGTTGGGGAAGGGTGTCCCACGGCCGGACATAGAGCCTGACTTTGACTTTCACAATGGACAAAATGACGCTAGACCGCCGCTTGAGCCGCTTTTTGCGACACCCTTTGACGCGCATAGGAAACACGATGTTCACGGTCACGCTTTTGACGAACCCCGAAAAACGCAATCTTGAATTGGCGCTGGTCGAAAACCTGCGCAACGCTTGGGGCGGGGGGGACGCGGTTTGGCTATCTGTGGACGAAGTCGCCGAATTTGGCATCGCGCAACTGCCAGATAACCAATGGGATGTCTGGAAAGACTTGCAAAGCGCGGGCGTTGATCTGATTGTACAACCATCTGAAAACAGATGTAAAAAAATGCTGTTGGCCGATATGGATAGCACCATGATCGAACAGGAATGCATTGATGAACTGGCTGCCGAGGCCGGTGTTGGCCCGCGCGTCGCGGACATCACAGCGCGCGCAATGAACGGCGAATTGGATTTCAACGAAGCGCTGACCGAACGGGTTGGATTGCTTGCCGGCCTGCCAGAATCGGTGATCACCAAGGTGCTGGATGAACGCATTACCCTGATGCCCGGCGGGCGGGTGTTGTTGCAAACGATGAAGGCCAATGGTGCCTATGCCGCGCTTGTGTCGGGCGGGTTCACCGCGTTCACCGCGCGAATCGCTGCTGAATTGGGCTTTGATGAAAACCGCGCCAACACGTTACTGGTCGCGGATGGCAAACTGACCGGCGCGCCGGGACTGCCGATTTTGGGCAAGGCGGCCAAAGTGACCGCGCTTGAAGAAATCACCGCGAAATTGGGCATCGCCGAGGCTGACGTGCTGGCCGTGGGCGATGGCGCCAATGATCTGGGCATGCTGGGCCGTGCAGGCACGGGTGTCGCGCTGCATGCCAAACCGTCGGTTCAAAAAGAATGTGACGTGCGGATCAACCACGGTGATCTTACCGCGCTGCTTTATATTCAAGGCTATGCGCGCGACCAGTTCGTGACCTAGCACACCTGTCGCAATCGCTTGCCCAATTGCTGACAGCCATGATGATTCCGGTGTAGGATTGGTTCCAATAACAAGGAGCTGTCCTATGGGTGATTACAATTATGCCACGTTCGCGGCGTCGGATTATGATTTCACGTCGGTAAATGGCCCCGCACTTGGGGCCAAGGCCCCAGATATCGTCGTCACGACTTTGGCTGGCACACAGCGACAGTTGCTGGAATTTGACGCTGATTTTCTGGTGCTTGAGTTGGGCAGCATTACCTGCCCGCTATTCCAGACGCGGCGCAAGGCAATGACGGCGCTGGCGCGTAAGCATTCCAACGCTGTCCACGCGGTTCTATATGTCCGCGAAGCCCACCCGGGTGTGGCGATTCCGGTGCATCAGGATTTTGCGCAAAAGCATTCCTGCGCCAACCGTTTGGCCGAAGCCGATGGCGAAACACGCGAAATCCTGATCGACGGGATTGACGGCGCGGGGCATCGGGCCTTTGGCGGGATGCCCAATGCGGTGTTCATTATTAACCGGAACGGGTGCGTCGTTTTTCGCGCGTCATGGAATAACCCTGGGGTGACTGCGCGCGCGCTTGAGGCTTTGGTTGCGGGGCGGACAATATCGGCCAAAAACTATTTTCGCCCCGCCACCCCCAAGATTGCATTGGAAACCTTCCGCAAGGCCGGAAAGGGATCGGCGCGCGATTTTCTAAAAAGCTTGCCAGCACTGATCTGGGCAAATGTGGTGCGGCGAAATTTGGGATTGTTATTTGGCAGGGCGCAAGACGTGTCAGGTGATATGGCCTGCTAGGCAATTTTCGGGGGCTTGCAATCGCGGCCAAAACCGCGCCAGATGCCGCAATGAAACATGATCTGAAACCAGCGACCATCGCGGCCCATGCCGCAGGTGCGCTTGACCCGCAATCGGGCGGCGTTGTGCCTGCTTTGCAGCCCTCAACCACGTTTACGCGTGATGAAAATTATGAATTACTGCGCGCCGATAACATCTATGCGCGCGATAATTCGGACAATTTGCGGCAGGCTGAAAAAGTGTTGCAGCAGCTAGAAGGTGCGGCTGACACGTTGCTGTTCCCCTCCGGCATGGCGGCAATCGCCGCGGTGTTCCGCACCCTGCCAAATGGCGCAACTGCCGTTATCCAATCCGGCATTTACTGGGGCACAACCGCGTGGATTCGCGATTTTTGTGCGCGGCGCGATGTGACGCTGATTGAGGCCGACGTGCCGGATCTTGCGCAGGCATGTGCCAAACATGATCCGGCGTTGATTTTTGTTGAAACGCCATCAAACCCTTGGCTTAAGAGCGTGGATATTCGCGCGTTGTCTGATGCGACAAAAGCCACCTTGGTCGTGGATGCAACCGCCGCGACACCGATTCTCATGCAGCCGCTTGCGCATGGTGCGGACATTGTGATGCATTCAGCGACCAAGGCGATCAACGGCCATTCGGATGTGCTTGCAGGGGTCTTGTCGACGGGCAGGCCAGACGCGCAAATCTGGCAAGACATCCGCGCGGACCGCAAAGGGGCGGGCGCGATTTTGGGGCCGTTCGAGGCATGGTTGCTGACGCGTTCCATGCGCACGCTGCCATTGCGGGTTGAACGGATGACGCAGAACGCCCAAAGTTTGGCCGAACATCTGTTTGATCATCCGCAAGTCGCGGATGTGTTCTACCCCGGCCTGCCGCACCACGCCGGACATGAAATTGCGAAACGCCAGATGACGGGCGGATTTGGTGGGTTGCTGTCCGTTTTGGTCAAAGGCGACAAGCAAGACGCGCTGCGGGTTGTGGGCAAGCTGGAACTGTTCTTGCGCGCCACGTCGCTCGGCGGGGTCGAAAGCCTTGTTGAGCACCGCCACACGATTGAACCGCACACAGGCATCCCTGAAAACCTGATCCGCGTGTCGGTCGGGATCGAAGATATCGGCGATTTGATAGCGGATTGGAACCAGGCGTTGGGCTGAGCTTGCTGATGGCCGTTCGCGCACCACCCAAAAAAACCCGGGCATAGAGCCCGGGCAAGTCCAACAGGGAGGTGGTGATATGAACCGATCACCGGCGGTATTCTTGGGCCCGGTCGCATGCTGGGGGAGGAGCCATGCAACCGGGGGAGTAACCTTACGCCACCAATCTATAACCGCCAGATTCGGTCACAAGAAGGCGCGCATTGGACGGATCTGGTTCTATTTTTTGGCGAAGACGGTAAATATGTGTCTCTAATGTGTGCGTGGTCACGCCCGCATTATAGCCCCAAACCTCGTGCAAAAGCACATCGCGGGCGACAACTCCGTCGGTTGAACGGTAGAGATATTTGAGAATATTCGTCTCTTTTTCGGTCAGCCGAACCTTCTTATCGTCTTCTGTTATCAGCATTTTTTGGGCAGGCTTGAATGTATAGTGCCCCAGCTGGAACACCGCATCCTCAGACTGTTCATGCGCGCGCAGCTGGCTGCGGATCCGCGCCAGAAGTACGGGGAACTTGAACGGTTTGCTGACATAATCGTTGGCGCCGGCATCAAGACCCAGAATTGTGTCTGCATCGCTGTCTTGCGCGGTCAACATCAGAATCGGGCATTTCACGCCTTGTTTACGCATCACGCGGCAGAGTTCGCGGCCGTCGGTATCAGGCAGGCCGACATCAAGGATCATCAGATCGTAAAGTCCTTCTTTGGCCTTTACCATCGCGCTCGCACCGTCGTCGGCTTCAAAGACATCAAAGTCCTCGGTCATCAGCAATTGCTCGCCCAATGCTTCGCGCAGGTCGTCATCATCGTCGACCAGTAGAATTTTCTTGAGTTGTGCCATCACATCCTCCTTCGTTACCCACTAGAAATGTGCCTTTGATACGTATGAGACAAGGTTTTCCGTCAAACTTTCACACGCTCGTGTGATTAAACGTGCAAATGTTTCACTTTGCTTCAGAACAGGGTATCCGTTTGAAACAGAATACGGGCGTCTACATGGAATTTTCACCGAATATTACAGAGCGGTTGGCACGTGCGCGGGCGGATCTGCGCATGGGGGTGCCTGTGGTGCTTGAGGGTGGCGCGGTTGTTCTCGCCGCCGAGACCCTGACCGCAGAACGGCTTGCCGCATTGCGCAACCTTGGCGGAGAGCCGTCGCTTGCCCTGACAAGCCGGCGTGCCCAGACGCTCAAGGCACCCGCATATGATGGCGATGTCGCGCGAATTGCGCTGCCTGCCGATGCGTCGCTTGCGTGGGTTTTGTCGATATCCGATCCAGCGGATGATCTGCGCGCACCGATGAAAGGGCCAGTCCAGAGCCTGCGCGCTGGCGATGCGGCGATGCACCGCGCGGCAATTGCCCTGACCAAGGCCGCGCGCCTGTTGCCGGCCGCAATTGTGTTGCCTATCGCCCAAGCGGCTGAATTTGCGCGGGCGCAGAACCTGACGTTGGTGCCTGCATCCGCTGCGATCGACGACGGGCTCAGCCCGCTGAACCCGATTGTCAGCGCGCGCCTGCCACTGTCGGTATCCGAGGCGGGGCGGCTTCATATTTTTCGCCCCGATGATGGCGCAGAGGAACATTATGCCGTTGAAATCGGCAGGCCCGACCGCAGCAAACCCGTGCTATCACGGCTGCATTCGGCCTGTTTCACGGGTGATCTGCTTGGGTCGCTCAAATGTGATTGCGGCCCGCAATTGCGCGGGGCACTGGCGCAGATGGGTGCCGAAGGGGCAGGGGTGCTGCTGTATCTGAACCAAGAAGGGCGCGGTATCGGGCTTGCGAATAAAATGCGCGCCTATTCCCTGCAAGATCAGGGGTTTGATACGGTCGAGGCCAATCACCGTTTGGGATTTGAAGACGATGAACGCGATTTCCGGATCGGCGCTGAGATTCTCAAGCGGATGGGGTTTGGCGCGACCCGACTGCTGACCAATAACCCCGCGAAGGTCGCAAAAATGGAAAGCTGCGGCATTACGGTTGTTGAACGGGTGCCGCTAAAAGTTGGCGAAAACGCGCATAATCACGGGTATTTGGCAACCAAAGCCGAAAAATCAGGCCACTTGCTCTAGCCGTTCACGGGTTGGCGGATGTTTCTTGCTTTAATGCATGTGCAAGGTCAGGGTGCCGCCGCGCAAGGCTTTGCACTTCTTGGCCAAGGCTGGTGATGGAAAGTGATCCGTCGCGATCCGTTTCGGCGAGCCGCAGTTTTATCAAACTGGCAGCTTCAAACCCCATACAGGCCATTGTTTTCGAACAGGCGCGCGCGCAATTAAGCCGCGCCAATTCATTGGGCGTCAGGATTTTCAGAATTTCCAAAGCCATACTCATAACAATACACACGTTGCTAAAGGCGCCAGTTTTGGCTGACATCCAACGTTATACGTAGGCTAGATTATTTCCGTCGGTATTTGTTGAAGAAACGATAGTGCCAGATTTGATGACACCAGCGCGCCGTTGCGCCGAAAACGGTGGTTGGGTATCAGTTTGCTATGAAGCCGATTGACCTCGTTTTGACCCCAACCCACCTGCGGTTTATGAACCGGCGCTTTGCCTGTACGATCGGGCGTGGCGGGTTAGCATCCGACAAAACCGAAGGCGACGGCGCAACCCCCGTTGGCACCCACCGGATTGTTGACATGTTTTACCGCGCTGACCGGATGGCGCGACCTGCGGATTGGGCGCGCCCTATCGGCCCGCGTGATCTGTGGTCGGATGACGTGTCGGACCCTGCCTATAATCATCGGGTGCGCGCACCGCATGGGTTTAGCCACGAACACCTGCGTCGCGCGGATCCGATGTATGACCTGATATTGGTTACCGACTGGAACTATCCGCATGCCGCCGCTGGCAAGGGATCGGCTATTTTTATCCACCAGTGGCGCGGGCCGGGGCGACCGACGGCAGGTTGCATTGCGTTTCGGCGTGATCATCTGCGCTGGATTGCGCAGCGGATCACCTGCGGATCACGGCTTGTTATCGCATAGCCGCTGGACCTTGGTGCATATATGATGCGAGATGCACCCGATTGTACCAAAGGTATTGACCCAGATGACCCCAGACGAAATTGCCGCCTTGCCCTACCGTCCCTGCGTGGGGATTATGCTTGCCAATACGCGCGGGCATATCTTTGTCGGCCAGCGCATTGATCGCGACACAGATGCCTGGCAAATGCCGCAAGGCGGCGTCGATCCGGGTGAAAATACCTATGAAGCCGCCCTGCGCGAGTTGCTTGAAGAAACCGGCATCACCCCCAATCTGGTCAGCCTCGACGCCGAATGCCCGGGGCTGATCCCCTACGATTTGCCACTCGATCTGGTGCCGAACATCTGGAAGGGCCGGTTTCGCGGGCAAGAACAGAAATGGTATCTTTTGCGCTATCATGGCGCGGATAATCAGGTGAATATCGCAACCAAGCACCCCGAGTTTTCGGCATGGAAATGGATCGCGCCCAGTGAATTGGTCGGTGCAATTGTGCCCTTTAAGCGTGCGGTCTATGCGCAGGTTCTGGACGCGTTCAAAGCTAAACTGTAACCCCCCAAAGAAAGGTACCTGCGATGAAAAAAGTGACACTTACCCTTACTTTTGCCTTGATGGCTGGTCAGTTGCAGGCGCTTAGTTGTATGCGTCCCGATCCGGTTGCAGCATTTGCGCAGATCGCGCAGGCGCCCGAACCCTATTACGTGCTTTATGGCCGGCTTTCGTTTGATGAAACGGCGCTCCCTGCGGGATTTCGTGACACGTTTGACGGCGAACCGGCACCCATCCCCGCACGGTTCGAAGGCAAAGGGTTAACAAACGCGGGTTTCACATCCGATTTTATCAGCCCTGCCCAGTTACAAGTGGAATGCGCCGCAAATTACTGCGGCACAGCCCAAAGCGGTATCGACGCACTGTTTTTTGTGCGCGCCGACCAGACACCTGTGACCATGATAGCAGGCCCGTGCGGCGGCATGATTTTCCCTGAACCTTCGCAAGCATTGCGCGACCAGATCACCGCCTGCATGCAAGGCGGCTGCTAGCGGAGCCGTTCAAGTAACCCCAGCGACGGATGCCCGTCGGGGATCAACCCCTGCGCGGCCTGATAGGCACGGATTGCGCGGCGCGAATTGGGGCCGATCTGCCCGTCAATGCCCCCTGTCTGATAGCCCGCGTCGCTTAACAACTGTTGCAGTTCGACCCGTTCGGCGCGCCGTAGCTGCCGTTCGCCGGCAGGCCACCCTGCGCGCAACCCGTCCATGCCGCGTATCCGGTCACCCAGATGGCCGACGCCAATGATATAGGCCTCTGCGTTATTGTAGCGCGAAATCACATCGAAATTGCGGAACACCAGAAACGCGGGGCCGCCTGCACCCGTTGGCGTGATAAGCGAGGCATCACCGTAATTCGGCACAGCGTGCCCGTTTATATCACCCACGCCAAGCCGCGCCCATGCCGCCGGGCTGCGCGAAACGCTACGGCCGGTTTGGTTATAGTCAAATCCGCGCGGCAGAATGACTTCGACACCCCAGGGCTGGCCTTGCTGCCAGCCAAACCTGCGAAAATAGGCCGCCGTTGACGCCAGCGCGTCGCTCGGGTCGTCAGCCCAGATATCGCGCCGCCCGTCGCCGGTGAAATCAACGGCATAGGCTTCGTAAGAAGTCGGGATAAACTGCGTGTGCCCCATCGCGCCAGCCCATGACCCTGTCATATTCTGCGGCGCGACATCGCCGTTTTGCAAGATTTTCAATGCGGCAATCAGCTGGCTTTCAAAGAACCGTCCGCGCCGCCCGTCATAGGCCAAAGTCGCAAGCGTCGATATCAGCGGGGTATCGCCGCGCCGCTGGCCGTAATTGCTTTCCATGCCCCAGACGGCCAGCACGACATGTGGCTCGACCGCATAAGTGGCCTCTATCCGCGCCAATAGCCGCCCGTGCTGGCGCAGCATTTCGCGTCCGTTGCGCACCCGATCATCCGAGGCAGCTGTGCCCATGTAATCGGCCATCGGTTTTACGAATTCGGCCTGATTGCGGTCACGCTCGATACTGTCTTGCAAGTATTGTGCGCCCTGAAATGCGGCGTCGAACGTGCGGTCCGAAATGCCAGCGGCATTGGCGCGTGCGCGAAAATTTGCGATCCACGTGCCAAAGCCGCGCGCATCGGCCAAGGCGGGCCGTGCCAGCGTGATAGCGGTGCCTGTCATAAGAAACTGTCTGCGATCCATTTTTTGGCCTCATTGTTTTTCGTGCAACCTAGTGCAGAATCACGCGCTGCGTAAATCAACTTTGCGCCAGATGTCAGTTATGGTCAGCAAAGCGCGCATTGCGGCTGGGCAGGGGCCGCGGGGGCGGCTAGGTTCGGGCGATGACACCCGTTTGTGACCCCAAGGTGCAAGCCGCCTTTGATGCTTTCCCCGCGCCTGCGCAGGCTGCTGCAATGGTCTTGCGCAAGCTGATATTTAATGAAGCGGCCCAAGATCCAAGGATCGGCCCACTGACCGAGACCCTGAAATGGGGCCAGCCCGCCTATCTGACTGCGACAACGAAATCAGGCACGACTTTGCGGTTAGGCGTCCCCAAAACGGGCGGCTGTGCGATCTATGCGCATTGTGCGACCACTGTGATCAGCCGATATGCGCAGGCATTTGCCGATCTTGATAACGTCGAAGGCAACCGCGCGGTGCATTTTGCAACCGCGCAGGATATTGCGCCGGACCGTATCGCGCTATTGATACGTCACGCGCTAACCTATCATCTTTAGCGCCGCGTGCGTTTGACCTTGCGCGCGATTTTTGCGGCCTTCTTGCGCGATGAACCTGCTTTGCGCCGTGCTGGTTTGCCGCGACCGCGCATCGGGCCACGTGGCACCGCGCGATCATCAATCGAAAGCAACTCCACGATCAGCCCGCCGGTAACGGGTGTCGCTTCTGCCAGTTTGACGGTGACCCGCTGCCCCAATGAAATCATAAGCCCTGTGTCAGCGCCCATCAGTGTTTGGCTGTCGGCATCGTAATGGAAATATTCGCGCCCCAGATTGCGGATCGGAATCATACCGTCAGCGCCGGTTTCGTCCAGCTTTACGAACACGCCGAATTTTGCGATCCCGCTGATCCGCCCCGTCATTTCGGCGCCGATCCGGTCGGAAAGGAAAGCCGCCAGATAGCGGTCAGTCGTGTCGCGTTCGGCAACCATCGACCGGCGTTCTGTGTCGGAAATCAGTTTGGCCGTGTCGGGAAGATGTTCAACATCCCACGGGCTAAGCCCGTCTTTGCCCCAACCATGTGTCGCAATCAGTGCACGGTGCACGATCAGATCGGCATAGCGCCGGATCGGCGACGTGAAATGCGCATAAGCGCGGAGCGAAAGCCCGAAATGCCCAAAGTTTTCAGGGTTGTAATAGGCCTGCGTCATCGACCGCAATGTGGCGATATTGACCAGTTCCGCGTTCTCTGTGTCCTTGGCCTGCGCCAGAAGCCGGTTCAGATGGGCGGTTTTCAGAACCTGTCCCTTGGCCAAAACCAGCCCCGCCGCATGTGCAACCTCGCGCAGCGCATCCAGTTTGTCGCTATTGGGTTCTTCATGCACACGAAACAGCAGTGGCGATTTTTTCGCGATCAGGGTTTCGGCGGCGGCGACATTGGCCAGCACCATGAATTCCTCGATCAATCGGTGCGCATCCAGTCGCTCTTTGAAATTCACAGAACTGACCTTGCCATCATCGCCCAGCACAATCTGGCGTTCGGGCAGATCAAGCTCAAGCGGTTGACGTTTTTCGCGCGCGCGCACCAACGCATCGTAAGCCGCATAAATCGGCCGGATGACATCATCCATCAGCGGCGCAACCTTGTCGTTGGCGCGCCCGTCCATCGCGTCCTGCACTTCTTCATAATTGAGCGAGGCAACTGATTTCATCAATCCGCGATGGAACGTGTGATCAATCAGATTGCCGCTAGCGTCGATACGCATTGCGACGGCCAGACAGGCGCGTTCAACGCCTTCGTGCAACGAACATAGATCACCTGACAGGCGGTCTGGCAGCATGGGCACGACGCGGTCGGGAAAATAGGTGGAATTGCCACGCTTGCGGGCCTCGATGTCCAGCTCGGACCCCGGAGTCACGTAATGGGCAACATCGGCGATCGCGACCCAGATGATAAAACCGTCCGCGTTTTTCGGGTCGGGGTCAGCCTCGACATAACAGGCGTCATCGTGATCGCGCGCGTCCCATGGATCAATGGTGATCAGGGGCATGTCGCGCAGGTCTTTGCGGCCCTTTAGCCCTGCGGGTTTGGCTGCGTCGGCTTCGGCCACGACAGCATCGGGGAAATGATCGGGAATCCCATGCTGGTGGATCGCAATCAGGGACACGGCGCGCGGCGCACTCGGATCACCCAAGCGGGCGATAATGCGGGCCTTGGGCAGGCCCATGCGCCCCTTGGGGCCGGATTGTTCGGCCTCGACCAGTTCGCCGTCTTTGGCACCACCAGTGGCATCGGCGGCGACGGTCCATTCCTTGTCAGCGCCCTTGTCCACGGGCACAACGCGCCCGCCTTCGGACCCTGCACGAAACACGCCCAGAATGCGCAACGGGTTGCTGCCAATGCGGCGGATCATACGGGCGGTATGTGAATGGTGTTCCGTTTTGTCGACGGTCAAGCGGCCCAAAATACGGTCGCCTTTGCCAAGCGCCGGATCGCCGTCACGCGACAGCATCAAGATCACGGGTTCGGCACCTTGACCATTCCATTCAAGCGGTCGCGCAAATAGATCGCCATCCGCATCTGGACCTGTAATTTCTAGAACGGATACCGGCGGCAGATCTTCGGCATCGCGGTAGGATGCGCGGCGCTTGGTCAGCTTGCCCTCGTCCTCAAGCTCTTTGAGCAAGCGCTTGAGATCAATGCGGGCTGCACCCTTGATCCCAAAGGCCTTGGCGATATCGCGCTTGGCGGCTTTGGTGGGGTTCTGGGCGATCCATTCAAGGATCTCGGATTTGGACGGGATACGTATCATCCGCCAGCCCTAGCACGGAAGATCAGGGCCGTCACGGGGATTGGGCAGGGCCGATGCAAGTGAAGTCAGGAAATCGCGACGGAAACAGTGCGCAGAGCCGTGGTACATAAGACTGACACCCAAAGGAGCCGGATATGCCTCATCTTCGTACAGCCGCATTCATTGCGATCATTGCCGCACAAACCGCCCATGCCCATGACAACCAAAGCAGCGTGGAAACCCGTGGCGAGATGACATGTATCAGGTCAAACGGTGCCCCCAATCACGACATGGGCCGGTTTCCCAACCGCGGCAATCCGAATGCGTTTCGGGCGCAGAGTTTGACGTTTTGTTTTTCAACAGTGCCGCAATTGACGGGTGCTGTGACCGGCGGGCAAATGACGGTGGGCGTGTCGGTGACAGGCGTGCCGATCCGGCCCTATACGGCGGGTTATTATGACCCCAACGGGCGGCGCGGCGTTGGCCGTGACCCGTCAAGCGGCTGGCGCGTGCAGGCCATGCAGAACCCGCGCAGCCTTGGCATGGATGACCAGAACGCGCATGTGGACCAGTCAGGGCTTTATCATTACCACGGCGTGTCCGGTGATTTACTGGCCTCGCAGGGGGGCAGCCTTATCGGCTATGCCCCTGACGGGTTTGAAATCCGCTATAGTCCGGCAACTGCAATTTCATCGTGGCAGTTGAAGGCGGGGACACGGCCAAGCGGGCCGGGGGGGCGCTATGACGGGACCTATGAGGAAGATTTCACCTATGTTGCCCAAAGCGGGACGCTTGATGAATGCAACGGTGGCATGGTGAATGGCACCTATACCTATTTTGCCACCGACAGCTACCCGTATTTCCCGCGCTGCTTTAAAGGCGAGGTCAATCCGCGTTTTATGACGCGCAATTAGGCGCGATTTGTGTGGTCTCGGCTGTTTTGTGCCGGTACATATTTTGCGGGGTGCCTAACCTGTAAAAGTATATAGATATCAACCCGATGATGGTGCGATGCACCTAGGTGAACAGGTCGGGGATTTCTATGCAGGTATCGCAGTTCGGTTTTTACGGGCTTTATTGGGGGGTGCCGTTTCTTGTTGCAGTGATGGCCGTCCTGATCGCGCTAAAGTTTTCGAATAAGAAGGCACGCGGTCTTTTGATTGTTGCCGGCTTTCTGGCCGCCTCTGGCTACTATTTCTGGTTTGAACTTACAGTGCGCTACGAGGCTTTGACGGTTTTTACGGCCGAAAGCTGTGATCAGGGGCGTGTGCGTTATCATTTGCCATTTGGTGAAGGTGTATCGGTCAAAATTGACAACACGCTTGATGGGGCGGCGCGTACTGTGGGCTATTATGCAGGGCTAACGGCAGTTTCAAATCAAACGGATCATGATCTGCTCATATCCGAGGTGATCTATACGCATGAAGGTGTACCAGCCCGCCGGCGTGCCGACTTGGATGGCTACGTTATTGCGGCTGGTGAAACCCATGCGCTCAAGATCCATGACAGTGACATGTATTTTCTTGAGCCACTACCGGAAACATTTCGGGTCACGACGACTGGGTTCGAGCTAAGCAAATATGCGGTGCGCTGCAATGAACCAATAGATGGTCAATAAGGTTAAGGGCGGACAGTTTCTAAACAAGAAACTGTTGCCAAATCCTTATGAAGGATTTGGCAACAGACTTTCTGTGAAAGTCTGTCTGCACCCGACCTAGATTGATCGCGCCATGTCCCGATGCGCAATGCCTGCGTCATCATAGAATGCCCCATAGGCGACAAAGCCGAGCGTTTCATAAAACCCGATGGCGTGGTCTTGTGCGCTCAATTGTGCGCGCGAAACATGCGGAATTTTGCGCAACTGGTCGATGGCTGCATTTACCAGTTTTGCACCCAACCCTGTGCCGCGATGGTCGCGCAGCACGCAGATGCGCCCGATTTTGCCGGTATCACCCGCGATCAAGATCCGTGCGGTGCCGACAGGTTTCCCGCCAGTATGCGCCAGAAGGTGGATTGCCCCTTCGTCAAGACCGTCCATTTCTTCGGCTTCGGAAATTCCCTGTTCATCCATGAACACTGCGCGGCGCAATGCGATACAGGGCGCATAATCGGTGACAACTGCGATCATGCAAAGTAGTCCCGCAAGATACGTGTATAGATGGATTTGAGCTGGCCGATCTGGTCAACGGCGACCCGTTCATCAACCTGATGCATGGTCTTGCCAACAAGCCCGAATTCGACAACAGGACAATGATCTTTGACAAACCGCGCGTCCGATGTGCCGCCGGATGTCGACAGTTCCGGCGTGCGCCCGGTTTCGGCTTTTACCGCCTTTGCAACCAGATCGGATAGCGCGCCGGGCGGCGTGACAAAGCTTTCGCCGGAAACTTTGACTTTCATGTCGGTGTCCACGCCGAATGTGTCTTTGATCAGCGCGACCTCATCTGCGAACCAATCAATGATTGACTGGCTGGAATGCGCATCGTTGAACCGCACGTTCACGGTGGCATTGCAGCTTGCGGGGATCACATTTGTTGCGGGGTTACCTGTGTCGATGGTGACAACGGCCAATGTCGACGGATCAAAATGATCGGTGCCCTGATCCAGCGCATGCGACGACAGCCGGTCCACCAGTCGCGCCATCGCGGGCAGCGGGTTGTTTGCGCGGTGCGGATAGGCCGAATGCCCCTGTTCGCCGCGCACCGTGAACCACGCCGTCAGCGACCCGCGCCGCCCGATTTTCATCGTTTCGCCCATTTCATTGGGGCAGGTGGGTTCACCGACCAGACAGACGGTCATCGCCTCATTATTGGTGGCCATCCAGTCAAGCAGGGCGGTCGTGCCGTCAAGCGCGTCTGCCTCTTCATCCCCCGTAATCGCCAGCACTATTGCACCGTCAGGCGGGGTATCGGCGACAAAATCAATCGCGGCAGCGGCAAATGCGGCCACACCGGATTTCATATCCGTGGCCCCGCGCCCATACATAAACCCGTCCTTGATTTCAGCGCCAAACGGATCAACCGACCAATCGTCACGGTTCCCTATCGGGACAACATCGGTATGGCCGTTGAACCCGAATGTGCGGTTGGCACCTTGGCGCCCCCAGCGGGCATAAAGGTTTGCAATCCCGCCGCGATCGACACGCGTACACGTGAATCCGCCGTCCGTTAGCAGCTTTTCAAGAAGCACCAGCGCGCCACCTTCAGCCGGCGTGACAGAGGGGCAGCGGATCAAATCAGCGGTCAGTGCAACAGGATTAATGGGCATTCTGGGTCTCCTTTGCGCCATGGCTAGCCCGAGAACCAAGGGGATGCAAATGGTCCTACGCTGGCTTTGTCCCGCTTATGGGCGTACCATTGTTTCAAGGGATATGATTACGATGCTTTGTACGGAACAACGCCGGATGCGCTTGGCGCGCCGACGCAGGTTATTGTCGATTTCTTCAATGCGCGCGGCGCGGCCCCGCTGCGGGTGTTTGATGTCGGCTGCGGGCATGGCCGCGATGCGCTGTTTATCGCGCGGTTGGGGCACAGCGTTGTGGGCGTTGATCTTTCCGCGCATGGTATCCGTGATCTCAATACTGCGGCGGCAAGCGAAGGTCTGAAAATAATCGGCGAAGTGGCCGATATCACGACCTATGCGGCGGACGGCCTGTTTGACGTCGTGCTGATAGACCGCACGCTGCATATGCTGGGCAGGCAGGCGCGGATTGACGTGCTGACCAAGTTGATCGGCCATGTTGCGCCCAAGGGCTGGCTTTTGATCGCGGATGAAAAATCGAACATGGCGGATTTCAAAGCCGTCATCGCGGATGATGCCGCTGACTGGGCTGCCACCTTGGACAAGGGTGGCACGCTGTTTTTGCAGCGTGATTAGGCTTTGTCAAAAAAAGGCGTCATCTGCGCGACAATCACGCTGTTCTCTTCCAATGCGCGCGCCATCAGTTCTTTTTCCTCGTCGGAAATGTCGTGGCCTTCCTCGAGCCGTTCTTCGAGCGTGCCGTAGCCTGACACATCCAAGGGCGCAAGGTCGGCCTGTTTGAGAATCGCGACCGTTTCGCGCACCGCTTCCGCCTCGTCCACGCCGCTGGCGTAGCACATGAGTGCGGCGCCTGATGCGTCTTCGGGCAGGCCGTCGTTTTCGTTGCGTCCGACTTCGACCAAAAGCGTGAATACCTTTTGGCGGCTTTCTTTTTTGGCCATTATTTGTCGTCCTCTTCAAAGCGGGATTTTGCGGCCCAAAGCGATGAAATAATCAGCACGATTTGCGCCGGCAGATAGATCACCACCATCAAAAACAGGATGGTCCAGATCAGCGACATATGCATGACATAGGTCACTGTCACGGCGGGCATCCAAAGCGCCGCCAGCACAAGCCCGACAATCACCGCATCAGCCAGCACAAGCAGCCACGCCGCCCGCCGCGTGGGGCGTTTCCCCGCGGCGATGCGTTTGCGCGCAACTGTGCGGCTGAACAGCATTTAGTCGCGCAGTAGTTCGTTGATGCCGGTCTTGGACCGTGTCTTCGCATCAACGCGTTTCACGATCACGGCGCAATAGAGGTTCACACCGTTCTTGGATGGCATGGAGCCCGCAACAACCACGGAATAGGGCGGTACTTCGCCGTACATGACTTCGCCGGTTTCGCGGTCAACGATTTTGGTCGATTGGCCGATAAACACGCCCATGCCCAAAACGGCGCCTTCGCGCACGATGCAGCCTTCGACGACTTCGGACCGCGCACCGATGAAACAATTGTCTTCGATGATGGTCGGGCCAGCTTGCATCGGTTCCAATACGCCGCCGATTCCGACGCCGCCAGACAGGTGCACGTTTTTGCCGATCTGTGCGCAAGATCCGACAGTTGCCCAAGTATCAACCATTGTGCCAGAATCGACATAGGCGCCAAGGTTCACGAACGATGGCATCAAAACAACGCCGGGGGCCACATATGCAGACTTGCGCACAATTGCGTTTGGCACGGCGCGAAAACCTGCGGCGCCGAATTCTTCATCGCCCCAGCCTGCAAATTTGCTGTCGACCTTATCCCACCAGCCGGACCCTTGCGGGCCACCGGATTGAAATTCCATATCTTTGATGCGGAACCCAAGCAGAACAGCCTTTTTCGCCCATTGGTTCACATGCCAGCTGCCATCGTCTTGCTTTTCCGCAACGCGCAGGCTGCCGCTATCCAAAGCACTTAGCGTATCTTCGATAGCTTCGCGGGTTTCGCCTGTGGTGGAGGGGGTAATCGTATCGCGGGCATCCCACGCGGCTTCGATTGCGGTCTCAAGGGCAGCATTTGACATCGGGGGTCTCCGGTTTCTTGTGGTCACGTGTTGCCATGGGCTATAGACCGGAAAAGCATAAAAGCGCAATGCGAGGAAACGCAGTATGACCGACGATCGCCGCCATCCACTCCGCCATAGTTCTCAAGACCGCGAAGCAGCGAGCCATATTCCCGACACCCCGCAAACCCGCGCACCATCCTACGCGCTTGCCTTTGCTGACGAGGATTTTCTGTGCCGCGAAGAATTGCGCCCCGTGCGGTTGCAATTGGAATTGCTCAAGCCTGAAATGCTGATGGATGAAGCAGGGATAAATTCGACGATTGTTTTGTTTGGCGGCGCACGTATTCCATCGCCCGCGAACAAGCATATGGCCCGCACGCAAACGCTGGCGGACCTGTCCGAGTATTATGCGCAAGCGCAGGAATTTGCGCGGATCATGACCGAACGGTCGCTGAAATCCGGCGGCGCAGACGATGTGATCGTGACCGGTGGTGGCCCCGGCGTGATGGAAGCAGGCAATCGCGGCGCACAAGAGGCGGGCGGAAAATCGATTGGCCTGAACATTGTGCTGCCGCATGAACAGGCGCCAAATGAATATGTGACACCCGAGCTGTGTTTCAACTTTCACTATTTTGCGATCCGCAAAATGCATTTCCTGATGCGCGCCTCGGCGGTTTGCGTGTTTCCGGGCGGTTTTGGCACCTTGGACGAAATGTTCGAAGCCCTGACCCTGATCCAGACCGGCCGCATGGCGCGGGTGCCGTTCTTGCTGTTTGGCAAAGAATTCTGGGAAAAGATCATCAACTGGGATGCGCTGGCCGATGCGGGCACGATTTCGGCAGATGATCTTGAGCTTTTCCAATTTATCGACACAGCCGAACAGGCTGTCGCGGCCATTGATGGCTGGGTCGGCAAGGGCGAAAAGCGTGGCGTGATTCCAGGACGTTGATCCATGCACAAGGCAATTATGGTGATGGGCGTATCCGGCGCCGGCAAATCAACGATCGCGCAGGGTTTGGCCGATGCGCTGGGCGGGGTCTATCTGGACGGGGATGATTACCACCCGCAAAGCAATGTCGAACACATGGCGGCGGGCAAGCCGTTGACGGATGATATGCGCTGGCCATGGCTCGATATTCTGGCGGGGGCGGTGAATGCGTCACGCAGCGAACATATTACGGTTTTTGCCTGTTCTGCCCTGACACGCGCCTACCGCGACCATTTGCGCGCTGCGATCCCCGATTTGCAGGTGGCCTACCTTGATGCACCTTATGAAGTTGTATCCGCCCGCATGGCGGCGCGCGAAAACCACTATATGCCTGTCAGTCTGCTCGATAGCCAGTTTGCAGCGCTTGAAGTGCCGCGCAACCCTGCGGTCACTGTGTCAATAGATCAGCCCGTGCCTGCAATTATTGCGGCGCTATCTGTTCTTGGCTAGCGGGATTTCCAATTGTTGCATAGGCGTGGTCAGCGGTGATCTGATCGCTTGGATGGCCGCGCGCGCCAAGAATGCACCTGCAGCCCCGACCTTTTCGTTGACGGTTAAGATGTCCGCGCGGAACAGGTTCAGAAACGGGATTGCCTCTTTGGTGGAAACATCAATTTCACGCCCGACCTGTGCGCCGGTTTGTTCAAGCCCCGAAACCGCGCCCATCGCCGAAGATGTCGATGCGGTCAAAATCGCATCAATTTCGGGACGGCTGCGCAATGTTTGCAAGACATAGTCTACAACATCATCGATCTGGGTATCGCTCGTTATCGGGTCCGCAAGAATTGCGTTGATCCCGCGTTCTGCCGCAGCTTTGCGGGTGCCATAGATCATGTGCTGGGCATAGGCATGGGCCGCCGGAGGCGCGATCACCAGAACATTCTTGCGCCCGCGATCGGCCAGTTCGTTTATCGCGATTTCGCCAAAGGCGCTGTTATCAAAGTCATAATAGGCGTGGCGGTCGGACCAGTCGGATCGGCCATGTGTCGCAAACGGGAAATGCCGTTCCATCAGATAGGCAATGCGCGGGTCTTGTGGTTGGACCTGATTGATGATGACAGCATCCGCTGATCCGGTTTCGACGATATAGCGGACCGGATCCATCGGGTCTTGATCTGGAAAAAACGGTGTAACAACAAGATGATAAGGCGTGTCGCGCAACCCGCCGGCAACAGATGAAATCAGCCGCGCTGTGTGGCTCATCACGTCGTGTTCGGTCGACATGACAAGGCTGATGACATTCGTGCGCCCTGTGCGCAGTCGTACGCCAGCGCGATTGGGGATATAGCCGACCTCTTTGGCGATCTTGCGAATCAGCTTCTTGGTTTCGGCGCCAATATCAGGTGCATCATTGAGCGCCCGCGATACCGTCGGAACGGCCAGACCACTGATCCGCGCAATTGTTTTCAACGTGGGCTTGGCTGGTGCAGCGCGTGCTTCCGCCACTGTTTCGGGCAGTGCCTTTTTTTGCGGCATTTCAGTTTCCTCCCTTATTTTTAAGGCAGTTTCCTACGAAATCTCCTCCACGAAACTTCTGGACTGCACTTAAAACCCGTTTAAACTCAGGTCGTTACCAATACTCACCAAGCGATTTGTTAACAATGTCTTATTTTTGCTTGCTAGGTCAATCTAAAACGATATAGGCTTTACTACAACGATTTAGAACCAGGGAGGAGAGAATCGTGAAACTCACTACAAAACTGATGGCACTCACAGCCATCGTCAGTGCATCTTCCGCGTCAGCGGTCGAACTTGAGGTGATGCACTGGTGGACATCCGGCGGCGAAGCCGCAGCGGTGGCCAAATTTGCTGAAGCATGGGATGCAACAGGCAACACATGGGTTGACGGCGCTATTGCCGGCGGCGGCGACACAGCCCGCCCAATCATGGTGAGCCGCATCATCGGTGGCGATCCACCCGCAGCGTTCCAGTTCAACCACGGTCGTCAGGCTGAAGAACTGATCGAAGCCGGGCTTCTTTTGGACCTGACAGATGTTGCCGAAGCCGAAGGCTGGGCTGACATCGTGAACCCGTCCAACCTGCTTGACGCGTGTACTGTTGACGGTCGCATCTACTGTGCGCCTGTGAACATTCACTCATGGCAGTGGATGTGGTTGTCAAACGGCGCCTATGAAAAAGCCGGTGTTCCTGTGCCAACCTCATGGACAGAATTCGCAGCTTCTGCTGATGCGCTTGTCGCAGCTGGCATCACGCCACTTGCGATGGGTGGCCAATCTTGGCAGCAAAACGGTGCATTCGGCGTTATGTCCGTTGCACTTGCAGGCACTGACGCTTGGCTGGCTGTAAACCGTGACAAAAACGCGGAAGTTGCCGGTGGTCCAGAATACGCACGCGTATTCGAAGCATTCGGCGCTGCCCGTGAATTGTCAGCTGGCCTGAACGTTCAAGACTGGAACCAAGCGACTGCTGCGGTTATCAATGACACTGCCGGTGCGCAGATCATGGGTGACTGGGCGCAAGGCGAATTTGCTGTTGCAGGCGAAGTTGCTGGCGAAGACTACTCTTGCCTTCCAGGGCTGGGTGAAGTCGCCGTTCTGTCAACCGGTGGTGATGCGTTCTACTTCCCTGTGGTAGACGATGCTGAAATCACTGCTGCACAAAAAGAGTTGGCCGCACTGCTGCTGTCTCCGCCTGTTCAGGTGTCATTCAACTCCGCGAAAGGCTCTTTGCCGATCCGTGGTGACGTTGACCTGACAACAGTGAACGAATGTACGCAAAAAGGTCTTGATCTTTTGGCTGCTGGCAACCTGCTTCCTGACGGTGCTGCACTGTTGTCACCAGACACAGTGACACAGTTGAACGACCTTATGACAGAGTTCTGGAACACACCTTCCATGACCCCTGCTGAAGTTCAAGAACAGTACGCAGCAATCATCGCAGACGCTGACTAATCGCGTCACACGCTAAACGTGCACAGGCCCTCCGGTTTATTGGGGGGCCTGTGTCACAGTCTAGCCAAGATATTCTAGGGAGGAATAAATGGCGCTCACTGATGCCACTGATACCGGACAAAATATTCCGGTCCAAAAACCCAAACGTCTTTTCAAAAACTTAGCATCCAAGATTGCAGCGATCCCGATGGTGTTCACTGCGCTTGTGATCTTTGTTGGTGGCACGGTTTGGACGATCGTCTATTCCTTTACCAGTTCCGGTCTGTTGCCGCGGCTCAAATGGGTCGGGCTTGATCAATACGAACGTCTCTGGAACAGCCGCAAATGGCTGGTTTCCATCGAGAACCTCGCGATCTACGGGATTTGTTCGCTGATCCTGACGCTTGTCATCGGCTTTACGCTTGCCGCCCTTCTTGACCGCAAGGTCCGCGGCGAAGGCGCATTGCGTACCATTTTTCTATACCCTTTTGCGCTGTCATTCATTGTGACAGGCCTGATCTGGCAATGGATCCTGAACCCCGAGCTGGGCTTGCAAAGCGTCATGCGCGGGATCGGTTGGGAAAGCTTTGCTTTTGATCCGTTGAACAATTCGAAACTTGTGATGTTTGGTCTGCTGATTGCGGGGCTGTGGCAAGGCACGGGATTGATCATGTGTATCATGCTTGCCGGTCTGCGCGGCATCGACGAAGACATCTGGAAAGCCGCCCGCGTTGACGGGATCGGCACTGTCAAAACCTATATCCGCGTGATTATCCCGATGATGCGTCCGGTTTTTGTGACCTCGCTGGTGCTGATCGGGTCGGGCATCGTCAAGCTGTATGACCTTGTTGTGGCCCAGACATCGGGCGGGCCGGGGCTTAGCTCTCAGGTGCCGGCGATGTACGTGATGACCTCCATGTTTGGTGGCCAGAACCTTGGCCAGGGCTTTGCGGCCTCGACCATGATGCTTGTCAGCGTTGTCATTATCCTTGTCCCTTGGGCAATTCTTGAATTCGGAGGGAAGAAGCGTGGCTAATTCCGATACTATGGCCGCTCCTGCTGCCCTTGCCGCCGGTCCACGTGGGCCAAAACCGAAACGCCGCATGTCGCGTGGCAATATCATGGTCTATGGCACGCTGCTTGTGTTCGCGCTGTATTACGCGCTGCCGCTTTATGTGATGATCGTGACCTCGCTCAAGGGGATGCCCGAAATCCGGCTTGGCAATATCTTTGCACCACCGATGGAAGTCACGTTTGAACCTTGGGTCAAGGCGTGGTCGCAGGCTTGTACCGGCATCAACTGCGATGGGCTGTCGCGCGGGTTCTCAAACTCTGTGCGTATCCTGATCCCTTCCGTCATCATTTCGGTCGCCGTGGCCAGCGTGAACGGCTACGCGCTGTCGATGTGGAAATTCAAGGGCTCCGAAGTCTTTTTCGCAATTCTGATGATCGGGGCGTTCATTCCCTATCAAATCATGCTCTACCCGATTGTTATCTTGCTGCGCGAAGCCGGTCTTTACGGGTCGCTGACCGGTCTGGTGCTGGTGCATGTGGTCTTTGGGATGCCGATCAACACGCTGTTGTTCCGCAACTATTTCGCATCCATCCCCGAAGAATTGTTCAAGGCCGCGCGTGTCGATGGCGCAGGCTTCTGGGCGATCTTTTTCAAGATCATGCTGCCGATGTCGCTGCCGATCTTTGTTGTGTCCCTGATCATTCAGGTGACAGGCATCTGGAACGACTTCTTGTTTGGTGCAAGCTTCACCGGACCGGATTTGTATCCAATGACTGTGCAACTCAATAACATCGTGAACTCCGTACAGGGTGTCAAAGAGTACAATGTAAACATGGCAGCAACACTGCTGACCGGACTTGTACCGCTGACAATCTACTTTGTGTCTGGAAAACTTTTCGTACGCGGCATCGCTGCCGGCGCTGTCAAAGGCTGATATATCATGACTAACTCAATCGAAATCAAAAACCTCGACCTGTCGTTTGGCGCTGTCAAAGTACTTCAGGACCTTAATCTGAACATCGGCGAAGGCGAATTTCTTGTGCTGCTCGGGTCTTCGGGCTGTGGGAAATCGACACTGCTGAACTGTATCGCGGGCTTGCTTGAAGTCACGGACGGCCAGATTTTCATCAAGGGCAAGAACGTCACTTGGGCAGAACCGTCTGAACGCGGCATCGGCATGGTGTTCCAATCCTATGCGCTCTACCCGCAGATGACCGTGAAGGGGAACCTGTCGTTTGGTTTGAAAAACGCGCGCGTCCCCAAGGACGAGATCGAAAAACGCGTCGCACGCGCCGCTGAAATCCTGCAAATCGAGGCACTGCTTGACCGTAAGCCTGGCGCGCTGTCTGGTGGTCAGCGTCAGCGTGTTGCGATTGGTCGTGCGCTGGTGCGGGACGTGGATGTGTTCTTGTTCGACGAACCCTTGTCGAACCTTGATGCCAAGCTGCGTGTTGATCTGCGGGTCGAATTGAAACGCCTGCACAACCAGTTGCAAAACACGATGGTTTACGTGACCCACGATCAGGTTGAGGCGATGACATTGGCCGACCGAATTGCCGTTATGAAAGGCGGCAAGATCATGCAATTGGGCACACCGGATGAAATCTATAACCAGCCGCGTAACCTTTATGTCGCGGACTTTATCGGTAGCCCGTCCATGAACTTCTTGCATGGTCACCTTGAATCAGGCGCGTTCCGCGTTGACGATATGGTCATGCCGATGGTGGGCTATGAATTTGCAGCCCCGCAAACCGCTGATCGCCCCGCTGTGATCGGTATCCGTCCCGAACATGTTGTGACGGGCGAGTTGGTGAAAAACGCACCACTGAAGTTCGACGCATTTGTTGATCTGGTCGAACCGATGGGGTCGGATACATTGGTTTACGCAAAACTGGGCCAGCATAGTTTCCGCATCCGCATGGATGGCCAAGCCCGCGTGAAAGAAGGCGAAACGCTGGAAATCGGGATTGATCCATCACGCGCATCCCTGTTCGACCGCGACACCGAGGACCGCCTATGACCCAACTGGATTTGGCAGGTGCATGGGCGCTGTCTGACGACAGCGGCGAATATTCCTGCGCAATGCACATGCCAACGGATGGTATTTCAGCCCTGCTTGATGCGGGGCTGATCCCGGACCCCTATTGGGGGCGCAATGAATATGACCTGCGTTGGATATCACTGCGCGACTGGACAGTTTCCCGTCATTTCGACACTTCCGAAATCGATATAGATTTGGTCCTGTCCGAGGTCGACACGGTCGTCACAGTGCGCGTCAACGACCAGATTGTGCTAGAAGCTGAAAACGCATTCCGGGCCTACCGTGTGCCGCTTTCGGGTGTCGCAAAGGTTGGCGCGAACACAATCAGCATCACCTTCCATTCGCCTGTTGTTGCGGGTGGCAAAAAACATGCAGCGCATCCGTTCGAGCTGCCAATCAGCAAGAACTGTCCGATCCCTGACGGGAATTTCCTGCGCAAACCCGCCTGTGATTTCGGCTGGGACTGGAACATCGCGCTGGCACCTTTCGGTATCTATGGCCGCATGGCGATCGAACCATCGCAGGCCGCACGCATTGACCGGCTGGCGATCACCCAGACCCATGCGGATGGTGCGGTGACCCTTGGCGTGACAGCCTATACCGCCAACCATGACGGCGAAGTGACTGCCACCATTGCGGGGCAGGTGGTGACAGGGCAGGCGGAAAATGGCGTTTGTGAACTTAGCGTGCTGATCGAAAACCCCGATCTTTGGTGGCCCGTCGATCAAGGCGATCAGCCGCTTTACGATCTGACCGTTACAGCGGGGACTGCGACCGCGCAGCGCCGGATTGGCCTGCGTGACCTGCAACTTGTGACCGAAACCGACGATATCGGGCTTGGCTTCAAGTTTCGGATCAACGGCCGCGACGTGTTCTGCAAGGGTGCAAACTGGATTCCCGCTGACGCGCTGGCCGGTCAAATCACGGATGCGAAAACGCGTGACCTGCTGCAATCGGCTGTCGATGCGAACATGAACATGGTCCGTATCTGGGGCGGCGGACGCTATGAACCGACGTCGTTCTATGATGCCTGCGATGAAATGGGTCTGTTGGTCTGGCAGGACTTTATGTTCGCCTGCAACCTTTACCCGTCCGACAACGCGTATCTGAAAGAGGTGCGCGCCGAGGTCACCGACAACGTCGCGCGGATGCACCATCACGCCTGTATCGCGATCTGGTGCGGCGATAATGAACTGATCGGCGCGCTGGGCTGGTACGATTGCAGCATCAACGACCGCGATCGCTATCTGGTGAACTATGACCGGCTGAACCGCGCGATTGAGACGCAACTGCTTGAAATTGACCCAACGGCGATCTGGTGGCCTTCTTCGCCTTCTCCGGGGCCAATGAATTTTGGCGATGCATGGCATGACGACGGTTCGGGCGATATGCATTTCTGGTCGGTCTGGCACGAAGGGCGCGACTTTGATCACTACCGCGATGTGGGGCCTCGGTTCTGTTCCGAATTCGGGTTCCAAAGCTACCCGTCGATGAACGCCGTGCGCAAATTCGCAGGCGAAGCCGATCAGAACATCGCGGCGCCTGTGCTGGAAAGTCATCAAAAGAACGCTGGAGGCAATGCGCGAATCGCGGAAACCATGTTCCGCTATTTCCGCTGGCCCAAGCATTTTGACGATTTCGTCTATATGTCCCAAGTCCAACAGGGCCTTGCGATCAAAACAGCCGTTACCCATTGGCGCAGCCTGAAACCGCGCTGCATGGGCACGTTGATCTGGCAGTTGAATGATACATGGCCTGTCTGCTCTTGGGCCTCGCTTGACCATGGCGGAGACTGGAAGCTGATGCACCACATGGCGCGCGAATTCTATGCGCCTGTCATGGTCACCGCTGTGCCCGTCGACGGTAATTTCGTGATCCGCGCGGTCAATGATGCGCCGCAGGCTTGCGAGGTGTCTGTCACTGTTTCTGCGGTGGATATGGCGGGTAATCTGCGTGCGCTTCACGCTGGCGGGGCCACGGTGGAAACGTCAGCTGTTGACGTGCTGACAATTAAGGGCGCTGATCTGAACCCCGATGAAATGCTGCATTTCACTTGGGAAACCGACGCGGGCGCGACAGGCAGCGATACTTTCGCACCAAAACCTTACAAAGACTATGATCTGCAGGCACCAAACCTGACCCAGATTGTTTCTGGCAATACGCTCACACTTACCGCGCAAACGCTGGCGCTGTTCGTCGCAATCGAGGCCGATGTGCCCGGTCGCTTTGATCACAACGCGTTTACGCTTTTGCCAGGGCAAACCAAGGTTGTGCAATTCACGCCAACCGATCCTGCGGATCAACCTAATTTCACGCTGCGCGATCTGCACAGCGCGACCTACGCCTAATGAGGGAGAGAAAAATGACACGCATTTCCTACCAACTTTACTGTTCAAGGAATTTCCCGCCGTTGGGGAATACTTTGAAAATGCTTGCTGAAACCGGCTTTAAAGAGGTCGAAGGCTTTGGCGGGCTTTTTGATGATCTTGACGGGCTTAAGGCCGGACTGGATGCGACAGGTCTGAAAATGACCAGCAGCCATTTCGGGCTGGATATGGTCGAAGGCGACCCTGCCAAGACAATCGCGATTGCCAAGGATCTGGGGATCGAAAAGGTTGTCGTGCCTTTCTTGATGCCCGGTGATCGCCCGACAGATGCGGCCGGCTGGGCCGCGTTTGGCGCCCGTCTGGCAAATGCCGGCAAACCGTTGCAAGACGCAGGGCTGGTGTTTGGCTGGCACAACCACGATTTCGAATTTGTGGCGACCGAAACCGGAGAACTGCCGCAAGATCTGATCGCGGCGGCCTCTGATGATCTGGCGCTGGAACTTGACCTTGGCTGGGTTGCGCGTGCGGGGCTTGATCCGGTGGCGTGGATCCAGAAATATGCGGGCCGGATTACGGCGGCGCATATCAAAGACATCGCGCCCGCAGGTGAAAACGCCGACGAAGACGGCTGGGCCGATGTGGGCCATGGAACCCAAGATTGGGCCGCGATACATAGCGCCTTGCAAGCCACCGGCGTCGACCACTATGTGATCGAACATGACAATCCAAAGGACCACGCGCGGTTTGCAAGCCGCAGCCTGGCCTCTATCCAGAAATTCTAAAAGGTTACCCCTATGACAAAACTTGGCGTTGGCATCATCGGATGCGGCAATATCTCGACCTCTTATCTTAAGTTGGCCCCGCTGTTTAAGTCGCTGGATGTCAAAGCCGTGGCGGATATTAACATGGACACAGCCACCGCGCGGGCCGCGGAATTTGGCGTGCGCGCGGACACCGTCGCGGACCTGCTGGCGGCGGATGATATCGATGTGATCGTGAACCTGACGGTCCCAGCGGTGCATTTCGCCGTGACCAAACAGATCATCGAAGCAGGCAAACACGCCTATTCCGAAAAGCCGCTGGTGCTGACATTGGAAGAAGGCAAAGAACTGCGCGATCTGGCAGCATCCAAAGGCCTGCGGATCGGGTCGGCGCCTGACACATTCCTTGGCGGTTCACACCAGTTGGCACGCGCGCAGATTGATGCAGGCAAGGTCGGGCGTATCATTGGCGGCACCTGTCACGTGATGGGCCACGGCATGGAAGCATGGCATCCAAACCCAGATTTCTTCTTCAAGCCCGGCGGCGGCCCCGTGTTGGATATGGGCCCTTACTACATCACCAACCTGATCCAATTGATCGGGCCGGTAAAATCGGTCACGGCACTTGCAAAATCAACATTTGCGACCCGCACGATCAGTAACGGGGACCGCAATGGTGAAGTCCTGAAGGTGGAAACACCGACAGATATTCAAGCCCTGCTTGAATTCGAGAACGGTGCAGTCGTGACGCTTGGCGCAAGCTGGGATGTCTGGTCACACCGCCATGACCACATGGAGCTATACGGCGAAAACGGTTCGATCTTCCTCCCGGATCCGAACTTCTTTGGCGGCGACGTGGAAATGAGCGGTGAAAACAAGGACATCGTCACGGTTGCACCGTGGGACCATCCGTTCAGCGTGGCCAATTATGAAGAAACCCGTGCGAACTACCGCTGCGCGGGGCTTGCCGATATGGCAACAGCCATCGCCGAAGACCGCCCGCACCGTTGCAACATTGATGTCGCGCTTCATGCGGTGGACGTGATGACAAGCATTCTCAAGGCGGGCGAGGAACGCCGTTTTGTCGATATGACAACAACTTGCGAACGCCCGGCCGCCCTGTCACCGGACGAGGCCCGCGCGCTGCTGGCCTAGGGTATTCAACCTGCTGTGAATGAAATGCGCCCGCATCAAAATAGATGCGGGCGCATTTTTTATGCCGACACTTGCGGCGGTGTTTGCTGCGCGCGGCCGGTTAAAAGCGCCGCGCGTTGGCGCAAGTCGTTGCGCAACGCATCGCGCACAATATTTGCAATCACAACCTCGTTGCGCCCTGCAAGATGTTCAAGCGCGTCATGAAGTTCAGGTGGTAAATCAAGAACAATATGTTTCATGCGTTATGCTTAACAACGCATGATGAACAACCCGTTAAACGCCGGCTTCTTTAGCGATTTCCGCGCGGCTTTTGCGGGCGCGTTCGGTCGCTGATTTCAATTGCCCGCAAGCGGCCATGATATCTTCGCCACGTGGTTTGCGCACGGGCGACGAATATCCGGCGTTGTATACGATGTCAGCAAACGCGCGAATACGGTTGTTTGACGACCGTTTGTAGGGCGCGCCTGGCCATTCGTTGAACGGGATCAGGTTGATCTTGGCAGGGATGCCTTTGATCAGGGCAACCAAACGGTGCGCGTCTTCGTCTGAATCATTCACGCCGTCCAGCATGACATATTCAAACGTGATCCGTTCCGAATTTGATGCCTTGGGATAGACGCGCAGCGCATCCAGAAGATCGGCAATCGGCCAGCGCTTGTTGATCGGCACCAGCTTGTCGCGGACCTCATCAGTGGTAGCATGAAAGGACACCGCCAACTGGCAGCCGATTTCTTGCGCCGTGCGTGCGATTTCGGGAACAACGCCGGATGTCGACAGTGTAATGCGACGGCGCGACAGGGCAATGCCTTCGGGGTCAAGCGCGATTTTCATCGCATCACGCACGTTTTCAAAATTATACAGCGGCTCGCCCATGCCCATCAGTACAATGTTCGATAGCAGACGCGGCGCGGCTTCGTTGCGCGCACCTTGTTCCGGCCATTCGCCCAGATCGTCGCGGGCCAACATCACCTGCCCGATGATTTCGCCAGCGGTCAGGTTGCGTACCAGCTTTTGGGTGCCGGTGTGGCAGAATGAACAGGTTAACGTGCAGCCGACCTGACTGGAGATACACAAGGTGCCACGGTCAGTTTCGGGGATATAGACGACCTCGACCTCGTGACCGCCTGCGATGCGCACCAGATATTTGCGGGTGCCGTCATCGGATATCTGGCGGGTGACGATCTCGGGCAGTTGGATCACAAAACTCTCGGCCAGCATGGCGCGATAGTCCTTGGACAGATTGGTCATCTGGTCAAAATCACGCACGCCCCAAAAATACAACCACTGCCAAATCTGGCCTGCGCGCATCTTGGCCTGCTTTTCCTTGGTGCCCACCGCAATGAGCGCATCGCGCAAGCCGTCACGCGTCATGCCAACCAGATTCGGCAGACCCTCGGGCAGTTTGCGCGGGATCGTCATAACGTCCTGAGTGATAGGGGCCTTGGGGTCCATGGGGTGCTCCGAAAAGGGTGTAAGCGCTGCCTATAAAAGAAACGGGCCGCTTTCACAAGAAAAGCAGCCCGCGAGAATTCTATATTACCCAAGCGGGCATTGCCGTCCTAGCCAGCGCATTGCGATGCGGCTTCTTCGACGGCAGCGGTAAAGCCAAGCAAGCTGAATGTGTCTTGGGTTTGTGTGCCGCGGCCCGAACGGCCAGTGACGACAGCATCGGCGCCGCGTTTCATGGCTTCGACAAATTTGGCATCATCTTCCGCGCTTGCAGGCCACGCAAATTCACCTTCGGTGAACATTTCATAGGTTGTGTCACCGATCTGCATGGATACGGTCGAGCCGCTCGCAAACGGGTAGCCGCCTGCAAACATCACCTGTCCGGCCACATTTTCGGTGGGGCGGTAAAACACGATCATCTGGATTTCGCCACGGCGCACGGTCACCGGTTGGCCGTCGCGGGTGTTATTGGTGTTCACTGGTGCCGAAACCGCCCAGCATTCTTTGGGGTCTGCCTCGACATAAACGGCCCAATCCGTATTGGCCGCGACGCGGTTTTCACTTGAATCCTGTGCCGTTGCTGCGGTGGCGCAAACCAACGCGGCTACACCGCCAAACATGCGTGCAATATTTAAGTTCATCTCGCAGCCTCCAAGCTGTCTTTGCCTCTTGCCGGTCATCCTGCACACAGGCCACAAGTATTAATCTTTTGGCTGGCAGGTCCGGTATTTACCCGATAGCTTAAGCTTTAACAAAAAAACCAGCCAAGGGGAAAGCCCCCAAAACGGCAATGCGCGCGCTATTGCGCCTACATTTACAATCCAAAAAGGCAAAAGAATGGCAAACCCCGTTGATTTGGTCGAAGTATGGCGCGGCGAGCTGCTTGAATGCGTTCACCAAGGGCATGCGGTGATCTGTGATGACACTGGCGAAATTGTGAACGCATGGGGCGATCCGGCGGCGCAAATCTTTCCCAGATCGTCGTGCAAGATGATCCAGGCCCTGCCACTGCTAGAAAGCGGCGCGGGGGCGCATCTGACCCAAGAACAGCTGGCGCTGTCCTGTGCGTCGCACCAAGGTGCGGCCATTCATACCGACCGCGTTGGCGCTTGGCTGCGTGATTTGGGGCTGACAGATGCCGATTTTCGCTGTGGCCCGCAGGTGCCCGGCGATCAGGATGCACGCCATGCGCTGATCCGCGCACAGGCAGAGCCATGCCAGATTCACAACAATTGTTCGGGCAAGCACGCCGGTTTTTTGACGCTGAACAAACATCTGGGCGGCGGCGCCGATTACGAAAAGATCGACCACCCTGTGCAGCAAATGGGCAAGGCCGCGTTCGAAGAAACCACAGGCGAAACCAGCCCGGCATTCGGGATCGACGGGTGTTCGGCGCCCAACCATGCCTGTACGGTGCACGGGCTTGCCCGCGCGATGGCATTCTTTGCAAGCGCACACGACCGGTCTGATCTGCGCAGCACCGCCGCGTTAAAGCTGCGCACGGCAATGATGGCCTATCCCGAACTAGTTGCGGGCGAAACCCGCGCCTGCACCGACCTAATGCGCGCGATGAATGGGCGCGCGGCGATCAAGACCGGCGCAGACGGCGTGTTTGTTGCGATTGTCCCTGAAAAGCGGATCGGCGTTGCGCTGAAAATCCGCGATGGCGCGACCCGTGCGAGCGAATGCGTGATTGCGGCGATTCTGGTGTCGCTTGGTGTGCTTGATCCCAACCATCCGGCGGCAATTGCGCGGATGACCCCAACATTGAAAAACTGGCGCGGGATCACTGTCGGGCGGGTGCAGCCCGCCGCGGCATTGCGAGTTTGACCCAATCGGGTTGATCACCACCTGATAGCGCGGCACAAGCGTTATGAATAATCTTTGAGAAGGCTTGCGGCATGGCATTTACATTGGCGACTTGGAACATCAACTCGGTGCGGTTGCGCGCGGATATCGTGGCCAAGCTGATGGGTGAACAGGCGCCGGATGTGCTGTGTTTGCAAGAATGCAAAAGCCCGGTTGATAAAATCCCGCGCGATCAGTTCACTGCGCTTGGCTACACGCATATGGTTGCGCGCGGCCAAAAGGGATATAACGGCGTCGCAATTTTTTCAAAAATTCCGATGGTCGAGGCAGGCGCCGAAGATTTTGCGCAGCTTGGACATGCCCGCCATATCGCAGGGCGGCTGGAAAATGGCGTGACGATCCACAACCATTATGTCCCAGCGGGCGGGGATGTTGCGGACCGCGAGGTGAACGAAAAATTCGGCCAGAAACTGGATTACCTGACCGACATGCGTGATGCGTTCCACGCGTCAAAACCGGAAAAGTCCATCCTTGTCGGTGATCTGAACATCGCCCCGCGTGAGGATGACGTCTGGGACCACAAAAAGCTGCTCAAGGTCGTCAGCCACACACCGATCGAGGTCGAACATTTCAATGATGTGATGGCGTCAGGTGGCTGGGCCGATGTGACCCGCAACGATATTCCCGATGGCAAGCTATATAGCTGGTGGTCGTATCGCGCCAAAGACTGGGATGCGGCGGACAAAGGTCGGCGGCTTGATCATATCTGGGCGACGGGCGATATCCAGAATGCGGCACATTCCAGCCGGGTTATGCGCGCAGCACGCGGATGGGACCGGCCCAGCGACCACGCGCCGGTCTTTGCAACTTTTGATGTCTAGCTATTCGGCCGCGACCGCTTCAAGAATATCGCCGGGCTGGCAGTCGAGTTCTGCGCAGATTTTGGCGAGCGTTTCGAACCTGATCCCCTTCACCTTGCCGGATTTGAGCAGGCTGATGTTTTGTTCGGTGATTCCCACCGCATGCGCCAAATCGCGCGACTTCATCTTGCGCAGGGCCAGCATGACATCCAGCCGGACGATGATTTCAACATTTTTCATACGAATGCCCGATTTTCTTGCGCAACGCTTGCCGCCTCGCGCATGGCCCAGCCGATCACAATAATCAAGCCGCCTGCCATTGCAAAAAGGATCATATCGCTTGAGATCGCAACAGATACGCTGCGCGCGCCTGCCGCTTTGTTAAGCGAGATCAATAGCGATTGCAGCGGGACAGTGACAAAGGAAATGACCGCAGCGCCCAGCAGGCATTGACCGATCCGTTTGATGCAAATGGCGGCAGCTTCGGTCAGCACTTCACCCGATTTGAAATGACTGAAAAGGCGGGTCATCTGCCAGAATGCGCCCATCAGGACCAGCGGTTTGAACAGCCAAAGCAGGCATAAGACAGCTATTTGCGCGCGCCCCAGCCCCGCAAATAGCTGCGTCGCCTCGTCGCTTTGCACCGCAGCGAGCACCGATAGCGGCGCGCAGGCAAGGCAGGCATAGCTGGCAACCAACAAGACATGCGACCATTTTTGCAGATTTTTCGTATGCGGCATTTTTAACTTCCTTGAATGATAATTTACTGTAAAACGATAAATTATTAATGTCAAAAGGAGAATCACATGCGACTTTCACTTCTACCTATCCTCGCGCTTTGTGCGTGTAGCAGCATCGTACCGTCCACAGTGGCGCGGCTGTCCACGCTTTCGCCAACCACGGCTGACCCTGCCGGGTTTGCGGTGTTGATGACTTTGCCGGACGGGCTTGGGGTGCAGCGTGGATCGGCGCGGCTGATCTTTTCTGCGCGCCGCACGGATACGGGCGAAACCTTGCAAGAGGACGTGATCCTTGAACGCGATGCGGGCGCGCAGCTGTTTCGGATTGCGGCGGCTGATTACGCACGGTTGCGTGCCGCACAAGCCACCGCGCGACTATGGGAGACGCAAAACAAGGATGCCACCCAAGGCGCGCTGAGCGTGCATGTCGCGGCCTGCAAAATCGGGGCAGGGCCAGACCCGGATGCCCGCGTGAGCGTGGCAATACAAACCACCCAAGGTGGTGAATTTCAGCCACTCGTGCGCAATGGTCCGCTTTCTGCCATTGCAAGCGCCGCACAAATCCGCGACATGGGCGCTTGCCTTTCGTAGTTTGTTGAAAAATACGCAGGGCGTTGCTAGTTTTATGGCATGCCCTGCGCCGGGGTCATGACGGCGTATATAAAGGAGGACAATGTTCTGTCTCTTTCCACACCGGCAGCCGATGCTGCCACATCCGGGGTCCCGCATATGACGGGTTCTCAAACTGTGACCAGCGACCAACTTTTGGCGGCTGTCCTGAAATCGCTTGATGATGACAAAGCCGAAGACATCGTGCAGATCAATCTACGTGGCAAATCCGAAATGGGTGATTACATGGTCATCGCTTCGGGCCGGTCCACCCGTCAGGTCATCGCGATTGCCGAAAAACTGTCGGAACGCCTGAAACAGGATTTCAGCGTGTTTTCCAAAATCGAAGGCAAGGATAGCGGCGATTGGGTGCTGATTGATACCGGCGATATCATCGTGCATGTTTTCCGCCCCGAAGTGCGCGAATTCTACCAGATCGAAAAGATGTGGCAGCCCGGGTCCGCAGCGGCCAACTGATGCGGGTGCATATTTGCGCAGTGGGCCGGCTACGGCGCGGCCCAGAGCGCGACATTTACGAAGATTACCTGACGCGGTTTGACCGGACAGGCCGCGCGCTTGCGCTTGGTCCTGCGCAACTGATCGAGGTCGAAGATAAAAAAGGCGGCGGTATGCCCGCCGAGGCCGAACTGCTGCAAAAATCCATTCCCGCAGGCGCATTGATCTGCACGATGGATGAACGCGGCAAGGTGATGTCATCGCCCGATTTTGCGCAAATGCTAGCCGATTGGCGCGACCAAGGCCGCCAAGACGTCGCCTTTGTCATCGGCGGCGCAGACGGGATCGACCCCAGCCTGCGCGCCCAAGCGGATGCTTCACTGAGTTTCGGCAAAATGGTCTGGCCGCATATGCTTGTGCGCGTGATGCTCGCCGAACAACTCTACCGCGCCGCGTCGATTTTGTCGGGCGGGCCTTATCACCGGGTTTGATTTGGGCTGGCAATGGGCCGCAATTTGTGGTCGTCGTACTCGACACTCACGTTAAGTATTGCTGCTTTGGTTTTGTTGAACCATTATGATACTCAGACGGTGACGCGCCAGTAAATAGACAGTATCGGTGACAATCAGGGTCGTAAAATCGCCCACCTGGTAACGGTGGAGGGTAACCGTCCGACGCGTTAATATGGGTTCACTTTGCCGTGACAGGTTCAAATCGAAAAGTAGCACTTGGTTTTCTTGACGAAGAAGTCGCGGGCGCTGCCGGCCTTTTTCTGAAACGCGTCAAGAGGGCTTTAAAAAAGGACGCGATTGCTGAGCTTAAATTCAATACATTTGCACTAGTGGTCGACCCTAGCGCGCAGACCGTCACTTTGCATCAAGACTGGTTTGCATGTCAGCCCGAAGCTTTCAACGCGTCGGAGTTTATCAAGTTAATCGAAACCGCTCGCGAGCGAAATCGAAATCACTAGAGGCAGTGCGCTCATAGTAACCTTGGGCCCAGTTGGCGCGCTGTCTATTGATAGGCCGTTCCAGTTCCATTCTAGTAGGGCATAGTCAAAGCGGGCTAGTAATCAATTCATGTTCCGTTTGCCGCCGACCTGCGCTAGACCTGCCGTAACACCAAATCGGAGATTTCCCCATGTCTGCACCCAAACCCGTCGTCCTGTGTATTCTTGATGGCTGGGGGCTGCGTGATGATCCGGTGGGCAATGCGCCCAAGCTCGCCAATACCCCCAATTTCGACGCGGTCATGCAGGGGCCGCATGCGCAGTTGATGACCCACGGGCGCGATGCGGGGCTACCCGGCGGGCAGATGGGCAATTCCGAGGTGGGCCATACCAATATCGGCGCGGGCCGCGTTGTGGCGATGGATTTGGGCCAGATTGAGCTGGCGATCGAAGACGGCACATTCGCGCAGGCCGAGGCTTTGCAAGGCTTCATCGCCAAGATGAAAGCATCCGGCGGGCGCGCGCATTTGATGGGCGTTGTGTCTGACGGCGGCGTGCATGGGCATGTGGACCATATTATCGCGGCGGCCAAAGCCTTGGACGCTGCGGGTGTTCCTACAGTGATCCATGCGATCACTGATGGGCGCGATGTGGCGCCTTCATCTGCCAAAGAATTCATGCAAAAATTGCAAGCTGGCCTGCCCGCAACGGCGCAGATCGTTACCGTGATCGGGCGCTATTTTGCGATGGATCGCGATAACCGATGGGATCGTGTGCAAACGGCCTATGATGCGATGGCAACGGCACAAGGGGCCAAGGCCGCAACACCGCAAGATGCGATCAGCGCCGCTTACAGTGATGGCAAGACAGATGAATTCATCCCCGCAACCGTGATCGGCGATTACGCCGGTTTTGCAGAGGGCGACGGGTATTTCTGCCTGAACTTCCGGTCGGACCGCGCGCGCGAAATCCTTGCCGCCGTTGCAGACCCTGCATTCGACGGGTTTGACCGCCCGCAGCCCGCATTGGCCGCATTGTTGGGGATGGTCAGCTATTCGGACCGCCATGATGAATTGTTCGAAACCGTGTTCCCCAAACGCGATATCCAGAACACGCTGGGGGCTTGGGTGGCGAAACACGGGCTGCGCCAGTTCCGGCTGGCCGAGACCGAAAAATACCCGCATGTGACGTTTTTCCTCAATGGCGGTATCGAGGAACCTGCGGCGGGCGAAGACCGGTTCATGCCCAAATCGCCCAAAGTTGCGACCTATGATCTGCAACCCGAAATGTCATCAGGCGAAGTGACCGAGGCATTTGTGAAAGCCATCGGCGAAGGCTATGACATGATCGTCACGAACTACGCCAATCCCGATATGGTCGGGCATACCGGTGATTTGGGTGCCGCGATCAAGGCTTGCGAATCTGTGGATCGCGGGTTGGGGCAGGTGCTGGCGGCGCTCAAGGCGGCGGGCGGCGCGATGATCGTCACCGCCGATCACGGCAACTGCGAAACCATGATTGATGTCGAAACGGGCGGGCCGCATACGGCGCATACGCTAAACCCCGTGCCTGTGGCGCTTGTTGGCGGGCCAGAAGGTGCCGTATTGCGCAACGGGCGGTTGGCCGATCTGGCGCCAACCGTTCTTGATCTGATGGGGCTGGAATTGCCGCCTGAAATGACCGGACGCACATTGATCCAAAAATGAGGTTTGCCGCATTATTCATCTGTCTGGCGTTGCCTGCTTTTGCGCAACCCGCCGAAACAGCTGCGCGCGATGCGATGGCGCAGTTGCAGGCGGCGCAATTACGACTGCAAACAGCGGGCGATGCGCGCGACCAGATTGCCGCGCTTACACAAACGGTGCAGGCCTACGAGGCGGGGCTTGCCGCTGCGCGGTCGGGCATGCGGCAGTTGCACGCCCAAGAGGCTGCGCTGGCCGCGGATCTTGATACAAGGCGGGCCGCAATCGGCGCGCTGGTCGGGACGCTTGCGACCATATCAAAAACCCCCGCACCTGTGTCACGCAGCCAGCCGCAAACACCGATAGAAACCGCGCGCGCGGGCATGCTTGCTGCCGAAGTCACCCAAGCCTTGCAGGCCGCCGCGGATGATCTGGGCGCGCAGATTGCACAGCTTCAGGCGTTGCAGGCTTTGCAACAAGACACAGCCGTATCGCTGACAACGGGGATGCAATCGGCACAATCGGCGCGGGCAGCGCTCGGGCAGGCGATTTCTGCGCGCACGGATCTGCCCAAAAGCTTTGACGCGGATCCGGTGCAAGCGGCATTGCTGATGTCGGGGGCGCAATCACTGGCGGGTTTTGCCGATGCGCTTGCCGAAACCTTGCCGGATTCGCAACGGGTACTGACTGCCCAAGGCAATCTGCCGCTGCCGGTTGCGGGCATTGTGCAGCCACAAGGACGGGGCGAAGATGGTGTCTATATCGCGACTGCGCCGCAGGCCCTTGTGTTGGCTCCCGTTGAAGGGACGATTCTTTATGTTGGTCCTCTCTTGGGGGATTTGAACGTGGTTATCATTGAACCTGCGCCCGACGTTGTCTTTATCTTTGCCGGCCTCGCGCAGCTATTCGGTAAAGCCGGAGAAATCGTGCCCGCAGGCACGCCGCTTGGGGTCATGGGTGGAAATCCTTCAGGTGATGACAGTAATTTGAGCGAAAATACCGATGAAGATGCCCAAGCGGCTGCTGTCCCTCTTTATCTTGAGGTCAGAGACGGGCAGAGTTCGGTTAGCCCGGACGCGTGGTTCGCGTTGGAATAGACATAGGACGTGAAATGAAAAAACTAGTATTTGCTGCCTTGGGGGGCGCTGCCCTTGGTCTGGTCACGACTGTTCAGGTCGCCGGACCGCTGGTCGCGCAGGACGCGCAATCATCAAGCAATGTCTATGAGCAACTCGACCTGTTTGGCGATATTTTTGAACGGATTCGCGCCGATTATGTCCAAGATGTCGACGACAAGGAACTGATCGAAGCGGCGATTAACGGCATGCTGACATCGCTTGATCCACATTCGAGCTATATGTCTGCCGAAGCTGCCGCTGATATGCAGATCAACACGCGCGGTGAATTTGGCGGGCTTGGTATCGAAGTGACTCAAGAAGACGGCTGGGTCAAAGTTGTCTCGCCGATGGATGGCACCCCCGCGGATGCGGCGGGTATTCTGGCGGGTGATTTCATTACAGCCGTCGATGGCGATAGCGTCATGGGGCTGACGCTGGACGAGGCGGTTGATCTGATGCGCGGACCCGTTGGTGCCGAAATTATCATCACGGTGGTCCGCGAAGGCGAAGTTGAACCCTTCGACGTGTCCATCATCCGTGACACGATCAAAATGACCGCCGTGCGCAGCCGCACCGAAGGCAAAGCCGTGGTGCTGCGGATCACGACTTTTAACGAACAGACATTCCCGAACCTGAACGAAGGTATCGCCGAACAAATCGCCGAGGCCGGCGGGATCGACAATGTGGACGGGTTTATCCTTGATCTGCGCAATAACCCCGGCGGGCTGCTGAATCAGGCAATCTATGTGTCCGATGCGTTTCTGGATGCGGGAGAAATCGTTTCGACGCGCGGACGTGATCCGCAAGACGGGGAACGGTTTAACGCAACTGCCGGTGATCTGGCGCAGGGCAAACCGATTGTCGTGCTGGTGAATGGCGGCTCTGCCTCTGCTTCTGAAATTGTGGCAGGCGCATTGCAAGACCACCGCCGTGCGATTGTTGTCGGCACCAATTCATTCGGTAAAGGGTCCGTGCAGACTGTCATTCCGCTTAGCAGTGACGGGGCGATGCGTCTGACTACGGCGCGCTATTACACGCCGTCAGGCCGTTCCATTCAGGCGCTGGGCATTTCGCCTGATATCATCGTCGAACAGCCGCGCCGCCAGCCTGATGCCGAAGAAGAGGACGGCGCACGCACCCAACGCACAGAGGCGTCATTGCGCGGTGCATTGGACAACGACAGCCTGACCGAAGATGAAATTCGCCAGATCGAAGAGGATCGCGCCCGCGCCGAAGCGGCCGCCCAATTGCGCGAGGATGATTATCAATTGGCCTATGCAATTGATATCCTGAAAGGTCTTAACGCACTGGGACCGGTCGCAGGGGGCAACTAGCGCTGATCGTTCGTGCAGGGGGCTGTGCGGGCATTAGGTCAGTCTTGTTGACTTAGTCGAATCCTGTGCCAAGATGCCCGCATCACGCGCACAGTGGAGGGGAATCACCATGTGGGACCAGATTTTTGCAACGCGTATGGCGCGCATGACCGCGTCTGAAATCCGCGAGCTGCTAAAATTGCTGGACCAACCCGATATTATCTCTTTTGCGGGGGGGATCCCTGATCCCAAGCTGTTCCCTGCAAAGGCGTTTCAAGATGCGTTTGCGGCGGCGCTTGGGCCTGTCATGCAGGCTGAATCCCTGCAATATTCTGCCAGCGAAGGCTATCCACCGCTGCGCGACTGGATCGCGGGGCAGATGCAAGAACTGGGCGTGCCCTGTACGCGCGATAATATCCTGATCACCTCGGGGTCGCAGCAAGGTCTTGATTACCTTGGTAAACTATTCCTTTCGCCTGGTGACACAGCACTGGTTTCTTGGCCGACCTATCTGGGCGCACTTGGCGCGTTTAACGCCTATGAGCCAAATTACGACCGGCTTTGCCTGCACACAAACCGCCCCCCCGCTGACTATGCGCAGCGCGCTACCGCAGCGGGCGGGCAGGTCAAATTTGCCTATGCATCGGTCGATTTTGCGAACCCGACAGGCGAAACGATTGACCGTGCCGGTCGCGAGGCCCTGCTTGATTTGGGTGACGATCTGAACATCGCGCTGATCGAGGACGCCGCCTATCAATCCTTGCGCTATGATGGCGAACCGGTGCCGCCCGTTCTGGCGCTTGAAATTGCGCGCAAGGGCGATATCGACGCGTGCCGCACGATCTATTGCGGCAGTTTTTCAAAAACGCTGGCGCCGGGTCTGCGGGTTGGTTGGGTCTGCGCCGCGCAACCCGTGATTTCGCGTCTGGTGCTGATGAAACAGGCGTCGGATTTGCATTCCGCAACGATCAACCAGATTGCGATCAATACTGTGGCGCGATCCATATTTGCGGATCATGTGGCAAATTTGCGAAGCACCTATAAATATCGCCGCGACTGTATGTTAAACGCGCTTTCTCAAAATATGCCTGCGGGCGTGGAGTGGACCCGACCCGAGGGCGGCATGTTTATCTGGCTGACCCTGCCTGATCATATCGACGGCGCCACGCTCTTGGCTAAATCGCTTGAAAGACAGCGCGTGGCCTTTGTGCCAGGTCGCGCGTTCCATGCGGACGGATCGGGCGGTAACACAATCCGGCTGAATTTTTCGCTGCCGGACGAGACAACGATCAACGAAGGCATCAAACGGCTGGGCGCACTGCTGCGCTAGGCTTTTGTGCGTTGCCCGCTCGGGTCATAGAACGGGCGCAACTGGGCCTGCGCGCGCACCCGCGTTCCCATGACATCAATTTCAAATGTGCTGCCCAGCAACGCGTCTACCGTTTCGCCTGCGCAAGGCACATAGCCCATCCCAATCGCCGCGCCCAAGCTGTGGCCATAACCGCCCGAGGTCAAATGCCCGACCGGTCTGCCGTCGCGCAAAACAGGTTCGTTATGGTACAAAAGCGGTTCAGGATCGGTCAGCATGAATTGCACCAGCCGTCTGCTTAGCCCTGCGTCACGTTTGCGCAATACCGCATCGCGGCCGATGAAACTGGGCTTTTCCGTTTTGACCGCAAAGCCTAGCCCTGCCTCAAGCACGTGATCTTCGCAGGTGATGTCATGGCCAAAATGGCGGAACCCTTTTTCAAGCCGCGCGGCGTCCATCATATGCAGACCGCAGAGTTTGGCGCCCATGGCCAGCCCCGCCGCGAACAGGGTTTCAAACACATGCGCGGCCATGTCTGCGGATATGTAGATTTCCCAACCAAGTTCGCCGACATAGGTGACACGGTGCACCCGCGCCAGCCCCATGCCGATTTCAATGTCTTGCGCGGTGCCAAAGGGGTTTGTGTCGTTTGAAAAATCATTGGGTGACACGGTTTGCAGCAATTTTCGCGCGTTCGGCCCCATCACGGCGATTACCGCCTGAGCGGCTGTGACATCGGTGATAACGACGTTAAAATCGCCGATATTGCGCTGCATCCAGACCTGATCGGCCAGCCGCGTGGCGGCGGGGGTGACGACCAGATAGGCCATTTCCGACAGGCGTGTGACAGTGACATCTGCCTCTATCCCGCCCGCATGGTTAAGAAATTGCGTATAGACAATTTTGCTCAAGGCGACATCCATCTGCCCGCCGCAGATGTGGTTCAGGAATGCCATCGCATCGCGTCCTTCGACCCTGATCTTGCCAAATGACGACATGTCATAGATGCCAATATTGCTGCGCACTGCATGCAGTTCGGCGGCAACATTGCCAAAGAAATTCTGCCGCTTCCAGCTGTATTCATAGACGGGCGTCTGGCCTTGGTTTGCAAACCAGTTGGCCCGTTCCCACCCCGCCAATTCGCCCATGACCGCCCCTTGGTCCAGCAGGTGTTGGTGCAGCGGGCTGCGCCGGATACCGCGCGCGGTTGCCTTTTGCCGGAACGGGAAATGATCGGCATATAGCAGGCCTAGCGTTTCTTTGGACCGTTCAAACAGATAGGTCTTGTTGCCCTGAAACGGCTGCATCCGCGCAATATCGACATCACCCAGATCAAAAGGCTTTGCGCCTGTGTCCATCCACTGTGCCAGCGCCATGCCCGCGCCGCCAGCCGATTGGATACCGATCGAGTTGAAACCGGCCGCGACCCAGACATTGTCCATCTCGGGCGCTTGCCCAAGGTGGTAGGCGTCATCGGGCGTAAAGCTTTCGGGGCCGTTAAAGAACGTGTGAATTCCCGTTTCCGCCAGCAGCGGCAAACGGTTCACTGCGGCCGCAAGGATCGGTTCAAAGTGGTCGAAGTCCTCGGGCAATTGGTCGAATTCGAAATCGTCAGGGATGCCGTCCATGCCCCACGGTTTGGCATTAGGTTCGAACGCGCCCAACAGGATTTTGCCTGCGTCCTCTTTGTAATAGGCGCATTCGTCGGGCACGCGCAGGACAGGCAATTGCGCCAGTCCGGGGATGTTTTCAGTGACGATATAGAAATGTTCGCAAGCATGTAGCGGCACATTGCTGCCCATCATTTTGCCAACCTCATGCCCCCACATGCCGGCGCAGTTTACCACCATATCGCAGGCAATCGTGCCGCGATCACCCGCCGTTTCCCAATCAACGGCGGTGACCTTGCGCCCGTTACGGTGCACATAGGTGACTTTGGTTTGTTCGGCGATCAACGCACCGCGCATCCGTGCGCCCTTTGCCAATGCGTGCGCGATATTGGCCGGATCACCTTGGCCATCAAGCGGCAGGTAAACCCCTGCTTGCACACCATCGCAATTCAGGTGGGCGTATCGGGATTTGATTTCTGCGGGGCTGATTTCATGGACCTCGACACCAAAGGCGCGGGCCATCGCGGCCTGTCGGAATATTTCTTCGCGGCGTTCCTGGGTAAGGGCAACCGTGATTGATCCGTTGCGCTTAAAGCCCGTGGCGACACCTGTTTCAGCCTCAAGGCTGCCGTATAGTTCTTGGGAATATTTGGCGAGCTTGGTCATATTCGCGGTCGCGCGTAGCTGCGCAATCAGGCCCGCGGCGTGCCATGTTGTGCCAGAGGTCAGTTGCTTGCGCTCTAACAGCACAATATCTGTCCAGCCCAGTTTGGCCAGATGGTACGCAACCGAACAGCCGACCACCCCGCCACCAATAATAACAACACGTGCCGAGGCGGGCAAAACAGGCATGGCGGCAACTTTCATATGAAGACATTGAAAATGTTTCACGAATCCGCGATTCGGTCACGCAAATTCGATATGCCGAAACGGTGGTGCCTATCCCCGTTGCCGCAAGTTGCGGCCCTAGCAGGCTGCCCCAAATGTCGCAGCAAGGATCTTGGCCAAAGCATCCGCGTCTTGCGTGTCAAAGGCGTCAACTTGATCGCTATCAATGTCAAAAACCGCAATCAGCGCGCCTGCCTGATCATATACCGGAATGACCAGTTCGGACCGTGTGCTGCTGGCGCAGGCGATATGACCGGAAAATGCGTCGACATCCGGCACAAGCTGCGTCTGGCCGTTTCGTGCAGCTGCGCCGCAAACACCGCGCGAAAAAGGAATCGTCAGGCAACCGTGCCCGCCCTGATAGGGGCCGATCTTAAGCAGTTCTGGCGCGGTAACACGGTAAAAACCGGTCCAGTCAAAACGGTCGTCGCTATGGTGTACTTCGCAGGCGATCGTCGCCATCAGCGCGACCTGATCCGTTTCGCCCGCGGTCAGCGCGGCAATCGTTTTGGCAAGCAGGTCATAATCAACACGCATTGGACTGGGGCCTTTCATCAAATCTTGTGCGGCCTTACCCCGCCATAAACAATCGGGCAAGACCCGTTGCACAAGGCGCAAATTTGCGTAGCGTGGACATGACAGATTTCAGGGGGCAACATGCGCGATTTTCACTTACCCGGGCGTTCGGCTGTCTATGCAACCAACGGCATGGCCGCAACATCCCACCCGCTGGCGGCAAAGGTCGCTGTGCAGATGCTAGAGGCGGGCGGTAATGCCGTGGACGCGGCAATTGCCGGTGCCGTGCTGCTGGGAATTTGCGAGCCGCAGATGACAGGGATCGGCGGCGATTGCTTTGTGCTTTTGACCCCGCCGGGCGAAGACAGGGTTGTCGCGCTGAACGGATCGGGCCGCGCGCCCGCAGGATTGGACGCCGCTGCGCTGCGCGCCAAAGGGCCTGTCGTTGCCCCCTATAGCGTGGATGCCGTGACGATCCCTGGTGCGGTTGATGCGTTTTGCCGCCTGTCCAAAGACTGGGGCGCGCTTGGGCTTAAGGCCGCGCTTGCGCCCGCGATCCACTACGCCGAAGCCGGCGTTCCTGTGGCCCCGCGCGTGGCGTCGGATTGGGCGCAGGGTGCCGCAAACCTGTCGGGGCGCGCGCGTGATCTATTCCTACTGAACGGCGCAGTCCCCAAACCGGGCCAAATGTTCCGCGCACCGGGCCAGGCCAAGGTGCTGCGTGAAATCGCCATGCAGGGCCGTGCGGGGTTCTATGAAGGCGCAGTGGCCGACGATATGGTCAAGAGCCTGAACGCCTTGGGCGGCACCCATACGCTGGATGATTTCGCACAGGTCGCCTGCGCATACACCGATCCGGTTTCAGGCGGGTACGGCGGGCTGGAACTGTACGAACACCCGCCAAACGGGCAGGGTGCAACGGCGATCTTGCTGCTCAATATCTTGAAACATTTTGACATTGCCGGCATGGACCCTTGGGGTGCGGAACGCGCCCATATCGAGGCCGAAGCAACCAAGTTGGCTTATGACGCGCGCAACCGCTTTATCGCAGATCCCGATCACACGACGCGGGTGGATCACATGATGGCACCTGAAACGGCAGCGAAACTGGCGGCCCTGATTGATCCGGAAAAGGCCATGCCAGCCGCCGCTCCGCTGACAGAATCAGTGCATAAAGACACGATCTATATCACCGTGGTCGACAAGGACCGGATGTGCGTGTCGCTGATCTATTCTGTATTCCATTCCTTTGGTTCCGGCATTGCATCTGATGAATATGGCGTGCTGTTTCAAAACCGTGGGGCCGGGTTCACGCTTGAACAGGGCCACCCGAATGAGGCAGGCGGCGGCAAGCGCCCGATGCATACGATCATTCCGGGGCTGCTGAAAAAAGATGGCAAACCCTATATGCCGTTTGGCGTGATGGGCGGGGCGTATCAATCGACAGGGCACGCGCGGTTTGTCAGCAATATCACCGATTTCGGGCTGTCTCCCCAAGAGGCAATGGACGCGCCGCGCCTGTTTGCGGACGGGAATGTCTTGAACGTTGAAAACGGCTATGCGCAACCGGTCAAAGACGCCCTGCGCGCAATGGGCCACAATGTGCAAACCCCGCAAACCGCAATTGGCGGATCACAAGCAATCATGATCCATGATGACGGGGTGCTTGAGGCAGGCAGCGACCCGCGCAAGGATGGCTGCGCGCTGGGGTATTGATAGCACGCCTATGGGTTGCACTTGCGGCAGGTTGTTTCTAAGTAACACAAAGGCATTTGGAACAACTTTTCAGATGTGAGCGGGTTAACTGATTAATTGGTCTTGGTGATATAATGCTGGTTGTACGTTCATTTCTATTTTCGTTTTCAATCTTGTGGCGCCTTTGTTTGGTGGCGCCGTTCTTGGTCGTCATATTTGCGATAATCGGGTTTATTGCCGCGCTATTTCTGTCGGTCATTGCGTTGATTTCACCGTTGATCGGGGGGCTGATCGTTATTTCAGCGGGCTTTGCGATCTCATCGATCTTTCCGATCATGTTGGGGGCGCGACTTGGATTTCAGGCCATGCGCGTGGATGCCTTTCATGGTTACGGCAAGATGTTCCTTTTTGCGATGATCTACGGGTTTGTCGAGGCTTTGGCAGCAGGGATAATCGGCGGCGTGGCGGCGGTGTGTATCACGTTTTTTGTCGGCGGGTTTGACATGACGATGCAAGGATCGGCAGGCCTGACATTCATTATAGTGACATATGTACTTATCGCAGGCTTGCGCTCGGTCATGTTGGTGCCGATCGCTGGTGCCGCGCTCGGGCGCGATGCCAATGGGCAGTTGCACACTCCATTTTACGGTGTCGGCGCGCGCGGCATGGCACTTTGGGTGATTACCATCTGTGCAATGTTATTGGGGCTATTGGGGATGGCTGTTTTTGCCTATCTATCGCTGTCCGCGAATACCGCTTTGGCGAATAACTTGGCCAGTTGGGATCCAAGCGACATGGTCCCTACAACGTTTTCTTGGGAGGCGGTTGCGTTTATTGTCGGCATCTATGTCATTTCATTGTGGGTCTTTAGCTGGCAGGCTGCAGCCGGGGTTCTGGTTTATCTTGATCAACGCGACGCGTTTAACGAACGGAACACCCCCAAACACAGCGAAGAAGACCGCGCTGCTGCGCGTGACCTTTGGCGGCAACGGATGCCACCTGGCGGTCATTAGGCTGCCCGCAAAGACCGCAAAAATAGCCCGATGCCGCCGACCAGCATCACAAGGATCACGATCAGGTCAAAGGCGCTCATCCGTTCAAATTGCAGCGTCATATTGGCGATGACCCCAAAGATCAGCGCGATCAGCGACCCGCCCGCAAGCAACCAGCCAAACCAGTTCTTGGCATTATAGAACACCATGCCAATCCCGAACATAAAGGGAATGAAAATCATGCCCGAAGTGATTGGCAGATCGCCTATTCCGAAAACGCGTGACCCAAAGCCGAAATTGGGCCGCACGACAATCCGGCTCAGCAACAGATAGCCGCCGCCAATCATCATGATCACACCGATCAAAAACGTCATCGTTCCACCGTCTGATCCGCCTGCGCCGCGTTGTGCCATTGGCTGTCTTTCTTTGCTAAATACGTGTTTCTTCTAAGCAATGCGCGCGCTGATTGCTAGGGGGTGGTCAGGGCGCGCAGGTCTGCCATCAAGGCCGTCAATGTCTTGCGCGCGCGGTCGTTGACCAGATGCCCCTCTGCGTCAAACTGGTTGTTGCTATCGGCCAGCATCATTTCGGGCCCATGCAACAGCTGCGGGCGGAACGCGACCATTGCCAGACGCAGCGAAAATTGCGCGCGCTCGCCGCCGGACCGGCCAGCGGCGGCTGACATGATTGCCACCGGCTTGTCTTGCCACGGGTTGCCATCGGTCCTGCTGACCCAGTCCAGTGCGTTTTTCAACACGCCTGACAGCGCCTTGTTATATTCGGGCGTTGATATGATCACAGCATCGGCGACGCGGATATGATCGGCCAGCGTCTGGACCTCGGCGGGGATGCCTTGGGCTGTCTCGATATCGCCGTCGTAGAGCGGCAGCCGTAGATTGCCCGCGATATATCTGTCGGGCGCGAAAATCTGCGCTGCCGCATTGATCAGCTTGCGATTGCTCGATTGCGCGCGCAGCGATCCCGAAAGCCCAAGTAGCGTTGTCATGCGTTGTCCTTTGTAACGGTCAAATTTCCTGCCAGCGGGTGGCCGTGTTTTGCTGCCAGTCTTTTTCGTGCAGCAAGGGGGTGTCAGTGTCAAATGCGGCCCTGCCAAGGCAAAGATACCCCGTCAACTGCCAGTGATCCGGCACGCCCAATGTCTGTGCCACGTCCTGCGGATCAAGGATTGATACCCAGCCAAGCCCGAGGTTTTCAGCCCGTGCCGCCAGCCACAGCGTATAAATTGCAGTCACGGTTGAATAACACAGCATTTCGGGCATGGTTTGACGGCCCAATCCGCGCCCTTCGGCCGGTTCGTTTTCAGTGAACACAGCCAGATGAACAGGCGCGTCGCGCAAACCGGCAAGCTTGAGAGCGGCATAGGATGCGCGGATTTCATCGTCGTAAATTTCGGCGGCTTCGGCATTGGCCCTGTCAAAATTTGCGATGATTTGCGCGCGCAGCGCTGGCGTTGTCACCTGCAACACACGCCAAGGCCGCGCATTGCCAACCGAAGGGGCAAGATCCATCGCCGCGCGCAGACGCGCAAGGACATCATCGGGGATCGGGTCGGGGCTGAAATGCCGGACATCGCGCCGCCAAAGCAGCACATCATGCAACGCATCGCGGTGGGCTTGGGTCAGTTCCATCAGCCCTGCACCCGCATGGCAGAATGGTCCGCCCCGTTGCTTTGAGCGACAGGCACAAGGAAGCCGCTGATCGGGTCGTCAGTCGTGCGGACAGGGGCCTTTTGGCCATGCCGCTTGCAGCAAGGGCTGCTTTGTATGCCGGTTGAGGTGAGCAGACTGAGGGTTGGCATATGCGGGCCTTTCGTCAGCGAGGGTTAGAATTCCACCCCGATCTGCGCTTTGATGCCAGACCGGAACGGGTGTTTGACCAGCTCCATTTCGGTCACAAGATCTGCCAGTTCGATCAGGTCGGCATGGGCGTTGCGACCGGTCAGCACGACGTGGGTCATGGGTGGTTTGTGGTCGCGCAGAAAGGCCACGACCTCGGCCGCATCAACATAATCGTAGCGGATCGCGATGTTAATTTCATCAAGCAGCACCATATGGTTGCTTTCGTCGAGGATCAGCTCTTTGGCCTTGGCCCAAGCAGCCTGCGCCATTTCAGTGTCGCGCGACTTGTCTTGGGTTTCCCAAGTGAACCCTTCGCCCATCGTGTGGAACGCGCATGTATCGGTGAACTTGGACAGGATCAGGTCACGTTCGCCAGTGGACATGCCGCCCTTGATGAACTGCACGACGGCGCATTTCATGTCATGCGCGATGCAGCGGAAAATCATCCCGAACGCAGCCGATGATTTGCCCTTGCCCTTTCCTGTGTGCACAATCACAAGCCCTTTTTGGTCGGTCTTGGTGGCCATGATCTTGTCGCGCGCGACCTTCTTTTTGGCCATTTTCATCGCGTGGCGATCTGTATCCTCGGTCATCTTGTGGTCTCCTTTAAGGCAACCGTATCGCGCGGGACCGGTCGGGTAAATGTGATAGAGGTGTGGCGGTCAAATCCTTTGTGGCAGCTGCGCGCGCTTTCGACAAAACCCATCGCTGCAAAGGCCGCGTGGTTGGCGCAAAGTTCGATCCGCGTTTCTAATGTCAGGCTGGTTAGACCCAGCGCAGTTGCGCGTATCTGTGCGTGCCGGATCATGCCCCGCCCCAGCCCTTGGCCACGCATGCCCGCCGCAGTGGCCAGTTTCCCGATATAAAGCGTACCGCTGTTGGGCGTGAGGATCGCGCAGCATTGTGGCGGGCGGCCGATGGCCCAAAGTTCGGCCTTGCCAGCGGTGTCGCGCAGGTTGTCCAATGTCATCTGATGCACAGATGAGGGCGGATCAACCACGCCGTCCATATAGGCGAAACTGTCTTGGATTAGCGCAAGGACATCCGCAACCACCGTATCGCGCGCGTTGACGCGATAAGGGGTCAAGGGGCGGTCCCCGGCGATAATAACCCCGCAATGCGTGCGCGGGCTGAATTGGATCGGGGCTGCCAAAGATTGCGGTCGATGGCTTCTTGCAGGCGCTGGGCGATTTCGCGCAGGGCGGGCGCATTAGCGTCAGCGATAAATTCGCGGGTGTCGTCGTCTTTGATAAACGCCTCTTCAACCAGATCAAAATGGTGGTTCTGCACGGCGCCAGTGGTGGCTGCAAAGGCGAACAGGTAATCGACCGTGGCGGCAATCTCAAACGCGCCTTTGTAGCCGTGGCGTTTGACGCCGTCGATCCATTTGGGGTTAACCACGCGGCTGCGTACAACCCGCCCGATTTCATCGTCAAGTGTCCGGATCAATGGTCGCTCGGGGCGGGAATGGTCGTTGTGATAGATCGGGCGGTCTTGCCCTTGCAATGTGCTGACCGCGGCCGCAGCCCCGCCTTCGAATTGGTAATAGTCGTCGCTGTCCAGAATGTCGTGTTCGCGGTTGTCTTGGTTTTGTACGATGGCTTCGACCTGCGACAGGCGGGTTTCAAAGGCTGCGCGGTCCTTGCGACCGTCTGCGCCCGCGCCGTAAGCATAGCTGCCCCATTCAAGATAGGCCTCGGCGAAATCGGATTTTTCGGCCCAGATACGTTCGTCAATCAGCGCCTGAAGACCTGCGCCGTAAGCGCCAGGTTTTGACCCAAAGATGCGGGTTCTGGCTTCGCCTGCTTTGGCGCGAGCGGCGGCGGGGTTTATGTCGGCAGGTTCATCAAGGGCTTGCACGGCCCGTGCGGCGCTGTCGACAAGGGCAATGAGCTGCGGGAAAGCATCGCGGAAAAAGCCCGAGATGCGCAAGGTCACATCAACGCGCGGGCGGCCAAGGATGGATTGCGGCAGGATGTCAAAACCCGTGACGCGTCGGTTGGCGCTGTCCCATTTGGGTTTGACCCCCATTAGGGCTAGGGCTTGCGCGATATCATCGCCGCCCGTGCGCATATTGGCCGTGCCCCAAGCAGTGATCAACATGCTGCGCGGCCAGTCGCCGTGGTCTTGCAGGTGTTTTTCAATCAGCAGGCTGGCCGATTTCCAGCCAAGTGCCCAAGCGGTAGGGGTCGGGACGGCCCGGCTATCGACACTGTAGAAATTGCGCCCTGTCGGCAGCACATCCAGCCGTCCGCGGGTGGGCGCGCCGGACGGGCCCGGGGCGACGAAGTGCCCATTGAGGGCGCTGAGAAGCCCCGCCCCTTCGGCGGGTCCACAGGCCTGAATGGTGGGTAAGACCGTAGTGAGTATTTCGTCCAGAACGGCCTGTGCCGCTCGCGGGGTGAACCCCGCATCGCCCCACCCGCCGTCCCGCAGGCCGCGCTGGCATAATGCTTCGAGCCGTTCAACTGTATCGCCATTTGTACGCCAGACCCCATCCCCTGCCAGTGCGGCGGGTTTTGTGACAGCCGTAGCCGCCATATCGCAATCGAGCGGGTCGATTCCAAGGTTTAGGTCTTCTGCCAATGCCCGCAGGATCGACGCGTTTTTGCCTGTCCCATCTCCGCGCGGTACCCGCGCGAGTGCAATTGCGAGGTCCCGTTCTTGCTGCCCTGTCGGTGACTGGCCGAAAATATGTAGCCCGTCGCGAATTTGTGCTTCTTTGAGCTCACACAGATAGGCGTCAAGCTTGCCAAGATCGCCGTCGCTGTCGCCTGTAAATCCTGCATCCTTGGCCAGCCCTGTGACCTCTGACAGCGACAGGATTTCTTTGCGCAGGTGGGTGATGCGCCGTGGGTCGACCCCTGCGGCTTCGTAATATTCGTCAACCAGTGCTTCTAGGTCGCGCATCGGTCCGTAGCTTTCGGCGCGTGTCAGCGGCGGTGTCAGGTGGTCGATGATCACGGCAGATGTGCGCCGTTTGGCTTGCGTGCCTTCGCCCGGATCGTTGACGATGAACGGATAGACATGTGGCGTTGGGCCAAAGACAGCCTCGGGCCAGCAGGTTTCTGACAATGCCACCGCCTTGCCCGGTAGCCATTCGAGATTGCCGTGTTTGCCCATATGCACGATCGCATCCGCGCCCCAATGGTGACGTAGCCAGAAATAGAAGGCGAGGTAGTTGTGCGGCGGCACCAGATCGGGCGAATGATAGGTTTCGGCCGGGTCGATGTTATATCCCCGCGCTGGTTGCAGCCCGACAACCGCTTTGCCATAGCGATGAATAGAAAGGGCAAATCCCTGTTGCGCCTCCGGCGGGAGTATTTTTTGCGATGTGATGAACGGGTCGTTTTCAGGCGGCCCCCAGCGCGTGATGATCTGGTCTTTGATGTCCCATGGCAGGGCGTCAAAGTGCTGCTGGTAGATGGCAAGGGGCAGGAACTCTCCGCCTTGTTTTTCCGCCCGGTCCGTTAGCCAGTTTGTCGGCCCTGCCATGATGGTTTGCATCATGGCGGCACTATCTGCAGGCGGCGTGACGTGATGCCCGGCAGCTTTGAGTAAGTTGAGCACATGCAACGTCGCCGCTGGCGTATCGAGCCCGACCCCGTTGGCAAGCCGTCCGTCTTTATTGGGGTAGTTGGCGAGGATCAGGGCAGTTTTTTTGTCGGCGGATTTTGTGCGCCGCAGGTTGGCCCAATTGCGCGCAAGCTGGCTGGTGAAATCGATCCGGTCGCCTAGCGCCTGATAGGTTGCGATCGGGCACTGCGTGGCCGTATCAAAGAAGGCTTCGCCCTTGAAGCTGACAGCGCGCGACAGGATGCGCCCGTCGACTTCGGGTAGGGCGACGTTCATCGCGATGTCGCGTGCGGTCAGCCCGTGCAGCCCGTCGCGCCATGAGGCCTCGTCTGATCCGGAAAGGATGACTTGGAACACCGGCGCGTTATTGGCTAGCAGCGGATTTGTCGGGCTGTCGTCGCCGTCATGCGGGCTGCCCACAGCGAAGGCGGTGCAGTTGAGGATAACATCGGGCGGGTGGGTCGCAAACAGTTGCTCCAACGTGGCGCGGCTGATTGAATCTTTGAGTGAGGCTACGAAGATGGGCAGCGGGTTAAGCCCCGCGCGCAACAGGCTGCGCACCAATTTGTTGATCGGGTTCAGACCGCCGCCCTGAACCAAGGCGCGGTAAAAGATGATTGGCACGATGGGCGCGCCCTTAGTCCAATCAGTCTGAGCGGCGGCTGCATCAGCAATGCCCCCGCCCGGCCAATAGACCCCTGCGCGCAACAGCGGGCTGGCCGCAGCGGGTTTTCCCGCGCCGTCCAGCATGGCCTGTGCATAGGCGAGCAGGTTGGTGCTGTTTTGCGGGCCACCTTCGACGAAATAGGACCAGAGCGCATCGTAATCCGCCCCGGACACCGTGGATAATTCTCGCAATTCCTGATCGGGTTTGTCATCACCAGGTAGCGCGACAAAGGGGATGCCAGCCGCATGCAGCCGCGCCGCATATTGCGTAAACCCGTATTTCCAATAGCCCGCCCCGCCCAAGATGCGCGCAATCACCAGCCGCGATTTTGTAGCACAATCATCCAGATGCAGATCAACCGACATCGGGTGTTGCAGGTGCATCATATTCGCCAGCCGCAGGTCCGGCGGGTTGTCCATTTGCGCACGGGCCTCTGACAGTGCAGCCAGTTCGGTGTCGGCGGCGGAAATAATGACCACATCAGCAGGGGTCTGCCCCAGATCAACAGGTTCTGATCCGTCCGATATTGCGCCAGGTGTTGCAGCAAGCAGGTGCATTAGGATTTTTCCCGTGCTAGTGGGTGCCCAAACAAGAGGTTGAGATCATGGATTACAAAGCCGCAGGCGCGCCGAAAAAGGGCAAAAACGCGCCAAAACACAGTGAACATAATGCGCATGGGTCGCGCAAGAAACCGTTCGGGCAACGACCAAGCAAGGAAGAATTGCTCGCGCGGATGAAAGCCGCCGCCGAGGCGAATAAGGCCGGGTAGGTTCATAGCGGTTTTTTCATAAAAACCGAGCTTTTGGCGGTGGTGTAATCGCCAAAAGCGTCACAATACGTGAACCCGTGCCGTGCATAAAGCCGGTGCGCGGCATGCAGAACATTCCCCGTTTCAAGCTGGATGACAGGCAGTTTCAGCGCAATCGCCTGATCCTCGATCTGCCGCATGAGCGCGTCGCCGATCCCTTTGCCGCGTGCATGTTCGGCGACAAACATGGATTTCACTTCGCCATAATCCGCATGGGATTTGAGCGCACCGGTGCCCAATATCTGGTCACCGATCCGCGCCGTGAAAAAGTAGATATCATCGGCGACCAGATCGTCGATTTCCAGAAAGTAGTTGTCTTCGGGCGGAAAGAGCGACCCCATCAAGGCGTGACTTTGCTTTAGCAAAGCCGTCGCTTGTGGATGGTGTGGGTCTGTCCGCGCGATGATGATCATGCTAGCAGAGCGGCCGTGATTGCGGCCTGATCAAGGCCTGTTTCGCCGATCACAACCAGCCGTGTTTCGCGCGGGGCGTCACCAAAGGGCTGGTCGAAATAGGTATCGACCCGCGGGCCAACGGCCTGCAATGTCAGGCGCATCGGTTTGCCCGCGACCGCGACAAAACCCTTGAGGCGCAAGATACCGTGGCTGCGGATCACATCGGCGACTTGGGCCGCAAATGCGGACGCATCTGCAATTTCGCCGCGTGTGACGATAAAGCTTTCGAATTCGTCATGACCGTGGCTGTGTTCATGGTCGTGGTGATCATCGTCGTCGTCATCATGGTGATGATGGTGGATTTCGTGGCGGGCAGACAGATCTGATTCGGCCCCTACACCTTGGCCCAGCAGGACGTCGACGGGCAGGGCACCCATCGCGGCTTTGATTACCTGCACGCCAGCGCGGCTTTCGGATTTGAGCTTGGCGATCAGCGCGTCGGCTTCTGCTTCGGTCAGCAGGTCGGCCTTGTTGACGACGATCATATCGGCACAGGCGACCTGATCTTCGAACAGCTCGGACAGGGGCGTTTCATGGTCAAGATTTTCGTCCTGCGCCCGCAGTGCGTCTACGGCGGCGACGTTATGGGCGAATTGTCCGTCAACAACCGCGCGGCCATCAACAACGGTGATGACACCATCTACGGTGACGCGGGTGGAAATATCGGGCCAGTTGAAGGCGCGGATCAGCGGTTGCGGCAAGGCAAGGCCGGAAGTCTCGATCACGATATGGTCAGGTTTATCTTCGCGCGCCAGCAGCGTTTCCATCGTCGGAATGAAATCATCGGCGACGGTGCAGCAGATACAGCCGTTCGACAGTTCGACAATGTCGTCTTCGGTGCAGGTTTCAATGCCGCAGCCTTTTAGGATATCGCCATCCACGCCAAGATCGCCAAATTCATTGATGATCAGCGCGATGCGCTTGCCTTGGGCGTTTTGCAACATGTGGCGGATCAGCGTGGTCTTTCCGGCACCAAGAAAGCCGGTGACTACGGTTGCGGGGATTTTTGCGGGCATGGGTGTTTCCGTTTCTTTTGGCGCTTGCTAAGTATGGCGAATGAACAAGCGGATGACAATTTGTGATACCTGTGAGGGGCCAGGTCGGGCATTCGCAGAAGATATGCGTGCTGTGCTTTCGGATTGGGACGTGCGGTTGCATACGTGTTTTTCGGTCTGTTCGAAACCTATCGGGCTATCCATTCAGGCGGATGACAAAGCCACCTATCTGTTTTCCGGATTGGGGCGTGCGGATGTTGATGATCTTGTTGCATTCACAGCCCTTTATGACGCGGCACCGGATGGATGGATCACAGACGTGCGCCCCGCCGGTCGGGTCAGGTTTTGCCTGACGGGACGCGTGCCTGCTTGATGTTTCATGGGATAGTGATTTGGGCCTGAATCGCCTCGCCACCTACTGCCCATGTCTCGTGATCATTTGTACTTAGCGTGACGTTAACGATATCGCCCGGCGCGACATGCGGGAGGTGGGTCCAAGGACCGTATGCCCGCATGATTTTTTCGCCGTTGATGTAGATATGTGCATGGCCGCTTCCCGGATTTGATGGGGTGTCCACATCTTGGGGAGCCCAAGAAAAGTCCGTGCTAACAACATGAAGGTTCACGCCCTGATCATCTGGCGCGCGTGTGAACGCAAGATTTAGGTCCGGCGCAGGGCCATCCCACTCCCGCAGATTGCTATGATCGTGCGCGGTGTGATCATGCGCCCCGTGGCTATGTGGGGCAGCAGGCAAACCGCCAGCGGCCAAGAATCCACCGCCGACGCCAAAGAATAGGCCAATAACAAAAAGAAGTAGCGGGCGCATCACGCCGCCCCCGCTTTGTCTTGGTTTGTCCAAAGCGCCCCAAGAAACAGCCCGAGACAGCACCATGCGACGAGGCCAACGGTAAGCGCCCGCGACGCAAATTCAGCCGCTAGCTCTGGTGGTGCTGGCCCCGTCAGAACGTCAGCTGAAGGTGCGCCGATGACATGTGGTGCGGCCAGCAATGCGATTGCGATCCCCCACATTGTCCAGTTGCGCCCGAACGCGATCATCCAAATCCCAGCACCGGTAAGGATCACGGTCGCATACCACCAGATTTGACGGGCTTCCAATTCACCCGCGCTCATTCCTGGTAATTCCGGTGCTAGCCCAAACGACGGGGCCAATTGCGCTGCAATGAACCCGCAAATACCCCAAATGAGCCCCGTACGCGCAGAAAACGCATGTCCGCGTTCTTGGGCGAGCGCGGCAAGTGACATCAAAATCAATGCGTACCCGCAATAGGTCAGGGCCGAAAAGATAACGCTCAGCCCGTCACGGGTAAGGTCGGCTGCAATTTCGGTGGCGACATGTGCCTGTGTTTGCCCATTGCCGAAATGGGTCAGCGCACCAGTTTCAAATAATTCGGCATGCAGCAAAATAGGCTGCACAAATGCAAATTGGAGCAAGGCGGCAATCAGCCCCGCGCCAAACCCAGCGATCAACGCGCTGGTTACAACTTTTTGAAACATGGATTAGTGGCAGGGAAAGCCGGTTGCGTGACGCACATCATGCGCCGCGTCATGCAGGGTTGCTGCCTGCACATGCCCTGCGACAGTGATTATGCCAATCCCAATGAACGCCGCTGCGAGGATTGAAAGTACGTTAGTTGAAACGCGTGATTTTACCAAAGTCGTCATATCTTGCTCCTTTTCCCGTCACACCCGACGGGTTTGTCCAGTTCTTGCATGGCTGGTCTCCTGGCTTGCGGGTCGCGGTACCTTGCTTGCCTTCCCAGGTTTCCCCAGTGGCGTGAACAACAAGGCACTCACCGCATACAGTCGCGGGGGCGGCTGTGGCATCGGGCCTCCGGTTCGGATCGGCCTTTCCACATTCCCATTTCATCCCCAGATGCTTGGCATCACAAGGGGAACCGTGCCTGTTGTTTGTGCGCTGTGCAGGTGGTCTGCGTCAAGGCAGAATGCGACATTTGGCAGGTATTGCGCGGCCATTGTGGAATTGCGGTGCAGTGCAAACGCAATATCTTGTGGATAACTGCCGTCATCGCCGCATATCCTGCGTCTGCGCCGTTGACAGCTTGCGGGCGCGCCGCTCATGGTTTTGGGACAAAAGAATCACGAGGACAGCCCCTTGCGCTTTAGCAAACTGCGTCTGAATGGCTTTAAAAGCTTTGTAGACCCCACCGATCTGATCATCGCGGATGGTTTGACGGGTGTTGTGGGGCCGAACGGCTGTGGCAAATCCAACCTGCTAGAGGCCTTGCGCTGGGTCATGGGCGAAAACCGCGCGAAATCCATGCGCGGCGCCGGTATGGAAGACGTGATTTTTGCGGGGGCCTCTTCGCGGCCGGCGCGCAATTTTGCCGAAGTATCATTGGTTATCGACAATGGTGAGCGGCTTGCGCCCGCGTCGTTTAATGATGCCGACCAGCTTGAGGTCGTGCGCCGGATCACCCGCGATGCGGGATCCGCCTATAAGGTGGGCGCAAAAGATGTGCGCGCGCGCGATGTGCAGATGTTGTTCGCCGATGCATCGACAGGCGCGCATTCGCCCGCGCTGGTGCGCCAAGGCATGATTTCGGAACTGATCAACGCCAAACCCAAGGCCCGCCGCCGCATTCTGGAAGAGGCCGCAGGGATTTCGGGCCTGTATCAGCGCCGCCATGAGGCGGAACTGAAGCTCAGGGGTGCCGAAACCAACCTGACCCGTGTGGATGACGTGATTGAACAATTGGCCGCGCAACTGGGGCAATTGGCGCGCCAAGCACGGCAAGCCGCTCGCTACCGCGAAATAGGCGATCAGCTTCGGCGCGCCGAAGGCATGCTGCTGTTCCGCCGCTGGAAAGAGGCCGACGAGGCAATGCTTGCCGCCGCGGATCATCTGCGCGAACGCACCACGCAGGCCGCCCAAGCCGAAAAAGCCGCCCGTGCCGCCGCCAAGGCGCGCAGCATCTGCGAGGATGCATTGCCCCCCTTGCGTGAAGAAGAAACCATTGCCGCGGCCGTGTTGCAGCGCTTGCAGGTGCAGCGCGATACGCTCAAGGATCAAGAAAACCGCGCGCTCGAGCTGATCGAAACCCTGCGCGGCCGGATTGACCAGTTGACCCGCGATATGGAACGCGAGGCGGGGCTGAACAAGGACGCGGGCGAAACCATTGAACGGCTGGAATGGGAAGCGCGCGAAATTGCCAAAGCGGGCGAGGGCCATGACGCCCGCCTGCAAGAGGCGCAGGCCGCCGCGAGCGAAGCTGCGCGCATTCTGGAAAAGCGCGAATCCGATCTGTCGCAGCTGACCGAAGATGTCGCGCGGCTGGCTGCCCGTCATCAATCTGCGCAACGCCTTGTCGCGGATAACCGCACCACGATGGAACGCAACGAGGCCGAAGCCGCCCGCGCCAAATCCGCGATGCAAGACGCCGCGCAAGCGCTGGCCAAGGCCGAGGCCGATTTTGCCGCCGCAGGTGAGGCCGAAAAAGCGGCAGTTGTGGCCGCCGAAGCCGCGGATACTGCCCTGACAAACGCCGAAGCCGCCCGCGCCGCCACGCAAACCCGCGAAAGCGAAGCACGCGCCATGCGTTCCGCCGCCGAAGGCGAGGCCAATGCGTTACGCGCCGAGGTGGCGGCGCTTGCCAAGCTGGTTGAACGTGACACCGCCGAGGGTGGCCATGTGCTTGACCTTTTGCAGGTGCAAAACGGCTATGAAAAGGCGCTGGGCGCGGCATTGGCCGATGACCTGCGCGCGCCTGCCGTTGGGGCGGATGCGAAATCGGGCTGGGCGCTTTTGCCTGGATATTCCGTGCCGCAGACATTGCCCGATGGCGTGAAGGCGCTGACCAATTTCGTGACCGTGCCAGAGGTGCTTGCGCGCCGTATGGCGCAGGTCGGGCTGGTGGATGCCGCCGATGGCCCGCGTTTGCAGGCAGATTTGAAACCGGGGCAGCGGCTTGTTTCGGTGGAAGGAGATTTATGGCGCTGGGACGGGTTCCGCGCAGGTGCCGAAGACGCGCCATCGGCAGCGGCGCTGCGTTTGCAACAGCTGAACCGGCTGACTGATCTCAAGCGGGATCTAGAAGAGGCATCAGGCACTGCGATCGGCGCGGCGCAAGCGCATGACGTGCTGACAAAATTGCTGCAAGAGCAGACCGAAGCCGACCAAGCCGCCCGTTCCGCGCGCCGTGATGCAGACCGAATGGTCGCCGATGCCAACCGCGCCGCCAGCCGTGCCGAAGCCGACCGCAACCTGAGCCAAGGCAAACAAGAAAGCCTTGGGCTTGCGCTCGCGCGGCACGAAGAAGAAGCAATGCGTGCCCGCAAATCGCTGGCAGAGGCCGAAGCGGCAGCGGCGGCTTTGGGCAATCTCGACGAAGCGCGCGGGGCCGTGGAAGATGTGAAAATGACCGTCGAGGCGGCGCGGATCACGATGATGTCGCACCGCTCTGCCCATGATGAGGTCCGCCGTGAAGGTGAAGCGCGCCTGAAACGGTCACAGCATATCACCAAGGATGTGAGCGGCTGGAAATACCGGCTTGAGACTGCCAATAAACACAGCGCGGAACTGGCTGCGCGCAAACTGGCGTCAGAAACCGAACTGGCCGAGGCCACAACAGCCCCCGAAGAAATCGCGGCAAAGCGGTCCGAACTGGCCGATGCGATTGACGCGGCTGAACTGCGCCGCAAGGCCGCTGCGGACAAGCTGGTTGCGGCTGATAGCGCCCTGCGCGAGGCAGGACACCAAGAACGCGACGCAGAGCGGCTGGCATCAGAGGCCCGTGAGGCGCGCGCCCGTTCCGAGGCCCGCGCAGATGCAGCCCGTGAAACGGTCGCCTATGCGTCAGAGCGGATCATGGAAGCGCAAGAGGTCACCCCGCAAAAGCTGCTCGAATCGCTGGAAATGACGGTCGAAGACATGCCAGATTCTGATGCGGTCGAGGCACAGGTGAATGCGCTTAAACGTCAGCGCGATAGTCTGGGTGCGGTGAACCTGCGTGCTGAAGAGGACGCGCAGGAAGTGCAGGTCGAGCATGACGGGCTGGTGTCTGAAAAGGCCGATCTAGAGGCCGCGATTGCGGCGCTGCGCACGGGGATCGCAAGCCTGAACAAAGAAGGCCGCGAACGGCTGCTGACCGCGTTTGAACAGGTAAACGATAATTTCGGCCTGTTGTTCACGCATCTGTTTGGCGGTGGTGAGGCAAAACTGGTGCTGGTGGAATCCGATGACCCGCTTGAAGCCGGGCTTGAGATCATGTGCCAGCCACCGGGTAAGAAGCTGAGCACATTGTCGTTGCTATCGGGGGGTGAACAGACCCTGACTGCGCTGGCGTTGATCTTTGCGGTGTTCTTGGCGAACCCTGCGCCGATCTGTGTGCTCGACGAGGTCGACGCGCCGCTGGACGATGCCAACGTGACCCGTTTTTGTGATCTGCTGGACGAGATGTGCCGCCGCACTGACACGCGGTTCCTGATTATCACCCACCACGCCGTCACCATGAGCCGGATGGACCGGCTATTTGGTGTCACGATGGGGGAACAGGGTGTGTCGCAGCTGGTGTCGGTTGATCTGAAGAAGGCGGCAGCGATGGTGGCGTGATGGCGCGCGACGCTGTTGCTGCGCAATGCGCCCCACCCGCCATCCCGTCAGCCTAGGGTAGTCGTTCGCGCAGCACCCGCACCATATTGCCGCCCATGACTTTGCCGATTTGATCGTCACTGAGCCCTGCATCGATCAGGGCTTGGGTTAGTGCGGCAAGTTCGGATGTATCAAAGGCCGTTGCGACCGATCCGTCAAAATCCGACCCCAGCGACACGTGATCTTCGCCCAAAAGCGCGATTGCTGCTTTGATTGATGCCGCCACCCCTGCGGGGCTATCGTCGCAGGTCACATCCGCCCAGTAGCCGATGGCAATCACACCGCCAGTCGCGGCGATGTCTTGCATTAGATCATCGGTGAAATTGCGTTCAACGGCGCAGACGGAATGAATGCCTGTATGGCTAACCACCAGCGGCATATCTGTCATTGCCAGCACATCGCGCGCGACCTGCGGCGATGAATGCGCCAGATCAAGCACAAGGTTGCGTGCTGCGACCTCGGCGACAACTGCGCGCCCGAAATCGGTCAACCCGTGATCGCCTGTCCCGTGCAGTGATCCGCCCAGCGCATTATCAAAGAAGTGCTGCAAGGCTATCATGCGGTGACCCGCAGCCTCGATCTTATCAAGATTGGCGATATCGCCCATTAGCGGATGCGCGCCCTCGATCCCCAATAGCCCGCCGACAACCTGTTGCCCAGCGGCCCGATCTGCCAGCAGTTGATCAAGATCAGCACGGGTTTTGATCACGCGCAATTGGCCGTTGGATGCATCCGCATAGCGGTGCAGGCGATCGGCCTGATACAGCGCGCGTTCGAGCAGGCTGTTCCAAGTGCGCGACGGCCAAAGCTGACCGATCACAAGCGGGGTGATGTTGTCAAAAGCGTCGCTGCTGTTTTCGTGGTAGTTCTGCCCCGCAGGGCTTTTGGTGACGGCGGTGAACATCTGGATCGCGACGTTGCCTTCGATCAGGCGGGGCAGGTCGACCTGACCTCGATCCGCGCGGTCCAAAAGGCTGCGTTTCCAAAGCAGCGTATCCGCGTGCCAATCGCCGATGATCAAGCTGTCATGCAACGATTGCGCGCGCTCACTGACCGGATAGGGCGCGTGATCCGCGACCGCATTGCGCCCTTTTTCAACATAGCCGGGGCCAAGTGTAAGGAACGCCCCCACGCCTATGATAAACAGTAGCGCGAGGAAATTGAAAAAACGGCGCATCGGGGCCCCTTACAGCTGGTTCAACAGATCAAGCGTTGGCCAGGCATCGGCTGGCATGCCAAGCCGCTGCTGTTCGGCCTGCACAGCGTTGCGGGTCATGGCGCCCAAAATACCGTCAATACCGCCAACGTCATGGCCGCGCGCTGTCAGTTTTTGCTGCAATTGTTGCATTTGCGGCCCTGTCAGCGGCTCTGACGGGTTGCCCGCGTCATAGACCGATGCGCCGGAAAGGCGTGTCGCGAAATAGGCGGCCGTGGTCACATAGACAAAGCTTTTGTTCCATTCAAAATAGACGTCAAAATTCGGATAGGCGAGGAAAGCAGGCCCGTTGCGCCCCATCGGCAGCAGCACAGAGGCTTGCAGGTTTGACGGGCCAAGCGATCCTTCGCGGGCGGTGATACCGGCGGCGGCCCAGTCGCTGACGCGGAATTTATGGTCCAGTCCGGTTTGCGACCAATCAAGGTTATCGGGCACGTTGATCTCTTGCAGCCACGGTTCATTTGCGTGCCAGCCAAGCGACGACAGCACATTCGCCCCAGACATCAGCGCATCTGGCGCCGATGTTTTCAGGGTCACATGCCCGTCGCCATCGCCGTCCATGCCGCGTTCAATGATATCTAGTGGCAGCATTTGTACTTGCCCGATTTCGCCGGCCCAAGCGCCGGTGGTATTGGCCGGGTCCATATCGCCACGCTGGAATAGTTCAAGCGCGGCCAGCAGTTGCGGGCGGAACAATTCGGGGCGGCGGCAGTCATGCGCCAATGTCAGCAGCGCGTTGCGGGTGTTGAAATTGCCCTGCACCTGACCGTAATCGGTTTCAAACGCCCAGAATGCAAGAAGCACACCGCGCGGGATGCCGAAACGGGATTCGATGGCGTCAAACGTGCTGTCATAGCGCTGACCATAGATGCGCCCGTTATCGATCCGGTTTTGTGAAATCAGCGCGCGTGAAAAGCTGATGAAATCCTTTTGGAAAACGCCTTGGGATCTGTCCGCGTTCAGTACGGATTGTTCGATCTGTGCGCCTTGGAAAAAACTGTCCGCGTTGGCTTGGGTGATGCCGTTTGCGACGGCTTCGGCTTTAACGTCCGCGATAAAACGGGTGACATCGCCACCGCAGGTCTGGGCGGTGGCGGTGCTGGCCATAAGGGACAGGGCAAGGGCAAGGCGCATAATGGTTCTCCTATGTGTTGCGCGCAGCGTAACAGCGCGCGCCAAAGGTGCAATTGTTATCCTTATCTGGATTGGCGCAGTAAGAAGAAACCTGCCGCGATCACAAGGCTGAGCGCTGTGAGAAGCCATGCCCAGTCGCTGACCAATATGGTCAATGCGTCAAGGTTGGCCGCGAAATAATAGCCGAGCATTACATAGCCGGTTACCCAGATTGCCTCGCCCAGCGCGTCCCAGACAAAGAACCGAAGCGGGTGCAACCGCGCGGCACCTGCTGCGAAATTCACCCAAGGGCCAAGCGGCGCCGCGGCCCAAGTGCTAAAGAACACCCCGATGCTGCCCCAGCGGTCAACGACAGTTTGGGCGCGCGCAAACAGCGCGGCCCGATTTGGGCGTGTTACGAGCCGCGCGTCAAGCCAGCGACCGCCAAGCCGCCCCAATTGGAATCCCGTCTGATCGCCACAAAGTGCGGCAACATAGGCGACTGCCAGAACCTGCCATAAAACCAGATCGCCAGCCGCGGCAAAGCCCCCACCCGCAAGCATTACCGCAAAGGTCGGCACCGGCACGGCGAGGCAGGAAAAATAGGCAGATGCCGCAATCACAAAGAGCCCCCAAGTTGCGACGAGCCCAAAGAAGAAATCAATCACGCTGGCTATCCTTGAAGGCAGTGACCGCAGTTTCAAGCCGCGCAATCAGGGTGGCGATATCGATGTCTTGCGCAAGCGCGATGTCTTCGAGTGTTATCTTGTGGCGCTGGTCGCCGCGATCATATGCGATCACGTCTTCAACGACGTGCGGCGGCACATGCTGGGACATTGCGACATAGCGCGGGGTCATCCATCCGGCGATGTCTTCGGGGGGCGCATTCACCCATGCGCGCGATGAATTGGCCGCGCGGACCCCGAAGATCAAGATGCCTGCAACAGCAACAATGACCAGCCCGCGCAGAATTAACCGCAACTGCCGTTTGTGGTGTTCTGAAATCTTGTGCTTGCGCTTGGGCATTTAGGTTTGTCCTGATGAACGTAAGGTGGATCAAGATCCACCCTACGGCGTTAGATGAGTGTCGCAATTGCCGCGCATATTAACGCCAGTGCCCAAGTTTTCCAAAGCGTTTGAACAGCGCGGTCGATATGGACCGCTGACAGCGCGCGTGTGCCGTCACCGTTTACATAGGGGAAATCCTGCATCTGCCCTTCATAGCTGCGCGGCCCGCTAAGCGCGATCCCCAGCCCGTGCGCCATCGCGGCCTCTGGCCAGCCCGCATTTGGGGACCGGTGACGCGGGGCCTCTTGCAGGATTGGCTGCGGGTTGGCACGCGATGTGACAGCCCAGATCAACAGGGCGGTTATCCGCGCGGGGATCAGGTTCAGCAGGTCATCAAAACGGGCAGCGGCCCAGCCAAATTCCGCATGACGCGGCGTGCGGTAGCCGATCATGCTATCGGCGGTATTGGTGATCTTGTAGATCAACAGTCCAGGCAATCCGCCAATCATGAACCAGAAGGCAGGCGCAATCACCCCGTCAGACAGGTTTTCAGCGGCGCTTTCGATCGCGGAGCGCGCAATGGCGCTTTGGTCCATTTGGGCTGTATCGCGCCCGACGATCATTGCAACCGCCATGCGCCCGTCACCCACCGAAAGGCGCAGCGCATCCGCTACGGCGCGCACATGTTGCACCAGCGATTTTTGCGCCAGAAGTACGGCGATAATCAATACGTCGATGATCGCCGTAGGGATTGCTTGCAGCGCAAACCCAATTGCCAAGGCCCCGCCACAAAGCACCGCAACAACGGCGGCGCCTTTGGCGCGCCGGTTGTCGCCATGGTTAAGGGCATTATCACACCAACCTACAATCCGCCCCATCAAGATCGCCGGATGCGGGATGCGTGACCAGATCGCACGTGGTTCGCCGAAAATGGCGTCCAAAAGCATGCCGCAAACAAGGATCAAAACGCGGCTTCCAATTGTGCCCAGCGGTCAGGTGCAGGCAGTCCAAGGCGCAGCCAGTCGGGCGCATAGGGGAAGGTGCGCGACCATATTTTATGCTGCGCAAACTGGTGCTGCGCGGCTTTGGCATCCGTGACCTTATACAGGCGAAAAAGCGAGGTCCCGCCCACGACCGCCGCCCCGTGTCCTTGCATAAGCTGGTCAAGCCGTGCCGCATCAACTGCCAGCCGTGCGCGGGTTTCATCGGCCCATGCGGGATCGGACAGGGCCTCTGCACCGATGGTCAGGGCAGGGCCGGATACTTGCCAAGGGCCCAAGATATCAGTGAGCCTTGCAATAATAGCAGGATCACCAATCGCAAAGCCAAGCCGCAGCCCGGCCAGCCCCCAAAACTTGCCAAAGCTTTTGAGCACCACCGCGCCGGGACGGTCAGCGAGGTGGATCAGCGATTTTTCGGGGGCAACATCGCCAAAACTTTCGTCGATGATCGTGATGGGGGCGTTCAAATCCTGCGCGACCCATTCATAGCCATCGGGATTATTGGGATGCACCGCGACCATCGCGTCATGCGGGGCGGTCATGCCCCAGCCAGCGGCCTGAAATGCCGCGCCATGTTCGTTATAGGTGGGGCCGGGGATATGCACATTGGTGCCCGATACGCAGCGCGGCAGCGCCGCAATGATCGCCGATGCGCCCGTCGCCCCAATGATAGCTGCCTCTTTCGGAACGCGCCAATAGCTGCGCGCCAACGCATTAAGCCGTGCAAACGCGGCCTGATCCGGCAGGGCAGTCCAGGCATCAGCGGGCAACTGGGGTAGCGGATATGGCAGGGGGTTGATCCCTGTCGACAGGTCCAGCCAGTCGGCGCGCACCCCGCCATAGGTCGCGATTGCAGCGTCTATGCCGCCGCCATGGTCGCGTTTTTGGGTCATTCTTCCTCCGGCAGTGGCGGGTGGCGGGTCACAAAATGCCCTTTGATCGATTGCGGCCAGTCGCGATAAGGCACTTGACCCGTCTGGCTCGTGCTATGGGCAAGCGCGTAGGCAACGATCCCTGACGCGGCTTCTTCGGTGGGCTCGAAATCACCCAATGTATAGTTCAGCTTGCCATTTGACTGGATCGCGATGTTGCAGCCTTTCTTGCAACCCATCAGACAGGACACGCGGCGGGTTTTGACCTGCGAAAGCCCCGTTGCGGTCGCTTCGATCAATGTCGCCAGCGCCTCGCCATCGGTGTGGGCCATCGGGCCGGATTCCCAGCCTTCGCGCTTGCAGGTGTCGCAGATTGTGATCCAGGTTGTCATACAAAGGGTCCGTTGATTGTTGCGCGTACTTCAAGCGGAATTTCGCGCGTTGCACAAGGTTTTGCGAAATTGCCTGTCTTTTGGTATAGGTCGTTAAGAAGTGTTAACCTTTCGTTAGGGATTTCCGGCGACTTCTCGTCAGGCGCGGTTAACAATTCGTAACCAGTGCGCTGTAACGATTTAGGTCCATGAATGGAGTTCAAATGCACGTCCTTATTGCGCAAAGCAATGAAAACCTTGGCATGTTGTGGAAACAGCATTTGGAGCGGCTTTGCGCGCATGTAACGCTGGTCCAGACAAGTGACGCGGCAATTGCAGCGCTGGCTGAGCAGGAATTTGACGTAATTGTTCTGGATCTGGTTTTGCGTGAAGGCAGCGCGCTGGCTGTGGCTGATGTTGCAAATTACCGCCAGCCGCGCGCAAATGTGGTGTTTGTGACCAACACCACATTCTTTTCGGACGGGTCCATCTTTAACCATAGCCCCAACGCCCGCGCCTTTATCGAAAGCACAACCGCGCCCAATGATCTGGCCGCGATTGTTGAATATTATGGCCAGCCTAGCCCCGACCGTGCGGCGCAGTAAAATCGATTTCCGGACCAATCGGGACGATGCCTGTGGGGTTTACCCAAGTCTGGCTGCGGTAATAATGCCGTGTGATGTGATCCATGCGGACCGTCTCCGCCACATCGCCATATTGGTATAGCGCGCGGGTGAAGCCCATCAGGTTTGGATAATCGGCGATCCGTTTGCGGTTACATTTGAAATGCTGGTGATAGACCATATCAAAACGGATCAACGTGGTCCAAAGCCGCCAATCTGCCTCGGTCAGCTGGTCACCCATCAGATAGCGGTTTTCGGATAGCCGCTGTTCAAGCCAATCAAGCGTTTCAAATAACGGGGCAATTGCCGCGTCATAGGCGGCTTGGGTGCTGGCAAATCCGGCTTTGTAGACGCCGTTGTTCACCGTGCTGTAGATGCGCGCATTCACCGTTTCGATTCCGTCGCGCAATGCGCGCGGCCAGTAATCATCGCTGTTGCCTGTGATCGCATCAAAGGCGCTGTTGAACATGCGAATGATTTCTTCGGATTCGTTCGAGACAATCGTTTCGCGCTGCTTGTCCCACAAAATGGGCACCGTGACGCGCCCCGAAATTGCCGGATCCGCCTTAAGGTAGATATCACGCGCAAAGGGCAGATCATACAGGCTGTCGCCGGTTGCCCCGTCGAAATCGCGGTCGAATGTCCAGCCATTATCAAGCATATCCGGATGTACGACCGAAACGCCGATATGGTCTTGCAGCCCCTTCAATGCCCGAAAAATCAAAGTGCGATGCGCCCAAGGGCAGGCATAGGACACATAAAGATGATAGCGCCCGCTTTGGGCTGCGAACCCTGCGTCCCCCGATGGGCCTGCGCTGCCGTCTGGCGTGATCCAGTTGCGAAACGCTGTGGTCGATCGCACAAATGCGCCACCTGTTGCCTTGGTATCATACCCCGTGTCTTGCCATACGCCGTTGACCAACTGGCCCATATTGTCACCTATTCGTTGTTTGCCATGGTGGTAATCGAATCCTGCTCACAAACCTATCCTGTGCTGCGCGCAACGCCCCTGCGTCGCTGCACAGGTCAAAATGCTGCACTTGCAAAATAAACGCGGGCGCGGGGTTGCATCCGGTCCCGACTAGGGCAAAGCTGTGCCTATGAAGGCAGCTACTTCACTGGTCGTTTTTAGTGACCTTGACGGAACATTGTTGGATCATGATACCTATTCATGGTCGGCAGCAAGACCGGCTTTGTCTGCGCTGCGCCGGATTGGCGCGCCTCTGATCCTTTCAAGCAGCAAGACCGCCGTCGAAATCGCAAAAATTCAGAAAGAACTGGGGATTTCCGGCCTTCCGGCCATTGTTGAAAACGGTGCCGGCCTGCTGGACGCGCGACCGGATGCGGCGGATGACTATGCGCGGCTGCGGCTGCAATTGGATCGGCTGCCCCGCGATCTGCGCGCCCCATTCGAAGGTTTTGGCGATATGGATGCCGCGCGTGTGGCGCAGATTACGGGGCTGTCGTTGGGCGATGCTGCGAACGCAAAATCGCGCGCCTATTCAGAGCCGGGGCTTTGGTCGGGTGATGCGCAAACCCGCGCTGCATTTATCACGGCACTTGCCGCGCAAGGTGTATCCGCACGCGAAGGCGGCCGGTTTTTGACCCTGTCTTTTGGCGCAACCAAGGCCGACGGCATGGCGCAGGTCATCAGCCAATTGAAACCACGCTATACACTTGCGCTGGGCGATGCGCCCAATGATGCGGAAATGCTGACCGCCGCTGATTTTGGTGTGATTGTCGCCAACCCGTCGCGCGCACCACTGCCCCCGCTATCCGGTGAGCGAGGCAACCAAATCATTCGCACGCAGCACCCCGGCCCCGAAGGCTGGAACATGGCGGTGCTTGCGATCCTCAAACAGCTAGACCTAGACCAAGAAAGAGATCCCACGCATGGTTGATTTTCATCAAAACGGCAATATCGCGACACTGCACAACCTGCGCACGCGGTCCCACGCCGATATGACCTATGCGCTTGAAACCTTTGCGCAAACCCGCAAGATGTCGCTGATCTTGCCCTGCCTCTATTCCGAACTTGCGACCGATGCGATGCCCAACATTCTGGCAGAGCTGTCCAAGGTCACATATCTGCACCGCATTATCATCGGGCTTGATCGCGCGACCGAAGACGAATTTCGCCATGCCAAGCAGTTCTTTGAAGGGTTGAACCAGAACCACGTGGTGATCTGGAACGACAGCCCGCGGATGAAAGCGCTTGAAACACGTCTGGCCGATCTGGGCCTCGCGCCAAGCGAGCAGGGCAAAGGCAAAAACGTCTGGTCCTCGCTTGGGTATCTGATTGGCTGTCAGGATAGCGCGGTGATGGCGATCCATGATTGCGATATTCTGACCTATACCAACGATATGCTGGCGCGGCTGGTTTACCCGGTGGCCAATCCAACGTTCCCCTATCAGGTCGCCAAAGGATATTATGCCCGCATCGGCAATGATAAACTGAACGGGCGGGTGACGCGCCTGCTGGTCAGCCCGCTTTTGATCGCACTCAAGCGGGTGATCGGGGATCGCGATTATATCGACTACTTGCGCAGTTTCCGCTATCCGCTGTCCGGCGAGTTTGCGATGCGAACCAATATCTTACCTGATCTCCGTATCCCGTCGGATTGGGGCTTGGAAATCGGCGTGTTGTCCGAAGCCTGGCGCAACCTTGCGCCCAAGGCCGTCTGTCAGGTCGAAATTGCCGATGCCTATGACCACAAACACCAAGAGCTGAGCCCCGAAGATGCCGCCGCAGGGCTGAACCGCATGTCGGTCGATATCTGCAAGGCGATTTTCCGTAAGCTCGCGGCGGATGGCACGGTGTTTACCGCCAATGTTTTCCGCACGCTCAAAGCGACTTATTACCGCAGCGCGCTTGATCTGCTCGAGGCATATTACAACGACGCGCAGATGAACGGGCTGACGATTGACCGCCATGCGGAAGAGCGGTCCATCGAACTATTTGCCGAAAATATCATGCGCGCGGGGCAGTTTTTCCTCGAAAATCCGCATGAAACGCCGTTTATACCGACATGGAACCGTGTGCATGCGGCCGATCCGGATTTTCTGCGCGACATGCAAGATGCGGTTGCCGCGGATACGGCTGAATTCGCCTGACGCCGCGTGCGGGCGCCCAAGTGCCGCTTATCTGTTTGCCCTGATGTCGCGCGCGCCTTATACGTCGTCCCAGACGAAGCCCCTTCAGGGCCAGAACGGTTGGAGGTGCGGCGGTTGACCCAAAACGGGGACCAAGGCACCACGTCGTCACATCCTGCGATTTGCGGGACCTCTGGTCATGAACCCATAACGGAGAGATCAGATGCGCCTATTCATAACGTCAATCTTAACCATGACCGGCTCCGCTGCGGCGGCGCATCCGGGCCATTGGGCCGAGGCCGCAGGCCATGATCATTGGGCCGCAGGGATTGCGATTGGGCTGGCTGGCTTGGCGGCACTTTGGGGTGCTGCAAAGGGCAAGAAAGAAAAAGAAGCCATCGACGAGACCGAAGAAGGACCCGAAGGCGAACCCGCATGAAAACCGGTGTCATGATCTGCGGCCACGGGTCGCGCAGTCAGTCCGCGGTTGATGAATTTGCGACTTTGGCCGAAAAACTGCCTGCATATCTGCCAGATGACTGGCTGACCGATTACGGCTATCTCGAATTTGCGAACCCTGTGATCCGCGACGGGCTTGACCGGTTGCGCGAAGCGGGTTGCGAACGCATTCTGGCCGTGCCGGGGATGCTTTTTGCAGCGATGCACGCGAAAAATGACATCCCGACCGTGCTGAACACTTATGCGGCCAAACATGGCATCAATGTCAGCTATGGCCGTGAATTGGGTGTTGATCCCAAAATGATCGCCGCTGCCGCCGGCCGCATTCAGGAAGCCGTCGATCAGGCAAATGCGGATCACGGCGCGCTGCCTTTGACCGAAACTTGTCTGGTTGTGATCGGACGCGGCGCGTCTGATCCCGATGCCAACGGCAACGTGTCCAAAGTCGCGCGCCTGCTCCAAGAAGGCATGGGATTTGGCTGGTGCGAGGTCGGTTATTCCGGCGTCACATTCCCGCTGGTCGAACCTTGCCTGACGCATGTTGCCATGCTGCCCTATAAACGCGTCATTGTGTTCCCCTATTTCTTGTTTTCGGGGATTCTGATCGACCGGATTTACGGGTTCACCGATCAGGTTGCCGCCACAAACCCCGACATCCAATTCGTCAAAGCCGGTTATCTGGGCGATCACCCCAAGGTGTTGGAAACATTTGCCGAACGGATCTTGGAACAAACCGCCGACAGCCCACCGCCCAACTGCGGCATTTGCGGCTATCGGTCTCAGGTGCTTGCGCTTGAAGACGGCGGGCATCACCATATTTCTGCCGCTGACCGCAGCCACCCCGCCTTTGGCGCGGTGCCGCCTGCGACCTGTGTTTTGTGCAAATACCGGACCCAAGTGCTGGGATTCGAGGCCGAAGTCGGCGCGGTCCAAGAAAGCCACCACCACCATGTTGAGGGCCAAGGTGCCAATGCGCCGGGTTCAAATGTGGCCGATTGTCAGATGTGTGATGCGTTTTGTACGGGTATGTGCCGGCTTGAGGCCGCGCATGATCACCACCACCATCATGATCACCACCATGATCATGACCACCACCATCACCATCACGCAGTCTATCCACATGCCGATCACCCGCATGGCCCCGAAAGCGCGCGCAAATCGCAGGCGAAATCCTGACCATGCGTCCTTATGAAAAAGACCCGAACGCAATCTATGCGCAAAGCTTTGCCACCGTGCGCGCAGAGGCGCGTCTGGACCGGTTTGCGCCTGATATGCGCCCGCTGATTACCCGCGTCATTCATGCCTGCGGCATGGTCGAGGTCGCGGATCGTCTGGCTTTTTCGAATGGGGCCTATGCGGCGGGTCACGCGGCCTTGCAGGCTGGCGCGCCGATCCTTTGCGATTGTGAAATGGTGGGTGCGGGGATCATCCGCCGCTATCTGCCTGCGAATAACAAAGTGATCGTAACCCTGAATGATGACAGCGTGCCTGCACGCGCTGCGGATATTGGAAACACACGGTCGGCGGCGGCCGTAGAGCTGTGGAAAGACCATATCGCCGGCGCTGTCGTGGCGATAGGTAATGCGCCTACGGCCTTGTTCCATCTGCTTGAACTGCTGGATGCGGGCTGGCCGAAACCTGCCGTTATCCTCGGGTTTCCGGTGGGGTTTGTTGGCGCTGCCGAAAGCAAGGCGGAACTGGCCGCCAACCCGCGCGGCTGTGAATATGTCGCGTTGCGCGGGCGGCGTGGCGGGTCGGCAATTGCATCTGCGGCGGTGAACGCGCTGGCAGCGGGGTTGCCCGAAGATGGCTGATCCATGGCTGCATATCATCGGCATTGGTGAAGACGGTATGGACGGGCTGGTGCCTGCGACCCGCGCTGTCGTCGAGGCCGCTGAAGTAATTATCGGGGGCGAACGGCACCACACGCTTGCCGGTCATGCAGCGGCTGAACGGCTTGCATGGCCATCACCATTTGATGCGATGATCGACGTGATTAACGGGCTGCGCGGACGTCGCGTTGTGATCTTGGTAACGGGTGATCCGCTTTGGTTTTCCGTTGGCGCACGGATTGGCCGCACGATTGACCCAAAAGAAATTATCTATCACCCGCAGTTGTCAGCCTTTCAACTTGCCGCAGCGCGGATGGGCTGGTCGCTGCCTGATGTTGAAACGCTCACCGTGCATGGCCGTCCGGTCGAACAGATGATCGCCTTTATCCAGCCCGACGCGCGTCTGCTGATCCTGACCACCGGCGCACAAACGCCTGCACAGATCGCGGCGTTTCTGTCTGAACGCGGGTTTGGAAAATCGCGCATGTCGGTTCTGGCCGCGATGGGCGGAAAAGACGAAGCACGCTTTGATGGTGTGGCCGAAGATTGGAACCACACCGTGCCCGCGTTCAACACGCTCGCGGTCGAATGTATCGCCGCCCCTGATGCGGCGCTTTTGCCGCGCGTGCCGGGGTTGGCCGATAGCCTGTTCCAATCTGACGGCACCATGACCAAGCAAGAGGTCCGCGCGGCAACTGTTGCCAAGCTGATGCCGATGCGCGGCGCGCTTTTGTGGGATATCGGCTGCGGCTGTGGATCGGTCGCGATCGAATGGATGCGCGCGGCGCGCTATGCGCGGGCCATTGGGATTGAACCGCGCGCGGACAGGCGTGCAATGGCTGCGGCGAACGCGCTGGCGCTTGGTGCGCCGAAACTGGCACTGGTGGATGGCACCGTGCCGGACGCGCTGGCGGGGCTGGATGCGCCCGATGCGATCTTTATCGGTGGCGGATTAAGCGTTGAAACCTTTGCCGCCGCTTGGGCCGCGCTGCGCCCGTTGGGGCGTTTGGTGGTCAATGCCGTGACGCTGGAAAGCGAGGCTGTGTTGATTGCCCTGCACAAAGAATACGGCGGTGATCTGGTGAAAATCGCAACGCACCGCGCCGAACCGATTGGGCGGCTGACAGGCTGGCGGCCTGCGATGCCAGTCACGCAGTGGAGCCTTATCAAGCGATGACAGGAATTTTGTACGGTGTCGGGCTTGGCCCTGGTGCGGCTGATTTGATGACACTGCGCGCGGCGCGCCTGATCGAAAATGCGTCTGTTGTGGCCTATCCTGCGCTGGCGGGCGGCGATAGTTTTGCCCGCGCAATCGCGGCAGATCTGATCGCGCCGGACGCGCAAGAAATTATCATGGACGTGCCCATGACCGTTGAACGCGCCCCTGCCCAAGCCGCCTATGATCTAGGGGCGGCACAAATTGCGGCGGCACTTGATGCGGGGCGTGATGTTGTGTGCCTGTGCGAAGGGGACCCGTTTTTCTATGGGTCATTTATGTATCTTTATGCGCGCTTGGCCGACCGCTATCAGGTTGAGGTCGTCCCTGGCGTGACGTCGATCACCGCCTGTGCCGCGCGTGCGGGTATGCCGCTTGCGGCCCGCAACGAACGGCTGACCGTGCTGCCCGGTCCGCTGCCCGCCGATGAATTGCGCGCCCGTATCGACGGGGCCGAAAGCGTGGTGATCATGAAGGTCGGGCGGCATCTGCCGAAGATCCGCACCGTGATAGATGCGCTTGGGCTGACCGACCGTGCAGTCTATGTCGAACGCGCGACCTTGCCGCAAGAAATCGTGCTGCCACTGGCACAGGCCCCCGAAAAGGCCCCGTATTTTTCAATGATTTTGCTGACAAAAGGGGCCGATCCATGGCTTTAAAACCCGTCGTTCTGGCGCTTTCGCAATCTGGTGAAGCCACCGCGCACCGCGTCGCCGCAGCCATTGGCGCGCAGGTCCACGGGCGCGCGGATCGCGTCACACAGGCGGATGCGTTTTTTCCGAACGCATTGGATCACGCGCGCGATCTTTTTGCGGCGGGTGTGCCGATTATCGGCGTCTGTGCCTCCGGCATTCTGATCCGTGCTGTGGCCCCGTTGCTGGCTGACAAAACGACGGAGCCTCCTGTTGTGTCCGTATCAGACGACGGCAGCGTTGTGGTGCCATTGCTGGGCGGCCATCGCGGCGCGAACCGGCTGGCGCGCCAGATTGCCGATGCTTTGGGCGGTGCGGCTGCGGTTACCACGGCGGGGGATGTGGCACTTGGCGTGGCTTTGGATGAACCACCCGCAGGTTACCGTTTGCACAACCCGCAAGATGCGAAATCTGTGATGGCCGCGTTGTTGGGCGGTGGCGGGGTGACATTTACCGACGAAGACCTGTTTGATGTGACCCTGCCCGAAGGGGGCGATGTTGAAATCCTTGTGACCGAAGCCGCAAGTACAGGCGGCCCGTCCAAGCTGGTTTACCACCCGCAACGTTTTGCGCTTGGGCTTGGGTGCGCGCGGGGCGCTGACACCGAAGAAATGTGGGAACATGTATTGGGCGCATTGGACGCCGCCGATATCGCAGCGGGAGCTATTGCCTGCGTCGCGTCGATTGACCTTAAGGCGGATGAGCCTGCGATTATCGCAGTTGCGGCACGTTTGGGCGTGCCATTGCGCGTGTTCACTGCAACTGAGCTAGAGGCCGAAGCGGGACGGCTTGCCAATCCGTCCGAGGTCGTCTTTGCCGAGGTCGGCTGCCACGGCGTGTGCGAAGGGGCAGCACTCGCTGCTGCTGGCGACGGGGCGGAATTGTCAGTCGCCAAAAGCAAGACCGCCAACACCACCTGCGCAATTGCCCGCGCCGATGATCCGGTCACCGTGATGCGTGGACGCGCGCGCGGGAAACTGTCGATCGTCGGCATCGGGCCGGGGCAGGCGGCCTGGCGCACGCCCGAAGTGTCGCGCCTTGTGGCCGAGGCCGAAGAGCTGGTTGGCTACGGGCTTTATATCGACCTGCTTGGGCCGCTGGCCATTGGTAAGGAACGATCCGATTTTCCGCTTGGTGGCGAAGAAGACCGTTGTCGCTATGCGCTTGAACAGGCGGGTAAAGGCAAGAATGTCGCGCTGGTCTGTTCTGGCGATGCCGGGATTTATGCAATGGGTGCGCTGGTGTTTGAGCTGCTGGACCGCGGGCCGGACCAGATGGGTGTGTCCGATGCTGCCCGCCGCGTCGAAGTGCAATGTTCCCCTGGTGTCAGCGCTTTGCAGGGGGCCGCTGCACGTGCAGGTGCGCCATTGGGGCATGATTTCTGTGCGATTTCACTGTCGGACCTGCTGACCCCGCGCGAAGATATCATCAAACGGCTGCATGCCGCCGCAGCCGGTGATTTCGTCATTGCGTTTTATAATCCGGTATCACTGCGCCGCCGGACCTTGCTGGCCGAAGCCCGCGATATTTTGCTGCAACATCGGCCGGCGGATACGCCGGTGATGCTCGCGTCATCGCTTGGGCGCCCTGAAGAACATGTGCGCTATCGGCGTTTGGACGAACTGCAAGTTGACGAGGTGGATATGCTGACGGTTGTGCTGATCGGGTCGTCGCATTCGAAACTGGCGCAGATGGGCACAGGGCCGCGGATGTATACTCCGCGTGGCTATGCCCGCAAAATTGACGGCGATCTATCGGATAAGGGCTGACAATTTTTCATCGAAAAATTGGCTACAAACTCTCATCGAGAGTTTGTCACCGCGAGAATGGGAAGTAAGTAAATGACTGTTTATTTTATCGGTGCGGGACCGGGTGATCCGGAATTACTGACGCTCAAAGCGGCGCGGTTGATCGGTGAATGCCCGGTCTGTCTTTATGCAGGGTCGTTAGTACCAGAGGCGGTTGTCGCCTGCGCGCCCGAAGGGGCATTGGTTATGGATACCGCGCCGATGAACCTTGATGAAACCCATGCGCAGATTGTAGCGGCCCACGCCCGCGGTCAAAACGTGGCGCGGGTGCATTCGGGTGATCCTTCGCTATACGGCGCAATTGCGGAACAGATTCGCCGGCTCAAGGCGGATGGGATCGACTACCAGATCATTCCAGGCGTGCCTGCCTATGCCGCCGCTGCTGCCGCACTTGGCACTGAACTGACAGTGCCAGAAATCGCGCAATCCATCGTCCTGACCCGCATGTCGATGAAATCAACGGGTATGCCGCAAGGCGAGACATTGGCGAATTTCGCGCGCACGGGCGCGACCCTTGCGATCCATCTGGGCATTCGGGCCTTGCGCGAAATCGAACGCCAGCTTGAACCGCATTACGGCGCGGATTGTCCGGTCGCCGTGGTCTACCGCGTGGGATGGCCGGATCAGTTGATCATTCGGGGCACGTTGATGGATGTGCGCGAAAAGGTCCGCGCGGCCAAAATTACCCGCACCGCGCTTATTCTGGTCGGGCCTGCGCTATCGGATCAGCACGGTTTTCCCGATTCCGCGCTTTATGACGCGGCCAAACCGCATGTCTTGCGCCCCAAACGCAAGGTTTAGGTGCGCATAATTGCGTTTTGCAGAAAATCGTTACTTGATGTTTACCATTCTTCGCGCATGCTGGAGAGAGAGTGGAGGAATATTATGTACGAGTTTTTGCCAGAGGCCGTGCGCCAGGGTCTTGATGAAGCCCGAAAGGCCGCGTTGAAACGCAAAGATCGCCTTTCTGTGCGTGATGGCGATGATTCTTACCGCATCCGCCGGTTTTGGGAGGGCGGGTTTGCGCTGGATCTTGACGGGTCGGGCCGGTTGCGCGGCCATGTTGATATCTATGACGGCCCGAAACATCTTTACCAATGTCTGGTCGTGTCCTCTGTGGTCGAAGACAATGAACGCGTGTTCGAATTCAAATGGTTGCGCCCCGTCGCCGATGGGCCCGCCGCGGATTATGTGATGCCCGAATTCACGCCCGCAGGGTTGCTCGGGCGCCAGTAACCCTACCTATTGCAGGTCACGAAACGCGTATTGCAGCCGTGTGACGGCCTCTGTGACCTTGTCCGTTTGCGTGGCAAGGTTGAACCGCATGAATGTCTCGCCGCCTGCACCAAATGACGGGCCGGGGGATGGTGCGATTTTGGCGGTTTTCTTGATCCTGTTTTCGATTTCTTCATAGGTCATGCCGGTGCCGGAAAAATCGACCCATGCCAGATAGGTTGATTGCAGCGGCATCGCATAGACGCCGGGGATCTTGCTGATCCCTGAATCGAAAATATCGCGGTTCTTTTTCAGATGTGCCATTTGCGCGTCGACCCATGCGGCACCCTCGGGCGAATAGGCGGCGGTGATCATCGCCACCGAGAGGCCCGCAGGCATGTAATCCAACACATGAAGCCGCGATTTGATCGCCTGCCGCAGTTCAGGATCGGGGATAATCATATTGCCGGTGCGCTGCCCCGCGATATTGAATGTCTTTGAAGCCGCCGTCAGATAGACGCTGATATCTTGCGCCTCAGGGGCGGCAACAGCCATGGGGATGAATTTTTCACCCGCATAAACCAGATCGTGATGCACCTCGTCGCTGACCAGTATTAGGTTGTTTTTACGTGCAAAATCAGCAACTTGCCGAAGCTCTTCGGCGGTCCAGATGCGCCCCGACGGGTTTTGCGGCGAACACCAGATCAGCAGTTTTTCACGCCCCGTCAGCCGCGATTGCGCATCTTCAAGATCAAGCACATAGGTATCGCCCGCGCGTTTGAGCGGGCATTCATTCACAACCCGCCCCGCCTTTTTGATCTTCACCGAAAACTCCAAGTAGACAGGCGAGAATATAACAACGGAATCACCGGGATCAGACCATGCGTCGATGCTGAGCGCGATGGCGTTGCCCAAACCCTGCGCCGTCAAAATCCAGTCGGTATCAATGTCCCAGCCGTGCCGGTTGTGCATCCACCATGCGACCGCATTCAGATAGTCGTCATGCAGCCATGAATAGCCGAAAACACCGTGCTCGGCCGCTTTGAAAAGCGCATCGCGGACACAAGGGGCGGTCGGGTAGTCGGAATCCGCGGTCCACATTGCAAGCCCGTCCGCGGGCGAGACGCCAAACAATTCTTCCATCCGGTCCCATTTGGTTTGTTTCTGGCCGCGGCGATCAATGGGCGTGTCGAAGTTCATGAAGATTGTCCTTTAGGGTTTGTCGCAAACTGGCGCAAATAAACCCCTTGTTGCAAGGGCGATATTGTACCCTTTGCTTGCGATACATCCGCAGACCGATTAGATCACCGCCATGACAATACGAAATATCCTTATTCACCCTGATCCGCGGCTCAAGAAGGTGACAGACCCTGTTGCATCTGTAGATGACAACATCCGCCGACTTGCCGATGACATGCTGGAAACCATGTATGACGCGCCCGGTATCGGGCTTGCCGCGCCGCAGGTTGCGCAAATGCTGCGCATGATCGTGATGGATTGCGCCAAAGAAGATGACGCAACGCCGGAACCGATGGTCTTGATCAATCCGCAGGTCGTTTGGTCATCGGATGCGCGCAGCGTCTACGACGAAGGGTGCCTGTCCATCCCCGATCAATATGCCGAAGTTGAACGCCCCACCGAAGTCGAAGTCGAATGGCTGAACCTTGACGGGAAAACCCAGCGCGAGAAATTTGACGGGTTATGGGCGACATGCGTGCAGCACGAGATCGACCATCTCGATGGCAAGCTGTTTATCGACTATCTCAAGCCGCTCAAACGCCAGATGATTACCCGCAAGATGCAAAAGCTGAAACGCGAAATGGCGCGGGGCTAGGCTGTGGCGGTGCGCGGCCTGCGGTATATCGGTGATCCGGTGCTAACCTCGATCGCTGATCCCGTCACCTGTTTCGACAGGGCGCTTGCGCAATTGGCAGATGACATGCTGGCCACGATGTATGCTGCCCCCGGGCGCGGGTTGGCGGCGCCGCAGGTGGGGGTCAGCCAGCGCATTTTTGTGACCGATGTCACATGGAAAGACGCGGAGCCGTCGCCGCTGGTTTTTGTGAACCCGCAGATCACGGCGCAATCAGACGCCACCGCAACCGGTCCCGAAGGCTGCCTTTCGATTCCCGACCGCAGCTTTGACGTTGCGCGCCCTATCTGGGTCGAAATGACGTGGCAAACCATTGATGGCAAAATACAATCCGCCCGATTTGACGGTATGCAGGCAATTTGCGCCTGCCACGAACTGGACCATCTGAATGGTGTGTTGATCACCGACACCGGAGAAGAGACATGACCCATCGCCCCTATGTGAAATGGCCGCACGCCATACTGCGCACGCCCGCGCAACCCGTGACCGTCATCACAGATGAAACCCGCGCGATCTGGGATGAAATGATCCGCGCAATGGATACAATGCCTGGCGTCGGGCTGGCTGCGCCGCAGTTGGGGATCGGGCTTGCGCTAGCGGTGGTTGATGCATCCGATGCCCGCGGGCAGGCGGTGCGCATGGCCAACCCCGAAATCTTGCATGCAAGTGTTGCCTTGCGTGATCATGAAGAAGGATCGCCCAACCTCCCCGGTGTCTGGGCCAAAATCGAACGCCCGCGCGCCGTGACCGTGCGGTTCTTGAATGAACATGGCGTATCCGAGGACCGCGATTTTGTCGGGCTTTGGGCGACATCCGTGCAGCACCAAATCGACCATCTGGCGGGCAAGATGTTCTTTGACCACCTGACCAAAATGAAACGCGATATGCTGATCAAAAAGGCCCGCAAGATCGCGCGTCACTAGCGCTATTATTTCCATATATGTTTTGTATTTGCAGACCAAGGGTTTACCCTTAATCTACCGGTATACTGCGCTGATCCTTTTAGGTCGGGGCAACTTTTGTACGATCAAAATTTTTCGGGAAAACACTATGCAAATCTTACGTTTATCTATTGCTGCCAGCCTATGCGCCCTTGGCCTTGCGGCGTGTAGCACAGCCCCTGATGCGGCAGCGCCACAAGAGGTCGGAACCGTTTCAATGCGCACCGGGGCCGCCGCGAATTACACCTATACTCACCTTGCATCAGGTGGCTCGCCGGACCGTGTGCTGCGCACTCTGCCCAATGCCGGCTGGTACTACTACCCTGATACTTTGGCTGGCGTGCCTGCCGATTTCAGCGTCTATTTGCAAACGACCGAAGGGTATCTTTTGCGTGGCACGACAAGTGGCGGTGAAGTTATCATCGTCGACAATGGCGCGCAGCTGACCCGCACGGGCACGACAGTTATTCCCGCAACAGGAAGCGCAGCCTATAGCGGTACTTACGGCGCGATTGTGGTGGATGGATCGCGGGATTTGTCCCCAGAAACAGTTTCGGGTACAGCCACGCTTACCGTCAATTTCGCCTATGATTCCGTAACCGGCATGATCACCAACCGTGTATTCGATGGCACGACGGCTGCGGATGATGTGACGCTAAATCTGACCGATCTTGTCGACGGTGCGTTTGTAGGCAGCACCAGCGGCGGCGCGTTGAATTCCGGCGGGCTGGTGGCTGCTGATGGCACTTATACCGGGCTGATCGTTGGCCCAAATGGCGAAGCCATCGTCGGAGCAGTTACAATTTCTCATGCTGGCCCCAATACATTTACCGAACAAGGTGGAATGGTCCTGACCCGATAATGCGGGTTTGCACCGCCATGTGAATTATCGTAGCCCTGTCGTGACTTTTGACGGGGCTTTGCGATGAAAATTATCTTTATGGGAACGCCGGATTTTTCTGTGCCGGTGCTGGATGCTTTGGTCGCGGCTGGTCATGAAATCGCCGCCGTCTATTGCCAGCCGCCCCGCCCTGCAGGGCGCGGCAAAAAGGACCGCCCAAGCCCCGTGCAAATCAGGGCCGAAGCCTTGGGGTTGCCCGTCCGCTATCCCGTTTCGTTGAAAACGGCGGAGGAACAAGCAGCTTTTGCGGCGTTGAAGGCCGATATCGCCGTGGTCGTGGCTTACGGGCTGATCTTACCACAGGTGATTTTGGATGCCCCCGCAAAGGGTTGCTTGAATATTCACGCCTCTCTTTTGCCGCGCTGGCGCGGGGCGGCCCCGATCCACCGCGCAATCATGGCGGGCGACGCGCAGACCGGCGTTTGCATCATGCAGATGGAGGCAGGGCTGGACACGGGGCCGGTTCTGCTGCGCGAAACGATTGATATTGGCACAGGTGAAACCACAGGCGCCTTGCACGACCGCCTGTCGGAATTGGGGGCGGCGGCGATTGTGACCGCGCTTGGTCAGTTGGATCAGTTGACCCCGCAAATCCAGCCGGATGCGGGCGTGACATATGCCGCCAAGATCGACAAAGCCGAAGCGCGCGTCGACTGGACCAAACCCGCCGGTGAAGTTGACCAATTGATCCGTGGTTTATCGCCTTTTCCCGGCGCATGGTGTGATGTTGCAGGCGAACGGGTCAAACTGCTGGCCAGCACTATTGCAACAGGCGAAGCCGCCCCCGGCACCGTTTTGGTCGGGTTTACTATTGCTTGCGGCACAGGGGCCGTGACCATCACCCGCGCCCAGCGTCAGGGCAAAAAGGCGATGTCGGCGGCGGATGTACTGCGCGGGCTTGAACTGGGTGCGCGCTTGAACTGAACCTCATATCGGGGCTTGGATTACCTAACGTAAACGATATAGTTCCGCAAAAGCGGGAGGATATCAGATGAAAACCATACCAAGAATTGGCTACGGCACGTGGAACAGGCCGGGGAATGCGGCCTATGAAGGCACAATGGCCGCGTTGCAGGCGGGCTACCGGCATATTGACGGGGCCGAAGGCTACGAAAACGAAGAACACGTCGGGCGCGCGATCGCAGATTTTGGCCTGCCGCGCGATGAATTATGGGTCACAACCAAAGTCGCACCAGAAAGCTTTGGCCCCGGTCAGATCCGCCCCCATGTCGAGGCTTCGCTTGAAAAGCTGGGCGTGGGTCCGGTGGATTTGTTGCTGCTGCATTACCCGTCGATCAATGATGAATACGACATCACCGATTATATGGCCCAGTTTGCCGCGGTCTATGACGCGGGCCTGTGCCGCAACATCGGCGTATCGAATTTCACCAAACACTATATGGATCGCGCACTGGATTTGTTGGGGGACCGGCCAATTCTGACCAATCAGGTCGAATTGCATGTATTCATGCAAAACGCGCCGATTGTGGATTATTGCCGCGCCAAAGGCGTGACGCTGACCGCGTTTTCGCCGCTGGCGCGCGGGGCGGTGGTGGATGATCCGGTGCTAATGCAGATTGCCGCAAAACACGGCGCGACTGCCAGCCAGATCGCGCTGGCGTGGCTGCTGGCCGAAGGGCATATCGTAATCCCGTCTTCGGGGAACCCCGACCGCATCCGCGAAAATCTGGCTGCCACCGATTTGCAGCTAGGCGCGGATGATCTGGCCGCAATCACCCGGCTGGAACGTAATATGCGTTTGGTAAACGGGCCTTGGTGCCCAGAATGGGATATGACATGAGCAAACCACCGTTTTCACTGGTCGGGATCGATCATGTTGTTTTTATTGTCGATGACATGCCCAAGGCGCTGGCGTTCTATCACGACGTGTTGGGCTGTGTGCCCGGCTATTCCTATCCGGCTATGGGGATGGAACAGGTCTGGGCGGGGGCTGCGCTGATTGTTCTCTGGGATATCACCCATCCGGGTGCGGCCACTGCGGTGCCGCCGGTGCAGGGCGGGCGTAATGTTGATCATGTCTGTATTGCGACTTCACCGTTTGCGCCGGATGATATGCGCGCGCATCTGGCGGCGCATGGCGTGAAGATCGACCGCGAAGCCCAACATGGCGGCGCGCGCGGCGTGGGGCATTCGTTTTATATCTTTGACCCGTTTGGCAACAAGCTCGAGGTGAAAGGCCCCGCCGAATACCCTGACGGTCGCTAAGAGGGCGCAATGAATAGAACGCTGGCATGTGGGGGCGCGTGACGGACCCCACATGCTGCTAGGTTAGATCAGTTGCCTTGAGCAATTGTCGTCTGAACCAGATCATAAAGTTCTTGGGCAGGAAGCCCTAAGGCTGTATTTTCTGTGATCCACGCCTCTACCGCTGGTCCGGCAACGGTTTCGCGAATTGAACCCATGATTTCGTCATTAATTGTCAGCTCCATGATGCCGCGCTCACGTAGTGCCGGCTGCCAAGCGTCCATTGTGTCACCGTTGTAGAATGCAACATAATGGTCCAATGAAGCATCAACTGATGATGTCAAAGCTTCGCGAAACTCAGGGCTGAGAGCATTCAAGGCATCCGTGTTTACAGCGACAGGGCAATTCACCGTGCCTGGGTTTAGGTTCGTAGTCCACCATGTGCCGCCTTCAATTGTCCCAAACGACATATGCGCATGTGGCGCAAAGCTGACCGCGTCAACAAAACCGGTTTCCATTGCACGGCTCACGTCAGTTGCCGGAACGTTTGAAATGATTGCACCGAGTGATGCGATTGCTTCCCCAATACCGCCCGTCGCACGGACATTCATGCCGTTAAAGTCATCCAGTGACGTTGGCGGAAAGCCAGAGCCAACCAAGTTATACTGCGGCAATGGTGAAGGCATTAGCAACGTAGCGTTCCAACGGGCTAGGTCCGTCTGTGTTGCTGGGTGGGAATAAACAGCCATTGACACTTCGATCTCTTGCTCAAGTGAATTAACACCAAGGAATGGCAATTCCAAAACAGTAATCGAAGGGTTCTTTTCAGGATGGTAGCCGGCGCAGAACTGCGCCATCTCGAAATCGCCAGCAGCGATTCCATCTAGGTTTTGGTTACTTGGCGCCAAGTCACCATATGAAAGGTTCAGTGTAAATTCACCGTCAGTCTTTTCGGAGACGAGTTCTGCAAGCTTTTCGACGTGTTCGGTGAACGCGCGGCGGCTACCCCAAAGCGAGACATCCCAGACGATTGGTCCGGTTTCGACGCCGGGGCATGCATCACCGGTACAAGTAACTTGGCTTGCATCTACACGGATCGGACCAAATGCGGATTCGATCACAAAATTGCCATCTGCGAATTCGATCAGCTCGCCTGTGATATTGATCGCGCCATCATTGGATTCGAGCGTGATCTGGTCTGCGCTTGCCACTGTTGGCGCGCCCATTGCGGCAACGGCCACGACGGTTGAAACCATCAGGCGCTGCATGCGGGTTGTTAAGTCGTTCATTAATCTAACCTTTAACATTTTGTCTCTTGTTTGCTGTTGCACCCCAGGGCCGCGCCGTTTGCCGCTGACAATCCACCAAAGATGCCTCGATTGTTGACGGTAAACAGAGAATTGGACAAAAAAAAGACCGTAACAAAGTTTTTAGTTACGTAAGTATGCGAGGCTGTGGTTAGCTGGTTTGTTAGGCTGCTCCGCATGGTTTGGTGTGTTTGGTACGTTCTACATCAAAATATGACATTCGCAAACGGCATTGATTTGCATGCGCTTCGCGCCTAACAGTTTTGTATCAACGATGGCGTCGTTGTGATTTTAGCATTGCTGTCCTGAACGCCGGGACCTTTTCACGAGGGTCTGACATGACTGAACGTCCACAATATTACCGTTTCCACCAAGGCGCCGAAGTGCTGCCGTTTGCGCCTGCCGAATATGAGGAACGGCTTGCAGGGTTGCGCAAGACAATGGCCAATCTTGGCGTCGAGGCTGCTGTCTTCAGTTCGATGCACAATATCGCCTACTATTCTGGCTTTTTGTATTGCGCGTTTGGGCGCACCTACGGCTTGGTTGTGACGGCGCAAGATTGCGTTACAATCAGCGCAGGCATTGATGCCGCCCAGCCTTGGCGCCGCGGCTACGGCGATAACATCACCTATACCGACTGGGAACGCGACAACTATTGGCGCGCGATCGTGTCGGTCACAGGCACCGGCCGCCATGTCGGGTTCGAGGCCGATCACCTGAACATGGTACAACACGGCAAGCTGACCGCATTTATGGCCCCTTCAGCTCTGACAGATATTGCGCCCGCAACCATGCAGCAGCGCATGCACAAATCGCAGGCTGAACTGGATATTATTCGCGCAGGTGCGGCTGTGGCCGATGTGGGTGGCTATGCGATCCGCGATGCGATCAAGGCCGGTACGCGTGAAATTGATGTGGCAATGGCCGGCCGCGATGCGATGGAGCTGGAAATTGCCAAGCAATTCCCCGATGCAGAATATCGCGATACATGGGTTTGGTTCCAGTCAGGGGTCAACACAGACGGCGCACATAATCCGGTGACAAGTCGCGTTTTGCAGCAGGGCGATATCTTGTCGCTGAACACATTTCCAATGATTTCGGGGTATTACACGGCGCTTGAGAGAACATTGTTTGTCGGTGAAGTTGATGATGCAAGCCGCGCCATCTGGGAGGCCAACGTTGCGGCCCATGAATATGGCATGTCGCTTCTGGTTCCAGGTGCGTCCTGCGCGGAGGTTACGCAGAAAATCAATGCGTTCTTTGAAGACCGTGACCTGCTACAATACCGGACCTTTGGGTATGGCCATTCCTTTGGCGTGTTGTCCCATTACTATGGGCGCGAGGCTGGGCTGGAGTTGCGCGAAGACATTGATACGGTGCTTGAACCGGGCATGGTGATCTCGATGGAGCCGATGCTGACAATCCCCGAAGGTACAGCCGGTGCCGGTGGCTACCGCGAACACGATATCCTGATCATTACCGACAAAGGGAACGAAGATATCACCGGTTATCCTTATGGACCCGCGTTTAACGTAGTCGGCTAGAATGCGGTTCGGCTTGGGTGGGCGATGGCAAGGCCACCCGCCCAAGCCTGTACTTTTGTCGCTGTTGTTACATTCAGAGTTGCTCTGCTAAAGGTAGAGTATTCTTTATGTAGTATTTAGGGCAATGTCTTGGCCGATAACGACAGCAGTAACCCGGCAACCGCGGGGGATCAGACGATCACGGGCATTTCCGGTGACCACCAATCTACCAGTGATATTCTGGACCTATCGGAATTCCACACAAACCTGCATGAATTGCGCGCTGACCATGCCGATGCTGGCACCCTGAACCTGTCGGTCGAGGATTATCCGGATAAAGCGGCGCTGCGCGGTTCTATCATACTGACAGGGGACGCGGGCGATGATCTGACCCAAGATCACGAAAATATGGCCTGTTTCGCGGGTGGCAGCAGGATATTAACCACCCGTGGCGAGGTTCCTGTCGAGGAACTGACCGCTGGCGATATGGTGCACACGATGGACAACGGGGTGCAGCCGGTGCTTGGCCTGTTGTCGCGGCGTGTCCCTGCGCGGGCCGAATTTGCACCGGTTGTGATCAGCAAGGGCGCGCTGGGCAATGCGCGCGCATTGCGCGTGTCACCGCTGCACCGGATGCTGATCACCGGTTGGCAATCCGAGGTCATGTTCGGCGAGGGAGAGGTGCTTGTCGCGGCCAAACACCTTGTGAACGGCAGCACGATCTTTCAGATGCCCGCAGCACAGGTCACCTATTTCCAAATCGTATTTGCGCGCCACGAAATCATCTATGCCGAAGGTATTGCCAGCGAAAGCTTTCTTGTGTCCGCGCAATCGCTCGCGCTACAAGATCGTGAAACCTATGCCGCATTGGTGGCGATTTTTCCCGCACTGGCCACCGCACCAGAAAAATTTGGCAAATCCGCGCGCCCGACGCTAAAACCGCATGAGGTCGAGCTCTTGGTGTCGCTCGCATCATAACGCGAAGGCAAGGACATTGCGCGATTGTCACGATTCATAACGCAATCGCGAGAAATCGCTTGCGGCGGTTTTGCCTTGCGCATCGTGATGTTAAGACAGGCCAAGCGAAATATTGGGTAATTGCATGCAACCTTTGACGATTCTTTCCCGTCGCGCATTTGGTGCGATGATGCTGGCTGGCACGGCGGCCGCCTGTACGCCGCAGATTCCCGAAGAGGAGGTGCCGCAAGCGCCCGAAGATTTCCTGCCCGGTTACGGCCCGATCGAAGATGCCGGTTACCGGCTTCCGGGCATTCCATCGGAATATCTGCAGGGCGTGAATCGCCGTGTTTCGGGTATCTATAACGGTGAACAAGACGGCAATACGCTTGACGTCGATCCCTATGCGAAATTCTTGTACCATGTCCGCCGCGACGGAACGACAACGCGCTATCCGGTTGGCGTTGGCCGCGCGGGCAAATCCATTCGGGGTAATGCGACCATCCGGATTAAACGCCAATGGCCGGGCTGGACGCCAACCGCGAATATGCTGCGCACCGAACCCGAAGTTTATGGTGATCTGGCCGCGGGTATCCCCGGCGGTTTGCGCAGCCCCTTGGGTGCGCGTGCGCTTTATCTGTTCCGTGGGTCACGTGATACGTATTACCGCATTCATGGCACAAATGATCTTGAATCCATTGGGAATTCCGGATCTGCGGGCTGTATCCGCATGTTTAATCAGGACATCATCCATTTGTATGACCAGATCGACGTGCCGATGAAAGTGCATATCAGATCGCCCGAAGAATCCATGCGCGTTGATCCTGAAAACTATGAACGCGGGGTGGAATTGCCGCCCAAGATTATCTCGGCCGACGAACTGCTGGGCGAAGAAGCCGAAGCGCTTGATCACCCGCCGGTTTTCGAGGACGCATAAGCGCTTTATTTTACGCGCGGGACTTGGCAGAATTACCGAAAAAAGCACCTGTGCAGACATCTGCACATTTGAAAATCAACGTTGACGTGCATATGTATCTGTTAACGCATAATAAACGAGGGATATTTGATGGCCGATTTCCAAACCCAGATTCAGGAATCACAAGCGCAGGTCGCAGCCGCGCAAAGCAAGATTTCAGAATTGACCAGCCGGATTGAAACCGCACGCACCAAGATGGCCGAGGGGACGGATATTGCCGTTGATATCGAAAACGCGAGCCTTGAAGACGTGCACGCCCACACGGACCTGATGAACGCGAATATCGCGGAACTGATCATGGGGCTGGATGATGTGACATCTGCGTTTTCGAAAGATTTCGAAGAAATGCGGTCAAAAACCGGCATGGAATCCTTTATTGGGATTTTCAGCAAGGCCAAGGCCGACAGCATGCGCCAGGAACGCATGCGCACCGCGTCAATTGACGATAAATTGCAGGACCTGATTAGCAAGTCCGACGTAATCATGAAACTGCTTGAAGGGCAGTTGCAGGTGCTGAACGAACAAAAGGTCAGCGTTGAACGCAACCTTGCCGGCACGCTGGATGAGCGCGAAGCGGTCGTGGGCGAGCTTGAAGCGGTCCGTGCTGATATCCTCGCGATTGATCCGCAGATCATCACGCTTGAAGGCAAGATTTCCGTTGAACAAGACGCGGCCGCGCGCACCAAGCTCGAAACAGAGCTTGCTGGCCTCAATTCAAAATACAATGAAATGGTGCAGGCCGAGCAAGTGAAGCTGGCGAAGTCCCAGACGCTTGAACGCTATATCGAAAAGGGCAAAACCTGGATCGACAGTTTGCAGAACCAAGCGGCGACGCAGATGGTGCTGATCAACAAATTGCAAACAGACACCAAACAGCGCGTTGTGCTTTATGATGCCCTGTCCAAATCGTTGAAAACTGCGCAGCAACAAGATGTGGCGCATAAGATCAACGAAATCGGCGTGAAAACCGACCAAGAAGCCCAAACCGCAATGGCCGCCATTGGCGCCGCCACAACGGGCCGCATGGCCGATATGATGGAAGCCCACGAAGACCACATGGTATTCGCGCGCGAAGTGCTCGAGCAAAAAGCGAAAGCGGATGAACGTTTTATGCGCCGCTTCCAAAGCATCGTCGAAAAGCACGATAGCAATCAATATGGGGCTGAATAAGACAACACCTGTCTTGCCCGGCATCGCCGGGCAGCGCCCGGACCTCCCCAATGGGGAGGGCGCTTCGCACCCACCCCGAGGTCCAAGCGATGCCCCCTAGCATGTGCGGAGTAAACAGTGAACCAAACGAACCTCCAAGCCGACCACATCAAGCTCGAAGATACGCGCGTCACGCGGCGGTATTTTGGCAAGTTCCAGCGGATCACCGGATATCTGACCAAGGTCGCCGCGACCATGGAGGCCGAAGGCAAGTTTTCGCGCCGCGATATCGAAGCCCTGGCGCATTACCTTGTGGGGCTGAATTGGACCTTCACGGCGCTCGCGCATAAATACCATTTCTCGGGGCGGTTTGCTCATGCGGGCAAGCTCACGTTTGACCGCGTCGATAGCGGATTTCCGGTCTATCAAGAGCTGCTGGAAATGGCCAATGACGCGCTGCAGGCGGATCGCCATCTGGCGTCAATGCCCAGCACGGATGATCTAAAAGACCAGATGGTGCGGGTGATACTGGGCGAACAGGAAATTCCGACAAAGCTGCAATATGCGCTATCGCAGCGGCTGTATTACGAAGAACTGGCGCGGGGTGACCAGTTTTGGGCGCGCAATGATCCGCAAGCCGTCTGGGTGAAAAACAAGGGCGACCGCCGCGTATTTCAGGTGCATTGGGCCGTCTATGACAGCCAGATTAACCTGCCGACGATCTATCTGATGGATATTGAGGACACAGGCCGCACGGGCCTGCCCAAGGATGAACGCCGCTGGCCCGAAGCCCAAGCGCATCTGATGGCGCAATCGGTGGCCGGGTTAAAGCTGCTGACCATCGCCAAAGGGTTTGACGAAGACTTCGACGACCTGCACCCGACACGCCTGCGCCGGTTCCATATCGGCCCGATGTATAGCCATGCGTTCACCAGCCAATCCGGTCCGTTGCGCGATGTGCTTAAGGCCGCAAATTCGCCCGTAGGCGAAGATTGGGCACTGGTCTGGACCGAAGAGGAACTGGTGTCTGAACGGGTGGAGCACGTCAAATCCGGCTGGTTCGGATCGGTCGAACGCCAGATTTTCGCCCGTGATGTGTTCGAACAAGGCGGATCAAACCTTGGGGCGACAAATATGGAACGGTCATTGATCATGCCAGAACGCCCCTATCAGGCATTGGCCGAACGCAACCCGCCGGGTTTTCACGATGTGCGCAAATTCGTCGTCAGCGACAACGGCCGCGTATTAAGCTATCGTTAGGCGTGAACAAATTTCGCGAAATTTGTTGTGCGCTTCGGTGAATTTTAAACGAAACGGATTGAAAGACAGAGCATGAGCCAGCCAAGCGATCAGATGGAACTGCGCGAAGACGATATTCGCAAACACTATATCTCTGTGGCCGAAATGCTGATGCATCTGGACCATAGCCCCCGTTTGGCCAAGGCGCGGCTGTCGCTGGAAGCGCCGGAAAAATCACCCGATGTTGCGGCGACCCGTCGGCGGTTCCGGTCAACGACGCCCGGACTTTTGTCGCGCACGACAAACCCGTCGGGGGGGGTACGCCTGTTGGACCGTTTGGCCGAAACCGATGATGACGACCCGCTGACATCACCCGCGCAGGCCGCTGTCGCGCATGCGCTGCGCCGCGCGATGTCGATTGCACTGACTGTGGCCGATGCCTATTCGGACCAAACGCCTTTAACTGAACTGAAACGGATTAACCTCGACGGCCGCTTGCCCGCCGAACGATCCGTGGAATTTACAGAATATCTGGCATCCGAAAGCCTTATCGCGCTGTACACCTTTGCCAATGCGACATCGTTCCTGTTGGCCAGCCACGGCACTGAGGCCAGCGTTGATGTCGGCGCGGTGGACGAGGTGCTGACAGATAACGCGCCTTTGGCGCTGCATGGCGCAATTTGGGAACTGGACCAAAAAATCGGCCAATTCGGCAAGGACGAGCCGACGATGATCGCGACCTTGCTGGCCTATTGCGAACAGTTGATGGAACGGGTTGCGCAACGCGCCAGCACCGCTGCACATTTGGCGTCATTCAACGCGTCCAGTTGGCGGGTTGAGGCGGACGGTTTCACGATCCAAGGCTTCACCCCCGCCCGCAAGGCCAAAGGGTCGACGCTGACCATGACCTTTAAAAAACCGAACGAGGTCGTCGGCAACCACATCGCGAAATATCAGGCGATGAAACTGGCCAAGATGGTCATGGCCTATGATTTTGACCGCAAATTGAACCCGTTTGCGGAACTTGGCGGGTTTATCTTTACCTTTATGGGCGACGGAAAACCGGGAACGGGTAAGACAACACTGATCCAGATGATGGCCGGTTTGGTGAATGACTATTGTCAGGTCGCGGGCTACCCGTTTCGTTATCAAAATCTGTCGACCGATAATATCGACAGCTATCAGGGGAAATCAGGCCAGAACGCCAAGGCCTTTATCAACAACGTGCTTGATCCCAACGTGATCGGCTTTGGCACGATTGACGATATTGACCAGCTTGCGGGCAAACGCGGTGACCGTCAGTCATCCGCGGGGCAATTGGAAATCACCGCCGTTCTGATGGAAAGCTTTGCAGGGGCCAACACGGTTGTGCGGGGGAACTGCACATTCGGGATGTTTTCGAACTATCCCGAAAACGTTGATGATGCGCTGCGCCAACGGGCGGGCGCGCGGTTCCTTGTGGATGGGCCACAGACGCGCGAAGACTACATCGATATTCTCTATTTGCTGATGGGCAAGAACCACGATATTCCGGTGGGCGCGCATGAGGTATTCAGCGCGCAAGAGATCAAGAAAGCGGTTGCCGCATCCTTCGAAGGCCATGCGCGGCCCAAGGAAATTGGCCTGCTGAACGTCTATGACCGTGTGTCATCCGAGATTGGCACGCTTGATACCATCGCGAAAATGGGCACCTACCTTAAGGCAATCCAAGAGGCTGACCCGCGTTTTACAGGCCGCGCGATCAAGAACATCACCGATGCCGTTAAGGTGCGCGCGATGGATTTTGAACTGCCTGACGAATGGATGGAAGACCCAGACCTGTTCATGTTCAAGGATTACGACACCAAAAAAGCGATGATCAGCGACCTGCGCGTGCCGATCACCGTCGATATGGTGATTCAGGAAATCAACCGCTACGCCGATAGCGAATTCCGCTATGCCGACAAATCCGACGAGGTCGCCATCGAAAACATGGTCCGCGACTTTGGCCGTCAGGAAGAAGCCAAGAAACGGTATTTAGGAGGCAAATCGTGAGAAACCGGCATCGCCATGGGTGAACTTATCGCCGACAGCCTATTCCTACCCGCATTGATTATTGCGGCGCTGGGGTTTGTGGTCCCGCGTCTTTTGGCGCAGGTCCTGCCCGAAGGTGTGACGCCTTTGATGCTCAACGCGCTTTTGTCCACGCTGATCTTGTTTCTGATTGTAGCCAGTTTTTTTGTCGGGCTTTACCTTTGGCAAGGCATGCCTTTTGCGCAGATCATGGCACCAGGCTGGGCCGAAAATATCAGTTTTTTCGGGCGGCTCGGGCTGATGTCGGCGATTATTTGGGGGCCGATCATGCTGCTTTCGGTGGCGGCATTGCCGCGTAAATGGGTGAATAAGACATGGTAACTGGGGCGCTGACATGCACCGTTTGATCGAAAAAGGCCTGATGTTTGGCAACCTGATCCGGGTGGATAGCCCTGTATTGGTGGAACGCTATAACCGTGCGCTGATGCATCTGACGGGCAAGCAAACGCAGCAGGATGTGTTTCATATTGATATTTCAGGCTATAGCCCCGAGATCGGCGACGAATTCGACGACACGCTTTATCTGAACCATGCCGGCGTCAACCGGCAGTTCATCTTGCTAAGCACCGAACAGGCGCGCGCGCCCTTGCTGAATGCAAAATTTTCGACCGCGCGCGGGATACTCAAACAGTTTATCACCGAAAACCGCGCCGAACTATTTGCCCTGACCGCCCGCGATGCCGTTGCGGGGGAATTGGTGAATTCTGTCTATCTGGCGGATAGCCCCGCGCGACTGTTTGATATCCGCAAAGTGCGGATCGAGGCGGACACAACAACCGGCACCGTGGCGATGGCGGACAAGCTGGGGCGCTTGATCGACAGGTTCAAGACCGAACAGGACGCATGGTTTGACGATGTTTTGATTGCGCAGATGATCGGCATGGCCAAACAGACAGGCGACGTGATGCGCAATCCTGTGCGGCTGCAGCAGATGGAATTTGACCAAGAAAATTTCTGGACCGATCTTTTTGGCGGCATTTATCTGTTTCGTGGCGTTGAACATCCGGCCGCGATTTCAGCGAAGGACAAGGAGGATCTTGGCAAGCTGCCAATTGAATTCTTGTTTGACCTGACCGACCGTTCCGCCATCGCAAAGTTCTTAAAGCTCAATGATCTGGTTGAACCCATCATTGACGCGCGCGGCGTGGATGCGGCGGCGATTTTGCAGCAAAAGATGGATTTCATCGTCATGGAAGTCGCCGCAACCATGGGCGAAAACCTGACAGGCGCGACCCGCCGCGATCTGCGCCGCCTTGGGCGTCAATATGCAAAACTGCTGCCAGAGGCGTGGCAGGGGCTTGCTGCATTGGTCCGCTGGGCCGAAGAAGACGGACCATGGCCGAAAATTACGTCTGAACACCCCGCCTATTTCTATACGCTACGCGCTAAACCCCATGCGGATGCGGATCTGGTGAACATGTTGCTTGCCGAGCTGACCCCGCTGGATATCCGGCAATTGTTCATCTGCCACAAAGAGGTGTTTTATCGCGCCTACGCCACATGGCCGGATGAAAAACGGGCCTATGTCGCCGATTTTCTTGATCGCGAATACCAAGTCGATAAAGCTGGCACCCGAGAAGCGCTATACGGTCACGAGGCTCCGATGGAGGAGCCGCGCGCCAATGTGCAAGCTGATTTGATTACCCGCGTCGGCCCCTGGGGCGCCGTGGGAAGGAGAGGGTAATGGCATTTATTCGGTTGGTTGTTGTCGGGCTTGTCGTTCTGACGATGCTTTATTGGATGATCGCAATTTATTCGCGCTCTGTCCGCCGCGAACGGCTCGAGAAAGAATTTGACGCGCTAAACCCCGAAAACATTGATCAAGACGCGCGCGATACCTATGTCGAGGCTGGGATGACCGCCTATAATAATTCACTGCGCCCCAAGCTGATCGGGCTGGTCTATGTTGTGCCCGCTGTCGTGATTGCCACGATGGTTTACCTGATGAACGCGAATTAAGGATTACACATGCACCGTATCAAGACCGCCTTTCGCGTCACTGTGTTCCTGATTTTTGGGGCGCTGTTCCACTATGTGCTGCCGCAGCATGACGTTGTGCAAATTACCTCGACCGAGGTGATCCGCACCGATTTCAGTTCATACAACCGTCTGTTTTACGCGCAGGCCGATTCAGGGGCGGTCGAACAGCCCACCCGCGATTTGCGGCTGATCAACACCAATAAGAAAAAGACATTTCTGCTGGGCTTTATCCCGCGTGAAACGACGGGTGTGATGGTCTACCGGAATGAAGACACAGGCTGGATCTGGCCACCATATTTCAAATTTGACAGCTCTGATTTGCAGGCCGAGGCCGCCAATGTCGCCCGCGGCGATGAATGGGCGGTGGTCACGCATTACGGTTGGCGCATCCGCTGGGCGTCTGTCTATCCCAATGCGGTCGCCGTGCGTACTGTGTCCGGCCCTGATGTGACAATCATCCCGTGGTTCAACATTGTATTCTTTGTTCTGCTGATCGTCGGGCTCGCCTTTATCCGCGCGATGTGGCGGCAATTCCGCGAACGTGCGGTCGACCCGCTGCTGGATAGCGCGGGCCACCGTGTTGACGAAGTTCAGGCGAGCGTTGCCGCCCGCAAAGGCCGTATTTCACGCTGGTTGGATACGTGGCGCAGTAAAAAATAATAGATCCTTACGGCGCTATTCGCCGTAGGGAATCCAGATGTTTTTGACCTCGGTCGCGGCTTGCAGGTAATCTTGGGCCGCAGGCGCAATGGACAGCCCGTTGTTCACCCATGTCCGTTTCAGATTGCCGGCACTTGCGCGTTCAACCGCGCCGCTGACATCACTGCTTGAGAACGACCAAACCGCATCCAGATCCATATGCGCGGCCAGTGTCGGTGCCAATTCCGCGTGATCACCCGTGATGATATTCACCACGCCAGCGGGCAGGTCGGATGTTTCCAGAACCTGATAGAAATCCGTTGCCGCTAGCGGGAAGGCCGCGCTCGGGATCAGAACAGTACGATTACCCATCGCAATCGCGGGGGCCATTGCATTGATCAACCCCGACAGCGGGGTATCATCGCAAAGGATGCCGATATTTCCAACGGGTTCTTTCATCGCCAATGCGACCCCGCGGATCGGGACGCCATGCGCCTGACCGTCATATTTATCGGCCCAAGCCGCATAGGTGAACAGGGTCTGAATCGCTGTGTCGACCTCTGCCACGCCGGATTTTCCACCGGTAAGGCTGTTGATCCGCGCCGCAAACTCATCCGCCCGCGCGGACAGGTTTTCGGCGATATAATACAGGATCTGCGCCCGCAAATGGCCCGTGGTTTTGGACCATCCCTTGGCGGCATTACAGGCCTCAACGGCGTTGCGAATGTCCTTGCGGTTGCCGATGCCAACATGGCCCAGCAGCTTACCCTTGGCCCCGAAAATTGGCTGCGCATAGCCGCCATCAGGGCGCGCCTGCTTGCCCCCGATGTAGAACTTGGCGGTGCGGTCCAGCGGATCGGCAGAGGCCCCATCGCCCGCCGCAAAAGGTGTCGCAGGTTTGACCGGTTTGGCTGTCGCTTTGGGTTTGGTGTAGCCTGCCAGACCTTCCCAGCCGCCTTCACGGCCAAAGCCGCTTTCGCGCACACCACCAAATCCGGCGGCCGCGTCCATCATATTGGTGCCGTTGATCCAGACGATGCCCGACACCAGTTTGGGCGCGATATCAAGCGCAAGGTTAATGTTTTCAGACCAGACCGACGCTGCCAGCCCGTAGCGGGTGTTATTGGCAATCTCAACGGCCTCTGACGGGGTCCGGAACGTGGTCGCAGCCAAGACAGGGCCAAAGATTTCTTCTTGCATCAGCGTTGATGCTGACGACAATCCGGTGATCAATGTCGGCGGGTAAAAACAGCCTTCGGGCGCTGCGATCTGATAGGTCTCGCCTTCGGTATTGGCATCCACCATCGCGGTGATCTGTGCAAGCTGCACAGGGTCCACGATCGCGCCAACATCGATACATTTATCAAGCGGGTTGCCGATGCGCAGCCCGTCCATGCGCGATTTTAGCTTGGCATAGAAACGGTCCGCAATGCCCTCTTGCACCAGCAGCCGTGATCCAGCACAGCAAACCTGACCCTGATTGAACCAAATCGCATCAACCAACCCTTCGACGGCACTGTCGATATCGGCGTCTTCAAATACGATATAGGGGGATTTCCCGCCCAATTCCAATGACAGCGCCTTGCCTGATCCCGCAGTCGCTTCGCGGATTTTGCGGCCAACTTCGGTTGATCCGGTAAAGGCGATCTTGTCGACATCGGCGTTGACCAAAGCGGCCCCCGTATCGCCATCGCCGGTCACGATGTTCACAACACCCGGCGGCACACCAGCTTGGGTGCAGATCTCGGCGAACACCATCGCGGTCAGCGATGTGTATTCCGCAGGTTTCAACACAACCGTGTTCCCCATCGCCAGCGCTGGCGCGATTTTCCAAGCGAGCATCAACAGCGGAAAGTTCCACGGGATGATCTGGCCGCACACGCCCAATGCCTCGCTGTCGGGCAATTCATCATCCATCAACTGGGCAAAGCCCGCGTGGTGGTAAAAATGCCGGATCGCCAGTGGCACATCGATATCGCGGCTTTCGCGGATCGGCTTGCCGTTATCAAGCGTCTCCATCACCGCCAAAAGGCGGCTGTTTTTCTGCAAGAGACGCGCAATCGCATAAAGCACGCGCGCACGCTGATGACCTGATTTGGCCCAAGCAGGCTGCGCCTTGCGGGCGGCTTTGACGGCGGCGGCGACTTCATCAGCCGTGCCTTTGGTCACGCCCGCCAGCTTTTCGCCGGTGGCCGGATTGTTCGACGCAAAATCATCGCGCAGCGCGCCCCATTTGCCGTCAATATAGTGGCCCGCGATGCCACCGCGATCCGCAATCCATTGCAGGGCTTCCGATGCGCTTTCGGGGGCAGGGCCATAGTCCATAGTGTCAAAAATATCCTTGATGGTCATTGCCCGAACTTTCTCATCATCTTGCCAAAAATACTCAAAATTCTGCCCTACCCAATCGCGTGACGCCAGCTGGCGGAATAGGCACCCGTGACATGATGTTCGAGTTGCCGTTCAATATCGCCCAAAAGGCTGGACGCGCCAAAACGGAACATGTCAGGCTGTAACCAACGGTCGCCCAGTTCGTCTTTCATCATCGACAGATAGACAAGCGCGTCCTTGGCTTTTGAAATACCGCCTGCGGGTTTGTAGCCGACCTTGATTCCCGTGCGGTCCTGATAGTCGCGGATCGCACGGATCATAGTCAGTGTGACGGGCAGGGTGGCGTTCACGGGTTCTTTGCCGGTTGATGTCTTGATGAAATCCGCCCCCGCCATCATGCAAACCAGTGACGCGCGCGCCACGTTGCGCAATGTTCCCAATTCGCCTGTTGCAAGGATGGCTTTGACATGGGCATCGCCGCAGGCTTCGCGCATTTCTTTCATTTCATCATAAAGTGCCTGCCAGTTGCCGGTCAGCACATGGCGGCGCGAAATCACGATGTCGATCTCGGCGGCGCCTGCTTTGACGCTTTCGCCAATCTCCGCGATCCGCAGGTGAAACGGGGACAGGCCAGCGGGAAAACCGGTGGACACAGCGGCAACGGGAATGCCGGATCCTTGCAACGCATCTACCGCTGTTTCCACCATATCGTGGTAAACGCAAACCGCGCCTGTGGTCAGCCCCGTCATGCCAAGCTGATCCAGAATATCGGCGCGCACAGGTTGGCGCGCCTTGGCGCATAGCCTGCGCACACGGCCTGCGCTGTCATCGCCTGAAAGCGTGGTCAAATCAATCAGGCTGATCGCCTTGCACAGCCATGCGGCTTGATAGTCTTTTTTCACACTACGCCGTCCCGGTAGAGTCGCTGCGCGGCGTTCAATTGCGGATGTGTTTGCTTGCACCGCCATGACCCAATCAAGGTCCAATGGCATGCCGTCATTACGCTTTTCTTGCACCAAGGGAAGTTGGTGCAATGTTTTTGACTGAGTAGATTGCAAGGGGGCCTCCTGCATTGCCATCCGAGACTGACAGTTCATCTCACAAATGGCAAGTTTTGATCAATCGGTCAAAACAATTTCGCGCGACGCTAGGTCAATGGCTGCACAAGCTGACGCTGATAGGACTGACGGTATTGCAAGGGGGTGCGCCCGTGGGCTGCGCGGAACAGTTTGTGGAAATGCGACATGTTCGGAATGCCGATCTCGGCGGCGATCGTGCTGACAGGGTCGCTATCGGTGATCAGGGCGCGCGCGGCATGGGTCATGCGCAATGCGTTCACAAAATCGGACGGCGTCTGGTCGTAATATTTGCGCATTGAACGGCTGACATGCGGGTGTGCCTTGCCGGTAAGGGCCACGAATCCGGCGGCACCTTCGCGGAAAACTGCGGGGTCTTTGGCAGCATTGCAGGCACGGTTAAGCCAGTCAGGCGCTGTGTCAGGGCCACAATCGGCGGTCAGATCGGCGCATAGCGGTAGCAAAAACGCCTCGGCTTGCAGGGCGCTGCGGTCGCTGCGCTCAAGCGCAACTGCGGCGTGGTTCAGCGTGGCCAGCTGCCGCATATCGCGGTGATGCTGGACCAATGGCGCCGCTGCCCAAAACAGATGCCCTTGCAACGCGGGGTGCCGTTCGGCCAGCGCGGCAACCGTGTCCGGATGGATGCAAAGCGACACGACAAGCGCATGTTCGCCGCGACCTTGTAGCGCATGCATCTGGCCAGGCTGCAAAAAGCAAAGATCGCCTTCGCTTAGCGTGGTGATTCCATCGGGGCAATAGTGGCGCACCTGCCCGTTCTGGACCCAGAAGATTTCATAAAAATCGTGTGAATGCAATGATTTGGGGCGTTGCGATGTCACCGTGGCGCGTGTCAGATGAATGCGCGCGGCGTCTTTTAGGATATCTTTGTGCAACAGAATCTGGGCCATAGTTTCGCATAGCACAGGATTTGCTGCATTGCAGCATTTATCTTCGCGGCGTGACAAATGGCGCGGGCCGCGGTATCTGCGGGCAACCCGTCAAAACAAGGTATCCCGATGTCATTTGATCGCTCTTTGAAGATTGCCCCGTCCATCCTGTCGGCTGATTTCGCGAATTTTGGCATGGAATGTGCCGCAATCGAAGCCCAAGGCGCGGATTGGGTGCATGTGGATGTAATGGACGGGCATTTTGTGCCCAATATCACCTTTGGCCCTGCGACATGTGCCGCGATCCGCCCGCATATCAAGGGCGTGATGGATGTGCATCTGATGATTGCGCCGGTTGATCCTTACATTGATGCATTCGCGCAGGCCGGTGCCGATGTGATCACCGCCCATGTCGAGGCAGGCCCGCATATCCACCGGACCTTGCAGGCGATCCGCGGGGCTGGAGCCAAGGCAGGTGTCGCGCTCAACCCCGGCACGCCGGCAAGTGCTGTGGAATACCTGCTTGATATGGTCGATCTGGTTTGCGTGATGACCGTAAACCCAGGCTTTGGCGGGCAAAAATTCATTCATTCCCAAGTCGAAAAGGTCCGCCAATTGCGGGCGATGATCGGTGATCGACCGATCCACATCGAAATCGACGGTGGTGTTGATCCGACCACTGCGCCGCTTGTCGCTGCGGCGGGGGCGGATGTGCTGGTTGCCGGTTCCGCTGTGTTCCGTGGCGGCAGTGTGACAAACCCCGCGCCCTACGGCGAAAACATCCGCGCTATCCGGAACGCCTGCGCGGGCTAGCCCTGCACATTTCCTGCACAAACGGGCGTGATCTTATGCACCCTGCGAATTTAGATCTGCCGCAAAGCAGTGAAAAAGAGGCAGGATATGATCATTCGCGGGATACCCAAAAAACTGGCCAAGGACGCGTGGTGGCTTGACGATGAATAGCCTATCGCAAGTGGCGCAGATTGCGTAGATTCAGGCGCAAGGAGGCCAGACCATGATCTTGATTGCTGACGATGACGCGCAAATTCGCGATGTTGTGCGTATTGCGCTGGGCCAAGCGGGGTTCGCAGTGGCAGAGGCCGCCGATGGCCGCGCCGCGTTGGAAAAAGCGCAAAGCCTAAGCCCCGATCTTATCGTGCTTGATATCGGCATGCCGGAAATGGACGGGCTGTCGGTCTGCCGCGAATTGCGCAAGGTGTCGCAGGTGCCGGTGCTGTTCCTGACCGCCCAAGCAGACGAGATCGACCGCGTTGTCGGGCTTGAATTGGGCGCGGATGATTACGTGTCAAAACCGTTTTCACCGCGTGAATTGGTGGCGCGGGTGCGCGCCATCATCAAGCGCAGCGGCACCAGCGCGCCGGAACAGGTGGTGATGCGGCGCGGGGTTCTCAGCCTTGATCCCGATCGCCATCTTTGCCACGTCAATGACGCGCCTGTGACCCTGACCGCGCGTGAAATGGAACTGGCGCTGCACCTGATGCGCCGCCCCGACAACGTGCTGTCGCGCCCGCAACTGGTGGATCAGATCTATGGCACAAATGTGCATGTGTCGGATCGGACGATGGACAGCCATTTGCGCAATTTACGGGCCAAATTGACCGCAGCGGGCTGTGCGGATGCGATTGAAACGGTACACGGCGTTGGTATCCGGATGGGCGCATGCCGCGGCGGGTGATCTCCAAATGGCGGCCGCCACTTGGCCTTGTGCTGGGCGGGACATTGGCGGCGGTGTTCTTTCTGCCGTTGATCGGGATCGGCTATTTTCGGGTCGCGGGCGGTGTGCTTGGATGGGCCGAAACGGCATGGATGATCGGCTGGATGGCCTTTGTCGCGACGGCTGTATTGGGCTTCCTTCTGTGGCGGCTTGTGCTGCGGCCCCTGCGTACGTTGACCCAATACGCGCAGGCCGAAGGCGCAGCCGAGGTGCCTGTGCATTTTGGCACGCCCGAGTTTTCCAAACTGGGCCAATCGGTTATCGCCATGACCGAGACCCTGCAAGGGCGCGAGGCGGTGCTGCGATCTTATGCCGATCATGTCACCCACGAACTGAAATCCCCTTTAAGCGCCATTCGCGGCGCGGCAGAGCTGCTGGCATCGGACCAGCTGTCAGCCGCTGACCGCGCGAAACTTGTGGGGAATGTGTCGCTTGCCGCTGCGCGTATTCAGGACCTGCTGGACGACCAGCAGGAATTTGTGCGCGCCCATGATCAGACAGGTGCGGGCGTGTCACAACTGTCTGAACTGGTTGCAAAATGGCCCTGCGTGCTGGTCGCGCAGGATGGGCAAGTACCGCTAAGCGCAAATGTCGGCGAAGTCGTCATGACCCATCTGATTGGCAACGCATTGCAACACGGGGCGACCCGCGTGACGGTGGCGCTATCGGGCGATTGTTTGCTTGTATCTGATGACGGGCCAGGCATTTCAGAAGGAAACCGTTCCCGCATATTTGATCCGTTTTTCACCACCAACCGCGACAAGGGCGGGACCGGCATGGGGCTCGCGATTGTGCGGCGGATATTACATGCGCATGGCGCGGACATCAGGCTGCGCGATGGGGCAGGCGCGGTGTTTGAGATCAGTTTCTAAAAGCAGGGGTGACGTGATGAAACGCCAGTATATCGACAGGCTTGCCTTGGCACTGATCGCGCTCGGATTGGGCTATGCTGCGACGATCTTTGTCGTGGAACTCTCGCGCGGGACGCACATGGGCAACTGGGTCTGGGAACGTCACCAGAACCTGTTTTCGTGGTATTCGCGGCCCTTGTTTATCTTGCCCGCCGCCTATTACGCCTATCGACGCAAACTTGGTTATATCATTGGTTTCATGTTGCTGATGGCGACCAGCCTGTTCTGGTTTGCGGCCCCTGAACAAATACCCGAGGCCGTGAGCAGCTATCTTGCTTGGGAAAAGAAGATGTTTTTCACCAATGAAAACCGCGTGCCCATGTTTGCGCTGATCGCGGCGGTACTGCTGTTCTTGGTTGTCTTCTTTTTTGCATTCTGGCAACGCAACCCTTGGTACGGTGTGTTGGTCATAAACCTTGGGACGCTTGCAAAAATTGTGGTGAGCCTGACAATGGGCGGTGCGGCGGGCACGGCGGCGATTGTGCCGTCAGTGACAAGCCTTTGCATGATCAATGCGATCGCGGGTTTCATTTGGATTCGGGTGCGAAAACGCGCTTAGCTGCCCGCGCGATACCATGCAATCAGCGCCTCACGGTCTTGGGGTTCAAGGCCGGTAATATTGGCCGGCGGCATGGCGTGACTGACGCCGGCTTGCAAATATATCTGGCGCGCGTGTTTGGTAATATCGGCGGTGGTTTCCAAAAATACGCCTTTGGGAGCAACCCGAATATTGTCCCAAAACGGTTCACGCGCGTGGCACATCGAACAGCGGCCCATGATGATATCATGGACCGCGTCATAGCCTGCCGCATCGGCAAAGCGTTGCTCGTAAACAGTCAGTTCGCGCGTTTCTGCCTCTTCATAGGTTTCATAGCCGCGCTGCGTGGATAGCCATGCAATGATGATGAACAAAATCACCGTGACCGCCCAAGTCCAGCTTGGCTTGCCTTTGCGCGCGTGCATGGAATTGAAATAATGCCGGATCGTGACCCCCATCAGGAACACAAGCGCTGCGATGATCCACGCGTATTTTGTGCCAAAGGCCAGCGGATAGTGGTTTGACAGCATCAGGAAAACCACGGGCAATGTCAGATAGTTGTTATGTGTTGACCGGAGCTTTGCGATTTTGCCGTATTTGGGATCGGGGGTGCGTCCGGCCTTGAGATCGGCAACAACGATCCGCTGGTTGGGCATGATGATAAAGAACACATTGGCGGTCATGATCGTCGCGGTGAATGCACCAAGATGCAGCAACGCGGCCCGTCCGGTGAATATCTGGTTATACCCCCACGACATGCCCACAAGCAGCACAAACAGCAGCACCATCAGCGTGGTTGGCGTGTTCCCCAGCGGCGATTTGCATAGGTAATCATAGATAACCCAGCCCACAGCCAGCGACGCGGCAGAGATAAACACAGCCTGCCATACCGCCAAATCCGCCTTGGCCGGATCAATCAGGTAAAGTTCGGCCCCGACCCAATAGACCACCGCCAACATCGCGGCGCCGGACAGCCATGTCGCATAGCTTTCCCATTTGAACCATGTCAGGTGTTCGGGCATTTCCTTTGGCGCGACCAGATATTTCTGGATGTGGTAGAACCCGCCGCCATGGACCTGCCATTCTTCACCATCCGCTGGGCCAGCGATGTCGCGGTTGAGTGACAGGTCCAACGCGATAAAATAAAAGCTGGACCCGATCCATGCGATCGCCGTGATCACATGCAACCAGCGCACGGCAAAACCCAGCCAGTCCCAAAGAATTGCGATATCATACATGCGTTTTCCCCTTTTTGGCCAAGTCTAGCCAAGACGCTAGTTTTCTTGTATTCCCTGATACTGCCAAGCTCTATCAAAAATTGCAGAATAATGTCTTATCTCGAGAATATCCGAACTTTTGTACGTGTCTATGAACTTGGGTCGATGTCGGCTGCGGGGCGTGATTTGCGGATATCGCCCGCGGTGACCTCGGCGCGGATTTCGCAGCTCGAGGATCATCTGTCAGTGCGCTTGTTCCAGCGTACCACCCGAAGCCTGACCCCGACCGCACAGGGCAAGGCGTTTTATGGCGGGGCTTGCTCTGTCTTGGATGCTGTCGCCTATGCCGAGGCGCAGGTGTCAGAGCTGACGGAAAACCCCAAGGGTCTGTTGCATGTGGCCGCGCCGCTGGGCGTGGGGCGGCGCTTGATCGCGCCGCATGTCCCTGCGTTCACAGCGAAATATCCGTTGATTGACGTGCGCTTGCGGATGACCGACCGCACGGTTGATATGACAGCCGAAGGGCTGGATCTTGCGTTTCATCTGGGCCAAGCGGCGGATAGCAACCTGCGCCAACGCAAAATTGCGGATGTTGCGCGGGTAATGGTGGCCGCACCCGCCTATATTGCCGCGCGCGGGCATCCTTTGGACGGCGCAACGCTGGTGCTGGACAAACATGATTGCCTGAACCTGCGTTTTCCCGGCGCCCCTGAATTTCAATGGCAGTTGCAAACGGCGAACGGTCCGGAACGGTTTCGCATCAGCGGACGGCTGGAAAGCGACGACGGCGATGTGCTGACCGATTGGGCCTTGGCGGGGCAGGGGGTTGCGATGAAGCCGCTGTTTGAAGTGGCAGAACATCTTGCCACGGGCGCATTAATTGCGGTGGCACAAGATACACCGCCCGTGCCCGTGCAGATGTCGTGCCACTATACCCATCGCAGGCACCAAGACCCGAAAACCCGTCTTTTTATGGAATTCATGACCGACCGGATAGCCGATGCTATTCGAACGGCGGAAAGACTTTCATAAATAATTTGATAAATTTCTGAATTCTATCAGATAGGCTTAGAAACGAAGTAGGAGACACCGGTGCAACGATATCCGCGTGACATGATCGGCTATGGGGCGACCCCACCGGCGGCAAATTGGCCGAGCGGTGCGCGCATTGCCGTGCAAATTGTGCTGAACTACGAAGAAGGCGGCGAAAACAACGTGCTGCACGGTGATGCTGCGTCAGAGGCGTTTTTGTCAGAAATCGTTGGTGCCGCGCAATGGCCTGGCCAGCGTCACTGGAACATGGAAAGCATCTATGAATACGGCAGCCGCGCAGGATTCTGGCGCTTGCACCGGATGATGGCGGACCTGCCGGTAACCGTTTACGGCGTGGCCACAGCACTCGCGCGCAGCCCTGAACAGGTCGCTGCGATGAAAGATGCGGGCTGGGAAATCGCCAGCCACGGTTTGAAATGGATCGAATATAAAGACGCCCCCGAAGACGTAGAACGCGCCGATATGGCCGAGGCCATCCGCCTGCATACCGAGGTCGTCGGCACCCCGCCACGCGGCTGGTACACGGGACGCTGTTCTGAAAACACGGTGCGACTGGCTGCGGAAACCGGGCAGTTTGCCTATGTGGCAGATACCTATGCCGATGATCTGCCTTATTGGTCCGAATTTGGCAAAACTGACCAGTTGATCGTGCCCTATACGCTAGATGCGAATGACATGCGCTTTGCAACGCCCCAAGGTTTCAACACGGGCACGCAGTTTTTTGACTACCTTAAGGCCAGCTTTGACGCGCTTTACCGCGAAGGCGGGCGGATGCTGTCGATTGGGTTGCATTGTCGCTTGATCGGGCGGCCCGGCAGGGCCGAGGCGCTGCGCCAATTCATTGAATACGCGCAAAGCCATGAGGATGTCTGGTTCGCAACGCGCGAACAGATCGCTGACCACTGGGCCGCGCAGCACCCGCATCAACGGTTTGCACGCCCTTCGCAGATGGGGCGCGATGAATTTGTGCAGACCTATGGCAGCGTGTTTGAGCATTCGCCTTGGATCGCCGAGCGCGCGTTTGATCTGGAACTTGGGCCAGCACATGACACGGCGGTCGGTCTGCAAAACGCAATGTGCCGCATGTTCCGTTCAGGAAGCCAAGACGAACGGATGGGCGTGCTAACAGCGCATCCGGATTTAGCAGGTAAACTGGCAGCGGCAAAGCGGCTCACCGCGGAAAGCACATCCGAGCAAGCCAGCGCAGGGCTTGATGCATTGACCGACGCCGAGCGTTCAGCATTTGAAACCGGCAATGCAGCCTATACCGCAAAATTCGGCTTTCCGTTTATCATCGCCGTGCGCGATCACGACAAAGCCGCGATCATGGCCGCAATGCAGGAACGGTTGCACAATGATTGGGCAACGGAATTTGCGCAGGCCTGCTATCAGGTCGAACGGATTGCCCTGCATAGGCTGACGGATATGCTGCCTGGATGACCCGCAATATTCGCATATCCCCGCTGACACAGGCCGCATTTGCGCCTTACGGTGATGTGCTGAATTGCGATGGTGACCCAGATAAGATGATTAACGCCGGGCTTTGCGGTCGGTTTCATGACCGCGCGCGGGTTGATGTGACGGACGGGCAGGTTGGGATCAGCCTGTTTCGGTCTGAACTGCGGGCGCTGCCCTATCAGCTTGATCTGATTGAGCGCCACCCCGCAGGATCTCAGGCGTTTATCCCGATGAGCATGGACCCGTTTTTGGTCATCGTTGCAGATGCGGGCCTGCAACCGCAGGCCTTTGTCACCGCCCCAGCAGAGGGGATCAATTTCCACCGCGGGACATGGCACGGGGTTCTAACCCCGCTGTCCGGTCCTGGCCTGTTTGCCGTCATCGACCGGATCGGTGAGGGCGCCAACCTAGAGGAGCATGTTTTCGACACGCCTTACAGCGTAAACTTTTAACGATTGACCGGCGCTAAGATCGGCAATCCATCAGGGACAAAAACTATGACAGATACATCCTATTCAGATCCAAATGTGACGCCGCCATTGGCGCAGGCCGTTCCGCTTGGATTTCAACACGTTCTGGCGATGTTCGCCTCTAACGTAACCCCTTCGATTATCGTGGGTGGCGCGGCCGGGCTGGCCTTTGGGTCGCCCGACCTTGTTTACCTTGTGCAAATGGCGATGCTGTTTGCAGGTGTTGCGACACTGTTCCAGACCGTTGGGCTGGGGCCAATCGGCGCGCGGCTGCCAATTATGCAAGGCACCAGCTTTGCCTTTGTCGGGGTGCTGGCCGGAATCGCGGCGACCATGGGCCTTAGCGTCGCCCTGACCGCCTGTATTATCGGTGGTGCGATCCATTTCTGCCTTGGGGCCTTTATCCAGAAACTACGCTGGTTGTTTCCGCCGCTGATCACCGGCTTGGTGATCCTGTCGATCGGCCTGTACCTGATCCCCGTTGCGATCAAATACGCAGCTGGCGGCGCGGCGACATTCCAGATGGAAGCCGAAAGCTTTGGGTCTCTAAAGCATTGGTCTGTCGCGTTGACAGTGATTGTGGTGTCGCTAGGGCTCAAGTTCTTTACCAAGGGTGCGCTGTCGAATGCGGCGATTCTGGTGGGGCTGCTGGCAGGTTATGCGCTTGCGATTGTACTGGGCATGGTCAGCTTTGGGGCCGTGGGCAATGCGGGTTGGATCACACCGATCAAACCACTGCCTTACGGGTTCGAATTCAACCTTGGTGCGGTGATTGCGGTGACGCTTGTCTGCGTTGTGTCGGCGATTGAAACGGTTGGCGATACTTCAGCGACAACCAAAGCAGGCGCAGGACGCGACGCAACCGATGCCGAGATTTCCGGCGCCACTTATGCGGATGGGCTGGGAACAGCCGTTGCCGGTATTTTTGGCGGCCTGCCAAACACATCCTTTAGCCAGAACGTCGGGATTGTCGGCATGACCGGCGTTATGTCGCGCCATGTTGTGACCATTGGCGGCCTTGTGTTGATTGTCTGCGGGCTTGTGCCCAAGGTCGGCGCGATTATCGCCTCAATGCCGCTGCCTGTCTTGGGTGGTGGTGTGATTGTCATGTTCGGCATGGTTGCGGCAGCGGGTCTGAATGTTCTGGCCGAAGAAAAGATGACACGCCGCACAATGATCATCATCGCCGTATCACTGACCTTTGGCTTGGGGCTGAACCTTGTGCCGACGGCCGTACAATACCTGCCTGATACGTTGCGCGTTCTGGCGACATCGGCGGTTGCGCCTGTTGCGCTCTTGTCGATCCTGTTGAACTTGATCCTTCCCGAAGAAGTCTAGCAAACAGGTCCTTAAAACGAAAAATGGCCTCGCGCGTTGCGCGGGGCCATTTGTTTGCCGGTTCACAATAATACCGGCAGCAACGCAAAATCGTTGTGTGCATGGGCGCCGCAACGCGGGCGGCGCCAATCTTGATCTAATGCGGTTTAGTCAGCGAGGGTCAGGTTCACGGCGCTTTCACGCCCGTCACGACCCGCTTCGATGTCGAAATTCACTTTTTGATCGTCGCGCAGACCGGTCAAACCCGACCGTTCGACCGCTGAAATATGAACAAATACGTCTTTTGCGCCGCCATCGGGTGCAATAAAGCCGTAACCTTTAGTGGTGTTGAACCATTTGACAGTGCCTGAAGCCATGTCTGTGTCTTCCTTCAATATCATCCGCTCGCGGAACTGCAGCGGTTTGGCGCAGTCAAAGTTTGATCGATTGACTGGGCCGAAAGGGGAGACAGTGGTCGATTATTTAACGTCGCGCGCCAATCATGGCAGGTTGCGCGACAAAATCAACATTTTTGGGTAAGTCGGTTTGTGCGCTGCATAAAACTGCGTGCACAGGCTGTGGCACGCGTAAAACCGCGTGCCACAAAATTCTGAAAATCGCTTATGCGAGTGCGAGGTTAACCGCTGATTCGCGACCGTCGCGGCCGGCTTCGATGTCAAAAGTTACTTTTTGATCATCGCGCAGACCTGTCAGGCCTGAACGCTCAACAGCGGAGATGTGGACGAATACGTCCTTAGAGCCGCCATCAGGAGCGATAAAGCCGAAGCCTTTAGTTGTGTTGAACCATTTCACGGTGCCAGTAGCCATCGTGTTTTCCTTTATTTATCAATGCCATCCGCAGAATTGCGACAGCTTGGCTTAGTCAGTGCAATATCGAAAGACTGTAGCCGGATAGGAAAACAGTGGTCGAGTTGGATAACGTCTGCCAATCCCATGTGGAGCTTTGCGCCCAATAAATCAAGTAAAATCGACGTGTCGGCATCGCGTCGGCAATTTGTCGGCCATGCGTCGGACCCCAACGCACGGTTGATTTGGGGTATTTCCATTCGCTTTTGTCATGCTGTCAGGCAAGGAGATACCGATGCGCCGCATGACCAAAGCCGAACGGATCGCTCGTCAGAAAATGATGCGCTATCTGTATGAGGAAAACATCGACCAGACCGATCTGTCGCTGGAGTTGCGCGATAAGGTGCCGCTGGCGTGGCACACGCTGGAACATGATCTGGACGTGGAAGAACCCAAAGTGAAGATCACCCTGCGGCTGGACGCAAGCGTCGCGAAATTCTACCGCGCGATGGGAACGGGGTATCAGGCGCGGATCAGCCGGATATTGGGGCTCTGGGCCAATATGAAAATCGGCGAGGCCCTACGGATGGAAGAAGCGATCTATGCCCAGATGAAAATCCTGACCACCCAAGACCGCGAAGACGAAGCGCGCGGCGCGCGGATCAAGGGTTTTGGCGCGGATGTGGAGTAGGACAAAGCTTGCCCGACTGATAGGTCGGGCAGCCCCCGACCCTCCCCACGGGAGGGGGCTTCACCCCCACCCAGGGTCAGGGGCTGCCCTTGGGTGTTTGGTGGTGCAAAGTGATTGTAGGGAATGTCAACTGTGAAACCTTATTGACCATCACCATCGCACTCCATAAATTCCGACGTGCATTCTATTGAAGGGCTGGATGATGCAAGACAACCTCCAAGTCATACGAATAGAAAGTGAGTTCTACGACGCTTTGGTTCATCGAAAGCGTCAGACAAAGGTCGCGATGCTAATAGCAACCACCTTTAGGGACAAGGAAATTCCCTCAGAAGAGTATATCAACCTCGCATTGGATCAATTGGTCCTTCGCGAAGACGTTCAATCATTTGGCCTCATTCACAGATGGCGACATAGTGAACTTAAGTGGGCTGCTGTTAACGAAACTTGAGAGCCTGTTTTGTCCGCATAGCTGAAATTGAAGTATTTTCACGAACGTCACCTGTCGCAAGCCGAACTGCGTAGGATTCTTCTCCAATAGGCAAAAGGGCGGCCCGAAGACCACCCTTTTCATTTCACGCTGTGCGCCCGTAATTGCTGTGCATTCGCTTTCGCGCACCCGTCGGATTGCGCGGAAATCCGAAGTTTAACGCACGAATTTCTTATGCTTCATCCGTTTTGGTTCCAGCGCATCGGCGCCGAGGCGTGATTTTTTGTCTTCTTCGTAGTCGGAAAACGCGCCTTGGAACCATTCGACGTGGGCGTCGCCCTCGAATGCGAGGATATGTGTGCAGATCCGGTCGAGGAAGAAGCGGTCGTGCGAGATCACCACGGCGCAGCCTGCGAAATCGACGAGCGCGTCTTCGAGAGCGCGCAGCGTTTCGACGTCGAGGTCGTTGGTAGGTTCGTCAAGCAGCAGCACGTTGCCGCCGGATTTGAGCAGCTTCGCCATATGCACGCGGTTGCGTTCACCGCCGGACAGTAGGCCAACCTTTTTCTGCTGGTCGCCGCCTTTGAAATTGAACGCCGAGCAGTAGGCGCGGCTGTTCATGGACGCATCGCCAAGTTCGATAATCTCGGCACCGCCGCTGATTTCTTCCCAGACGGTGACGTCAGCTGCGAGCGCATCGCGTGACTGATCGACGTAGGACAGTTTCACGGTGTCGCCGAATGTGACCGACCCTTCGTCGGGTTGGATTTGTCCGGTCAGCATCCCGAAAAGCGTGGATTTACCCGCGCCGTTGGGGCCGATCACACCGACAATGCCGCCCGGTGGCAGGTCAAACGACAGGTTTTCGACCAGCAGTTTGTCACCCATGGCCTTTTTCAGGTTTTCGACCTCGATCACCTTATTGCCCAAGCGTGGGCCGTTGGGGATGATGATCTGCGCGCGGCCGATTTTTTCTTTTTCAGACTGGTTGGCCATTTCGTTATAGGACGCGATCCGCGCCTTTGATTTGGCTTGGCGGGCTTTGGCGCCTTGGCGCATCCAGTCCAATTCGCGCTGCAACGTGCGTTGTTTGGATTTGTCGTCTTTCGCTTCGCGCTCAAGCCGTTTTGCCTTGGCTTCAAGCCAGCTGGAATAGTTGCCTTCGTGCGGGATGCCCGACCCGCGGTCGAGTTCCAAAATCCAGCCCGTGATCGCATCAAGGAAATACCGGTCGTGGGTGACGATCAGGATTGTGCCTTTGTAATCAATCAGGTGCTGTTGCAGCCACGCGATGGTTTCCGCGTCCAAGTGGTTGGTCGGCTCATCCAGAAGCAGCATGTCTGGCGCATCAAGCAGCAGCTTGCACAGCGCCACGCGGCGTTTTTCACCGCCCGAAAGCGTGGTGACATCGGCATCATCGGGCGGACAGCGCAGCGCCTCCATCGAAATATCGATTTGCGCGTCGAGATCCCACAGGTTTTGCGCGTCGATCTGGTCTTGAAGCTGCGCCATTTCATCGGCGGTTTCTTCGGAATAGTTCATCGCGACTTCGTTATAGCGGTCAAGGATCGCCTTTTTGTCGGCGACGCCCAGCATCACGTTTTCACGCACGGTCAGGTTCGCATCAAGCTCGGGTTCTTGCGGCAGGTAGCCCACGCGCGCGCCTTCGGCCGCCCATGCTTCGCCTGCGAAATCCTTGTCCTGTCCGGCCATGATCCGCATCAGGGTCGATTTACCGGTGCCGTTCACACCGACCACACCGATTTTTACGCCGGGGAGGAAGTTCAGACGGATGTTTTCAAAGACCTTTTTCCCGCCGGGATAGGTTTTGGACACGCCGTCCATGAAATAGACAAATTGATTGCTGGCCATATGGGCGGTTCCTTTTGATCAAGCTTGTCCCCACTTAAAAGGAGTGCGCGATGTAAGCAAGGGGAGGGGTTAATCGGGGAGTTCGAAAGCGTCGAGGGATTCGGCGATGATGTTGGGGAGGTAGTTGGGGTTGGCTTCTATGAATTTAAGAAATACGTCTCCAACTTTGCGATTTACGTCAGCCCAATTTAGGCTCTGGTCTTTGTCCGAGAGAGTGACACGCCAAATCCAGTCAAGAGTTGATCCGTGAGTGCCAGTAGAAAGTGACCCCTGCCAATTAAATAGTTCACACATATTTTTGTGCGTAAGAGCGCCCTTCCTTGCTAGCTTGATCCATTCAGGCTTCAACACTTGAATTATAACGAAGCCCGCAACTATCTCAGTGTAGTAGTTTTCTTTCGAGTAATTTATCGGTGTCACTGCTAGTAGAGTTCCAAGCCGCTCGACATCTCTAAGCGTGACTGGATTATGATCGCCAACCATCATAAGATATCTCTCGTAAAGGCGAACGATGCCCGAACTAAGCCCCAACGCGGTTGCGACGTCTACGAAATGACGTGTTGTATCTACAGCGCCTGTTCTTGGCTGGCGCATCGGCATCGTGATCTGCACAAACTTATGCAGATACCTCTCCGCATCTATCCCTGCCCCGTACCGCGCGCGCACGCTGTTTGCGAGCTCTTGCATGTTGGTGCCCAGCACAAAGTGGACGCCGGGGGTGGCGAAGAAGTGTTTGATGACTTCGAGCATTTGTAGCGCGTAATCGGGGCGGCAGCGGTCGAGTTCGTCGATGACGATGACGAGTTTTTGTATTGGCGCGTTATTTTCGTCTGGTTTGGTCAGAGCTGTTAACGCGTCGCGGAACTCTTCCATTGCGGCGCGGCGTCCGTCTTCACGTTTCCAATAGGCCTTGGCGGCGTCTTCGACGTTGTCGGTTGCCTGTTCGACGATGGCGGTGACAGCAGGCTCCGCAATCGTTGAAACACCAGAAGTTAGCGCCGCTGCGCCTAGTCGTGCAGCCATGGGTAACAGCTTAAATGCAGCTTGGCGTAGCGTTTGTAATAGGGCGTGCGTTGTGTCTTCGTCCTCCAACCTCTCCGCCAGCGCCCCTGTCAGGGCAATCAGCGGATCGTCCAGATAATCGTGTTCAAAGGCGTCGAAGTAGAGCGTGGTCGCCTTGTTTGGGTGGGTTTTCAGGTGCTCACCTACCCAGCATTTCAGAAACACGGATTTGCCGCTGCCCCAGCCGCCATCAAGCGCGATGACGAGCGGGTCGTCGATGCGTTCAACCAAGTTTGACAGTTTGGTCGCCATTGGTTTGCGATCAAGTTTGTCGTGATCGTTCAACCCGTCCTTGTAGAGCGTTATTTTGGGTTCGGGGATTGTGAGTTTCAAATGATCGGCCTTTGGAAAAATGAGTGAAGCTATACCCCAACAGGTTGTGTGCGGATCATTCCCTCGTCAATACGAAAAAAGCCCCGCAAATTGCGGGGCTTTCCGGTGTTATGTTTTGCCGCCTATTGCGGGATGTCGCCGGTCAGGCCTTCGACATAGAAGTTCATGCCTGCCAATGTGCCGTCGTCGGCCACTTCGCCTTCGGCCAGCCAGACAGAGCCGTCTTGTTTGTTCAGCGGACCTGTAAAGGCGTGGTATTCGCCGGATGCGAGACTATCGCGCAGGGCTTCGGCAGATGCTTTCACGTCAGCGGGCACCGCGTCAGAGATTTCACCGATCCCAACCATGCCAGCGCCGATACCGTCCCAAGTGTTGGTGCTGACCCATGTGCCGTCAATAACGGCTTGGGTGCGGGCGATATAGTAGGGGCCCCAGTTGTCGATGATGGATGACACGCGTGGGAACGGGCCGAATTCAGCCATGTCTGACGCCTGACCGAATGTCACAACATTGCCGGCTGCCTGTGCGGCGGCTTGTGGTGCTGTTGAATCGGTGTGCTGCAGGATCACGTCCGCGCCTTGTTCGATCAGAACGTTGGCGGCTTCGGCTTCTTTTGCGGGGTCAAACCATGTGTAGGCCCAGACGATTTTGAATTCGACATCAGGGTTCACGGCGCGTGCGTGAATATAGGCCGCGTTGATCCCGCGGATCACTTCGGGGATCGGGAAGGATCCGATATAGCCGATCACGTTGCTTTCGGTCATGTGGCCCGCGATGTGGCCTTGAACGGCGCGACCTTCGTAGAAGCGCGCAGAATAGACGGATACATTGTCGGCTTGCTTGTAGCCTGTTGCGTGTTCGAACATCACGTCAGGGAATTTCTCCGCCACGTTGATGGTCGGGTCCATATAGCCGAACGATGTTGTAAAGATCAGGTCGGCACCGCCAAGCGCCATCTGCTGCATCACGCGTTCTGCGTCCGCACCTTCGGGGACGCTTTCGACAAACACGGTTTCAACGGCGTCGCCAAAGTGTTCCTGAACGGCCAAACGGCCTTGGTCGTGCTCGTATGTCCAGCCGCCATCACCGACGGGGCCAACATAGATAAAGCCGACCTTGGTCGGGTCGTCCGCAAATGCTGTGGTGGAAAGGCTTGCGGCAATTGTTGCCCCTGCCAGAATTGATTTTAGTGTCATGGATTTCCCCTTGGTGGTGTGCCTCAACGTGAGGCGTGAAATGATTGGCCCAGTGAACCTGGCGCGCGCCCAGCCCGCATAATAACCAGAACGGCGATGGTTGCCAGATAGGGCGACATGGAAAGATATTCGACAGGGATCGCCATCCCCGCTGCTTGCAAGTTTAGCTGTAAAACAGTCACCCCGCCAAATAAATAAGCACCCAGCAAAAGCCGCATCGGTTTCCAGCTGGCAAAGACCACAATCGCGAGCGCAATCCAGCCCGCGCCTGCGGTCATGCCTTCGGTCCATTGTGGCACGCGCACCAGTGACAGATACGCCCCGCCAAGCCCCGCACAGGCCCCGCCGAACATGATCGCCAGCATCCGCACGCGGATCACATGATAGCCCAGCGCGTGCGCCGCTTCGTGGTTTTCACCGACCGCGCGCAGGATCAGCCCAGCGCGGCTGAATTTCAGGAATGCCCAAACGGCGACCACAATCGCAAGGCCCACATAGACCATCGGGTCATGCTGGAACACGATCGGCCCGATCACCGGAATGTCGCCCAAGACAGGGATATGCCAGTCGGGGAATTCCGGTGCTTTGATTCCGATATAGCTTTGCCCCATCAGCGCCGACAGCCCCAGCCCGAACAGCGTGAGCGCAAGGCCCGTGGCGACTTGGTTCGATAGTAAGAATTGCGTCAGGAACCCGAACAGCATTGACAAAACCGCGCCGCCAATGGCCGCCCCGATAAAGCCAAGAAGGGGCGATCCGGTATTCACCGCCACGATAAACCCGCAGACAGCGCCGGTGATCATCATGCCTTCGACACCAAGGTTAAGAACCCCTGCGCGTTCAACGACAAGTTCACCCACAGCGGCCAAGATGATTGGGGTGGCTGCCACCATAAGCGAGGCAAGAAGCAGGATAGGATTGATTGCTGAAAGATCCATTAGACAGTTGCCCCTTTGCCGAACCGCAGGCGGTAATTTGTGAGCACATCCACCATCAGCAAGAAGAACAGGAGCATCCCTTGCATCAATTGGATCGCGGCACCGGGTAGCCCAAGGTTAGACTGCGCGATTTCGCCGCCGATGTATGTCAGCGCCATGAGGCCGGCAGCCAGCAGAATACCAATAGGGTGGAGCCGCCCGAGGAAGGCCACGATAATTGCGGTGAAGCCGTAGCCCACGTTGAAATCAATGCTGATTTGGCCAGCGGGGCCTGCGACTTCGAACAGGCCCGCAGCGCCCGCAAGCCCGCCGGAAATCCCCATGCAGACCAGCACCAGAAGTTTCGGGTTCACGCCTGCAAAGCGGGCCGCGCGGGGGCTTTGCCCTGCAAGGCGCACGTTAAACCCGAATTGGTGCCGTGACAGGATCACATAGGCAAAGATCACCGCGATAAAGGCCGCTACCACGCCCCAGTGCATGCCTGCATTTTCGGAAATCCAGCTGCTCGCGCTGTCGTATTTGGCAAGGTTGCGTGATCCGGGAAAGCCCATGCCTTCGGGATTGCGCAAAGTGCCTAGCGCCATGGAGGCCAGCAATTGTTCAGCCACATAGACCAGCATCAAAGACACTAGAATTTCATTCGTGCCGAACTTGACCTTGAGGATACCGGGGATCATTGCCCAGACCACACCGCCCAAGATGCCTGCGATGACCATCAGCGGAAAGATCAGGAATGATTCTGTGGGGTAGAAAGCAAGGCCGACAGCCGCGCCACAGATTGCGCCGACGATATATTGGCCTTCGGCGCCGATGTTCCAGATGCCAGCGCGGAACCCGAATGACAGCCCGATGGCGATCAGTGCCAGCGGCGCGCCTTTGATCAGCAGTTGCGGGCGGTAGAACCATGCGAATTCGGAAAACAGCGGATCAAAGAAAATCGTGCGGATGGTTTCCACAGGGGCCTTGCCCAAGGCCGCAAACAGCAAGCCGCCGCAGATCATCGTCAGGACCACCGCCAGCAATGGCGCGGCCAATGTCCACGCCTTTGACGGTTGGGGGCGTTTTTCAAGCATCAACATGGGCGACCTCCATATCATGCGCGCCGCCAAGCATGAGGCCGATTTCCTCGACCGTCAGCCCTTGGGCGGGGCGCGGGGCCGAAAGCCGCCCTTCGTTCAACGCTGCAAAGCGGTCTGAAATTTCCATCAACTCGTCCAGATCTTGTGAAATACAAATAACGGCGGTGCCTTTGGCCGCCAGATCAAGCAGTGCTTGCCGGATTGCGGCGGCGGCAGAGGCATCAACGCCCCATGTCGGCTGGTTCACGACCAGAACATCGGGGTCTTGCATGATTTCACGGCCGATCACGAATTTCTGCAGGTTCCCGCCCGATAGCGACCGTGCGGCGTTATTCGGCCCCGGCGTGCGCACGTCGAATGCGGTGATCACATCCTCGGCAAATGTGCGCGCTTTGCGCCAATTGAGGAAGCCGTTGTTGGACAGTTCTTTGCGGGTGGTGGCCGTCAGCACCGCGTTTTCAACCAGCGACATATCAGGCGCGGCGGCGTGGCCCATGCGTTCTTCGGGGGCGGTCAGCAGGCCGATTTTACGGCGCGGGTTTGGCCCCAGATGGCCGATGTTTTCGCCCAGATAGGTGATCATACCCGCAGCGGTGCGCATTTCGCCCGACAGGGCCGCGACCAATTCGTCTTGGCCGTTGCCCGCAACCCCGCCGATGCCCAGAACCTCGCCCTTTTGGACATCGATTGTGATGTCGCGCAGGGCGGTGCCAAATTGATGCGGGGCCTTGGCGGACAGGTTTTTGAGTGACAGCACAGTGTCGCCGGCAGGGCGTGCGGCACGTTCTGGCACATGTAGTGCCGTGCCGACCATGAGTTCGGCCATATCGCGCGCGCTGGTGGTGCGCGGGTCGCAGTCACCGACCACTTGCCCCAGCCGCAGCACGGTGGCGTTTTCACAAAGCGCGCGGATTTCTTCGAGCTTGTGGGAAATATACAGGATCGCCGTGCCCTCGGCGCTCAGCTTGCGCAGCGTCTTGAATAGGATGTCGACCTCTTGCGGGGTCAGCACTGATGTCGGTTCGTCCATGATCAGCAGTTTGGGGTCTTGCAGCAGGCAGCGGATAATCTCGACCCGCTGGCGTTCACCTGCCGAAAGTTCGCCCACGATCCGCGACGGATCCAAGGGAAGCCCGTATTGATCCGATACCGCACGCACCTGTGCCGCGATTTCGCGTTGGGGTGGCGGGTTTTCCATGCCCAGTGCGATGTTTTCGGCAACATTCATCGCGTCAAACAGCGAAAAATGCTGGAACACCATCGCCACGCCCGATGCGCGCGCCGCGCGCGGTTCGGCGGGTGTAAAGGGCGCGCCGTTCAGCATCATCGTGCCGCTATCGGGTTTGACCAGCCCGTAGATGGTTTTGACCAATGTCGATTTACCTGCGCCGTTTTCGCCAAGCAGCGCGTGGACCTCGCCCGGCATGATATTGAAAGACACGTCCTTGTTGGCGACAACGCCGGGATAGGCTTTGGTTAATCCGGAGAGGGCAAGCAGGGGCTGGGTCATGCGATACGGTCCTTGGTCCGGTGTTTCTGGTCGCTGATCATCGCGGTTGCCACGCCAAGCGCAAGGGCCGCAGGGTGTTTGCCCAGTGACGGATCACCGATTGGACACGCGATGCGCGATATCTGCGCGCGCGTATGCCCCAAAGCGGCGAGCCGTGATTGAAAGCGCGCCCATTTGGTGGCCGATCCGATGAGCCCCGCGCTGTGAAAATCGCGCGAAAGAATCGCGTGACACAGCGCAAGGTCCATATCGTGGCTATAGGTCAGGATCAGGTGATCGGCGTTTGGCGGTGCGTGTTTGACAGCATCGGCGGGGGTGCTGGCGACAAGCGTTGTGATCTCGGTTGGCGGAAATCGGTCGGCGGCTGTGTCGACCCAAGTGATCGCAAAACCGGGCAGGGGTGCCATGACGTTGACAATTGCGCGCCCGACATGGCCCGCGCCATAAATCCATAGCGGGCGGGTTTGGCACGCGCTGACGGCTTCGGCGATTTCCCAGCGCAATGACACCGACCCGCCGCAGCATTGACCCAGATTGGGACCAAGCGCGATGGTTTGCTGCATCTCTGCCGTGCCGTTTCGCAGCATCGTGCGCGCCTGTGCGATGGCGTCAAATTCAAGCCGCCCGCCGCCAATTGTGCCTTCGGTCCGGTCCGCCCAGACCATCATCTGCGTACCAGCGTCACGCGGTGACGATCCGGCGGTCTTGGTGATGGTGATGCGGATCCCCATCATGCGCGGGTGCGCCCCACAGCGCGCAGGATTTCTTCGGCGGTGGCGGGGGCCTGTAGATCGCCGTAGTTTGGCCCGCAGGCGCTAACCGCATCGGCCAAGGCCAAGAATGCCGAGATGCCCAGCATAAACGGCGGCTCGCCCACGGCTTTGGAGCGATAGATCGTCTGCGCGGGGTTCGGCGCGTCCCAGAGCGCGACGTTGAAAATATCGGGCCGGTCGGAACAGGCAGGGATTTTATAGGTCGATGGCGCGTGGGTGCGCAGCCGGCCCTTGTCGTCCCAGACCAGTTCCTCGGTCGTCAGCCAGCCCGCACCTTGGACATAGCCGCCTTCGACCTGCCCGATATCGATGATCGGGTTCAGCGATGCGCCTGCGTCATGCAAGATATCGGTGCGCAAGATGCGGTTTTCACCGGTGAGCGTGTCGATGACCACCTCGGTCACCGCGACCCCTTGGGCGAAATAGAAAAACGGGGTGCCTGTGCCTTTGACGCGGTCCCATTTCAGGCCCGGCGTTTTATAGAAACCCGTGGCCGAAAGGCTGACGCGGTTGACATAGGCATGCATGGCAGCCTGTGCGAAGCTCAGCGTTTGGTCTGCAACGGTGACTTGGCCATTAGCAAATTGCACCTGATCCGGTGTTGTGTTGTTGAGGTCCGCCAAACAAGCGGCGATACGGCCGCGGATCGTGTCGCAGGCATCGGCGACCGCCATGCCGTTCAGGTCGGACCCGGACGATGCGGCGGTCGCGGATGTATTGGGTACTTTGGCCGTGTCGGTCGCGGTGATTTTCACGGCGCTGACATCAATCCCGAACCGGCTGGCCGCGACCTGCGCCACCTTTTGAAACAGCCCTTGGCCCATTTCGGTGCCGCCGTGGTTCAGATGCACAGAGCCGTCCTGATAGACATGCACCAAAGCGCCGGCCTGGTTGAGGTGCGACAGGGTGAATGAAATGCCGAATTTGACGGGGCTGATCGCGATGCCTTTCTTCAGGATCGGGTTGGCAGCGTTCCATGCGGCGATGGCCTTGCGGCGATTGGCGTAATCAGAGCTATCCAGCAAATGGTCGGTCATTTCATGCAAAATGAAATCGGTGACCGGCATGTGATAAGGGGTCGTTTGTACGTAGGGTGGATCTTGATCCACCTGACCGGACATCGGCGCATAGTAATTGCGTTGCCGCACCAGCAGCGGATCAATTCCCAGATCGGCAGCGATATGATCCATCACCCGTTCAATCCCGAACACGCCCTGCGGCCCGCCAAACCCGCGATAAGCGGTGGCGGATTGGGTGTTGGTTTTCAATCGGTGTGATGTGATCCGCGCGGCGGGCAGGTGATAGGCGTTGTCAGCATGCAGCATCGCGCGGTCGGCCACGGGCAGCGACAGATCAAGCGCCCAGCCGCAGCGGGTCATCTGTGTGAAATCAACGCCTGTTAGCTTGCCGCTGTCATCATAGCCCGCAACATAATCGATCCGGAAATCATGCCGCTTGCCGGTGATCATCATATCATCGTCACGGTCATAGCGCATTTTGCAAGGCCGGTTCAGCGCACGCGCCGCCACCGCACAGGCCACGGCGAGCGCGTTGCCTTGGCTTTCCTTGCCGCCAAAACCGCCGCCCATGCGTCGCACTTCGACCCGCACGCCGTGCATCGGCACGCCGATGGCATCCGCGACCTTATGCTGGATTTCGGTCGGGTGCTGGGTGGAGGAATGCACCAGCATATCGCCGCCTTCTTGCGGTAGGGCAACGGCGGCTTGGCCTTCGAGATAAAAATGTTCTTGCCCGCCCATATTGAGCGTGCCGCGCGTCTGGTGCGGGGCGTTTGCGATGGCGGCATCCACATCGCCCTTGGTCCAGATCACGGGGCCATCTTCAAAGCGGCTGTTGGCGGCAAGCGCCTGTTCAATCGTCAGGATCGGGGTTTCTTCGGAGTATTCCACCTTGCCCAGCCGCGCGGCCTTGCGCGCGTTCAGGTGGCTGTCGGCGACGACCAGAAACAACGGTTGGCCGAGATAATGCACCGTGCCAGTCGCCAAAAGCGGCTCATCATGGATTGATGGTGAGACATCGTTTTCAAACGGCAGATCATCGGCCGTCAGCACCGCCACAACACCGGTTGCCGCACGTACCGCATCAAGGTTCATCGTATAGCTGCCGCGCGCAATTTCCGAAGTACCAAAGGCCAGATGCAGCGCACCCGCAGGCGTCGGAATATCGTCGATATAGCGGGCGGTGCCGGTGACATGTAGTTTCGCGGCATCGTGGGGCAGGGATTTTGCGACGCTCATGGGGTGACCTCCAATACATTGGTGGCCTGTCCATTGCTGTCGGCGAAATAGCGGCGCAGCAGGTTTTGCGCGATCTCAAGCCGGTAAGCGGCAGAGGCGCGCATATCCGACATCGGCGTGTAATCTTGGGCAAATGCAGATGCGGCCGCGTCGATGGTTGCTTGTGTCCACGGCTGACCAATCAGCGCGGTTTCAACGTGCGTGGCGCGGTGCGGTGTGCCCGCCATGCCGCCAAAGGCAATGCGCGCGGCGGTGACGGTGCCACCGCTGACCGTGATATTGAAACAGCCGCAAACGGCGGAAATATCCTGATCAAACCGTTTGGAAATCTTGTAGCAACGCAGGTCGGGCGCGGATTTCGGGATCGTCACGCCTGTGACCAATTCGCCGGCTGCGCGGTCTTGGTTGCCATAGGCGATAAAGAAATCTTCGATGGGCATGTCGCGTGTCGTATCCCCATGGCGCAAGTGCAACGTGGCCCCCATCGCGATCAAAGCGGGCGGGTTGTCCCCGATGGGGGATCCGTTGGCGATATTGCCGCCGATGGTGGCCGCGTTGCGCACCTGCTCAGAACCGTAGCGGCGGATCATATCGGCCCAATGCGGGTGGTGGGTGCGGGCCAGCGCCAAAACTTCGGTCATTGTCACCGCCGCACCAATGTGGATGTCATCGGCAATATCGACTGCGCGCAGTTCCGCACAACGGTTCAAAAAGGCCACATCGGGCAGGTCGCGCAATTGTTTCGTCACCCAAAGCCCCACATCCGTGGCCCCCGCGATCAGGGTCGCATCAGGGTTGGCCGCATACCATGAGGCCAGTTCATCAAGCGATTGCGGCGCGTAGGGGGCGGGCGTGACCGCGGGCAGCGGATCGTTCAACCATGTCGGCACGGGCTGCGCTTCGGCGGCTTTCGCGGCGCGGATGATCGGCGCGTATCCGGTGCAGCGGCACAGGTTGCCCGCCAGCACATCGTCGTGGTCGGTGCGGCCTTGGGCGTGGCCTGCTGCCATGGATGCAATGAATCCTGGTGTGCAGAACCCGCATTGTGAACCGTGGTGAGTGATCATCGCCTCTTGGACGGGGTGCAATTGACCGTCGGGGCCGCTGATGCCTTCAACCGTGCGCACGGTTTTGCCGTGCAGCTGGGGCATGAACAGAATGCAGGCGTTCAGGGCCTTGTCGCCGCCTTCGTCGCGCACGATCACCGAACAGGCGCCGCAGTCGCCTTCATTGCAGCCTTCTTTTGTACCGTTAAGTCCGCGTTCTACACGCAACCAGTCAAGCAGGGTCTGCGTTGGCACCGCATCAATCTGCACGGTTTCCCCGTTCAGAAGAAACGTGACATCCATAGTGTAAACCTGCCGCCTTACCAAAGTTCATTCGGCCCAATACGTCGATGCGGCGTAGACGCGTTGGCGATTGAACCCATCAAAGCGGCGCTGTGGCGTTTTGGCAAGCAAAGTTTTGGCGCAAATTGCCGCTTTTGTGGGGGTGTGCCTAATTATTGTGCGCAAACAGGGGGTTGCGCCAGCGAAATCCCCGCTTGTTTGGTCATCATCTTAGGTCGCATCATCCGCGTCGGCGCGATTTTCCCAAAGGTGCCGTTGCCACGCGAGCCATCCTTGGGCCGCGATCAGGGGTTCATAGGCAAGGTGGCAGGTCCGCACCCGCCCCTTTTTGAGCGAGCGCACAATGCCCGCGTTTTCCAGCACACCAAGGTGGCGCATAAAGGTCGGCAGCGCCATGTCATGCGGCGCGTGCAGATCACCCACGCTTGCGGGGCCGCACGCCAGCCGTTCAATCACCGCCCGACGGGTCGGGTCGGCCATCGCGGCAAAAAATGTATTGAGTTGCTGTGTCATCGGAGCGTCATATTTCCGATTTCGCTAAGGGGCGTCAATGGATGCAGTGCAGCGTCGGCGGGTTTTGTCGCTTTGGGGGTGATGCCGGGGCGGTCAGGCGTGAAAATGAGACGCTGGGCCGCATTCTAGGGATGTCGGCCATTTCGAAATGCACTACAAACACGGGCGCAGGTGCATAAGGCCTATCAAGGATAGACAATGAAAAAAGGCTCTAATCAGGTTGCGCGCGCGCTGCGTGTTGATTTTGTAGCAGGGCCGGTTGCGCACCGTTTGCGGTTTGGCGGCGGGCGCGGGCAGGATCTGCCCAAGGCGATGGGCCTGCGGTCCGGCAAAACCCCGACCATCATTGATGCGACCGCCGGATTGGGCCGCGATTCATTTCTTTTGGCATCGCTTGGCGCGCAAGTGACGATGATCGAGCGATCTGCGAAGATGCATGATTTGCTGGCTGACGGCATGGCGCGCGCCGCGCAAGAGGGCGGCGAGTTGCGCGAGATTATCGACCGCATGACATTGCTAGAAGGGGACGCAATGGATTTAATCCCTGAACTGTCAGCCGATGCAATTCTGATCGACCCGATGCACCCCGAACGCAAAAATTCCGCGCTGGTTAAGCTGGAGCTGCGGCAAGTCCGCGAGATCGTGGGCAGCGACGATGACGCAGGCGATCTTGTGCGATTGGCGATAGGCCATGCGCGCAAACGCGTGGTGCTGAAATGGCCCGCAAAGGCCGATCCGATTGCAGGGGTCCAGAAATGCTCGCACCAGATCATCGGCAAATCAACGCGCTATGATGTTTTCATGACCGGCTAGCGGGTCTTCTGTTCTGGCGGTGCATCAGATAGTTTGGGCGCATGACAACTGATCCCCGATTCATTCATCTGCGCGTGCATACGGAATATTCCCTGCTTGAGGGGGCGGTTCCGGTGAAAAAGCTGCCCGCTATGGCGGCGGCGATGGATATGCCTGCGGTGGCGGTGACCGACAGCAATAATATGTTTTGCGCGCTCGAATTTTCTGAAGGCGCTTCAAAGGCGGGGATACAGCCGATTATCGGCTGTCAGGTTGATCTGCAATATACCACGCCCGATCCCGGCAAACGCCCCGAAGACCCCGCGCCGATTGTGCTGCTTGCGAAGTCCGAGGCCGGTTATATGAACCTGATGAAGCTCAATTCTTGCGAATATCTGGATGCGGGTGGGCAGTTGCCGCAGGTCAGTTTGGATGATTTGGCACAGTACCACGAGGGACTGATTTGTCTCTCGGGTGGTCCGGATGGCCCGGTGGGGCGGTTGTTGCGTCAAGGGCAGCGCCCCAAGGCCGAAGCCCTGATTGACCGTTTGGCGGCGATCTATCCGGATCGTTTATATGTGGAATTGCAGCGCCATCCCGTTGATGGCGGATTGCCCGAGGCAGAGCGCCTGTCAGAGCGGGGCCATGTGGAAATGGCCTATGCCAAGGACCTGCCCTTGGTTGCGACCAATGATGTGTATTTCCCGAAATCCGATCTGTTCGAGGCACATGATGCGCTTTTGTGTATTTCGGATGGCGCCTATGTCGACCAGCAGGAACCGCGCCGAAGATTGACGCCGCAGCATTATTTCAAGTCCCCGCAGGAAATGGTGACGCTGTTTGCGGACCTGCCAGAAGCGATTGAGAATACGGTCGAGATCGCCAAGCGCTGCGCGTTCAAGACCTATAAACGGGACCCGATCCTGCCGAAATTCGCGGATGACGAGGTCGCGGAATTGCGGCGTCAGGCCGAGGCGGGGCTAAAGGCGCGTCTTGCCGTTATTCCCCATGCGGCAGAGGTCGCGGAATATGAAAAACGGCTCGAGTTCGAGCTGAGCATTATCGAGGGCATGGGCTTCCCCGGCTACTTTCTGATCGTGGCGGATTTCATCAAATGGTCCAAGGATAACGGGATTCCGGTTGGGCCGGGCCGTGGGTCCGGTGCGGGGTCGCTGGTGGCTTATGCGCTGCTCATTACCGACCTTGATCCGCTGCGTTATTCACTGCTGTTTGAACGGTTCTTGAACCCCGAACGTGTGTCCATGCCCGATTTCGATATCGACTTTTGCATGGACCGCCGCGAAGAAGTCATTCGTTACGTCCAAGAAAAATATGGCCGCGATAAGGTCGGGCAGATCATCACCTTTGGTGCGCTTTTGTCCAAAGCCGCGGTGCGCGATGTGGGCCGCGTTTTGCAGATGTCCTATGGGCAGGTGGACCGCCTGTCGAAAATGATCCCTGTCGAGGGTGTCAAACCCGTGTCCATCGAAAAGGCGCTCGCAGACGAGCCGCGTTTGCGTGAAGAGGCCAAAAACGAAGAAGTTGTCGAACGCTTGCTGCGATATGCCCAACAAGTCGAAGGGTTGCTGCGCAATGCGTCAACCCACGCGGCGGGGGTTGTGATTGGCGACCGGCCGCTGGATGAGTTAGTCCCGCTTTATCAAGATCCGCGATCGGATATGCCCGCGACCCAATTCAATATGAAATGGGTTGAGCAGGCGGGGTTGGTCAAATTCGACTTTTTGGGACTGAAAACCCTGACTGTCATTCAAAACGCGGTTGAGCTGGTGAAAAAAACCGGTCGCCCGTTGAACGTGGCCGCTGACGGGACCGAACTTTACCAGCCGCCTGCCGGATTTGAATATGACATCGGGGCGATCCCGCTGGATGATGAGGCGTCTTATAAGCTGTACGCCAGCGCGAAAACGGTTGCAGTGTTTCAGGTGGAATCCAGCGGCATGATGGATGCGCTGAAACGCATGAAGCCAACCTGTATCGAAGATATCGTGGCCCTTGTTGCGCTGTACCGCCCCGGTCCGATGGAAAACATCCCGACCTATTGCGAGGTCAAAAACGGCCAGCGCGAGATTGAATCGGTGCACCCGTCGATCGACCATCTGTTGGCCGAAACCCAAGGGATCATCGTTTACCAAGAACAGGTTATGCAAATCGCGCAGGTCATGGCGGGCTATAGCCTTGGCGGCGCGGATTTGCTGCGCCGTGCGATGGGTAAAAAGATCGCCGAGGAAATGGCCAAGGAACGCCCTAAATTCGAAAAAGGGGCAATGGCAAACGGGGTTGATAAGAAAAAGGCGTCCGAGGTTTTTGACCTTCTCGAGAAATTCGCAAACTACGGTTTCAACAAATCGCACGCGGCGGCCTATGCGGTTGTTTCCTATCAAACCGCGTGGCTAAAGGCGAACCACCCTGTCGAATTTATGGCCGGCGTGATGAACTGCGATATTCATCTGACCGATAAACTGGGTGTTTACTTTCAAGAGGTTAAGAAAGGTCTGGGGCTGGAATATACCCCGCCTTGCGTGAACCGGTCGCAGGCGACCTTTGATGTGTATGAGGGCAAGCTGGTCTATGCGCTGGGTGCGCTGAAAAACGTGGGCGTTGAGGCCATGAAGCTGATCGTTGAGGGGCGCGCAGATGCTGAATTTGTCAACTTGTTCGATTTCGCGCGCCGCGTTGATCTCAAACGGGTTGGCAAGCGTCCGTTGGAGATGCTCGCGCGGGCAGGGGCGTTTGATGTGCTGGACCGTAATCGCCGCCGCGTGATGCAAAGCCTTGATGCGCTGTCGGGGTATTCTGCCGCGATCCATGACCAGAAATCATCCAATCAGGTGTCATTGTTTGGCGAGGCGGGTGATGATCTGCCCGAACCGCGGCTTGCGGCCGGTGATGATTGGCTGCCTGCCGAACGGTTGGCCGAAGAATTCAAAGCGATCGGTTTCTATCTGTCGGGTCATCCGCTTGATGACTATATGGGCGCGCTTAAGCGCAAGGATGTGCTGACCTTGGACGAGGTGACAGCCAAGGCCGAACGCGGCGCTTGCGTTGTGAAAATGGCGGGCACCGTGTCGGGGCGGCAAGAACGCAAATCAGCGCGCGGCAACCGCTTTGCCTTTGCGCAACTGTCTGATCCAACAGGACAATATGAGGTGACCCTGTTTTCGGACACGCTCGAAAAAGCGCGCGATTTTCTGGAAACGGGCAGTCAGGTTGTGCTGACTTGCGAAGCGACGATGGAAAGCGATCAGTTGAAACTGCTGGGCCGGTCTGTCGCACCAATTGATAATGTGGTGGCCGATGCAGGTGGGGCCGCTTTGCGCGTGTTCATCGACACGCCCGATGCGATTGATGCGGTGGCCAGCATTCTGGCCAAAGCGGCCAATGACAACGTGCGCGCGGGGCGCGGGCCGGTGTTTTTCAACCTCATGCATCCGGATTTACCCGGCGAGGTGGAACTGGATCTGGGCGATGATTTTCCCGTCAACCCGCAAATCAAAGGCGCGCTGCGCAGCCTTGACGGCGTGATCGAAGTCGAAGACGCCTAGATCTCGAAAAACGGATCAAGCCGTGCAATGGCGCGCGCGTTTTGAATAATGCAGTAGTTGCGGCGATCACCTTCGAATTCGGGAATGGCCTTTGCGAGCCCTTCTAAATCTTTGACAGCTAGGATCATCGCCGCACCTGTTTCGCCATCGAATTCCGCTGTTTCCCTTTCTGTGAATGCGATCCCCATCACGATATCCGAAGCCGCGAACAGCTGGTGCGCCAAGTCTGGATCGAGCGCCGAAATTCGGTCGGAGAGCCGTTTGGCGGTTTGATTCGGAAGCGTTACGATAGCCATGATGAAGCCCTTTGTGTTTGAGCGCAGAAACGCGGCAAGCCCTATACTTTTGTCTAGTTTACGTAAGATTAGGGGTTTCCGTTCAGGTTGGGCAACAGATAGAGGAATTTTTTTCGAAGTTTATCAGATGGACTGGGGGCAATCATGCCATTTTTGTTCGATTGGACAACATTTTCGAGCCCGAATGGGTCGACCACCATCAACGATGGTGCAAATAGCACGACGTTTACGTCATCTGCGTTCAGCTCGTCCGGAGCAAATGACCCGCGTTATTACTCAAATTTTGGTGGTACCCTCTTTAGTCAAAACGTTGGTTCAGGCGAAGAATCGGGCATAAACATGACGTTTTCGACGCCGGTCGATAACCTGAGCTTTGCGATCGTTGATTTGGACCAAGGACCGGGCTGGGACGATCAGGTTCAAATTCTGGCCTACGACATTGACGGGAATCTGCTGACCCCAACATTCACGCTTGATCCAACCGTACACACGCAGATTAATGCAACCACGGTCGAGGCTAGCGGTAATAACAGTACAAGTATTGATGGACCAACCGCGCCGGATTCTGTGACCGTCACGTTTGATTCCCCCGTTGCGACAATTCAAATCATCACCTCGGGCAGCGACAGTAGTGGCGTAAGGTCTGCTGTCATCGGGATCAGTGATTTCACTGGCGACGTGGTTTGCTTTGCCCATGATACATTGATCGAAACGGATCGTGGTCAGGTTCCGGTTCAGGACCTAGCCCCATCGGATTTGGTGCAAACAATGGACAACGGCTTGCAGCCTATCCGCTGGGTCGGGTCGCGTCGGGTGGCCGCAGTTGGGAAATTTGCGCCAATCCATATCGCCAAGGATGTTTTGGGAAACACAATCCCGCTTGTTTTATCGCCGCAGCACCGTGTTTTGCTTCAGGGGTGGCAGGCTGAATTACTATTTGGCGAACCCGAAGTTCTTGTCGCGGCGAAGCACCTTGTGAATGGCGGTTCAATCACGCGCCGCGAAGGCGGTGAGGTGACATATTATCACATCCTGTTCGACCAGCACGAGGTTGTTTACGCCAACGAAGCCCCTTGCGAAAGCTTTCATCCCGGACAGGTCGGGCTTGATGGTATGGGGGGCGAACAACGCGCCGAAATATTTGCGCTATTCCCGGAGCTTGAACATGATATCGCGCATTTTGGCCCCTTGGCGCGGATGACCGTGAAAGCGACCGAGGCGAAGCTATTCACGCAGACCGCCGCCTGATCTACCAATGCGGCGGGCGTTGATCGGCAAGCGGAACAGAGCCGCCTGCGTCGAATTCGCGCGAGGCTTCGCGTTCCATCAGCATGGCAAGCCGCCGCATGGCAAGCGCCAGTTCGGTTTCCTGCCGCGCGATGATATCTGACAGGTCGTCAACGGTGCGTGTCAGATGCGCGATTTGTTCTTCAAGGTGCGTGATATCGGTCATGGCACTGCTCTAGCCTAATGCAGCCTTGCTGCATAGATGGGCCGGCGGCCCGTTTTTGAGTATTTTTGGAAAAAAGAAGATATGGCGCGAATTGCGGTGATTGCATTGCTCCTGTGACATTGGCGCGTTAAACGGCGTCCATGACCAGCGAAGGCAGATTCCGAAATGGCTAAAGTCAAGAAACAACCCCGTCCCAAGGCGCAGACCCCAAAGGGTTTTCGCGACTATTTTGGTGCAGAGGTGGCGCAGCGCACCGAGATGCTGACCAAGATTGCGGGTGTTTATCATCGGTACGGGTTTGACGCGCTGGAAACATCGGCAGTGGAGACGGTCGAGGCTTTGGGCAAATTTCTGCCCGATGTTGATCGCCCGAATGAAGGTGTGTTCGCATGGGAAGAAGATAATGACTGGCTGGCGCTGCGCTATGATCTGACTGCGCCCTTGGCACGTGTTGCGGCGCAGTATCGCAATGACTTGCCTTCACCCTATCGCCGCTATGCGATGGGCCCTGTCTGGCGCAATGAAAAGCCCGGCCCCGGCCGGTTCCGTCAGTTTTATCAATGCGATGCGGATACGGTTGGCGCGTCCAGCGTGGCCGCTGATGCCGAGATTTGCGCGATGCTTTCGGATACGCTTGAGGTTGTGGGCATCCCGCGCGGCGATTACGTGGTGCGCGTCAATAACCGCAAGGTGTTGAACGGTGTGCTAGAGGTCGCGGGTCTGGCGGGCGATGACAAAGAAGCCGAGCGCGGCATCGTGTTGCGCGCGATTGACAAGCTCGACCGGCTTGGCGTGGACGGCGTGCGTGCGTTGCTGGGCGAAGGCCGCAAAGATGCGTCAGGTGATTTCACCAAAGGTGCCGGGCTGTCGGATGAGCAGGCCGAGATCGTCGTGGGCTTTATGCAAGCCAAGCGCGCTGATGGTGCTGCGACGGTTGCGCGCTTGCGCGAATTGGTTGCGGGATCGCAGGTTGGTGCTGATGGTGTGGCCGAGCTGGAAACAATGGCAGAATTGTTGAGCGCAGGCGGGTATCAATCCGACCGGATCGAGATCGACCCTTCTGTTGTGCGCGGTCTTGGCTATTACACCGGCCCCGTGTTCGAGGCCGAGCTGACGTTTGAAGTGCTCGACGAAAAGGGGCGGCCGCGCAACTTTGGCTCTGTTGCGGGTGGCGGGCGCTATGATGATCTGGTGAAACGGTTTACCGGTCAGGAAGTCCCTGCAACCGGTGTGTCGATTGGTGTGGACCGTCTGCTGGCGGCGCTGCATGCCAAGGGACGGCTTGATAAAACGATGGATGGTCCGGTTGTTGTGACCGTGATGGATCGGGACCGCATGGCTGATTATCAAGGCATGGTCGCTGAATTGCGCAATGCCGGTATTCGGGCAGAGGTCTATCTGGGCAATCCCAAGAATTTTGGCAACCAGTTGAAATACGCGGATAAACGCAATTCACCGGCTGCGGTGATCGCAGGCGGCGATGAATTTGATGCAGGCATGGTGCAGATCAAGGATCTGATCTTGGGCGCTGAAATCGCCAAGAACGCGACCCTTGAAGAATGGAAAGATCGCCCCAGCCAATACGAAGTGCCGCGCGATCAGCTGGTCGCAAAGCTGCGTGAAATTCTGGATGGGCAGGGCTGATGCCAAATACACCCCAGACCCTGGCCGAGGCGCACCGCTTGCGTGATTTTTTTGCTGCCCAAGGCGCGCATGTGATTACGGCCGATGTGCTGCAACCGGCGGATACGCTGCTTGATCTTTATGGGGAGGATATCCGCGCGCGCGCTTATCTGACCTCTGACCCTTTGCGCGGTGAAATGGTGCTGCGCCCCGATTTCACGGTGCCCGTTGTGCAGATGCATATGCAGACCCACGCTGACCCTGCGCGCTATGCCTATGCGGGCAAGGTGTTTCGCAAGCAAGAAAACGACGAAACCCGCGCGAATGAATATATGCAGGCGGGCTATGAGGTTTTTGATGGTCAGAACCCTGCCGCGGCCGATGCCGAAGTTTTTGCCGTGATCGCGGATGCGCTGGCGGGCTTGCCCGTGCGCGCGGCCACGGGTGATATCGGCATTTTGACGGCGGCGGTGCATGGTTTGCGGACCAGTGACGCGCGCAAAGCGGCGCTTTTGCGTCATATCTGGCGGCCAGGGCGGTTCAAATCACTGCTGAAACGCTTTGCCGGCGGTAAGGTGCCTGCAGCGCGCACTGCACTTTTGGCGGCGGATGATCCGTTTGCAAATGCGGGGCCCGATATCGGGCTGCGCAGCCGCGCCGAAGTCGCGACCCGCATTGCAGCGCTGCGCGCCGATGCGCAAGAGCCGCCGATTTCCGGCGATGAAGTGCTGCTGATTGACGCCATTCTGGACCTGCGCGAAACCATGCCGAATGTGCTGAGCCATCTGCGCGATATTGCCGTTGATATGCCTGCGATTTCGGCTGCCGTGGCCCGTATGGATGCGCGTGTTGCGGCGTTGGCCGCGCGCGGCGTGGATGTTGAAAACCTGGATTTCGAAGGCAGCTACGGCCGCTCGTCGCTTGAATATTATGACGGGTTTGTCTTTGGCTTTTACGCCACCGCGCGCCCTGATTTGCCGCCAGTGGCGACAGGCGGGCGCTATGACGCGCTGACCGCGCGCTTGGGCGAAGGCCGTGCTGTACCCGCCGTGGGCGGTGTGATCCGCCCCGATCTAGCCTTGGGGATCAAATGATGTTGAAATTGGGTGTGCCGTCCAAAGGGCGGCTGATGGAAAAGACGTTTGACTGGTTCGGCAACCGTGGCGTGACCCTGCGCAAATCAGGGTCCGACCGCGAATATGCGGGCGAGGTCACCGGCATCGACGGGATCGAGCTGGTGCTGTTGTCAGCAGGTGAAATCCCGCGCGAACTGGCGGCGGGCAATATCCATTTGGGCGTGACCGGATCGGATCTGGTGCGCGAAAAGCTGGCCAATTGGGACAGTCAGGTCGGTGAACTGGCGCTGATGGGCTTTGGCGGTGCGGATTTGATTATTGCGGTGCCGCAGGCTTGGGTCGATGTCGATACGCTGGATGATCTGGATGCTGCCGCCGCCGCATTTCGTGCCAAACACGGGTTCCGGATGCGGATCGCGACGAAATACCACCGATTGGTGCGGGAATTTTTGCGCGAACAGGGCGTTGCCGATTACCAGCTGATTGATAGTCAGGGCGCAACCGAAGGCACGGTCAAAAACGAAACCGCCGAGGCGATTGCGGATATCACTTCGACTGGCGAAACCTTGCGTGCAAACGGGCTGAAGATTTTGAGTGACGGGTTGATCCACGCTTCGCAGGCGACATTGTTCCGTGGCCGCCGCAAGGACTGGACCGATGCGCAGCGCAAGACGCTAAAGGCCCTGCAAAAGCAGTTGGGCATCTAAGAAAATGGGGTTTGCGATGAAATCTTTCTTGGCGGCATTGGCGATTTTGCCCAGCATTGCGCATGCGGAAACCCAATATTGGGACTATGGCGCGTGGACAGTCATGGTTGAAACCGTCGATACCGGCGAGGATTTGCGGGTGTTTTGCACGGCTTTCACGGGGGGCGACGGCGCGCCGTCATTGCGCATTGACGTGTCAAACGGCGACGCGATGCCGCCTGATTTCTACCCCGCACCCGTGCTGCACGAATCCGCGCCGCGCGGCTATGCGACGATGATGCAAGACGGGGACCGGGTGCTTTTTGAATTTGACCGCGAAGGCGTGACAGAAGGATTTGTGCAGGCGTTTCATGATGAAGACGGGATCATGCAGGCCCAAGCCTTTGCGCATACCGCTGATAATCTGTGGCTTTTGCAAACCATGCGCCACGCGGATCAAATGTGGACCACTCGCGACGGCGAGGTCATCTATGGCGCATCACTGGCCGGGTTTACCGCAGCCTATGGCAAGATCGCGGAGCAGTGCGGATTTTCGACAGTTGGCGTGATTGAATAAATTTCGCGAAATTTATTGCGTCTAGCGCACACCGATATCGGCCAGCGCTTTGGACAGTTCCGGCGGCAGGGCGGTTTCGGCTTGTTGCTGCGCGGTCAGATCGGCGGGCGCGTCTTCGGCTGAAAGGTAGCGCCAGCCCTGAAACGCGCGCCGCGGTGTGGCTGCAACGCGGATCAACCCCGGTTTGCTGACAATCGCACAGCGGCGGATACCGTCATTGCCTATAACTTCGTCCAGCCGCAGGATCGGCTGGCGGCACTGGATCACGCCCTTGATCACCCAATAGATTGACCCGCCGTTCAGGATTTCGTCACCGCGCTTGGGCCACATGCGGGTGATATGGCGCGGGTAGCCGTCAGCGGTTTGCGCGTGGCGCGTATCCTGCCAAGCCGCAAGCCCAGCGACATCATCCGTCCCCACGGAAAGCTTTACTATATTTACCCAGTTTTTCACCGTGACCCCCTAGATATGGTGGTGTGCCTTCTTTATACGCGGCGATACAAGATTCTAAAAGCAGGTTTGCGACTTTGCTTTTAGCCCGTTCCGACCTATGCTTTGCCCCCCGACTTGTCCCCGTTCAGAATCAATCAAGGATCATCCCATGACCGCCTTTGCCGCCCCTATTGCCGCACAAATCTGGGACATGAAATACCGGTTCAAACAGGCGGATGGCACCCCGATTGACCGCGATGTGACCGATACCTGGCGCCGTATCGCCAAGGCTTTGGCCGTGGTCGAAAAAGATCCGGCGGCTTGGGAAGAAAAATTCTATGACGCGCTGTCGGATTTCAAATATCTGCCGGCGGGCCGGATCACGGCAGGCGCGGGTACAGCGCGGTCCGTGACGCTGTTCAACTGCTTTGTCATGGGCACGGTGCCCGACAATATGGGCGGCATTTTTGATATGCTCAAAGAGGCCGCGCTGACCATGCAGCAGGGCGGCGGCATCGGCTATGATTTCAGCACTATCCGCCCCAAGGGCGCTGCGGTGCACGGCGTGGCCGCAGATGCATCTGGCCCGCTGTCGTTCATGGATGTCTGGGACGCGATGTGCCGCACGATCATGTCCGCGGGGTCGCGCCGCGGCGCGATGATGGCAACAATGCGCTGTGACCACCCCGACGTCGGGGACTTCATTACCGCAAAATCAGACGCGGCGCGTCTGCGTATGTTCAACATGTCCGTGCTGATTACCGATCCGTTTATGGAGGCCGTCAAGGCAGACGGCCCGTGGGATCTGGTATTTGACGGCAAGACCTACCGCACCGTGCAAGCCCGCGAACTGTGGGACGCGATCATGCAATCGACCTATGATTACGCCGAACCTGGCGTGATTTTTATCGACCGCATTAACCAAATGAACAACCTGAATTATTGCGAAACGATCGCCGCAACGAACCCTTGCGGCGAACAGCCGTTGCCCCCCTATGGGGCCTGTCTGCTGGGGTCGATCAATATGGCGCGGCTGGTCAGTGATCCGTTTGGAGATGGCGCTGCGTTGGACGTCGATGCGATGGCGGATCTGGTCGCGACCGCTGTGCGGATGATGGACAATGTGGTGGATACATCCCGCTTTCCGCTCGCGGCGCAAGCGCAAGAGGCTGCCGCCAAACGCCGGATCGGGCTGGGCGTGACCGGATTGGCCGATGCATTGCTGATGGTCGGGTTGCGCTATGGATCAGAGGAAGCGGCGCGTCAGACAGACCAATGGATGCACGCGATCGCGCGCGCCGCCTATCTGGCCTCGGTGGATTTGGCACGCGAAAAGGGCGCGTTCCCGTTGTTCGACGCTGATAAATATCTGGCAAGCGGCGCAATGCAGAACATGGATTCGGATGTTTGTGATGCCATTCGTCAATATGGCATACGAAATGCGTTGCTGACCTCTATCGCGCCAACCGGCACGATCAGTCTTTACGCGGGCAATGTCAGTTCCGGGATCGAGCCTGTGTTTGCCTATGCCTATACCCGCAAAGTCCTGCAAAAGGACGGGTCGCGCACCGAGGAAGAGGTCGTCGATTATGCCGTGCAAATGTGGCGCGACCTGAAAGGCGACGCACCATTGCCGGATTATTTCGTGAATGCGCAGACATTGGCCCCGCTGGACCATGTGCGCATGCAGGCCGCTGCGCAAAAATGGATCGACAGTTCGATTTCAAAGACGATCAACTGCCCTGCCGACATCAGCTTTGACGATTTCAAAGAGGTCTATATGGCCGCTTGGGATCAAGGCTGCAAAGGCTGCACGACCTACCGCCCCAATGATGTGACCGGATCGGTGCTGTCGGTGTCCGAGGATGTGACCCCGTCCGAGCGCCCCGACCAGATGCGCGATGGCGATAACGGGTCCGAAGTGATTTATATGTCCGAACCGCTGGACCGCCCGAATGAATTGGAGGGCGCGACCTATAAAATAAAATGGCCGGAATCCGAACATGCGATTTATATCACCATCAACGATCTGGTGATCGCGGGCCACCGCCGCCCGTTCGAGGTGTTTATCAACTCAAAAAACATGGAACACTTTGCTTGGACTGTGGCGCTTACCCGCATGATTTCGGCCGTGTTCCGGCGCGGTGGTGATGTGTCGTTTGTGGTGGAAGAGCTGAAAGCCGTGTTTGATCCGCGCGGCGGCGCATGGATGCAGGGGAAATATGTGCCGTCGATCTTGGCGGCGATTGGCGGGGTGATTGAAAAGCATATGGTCGCTATCGGGTTTCTGGCGGGCGAGGGCATGGGCCTGAAAAGCGACCCGCAAGCCGATGTCGTTGCGATGAACGGCAAACCGCGCGGCAAGGCATGCCCGTCTTGCGGGTCTTACGATCTGCGGATGGTCGAAGGCTGCATGACCTGCGGATCCTGCGGACATTCGAAATGCGGCTGACCGGTTGAGGAAAGCGGGCATGGCACAAAACGGGCGGTTCACTTTGCCAAGCTGTTTTGCGCAGTCCGCGCCCTTTACTTCGGCGATCAGGTTTATCGCGGTGGATGTTGAAACGGCCGCCCATGACGTTGCAAGTATCTGTCAGATCGGGCTTGCTGTTGTCGGGTTTGACGGCGCGATTGCGACCTTTAGTGCCTATATTGATCCGCGCGTGCCCTTTGCGGCGGGCAATACCCGATTGCACGGGATTGACGCTGCGACTGTCAGCGGGGCCCCTGACTTTGCCGATGTGCTGCCTGATTTGCGCGCCATTCTGGAGGCGCATCCGCTGGTGCAGCACAGCCGGTTTGACGAAAAGGCATTTGATGCCGCCTGCGCCCTTGCAGGGCTGCCGGTTCTGAAATCACATTGGGTCGATAGCGTGGCCATCGCGCGCAAGGCATGGCCGGAATTTAGGGGCAATGGCGGGCACGGTCTGGGGCATCTCAAGCAGGCGCTCGGGCTGCAATTTCGCCACCATGACGCAGGCGAAGACGCGCGTGCGGCGGCGCAGGTGGTTCTGAAAGCCGAGGCCGTATTCGGCCGCAAGATCGAGAACCTGAATGCGACACGGCAGCTTTCGTTTGTGTTTTAAGGGGCTGCGTTGACCGTGATGCTTTGGTTTGCGCTGAAGGTTTCCCATGGTCCGATAGTCCCATCTGGCCAGACGACGCGGATATCGGCGGTCTCATGTGCGCCAACCCCGAAATGCAGCGGCACAAGGCTGCCGCTGGCATGCCCGCCGCCGATTGTGCGTTCAATCGTTTGCGTCCCCTCGGCCGTGCGCAGTTCCACAATCGCGCCGATTGCATAGATGTTACTGCCGGTTTGGCGCGGATCAATGCGCAGCCAGTTGCCGGTGTCTGTGCTGGTGTTTTGCCAAATCTCGAGCGGGGCGCGGCGGTTGACCACGATGATATCAAGCAACCCATCAGCATTCAGATCGGCCAGCGCGGCACCGCGCGCGCGATGGGTCGTGCCGATGCCTGAAGGTCCGGCGGATTCGGAAAATGTCCCATCCGCGTTTTGCATCAACAGGTTATTAGGGTCCAGCATCGCAAGGCCGGGCATCTGGTCTACATTGCCTTTGGCGATAAAAAGATCAGCGCGCCCGTCATTGTTGATATCGCCGAATTCGGCGTGCCAGCCGGTTGATGGCCGCCCGTCATCACCGGTAAAGGGGCGCTGCGCATAGGTGCCTGTCGCATAGGGAACCGCCGCAAATTGATGTCCGTCATTGGTCATCAAAATCTGATCGCCCATTGACGTCAGCATCACATCGGGCAGCCCGTCGCCGGTAATATCGCGGCTGGCGATCCCCATGCCCCAGATTTTTTGTTCGGCCCAGCCATCCGATGCGTCCAGCGCGCGCAGCGGATCAAGCGCCCACATTTGCTCGGAGCCGTCACGCAGATAATATTGCCGGTCATTGGAAATGCGCAGCATCGGGGTCCCGCTACGCTGCCAGTCGGAAAACAGCATCGACAGCGGGCAATAGGCGGGGTCAAGTGCTACAGGCGCGCCATAGCTGTCCCCGTCGGGGCGCAGCAGCCAGTTGGTATCACAGGTGCCAAACGGCCCGTTGGGGTCTGTGGTGTCGACGTAGTTCCCGATAGCGAGCGTCGGGCGGGTCTGCCCTGCTTCCCAAGTGGCCGAAAAGGCGGTTGTCCAGCGGTCGTCGGCGGGGATGTTCATTTGCGCAGTCGCATCGGTGAACCGGCAATCGCCCTGCCCAAGCAGCAGCGTATTTGGCCCATTGTGCAGGACCATCAAATCGATCACTGCGTCATTGTTGATGTCGATCGGGTAGGCGCCGGTGACGCCAAGCAGTGGCGCGATCTGGCCATCGTCAAATCGGACGTCAGCACCCGAGGCGTTGATCAACAGCCGCGCGGGGTTTGCGCCACCCGCGACAAACGCCTCGGGAAGCGAATCACCGTTGCAGTCAAAAACAGCCACGCCGCCACCGACAAAATGATCCCAGCCGCCAGCGTATTCATGGGGCGCGACCCCCGCCTGCGCACGGTCCGAAAACTGCGGCGGCGTCTGCGCGGCAGCGCCCGAAGCGGCCAACGTTAACGTTATAGTGATCTTTGAAAACATTGATAGATTTCGGGGCGAGCGTCCAAAAAATTGCGATCTGGCAGGGGCAAAATCTGCCGTCCATGCTGGTGTAAAACGATTGAATAAATTGTTCATGAACTGCCTGTCTGTTTGGCGAAAACCCGGGGAAATTATCGGACCATGCCGAAAACCCGCCAGATTAGTTAAGTAATTTTTCTTAATGTTTACAACGGCATTATTCAGTTTGACACGAATGTTAGCGCTACCTATAAGTTACGGTGCGGCCGAGAGAGCCGCATTTCTGGGAGGAAATACGATGAAGATGAAACTACTTATCGCTGCTGCGGCGGCTGCAACTTTGCCTGCGTCAATGTCATTTGCTGACACGCTGACTATCGGTGTGAGCTGGTCCAACTTTCAAGAAGAACGCTGGAAGACAGACGAAGCGGCAATCAAAGCGGCGCTTGAAGCGGCTGGTGCGGAATATGTATCTGCGGACGCGCAATCATCTGCGGCAAAGCAGCTGACAGACATCGAAAACCTGATTGCGCAGGGCGTTGATGCGCTGATTGTTCTGGGTCAGGACACGCAGGCGGTTATCCCCGCCGTGCAGGCCGCTGTGGATGAAGATATCCCTGTTGTGGCTTACGACCGTCTGATCGAAGATGACCGCGCGTTCTATCTGACATTCGACAACGTCGAAGTGGGTCGCCTTCAGGCTGCTGCTGTTCTGGCGGCACAGCCAACAGGTAACTACGTGATGATCAAAGGGTCACCAACCGATCCAAACGCGGACTTCTTGCGTGGCGGTCAGCAAGAAGTGCTGCAAGCTGCAATCGATTCCGGCGCGATCACCATTGTGGGCGAAGCCTACACCGACGGTTGGCAGCCTGCGAACGCACAGCGCAACATGGAGCAAATCCTGACCGAGCAAGGCAACAACGTTGATGCGGTTGTGGCGTCTAACGACGGCACCGCCGGTGGTGTTGTTGCTGCGCTGACCGCACAAGGCATGCAAGGCATTCCTGTGTCCGGCCAAGACGGTGACCACGCGGCCCTGAACCGCGTTGCTGCGGGTACACAGACCGTGTCTGTCTGGAAAGACGCGCGCGAGCTGGGTAAAGCGGCGGGTGAAATTGCTGTTGCGCTGGCTGGCGGCACTGCCCCTGCGGATGTTGCGAACGCTGTTTCATTCACCACGCCTGGTGGTAACGTGATGAACGCTGTCTTCCTGGCCCCTGTGCCTGTGACTGCTGAAAACCTGTCTGCTGTTGTTGATGCTGGCTGGATCACACAAGAAGCACTGTGCCAAGGCGTCGAAAACGGCCCAGCACCTTGTAACTAATTGCAGTGAAACTGTGAACTAAACGCGCCGCCCTGATGGATCCATCGGGGCGGCGTATTCACTACAGCAACTCTGATATACCGGGACAGCACATGACTGACAGTACCGAACCCACTGGATCGACCCCGACCCAGTCGCCCCGCAACTTTATCCAAAGCCTTGAACTTGATACGCGCCTTCTTGGGATGATCGGCGCCTTCATCGTAATCGCCATCGGCTTTAGCATCGCGACGGGGGGCACGTTTTTAACCCCGCGCAACATCTTTAACGTCACCATTCAAACCGTATCGGTTGCCATCATGGCGACAGGCATGGTGTTTGTTATTGTGACCCGCAACATCGACCTGTCGGTTGGTGCGCTGCTGGCGATTTCATCTGCCGTGATCGCAATGGTGCAGGCCCGCTGGCTGCCCGGCTATTTCGGGCTCGAATATGGCTCTGTCTGGATCGCGCCATTGGCCATTCTGTCGGGTCTTCTGGTCAGCACGTTGATCGGCGCGTTTAACGGCTGGCTGATCGGCTATCAGATGATCCCTGCGTTTATCGTCACATTGGGCGGGTTTCTGGTCTGGCGTTATGCCGGCTGGTATCTGACCGACGGGCAGACGATTGCGCCGCTGGATAGCACATTTATCCTTCTTGGCGGGGCCGAAGGCACATTGGGCGAATTCTGGAGCTGGGTCGTGGGCGGTCTCGCCTCAATCTTTGCTGTCTGGAGCGTCTATAACGCCCGCAAGAACCGCGTGTCGCACGGGTTCCCGACCAAACCGATGTGGGCCGAATACACCATCGGCGGCATCTTTGTGGTTGCGATCATGGGTTTTGTGGCCACGCTGAACGCCTATGATATCCCCAAAGGCAAATTGCGCCGCATGTTCGAAGCCCGCGGCGAGGTCATGCCCGACGGGTTCACCCAAGGGCACGGTTTGCCGATCTCGGTTCTGATCCTGATTGCAGTGGCGGTTGTGATGACCGTGGTCGCACGCAAGACGCGCCTTGGCCGCTATATTTTTGCAACCGGCGGCAATCCTGATGCAGCAGAATTGTCCGGCATTAACACCCGGCTTTTGACCGTAAAGGTCTTTGCGATCATGGGGTTCTTGTGTGGCCTGTCCGCGATCGTGGCACAGGCACGTTTGCAGGCGCATACGACCGATATCGGGACGCTGGACGAGCTGCGCGTGATTGCGGCGGCTGTTATCGGTGGTACGGCGCTCGCGGGTGGTGCAGGCACGATTTACGGGGCCATCTTGGGCGCGTTGATCATGCAATCGCTGACATCCGGCATGGGGATGGTCGGCGTTGATAGCCCGCTGCAAAACATCGTTGTTGGCGGCGTGCTGGTCTTTGCCGTCTGGGTCGACATTGTGTACCGTCGCAAAACAGGAGACGTATAATGACTACGCCACTTCTTGAAATGAAGAACATCTCGATCCGTTTTGGCGGTATCAAGGCGGTTGATAATGTATCCATCAGCCTGATGCCGGGCGAAGTTGTAGGCCTTTTGGGTCACAACGGCGCGGGTAAATCGACATTGATCAAGATCCTTGCCGGTGCATACAAGGCCGATGAGGGCGAGATTTTTGTCGATGGCAAAAAGGTTGAAATCAACAACCCGCGTGACGCACGTGCGCAAAATATCGAGACGATTTACCAGACGCTTGCGCTGGCAGATAACCTTGATGCGGCGTCAAACCTGTTCTTGGGGCGCGAACTGACAACCCCGTTCGGTCTGGTCGATGATGCAAAGATGGAGGCTGAATCGCGCAAGATCATGGCGCGCCTCAACCCCAACTTTAACCGCTTTTCCGAACCCGTCCGGTCGCTGTCGGGTGGTCAACGCCAGTCGGTCGCGATTGCCCGTGCCGTGTATTTTAATGCACGCATCCTGATCATGGATGAACCCACGGCGGCGCTTGGTGTACATGAAACCGCGATGGTCGCGGATTTGATTAAGGAGCTGAAGTCCCAAGGTTTGGGCATTTTCCTGATCAGCCACGACACCCGCGAAATGATGGAACTGTGTGACCGTGTGTCGGTGATGAAGAACGGTCAGATGATCGGGAACGAGCGCGTCGAGGACGTGACCGAAGACGATATTCTGTCGATGATCATCATGGGCAAGAACCCAAAACGCGACGCGGCTTAAGCCCGCTGCGATCTGCATGATTGGGGCGGCAGGGTCATACCTTGCCGCCCTATTTCTTAGCTGCTGACCGACATTGTGGCCGCGACGGCCTTTTTCCAAGCGCCATAGCGGCGGGTTCTGTCGCTGTCTTTCATCGCGGGGTCAAATGTGCGCTCGCAGCGCCAGCGCGCGGCGAATTCGTCCTTGACCGGATAAAGCCCGACATGTTGCCCCGCCAGCCATGCGGCCCCCAGCGCCGTCGTTTCCAGCACCTCGGGGCGGTCCACGGGTGCGCCGATGATATCGGCCAGAAATTGCATAGCCCAATCTGATGCGCTCATCCCGCCGTCAACGCGCAAAGTGGGCTGCACGCCTTCGCCTTGCCAGTCGGCATGCATGGCTTCGATCAGGTCGCGGGTCTGAAAACCAACGCTTTCAAGCGCTGCACGGGCCAGTTCCGCAGGCCCCGTGTTGCGCGTCAGCCCATAGATTGCGCCACGGCATTCAGGATCCCAATAGGGGGCGCCAAGACCGGTAAAGGCAGGCACAAGGATTACGTCTTGGGTATCGTCGGCAGTTTGCGCCAGCGGTTGGGTTTCCGCCGCATCACGGATGATTTTCAGCCCGTCGCGCAGCCATTGCACCACGGCACCTGCGACAAAAATAGACCCTTCAAGCGCATAGGTCGGTTTGCCATCCAACTGATAGGCAATCGTCGTCAGCAGCCGGTTTTGCGAGGCAACGGGCGTATCGCCCGTGTTCAACAGCGCAAAGCACCCTGTTCCATAGGTCGATTTCAGCATGCCGGGTTCAAAGCAGGCCTGCCCGACGGTCGCCGCCTGCTGGTCGCCCGCAACGCCGGTGATCGGCACAGCGCGGCCGAACAGATCGGGGCGGGTTGTGCCAAAATCGGCGGCGCAGTCTTTGACCTCTGGCAGCATGTTTTGCGGGATATCCAAGAGGGCGCAGATTGTTGTGCTCCAGCGGCCCTTGTGGATGTCATAAAGCATGGTGCGCGCGGCGTTTGTCGCGTCGGTCACATGGGATGCGCCGCCTGTCATCTTCCAGATCAGGTAGCAATCGACCGTGCCAAACAGCAGATCGCCCTTGGCGGCTGCGTCGCGTGCGCCCGGGGTATTATCCAAAATCCATTTCAGCTTGGTCGCCGAAAAATACGGGTCAAGTAATAGCCCCGTGCGCGCGGTGATCATATCGGCGTGGCCCGCCGCGGTCAGTTCGCGGCAATAGGCGGCGGTGCGGCGGTCCTGCCAGACGATCGCATTATGGATTGCTTGGCCTGTGTGTCTGTTCCAAACCACGGTGGTTTCACGCTGGTTGGTGATCCCGATTGCGGCAATGTCATCGGGGCCAAGCCCCGCGCGTTCAATTGCGGATCGGGCGGTGCCTGCCACGGTCGACCACAGATCATCGGGGTTGTGTTCAACCCAGCCGGACTGCGGGAAATGCTGGGTGAATTCTTCTTGGGCGGTGGCCACAACCTGCATGTCTTGGTCAAATATTATCGTGCGCGATGATGTGGTGCCCTGATCAATGGCAAGAATATGTGTCATTTCGTTTCCTCCCCCGCGGCCTAATTTGCCGTGTCGTCGTTGGTCTGCGCGCGCAGAAGGGTTTGCATCCACGCATCAAGCGCCGCGATTTCATCCGGCGACAATCTTAGCCCCAGTTTGCTACGCCGCCAGACGATATCTTCGGCCGTGCGCGCAAATTCATGAGTGATTAGCCAGCTGATTTCCTTGGCATAAAGATCAGCGCCAAAATGCGGCCCCAAATCATCAAGACTGGTCGCATCGCCGATCATTTTTACCGCGTCGGTACCATAGGCGCGGACCAGGCGGCGCGCGTGGGCGGGCGTCAGGAACGGGTAGGTGGTTGCCAGATCGCTGACCTTTTTGTCGAAATCCGCCACTTCGAAATCGCCGCCGGGCAGGGGGACGCCTGCGGTCCACTTGCTGCCTGTTTCGGGGAAATAGGTCTGCACCTTTTCCAGCGCGCTTTCCGCAAGCCGCCGGTAGGTGGTGATCTTGCCGCCAAAGATATTCAGGATCGGCGCACCATCGGCGTCGACTTTCAGCGTGTAGTCGCGGGTCGCGGCGGTGGCGGATGTCGCCCCGTCATCATAAAGCGGGCGAACACCGGAATAGGACCAAACCACATCATCCGCAGAAATGGGCGTTTTGAAATAGCCGTTCGCGAAATTGATCAGATAGTCGCGCTCGGCCTCTGTACAGGTCGGGCGCTGGTCGGGGTCTGAGTGGTCTGCGTCCGTGGTGCCGATCAGTGTAAAGTCGTTTTCATAGGGGATCGAAAAGATGATCCGCCCGTCAGTGCCTTGAAAGAAATAGCATTTGTCATGGTCATAAAGCTTGGGCGTCACGATATGGCTGCCGCGTACAAGCCGCACGTCTTCGGTGCTGTCCACGCCGATCTTGTTGTGGATGACATCGCCAACCCAAGGGCCAGCCGCGTTGATCAACATGCGCGCGCGGTGGGTTTTTGTGGCACCTGCGTAATCTTCAGTCGTGATTTCCCAGATGTCACCCACCCGTTCGGCATTGGTCACCTTGGTGCGGATCATGATCTGCGCACCGCGCAGCGCCGCGTCACGGGCGTTAAGCGCAACAAGGCGCGAATCTTCGACCCAGCAGTCAGAATATTCATAGGCTTTGGTGAATTTATCGTTCAGCGGCGCGCCCTCGGGGCTGTTGCGCAGGTCAACGGTGGATGTTGGCGGCAGGATTTTGCGCCCACCCAGATTGTCATAAAGAAACAGACCAAAGCGGATCAGCCACGCAGGCCGCCGCCCGCGCATCCACGGCATCACCGTGTTCAGGATTTTTGACGCAGGCGTGCTGCCTTCGAACCGCATATCCTTGTGATAAGGCAGCACAAACCGCATCGGCCACGAAATATGCGGCATGGCGCGCAGCAGGGTTTCGCGTTCGATCAGGGCTTCGCGGACCAAGCGGACTTCGAAATATTCAAGATAGCGCAATCCGCCGTGGAACAATTTGGTCGAGGCCGACGAGGTGGCCGAGGCAAGGTCGGACATTTCCGCCAGACGCACATTCAGCCCGCGCCCTGCCGCATCCCGCGCGATGCCGCAGCCATTGATGCCGCCGCCGATAATAAACAGATCGCAGGTTTCATCGGAGGGGGACAATGCTGACACGTTTTTGGTCCTTTATAGGCGGGGTTCATAGCGCGATTTTATGCGGCGGGGCGTCGGTGATTGGAAGAAAAATGGGATCATTTGCAGTCGGATATCTACAATACATTGATTTTTAATAATTAATTATCATTTCTGGTATAGAGTCGACGCGATTTACGGCCGAAATCGAACAAAAACGAAAATATGTTATGGTTTTGAATCCTAAATCGAACTATTTCTGCCAGTGAATCGCACCCATACGCGGCAAGGAAACCCCGATGGCCAAGACATTCCGCGCGCCTGAAATTGTCGAAATCGCCCGCCGTGAAGGCAAGGTCACCGTCGAGGATCTAGCCGCGCGGTTTGGCGTGACATTGCAAACTATCCGGCGCGATCTGACGGAACTTGCGGATGCGGGGCGGCTTGAACGGGTGCATGGCGGCGCGATCCTGCCGTCAAGCACGACCAACATCGGCTATGAGGACCGGCGCGTGCTAAATAGTCAGGAAAAGGTTGATATCGCCCGCGCCTGCGCGCGCGAATTGCCCGAAGATTGTTCGGTTTTCCTAAATATCGGCACCACGACAGAGGCGGTGGCCGCCGCATTGTTGCACCACCGCAATCTGATGGCGGTGACCAACAATATGAATGTCGCGCATATTCTGGCGGCAAATGCGGATTGTCAGGTCATTTTGACTGGCGGCAGTTTGCGGCGCTCCGACGGCGGGTTGGTCGGTGGTATTACCACTGATACCATCGGCAGGTTCAAATTTGACTATGCGATTATCGGCTGTTCGGCATTGGATGAGGACGGTGATCTGCTGGATTACGATATCCACGAAGTCGGCGTCAGTCAGGCGATTATCGCCCGCGCCCGCCATGTGTTTGTCGTGGCGGATCATACGAAATTCGGACGTTCGGCCCCTGCGCGGATCGGATCACTGGCGTCGGTCGATATTCTGTTTACCGACCGACCTGTGGCCAACAGGCTGCGCGCAAGCTGTGATGCTTGGGGGACCCGCGTGATTTACGGGCGGGCCTAGCCCATCCGTTCCGAAGCAAACGATCCGGGTGAGGCGGGGAAAACGACCGTTTTGTTGCCGTTCAGAAAAACCCGCCCGTGGATATGCGCATGGATCGCGCGCGACAGCACCTGCGCTTCGACATCGCGGCCAAGCGAGACATAATCTGCTGGCGATTGCGCATGGGTGACGCGGGTAATGTCCTGTTCGATAATCGGCCCTTCGTCCAGATCGGCGGTGACGTAATGCGATGTCGCGCCGATCAGTTTCACGCCACGCTCGAACGCTTGTTTATAGGGGTTTGCACCCTTGAAGGATGGCAGGAATGAATGGTGGATATTGATAATCCGGCCTGACATCTGCTTGCACATCTGGTCCGACAGAATTTGCATGTAGCGCGCAAGCACGATCAGATCGGCGCCCGTGTCATCGACAACCTGCATGATGCGGGCTTCGGCTTCGGGTTTGTTTTCTTTGGTGACTTTGATGCAGTGGAAAGGGATGTCGTGGTTCACGACGACCTTTTGATAATCCATATGGTTGGAAATCACCGCAACGATATCAATCGGCAGCGCGCCAATCCGCCAGCGATAAAGCAGATCGTTCAGGCAATGCCCAAAGCGCGATACCATGATGATCACTTTGGGTTTGACGGATTCGTCGAAAAATTCGGCTTGCATCCCGAATTGTTCAGCAATCCCTGCAAAGCGATCTTCGAGATCGGCCAGCCCCACGCCTTCTTCGGAGCGAAAGCTGTTGCGCATAAAGAAATTGCCGGTGTCGGTGTCGTCGAACTGCGCGGAATCAGTGATGTTGCAGCCCTGTTCGCTAAGAAAGGTCGACGTCGCAGCAACGATCCCGCGGGTTGATTTGCATTTTACGCGAAGGGCGAAATTGGTCATGGCATTAACTTTTCTGGCTGGGTGAACCTGTTTGCCCCTGATAGTGGTCTTCGCGGTCGGTTGACTAGATCAAAGCGACGTCTCAGACACCGGAATAGACACGCGCGAATTTCCGATCCGACACAGCAGGCGCGGATGCGGTCAAATTTCATGAAATTGCACGGCGTCGCCGCAGGTGGCCCTTGCGATATCAACGACATGTTGGTGATGGGTGAGATAGATCGCCTGCCCGCGCCGGCCAATGCGCGCCATAAGCCGGCAAGCGGATGCGGTGCGCGCCTCGTCGAAGGTTTCAAAAATGTCGTCGCAAAAGAACGGCAGGCATGTCCCCTGATCGGCAAGCTGTTCATAAGCCGCGGCGCGCAGCGCAAGATACAGCTGGAACCGCGTACCTTTTGACATGTCTTGTGCGTGTTTTGCGCGCCCGTTCGCGTCGATCCCGACCAGCGTTTCATGGCTGCCAAGGTTTTGCGTTTGCAGGGCGCTATAGGCCCCGTTTGTCAGTTCGCTAAATGCGGTTTGCGTGGCGTGCATCATCGCGCTGCGGTGCTTGTCGCGGTAACGGCGGATCGCCTCTTGGGCCAGCATATGTCCGGTACGCAAGCTGATATAGCGCAGCGCCGTGTCCTGCATTGCCAGTTCCAGCGTCACCTTGCGTTCGGTCAGTGCAGCGATACTGTCGTCGCCGGTGACAGCGCCCAGATCGCGCGCGGCTTCGGCGCGGGTTGCGATGGCGGCACGGTAGTCTTGTTCGATCGCGTCCAGATCGGTCTGGGCCTGCATCGCGCCTGCCGCGAGACCGGCGGCGGTCTGGCCCTCAAGGCGCGTGCGCGCATGATCCAGATCGTCAATGCCAAGCTGCAACAGTATTTGGGCCGCCAGTTCCGTGCGTTCCTTGCGGGTCGCAATTGCGGCATGCGTGCCCAAAACGGCGCTGCGCAATGCGTCAATTGTGTCTGACGGTATTTGCGCGGCAAAGCGCGTGCCCAGATCGGTGACCTGCCTTGCGATGCTGTCGATTTCGCGCTTGGCCTGCGCGATTTCGTGGTTCGTTTCGGCGGTCTTGTTTTGCAGTGCGGCACGTTTTGTTTCTTGTTCGCTGGCATCATCGGCAAGTTGGCGCAGCGCGGCAAACGCGACAAGCGGGTCATCGGCGGCAACCGCATGCTGCGCGGCCAGTGGCGCCACAAGTGCTGCAAATTGCGCCTGATCGTCCTGCATTGTTGCGACCTGCCGTGCGGCCATGCTGCGCCTTGTGTCCAGTTCGCGCAGGCTGCGCAGCGGCGCGAAAGACAGCATAAGGCGGTCCGCCTGCACGTGGTCTTGCAGGTGGCTGTGGACCAGATCTGCCCATGCGGTCTGTGCGGCCTGTGCGGCGCGGTCCAATGCAGCATATTGTTCTTGCCGCCGCAGCTGATCGGCTTGCAGGACGGCCAGTGCTTTTTGGCTGGCCCTTTGTGCTGCATCCTGATCCAGCGCTGTTTTTGCCCGCTGGCGCGCGCGGATGACCAGCGCGTCGAAATCGGGGCTTTCTTGCGCGATATGCGCGCCCAGCGCCTGTGTCAGCCGTTCTGCTTTTTCGCAGGTGACGGCGTGGTCCTGTTCAGCAAGCCAAAGCGTTTGCGCAGCCGTTTCGGCCTGTGTGCGGCGCTGTGCCCATTGCGCAAATGTGGCGGGCGGCGGCGTGTCGGAAAGGCCCAGTTCAACGGCGATCGCCCCAAGCTGCGCTGTAATTTCCGCCTGTTCGGCGGCCAGTCTTTGGTGCCGCTTGGCGTGGTGATCCAGTCGGGCGGCTGTCTGTGCCAAGCTTTGCGAAAGCTGCCGCAACAGCCCCAAATCGCTGGCTTGGGTCAGGCGTTGTGCGGCGGTGCTGTCGGTCTTTTGCAGCGCAGTTTCAAAGGCGTCGGCGGTGGCGTCCGACAGCGCTGCGCGGTGCGCCTGCCACGCGGCATCGCGGCGCGCGGTGATTGCTTGGGCGGTTGTGTCGTCGATGATTGCGCTATTGTCGCGCAATCCCGCGATCTGTGCCGCAAGCGCTGCGTGATCCGCGCGCATCTGGTCCAGTGCATCCGTCGATTCGGCGATTTTGCGGCTATGTTCTGCGTGGGCTTGGGCAAGTGCTGTGATTGTTGTTTCTGGCGCGCCTGTCGGGGGGGAGGCAAAATTCTGCCCGTTGATCGAAAGTGCTGCCAAAGCTTTGGCAAGCGCGCTGCGGGCGCTGTCGATTGCCTGTCGGGCAGTCGCATAGGCGGGGGTAAATGTGTCGATGCCAAAACTGTCCAGAATTCCGGCGATTGCCATATCGGCCGGTTCAGGGTGCGGGCCGGCGCCGGATTTTGCTTGCGCGATCTTGTCGGATATTTGGGCCAGTTCGTCTGCCGCGGTTTCGCGGTCGCGCAGGGTTGCGCGCAGACTGTCGCGCGCGGTTTCCAGTTCGGCAAGCGCGGCTGAGGTCACCACAAGCAGCGCTGGATCACAGGTTGCACCCAATGCGGCGGCAATGGTTTGCATGTCCTTGTCAACCGTTTCAACGGCGTCGATGCGGCGGGCCAGATCAAGCTGCGCGGTTGCATGGCGGCTGCGCGCGGCGTCCAGATCAGCCAGCTGTTGCGACAGCCCTAACTGATCGGGGCAAATGTGGATTTGCGCCAGTGCGGCTGTTTGCGCGGCGTGGTCGGCCTCTAGCCGTGTGATGTCATGCATGGCTTGGCTTTGGGCGCTGACAAGCTGCTGCAAATCATCGGGGCCAATATCGAGCTGCGCGGGATAATCGGGCATAGCCGCCAGCGCCGCGTCACATTGCGCAAGCTTGTGCATCAAAGGCAGCGCCGTCTGCATGGATTTGATTTGTGACAGCTGCAACATGCACGCATTGCGCTCCGTGCTGGTTTGTTCTTCGGCTTGGCAAGCGGCGGCCAGCGACTGGCGCAATTTGCGAAACGCGGCGGCTGGCACGTCTTGGGCTTTGATCTGCGCAGCTATTTCGGACAATTCCTTTTTCAGCTGCGCCATTTCCGATTTGCTCGAACGTTTGAGGAAAAGTGCGTTTGCCTGCGCATCGACCCCGTCTAGGACAGCCGTCAAATCGCTGACCCCCGCTGCCGCCGAAAACAAAAGCCGCCCGATATCGCCTTGGCTATTGGCGATTTCGTCTCCGCCGCGTTCGATCGTGTCGTCGTCAAGGCAAAGCAGTTTGCGGTAGTCATCAGCGCCAAGCCCGCCCAGATGCGCGGCAATTGCGGCTTCGGGCAAGGGGGTGCCGTGGGCGTCTTGCAAGGATGCGTTGCGGGTGGGCAACCGCGTGAGCGCCAGATCGCCCTGCGCCGTTTCAAACCTGCCCGAGACCCGCAAATTCTTGCGCTGGTGCTGGAAATCATAGGATTCGCGTGCGTCAAACCCGTAAAGCAGACGCAGATAGGCTTCCATTGTTGTGGTTTTGCCTGCTTCGTTCGGGCCGTAGATAATGTGGAAATCGGGTGCGCCCTGCAGCGCTGCGCCAAAGTCATAGGACTTGCCGGCAAAATGCCCGAACAGATCAAGGCTGAGCGAACGCAGGCGCATCAGACCCCCGCCCCTTTCATCTGCGCGACTATCTGTGCGCAGCCGCTCTTGGCCAGATTCTGGGCAAGCCTGCCTGCGGCATCCTTGTCAGGAAGCAGCGCAGCACGCATCTGTGCGGGCAGTTCCGATAATGTCGTGTCGACCACATCGTCCAGCGCTGCGATCATCCCCGGTTCGGCGCACATGGCTTGCATGATCTGCGCCAGTTCATCCGTGGCGCCGACCGTATTACCGGCAGGGGTCGCAAGGTCAAAACTGATCTTGTCGATCCAGACCTGCCCTATTTCTTGCGCCAGGCTACGCGCGGTTTCCACCCAAAGCGCCTGATCGCGCAGAATATGCCAGTGGCGGTCTGACTGTCCCGTGAGGGCCAGCCGCACGATGCTATTGCTTGCTTGCGCGTGTTGATCGCGCAGTGTTGCGCGCAATTTATCGCGCAGCATCTCGTCGGTTGTGCAGGCGCTGATATCACAGGCGACCTGCTGGAAAACCACGGCGGCGGTCGGGATTTCGTGCACGGTTATTGCACCGTCATTGATGCATAGCATCGTGGCCGATTGTGGGCCTGCCTCGCCGATGTCGCGGCCTTGGGGGATGCCGGGCATCACGATCCACGGGGCATTGCAATAGACCTCGCGTTTATGGATGTGGCCCAAGGCCCAATAATCAAACCCCATGGCCTGCAGGTCAGTGACTGAACAGGGCGCATAGGTGTCATGCCCCGCCGCCCCCGCAAGCGATGTATGCAGCATGCCGATATTGATCGCATCCGCGACAGGGTCGTCGAATTTGTCCAGCAGGCTTTCGGGCGCGTGGCGGTCGCGAAAACTGACCCCGTGAATCCAGATATCGGTGCCTGCCAGCTGCACCTTGCCGCCGCGCCCGTCAAAGACATGCACATTTGCGGGCAGTGCGGTTTCGCCGGTCACGGGGTTTTCGGCGTCGTGGTTGCCTTTGATATAAAAGACAGGGATGTCCGCTGCCGCGAGCCGGTCAAGCTGGGTGACCAGAAAGGCCGCGGTTTTGGCACTGCGCGCGGCCCCGTCGAACAGATCGCCCGCGATCAAAAGCGCCGCGACATTTTCCGCAAGCGCCGTGTCGATGATCGTCACAAATGCCGCGCGTGTTGCGGTTTGCACGGCGTCACGCATGTCTTCATCACGCAGCGCCAGCGATTTGAGCGGTGAATCGAGATGTAAATCGGCCGTGTGCAAGATGCGGATCAAAGGTTGTTCCCCCTTGCCGCGAACTTGCGGGGTTTTTGGCCCGAGCGCAATCGGATCACGCGAGCCGATAGGCCTTTTGTGCGTTGCCGCCAAAGATTTTCGCATGATCTGCGCCCGCAAACCCGAGCGCCACATCATGCCATTGCTTATAGCTGGCCGCCAATGTCGATACCGGCCAGTCGCTGCCCCAAATAATCCGGTCCGGTCCAAAGCTGGTCAAAAGATGCGTCACATAGGGGGCAATGTCATCGCGGGTCCAGTCTGCATTTGCTTCAGTTACAATGCCCGATAGTTTGCAAAAAGCCTGAGTTTCGTTTGCCAGCCGCGCCATGCCGGCAGCCCAGTCGTCAAATTTTCCATCCCGAATTTCCGGCTTGGCGCCATGGTCGATGACGGTGCGCAACTGCGGGTGCTGACCTAGCAAGGTATTCAGGTTGTCCAGATGGCGCGGCAGCACCAGCGCGTCAAAGGTCAAATCATGGGCGATCATCGCGGCAAACGCGGGTGCAAGCGCGGGGCGCAACATCCAGCCAGCATCGGCAATATCCTGAATCATCGGGCGCAGCCCGACAAGTTTGGGATGCTTTGCGAGCGCGGCAATCTGGTCTGGTGCGTCGTCCGCTTCAAAATCAACCCAACCGACCACGCCGCGAATGAAATCTGTCTTATCGGCCAAAGCCAGCATATAGGCTGTTTCCGCAGCGGTGGGTGCGGCCTGCACAAGCACCGTGCCGTCAATGCCGCAACCTGCCAGCAGCGGCGCCAGATCGGCGGGCTGGAAATCACGGTAAAGCGGCGCGATATCCGCCGTCAGCCATCCGTAGTCGCCCCGCGCGAGCGCCCAAAAATGCTGGTGCGCGTCGATCTTCATGTGCCGATCACCCCTTTGGTCAGAATGATATTGCCATAAAGCCGCGTTTCACCTGTCTGCACCACGGCAAAGGCCTTGGCTGCGCGTTCATAAAAGGCAAACCGTTCGATGGATCCGATTTTATGGTCGGGGATCATCGTTTGGAACTGCGCAACGATTTCGGGAACCGCGTCCGGTTCGCCAACAACCTGCATCGTGTGCGCGGGTGTCGGCACATGGGTATCAAGCGGCAGCAATTGGACCACGGCGGCCAGCGTATCGGTGGCGCTGATCCCGTCAAGGCGCATGGTTTTCGGGCCCAGCCCATGGGCAGGGAAATTTGCATCGGCGATCACGATTTCATCGCCGTGCCCCATTGCGCGCAATGTCCACAGCAGATCGGGCGACAGGATCGGGGGGATGTTGTATAACATGGGTTACTCCTTGGGGCAGGGGGCGTCGGCGCGGACCAGCCCTGCGGATTTGAGATCAGACCAAAGACCTGCGGGAATAGCGGTTTGGAACACCGCCAGATTGCTGGCAATTTCAGCGGGGTTTGCGGCACCCGGAATAACGCTGCGAATGGCCGGATGACCCATCACAAATTGCAGCGCGGCGGCGATCAGCGGCACGTTATGGGCGGCGCAAATATCTGCGATGCTTTGCACCTTTGCCAGAATATGCGGCGGCGCGGGTTCGTAATTATAACGGGCACCGGCAACCGCCCCTGTGGCCAGAATCCCCGAATTATAAGGCCCGCCCAAGATGATCCCGACATCGCGCGCCTCGCAAAGCGGCAAAAAGCTGTCGAGCGCCTCTTGTTCAAGCAAGGTGTAACGCCCCGCGAGCAAGAAGCAGTCAAAATCCGCTTCTCCCAGAAGCTGTTCGCAGATTTTCCAATCGTTCACGCCGGCGCCGATGGCCGCAATATCACCGTTTTCGCGCAGCTCGGACAGCGCGGCATAGCCGCCACGGTCAAACAGGTCGCGCAGATGCGCGTCGGATTTTTCCTTGCCGTGGGTGCCCGCATCAATGTCGTGCAGCAAGAGAATCTGCGGGCGCGCGCTGCCCAGCCGGTTCAGACTGCTGGCAAAACTGCGCATGATCCCGTCATAGGTATAGTCGAACGTGATCTTGCGCGACGGTACATCGACATACATTTCCGGCGTTGCTTGTGCGGGCGGGCAATCATGCAGCAAGCGGCCTACTTTGGTCGATATGACAACATCCTTGTGGGGCGCCAGTGCTTTGCCGATTCGTTCTTCGGACAGGCCAAGCCCGTAAAACGGCGCGGTATCAAAATAGCCGACACCGGCGTTCAGGGCGGCATCGACAGTCTCGCGGGCCTGCGCATCTGTCATTGCGCGGTAAAGATTGCCCAAAGAGGCAGCGCCAAAACCCATCGCGGTTAACGGGACAGGTGTTTTGGTACGATGGTTCAAAAGGTTTTTTTGCGTCACGCGCATGATGATATTCCTAACGTGCTAGCGAAAATAATCCGGATATTGCCGTTCAAGCGGTTCGATGCGCACGATAAGCTGGCCCAAATGGTGGCGCATAGCACGTGCGGCGGCGTCTTCGTCGCCTGCGCGGATCGCATCAACGACGGCGGTATGTTCAATAACAGTGCCTGCAGGCCGGCCTTCTTCGGGAAGCATCAAAACCCGCGCGCGGCGCAATTGTAGTGACAGTTGCTTTGCAATGGCGGTCACAGAGGGAAAGCCGGTAAATTCAAGCAGCATCGCATGAAAGGCTTCGTCGGCCTCGAAAAACCCGTGAAAGTCTTTGTCTTCGACCAGCAGGGCTTGCAGTCGCAAATTGCGCGAAAGCTGCAAAAGCTGGTCTTCGGTACGGGTTGTTGCGACCCGTTTGACGGCTGCGACCTCGACTGCGTCGCGCAAGAAACACTCCTCGCGGATTGCGGCAAGCGAAAACCGCGTGACCCGTGTTGCCGACTGCGGGATGATATCGACCAGACCTTCGCCCGACAGCCGCGTCAGCGCCTCGGCCACGGGCGAGCGTGACACCCCGAACTGTTCACAGATCGCCGATTTGCGCAGGACTTCACCCGGGGCAAGCGCCATATCAAGAATGGCGTCGCGCAGGGCGGCATAAACCCGCTGTGCAAGCGGGCCATCGAGATTTTCAATATCGGCGCGCGCGCCGCTAATGATTTGCGTTGTATTCGCCAAATTGTTTCCTCCGGTCTCAACTGACATGTTAGTTGACAGATGCCGCATGTAAAGCTAATTGTGTTTCCACTACTTAACGAATTGTTTCGCCCCTTGATAGGACGCCGATATGCCTGATGTGATCTGCCTTCATGACGACGACAACATTGTCATTGCCCTTGCAGACTTGGACGCAGGCAGCGTTGTTGAAGGGGTCGCGGCCCCGTTGGTCGGGTCGATCAAGCGCGGCCACAAGATCGCGCGCCGTGCTATTGCAAAGGGCACAAACGTGATTCGCTATGGTCAGACGATCGGCCAGACCAAGGCGGATATTGTCGCGGGCGAACATGTGCATGTGCATAATCTGGGCATGGGCGACCACACCCGAGACTACGCCTTTGCCAGCGAAGTCAAACCGCTTGCGCCCGCCGCCGACGCGCGCACATTTGATGGTTATCACCGTGCGGATGGTGGCGTGGGCACCCGCAATTACATCGGCATTCTGACATCGGTGAACTGTTCAGGGTCTGTGGCGAAATTTATCGCAGAGGCTGCCGAAAAATCGGGGCTTCTGGATGCGTTCCCGAATGTCGACGGCATCGTGCCGATTACCCACGGCACCGGCTGCGGCATGTCAGGCGAAAACGAAGGTTATGACGCGCTGTTTCGCACGCTATCGGGCTATGCGTGCCATCCGAATTTTGGCGGCATTCTGCTGATCGGGCTTGGTTGCGAGGTGATGCAATTGTCTGCGTTGGTTGACGGGCGGCCCATCCGCGCCGATGGCGCGCTGCGTTATATGACCATCCAACAAGAAGGCGGCACCCGCAAAACCATTGAAAAAGGCCTTAAAGAATTGGCCGGTGTTGCCGCGCTTGCCAATCAGGCCACCCGCCAGCCCGCGCCCATTTCCAAGATCATGGTCGGCATGCAATGCGGCGGATCTGACGGCTATTCTGGGATTACGGCCAACCCCGCGCTGGGCGTGGCCTCTGATCTTTTGGTGCAGCATGGCGGCACGACGATCCTGTCGGAAACATCCGAAATCTACGGCGCTGAACATTTGCTGACCCGCCGCGCGGTCTCGGCCGAAGTTGGTGAAAAACTGATCGCGCGCGTGCGCTGGTGGGAAGATTACACCGCGCGCAACGGCGGCGAGATGGACAATAACCCAAGCCCCGGCAACAAGCGCGGCGGGCTGACCACGATCTTGGAAAAATCACTGGGTGCGGTCGCCAAAAGCGGCAGTGCGCCGCTGTCGGATGTCTATAAATTCGCCGAAAAAATTACGACGCCCGGTTTTGTCTTTATGGATAGCCCCGGCTTTGATCCTTGTTCGGTGACTGGCCAAGTCGCATCCGGCGCAAACCTGATCGCGTTTACCACCGGGCGCGGGTCGGTGTCTGGATACATGCCAACACCGGGCATCAAGATTGCCACCAATAGCGAAATGTATGCGCGCATGTCCGACGATATGGACCTGAACTGCGGCGATATCGTCTCGGAGGGCGTCGCGATCGAAGACAAGGGGCGCGATCTGTTCGAATTGTTCATTCGCGTGGCCTCTGGCGAAAAAACCAAAAGCGAAGAATTGGGCTATGGCGGCGTTGAATTCGTGCCATGGCAAATCGGCGCAGTGATGTAAGCGGCCATCGGGGAGGAACCAAATATGCGCCTAAATAACAAGACAATCCTGATCACCGCAGCGGGCCAAGGTATGGGGCGCGCATCTGCGCTCGCCTGCGCCGCTGAAGGGGCCAAAGTTTATGCAACGGATATGAACCGTGACGCGCTGGCCACCCTGGATGGTATCGATGGAATCGAGACACGCTTCTTCGACGTGACCGATGCCGCCGCGACAGTGGCGCTGGCCCAAGAGTTGCCCGATCTGGACGGGCTGTTTAACTGTGCGGGCATCGTGCATCACGGCACGATCTTGGATATTTCTGATGCTGACTGGGAGTTGTCGCTGAACGTGAATGTCACCTCGATGCTGCGGATCAGCCGCGCGTTTATTCCAGGCATGTTGCGCCGCGCCGAAATCACCGGCACGGCGTCTATTTTGAACATGTCGTCGATGGCTTCGTCCATTAAAGGATTTCCCGTGCGCACGGCTTATGGTGCCACCAAAGCCGCTGTTTTGGGCCTGACCAAGGCGATTGCCGCCGATTTTGTGGCCCAAGGGCTGCGCTGTAATGCGCTTTGCCCCGGCACGGTTGATACGCCGTCCTTGCGCGGGCGGATCGCGGCCGCCGCCGATCCGGTGCAGGCCGAAAAAGATTTCATCGCACGCCAACCGATGGGCCGTCTGGCAACGGTCGACGACATGACGCCCACGATTATTCATCTGCTGTCAGACGACAGCCGCTTTGTCAGCGGCCAAGCCGTTTGTGTTGATGGCGGTGTCACGATCTAGCACCGCGCCAAGGCTTGGGAGGGCCGTAGCAATATGACAAAACTTGTCGAAATGAGCGGCATCGAAAAGCGGTTTCCGGGCGTTCACGCCCTGAAAAATGTGCAGTTTGATCTGCACAGTGGCGAAGTCCACGCGCTGATGGGCGAAAACGGTGCGGGTAAGTCGACTCTGATGAAGATCCTGTCAGGTGTTTACACGCGCGACGGCGGCACCGTCGATATTGACGGCTTTGACACCCCGCCCGACAGCCCGCGCGCCGCGCAAGATATGGGGATCGGCATTATCCATCAGGAACTGAGCCTGATGAATGATCTGACGGCAGCGCAAAACGTGTTTATCGGCCGCGAGCCGCGCCGCAGTTTTGGCCGTTTGGACGAAAACGCGCTGAACACGCAAACTGCCGAAATTTTTGCGTCGATGAAGCTGGATATGGACCCACGCGCGCAAGTGGGCGACCAAACCATCGCCCGCCAGCAGTTGATCGAAATCGCCAAGGCGCTGTCGTATAAGCCGCGCGTCTTGATCATGGACGAACCAACAGCGGCGCTAAACGACGTTGAGATTGCCGAACTGTTCGAGGTCATCCGCCGCCTCAAGGCAGACGGCGTTGGGATCATCTATATCAGCCACAAAATGGACGAGATTAAGCGCATTGCCGACCGTGTGACGGTGATGCGTGACGGCGCGTGGATTGATACGCTTGATGCAGCGCAGACGCCGCTGGCCAAGATTATCGAATTGATGGTCGGGCGCGAAGTCAAAGACGAGCCGCCTGTTATTCCCGATACATCGGGTGCCGAAACTGCGCTTGAGGTCCGCGGACTGCGCCGCGGCCGCGAAATTCATGATGTGAGTTTCAGTATCAAACAAGGCGAAATTCTGGGCTTTGCGGGTTTGATGGGCGCGGGGCGGACCGAAGTTGCGCGCATTATCTTTGGCGCTGATCCGCGTGATGGCGGCGAAATTCTGGTGCATGGGCAGCCATGCAATATTCGCAGCCCCTATGACGCGGTGGGCGCGGGCATCGGGTATCTGTCCGAGGACCGAAAACACTTTGGTCTTGCGCTGGATATGACTGTGCGGGCCAATATCGCGATGGCCGCGATGGGCAAGTTTACCAGCAAGACAGGTGTGCTGAACGAGGCCGCGATGAAGCAAACCGCGGACGGGTTTATCAAACAATTGGGCATTCGTACCCCGTCGGATTTGCAGGACGTCGGGCTGCTGTCAGGCGGCAACCAGCAAAAGGTCGTTATTGCCAAATGGCTGCTGCGCGACTGCGATATTCTGATCTTTGACGAACCAACGCGCGGCATTGATGTCGGTGCAAAATCCGAAATTTACAGGCTGCTCGAAGATCTTGCCGCCCAAGGGCGTGCGATCATCGTGATCAGCTCTGAATTGCCCGAAGTTATGCGCCTAAGCCACCGGATCGCGGTGATGTGCGAAGGCCGGTTGACCGGAATTTTGCCGGGCGGCGCAGACACCACACAAGAACAAATCATGGAACTGGCAACGCGGCGCGAAGCCGCGCCAGTGGGAGAATAGTATGACAAGTGTAACCACACAGCCTGCGCCATCGCGCGCATCCAAGATCCTCGGGGCGTTGATGCACCAAAGATTGTTGGCTTTCGCATCCTTGATTGTCTTGCTGATCGTGTTTTCGCTGGCCTCGCCGAACTTTATGCAAACGTCCAACATGATCGCGATTTTGCAGGCAACCAGCGTGAATGGCGTGCTGGCGATTGCCGCGACACTGGTGATTATCACGGGCGGCATTGATCTGTCGGTCGGCACAATGATGACGTTTTGCGCGGTCATGGCAGGCGTTGTCCTGACCAAGGCGGGCCTGCCCTTGCCCTTGGGCGTTGTTGCCGCAATCGGGGCGGGGGCGTTTTGCGGGCTTTGTTCAGGGACATTTGTCGCCAAGCTCAAGATCCCGCCGTTCATCGCGACCCTTGGCATGATGCTGATCCTCAAAGGGCTGAGTCTTGTGATTTCGGGCACCCGTCCGATCTATTTCAACGACACGCCGGGGTTCGATCTGATTTCGCGCGGGTCACTGATTGGCGAAGTTCTGCCGTTCTTGCCGATTCCCAACGGTGTGCTGATCCTGTTTATCGTGGCGGGGGCCGCGTCCTATATTCTAAGCCGCACAGTGCTGGGCCGCTATTGTTTTGCCTTGGGATCAAACGAAGAAGCGGTGCGCCTGTCGGGCGTCAATACCGACCGCTGGAAAATCGCGATCTACGCGCTTTCAGGGGCAATTGTCGGCATCGGTGGCCTGTTGATCGCGTCACGTCTGAATTCCGCGCAGCCTGCACTTGGCCTTGGTTACGAGCTTGAGGCGATTGCGGCCGTGGTTATCGGCGGCACGTCGCTGTCGGGCGGGCGCGGCACCATTATAGGCACTTTGATCGGGGCCTTGATCATGGCTGTGCTGACCAATGGGCTGCGCGTGCTGTCAGTGGCCCAAGAATGGCAGACCGTTGTCACCGGGGCGATCATTATTCTGGCGGTCTATGCCGATATGATGCGCCGCCGCAAAGCGAACTAATTACCAACGATACGACCAAAACAACATTGGAGGAGAAAAACATGTTGTCACGCCGTACTTTGATGGGTGCTATCAGTGCCCTTGCCCTGATGGGCACCACCCCTGCGCTGGCTCAGGATGAACTATACATCCCGCTGGTGTCCAAAGGGTTCCAACACCAGTTCTGGCAGGCGGTTCAGGCCGGCGCCGAACAAGCCGCTGCCGAGGCAGGTGTGCGGATCACCTTTGAAGGTCCAGACAATGAAACCATGGTTGACCGCCAGATCGATATGCTGGCTGCTGCTTTGGCAAACAACCCAGCCGCGATTGGTTTTGCAGCGCTTGATAGCCAGGCGGCTATTCCGCTGCTGCGCCAAGCACATGAGGCCGGCATCCCGATTGTCGCCTTTGACAGCGGTGTCGACAGCGACATTCCTGTGACCACAGCCACCACCGATAACCGCGCTGCTGCTGCGCTTGCTGCTGATAAAATGGCCGAACTGATCGGCGGCGCAGGCAAAGTGGCCGTCGTGGCGCATGACCAGACCAGCCGCACCGGCATCGACCGCCGCGACGGGTTCCTTGACCAAATGGCCGCCAACTATCCCGATATCGAAGTAGTCAGCGTGCAATACGGCCAAGGCGACCAGTTGCAGTCAACCGAAGTCGCCAAGGCGATCTTGATTGCGAACCCTGATCTTGACGGGCTGTTTGGCACCAACGAAGGCTCTGCCATTGGTGTGGTCAACGCTGTGCGCGAGCTTGGTTCCGAGGGTGTGACCATCATCGGTTACGATTCCGGCAAGGCGCAAACAGACGCGATCCGCGAAGGTCTGATGGCCGGTGCGATCACACAAAACCCTGTCGGGATCGGTTATGAAACCGTGATGGCCGCCGTCAAAGCCACCAACGGCGAGACGCTGCCCGCGATCATCGACACGGGCTTTTACTACTACGATCAATCCAATATTGACGACGCCGAAATTCAGGCCGTTCTTTACGATTGATTGCAATCACCGGGCGGCCCGCTATGTTTCGCGGGCCGCTAATTTTATGTCGAAAGGGCAAAGATGAAACTGTTGCGTTATGGGCCTGCGGGTCAGGAAAAACCGGGTCTGTTGGATGATCAAGGTCAGGTGCGTGATCTCTCGGGAATTATTACCGACCTGTCGGGTGACGCGCTGACCGCGCAAGGGATCGACAAGTTGCGTGGCGTTGACATTAACAGCCTGCCCGTCGTTGCGGGCACACCGCAAGACGATCTGCGCCTTGGTGCCTGTGTTGGCAATATCGGCAAATTTATCTGCATTGGCCTGAACTACGCGGATCACGCCGAAGAATCAGGGCTGGATGTGCCGCCAGAGCCGGTGATTTTTAACAAATGGACTTCGGCGGTTGTGGGACCAAATGATGACGTATTGATCCCGCGCGGGTCCGTCAAAACTGACTGGGAGGTCGAGCTGGGCGTGGTGATCGGCACCGGCGGGTCCTATATTGACGAAGCCGACGCGATGAACCATGTCGCGGGTTTTTGCGTGGTGAACGATGTATCCGAACGTGAATACCAGATCGAACGCGCCGGTACATGGGACAAGGGCAAGGGCTGCGATACGTTTGGCCCGACCGGCCCGTGGCTTGTGACACCCGACGAGGTTGGTGATTACGACAATCTGGCGATGTGGCTTGATGTTGATGGCAAGCGTTACCAGAACGGCAACACGGCGACGATGGTTTATAAGGTGCCGTTTCTTGTGGCCTATTGCAGCCGGTTCATGTCGCTACAGCCTGGTGATGTGATTTCAACCGGCACGCCGCCGGGTGTGGGTTTGGGACAAAAGCCACCTGTGTATTTGCAAGGCGGCGAAGTCATGCGCCTTGGCATTCAGGGGCTTGGCGAACAACGGCAAAACGTCGCGCATGCCTAGCGGGTTCTGGTGGCCAATTTCTTGAAAAGAAATTGGTCCCAAATCCTGTTAAGGATTTGGATGCAGACTATCGTTGATAGTCTGCATCACGGCCTGCCCATTTAACGATGGAGTTCCTTGACCATTTGGGCGATAATTGCAGGCAATTGCCGCTAGGGTCTGCGCACATGAATTTATCTGTTCCATCAATCAAGTCCTGCGATGACTGTCCGATCCGCTACAATGCGGTCTGTTCAAAGTGCGAACCCGACGAGATGAAGGATCTTGAGGCAATCAAGTATTATCGGTCTTTTGCCGCGGGCCAGCCGATTTTCTTTGCGGGCGACCCATTGGAATTTGTCGGATCTATTGTATCGGGGGTTTCCAGTCTGACCCGCACTATGCCCGACGGGCGCGTGCAGATGGTCGGGCTTTTGCTGCCCGGAGATTTTATGGGCCGCCCCAACCGCGAAACGATCGAATGTGACGTTGTTGCCGAAACCGATGTGATGCTTTGTTGTTTTCGCCGTCGCCCCTTCGAGCGATTGATTAATGACACACCCCATGTCGGCCAGCGCCTGTTGGAAATGACATTGGATGAACTGGACGCAGCCCGCGAATGGATGCTGGTACTTGGCCGCAAGACCGCGCGCGAAAAGATTGCGTCGCTGCTTTATATGATCGCCACCCGCATGGCAAAACTGTCCAAAAACACTGGGGCGGCGACGACATTCACGCTTCCGATCACGCGCGAGACAATGGCGAATTATCTGGGGCTCACGATTGAGACCGTAAGCCGCCAAATGTCGGCCCTGAAACGTGATGGGTTGATTGCCTTTAGCGACCGCCGCGATATTGCTGTACCAGATGTTGAGTCCCTAAAGGCCGAAACGGGTGAATACGCCTAGGTCAGGCAATCCTATCGCGGACCACGTCGCGCCACATCGCGTCCAGCCTGTCTATTTCGGCTGGGTCAAAGCGGTTTTCTTCCTGCCAGTATTTGCCCGACGGCACATAATAGCCAAGCTTGCGTTCCTCGCTTAGTGCAGAATCTATTGCTGTTTTGTCCAATATCGGGGGCGATAGTTGCGGCAGATCGGCTGGCGTGTATCGCGGAAAGACCAGTCGGCTTTCTTGCTCAGACAGGTTGATGGCGGCGCATCCAGCCAGTGCAGCAATTGCCATAAAGCGCGCTGACTTAGCCTCGAGTGATCGCAGCGTCACGTCCGACCGCAACGGATCTGCGGTCCCCGTGCCGTAAAAATGTGTCTGGTCGGTCTTGGAATAGACCATGTCACAGCCGAAAAACGCGATGACCCGCGGCCTGAGCGCCGCCAACGTCCAGTAGGCCGCCGTAAATGCCATCGTCCCGCCTGCATAAACAAAGCCCCCGAAGTCATTTTGCAAAGGGACATAATCAGCCGAGGTCACGATAAGCTGGTTGCTGTTTATTTCGGATGGGCACCGATCCGGCCCAAAATCATCCGGATGTATGAGGTAATCCCAATCGCGACGGACCTGCCATGCGTTGTTAATTGCGACGATTTTGTCGAAGGGTGACCGTGGCCATTGGCGACACGCCATCACAGCCGGTGCGCTTCCCAATATCAGTACAATGCTCAAGACAAACCCTTTTCACGATGGTTTTCGCATTGTTTAGAGCGGCGCAGTCACCCGAAGTCTAGCTAAAAGGGGTGCCCTGATCATCATGGGATTGGAGGGGGGCATTACTTGCGATCCTCCCAAAACGCAGCAACGCCCACCCTACATATGTCGCGGATATCAGCGCGACATCAAGATCGGCCGGTCAGCCAGTTCCAACAGGCTGCGTGTAGCACCGCCCAGGACGGCTTCGCGCAGGCGCGAATGCCCATAGGCTCCGGTTACGATCATCTGCGCGCCAACCTCCCGAGCATGGCGCAGCAGTATCTCGCCGACATGTGGCTCTGTTTTTGCGAGAACGTCAACCTGAGTCTTTGCCCCGTGGCGCATTAAATACTGCGCCATCGCCCCGCCGGGGTCGGATCTGTCCGCTGCATGCATGGGCGGATCAATAATGCAGATATCGGTAAGGTCCGATTTTTCCAACAACGGTAATGCCGCGCGCGCTGCGGCCATTGCTTCGCCGCCGTCATTCCAGCCCATCAGGATACGCCCACCGCGTTCAGGTGCCTTACAGCCTTTGGGAATCATCAAAACGGGGCGCTCTGCCGCGAAAAGACAGGCTTCGACGACTGTGGCGGTCTCGGGGTTGTCCTGATAGGGGCGCGGCAGCACCACGAGGTCGGAAAACCGCAACGAACGGCCCAGATATCCGGTCAGCGCAGGACCCTGAACGGTGGCCGCTTTGGAAGACCAGCGAATGATCTCGCCTTTCATCCGGTCTTCAATCCATGTTTCAAGCGCATCGCGCGCGGCCATCGCATCGCGGGTTTGCTCGGCAACCAGAATCGCCTCGGCACCAAGGTAGTAATTGTTGGTTTCCGTATGGCTGATTGTGGTGATGTAGATGTCCAGATGCGCGTCCATATCCGACGCGAGCGCGATGGCGGCTGTCAAAGCGTCTTGCGCGTCGTCTTGACGGGTTAGAACAGTCGCAATGATTTTGTAATCCATTGGCGGGTCATTCCCTTTAGCGTTTCAATTGCGGGCAGCCGTTCGCGCAAAACTGCCGTTAACGCCCAGTATTCCCCAACCAACAGCCCTGCGTGTTGATCCATGTCAAAGACGCGACGCAAATCAGAACGCATTAGGGAAATGTAAGAAGATGCCGTGCCGGTTCGGGTGCGGCAAACGAAGGGGATTCTCTGATGGGGAACTATGTTAAGCTGGTCGTGCTGGGGATTATCACCCTGCTTGCGGCTATCGCGGCCAACTGGGGGCGTGACATCGCCTATGTGGTGCATGCGGTTATTATTATGCTGGTTGCGGGCTATTTGTTTTTGCGCACGTTGCGCCAGACCGATGAGCCGGTAAAAGCATTCGCAACCGATGGCTATATGGATGATGTTGTCCGCGCGGGCGTGATTGCAACGACGTTTTGGGGCGTTGTCGGATTTCTTGTCGGGGTTGTCATTGCGTTTCAGCTGGCGTTCCCTGCGCTGAATTTCGAATTCCTTCAACCGTTCGGCAATTTTGGCCGGCTGCGCCCACTGCACACGAGTGCGGTGATTTTTGCTTTTGGCGGTAACGCGCTGATCATGTCGTCTTTCTATATCGTGCAGCGCACCTGCGGGGCACGGTTGTGGGGCGGAAACCTGTCGTGGTTCGTGTTTTGGGGATACAACCTGTTTATTGTGCTTGCCGCGACAGGTTACCTTCTTGGGTCGACACAGTCGAAAGAATACGCGGAACCTGAATGGTACGTCGATATCTGGCTGACAATCGTCTGGCTTGCCTATCTTGCCGTCTATCTGGGTACGATTTTCAACCGCAAAGAAAAGCACATCTATGTCGCGAACTGGTTCTTGCTGTCTTTCATCATTACCGTGGCGATGCTTCACCTTGTGAACAACATCTCGATCCCTGTCAGCATCTGGGGCAGCAAATCTGTGCAGCTGTTCAGCGGTGTTCAAGACGCCATGACCCAGTGGTGGTACGGCCATAACGCGGTTGGCTTCTTCTTGACTGCGGGTTTCCTTGGCATGATGTATTATTTCGTGCCCAAGCAGGCGGGTCGTCCGGTTTTCTCTTATAAACTGTCGATCATCCACTTCTGGGCGCTGATCTTTCTCTATATCTGGGCGGGTCCGCACCACCTGCACTATACCGCGTTGCCTGACTGGGCATCGACGCTGGGCATGGTGTTCTCGATCATTCTCTGGATGCCTTCTTGGGGCGGGATGATTAACGGCCTGATGACCCTGCAAGGGGCATGGGACAAGCTGCGCACCGATCCGATTATCCGGATGATGGTCATCAGCCTTGCGTTCTACGGCATGTCCACATTCGAGGGTCCGATGATGTCGATCCGTGCGGTCAACAGCCTGTCACACTATACCGACTGGACCATTGGTCACGTGCATTCCGGTGCGCTGGGCTGGAACGGGATGATCACATTCTCGGCCTTGTATTTCCTCGCGCCACGTCTTTGGGGCAAGGCAAGCATGTATTCCATGTCCGCGATCAACTGGCACTTCTGGTTGGCCACAATCGGCATCATTCTTTATGCCGCATCCATGTGGGTCACCGGTATCATGGAAGGCCTGATGTGGCGTGAAGTCGACGCCAACGGGTTCCTTGTGAACAGCTTTGCCGACACCGTTTCTGCCAAATTCCCGATGCTTGTTGTCCGTGGACTGGGTGGTGTCTTGTACTTGGTTGGTGCGCTGATCATGGCGTGGAACATCTTTATGACCATCAAGGGTGGCGAACGCCAAAAAGCCCTTGTCGGCGTCCCATCAGTATAAGGATCAGGAAACATGTCTGATACACAAGAAAACAAAGGCTTCCTGGCCAAACACGGCATCCTAGAGCGGAGTCCAACCCTTCTCCTTGTAAGCTCGCTCTTGGTTGTTACCGTCGGGGGTATCGTCGAAATCGCACCGCTGTTCTATCTTGAGAACACGATCGAAGAGGTCGAAGGGGTGCGCCCTTATTCGCCTCTCGAACTGGCAGGGCGCGACATTTATATCCGCGAAGGCTGTTATGTCTGTCACAGCCAGATGATCCGCCCGATGCGCGACGAAGTCGAACGCTATGGCCATTATTCGCTGGCGGCGGAATCCATGTATGACCACCCGCACCAGTGGGGGTCAAAACGGACGGGGCCTGATCTGGCCCGTGTCGGCGGCAAATATTCGGACGCTTGGCACGTGGATCACATGATTGATCCGCAATCCGTGGTGCCTGAATCCATTATGCCGGGTTACGGCTATCTGATGGATGTCATGGTCAACGCGGAATATGCGGCGGATGTTGTGGCAACGCACCGGATCGTTGGTGTGCCTTACACTGAAGATATGATCGCGGCCGCTGCATCCGATGTTCTGGCGCAGATCGACCCTGACAGCGATTCCTATGATGACCTGCTGGAGCGCTATCCCGGTGCACAAATCCGCAACTTTGATGGCGCGCCTGGCGTGTCTGAAATGGATGCGCTTGTGGCCTATCTGCAAATGCTGGGGACAACGGTTGATTTCTCGACCTTTACCCCTGACGCAAGCCGCTAAGGAGACTTGAACATGGATACCTATTCTATCCTGCGTGAAATCGCCGATAGCTGGGTTTTGTTGGCGATGACCCTGTTTTTCCTTGGGGTTATCGCTTGGGCCTTTCGCCCCGGCAGCAAATCGGTGCACGCCGAGACCGCCAACATCCCGTTTCGCAACGAAGTTAAGCCCGGCAGCGTGGAAGCGCCCGCCAGCACAGACGCTAGTATCAAGGAGCTGCAATCATGAGCAGCGAAAATAAAGACATCGACGACGTCACAGGCACTGACACAACAGGCCATGAATGGGACGGGATCAAGGAACTGAATAACCCGCTGCCGCGCTGGTGGCTCTATTCGCTGTACCTGACAATCATCTGGGGGATCAGCTATACGATTGCCTATCCGGCTTGGCCGATGATTTCAGGCGCGACAACAGGGGTTCTGGGCTATTCCACACGCGCCGAAGTGGCCGCAGATATCGCGCATTTCGAGGAAGCAAACGCCGAGATTTCCGCGCAGCTTGCCGCCGCGGATCTGAACACGCTGTCAGAAAACGAAGAGCTGATGCGCTTTGCGACATCCGCAGGCGCAGCCGTGTTCCGCACCAATTGTTCGACCTGTCACGGGTCGGGTGCTGCGGGTGCCAAAGGCTATCCGAACCTTTTGGATGATGATTGGCTTTGGGGCGGTGACTTTGAAAACATCAGCTACACGGTCCGTCACGGCATCCGCAACGAAGAAGACTGGGATGCGCGCTATTCTGAAATGACTGCGTATGATGAAATCCTGACGAATGATGAAATCGACGCAGTTGTGCAGCACGTGCGCGCCATTTCCAGCCAAGAGCATGACGCGACATTGGCCGCAGCCGGTGCAGAAGTGTTTTACGACAACTGCGCGGCCTGCCACGCAGATGACGGCACCGGCAGCCGCGATATGGGTGCGCCGAACCTGACTGATGCCATCTGGCTGTTTGGCGGGGACGTTGCCGCCTTGGAAGAAACCGTGCGCTATGCCCGCTTTGGTGTGATGCCAAGCTGGGGCACACGTCTGACCGAAGCCGAAATTCAGGCGGTCACAGCCTATGTCCACCAGTTGGGCGGCGGCGAATAGGGATCACAAGGCCCGTACCTTCTGTTCGCGCAATGGTACGCACCCAGTGAAGGAAAGGGCACCTACGCAAGTAGGTGCCCTTTTTCGTTGTGCGCGATTTCGGGTGCGGCTACTTTCCAGCGCAGTGTTGCACATGATCAACCGCCCCGAACAATGGTTTTCGGTTGGCTTGGTGCCGCTGCACCAGCTTTTTCATATGTTTGCCCTTTGTCGGGATGAACCGCGCAGGGGAGGGCTGGAAACCGTCTGCGCAAATCTCGGGGAATAGCGTTTGAATTTCCGCTCGGCTTGCGGGGGATACCGCCTTTAGCGCCGCAGGTCCGGTAAACAGGCTTTCTGTCGGGGTGCCATTGGACCAGATGATTTCGTGCCGATCAAACAGGATGTGCCAGTATTCCACCCCGTCGGGGTTGTCGTGCTGCACGGTGATCCCGTCGAGCGGCAAGAGCTTGTTTGCGGGAACCAGTACTTCCTCGCGGCCGAACATCCGCATTGCTATGACCGAAGAAACCAGCACCCGATGCTGCGGTGAAACGACCAGATCTTGTTGTGGGTATCCTGCGCCCAATGCATCCGCGCGGATCAAGATTGGTTTGAGGTTCGGATTTTCGTCAAGCTGGCTGCGGGTAACGTGGCGCGAACCGATCCACCGGATTGGGGCATAACCGCGATCATAGGTCAGCACCTGATCGGCGGGTTGCAATTTTCCAACCGTAACCGGCCCTTGCGCGGTTGCAATATTGGTGCCCGCCGCAAAGCAAATGATGTCGCTGATTTCACCGCTGGCATTTGTCGGACCGGTGATTACCTGATCAATCACGATGGTATTGTTGCCGCTATCATTCCAAGCGGCGTCAATTGCGGCGGTGTTGACCGATAGCCCGTTGGTCAGCGTCAGCAGTTCGAGCGACCCGCCATTCGCCTTTATGCCATACAGCGCGATTGTCCCGTCGGGGTTAATCACCAAGCGGACAACCGGATCGGTGTTGGTGCCCGAAAGCTGCCAGATCTGCGGCGTGTTGATCCCGTATTGGTCGCCATCCGCAAAAGCGACGGTTTGTCCCGACGTGGACGCTGTCTGGAACTGAAGCTCGTTCGGCGCGCCGGCGGGGCCGCCGACAAAAAGGTCAACACCGTTGATCTGCACGCTGAGACTATTGTCGAGAAGCGCAAAATCAATGGTCAGCCCGCCATTGGGTGTCGTATCGGTGAATGTGGTTGAATTGCCGTTAGCGATACTGAATGTGGGCATAAATCTGCTACTTTAAATTTCTTTATCCATCGGACGGGCATATTGCGCGCCAGCACTTGCCTGATGCACAGTGCAATAGCGGACATCGCTGTACACAGCAAACCTGTACTTTAGGCAGGTCGTTGGCACGCATAGGCCATTACCGCCGTTAAAACCGCAGGGACAAAAAAGCAGAATTGCGCCAAGATTTCGTTAATGCCGGAAAACCGGCGTCAGTTGCGGCTAGGCTTTTTGCGCAAGCCGCGCTTCGAGCACGTCAAACGGCACACCGGGTTCGTCTTTGGCGCCGCGTATTACCAGCGATGTCTTGACGGATGCAACGTTATCGGCGCTGGTCAGTTCTTCGGTCAGGAACCGCTGAAAGCTGCGCAGATCAGGGGCCACACATTTGAGAATAAAATCGACTTCGCCATTCAGCATGTGGCATTCGCGGACCAGCGGCCAGCCGGCGCAGCGTTTTTCAAAGGCGCTGAGGTCAACTTCGGCTTGGCTGACGAGGCCAACCATCGCAAAAACCTGTACTTCGAAACCCAGTTCGCGCGCGTTCACATCCGCATGATAGCCGTGAATGAACCCTTGTTCTTCCAGCGTGCGCACACGGCGCAAGCAAGGCGGGGCCGAAATTCCGACACGTTTGGCGAGTTCAACATTGGTCATACGTCCGTCGGCCTGTAATTCAGCCAGAATCATACGGTCGATTTCATCAAGTTTCGTGCCCGGCATCGGGGATCCTTTGTGTTTTTTCCAAATACTACGCAACTGCGCGGGTGGGCGCAATATTATTTCAAACATTGGTAACAATTGTCATGTGCATGTTTGCTATGCGCGGTCTTTCATCCGCGCTGCCGCGCCGCTATATCAAGACGGATTGAAAAACAAAGAGGCCACCCATGTCTGCGACACGCCACACCAAAGTTCTGATTATCGGCTCTGGCCCGTCGGGCTATACCGCCGGCGTCTATGCCGCGCGCGCCATGCTGGAACCAATCCTTGTGCAAGGCATCGAGCCGGGTGGTCAGTTGACCACAACCACCGAGGTTGAAAACTGGCCCGGTGACACCGAAGTGCAAGGCCCCGATCTTATGCTGCGCCAAGAGGCGCACGCCCGCGCGATGGGCTGCGAGATTATCGGCGACATCATCACCGAACTTGACCTGCAAAACCGTCCCTTTACTGCGCAATCCGACAGCGGCACGGTCTATACGGCTGACGCGGTAATTTTGTGTACGGGTGCGCGCGCGAAATGGCTGGGCCTGCCCTCCGAGGAAAAGTTCAAGGGGTTTGGCGTCAGCGCCTGTGCGACCTGCGACGGGTTCTTTTATCGCGGTCAGGAAATCGTGGTGGTCGGTGGCGGCAATACCGCCGTCGAAGAAGCGCTGTTCTTGACCAATTTTGCGTCCAAGGTAACGCTTGTGCATCGCCGCGACGAATTGCGCGCGGAAAAGATCTTGCAAGACCGGCTGCACAAGAACCCCAAGATCGAAACGCTCTGGTTCCACGAGATTGAAGAAATCTATGGCACCGATGCGCCGCTTGGTGTCGAAGGCATCAAGGTCAAACACACGAAAACCGGCGAAATTACCGATATTCCGGCCAAAGGCGTGTTTATCGCGATTGGCCATGCGCCCGCGTCCGAATTGGTCAAAGACCAGTTGGAATTGCATAGCGGCGGCTATGTCGCCGTTGAACCGGGCAGTACCCGCACGGCGATTCCCGGCGTCTTTGCCGCAGGTGATCTGACGGATCATATCTACCGGCAGGCGGTGACCTCTGCGGGGATGGGCTGTATGGCTGCTTTGGACGCTGAACGGTTTATCGCGGAACAAGAATAACATTGCGCCAATGATTGTTTCAGGCCGGGCAATACGCGCCCGGCCTTTTATTTTGCGCAGTGACTATTACAAGACCCACAGTCCAATTGCGCTGCGCAGGCGCCGCTTTGGTTCTATGTACCGGCCTCACGCGCGAACACCTGTCTTTTCTGCATTGTTGTGCTAGACATTGGCCGCAACGCGGGTCTATTCCCGCCCTAAATTGCACATTATTGTCAGAGAGTATTCATGACCCAAGACCTGGCCCCGATCCCCGAATTATACGTGTCTTATGACAGCGCCCAGAAACTCAAGGCCGAAGCCGGCGATCTGATTAGCCACGATCTGACGCCGCGCCAGATTTGTGATCTGGAACTGTTGATGAACGGCGGCTTTAACCCGTTGAAAGGGTTCCTGTCCGAAGCCGATTACAACGGTGTTGTCGAAAACATGCGCACTGCTGATGGCACACTTTGGCCGATGCCGATCACGCTCGATGTGACCGAAAAATTTGCCGATACGGTCGAGGTTGGCCAGGACATCGCGCTGCGCGACCAAGAAGGCGTGATCCTTGCGACGATGACTGTCACCGACAAATGGGTGCCGAACAAGTCACGCGAAGCCGAAAAAGTATTTGGCGCGGATGACGTAGCGCACCCTGCGGTGAACTATCTGCACAACCACGCGGGCGCGGTTTACCTTGGCGGCCCTGTCACGGGTATCCAGCAACCTGTGCATTATGATTTCCGTGCGCGCCGCGATACGCCCAATGAATTGCGTGCCTATTTCCGCAAAATGGGCTGGCGCAAGGTCGTGGCCTTCCAGACCCGCAATCCGCTGCACCGCGCGCATCAGGAACTGACATTCCGCGCCGCCCGCGAAGCCCAAGCCAACCTGTTGATCCACCCCGTTGTTGGCCTGACGAAACCCGGCGATATCGATCACTTTACCCGCGTGCGCTGCTACGAGGCGGTGCTTGACCAATATCCTGCATCCACCACCGCGATGTCACTGTTGAACCTTGCGATGCGTATGGCCGGCCCGCGCGAGGCCGTTTGGCACGGGTTGATCCGCAAAAACCACGGCTGTACCCACTTTATCGTTGGGCGTGACCATGCAGGCCCCGGCAAAAACTCTGCCGGCGAAGATTTCTATGGCCCCTATGATGCGCAGGACCTGTTCCGCGAACATCAGGCCGAAATGGGCATCGAAATGGTCGACTTTAAGCACATGGTTTATGTGCAGGACCGTGCCCAATACGAGCCCGCAGATGAGATTGCGGACAAAGACGATGTGACCATCTTGAATATTTCCGGTACAGAATTGCGCCGCCGCCTGTCCGAAGGGCTCGAGATTCCGGAATGGTTCTCTTTCCCCACTGTGGTTGAAGAACTGCGCAGAACCCGTCCACCACGGGCAAGTCAGGGCTTTACCGTATTTTTCACAGGCTTCTCGGGTTCTGGCAAATCGACAATTGCAAACGCGTTGATGGTCAAATTGATGGAAATGGGCGGGCGTCCCGTGACATTGCTGGACGGCGATATCGTGCGCAAGAACCTGTCGTCGGAACTTGGCTTTAGCAAGGAACACCGCGATCTGAACATTCGCCGGATCGGTTATGTTGCGTCCGAGATCACCAAAAACGGCGGCATCGCGATTTGCGCGCCGATCGCGCCCTATGCGGCAACCCGCCGTGCAGTACGTGAAGATATCGAACAATTCGGTGCCTTCATCGAAGTCCACGTCGCGACATCAATCGAAGAATGCGAACGCCGCGACCGCAAGGGGCTGTATAAACTGGCCCGCGAAGGCAAGATCAAGGAATTCACCGGCATTTCAGACCCTTACGACGTGCCTGAAAACCCTGAACTAAGCCTTGAAACCGAAAGCGTTGCCGTCGACAATTGCGCACATCAGGTGATCCTGAAGCTTGAAAGCATGGGTCTGATCAAGGGTTAAACCCTGAAGCCAAGATACTGGAGAAGCGGTGTGCCCACGATTGTTTCGTTGACAGCGATCCCGCCCCGCTTCGCCCATCTTGGTCCGGTTTTTGATGCGCTTTTGGCCCAGACCGCCAATATCGACGAAATACGCCTATATGTGCCAAAGCGGTTCCGCCGCTTTCCCGAATATGACGGGCAAGCCCCCGCTGTGCCAAAAGGCATACGGGTCATCCAGCCCGACGATGACCTTGGTCCAGCGAGCAAGGTTCTATTCGCGGTCGATGAGATGCGCGGAACCGACTGCAACATAATCTATTGCGATGACGATATATCCTATGAGCCAACCCGCTTTGCGCGCTTGATCGCTGAAGCAAAAGCGCGTCCGGATCAATGTATCGCTGCCGATGGCGATCATGTTGCCGGCGGGGGCAAACGCCAAATGCCGCGCGCGGTTCGTGCCAAAAAAGATTTGGCTTATCGTGGCAGGCGTGCGCTACAGATCGGGAGCGAATTGGTCACGTTGACACGGCGGCCACGGCCGCAAATGCCACATATGGCAGTTTCCGGATTTGTTGATGTTGCGCGCGGATGGGGCGGTGTTTTGGTCAAACCATCGTTCTTTACGTCCGATGTCTTTGATATCCCTCAAGTTGTCTGGACGGTTGACGACCATTGGTTGTCCGGAAATATGGCGCGAAACAATGTGCCAATCTGGTCGCCAGCCGGTATTCCCAAACCGCAGTATGCCGGTGGCCGAGATGTGCATGCCTTGGTTGATGCGACCATTGAGGGGCATGGTAGATCAAGCGCGAGCGCGTTTTGCATTAAGTACATGCAAGATACATATGGAATTTGGCTCTAGGCAGGGCGGCAGTGCAAGAATAGGAAGCAAGAAAATGAGCCTTATTGTATCTCTTTCTACAATCCCGCCGCGGTTTTCCGACCTTCAGCCCGCACTTGAGGGATTGTTGCGGCAAACCGCGCCCGTTGACGAAATTCGGCTCTATATTCCCAAGGCATATCGCCGTTTTCCTGATTGGGACGGGCAATTGCCCGATGTCCCTAAGGGGATCAATATCATCCAGCCCGAAGAGGATATCGGGCCTGCAACAAAGGCATTATTTGCGGCGCGTGAACTTGCGGGCACTGATGCAGATTTAATCTATTGCGATGATGACCGCATTTATCATCCGCGCTGGATCGAACAGATGATCGCCGCGCGTGGGCCGCGCAGCGATATTGCCGTAACAACAAGTGCGTTGGGGCAGGCGCATAGGGCTGGCATTCTGGCGCCGTCACGCCACGGCCCGCCACCCGTGCGCGCACGGTTCACCGATTTTACACAGGCGCATATGTGGGCGCTGCTTAAGCGTAAATTGCGACAACTGCTGACCGGTCATATCGTTCCAAAGCCGAACGGGCTTTTGCGCTATGCAAAGCCCGGGTTTGTGCATGTTGCCGAAGGTTTTGGCGCGGTTTTGGTCAAGCCCGACTTCTTTGACGAAACGATGTTTGATATCCCGCCTGTGCTTTGGTCGGTTGATGACATCTGGCTGTCAGGGCACCTTGAACGCAAGGGTATTGGTATCCTTTGCGCGTCCGGATTCGCAATACCGCCAACAACGGGAGCGCATGATCAGGCCGCGCTGGCTTCCAATGTTTTTGACGGCGCGGACCGGTCAGAGGCCAACGCCGCTTGCGTCAAATATATGCAGGAAACCTACGGTATCTGGCTTTAGTGTACGGTGACCGGCACCATGTCGTTTTCGCGGGCAAGGTGAAAGGCCAGTTTGCGGTTGGCAACAAGCGCAAGCTGTTCGCCTTCGGCGTTATGGACTGAAAACAGTGTTTCCAGATCACCGATCTGTTCGCGCATATCCGCGGGCAGGTCAGCGGCCAAAACGGGTTTCACGTAAACGATGTCCGACGCGAGAGCGTCCATGTCAAACTTGGTGTTCATGGCTTATCCTTTCCGGATGTTGATTGTTTGCACGACGCGATCAGGCACAGCGCGGGTCAGGTCGACATGCAGCAACCCGTTTTCGATGGTTGCTTCACCGACATCGACCCCGTCGGCCAGCACAAATGACCGCTGGAACTGCCGCGCGGCAATGCCCCGATGCAGATAGACCCGCCCTTCGGCTTCGTCGTTCTGGCGGCCACGGATCACAAGCGAGCTATCCTCGACGGTGATCGCAAGATCGTTTTCGGAAAAACCGGCAACCGCCAGCGTAATCCGGTAGGAGTTTTCAGATGTCTGTTCGATGTTGTAGGGCGGATAACCGTCATTGCCGGTTTTCGCGGTGCGTTCGACCAGCCGTTCAAGCTGTTCAAATCCAAGAAGGAACGGATGGGTTCCCAAAGCCAGTTTTGTCATTAGACACGTCCTTTGCTAAGCGACTGTCGCGTTTGCGGCCCCGATTGCGGCGACCTTTCCTAAAATATGGGGGGCTGCGTGCAATTGATCAAGTGTAAGTATTAAGATGTTTTGTGCTAAGGCTTGGCATATAGTCGACTTGAATACAGGGAAACGGGCACAGGTATCTATGAACAGCTCTTCTAAAATGGATCAGGTAGAGGTTTTGCGCGTTGAGCTGGCCGTCATGAAACAGGAACATCGTGATCTTGATACGGCGATTACAGCGCTGAATGAACGCGGTGCGCCGGATATGCTGACGCTCAAGCGGCTCAAACGGCAAAAGCTGCTTCTCAAGGACAAGATTGTCCGTCTCGAAGATCGCATTTTGCCTGATATTATTGCGTGAAATGGCGTTGCAGCGCGGCGCGCCTTGGCTATAGTGCCGCTTCCTTTTGAAATCAGGGATATCTGAACATGACGCAACCGATGGTCGGCATTATAATGGGCAGCCAATCCGATTGGCCCACCATGCGCGAGGCGGCAGATGTGCTTGATGAATTGGGTGTCGCTTACGAGACCAAAATCGTTTCGGCGCACCGCACCCCAGACCGGTTGTGGGATTATGGCAAGACAGCGGTCGACCGCGGTTTGCAGGTGATTATTGCAGGCGCTGGCGGGGCTGCGCATTTGCCAGGCATGATGGCGTCCAAAACCCGCGTGCCGGTGATTGGTATCCCTGTGCAAACCAATGCGCTGTCGGGTGTTGATAGTCTTTATTCGATCTTGCAAATGCCGCGCGGCTTTCCCGTGGCCACTATGGCCATTGGCGCAGCCGGTGCCAAGAATGGCGGGTTGATGGCCGCAGGTATCCTTGCGTTGCAAGATCCTGCGCTGGCGGCCCGTCTTGATGCGTGGCGCGCCGCACTTTCTGCCTCTATTCCGGATGAACCGACAAATGACTAAGCCTTTGCCCGTCGGGGCCACAATCGGTATTTTGGGCGGTGGCCAGTTGGGCCGCATGCTATCAGCTGCCGCATCACGTCTGGGGCTGAAAACCCACATCTTTGAACCGGGCGCAAACCCGCCCGCCGCCGATGTTGCCCATGCGGTGACAACGGCAAGCTACGATGATCACGCGGCTCTCACGGCCTTTGGCAATGCGGTGGATGTGATCACCTATGAGTTCGAAAATATCCCGACCTCTGCGCTGGACCTGCTTGAATCGCTTGCGCCGATCCATCCGGGCCGTCAGGCGTTGGCGACAAGTCAGGACAGGCTGACCGAAAAGAATTTCTTGCAAAGCTTGGGTCTGCAAACCGCGCCCTTTGCGAATGTGGAAAACGCAGGTGATCTGGCCAAGGCGATTGCCGAAATAGGCACGCCCGCGATCCTGAAAACGCGGCGCATGGGTTATGATGGCAAGGGCCAAGCGCGGATCATGGCACCCCTAGATGCCGATCAGGCACTGGCCGATATGGCTGGCGCACCCGCGATCCTTGAAGGGTTTATCAACTTTAGCCACGAGGTGTCGATCATTGGCGCGCGCGGCGCTGACGGTGCGGTTGCCTGTTATGATCCGGGCGAAAATGTCCATGAAGACGGCATTTTACGCACCACAACCGTGCCTGCCAACCTCAAGCCGAGCCAACGCACAGATGCGGTGTTGCTTGCTGCGAATATCCTGAACGCGCTTGATTATGTTGGTGTGATGGGGGTTGAATTATTCGTGACCCCAAACGGGTTGATCGTGAATGAAATCGCGCCGCGTGTGCATAATTCGGGGCATTGGACCCAGAATGGCTGTACGGTCTGCCAGTTTGAACAGCATATCCGTGCCGTTGCGGGCTGGCCTTTGGGCAGCGGTGTGCGCCATGCGGATGTCGTGATGGAAAACCTGATCGGTGACGATATGGACCGCTTGCCGGAACTTGCGCACACGGATGCGGCGATCCACCTATATGGCAAGGCGGATGTCAAACCGGGCCGTAAGATGGGCCATGTGAACCGGATTGTCACAAAGGGTTAATCAAGCCCCAAGATGATGTCGGTCAGGCTCAGGCTGTGGTCAAAGCGTCCGTTCTTGAGGAACAGCAGAACCTCTTCCATGACCAGCGGATTGTTCATCATGAACGTATGGGTGACGGGCAGGATGATCATGTCGGTCATCCCGTCGAGCCGCGTAGAGGCGACTGAAACCTTGCCGTCGTCCGGCCCCTCGATTAGGGCGGAATAGACAAGGTTCAGGCTGCGGTCGCCGGCGATAATGCCGATCTCGACTGGCAGATATGCGATGCTATTGGGTACGCTGCTGGGTTCGGTGCCCAGCTGCAGGCCGGCAGGGCCGTTCACCCATTGAAACGGCTCGAACTCGCCGAAAATATCAACCAGTTCCGACCCGCCGTTAGGTGGCCCGAGCATAACCACGCGGCCCATCTGTTCGGGGCGGTTTTCGGTCAGCCAAAGCCGCACCAGAATCCCGCCCATCGAATGGGTCACAAAGTTGATCCGCGCGTCACCACAGGCGGCAACATCTTCGGTCAGATGGTCATTCACAAGCGTTTCAATCGGGGCTTCGGTGGATGGGTAGCCACGGTTCACCACCCTATAGCCCGCATCCTCGAGCACCAGCTGCATCGGGGTCAGCGACATTTCCGAACGGGCAAGCCCGTGCAAAAGCACAACGCAATCCTGCGCCGCGGATGCGGACCCGAATAGGCAAGCGAAGGCTGCAATGACGTATTTCATACAGCTATAGATAGCAGGCTTGCGGCATAGGAAAAGGGCAAACCATGCGTCACCTTTGTGTGATCAGCGACAATCCGATGCCGCCCAGCACAAGAATGCCCGCAACCACCATCCGCGCGCTAATCGGCTCTCCCAGAAACAACGCGCCAAAGCCAACGGCAATTACGGGCACGCTCAGTTGTGCTGTGCCTGCGACGGGCGTCGCGAGTTTGGGCAAGATCTGATACCACAGCGCATAGCCCAGCCCGGACGTGAGCGCGCCCGCGGTCACGGCGGTAGCGATCCCCATCATCGGCACCGCGCCCATGTCCAGCAGCCCGATCGCCACCAGAGGCACACACAAAAGAAAATTGCTTGCCGTCGCGCCCAGCGGATCGGTTTCGCGGCGCCCAAGGAGCGTGTATGCCCCCCAGCCCACGGCGGCGGCAATCATCGCCGCAACGCTGACCAGCGGTGTCGGGCTGGATTGCGTGGGCCAGAGCAAGACACAAAGCCCGATGAGCGACAGCGTCACGCCCAGCCAGCGCAGCGGTGCGATCGGCTGCTTTTCAACGATGGCCCAGCCAAAGATAACAACCTGAAGCGCGCCAAACAGGATCAACGCGCCGAAGCCAGCATCTAGCCCCTGATAGGCCCATGAAAATCCGATCATATAGGTGGCCAAGCTCGCGGCTCCGGCAAGACGTTTGCGGGTGAATACGGTCGGGGCGGACTTGCTGCGCAGTGCAATCAACAGCCAAAGCATGCCCGCACCCGCAATTACCCTGATCGCGGCAAAGCCAAGCGGGTCCATGCCAAATCGCGCCACGCCTATACGGTTCAGTACCGAATTTGCGGCAAAAGCTGTCATCGTCAGCGTCACAAGCACAAATAGCCTCATTGTGTGAAGGCCGCCGGATAGACAAGCGTTTGCGCGGGCGCTTGGTCGATGCCTGCGACCAGCGTGTTTTTGATCGGGTAGGGGGATTGCAGGTTTTTGGCCAGTTCATGTGAAAACCCTGCGCGGGCATAGAAATCTGGGTTCCCCAAGACCACCACCGGGGTTTTGGTCAGCCGCGCCCATTCTGTCAGCACGCCAAGCATCCGTCTGCCATAGCCGCGCCCCTGCACATCGGAATGGATCGCCACAGGCGCCAGACACAGCCAGCCTTTGGGCTTCACCAGATATGACAGCGCGTAGTAGCCGATGATTCGCCCGCCCATCGGCAGGACCGTTTCGCCCGCAATGACGCGCGCCTTGCGGAGTTTGGCCACAAGCTGCGCTTCGGCAGGGCTGCCAAAAGATTGGGTCAACAGCGCATCAACCGCGGCTTCTTCGCCGTGCTTCATATCGCGCGCAAATTCGGGGGATTGGAACAGGTTCATCCGCGCGACGTTATCTGTGGCAAACGGTGGCGTCCAGCGCTGGCAAAATCTCATCGAGATTTTGTGACCAGAGTTTCGATGAAACTCTGGCGTGCAACGCAAAAAGGGCGGCCCCGGATGGGACCGCCCTTCAATTAGTTTTATGTGTTTGGCAAATAGACTTCATGGCTCTCGTCGTTTCTGGAGAAACGACTGCCGCCCTGCAGTCTGAGCCGAATTTCCTTGCGGAAATTCTGCTTACATCATGCCGCCCATGCCGCCCATGCCGCCCATGTCAGGCATGCCGCCACCGGCGCCTTCTTTGGATGGCTTGTCGGCAACCATTGCTTCGGTTGTGATCAGCAGGCCAGCCACAGATGCGGCGTCTTGCAACGCTGTGCGTACAACTTTGGCAGGGTCGATCACGCCGAATTTGAACATGTCGCCATATTCTTCGGTTTGTGCGTTAAAGCCGAAAGCCTTGTCGCTGCTTTCGCGGATCTTGCCCGCAACAACCGCACCGTCAACACCTGCGTTTTCAGCGATCTGGCGCAGTGGCGCTTCGATTGCTTTGCGGATGATCGCGATACCAACGTCTTGGTCAGAGTTCAGACCTGTCAGCCCGTCCAGTGCTTTGGCGGCTTGGATCAGCGCAACGCCACCACCGACAACAACGCCTTCTTGGACCGCAGCGCGTGTCGCGTTCAGCGCGTCATCAACGCGGTCTTTGCGTTCTTTGACTTCCACTTCGGACATGCCGCCGACACGGATAACAGCAACACCGCCAGCCAGTTTGGCAACGCGTTCTTGCAGTTTTTCACGGTCGTAGTCGGATGTTGTTTCTTCGATCTGGCCGCGGATCTGGTTGACCCGTGCTTCGATCTCGGCCTTGTCGCCTGCGCCGTCAACGATTGTTGTTTCGTCTTTGGTGATCGCAATGCGCTTGGCTGAACCCAGCATGTCGATTGTGACGTTCTCAAGCTTCATGCCCAGGTCTTCGGAAATCACTTGGCCGCCGGTCAGGATCGCGATGTCTTGCAACATGGCTTTGCGACGGTCGCCGAAACCAGGTGCCTTAACAGCCGCAATTTTCAGCCCGCCGCGCAGTTTGTTCACCACGAGAGTTGCCAGCGCTTCGCCTTCAACATCTTCCGCGATGATCAGCAAAGGCTTACCGGACTGGATCACAGATTCGAGAAGCGGAACCATTGGCTGCAGCGACGAAAGTTTCTTTTCGTGCAGCAGGATGATCGCGTCTTCCAGCTCGGTTGTCATTTTCTCTGTGTTGGTCACAAAGTAAGGGGACAGGTAACCGCGGTCGAACTGCATGCCTTCAACAACATCGGTTTCTGTTTCCAGACCTTTGTTTTCTTCGACGGTGATCACACCTTCGTTGCCAACGCGCTGCATGGCGTCCGCGATCTGACGACCGATTTCAGCTTCGCCGTTTGCTGAAATGGTCCCGACTTGGGCCACTTCGTCGCTGTCGTTGACTGGGCGTGCTGCGGCTTTGATCGCTTCAACAACTTTGGCTGTTGCCAGATCGATGCCGCGCTTGAGATCCATTGGGTTCATGCCCGCAGCAACTGATTTCATGCCTTCGCGAACGATGGCTTGGGCCAGAACTGTTGCGGTTGTTGTACCGTCACCAGCTTCGTCATTGGTCCGGGAAGCAACTTCCTTAACCATTTGTGCGCCCATGTTTTCGAACTTGTCTTCCAGTTCGATTTCTTTGGCAACCGATACACCGTCTTTGGTGATGCGCGGCGCGCCGAAAGATTTGTCCAAAACAACGTTACGGCCTTTTGGGCCAAGGGTGACTTTCACAGCGTCAGCCAGAATGTTCACACCCTTGAGCATTTTATTGCGGGCGTCTGTGCCGAACTTTACGTCTTTAGCAGCCATTTTCATGTGCTCCTTAAATTTCTAATTGCGTGACATGCGTAGGGTGGATCTTGATCCACCTGCGCCGGAATTACAGAATTCCGAGAATGTCGCTTTCTTTCATGATCAACAGGTCTTCGCCGTCGATCTTGACTTCTGTGCCGGACCATTTGCCAAACAGCACCTTGTCGCCTGCTTTCACAGCCATCGGGATCAGCTCACCGCTGTCTTTGCGCGCGCCTTCGCCAGTGCTTACAACTTCGCCTTCAGCGGGCTTTTCTTTTGCGCTGTCAGGAATGATCAAGCCGCCAACAGTCTTTTCGTCGCCTTCAATGCGACGAACGAGTACGCGGTCGTGAAGTGGTGTAAATGCCATTTCAGAACTTCTCCAGTTCGGGTTTCTCTTGTGTTAGCACTCAGCACGTCCGAGTGATAACGTATCGTAATTAGGCATGCAAAACCCCCGAGTCAACAGCGGCGAGGCGGTGACGATACATTTTTTGTGATTGCACGCTTGATAGCGCAAAGACGGGTCGTCAGCCGACGAGCGTCATCAGTCGCGCGGCTTGTCTTCGTCTTCGGACAAGATGCGCCATGCGTCCCCGTCTAGGTCTTCGTATTGCGCGCTGCGCAGGCTCCACAGGAAGGCGGCAAGCCCGAGCCCGCCAAGCACAAGCGACACCGGAATCAAGATGACCAGAATATTCATAGACGCCCCCGCAGTCGCAGCGCGTTCAATAGCACTGTAATTGATGATGTCGACATTGCAATCGCCGCCAAAAGCGGCGTGGCAAATCCCAAAAGCGCGACCGGAATGGCAATCGCGTTATAGCCCGCTGAAATCGCAAAGTTTTCGATGATCCGCCGTTTTGCCGCACGTGCAACCCTTGGCAATTCGATCAGCGGGAGCAAGCTGTCATTGAGCAGCACGATATCGGACGCCGCGCGCGATGCATCCGCCGCCGTGGCAGGCGATACGGATGCATAGGCCGCGGCCAGCGCGCCGGTATCGTTGAGCCCGTCTCCGACCATCAGCACCTTTGCGCCCGCATCCGACAGCCCGTTGATATAGGCAATTTTGGCGTCGGGTTTGGCATCTGCCTGCCACTGCGTGATCCCGAGCTGGCCTGCGATTTTGGCGGTTTCATCCGCGTCATCACCTGACACAAGATGCACATCCAGCCCCGCATCCTGCCATGCTTTGACCAATCCCGCTGCGCCTTCGCGCAGTTCTGATCGCAGGGAAATTTTTTGCGGCGCGGCTTCGCCGATTTGCAAATATGTGCCCGCCTTTGCGCCCAGCCATGCGCCAGACCCAAGCCGCACGGTTTGCCCGTTCCATGTAGCGCGCAGCCCGCGCCCTGACAGTTCTTCTTGCGCTGTGACCATCGCAGGGCTGACCCCTTGCAAGGATGCGGCGATGGCTTGGGCGATGGGGTGGCTTGAATCTTTGGTCAGCGCCAATGCGACCGCTTGCGCCTGCGCGTCAAGCGCGTCGCGCGCCGCGGCGGGCATGGTCAGCGTGCCGGTCTTGTCGAAAACAACGGTGTCGACCTCGGCCAGACGTTCAAGCGCGGTGCCGTCCTTGACCAATAGCCCCGCGCGAAACAGCCGCCCTGCGGCGGTGGTTGAAACCGCAGGCACCGCCAGCCCAAGCGCGCAAGGGCAGGTGATAATCAGCACCGCAACCGCGATATTGAGCGAGAGCCGCACATCGCCCGAAATTGCGACCCAAGCCATAAACGCGACCAGCGCCAGCAGATGCACCACAGGCGCATAGATTGCGGCGGCGCGGTCGGCGATGGCGGTATAGCGGTTGCGCACCGCTTCGGCCTGATCAACCATTGTGACCATCTTGCGCAATGTCGTATCAGCACCAACGGTGGTCGCGCGGATGGTCAGCGGTCCGGTCATATTGACCGCGCCTGCCGTGACGACCGTGTCGACATGCGCATCGGCCACGCGGCTTTCACCAGTCAACAAGGAACGGTCGATTTGGCTGCTGCCATCGGTCACAACCCCGTCAACCGGAATACGGCCACCGGGCAAAACCTGAATCAGATCGCCAATTTCAAGGGCCGCGAAATCCACCATTTCGCGCGCGCCATTGCGCAGGCGCATGACGCGTGGCACTTCAAGCGCGGAAAGCTGTGCTGCCGCGGATGCGGCGGCTTTGCGGCTGCGGTGATCAAGATAGCGCCCGATCAGCAAAAAGAACGTCAGCGACAAGGCCGCGTCAAAATAGGCCTGCGCGCCGCCGACGAATGTTTCAAACAGTGACATGCCCGCCGCCAGAATGATCGCCAGCGAAATCGGCACATCCATATTCAACCGCCGCACCGAAAGCGCGGACCAAGCGTTATGGAAAAACGGCTGCGCGGCATAGACCAGCGCGGGCAGCGCGATCATCGCGCTGATCATATGGAACAGATGTTGCGTGGCCCCGACCGCGCCCGACCAGACAGCAACGGACAACAGCATGACGTTCATCATCGCAAAGCCGGACACCGCGATCCGCGTCATCAATCCGGCGCCATAACTGTCGCTTTCGGCACCAAGCAGTGATGCATCCAGCGCGCGCGCCTCAAATCCGGCAAGTTCGAGCGTATCAATCAGCGCTTCGGTCGGGATCGGGGCATTCAGGCCGATAACCACCCGTTTCATCGACAGGTTCACCCGCGCATTGGCAACGCCGTCCATGCCACGCAAGGCCCGTTCAACCCCGTTGATACAGGCCACGCAGTGAATGGCCGGCAGCGCCAGCATCACTTCGCTGTTGCCGTTTGATGCGGCTTTTTCCAGCGTTGCTTCGGGCAGGCCGATACAGGCCGGACAGGCGGCGGCTTGGGTCATTTTGCGGTCAACTGTACCCGACGGCGAAACTGGGTGCCGTCTTCGGCCTCGAGCACGATGCGCAGGTTCCAATAGCCCGCGCCTGCATCGACATCGGCCCGCATCACGCCGTCAATGATCGTGAATTCCGGTGTCATGTCCTGCGCCACATTCGTGGCGCGGCCCAAGGTGGCGCTGATGATTTTGGGCGTCACGTGCGCACCTTGCGCGTCGGTGATCGCAAGCGACAATTGCGTATGTGTCAGTTGCGTGTCCAGCGTCCAACCCAGCGCATTTTGCGCCGCACGGTCGGCGTCAAAGCTTTGGCTGACGACATAGGAATTGCGGGTTTCCAGCCCGGGGAATGTTTTGACTGCATTATAGGCCAGCGTCAGGTTCACGGCGATAATTGTGCCAAACATCACAACCATAATCCCTAGCATGTGCCAGCCGGTAAATTCGCGCGTCATTGTGCTGCCCTTCCGTTAAAAATCGTATCTTTATAGGCGCGTTCGCCCGATGTCATGTCTTCGACCCAAAGCCGCAGGTCGGTCCGGTCAACGGTCGCAGCCGGATCGCTTGGCCGCGCGGATACATAGACCCGCTGCAGCAAGGTTTCATTGGCAGGCACGATGATCGTGCGCTCGGCTGTGCCTTCGAGTTCGATACGCAAGATTTCATCCGACACCAGTGACAGGTGAAACGTGCGGTCTTCGCCGTTTTTATTCAGCAGGCGCATATCATAGATATTGCGGATTGTCCCGTCAGAGAGGGTCACGAATGTCGGGTTGCGCACGGGCGACACCGTCATTTCGATGTCAGAGCGGATAAAGAGCGCAAAAACCAGACCGATCCCGATCAGCGCCCAAAGCGCCGTGTATATCACCGTGCGCAGGCGCAGCATGTGCTGCCAGACTTTCTTGGCGGGTTTGCCTTTTGATTCCGCTTCTTGGTCGGATAGCGCAAGATAGTCGATCAACCCGCGTGGTTTGCCGATCTTGGCCATGATGTCATCGCAGGCATCAATACAAAGCGCGCAAGTAATGCATTCCATCTGCTGGCCGTCACGGATGTCGATGCCTGCAGGGCAGACGTTCACGCAAGCCATGCAGTCGATACAGTCACCTGCATTGGCGTCGCGTTTCTTGCCGCGCGGCTCTCCGCGCCAGTCGCGGTAGGCAACGGTCAGGGTTTCGGGATCCATCATTGTGGCTTGGATGCGCGGCCAAGGGCACATGTAGTTGCAGACCTGTTCGCGCATGAACCCGCCAAAGATCATCGTTGTCGCAGCCAGCACCCCAATTGTGGCCCATGCGATTGATGGGGCCTCAAAGGTGACAAGTGCGACCGCAAGCGACGGCGCATCTGCAAAATAAAATACCCAAGCGCCGCCCGTTGCGACAGCGATCATAAACCACACCACCCATTTGATTATCCGAAGCCGCCATTTGCGCATATCCCATTTGGATTTCCACAGGCGCACACGCGCGTTGCGGTCGCCTTCGATCCAGCGTTCGACAAGGATAAACAGATCGGTCCAGACCGTTTGCGGGCAGGTGTAGCCACACCAGACCCGCCCCAGTGCCGAGGTGAACAAAAACAGCCCCAAGCCCGCCATGATCAGCAGACCCGCGACAAAATAGAATTCGTGCGACCAGATTTCGATCCAGAAGAAATAGAATCGGCGGTGTGCAAGATCGATCAATACGGCTTGGTCAGGCAGGTTCGGCCCGCGGTCCCATCTGATCCACGGTGTCAGGTAGTAAATTCCCAGCGTGACGGCCATCACCCACCATTTGAGCGTGCGATAATAACCTTTTACGCGCTTGGGAAAAATCGGTTCGCGCGCGGCATAAAGAGACTGCTGAGGTGTCGTTGACATGGGTTTTCCAATGAATTGGGTCTGTTCGCAGGGTCTCTTGTATGGCGTTTGCGAAATATATCCTTGATGTGGATCAAACACGAGCCTTGCGCCTGCGGTGGGGTGTCACAGCAACTGTGCGTCAACCGCGACTGATCTGTGCAAAGTGCTCTATCGCCAAAGCCTGTGATTGGGCGTAATGGTTTGCGCATGAAAATTATCCGTCTCGAAGATGCCCCCGCGTTGCCGGTCTGGCGCCGCCCTGCCGCCCTGCTGTTTTTGATGGCAATGGCCATGCCTGTCGCGTTTTCGACATGGCTTGCCTTGCTGAATAACTTTGTCATTGATGTCGCCGAATTTGACGGAAGCGACATCGGCTGGCTGCATACGGTGCGCGAAATTCCGGGGTTTCTGGCAATTGGCGTGATCGCGATTATCATGTTCATGCGCGAACAGGTCTTGGGCATGGTGGCGCTGACGATGCTGGGCGTGGCGACTGCGCTGACTGCGCAGTTCCCTACCATGGGCGGGATTCTCACGCTGACGATGCTGTCATCAATCGGGTTCCATTACTATGAAACGGTGAACCAGTCCTTGCAGCTGCAATGGATCGACAAGAAACGTGCGCCGCAAACGATTGGCTGGCTTATGGCGGCGGGATCGGGGGCAACGCTGGTTGCCTATATTCTGATTATTTCGACATGGCGCAGCTATGACCTGAGCTATAATTTTGTCTATATGGTGTCAGGCGGGTTTACGGCCATTGTCGCGCTGTTTTGCCTGTTCGCCTATCCACAGTTCGAAGCCCCGCACCCGCAATTGAAAACATTTGTGCTGCGCAAACGCTATTGGCTTTACTATGCGCTGCAATTCATGGCGGGCGCGCGGCGGCAGATTTTTGTCGTGTTTGCGGGCTTTATGATGGTCGAAAAATTCGGCTTCAAAGTGCATGAAATCACGGCGCTTTATACGATCAACCTCGTCGTCAATATTATTGTCGCGCCGCTGATGGGGAGGATCGTGCAGATCTTTGGTGAACGCCGTGCGCTATTGTTTGAATATGCGGGGTTGGTTGCGGTTTTTGTTGCTTATGGCGGGCTGTATTTCTTTGGCTGGGGGGTGGTTATTGCGGCCGCGCTCTATGTGATCGACCATATGCTGTTTGCACTGGCGCTAGCGCTGAAAACCTATTTCCAGAAAATCGCTGATCCGCAGGATATCGCGCCGACGGCGGCGGTGGCCTTTACAATTAACCATATCGCGGCGGTGTTTTTGCCGGCAGGGCTGGGATATTTGTGGCTGGTCTCGCCCGCAGCTGTGTTTATTGTGGCGGCATGTATGGCAGGCACGTCATTTGCGCTTGCGTTATTGATCCCGCGCCATCCCGGGGCCGGTCACGAAACCGTGTTTCAGGGTCGTCTTTTGGCGCCCGCAGAATAGATACCCAATAACCCCGCGATAAAGGAGACAGCCGATGTTTTTTGCCAACCGCGCCAAATCAGAAATGGTCGTACGCGATGCGGCCTTGCCCGGGCGCGCAACCGCGATGCCGATCTCGGCACCGCATTTCACCTTTGGCACGCCGCTTGTCACGGATGTTCCCGCGGGTATGGAGGCCGCCGTTTTTGGCATGGGTTGTTTTTGGGGTGTCGAGCGGCTGTTCTGGACGCTTGATGGCGTGATATCCACGATGGTTGGCTATGCTGCGGGCTATACGCCAAATCCGACCTACGAAGAGGTCTGCACCGGCAAAACCGGCCACAACGAAGTTGTCCGCGTTGTTTTTGACCCTGCAATCATCAGCTATGACCAGCTGCTGCAGGTGTTTTGGGAAAACCACGACCCGACACAAGGCATGCGCCAAGGCAATGACGCGGGCACACAGTATCGGTCCGGAATCTATGTTGCGACTGCTGCGCAGGAAGCCGCGGCAAAAGCGACCAAAGCCGTCTATGCTGCGCGTCTTGCACAGGCGGGGATTGGCGAAATCACAACCGAAATTTCTGCCGCCGGTGCGTTTTATTTTGCTGAAACCTACCACCAGCAATATCTGGCAAAGAACCCTGACGGCTATTGCGGGATCGGCGGCACAGGGGTGAGCTGCCCGATAGGCACCGGCGCCTAAGCATTGCTTGACGCGGCGGGGCACTGTGCCTAACTCGGGGGATTACCGGCAAAAGGGCTGCGGATATGACCACGTTTACGGCGTTAACTACGATCATGGGCGAAGACGCCGCCTATCAATTGTCCGAGGCGATCGAAGATCTGAACCCCGAACCCACCGGCGTTGGTGTGTTCGAGATCGAAGACGGGTCAGGCCTGTGGGAGGTCGCCGCCTATTTCCTTGAGGCACCCGACGCGGGCGCATTGGCGGTCTATTCGGCGCTTTTTAACGCCAAACCGTTCAACATTTCCGAAATCCCCGATCAGGACTGGGTGTCAAAGGTCCAGCGTGAACTGGCGCCTGTCGCAGCGGGCCGGTTTTTTGTCTATGGCAGCCATGATGCGGATAAGGTTCCTGCGGATAAGATCCCGCTGTTGATTGATGCGGCAATGGCCTTTGGCACAGGGCACCACGGAACAACCCTGGGTTGCTTGCAGGCGTTCGATTCGCTATGTCTGGCCGGATTTTCCGGCGGGCGTGTGGTGGATGTGGGCTGTGGAACCGCCGTTTTGGCGATGGCTGCCGCCAAGGTTATTCCGCAGGTCGTATTGGCCAGCGACATTGATCCCGTCGCCGTCGAAGTCGCCGCGGCAAATGTGGCAGCAAATGGGCTATCGGGACAGGTGGAGTGCGTGGTCGCCGCAGGATTTGATGCGCCTGAACTGGCGGCCGGCGCGCCTTACGATCTGATCTTTGCCAATATTCTAAAGGGGCCGCTGATCGGGCTTGCCCCTGCGATGGGGCGTAATGTTGCCGATGGCGGGCATGTGATTCTCTCGGGGATCCTGAATGAACAGGCCGAAGAAGTCATCGCGGTTTATGTCGAAAACGGGTTCAATCTGATCAAAAACAGTAGTATTGTTGAATGGACAACGTTAACACTAAGCAAGAAAATTCCAATTTGACGAATCATTAACGTGTTTCTTGTAATACGTATTGTTTCTGATCACGTTGGTTGCGAACCTATACGGAGTTAATCCGTGTAATTTTAGTTGGAGTTTAAGTATGGCACAGGCACATGTCCCGTTTGACAAGCGACTAAAGCGCATTGTGCGCCGTCATGAACGTATGGCCAATGGTGTTGTAAAGACCGTGACGGCGGACGGTTTGATTGTTGCGCGACCACGCGTCTATCGTCCGCGCTTTCCACTCAAAGGACTGTTGGCGCTTGTCGTCACCGGATTTCTGTTCAAGGGATTTCTTCTTGCCGCCCTTGGCGCCGAAGCCTATGCCGACCGTGTTGCAGGTTTGCGCGACGGGTCGTTCGTTGAAAAAGCAGGCGCATGGGTGATGCAGCCGGACGTTGCAACGATGCTGATTGCCGAACAAGTAAAGGTCATCATGCCTTAGCTGTTATCCGGATGGACAAAACGAAAAGGCCGCGCAAAACATGCGCGGCCTTTCGTGTTTGTAATCTGCGGTTCAGACTAGCGTGTTTTATGCGATGCAACGTCGTTAATATCGCCGAATGTCAGCCCGATATCGTCCAGCTCGCGTGCTGACAGTTTGGACAGGGACTTGCGTGTGATACGTGCGGCGTTCCACTGAACGACATTGTTCAGGGTTTGGTGGCAAAATGATGCAACCCGGCCTGCAAGGATGCTGGAGGTTGCAAGGTTCGTATGGACATTGGCCATGGGGCGTTCCTTGATTTCTTCTGCAATGCAGAAATGACTTGATGGGCCGCATCTAGGGGGGATTCGCGCGTAGCGGTAGCCCATTTTTTGCATAGCTCATATGAGTTTTCAGAATGCCTCATTTTTGTGCAGGGTGGCGCGCAGGCGCTTTGTTTTTAAGGAATTCCTAGCGCCCTGATTCAGCACAATATTTGCGGGCTTTTGGCAGGTCGCATGCAAAGATTGCTTACGCGTGCCGGAATGCTGCTTGGTTTTTGTTCGCGTTTTGTGCTAACCATTTTAGATAAAAATAACAATGAGGCGAGCAATGCGCGTTTTGGGAATCGATCCGGGCCTGCGGAATATGGGCTGGGGCGTGATCGAGGTCAGCGGATCAAGGCTGTCACATATCGCCAATGGCATCTGCCATTCAAAGGGCACGGACCTTGGCGACCGGCTTTTGTCGCTTCATATGCAGTTGACGGATGTGATCCATGCGTGGACCCCTGATGTTGCGGCAGTCGAACAGACGTTTGTGAACAAGGATGGCGTTGGCACGCTGAAACTCGGTCAGGCGCGCGGCATTGCGATGCTGGTGCCCGCGCAGGCAGGATTGGCGATTGGCGAATATGCCCCGAATGCTGTGAAAAAGGCCGTTGTCGGGGTGGGGCATGCCGAGAAACATCAGGTTGAACATATGGTAAAACTGCAATTGCCTGGCGTGAAGATTGCGGGCGCGGATGCGGCCGATGCGCTTGCGATTGCGATCTGTCATGCGCATCATCTGCAATCGGCGGGCACATTGGCCAAAGCATTGGCGAGGGCAGGGGCATGATTGGTAAAATCGCAGGACGACTGGAATACCGCAGTGCCGATCATGTGCTGATAGATGTGCGCGGCGTGGGCTATATTGTCTATGTATCGGACCGCGTGATGGCGTCGCTGCCCCGCAACGGCGAGGCTGTCGCGCTTTATACCGATCTGCTGGTGCGCGAAGATAATTTGCAATTGTTCGGCTTTACCACGTTGGTCGAAAAGGAATGGCATCGCTTGTTAATGTCGGTGCAGGGGATCGGTGCAAAGGCGTCACTGTCGATTTTGGGAACCTTGGGCGAAGACGGGGTCAGCCGCGCGATTGCGCTGGGCGACTGGAATGCCGTTGCCAAGGCCAAAGGGGTCGGCCCCAAGACCGCGCAAAAGGTGATTCTTGATCTGAAAGACAAGGCCCCAGGCGTGATGGCAATGGGCGGCACAGTTGCCGAAGCCTACGGCGACGAGGTGATCGAACCCGCGCAAGCAGCGCCTGTAAAACGCGCGCCTGCCAAAAAGGCGAACCCCGCGCAGGCCGAAACCCTGTCGGCGCTGGCCAATCTTGGCTATGGTCCGGGTGATGCGGCAAGCGCCGTGGCAGAGGCTGCAGGGGCCGATCCGGATGCGGATACATCGGCCCTGATCCGTGCGACCTTGAAGCTCTTGGCCCCGAAAGGGTAGGGGTATCACATGCATGAACCCGACCCGACATTGCGCCCCGCGCCCCAACCCGAAGACGCGGACCGCGCGCTGCGCCCGCAAACGCTTGATGAATTTATCGGGCAGGCGGATGCGCGTGCGAACCTGAAGGTGTTTATCGAAAGCGCCCGCCGCCGTGGCGAGGCAATGGACCACGCGCTGTTTCACGGCCCGCCCGGATTGGGCAAGACCACGCTTGCACAGATCATGGCGCGTGAACTGGGCGTGAATTTTCGCATGACTTCGGGGCCGGTTCTGGCGAAGGCGGGCGATCTGGCCGCGATTCTGACCAATCTTGAGGCCCGCGATGTGCTGTTCATTGACGAAATCCACCGGTTGAATCCTGCGGTCGAAGAGGTGCTATATCCCGCGCTCGAGGATTTCGAACTGGATTTGGTGATCGGCGAAGGCCCCGCTGCGCGCACGGTGCGGATTGAATTGCAGCCCTTTACACTTGTGGGCGCGACAACCCGCATGGGTCTGTTGACGACCCCGCTGCGCGACCGGTTCGGGATACCGACGCGGCTGGAGTTCTACACCGAAGATGAATTGCACCTGATCGTTACGCGCGGTGCGCGGTTGATGGGGGCGCCCGCGTCTGACGGCGGGGCGCGCGAAATTGCCCGCCGCGCCCGTGGCACCCCGCGCATCGCAGGGCGTTTGCTGCGCCGCGTCGTTGATTTTGCCATTGTCGAGGGTGACGGTACCGTGACCAAGGAAATCGCCGACCGCGCGCTGACCCGTCTGGGCGTTGATCATCTGGGGCTGGACAATGCCGATCGCCGCTATCTGCGCCTGATCGCTGAAAGCTATGGCGGTGGTCCGGTGGGCGTGGAAACCATGTCGGCGGCCCTGTCTGAAAGCCGTGACAGTCTGGAAGATGTGATTGAACCCTATCTGCTGCAAAAAGGGCTGATACAGCGGACACCGCGCGGGCGGATGCTTGCGCAGGCGGCATGGGCGCATTTGGGGCTGGCGGAACCAAAATCACGAGACGATTTATTTGGCTGAGTGGATTAGATCAAATTTCGCGAAATTTGATGGCCTCCGGCGGGAGTATTTGGAGCAAGATGATGTATGATGTCGCACCTTTGTTTACGCGCGCAGACGGGGAATATGTGTTTGCCCGCTGGGGCCGCCCGATTGTGCCAGTCGTCTTTGGCGTTGATGACGCGACTTTGGCCGTATTCAAAGGCGCGATCGAGGCTGTTGTGACCTTGGCGGGGCACAAGATGGACGAGACCGACATGGAGCTTGGCGCAAATCTGATGGTATTTTTCTGCCGCGATTGGGACGAGCTTTTGGCGGTGCCGCATCTTGATAAGATGTTACCTGAGCTTGGTGCTTTGGTCGGGCGCCTGAAGGCGGCGGAAGCAAACCAGTACCGGATTTTCCGCTTTGATGCGGCGGGGGCAATTCAGGCGGCTTTTGTGTTTATGCGCATGGATGAACAGTTGGCGCAGGCGCCTGCGGATACGCTTGCCCTGTCGCAGGCTGCGCAGGTGATCTTACTGTGGTCGGACAGGGCATTTGCCGAAGTGCCGCCATTGGCGATGATTGACGGCAATGTTGTGCTGCGCCCCGAGATTGGTGATGTGATCCGCGCCGCATATGATCCGGTATTGCCGGTTGCTGCCCGCGACGCCAGCCATGCTTTGCGGATCGGGGCGCGCATGCCATGACCCATGAATTTCCTGTACGTGTCTATTATGAAGACACCGATCTGGCGGGGATCGTCTATTATGCAAATTACCTGAAATTTATCGAACGCGCCCGATCCGAATGGGTCCGTGCTTTGGGCATTGATCAGGTCGCAATGAAAGCGGACGGCAGGGTGTTTGCCGTGCGCCGCGTTGAGGCGGATTATCTGTCGCCTGCGCATTTTGACGATAATTTGATCGTCCAGACCCGCGTTGCCCCTAGTTCCGGCGTCCGTCTTAAAGTCGTTCAGGATGTGAAACGCGGCGATACCACGCTGTTTTCTGCCGTTGTTACCATTATTTGTATGGATGCGGCGGGAAAACCCCAGCGTTTGCCTGCGCAAATGCGTGAAATCGGCGTTTAGCCACAGGTTTCGTTGATGTCATGCGGGTTTGATTGGCATTTCGTTTCGGCATGGGGTATGACTTTGCCCAATCAGAGCCCGAAATCGGGCCGTTAGGCAGAGCAGGCACAATGGAAGCAGCAACCGACTTCACAATGTGGGCGCTATTTGCGCGCGCAACAATTACCGTAAAAATCGTTATGATCTTGTTGATCGCGGCCTCCGTCTGGTGTTGGGCTGTGATTGTCGACAAGATCGTGCAATATCGCAAAGCCCGCGCCGAGGCGGATATTTTCGACCGGCAGTTCTGGTCGGGAGAGCCGCTTGACGCGCTGTTCGACCAGATTGGCGCGGAACCGCAAGGTCCGAGCGAGAAGATTTTTGCCGCCGGTATGTTAGAGTGGCGCCGGTCGCATCGTCAGGACGGCGGGCTGATTGCAGGGGCGACTGCCCGCATTGACCGGTCCATGGATGTCGCTATCGCCAAAGAAGCTGCGCGCCTGCAAAAGGGTCTGCCTGTTTTGGCCACGGTTGGATCAACTGCGCCGTTTGTTGGCCTTTTCGGGACCGTTTGGGGCATCATGAACGCCTTTATCGAAATCGCAGAGGCGCAAAATACCAACCTTGCCGTCGTTGCCCCCGGTATCGCCGAGGCGCTGCTTGCCACTGGGCTGGGCCTTTTGGCCGCGATTCCGGCGGTGATATTCTATAACAAGCTTTCGGCTGATAGTGACCACATCATTGCAGGCTACGAGGCATTTGCGGATGAGTTCGCGACGATCCTTAGCCGCCAGTTGGATAGCTGATCATGGGCGCAGGTGTAATGAAATCAGGCGGTGGCAGCGGACGACGCAGACGCCGCCGCAGCGGCGGGGCCAAACCGATGGCCGAAATCAACATCACCCCGTTTGTGGATGTGATGCTGGTGCTTTTGATCATCTTTATGGTGGCTGCCCCGCTGATGACCGTCGGCGTACCTGTTGATCTGCCCAAAACCGCCGCTGACGCGCTGCCCGGTGATGACGAAGAGCCGCTGACAGTCACGATAACCGCCGACGGCGTCGTGATGATCCAGGAGACCGAAACCGCGCCTGACGAATTGGTTGCGAAATTGCAGGCGATTGCGGCCGAGCGCACCAGCGACCGGATCTTCTTGCGCGCGGATGGTGCAAACCAGTGGAATGCTGTCGCCGAAATTATGGGCGCCTTGAACGCAGGCGGGTTTTCCAACATTGGCCTTGTGACCGATGTGGGTGGCCCGTCCTTTGCGGGGTCGGACGGTTAAGCGATGCAAACGCCGGGCACGTATATCTCTGCCACAGGCCACATTCTATTGATTGGCTGGCTGTTCTTTGGCTGGGGGTTTGATGCGGACCCGCTGGAATTTGACGCGATGGACGTGTCGGTGATCAGCGGCGAAGCCTTTGAGGAAATGTTGGCCGCCCGGACACCGGTTCCGGGGGATGCAAGTCCGACTGCGCCAATGCTGCCCGAAATCGTTGACACCCCGCCGCCGTTGCCCCCCGTCGCAAGCCCGGTTGCTCCCGCGCTGCCGCCTGAAACGGTTGACCAACCGGATGTAGAGCTGCCGCCACCCGCTGCGCCCGCACCTTTGGTGACCGAAGCCGAACCGACGCCGCCCGAGGCACCGGATACACCTGACGCCCCGCCGCCTTCGCCCAATGTTGATATCAATGCGCCGCCCGCACCGACACAGGCCGACCGCGTGGCATCCACGCCGACCGCACCGCCGCCCCCCGATGCGCAGGTTGATGATATCGTGCGCGAAGAAGTCGTGCCCGATGCAACCACCACGGCCGAAGTGGTGACCGAAGAAACAACGCCAACGGCGCCCGAAGAGACCGCGACCGAAATCGCCATTGAAAACGTAAAACCCTCTGGTCTGGTCGACACATCCTTGCGTCCGGTTTCGCGGCCCAGCCGTCCGACCCCGCCCGCGCCAGAGCCCGCAACGCCGACCCAAACGGCAGAGACACCAGCCGCACCAGAGCCCCCGAGCGACGATGCAGTTGAAGCAGCGCTTGCGGCGGCTTTGGCCGTTGAAACGCCGGCAGCGCCCGCAACCGCGGCTGCACCCGCAGTTGCCGCTGGCCCGCCAATGACCGGTGCCGAGCGCGACAGCTTCCGCTTGTCGGTGAACCGCTGCTGGAACGTCGACCCGGGATCGGTGGCATCGCGGGTGACTGTCGAAGTCGCGTTCGAGTTGGACCGCAACGGTCAGGTAATCGGCCAGCCCCGCCTTGTCAGTTCCGACGGCGACCAAAGTGCGGTGAACATCGCGTTTGAGGCCGCACGCCGCGCAATCTTGCGGTGCCAATCGGGTGGCTATCCGCTGCCTGCGGACAAATACGAACAATGGAAAGATGTCGTTTTCACCTTTGATCCCAGTGGAATGCGGCTACGGTAAAAAGAACACGCGCAGGTGAGGTGAAATGGTTTCACCGATCTGCTATGAAGAACAAGAGAGACGCAGATTAGGGGTAACCTGACGATGCGAAATGAGGCGTAGAAGATGAAAAAATTTCTGACACTTTTTATAGCGCTGATATTGGCCGGGCCAGTCGCTGCGCAAAACGGGCCGCTGCGGCTGACCATTACCGATGGTGTGATCGAGCCAATCACATTCGCGGCGCCTGTGTTCGAGGCCGAAAACGCCGAAGCCGTGCAGGTTGTCAATAACCTCAACCGTCTTGTCGCGCAGGATCTTGCGGGCACGGGCTTGTTTCGCGAAATTCCCGCGAACGCATATATTTCGCAGATCAGCTCTTTTGCGCAGCCGATTGCCTTTGCCGATTGGCGCGCAATCAATGCGCAGGCCTTGATCACAGGCGCTGTCGCGGTAAGCGGCAACCAGATGACGGTGAAATTCCGGCTCTATGATATCTATTCCGGCCAGGAACTGGGCGGTGGGCTCCAGCTTGCCGGCACCACTGCAGGCTGGCGGCGCATGGGCCATAAGGTTGCCGATGCGGTCTATAGCAGGATTACGGGCGAAGGCGGCTATTTCGACAGCCGCGTTGTATTTGTCGCGGAAAGCGGCCCCAAGGATAACCGCCAGATGCGGCTTGCGGTGATGGATTTTGACGGTGAGAACACCCAATATCTGACCGACAGCAGCACGATCGTTCTTGCGCCGCGGTTTTCGCCCAGCGGTGACCGGATCCTTTACACAACCTACGAAAGCGGTTTTCCACGGATCAATCTGCTGAATGTATCGAATGTCGGACGCCAGCAATTGCAGACCGCACCTGGTGAAATGGCGTTCAGTCCGCGGTTTTCGCGCGATGGCGGTTCGGTGATCTATAGCCTGTCCACTGGCGGGAACACAGATATCTACCGTTCAGATCTGGCAACAGGCCAATTTACGCGGCTGACCTCGGCCCCGTCGATCGAAACCGCACCCAGCCTGTCGCCCGACGGTTCGCAGATCGTGTTTGAAAGCGACCGTTCCGGCACGCAGCAGTTGTATATCATGTCCGCAAATGGCGGCGATGCACGGCGCATTTCCTTTGGCGAAGGGCGCTACTCCACCCCTGTCTGGTCGCCACGCGGTGATCTGGTGGCCTTTACCAAACAAAACGCGGGCCGGTTTCATATTGGCGTGATGCGCACCGACGGTTCCGAAGAGCGCCTGTTGACCGCGTCATTTCTTGACGAAGGCCCGACATGGTCACCCAACGGGCGTGTGATCATGTTCAGCCGTGAAACCCAAGGCGAGGCAGGCACATCGGCGCTGTATTCGATTGATATTTCGGGCCGCAATCTAAAGGCTGTTGCAGTGGCAGGGGCGGCTTCCGACCCGTCGTGGGGGCCGTTGCAACCGTGACATATGTGACATTCCCAGAACCGATCAGCCATGCTATGCTGGCGCAAACGAGCAGATAAAAACAGGATTGAATCTATGAACATGATGACAAAAGCGACAATGCTGCTTTTGGTATTGGGCACCGCAGCCTGTACCAACCCCAACCGTTTGGGCGGTGCCGCAGGCGCGGGGGCCGGCGGTGCGGGCGCAGGTGCCGGTTTTGACGGCGGTCTTGCCGGCTCGGCCAGCGATCCGACCAGCCCAGCCTATTTCAGCCAGGCCATTGGCGACCGCGTGTTGTTTGCGGTTGATACGTCAACCCTGACCCCCGAAGGTCAGCGCATTCTGGACGGCCAAGCCCAATGGTTGCTGACCAATGCCGATTACCGCGCCGTTGTCGAAGGCCATGCGGACGAACAAGGCACCCGTGAATACAACCTCGCGCTTGGTGCGCGCCGCGCAAATGCGGTACGCGAATATCTGGTGTCACGCGGTGTGCAATCATCACGTCTTGAGGTGATCAGCTATGGTAAATTGCGGCCGATTGAAGTTTGTTCGAACGAGGCATGCTATGCCCAAAACCGCCGCGCAGTGACCGTGCTGTCGTTCTCTGCAATCACGAGCTAATCTACCCGAAGGACCCCAAATGTTGCACCGTATCGCTGTTCTTTGTGCCGTATTGTTGTTGCCCCTGCCTGCCGTTGCCCAAGAGGAAACACTGGCAGACATCAGGCAGCAGCTCACTGCGCTTTATGTGGATGTGCAACGTTTGCGCCGTGAATTGTCAACGACCGGCGGGCTTGAAAGCGGCGTTGCGGGAAACACGCCGCTTGACCGGCTCAATGCGATCGAGGCCGAACTGCAACGGCTGACGTCAAAGACCGAGCAGCTAGAATTTCGGGTGAACCGGATCACGGTGGATGGCACCAACCGCGTTGGCGATCTTGAATTCCGTCTGTGCGAGTTGGAAGCGCATTGCGATATCAGCACGCTTGGCGATACGCCAAGCCTTGGCGGGGTGGATAACGGGGCCGATGTGCCTGCGCCGAATCTGCCGCCCGCAACGGGCGGCCCTGCGCTTGCCATTGGTGAACAGACAGATTTCGAGCGGGCGCGGGAGGCGCTCGCCAATCGTGACTTTCGCGGCGCCGTGGACCAGCTTGCGTCCTTTAACGCGTCCTACCCGGGAAGCCCGCTAGCAGCCCAGGCCAATTACCTGCGCGGTGAGGCGCTTGAGGGGCTTGGCCAGCCGACCGACGCCGCGCGCGCATTCCTTGAAGCATTCTCTGCCGATGCGACCGGTACGGTTGCGCCCTCGGCCCTGTATAAGCTGGGTGCGTCACTGGGCGCGATCGGACAGACCCAAGACGCCTGCCTGACATTGGCCGAAGTCAACGTGCGCTTTCCAGGCAATCCTGCGGTGAACGATGCGCAGTTTGCGATGCAGAATCTGGGATGTCAGTAACCAAAGCTTCTGCTGATCTCGCCGAACAATTTTCGCGTGCCCTGCATGAATTGGGCGTCGTCAAACCGCAATCCGTGATCGGCTTGGCCGTGTCCGGCGGCGGCGATTCAATAGCCATGATGCATATGGCCGCCCGCGCGGTTGATCCAAAACGTCTGCGCGCGGTTTCCGTGGACCACGGTCTGCGCCCCGAAGCCAGTACAGAAATCGCATTGGTTGTCGGTCAGGCGCAGGAACTGGGGATAGCCCATACCGCGTTGGGCTGGGATTGGGACCGCAAGGGCAACCTGCAAGGTGCTGCACGCCAAGGGCGTTGGGCCGCCATGCATGACTGGGCCGCGCAAACCGGTATTGATGCGCTGCTGATCGGCCACACCGAGGACGACCAGTTGGAAACCCTGCTGATGCGGCTGGCGCGCGGGTCCGGCATTGACGGGTTAACAGCTATGGCGCGGGTAGACTTGCGCGACGGGCTACGGGTCGGGCGGCCGCTTTTGGGGTTTGCGCGCGACGCGCTGCGCGATTGGCTGCGGGCCGAACAAATCGGCTGGTGCGATGATCCCAGCAATGACGACCCCCGTTTTGACAGGGTGCGGGCGCGCCAGATGTATGCGCAGCTGGAAACGCTTGGGCTGACCCGCAAACGGCTTTTGCAAACGATTGATCACATGCAGGCGGCGCAACGGTCATTGCGCGTTGCCGCCCGCGATTTCGCGCGGCTGCATGTCCGCCAAGACGCAGGCGATCTGATCTTTGATCCGGTCGCACTGGATTTGTCGAAAGACGACGCACCCCGCCGCGTGATGGCCGCCGCGATCTCATGGGTGGCCAGCCGCACCTACAAGCCCCGCTTTGAAAGCCTGATCGCGCGCGTCGAACAGCTGCGTAAGGGGCAAAAGGTGACATTGGCCGGTTGCGTTTTGCTGCCTTTGCGCGGCGGGGGCGCGCGGATCTTGCGCGAAGCGGCCGCAACCTTGCCTTATACACGCCCTACCGGCTGCACGCTTGCGTCCATGGGGATTCGCTGGGATCAGCGCTGGCACCTTGACGGACCGGTGAAGGACGGGCTGCGCGTGCAGGCTTTGGGTGATGCCGGTCTGCGCGATTGCCCCGACTGGCGACAGTGCGCAATGCCGCAGGTGTCGCTTTTGGCATCGCCGTCGGTCTGGTTGGGTGACAGATTAATCGCCGCTCCGCTGGCTGGGCTTTCCAACGGATGGTCTGCACAGATTGTCGCGGATTTTCATTCTGGGGCGTTTGGCATTGAAGATTAGGGATTAGCCTCTATTTTAGTACTAACGCTTGAAACGACTCTGTCGCTTTCATTCCCCGACTTCAAAGGAGCTCCCCTTGGGCAACGCGCGAAATATGGTCTTTTGGATCGTCTTGTTTTTGATGGTTCTCGGACTTTTCCAGATCTTTAGCGGCTCACCGCCGACTGCCCGTGGAAACGGCCAAACATACACAGATTTTGTGACAGCGGTCGAGGCCGGACAAGTCACCGAGGCAACGATTGACGGCGAAAATGTCCGCTATAAAATCGGCACAACAACCTATGCCACGATCAAGCCAGAAGACGCTGAAATCACACAGCTTTTGATCGCGGCCGATGTGCCTGTCACCGCGATTGGTCAGGAAACATCCCTGCTGCAATCCTTCTTGCTAAGCCTGCTGCCGTTTGCGCTGTTGATTGGTGTCTGGATCTATTTCATGAACCGGATGCAAGGCGGCGGCAAAGGCGGGGCGATGGGCTTTGGCAAATCCAAAGCCAAGCTTTTGACCGAAAAAAACGGCCGCGTCACATTTGATGACGTGGCTGGCATTGACGAGGCCAAAGAAGAACTGGAAGAAATCGTCGAATTCCTGCGCAACCCGCAAAAATTCAGCCGCCTTGGCGGGAAAATCCCCAAAGGTGCGCTGCTTGTCGGCCCTCCGGGGACGGGTAAAACGCTGCTTGCGCGCGCAATCGCAGGCGAGGCGGGCGTGCCGTTCTTTACAATTTCAGGCTCCGACTTTGTTGAAATGTTTGTCGGTGTCGGCGCGTCACGCGTGCGCGACATGTTCGAACAGGCAAAAAAGAACGCGCCTTGTATTGTGTTTATTGACGAAATCGACGCCGTCGGTCGCGCCCGTGGTGCAGGCCATGGCGGCGGCAACGACGAACGCGAACAGACGTTGAACCAGTTGCTGGTTGAAATGGACGGGTTTGAAGCAAACGAAGGCGTGATCATCGTCGCCGCGACCAACCGTCGTGACGTGCTTGACCCTGCGCTGCTACGTCCAGGCCGTTTTGACCGTCAGGTCACCGTGCCGAACCCCGATATCAAAGGCCGCGAGAAGATTCTGGGCGTGCATGCGCGCAAAATTCCGCTGGGTCCCGATGTTGATCTGCGGATTATCGCGCGCGGCTCGCCCGGATTTTCCGGTGCCGATCTCGCGAACCTCGTGAACGAGGCCGCGTTGATGGCGGCACGCGTTGGCCGCCGCTTTGTCACGATGATCGATTTTGAAAGTGCCAAGGATAAGGTCATGATGGGCGCAGAGCGCCGGTCAATGGTGATGACCGCGGAGCAAAAGGAAATGACCGCCTATCACGAAGCGGGCCACGCGATTGTGGGCATCAGCCTGCCGAAATGTGATCCGGTTTATAAGGCCACGATCATTCCGCGCGGCAGCGCATTGGGCATGGTCATGAGCCTGCCTGAAATGGACCGCCTGAACATGTTCAAGGATGAATGCCACCAGCGGCTCGCCATGACGATGGCAGGCAAGGCGGCCGAGATCATCAAATACGGTGAAGATCAGGTGTCGAATGGCCCCGCAGGCGATATCCAGCAGGCCAGCCAATTGGCCCGCGCGATGATCCTGCGCTGGGGCATGTCCGATAAGGTCGGCAATATCGACTATTCCGAAGCTCACGAAGGTTATCAGGGTAACACCGCAGGTCTGTCGGTTTCTGCCAACACCAAAGAACTGATCGAAAGCGAAGTGCGTGACTTTATCCAAGCCGGATACGAGCGGGCGCGCGAAATCCTGATCGAAAAGAACGACGAGTTTGAACGGCTGGCCCAAGGGTTGCTGGAATATGAAACCCTGACCGGCGCCGAAATCAAACGCGTCATGGCAGGAGATCCACCGCAAGCGGGCGAGGATGACGACGGCGATGCACCGGAAACCGCGACAACTTCGGTCACGGCGATCCCCAAGACCAAGCCGAAAAAACCGAAAACCCCTGATGCCGGACTAGAGCCCGAGCCGTCAGCGTAGATCAAGAAACGCCGCTCCCTTGGTGGCGGCGTTTTTGCTTGATCACACATGTCATAAATGCTGCATTCGGCGCAGTTGCATTGACCAAAGGAAATCCTGATGCCTGCTCTCAAACCGACCGAAATCACGGGTGAAGTTGTCTGGATCGGCCATGTTACTGACCGTGACGTGTCGCTTGCCGCGACCAGCCAGAACGAGGCCGAATTGACATTCGCAGGCATCCCCGGTGAAGCCCACGGTGGCGCATTGCGCCCGTCGTGTTCGCGGGTGGTTAGCCAGTACCCGCGCGGCACTGAAATCCGCAACGTGCGGCAATTGACTGTCCTTTCGGCCGAAGAGCTTGCGCAGATTGCGGCAGATTGCGGCGTGGACCAGTTTGATCCGGCGCTGGTCGGTGCCTCGATGGTGGTCAAGGGGATCCCCGATTTCACCCATCTCCCGCCGTCGTCGCGGCTGCAATTTGCCGATGGCTCCGCGATTGTGGTGGATATGGAAAACCGCCCCTGCAATTTGCCTGCCAAGGTCATCGCGCAAGAAAATCCCGAGGCCGGTCGCAAATTCAAGGCTGCGGCCGAAAACAAGCGCGGCGTGACAGCATGGGTCGAGCGCGAGGGCCGCGTGCAGGTCGGCGACAGCGTGCGTTTACATGTGCCTGACCAGCGCGCATGGCAGCCATAGGTTTCTGATCCGAAACCTGTTGCAGGTGAATGGGCCAAAAATGCAGATAATTTTCGGATTATTTGCACGCTGCTGCGGCTAAGTTGCTCAGATAGACGCAAGCCATTTGCGCCGCGCCGCATTTGCGGGTAGGGCAGCGCTGCCTTTAATTGCAATTTAGTTCCGGGATGACAAAACATGACTGCAACCGTGATTGATGGAAAAGCCTTTGCGGCGGATGTGCGCGCCAAGGTCGCCGAACATGTCACCCGCCTGAAAGAAGTGCACGGGATCACGCCGGGGCTGGCGGTGGTCTTGGTCGGTGAAGATCCGGCAAGTCAGGTCTATGTCCGCTCAAAGGGGAAGATGACCGTCGAGGTCGGCATGAACAGTTATGAACATAAACTGGATGCCGATACGTCCGAAGAGGTGCTGCTTGCGCTGATCGCGCAATTGAATGCCGATCCTGCTGTGCATGGTATTCTGGTGCAACTGCCGCTGCCTGCGCATCTGGACAGTGATCTGGTGATCAACAGCATTGATCCGGCCAAAGATGTGGACGGTTTCCATATTTCTAACGTGGGGCTTTTGGGCACAGGGCAGAAAAGCATGGTGCCTTGCACGCCGCTTGGCTGTCTGATGATGCTGCGCGCGCACCACGGGTCGCTGTCGGGACTGAATGCGGTTGTTGTGGGGCGCTCGAACATTGTTGGAAAACCGATGGCGCAGCTGCTGCTTGGTGATAGCTGCACCGTGACAATCGCGCATAGCCGGACCAAAGACCTGCCCGCCGTTGTGCAACAGGCGGATATCGTGGTGGCCGCCGTAGGCCGCGCACAAATGATCCCCGGTGAATGGATCAAACCAGGGGCCACGGTGATTGATGTGGGAATCAACCGGATCGACAAGCCTGAGGGCGGCACGCGGCTTGTTGGGGATGCGGATTACGATAGCTGCGCTGCAGTCGCAGGCGCGATTACCCCGGTGCCGGGCGGGGTCGGGCCGATGACGATCGCCTGTTTGCTTGCCAATACCGTGACGGCCTGTAGCCGCGCCAACGGCCTGAAAGAACCCGAAGGGCTGACCGCCTGAGGCACCTTGTAGGGTGGATCCGGATCCACCCTACGTTTTGCGGCGCGGTTGCAACTGCCTGATCGCGTTTTGCACAGCTTCGGGCAGGGCCGTTTGACCGTCCGGCGCAATATCAAGCGCCGCGCCGACATCTTTGGCCAGAATACCGATGCTATTGTCATTGCTGAAACCGTCGCGCGCAAATTCGATCTCGTCAAAGCCGGAGGCAAGCCAGTTTTGCCCCGATGCGGTGCCGATCAGTGCGAGCAATGTCGTCTCATCCATGCCTTGGGCATCGCCCCAGTCCAGCACCAGCCGCGTCATCGCTGTATGCGAGGCCGCAAGCAGGTTGTTCAGCACCTTCCCCGTCATGCCCGCGCCATAGGCACCCATCGGGTGGATTGCATCACCCATTGCCTGCAACAGGGGCAGGATGGGGGCGGGATCGCCGCCCACCATGAATGTTAGGGTGCCTGCGCGGGCGCGGACCTGTGCGCCGGACATGGGCGCGTCGATCAGGGTGATATGGTCGGGGACACGCGCCCGAAGCGATTTCACGTAATTGGGCGAAAGGGTCGAACAGATCACGATCCGGTGCAAATCCTTTGCGCGGCTGACCACCGCCTGATCATCAAACAGCAGCGCGTCGGTTTCGGCGGCATCGCGCACCACGGTAATAAGTGTGTTCAGCCCCGCGCAAAATGCATCAATATCGGTGCCAACGCCGGCTGCGGGGTTCGGATCATAGCCGAATGCGGCAAACCCTGCCTTTTGTAGATTGGCCAGCATCGGCCCGCCCATACGGCCACAGCCTGCGACCCCGACTTTATCTGACATATGCACACCACCAAAAAGAAAAAGACTTCCCTTTGGTTAAAGGGAAGCCAGTTGCATGGGAAATCAAAACGTCACTAGTGAATGATTTCTTCTTCTCTTACGAACATATTGGCCCAAGCCCGATCAATCAGCTCGGGGGTCATTTGATAGGGAATGCCTTCGAATTCGCAGATTGAGATCATCTGGTCAATCAGGAAAATCGGCTGGTAGTTGGCATAGACGTTGTCAATCTCGGGGTAGCGCGTGTTCAGCAGGTGCACCAGCGTTTCCTCGTCCAGCGGCATCTTGCGCTTGCGCGCAACCATCGCGAAAATCTTGAGAAAGTCTTCTTGGTGCGGGCCGTCGATTTTGATCTTATAGAAAATCCGGCGCAAAGCCGCCTTATCGAAGATCGCGTTCGGGTGGAAGTTGGTCGAGAAAATGACCAGCGTGTCAAACGGCACTTCGAACTTTTCACCCGATTGCAGGGCAAGAATATCCTTGTTTTCTTCAAGCGGAACAATCCAGCGGTTCACAAGCGTCTGCGGCGGTTCAGCCTGACGGCCAAGGTCGTCCACGATGAAGATGCCGCCAGTTGATTTCAACTGCAAAGGCGCCTGATAGGTCCGCGCGGTGGGGTTATAGACAAGATCAAGCATCGACAGTGACAATTCACCACCCGTGATCACGGTTGGCCGTTCACAGCGCACATAGCGCGTATCAAAGCGGCCAGAGGTCCGGCGCAGGCTGTTGGGGTCGTCCACATCATCTTCGGCAGCGGAATGCACAATCGGGTCATAGACGGTGATCACCTGACCGGAATATTCAATCGCGCGTGGCACGTAAATCTTGTCACCCAGCGCGTCGCGGATCCCGTTCGAGATTGATGATTTCCCATTACCTGGTGGGCCGTACATCAGGATCGACCGGCCGGCGCTAACCGCAGGGCCGAGGTTTGACAATAGCTCTGGCGGCAACACAAGATGCCCCATCGCAGTTGATAGCTGTTCGCGTGTGATCTGGATGTTGCGGATCGACTGGCGCTGAATCTGTTCGCGGTAAATATCCAAAGGCACAGGCATCGCGCCGTAATATTCCGACTGGCTCAGTGCATCTAGCGACCGCGCGCGGCCTGAATCGGTCAGCTGATAGCCCATTTCGTTGCCGCTATTGGCGTTCAACGTGCCGCGCGCCTCGAGCAGGAGCTGCCCGCGCGCCATATCAACCAATTCTTGCGTGACAGGCACCGGCAGGCAAATCGCACGGCTGATTGTTGAAACCTGATCAAGGTTCATACGGAACATTGTCTTGATCAAAATATCTCGCATCATCGCCATTGGCAGCAACATGCCATCAAGACTACGCGGCGCCGGAGGGGCCATTACACCAGAAGATTGCACGTTCATGACATTCTTGCCTATCGATAAGGATTCGAAATCCGCAGAATCTGCGGCGGTTTTAACTAAGATTGCAGCCTATTGTGGCGAAATCGTGAACAAACATGTGCCAGTTGGCGGCGAAGTGCAGCGTTAACGTTGTTTAGCGTGTTATTGCAACACCGAACAAGTAAAACAAAAGCGTCCCGCTTAGCGCGAGCCCCTTTGGAAAGCGGGCATTGTCCCAGCTTGCCCAATCAGGGGCTATCTTGCGCAACGGGCTGTGTTTTGCCAAACGGTGCGTGACAAGCGCGCCCAAAAGGCACGACGCATAGATCAACAAAAAGACCCGCAAATCTGCAAGCGCAACCATCGGGGCCGCTGCGGCCATAAATTTGACATCGCCGCCGCCGATCACGCCGGACATCCAGAACAGGATACCCACGGCCAGCACCACAAAGAAATGGGTCCAGTGCCACAGGTACAGCTCGAATGATCCCAGCGCAAAATAGCCAAGCACTGCATAGCTGGCCAACAAAAGATAGTTGGCCGCATTCGGGATTTTCATGACCCGCATATCGTTCCACGCCACATAGATAGCGATCGGGATCACGGCGGGTAGGAACCAATATGCGGCCTGTGCAGTTAATCCCATAGCTAGTTGGTCGCGTTATTTTCAAGAGCCTGCAACGCGCGCACGGCTTCTTCAAAGTGGCGTGGGTGGGTTTCGATCGCATCCGCCAAAAGCGATTTCCCGATCGACACATCGTTTTGTTTGATGGCCGCCAGCGCAAGCGTATACAGCAGCTGCGCACGTTCGATCTGGGTCATATCGACAACGGGTAACACATAGTTGCGTTGCGCACCACGCGCGAGAACAAGGTTGTTCTTGGCGGTAAAGAGCGTTGGATCATGCCGCAACGCATCGCCAAACAGCCGCTCTGCGCCGCGATAATCGCCGCGGGTCAGCTTTGAAAAGCCCCAGTTGTTATAGACAGAGGCAGGGCGCGTCGTAAGGCCGATAGCGGTTTGATAGAAACTGTCCGCTTTGTCCCATTGCTGGCGGCTGTCGGCGACCATGGCCTCATAGCGGTAGCGTTTGAACGTTTCATAGGTGGGCGGCACCGTGTTCAACGTGGCTGCCGCGTTATCCCATTCGCTCGCGCGGATATAGGCGCCTGCCAGTTCGACACGGTCTTCGTTTGTGGCTTCGGGGTGGGCAATCACGGTGTTCCATGCGGTAATGCCTTCGGGCACACGGCTGGCACGCACCAATGAAATCGCAAGCCCGCGTTGCAATTCAATGCTCTCGGGGTTGGTCCCAAGAGCCGCACTGAAATGCTGAACCGCGTCATTGGGGTCGCCCATCGTCATCATGACCTGATTAAGATTGGCCGCATCGCTTGCGTGAATATCGTTGATCGCTGCCTGAATTTCTTCTTCGGTTGATCTTGCGCAGGCGGACAGCGTCAGCGACGCAACGCAGAGCGAAAGAATAATTTTGTGGCGCATTTTAGCGTCCTTTTGCTGCTCTTACTCAGAGATCCGACATCAGTACAAAGTCACCTGCGCCGCGACGGATCAAATTAAAGTTCTGGTAGTCTTGTAGCACAGTATTGTCGTTGTTTTCCAACATTGCGAGCGCTAAGCGTAAATTGTCGCGGATTTCGTCCGAATTCCCGTTATCTGCGGCATAAGCGCGGCGGAACACCTCGCTTGCTTCTGCGATTTTACCGCGTTCCATCAATACGACGCCCAGATTATTCCACGCAGGCGGAAAGCTGGGGTCAAGTTCGACAGCTTCGCGCAGCCAGCGTTCGGCCTGTCCCAAACGCCCGATGTGCAAATTGGCCGACCCGATGGCCGACAATGTATCCACGTTCAAACCATGCTGAAGCGCCGCGCGGTTATAAGCCTTGAGCGCAAGTTCGTATTCACCGGCGGCCATCAAACGGTGCCCAACAATAAGCCCGTCAACGTTTCCGGCAGCGGCAACGCCAGGCGCAAATACACCGTCGCCCTGCCGGTCAATCCCATCCGCGGCGCAGCCTGCCACCGCGACAAGCACGATGACGGATAGCATTAGTTTGTGCATCATTGTGCGATTAGCCTAGGTCAAGTTCTTTACGATGGCATAGATTGACGGCCCGATCAAAATAGCCATCAACGGCGGCACGGTCAGCATCATCGTGGCCAGCGTCATCTTGGTTGGCAGCTTGTTCGCTTTCTCTTCGGCCCGCATCACGCGCTTGTCGCGCATTTCAAGCGAATAGACCCGCAACGCATCCGAAATTGACGTACCAAATTGCTGCGATTGCACCAGCACGGTAACAAAGCTGGTAATATCCGGAACACCACAGCGTTCGGCCATATCCTTGAGAACGGTTGTTTTGTCTTTGCCGGCCTTGGTTTCCTGGCCAACCATTTCGAATTCGTCGGAAATATCCGGAAAGCCGGAACGGAGCTCTTTTGAGACGCGCATGATGGACTGGTCCAGCGATTGCCCAGCCTCCACGCAGACCAGCATCAGATCAAGCGCATCGGGAAAGCCGTTTGTGATCGCTTCTTGCCGTACGGCCTGTCTGCGCGTGACCCAATATTTGGGAAACATGTAGCCCGTTCCGGCAGGGATAAGGATGGTCAACGCAAGCTCTTGGGTTTCGACGGTCCCTTGCGACATCTTGAAAACCGCGTACATGCCGCCGATCGCAAGCCCCAAAATCCCAAGCGTGAGTTGCAAGAAATTGTAGGTCCGGATGGCCGTTTTCCCGCGGTAACCCGCCTGCAAAAGCTTTAGCTTGACGGCTGAATATTCTTCTTCGTTTTGTGGCTCAAGGAAGCTCGAGTATTTCTCGAGCTTGTCCTTGCTGCTGGCCTGCCGCAGTTTATCACCTTTGGCGGTCTTTTTGTCCGCGACGTGGCCGCTTGATTTAAGCCTGTTAAGCGGGTCGTCGTCCTTTTTGAGAAGGATAGGCAGTGTGACAAGGACCAGAAAGATCCCGATCAGGCCCACAAGGATGATCAACGCGTTTGGACCTAGAAATTCAGTCAGCTGGGCTTGAATGTTTTCCATCGTTTGATCCTAAACTTTGATATTCACAAGCGCACGCATCACGATCACGTTGAGTACAAGAAACGCGCTGATGACAAAACATGCGGGGATAAATGCGGCGCTTTCCATTACTTCGTCAAAGTAGTCGGGCTTAACAAGTGTAATCAGGATAAGCGCGAGAACCGGAAATACGGATAGCAGGTTGCCGGACCATTTCGCCTCGGCTGTGATGGCGCTTACACGGCGGAAAAGCCGGAAGCGGGCGCGAATAACTTTGGCAAGACCGTCAAGAATTTCCGCAAGGTTACCACCTGATGTTTGCTGGATGCTCACCGCGACGGCCAAAAACCGCATATCCTGGTTATCCAGACGTTCGGCGACAGCTTTAAGAGTTTCACCCATATCACGGCCATAGGCGGCCTCATCCGAGATCATCCCGAATTCGGTGCCCAGCGGATCGGCAATTTCTGTCGCAACAATCTGGAGCGAGTTTGAAAACGGGTGGCCAACACGCAAGGATCGCACCATCAGTTCGACTGCCTCCGGCAGTTGCTCGGCAATCATCGACATGCGTTTGTTGGCCTTGCGGTTGATCCAGACATAGACCCCACCAACGCCCATAAGCACGGCAACGGCGGCGCGCACCGGCGCACCAAGATCCGTCAGGAACGTGAGCATAACGAAAGCCACAGCGCTGATGACGGCCATCAACACCATGATTTGCGGCGGCGTGAAGACGATGTTGGCCTTTTGTGCCTTGTTCGCCAGAATGGAATAGATCGGGATGCTTTGCGAACGCATGTGCTGCGACATTTCTTTGCGCAGCTGTTCAAGAACCTGTTCGCGATTCCCACCTTTATCAAGCATTTCCAGACGGCGGTTAACCTTGCCGTCCATGCTGATCGATTTGCCGAAAATCACAAGGTAAACACCCTGCACCATCGCCACGACGGCGATAAAAATCAGGATGTAAATTACTGGGGCAGCCGAAATCATGCGTCTTTACTCCGCAACCATTGGTTCAAAGATAGCAGGCGGCAAATCATACCCCCACAGTTTGAAACGGTCCGAGAAGTGGCTGCGCACGCCCGTCGCCGTAAAGTGACCGATAATCTTGTTGTCAGGTGTCAGGCCGACGCGCTGATAGCGAAAGATTTCCTGCATGGAAATAACATCGCCTTCCATGCCGGTGATTTCGGTAATGGAGGTCATGCGCCGCGAGCCATCTTGCAGACGCGACGCCTGCACGATGAGGTTCACCGCCGATGCGATCTGGCTGCGCATCGCCTTGAGCGGCATTTCGATCCCTGCCATCGCGATCATGTTCTCAAGACGCGAGACACCGTCGCGCGCCGAGTTGGCGTGGATCGTGGTCATTGATCCGTCGTGGCCGGTGTTCATCGCTTGCAACATGTCGATAACTTCTTCGCCACGTGTTTCCCCCACGATAATGCGGTCAGGGCGCATCCGCAGGGCGTTTTTCAGACAGTCACGCTGTGAAACACCGCCTTTGCCTTCGACGTTTGGCGGGCGGCTTTCCATTCGGCCAACATGGGTTTGTTGCAGCTGAAGTTCGGCCGTGTCTTCGATTGTCAGGATGCGTTCTGCGTTATCGATAAAGCCGGAAAGCGCGTTCAATGTGGTTGTCTTACCAGAACCGGTACCGCCCGATACGATGATATTCAGTCGCGTAGATACGGCGGCCTGCAAATAGGCGGCCATTTCTTCGGTGAACGCGCCAAATTTGACAAGCTCTTCGATGCCAAGCTTGTCTTTCTTGAATTTACGAATTGAAACCAGCGATCCGTCCACGGCGATTGGCGGGACCATGGCGTTAAAACGTGACCCGTCGGCAAGGCGGGCATCGACGTAAGGGTTGCTTTCGTCGACACGGCGACCCACGGCGGAAACGATCTTGTCGATGATCCGCAAAAGGTGCTTTTCATCCTTAAACGTTATGTCGGTCAGTTGCAGCCTGCCGTCACGTTCGACAAAGATCTGTTGCGGGCCGTTAACAAGAATATCGTTCACAGAATCGTCTTTGAGCAGCGTTTCAAGCGGCCCAAGTCCGGTGACCTCAAAGAACAGATCCTGATTGAGCGACTGGCGTTCATCGCGGTTCAGCACGATGCCCATTTCTTCGAGCGATTCATTGGCGATCGCGTTGATTTCGTTGCGCAGTTCCGTTTCAGAAGCAGATTCAAGCGCGGCAAGGTTCAGGTTGTCAAGCAAGGCCTTGTGCAGCTCGAGCTTGATCTCGCCCAGACGCTGTTTGCGGCGCTTGTCTTTATCGGCCGGTCCGGCCTCTGCGGCACGCCGTTCGGGCATCGCTTTCATTAGCGATTGCCGCGCTTCATCAACCTTCGGGGCCACGGTCGGGGTTACGTTGACCTTTGGGCGCGCGGCTGATGCTGCGGTGTCTTTGGGGGCGGTTGGTTTTTTATACTTCGAAAACATATTGGTGCCTCTTAAGCCCGGGCTTCTGCCTCAGCTAGGTTGACGTCATGCATTGACTTCGCAAATTTGGTGATTTCTTTGCGCAGCGGGTTTTTCGGTATATTTACGGCCATTGGCGCACCGTGGTCGGAACTTTGCATGACGGGTTTGCCGCCGTCAGGCATTAGCACATCAATCGAAATCCCAAGACTATCTGCCAGCCGCTTGACGCGGCTCTTGCCGTTCAAATCAGTGAAACCGGGCGCGCGGTTCAGGATAAACCGGATTTTATCGAAGGGCAGGTCTTCGGACTGCAAAGCGCGTTTGAGGCGCAGCGTATTTTGTGCAGAGCGCATATCCAGTTCGATCATCGCAAGATAGATATGTGCAAGCTCCAGAACAGTTTGCGACCATTCGACCATAACGGTCGGCATATCAATGATGATGTAGTCGAAATTGACCCGCGCAACTTCGAGAACCCGCGCGATATCCTCGGGGCCGATCATATCAAGCGGGATCATGTCGGTTGGTGCTGTCAACACATGGAGCTTTTCTTCATATGTCAGCAAGGATTGCATAAATGCTTCTGAATCCATCGATTCCGTATCTGTCAGCATTTCCAGCACGGCCTCGCGGCGTGGCAGGTCGAGATAGGTCGAAACCGACCCGAATTGAAAATCGAGATCAATCAGGCAGACTTTGGGCGGGTCCGCCTTGTCGATATTGGCAAGTTCCCACGCAAGGTTGACGGCGAACATCGTTGCACCCGTGCCGCCCGCAACGCCCTGCACAGGGACAATAACGCCGGAATGGTTGCCGGACGCGTTGAATTTTTTGGTGCCCTCGACCGGTTCTTCGACTTCTTGGGCGGTCAGCACACGCTCAATTGCACGTGCGAGTTCGTTTTCAGGAAGCGGGTAGGGGACAAATTCGTCGCCGCCTTCGCGCAGCAACTGGTGCAATGCGGTCGGGCTTACGTCTTCGGCAATAAGAATAACTTTGATCTTGGCGGCCTTGGCAACGGCGATGACCTCGGAAACCAGCGGCAGGTTGTCTTCGTCGTTGACGTCCATTGCGATGGTCACAAACTGTAGGCTGCGTGCCTCTTTCTGGCCGAGGAAAGCGACAGCATCTTCAAAGCTCAGGTCACCCCAAGCGTCGCCAAGTGCGGCTTCCATGTCTTCGATCAACAGATCAAAAATCTGTACATCGCGGCTGATGGTGCACGCTACAATTGGTGGCGTATCGTGCTGTACGGCCGAAGTGTCAGTCATGCGTTCTTGTCCTCATCGGTGTTGTGATTCCATCTTAGTCTACCAACAAGCGTAAGCGCTAGTGAGATAGAACATAAGGTGCACTGCATTACGCGCGCACAGGGGTCACGGACATATTATTATGTGTAATCGTGTCGAATTTTGGACCAAAGGGCTGAAATTCAGATCAATGTTGCAAAATCAGGACTAAATAAGTGTATCCACGCCAAACTTAGTCCGGCGTGGATATTTTTTGATAGGCTGCTATTCGCCGCCCAGACCAGTGAGAGCAGTCAGCGAAGTTGGCGGTACTGCGCGTGCGATATACTCGCGGTAGATCACTTGCGCATATTTACCTTCAAGCACCAGCGGATTGGTTTCAACGAAACCGGATACCTCGGTGACTGTGCGGCGATTGCGACGTTCGCGGCCTTCTGTTGCGATCAGCGGCTGTGTTTCGCCAAATGATGCAACCGCTTCCAGACGCTCACGTCCGATTCCTTGCGAAGCCAGATACGCCACGACCGCCTGAGCACGGCGCAGGCCGAGACCACGGTTATAGGCTTGGCTGCCGACAAGATCGGTATGGCCGTAAACCCGGAAACGTACTTCTGGGAACTGGCGGATCCAATCGGCCTGACGTGCAAGAACACGCTGGGCGTCAGCATCAAGAACAGTCGAGTTAAATTCGAATGTGACTGTTGAATCAATCTCGGATGCAAAGCGACGTGCTAGGTTAACACGATACTCTTCCGGAGCCGACTGAACCATCACGTTGTTCATCGTCGCGTTGCCAAATCCACCGCCGTCGATGACCGCCCCAGCTTCGTAGCCAAGCTGTGGGAAATCATCTGTGGTTGTGTCGCAGCCCGCAAGAAGCGCAGCGGCCATTGCTGTTGTCATAAGTTTTTTCATTGACCTGTGCTCCTATTCATTCGTCCATGACGTAGCCGTAAGACCCGCTAAAGTCCTGACGTGCTACTTCACCGGCGGCGCCGGGGATTTGGGTGCCGGCGGATGTTTTGCCAAGCAAGAACAGATCGGCTTCGCTAGGTAGCTGCACACGATCAGTCGGAAGTGACAAAGCAGCACCGCGTGTTGGTGATACAAGGTGCGGTGTGACAATGATCACAAGCTCTGTTTGCTCGCGCTCATAAGCCGCAGAGCGGAACAACGCGCCCAAGATAGGCACATCGCCAATCCAAGGAACCTGTTCGCTCAGGTCGTTAAAGTCATCCTGCAACAGGCCCGCAATCGCAAAGCTTTCGCCGTCGCGCATTTCGACCGTGGTCGATGTTTCACGCCGCGAGAACGCATTGATCGTAAAGCCGCCACCAGAAAACGCGTTGGTCGTGTCGACTGATGACACAGCAGCATGCAGTTCAATGTTGATGATATCGTCATCAATCACTGTCGGGATAAAGTTCAGTTCAACACCGAAGGGTTTGAATTCAACGGTGATTGTGTTTTCGTCCTGTGCAACAGGGATAGGATATTCCCCACCAGCCAGGAATGTTGCTTCTTGACCGCTAAGCGCGGTCAGGTTCGGTTCCGCCAATGTGCGGACAAGGCCACGTGTTTCAAGCGCTTCGAGCGTAAGTTCGACGTTCATGCTACCTGCACCAAAGCCGAATGTAGCAAAACCGTTATTTCCGCCGCCGGCAGACGGTGTTGTGCCTGCGTTGGTGGTCAGACCGCCGCCGCTGCCGCCAACCGTAAAGTTGGTGCCAAAGGATTTGCGTACGGAACGGTTCATTTCCGAGAAGCGTACCTGCAACATGACTTGCTGTGTGCCGCCGACAACCATCAGATTCGAAACCCGATCAGGGGCGTAACGGTTTGCCAATTCAAGCGCACGTTCAAGCCGCGCAATAGAGCTGACCTGACCGGAAAGCACGATACCGTCGTTGGCGGTGCGCACTTCGATGTTTTCACCGGGTAGAATTTGGGCAAGACGTTCTTTGAACTCGCCCATATCAGGGGTGACGTGGATTTCGACGTTGGTAATCAAGCGCCCATCAGCGCCTAATAGGGTAAGTGTGGTGCGCCCTGGTTCTTTGCCCAGAACATACAATGTACGGTCTGAAAGCGAAGAAATATCCGCGATGCCGGGGTTGGCGATCGAGACGTTTGTATAGGGTACGTCGCTTTCGACAACTACGGCCCGGTTCATTGGGACGTTTAATGCACTGGATGCCGCGCCGCGCAAGACGCGCAACGTTTCAGCTGGTGCCATTGTTGGTGCTGCCGCGGTTAGCGACAACGTTAAGCCTGTTAGTGCGGCTTTAATAAATCTGTCATACTTCATAAGTGACCTGCCTCTCCGATCACGCCTCGTTGCTAGGGTCTTGATGCCCGTGATGGAGCGACCATGCGTCAGGTGTGCATTTATTGCAATAATCAATAGGTTGTAAGGTAATGTGAATGTGGACATCGGGCAACACTTAGCCGCAGAACGCAAAAACGCCCGGGGTCACCGGGCGCTTTATTAACTGATTTATGAGACTTAGCAATTCTAGTCGCAGGGAATAACCGTGTCGGTCTGCACGCGTTCGGTGCCGCGCAAGACAAAGCTATAGCAGATTTTCTCTTCGACCGGTGCCTCTTCGACAACGACCTCTTCGATAATCTCGCCGGTGACAGCAAGGTCGTCTGCGGAAATAGCTGTATCAACGACAATCGTGTCACCCGATCCAACCAGCGAGATAGTCAGGTTGCCGCTTGATTGGGCTTGGGTCAGCACAGCAACTTCTTGGGGTGTGACCTGCACAATCACATTGTTGATTCCGGTGTTAAGATCTTCGTCGGGAACCGCAATGATTTGCAGGCTTGATTTCAAAAGCTGTGTGACACTGCGGCCCGAGGCAAGCCGCCCGCTCCAGTACAGGTCGATGCGGTCGTCGGGGCGCAATGTGCCGAATCCGCCGGTTACACGTGCTTGAATGGGGAATGCGCGCATGCCTGGATCAACCAGCGCAGTTAGGCCACGGGTCGCGCCGGGGGCAGCAAGGCGGCCTTGGGTCAGCGGTTCGTTCGGAATGATCGGCAGGATAACAACGCGCGATTTGGCGGGTTGTTCTGGTGGGAAAAGCGTTTCTTCGTTGCGCACAATGCCTTCTGGCAGCGAATCGCGGGCATATTTCATCAAAACCACGTCATCCGCCGTCAGAACCTCACCATAGGTGAATGCTTTGTTCACGGTATAAACGTCAACGGTTTGCACAGCACCATCACGTTGCGCCTGGGCTGCGCGCAACTGGCTTTCTGTCTGTTCGATTTGTTGGTTCACCATATAGACGGCAAAGCCCGCGAGCCCCATGCCGATCAGTAAAACCAGTGCAAAAACTCCGCGCATCGTCGAATCCTTTAATTCTGGAACGTCATACAAGTTTAGGGCTACCTCTAACGGCAACCCATTCCCCTGCCAAGCCAATAGCTTTGCACAGTTTTAGACCAATATGATGAAGAACTTCAATGCACACGCTGCGCAATCAGAGATGCTTGCGTGCAACAGTGTTCAATTGTCACAGGTTGAGGCTGTGCGCCTATTCAGCGTTCACGTTATCCATGGACGCTTCAATGCGGTTTGCAAGCCCGGTCGCACCAGGAGCAAACGCAGTTACGACAACAAATCCAAGCATTGTTATCGCCGCAGTAAGAACGACAAAGTCAACCGTTACTGCACCATCTTCGTCAGTAATGAAATCTGTAAATGGATTTAACATCGCGTTCCCTTCAAGGATTCACCCAGCCAATTATCAGGTTCGGCTAGAGCTTGGACAATTCCAGGGACGCGATATGCGGCCTCGTGAATAGTCTTAAAAAAAACGCGCTGCATGAATGCAGCGCGTTTTTGCGTACGCAGGTCCGGCTTGCAGATCCCTGCGTACGGCTAATATTATGTACCGTCTGCGTTCATGCTGTCCAGTGAGTTTTCGATACGGTTGGCAAGGTCTTCTGCGCCTGAAGACACAGCAGCGCCAACAGCCAGACCCAGAACAACGATCGCAGCAGTCAGAACAACGAAGTCAACTGTTACAGCACCGTCTTCGTCGTTGCGGAAGTTTTTGATAAAGTTAAGCATTGAATTCCCTCCTCAGGGTATCGTGGGGTTAATTTCGTACCTCGCCAGACCAGCACTACAATGGTGTGTAGCAATGACCCCGCGTTGGATGACTCTATATAGCCAGCAGATTGGGGCGGGAGTTTGACATCATTGGTTTTTTTTCTGAGAGACCGCCTAATTCTAAGAAACATCACCTAAACACCTGTTTTTTAACGATATGTAAGTTTTGCATCGGTTGCGTCTTCCTGCCTTGCGTTGCTAAAAAGTCGGCAATGGGGCCTAAATGACATAATTGTTTTCTGTAAAATTGATTCTTGGCGGTTTTCTGCCATGGTGATTGCAATAAAAACACGTGTGGCAGGACAGTTCATGAATCGATTGATTCCACTTGTGGTGGTTTTTGGCCTTGCGGCGGGGGGATCGCCTGTTTCCGCAGAGGTTGAAAGGCTCCAGCCGGATTTTACGTTTCGCATGGTATCTGTTCCGGCAGCGGGAACGATCAATCTAGTGCAGATTGATCCAAACGCGCCGCGCCTTGGCCCTGTCTATGCCGAAGAACCCCCCGAAGAAGTGACCGCTGCCGCTATGGGCGTTCCGCAATCCGCGGGCACCGACTGGTTCTGGAATAATGTGTCTTTCGGGATCAATGATTCGTCGCCGGCGCGGCTGGAAACGGCCCTGCACCAAATAAATAACCCGCCAGCCGGTGAAGGTGTTTCCGCGCCGCGCCTGCAAAGCCTGCAAGACATCGCAAATGCGCATGGTCTGGCAATTCTGTCGGAAACGGTGGGAACAGATGTATCGCCTGCATTGGTTCTGGCTGTTATTTCCGTCGAAAGCGCTGGGCGCACGGATGCGGTCAGCAGTGCGGGTGCCACCGGATTGATGCAGCTTATGCCTGCGACCGCTGCGCGCTTTGGCGTCACAGACAGCACCGACGGCGCACAGAATATCAAAGGTGGCGTCGCCTATCTGGATTGGCTGCTGGACGAGTTCGGGCATGATCCGGTGCTGGCGCTTGCCGGCTATAATGCGGGCGAAGGCAATGTCTTGCGCTATGCAGGGGTGCCGCCGTTTTCGGAAACCCGCGCCTATGTGCCAAAAGTGCTGGCCGCGTGGCAGGTCGCAAAGGGTCTGTGCTCAACGCCGCCCGAACTGATCACGGATGGCTGCGTATTTAACGTAAACGGGATTTAGCAGGCAGGGCGACACCCGTAATCAAATATCGCCCCGATGATCAAACGATTGTTGCTTCGGTCGCGGCGCGCAGTTCTGCCTCGGTCACGCCATCAGCGCATTCGACGATTTTTAGCCCGCCCTCGACCACGTCAAGCACACCAAGGTTGGTGATAATCCGGTCGACCACGGCCTTGCCCGTTAGCGGCAAGGTGCAGGATTTGAGCAATTTGCTGTCGCCGTGTTTGGATGTGTGGTCCATCACAACGATCACGCGGCCAACGCCGGCCACCAGATCCATCGCGCCGCCCATGCCTTTGACAAGCTTGCCCGGAATCATCCAGTTCGCCAGATCGCCGTTTTCGGCAACTTCCATTGCGCCAAGAATCGCGGCTGCGATCTTGCCGCCGCGGATCATGCCAAATGACTGCGCAGAATCGAAATAGGCCGTTTGCGGCAGTTCGGTAATGGTCTGCTTGCCCGCGTTAATCAGATCGGCGTCAATCTTGTCTTCGGTCGGAAAGGGGCCCATGCCCAGCATGCCGTTTTCCGACTGCAGGGTCACTTCGACGCCTTCGGGTATATAGTTGGACACAAGTGTCGGGATGCCGATGCCCAGATTCACATATGTGCCGTCTTCAAGTTCAAGCGCCGCACGCGCGGCCATCTGATTGCGATCCCACATTATGTGCGCTCCCGTACTGTGCGTTGTTCAATGCGTTTTTCGTGATCGCCTTGAATGATGCGATGCACATAGATGCCAGGCAGGTGGATGTGATCGGGGTCAAGGCTGCCTGTCGGCACGATTTCTTCGACTTCGGCGATACAGATCTTGCCACACATCGCGGCGGGCGGGTTAAAGTTGCGGGCGGTCTTGCGGAAAATCAGGTTGCCGGTTTCATCGGCTTTCCACGCCTTTACAATGGCCATATCGGCAAAAATGCCTTCTTCCATAATATAGGTTTCGCCGTTGAAATCCTTGTGTTCTTTGCCTTCGGCAATCACGGTGCCCACACCGGTTTTTGTATAGAAACCGGGGATACCACAGCCGCCGGCACGCATACGTTCGGCCAATGTACCTTGGGGGTTGAATTCCAGTTCAAGCTCGCCAGACAAATACTGGCGCATGAATTCCGCGTTCTCGCCAACATAAGACGAGATCATCTTTTTGACCTGACGGGTCTGCAATAAAATCCCGATGCCAAAATCATCAACGCCCGCATTGTTAGAGGCAAACGTCAGATCCTTGGTGCCAGCATCCTTGATCGCGTCCAGCAACAATTCAGGGATACCGCAAAGGCCAAAGCCGCCGGCGGCAATAAACATGCCGTCAAACAGCAACCCGTCCAGGGCGGCGGCGGCATTCGGATAAATTTTCTTCATAGATAGGCTTCCCCCGTTTCGCGATTGGCAAAGCGTGACCCGCGAAACGGGGAAAGTCAACGAAATTGCTGCGCCGCAGCAGTGCTATTTCTTGGGCGCGGCTTTCTTCTTTGCAGCCGGTTTTTTGGCCGCGGGTTTCTTTTTCGCGGGCGCTTTTTTCTTGGCCGCCGGCTTTTTCTTGCCGGATTTTGCGGCGCGTTCATCAATCAGATGCACGGCTTGGGCCATTGTCAGTTCGGCGGGGGGGATGTCTTCGGGGATCGTGGCGTTGATCTTTTCCCATTTGACATAGGGGCCATATTTCCCGTCGTAGACATTGACGGGGCCGCCGGCTTCCGGGTGTTCGCCAAGCTCATGGATCGGAAGCGCCGCTTTGCCCCGTTGGCCACGGCTTGCGACCTTTTCGGCAAGCAATTGCACGGCGTGGTTCATGCCTACGGTCCAGACATCTTCGATATTTTCAAGGTTTGCGTTGGTGCCGCCCTTGAATGATGTGTTTTCAGCGTGCTTGAGATAGGGGCCATAGCGGCCAAGGTTTGCCCAGACGTTTATGCCATCTTCGGGATGCGTGCCGATCAGGCGGGGCAGTTCCAGCAGACGCAATGCATCCGCCAGCCCGATTTCTTCGGGGTTCCAGCCCTCGGGGACACCCTGACGGGGCGGTTTCTTGTTGTCCTCGGTCACTTCGCCGCGCTGCACATAAGGGCCAAAGCGCCCCTTGAAGACACGAATTTCATCGCCCGCATCATTGCCCAAAAGTTTCCCGTCGGGGGGAATTGCGGATGCTTCGGCCTCTGGATTTGGTGGGCCGAACGGGCGCGTGTATTTGCATTCCGGATAACTCGAGCATCCGATAAACGCGCCACCCGAACGGGCCGTGCGCATGGACAGGCGCCCCTTGCCGCAATTTGGGCAAAGGCGCGGGTCGCTGCCGTCCTCTGTGGGGGGGAATAGATGCGGTTCCAGCACTTCGTTAATTTTTTCAAGCACTTCGGTGATCCGCAGATCAGCCGTTTCCGCGATCGCCGCAGAAAAATCGCGCCAGAAACGTTCAAGAACCTTCTTGTATTCGGCGTCACCTGCGCTGACCGCGTCAAGCTGGTTTTCCAGATCGGCAGTGAAATCATAGCCGATATATTTCAGGAAATAATTCGTCAAAAACGCGGTGACCAAGCGGCCCTTGTCCTGCGGAATCAGGCGGTTTTTGTCTTTTTCGACATAGCCGCGGTCCTGAATTGTGGTCACGATGGACGCATAGGTTGACGGGCGGCCAATGCCCAATTCTTCCATGCGTTTGACCAGCGTCGCCTCGGTGTAGCGGGGCGGCGGCTGGGTGAAATGCTGTTCTGGCGTGACGGATTGTTTGGCGGCGGCTTCGCCCTCGGTCAGTTGTGGCAGGCGCTTGTCGTCCTCATCAACAACAGCGTCGTCTTTGCCTTCTTCATAGATCGCGATAAAGCCGTCAAAGACCATGACCTGCCCGTTGGCGCGCAAGATCACCTGTTCGTCCGCGCTGGCAATATCAACCGTAGTGCGTTCAAAACGGGCCGCAGACATCTGGCTGGCAAGGGTGCGTTTATAGATCAGATCATAAAGCTTGCGCTGATCGGCGTCTTTGATATCCGCCGTATCCGCGCCCAGCATCATATCCGTCGGGCGGATACATTCGTGGGCTTCTTGCGCGTTCTTGGCCTTGTTTTTATAGACGCGCGCGGATTCCGGCATGTATTTATCGCCGAATTTTGTCTTGATTGCGTCGCGCGCGCCGGTCACGGCTTCGGGGGCCATGTCGATGCCGTCAGTCCGCATATAGGTGATCAATCCGGCCTCGTACAAACGTTGTGCTACGCTCATGGTTTGGCGTGCGCCCATGCCGAATTTACGGCTGGCTTCTTGTTGCAGGGTCGATGTCATAAATGGTGGGGACGGGTTGCGGGTGCCGGGTTTTGCCTCGACCGATTTGATGGTCAGGTCGCGCGAATTGATTGCCTGCACGGCCATTTCGGCCTGCGTTTCATTGCCCAGATCGAATTTATCAAGCTTCTTGCCGGCAAGCGTGGTCAGCCGCGCCTCGAACGATTGGCCGCGCGGCGAATTCAAAAGCGCCTTGATGGTCCAGTATTCCTGATTGCGAAACGCTTCGATTTCCATTTCACGTTCGCAAATCAGGCGCAGGGTTACCGATTGCACGCGGCCTGCGGATTTTGCGCCTGGCAGTTTGCGCCACAAAACCGGCGACAGGTTGAAACCGACAAGATAATCCAGCGCGCGGCGGGCAAGGTAGGCTTCGACCAATGGCGCATCGACCTGGCGGGGGTGCTTCATCGCCTCGAGGATCGCGGTTTTGGTGATCGCGTTGAACACAACGCGGCTGACGGGCGTGTCCTCTTTGATCGCTTTGCGGGCGGTCAAGGCTTCGGTCAGGTGCCAGCTGATCGCTTCGCCCTCGCGGTCGGGGTCGGTCGCGAGGATCAGTTCGTTGTCGTTTTTGAGCGCGTCGATAATCGCTTTGATATGCTTTTTGCTATCGCTCGCGATCTCCCATTTCATGTCGAAATCTTCGTCGGGCAGGACCGATCCGTTCTTGGGCGGCAGGTCACGAACGTGCCCGTATGATGCCAGAACGGTATAGCCTTTACCAAGATAACCTTCGATTTTCTTGGCTTTGGCCGGTGATTCGACGACGACAACTGGCATGAGAATCCTTTGGGCGGATGGGCTGCGGTTTAGGTGCGCAAGATGTGGTGCGTCACGCCGGATTGTCAATGCGCCCATTACAAAGGATAGATTCCGACGCGTTTAGTTCACCACAGCCGCCCATAATCCGCCAGGCTGGCGCGTGATCCGCCCGTCAAGTTCGAGATCCACCAAAACCGGTGCCACCGCCGCCGCCGGAGAGGCCACATCGCGCAGCAACTGGTCCTCGGCAATCGGGGTTGGGCCAAGCCGCGCAAGGATTTCATCATGCAGCTTTGCGGTTTCGCGCAAGGGGCGCGGCGCGGGTGGCGGTGTCAGGTCCAGTTCGGGGGCTGCGGGTGTGACAGGGGTGATCGCCTCAATCACGTCATGCGCGTTGCGGATCAGCGTGGCCCCGTCGCGTAGCAACATGTTGCAGCCCGCCGCGCGCGCATCAAACGGATGGCCGGGCACTGCAAACACATCACGCGCCTGATCCAATGCATTGCGCGCGGTGATCAGACTGCCCGATTTTGCCGCCGCTTCGACAACAATCACGGCCTGCGCCATGCCCGAAATGATCCGGTTGCGCGCCGGAAAATGGCGCGCCTGCGGCTGCATACCCATCGGCATTTCGGACAGGCGCACGCCTTTTGCGGCGATATCATGGGCAAGTTGCGTGTTTTCAACCGGATAAATTGTATCAACCCCGCCAGCCTGCACCGCCGCTGTACCGCCGTCCAGTGCGGCCAGATGCGCGGCGGTGTCGATCCCGCGCGCAAGCCCAGAGACAATGACAAACCCCGCGTCGGTCAGATCGGCGGCCAGTTTTTTCGCCATACGGGTGCCCAGCGAAGACGCATTGCGTGCGCCCACAAGCGCGATCATCGGTCGCGCAAGCAGGGCTGCATCACCCAAAACCCACAAAAGCGGCGGCGCATCGTCGATGTCGCGCAGATTGGCCGGATAGCGTGGATCATCATCCGTGATCAGCAAAGCACCAGCAGCGTGACCCGCGCCAAGTTCCGCGCGCGCCACGCCAACTGGGCATGTTTCATATCCGTTTACACCCGCTTCACGGGCGATCTCGGGCAGGGCATCCAGCGCGTTTTGCGCGGTGCCGTTTTCGGCCATCAACCGCCGGTAGGTCGCAATGCCCACGCGGCGTGATCGCAATAGACGAAGCCGGTCAACCAGATCACCTTCCGTGGTGGGTAGGAGTGGGGGGTGATTGGAAGTTATGCGTTTTCCGGTCATCCTGATTCTCCGCCTATTGCACCGTCAGTTTTATGCCCGCGTAGTTAACGAGAAGTGAATCGCACTGCGGTTTCACAGTTTTCAAAGCCTAATCATCTTTTTCAGGCCGGCAAAGTTGCGCGCAATACCAAAGTGCCCCAGCGAAAATCATGCCTGGCAGTGATGTGATGACGGTTAAGCCGAGGTCATAGGCCGCCTCTTTCTGGCCAAAGGCCAGGAGAAAAATAGTATGGTTGACAATTGCGCCCGCGAAAAGCGCAAGCATCCAGCCGCCATACCCGATCATCAAAAGCCCCACCGCTAACGGAGACACAGCAATTGAGATTGCAAGCGCACTACCGAACACCATAATGACAGGCGCTTTGTCCGGTGAGACCGCAGTATTGCTTGGACCTAGCGACAAAAAGTAAGTTAGCAACGCCCATGTCGCGAGCAGGACCATTGGAAATATCAATTCGACGATGAGTATCGCAATCCCCACCATCTTGAGCGCTTCACGCAATCGGACAGGCGCGGAGCGAAACAAATTACGCTGCCGCCCCGCCAATCGTTAGCCCGCCGATTAGCAGGCTGGGTTGGCCGACGCCGACCGGCACCCATTGCCCGGCTTTGCCGCAATTGCCGATGCCCGGATCAAGCTGCATGTCGTTGCCGATTCCGCGGATTTGTTTCAGCGCGGTGGCGCCGTCCCCGATCAGGGTTGCCCCTTTGACAGGGGCACCGACCACGCCGTTTTTGACGCGGTAGGCCTCGGTGCAGGAAAACACGAATTTTCCGTTGGTAATGTCAACCTGACCGCCGCCAAACCCGACCGCATATATCCCGTCCTTGAGGTCCGCGACAAGGCTCTCGGGCGCGGTATCGCCGCCCAGCATATAGGTGTTGGTCATGCGCGGCATCGGCGCATGGGCATAGCTTTCGCGGCGCCCGTTGCCTGTGGGGGCAACTCCCATAAGGCGCGCATTTTGGCGGTCTTGCATATAGCCGACCAGCACGCCGTCCTCGATCAGGGTGTTCTTGGCACTGGGCGTACCTTCGTCATCAACGGTGATCGACCCGCGCCGATCGGGGATTGTGCCGTCATCCAATACGGTTACGCCTTTGGCGGCAATCTGCTGGCCCATCAGCCCCGCAAAAGCGGATGATCCCTTGCGGTTGAAATCGCCCTCAAGCCCGTGGCCGATAGCCTCGTGCAGCAAGATACCGGGCCAGCCGGGCCCAAGCACGACATCCATCACACCCGCGGGGGCAGGTTCAGCGTCAAGGTTGACCAGCGCGATGCGCAGGGCCTCTTTGACTACAGGTTCCCAATGGTCGCGGCCAATCAGGCCGATCAGCCCCGCGCGGCCTCCGCCGCCCATTGATCCGCTTTCGCGCTTGCCGTTTTCTTCAACGATGACGCTGATATTAAGCCGCGACATCGGGCGGGTATCGGTCACTAGCGTGCCTTCGGGGCGCAAGATCAGCACCTCTTGGTGCGATGCGGCAAGGGTGGCGGAAACCTGCACAACGCGCGAATCAAGCGCGCGGGCATATGCATCAATTTCGCGCAGCACGTCGATCTTAGCGGGGAATGTGGCCTGCAACATCGGGTCAGCATCTGAATAGAGCTTTTGATTGGTCCCCATCGGACCCGCGGCCATCACGCCGCCACCGTCACCCACGGCAAGGCGTGCCGTGGCCACCGCCCGCTGCAGCGCATGTTCATCAAGCGTGGTGGAATGCGCGTATCCGGCTGTTTCACCGCGCACCGCACGCAGGCCGAATCCTTCGGATGCGTCATAGCTGGCGGTCTTTACACGCCCGTCATCAAACGACAGAACCTCTGATTTGCGGCGTTCGAGAAAAAGTTCGCCGTCATCCGCGCCAAGGGTCGCGTCGCGTAGCAAAGCCAGCGCACGGTCCTGATCGAGGTTGGTTTCAAAGGGGCGAAATGGATCAGTGGACATGGGAAATTCCTTGGTCAGGCGCAAATTATCTGCAAAAGCGGCCCTTTGCCGCAACAGCAGTTCTTGAGTTGTGGATCAAGATATGGGACATGGACGGTCAGATACAACGGGAATCCAACGGATGCCCCGTTCCAGACGCGCCTGAGGCGCAACGATGTTAGGGTAGAATATGCGACTGAAAACCTTTGCGACCTCATTTTTGTCTAGCGCCGGCTTGCTCATGGCCGGAGCCGCTGCGACAGCGCAGGAAGTTAGCCAAGAGCTGGAAATTATCGGGATGCCGGTTGATGGCGCGACAGGGTTCCAACCCGCCGCGACCGAACTTGCACGTGACGTGCATGGGCTGGACCACCTTCTGCTTGTCATTATTACAGTGATCACGCTCTTTGTGACGGGGCTGCTGGCATGGGTCCTGATCCGCTATAACCAAAAACGCCAGCCGACACCTGCCGGGTTTACACATAATTCGCCGCTTGAAGTCGCCTGGACCGTGATCCCGATCATTATCCTTGTGGTTATCGGCTCTTTCTCGCTGCCAGTATTGTTCAAACAGCAGATCATCCCCGAAGGCGAGATTAACATCAAGGTAACCGGCTACCAATGGTACTGGGGCTATGAATATGTTGACGAAGGCGTGAGCTTTGACAGCTTTATGCTGGGCCGCGACGAGCTGGAAGAATTTGGCTATAGCCAGGACGAATACCTGCTTGCGACCAACACATCTGTTGTTGTGCCTGTGAACACCACCGTTGTGATGCAGCTGACCGGCGCTGATGTGATCCACTCGTGGACCGTGCCAGCCTTTGGCGTGAAGCAAGACGCCGTGCCTGGCCGTCTTTCACAGCTTTGGTTCTCGGCCGAGCGTGAGGGCATCTATTTCGGGCAATGTTCCGAACTTTGCGGCAAGGACCACGCCTATATGCCAATCACCGTGAAAGTCGTCAGCCAGGAAACATATGATGCCTGGCTAGCTGCAGCCAAGTCCTAAGCGGGGTAGGTGGGTCAAGATCCACCCTACGCCAGATACACCCCGTAGGGTGGATCTTGATCCACCCATTCCGGAAAGACCTGAAATGAGCGATATCAGCATGCAAGACAGCCGCTATGAGGCAAACATGGGCGATTATTTTGCCCTGCTCAAGCCGCGCGTGATGTCGCTGGTGGTGTTTACAGCACTTGTCGGCCTTTTGGTCGCGCCAGTACCCGTGCACCCGTTCATCGGCTTTGTCGCAATCTTGTGCATCGCTGTTGGGGCCGGTGCATCTGCCGCGCTGAACATGTGGTGGGACGCCGATATCGACCGGCTGATGAAACGCACCGCAACACGGCCCATTCCGTCGGGCCGGGTTGAACCGGGTGAGGCGCTGGGCATCGGGATGGCGCTTTCCGGGTTTGCGGTAGTGCTTTTGTGGCTAGCGACCAATTTCCTGGCGGCCTTCCTTTTGGCTTTCACGATCTTCTTTTACGCCGTCGTCTATTCGATGTACCTCAAGCGCTCAACACCGCATAATATCGTGATTGGCGGGGCGGCGGGTGCGTTCCCTCCGATGATCGGCTGGGCTGTTGCGACCGGTGGGGTCAGCATCGAAAGCATTTTGATGTTTGGGTTGATCTTTATGTGGACGCCGCCGCATTTCTGGGCGCTCGCGCTGTTTGTGAAATCCGACTATGGCCGCGCTGGCGTGCCGATGCTGACCGAAACACATGGGCGGGACGCTACGCGCCGCCAAGTGCTGATCTATACGATCGCTTTGGTGCCTGTGGCGCTCGGGCTTGGATTTACCTCTATTGGCGGGCCGGTTTATCTGGCGGTCGCTGTGGTGATGAACCTTTGGTTCCTCAAAGGGGCCATTGATATTTCGCGCCGCGATGATGCCGCCTGCGAAGCAGATAAGCACAAGGTCGAAATCAACGTCTTCAAAGTATCGCTTTATTACCTGTTCGCGCATTTCCTTGCGCTTTTGCTCGAGGCGGCCTTGCGCCAATACGGGATTGGAGGCTGGTGATGGCAATCAGAGTCGAACATGAGGTCCACGGGCGTCGCAAGAACCGCAACTACGGTGTCTTGATGCTTTTGCTCGCGTTTATCGCCATTGTTTTCGGGCTGACCGTGGTCAAGGTTTTGCAATTGGGCGACCTGCGCGAATTCGAGACATTTGACCACGTTGCGCGGCCGCAGATTGTGCCGCAGGATGGAAGCGAATGAAGCTGTTTTCAAATCTCTCAGGGCCGCACCGGACCGCGTTGATGGCCTGCAGTGTTGTGCTGACAATGGGCGGATTGGCCTATGCATCGGTGCCGTTCTACGACTGGTTCTGCCGGGTTACGGGGTTTGGTGGGGCGACAAATGTCGCGGATGCGGGCAGCGATATCGTTCTGGATCAGACGATCACCGTGCGCTTTGACGCGTCACTTGATCGCGACATGCCGTGGACATTTGCGCCCGAAGTGCGCGAGATGGAGCTGCGGATCGGCGAAACTGGATTGGCCTATTACGAAGCACACAATCCGCTTGATGTGCCGATTGCGGGGCAGGCAGCGTATAATGTCACCCCTTACGAGGCTGGCGCGTTTTTCGACAAGATTGACTGTTTTTGCTTTACCGAACAGGTTTTGCAGCCGGGGGAAACGGTGATGATGCCGGTCAGCTTCTTTGTTGACCCCGCGATTGTTGACGACCGCGAAGGCAAATACGTGCATACAATCACGCTCAGCTATACATTCTACGAAATCGACCTGCCCGAGGACGTTGTGCAAGCCGCACTGCCGCCCTCGACTTTGACATTGGCGCCGCAAGACGCCATAGAATTGAACTAACGATAAGCCGATAGGGACGCACCACATGGCGCATGAAAAGAATCACGATTATCACATCCTGCCACCTTCAATCTGGCCGCTTCTGGGCGGTTTGGGCGGCTTTATTATGCTGTTCGGCTCCGTGCTGTGGATGCCAAAACAGGGCGGCGGACCCTATATGTTCCTGATCGGCCTCGCGTTGGTCCTTTATGTGATGTACGCATGGTGGGCCGATGTTGTTGCCGAAAGCCGTGTCGGCGACCACACACCTGTCGTGCGGATCGGCCTGCGCTACGGGTTCATCATGTTCATCATGTCCGAGGTCATGTTCTTTGCGGCATGGTTCTGGTCATTCTTCAAACATGCGATGTACCCGATGGGCCCGATGAGCCCGATTCAGGATGGTGTTTGGCCGCCTGTCGGGATCGAAACATTCGACCCTTGGCACCTGCCGCTGATCAACACGCTGATCCTGCTGTGTTCCGGTGCCGCCGCAACATGGGCACACCACGCGCTGGTGCATGAAAACAACCGCGAAGACATGAAGTGGGGCCTGATCCTTGCCGTGGTGCTGGGCGCGATCTTTACGGTCTTCCAGGCCTACGAATATAGCCACGCAGCCTTTGGCTTTGGCGGCAATATCTATGGCGCGAACTTCTTTATGGCGACAGGGTTCCACGGGTTCCACGTATTTATCGGGACCATCTTCCTGCTGGTCTGTCTGATCCGTCTGCAAAAGGGTGACTTCACCCCTGAAAAGCACATCGGGTTCGAGGCCGCCGCATGGTACTGGCACTTTGTGGATGTGGTCTGGTTGTTCTTGTTTGCAGCCGTTTACGTCTGGGGCGGCTAAGCCCGCTCAGGTCCGTAGGGTGGATCTTGATCCACCACCCCTGATCATAAGCGCGCGGGGTTTTCTCGCGCGTTTTTTCCTTTAAGGGCGCAAAATGCTGCGTAAACTGATTTTTCCAATCCTGCTTGGGGTCGCCGGCTGCGGGGTGCTTGTCAGCCTCGGGGTCTGGCAGGTGCAGCGGCTTGCATGGAAAGAAAACATCCTGACCGAACTTGATGCGCGGCTTAGCGGTGCGCCGACTCCGTTCAGCACAGCCGCGACCGAAGATGCAGATGAATATACGCGGGTCACGCTGTCAGGCACGCCCGCAGGCGATGAACTGCATGTGCTGACATCCGGCACCGCTGGCGGGACAGGCTACCGCGTGATTTCCAAATTCATGCTGGATGACGGCACCGCGATCCTTGTTGATCTGGGGCTTCTGCCGCTTGACGCCAAAGAAGCAGCACCGCTGGTTGCGCCGATGCAGATCACGGGGACATTGCTGTGGCCTGATGATCAAAACTCCAGCACACCTGATCCCGATCTTGCCAAAAACATCTGGTTTGCGCGCAATACCGTGGCAATGGCGGATGTGCTGGGAACTGAATCTTTTATGGTTGTAGCCAGCACAGCAACCCCCTCCGATCCGCGCCTGACACCGCTGCCGGTGGAAACATCCGGCATCAAGAACGATCACCTTGAATATGCGATCACATGGTTTTCACTGGCCTTCGTTTGGGCCATTATGACGCTCTTTCTTATTTTCCGCACGACCCGCCAAAAGGACGCCTGACAATGCGCTATATCTCTACCCGTGGCACCGCCCCCGCGCTGACATTCGAAGAGGCCATGCTGACCGGGCTTGCCCGTGACGGCGGGCTTTATGTGCCGGAAAACATCCCCACGCTGACCGCCGCGCAAATCGCCGATATGGCGGGCAAATCCTACGAAGACGTTGCCTTTGCCGTGATGCGCCCGTTTATTGGCGACACTTTCAGCGATGCGCAATTCCGCGAATTGATCGCCAAAGCCTATGCCGGTTTTGGTCATGCCGCGCGCGCGCCGCTGGTGCAACTGGCACCAAATCATTTCCTGCTGGAATTGTTCCACGGCCCAACGCTCGCGTTCAAAGATTTCGCGATGCAGCTGATCGGGCAGATGTTCCAAGCGGCCCTGTCACGCTCGGGGGACCGCGTAACGATTGTTGGCGCGACTTCGGGCGACACCGGATCAGCCGCGATCGAAGCCTTCCGCGGGCTTTCAAACGTCGATGTGTTTATCCTGTTCCCGCATGGCCGCGTGTCCGAGGTGCAGCGCCGCCAGATGACAACACCTTCTGAATCCAACGTGCATGCGCTGGCCGTGGATGGTGATTTTGACGACTGTCAGGCCGCCGTAAAAGACATGTTCAACGATTTTGCGTTCCGCGAGGACGTGAAACTCGCTGGCGTCAATTCCATCAACTGGGGCCGCGTGCTGGCGCAGGTGGTTTACTATTTCACAGCCGCTGTCAGCCTTGGTGCGCCGCACCGCGAGGTCAGCTTTACCGTGCCAACCGGCAATTTCGGCGACATCTTTGCAGGCTACATTGCCAAGAAGATGGGCCTGCCGATTGCCGATCTGGTTGTCGCGACCAACCGCAATGACATCCTGCACCGCACGCTTGAAACCGGCGCCTATACCAAAGAAGGCGTAACCCCGACCATCAGCCCGTCGATGGATATTCAGGTCAGTTCCAACTTTGAACGCGCGCTGTTTTACGCCTACGGCGGTGATGGCGCGACCGTGGCCGCACAGATGGATGATCTGAAGAGCGGCGGCTTTGAAATTTCCCAAGGTGCCTATCAGATGCTGCAAGACACGTTCAAATCGGGCCGCGCATCCGAGGAAGACACAAAGGCGATGATCAAATCCTGCCGCGCGGACAGCGGGGAACTTTTGTGCCCGCATTCCGCCGTCGGCGTGCATGTGGCGCAGGCGCATCTGGGCGCAACACCGATGGTCACATTGGCCACCGCGCACCCTGCAAAATTCCCTGATGCAGTAAAGGACGCATCGGGTGTTGTTGCCCCGCTGCCGCCACGCATGGCCGATCTATATGACCGCCCAGAACGGGTGACACGTGTGGCCAATGATCTGGCGGCGCTGCAAGCCGTCATCAAAGAACGGATCTGATTTTGACAATTCAATTGCACACCCTGTCCAACGGTTTCCGGATCGTGACAGAGCATATGCCAACCCTGAAATCCGCAAGCATCGGCATCTGGGTCGAAGCCGGCGGTCGCCACGAAAAGCCCGAACAAAACGGTATTGCGCATTTTCTGGAACATATGGCGTTCAAGGGCACGCAAAAGCGGACCGCGCTGCAAATTGCCGAATGCATCGAAGACGTGGGCGGCTATATCAACGCCTATACCAGCCGCGAAGCGACCGCCTATTACGTGCGTGTGCTGGAAAACGATGTGCCGCTGGGTCTTGATGTGATTGCGGATATCCTGCTGAATCCGGTTTTCACCGCCGAAGATATCGAAATCGAGCGCGGCGTGATCTTGCAAGAAATCGGTATGACAATCGACACGCCCGACGAAATGGTTTTCGACTGGCTGCAAGAGGTGTCCTATCCCGATCAGGCGCTTGGTCGCACGATCCTTGGCCCTTCAGAGCGGGTCAGCGCATTTACGCGCGACGATCTTGAACGGTTTGTTAGCCAGCATTACGGCCCCAACCAGATGATCCTTGCGGCTGCAGGTGCAGTTGATCACGACACAATTGTCGCCCAGGCCGAGACCCTGTTCGGCCATTTGCCCGCACTTGATCGCGGGGCGGATCTGATCCAGCCTGCGCGGTTCGGCGGCGGTGAAATCCGCAAGATCAAGGACCTTGAGCAGGTGCATTTCGCGCTGGGGCTTGAAGGGCCGAACTACCGTGATCCGCTGATCTATACCGCGCAGATTTATAGTTCGGTTATGGGCGGCGGTGTGTCGTCGCGGCTGTTTCAGGAAATCCGCGAAAAGCGCGGGCTGTGCTATTCGATATTTGCGCAGACCGGCGCCTATGAGGACACAGGGCTGACCACGATTTATGCCGGCACCAGCGCTGCACAAATCGCGGAACTGGCCACCGTGACAATTGACGAGATGAAACGCGCCGCTGACGATATGACCGCATCCGAGGTCGCCCGCGCCCGCGCGCAGATGAAAGCAGGGCTGTTGATGGGGCTGGAAAGCCCGTCAAACCGCGCGGAACGGCTGGCGCGGCTGCTGCAAATCTGGGGCCGTATCCCAAGCCTTGATGAAACAATCGCGCAGATTGATGCGGTGACCACGGGGGATGTGAAATCCTTTGCGGCGCAGATGGCGGGGCAAACGGGCGCGGGGCTAGCGCTTTATGGGCCGGCGGACGCGGCACCGACGCTTAATGCGCTGAAAGAACGGCTGGCGGCGTGATGCTAGGGGCCAAACGCAAGGTCCGGATCGAAACCGAACGGCTGGTCCTGCGCCCGCCCGCACATGGGGATTACCGCGCGTGGTCGGCACTGCGCTATGACAGTGCTGCCTTTCTGACCCCGTGGGAGCCGACATGGGCATCCGACCATTTGACCCGCAAGGCCTTTACCAATCGGGTCTATTGGGCGCAGCGGTCTATCGCGAACGGGTCGGCCTTGCCGCTGTTTTTGGTGCGCCGCAACGATCAGGGGCTGATTGGCGCAATCACATTGGATAATATCCGGCGCGGGCCTGCGCAGGCGGGCACGACAGGCTATTGGATTGGCGAACCTTTTGCGCGCCAAGGCTATATGCGCGAGGCGCTGCAAGCCGTGGTCAACCACGCATTCACCAAAATGGATCTTAGCCGCGTCGAGGCAGGCTGCCTGCCCGAAAACAACCCTTCGCGCCGCTTGCTTGAACAATGCGGCTATAAATACGAGGGCGTCGCCCAAAGTTATTTGCAGATCAACGGGCGTTGGCGCAACCATGTGCTTTATGCCAATTTGCGCCATGATCGGCGCGGCAAAACCGACGTCGGATAGGTCAAAGGATCGCATCATGCTCAACCCCGTCACCCCCGCATTCGAAGACCAGCTGCGCAGCCTGCTGCCTGCCGTTGCCTTCAAAGAAGATACAGCCCCCTATATGTCAGAGCCGCGCGGACGCCATGCGGGCACGGGCATCGTCGTGGCGCCCGCGTCAACCGAAGAGGTCGCCGCACTGGTGAAGGCCTGCGCCGCCGCGTCGGTGGGCATTATCCCTTATGGCGGCGGCACTGGGCTTGTCGGTGGGCAGCTAAGTGACCAAGGCCCCAAACCCGTTGTTCTGTCTCTGGAACGGATGAACAAAGTCCGTGCCGTGTATCCGACCGAAAATGTGCTTGTCTGTGACGCGGGCGTGATTTTGGCCGATGTGCAAAAGGCGGCCGAAGATGCGGACCGACTGTTTCCGCTGTCGCTTGCCTCCGAGGGGTCGGCACGGATCGGCGGGGTGCTTTCGACCAATGCGGGCGGTGTGAATGTGCTGCGTTATGGCAACGCGCGCGCGCTGTGTCTGGGGCTAGAGGTCGTGCGCCCAGATGGCACGATCTGGCATGGGCTAACGCGGCTGCGCAAGGACAACACCGGCTATGATCTGCGCGATCTGATCATCGGGGCCGAAGGCACGCTCGGGGTGATTACCGGTGCCGCGCTGAAACTGTCGCCACGCCCTGTCGGGATCGGCGCCGCGCTGATGGCGGTGTCATCGCCACAAGCGGCGCTGGACCTTCTGGCGCTGGCGGGAGCGCGTATTGGCGACGGCATTTCGGCATTTGAGATCATGCACCGCCAAGGCATGGATTTTCTGGCGGAAGTCGGGCCAAAACAACGCGAACCGCTTGATGAAATCCCCGAATGGTCCGTGCTGATTGATGTGGGCCTGCCCGCAGGGCTTAGCCCCGACGCGGCGCTGGAGGGTGTGTTCGAGGACGGGTTCGAACAGGGGCTTGTCACGGATGGCGTTATCGCGCAAAGCCGCGCGCAACGGCAGGAATTGTGGGATATCCGCGAAAACATCCCCGAAGCCAATCGCCGGATCGGGTCGATCAGTTCGCATGATGTGGCGCTGCCGCTAAGCGTGATCCCTGCGTTTATCGAACAGGCTGGGGCCGCGCTGGCTGCATTGGGCGATTTTCGGATCAACTGTTTTGGGCATTTGGGCGACGGGAACCTGCACTACAACGTGTTCCCCGCCAAAGGCCGTAGCCGCGATGACTATGACGGGCAGGCGGCGGATGTGAAACGCATTGTGCATGATCTTGTCGCGCAGATGGACGGATCTGTCAGCGCCGAACACGGGATCGGGCGGCTTAAGGTTGCCGATCTGGAAAAATATGGCGACCCCGTCAAGCTCGCGATGCTGCGCGCCGTAAAAGATGCGCTTGATCCCAAAGGTATTATGAATCCGGGCGCAGTAATTGAAGCAAAACCGGCCCAATAGTAATTTCGTACAGAAAAGAAAATGGCAGCTTTGAGCCCAAAGGTGCCGTTTCTCCAATGACTTGAATCCAGCAGAATGGTTATTACTTCGTAGCCAACCACGTGTGAGGTGTGTCTTTGACTAATAGTTTTTTGCTACTGCTATTCTTCTTACTTGTGGTTTCCGCGACGACATATGCTGACAAGCAAATCATGGCTGCCGAGTTGGTCACTTGCGTCAATTCAACAAATGGCTATCTCGACGGAATAGATGGTAAATCATGGGAGCCAGCGCAAGCAGTTCTCGGAATTCCATATGACTATGAACGTACCCGATTAGCCCCTGATTATTACTTTGTTTACGGTAGGAAGCTGGGTTGGCACGGCACTTGGGCATCGCTTCTTTACCTCGGCACGGATGGATGGATGGCATTCGAGGCCCGCGCCGAAGACGATAGACTGGATGTGTTTGCCGCAAGTTTTGTTCCGGTTAGAGTTGTCGAAGCGTTCGCCGTGTGTGGTGTCGAATGGGGCGGTTTTTGGGATGACGAATACCCTTTAATTGAGGTTGCACCGGTGCAGCAGACCGTCGCGCCTTTGTCGCTCAGACCGCTTTGGAATGGTGAAGACTTACTACCGCCCAAGCCGAATGATTGATCAGCAAATTCGATTGACTTAACAGCAGCTTCGTCCCGCAAAGCCGCCATCCAGCCTATTATTTATTCCCCGTCAAACGCACATAGCGCGTGCACAGCCATCCCCATTTTTTCCAGCTTTTTGCGCCCGCCCAGATCGGGCAGGTCGATAACAAAGGCGCAGCCGACGACTTCGGCGCCCATACGTTCGATCAGCTTGATACCTGCCTCGGCTGTGCCGCCAGTGGCCAGAAGGTCATCAACCAGCAGAACCTTTTCACCGGCTTGCAGGGCGTCGTCGTGGACCTCCATAACGGCTTCGCCGTATTCCAGCGTATAGGCTTGTTCGATGGTTTTGCCGGGCAGTTTGCCTTTTTTGCGGATCGGCACGAAACCTTTGCCCAGCTGATGCGCAATCGCGCCGCCAAGGATAAATCCGCGCGCCTCGAGACCGACAACCTTGTCGATGTTCTGGCCGGCATAGGGATGCAGTAGCTGATCAATTGCGATCCGGAACCCGCGTGGATCGCTGAACAGGGTTGTGACGTCGCGAAACATGATCCCTTCGTGGGGGAAATCGGGGATGGTGCGGATGTAGTCTTGGACGGTTTTCATGGGGGGCTTTCTAAAGGACGCGGCCAGCGACGGCGTCAAGTTTGGCAACCAGCGCAGGGTCGCGTTTGTCTGGGGCGGTCATAACCGCGTATTCAAGCGCGCGGTCGCAGCCGTGCGGACATGGGGCGCGCATCGTCCCGAGCAAAGCGGGCAGTCGCGCGACAAGATCGCGGGCTTTGGTGCCATTGCCTTGTAATGTTGCGATAATTTCGGTGATATCCACCGCACCATGATCCGGATGCCAGCTGTCATAATCGGTGATCATCGCGACAGAGGCATAGCAAATCTCGGCCTCGCGGGCGAGCTTGGCCTCGGGCATATTGGTCATCCCGATCACATCGCAACCCCAGGACCGGTACATTTTGCTTTCGGCAATCGACGAAAACTGCGGCCCTTCCATCGCCAGATAGGTGCCGCCGCGGTGGATGGTAATGCCGGCGTCGCGGCCTGCGGCCTCGCAGGCGTCGGACAGACGTTCGCAGGTGGGGTGGGCCACGCTGACATGGGCCACACAGCCGGTGCCAAAGAATGATTTTTCGCGCGCGAATGTCCGGTCGATGAACTGGTCGACGATCACAAAATCACCCGGTGCGCGGTCTTCGCGGAATGACCCGCAGGCGCTGATACTGATGATATCGGTCACGCCCAGCCGTTTGAGCGCGTCAATATTCGCGCGGTAGGGTACGGTGGTCGGCGAATGCACATGGCCCCGCCCGTGACGCGGCAGAAACGCCATATCAACCCCGCCCAATGTGCCTGTCAGGATCGCGTCTGATGGCGCGCCCCAAGGGCTGTCAACATTGACCCAAGCGGCGTTTTCGAGCCCGTCCATTTCATAGATTCCCGAGCCGCCGATAATTCCGATTTTTGTTTGCATTCTTAACCACCTGCGCCGAATCCGCTTGCGTAACCTTGGCGCGGATCAGGGTAAATGTGAACCCCGCGCCAGTGCCCTTGTCGCAACAATAGCGGGCGCGCGCGCCCCAAGGGGTGACAATTGCGCGCAGGTCCGGTAGGGCAGGCTCAACATCCCTATAATGACTGGAATTCCCATGCCCCGCGCTCTTTTAGCGAGTTTCGCAGACAGTTTATCAATCAGCGACCCGAACGCGCCACTGACACCCAAACAGTTGCGCATTGATGTGCTGTCGGGTCTGACCGTTGCCTTGGCATTGGTCCCAGAAGCGGTGGCATTTGCCTTTGTCGCGGGCGTACAGCCTTTGGTCGGGCTTTATGCCGCGTTTATCGTCGGGTTGATCACGGCCATCTTTGGCGGCCGTCCAGGCATGATTTCAGGTGCCACAGGCGCGCTGGCCGTTGTGATGGTCAGCCTTGTGGCACAGCACGGCGTTGAATATCTGTTTGCGACTGTTGTGTTGATGGGGCTGATCCAGATTTTTGTCGGCGTGATGCGTTGGGGCAAATTCATCCGGCTGGTCCCGCATCCAGTGATGCTTGGCTTTGTGAACGGGCTGGCGATTGTGATTTTCTTGGCCCAGCTTGGTCAATTTAAGGTGCCCGGCACCGCAGAGGCATCCGGCCACGGGATGGGCGGCGGCGAATGGCTGTCTGGCGGGCCATTGGCGTTGATGCTGGGGCTGGTGGTGCTGACAATGGCGATCATCTATTTCATTCCGCGTCTGACCAATGCGATCCCCGCGCCGCTTGCCGGTATCGGGATTGTCGCGGCGATTGTGATCGGTTTCGGGCTTGATGTGCCTTTGGTTGGCGATCTGGCCAGTATTGAGGGCGGGCTGCCGCCGTTCCATATCCCGATGGTGCCGATGACATGGGAAACGCTTGAGATCATCGGGCCATATGCGGTGATTCTGGCGGCGATCGGCCTGATCGAAAGCCTGCTGACGCTGAACCTTGTCGGGGAAATGACCGGCAACCGTGGTGGTGCAAGCCAAGAATGCATCGCCCAAGGTGCGGCCAATACTGTGACCGGCTTCTTTGGTGGTATGGGCGGTTGTGCGATGATCGGGCAATCCATGATCAACGTGAAATCCGGCGGACGCACCCGCGTGGCGGGCATTGCGGCGGCACTGTTTTTGCTGGCGTTTATCCTGTTCGCAAGCGGACTGATCGAACAGATCCCGTTGGCCGCATTGGTGGGCGTGATGTTCATGGTGGTGATCGGCACCTTCGCTTGGAACTCGCTCACGATTTTGCGCAAAGTGCCGCGTATGGACGCGTTTGTGACGATCCTTGTGACGGTTGTGACTGTGGCGACAGACCTTGCGACCGCCGTGGTTGTTGGTGTGATCGTATCCGCGCTGGCCTATGCGTGGAACAACGCCAGCCGCATCCACGCCAAGACACATGAAACCCCCGAAGGCGCCAAGGTCTATCAGGTCCAAGGCCCGCTTTTCTTTGGATCGTCCGAGGGGTTTACCGAACTTTTTGACGTCGAAGCCGACCCGTCTTTGGTGATCATCGACTTTGCCGACAGCCGCGTGGTCGACCAATCGGCGCTGCAAGCCATCGAAGCCATTGCCGGCAAATATGAAAAGGCGGGCAAGCGGATTCAGTTGCGTCACATCAGCCATGATTGCCATAAGCTGTTGTCAAAGGCGGGGCATTTGATCGTCGACAGCGATGACGACCCCGATTACGCGCTGGCCGTTGATTATGGCGTCAAGATTGGCATTCTGGGCGGGCACTAAGCTCTTGAAATCGGGCGCGCAGCACCACAGATGTTGTTGCGCGCCCCTTGGGCCGGCGGCGCCGCAATTTGCGCGTTTGGCTTTGGGCATTTTTCTATGATCATTGATTTCGGACTTGTTGCACTGGGGCTTGTGGCCCTGGTTTTTTGTGGTGACGTGCTGGTGCGGGGGGCGGTCGGCGTGGCGCAACGCGCGGGGCTATCGCCTTTTGTGATCGGGCTGACGCTTGTTGGCTTTGGTACGTCGATGCCCGAATTAATGACCAGCCTAATCGCAGCCAATCAAGGCGCGCCCGGCATTGCCTTGGGGAATGTCGTCGGAAGCAATATCGCAAATATTCTTTTGATCCTTGGTATCACCGCGGCAATGGGGGCTATTCCGGGTCGTGCCCTGCTGGAACGTGACGGCATGGTGATGATCGGGGCAACGGTGGTTTGCAGTGTTCTGATCCTGTCGGGGCATGTCGGGCGGATTGCTGGCTTGGCCTGTATTGCGGCGCTGGTGACCTATTTGGTCGTGACCTTGCGCAGTGGTAAACCGGATCAAGATGATACAAATGCCGCGGAACCGATGTCTCTGCTTGCCGGTTTGGGCATCTTTCTGGCGGGTTTGGTCGGCGTGATGATCGGGGCCAAGCTGCTGGTACAGGGCGCGTCCGAAATTGCCCGCGCTTTTGCGGTATCAGAGGCCGTGATCGGGCTGACAGTTGTGGCCGTTGGCACATCGCTGCCAGAGCTGGTGACATCCGTTATGGCTGCGCGCAAGGGGCAGGGCGCCTTGGCGATCGGCAACGTGATCGGATCGAATATCTTTAACATCTTGGGCATTTTGGGTGTAACCGCCGCGATCTACCCGCTTGCCGTGCCTGCCGATATGCAAGGGATCACCTTGTGGGTGTTTATCCTTGCCGCCTTGCTGCCAATAGGCTTTGCGCTTGTGCGCGGCCTGATCCCGCGCTGGGCGGGGTTCGGCTTTGTCGCGGGCTACGCGGCCTATGTGGTTGCGATTGTTGCTTGAACGGTGAATTCGGTTTAGGGTCCGGCTGTCACACGCCGGGTCCACGGCGGACATTACCGAGACATTTTCTAAATGACATTGATGACATTTGCCGCTTATGAGCAGCAATTGAAATGGGTCGCATTTGTGCTGGGCGTTGCCAGCACAATTTGCGTTGTGCAGGGCTATCATCTGGGGGCAATGCTGTTCAGCCTGCCGTTTTGCCTGATCTGGATGTATTGCGCATGGCTGCGGCGCGAACCGCAGTTGAAATACATCAACATGCTGTTCACCGCGCTTTATATCTACGGGATCGGGCGTTATTTCTGGATTGCGGGCTAGTCAGGGCGTTTGAGCGTGAAAACATCGCGTACAACCGCATAATCCTGATAGCCCATCCGCGCGAGCATCCCAAAAGCGGCTACATCAAATTTGCCGTCGATGATGCAATCGTCGCGCAGGTGTACGCCTGTGACCTCGCCAAAGACGGCAAATCCTGTCGGGCCTGCAAGCGGCACAATTTGTGTGACTTTGCATTCAAGCGTCGCAGGCGCATCCGCAACGCGGGCGCAGTTGATGGTTTCGCAGGCCGCCTTGGCCAGATTCGCCTGCGCGAATTCATCGACGCTCTTGTCATAAGCCCCCGAAGTGACATTCATAGCCGCGCGGGCCGCATATTCAACGATATTGACCGCAAATACGCCCGTTTCGCGGATTTGTGCCACGGAATCCTTGGTGCCATTGCGGTCTGCCTTGGCGCTGGTTGATGAAAACATCACTTGCGGCGGCTCGTAGGCGACAGCGTTAAAGAACGAATAGGGCGCAAGGTTATCATGCCCATCGCTGCCGCGTGTTGAAATCCAACCAATCGGGCGCGGTGAGACCACAGCATTAAACGGGTTATGGGGCAGGCCGTGCCCATTTTCTGGTTGATAAAACATCGCGTTGCCTTTTCCTTGGGTTTGCTTACGGGTATCTTGCACGCACCCAGTTGGCCAGATGAAAGAACCATGCAGCAATTCGCACTGACAATGGCCGAAGAAACGGCGCAAGACTGGTGGGAGATCGAGGCGCTATTTGACTTGTGCTTTGCGCCCGGACGGTCGGCACTGTCGTCTTACCGATTACGTGATGGGGTCCCCCCGATTTCTCCGCTTTGCCTGACGGCCCGCGATGAAAACGGGGTTCTGGCGGGGGCGGTGCGCAACTGGCCAGTCCGTGTGGGCGGGCATATGGCTGTGCTGCTCGGTCCGATTGCTGTGCACCCGACCCGCCAAGGCGAAGGGGTTGCAGCCATTTTGATGCGCGCATGTCTTGAACGTGCGACCCAGCATGGCTGGGAGCGCGTGATGCTTGTCGGGGATGCGCCCTATTATTCGCGTTTCGGCTTTGAAAAGCTGGAAGGCGTTGAAATGCCACCGCCAACAAACCCCGACCGCGTGCTGGGGCTTGGGGATTGGGCCGGTGTTACGGGCGAAGTGACCAAGGCCTCGGATTGCAATTGATATCCTGCCACCCCATCTTAGGGGTATGACCATACCTGATGACCACGCACTTGTCGCGCAAACATGCCAGCCGCTTGATGCCGTAGCCAGCGCCGAGCTGCGCGCATTGGCGTTGCGACAGCGCCGTGCGCGCGGCATTTTGATCACGGCGATCAGCTATGTCGGCGGTCAGGTCGAAGACAGCATAAAGCTACTGCCCAAACCCGTGGCGCGCCAAATTGACGAAATAACGCGCAAGGCGCTGTTGCGCAGCTTTGATCTGGCAGCAAAATCGCGCGGCGGGATGGGAAAATCGATCGGCTCTGACAGGGTGCATCGGGCGATGGGCACCTTGACGGGTGCCCTTGGCGGGGTTGGCGGCCTGCCGACGGCGCTGGCGGAATTACCGGTAGCAACCACAGTGATTTTTCGCGCGGTTTTGCATGTCGCCGAAACCTATGGCGAAGACCCGCAATCCGTAGAAACACGCATGCAATGCCTTGCCGTATTTGGCGCAGGCGGCCCCGGTAGCGAAGATGACGGGATCAACACGGCGTTTTTCGGGGCGCGACTTGGCCTGTCGGGCGCGGCGGTTCAAGGGCTGATCAGCAAGGTTGCCCCGAAATTCGCCGCCGTGATGTCGCAAAAACTGGCCACGCAAACTGTACCAATATTAGGCGCGGCGGCCGGGGCCGGGACCAATTACGCCTTTGTGGACTACTATGTCGCGCTTGCGCATGTGCATTTTGGCCTGCGCAAACTGGCCCGCGCGCACGGTGAAACAGCGGTGGCCGAGGCGTTTCACGCCGCACTTGCAGATCAGACCTGATAGACCAGCCAATCGGCGACAGAGCGCCGCACGGAATGATCGCCGCGCGCGACGGATTCGTCCATAATCGCGCGCACCTCGTTCAGATCGACACGGCGCAGCAAATGTTTGACCGGCCCCACAGAGGCGGGACGCATCGACAAGGACCGCAATCCCAAAGCCGCAAAGCACAATGCCTCGACAGGGCGGCCCGCGTCTTCGCCGCAAAACGACACTGGCGTGCCCGATTCCGCGCAACGTGCGATCACATGCTGCAAGAACTGCAAAAAGCTAGCGTTCAGCGTATCATAGCGTTTGCGAACACGTTCGTTTTCGCGGTCAGCGGCGAAAAAGAACTGCTTAAGATCATTGCCGCCGATCGAGATAAAATCGACCTCTTCGAAGAATGCTTTGGGGGCATAGGCCAGCGATGGTGTTTCCAGCATCGCGCCAACTTCCAGTTTCGAGGGCAGAATATGGCCAAGGATTTTTTCGCGTGCGATGGCCTTGTCCATTTCGGCTTTGGCGGCACGGAATTCCGCGTATTCGGCAATAAACGGGAACATCACCGACAAAGGCCCGCCATCGGCCGCGCGCAACAGCGCCTGAAGCTGCATACGCAGCACGCCCGGCTTGTCCAGACCCACCCTGATCGCGCGCCAACCCATGGCAGGGTTGGGTTCGTCGTTGGGTTTCATATAGGGCAGCACCTTGTCCGAGCCGATATCAAGCGTGCGAAATGCGATCCGCTTGCCCTTGGCCGATTTCACAACCCGCGAATATAACGCGGAAAGTTCGGCACGCCGTGGCATTTGATTGCGGATCAGGAACTGCAATTCAGTACGAAACAGGCCCACACCTTCGGCGCCCGACCCTTCGAGCGACGGCAGGTCGGCGATAAGCCCCGCATTCATCTGCAAGGATATTGTCGTGCCGCATTTTGTCGTTGCCGGCAGGTCGCGGATGGACGCATAGCGTTCCTGGGCGCGGGTTTGCATCGCCAGTTTGTCGCGAAAGGCGCTATGCACTGTTTCGTCGGGGCGCAAATGTGCGATGCCCTGATCACCATCGACCAGAATCGGATCGCCGTTCAGGGCCTCTGTGGTGACGCCTTTGGCGTTGATCACCAGCGGAATGGCCCATGCGCGCGCGACAATGGCGGCATGGCTACCGACAGAGCCCTCCTCGAGAACAATCCCCTTGAGAGCCTTGCCGTATTCGAGCAATTCGCCGGGTCCGATGTTGCGCGCCACAAGAATCGGATTTTCAGGCATATCGGCGCGGGCAGCCGCCCCTTGTCCGGTCAGGATCCGCAAAAGACGGTTCGACAGATCATCCAGATCATGCAGCCGGTCACGCAAATATGGATCAGCGGCCATGTTCATGCGGGTGCGCGCATGTGACTGTTCTTTTTCGACAGCGGCCTCGGCGGACAGCCCGTTTGACACGTCTGCCTCCATCCGGCGCATCCAGCTGGTGGAATTGGCGAACATGCGGTAGGCCTCAAAGACTTGGGCCTGATCGGCATCGTTGGCGCGCGCCCCAGAGAGCATTGTGTCGACGGAAATACGCAGCTTTTCGACGCCGTCACGCAGGCGCGAAAGTTCCACGTCGGGGTCGTCGGATATCGGATTGGTCACCACAACGCGCGGCTCGTGCAGGAATACCAGCCCTTCGCTTGCGCCTTCCTGGCCGACAGACCCGCGCAGCAGCACGTGTTGCTGATGGCGCGCGGAAAGTGCGGCACCTTCGCCCAGAAACGCGCCAAGCTCTGTCATTTCGGCCAGCACCATCGCCACGATTTCGAGCGCATAGATTTCATCCGCGGTGAATTCGCGGGCGGCTTTGGATTGCACAACAAGAACGCCCAGCGCTTCGCCCAGCCGTTGAATCGGGACACCGCAGAACGACGAATACCGTTCTTCGCCCGTTTCGGGCATATACCGAAAACCCTTTTCGGAGGGCGCGTCGGCGGTGTTGATCACGCTGCGGCTTTTGGCAGTACGCCCGACAAGACCTTCGCCAAGGCGCATCCGCGTTTGATGGACGGCTTCGGCTTGCAAGCCTTTGGTCGCGCACAGCTCGAGCGTTTCCGCGTCACGGAACAGATAGATCGAACACACTTCGGTCATCATCGACGTCGCAATTAGGTCCACGACCTCGTCTAGGCGTGTCTGGCCTTCGTTGTTCGAGGCAAGCGCCTCTCGGAGGCGGCCAAGTAACTTGCGGCTTTCGGTTTCAATCCGTTCTGGCATTGGTCCCCCAAAATGACGAACCGATCACATTTGATCAGCCAGCCTTTTCCAATTCGAATGCATCATGCAGGGCTTGTACGGCAAGTTCCATGTATTTTCGATCAATCAGTACGGAAATTTTGATCTCTGAGGTTGTAATGACTTTGATGTTTACACCTTCAGAGGACAAAACCTTGAACATTTTGGCCGCAACACCTGTGTGGCTGCGCATGCCGATGCCCACAACCGACACCTTTGCGACGCCTTCATCGGCAACCAGATCATGATAGTTGATCGCGCCTTTTTCTTTGGCATCCTGCATCGCAACTTCTGCGCGCTTGACCTGATCCACAGGGCAAGAGAACGTCATGTCGGTGCGCCCTTCTTCAGAGATGTTTTGCACGATCATATCGACGTTTACGCCAGCGTCGGAAAGCGGGCCAAAGATCGCAGCAGCGATGCCTGGACGGTCGGCGACCGAAATCAGGGTCATTTTTGCTTCGTCGCGGGAATAGGCCACACCGGCCACAACGTTGGATTCCATGATTTCCTCCTCATCGCAGACAAGCGTTCCAGCCGCGTCCGATGGTTCTTCAAAAGATGATAGCACGCGCAGGCGTACTTTATAACGCATTGCCAGTTCGACAGACCGGGTTTGCAATACCTTTGCGCCGAGTGACGCAAGTTCCAGCATTTCTTCGAATGCGATCTTGTCAAGTTTGCGCGCTTTGCTCGTGATGCGCGGATCTGTGGTATAGACACCGTCTACATCGGTATAAATGTCGCAGCGTTCCGCACCAAATGCAGCAGCAAAGGCCACAGCCGTTGTATCTGACCCACCGCGCCCCAATGTGGTGATGCGGCCATCAGGGCTGACCCCTTGGAAGCCCGCGACCACGGCAACTTTCATACCTTCGCCGAATTTGGCGTTGATGTTGTCGGTGGGGATTTCTTCGATGCGCGCGTTTGAATGCGCAGAGGTGGTTTTGACCGGCACTTGCCAGCCCTGCCAGCTGCGCGCGGGGATTTCCATTTCTTGCAGGCGCAGGGCCATCAGACCGGCGGTTACGTTTTCACCTGACGAAACGATTGAATCATATTCGCGCGCGTCATACAGCGGTGCAGTATCATTGACCCAGCCGACCAGTTCGTTGGTTTTCCCCGACATCGCCGAAACGATGACGATCACGTCATAGCCGTTGGCAACTTCGACAGCGACGCGTTTGGCGGCGCGTGCGATCCGGTCCAGATTGGCAACTGACGTGCCGCCAAATTTCATAACAAGCGTTGGCATGATCGTATCCCCGGGGGTGTCGCACCCCTATAGCAATTCCGCAGGTCTCTTAATGTGCTGCGCGCCCAAGAGCAATGCGCAACCGACATGGATCTCTCGCGTCAATTGGTCTTTTTGCGCGGAATAAACGGCAAAGGGACAACGGGAATACCATCATCAACCAGTTTCTTTGCATCGGCGATCTTGGCCTCGCCGTAAATCGGCCGCTCGGGGATGATGCCGTCATGCATATCGCGCGCCTGTTTTACGAAACTGTCACCGACATAATCCGAGTTCTTTTCGACCGTATCGCGCAATTTTTCGATAGGGTTTTCAACGGCTTTTGGCGAAGCAATTGCCGATGACGTGCTGACAGCCGGTGCCATCACGGATTTTGTTACCGCAGCTGATCCACATGTATCACAGATAATCATGCCCGCGCGGCAAAGCTTGTCAAAGGCTTCGCCGGATTGAAACCAGCTTTCAAAAGCATGGTTCTGGTCACATTTGAGATGAAAGCGGATCATGCGTTGTAAATAGGCAAATTGCGCGCGCTTGCAAGCATCCGTTAATGCAGAATCGTCTGTGGCTTGAAGCTGGCGACAATCTGTTGAAGCGCGGGTTCTTGCAATTTCTTCGCGGCTTTCTTGGGGCTGAACCATTTGCGTTTACGTTGCCCGCGTTCGGGCCATTTGCGCAGCTCTTTGCGCACCCGCACCGGATAGACCATCACAATAATAGGTGCTTCACCTGATTTCAGTGGTTTGACATAGCTATAGGCCCCCAGGCAGCGGTCGATCGCATCGCCCCTGATTCCGGCTTCTTCATATGCTTCGATGGCCGCCGAATCCGCGGGGGTTTGTTTGTGGATCGGCCAGCCTTTGGGCAAAATCCAGCGCCCCGAATTGCGTGTAGTTACAAGGCAGATTTCGACATTGCCATCGCGCAGGCGCCAGCACAGGGCCGCAAATTGCGCGCGCACATCGGTTTTGCGTCCGGCGCGCAGTTTGATCGGAAGCTGTTGCATCGGGTCTTTTGCCATGGTGCCTGTCGAAAATTGGGGTAAACCCCCGATTATGGCCGACGATACGCATGCCCCCGTTGCACAAGCAACCCCTTTCCCGCGCTTTATCGGGTCCGAGATTTATCGCAGTTCAAGCTATGGTGCATGGCATCCGCTGCGCGTGCCGCGTGTGTCGACGGTGATGGATCTGTCGCGCGCGATGGGTTGGTTGCCTGCCGCGCAATTCGTCACCAGCCCGCGCGCCAAACCTGCCGCGCTGACCGGATTTCATACGCCCCGCTATATTGCCGCCCTGCAAGCCGCCGAAGCAGCGCAGGGTGTTTCCGCTGAAACCCGCGCGCGGCATGCGCTGGGCACACCGTCGAATCCGGTTTTCAAAGAAATGTACCGCCGCCCCGCAACCAGCGCTGGCGCGTCTTTGCTTGCGGGCGAACTGCTGGCCAAAGGCGGGGTGATCTATTCGCCCGCAGGCGGCACCCACCACGGTATGCCCGACCGCGCCAACGGGTTTTGCTATCTCAATGATCCGGTGCTGGCGATCCAGTCTTTGCGGCGCAACGGCGCGCGCCGGATCGCCTATGTCGATATTGATGCGCATCATGCGGACGGGGTTGAACACGCCTTTGTGCATGACCCTGACACGCTGCTGATTTCGGTGCACGAGGCCAACCGCTGGCCGCGCACGGGCGCGCTGACGGATAGCGGCGCGGGGCAGGTCTATAACCTGCCGGTGCCTGCGGGGCTGCATGATGATGAAATGGCGCTGATCGCGGATGCGCTGATCCTGCCTTTGGTCGCGGGGTTTCGCCCTGACGCAATCGTGCTGCAATGCGGGGCGGATGCCGTGCTTGAGGATCCGCAATCGCGCCTGACCCTGTCAAACAATGCGCATTGGGCGATTGTGGCCGCGCTGCGCGATCTGTCCCCGCGCTATCTGGTTTTGGGCGGGGGCGGGTATAATCCTTGGTCGGTCGGGCGTTTGTGGACAGGGGTTTGGGCGACATTGCAAGGGGCCGAGATTCCCGATCGCATCCCGCAAGAAGCGCAAGATGTCTTGCGGGCGCTGACATGGGAAACCCCGCAAAAGCGCCGCACGCCCGCGCCGCATTGGATCACAACCCTGCGCGATGCCCCGCGCGGTGGGCCAATCAGCGAAGAAACGCGCAGCGGCGTGCAATACCTGATGCGCCGCGCGCGTCGCTGGGTCTGACCCTTGCGCCGCTTTGCGAAGAGCCCGATACTTGGGCGCATGATATTTCGGGTTCTTCTGACATGGGTCTTCTTTGCTACGGCTGCGTCTGCGCAGGTTGTGGTCTTTGCCTCGGCCAGTCTCAAGGAACCAGTGGACCGGATCGCGGCGCAATTTCCCGATGTTGTCGTATCCTACGGCGCGAGCAGCACGCTTGCGCGGCAAATCAGCCAAGGCGCTCCGGCGGATATTGTGCTGCTCGCGCATGTGGATTGGATGGATTACCTGCGCAGTGGCGGGTTTGTGCAGCCGCAGACAATTGCGGATTTCGCAAGCAACCAACTGGTGATGATCGGCGGGGCTGGCAGCGATGAAATCGCGCTGACACAGCCCGCTATTACTGCGGCCTTGGGGCAGGGGCGCATTGCGACGGGGATCACCGCGGCTGTCCCCGCAGGCATCTATGCCAAAGAGGCGCTGATCCATCTAGGGCTATGGGACCACTTTGTCGCTGATCTGGCAGAGGTCGACAATGTCCGTGCCGCCTTGGTGCTGGTTGCGCGCGGGCAGGCGCCACTGGGGATTGTTTATGCCACCGATGCGCAGGCCACGGATGCGGTGCAGGTTGTTGCGGTCTTTCCTGCAGATAGCCACGCGCCGATCCGCTATACCGGCGCACTGACCGCGCATGCTGATGCGGGTGCGGCGGATTTCCTGACCTATCTGAACGGGCCGCAAGGGCGGCGCATTTTGCAAGAGGCGGGTTTCCTGCCTCCGGTGACGCGGTAATGGGTGCGCTGGGGCCAAATGAATGGGCGGCGATTACGCTGTCGCTGCGGGTCTCGCTTGTCGCTGTGATTTGCGCACTGCCCTTTGCGATTGCTATCGCCTATGTCTTGGCGCGCAAGCAATTTGTCGGGCGGCAATTGCTGAATGTCGTGGTACATTTGCCGCTGGTGATGCCCCCCGTGGTGACAGGCTATTTGTTGCTGGTGATATTTGGTGCCCAAGGCCCTGCAGGGCGCATTCTTGACCAATGGTTCGGGATCACGTTGGGGTTTCGCTGGACCGGTGCCGCCTTGGCTGCGGCCGTGATGGCGTTTCCGCTGATGGTGCGCGCAATCCGGCTGGGGTTCGAAGCCATTGATCCGGGATTAGAGGACGCCGCCGCAACCTTGGGCGCGACCCGCTGGCGTATCTACGCCACGGTGACCTTGCCTTTGGCGTTGCCCGGCATTTTTGCAGGCGTGGTGTTGGGGTTTGCCAAAGCGCTGGGCGAATTTGGCGCAACGATCACATTTGTCGCCGCGATCCCCGGTCAAACCCAAACAATCCCGTCAGCGATTTACGGGCTTTTGCAGGTGCCAAATAGCGGGGCTGCGGTGGTCAGCTTGGTCGTGGTGTCGATCATTCTGGCGATGGGGGCGCTGCTGCTGTCCGAAGTTCTGGCACAGCGCATGGCGCGCAAGGTGGGCCGCTGATGTTGCAGATTTGCGTGCAAAAGCAGATGGGTGAATTCAGCCTTGATGCGCAGTTTGATGCCCCCGCTGGCGTGACGGCGATTTTTGGCAAATCTGGGTCCGGTAAAACCACGCTGATAAACGCGATTGCGGGGCTGGTGCAGCCGGATGCGGGCCGCATTGCGGTTGATGACAGGGTGCTTTTTGATCAATCCGCGCGGGTCAATGTGCCGGTTGCAGGGCGGCGTGTGGGCTATGTTTTCCAAGATGCGCGGCTGTTCCCGCATCTGGATGTGCAGCGCAATCTGACTTATGGCGGCAATCATAACGCCGCGCAGGTGATTGATATGTTGGGTCTGGGGTCATTGCTTGGCCGTCGGCCCGCGGGTCTGTCGGGTGGTGAACGCCAACGCGTGGCGCTGGGGCGGGCATTGATGTGTGATCCGCAGATATTGCTGATGGATGAACCGCTTGCCGCACTGGACGCGCCGCGCAAGGCTGAAATCCTGCCCTATGTGGAACGGTTGCGCGACCGGACCCGCGTGCCGATTATCTACGTCAGCCATGACGTGTCAGAGGTCGCGCGCCTTGCAACAACGCTTGTGGTGCTTGACGCGGGGCGCGTGGCGGTTGCGGGGCCTGTGGGGCATGTTTTGTCACGGCCCGAAGTCGTGCCGTTTTTGGGCACCCGCGCGGCCGGTGCCGTGATTGAAACAAGGGTCGCGGGGCGGCTGCTCGATGATGATCTGACCGAGTTGCAATTTTCCGGCGGGCGGCTGTTGATGCCCGGATATCTGGGTGAAATCGGGCAAAAGCTGCGCCTGCGCATTCCGGCCCAAGATGTGATCTTGGCGCGCACCGCACCAACTGGGATCAGCGCGCTGAACGTGCTGCCGGTCACGATCACCGATATTGTGCCCGGGCGCGGGCCGGGGGTCGCGGTCGGGCTGCGCGCGGGCGATGATCAACTGCTTGCGCGGATCACACGGCGCAGTCTTGGGCGCATGGAACTGGCCGTGGGCATGCAGGTTTTTGCAATCATCAAAGCCACCGCCGTCGGCCCCGAAGATATCGGCAGCTAAAGCGCGCGATCAATCGCTGCCAGCGTCCGTGCAACCCCGCCCGCATGATCATCATAAAACTGCGTAATCTGCGCGTCGGTGACAGGGGCAGGGTGGATTACGGCCGCGCATAGCTCTGTGGGCGTTTGCACGTTGTGACAGACACCTGCGGCGATGGCTTCTTGCGCGGGATAGGCAATTGTCCAGATATGCGGGCCGACGATGACAGGTTTTTTTAGCGCCAGCGGTTCAATGATATTATGCGCGCCCTTGGGCACAAAGCCGCCGCCTACAATGGCGCGGTCGGCAAGGCTCAGGTAGAAATACATCTCGCCCATGCTGTCGCCCAAAAGCACGTCGATATCAGGGGCAGCGCCGTTCAACCCTAACGCGGCATCAAAAATGTCCGAACGCCGCGCAAATCGGATACCGGCGTCAACCAGCATCTGCGCAACTTCGTCAAACCGTTCAGGCGCGCGGGGTACATAGGTGAAAAACACCCCCGGCGATTGCTTGATCATGTCGATATAGATCGGGTCTTCGCCTTCGACGACCGATGTCAGGGTAAAGCTCGGGCGCCCATTGGTGAGCGCTGCGCGCGCGGTTTTGCCCGCATCCAGATGCGCCTGCGGGATCGGTTGATCAAACCGCAACTCGCCCGTGATATGAATATTGGTCATGCCCGCCGCGGCAAAGCGGGCGCGCTGGTCTTGGGATTTCACGAACCCGCCCGCAAACCCCGCCAGAAGGGAAGCGCGCAACCCCAGCCCTTTGATATCCTTGTCATAGCTTTTTTGCGGATATTGCGCGTTGCACATGAACAAAGGCACGCCATGTTTACGGCAGGCCATGATCATGCGCGGCCAAATCTCGATCTCCATGACCAGCCCGTATTTTGGGGTAAACCGGCGCAAAAAGCGGCGGTAAGCAAAGCCGAGCTCGAACGGCACCCAGATGGTTTGCAGCTGTCCTGTCGCAATCTCAGCTGCGAATTCGCGCTGGGCCTCGCGCCGTCCGGCGGGGGTGAAATGCGTGGTTAAAACCACCTCTCCACGGGCCAGAAGCGCACGGATCAGCGGGGTCGCAGAGCGCATTTCACCAAGCGACACAGCATGCACCCAAACGGGGTTCTTGATGCAGCTTTGATAGGCCCCGAAACGTTCCGCAATATGCTGCGCGTATTCAGGGTCTTTTGCCCCGCGCTTGCGCAGATACAGCAGTGCAAAGGGCAGGATCAGCCACCAAAGCAGCCCATAAACCACCATCGCAATGCGCAGTTTAAGCGGCGGAAAACGGGTCATGGCGCGGCCTTTGCGATGTTAAGCAGATCGGTGGCCAGTTGCGCGATTTGCGTGTTTGCGGCTTGCCGGCACTTATCCGCGCGCTGTGCTTGCGCCCGCAAACTATCGCTGCAAATAAAGGCGGCCAGTTGCGCGGCATCTGCAACCTGTGTGGCCGCATTTGCGACGTGAAGCTGCGCATAATCGTGCGCAAAATTGGCGACTTGTGGACCGTGGCAAATCGCTGATTGCAGGGCTGCGGCCTCCCACGGATTATGGCCTTCGGTGACGTCATTTGTGCCGCCAATCAATACTGCCGCCGCGACCCTGTAGATCAGCCCCAGATCGCCAAAAGTGTCACAAAGCCAGATCGGATCATCCGTATCAGGGAACTGCCCCAATGATTTGCGCGGGATATGCGCCGCGAACGCGTCGCGCCGGTCCGGAAAGCGCGGTGCGATGATCAAGAGCGCATCGGCGTGCAACTTGCGCACAATGTCATGGGCGGCAATCGCGATATCTTTGTCGGCTGGATGCGATGGCGCAACCGCCCAAGTGAACCGATCCTTCAGCTGCGTTTGTAATGTTTCAAACGTATCCGCGTCGCAGATCAGGGCAGGGGCGCTTGGCTTGAGCGATCCTGATACGCGCGCGTTTGCCCCCAGCTTGTGCAGGTGGCCGGCGGTGGTCTCATCTTGGGCCGTGTGCAATGCCATTGCGCCATAAAGGTCGCGGTAAAGCCCCTTGGCCTTTGCGTGCGATTGATAGGACTTATCACCCATGCGCGCCGCGACCACGGCCTGCGGGATACCGCGCCTGTCAAGATCGCTCACAAATCCGGGCCAGATATCCTGTTCGGCCCAAATGCACAGATCAGGTTGGAAGTGATCCAGAAACCTGCGGCGAAAGGGCGGCGCATCAAGTGGCAAAAACTGGTGGATCGTGCGCGGCGGCAGGTTGCGGGCAAAAACATCGGCCGATGCGCGTGTGGTCGAGGTCACCAAGAAACTGGCGTCCGGTGCCTGGTCTGCCAAGCGCAAGATCAGCCCGCGCAGCGATAACACCTCGCCCAAGCCAACGGCATGCAGCCAGATCAGCGGGCCATCGGGGCGCGGCGCAAGCCCGCGCGCCTGCTTTTCAATCCAGCGGCTGGGGTGTTCCTTGCCGCGCGCCAGCCGTTTGCGCAAAATGCGACCCGCCACTGGCGCAATCAGATAGCTGGCCGCAAGATAGGCCCGCAGCAACCCGCCGCGCCGCATCTTATTCATGGAACGTCTTTTGCAAATCGCTGGCCCAGAAGGCTTCGGACTGAATGACAGCGGCAAAACGGTCCGCCGCACTGCCGCCGCCAAATCCATCATCGCGCGGATAGGATTTGCCCCAAGCATCGGTCAAGAACGCGGCGATCTTGGCCGTTTCAAAGGCATCCGCAAAAAACACCGATGGCGATTTGGCGCGGTTGGTCTGGCGGGTGCCGATATCAAGCGAGGGGATGCCGATAAACGGGGCCTCGCGCACGCCAGCCGATGAATTGCCGACCATTGCGCTGGCGTTCTTCATCAGTTCCGAAAAATGTGCGAACCGCATCGACGGCAGCACCCGAAAACGATCCGCTGGCAGACGGTCAATCGCCGCAAAAATATCTGCTGAACCGGGGTCGTTATTGGGCGCGATCACAACAAAATTCTTGCCCGACGCCTCCAGCGCACCAAAAAGCGCATCCGCCTGCGCGCCCATCGTCGCAGCCTCGGATGTTACAGGGTGGAAAACACAGATGCCAAAATCATCAAACGGCAGACCGTAACGCGCTTTGACATCGGCAATGCTGACGCCTGAAGGGCCTGCGTGAAAATCCAGCTCGGGCGACCCGATCGCGTGAATATCCGCTGCGGCCTCGCCCAATGACTTCACGCGCCGCGCGGCATCGTCCGAGGAAACAAAATGGCTGCTCGCCAGCTTGCTGTTACAATGGCGGTAGATTTCATCAATGGTGCCAGACACTTCGCCACCCTCGATATGGGCGCAGCGCACGTAATTTGTGGCACAAACCAGCGCACAGGCAAGCGCCTCTACACGGTCACCATGGATCACCACCAGATCGGGCGCATGTTCCTTGATGAAATCCGAAAACCCGATGACGGTTTTGGCCAAAATCATATCCTGCGGATCGCCCGCACGTTGGTTCAAGAATTCATGCACTTGCACGCCGGAGGTGCGGTGAACCTCGACCTTGGTCAGCCCGTAGCGTTCAAGCATATGCATGCCGGTCACAAAAAACGACACCGCAAACCCCGCATCACGCGCCGCAATCGCAAGCGGTTCAAGCTTGCCGAAATCAGCGCGGGTTCCGGTTACAAACAATAGCGAACGCGACATGCATAGGTCCAAATCAATCAGGGTCTGATCCGCAGACTACCGCCGCAAAGGGCGAAAGGAAACGGGCAAGCGCAACAGGTTTTTCAATAGAATTGCGGTGATTTCCACGCGCGCCCCTATATCCGCTTGACGACACCAGCCGCAATCCTTAGTGAACCGCCTCAGGTAGGCGAGTTGGTAGAGTGGTTATGCAGCGGATTGCAAATCCGTGTACACCGGTTCGATTCCGGTACTCGCCTCCAAATAATTTCAATGACTTAGGCGATATCTACACCGAACTTCAGGTGTCGTTTACAGGATGCGGCTGTTTTTGCGTTTCAAACAGAAGAAGTGGTCCATAGAAAAGCCCGCAAAAATCCCTTCTCGAGTAACATCAGTGCGCTTGTTTCGAAACCATCTTGGTGGTTGCCAGCATACTTCCACAAATATTCCATGCGCGGCTAAGGTCAACTTTGAGCCCATTTTGACCAGACACAAACTTCCTTTGATTGTAGGAGTTCGGTCTATTTCCAACCAATCACAACATTAACGGCATCCGGGTAAACAATCTGATCTCCGACGACAGAGCCTCTCAATGTATCGGAAACGTCAGCAATGAGTGCTTCTTTTTCTTCATTAGGAAGGCTTTGAAAAGCGTTGGCTATTGGCATCGATCCGAGGTGCAATGGAACGAACTCTGTGGCCAAAGGAACTTGGATCGCCAATTCTTGGCGAGCTACAGTAACATTGCGAAATCCGGCTTCGGAGACACTCTCGATCAACCTATCTGCTGACGGTGTTTCTCTTTGGCCGCGTTGTTTCTTTGCTATCTCAGGCGAGATAAACTTTTCGACCGCTGAGCAGAGGGCTTTGGTATAGGCACTGTGGCCATCCCAAATCGACATCGCGATGCGCCCCGACGGAGCAAGCACGCGGTGGAACTCTCTTAAAGCAGCAGGTTGATCAGGAAAATAGTGGTAGCCATGCTGGGATATTACGGCGTTAAAACTGTCCTCTGGCAATCCTGTCTCGATGACATCACTTTCTATCCAAATGATATCCATGTCGGCGGCCAGTTCACGTGCCTTCGCAAGCATGCCGGCATTGATATCCAAGCCAGTTACGCGTCCGTCGCTGCCGACATCCCGTTTGGCTATCCGAGTGGTGACGCCAGTGCCGCAAGCAACGTCTAGAACTGTTTCGCCGGTTTCTAAGGACACGGAATTCAGAAGGGTTTCGGCCCAACGCCCAAACCACAACGGCACCATAGTATTCTCATATATTTCTGGAGCGCTACCGGAGAGTTGAAATGACATAAGACCTTCCCCTTGCCCATCTTCTCTGACCCCATGGTGCAGTAAGAAGGTACACTTGCAAGGTTACGCAGTCGGATCACCCTACGTCAACTTTGTCCGCTTGGCCGACCTTCTGATCTTTTAGTGGTTGCCTGCTCAGGGACGACCATGGCCGCCACGGAGCCCACAAGTCACCTTCGCAAGAGGCCATTGCGTTCAGAACACCGCCCAGAGGCTGCATCCACCACACGGATCGCGGGTCTCAATACTGTTCTCATGACTATCAGAAAATCCTGCACCAGCACGGGTTCAAGGTGTCAATGTCTGGCAAAGGTAATTGCTACGATAATGCGGCTGTTGAGACGTTCTTCAAGACGATCAAGGCAGAGCTGACTTGGCAGCATCCTTGGGAGACACGACGCAAGGCTGAGATGGCAATCTTCGAATACATCAACGGCTCGTACAATCCCCGCCGCCGACACTCAGCACCGGGCTGGAAAGCCCCGTCGCTTTCAAACGCAAGCTGGCTTATACGAGCGCTTGGAGCAGCACAAAAGCGCGACAGGTCCATTCATGAAATCTTTGGGTCCTATGCGGCTGAGACGTCAAAAGCCTCAGCTAACTTTATAGCCTTGGCTCCAGACACCGCGGAGAAGAGGTGTTTTACCGATTTGGCACACTCGCAGAACATCACCGCGCAATCCTGTCTTCAAAGCACCACGGTCATGCAACTGCACGGCGCTCGCGGGGTTGCTGGTCACGGTAGCAATTGCGCGGGGCAAATCATTCCAGATGTCAGCAAGGCGGAAGGCCGACAAAAGCAGCGCCGAGGGTACATAGTCCGACGAGACAATGTCGAGAAGATCGGCTTTTGCGAGGGTCTCTGCTGCAACATTGCCGGAGTGGGATCCGCCGCGGATCAGGTTGGGTGCGCCCATCATCACAGCAATTCCGTGCACGCGACAGGCGGCTGCGGCCTCAACTGTTGTGGGAAACTCGGCAAACCCCACACCGTTCACTGCAGAGGTTACGACATGATCGGCCGTGGTATCATCATGGCTGGCCAGAACTGCACCCAGACGGCGGGCTTCTTTCACTGCGCCCACCTCGTGCTTTGCCCCGAGGCGTTTTTGCAGACCCAACAGGGTCTCAACATGTTCGGCAAATTCTGCGTCGTTCATCCCGCGTTTCTTGGCGACATAGGTTTTCAGCGCGGTTAGGTCACGGAACTGGCGTTGGCCCGGGGTGTGATCCATCAGGCTGACGATGCCGACCCTGTCTGACGATCCGAACGCCGCCAGTTCCTCAAGCAGCGTCTCTGAACAGATTTCGGCCCGTAGATGGAGGAAATGACTGATCTTGAAATACCCTTGAGCGCGCGCTGCCAAGAGTTCATCCGCCAGCTTTCGGGCGTAGTCGATGTAGCGCCCCTTGCCGCTGTGGATGGACCCGACCCGCATGGCGTCAAACACCGTTGTGATGCCAGTGGACGCCAGTTCTGCATCGTGCGCGATCAGGGCGGGCAAAAGTGGCCAGTCCACTTCTGGGCGCGGTTCGATATGGCGTTCGACATTGTCTGTATGCAGTTCGACAAGACCGGGTATAACGAGATCACCGGCACAATCCAGGGCACCGGTTGGGACATGATCCCCTTCAGTAATGTCACAAATGACGCCTTGTTCTATTGTCACCGCACCAGTGAGGACCTGATCTTCCAACACAAGCTGCGCATTGGCGAGACATAGGTCGTTTGACACATCGTTGTCACAAGTCTTTGACAAAGAGGCCGCGGGAAAAGGGGAATTCATGTCATACTCTCGATTTGCAATTTACTATGTGCCGCCGGTAGGGCCCTTGGCCGATTTCGGTGCTTCTTGGCTTGGTTGGGATGTGTTGCGTGGCCGTGAAACACCCCAGCCAGATATGTCGGGTTTGGATGACATCACGATGACACCGCGCAAATACGGGTTTCATGCGACTTTGAAACCGCCATTTCGTCTGGCCGTAGGGCAAAATGTGCCGGCGTTGGAAGCTGCCGCATCTGACCTTGCTGTCAACCTTGCGCCGGCCATATGTGATGGCTTGGAATTGACGACTTTGGGCGGTTTTCTGGCGCTGACTCCGCAAGGCGATATGCATGCTGTGCGCCGGGTTGCCGGGGCCTGTGTGCGAGAGCTTGATCTGTTTCGCGCACCGGCTTCCGAGGCAGAACTCGCGCGCCGTCGCAAAGCCGGTCTGAGCTTGCCGCAAGAAGCGCTTTTGGCGCAATGGGGCTATCCTTACGTGATGGAGGAATTTCGGTTCCACATGACCCTGACGGCGCGGTTGCCGCGGGATGATATCGCCGTATGGTCGGCTGCTGTGCGGCGTCATTTGCCGGATCTGCCCAGCCTTTTTGTGTTGGATCAGATCGCATTGTGCGGTGAGCGGGAAGATGGCCGGTTCGAGGTGATCCATCGCTACAAACTCACCGGCTGAAGCAGTGCCGCGCCCAGGGCGATTGTCTGGAACAGCGGACCATCGTTGGCGAGGCTGATCACCTCGAGCCCAGCCGGTAAGGGCTTGTCAGCCACGGCAAGGCGTTTGCTGATCTCTTCGTCCGTCTCGCGGGCTCGCGCGGCCAGACGGTGTGCAAGCGTTTCCGGTTTCGCTGTGATATTGAGAACGACGAAGCGCGGGAAAATCTCGGCCGCTTGGGTCAGGGCCTTGCGGGAGAAATTGACAAGGCAATCGGTGCCCTTGCCAAGTTGGTATTTGACGGTGATCGGAATGCCGTAATGCAGCCCGTGCGCGCGCCAATGCACGGCAAAAGCCCCATCTTCGACCATGGTTTCAAATTGTGAAACGGACACCGCATCGTAATCCTCGCCACCCAATTCGGGCGCACGGGTGATCACGCGGCGCACCAGATGCAAATCCGGTATTGCTTCGTGTAGACCTGCCATTACGCTGTCCTTGCCAACACCCGATGGGCCGACAACCGCGATGAGGCGTCCCCCAGACTTTGAGGCAAGCGTCATGCCGCCATCCCGGGGGTAAAGCGGCCGACATCAATTTCGCGGTCGCATACACGGGTACGGGCTGCCTCGTCATGGAAAATACCGATAATGGCCGCGCCGCGCGCTTTGGCGTCCTCGATCAAGGAGAGCACCACCTCGCGGTTCGCAGCGTCGAGGCTCGCGGTCGGTTCATCAAGTAGCATCGCAGGGTAGCTGTGGGCAAAACCACGTGCAATATTGACCCGCTGTTGCTCGCCGCCCGAGAAGGTTGTGGGGGACAAGGACCACAGCCTTTCGGGGATGTTTAATTGGGTCAGAAGCGCCGATGCGCGGTCCCGCGCTTCGTCTGTCGGTACTCCCAAAGCGCGCAGAGGCTCTGCAACCACATCGAGGGTTGGCACGCGCGGCACCACACGCAGGAACTGGCTAACATAGCCCAGCACATCACGGCGCAACTTGATGATGTCGCGCGGCTCGGACCGCACGACGTCCAAACCGCCAATGCGAATTTCACCTGCCTGCGTCAGGTAATTGCCGTAGATCATCCGCATCAGCGTGGATTTACCAGCACCAGAGGCCCCAGTGAGCGCCACGCATTCACCGGGGGCAACTGCGAAGGACACATTGCTGATCACTTCGATTACGGCACTTCCCTGATTGTGCAGGGTAAAAGTCTTGGAGACGTCTTTGAGTTCAATCATGGTTCATACCTGCAATACAGAGCTGACAAGAAGCTGGCTATAGGCGTGCTGCGGATCGTCCAGTACCTGATCTGTCAGGCCCGCTTCTACCACTCGGCCTGATTTCATGACCATAAGGCGGTCCGCCAGCAGGCGAACCACGGCCAGGTCATGGGTGACGATGATCGCGGACAGTCCCATGTCACGCACAAGCCCCCGCAGCAGATCCAGTAGGCGTGCCTGAACCGAAACATCTAGACCACCTGTGGGTTCATCCATGAACACCAGACGCGGGCCAGTCACGAGGTTGCGCGCTATCTGCAAGCGTTGCTGCATCCCGCCCGAGAATGTTGTAGGTCGATCATCGACACGGGACGCATCAATCTCAACCCGCCCGAGCCAGTCCGTGGCCTTGTCGCGGATGTCGCCATAGTTGCGCTCGCCTACTGCCATCAACCGCTCGCCTACATTGCCACCGGCGCTGACGCCCATGCGCAGCCCGTCGCGGGCGTGTTGGTGGACAAAGGCCCAGTCAGTGCGACCGAGCATCCGCCGCTCCGGCTCTGACATGGTGATTGTGTCGCGGGGGCCGTTCGTGCGCGTGTCGAATACCACCTGTCCCGCATCGGGGGTCAGATGCCCTGCCATGCAATTGAGCAAGGTGGATTTACCCGACCCGCTTTCGCCAACGATCCCCATAACCTCACCGGGATACAGGTCAAAAGACACATCGGCGCAACCAATATGCGCACCATATCGCTTAGTGATGCCCTGAACGGAAAGCAAAGGTGTCATGCTGCGTCCTTTCCTTTGTGGCCCGCTGTTTGGCGCGCTTCGCAATAATCGGTGTCAGAACAGACAAACATCCGCCCCCCTGCGTCATCGATGATCAACTCATCCAGATAGCTGTCTGTCGCACCGCACATTCCGCAGGGGTGATCAGCTTTGGACGCTTCGAACGGATGATCCTCAAAGTCGAGGCTGACCACTTGGGTATAAGGGGGCAGCGCGTAAATACGTTGCTCGCGGCCCGCGCCAAAAAGCTGGATTGCGGCCATATCGCCCAGTTTGGGGTTGTCGAATTTGGGGATTGGCGAGGGATCCATCACATAGCGCCCTTCGACCTTGACCGGATAGGCGTACGAGGTCGCGATATGACCGTGGCGGCTGATATCTTCGTAGAGTTTCACATGCATCAGCCCATATTCTTCAAGACTGTGCATCTTGCGGGTCTCGCTTTCACGGGGTTCGAGAAAGCGCAGCGGTTCGGGAATCGGCACCTGATAGACAAGGATTTGACCCTCGTGCAGCGGTTCTTCGGGGATGCGGTGCCGGGTCTGGATCACAGTGGCATCACTTGTCGCCGTGGTCGTCGCAACACCTGCTGTCCGTTGAAAGAAAGTCCGAATTGAAACGGCGTTTGTTGTGTCATCGGCCCCTTGGTCGATCACCTTGAACATGTCCTTGGGCGTCAGCACCGCAGCCGACACCTGCACGCCGCCTGTACCCCAGCCATAGGGCATTGGCATCTCGCGAGAGGCGAAAGGGACCTGATAGCCGGGAATGGCAAGCCCCTTAAGGATTGCGCGGCGGATCATCCGCTTGGTCTGTTCGTCCAAATAGGCGAAGTTGTACTCGGTCATTCCGCTGCCTCCTGCACCTGTTGCGCACCCGCTTCGCGACGGAGCTTGCGCACGAGTTCCAATTCAGACTGAAAATCGACGTAATGGGGCAGTTTGATATGCTCTAGGAACCCCGTCGCCTGAATGTTGTCGGCGTGATACAAAACGAATTCAGCGTCCTGTGCGGGTGCACCAACGTTATCCTCGCCCAATTCTTCCCAGCGTAGCGCGCGATCGACCAAGGCCATGGAGATTGCCTTGCGCTCGGTTTGGCCAAAGACGAGCCCATAGCCACGCGTGAACTGCGGCAGCTCGGTTTTCGAGCCGGTGAATTGGTTGACCGTCTCGCATTCGGTCAGGGTCACTTCGCCGATCTCAACAGCAAATCCCAGTTCGGGAATGTCCATCTCGACCGGCACCGACCCGATCCTTAGCTCGCCCACAAAGGCATGGTTGCGCCCGTAGCCGCGCTGCGTAGAGTAGGCGAGGCCAAGCGTAAAACCTTCGTCCGCGCGGGTCAGCGCTTGCAGGCGCAGGGCGCGGTCGGCGGGCATTTCCAGCGGTTCGCGGGTCAGGTCTGGGGGTGGCGTATCGTCATGGGGGGCCTCTTCGATCAGCCCTTCGCGGTTCAGGAATGCGGTGACATGCGGGACAGTGCCCGTCTCGGCGTCACGAGATGGAGCCTTGGGCACCTCGCCATCAGCGGCCAGTTTGAAATCAAGCAAACGGTGCGTGTAGTCAAATGTTGGGCCAAGGACCTGCCCGCCGGGCAAGTCCTTGAACGTGGCCGAGATCCGCCTGTCGCAGGCCATAATGCCGGTATCGACAGGCTCGGACGCACCAAAGCGCGGCAGAGTGGTGCGATAGGCGCGAATGAGGAAAATCGCTTCGATCAGATCGCCACGCGCCTGCTTGATTGCAAGTGCCGCAAGGTCCGGATCATAAAGCGACCCTTCGGCCATGACGCGATTGACGGCTAGACTTAATTGCTCGCGGATTTGCGCAATGCTGAGCTCCGCGACATCTGTGTTACCGCGGCGTTCTTCGGCGAGCCAGGCATGGGCATTCTCGATTGCCCGCTCTCCGCCTTTGACTGCTACATACATGTCAGGATGCTCCTACCTGCGTTATCGCTTCGCTACTTGAGCGCGTAACTTCGGTTGATCGGGGCAAAGCCGCGAGACGTTCGCCACAAGTGAAAATGAAATCCAGCCCCAACGGGAACAGGGTTCGGTTGGCCTGAAACGCATCCAGTTCTGGCAAGGAAAGCGTTGCCGTTTCCTTGATACCGGGACCCGTCAATGTTGCACCCGAGGCGGCAAGCTCTGAACATTCGACGATGAGCGTGGCCGAGCGGTCAGGGTACTCGGACGTGCCGATCGGGTAGACCGCGAGCGGCGCGAGCGCGTCCCACTTGCCAACCGCAAACATACAATGCGCGGGGCCAACCAAAGGGGCACCTGTGTGAAAGGCCAGCCACGCCCGCACCGCTTGGCAATCCATGTCGCCAGCCAGATAAACCGGTGTTTGCGTATCGCAAAGCGTCAGCAGAACGGCACCCATCGCGGGCGACAGCGGGGCTGGGGGTGCAGCCCCGTGGATGTCCTGAATTGCGCCGGGGCGCGCCATGGCCTCCATCACACTGCGAAATGCGTGGGCTGACTGTGTGGCTGGATCGGTAAAGCCGCCGGACAGGGTGTTTGCCTGCATCAGTCTTCTCCTCGGGTCATGGTAAAGAAATCAACCTTTGTCGCGGCTGCCTTGGCCGCGCGGGCGGCTTTCATGGTGGCCAATCCTGCTTCCAGCGGCTCAAGGACCGCCTCGCGCAGCCTATTTGCCATTCCCGTCTGCATCAGCGCATCAACGAGAGCGGCGACCTCGGCATCTGCTTTGCGGCGCCCTTGAATATAGCTGTGCCCGACTTCGCCGGTTTCCAGCGTCAAGGCGCAGCGGGTTATCGTCATTTCGCCCAGATTGAAGGGTGCGCCAGTGGCACCAGCGCGCGCGCGGACCATCGTGCTGCCAATTTCTGGCGCACGCAGCCACGTAAAGGCAGGACGCGATATTTCAGCATCCAACAGTGCGGCCACACGGCCTTCGGGCGCTTTGGCCAGCAGACCCATCCACGCCTTACGGGGATTATTTTCGTTCACAGTGTCTTTCATCTCGACAACTTGTCTCTTTCCTATACAACTATACATATCTTATCATTTTGACGTCCTCATGACAGAAGAGTTTTGTGAAATTTGCGTGACAGTTCTGACAAGACCCCGATCTGGAAGGCGATCGCTAACGCTTTGCGCAGCGATTTGGCCGAAGGGCGCTATAACCCCGGTGACAAGCTGCCGACCGAGGCAACGCTGGCAGACCGCTTTGGCGTGAACCGCCACACAGTACGCCATGGGATTTCTGTATTGGTCGAAGAAGGGCTGGTGCGCACCCGTCGCGGAGCAGGGGCCTTTGTCGCGGCCACGCCGACCGACTATCCGATTGGCCAGCGCGTGCGGTTCCATGAAAACCTGATCGCCGCAGGCCGCAGGCCCGAAAAGCGCAAGCTTGCGTTGGACGAGCGCGCAGCAACGATCGGCGAGGCTCAGGCGTTGCAGATCGAGGCCGGCGATCCGGTTTGTGTCTATCACGGGCTTTCGTTGGCTGATGGCCAACCGGTTGCTGTATTCGAAAGCTTGTTTCCACTGGCGCGACTAGTAGGCATCACCACTGCGCTGAAGGAATCAAGCAGCGTGACTGAAGCGTTGAGTGTTGTGGGCATCGACGACTATACGCGTGCCTCAACCCGCCTGACGGCAGTCCGCGCTACGGCAACCCACGCGCTGCTGTTGCATGTTGCCGAAGGCGATCCGTTGCTGAGATCCTCGAATCTAAATCATTGCAAGGATGGGCTGCCCGTAGAATACGGTCGCACTTGGTTTGCCGGTGACCGGGTAACGTTGACACTTGAAACGTGAGGCCTGCGCGTCAGCACAGAACCCGTATCCATCTACTTTGAACCTAATGATAAGCTTGTCTTTTCCTAGCGGCGCAACGCGACAACCTTGTGACGTCTGGTGTCAGCTCGTGCCTTCGTGGTGCTCCAGAAATTCCTCTGCACTGAGGTTGCGAAAATCATCAAGCGCGCTGCGCAGGCGTGCGTGCGGCCAATCCCACCATGCAAGCTGCATAAGCCTGTCAACAATCCGTGGTGCGAAACGAGGACGCATCGGGACAGCAGGGATGCCTGCCACGATCATGTAGGGAGGCACATCCTTTGTCACAATTGCACCGCCTGCGATAACTGCCCCGTGGCCGATATTCACTTCGGGCCGGACCTGCGCGCCATGGCCAAGCCATGTATCATGACCAATCACCGTGCGACGGCTGCGCCTGTGGGCGAACCAAGCGTCATCGTGATCTGCATCTTCGAAATAATCGGCCGAGCGATAGTGAAAGTGATGCAAACTTGCTTTTTCCATCGGGTGATCCGTGGCACCGATCCGTACGAAGGCTGCAATATTCGAGAACTTGCCCACGGAGGCATTGGCAATGTCGGCAAACCGGTCGCAGTATGAATAGTCATCCATATGGGAGTGCGCCAAGCGGCTACCGCGTCCGATTTCCACATACTGTCCGAATGTTGCATCGGTGATCTCGCAATCGGGATGAATAAAGGGGACATCCGGTTTCAATCTGGGCGTACTCAAACCGCGCGCTCCTCGCCATTCCACCGAAAGTACTTGCCGGATCGCGCAAGAGCGAGACCTTCTGCTAATGTGATAATCCCTGCCGCGACCCGATCTTTGTGCGTGGTCGGTCTGTCCGGTCGGTGAGAGCCTGCGTGCGTGATGACACGATCACCCGTATGGTGAAGTGAAGTGATCAGAATGCGTACCATCAGGTTTTGCGCCCGATCAGCTTGGCGCGCAGCCAGCCCGAAAACCAATCCATTAACATCACCATGGCGATGATCAGGATGATATAATAGGCGACTTCTTCCCAGTCTTTCTGGGTCTGGATTGCTTGGGTCAGCATAAGGCCGATGCCACCGCCTGTGATCGCGCCGATGATGGTGGCAGAGCGGGTGTTGGATTCAAGGAAGTAAAAGATTTGGGCCAGAAGCACCGGAACAATCTGCGGTATGACGCCAAAGCGATAGCGTTGCAGCGGTTTGGCTCCGGTCGAGGCGACGCCCTCGATTTGCTTTTGATCCACGTTTTCCAATGCCTCCGAGAAGATTTTGCCAAAGGTGCCGGTATCTGTGATCAGGATTGCCAATGCGCCAGTAAGCGGGCCCGGACCGAAGGCACGGGCTAGGACCACCGTCCAGATCAGCGCATCGACACCGCGTAAAAAATCGAACAGGCGGCGGGTGGCCGCGCGCAACAACATCAACGGCGAGAACCGTTTGGCTGCGAGAAAGCCCAACGGCAGGGCGATGAGGGCTGCCCCCATCGTGCCAAGGAAGGCCATCAGGATCGTCTCGCCAATGGCCCAAGCCACATCCTTGTGCCGCCACATGGTGTTGTTCCACCAATCAGAGACTGCGCCAGTGATATTGCCGCGCGCAGGGTCGATTTGGTCGCCAAACAGGATCGTGGCCAAGGACTGTCCGTAGTAGGGGCTGTCGAGCGTGAACCAGAACAGCTCCCAACCGGGGAAATAATTGAAAACCTCGGTCCGAGCGCCCGTCAAGGTAATGCGACCTTCGGGTGTGGTGATGCCAACGCGGCGGTCCGAGGCGGAAATCCAATCGGGCAGATCATCGGGCAGGTTGGTCGTGACGGTGCGCCCCTCGGCCTGCGCCTCGATCAGTTGGAAGCCGGGAATTTCGATCTCGGTCCGGTTGTCTGGCAAATAGCGCACAATGATGTCACCGCCCAGATCGATGGTGATGACTTCATCCCCCCTCACCCAATCGGGGCGCTGGCCCTCTGGGTAGGTACCCTTGCGTTCGCCTTCGACGGCATAGGTTACATTTCCCGATCGGTTGTCCCGGGTGGCATGCACCTTGTAGGACCAACTGTCGGAAGCCAGCGTCACGGCGTTTTCCATATTGGCGCGTCCGGCAAGACCAGGCAGGTCAAACGCGAAGAAGATATAGACGAAATAGACTGCGATGACCGAAGGGATGCCAAAGCCAATCAAGCGTTTGCGCGCAAATAGCTTTTCGGCCTCAAACTTGGTCGCGTCCAGATCAATAGTGGTCATTGGCCCTGTCCTTCAGTCAAACGATTGCGGTAGCGGCTGGACACTTGATCGAAGAATACGATTGTGCCGAACAGAAGGATAAAAATCGCGGCGGCTTCATCAAAACGTCCTGGCCCCCAGGCCATAGCGTTTCGCAACTCATAACCAAGCCCACCGGCGCCGACGAATCCAAGTATTGCCGAGGCACGGATGTTGATTTCAAATCGCAACAGCGTGTAGCTCACGTAGTTCGGTGCAACCTGCGGCAACACACCCAGAAGCATTCGCTGCGACCAGGTCGCACCTGTGGAGGCAAGTCCGTCTACAGCTTTCAAGTCGGTGTTTTCGGAAACTTCGGAAAACATCTTGGCCAGTGCACCGGCCGTATGGATGGCAATTGCGATCATTGCGGGAACGGGCCCACCACCGAGCACAAAGATCAGAACCAGTGCGATGACGATTTCAGGCACGGCGCGCATGATATCCGAAATGCGGCGGAACAAAGGGATCAGACGCGGCCATTTCGCCAATCCGCGCGTGCCGAGCAGCGACAGGAACAAGCCGCCGATTGCACCGATCAGGGTCGAGACCGCGGCGATGTTGATGGTCTCCACCAAGGCGGGGAAATACTTGACGATCAAGGCGGGCAGATCGGCGCGCTTATCCCACGCTTCAGATAGAACATCTGCTGGGTAATCGCCGATCTGATGCAGCCCATCCCAGAAACCTCCAGCGTTGCGGTCATCTGCGACATTGAACCCGGAAACCATCAGAACGACGAAAATCAGAAGAGTAAGACCGCCATAGAGCCTGCGGCGCTGTACCTGCGCCATATAGCTGGCTTGAATGCCGTCTACGTGGTGTTGCGCGCCACTCAGTGAAATATCTGCCATCCTGACCTCCGGACAAAGAAATACCGGCAGCCCCAAAGGGCTACCGGATGCGTCATAAAAATTGTCTTAGTTTCCAATTACGGACTGGCGTGCCGCAACAATGCTTTCGTACATCGCGTGCGTGACTGGCTGGAAACCCAGCGTTTCGCCTGCAGCGACGCCGTAGGCACATTCAGGGTCCGCTTCGTAAAGGCCATCTACCAGTGCAACCATTGTAGCTTTGACATCGTCCGGCAAAGCTTGACGCAGAACGACCGGGCCTTCGGGAATTACGTTGGATTGCCAGATTTGAACCATGTCGTTCATGTCGACGAGACCTGCATCAACCGCTTTGCGCAGCGCGCCGGAATTGTAGCCGTCTTCCCAGTTTCCCTGACCATCGGCCCACGTCACGCCGCCGTCGATATCGCCGTTGTTTACTGCGACGATAGTCTGCTCATGACCGCCTGTGAATCTGACTTCATCAAAGTACTCGCCGGACTCCATGGTGATGCCGTCTTTGTACTGCGGGATCTCGATGGAAGGGATAAGGTAGCCAGATGTGGAGTTCGGATCACCGAAACCAAACACCTTGCCTTCCATGTCATCCAGCGATGTGATGCCGCTATCGATGCGGGCAAAGCCGATAGAATGATAACCGACTGAACCATCAAGGTTGACCTTGATCAGGACAGGCTCAACCGCGTCCGGATCCTGTAGGAATGTTGCGGCATAGGAAGATGCGCCCAACCATGCCATGTCGATGGTGCCACCCAGAAGGCCCTGGATGACGCCATTATAGTCGGCTGGGGCGAAAAGCTTGGTTTCGACGCCGAGCGCTGCGGTCGTGTAATCCGCCAGACACTGGTAGCTGTTCATCCGGTCCTGCGCGTTTTCGCCGCCGAGGATACCGATGCGGAATTCGGTGATCTCTTGGGCAAAAGCGCCCGTGCTGAGAGCTGTGGTGGCGGCAAGCGCCAGTGCGAGGGTCTTTGTCATTGTTATCTCCGTGGTTTGTTGCCCTACCGCGTTGCGGCTAATTGAGGGCAGGTTGATTAGGGTGGCCTGCCGCAGATGCGCAGGCTGATATTGGCTCAGGCGTAGGCTTTCTCTTCGCGGACCTCTGACCTGCCCAGTGTTTCGATTTCGGTGGAAGTGGCGGCTTCGGAAAAATCCGCGCCAGCCCCGTAGATGTCACGTGCGACCCCGACGGTCAGCTGCTCTGGCGTGCCATCAAAGACGATCCGCCCATCGCGCATCCCGATTACGCGATCGCAATAGCGTCGCGCAGTATCAAGCGTGTGCAGGTTTGCGATGACCATGCGCCCGTCTTCTTCGTGAATGCGGCGCAGGGCTTGCATGACTACTTGCGCATTCATCGGATCAAGGCTTGCGATCGGTTCATCAGCAAGGATGATTTTCGGATCCTGCATCAAAGCGCGCGCAATCGCCACGCGCTGTTGCTGGCCGCCTGATAGTGCCTCGGCCCGCTTCGGGGCCTGTTCGGCAATACCGAGCCGGTCAAGGATTTCAATGGCGCGGTGGATATCAGATTGCGGGTAAAGGTTGAACATTGTCGCAAAGGTCGACCGCTTGTTCAGGGTGCCGTGCAGCACGTTTGAAACGACATCCATGCGGGGGACGAGGTTGAACTGCTGGAAAATCATGGCGCATCGCGATTGCCAATTGCGTCGCGCAGATCCCCGCAGCCCGGTGATATCTTCACCCTCAAAGGTAATCGTGCCCTGCGAGGCATCGCTTAGACAATTGACCATCCGCAAGAGCGTTGACTTACCCGCACCAGAACGGCCAATGATCCCAATCATCGACGGTTTTTCCACCAGGATGTTTGCAGCATCTACAGCCGTTTTATCCCCGAAACGCTTGGTCAGCTTATCAATCTTCAGCATATCGCCCCCATGTTTGGTGAGGGCGTAATCGCCTGACGCTACGGTTTGATGACGGTTTTGATTCAGTTTCTTTACATAAAAGTAATAGAAAAATGACACGTCCAAGTGAGGTAACGCGCAAGCTTTTGCGATGATTGGGGCATATTGCCTTGCGATGAATACCGGCTGCTAAGTGGCGAGGTCGCGCGCGCTTTTTGTTGGGTTTGCGTCAAACAATGGCGGATCATTGCGACTTTGCTGCTTTTGGCCGCAGCAGGCTTGCGCCGTAGGTCAGCACGAACCCTGCAAACGCGGCTATCCACAAGATGCCGGTCGCAATGATCAGATCGGGGAATAGGCCCGAAAGCCACCGTGCGCCTGTCGATGCAAGCACGCACAGATATATGACAACCGTTGCCTTGTTTGCATGCAATGCCTGCCCTGTGTGGCCCAGTGTCGCGCGCGTCATCACCGCGAGCGTCATCGTGCCGATTGCTCCGGCCATCCAGATATGTTGTGCCGCTGCAAGATTATGCGCGCCTGTCAGTACATCGACAGACAGTGCAAATGCGCCAAGCGGGACGAACAGATAGGCCAGATGCAAGATCCAGACCAACGGGTCCGGCAATGTGTGGTGTCCTTGCCAGCGCATGATCCGGACCGTATGGAGCACACCAAAGGCCATCAGGCCAATCGCTGACACAGATGCGCCCGGGGCCAGAATCCACGTCACGAGAACGGGCAGGCTGGCCAGCAATGCCAGCTTGTCAAAGCGCTGCATCGGCGGGGCCGGGCGTGCGGGGTTTGCGCTTTTTGCCAGCCAGTTTCGTGTGAACGACGGAATGATCCGCCCGCCGATGACAGTAATCATCATGATCGCCGTCCCAAGCCCGAGCCGCAGACCATAGCCCTGCGCCGCATATGCGCCACGCGATGCTTCGAAATGGAAAATACCATTGGCAAGGGTGAAAACCACGAGCAGTGCAAAAACAACCAGATTGCGCCAGTTCTTGCCGGCGATAATTTCTTGCAAGATGAACCCGCCCAACAGTAGCGGAAAAGCAAGGTCAACGACCGGCGCGACCCCGACAGGCAGTTGCGCCGAGAAAAAAATCGCGACCCGTCCCAGACACCACAGCGCAAATAGCGCGGCAAGCTTCCAACCCACCATAGGCAGGCGCCCCGTCCAGTTGGGCACCGCCGTGAGCAAAAAGCCCGCGACAATAGCGCCAAGGTATCCGAACAGGAATGCATGCGCGTGCCATGACACCGGATCAAGCCGCGATGGAATGGTAAAGCTGCCCGACACCGCAAGAATCCAGACAGTCATTGCAACCGCAACCCACGCCGAACCGAACAAAAAGAACGGCCGGAACCCGAAACTGAATAGTGCAGGCCCTGACCATGCACGCAATTGTTCTGCGGTGGATTGTTTCATCTTCTTGGTCCTGCGTTTTGCGGATAGGGCTGTTTTGTGCGGCGGTTACGTTGCAGATTGTTTGTCTGCGGTGGTCATCAAATGGCGGATATGGCGCGCGAAATACCATGTGGCGGGCAGGCCGATCACACAGCCAAGCCCGATCGACCATCCCGTCGATGCAACAGGCCCGCCAACCCAGCTAAAAATCAGCGATGCAAAGAACACGTTAACTGCCGCAGCACCCGCGCCGAACGGATAAAGGACCAAGGCGATTTTGCGCGTGGACCAGCCTTGTTCGGTCATGATCTGGCAACCAGTCGCTGCACCAGCACCAGCGCTGCGATCAACGCGAGGCTGCCCAAGGCGAACCAGAATTCGGCTGTGGCAGATTGCGCCTGCGGGATCGGTCTGTCGAATTCGGCGGCCAAACCTGTGGTGGAGAACAGGCAAAAAAGCCCCGAGAGAGTAGTAAGAAAGCGCATTTTATGGCTCCTGTGTGAGATTGCGATAGATATCTGGCAAAGCACGGATCAACCGGTTGGCATCCGGCAGCAACGTAAAACCACCGCGCCCGAAGATACGCGCAAACCAGTCTTGCCCGTCCTCGTCGATGACGATGCCGTGCAGCGAAAGACCGGCCCTGCGGGCTTCGCGGACGGCCATGTGGCTGTCTTCGATACCGTGTTGCCCTTCGTAGTGGTCCAGATCGTTGGGTTTGCCGTCGGTCAGCACAATCAGCAGTTTGCGCGCGCTTGGTTCTTGCGAAAGCTGCGCGCTGACATGGCGGATCGCCGCCCCCAGTCGGGTATAGTGACCGGGTCGTAGCGCGCCGATGTTGGCGATTGTTTCGGCTGATACCGGATCGTCGAAATTCTTGCAGCGGGTGACGAATACGCGGTCGCGGCGCAAGGACGAAAACCCCCAAATGCCAAGCCGGTCGCCAGCGGCATCAATACCGGTGGCAAGGGCGGCCATGGTGTGGCGCGCGACATCGATAATGGTCGTTTCGCCAATTGCGGCCTCGGTTGATCGCGAATTGTCGATCAGGAATGCAACGGATAGATCGCGTTCCGTTTGGCGCGCAGACTGCCAGATCCGGTCCGAACCGCGCCCCGTTGCCCGCAGATCGGCCTGCGAGGTCAGCAAGGCATCCAGATCAAGCTCGGTGCCGTCAACCTGACGCGGCTGCAAGATACGCCGCGGGCGCAGGGCTTCGAACTGGCGGCGCACTTCGCGGGTGCGTCGCGGGTCGGGCACAAAGGCTGTGCCGTCGGGTTGCGCGGGCGCATCCAGCACCCGACAATGGTCAGCCATATAGCTGCGGCTGCGATGGTTCCATTCGGGATAGGTGTGAATGCCTGCCAAGGCCTCGTGATCGGCATCGGCAGGGGACAGGTCAAGGTGCAGGCGCAAACGGGTTGCTGCCTTGCGGTCATGCTTGGATATCGTGATTTCATCCTGATCATCCGCCGCTTTTTGGGCGTTTTCGTCATCGTCGTCATCGACGCTGCGATTGATGTTCATTGATTCAACCCAAGACAGGATTGATTCAAAACGGTGGATGATAAAACTGTCTTTGCGATTGTTTTGTTCGTGGTCCTTACGCGCGCCCAGCTTGCGGCTGGTATGGGCTGCATTTGCTGGCGGCGCTGCGGGATCGGATGTTTCTTCGGCAGCGGGGGCGCCAGACGCGGGCAGGCGGAACCGCAACCAGATCGGCACCGGCGCAAAGGGCATGTAGCCGCGCGATGCCTGATGGTCCAAATCGCTGCTGGCAATGCCGCAAAGCTGGTTGCGGATCGCGTCTTCCATACATGCTTCGCCTTGCGGGCGTTGCACTTGCGGGCGGTGCTGCGCGCTATAGTCGGCCATGCGGGCATAGCCATCGCGCAAACCCGGACAGGCCCGATATGCTGCATCGCAAGCGGCGGCATTCAGCTGGATCTGGCAGCAGTCGAAAGCGGGGCCTTCGGGTGGCAATGCCAGATCCGCAAGATCGCAGGTTGCGGCAATTGCGGTCAGCCAGAAATAGGCCGCCCGATTGAGCGCAGCGTCCGGAAACGCGGCGATCATCGGGGGCAGGTGCAATCGTTCCCCGTCAAAGCTGGCAATCCATTCCCGATCCTGATCCGCTGCCAGTTTGCGCCGCAAGGGGCGGCGGTGGCGCATCAGCGTCGCCGGGGCCTCGGCAAGTTCGACACCGGATGCACCGCCAAGCGCGCGAAACAGAACCGCAAGACTGGGGCGCACCGTCGCAAGCGCGACACCGGCGTCGGGGTGGCACGCATCGGCGCCAATTCCCTGCGCCATGTCATGCCAGAGGTTCCCGACAGTTTCTTCCGGTTCCATGAGATCAAGAAGGCGCATGATACCTATCCGTAGATTGTGCTGATAAGATCGCGCAATGACTGCTGCACGTCGGGTTCATCGCTCAGCGGTTCGATCACCGCAGCCTCGAGCGCTGCGTTTACGCCCATGCCGCCCGCCATCAATGTGGCTGCATAAATCAGCAGGCGGGTTGATACGCCTTCTTCAAGATCCATGCCCGACAGGTTGCGGATATGCCCCGCAAGGCGCACCAGCGGCGCGACGCGTCCAGCCTCAAGGCGGCTTTCGCGGCTGACCACTTTGATCTCTGTTTCCGCATCGGGGAAATCAAACGAGATCGACAAGAACCGTTGTCGCGTCGAAGGCTTGAGCCGCTTAAGCACGTTCTGGTAGCCCGGGTTGTAGCTTGCAACCAACATGAATTCGGGTGGCGCGACCAGTTCTTCGCCGGTGCGGTCGATCATCAGCGTGCGGCGTGTGTCGGTCAGCGGGTGCAAGACAACTGTGACGTCCTTGCGCGCTTCGACGACCTCGTCAAGATAGCAGATGCCGCCTTCGCGCACGGCGCGGGTCAACGGGCCGTCAACCCAAACCGTTTCACCACCTTTCAGCAAATAGCGCCCGATAAGGTCAGCCGCCGAAAGATCGTCGTGGCAGGCCACTGTGTATAGCGGCTTTCCAAGGGTCGCTGCCATATGTTCGACAAAACGGGTTTTGCCGCAGCCGGTCGGCCCCTTCAATAGAAGGGGCAAACCGTTGTTTAGTGCCATTTCGAACAGGTCGCATTCAGATCCGGTCGGTTGATAATATGGCAAGGTTGGAAGTGTTGCGATATTCATTGCTTATTCTCCTGGAACTGGATTTTCTGGACCGCGCGCGATGACTTCGTCCTTGTGCACGATCAACAGCGAATAGATGAACAAGAGCGCACCGATAACAACAGCCGCACCCGCGCCGAACCGCATCATGTAGAAGATCGCAAGATCGTCCTGAACGGTCATGTAGTAGTCACCAAGAACGCGCTGCATATGTGTCTGGATGGTGCCTGCAAATGTCAGCACGAATGTCATGAACGCCATGCCGCCTGTCATCAGCCAGAACGACACCATATTGAGCACCTGATTATACGGCGCACGTTCACGCAGCATCGGCATCGCATAGGTGAATATCGCAAGGTTCAGCGCGACATAGGCCCCGTAAAAGGCAAGGTGACCATGCGCGGCGGTGATCTGTGTGCCGTGGCTGTAAAAGTTCACACCGTGCAAAGTGTGCAAGAAGCCCCAGACGCCTGCGCCAAAGAAGGCAACCGTGCTGGACCCCAGCGACCACAGCAGCGCGGCCTTGTTGGGGTGGTTCTTGCGGCCCTTCCAGACCATGACAAATGCGAATGACATCATCAGGAAGAACGGGATCACTTCGAAAGTCGAGAAAATAGATCCGATCCACTGCCAGTAACCGGGAAGCCCGATCCAGTAGAAATGGTGGCCGGTGCCCAGAATGCCGCTGAAAAGCGCTGTTGCGACGATCACATAAAGCCATTTTTCAACGACTTCGCGGTCCACGCCTGTCAGCTTGAGCAGCAAGAAAGCAAGGATTGCGGCCATGACCAGTTCCCAGGTTGCCTCGACCCACAGGTGCACAACAAACCACCAGTACATTTTGTCCAAAGACAGGTTGTCAGGGTTGATAAAGGCGAAAACCCAAAGCAGCGACAACAACCAAAGGCCCATCAGCAAGACATTTGTGATGGCGGTCTTTTTACCGGCCAGAACCGTCATCGAGATGTTCAAAAGAAAGATCAGCGCCGCGACCAGAATCCCGAACTTAACCCAAAGCGGTTGCTCTAGGAATTCGCGACCTCCGTGGATACCGACCAGATAGGATCCCACCGCGCCCAAAGTGCCGACAAGAAGAATGATCAACTGGATGTAAGCCAGCTTTGGCGACCATATCTCGCGTTCGGATTCTTCGGGGATCAGGAAATATGCCGCGCCAAAGAACCCCAGCAACAGCCAGACAATCAGCGCGTTGGTGTGGATCATGCGGATGACGTTAAAGGGTAGGATTTCGGAAAGAAAGTTGGGCGAAACATAGATCCAGCCCGCCAACAGCCCGCCCAGTACCTGGATTCCGAACAGCGCCATGGCTGCAAGAAAATACCAGTAGGCTACTTTTTGTGTTTGATATTTCATTTGAATGTCTCCTTAACCGGCGTCGGTGGGCGGCCAGCCCTGTGTGTCAGTCTGATCTGCCCAACGCAGAAATTCTGATAGCCCGCGTATTTCTTCATCTGTGAATTCATAGCGCGGCATCTGGCGGCGACCTTCGATCCCGCTTGGCTGGGCTTCGATCCAGCCCTTAAGCGTTTCAAACGCGGCTTGCGGGTCTTCTTGGACGCCCCAGCGGGTCATCACGTTGCCGACTTCGGGTGCGAAATAGGCGCCTTCGCCGTGCAATGAATGGCAGTTGATGCAGGATGCGGCTTCCCACACATGTTTGCCTTTGACGACCTCTTCGGTCAGCGGCATGCCAGCGGTTGACGTGTTCACCACGTATTTGTGCGAATGGACAGTCATCCCAATAAAGACGACGACAAAGAAAATCGAGCCTCCATAAAAGATGTTGCGCGCCCGCGATTTGGTCAGAAATTCAGCCATTTTGTTGGATCTCCTTGGGCTTCAGTTGGCGCAAGGATACGAGAGCACACCGTGGCAAAGTTTGTGCCAGCGCAAAGTTCGGGCAGTTTCGCAGGCTAAGATTGCCCCCGGAGGAGCCAAAATGGGTATGCCGAGATTAGATGATCCTGATCTGCCGCTGGCAGACATTATGTCCTACTGGCCGGAAACGATTCCGGTGTTCCTACGTCATAAGATGTTGTGTGTGGGTTGCCTTGTTGGCCCGTTCCACACAATCGTTGACGCCTGCGCCGAATACCATCTTGATCAGGAACGTTTTATGGGAGAGTTGATTTCCGCGGTCGCGGGGCGCAGCTAGACGTTGCTAATCAGCACCAGCGCATGGGGATCGGTGACAATGATCCGCTTGCGTTTGCTGCTGACAATTCCCTGCTTTTCCCACTTGCTAAGCAGCCTGCTGACCGTGTGCAGTGTCGTCGCGGTAAGTTCGGAAAGATCCTGCCGTGTAATCGGGAAATCGACCTCGATTCCTTTGCTGGTCTTTCGGCCGGATTGGTTGATCAGCCGCAGCAACGCGCAGGCGATCCGTTGTTCTACCTGCTGTGTCGCCATTTCGACGATTCTTGTGTTCATTTCCCCGACACGCTTGCCGACTGCTTTATATGTCTCGGTTGCGAACCCTTCATATTCCGCAACAAAACTGTCCCAAAGACGCATTGGCCAGCTTAGGACAATCGCTTCGGAAGCGGTGATCGCGGTCGCGGGGTATGTATCCCTGCCAAGCGCTTTGGCAATCCCCATCAGCTGCCCTGCCGGAATATGGAGCGATGTGACCTGATCGCCCGTTGCGGTAATGCGCACAACACGGACATAGCCGTCCAATAGCATATAGAAACGATCCGCGTCGGCGCCTTCATCGAATATCGCAACGCCGGCATCATAGCGCCGCGATGTGGCCTGATCCAACACGTTGCGAATCTGTGTTTTCGCCAGCTTTGAAAACGGCGGCAAATGCGTCAGCAGGCTTTCGTCCAGTCGCGCAAACGGTTTTTCAGTCATCACTTTGTCCATGCCAACATCCTGCCACAGTTAACGAAACTGCGCCAACTTAACCAAAGCGCAAAACCGTATCGAAGTTTGACCTAGCACAATGTTCGCGCCCGCGCATGCCTTAAGATTGGAAGCAAGACGAAACAAGATTGAGAAGGAAAAACAACATGATTCGTAAACTTGTAGCCGGCCTCGCAGTTTCAGCCCTGATGGGCAGCGCAGCTTTTGCCGAAACATTCGAAGTTCAAATGCTGAATGTCGGCTCTGACGGCGAGCGCATGGTTTTTGAACCAGCCTTTGTGCACGCAGCCGCCGGTGACACAATCAAGTTTGTCGCCACAGACCGTGGCCACAACGCCGAACTGAATGACGGGATGTTCCCTGAAGGTGCCGAACAGTTCGCAGGCAGTATCAACGAAGAATTCGAAGTCACACTGGACGTCGAAGGCGTCTATGGCGTGATCTGCAAACCGCACTTTTCCATGGGGATGGTGATGGTCATCGCAGTCGGTGATGTCGACGCCCCTGACACATTCCTTGAAGGCCGCGTACCACGTGGCGCCAAGGCCCGCTTTGAGACCCTTCTGGGCAATCTCTAACACTTTCCAACTGTGCGGGGCATGAGGCCCCGCGCGTATCAGTCACATGGAGGAAACCATGGCTAAATTCATCAACCCCGGTCTTATGCCAACCAATCGCCGCAATGTGTTGCGGGGCAGCGTTCTTGCCGGTGCGGCAGCCCTTACAGGTTCTGCGGTCAAAGCATCACCGCGCGCACCACGCATCACTGCAATCAATGAAACATCCAAGAACCTTTACCGCGTTGCGGGTCAACAAGAGGCCGACAGCACAGCAGAACCAGCCGATCTGTCCGGTTACACACGCGTAAAGCAAGAGCTTGTCGCGCCGCCTTTTGCACCAGTGCATGAACAGGTCGCAACCGGTGGGCCAAAAATCATCGAGATCACTTTGGAAACAACCGAAGTCTTGATGACTGTGGACGAAGACACCGGCGCAGAAGTCTGGGCGCTTACATACAACGGGTCTGTGCCCGGTCCGCTAATCATCTGCCATCAGGGCGATATGGTCGAACTGACACTGCGCAACCCTGTCTCTAGCATGATGGAACATAACATCGACTTTCACGCATCAACAGGTGCGCTGGGCGGTGGCGGGCTGACCCATGTCTACCCTGGCGAAGAAACTGTGCTGCGCTGGAAAGCAACCAAACCGGGTTGTTTCACCTATCACTGTGCCCCTGGTGGCGCGATGATCCCCTACCACGTCACCCATGGGATGAACGGCGCGGTAATGGTGCTGCCTCGCGATGGTCTGAAAGACGCCGACGGCAACCTGCTGACCTATGACAGCATCGCCTATATCGGCGAACAGGACTACTATTTGCCAAAAGACGAAAACGGCGACTACCGTGTCTACGAAGCAGCCGGCGATGACTATGCAGACAGCCTCGAAGCCATGCGCGGTTTGATCCCGACCCACTCCGTCTTTAACGGTGCAGTTGGTGCGCTAACAGGTGAAAACGCGCTCAAGGCGAATGTTGGCGAAACTGTCCTGATGATCCACAATCAGGCGAACCGCGACAGCCGTCCGCACCTGATCGGTGGTCACGGGAATTATGTCTGGGAGTCTTCTTTCACAGATCCGCCACTGCGTGATATGGAAACCTGGTTTGTGCGCGGCGGGAGCGCTGTCGCAGCGATGTACACATTCGAACAGCCAGGTGTCTATGCCTACGTCAACCACAACCTGATCGAGGGTGTGTTGCTTGGGGCGACTGCGCATTTTGTCGTCGATGGCAAATGGGACAATAACCTGATGGAACAGGTCGTCGCCCCGCGTGAATTCGAAACCTAAGTTGAAAGTCTGAAACCATGTTTGCCGCCCTGCGCACTGTCATGTCGAACCGCCGATCAGTCGGGTTTGCAGTGACAGCTATTGTCGGGGCGGCACTCTTGCTCGGGGCCGCGTATGAATCGCGTGGCCCCGATCTTGCATTTGCCCCTGAAATGGCGCCGAGGGCTGTCGATCTGCCCGACGGGCGCGCCTTGTTTGTCCAGCGTTACGAGGTCACGGTCGCGGAATGGAACCTTTGCTTTGAACAGGGCGGATGTTCAATGGCGCTGCGCGCACGCCCTGATCAGGATGCGGCCCTTATTCCGGCAACAGGGCTTAACTACATGGATGTGCAGGAATATGTGCGCTGGTTAAGCGATGTAACCCGCCATGAATGGCGTTTGCCAACATCGCAGGAATGGGCATTTATGGCCCGGCCCGTGTTGCCAAAAGAGCCCGACCCGATCTTCACCGATCCGGAACTGTCTTGGGCGTCCTCCTATCTGGTCGAAGGTCTTTCTTCGCGCGCGCTCATGCCGCAAGGCAGCTTTGCTGCGACCCCCGAAGGGATCAGTGACCTTAGCGGCAGCGTTTGGGAATGGACCGATGACTGCTATTCGGGCGAAGCCGATACAGGCCGATGCCCTGCCTATTATGTCGGTGGCGAACATGTCGCCGCGGTTCCGTTTCTGGTGCGTGATCCTGCGCGCGGGGGCTGCGCCGCCGGATCGCCGCCAGCCCATCTTGGCATGCGGCTTGTTACCGACCGCAGCCTTTGAAAGGGCTGCAAACCCGTCGTTTTGGTGTGCGAGCGGCTACGCCACCGGCCAATTCAGGGTAACGCGTAGCCCACCCATCGGCGCCCGCCCAAGCACAAGCGTGCAGCCGTGACTTTGCGCCATATCCTGCACAATACTAAGCCCGAGCCCCGTGCCCGGTTTATCGGCATCAAGACGGCCGCCACGTTCAAGCACAGTTGCGCGCGCGGCCTCCGGTATGCCCGGACCATCATCATCGACCGTCAGAAATGCAGCGCCATCGGATTGCGCCGCGCGGATAGTAATCTGGGTATCGGCCCATTTTACAGCGTTATCAAACAGATTGCCCAAAAGTTCGGTCAGGTCGAATTCATCAAAGGGCGCGCGCATCTGCGCGGCAACGTCGATTTTCCAGCTGATATGATCGACACCAGGCTGACGGCCGAGCGCGTCTTGAAGACGCTTCGCGATGGGCAAGATTGCGCTGCGTTGCTTGCTTTGGTGGCTGTCGCGGCTGCGGGCAAGTTCGCGTTCAACAATATAGGCGATGCTTGCGGCTTCATTGTGCAATTCATCGGCAATCACATCTTGCGCCGCGTGGCGTAGCTTGCGTTCGATCCCGTGGATAATTGTCAGCGGGGTCTTGATCCCATGCGCGAGGTTCGCCGCCCCCGCGCGCACACGCGCCAGCGTCGCGTCATTGGTATCAAGCAACTGGTTCACCTCATCGGCAAGCGGCAGAATTTCATCAGGATAGTCTTGCGACAGCCGGTCGGTAGCTGAATTGCGGATGCGTGCAAGATCGGCGCGCACCTTATCCAAAGGTTTGAGCCCCAGACGCACCTGAACCCAGCTTGCCATTAGCAACAGTGCGCCCAGAAGCGTCAGCGCGATGGCCGAGTTTGTGAAAAAACCCGCAACCGATGCATCAAGTCCGGTCCGGTCGATCGCGACGGCCAGAAATACCTTTTGGCGCGTGTCATCCGCGCCTGTTGTGATCACCCAGCTTGCCACAGCGACCGTTTCGCCCGTGCCCATCGTGACGTTTTCATAGGTGATGTGACCAGCTGTCAGGGGCGGATCAAGCGCCAGCGGTGCCGCCCAGAACGATGGCGATAGAATGGGCGGGTCATCATCTATCTGGATCTGCCAGAAATAGCCGGAGAGCGCCTGTTCGAAACGCGGATCCGCCAGCGGCGCAACCACGACTTCGCCTTGCGCGTCGACGCCCACATTCGCGCTCAGCACCAAAAGATAGGCCTCCAGCTCGGCGTTGACGCGTTCCTCGAAATACATGCGAAACAAGAAATTCAGCACAAAGGCGGTCGCAATCAGGCCAAGCACCGTTGTCACGGTGGCCGCCCATATCAGGCGCAGGCTAAGCGAAGATTTCACGGATTATCCTCGGCAATTATATAGCCAAAGCCGCGGCGCGTCTGGATGATATCGCCCCCGATTTTCCGGCGCAGTCGGCCGACCAATACCTCTACGGCGTTGCTGTCAGGGGCCTGATCGCGAAAATAGATGTTTTCCACCAGTTCTTCCTGCCCGATGACCTGCCCGCGGTTGTGCATCAGGTAGTTCAGCAACCGGTATTCAAGCGGGGTGATCTTTATCGGGCGCCCGTCCATTGATACCCGCATCTGGCGCAGGTCCACCCGCAATGGTCCCGCCGTCAGCGTTGTTGTTTTCTGCCCCTGTGTTCTGCGCAGCAAGGCGCGCAGACGCGCGACAAGTTCTTCCATCTGGAACGGTTTTCCCAAATAATCATCGGCGCCCGCATCAATGCCTGCGACGCGTTCGTTCCAGTTCACGCGGGCGGTCAACAAAATGACGGGCAGCGCAAGGCCCTCGTCACGCCAGTTACGCAACACCGAAAGCCCGTCACGCTTGGGCAGTCCGACATCAAGAATGGCCGCGGCGTATTTTTCGGTGCTGCCCAGAAACCAGCCTTGCTCGCCGTCGGTGGCGATTTCGGGGATCATCCCTTCAGCGGCTAGCACATCTGCAATCAGTTCTGCGATCTTGGGTTCGTCTTCGACAATTAATATTCGCATCTAACAGTTCTGCACATTGGTTATCTGACCCGATCCAGCGTCAACCGTGACCGAAATAATCGCGCCACGGCTGTTTACAATCACAACCCGATAGGCGGGGCGGCCAGCGTTTGGCGCATAGCCAACCCGCAAAAGTTGACCGGGATGCTGGCTTTGTACATTTGTCAGAACCTCGCGCAGCGGGCGGGCATCGCCACGCGCAATTGCGGCTTGGGCCTCGGCGTATTCGGCGCGCGTGATCTGGCCGCCGTTGAGCAGCGGCGGGTGCTGGCATGATCCGGCACTGCTTGGCCCGCTTGCACGCGTCGGGCTTGGCTGCGATGGACCGCTTGGGGTACTGGGAGGTGTCGGCGGGCTTGGTGCAGTGGGGTCCGAAGCGGGGCTCGGGTTGCTCGCTGCGCTTGGCGCTGTCGCGCTCGAGGCGGCATGTGCCTTGCTGAGCCCCAAGAATGCGGGCGACATATATGCGGCGGCTGTCCCCAACCCAAGACGGGCAAGCGCGGCACGGCGTGTGATGTGGTGGTCTTTGGTCATGACGCCCTGGCCCTGGCGCTGTGTGGCACAACAAGCCGCGCAGCAACAAGCTGGCGCAAAAGCGTCTCGCAATCGGAGGCAATTTGCACTGGATCGGCATCCACGAAGGCGGCAGTCAGGATTTCGATGATTTCTGCAAGGCTGGCTGGTTTTGCAAGTACACGCCAGATTGCCACCGAACCGGCATTCATCCGGAATATAGCCAAGCCGTTGCCATCTGCCAGAAAATGATCTTCGCCGACTTGCGTGGCCGTGACCGCTTGGGCCTGCATGTAGCGCGCAGCGGGCATAAATTCGGGCGCGGGTTGCTGTTGGCGATCCAATGGCGCGCGGCTGGCTTGGGTCGGCAGCCGCGTGCTGACGGCTGCGGGAAGCCCGTCGAATGCGCTGTGGCCGGACAAATAGGCGGCGGCCTGTTCGGCGCAATGATAAGTCAACCGGAACACCGGTAGATCGGCGACCAGCGCACCCAAGGTTGCAAGAATATCGCCTGATAACTGGGTGCGCGCGAAATTCTGGGTAATCAGGCGGGTCAGGGCATCTTCGCGTGAGATCGGTGCAAGCTGTGGCGCAACTTCGGATTCGCTGCGGTCAAGCACCACCATCGCGCCCATCGGCATTGTTGTGCCATGTGCGGCAATCGGGGTGCCGCAGATATATTTATACTGGTCGTTTGACGGACCCGCGTCTTTTGTAACCCAATCTATGAATCCGGCGCTAAAGCTTTCGGGCAGCGGCAGGCGCACCCGCGCGATCGCGCCGTTTGCAATGCCACTGAATTCATGCGTGTCAGGCGTTATGCGCATTGGCAGATAGTCATCGGTAAACAACTGGTGCCCCTGCCGCCCTAAGGCCACAGCAAGGGTTGATTTTCCGGCGCGGCGCACATCGGGAAAAACGACCAGTCGCCCGGAAAATGCAACAGCAGCCGCATGCAGACACAAAAGCGCCGGATCACTGCGCAGCCGTTCCCACGCCATTTCCGCAAGCAGGTCGCAAATTGCGTTGACCGCATCCCAAATGCGCGGTTTTGCACCTGTCTGCGCAAGCTGGAGTTCCCATTGACCGGCGGCAAGCGGCCGCAAGCAAACAAATGCCGAAATGGTGCTATGGTGGCTTGTCCGGTATGGCCAACCAGCAAGGACATCCGCAATGATTGGCATCAACGCGGCCGCATCTGTCAGTGCTACGGGATGCGCAAGCCCTTCAAAATGCAAAAATACGGTTTCAGTCACGAGGCGTCCTTGTCGGTTACGCGCAAGACTAGCAAAAAAGCGGCCACACGTCAGCATAATTGCCCTGACTGCGCTGTTTCGTGCAGTCAGAGCGTACCAGCGTGCGGCCTAATGCGCGCAGGGTTAGGACAGGCCAACGCACCGCATTGTGCCGTCGGTTTCATTGACCTCGACTTGGCCGCCTGCCGCTTCACATTGTTCGGGCGTCATGACTTGTGGCCCGCTTGGCCCGCTGGAAACCGATGCGCCGCTTGGGCTGGAAACGCCACTTGCGCCTGATGCACTGCTCGCACCTGATGAACCGCTTGCACCTGATGCACTGCTCGCGCCTGATGAACCGCTGGCACCTGATGTGCCGCTCGGGCTGGATGCATTGCTGGCAGATGATGCCGCATGCGCTGCAGAAAGCGTTGTAAACGCAGGCACCGTATAGGCCGCAATTGCGACCCCGCCGATCCGTGCGAGCGCCTTGCGGCGTGAAAGTTTGTTGTCGTTCTCGATGGTCATATGCTGTTCCCCTCTCAAATTATGCGGCACTGAAACTTGCCCGCTAAATGATCTAGCGCAGACCGGCGTGCAGCGCCCTGAACCTGAATGTCAGCGGATTGTCAGCTTTGTGAACGGGCACCGCGCATCTGTCGGCGCCCGTCTGTCGTGATTTGCGCAACCTATGCGTCGGTGTAGCTGTCCATTGGGGGGCAGGTGCAGTTCAAATTGCGATCCCCCCACGCATTGTCGACCCGATTGACCGGCGGCCAGTATTTATCGACGCGGAATGCACCCGGCGGGAAACAGCCGGTTTCGCGGCTATAGGGACGGTCCCAGTCTTTCACGAGGTCCTCCATCGTGTGCGGCGCATTCTTGAGCGGGTTGTTCTGCGCATCCAGTGACCCGTCTTCGATCGCCTTGATCTCGGCGCGGATGGCCAGCATCGCGTCGCAGAACCGGTCGAGCTCGGCTTTGTTTTCTGATTCGGTCGGTTCGATCATCAATGTGCCCGCGACTGGCCAGCTCATGGTGGGGGCGTGGAAACCGCAATCGATCAAGCGTTTTGCAATGTCGTCCACAGTCACGCCCGCGCTATCGGCATAGGGGCGCGTGTCGATGATACATTCATGGGCCACGCGGCCTGTCGGCCCTTTGTAAAGCACGTCAAACGCCCCTTCGAGCCGCTTTGCGATGTAGTTGGCGTTCAAAATCGCCACGCGTGTGGCTTGAGTCAGCCCTTCGCCACCCATCATCAGACAATAGGCCCACGATATTGGCAGCAAGGACGGTGACCCGAAGGCGGCCGCCGAAACAGCCCCTTCACCGCTTGTGGGGTCGCCTGGCAGATGGGCGATCAGATGGCTTTTGACCCCGATTGGCCCCATGCCGGGGCCGCCGCCGCCGTGTGGAATGCAGAATGTCTTGTGCAGGTTCAGGTGGCTGACGTCGCCACCCAGATCGCCGGGCCGCGAAAGCCCCACCATCGCGTTCATATTGGCCCCGTCGATATAGACCTGCCCGCCGTGGTCATGCACGATCTTGCAGACGTCAATCACGGTTTCTTCGAACACCCCGTGGGTCGACGGGTAAGTGATCATGCAGGCCGCAAGGTTATCGGCATGTTCCACCGCCTTGGCGCGGAAATCGGCAAGGTCGATATCACCGTTTGTGGCGGATTTCACCGGAATGACTTTCCAGCCGACCATCTGCGCTGATGCGGGGTTTGTCCCGTGTGCAGACATCGGGATCAGACAGATATTGCGGTGATCCTGCCCGTTGGCACGGTGATAACCCACGATGCTCAGCAGCCCCGCATATTCGCCTTGCGCGCCGGAATTGGGCTGCATGGAAATCGCGTCATAGCCGGTGACATCGCACAGCTTGGCGGAAAGATCATCGATCATTTCCATATAACCCGCCGCCTGATCGCGCGGGATATAAGGGTGGAGCAGCGAAAATTCATCCCAAGACACGGGCATCATTTCAGCGGCCGAATTCAGCTTCATCGTACAAGACCCGAGCGGGATCATCGCGCGGTCCAGCGCCAGATCGCGGTCCGCCAAGCGGCGCATATAGCGCATCATTTCGGTTTCGGACCGGTTCATGTGGAACACGGGGTGAGTCATGAAATCCGAAGCGCGGATCAGCTTTTCGGGCATATTGTAATGCGGGGTGTAATCCTTGTCCTCGCGGTCGATGCCAAAGGCGCGCCAGACGGCCTCGATGGTGCGCGATCTTGTGCGTTCATCCAGCGTGATGCCGATTTTTGTGGTGCCAACCTTGCGCAGGTTGATGCCTTCGTCGACGGCAGATTTCATTACGGCCGCTTGCAGCGGGCCAACCTCGACGGTGATCGTGTCAAAAAAGGCGGCAGGGTGAATTTCAAAACCTGCGGATTTCAGCCCTTCGACAAGGCGCGCAGTTTTGCGGTGGATGCGCTGGGCAATCGCGCGCAGGCCCACAGGCCCGTGGAACACGCCATAAAACCCTGCCATCACAGCCAAAAGCGCCTGCGCGGTACAAACGTTTGATGTCGCTTTTTCGCGGCGGATATGTTGTTCGCGGGTTTGCAATGACAGCCGGTAGGCGCGGTTGCCGTGGCTGTCGATGGACACGCCAACAATGCGACCCGGCATTGAACGCGCATAGTTTTTCTTGGTCGCCATATAGGCGGCATGTGGGCCACCATAGCCGATTGGCACGCCAAAACGCTGCGTGCTGCCAACGGCAATATCAGCCCCCATTGCACCCGGTTCCTTGAGCAATGTCAGTGACATCGGGTCGGCCGCGATAATCCCGATCGCATTGGCCGCGTGCAGTTTTTCAATCTCGGGGGTGAAATCGCGCAGGTGACCGTATGTGCCCGGAAACTGGAAGATTGCGCCGAACACGGCGTTCGCATCCAGATCATCAGGATTGCCGATAATGATCTTGATCCCCAAAGGGGCGGCGCGGGTTTTTATCACCGCGATGTTCTGCGGGTGGCAGTTTTCGTCGACAAAGAAACCAGTCGCTTTGGTCTTGGCGACGCGCTGCGCCATTGTCATGGCTTCGGCGCAGGCGGTTGCCTCGTCCAAAAGTGACGCGTTTGCGATTTCAAGCCCTGTCAGGTCCGACACCATGGTTTGAAAGTTCAAAAGCGCCTCGAGCCGGCCTTGGGAAATTTCGGGCTGATAAGGGGTATACGCCGTATACCACGCCGGATTTTCCAAGATATTGCGCTGGATCGCGGGCGGCGTGACCGTCCCGTGATACCCTTGGCCGATCAGCGAAACGAGCACCTTGTTCTTGGATGCGGTGACTTTCATATGGTGCAGCAATTCGCGTTCTGACAAAGGCTTGCCGAACTCAAGCGGCTTTTCCTGCCGGATCTTGGCGGGCACCGTGTCCGCGATCAGCGCGTCAAGGCTTTCAGCCCCCACGACTTGCAGCATGTCCTCCATTTCAGCCGGAGAGGGGCCGATATGGCGTCGGTTGGCAAAATCATAAGGCAGATAGTCAGTGGGGGTGAAGGTCATGACAGGGTCCGTGGTTAAGAAATCAGGGAATTATAGGCGGCTTCGTCCATGTAGCCGTCCAATTGTGATGGATCAGATGGTTTGATCTTAAAGAACCAGCCGGCCCCCAGCGCGTCTTCGTTCACGAGGCTCGGGTTATCGCCCAAAGCTTCGTTGACTTCGACAATTTCGCCATCAATCGGGGCCATAATATCGGATGCGGCTTTGACGCTTTCGATCACGACAACCTCGTCGTCTTTGGCGACTGTGGTGCCTGTTTCGGGCAGTTCGACAAAAACGATGTCGCCCAGCTGTGTGGTGGCGTGTTCAGTGATGCCGACAACGATGATATCGCCCTCAGCGCGTAGCCATTCGTGTTCTTGGGTATATTTCATAGTCTTCTCCGGTGGTGGTTAGCGTTTGAAATTTGCAGGGGTAAAGGGCATTGGCGCGACCGTCAGCGGCAGGCGTTTGCCGCGCAGTTCGCCGTAAACTGTGGTGCCGTTGCTGGCCAAATCAGTGGGCAAATAGCCCATCGCAACAGGCCCGCCGACAGTGGGGCCAAAGCCGCCAGATGTGATCGTGCCAATCGGGGTGGCGCCGGTTTCGTCGGCAAACAATGCAATACCTTCGCGCATCGGTGCGCGGCCTTGCGGCAAAAGACCGACCCGTTTTGTTGTGGCGCCGCCTGCGAGTTCTGCCAGTATAGTATCCGCGCCCGGAAAACCGCCCGCGCGGTCGCCACCGGTGCGCCGCACCTTCTGGATCGCCCAGTTCAGCGCGGCGGTTGTTGGCGTTGTCTGCGTATCGATGTCATGCCCGTAAAGGCACAAGCCCCCCTCAAGCCGCAGGCTGTCGCGCGCGCCCAATCCGATGGGCGCGACATCCTCATGCGCCAATAGCTGTTTTGCCAATGCGGTGGCATTTGCAGCAGGGGCAGAGATTTCATAGCCGTCTTCGCCGGTATAGCCGGACCGCGACACCCAGCATTCTACGCCAGCGAGTGTCAGCGTGGCGACATCCATAAACCGCATTTCGGCGGCCTTGGGGTCAAGTGCGGCGAGCACGGTTTCCGCGGCTGGCCCTTGCAGCGCAAGCAGCGCGCGGTCGGTGATTTCCGTGACGGTCACGCCCGTCAGATTTGCCTGCATATGCGCGATATCAGCTGCCTTGCACGCGGCGTTGACCACCACAAAAACATGATCTCCGCGATTGGCCAGCATCAGATCGTCCATCATCCCGCCCGCGTCATTGGTAAAAAACCCGTATCGCTGCCGATCGGACCCAAGCCCGAGAATATCGACAGGGATCAGGGTTTCCAGCGCCAGCGCCGCAGCATCATAGCTATCGCCTTGAACGATGACCTGCCCCATATGGCTGACGTCAAACAATCCGGCTTTTGCGCGGGTGTGAAGATGTTCTTGCATCACGCCCATCGGGTATTGCACGGGCATTGCATAGCCCGCAAAAGGGACCATCTTGGCCCCAAGTTCAACATGCAAATCATATAGCGCAGTGTGTAGCAGTTCTGACATTGACGACCCTTTCCCATCGGCCGCGCAGATATCGAAAATCTGTCGGCACCACTTTGATGCAAAGCTTGCGCCCTGCGTGTGATGCCCCCTCTGTCCATCTGCCTGAGAATGCTATCCCTTCGGCGGGCACGATACGTACCACTCTCCAGAGTCTTCGAAACGACAGCGGTCCTTTGGCCTGAGAGTTTCCGGGGCGGTTGCTCCTTCGGCACCAGTGAACTGGTTCTCCCGATGTCGTTGTTGCTTCATGCACTGTCGCAGTAGCCCGATCAAGATTTTATTTCACGTTGCGTCGATAATCGTGATGCGAGAACCTGGGCGCATAGAAAAATGGCACAAGGCGGCATATGCCGCGCAAGCGGAGAACAAAAATGAAGAAAATCGCATTGGTCACAGGTGGCGGGTCAGGAATCGGGCGGGCCTGTGCGGTTGCATTGGCGCAAAACGGATTCGATGTGATCGTGACAGGCCGCAAGATGGACCCGCTAAACGAGACAGTACAGTTGATGCAAGGTGGCGCTGCGATCGCCTGCGATATCACTGATGCCGATGCGGTTGATGCGCTGTTTGCGCAGATAGATCGCGACTATGGCCGGTTGGATCTTTTGTTCAATAATGCAGGCAATAATGTGAAAGCCGCCCCCATCGGCGACATCCCCCCCGAAGATTTTCTGACGGTGATCAATGTAAACCTATACGGCGCGTTTCTTGCGGCGCGCGGGGCATTCAATCTGATGCGCAAACAACAGCCCCAAGGCGGGCGGATCATCAACAACGGGTCGATTTCAGCGGCGGTCCCGCGCCCCGGATCGGCGCCCTACACCGCGTCAAAACATGCGATCACGGGGATGACGCGGTCGATTTCACTGGACGGGCGTCCCTATGATATTGTCTGCGGCCAGATTGATATCGGCAATGCGGCGTCAGATATGACCACACAAATTGCCAAAGGCGTCCCGCAAGCGGATCTGTCGATCAAGGCGGAACCGGTGATGGATGTAAAACACGTGGCCGACACATTGGTGCATATGGCCAATTTGCCGCTGTCTGCGAATGTGCAGTTTGTGACCGTCATGGCGTCAACCATGCCGTTTATCGGTCGCGGATAGCGCGCCCCACCTGTGGCAGGGCGCGCCATCTGTGGGTTATCCCTGCTTGAGCTGCTCGGCGAAATAGTCCAGCAGTTCAGGCACCATTGCGTCACCGTGTCCGCCTTCTGTGGCGCCGCGCAGCGCACCAAGCGCGCCGCCGACCATGATTGACGGGGTGCCCGCATCGCGCGTCATCTGATCGTAATAGCCGACATCCTTGGCCGCGTTCTGGATCGAGAACGCCAGTTTGTTCGGGTTGCCTTCAAGCGCGTAGGCCGACCAAAGTTCCATGAACGGTGACCCTAAAGGTCCGGCAAAAATGACGTCATACAATTGACGGCGGTCGATGCCCATCACATCACCCATGGTAAAGGCTTCGGCCAATGCAGCGCCGGTGGTCTGCCCAAAGAAGTTGTTGATCAACTTCATTGCGTGCCCATTGCCGAGCTGCCCAAGGTGAAACACGTTTTCCGCCAGATCGTTCAGCACGGGCAGCACCTTGTCAAAAGCGTCCTTGTCGCCTGCGCACATCAGGTTCAGCTTGCCTTCAAGCGCCTGCGTTGGTGTGCGGCCGATTGGGGCATCCAGATAGATACCGCCAGCGGCTGCGACCTCTGCACCCAATGTGCGGGTTGATCCGGGCAGCGATGTTCCGAAGTCGATCACGATCTGACCGGGTTTGATGCCGGCAATCACGCCATCGTCGCCACGCATCCGGCCTTCGACATGCGCGGATGTGCCCATGCACAGCATGACAATATCGGTGGTTTCAGCAACGTTGCGCGCTGATGCGGCTTCGGTCGCGCCCCGCGCGATCGCCTTGTCAATTTCAGTCCGGTCGCGGTTGCCCAGAACAGCGACATCATATTCTTTGTCTTGTAGCCGCGACACCATCGCGCCGCCCATCAAGCCAAGCCCGATAAATCCGATTTTTGGTTGCGTCATGGTTTTCTCCCAGTATGCCATTTGGTAATGAGGTAACGATCTTGGATCGCGAAAGCAACAGGGTTACTAGTATACGTGCTTGACGGCGCGACACTCAAGCCGCTTGCGCCGGTCCGCGCGGTATGGCCAAACTGCGCAACCTGCCTAGACCCGCAAAGGAAACCAGTGATGTCGGAACTTCTGATACTTAGCACTATTACGCCGCATATGCGTGCGCGGATTGACGCTGCATTTACGGCGACGATGCTTGCGGATGTCGACCGCGCAAGCTGGCTTGCCGAACATGGTGCTGCGGTGCGGTTTATCTTGACCGACGGGCACTTAGGCGTGCCTGCGGATATTTTTGCGCAGCTTCCGAATGCCGAAATCATCAGTAGCAACGGGGTCGGCTATGACGGAGTGGATACCGCCGCGGCCACCGCACGCGGGGTGCCTGTCTGCCATACGCCAAACGTGCTTAACCAAGAAGTCGCAACATCCGCGCTTTTGCTTTATCTTGCAGCGATGCGCAATTTTGAGGCCGAAATGGCAAATGCGCGCTCGGGCCGCTGGGAAAGCGCAGGCAATCTGCCTTTGGCGCGTTCGGCGGATAAGCGGACAATCGGAATCGTGGGGCTAGGGCGCATCGGCAAGGCGATAGCCGCCAAGCTTGCCCCTTTTGATCCGGCGATTGTCTACTACGGGCGGTCCAGACAGGATGTGCCCTTTGCCTATTACGACGATCTGGTTGCAATGGCGCGCGACTGCGAGGCGCTGATCTGTGTGGCGCCCGGGGGCGCGGCAACCCATCACCTGATCAATCGCGCGGTGATTGATGCGCTTGGTCCTGACGGGGTTTTGGTCAATGTCGGGCGCGGATCGGTCGTGGATGAGGCGGCGCTAATCGCAGCCTTGCAGGACGGGCGGCTGGGCGCGGCGGCGCTTGATGTCTTTGAAGCAGAGCCGCATATTCCCGAGGCGCTGCGCGCGTTGCCCAATGTGATCCTGACACCGCATATTGGCAGCGCCACCGTTGAAACGCGCCGCGCCATGGGGGATTTGGCGATTGATAATCTGATCGCATGGAAAAACGGCGAAAAGCTGATCACCCCTGTCCCCGAAAGCGCAGGCTTGCTGTCGCGCGCCGCCGTCTAGCAGCCGATATCGCGCAATAGCCCCCAGCCAAATCTGGGGTCATGGCCCGGATCGCCCAGATCAACCGCATGCGCGCGCAGCCGGTTGCGCACCGTGGCCGCCGAATTGCCGCCAACGCGCGCGGCAAGCGCCGTAACGATCGGTGCGGCGTAGGATGTTCCCGTTGCATAGGCGCCGCCATCGGGACGCGCCACATAGAGATCAACGCCAGGCGCGGCAAAGGCGATGTGATCCCCCCAATTTGCCGACCGGTAGCGGCGCATGGCCGCGTCAACCGCGGTGACTGCAATGACTGCGGGGGATACGGCGGGCAATGTATCAGCGTCACGGCCGCCATTCCCGGCGGCCGCAATCATGACCGCGCCCGCCCGTTCGGCCTGCAACAGCAGGTCCTCAAGCACGTGATTTGGGGGACCTGCAAAGGACATATTGATCAGCCGCACATCATTGGACAGCATCCAAGACAGCGACGCCCCGATCCGGTCAACATCGGCCGCAACGCCGCTATGTTCGCCGGCAAAAGCGTTGATTGCAAACAGACGCGCGCCCGGGGCATAGCCCGATAACGCGCCGCCCGCATCTTCGCCGACAATAAGCGCGGCAACCGCCGTGCCATGTTCCGTGCCAGACGGGCGCTGATCGCCAAAAAGCGCGGTTTCTGTAATTATCGCCGCCTGGCGCAGCGCCGGATGGTTCACGTCAACGGGGCCGTCTATCAGGCCTATTCTCCGGCTTGGGCTTAACCGGCAGGCGCCATTGTCACCAATCAGGTTAGAAGCATAAAGCCGCGGTGCGCCCTGCGCAAAGCGGTACAGATGGTTGATATCCACACGAAAATCCGGCGCGGTTTGCCCCAGTAACCGCCGCGCCAGCCCAAGATCAAGCTGCCGCCCCAGATCAAACAGCATCACACGCCGGTTGAGCGGTGCCAAATCGCGCGTGGTCAGTATCACAGCGCCTGCGTCTTGCAGCGATGAAACGGCCGCCGGCGCGCTGCTGATCGGGCCGCTGACCACATATTCGACCCGCCCGACAGAAAGATAGGCCGCATCGGCGTCGCGTTGCGGGATTGGCCTTTCTTCGCGTTCGGACGTGGAAGGGGGCGGCGCGGTGGTTTGCGCCGCCGCAATATCTGGCGCGCCAATCATCAATAACGCCAATCCTGCGATCAGCATCATTCGCAAGATAAGGTAATTGTGCATCAAGGTTTTCATGGCTTATGGCACCGCATCAAGCGAGGCAATAATTCCGGAGGCGGCTTGCAAGCGCGCGCGCGCGGCTTGCGCATCCGCCCCCTCAAGCAGTGCCAAGCCGTAAAGCCCCAATGCCGATGGCCCCGAGACGATTTCAACCTCAGCCGCCAGCAAAAGCGCGCGCAAATCGGATTCGGCGGTGTCCGGATGCACCGTAATCGTGAACTGCGCGCCCGTATCGCCCGCCAGCTCATAACCCTGTCCTGACGGGTCTGTTTGTGTCAGCAAAACCGTTTGCCCGACAGCGACCGCCAGCAATATCGCGGCAGCAATCTGCCAGATGCGCGCGCGCGGGGCCGTGGATTGCTGGTGCGGTGCATCAATGTCGCGCATCAGTCGCGCAAGCCCCAATTCACCGGGGCTATAGGCGGTATCATCTGCCTGCATCGTCGCGCGCATATTTTCCAGCGCCGCCAGTTCCGCGGCAAGTGCGGGGTCTTGATCTACGGCGGCCTGAACCTGTGCCAGTTCTTCGCCCTCGAGCGTGCCATTGGCCAAAAACGGCAGAAGAAGTACGGCGTCTTGGGATGATAGGCTCATGATGTCACCTCTGGCCCGAATGCCGACAGGCAGCGCATCAGCAGTTTCTTGGCGTGGAAAATCCGCGTTTTGATTGTGCCTTCGGCGGTGTCACAGACTTTGGCTATCTCGCGGTAGCTCATGTCTTCCCAAAAGGCCAAGGCAATCGCGCTGCGGTGTTCGTCGCTGAGCCCGTCCATGCAGTGGCGGACCTGTGCCGCATCCTGACTGGCGACAATGCAGGTTTCGGCGCTGTCTGTATCGTCGATAACCTCTGGCGGGGTATCGGTAAGACTTGTGCGGCCGGCCTTGCGGTGCCGGTCGATGACCTTGCGGTAGGCGATGCCAAATATCCACGTCTGCACTTTTGATCTCCCTTCAAAACGGCTGGCTGAACGCCAGATTTCGATAAACACGTCATGAAGTAAGTCGGATGACTCGTGCGGATCGTTCAATCTTGATAGAATAAATCTGTAAACGGGCTTTTCCAACGCGCGGTAAAGGGCCGCCAATGCCGAGCGATCGCCATCAGCGATCTGGCGCATAAGCTGTGCATATTGGTCCAAAATCCACCTCGTCGATCTGCGCGGTTAAGCATTGATACTGCACGATAACCATTTTGGCCAAGCCAATTGCCCCGCGCTGGACGCAAATCTTGATGCATGTACCGAACGGATGTTTCAGCCTGTCGTCTGTCTGCGCCTTAGTCGGGCGCACCAAATTTTGCATAAAGTGCTGCGCGGTCGGTCTTTGACAGCATGTTGATTGGCACGCCGCGCGTCAGCAGCGCGAGCTTGGCGGTTTCTTCCAACTCTTCAATCGCATAGGTCGCGGCCCAGATATCCTTGCCCGCAACCACCGGCCCGTGATTGGCCAAAAGCACGGCCGAACGTTTACCGGCAAGCCCGCGCACGGCCTCGCCCATTTGCGGATCGCCCGGCAGGAAGAAGGGCAGCAATTGCACCTTGCCCAGTTTCATCACCGCATAGGGGGTCAAAAGCGGCAGGACATCATTGGCCTCGACCTCGGGCATCATTGACCACGCAACCGAATGTGTTGAATGCAAATGCACCACAGCGCCCGTGGTCGCGCGGGTTTCATAGAATGCCGCGTGCAGCGGGATTTCTTTGGTGGGTGCGTCGCCGGATAACAATCGCCCCGTGGCGTCCAGATGACTGATGCGCGCGGGGTCAAGGAACCCCATCGACGATCCGGTCGGTGTCACCAAAAGCGTGCCATCATCCAGCCGTGCCGAAATATTCCCAGATGATCCGCAGGTCAGCCCGCGATCAAACAGCGATTTGGCAATGCGGCAAATATCTTCGCGCAGGCGGGTTTGCTGACTCATGTCGGGGTCTCCATTCTGGTCAGTGCCTCGGCAAAGAAATCAGGCCCGCCGAAATTTCCCGATTTCAGTGCAAGGCACAAAGGGGCCGCGCCCGCGACCCGCACCACAGGCACGCCAGCCGCCAAACGTGGCCCGATTTCAAGCGTATGCGCGCCCAAACCGGACACCACAGCCCCCGAGGTTTCACCGCCCGCAACCACGATCCGCGTCACCCCGCGCTGCGCCAATATGGCGGCCAGATCGGCAAACAGGGTTTCAATCGCATGGGCGGCGCGGGTGGTGCCAAACTGGGCCTGGGCTGCGCGCACCACATCGGGATCGGCCGAGGAATAGACCAGCGGTGCGCCTGTTTGGGCCATGGCCCAATCGGCTATGCTGGCGGCGGTCACCTTGCCGTCAATGACATCTGCAGCGGCGATTTCAAACGATGCGGCAAGGGATTTATAGGTCGCAACCTGCGCGCGGGTGGCACGGCTGCATGATCCTGAAATCACCACGGCTGGCCCGCAGATCCCCGCCCAATCTGGCGTGGCAGGGGTTGCGCCGAAATTTGCAGGCAGCCCCAGCGCGATCCCTGATCCACCGCATATAAACGGCAGGTCCTTGCTTGCCGTCCCAATCGCCATCAGGTCCGCATTGTGGATTGCATCCACGATCACATGACCCTTTGTCCGGGACAGCGCATCACGAATGGCCGTGGCACCAGCCGCGACTGTCATCGCCGGAATATGACCTATTTCGCGCGCGGTTTGTGCGGCCAGAACCCTGCGCAAATCGGGATCTGTCATCGGTGTCAGCGGGTGGTCTTGCATCCCGCTTTCGTTCAAAAGCCTGTCAAAAACGAACAGGTGCCCCTGATAGACCGACCGCCCGTTTTCGGGGAATGCGGGGCAGACAAGCGTGCGGTCAACACCCAGATCATCCGCCAAAGCATCCAGAACGGGGCCGATATTGCCCTGATCGGTGCTGTCGAAAGTTGAACAGACTTTGAAAATAATCTGTTCCGCCCCTTGTGCGCGCAACCATTTGCCGGCGGCACGCGATGCTTTGACCGCATCCGCAACAGGTTCGGTCCGCGATTTTAACGCGACAACGCCCGCGCCAAGATCCGGATCGGCATCCGTTTCCGGCACGCCGATAAATTGCGCGACACGCATGCCCGCTTCGGCCAAAGTAAGCGCAATATCGGACGCTCCGGTGAAATCATCGGCAATGACACCAATTTTCATTGTGGCACCTTGCCCATGGGGCCTTGGTCAAGGCGGGTGATATGATCGGCAACGCCGCGCGGAAACAGGGTGGTCACCAGCGGGTCATGCCCCGGCACAATCAACCCCGGCGCGCTGGCCAGCGTTTGCAGCCGGTCGAACCCGTCCAGCATATCTTGCAGGTCCACAACAATCGGGAAGGGTTTGCGCGCCCAGAGGTTTTCGTAATAATGCGCCGCATCCGACGCCAGCACGAGCCAGCCCGCATCGGTACGCACCCGCACGGCTTGCAACCCGCGGCTATGCCCGCCGATACAATGCACGGTCACACCGTCTGCGACCTCGGCGTCACCGTCATGAAACACCAGTTTGCCCGCATAAAGCCGTTTGACTGCCTCGCAAATATGATCCGCTGTAAAGGGCGCGCGCAGCGGGTCGTGGCACATGCAAGGACCGGTGGCGAAAGCCATTTCCGCCGCTTGTAGGTGCAGCTGCGCATTAGGAAACAAGTGCAGCCCGCCCGCATGATCATAGTGCAAATGCGTGACGATCACCCGCGTGATATCGTCAGGCGTGACACCCAGCGGGGCAAGTGCGGCACGCGGGTCCATACGGATCGGGCGGCCGCGCGCTGTGGCCTCGGCATCGTCATAACCAGTATCGACAAGGATCAGCTCTGATCCTTTGCGCAGCAGCCAGACAAAGTAATCCATCGCGTGCGGTGCATCGTGGTTATCGGCAAGGATAAAACTATCGGCCCGCGTGCGCGCATTGCGGTCGGCATATTTGACCGCGTGGACTTCCCAATTGCTCATTGCCAGACCTCTGCAAACGTGGCGACCTGTTTCGAGAGGACCATATCCGCAACCACGGCGTCAAAGGCTTTGAAATGCGCGCTGTGCAGATGGTCCTGAAACGCCTGCGCATCTTCGTAGACTTCATACAGGAACACTTCGCAAGGGCGGGCCGGATCAGTGCAGACATCAAACTGATGACAGCCGGGTTCAGCGCCAAGCGATTGCGCAGCGTTCTGGCGCATATGCGCCAGAAATTCGATTTCATGTGTAGGGGCGATTTGGAACTGAACGGTAACAACAAACATCTCCGGCTCCTTATCTGAAAGCATGCACAAGCGTCATGGAGATCGCGGGCACATAGGTGATCAAGGCCAAGGCGATGATCGCAGCAATATAAAGCGGCGCCATTGCACGCGCGATGCTCAGCACGCCAACCCCTGAAATCCGCGAAGCGACATAAAGGGTGGCGCCCACAGGCGGGGTGAACAGCCCGATGGCCACGTTACACACCATGATGACACCCAGATGCACCGGATCAACCCCAAAGCTAACCGCCGTTGGCAGAAACAGCGGCGCGGTCAGCAAGATCGCAGGCACCGGATCAAGCACAAGCCCAAGCACCAGCATCACGATGTTGACCAACAACAAGAACACCCAAGGCGAGCTGGACACAGATTGCACGAAGCCCACAAGGATTGTTGGCATTTGCTCAAGCGTGATCAGCCAGCCCAGCACAGATGTCGCCCCGATCACAACCATCACGATTGCGGATGTGACAAACGCATCTGTCATCAGTTTAGGCAGGTCGCGCAGATGGAAATCACGGTAAATCAACATGGTCACAACCAGCCCGTAAATCACGGCCAATGCAGCGGCCTCGGTCGGTGTGACAAATCCCGAGAAGATTCCGCCCAGGATCAGCACAGGCATCATCAACGCGGGCAGGGTGCTGAGGAACGATTTTGAAAGCGCTGCGGTGCTGGTGCGGTGCCCGCCTGCGTCGCAACCGGTTGATTTGCCAACACGGTAGCAGACGATCATGAACAGCAGGCCAAACAGCAGACCGGGCACGGTGCCTGCAAGGAACAGGTCCTTGACGGAAACACCGCCGACAAACCCGTAGATCAGCATCGGGATGGATGGCGGAATGATGATCCCGATGGTCCCAGCAGCCGCAACGAGACCGGCAGCAAAGGCGGGGGTATAGCCCCGTTTGGCCATGTTTTTGATCATCACCGACCCGATAGCGGCGCTATCGGCAATAGCAGAGCCTGAAATCCCGCCAAAAATCATCGACGCGCCCACAACCACCATGCCAAGCCCGCCGGGCATAAAGCCGAACAGTTCCTTGGAAAACGTGATGATACGCTGGCCAACGCCGCCGCGGCTCATCAATTCGCCAGCGACGATGAACAGCGGGATCGCGATAAAGTGGTTGGGTTCAACCCCGCCGATAAAGTTCAGGTAAAGTGCCTGCAACGGATAGCCCAGATCAAATACCATGATCGGCAGAACCGCCGATATCAGGATCGCCCAGACAAGCGGAAACCCAAGGAAAACGGTCGTCAGAAAGACGGCGACAACAAAGAGCAGGATCATTCGGATGCCTCTTGCGGTTTGGTGGTGCCACGCAGGACAAGCCATGAATTATAGATGTGGAAGCAAAGCGTCAGGATCATGCCCGCAGGCATCGACGCGTAAAGCAGCCCGACAGGCCAATAAAGTACCGTGGTTTTTTGCCGCCAAGTGTGTTCGGAAATGCCGATGCCTTTGATGATCAGGCTGACAAGCAGGATAATCACCACCGCGTTAATCACATGTTCAAGATAGGTCTTGATGCGCGGTGAAAACAGCGAATCCACAATCTCGGTCACGCGCATATGCGCGCCGCGCGCCATTGCGGCAGCACAGCCCAGAAATGTGCTCCAAAGCAGCAAGAATGCCGTGACTTCTAGCGACCATGCCAGATCAAATCCGGCAAAGCCGCGCAGGGTTGCATTGGCAAAGACAAGGATCAGGATGGATAGTCCGCCAAGCACAAGCAGACCGTCGATAAAATGGCTAAGGCCGCGCAAGAGCGGCGGATAGGAGGGGCGGAAATCCATGGTGTCCGGACCTTATAGAAAAGAAAAAAGGTGCCCGCTGTCGGGCACCTTGGGTGTTGTTTAGTTTGCAGGCATCGCGTCGCGGATCGCGGCGGCTTCGGCCAGAACCTTGTCGACTTCTTCGCCGTAAACGCCGCGCGCCTGGTCGTAAACCGATGCAACCGCATCGCGGAACGGGCCGATTTCTGGCGTGATAATGGTTGCGCCATCAGCGGCAAGCTGTTCAAGCTGCGCAGCCTCGGAGTTTTTCACCAATTCACGGCTAAAGGCTGATGAATCCGCCGCAGCACGCAACACCGCGTCTTTGTCTTCGTCCGAAAACGATTGCCATGTTTCTTCGGCAATGGTCAGCGGCAGCGGCGAATAGACGTGGCGGGTCAATGTCAGGTTCGGTGCGACTTCGGTGAATTTGAGTGAAACAATTGTATCAACAGGGTTTTCCTGTCCGTCAACGGTGCCCTGCTGGATCGCCAGATATACATCGGTCACTGGCATGACGACAGTCTGGAACCCGATGGCCTCCATGGTCCAGCGGATCATGTCGTTGGGGAATACGCGCATCTTTTTGCCAACAGCGTCAGCGGGCGAATGCAGTTCAAAGTTGGTGGTATAGCTGCGGAAACCTGCTTCCCATGTGGATAGAACGCGGAAACCTACCTCTGGCAACTTGTCGAATTCGCCCTGAAGCCATGCAGAGTTGTCGTAGAATTCCCAGCCCTGTTCATAGCTGTCGACCAAAAACGGCATCGCTGTCAGGTTCAATGACGGCAGGTGCGTCGCATATGAACCGGTTGCGGATACGGTGAAGTCAACGCCGCCCAGTTGCAATTGCTCAATTGCCTTGGGGTCGTTGCCCAGCTGACCAGCCGGATAAATGCGGACCTCATAGCGGCCTTCGGTATATTCGGCGACCTTATCAGCAAACACCTGTGCCGCCTGATCACGTGATCCGCCGGGGTTATCTGTATGGCTGAATTGCAGGATTTCTTGCGCCTGTGCGGCCCCTGCAACAACCAGCAATGCAGCAACCGCCGCCGACATCTTCATTGTTGTTTTGATCTTCATGTTCATAATTTCCTCCCAAAGAACTGAACGTTGATATTGCATTTGTTTACGTATGCATTAAATTATGCGTTGTCAACTTTCGAAAACTGACGCCCGAAATAAATTTCACTTAGAACGACAGGAACGCCGGCTCATGAAGACAAATTTTGAAATCGCAGTGTTTGAAGGCGATGGCATTGGGCCAGAAATTACAGCGCCAACCGTTGCAATCTTGCGGCAATTGGCTGCGCAATCTGATGGCTATGATCTGTCATTTACAGATGCGCCTGCAGGCGCCGCGCATTACGCGCAAACAGGCGAATCGCTGCCTGCGGCATCAATGGAAATCGCCCGCCGGTCAGATGCGATTCTGCTTTCGGCGATGGGTCTGCCTTCGGTGCGCTATGCGGATGGCACCGAAATTTCACCCCAGATTGATCTGCGCAAAGCGCTGACATTATTCGCGGGCGTGCGGCCCGTCACGGTGCGCGCCAACCAGCGCACCCCGCTTAAGATCCCCGAAGGCCGCGAGATTGATTTTGTCCTGATCCGCGAAAGCACCGAAGGGTTGTTCTATACCCAAGGGCGTGGCGAAGTGACCAAGGACGAGGCCCGCGAAACCCTGCTGATCACCCGCGATATTTCTGAAAAACTGTTCAAATTCGCCTTTGAACTGGCGCGCACACGCAAAGAAACCGGCCGTGGTCCGGGCAAGGTCACATGCGTGGACAAGGCCAACGTGTTCCGCGCCTTTGCATTTTTCCGCGAAATGTTTGATGCCGAGGCCGCAAAACACCCCGATCTGGCCGCGGATCACGCCTATGTCGATGCAACGGCGCTTTGGATGGTGCTCAAGCCTTGGGAATTTGACGTGATGGTCACCGAAAATATGTTTGGCGATATTCTGTCTGATCTGGGTGCAGGGCTGATGGGCGGGCTTGGGCTGGCGCCTTCGGCGGATATCGGGCTTGAACATGCCGTGTTCCAGCCGTGTCATGGGTCTGCGCCCGACATTGCGGGCCAGGGGCTTGCCAACCCGTTGGCAATGATCCTGTCTGCTGCGATGATGCTGGAATGGCTGGGGATCAAGCACGATAATGCGGCGATGCTGGCGGATGGCACCAAATTGCGCGAGGCGGTGGAAGCCGTTGTGAGCAAAGGTGAAATCCTGACCCGTGATTTGGGCGGCGATGCCGGTACAGCGCAATCAGCCGCAGCCGTGGCCGCAGCGTTGAACCTGTCATGACGGGCAAAAGCCACCTGCGCGTTGCTTGCGTCGGGGCTGGCTATTTCAGCCAGTTCCACTATGGCGGCTGGGCGCGGGACGCCCGTGTGACGCTAGTCGGATCATGCAATCGCGACATCGCAAAGGCACGCGAAACGGGCCTGCCTGCCTTTGATGATCTGGCGCGCATGCTGGATGAAACGCAGCCGGATTTGTTGGACATCATTCTGCCCCCCGTTGCCCATGCCACCGCGATCCGCACGGCGTTGGCGGCGGGGATCAAGACCATGATCTGCCAGAAACCATTCTGCCAATCGCTGGACGAGGCGCGCACGATCATTGCCGAGGCGGACGCCGCGGGCGCGCGTATAATCGTGCATGAAAACTTCCGGTTTCAACCGTGGTATCGCGCGATCAAGACCGCGCTGGATGCTGGCAGCATTGGCGCGGTGCAACAAGCAACTTTCCGGCTGCGCCCCGGTGACGGGCAGGGCCCGCGCGCCTATCTGGACCGCCAACCGTATTTTCAAGAGATGGAAAAATTCCTGATTCATGAAACGGCGGTGCATTGGGTCGACACGTTCCGCTATCTGTTTGGCAACCCCAGCGCCGTCTACGCCGATCTGCGCCGGATCAATCCGGTGATCGCGGGCGAGGATGCGGGGTTTGTCCTGTTTGACCACGCAGACGGGGTGCGGGCACTGTTTGACGGCAATCGCAACCTTGACCACGCGGCTGACAACCTGCGGCGCACCATGGGCGAGGCGCTGATCGAAGGGACCAAAGGCACGCTGACATTGCTTGGTGACGGATCGGTGCAGTTGCGGGCATTCGGCACGACCACACCCCGGCAAATCAGCCCGCCCGATACTTGGGACGGGTTTGGCGGTGATTGCGTTTTTGCGTTGCAAAGCCATGTGGTTGCGGGGGTCTTGGACGGTGCGCCGCTTGAAAACCTTGCGGCGGATTACATTGCTGTTATCCAGATCGAGGAGATGATATATCGTTCCGCCCGTGAAGGCCGCAAAATAAATCTGGAGATTCCGTGACCGAAACTACCGCGAAAACACTGTCGTCAACGCAGCGCGCCGTGCATGAATTGCGCGGGCTGATTTTTCGCGGAGAGCTTCCCGCAGGGTCCGATCACCTCGAGGCCGAGCTTGCCCAGCGGTTTGGCATGTCGCGCACACCCGTGCGCGAGGCCGCGCTGATTTTGGAAAGCCAAGGGCTGGTCGAGTTGCGCCCGCGCAAAGGTGTGCGTGTGCTGCCGGTTTCTTCGGATGATATGCGCGAAATCTACGATGTGCTGACAGAGCTGGAAAGCCTCGCGGCAGGGCAGGCGGCGCAGCAATCCTATGCCGCCAAAGACCTGCAACAGCTTGAGGCGGCGATCAATGACATGGACCGCGCAATTGCGTCAGACGACCTAGAGGCATGGGCCGATGCCGATGACCGGTTCCACACGGAACTGGTGCGGCTTGGCAATAATTCGCGGATTGAAACAATCGTCGCGATGATGCGCGATCAGGTGCGCCGCGCGCGTGCGCTCACGCTGTTCATGCGGCCGCTGCCAACGCAATCGAACGAAGACCACCGGCTGGTGTTTGAAGCGATCAAGAACGGCGATCCCGCCGCCGCCCATGATATCCACAAGATCCATCGCCAGAAAGCCAAGACAATGCTGCTCGCGTTGCTTGAAAAACACCGGCTCACCCTGATTTAGGCAGCCGGTGCTGCGGTACTACGACGTGCGGCCGGATACTTTGGCTTGGTAGCGATCAAGCTCTGACAAAAGAACCGGCCCCGTTGCCACATCCATCCGGTTGCAGAACTCGGCCCAGACCGCGCCAAATGGCAGGTCTTTGATTTCTTCGGTGACCATCAGGCGGGTTGTGTAGTCAAGCCGGTCCTCTGCCGATTTCAACCGGTCCCAAGGCGCCAATAGCGCGCGCAAAAGCGCCTTTTGCATGTTGCGCGTACCGATCACCCAAGCAGCGGTCCGGCTGATTGTCGCGTCAAAGAAATCAAGCCCGATATGCGTGCGATCCAATAGGTCCGCGCTGACCAGTTCCTGCGCCATTTGCAGGATTGAATCATCCAGAAGGATCACGTGGTCACTGTCCCAGCGCATCGGGCGGCTGACGTGGAGCAGGATTTCATCAACTGAAAGGGCGACAGAACTAAGTTTGTCTGCGACGTTTTCTGTCGGGTGGAAATGCCCCATATCAAGGCACAAAAGTGTGCCTTTGCGGATCGCGTAGCCCATATAGAATTCATGGCTGCCAACGGTGCAGGCTTCTACGCCAATGCCAAACAGCTTGCTTTCCACAGCGTCCAGCAACTGCGCCTTATCATGGGGCGTTTGCATGATCGCATTCAATGACTGCTCAAGCCGTTGGCGCGGTGCAAAGCGGTCGACGGGCGTGTCTTTATACCCGTCCGGAACCCAGATGTTATTCACACAAGCCGTCCCAAGCGCCGCCCCCATTTGCGCGGCAATATCGCGTGACCGTTTCCCGTGTTCGATCCAGAAATCGCGGATCGCCTGATCGGGGTGGCTTAGCGTCAGATTGTCGTCGGCCTTTGCGTGGGCAAAGAATGTCGGATTGAAATCCAGCCCCAGACCCTGATCGCGCGCCCAATCCACCCAAGGCGCAAAATGGCTGAATTCAATTTCGTCGCGGTCCGGATTCTGATCGGTGTCCAGATAGCAGGCATGCAGGTTCAGGCGGTGTTTGCCCGGAATCATCGCATAGGCAAATTCCAGATCGGCGCGCAGTTCGTCGGGCGTGCGCGCCCGTCCGGGATGGTTGCCCGTCGCCTGAATGCCGCCGCCGGAACTGCCTGTTTTGGATTCAAAACCGACCACATCATCACCTTGCCAGCAATGCATGGAAATCGGAATTTCCGCCAGCCTGCGCAGGGCGGTTTCCGTATCGACGCCCCAATCGGCAAAGGCGGCTTTTGCGCTTTCATAGCTCATGTTCGTTCCTCCCTTGGCATCCCCGCTTAACGCGTGAACGCCTCTTTGTTGCCTGCATCGACGTTGATGATGTTGCCAGTCGACTTTGCCGACAGATCGGAGGCAAGGAAATAGGCAGCTTCGGCGATATCCTCGGGCAGGACCGAACGTTTGAGCATCGAGCGTTCACGGTACATTTCTTCGAGCCCGTCTTTGTCGGTGCCATAGGTGCCAGCCCGCTGGTCAAGCCATTCGCCCTGCCAGATCTTTGACCCCTTCAGGACCGCATCCGGATTAACCACATTTACGCGCACGCCAATCGGCGCACCTTCAAGCGCCAGACACCGTGCGAGGTGGATTTCAGAGGCTTTGGCCGTGCAGTAGGCGGAAGCATTGGGTGACGCGGCAAGGCCATTCTTGGAAGCCACAAACACAACAGCCCCGCCCATGTCCTGTACCTTGAACAGCTTGAACGCTTCGCGGCTTACAAGGAAATAGCCGGTTGAAAGGATGGCCATATTTTTGTTCCACAGATCAAGCGTTGTTTCCGCGATCGGGGCGGAACTGGCGATGCCTGCATTGCTGACCAGAATATCGATGCCGCCAAATTCGGCCGCGATGGCGCTATAGGCTTCGGCTACGGCGACCTCGTCGGTGACGTTCATGTTGATCGTGCGCACGACATCGGCCGAGTATTTGCCGCTTAGCCCTTCAAATGTCTCGGCCAATGCCGCGTCGTCAATATCAGCCAACATCACGCAGGCACCTTCGCGCAGGTACCGGTCCGCAGTCGCTGCGCCGATCCCGCCAGCGCCACCCGTGACCAATGCCACGCGACCCGCCAAAGATTTCGGCGCAGGCATGCGTTGCAGCTTTGCCTCCTCGAGCAACCAATATTCGATATCAAATGCTTCTTGTTCGGGCAGGCCCTGATATTCGGACACCGCATCCGCACCGCGCATCACGTTGATTGCGTTGACATAGAATTCGCCGGAAATCCGCGCGGTTGCCTTGTCTTTGGCAAATGTGATCATACCGACACCAGGGACAAGGTAGACCACCGCATTGGGGTCGCGGATGGCGGGGCTGTCGTCACGCTTGCAGCGGTCATAATAGGCCTGATATCCGACACGGTAATCGGCAATTGCAGTGTCCAGTCCGGCAATAGTTGCATCGACATCAGGCTTGGCAGGGTCGAAATCGACGACCAGCGGACAGATTTTTGTGCGCAAGAAATGGTCGGGGCATGAGGTGCCAAGCGCCGCCAAACGTTCCATGTCTTTGGCATTCACAAATTCGAGCACCGCATCGCTGTCGGTGAAATGGCCAACCATATGCTGTTGACCCGAGACATAACCGCGGATTGCAGGCATCAAACGGGCGGCTGTGGCGCGGCGCTCCTGCGCCGAGAGGCTCTTGTGGATCGCGCCGCCGAAAGCAGCTTTGCCATCGGTTTCGGCTTTGAACCAATCCATCGCTTTCTGGATGATCTCAAGCGTCAGCTCATAGCAGTCCTTTGCGTCGTCTGCCCATGTGAACAAGCCGTGGCTTTCAAGCACAACGCCCTTGGCATCCGGGTTTTTGGCGCAGAAATCCGACAGCCAGAGCCCCAGTTCATATCCCGGCTTTTTCCACGGCAACCAGCCGATGCTGTCGCCGAAAATCTGCTGTGTCAGTGCTTTGCTGTCTTTGGCCGCCGCAATCGCAATAATCGCATCCGGGTGCATGTGGTCGACATGCTTTTTCGGCACATAGGCATGCAACGGCGTATCAATAGACGCCGCGCGCGGGTTCAGGTTGAATGTGCAATGGGGCAGGTGGCCTACCATTTCATCTTCAAATTCGACGCCTCTGTAGATGCCGCGCAGTGCATTCAGCTTGTCCATATAAAGCGTCGAAAACCCGTCCATCTTGATCGAACCGACATCGCCGCCAGAGCCCTTGACCCAAAGCACTTCAACCATGTCACCGGTCAGCGGGTCTTTTTCCATCACCTTGGCCGAAGTGTTGCCACCACCGTAGTTGGTGATTCGCTTGTCCGAACCCAGAAGATTCGAACGATACAGCAGCTTTTCAGGCTCGCTCATCTTAGCGGCTTTGGATTCATTCCATTTGTTTTCAAGGCTTTGGCTGTTTTGAGAAGCTGTCATGTGTGTCTCCGTGGACGGCGGGTTATGTCTAACTATTCGAAATCAAGGTGACGGGAATGCGCGTTCAAGTCAATCAATATCAATCACAAACGATCATGCTGCGGTGCAGAATGATCGTTTATGACAATTAATGATTGACAAACTGTCGCGATTCGCGCCACCTTCTGTCCAATCAAAGGGGTTTCCCATGCACGAAAACGACCGCCACCGCGTCATTCTTTCAGCCGTACAAGACCGGTCACTTGTGACTGTGATCGACCTATGTGCGCTGACCGGCGCATCAGAGGCGACTGTGCGACGCGACATCAGCACGCTTGATAAACAAAAACGCCTGCGCCGTGTGCGTGGCGGCGCCGAAGCCATCACATCAAAGCCGTTTGTCGGTCTTGCCGGACGTCCGTTTTCGGTCAATGAAACGATGCATATTGCGGAAAAGCAGGCGATTGCCGCAGCCGCAGTGGAACTGTGCGATGAGGGCGAACCCATCATTATCAATGGTGGCACAACGACATTTCAGATGGTGCACCCGCTGGCGTCACGCCGGATGCAGGTTTTCACAAACTCGTTCCCGATTGCGGAGCATTTGCTGAAAAACACCCAAAACACCGTGATGCTGTCGGGTGGCATAATCTACCGCGAACAAAATATCATTCTGTCGCCGTTTGAAAACGACGTGACCCGCAATTTCTATGCCAAACGCATGTTCATGGGCGCCCAAGGCATCGGGCCTTTGGGGTTGATGGAAGGCGACCCGTTGCTGATCCAGGCCGAACAAAAGCTGATCGGGCAAGCCGAAGAACTGATCGTACTTGTCGACAGCAGCAAATTCGAAAACCGTTCGAGCCTTGTGCTGTGTCCGCTTGAACGGATTGACACAATCATCACCGATGACCGCATCGATGACCGCACGGCGGCCATGCTGGAATCGGCAGATGTGACACTGATCGTGGTGCCTGCGGGTGCCGCGCAGAAAGAGGGGGTGGCGAAACCGCCAGCCTGATTGAAACCACTCCAGGGAGGAAACCATGAGTGTATTGAAGAAACTAGCGGCAACAGCTGCAATGGCCACCGCAATGATGGCAACACCGGCATTCGCACAAGACGACGTGCGTATCGCGCTTGTCGTCAAAGCGCTTGGCATCGGCTTTTTTGAAGCTGCCGCTGAAGGTGCCCAAGAAGCCGCTGCCGAGCTGGGCAATGTCGAGATCATCTATACCGGTCCAACCGATACTACAGCCGAAGGCCAGATCGAAGTTATCAACGCCTTGATCGCGCAAAATGTTGATGCGATTGCGATTTCTTCCAATGACACTGATGCATTGGTGCCTGCCCTGCAACGCGCCATGCAGCGCGGTATCACGGTAATCAGCTGGGATTCCGGCGTTGCCCCCGAAGGCCGCCAATTGCACCTGAACCCGTCATCCAACCCGCTGATCGGTAATATGATCATCAAACTGGCGGCTGATCACCTGCCAGACGGCGGCGAAGTGGCCCTGCTTTCCGCGACAACCACATCGACCAACCAGAATATCTGGATCGATGAAATGATGGCCGTGATGGGCGACTATCCAGGCATCGAAGTGGTTGCGACCGTCTACGGTGACGATCTTGCCGACAAATCCTACCGCGAGGCCACCGGCCTGATGCAGTCCTACCCTGATCTGGATGCGATCATTGCCCCGACATCTGTCGGGATTGTGGCCGCCGCTCAGGCAGTTGTGGACGCAGGTAAAGTAGGTCAGGTAAACGTTACCGGCCTTGGTCTTCCGTCTGAAATGGCTGGCGCGATTGAATCCGGCGCATCGCAGTCATTCGCGATCTGGAACCCGATCGATCTGGGTTATTCCGCGACAATGCTGGCCTATGAATTGAGCCAGAACGGCGCTGTGGCTGAAGCCGGTGCCGAAATCCCGATGGGCCGCATGGGCAGCCTGACACTGGACGAAAACAACGAAGGCGCGATGGCTGATCCGTTTGTTTACGACGCCAGCAACATCGACCAGTTCAAGTCGATCTTCTAAGACGTCTCCCCCCCGTCTGGCCCGCCCGTCTTCGACGTCGGGCCAGACACCCCCAGCTTATCCAAAGTGAGAAACCGGATGACGACGCGAACCGCAGCTTCCACTTCGCCAAACGATACCCCCATTGTGTCCATGGACATGATCACCAAGACCTTTCCCGGCGTGAAGGCGCTTGATCAGGTCAAGCTTGATCTTTACCCCGGCCAGGTGACGGCGCTTGTTGGTGAAAACGGTGCGGGCAAGTCTACGACCGTCAAGATCCTGACAGGTATTTATGTGCCTGACGGCGGCACGATCCGCATCAATGGCGACGCGATTGCCTTTGCAAGCCCCAACGAGGCGGCCGCCGCCGGTATCACCGCGATCCATCAGGAAACTGTGCTATTCGACGAACTATCCGTTGCCGAAAACATCTATATCGGTCACGCCCCGCGCACGCGGTTCGGCCTGATCGACAAGGCCGCTATGCACCGCGCCGCAACAAAGTTGCTGGACGATATCGGCGCGCCGTTCAGTGCGCATACCCCGTTGCGCGACCTTGGTATTGCCAACAAACACCTTGTTGCGATTGCGCGCGCCCTTTCGGTTGATGCGCGCGTTGTGATCATGGACGAACCCACCGCAGCGCTGTCCCACAAAGAAATCGAAGAGCTTTATGCGCTTGTCGAGACGCTCAAATCCCAAGGCAAGGCGATTTTGTTTATCAGTCATAAGTTCGATGAAATTTTCCGCATTGCCGACCGCTATACCGTGTTCCGCGATGGTGCATTTGTCGGCGATGGCAAGATTGCCGATATTTCCGAAGGTGACCTTGTCAAGATGATGGTCGGGCGATCTGTCGACCAGATTTTCCCGACGCGCAGCCATGATGTTGGCGAAGAAGTTCTCAAGATTGTTGGATATGACCACCCGACCGAATTTGCCGATATCAATTTTACGCTGAACCGCGGTGAAATTCTCGGGTTTTACGGGCTTGTCGGCGCGGGCCGGTCCGAATTCATGCAAGCCCTGTTCGGGATCACAAAACCCGCTAAGGGGGTGTGCCGGATCAACGGGGATATCAAGGTGATCCGCTCGCCCGCTGATGCGGTGGGCAACGGGATTGTCTATGTGCCCGAAGATAGGGGCAAACAGGGCGCGATTATCGGTTTGCCGATCTTCCAGAATATCACCCTGCCTTCGCTTGGAAAAACCTCGCGCAACGGGTTTTTGAAGCTTGCCGAGGAATTCAAACTGGCGCGCGAATATTCGCAGCGGCTTGATCTGCGCGCAGCCTCGCTTGATCAGGATGTTGGCAACCTGTCGGGCGGCAATCAGCAAAAGGTCGTGATTGCAAAATGGCTGGCGACCCTGCCGCAGGTGATCATCCTAGATGAACCCACCAAAGGCATTGATATCGGGTCCAAAGCCGCGGTGCATGAATTTATGGCGGAACTGGCGGCGCAGGGTCTGTCTGTGATCATGGTCAGTTCCGAAATTCCCGAAGTCATCGGCATGTCCGACCGCGTAATTGTCATGCGCGACGGGCGCATTGCCGCGGAACTTGCGGGGGATGATCTGACGCCCGAAACGCTGGTGCGCCATGCCGCCGGAATCTCTACACCAACCAAAGGGGCCGCAGCATGACCCGATTTATCCCACTACGCGAAGCGATTTTGGCGGGGGCTATTTTCGCGCTTTTGATGATGATTGCCACGCGGTTTGCGGGCTTTGTTGCGCCGTCAAATCTTGCCAATGTGTTCAATGACACGGCCCCGCTGATCATTCTGGCGCTTGGCCAGATGGTCGTAATCCTGACCCGCTGCATTGATTTGTCGGTGGCTGCGAACCTTGCGCTTACCGGCATGGCTGTTGCGATGATCAATGTTGCGATGCCGGGTCTGCCAATCCCTGTCATTCTTGCCATTGCGATCACGCTTGGCGCGATCATGGGTGCGATCAACGGCATTCTGGTGTGGAAGCTCGCCATTCCGCCGATTGTGGTGACGCTTGGCACAATGACCATCTTTCGCGGTATCATCTTTCTGATTTCGGACGGGAAATGGGTCAACGCGCATGAAATGTCGCCTGCATTTACTGGCTTCGCGCGTACCGTGTTGCTGGGTCTGCCGGTTCTGTCGTGGATCGCCATTTTGACGGTGGTCATCTTTGGGATCATGATGGCACGCACCCCGTTCGGGCGGTCCATCTTTGCTGTGGGCGGCAATCCGCATGCGGCGGTCTATACCGGCATCAATGTCGGCAAGACGCAGTTCTGGGCTTTTGTGGTCTCGGGCGCGCTGGCGGGCCTTACCGGTTATTTGTGGGTTGCGCGCTATGCCGTAGCCTATGTCGATATTGCGGGCGGATTCGAGCTTGAAGTCGTTGCGGCCTGTGTCATTGGCGGGATTTCGATTGCAGGCGGGATCGGGTCGGTTGGCGGCGCGGTACTTGGCGCGCTATTTCTTGGCGTCGTCAAGAATGCGCTTCCGGTGGTGAATATCTCGCCGTTCTGGCAGCTTGCGATTTCCGGCAGCGCGATCTTGATTGCGGTTGCGTTTAACGCCCGCTCGGGCCGCACAAAGGGCCGTATCATTCTTAAATCAGCGGAGACCGCGCAATGACGGATACAGTCCAAACCCGCCACGTCCCTGACCGTTTGCAAGGCCGCGCGGCGCGTCTTCTCAAAAGCTGGGAAGCATTGCTGCTTGGCGTTGCTATCGCGATCTTTGTGATCAACAGCTTTGCCTCGCCCTACTTCCTGAGCGCATGGAACCTGAGCGACGCGACCTTCAACTTTACCGAAAAAGCGATGATCGCCTTTGCAATGGCACTGCTGATCATATCGGGCGAAATCGATCTTTCGGTTGCCTCGATAATCGCGCTTGCCAGTACTGCGATGGGGCTTGCGGTGCAACACGGGGCAGGGACGCCGGAACTGGTGGTAATCGGCCTGACGGTTGGCCTGCTTTGCGGCGCGTTCAACGGGTTTTTCGTGACAGTTCTTGGGCTGCCATCCATCGTTGTCACCATCGGCACCATGAGCCTGTTTCGCGGGATCAGCTATATCATTCTCGGGGATGATGCGTTTCGGGGCTATCCAGCCAGCTTTGCGTGGTTCGGGCAGGGGTATATTTACTGGGTCTTTACGGTTGAAATGCTGTTCTTTGTGGTCATCGCACTGGTCTATGGCGTGTTGCTGCACAAAACCAACTTCGGGCGCGCCGTTTACGCGATTGGCAACAACCCGACCGGCGCGTTGTTCAGCGGTATCCGCGTGGCGCGGGTCAAGTTCATCTTGTTCCTGCTCACGGGGGTGATGTCCGGAATTGCGGCGATTTGCCTGACCTCGCGGCTTGGATCGACGCGCCCCAGCATCGCAACCGGAATGGAGCTTGAGGTTGTGACGATGGTTGTTCTTGGCGGGGTGAATATACTTGGTGGGTCTGGAACAATCCCGGGAGTGGTGATTGCGGCCTTTGTGATGGGGCTTGTGACCTTTGGCTTTGGCCTGCTTAACGTGCCGGGGATTGTGATGTCGATCTTTATCGGTTTGCTGCTGATCGGGGTGATCGCACTGCCGCGCCTTTGGGCAATGGTCGCTGCAAGGCGCAAATCATGACCGGCCGCTACGTTTTCCGCATGACCCTTAACGACGGCATGGTGGATGAATACAAGCGCCGCCACGATGCGATCTGGCCCGAACTTGTGGACCTTTTGCACGCTGCCGGCATCAGCGACTATTCGATCCATCTTGACGCAGAAACCGGACATCTGATCGGGGTGCTTTGCCGGACGGATGGGCATCAGATGGATGATCTGCCAAACCATCCGGTCATGCAAAAATGGTGGGCATACATGGCCGATATCATGGAAACCATGCCCAATAACGAACCGGTTGCAGTGGCGCTCAGCCCGCTGTTCCACATGCCATGAACGCGCCAAAACATATCGCCGTGATCGACATCGGCAAGACCAACGCCAAGCTGGCACTGGTTGATCTAGGCACGCTGTCCGAGATTGCTGTCGTCACGCGGCCCAATGTTGTGCTGCAGGGGCCGCCTTGGCCGCACTATGATGTCGAAGGGCATTGGGTGTTCTTGCTGGACGCGTTGGGACAGTTCCACCGCGACCATGGCGTTGATGCGATTTCGATAACGACCCACGGCGCCTGTGCCGCATTGCTTGATTACACGGGCGCGCTGGCCGCACCGGTTCTGGATTACGAACACCGCTATCCCGCCGATGTTGTTGCCCGCTATGACGCGATAAGGCCGGATTTTTCGCAAACCGGCTCTCCGAGGCTTAGTGGAGGTTTGAACATCGGCGCGCAGCTGCACTGGCAGTTTGAACAGGTTCCGTCGCTGAAGGACCGTACCGCGCAAATCGTCACCTATCCGCAATATTGGGGACACCGTTTGACAGGAATTGCCGCAAGCGATGTGACCTCGCTCGGCTGCCACAGCGACCTTTGGAACCCGCATAAGGGAACATTTTCCGATCTTCCCGCAACGCTGGGCATAAGCGACAAAATTGCACCGGTGCGTCGCCCCAGCGACATCTTGGGGCCGATTTTGCCAGAGATAGCCGACGCCACAGGCCTTCCTCCCACAACGCCCGTTTGCGTCGGCATCCATGATTCCAACGCATCGCTTTATCCGCATGTGATTTCGCGGGACGCACCTGCCTGTGTGGTTTCGACGGGGACATGGGTGATCGCGATGTCGTTGACGGGCGATGGCAGCGCAGCAATTCCGCCGCTTGATCCCAAGCGCGACACGCTGATCAACGTGAACGCACGCGGGCGGGCTGTTCCCAGCGCGCGGTTTATGGGCGGGCGCACGTATGAAATCATACAGGCAGGTCACCCCTATGCACCGGACAAGCACGACGTTGCCGCCGTTCTGGATCAACGCGTGATGCTTCTGCCGTCTGTCGAAACTGGGTCTGGCCCCTTTCAGGGACGCAAAATGCAATGGCGCGGCCCAGAGCCGCAATTGGGGTCACCGGCGCGTTCGGTTGCGCTGTCGTTCTATCTTGGTTTGATGACAGGAACCTGTCTGGAACTGATCAACGGGGCAGGCCCCACGATTGTCGAAGGGCCGTTTGCGCGAAATGCAGAATTTACCGCGATGCTGCAAGCCGTCACCGGCCGGCCCGTTGTCACAAGCGCAGCCGTCACGGGAACCAGTATCGGTGCGGCCTTGCTGTTTGATCACGATCAGGCGCCGCCGAACGCAAGCACGGCAGCGCCGGTTGCGCCCGACAAATCACTGCTGGCCTACGCGGAACTTTGGAAATCATCGGTCCAAACCAAAGCCTGAACCTGCAGTACGGCCAGCGACAGAATCTGTCACCCCGTATTCGGGGCCGCCATGCGCAAGGTCCGCTTTGCGAGTATCCGGGGTCAGGCCGCGCTGACCCCGGTTATCAATTCGCAGCGAGCTGGCGCAAAAGCGGCGTGATCCGGCGCACCGTTGCACGGCGGTTGGCGGCCTCTGCGCTTTGGGTTTGCACCTTGAGAAATCCTTCGCCGTAGCCCTGCACAATCAGGTTTTCAGGTGGAATGTCGAAAGATTCTGTCAACGCAAGCGCGACCGATTCCGCCCGCCGATCTGAAAGGGTCAGGTTAAAGCTTTCGCTGCCTGTCGCATCGGTATGGCCTTCGATCAAAAAGACTTCGCGCGGGTTTTCAAACAACATTTCTTCGATCAGAATGCCAACCCGCACAAGGCTAAGCGCTTGTTCGGCTGATATCGCCGCGGACCCGCTTGCGAATGTCACGGTATCAAGGTCGATAGCCGGCACAAGGCGGCGCACCTGTTCGATCTCGCGGATCTGGCGCAAGCTGAAACTGCGCCCTGCATCATATGCCAGCGTTTCGCGCAAGGCGGCACGAAGGGCGATCAGATCACTGTCGGCTGCGGATAGGTTGCGCGTTGTCGGGCGCTGGTCCTCGAGCCGCTGCACATCGACGGCGGCAACCGGTTGGACATCGTCAAACAGTTCGATCTGGGTGCCGTCCGGATAGACAACAGCGCGCCGCAAAACGCGGCCACGCGTGTCGCGGATAGTGACAACTTGCGTTCCGTCAGCACGATCAAGCACGGTGCGTGTGGACCCGTCCGAGAAAGTCTCGGTGCGGACCGACGCGCCGGTCTGACGCAAAATTGCATCATCATCCTTGTAAATCGTCAGCCCGCGCGTGCCTTCTACAACCACGCGGTCGCCGGTGTTTTCGACCACGCGATCGCCATTGCGCAACACAGACCCGACAACAACCGCGCCCAGACCAACAAGAAGCGCCTTCTCGATGTTGCTTAGCCCTTGGGAATTATTGCGCGTTGTAGCTTCGGTCGGCGCGGCAGAGATTGGCGTTTCGAAATCCTCTTCGCTGGTCCGCACCGTGTCTGCATCAAGCGTTTCTTCGACAATTTCTGCGGCATCTGCGCCGGTATCTGCAGCCGCTGCTGCAGGCGCATCCGTGTCATCGCCGATGGTCGGATCGACAAGTTCCGCATCCGGTTGCGCCTCGGTAGCAGCGGCTTCTTCAACGGTTTGCGCTTCGGCAGCTGCGGCTTCTTCAGCCGCGCGTGCTTCTGCCTCTGCGGCTGCGGCTTCTTCAGCTGCACGCGCTTCTGCCTCTGCGGCTGCGGCTTCCTCTGCTGCACGCGCTTCTGCCTCTGCGGCGGCGGCTTCCTCTGCTGCGCGTGCTTCTGCTTCAGCGGCTGCAGCTTCCTCAGCGGCGCGTGCTTCTGCCTCAGCGGCTGCGGCTTCTTCAGCCGCGCGTGCTTCTGCCTCTGCGGCTGCGGCTTCTTCAGCTGCACGCGCTTCTGCCTCTGCGGCAGCGGCTTCCTCTGCTGCGCGTGCTTCTGCCTCGGCGGCTGCGGCTTCATCAGCTGCACGCGCTTCTGCCTCGGCAGCTGCGGCTTCTTCAGCTGCGCGTGCTTCTGCCTCGGCGGCGGCGGCTTCTTCAGCGGCGCGTGCCTCTGCCTCTGCGGCAGCGGCTTCCTCAGCTGCGCGTGCTTCTGCCTCGGCGGCTGCGGCTTCATCAGCTGCACGCGCTTCTGCCTCGGCGGCTGCAGCTTCCTCAGCTGCGCGTGCCTCTGCCTCGGCAGCGGTGGCTTCCTCTGCCGCGCGGGCTTCTGCCTCTGCGGCTGCGGCTTCCTCTGCTGCGCGTGCTTCTGCCTCGGCGGCGGCTTCTTCAGCTGCGCGTGCTTCTGCTTCAGCGGCGGCTTCCTCTGCTGCAAGCGCCTGCGCTGCGAGTGCCGCAAACTCGGCGAGTTCAGCGGGCGTATAGCCTTCGGGCCGTTCACCTTCGGGGCAGGGTGGCAGGCTTTGGTCAAGGCATCTTAAATCTGCATCTTGCGCCCAGGCGGCAGAAATAAGGGACGGGTGGGGCATGATCAGCGACAGGCTGGCGACAAGTGCGGTTGACGCTTTGAGCGGAGCAAGAGGCATGGGTTTTCCTTTTTCGGGCAAACGGAAGGGTCGGTTTTCAACTTTGGGTCATGCAACCAACCACGCGGCAGGGTGGCTGCAATAATTGGTCACTTAACGCGCCATTTACACGTGCCTGACTAACGCAAAGCAGCGCGCTATCCTATATCAACGCTTGGTGACGCAGTTTTCGCGGGGTGCCGCCGCTGGGCAGCACGGGCGTTTTTCAATGGAAACGCTGGCAATCCTCGTCAAGAAGATAGATGCGACCCAGCAGGTTGCCGTCAGTATCTACAAAACTGTTCCGCAAGGTGACGCCAGTGCCGAACATGCTGCGCGCTTCAAGGCAAAGCGTTTCAGAGCGACCTTCGATAAAGGCATTCAAATTATCGGTATCAGGCGTGTTCGCAACATAGGCATATTGCATGATCCGCATGCGCGCCTGAAAGTTGATGTCGATCAATGTGATCGCGGATGTCAGCTGCGCAGGCAGTTCTGCGCGCTTGGCGGTTAGCGTGTCGGTAATGGATTGATCCGTGCGGGTCACCGCGACTGCGTCACTTTGTACAGCGGGTTCGGGCGCCGGAGCCGCAAACATGAAATACCCGACAACAGCCACCACGACGGCACCAAGGCCAATGAAATACTTCAAGACGCACCACTTTGATGAATTGAATTTACGCAACTGTGATCGGTTTCATGCCAAGGGGCAAGTGGCCAATTGCACGGCCCCCAATAATCCGGTGCGCAGTGATGACCAGACAAAACGGCCGGTTTATGCCGCTTTGTGGTTGCTCATTGCGGCTGGCGGGCACGCCGATAAATCAATTGCTGTTATGCGCCAATGCAGCACCCAACACGGGCATCAAGATGTCGTCACTTTTCCAAGAAATATTTGTGGCACGTAGCACCCTTATGCGTCTTAACCGGCCCGCGACCGTGACAGAGGGCCTGAACGACCGGTACGGGGCAAGCGAGCGGAGCCCTTGAAACATCAGAATTTCGGTACGCACCTTTGACAGCAGCGCTTCAAGATCGAACGCCACATCAGGATTCTGGCGCATCGCCGAAAAAACCTTTGGATCTGCAGAAAGCCCAAATTTCCCGTTGAAATCGCGCGCGCGCTCGCCCGCCAATGCCATGAAATCGCGCCGCCCGGTTAATCCACGGGGTACAATTTCCTCGACGCTTTTCCAGAATGTCGTTTCGTCTTCGGCACGCAGGACGATGATCTGTTCCCATAGCGCTGCGGTCTGATCCGCCGTGATTGACCATTTTTGCGGCAGGTCCAGTAACAGCAGTTTCGAAAATCTGAGCCTTGCGACAGTTTCAAGCAGCAGCGCGATCATTGCGCCCCATCCTTGACCAAGAATACTTGCGTCAGGCAGCCAATGTGCCCGCATCGCGCTCAAAAGCACTTCGACATAAGCCTTGCCGGTATACTGGTCCTGCTCGAGCCATGCGCTCTTGCCGCGGCCCGGCAAGTCGACAGCGACAACGCGATAACCCAGCGCGGCAAGCCGCGGGGCCAGAGGCGCAAAATCGTCGCTGCGTCCGACAAGGTCATGGATCAGGAATATGACCTTCTTTGGCTCTTTTGGTTCCCAGATATCGACATGCACATAACTGAAAGTGCCGTCAATTTCGACCATGATGGGTTCGGCAAAGTGGTCGATATCACTGTCGGGCATCTACTAAATCTTCTAGCCGTTGCTCAATTAACGCAAGCCGCGCATCGGGGGCATGTTTCTGCCATTGCATTTCTGCTGCCAGACTGCGTTCGTGCCAAAATTCAGGGTCCTCCCAAAGCTTTGATATCGCTGTGACCCAAGGAATGGCAACCGATGGCGGCGGGATCAGCTGATGCTTTTCGCGCAGCGGGTCGGGAATATCAAAACGCATGGCGCCATCACCCAGATGTTCCGGTAGCCCACCGTGGTTCGCGCTCAATACCGGTATGCCCAATGACAATGCCTCGATGGCTGTCCGGCCACCGCTTTCATGCCAGAACGATGGCATCAACAGCACATGCGTGCGTGAAAAAACATCATTCATCGAAGGCTGTAAGCCGATCCGGCGGATGTTGCGCATTTCGGAAAACGGGATCCCGCTTACGGTTTCGATCTTGCCCAGATTTGATCTGCTTTCGACGACCAGAAAGCGCAGCGAAGGCTTTAGCTCACGCAGCATTTCCGCAATGCGGTAAAATAGCGTGACGCCTTTTGCGTAAGAAGGGTTAATGAAAGTGACATGCCGCGCCGCGCCGGCCGGACGGGTTGCATCCGGTTTCATCACAAACTTTCCGATCACGGTTGTCGCAAGCGCAAGCCGGTCCAGATAAAGGTCGTGGGTTGCGGTTGAATCCGTAAACACAAGGTCAACGTCTTGAAAAACATCAATGTTTTTATATCCCGGATGCGCAAGATAAAAGGCGGAAATGATGCCCGAATCTTTTGCCAGTTTACGGGCGCTGCATTCGAAATCAGTGCCGCCATAGGTCAAAATGGCGTCGGGTTGGAAATCCTTGACGACTTGGCGGAAATGGCCGGACACCTCGCGCACGGCATCCTGGCCCATTGCTGAAATCTTATGGGCGCCGACTGCATGCGCGACATGCCTGACCGGACCGTCGTTAAACACCCACAATCCGTCAGCGCTTTCCTTCTTGAACCCGCTCCAGCGTAGCATTTCATCGGCTGTCGGTTTCTGCCCGTTGTCAAATCCCGCGCCCGAATACGCCATGACCTCGTGGCCTCTTTCAGCAAGAAGCCGCAGGATCGTCCGGACAGAAATCGCTGCGCCGCTTGCCGGATCAATGAGACATGACAAAGACGTAAAAAGGATGCGCATAGGGGTCTCCTGCCTTGGTTCAAGAAAGCGGTTTTAGGATCAGTTGGGTTCCGTTTTCTTGACGCATGCTCGCGTCCCAGCGCAATCCGACGTGTTTTGATACCGGCGTATGGATGGAAACAGCGTCGAGAATAAGCGCAAGTGCCGCGAGTGCTTCGAGATTTGCAAAACGCGCGCCGGGGCAGATGCGTTTGCCATCGCCAAAAGGAATAAAATTGGACATGTGTTCCTTGCGCAAGGACCCGTTGTGGTGCCGGCTTATTTGAACCTGCATCGGATTATCAAAGACCTTCGGGTCCTGTTGGACGCCAATCACAGAAACAAGTATTCTTGCACCTTCCTTGATGTCCAAATCACCAATTTGGTCATCGCTTCGCGCAATGCGGCTTACAAAGGGGATGGGTGGGAAAATGCGCAATGCCTCGAGAAAGAAGGCATTCAAATCATGCATTTGCATCAGATCATCGGCCCCAAGCGGCGCCTGCGCCGTGCGGCTGCGTACCGATTGGCGCAAACGTGCCTGAAGCGCCTGATCCTGCCCGAGCAGAAACATTGCCCAAGTGACCGCGCTGGCCGTCGTATCAAATCCGGCAAACAGCATGGTCGAGAGTTCACCAAACAGGTCGACCTTGTCAGGGCCTGCCGCAGCGAGCGTAGAAAAAAGGCTGTTCGGCCCGCCGGCTTTTTTGGTGTCCAGCATTTCGTTGAAACGGTTCTGCAGACGGAGCTTGGCATCTTCCGCATCGATTTGAAGCATCGCATGGTCGACGCCGCCGCCATTTGGCCGCGGGAAATTTTCCCATGAAGCAAGCCTTAGAATAAGGCGAATGTCGTCGATTGTCTGGTTGCCCCAGTCTTCGATCTGAAAACCCAGCACGACTTTGCATAGGGTTGCAGCGGCGGCAAAATCTATTGCTGTATCAACAGGTTGCGCTGTCCCGTCCGACACGGAAACCAGATTTTCAAGCGCGGCTCGAAAGAAGATCTGCGTATATTGCACAATGTCGTCTGGTTCGACACCGGTAATGTGCGGCTGCGAAAAATCGCGCAATGTGCGCCAGCCTTCGCCGTCTGTCGTAAGCCGGCTATCGCCAAAAAGGCGCTTATAGCTGCCATAGTATTTTTGGTAACGACCCTGCGCATTGCGCAAGATTTCGCGCGCAGTGTTTCCGTCCTGAACAAGCGTGAACGGCGCGCCGCCCAGTTCAAGGATGATATTCTGGCCTGGTCGATGTCTTGCCAATTCATAAAGAACGCTACACGGGCTCTGCAACCATGCGCTTGCTAAGGGTGTGCCAGAAGTAATTATACGTTCAGTCAAGTCGGTGGCCTGTCAAAAAATGCGCCCCAAAATTGGGGCGCAATTGCAGAGCGTTCAAACTCTTGAATGGGTACCCATCAAAACTGTGTCGTGAAACCGACAAAGACACCGTGAACAAGTCGGGGGCCTGAACCGTCGAAACTGGCGTCTTCATCCGATACAGAATCGATATTCCAGAACTGCTGCAATTGATATCCAGCAGAGATTGTCGCGTTGTCCGACAAATAGTAGTCCACGCCGACTTGCGCATCCAGACTTGTCACATTTTTGCGCTCTGAATAGCTGCTGCTATAGCTGGAGCTGGAGCCACCCGAAGAGTAACTGGAGGTAAATGTTTCTGTGCGCGTACCGAACAGATATGCTGCGCCCACTTCGCCGGAAAAGCCGAATTGGGAACCCGGGGCAGGTTGCGTCGAAAATCCGACACCCACCCGCGGCCCAACGCCAAGAAACACGGATTCAAATTCGAAACTTGCTGATCCGCTACCGCTGCTGCCGACCTTGTCGAATTCTTCGGAAAGCGTAGACTTGCTAGCGAGCGCACGGGCACCATAGAACCAGCGCAAGTCAGCCATGCCAGTCGGAACCGTTGTGCCCATTTCGAAATCAAGCGCAGCAAATGACAGGCCTTCACCGCCCGCAAATGTCAAAGTGCCAGACCCTGAGGAGCCAGAGCCGGAGAACGAGCTTGAAAAACTAAAGCCGTCACCATCGGATACCCCGAACGACAATCCGAACGCCATGTCTTTGTTGGGTGAGGTCTGACGCGAAAGCGCCACTGAGCCCATATATGCGGGTATTCCTTCTTCGGCACCGATTTTGTCGAACGGGCCGCTTGACCCGCTGCTGGCTTCAAACTTGTCATTCCAGACGCCATCGGAAACGCCGACGCCGCCCTGTACATTCAATTTATATCCTGAAAGCATCGATTGTGTTTCAGCGGAAGCTTGCTGCGCTCCTGCTACGACAACCGCCACCGATGAGACCGAGCCCATCAACTTACCCAAACGCATGGAAAATCCCCTAACTCATAATCTATTGCTAAGTAATTAACACTAAGTTTACCTAAGGGAAACACTTTTTTACAGGGCTTCTATCTGGCTAGATTGAATCCAGGCTATAGCCACAGGCTTGCATCTGCGAACCGCAGGCATCGATGACACGCTCTTGCTGGGATTTTGACAGCTCTTTGTAACCGTCACCTGTCCGGCCTGACCGAAAGAACGCTTTTGCGCTTGCCGGACGCTCGCGAAAACCGTGCTCTGCTTCGGCCGCCTTGAGGGCGCCAATGGATGTGGCCGCGATTGCAGCGTCAAATCGGTCACTGTCGATTTTTAGACGCCATGCGCCAAATAGCTGGCGAAATTGGCTTGCCGGATCAGTTACTAGATCTTCGTATCGCAATATGGTGCAGGGCAATTGCTTCTGTGCACGCCAAGTCGACACATTTTGTGACCAGGAACCCGAAATAAAATAGCTGCCGCCAGGGATGCGCGGCAGAATTCGGTCTTTGGTTGTCACCCAGTCAATCGCCTGATCGTATGATACATTCCGAAAGGCAGCATAGGAAACAACCACATCAAGGGGGTTGCGCACAAGATAGACAGACGCGGCGCTATCACCAAGGCTGACTGTAGGTGTGCCATGGTGGGTGCCAAACAGATGGTGCGTTTTGACGAAAATATAGCTTTGTGCTGCCTGTGCAATTGCGCGATGCGCAAGTGGTCTTACCGATGCAAACGCTGCATCTGGCAATTTTCCGGCGCTTACGGGTAAGAACGGTTGATAGAAATTGCCGCTATTCTCGTTCGGGGCAAATGCTTGGGCCGTATCCGGCGTTAGCGCCCTGTTTGCGACGAAGTAATGCATCAGGAACATGCGCATCCATGTATTCCCCGACTTTGGATAGGATGCGATCCAAACTATTTTTCCCAACAGATCCTCCCGCCGTCGCTATCAGTCACCCGCATTTATGTTCAGCACGTTGTTTTTGCGGCCTTGCTTGACGACACCATCATAGCCGCGTTTGAAAAACACGCGCTTTCCCTTGTTCAGTTCGCGCGCGCCGCGCATCAAGCGCGGTGTGGCTTTGGGGTCAGACACGGCAACAACGGTCAATGCGGCCGCGTCCGCCTCGGCCGCGGGCAGGGGCCGCAAGATCGCACGATTTTCCATCCACTCTTCGCCCGTGTTTTCGTTGGTGTGCAGCCAACCGGCATAGCCGACAATTTGGTTGTCGCAGATTGCGGCCAGATTATTGCCGTCTTTCAACTGCCTGCGAATGACGCCTGACAAGGTGCCAATCTCGAAGTTCGAGAACACATCCGACTCGGCCAGAAAATCGATAACCATGCCAAAGGCCTCATAAGAGGCGGCCAAACAAACGATCGTCGTTTCACTAACTTCTTGGTTCATTGTGTATTGCTATCCCGTCCCTGCGTGTTTCATTCGTTGATACCCAGCCTGCCCAAATTTCCCGGATCAAGCAATCCGTCGATTTGGCGCTTTAACGGCACAAGTTTCCGCAAAGGCGGATTTCGGGCCATGCGATCGGCCGGCGCCTCTATGCTTTCAGCATCATTTGGCCACAAAAGGTCTCGCGGTAACATGTTGTCGCAGGCATTGGGGATTGCGCAAGGCTACGGATCGGTCACGCGCCGACACACAGCGACGCGTGTATTTCAATCATCGTCGTTCAGCAGGACAAACATGCCGCGTCAAGGCGAAGTTAAGGTTGCGAGTTTGCACTTAATGCAACACAATCAACTGCATAAGGGTGTGGGTGGCGGAGACTAAGGGACTCTAAACCAAACGCATTCAATCTCCTTTTTCTATTGATTATCAAACCTTTCTGAGTATGAAATTGGTCAGTAACGTTGGTCAGTGAGGAAGAGGGATGTCCGTCAAGTCGAACCGTTCAGAGCGCTTATTGGTCCTCAAGGGGAACACCTTTTGGTTCCGTCAAAGTGTCCCGAAAGGGGTCCATCAAGTCATCGGCGGGGCCAAGTTCATCATGCTCAATTTGCAGACTTCGAACATCACCGAAGCCAAGCACCTCAGGGACGACTTGGAAGCCACGACACGGGTCCAATTCAGGGACATTCTGAGGGGTCGCAGAGTCGCGTTTGAGTTTTCCGGCGTAAGTATTGCCAGCACCTCCACATCGCATTCACAGGCCCTCCCAGCGGCTCTCAGGGGCGAACTAACACGCAATGCTATGGCTGATGCTGAGGACAATGATGAACTGTTCCAAATTGTAGAGGCAGCAGAGGCTGAGGCAGATGCCATGCGCCCAGCGCAGCGGGAAGCCTTTGAACGGGCAATGATGGGGAAGGTCGAGATCGAGGAACACCTTGAAGACTACCTCAGCAAAGCAGAGCTTGCACCGAAGACCACCAATGAGAGACGCGGGCACGTCATGAAGCTGGCCCGATGGTGCAGTGAGAGGGGCAAGACACTGGACCAGATCGACAGGCGCGAGGCTGGGCGGTACGTGTCGGAGGAACTGGACCAGATGCACCCTGTCACTCAGGGCAAGCACATCACAGCGTTGCGGCAGTATTGGATTTATTTGGCACGTAGGGGGCACGTTCAGTTGCCCGTGGGGGAAACCGTAAAGACTGGCTGGCCTTGGAATGATCAACAGGTTGAGAAGAAGGGTAAGAGGGTCGAGAGAGGCGCTACAAAGGCCGTAGAGCGCCCTTTCACAGACACCGAGGCATCAACCCTCCTAAACTCCCCATTCCCCCTCAGGGAAGCCTACAAAGCCCCTATGCAGGACATCCTTCGCACCTCTTTATTCTCAGGGATGAGACAAGCTGAGATCATCACCTTGTGGGTCGAAGAGGTTGTGACTGATGATGATGGTCTCTGGTTCAACATCCAACAAGGCAAGACCGATGCAGCGGCCCGTATGGTGCCCGTTCACAGTTCCTTAGAGGGGATGATACGCGCCCGTATGGCAAACAAGTCAGGGCATGACATGCTCTTTCATGAGCTATCAGATGCAAGCAACCCCTCAGACACCTTCGGGAAGCGTTTCAAGCGCTATAGGGAAGCCTTAGGCGTTGATGACAAGCAACCCGGTGTACGTCGATCACTGGTCAACTTCCACAGTGCAAGGCGATGGTTTGCCACCAAGGCCAGACACGCGGGCATTGATAAGGACACCATAGCAGACGTGATAGGGCATCGACCAGACAAGCAGGACGTGACCTTTGGCAGATATGCGAGAGGGGCCAGTAGGGTGCAGCTTAGGGGGTGTGTTGAGGCCGTGAAGGTGGTGTGAAAAGCGTCGGTGGCGACGTATTTGAAAAGCTCAGCACGCTGCGCATTTGACCTGAGATTGAAACTGGCCACGCTTGGCCATTTTGACCAGTTCGCCTCACATACCAAACCCAGCCTGCACCCTTCGGTGGTTCACCAGATGCAAAGCCCAGCGGCCAACATAGCATACAACTTCACCAGCAACAGGGCGGGTCACCTCACAGACCCTTTCAACATGCACCTCAAAGCGCCTAGCGCGGATGTATGCGTAGTTCCATGTGATTGCGGCAGAGATATTCATGATCTTTCCTTTCATTTGAAGTGATGATGAAGGAGATAGATTTTCTATAAGTCATTGTAAAGTAACAATTTAATTCCACTGGGGGAACTGTTACGGGGGTGGAAAGGTGTTGTGGAAGTGATAACGCGTGCACTTTTCAACCAATGCAAAAAAGGAGCGCCTCGGTCGAACCGCTAAGGAGATCGCCGCCGAGATCGGTGAGGAACTGATCAAGGTGAAGGCAAGCCTGAAGCACGGCGAGTTTATCCCTTGGGTAAAGGAGCAATGCTCGTTCGCGCAGGCTATGGCTTACAATTATATGAAGATAGCTAACCTGAAACTTACAACGCGTTGTAAATTTGACCAGTGCAACAGCATCCGCGAAGTCCTCGCCCTCGGGAAACCTAAACCAACCCCTAAACAAGAACGCCGCGCGGCAACCCTTGATGATCTCCGTAAGGTGGAACGTCTACGGGCACTGAGGGATGACCCTGAAATTATCTCGCGGGAGAAATTTGTGGGGTGGGGGAGTGTCAATCGGCGGAAATGGCAAAGGATTGTTGTATATCAATAACTTAGGTATTTAACCCACCCGTGCTGGGGGGTTTAACCCACACAGTAGGATAGGTGGAAAGAAAGGTTACATATAAAGGTGTATGTTAAGGTTCATGTTAAGGTGAACCTTAGGGTTCATCTCTATCATCATCTATCACATACAACCTCACATAAGTTGTTATAGAGGGTTTGATTGAAGGTGATGATTGAAGGTGTTCACCTCTCATCATCTATCACACAGACCCCATGCTAAGATTGATCAGAGGTGACTGATGATGACTGACAACCTCAGTGGTCTTTCAGAGCGCGTTAGCGCGTCTGTGGTCTTCACCTTCAGGTTCCCTTTTAGTGTCTGCCTAATTATTCCCCATCATCATCAATTAACCCACACAGTAGGATAGAGAGACACCTCTCATCCCGACAACAACAGTTCACCTTAAGGTTCACCGATGCATGACCCGCGACGGTGCCCGATATGCAGCACCCAATTCATTCCCAGAACAATCAACAGCACAGCCTGCTCACACAAATGTCAGCGCCGTGTCGAACACCTCCGAGCCAGAGGCCGTGAGTATGACCAAGACTTGCGTAACATCACCTTAGAGACTCTGGAAGGGGTGCTAGAGGTCCGTGAGGCTGATGCTAGGGTTCAGGCCCAGATTGATGCTGAAGAGGCCCTGAGGGCCGCTGAGGAGTTCGCACGGCAGCGCCAAGATGAAGACCTCCTCTATCAGCAGGAACGCGAATGGATGGACCGCTTCAGAGAGCTTGATGCCCAGCGCATCGCCCGTGGCTGGAAACCCATCACCATCGGCGCAGCACCACCAGACCAGCGCAGACGCTTCCTTGTACCAATACCCCCTAGAAAGAGAAACTGACCATGACCCGCAGTGCCAACGACGATGCAGCAGAGGCTTTGATCATCCCGACAATCAAGACCAACGGCCCCAAGATCACAGACTTCCTCCCCAAGTATCCCGAAGCCCCCGCAGGCCCCGACACATCCCTTTCCATGACCGATCTATTCACCTTCGCATCCCGATCAATGCACCTTCGCAATTCAATCGTTTGTTGGAAACGTGATGGCGGTTACGATGCTGTCACGCCTCGATATGGCAACGACCTCGAACTGTATCTCACCTTCAAGCGCGATGGTCAGACCCAGATCGTGCGCCATGCCGATGTGGCGTGGATGCTTTGTCATGATCAACCAATCCCCGAGGGTCATAAGGTCGAATACAGCAACGGCAATGTGCGCGACACCCACAGGTTCAACCTCTGGCTTGTGAACAACACCTGAACAAGAACCGAGAGGGCCATGCTTTGGCGCATCAAGACCCCCCTGACAATTGCCTTCAGGCGGACACCTTTGAACATCGGATGATGTCTTCCTTTCCATCATTAAGAAACTCAGAAAAAACGGGTTGTTCTGTTTCTCGAACCGATGGACCGAGGGTGCCCACCTGAGCGCAATTGCTCATCAACCTCCATTTGAAAGGAAAACCCAATGGAATATCGACACGGCGTAGAAGACGCCAATCAATCAACATCAAATCTCATGACACGCACCAGCGGGTTCACTGCCGTTGTTGGCGGTGGTTCACTTGAAGTGACCGCAGGCCACGGCATGACAGTGCAGCGCGGCATAGAACACTCGACCGTTCCTCAGGCTAATGCTCAAGGCTTGGTCTTCAGCACCGAAGCAGGCACCCCGGTTCCCGGTGGCAAGCCCCGTCCCAATGACCTTGTCGAGATCGGCGGAATGAAGGTGAAAGTGGCGCAAGCTGTTCGCGATGGTTTGATCGCAGACCCCGCTACAGCAGCCATGCAAGCCCCTTACAGTGCCCCGAACGTGAACCCTCAGGTGCAACAGCAAGTCCCTCAAGGTGAGCCTCAGCAAGCCCCTCAGAGCGCCGCAGATGACTTCACAAGTCACGTTCTGCCCAACGTCTCACCAGCCACAGTCAACAGCATTGAGGCTGACCTGATGGAAGGCGTGTTCTCCGAAAAGACCACAGATTATCTGATGCTTGAAGGTGGCCTGAACCACAGCGCACTTGCAGGCGTTCGCGATGCATATGCAGCCAAGATCACGGCAGCGACCGGGTTGAACGAAGGTGAATTGGAACAGGCATATAACAGTGACCGCGAAGGGTTTGCGAAGGCTGTCTCTGAATTGATGAAGACTGGTTCAACCTCCGCATTCCAATCCATCGCACAGCAAGCCGAAGCAGCCGCGTGGACCCCACTGGACACCGATGCAGCAATGACCGCATGGCAATCGCCAGACTTCCCGCAGGCATTGATTGATGCTGGCCTAGAGCCTGTCTTTGATGGCGGTGAAGTGTCGATCAACATCCCCAATCGGGGCGTTGTGAAGTGGACCGATGCGGTGGCTCAAGGTTTGGTGAAGGTGAGCCGCACATGAGCAACATGTTCAAACCCAAAGTTCCCGACACACAGGCCGCAGCACCACCTCCGCTCGACACCACGCCCAATCGCTTGGTGATCGCGAAAGATGATGTGCGCAAGGCTTCAGCGCGTGGCAAGGGCAAACTCCGCATTGACCTGAACAAGCCCAAGACAAGCAGCGCAACGGGCTTGCAGGTGCCGCGCTAATACAGATCAAGGAGCGGTTGACGGGATTGGCGTCCCTCAACCCAATAAGCAGAGGGCATCCGGTTTAGATCGGGTGTCTTCACCCTCAAAATATTTCACCACAAAAATCTGAGTACCAGAGATAGATATAGCAGCCCGCGCAATCCCCCCATGGGGTGGGTCGCATTACCTCACACGCACCTTCACACACACTTTCTCTCCACCGTTGGTCATCATCCAATCTTTTCCAGCGATGGGGAACTGTAAAAGTTTTCGTAACACTCACAACGAACGTTGACATTTGCAACAGGCATGGCTATCTCACCCGCAATCGAAAGGGGTGACCATGAAACAGTATGTGATCTATCGTCGTGTATCGACAACTGAGCAGGGCAAGTCAGGCTTAGGCTTGGAGGCCCAAGACAGAGACATTCGGCTTTATCTGGATGGATACAGCGAACAGCCATACGAGATCATCGGTGAGTTCTTGGAGATTGCCACTGCGACAGATGACCAGCGACCAGAGTTGACCAAGGCCCTCAACATGGCCCGTTCGCATGGCGCTGAGTTGCTTGTTGCCAAGCTAGACAGGCTATCCCGCAAGGTGTCCTTTATCGCGACCCTTATGGATGACCGTAAGGTTAACCTTCGGGTGGCCTCAATGCCCCATGCCGACAAGTTCCAATTGCACATCTATGCAGCCCTTGCTGAGCAAGAGAGAGAATTTATCTCGATTAGAACCAAGGCCGCGTTGAAAGAGGCGAAGGCCCGTGGGGTGAAGCTGGGCGGTGCCCGTGACAAGACCATGAAGCGCAATGCAGCGGTGCAGGCGAACGCCAAGGCACGGGCAGAGAAGGTGCAGGGCATCATTGAGCCGTTAAGGGAAGCCGGAAAGAGCCTGCGAGAGATTGCTGCGGAGTTGAATAAAGCTGGTGTGAAAACTGCGAGAGGTGGCGAATGGCAGGCATCACAGGTCAAGCGGACAATTGAGAGGCTTGCTGCATAGTGTTTTTCAAATAGGTCAGCAATGCTGCCTTATATTTTGGCGAAACATAAGCGGTGCGGTGTATCAGTTTTTTCTTGTGCATTGCCAAGCAACTTTGGGCCAGCATTGTCTCCATTGCTTGAAGGTGCATCAGGCATTTGACTGCCCGCCCCAAACCCCATATCAACCCTAAGTGGTTTTGCAGTGTTCACTATCACCTTTGATGTGATGGCGTTGGTCGTGTTCTTTCCGCGAAGTGTGAAGCTAATTTTACATTATGAAATGAGGCTTAAAATGACAAATGAAACATCTTCTACGCTCGACACAAAAGCCATGGCGCAAGAAGTGAAGTTAGAGAACTCTCAGGATTGGTTCTTGGAGCATATCATTGGTGACTTCGTTAACAAAGGGTTAGACATTGGTGTGACCCTTAATGTCGGCGGTGTCGTCGTTTCGGGAATGTTGATTAACGGTAAGAAGTATTTTGAAGCGTTAGCTGAGAATATGGATATTCAAGAGGGCGAGATATCAAAACTACTTGGTGGCCATTGGAAGGGCTATGCTGCGGTATATGAGAAGCCAGACGATGCACCCGAAGATTGGGTGCCAAATCCAATAGGATATATTCACTTAGCTAACGCAAAAATACATGCACCGGGGCAATCGCCAATTCCGAGCAACGATGGTGTCCTTTGGCGTGGCAAGCTTTCATCTGTGGATGGTTTCTTTATTGGGAACATCTCACAGGGCTAAGGTGACCGAGTGAGCGGGTAAGCTGTTTATAGAGCAGCTTGCCTGATTTGCGGTTTTGCCAATTATCGAAGGCTCTAAGGCTACTTCACCTGCGTCCTAGAAAATGATTGGTCAGTGATGGTGGTCAGTCTTGGTCAGTAAGCCCCTCTAAGTGCCTGTTAACAAACACTTTTAGGTCTCTGGCGGAGACGAAGGGATTCGAACCCTCGAGACGGTTTCCCGCCTACTCCCTTAGCAGGGGAGCGCCTTCGTCCACTCGGCCACGTCTCCGCTGGCGGGTCTATCAGCAAAAAAGATTGGTTCACAAGCAGAAATTGACAGCGCAGCCGGTGTTTTTTGCGCGAATGCGTGACGGTTATCGCAGGACTTGCATGTTGCAATCATATTTCGTATATTTCTGTTATGACAGAAATTACTGATATTACGCGCCCGCAAGGCATTGACCGGTTTATCTTGTATTGGGGCGATATGGGGAGCCAATGGGGCGTTAACCGTTCGGTGGCACAGGTGCATGCGCTTTTGTACCTCGCGCCTGAACCGATGCATGCCGAACAAATTGCCCATGCGTTGGGCATCGCGCGTTCAAACGTTTCCAATTCGCTCAAGGAGCTGGTGGCGTGGCGGTTGATCCGGCGGGTGCCGATCGCAGGTGATCGCCGCGAACATTTTGCCGCCGAGGTTGATCTGTGGGAAATGGCGCTGCGCATCGCGCAAGGCCGGCGTGAACGCGAGATTGATCCGGCCAAACTGGCAATTGCAGAATGCGTCGCCCTTGCGCAGGGGGATGCATCCGTTGATCCGGTCGCCATGCAACGCCTGACCGAAATGCAGCGTTTTCTGGACGAAACGACCCATTGGTACGATCAAATGCGCGATGTTCCCACCTCCCAGCTTAAGCGGCTGCTCGGGCTGGGTGACAAAGTGATCAGATTGCTGAAATTCGCTGGGGCGAACAAGAAATAGCGCGCCCCAAATGATCCGCGGATATGGAAGGAAAAACGATGTTACGTCGCCACCCCCGCGCTGAGCCAGAGCAAATTCCGGTGCCTGCCCGCGCGCAGCCTACCGATATGCGGTTTCGTAAACTTATCGGCCCAAGCGCATGGGCGCGGTTGCCTGCGGCGATCCGTGCGCGGTTCGGCAAACGTCTGGATGCAGGGCAAAGTGTTGCATATCAAGGTGTTGTGACTGCAATGCAGATGAATCCGGCGGGTTGGGTTATGGCGCAAGCGGCGCGGCTTGTCGGGGCGCCATTCCCCTTTGACCGCAAATGCCTGCACCAGCCTGCGGTTGTTGTGGTCACCGAAGATCGGACCAGCGAGGGGCAGTTCTGGATCCGCCAATACGGGCGGGCGCGCGGATTTCCGCAGGTGGTGCATAGTTCAAAACGCTTTGCCGGTCCGACAGGCCTAGAGGAATATATCGGGTACGGGATCGGCATGGCGCTGCAGGTTGTGGCAACGGATGATGCACTTTATTTCGAGAGCGATCATTTCTTTGTCCAGATCATGGGGCGCCGGCTGCGCCTGCCGCGCGCGCTTGGGCCTGGAAATGTACGTGTTGGTCACCATGATCTGGGTGACGGGTGTTTTCGCTTTTCTCTGACCGTGACCCATCCCATATTAGGCAGGATGCTGTGCCAGGATGCGGTGTTTCGCGACGCTAGCTAAATTATTGATCGGATAGGTATGCGCCTTAACCTCAAACAACTCGAAGCCTTTGTCTGGGTCGCCGATATGCAAAGTTTCCGGCGCGCGGCCGCCCGTTTGAATACCACGCAGCCGAATATTTCGGCGCGGATTGCGCGGCTTGAAAGCGCACTCAATACCCAGCTGATGACCCGCGATGCGGGGTCGGTGCAACTGACGCATAAGGGCCGCGAATTGTTGGGCCATGCGCGCCGTGTGCTTGATGCGACTGACGCGCTGGTGCTGGCGGCTGATCAAAAGCAGCTTGTGTCGGGCACGTTGCGGCTGGGTGTGACAGAAATGATCGTGCACACGTGGCTGCGCGATTATCTGCGTGCAATCAAAGAAAGCTGCCCAAGCCTGACGGTTGAATTGACGGTCGATCTTTCGGTGCAGCTCGAGGCGGGTCTTGCAGAGCGCAGGCTGGATCTGGCGCTGCAAAACGGCCCGTTTCAACGGCTGATCAGCGGCGAAACCGGACTGGGATCTTATGAATTGATCTGGGTTGCTGCACCGCAACTGGGTCTGGACGGGATGGTGCCCATTGATCAATTGGCGGGCCATCCGATCTTGACCCATGCGCGCAACACCCGCCTGTTTGACGAAGTCGCGGCGCATTTTGCGCAGCGTCGCTGGCTGGACGTGCATCTGGTACCGTCAAGCAATCTGGCGGCATGTATGCATATGTGCCTGGATGGTATGGGCATTGCGACCTTACCTGCGGCGATGGTCGCTGATGAAATCGCAAAGGGCGGATTGCGCGCTCTACGCTATGACTGGGTGCCCGCACCGCTGGATTTCTATGCGCGCTACGATGCCGAAAAAGCACCGCAGGTGGTCAGCCGTTGTGCGCAAATTGCCGCCCGTGTGGCGCAGTCGCATGATAAAGAAAAGTGATCCTATAAATATAATTAAACAATTTGAATTGATCCAATCGCGCCGCTAGCATTCCATTATTCAGCAGATGGGAACAGCAGCTATGCATATGAATACGCGACTGGGTGTTGATATCGGCGGCACGTTTACCGATGTCGTGCTTGAAATTGGCGCAAGCCAGTTTTCAACCAAGGTGCTGACAACCTATGCCGCCCCCGAAAACGCGATTATCGACGGGATGCATCAGGTTTGTGCCAAGGCAGGGATCACACCGGATGCAATTGCACAGATCATCCACGGCACCACATTGGCCACCAATGCGCTGATTGAACGGCGCGGCGCCAAGACTGCGTTGATCACCACCCAAGGTTTTCGCGATGTGATCGAAATGCGCACCGAAAGCCGCTTTGAACAATACGATCTGAACCTGCAATTGCCTGAACCGCTATTGCCGCGCCAGCACCGGTTCACCCTGTCCGAACGCATGGATGCCAAGGGCAACGTGCTGATCCCGCTTGACCGTGCGGACGTCGAAGCCCTGGCCGATCAGATCGCACCGATGGGGTTCGAAAGCATCGCCGTGGGGCTGATCCACGCATATCTGAACGATGCCCATGAACGGATGATCCGCGATGTGTTGGCACAAAAACTGCCCGATGTGATGGTGTCGATCTCTGCCGAAGTGTCCCCGCAGATGCGTGAATATGAACGGTTCAATACGACCGTGGCCAACGCTTATATCAAGCCGCTGATGAAATCCTATCTTGGTCGGCTCAAGGGGCGGCTCGCGGATGAAGGGGCAGGGTGCCCGATTTTTCTGATGCATTCGGGTGGCGGCATTATCAGTCTGGAAAGCGCGGCAGAGTTCCCCGTGCGTCTGGTTGAATCAGGCCCCGCAGGCGGCGCTGTGTTCGCTGCGAACATTGCGGCGCGGTATAAACTGAATAAAGTGTTGTCATTTGATATGGGTGGCACCACCGCCAAGATCTGCCTGATCAAGGACCAAACCCCCAAAACCGCCCGCGTGTTCGAAGTCGCGCGCACCTACCGTTTCAAAAAAGGGTCCGGCATGCCGATTTCGATCCCCGTGATCGACATGGTTGAAATCGGGGCAGGGGGTGGCAGTCTGGCCCATGTGGACGCGATGCGCCAGATCCGCGTGGGTCCCGAAAGCGCCGGATCAGAACCCGGACCGGCTTGCTACGGGCGCGGCGGATTGCGCCCTGCGGTCACCGATGCCGATCTGACATTGGGCAAGCTTGACCCTGACAATTTTGCAGGCGGGTCTATTCAGTTGCACGCGGATGCATCGGCCAAGGCGCTGCAAGAACTGGGCGCGCCGCTGGATATGGACGCGCAAACAGCCGCCTACGGCTTGGCCGAAGTCGTTGACGAAAACATGGCCAATGCCGCGCGGGTGCATGCTGTTGAAAATGGCGAAGACCTTGCCGAATACACGATGATCGCCTTTGGCGGGGCGGCCCCATTGCATGCGGGGCGGCTGTGCGAAAAGCTGGGTGTGAAACGGCTATTGGTGCCAACGGGCGCAGGCGTGGGGTCGGCAATCGGGTTCCTGCGCGCGCCGTTCAGCTTTGAGGCGACACGCAGCGTCTATATGAAACTGTCGGACTTTGCGCCTGAAACCGTAAAAACACTGCTGTCGGACATGGAAACCGAAGCCACAGGTTTCGTGCGGACCTGCGATGCAAAGGCCCCGATCCGCGCGGAATATAAGGTCTATATGCGCTACACCGGTCAGGGCTGGGAAATTCCGGTCAACCTGACCCGCGCGCAGGCATTAGCGCCCGATGCGACCACGTTCCAAGCCTTGTTCGAGGCGGATTACGCGGCGCTTTTCGGACGCACGGTTGCGGGCATGGATATCGAAATCACCGTCTGGGCGGTGAATGCGACGACCGATGCGACCAAAGCGATGCCATTGGTTGAAACCGCACATGAAACACCCGCGCAAGTGAACGCAACGCGCGATCTGTTCGATCCTGCCTTGGGAAAACGCGTTTCTGCGTCCGTGATTGCGCGCGCCGATCTTGTGGCAGGGGCCATCATTGCGGGGCCTGCGCTGATTACCGAAGACGAAACCACAATTGTTGTCCCGTCCAGCCGCAAGGCAACAGCGCGCCCTGACGGCACCATCGACATCGAGGAGCAAACCGCATGAGCAACGTCGCTAACCAAGTCATGTGGAACCGTTTGATTTCCATCGTCGAAGAACAGGCACAAGCGCTGGTGCGCACGGCATTTTCAACATCGGTGCGCGAGGCGGGTGATCTGTCGGCGGGTGTCTATAACGCCGCCGGATTGATGCTGGCCCAAGCTGTGACGGGCACGCCGGGACATGTTAACGCGATGGCCGATGCGGTGGCCCATTTCATCCGCAGAATCGGGCGCGACAATATCCATGAAGGCGATGTCTATCTGACCAACGATCCATGGGAAGGCACCGGCCATCTGCATGATATTACTGTGGTCACACCGTCATTTCACAATGGCAATCACGTCGGGTTCTTTGCATGCACGGCCCATGTTGTCGATATCGGTGGGCGCGGCTTTGGAGCGGATGCGGCCAGCGTCTATGAAGAAGGCATCTATATCCCGATCATGAAATTCGCGGACCGGGGTGCGGTGGATCAGACCCTGATCCATATGCTGCGCGGCAATGTGCGCGAACCCGATCAGTTGATTGGCGATCTGTTCGCTTTGGCCACCTGTAATGAAATCGGGCAACGCCGGCTTGCGGAAATGATGGATGAATTTGCGTTGGGCGATCTGGACGGTATCGGCAGCTTCATTCTGGACAATTCACGCCGCGCGACATTGGAAAAAATTGCGGCTCTCCCGCAGGCGAGCGCCGATGGCGGTATGACCATTGACGGGTTTGACACGCCGATTGATTTGCGCGTGAAACTGACCATCGAAAAGGACCGGATGATCTGCGATTTCGCAGGCACATCGGGCTTGGACAAAAAAGGCATCAACGTGCCGCTGGTCTATACAAAGGCCTATGCCTGCTATGCGCTTAAATGTGCTGTGGCGCCTGAAATCCCCAATAATGCCGCGTCATTGGCCCCGTTCGAGGTCACGGCCCCCGTCAATAGTATCGTGAACGCTGTGCATCCCGCCCCCGTGGCGTTGCGCCATATCATCGGGCATATGATCCCCGATACGGTTTATGACGCGCTGGACAAAATCCTGCCCGCCACAGTCCCCGCCGAAGGGGCTGGTTGCCTGTGCAATTTTCAGGTCAGCCTGCGCCCCGCAGCGGGCCAGCTTGGCAAACGGGCCGAAGTGCTGGCGTTTAATTCCGGCGGCGCAGGCGCGCGCCCAACGGTGGATGGGTTGAATGCGACGGCCTTTCCTTCGGGCGTGATGACCATGCCGATCGAGGCCACCGAGCACACCGGCCCCGTGATTATCTGGCGCAAGGAACTGCGCCCTGATAGCGGCGGCGCTGGGCAGTTTCGCGGGGGCTTGGGTCAATATATGGAAGTCGGCGCAACCAAAGGCCACGAATTTGACTTCTCAGCGATGTTTGACCGTGTCGATCACCCCGCGCGCGGGCGACAGGGTGGCCACGCGGGCGCGCCCACCACAATTGCGCGCGATGATGGCACCGCGATGCGTGGCAAGGGTAAACAATTTGTGCCTGATGGCGCGCGGGTGATCCTTGGCTTGCCAGGCGGTGCCGGTTACGGCGATGCAGCCAAACGTGACCCCGAACTTGTGAAACGTGATCTGGTGCGCGGCTATATTTCGGCGCAATCTGCGATAGATGATTACGGGTTGCCTGCGCAAACCGTGGCGGAAATTCTTGATTCTGTTGCCAAAGGGGCATCGACATGACGCAAACACCCAAGAAAAACAGCTATGACGTGGTTATCGTTGGCGGTGCGATGCTTGGCTCATCGTGCGCGTGGTTTCTGACGGATAATCCGGGGTTTGACGGGTCCATTCTGGTGGTCGAGCGCGACCCGACCTACGAATTCACATCGACTTCGCACACCAATTCATGCATGCGCCAGCAGTTCAGCCGCGAGATCAACGTGCGTATCTCGCAATTTGCCGCTGATTTTGTGAAAAACTTCCGCGCTTACATGGGCGATGACCCGCGGGTGCCGAATATCCCGATCCAAAGCTACGGCTATATGTATCTGGCGGATAATGCCGAATTTGCAGCCACCCTGCGCGAAAGCCAGAAACTACAGGCCGCATGTGGCGCGGGCACCAAACATATGACCCGCGAAGAAATCGCTGCCGCCTATCCGTTCTACAATCTTGATGACATCATTGCAGGCAATCACAACCTGATCGACGAAGGCTATTTCGACGGAAATACCCTGTTTGACTGGTGGAAACGGTCTGCACGCGAACGCGGCGTCGAATATGTCACCAACGAAGTCGTCGCGATGACCAAGGATGCTGGCGGGCGGATTGCCTCTGTCACATTGAAATCGGGCGATGAAATCGCCTGTGGCACGGTCGTGAACGCCAGCGGCCCGCGTGCCGCGCGCACTGCCAAGATGGCCGGCATTGATATCCCCGTTGAGCCGCGCAAGCGCTATACATTTATCTTCGAGGCCGAAAAGCCGCTTGACCGTGATCTGCCGCTGACGATTGATCCGTCAGGTGTGCATATGCGTTCTGACGGAACCTATTATCTTGCCGGTTGCCCGCCCGATGATGACCCCGCGGTCGATTATGACGATTTTGTCCAAGATCACAGCCTGTGGGAAGATAAGGTCTGGCCTATCCTTGCCACGCGTATTCCCCAGTTTGAAGCGATCAAGCTGCGCAATTCATGGGCGGGGCATTACGCCTATAACACCTTTGATCAAAACGCGATTGTTGGGCCGCATCCTGAAATCGCGAACTTTATCTTTGTGAACGGGTTTTCGGGGCACGGGTTCCAGCAAAGTCCGGCGATGGGGCGCGGCGTTGCAGAGTGGATTACAGCGGGCGCATATAGTAGTCTTGACCTGACCCCGTTTCATTTTGACCGCATCGCGCGCGGGGCGCGTTTTGAAGAAAAGGCCGTCATATGAAAATGCAAACCAACAAATTCCTTGCTGCGCTAAAAGCGCATGAAAACCAGATCGGTTGCTGGATCAGCCTTGCCAGCCCCTATGCTGCCGAAGTGGTCGCAGGGGCGGGGTTCGACTGGCTGGTGGTTGATCTTGAACATACGCCTGGTGACATGCAGTCCGTGCTAGGCCAGTTGCAGGCGATTGCGCCCTATACGGCATCAACGGCGATTGTGCGCACCCCTTGGAACGATCCGGTTATGGTGAAACGGTTGTTGGATATGGGGCCGCAAGGCATCCTGTTCCCGATGATCGAAAACGCCGAAGAGGCCCGCGCCGCAATCCGCGCCACACGCTATCCGCCGCATGGCGTGCGCGGGGTTGCCGGTGCGGCACGTGGCAACCGTTTTGGCCGCGTCACCGACTATTACCAGAATGTCGAAAAGCAGACATGCGTCCTGCTGCAAATCGAAACCTGCGCCGCATTGGACAAAGCCGCCGAAATCGGCGGTGTCGAAGGCGTTGACGGTGTGTTCTTCGGGCCTGCGGATATTTCCGCGGATATGGGGCTTTTGGGGCAACCGCTGCACCGCGATGTCTGGGACCGGATCATGCCTGCCGCGCGCAAGTTGATGGATATGGGCGTGCCTGTGGGCACGTTGGTCACCGATCCGGGCATGGCGGCCGATTTGCTGAATGACGGATTTACCTTTGTGGCTTGCGGCACCGATGTGGGCATGCTGGTCAAGGCAACCGATAGTTTGCTGGCGCAGGTGCGTCAGGCGACCAATAAGGAATAGACATGAAGAAACTCGTTTTGACCGGGGCCGCGGGCCGACTGGGATCATATTTGCGCGAACCGCTGACAAAGATGTGCGATGAATTGGTATCAACCGATATGGTCGCGGATATTGGCAAAACATTGCCCGGTGAAACCTATGTGCAGGCCGATCTTGGCGATCTTTCCGCGCTTGAAGCGATCCTCGCGGGGGCGGATATGGTCGTGCATTTTGGCGCCATCGGTGACGAGGCCGAATGGGACGCGATCCTGCATTCCAATATCATCGGCGCCTATAACGTCTGGGAGGCCGCCTACCGCCAAGGTGTGCGCCGCGTGGTCTACGCCAGCTCTGTCCATGCGGTCGGAATGCATCTGAAAACCGACGTGATAGGGCTGGACGCGCCGCACAAGCCGGACACCTATTACGGTTTGGCGAAATGTTTTTGCGAAGATCTTGCCAGCCTATATTGGGATAAACGCGGTGTGGAATCGGTGTGTATGCGCATTTTCTCTTGTGCGCAGGCCAATAACGCGCGCGCGCTGGGCACATGGCTGTCTTATGGTGACCTGATCCATCTGGTGGAACGGTCCATCGATACGCCGGTTGTCGGCTTTACCAAGGTTTATGGTATTTCCAACAATGACCGCGTTGTTGTCGACAATTCAAAGGCTGCGCATCTGGGATATCGACCCAAAGACAACGCTGAAGTCTTTGCCAAGGAAATTCTGGCCAAAACACCGCCGCTTGATAACAAGGACCTTGCCAACCTGTGTATTGGCGGGCCATTTGCGACGGTCGAATTGGGCAATTCTGGGGTCGCGGGGCTGGGCGTCGTGGATGATCGCAAGAAAATCTAGGATTTGGTGTGCCCCGGTTGAAACCGGGGCACTTGGGGCTGATTAGCCCGCCATTTTCGCAGAGATTTCGTCAAGCGATGTGCAGACGGCTTCGATATCTTCAGCTTCTGCCGCAGCTGTCATAGATTCTTGCAGTTCAGTTGTAATTTCCATCATCAACTCTGGATTTGTCGCAGCCAGAGATTGCAATCCGGTTGAAATTTCCATTGTCTTTGCTTGAATGGATTCTTCTGTGCACTCGGCATATGCGCCTGTTGCAAACGTTGCAAATGCGACTGCGACAGAGATCTTCAACACGTTGTTCATTTTAGGTTTTTCCTATTATTGGTTTCGAACACCGGCTATTTCGTGGATAATTCGAGCAGAGTCTATGAGCGATTTTTCGTCGGCGATTTATCGCCTGAAATACACTTATTGCGGGAAATTACGGATCTAGATTCGTCGTCTTTTTTGTGCGTGAAACGCCTTGTTTTGGCTTGCTTTGCGCGATCCAGACCCCTGCCAGAATAAGCAAAACACCGATGACACGCGCAGCTGTGTCGCCCGACGCGCCCCGCAAAATATCAAGCACGACACCCGAAGTCATTTGCCCCGCGATAATCATGATCGCCGTGCGCGCGGCTCCAATCCGTGGAATCAACCAACTGCCTGCGGCAATAAATATGACGCCAATCGGCCCGCCCAAATAGGCCCACCATGGCGATTGTCCGGGGTTGCTGGCGAATAGCCCGCCGGCAAGCAGCGCGATAAGGCTGATAAAGAGAAACCCAACAAGATGGTTCCAGAATGATGACTCCATTGCCGAGGTCGACAAGGCCAACCGCCCATTGATTTGACGGCTCAGCCCGACCAGTAGCCCGGCGCATAGCGCAAGCAGTGCATAAATAATCATGCGCTACCCCCAAAGAAAATCAGGATCAGGCTACCCGCAAGGATCAGTGCCAATGATATATATTCACGTAGGGCGGGCATCTGGCGCGGTAGCCCGAACAGGCCGCGGATATCGGCAAATAGGCTGAATATGACTTGCCCCGCCAAGCCAAGCGCAATGGTCCCTGAAAGCGCCAATGCCGTGTTCATCGTGGCCGAAGTCAGCATAACAGTGACACCCCCCGATACCCCGCCCAAATACGCCCAGATCGGCGGGCGTTTTTGTTGCGTGCGTTTGGGCCGCAAGAGAAAAAGCAGTGCCAGCGCAACCGCACTCCCAGTAAGATGGGGCACCCACGACGCGAACAGCAACGAGCCGTGCGCAGCTAATGTGCCGTTACAAAGCACCATGAGCGTCAACAGTGCACCCGTGCCAAAGGCAGCAAGAAGATGGGGTAAATTCGGAGGTGTGGAGCGATCTGTCATGCCGCATGCATTGCGGGTTTCAGCGTTCGTGACAAGCAAAGATATGCACGCATGTGAGGTCTTCGACTTCCGTCACATGCGCGCGCGACTCGTAAAATAAGGCACAATATTAAGAAACTAGGCTACTCGTTACGCATGGCCACCGACCTACATCGGTGATCATGAGCGGTTTTTAGCCCATGGATATGTTGAGAATTAGACGTAAATTGTGCATTCCTAAGACTCTGATGCGCCAGATTTGGACACAATTGGATTTGCCGTTGACAGCGGCGGGGCCGTCATTATAAGCGCGCTTTCATTGGTGTTGGTGGACCTCGTAAGAGGAACCCTGTCGTTCCGGCAAAATCCGGAAAAAAGGACAACGCCCTTCGCAATATAAAGAAGGAGATCAGCGTATGACTAAACGTACCGCTGCCAAATACAAAATTGACCGCCGGATGGGCGAAAACATCTGGGGCCGTCCAAAATCCCCAGTAAACCGTCGTGAATATGGCCCCGGCCAGCACGGTCAGCGCCGCAAGGGCAAACTGTCCGACTTCGGTACACAGCTGCGCGCCAAGCAAAAGCTGAAAGGTTACTACGGCGACCTGACCGAGAAACAGTTCCGCCGCATCTACGGCGAAGCCGAGCGTGTCAAAGGCGATACAGGTGAAAACCTCATCGGTCTGCTCGAGCGCCGCTTGGACGCTGTTGTTTACCGCGCGAAATTCGTGCCGACAATTTTTGCGGCCCGTCAGTTCGTAAACCACGGCCACGTCACCGTGAACGGTCAGCGCGTGAACATTCCTTCATACCGCGTCAAAGAAGGCGATGTGATCGAAGTGCGCCAGAAGTCCAAGCAATTGGAACTGGTTTTGGTTGCTGCACAACTGCCAGAGCGTGACGTTCCTGATTATATGGAAGTCGACCACTCTAAAATGGTTGCGACATTCGTGCGTACACCCGGCCTGAGCGATGTGCCTTATCCGGTGACAATGGAACCAAGCCTCGTCGTCGAATTTTACGCCAAGAACTAATTGTTCTTGCCCAATACCTTACAAAGGCCGCACCAGATGGTGCGGCCTTTTGCGTTTGCGCATGCACCGCGGCTTGAGATCAAGAAACCGGACCGCTATGAAACCCCGAAAAAGGAGCGCCCCATGCAAAAACATAAGTCTCGGCTGGTGATGATCGCGGCATGTCTGGCAATTTTCAGCTTTGCCGGCTGCGCACGTCAGTCGCAGCAGGATGGCACTTCGGCTGAAATCAATTGCATGGCGCGGGCCATGTATTTTGAATCGAACCGGTCCAGCCGTGACGGGATGATCGCGGTCGGCAGCGTCGTGATGAACCGCGTGGAATCCGATGCATTTCCCGATGATGTCTGCGCGGTGGTCGGCCAGCCGAACCAGTTTGCGCCGGGCGTGATGTCGAAATCCATGCGCGGGCAGGCGCGGACCTTGGCACTGTCTTTGGCGGCTTCGGTTTTGTCGGGTGAACGCCACCCTGATATTGGCGTCGCAAAGTATTTCCACGCCGCTTGGTATGAAGCCAATTACAACAATATGCATTATGTGCTGACCGCCGGCGGGAACGCGTTCTATGAAAGAAGGCGCCCCGAAGATGTGACCGCGCCAAGCCCGCTGCCCCAGACCAATGGTGTCACGGGTTAGCACCGCACGGCGCGCCGAAATGCTAGGCGAACAGCGCCGCCAATTTGTCAAAGGCCTGATTCCAGCCGCCTTCACCCGGTGATCCGGCGGGGACGCCTTTCTGGGTCATGGTCATGTGGGTTTTTCCGTCGATCTCTTGCAGTTCGACAATCACTTCGGTGACGTCGGGGGTGCCTGCGGGCATGCCCATGCTTGCAGGAGACATAATGTTCCCGTCCGCGTCACACATGCTTTCGGTATAGACCAGCCTATTGGGGGCTTCGATTTGCGTATAGGCACCGGTGAACCACATGGTCATTGTGCGTTCGGGCATCTTCATTTCCATGCAGATCTTGCGGGTGCCGCCAACAGTGACATCCATTTCGGCGACGGGGATAGTCATGCCTTTTGGCCCGTACCATTGCGCAAATTTGGCCGGATCGGCCCACATGTCCCATACGGTATGAATATCTGCGGCAAAGCTGCGCGCGATCACCACCCAATTTGAAGTGTCGGTCATTTTGTATCCTCGTTATTTGCCAATAGTTGGGTCATTTTATCAAACCGGTCGCCCCAGATATGCCGGTACTGGTCGGCCCATGTCGCAATCGCGGCGATCGGGGCTGCGTCGATGGCGCAGGGACGAAACTGTGCATTGCGCCCGCGCGCGATAAATCCGGCGTTTTCCAAGACCCGAATATGCTTTGAAACAGCAGGCAGGCTCATTGCAAAGGGGGCTGCCAGTTCGTTTACCGTGGCTTCACCTTGCGACAGCCGTGCCAGAATTGCGCGACGCGTCGGATTGGCAAGCGCGGCAAAGGCCGCATCAAGATGGGCTTGATCTGTCATGCGACGATATTATCGCGATCAGTTAATTAAGCAATAGGTTAATTAATGGGTGAATTTTTCCGCGCCTCCCATTTTCTTTTTGGGCGCCCGAAGGTATCACCGTGGCCTCGAACCACGGCGGCAAGAAAGGACCCAGCCCGATGACAGACTACCCGCAATATGGCCGGATCGACGGCCACATCGTGATGATCGGTTTCGGGTCCATTGGTAAGGGGACATTGCCGCTTATCCAGCGGCATTTCGATTATGATCCGGCCAAGCTAAGCGTGATCGACCCGAACCCCGCCAGTGCCGCATTTCTGGAAAGCCAGGGGATTACCCATCACCAGCTGGCATTGACCCCCGAAAACTATCGCGCCGTGCTAAAAGACCTGTTCCCCGAAGGGCGCGGGTTTTGTGTGAACCTGTCGGTTGATACGTCGTCGCTTGACCTGATGAAATGCTGCCGCGCGTTGGGTGTGCTTTATATCGACACGGTGGTTGAACCTTGGGCAGGTTTTTATTTTGAAACCGAAGACAACGCCGCGCGCACCAACTATGCGCTACGCCAGACCGTGCGCGATGAAAAAGCGGCCAATCCTGGTGGGCCAACCGCCGTGAGCTGCTGCGGCGCAAATCCGGGCATGGTCAGCTGGTTCGTCAAAGAGGCTTTGATGACGCTGGTCACCGATCTGGGGCGCGATGATCCGATGCCTTCGGACCGTGCGGGTTGGGGGACATTGATGCAATCGCTTGGCGTCAAGGGCGTGCATATCGCAGAGCGCGACACCCAAGCACGCGCCACACCGCGCCCGCGCGATGTTTTTGTCAACACTTGGTCCGTCGAAGGCTTTATCGCCGAGGGTTTCCAACCCGCCGAGCTTGGCTGGGGCACCCATGAAAAATGGATGCCCGAGACGGCCCACCAATACGACACCGGCTGTCAGGCGGGTATCTGGTTCGAACGGCCCGGCGCGATCACCCGCGTGCATACATGGTGCCCGACACCGGGACCGCAATTTGGCTACCTTGTTACCCATAACGAAGCGATCAGCATTTCCGACTATTTCACGGTCGGGGACCCTGCCACGCCAGATTACCGCCCGACCTGCCATTACGCCTATCATCCTTGCGATGATGCGGTTTTGTCGCTGCATGAAATGTTCGGGGCAGGGCGCCAGCAAGCCGCGCATGAAATTCTGGATGTCGACGAAATTGTCACGGGCATCGACGAATTGGGTGTGCTTCTTTATGGCCACGAAAAGAATGCGCTCTGGTTCGGGTCGCGCCTGTCCAACGCCGAGACCAAGACATTGGCCCCCTACCAGAACGCGACAGGCATGCAGGTCACATCGGCGGTTCTGGCGGGCATGGTTTGGGCGCTGGAAAACCCAGAGGCCGGCATCGTCGAAACCGACGAAATCGACCATGTGCGTTGTCTGGCCGTGCAACGCCCCTATCTGGGGCCGGTCGAGGCGCATTATACCGACTGGACCCCGCTTCAGGACCGCTGGGAACATTTCCCCGAGGACATAGACGACAGCGATCCGTGGCAGTTTCGCAATGTGCTTGCGACCTGAACGGCAGGGTTGCGACTTTTTTGCCGACCTTTTATCACGCCGCCTCTTGCGTCTGGTCAGTCCGCAATCTGGGCGCTAGAAACGGGCGAACGAACAAGGGTGGGCAAAATGGCTGACGATATTCAACCACAACCGGGTATCATGGATATTGCGCTTTACGAGGGTGGCGTGTCGTCACTTGCGGGCGTCAGCAATGTGCTGAAACTGTCGTCCAACGAAAACCCCGCAGGGCCAAGCGACGCTGCAAAAGAAGCATTCTCGCGGGCCGTACACCAGCTGCACCGCTACCCGTCCGCCGATCATACCAGCCTGCGCGCGGCAATTGGCGAGGTCTGGAACGTCGATCCCGACCGCGTGATTTGCGGTGTCGGATCGGACGAGATCCTGCATTTTATGTGCCAGTGCTATGTCGGCGTCGGCGATGAGGTGATTCACACCGAACACGGGTTTGCGATCTACCGGATCGCCACGCTTGCGGCGGGTGGCACCCCTGTCGAAGTCCCCGAGCGCGAGCGCACAACCGACGTTGACGCGATTCTTGCGGCCTGTACGCCGCGCACCAAACTTGTCTTTATCGCCAACCCCAACAACCCGACCGGCACGATGATCGGCCAAAGCGAAATTGCGCGGCTTGCCGAAGGTATACCGCCACAGGCGATCTTGGTGCTTGACGGGGCCTATGCCGAATATGTCGAAGGTTATGATGCAGGGCTGGCCCTGATCGAAGAACGCGACAATGTCATGATGACCCGCACATTTTCCAAGATTTACGGACTGGGCGGCTTGCGCATCGGCTGGGGCTACGGGCCGCGCGCGATCATCGACGTGATGAACCGCATTCGCGGACCGTTCAACATGTCATCGGCCGCACTTGCCACCGCCGAAGCGGCCGTCCGCGACACCGATTACACCGAAAAATGCCGTCTTGAAAACGCGCGTCTGCGTGAATGGATGGCAACCGCGCTGGCTGAACTTGGTGTACCATCCGACACATCGACCGCCAATTTTGTGCTCGCGCGGTTTGCGGATACTGCCGAAGCCCAAGCTTGCGATCAGGCTTTGCGCGATGTTGGAATTATTGTGCGTCAGGTCGCAGGCTATAAGCTGCCGCATTGTCTGCGGATTACCGTGGGCGACGAAAGCGCGTGCCGCCGCGTTGTCCACACAATTGCCCAGTTCAAAGGGGCCAAAGCGTGACCCAGATTTACAACCGTGTTGCCCTGATCGGCTTGGGGTTGATTGCATCGTCCATGTGCCATGCCATGCGCCGCGCGGGTCTGGCGGGCGAAATCGTGGGCTATGCGCGGTCTGCCGAAACCCGCGCGATTGCCCGCGAGATTAACCTTTGTGATCATGTCTATGACAGCGCAGTCGATGCCGTGAAAGACGCCGATCTGGTTGTGCTTTGCGTGCCCGTGGGCGCGATGGGCGCTGTGGCCGCAGAAATCGGCCCCGCGCTTAAACCGGGTGCGACCGTCAGCGACGTGGGGTCTGTCAAACGCACCGTGATCGACGCCGTAGCACCACATATTCCGCAGGGCGTGCATTTTGTTCCCGCGCACCCGCTGGCCGGCACCGAACATTCAGGTCCGCGTTCCGGCTTTGCCGAGCTTTTTGACAACCGGTTCTGCATAATCGTTCCGGCCGAAGGGTCGGACCGCGCCGCCGTTGGCCGTGTATCGGATCTGTGGCGCGGGATGGGCAGCAATGTCGATGAAATGGACCCAGATCATCATGATCTTGTGCTTGCGGTTACCAGCCACACGCCGCACTTGATCGCTTACACGATGGTCGGCGTCGCCGATGACCTGAGCCGTGTGACCGACAGCGAAGTGATCAAATATTCGGCAGCGGGTTTTCGGGATTTTACCCGCATTGCCGCGTCGGATCCGACGATGTGGCGCGATGTGTTCTTGAACAACAAGGATGCCACGCTCGAAATTTTGGGCCGTTTCACCGAAGAGCTATTCGCGCTGCAACGCGCCATCCGTCAGGGTGACGGGGATCATCTGTTTGATTATTTCACCCATACCCGCGCGATCCGGCGGTCGATTGTCGAAGCGGGGCAGGATACCGATGCGCCCAACTTCGGGCGCGGTCCGGCCAAGCCAAAGTGATCCGTTTGGCGGCAATTTTGCTGGCCCTTTGGGGCGGCATGGCAGCGGCGCAAGGGTTTCCGCGCGTGGCCCCGCCGGTGGTTGTGTCCACAGATGCGCCGACAATCCGTCCGGTCACGCGCCCGCCACCAAGCCCCCATGCTGTGCTGGTATCATTGCGCCCCGCAGCGCGCCCGCAAAGCGTTGAAGCGGCCGCGCATGAACGCCATTTGGCGCGGCTGCGCGGGCAGGTTTGCGGCGATATCGCGATTCAGGGCGGCACATTGGGCGAGGTCGAAGGCCCTGGTGCCTGCGGCGTGTCCGATGCGGTGCGCGTGCGATCTGTGGCAGGTGTGGCGCTGCGCCCCGCCGCGACAATGGATTGCCGCACGGCGACTGCGCTCAAGAATTGGGTGAACCGCGGCGCGATCCCTGCTGTCGGCACCGAGGGCGGCGGCATTGCCAGCCTGCGCGTTGTATCGCATTACGCGTGCCGCAACCGCAATAACGCATCCAATGGCCGCCTGTCGGAACATGCGCATGGGCGCGCAATTGATATTGCGGGCATCGGCCTGCAGGACGGCTCTGAAATCACGGTGCTGTCGGGCTGGGGCACATCCGAGGATGGCGCGCAGTTGCGGCAGATGTGGCGCGCGGCCTGCGGCCCCTTCGGGACCGTACTTGGCCCCGAAGCAAACCGGTTTCACGCGGATCATTTCCACTTTGACACCGCGCGCTATCGCAGCGGATCCTATTGCCGCTAGGCCGCGGCGCGTGCGCGCAGGTATTCGGCGATTTGTACTGCGTTTTGCGCAGCACCCTTGAGCAATTGATCGCCAACAATAAACATGGTGACACTGCGCCCTGACGGATCGCCCAGATCGTCGCGGATGCGCCCGACCAAGACATCCTGTTCGCCTGATGCTTCGGATGGCATCGGGAAATGGTTCGCCGTGCGGTCATCCACCAACCGGACGCCGGGCGCGCCGCGCAGCGCGTGGCGGATGCTGTCGGTATTGACGTGTTCATCAAAGCGGATCGACAACGAAATGCCGTGCGCGCGCAAGATAGGCACGCGGATGCAGGTCACGCTGATCGGCAGTTGCGGTTGCGCCAGAATGCGGCGTGTTTCGGCAATGACTTTGAGCTCTTCGCCGTTATAGCCTGTGTCGGGGTCAATATCGGAATTATGGCTGAACACGTTGAACGCATAAGAATGCGGCAGGACCTTGGGTTCAAATTCTTCGCCATCAAGATGCGCTCGGGTGCTTGCGCGCAGCTCTTCCATCATTTCGGCACCGCCACCGGATGCCGCCTGATAGGTGGACATAGACAGGCGGGTGATTGACCAGCGCTGGTGCAGCGGCGCAAGCGCAGTTGTCAGAATGGCCGCGATGCAATTGGGGTTGGCGATGATACGCGGAGCCGCGTCCAGCGCTGCGCCGTTGGCCTCGGGGACGATCAGCGGCACGTCGTCTTGCATCCGGAACGCCGATGAATTGTCGATCACCTGCGCGCCAGCGGCAACGGCGATCGGGGCAAACCTGCGCGAAATTGTGGCCCCTGCAGAGAAAAACGCGATATCGACCCCTGCAAAGCTGTCTTCGGTCAATTCTTCGATTGCGACGGGCTGGCCGCGAAAGGCCATGCTGCGCCCCGCCGAGCGCGCAGAGGCGAGCAGCCGCAATTGCGCCACCGGAAAATTGCGCTGTGTGAGACTGTGGATCAACGCAGCGCCAACAGCGCCGGTCGCACCGACAATGGCAACAACAGGTGCGGCGGCGGGGGGGGTATGGGCGTTCATGATAGGGTCTTCCTTTTTGCTTTGGGAAGACGGGGCTGGCGAAACAAAACCCCGTCCGATCCGGCGGGGTTTTTGTGAGGCTTCAGGTTAGCTGTGATGCACCCATGCCAAACAATCCCCCGCATACGCGGTGGTCATCTTGGTCATGGTTTTGGTCATCAGGTTAAACATGGCGCGGTGGGTAGCAGCCTGATCGCGATCTGGCAAGTATTTTCAAAAAAGCACAGCCGAACCTGAGCTCACCCAAAGGAAGTACCCATTCGTGCGCATATTGAATTTCATCAAGGTGCTGTGGCTGTCCAATAGTGCAGGTTTACGCAAAGGAAGGAGAGACTATTGGGCATGCGGGCGGCACGAGGCACACATCGCATTTTTGTGATGTAAGGCTTAGAAACAACAAGTGGTATAGATATGAGTAATTTAACAAGTCCCTTTACCGGGTTTTCGGCATCAATCGTGTGTTCAGCTGGCGTGCTCTTGCTAGGTCTGGGGTCAGCGATGGCGCAGCAGTCAGCGCCGGTCGTATTAGAAGCTAAAGACGGTAGCACATCGGTAGCGGGCCAACTGGTAGGGTTTGAAAACAATATCTATGTGCTTGAAACCGAAGACATGGGCCGTATCCAAATTAGTGGCGATAACGTAATCTGCACGGGTGCGATATGTCCTGTCATTCCTGATGCCGTGGTTGCGGTTGAACCGCAGTTTGGCATTTACGGATCGCGGACCGTCGGGACAACATTGATCCCTAATCTGTTGCGTGGCTACGCAGAATCTGTTGGCGCAACATATGAAATTGCAGCAACTGAAGACCCCGCCGAGCGGATCGTCCGTTTGATCAATGCGGATGGCAGCCTTCGCGCTGAAATTGATCTGCAAACGCGCGGTTCAGGCAGTGCATTCCCGGCACTTGCTGACGGGTATGCTGATATCGGCGTTGCTGATCGGCGTATGAAAGATAGTGATGTGGCCAAGATTGCGGCGGCCGGTATTCCTGATCTGCGGGACTCGGCTGAAGAGACGGTCTTGGGCGTAGATGGCATCGTGATGATCACACACCCAGACAATCCAGTGCGCAATCTTACGTCACTTGAAATCGCGAAAATATGGTCCGGCGAGATCACCAACTGGCTTGAGCTTGGTGGCGGCGACGTGCCAATTTCCGTGAACTCATTCGGCGAAGGTTCTGGTGACCGCGCAGTGATGATGGACGCTTTAGTGCGCCCGAACGGCCGCGATGAAACGGTCGCGGTTACACGCTGGAGCGCATATCAAGATATGGTAAACGCTGTCATGGGCGATAAAGGCGGCATTGGGTTTGTCGGTCGCTGGCTTGCGCGCACCAATGACGTTAATCTGTTGGCAATCCGAGAAGACTGCGGATTGCTTTCTCCGCCAACAGATTTTCGCATGAAAATAGAAGGTTATGCGTTGTCGCGTCGGCTTTATGCTTACTCCCGTCCAGGTGATATTCACCCCGAAGCGCAGGCATTTTTGGATTGGACATTAACGACCCCAGCGCAAGCGTTTATCAAAGAAAGTAACTTCGTTGACCGTGATCTAGAGCGGATGCGTCTTGAAGACATGGGGATGATGCTTGTGCATACCGCAGCGGTTGAGCCTGATTTTGATGGTGCGCAGTATTCAGACATGATGCGGCAATTGCGCGGCGCTGACCGGCTGAGCGTTTCATTCCGATTTAACACGGGGTCAAGTAACTTGGACGTTGAATCAATTCGCAACGTGCAAGAACTAGCCGTGCGTATGAAAGCCGGAGAATTCGATGGCTTTGAAGTGCTGTTGGTTGGTTTTGCCGATTCAGTCGGTGATCGCGTGCGCAATACACGCTTGGCGCAAAACCGTGCTGAAGCCGTTCGGAGCATTCTGGCGCAATCGCTGTCAGCAGCGGATAACGCACGTTTGCTGCCGATCAGTTATGGTGAACTGCTGCCGCTATCTTGCAATGACAGCGAAGTAGGACGCGAACGTAACCGCCGGGTCGAAGTTTGGCTGCGTTTGCCAAACAGCCGCACAGTATCGCGCTAATTAATTCCACCCACAAATAAACGAAGAAGGCGCTGGCAAGATGTCAGCGCCTTTTTTCATGCGCGCGTTGGCTTTCCAACCTCAGTGCGCCCTTTACCCCCCATGCGACCGCGCCTATAAGCGGCGCTATGAAGTTGAGCATGATGATCATACGCATTACCTGCCCGGCGGTTTGATTGACGCGAGCCAGCCGGGACAATGGTGTCTGCCGATGCGCACCGCTCCTTACCTATATGTATTCCTGATATGCAAAGGACGCCTCTGATGTGCGCCGAGACCACAGACTATAAAGACACGTTAAACCTGCCCCGCACCGATTTCCCGATGCGCGCCGGATTGCCGCAACGCGAACCCGATTGGCTGGCCCGTTGGGCGCAGATCGGTGTTTACGACAAACTGCGCGCCAAGGCCGCAGGCCGCAAACCCTTCACCCTGCACGATGGTCCGCCCTATGCAAACGGGCATTTGCACATTGGTCACGCGCTGAACAAGATCCTGAAAGACATGGTCGTGCGGTCGCACCAGATGATGGGCCGCGATGCGCGCTATATTCCCGGCTGGGACTGCCACGGTCTGCCGATCGAATGGAAGATCGAAGAGCAGTACCGCAACAAGGGTCAAAACAAGGACGATGTTGATGTCGTCGATTTCCGTCAGGAATGCCGCAAGTTTGCCCAAGGATGGGTTGATGTGCAGCGCGAGGAATTCAAACGTCTGGGCGTGCAAGGCAACTGGGACGAGCCGTATCTGACGATGAATTTCCACGCCGAGCGCGTGATCGCGGAGGAATTCCAGAAGTTCCTGATGAACGGCACGCTGTATCAAGGGTCCAAACCCGTGATGTGGTCACCGGTCGAGCAAACCGCGCTGGCCGAGGCCGAAGTCGAATATGCCGACAAGGAAAGCTTTGCGATCTGGGTGAAGTTTCCCGTGCGCGAAACGGACAATGCGGCCCTGAAGGGGGCAAGCGTTGTGATTTGGACAACGACCCCTTGGACAATCCCGTCGAACAAGGCTGTCGTCTATTCGGATACCATTTCTTATGGCGTCTACGAAGTTGCGGATGCGCCCGAAGATAATTGGGTGTGCAAAGGCGAACGCTATATCCTTGCGGACAAGCAGGCCGAGGCGGTCTTTGCCAAAGCGCGGATTACTGAATTTACACGGCTAAGCGATGTAGGCGATATGTCTGGCACCACGTTGTCACACCCGCTGCATGGCGCCGAAGGCAGCAATGGCGAATGGGACGAACCCCGCGATTTCCGCGCGGCTCCGTTTGTGACCGAAGACGAAGGAACCGGCTTTGTCCATTGCGCCCCATCACACGGCATGGATGAATTCGAGCTTTACCGTGATCTGGGCATGTTGGAACAGGTCATCACCTATAACGTGATGGAAGACGGATCGCTGCGTGCTGATCTGCCGTTCTTTGGCGGGGCGAAAATCCTGCGTGACAAGCCCAACAAAAAGAACAAGAACAACCCGTGGGAAGGCGACGCGAATACCGTCATCATGTCCAAACTGGCCGAGGTCGGCGGGCTGTTTGCGCGCGGCGTGATCAAGCACAGCTATCCGCATTCATGGCGGTCCAAGGCCCCTGTGATCTATCGCAACACGCCGCAATGGTTTGCCGCTGTGGACCGCGCTGTGGGGGATGGCAAGGACCAATACGGCACGACGATCCGCGAACGTGCGCTGCGCTCAATCGATGAACTGGTCACTTGGACCCCGCAAACAGGGCGCAACCGCCTTTATTCCATGATCGAGGCGCGCCCAGACTGGGTGCTGTCGCGTCAACGGGCTTGGGGCGTGCCGCTGACATGCTTTACCAAGAATGGCGCGCTGCCAACGGACCCTGATTTCTTGCTGCGCAATGAGGCCGTGAATGCCCGCATTTTGGCTGCGTTTGAGGCTGACGGCGCGGATGCATGGTATGCCGAAGGGGCCAAGGCGCGGTTCCTGGGCGATGACGTGGATCATGACGCCTATACCCAAGTCTTTGATATTTTGGACGTTTGGTTCGATTCCGGGTCAACCCATGCCTTTGTTCTGCGTGATCGCGCGGATGGGTCAGATGATGGTACCGCCGATGTCTACCTTGAAGGCACCGACCAACACCGCGGGTGGTTCCATTCGTCGATGCTGCAGGCCTGTGGGACAATCGGGCACGCGCCTTACCGCGCGGTTGTGACCCATGCGTTTACCTTGGACGCCAAGGGCGAAAAAATGTCCAAATCCTTGGGCAACACAATCGTGCCGGAACAGGTGGTCAAACAATATGGCGCGGATATTCTGCGGCTTTGGGTGGCGACAACTGACTATAAACACGATCACCGGATCGGGGATGAAATCCTCAAAGGGGTTGCCGATAGCTATCGCCGTTTGCGCAATACGCTGCGGTTTATGCTGGGGTCTTTGGCTGATTTTTCTGAGGCCGACCGCGTCGACCCCGCCGATATGCCCGAACTGGAACGTTGGATTCTGCACCGTATGGCAGAGTTGGACGAACAGGTGCGCGCAGGCTACGCAAAGTTCGATTTCCAAGGCGTGTTCCAAGCGGTATTTACCTTTGCCACGCTTGAATTGTCGGCGTTTTACTTCGATGTCCGCAAGGATGCGCTTTATTGCGACGGCGACACCGCGCGCCGCCGCGCATCGCGCACCGTGCTGGATATCTTGTTCCACCGGTTGACCAAATGGCTGGCACCGATGCTGACCTTCACAATGGAAGAAGTCTGGCTCGAGCGGTTCGCAGGCGAAGAAAGCTCTATCCATCTCGAAGATTTTGCCGAGACACCAGTGGCATGGCGCGACGATGCGCTGGCAGCCAAATGGGCGGTCGTGCGGCAGGTGCGGCGCGCGGTGACTGGCGCGCTCGAAGTCGAACGCACCAACAAGGTGATCGGTGCCTCACTTGAGGCCGCGCCAACGGTTTATGTCACGCCGGAAGTGGCCAAAGTGCTGGAAACCGTCAGCTTTGACGATCTGTGCATCACATCGGGCATCCATGTCAGCACGGATGCGGTACCAGAGAGCGCGTTCAGCTTGGACGATGTCGCGGATGTGGCCGTTGTCTTTGCCCGCGCGACAGGCGAAAAATGCCAGCGGTGCTGGAAAATCCTGCCCGATGTAGGTAGCCACAGCCACGCAGGTGTCTGCGGGCGCTGCAACGACGCGCTGAGTTAAACAGAAAAACCCGGCCAATGTGCCGGGTTTTTAAATATTTAATATAGGACTTGTCATATATGATTAGTCCTATATTAATCCCCTATGTCACTCCGCTTTGCCATTCTTGGATTCTTATCGGTCAAACCCTTTAGCGGGTATGATCTGCGCAAGGCGATGGATGCCTCTGTGCAGCACTTCTGGCCTGCGGATCAGGCGCAGGTTTACCGGACATTGACACGTTTGATCGCGGACGGGCTGGTCGCAGTGCAGGCAGTTGAGGGCGATAGCCGCCAACGCAAGCTGCATTTTGCGACGCAGGCGGGGCTGGCCGAACTTGATGCATGGCTGCGCGCGATCGCGCCTGTTGAAGAGACGCGCGAACCTTTTTTACTAAAAATGTTCTTTGGCGGGCGGATCGGCGCAGCAGATGTGCGCGCGCAGCTTCAGGCGCGGCGGGCAGAGGCCCATGCGCTCCGCGATACCTTTCAGGCCATCGCGGCAAGCCTGCCCAAAGGCGGCGACATCAGCGCCGTGCTGCGGCGCGCCACGCTTATCAACGGGCTGCGCCATGTCGAGGCGGAAATCATTTGGATCGATGAAACACTGGAGGCATTGCCATGACGCCACATTGGCGCGGTATCGCGATTTTTGTCGGCGGCACCTATGGGCTGTCCATTTTGGGCTGCCTGCTGGTGGCACAAGGGCATGATATCGGGGGGCTTATGTTTATCCTAAGCCCTCTTTTGACGGCTGTGGGCCTACGGGTCATTGGCCGTGAGGGGTGGAAAACAGCAGGCCTGCGACTAAATTTGCGCGGCAACGGATTTGATTACGCGCTCGCGCTTTTGGTGTTTCCAGCGCTGGTTCTGGTGTCGCTGCTAATGGGCGCGCAATTGGGGGCGCTGTCGTTTACAGACGGGTTTTTACCGCGCTATTTCCCTGCAATTCTAGCGATGCTACCGGTCACGATGTTCTACGCGGTGTGCGAAGAATTCGGTTGGCGCGGTTATCTCGAGCCGCAGCTTGAAACGCTGGGCGTGCCCGATCTGAGGCGGCACCTTTTGGTCGGCGTGATCTGGACGCTTTGGCATATCCCCTATCTTGCGACATTTGGCCAAATGGCTGATATTCCGGTTTTATTGTTCATCCCGATCTACCTGACAGAGACGCTTGCGATGGCGGTTTGGTACGGCGTGTCGCGCAAGCGCAGCAATTCCGTCTGGCCCGCCGTGATCGCGCATGGGGGCGCTAATGCGATCATGTGGCCGCTGGTTGTCGACGGTATGATAATCAGCCACAGTGAACTATGGATATCGCCGCGTCCGGATGCGATATTGTCGATGCTCATTTTGGTCGCCGTGGCCGGTTTTGTCTGGCGCGGGAGGAAGCGTTAGGCGTAAATGCATGAAAACCCATATAAAATAGGGACCACAGCCCAGGTGCACCCGATATGAGCGCGCTAATTTGTGCAACATCACCTGTGGGTCCGCTGGGCGCTGATGCCGAAAATGGCGCCATAACCGGTTTGGTCTGGGGGCGGGCGGGGACGTTGACCCAAGGCGCGCTTTTTGACCTGACGCGCGCCGAATTGGCAGCATATTTTGCTGGCGATCTGACCGCATTTTCTATGCCGCTCGCGCCCCGCGGAACGCCCTTTCAGAAAATTTTCTACGCCGCACTTTGCGCAATTCCTTACGGTGAAACGCGCAGCTATGGCGATTTGGCAAAACAGTTGAACGTCTCAGCGCAGGCCATCGGCCAAGCCTGCGGCGCAAACCCCATTCCCATCCTGATCCCGTGCCATCGGGTGCTAGGGGCGCAGGGCCTTGGCGGCTATTCCGGCGCAGGCGGCGTGGATGCAAAGGTGGCGTTGCTGCGATTGGAAGGGGCAGCCGGGCTGTTGATTTAGCTTACCTGCGCCGCGCAAGAAGTCCGCTGAGCATATTGACCCGATTTTCACAAAAACGGATCGCCTGTAGATGACCCGCATCCTGTTCAACATGCATCGCGCCTGCTTGCGTCCGCAGGTCAGCCGCGTTTTGCCAAAAGTTGATGGCGCGCTGCAAAATATCGGCAGTCCAGTTTCCGCCATTTTCCAGCAGCGTGGCCCGCGCATTATCCTCGGCATTGTGATATTGGGCAGTTAATTGTGCTTCGCGCTGGCGGTTTTCTGCGGTGTTTTCGATCAAGACAAGCTGGGCAACAGCAGCATTGTGTCCACTGCCGGAAACCGGCTGGGAGCCGGATCTGGCCGCAACGGCAACCATCTGCACTGCCTTTGCGCCCATCACGTCGGCCTCATGCTCTAGTCCGGCGTCATCATTTAAAGCAACACCCTTCAACTGCGTTGTTGCTGTTACGCGGCCTTGCGCCTGTTGCACCACATGCCATGCCTCGTGGGGGAGGTGTTTTTCCTGACCGGGGCCAAGGTGGATATCACTGCCTTGCGCATAGGCGTGCGCCTGAACTGTGGCAGGTTTGTCGGAGTTGCGGTGGACGCGGACGTGGTCCATCGACATGCCGGACAGGTTTTCGATCCCTGACTTCAGGTTGTCAGGCAATCCGGTGCGATTGGCATTTGGGGCCTCTGCGCGTTGAATGAATTTGCCCTGCATTTCTTCGTCTTGCATGCGCTGTGCAGGGCCTTGGGCATCGGCCATGCGTTGGAGCGCGGCAAGCGGCCCTGCGCCTGTGCGAGCATCTGCTGCGGATTGCAACGGGCCGTTTGGTTGGCGTGTATTACGGCGCGCACGATGGGCGGGCACAAATGACTTTTGCGTTTTCATAAGTATCTCTCAATCCGAGATGTCGTATAAGAATAAGACAACTATAACACGAAAGATAATATTTCCCTAAGGGTAAATCAGCCCGCTGATTTTGCCGGAAAAACCTGCTGCGCAACACCCGCCAAAAGCAAGTAAACAGAGCTGACGATCAGCCCCCAATGCGCGGCACTTTCGGGGTGGAAATCAACCCATGCGGCCCAGCCTGCAAATCCGGTCCAAGCAAGTGCCATCGGCAAAGTCAACACGCGCCAACGCACTGTCCGCACCGGATGCACGAATTTTAACGGTAGGAACATTGCAACCGCAAGGCTTGCCACAAGCAGTAACGAAACCCAGAAACTTGGGGCCAGCGCAAAAATCACAAGCACCAGCATGTTCCAGCATCCCGGAAAGCCGGAAAATGAATTGTCTTTTGTTTTCATGCGCGTATCAGAAAAATACATCGCAGAGGCAAAAGTGATGATGATGATAGCAAACCAACCAGTCCAGCCCGGAAGCAGCCCTGATTTGAACAGCGCATAGGCAGGCACAAAGACATAGGTCAGGTAATCAATTATCAGATCCAGCAGGACCCCGTCGAACACCGGCGCATTGGTTTTCACGTCATAGCGGCGCGCCAATGGCCCGTCGATTCCATCGACAAAAAACGCAACCACAAGCCAGAGGAACATCATGTTCCACTTTTCGTCCACCGCGGCCAGCATCGCCAGCATCGCGAAAACGGCGCCTGTGGCGGTAAGAAAATGGACGCTAAGGGCTTTGGTGCGGATATTCATGAAACCGATATGGTCGATAATGGCGGGATGGGCAATCGGTTAGTCATGCTTTGGGATGGGCCTTGTCGTAGACTTCCATCAGACGCGCGGAATCGACGGCTGTATAGGCTTGGGTTGTCGATAGCGACGCATGCCCGAGAAGTTCTTGAATGGTGCGCAAATCGCCCCCCGCGGACAGCAGATGCGTCGCAAATGAATGGCGCAGCGCGTGCGGCGTGGCGGTTGCAGGCAGGCCCAATAGCATCCGCGTTTGCGCCATGACTTTCTGGATCGCGCGCGGCGAGAGCGGCCCGCTGCGCACCGCGCGAAACAGTGGTCCTGCTGGCTCAAGCGGATAGGGGCATTGCGCGACATAGGCGTCGACCGCAGCGCGCGCGACATCCAGCACGGGCACGATCCGTTCCTTGCCGCCCTTGCCCATGATCCGCAACACGGCAGGCAGGGGCGCGTCTGCGCCGGTCAGGCCGAGCGCCTCTGATATCCGTAAGCCGCAACCATAAAGCAGCGTGATCACCGCCGTATCGCGCGCTGCAACCCAAGGTTCGCGGGCTTGGTTGCCAATCGTGTCAAGCATCGCGGCAGCGGCATCTTCGGCCAGCGGGCGCGGTAGTTTTTTCTGGAATTTCGGCGCGCGGGTGGACAGGACGGCTGTGGGTTCAAATTCTTCGCGCTCGGACAGCCAGCGGTAGAATGATTTCACCGCCGACAATGACCGCGCCAGCGACCGCGCGCCAACACCGCGCCCGCGTTCATGGGCCATCCATGACCGCATATCGCGGGTAGTGATCGCAGCTATCGGCGCAAGCCCCAGCCCGCCGCCATGATGCTGCGTCATAAAGGCCAAAAAACCCAGCACATCCGTCTGATAGGCCTTGAGCGTATTGTCGGCCGCGCCGGACAAGGCCCGCTTGTGGTCGAGCCATTTTGCCAGCGTATCTGTCAGCGCCGCCGAGATCATCAGCCCAACCAGCGCTGCATGACCCGTTCAAAGACGCCTGTAAAAAACGTCAGCAAATCAGTGCCTTGCTGCGCGGTGAACTGTTGCGGGTCTTCGGAACCCATGATCAGCATTCCAGGCCGGTTGCCCTTGCCAAGGTCAAGCTTGAGGCAGGCCTCTGACTGGATATAGCCCGCGCGTTCGCCATAAAGGCTGGCGCCCGCAACATCGAATTTGCGCAGGGTGATCTGGCGCACGGGCATGTTGCGGCCAAGGGTGATGTAATCGTCGATAAACCCTTCGGGGACGACGGCCACAGCGGGGCCCATATCGCCATCGGTTTCGGGGTTTGCGCTTTCGAGAACCAGCCGGATCGCATCGACGCGCAGGGTATTGGCAACATCGCCCGCCAGATCTTCGAGAAAGGTCGTAAAGGTCTGCGCATCCATCATCCGCAGGATCGCGCGGTGCACCTGATTGGTACCCGCCAGATTGTCATAGGCGGCGGCGATCACGTTGCGGTGTGTGTCTTCTAGGCGGTCGAACCGCGCCTCGAGCCGTTCCATCGCGATGCCGCGCAGGTCCACGATATTGCCGCCCATATTGTCGTCATTGCCGCCGACAAGCGCGCGCATAACGTCATGATCTTCCAGCAAAAGGTTCGGATTTGCGATGATTTTTTCGCGGGTTTGTTCATCCATCTCGGGTGTACTCATCAGACTGCTCTATTGGTTTTTCAAGACTGTAGCAGGTTGGCGCGCGCGGTTCTGCAATTATTTTTGCGGAGCGTGAAAGGGGTGGCTTTTGGGATTCACCCGTTTTTCACGTATTACTGCCGTGCAACTAACCCCTACGCGCGCGCAATACTTCGGGTAAGCTCATGAACAACAACATACATGCAGCAATTACAAATAACCAAAACCCGACAAAACCAAAGATCAGCGCGCCGCATACACCGCCCAAGGTAAAGCAAATGAGCGTCAAACTGTGTAGTTTAAGCTTGGGGAGTGCGTCTTGCTTCATTTTTTGCCCCCCGAACAAGGCGGCCATTTCGATGCCGATGTCGGTTGCCATGCCTGACACATGTGTCGTGCGTACCCGTGCGCGCGATATCATTGTGGTGACGGCGTTCTGAAGCCCCATCACAAAGCTGAGCGCGATGACAAAAAGGGTCTCATGCGTATTTCCTGCAGAACGTGCAAGCGCAATGCCCAAGGCCAACACGATAAATGCCTCGGCGGTGATTGCCAGCGCATAAATGGTACGAACGCCGTGTCTTTCACCCGCTTGGATTGTGATCGCCGCGAGAGTAGCCCCGCAAATAAAGGCGATAACCAATCCTCCAAAGGAAAGCGCGATCATAAACGCACCGTTGGCGACGTGGTCCGCGAGTGCTGAAATATTGCCGGTCATGTTCGCCGTAAACGATCCGGCAATCAGGAAGCCAACCGCATTTAGCGCCCCGGCAATTGAAGACAGCAAACCAGCCAAAACAAGATCAATATGCGATGTGCGGTCATCGCCAACGCGGATCAGCATTATAGTGCCTTTTCATTTATGTTCTTTGAAACGATAGGGTGCGCTGAGCAGGTCAACAATACTATCACCGACCATTGCGCGTGATGGTCGTCTCGTGGGTATAGCCATTCATTCGAAGTGTGCTCATCTAACTGCTCTTTTGTTTTGTCAGGATTGTAGCAGTTTGCCGCGCACCGTTCCGCAATTATTTTTGTGGGGCGTCAAAGGGTGACTTTTGGGTTTCACTTAAGGGGCTGGTCTGACCACCGCGCGGTGAGTTTCTGGAGTGCGGCCCGAATCATCGGTTAAAGCTTTATTTTACAGGGAAATGCGCGGTCGGCGATGCGTCGGCATAAGGTCGGCAAAACGTCGGGCATCTGGCTGGGAATGGCTGAGTTAACGGGGCGCTCTAGGGCCAAAGGTGGATGGCACGAATGCTGGAGGTACGGGGGGTACATGTTGACGGGGCAATGTGTTTGGCTCCGATGACGGCTTGGAGCCCAGTTTATTGTATCTCCGCCATGCGGCATCTCGCAGTGTTAGATCACCGACGTTACCAACAAGATGCCGCTGAGGATTGCCCCGCAAACCGGCACCAGCAGCGGTATCGAAAAATGATCATCCGCAGGTTCGGCACGGCGCTTGATGGCAACTAGAGCCAAATTGACACATACGAACACGCAAAGAACGATTTGAGACGTCCATTCTGAAAGGCGTGCAATTGGTAGGAATAGACTGAGCCCGAGGATACAGACTGCGACAAATGCGGTGGCGACAGATGGCGTATGCGTTTTGGCCGATAGTCGCGCGAAACAGGCGGGCAAGCGACCTCGATCGGCCATGCCATATATGACGCGCGACACCATGATCATCTGGATCAACACCCCATTCACCGTCGCCACGACCGCGATAGCGGCGAAGCTGATCTGCACTGCATCGGGCGCATCAATAAAGACGAGGGTCAATGGCGCGGACGACCCCGCCAGCGCCTGCATCGGGACGGCCATGGTCACAGCGATACAGGTAGCCAAGTAGAGAATGGTCGCAATTGCAAGCGTGTAGATGATCGCTTTCGGAATGGTTTGCCGTGGATTTTCGACTTCTTCCGCAACATTCACCATGTCTTCGAAACCGATAAACGCAAAAAAAGCGAGTACCGTCGCACTGATAATACCCGTCCAGTGGCCGCCCCATATAGGTGGTATGATCTCTGTCGGAGTGGCGCCCAATCTCTCGGTCATGGCGACGCTCCAGCCAATCACAAAAATCAGGCCTAGAATTTCGATGACAGTGATGATGCCTGCAACCATAACTGATTGGGTTATCCCCCACCATGCCAGCAATCCCATCGTCGTCACGATTCCCAAGATAAGGGCGGACGAATGTACGCCCGTCAGGCTGCCCAAGTAGCCGGAGGCGCCTACCGTGATGGCGGATGCCGAAATCAACCCCGAGGTCGCAACGAGAATACCCACTGCAGTTGCCAGATCCGCGCGGCCAAAGCCCGCGTCTACATACGCAGACTCACCGGCGCTGACCGGATAGCGTGTCGCGAGCTCAGCATAGGAGAAAGCTGTAAACCCGACAACAATTGCCGCGAGCAGAAACGCGACCCAAGCAAATGGGCCTGCTTGCGCCGCAGTGACACCAATAAGGACGTAAATTCCGGCGCCAACAGTAACCCCCAACCCGTAGAGCGTGAGAAGCGGGAGGGTCAACGATCGATGAAGTGACGTTTTTGGAGGTAATTTGTGCGGTACAAACGGGGTAGGATTCTCGACCATGGACCTGCCTTTGCGGGAGGTAGCGTTGCTTGATAAATTAGAATGAAAGAGGCGAAGATCAAAGACGGGATCTGCGCGCGCTGACCATTCGATAAATTTTTTGACAATGCACTAAGGAACAGCATGGCAGACATTGGTGCGCGGGCGGTGAAAGTCTGCAGAGCCCACATATCGGACATCCGCGTTCGACCGAAACTGTCTATTGTCGCCCGCTTTCAGCGGGGCAATTGCCGCCAAGCCACCCGCAGGCAACTTGGCGGCGATAGTTACTTAAAGGATCTTGATACCTGCTTTTTCGATGTCGGCCATGAACCCTGCCAGACCTTTGTCGGTCAGTACGTGGTTGGCCATGGCTTTGATCACCGCGGGTGGTGCGGTGGCGACGTCGGCGCCGATTTTGGCGCAATCTGACATGTGGTTGGCAGAGCGGATCGATGCGGCAAGGATTTGGGTTTCAAAGCCGTAGTTGTCATAGATCGTGCGGATGTCTTCGATCAGGTCAAGCCCGTCGATGTTGATGTCATCCAGACGGCCGATGAAGGGGCTGATGAATGTGGCACCCGCTTTGGCGGCCAAAAGTGCTTGGTTCGCTGAGAAGCACAGGGTCACATTGACCATGGTGCCTTCGTCGGTGAGCGTTTTACAGGCTTGCAGGCCTGCCCATGTCAGCGGCACTTTCACTGCAATGTTGTCGGCGATTTTTGCGAGCTTGCGGCCTTCGGCGATCATGCCCTCGGCGTCGAGAGCGACAACTTCTGCAGAAACCGGACCGTCAACGAGGTCACAGATTTCTTTGGTCACTTCGAGGATATCACGGCCCGATTTGGCGATTAGCGACGGGTTTGTCGTGACCCCGTCGACCATGCCTAGGTCATTCAATTCTTTGATCTGGTCGATCTCGGCTGTATCTACGAAAAACTTCATGGGTTCACTCCGCGTCTGGGTTGGTGTTTGTTACGACAGCGTTTACCTGATGTCAGGCAAGCCGTGAACCCGCAAAAGGTGAGTATGACCGATAGCTATTTCCACGAGGGCGATTTGGTGGGCGTATTGACTGCGCAACCGCTTGACCGTCTGCTGGACTATAAAGCCCCCGAAGGCGGTTGCCATCTGGGCGCATTTGTTGAGGTGCCGCTTGGCCCGCGTAAGGTGCTGGGCGTTGTTTGGGGTGCTGGGCAGGGCGACTATGACCGCAGCAAGATCCGGTCGGTGATCCGGGTTTTGGATGTGGCGCCCATGCGTGATGAAATGCGCGTGTTCCTGACCCGCGCCGCCGAATACACGCTGACCCCCTTGCATGCGATGCTGCGCCTTGCGACCCGTGCGCCGGGTCTTGGTGATGCGCCTTCGATGCGCAAGGTTTACCGGCTGGCAGATGGTGTGCCGGACCGTATGACCGATGCGCGCGAAAAGGTGCTGGGCGTGCTGCGCGATTATGGCGGGCTGTCGTTTACGTTGAAAGAGCTGGCTGAAATGGCAGGGGTTGGCACCTCTGTGGTCAAAGGATTGGTCAAACATGGCGCGATCCGTGAAGAAGAAGCCCCGCGCGACACGCCCTATCCGAAATTAGACCCCGATTACGGCGGTAAGGAACTTAGCGCGGATCAGGCCGCTGGCGCAGAAACGCTGCGCGCGGCGCTGCGGACCGATAAATACGGCACGACATTGCTCAAGGGTGTCACCGGTTCAGGCAAGACAGAAGTCTATCTTGAGGCCGTCGCAGAATGTCTACGGATGGGACGGCAAGCGCTTGTGTTGCTGCCGGAAATCGCGCTCTCGGGGGAGTTTATCAACAGGGTCGAGGCGCGGTTTGGCATGAAGCCCGCCGAATGGCATTCGGGCGTGACCATGACCGAACGCCGCCGCTGCTGGCGTATGGTTGGCCAAGGCGATGCGCAGCTGGTTGTTGGCGCGCGGTCTGCGCTGTTCTTGCCGTTCCAGAACCTAGGGCTGGTTGTGGTCGATGAAGAACATGACACATCTTATAAACAAGAAGAGGGCGTGCTGTATAACGCCCGCGATATGACGGTGCTGCGTGCTGCGATCAACGGGGCGCAGGTGGTGCTGGCTTCGGCTACGCCCAGCCTAGAAAGCTGGGCGAATGCGGATGCGGGCAAATACCGTCGGCTGGAGTTGAAATCACGGTTTGGCGCGGCGGTGATGCCGAAAATGTCCGCGATTGATATGCGGGCAGAGGATGTCCCGGGTGGAAAATGGGTGTCGCCGACGCTGCGCGCGGCCATTGCTGCACGTCTGGAAAAAGGCGAACAATCGCTGGTTTTTCTGAACCGCCGTGGCTATGCGCCGATCACGATTTGCCGCGCCTGCGGGCACCAGATTGCCTGTGACCATTGCGATGCGCGCATGGTCGAACATAGGTTTCTTAAACGGTTGATGTGCCACCAATGCGGCGAGACAAAACCAATGCCCACCCAATGCCCGCATTGCGAGGCCGAAGACCGGCTGAGCGCCGTCGGCCCCGGTGTTGAACGCATGGGCGAGGAGGTTACCGCGCTGTTTCCGGACGCAAAAGTCGCTGTGCTGTCGTCCGATTTATATGGATCAGCGCGCGCTATGAAGGCGCATATCGAAGAAATCGCCGAAGGCGGCACCGATATTATCATCGGGACGCAGCTGGTCGCCAAAGGGCATAATTTTCCGAAACTGACGCTTGTGGGCGTGATTGATGCGGATTTGGGCCTGCAAGGTTCGGATTTGCGCGCCGCTGAACGCACGTTCCAATTGATGCGGCAGGTTGCGGGCAGGGCGGGGCGCGCCGACACGCCGGGCGAAGCGATGTTGCAGACTTATCAGCCCGAACATGGGGTGATCCGGTCTATTCTATCGGGCGACGAAGAGGCGTTCTGGGCCGCCGAGGCCGCCGAGCGCAAAGCGGCGGGCGTGCCGCCTTACGGGCGCATGGCAGGGATCATCCTGAGCAGTCCAAATGTGCAGGAGGTCTTTGATTTCGGGTCGGAAATGGCGCGGCGTGATGACCCGCTGCGCCGGATCGGCGCGCAGGTATTCGGGCCTGCGCCTGCCCCGATTGCGCGGGTGCGGGGGCGGCACCGTGTGCGGCTATTGGTCAAGGCCGAAAAATCCGCACCGCTGCAAAGGGCGCTTGCGCAATGGGCGGGGCAATTCCGGCTGCCCAAGGATTTGCGCCTGTCGATCGATATCGACCCGCAAAGTTTTTACTAGCGCGGTTCACCTAATCTTAAAAACTATCGGTCCATATACTGGCGAACGCCACGCGGTTGGTGCCGATATTAATTAGATTAGGTGACCCCATGCACGATGATTTGTCCCAGCATCCCAAAGATCAAAGCGGTGTCCGGCTTGCGCTCTGGTCTTTGGCTGTGCTGACGCCATTGCCGACGATCACCGCGCTGGTGATCGGCAATCCTGCGGTCGGGCTGGGCCTGTTTTCGGTCGCGGTTGCCGCTGCAGCGATTGCGACCTTGTACTTTATGCCCGGATCGGCAAAGGCGATGCTTGCGTTTGTGCTGCTGCTTTTGAACATGGCTTTCACGGTCGCATTCAAAGGGCATCCTTGGCAGATCGACAGCCATATGATGTATTTCGCTGTGCTCGCGGTGATCGCGGTGATGTATGATATCAAGGTGTTGCTGGGTTCGGCCGCGTTTATCGCGGTGCATCATCTGGTCATGGCCCTGACAATGCCTGCATTGGTCTATCCCGATATGACCGAAGGGTTCATCGCGCGCACAATGATACATGCGGGCGTTGTGATTATGGAGACTGTCATTTTGACCATGTCGATAATGCAACGCCAGGCAATGGATAACACGTTGATATTGCAACGTGATGCGATGCACGAATCACAACGTGCCAGCGAATTGGCCGAACAGAAGGCAACCCAGGAACGCCGCGCCGCGACATCTGTGGTGCAGCTTTTGAATACGCGGCTCAAGACATTGTCGGAACAAGACCTGTCGCAAACCATTGATGATGAACTGCCCGAACAATTCGAAGATTTGCGGTTTCATTTCAATGAACTGGTTTACAGCCTGCGCGAGGTGCTGCTGACCGCCACGGAAACATCGGACGAATATAATGTCAGCGCACGCGAATTGTCGGGGGCCGCAGATGATCTGGCGCAACGTACAGAGGTGCAATCGGGCACCCTGTCACGGACCGCCGAAAGCCTGCAACAACTGACCAAGACCCTGCGCGAAACCGCCGATGGGGCAAAGCAGGCGAACCTGACCGCATCGCAGGCACGCGACAGCGCTGCCAAAAATGGTGAAATCGTAAAAAGCGCGGTCGATGCGATGCTGCGCATTGAACAATCTTCATCGGAAATTTCCAATATTATCAGCTTGATCGAAGATATTTCCTTCCAGACGAACCTGCTTGCGCTCAACGCAGGTGTCGAGGCCGCGCGCGCCGGTGAAACGGGGCGCGGATTTGCCGTTGTCGCATCCGAAGTGCGCGCATTGGCGCAGCGGACATCCGAAGCCGCACAAGGCGTGAAACAGCTTATCTTCAAAAGCTCGCAAGAGGTTGAAAACGGCTCGGCGCTGGTTAATGCAGCGGGTGAGGCGCTTGCCGGTATCGTGGAACAGGTCTCACGCGCGAGCACGATGATCGGCGATATCACGACATCCGTCGACAGCCAGGCTGGCGTCGTGCACGAACTGAACGACGCGGTGCAAACGCTTGACCGCGCAACGCAGCATAACGCGGCGATGTGCGAAGAAATGACCGCGATGGGGCATCAGTTGGCGCAGGGCGCAACGGGGCTTTCAGGCGCGCTATCGGGGTTCCGTTTCGGGGCGCCGACGCTTGACCGGATGGCCAGCTAGGCAACACTTGGGTGGCACCGATTTTCGGCCTAGGCTTGCGTGATTTCGCCCATTTCCTCGCGCCAGTGGCGGCGGCACAATGACACATAACGGTCATTGCCGCCAATGACGATCTGGTCGCCATCTTTCAACACGTTGCCCGCCGCATCCTTGCGCACGACCATGGTCGCTTTTTTCCCGCAGTGGCAGATTGTGCGTACTTCGCGCATTTCGTCCGCCAATGCCAAAAGGGCGGCGGAGCCCGGAAACAGCTTGCCCAGAAAATCCACGCGCAACCCGTATGTCATGATCGGCACGCCAAGATCATCAACCGCACGCGCCAGTTGCCAAACCTGTTCGGTCTCGAGAAACTGAGCCTCGTCGATGAAAATACACGCACAAGGGCTGGCCTCCAGACGGGTCTTGATTTTCTGGAACAAATCTTCGGAGGGCGCAAATGTGTCGGCGTCGGCACCGATGCCGATCCGGCTTCCGATTCGTCCGGCGCCCGCACGATTGTCGAGCTGCGCAATCATCCGGTAGGTCTGCATGCCGCGTTCAATGTAATTGTGCGACGCTTGCAAAAGCACCGTCGATTTGCCCGCGTTCATGGTCGAGTAATTAAAATAGAGCTTAGCCATAACGCACTCTTACCGCTGGCGCCGTCACGGATGCAAGTGCCGCCGCAGTACCAAAAGAGGGTGGGATCGCGATCCGAAACATATGGTGCCCGTCGGCAGCAATACTGGTAAATCATCCCAACACACGGAATAACCGGATGATGACAGCATTGCGGACGTCAGGGAATGGGAAATGCAGCGCAATTTTCCCCCTATTTGACGGGCCGCCACAAGGAGCAGCAGCATGAGCGGATATCTGAAACGGCATACCGAAAGTCTGGTCAAGGATGTCGGGGTTGCCCGCGCGGCCGAACTGGCGGGCAAATCAAAGGCGACGCTGGGGCGCTACTATTCGGATGCGCCGGAACATGCCGACCGGTTTATGCCCGCGGATACGATTGCATTGCTCGAAGCCGCCGCGCGCTATCCGCATGTCACATCGGCATTGGCAGAGTTGCGCGGAATGGGGCTTTCGTATCATGCCGACCGCCCGAATGCGGATGGCAGCGTTAACCATGATGTCATCAAGCTGAGCCAACGCTTTGCACTGCTGATGGCCGAATATACCGCGTCAATCGCCGACGGGACGATCAGTATCAATGAGGCAAAACGGATGCTGCGCGAAACCAGCGCGTTACAGCAGGTATTGATAGAAATGAAGCTGAACCTTGAGAAAGAGGCCGCTGGAGGTGGCGCGTAATGCGCGATCAGATCAGCGGCACAATCGGAACACCGCCGCATGCAGCCAAAGCGAGCAACGCGATCAATAAGACAGGTTTATTCATAGTGGACCCCGCTTATTAACCACGTTCAACGATCACAGAGCCAACGGAATAGCCCGCCCCGAACGAGCAGATCAGCCCTTTGTCGCCGGGGGCAAGATCGTCTGAATATTTGGTAAAGGCGATGATCGACCCGGCCGAGGATGTGTTGGCGTAGTCTTGCAACACGTTTGGCTGTTCATCGGCGGTTGGCGCGCGGCCCAGCACACGTTTGCCGATGTAATCATTCATGGATTTATTGGCTTGGTGCAGCCAAAGGCGGCGCAAATCGCCGGCATCAATGGCTGCGTCATTCAGGTGGTCCGCGATGTGATTGCTGACCAGTGGCAAGACTTCCTTGAACACTTTACGCCCGTTTTGCATGAATTGCATGTCGCGGCGGTCGTCCATCGCGTCATGGGTGCGGCGCAAGAAGCCGTTGTTATTACGGATATTATTGCTGAACTGCGTGGCGCAGCGGGTAGATAGCACCTTGAAATGCGGTCGTGTCAGGTCTTCGTCGCGTTCCAGATATGTCGCGGTGGCGACATCGCCAAAGATGAAATGGCAATCGCGGTCGCGCCATTCGAGATGCGCGCTGCAAATCTCGGGGTTCACCACAATCGCGGACCGGATTGATCCGGCGCGGATCATATCGGCGGCGGTCTGGATGCCGAATGTCGCGCTGGAACAGGCGACGTTCATGTCAAAAGCAAAGCCGCCCGCCCCCAAAAGCTGTTGGATTTCGACGCCGACAGCGGGATAGGCGCGTTCCATGTTGGACGCCGCGCAGATCACCAGATCGACATCAGCGGCGGTGCGCCCCGCAGCGGCAAGCGCCTTTTGCGCGGCGTCCAGACCGATTTCGGCCATATAGCCGGGCGCGTCATCGGGGCGTTGCGGCAGGCGCGGGAACAGCCGTGCGGGGTCAAGCGGCCCTGTCTTGTCAAGCACATAGCGGTTTTCGATCCCCGAAGCCGCCACGATAAATTCGGAGCTTGAATGCGGCTTGGCGTCCATTGTGCCCGCCGCAATAGCATCTGCATGCTGCGCGTTCCACAGGTCGGCATGGGCGTTGAAGGCCGCGACAAGTTCGTCGTTTGTGATAATCTGGGAGGGCGTGAAAAGCCCGGTTCCCGTGATGGCGACACGATACATAGCAACCCCCGCTTTGTGGTGGGTTATCCTAGGGTAGGGCGCGCGCAAATGTCCACAGCGGTGCGATTGTGACCTAAGGGCATTTTGCAGTGCTTTGGGCGCGCCCGGCATTGCCGGACGCGGCCATTATCTTAGGCGCCTTGAAGGCTGCGCACCCCGATTTCGCCCTCAGCGCGGGCGCGCATGGCCAGCGCCGCAGCATGGGACGCGGCGGCAGTGGTGAAATAGGGGATTTTGTCGTAAAGCGCGACCGCGCGGATTTCGCGGCTGTCTTCAACGGCTTGCGCGCCTTCGGTGGTGTTCATGACCAGCGCGATATGCCCGTCCTTGAGCCGGTCAACGATCGTTAGCCCGCCTTCATAGACTTTGTTCACGTTTTCGCAGGCCACGTTGTTTTCAGTCAGCCATTTGGCAGTGCCGCGTGTTGCCGCGATTGTCAGCCCTAGACCGGTCAGGATTTGGGCGGCTTCGATCATTTGCGCAGTCTTGTCCATATCCTTGATCGACAAGAACACGGTGCCTTCGGTTGGCAGGTTGGTGCCTGCGCCCATCTGCGCCTTGAGGAATGCACGCGGAAACGACCGCGCCCAGCCCATGACTTCGCCGGTGGAGCGCATTTCGGGCCCGAGGATCGTATCGACGCCAGGGAAGCGGGCAAAGGGCAGCACTGCTTCTTTGACGCTGAACCACGGTGTGTTCGGGTCGGCGAGGGTAAATGCGTCGCCCAGCGGCAGCACGTCCATCGGGTCTTCGGCCTTGGGGTAGGGGGCGCGCAGCGGGAAGTTTGTCAGCGGCTCGCCTGCCATCAGCCGTGCGGCGATGGATGCGATGGCTGAATCGGTTGCCTTGGCCACAAATGGCACGGTGCGGGACGCACGCGGGTTTACCTCGATCAGGTAGACTTCTTCGTCTTTGACCGCGAACTGGATGTTCATCAGTCCGACCACGTTCAGCGCCAGCGCCAGTTTTTCGGTCTGGCTGCGGATTTCGGCGATCATTGCGTCAGACAGCGAATAGGGCGGTAATGAGCAGGCGCTATCGCCCGAATGCACGCCGGCTTCTTCGATGTGTTGCATGATGCCCGCAACATGGGTGTTCTTGCCGTCAGACAGGCAATCCACGTCAACTTCGACCGCGCCAGACAGGTAGCTGTCGAGCAGCACGGGGCTGTCGCCGGAAACCACAACCGCATCTGAAATATAGCGGCGCAGCTGGTCCATATCGCGCACGATTTCCATCGCGCGGCCACCCAGAACGAATGACGGGCGAATGACCAGCGGGAAGCCGATACCTTCGGCGATGTCGAGCGCCTCGGCGTCGGTGGAGGCGATACCGTTATGCGGCTGTTTCAGCCCCAGTTTCTGCACAAGCTGCTGGAAACGTTCGCGGTCTTCGGCAAGATCAATGCTGTCAGGCGTGGTGCCAAGGATCGGAATGCCCGCATCATTGAGCGCATTGGCAAGTTTCAGCGGCGTCTGCCCGCCGAACTGCACGATGACGCCGTGCAAAGTGCCGTTTTCTTGTTCGACCCGCAGGATTTCCATCACATGTTCAAACGTCAGCGGTTCAAAATACAACCGGTCCGAAGTGTCATAATCGGTCGACACGGTTTCGGGGTTGCAGTTGATCATGATTGTTTCATAGCCCTGATCGGTCAGCGCATAGCAGGCATGGCAGCAACAATAATCGAATTCGATTCCCTGCCCGATCCGGTTGGGGCCACCGCCAAGAATGACGACTTTCTTGCGGTCCGATGGCCGTGCTTCGCATTCCACTTCGCCCATGACGGGGCTTTCATAGGTCGAATACATATAGGGCGTTTGCGTCTCGAATTCGGCGGCGCATGTATCGATCCGTTTGAACACGGCGTTGACGCCAAGGTTCTGGCGTGCGCGGCGCACATTGTCTTCGTCGCGGCCCGTTAGCTTGGCCAGACGGGCATCGGTAAAGCCCATCATTTTGACGCGGCGCAATCCGTCTTCGGTGACGGGCAGGCCGTTTGCGATGATCTCGGCCTCGGCTTCGATGATTTCGCGGATACGCGCAAGGAACCACGGATCGAATTTGGTCACGGCGTGGATGTCTTCATCGGACAGGCCATGGCGCATGGCTTGGGCGATGACGCGGATGCGGTCAGGTGTTTGTTTGGCAAGCGCCTTGGTGATTGCGGCGGCATCGGGTGCGCCGGGGATGGTGATGTCATCAAAACCGGTCAGGCCCGTTTCCATGGATGCCAGTGCTTTTTGCATGCTCTCGTGGAAGGTCCGGCCAATGGCCATTGCCTCGCCCACGGATTTCATCGCGGTAGTCAGATTGGGTTCGGAGCCTGCGAATTTTTCAAAGGCAAAGCGCGGGATTTTGGTGACGACATAGTCGATTGTCGGCTCGAACGATGCAGGTGTCACGCCGGTGATGTCGTTGTCCAATTCGTCCAACGTATAGCCAACCGCCAGTTTTGCCGCGATTTTGGCAATCGGGAAACCTGTGGCCTTGGAGGCCAGCGCGGATGAGCGCGACACGCGCGGGTTCATCTCAATGACGACCATGCGCCCGTCTTCAGGGTTCACTGCCCATTGCACGTTTGATCCGCCGGTTTCGACGCCGATTTCGCGCAAGACGTTGATCGAATGGGTCCGCATGACCTGGTATTCTTTGTCCGTCAGGGTCAGGGCAGGGGCAACGGTGATACTGTCGCCTGTGTGCACGCCCATCGGGTCGACGTTTTCGATCGCGCAGACGATGATGGCATTGTCTGCCTTGTCGCGCACGACTTCCATCTCGAATTCTTTCCAGCCAAGCAGCGATTCATCGACTAGGATTTGCGCCATCGGGGACGCTTCCATGCCTGTGCGGCAATAATGTTCGTATTCGGCGCGGTTATAGGCCACGCCGCCGCCGGTTCCGCCAAGCGTGAAGGCAGGGCGGATGATTGCGGGCAGGCCGACATACTCAATCGCGTCAATGGCCAGTTGCAGGCCCGCCTTGATGTCGTATTTGCCGTCTTCTTTTTTGGGCGCGGTAATGATTGTGGCCTTGGGGTTTTCGATACCCAGACGGTCCATCGCCTCGCGGAAGAGTTTACGATCTTCGGCCATTTCAATGGCTTCGCGTTTCGCGCCGATCATTTCGACGCCGAATTTTTCCAACACACCCATGTCGGCCAGCGCCAGCGAGGTGTTCAACCCCGTCTGTCCGCCCATCGTTGGCAGCAACGCATCGGGGCGTTCTTTTTCGATGATCTTGGCAACAACTTCGGGGGTGATCGGTTCGATATAGGTGGCGTCGGCCAGCCCCGGATCGGTCATGATCGTCGCAGGGTTGGAGTTGACGAGGATCACGCGATACCCTTCTTCGCGCAGGGCCTTGCAGGCTTGGGCGCCTGAATAGTCGAATTCGCAGGCCTGTCCGATAATAATAGGCCCTGCACCGATGATCATGATCGACTTGATGTCAGTACGCTTTGGCATGGCAGGCCCCTTCGGAAGGTAAATTTTCGTGGGTTATAGACAACAGCGCCCAAGGCGCAAGGGCCTTTGTAGAAAGGTGCGGGGTGTCACAAACGGGCGGAATTTTCCGTGTGGCCGCAAAACCGGCAGGATTCTTTCACGCGCATGGCGTGATGGGGCCAATTGATGGCCAAATTGGTGTCCATCCTTGACATCGGGGCTGCAACCTTGTGTATCGGCGCAACAACCTTTGAACCCATGGGGACATGACATTATGCACGCTTACCGCAGCCACACCTGTGCCGATCTGACCGCCGCCAATGTTGGCGAAACCGTCCGTCTGTCCGGATGGGTCAATCGGGTACGCGATCACGGCGGCATTTTGTTCATCGACCTGCGCGACCATTACGGGATTACGCAGGTGCTTTGTGATCCTGATTCCGCCGCTTTTGCCGACGTTGAAAAGGTCCGGTCCGAATGGTGTATCCGCATCGACGGCGAAGTGAAGGCGCGTGACCCTGAACTGGTGAACGCGAAATTGCCCACGGGCGAGGTCGAAGTGTTCATTCGCGGTATCGAAGTTCTAGGCGCGTCGAAAGAACTGCCGCTGATGGTTTTCGGCGATCAGGAATACCCCGAAGAAACCCGCCTGAAGTACCGCTATCTGGATCTGCGCCGCGAAGCGATGCAAGACAACATGAAGCTGCGTTCCGACGTTGTGGCGTCCATGCGCCGCCGCATGTGGGACAGCGGTTTCCGCGAATACCAGACACCGATTATCACCGCGTCCAGCCCCGAAGGTGCGCGCGATTTCCTTGTGCCATCACGTTTGCACCCCGGAAAATTCTACGCACTGCCGCAGGCGCCCCAGCAGTTCAAACAGCTGATTATGGTGTCGGGCTATGACAAATATTTCCAGATCGCGCCCTGTTTCCGCGATGAAGACCCGCGCGCTGACCGTTCGCCGACTGATTTTTACCAGCTTGATCTGGAAATGTCGTTTGTTGAACAGCAGGACGTGTTCGACACGATCCAGCCCGTGATCACCGGCATTTTCGAAGAATTCGGCAAAGGCCGCAAAGTTGACCAGACGTGGGAGCAGATTTCTTATCGTGACGCCGCGCTTTGGTATGGCTCTGACAAGCCCGACCTGCGTAACCCGATCAAGATGCAGGTTGTGTCTGACCATTTTGCCGGTTCCGGTTTTGCGATTTTTGCAAAATTGCTGGAACAAGAAGGCACCGAAGTGCGCGCGATTCCAGCGCCGACCGGTGGGTCACGCAAATTCTGCGACCGGATGAACGTGTTTGCCCAAAAAGAAGGTCTGCCTGGCATGGGCTATATCTTCTGGCGCGAAAAAACTGCGGATGCGGTGGCGCAGGAACTGGGTATCACCGTGAAAGAAGCCCAAGCCAAGCTGAAATCCGGCGAAGTCGAAGGCGGCATGGAAGCGGCTGGCCCGCTTGCCAAAAACATCGGTCCTGAACGCACCGAAGCGATCCGTTTGCAACTGGGGCTCGGCCTAGGCGATGCGGCGTTTTTCTTGGGCGGGAAGCCGAAGGCGTTTGAAGGTGTCGCCGGAAAGGCCCGTAACGTGATTGGCGAAGAGCTGGGCCTGACCGATAAGAACCGCTTTGCTTTTGCTTGGATCGTGGATTTCCCGATTTATGAGCAGGACGAAGAAACCGGCAAGATCGACTTTGAACACAACCCGTTCTCCATGCCGCAAGGCGGGATGGAGGCGCTGCAAGGTGACCCGTTAAAGGTGCTTGGTTTCCAATATGATCTGGCCTGCAACGGCTATGAACTGGTTTCCGGCGCGATCCGGAACCACCGCCCTGAAATCATGTTCAAAGCGTTCGAGATTGCCGGCTACGGCGAGGACGAGGTGAACAAGCGTTTCGGCGGTATGGTCAACGCGTTCCAATACGGCGCGCCGCCCCACGGTGGCTGTGCTGCGGGTATCGACCGGATTGTGATGTTGCTCGCGGATGCGTCCAACATCCGTGAAGTGATCATGTTCCCGATGAACCAGCGCGCCGAAGATCTGATGATGGCAGCACCGTCAGAGCCGCTGAATGAACAGCTGCGCGAATTGCACCTGCGGACCATTCCGGTGGAAAGCTAGGAAAATAGCGGGGGCGGCTAAAGCGGCCCCCCCGCGGCAATGCGTTTTTCGACCAAATCGGAAAGGGCGGTCATGCAAGGTGTTGTGTCGCTGCCCGTCAAATGCAGCGATGCAAGCGTTTTTGCGGCCTTGCCCAATGCATCATCATGTGCGCTGCGCGCGATCCCGTCCAGAAGCTGCGTCACATAGCCGATTCTGGTGTGGCCCTGCGGCCGGTTCAGGATCTGCGAGATATGATGCAGATCGTCACGGTAGGCGACCAGATCAGGATTCACCATTTCGTCGCTGACAATGCGCGGTCCGGGCGGTTGCCGATTCGCGGGCAGATGGCGCAGGATCGATTCCTGAAACGCGGCCAGATTGGCGATGGGTTTGGCGATAAACCCGTCCGCGCCCGCCGTCATGACGGCGGTTTCGGCATTCGCGTCGCCGCTGATGCCCAAAATCACCTGAATGCGCGGCGAAGCTGCCGCCAGCATTGCAATCAGTTCAAGCCCGGAACCATCCGGCAGCCCCACATCAACCAAAATCACGCAAGGCCGGTAAATGCCCAGATGCCTGCGCGCATGGGCGATGCTATCGGCGCGGCGCAATCGCGCACCCGAACGGTGGCAAAGCAGGCGCAAGGCTTCGCAAGCGAAAAGGCTGTCTTCGACAACAAGCGCGGTAACCCCCAAAAGCGGGCGATCTGCTGTCGGTGATTGGGCGAGCATAAAATCATCCATGGCGATTCTCTCCTTGGCAGTGGCGCGACCATTGAACGCAGCACAAGGTGAATAGGTGGTTAATGCACGAAAACGCATTGCGCTTGCTTTCGGGTTTCGCGATATTTCGCAAAACGAGGAGAATATGAAATGATCGGTCGCCTGAACCATGTCGCAATCGCTGTTCCGGATCTTGAAGCTGCCAGCGCGCAATACCGGACAATGCTTGGCGCCGACGTCGGCGCGCCACAAGATGAACCCGACCACGGGGTGACAGTGGTTTTTGTGACCCTGCCCAATACAAAGATCGAATTTCTATACCCGTTGGGCGATGCATCCCCGATTCAGGGGTTTTTGGACAAAAATCCTGCCGGAGGTATTCACCACATGTGTTACGAGGTGGAAAATATCATTGCGGCCCGCGATCATCTTGTCACCGAAGGCGCGCGCGTCTTGGGCAGTGGAGAGCCGAAAATCGGCGCCCACGGCAAACCCGTCCTTTTTCTGCATCCCAAGGATTTCCAAGGCTGCCTGATCGAACTTGAAGAGGTCTAGCGCAGCATTCTTGCGACAAGCCTTGGTGCGATGCGGTTGAGTAGCGGCAAAAGCCGTGCTTTGCCGACCCAGATCCGGTGCTTGCCGCCTATGATGCCTGCGATGATTTGTGCAGCAGCCTGATCTGGGCTGATCTTGCCGCTGCCGCGCCCTGCGGTCATATCGGTGTCGACCATCGGCAGGATCACTTCGGCGACGGTCATCTGCGGACAATGGGTTTGCGCCTGATAGCGGAACCCGGTCGTAAAGCTGGAAAGTGCTGCCTTGGTCGCGCTGTAGACAGGTGCGCGTTCTTTGGGAGAAATAGCCACGCCCGACGTCATATTCACCACAAACGGGGCCGGTGCCTGACGCAGCCGCACTAAAAGACGTGTCGTCAGCGCAATAGCTGCGGTGACATTTAGCGCAATTTCAATAGAGCTAGGGTCGCGCGGCGCGGGATCGGTGAAATAGTCCTGTTCGATCTGTATCGCGGCGTTATTGATAAGCCCGTCAATTTGCTTTGGGAGTGCTTCGCATAGCGCATGCCGGTCTGAGGGATCGGCAAGATCGCAGCGCAAGGACGTGAATGCGGGCCCCAACTTTGCCGCCATCGCGACAAGCGCGGATTGGTCGCGCGCAACGCCGATAACATCTGCACCTTTTGCGACAAGCTGCCCGGCTAACGCCCGGCCAATACCGCGCGTCGCGCCGGTGACCACGATGGTTTTGCCCGATAGTTCACGCTGCATTTTCAAAGCCCTCATACCCGTTTTCGCAGGTGGGTATAATGCCCAGAAATTTGAACGCGGGTTCTGTAAAACCTGACGTGTCGCGTCGTGCTTGGCGATCCACAGCAAGCCGATCGGGGCGGGCAGGGAGATGTAAAAAGGCGGTGAATTTCATGCTGTATCCTTTGACGCTTGTTGGTTGCGCAAAGATGTGAGTAAATGCTCAGGTTCTCAACTCGCATTCAGGGGCTGTTGCCATGACATCGCATCAACCAAGAAAATCAGCGCAGCAGGGCCGCGCCAAGGCAACGATGGCGGCAATTGTCGAGGCGGCTGCTCGTCTTCTTGAGACACAAGGCGGAGCGCGATTGACCACAAACCATGTCGCCGAACTGGCGGGTGTCAGCATCGGCACATTGTACCAATATTACCCCAATAAAGAGGCGGTGATCGCCGCAGTGCTGCGCCGCGAAAAGGCTGCGTTACTCGCCGGATTTGAGGATATCATTGCACGCGGTCTTGGGCCGAAATCCACGATTGATGCGCTGATTGATGCGACCTTGGCACATCAGTATACACGCCCGCGCTTGGCGCTCGCGCTCGAGTATATTGAGCCCGAATTGGGCCTTCTGGTCGAAGATCATGCCCGCGACCGCAGATTAGTTGCGCTTGTGGCGCAGGTTGTCATCGAGGTGGCACCCGATGCCGACGCACGCGCGGCGCAGGATCTGGTGGCGATCTGTCGTGCGATTACCAATACAGCTGCCATGTCAGGTGAAACTGACCCGACGGCGATTGCGCCGCGCCTGCACCGCGCGGTTTCCGGCTATTTGGGGCTGCACGCCTAGAAGATTTTGCGCAGATTTACTTGCGTGATCGCAAGAACAGCCTATTTAGCAAGACAAGCATTGAAAGGATTACCCATGGGCCCCACGTCAGCTATTGTTCTATTTGCCGTTGTCTGGGCGATGGTGTTCTTCATCGTGCTGCCTTTGCGGATGCAAACCCAAGGCGAGGCGGGCGCTGTCACGCCAGGGACCCCGTCATCGGCGCCCGCAAACCCGCAGATTAAGCGTAAGGCGATCATCACCACGCTTTGGGCGGTGCCGATCTGGGCGCTGATTGCAGGCACAATCCTGTCGGGTGCGATCTCTGTGCGCGATCTGGATTGGTTCAACCGGATGGCGACGCCCGATCTGAACGCCGACTAAGCGCATGATAGATATGGGTGAATGTGGCCGCGCCAAGGATCGGAATGATCAGGTTCACCAGCGGGATCGTCAGCGGTAGCGCCATCAGGCACCCAGCGACCCAGATTGTTCCTTGGTACTGCCTGGCCAGCGATTTTGCGCCCGCCCGCCCGATCCGCCGCATCGCGGCAAGCTGGAAATATTCGCGCCCCAAAAGATAGCCGTTCATCGCGTAAAAGATGAATACGGCAGCAAAAGGCATCACCATATAAAGCACAAACGCAAGGATATTGGCCGCGACGAGTATCCCAAAGAAATTGACCGTGTCGTGCAGCCCTTCAAAGAACCCGACAGCCGGTGTTGGCGGCAGGTTTGGAAAGTGTTTTTCCTCGACGGCATCGGCGACCTCGTCCAAGAATAGCGACGTGATGACCGATGCGACGGGGATCATCAGGAAAACCGACAAGAAAAGCATCAAGATCAGCGACCCGAACCCCAAAAGATCCCCGAACCATGTGATTTCGACATCGCCGGGCAGGGTGATCGGATCAGAGGCGAGCCAGTCGATCAACCCCAAAAGCCCCGCGTAACAGCCGATCAGCAGGGCAATCGTGATCCCGATCCCGCGCCAAAGCACCGATTGGAACCGTGGATCAGGCAGTTGCGATACTGCCTTGAAAAACGCGGTGAAAATCATGCCTTGGCCCAAGTTGTGATTGCATCCAGATCAGGGCGGGGCCGTTCGGGTGGCACATTGGTTTCGGTCCCAAGGTGAATAAAACCCGCAATTTTTTCGTGATCTGCAAGCCCCAATGCGTCACGGATGAATGTCCGGTCGTGGCTGGCCCAACCGGACAGCCAATTGGCCCCCCAACCGGCGGCAAGCCCCGCGTTGACCAAGGCCAAGCATACCGCGCCTGCAGAATAGACCTGTTCGATTTCGGGCACTTTGTCAGAAACCACGGGTGCGGACACGACGGCCACCGCTAGGTTTGAATTGGCAAATTGCGCGTGGTTCTTGGCGATCTTATCGGGATCAATGCCCAATTCGGTGCCGCGCTGTTCCACCTTTGCTGCCAGCCGGTCAAGTGCGGGCTTTTCCAGAACAATAAAGCGCCAAGGCTCCAGCTTGCCGTGATCGGGCGTGCGGGCGGCGGCCGTCAGCAGCGTTTCCAGCGCCGCGCGGTCCGGCACTGGCGTGGTCAGCGTTTTGGCCGGACACGACCGGCGGTTCAGCAAGAAATCAAGGGCGGCTTGGTTCAAAGTGGGCATATCAGGTCCTGCAATTGGTCGCGCTACAGATATGACTGCCCAAGCGCGCTGACAACCCGTGCGCGGCTTGATAGTCTGGGCAAGCGGCAATCAAGGAGAGCGCAGTGGAGGTCAATCTGGACAGGGTAGAGAGTTTCACGACACCCGATGAATTCTGTGGCTGGCTGTCGGTTTATCATGGGCAAGCGCCTGAACTGTGGATCAAGATTTACAAGAAGGCGTCAAAAATCCCCTCGATTGATTGGGAGCAAGCGGTGATCGAAGCGCTGGCTTGGGGCTGGATCGACGGGATCAAGAAATCCAACGATGCTGTGTCCTATTACCAGCGGTTTACCCCGCGCCGCGCGCGATCAAACTGGTCGCAGAAAAACTGCGATCATGTGGAAGCATTGCTGAAGGCGGGTCGGATGCAGGCGCCGGGGTTGGCACAGGTTGACGCGGCCAAGGCGGACGGGCGCTGGGATCAGGCCTATGCAGGGTCGGGCACGATGGAAATTCCGGCTGATTTTCTTGCGGAATTGGCGGATAACCCCGACGCGCAGGCGTTCTATCAGACGTTAAGCCGCAGCAATATCTTTGCGATTTACCACCGGTTGCATTCCGCAAAACGCCCGCAAACGCGCGAAACACGTATGGCCAAGATATTGGAAGCCTTGGCGCGGGGCGAAAAGCCGGTTTAGCGGTGTGCTACAATGCTGCTTCCATCGCGCCGATCACGCCGTCCAGATAGGCATCAAACCCTGCGTCCGGCTGGCGCAAGGGAAAGACCTCTGCGAACGGGTCGGGGGCGCTGATCGTGCTGCACGACAGGGTTTGCAGCACCGCATGGCCGCAAAACGGCACATAGGTTTCGGAATAGCCGCCTTCGTGGACCAAAAGCAGTTTGCCGCCGCAGATATCGCCCGCGAGCGCCATGACCTGCGCCGTCATTTGCGCAAATGTATCTGCCGTGGCCAGCATCCGCCCCAAGGGGTCATTGGCCGCCGCGTCATAGCCGCAAGCGATGATCAGCACATCGGGCGCATAGGCGCGGATCGCGGGCAGGGCCAGCCTGTCCATCGCGGCAAGATAGCCCTTGTGGCCCGTGCCCGGCGGCAGCGGGATATTGAGATTGTAACCTGCCCCTGCACCCGTGCCACGGTCAGAAAATGCGCCCGTGTCCATCGGATAGTTGCGGTCTTGGTGGATTGATACGGTCAGCACGTCATCGCGGTCGTAAAACACGGCTTCGGTCCCGTTGCCGTGATGCACATCCCAATCGAGCACGGCAAAGCGCTGGGCAAGGCCCGCGGCACGGGCGGCCTCGATCGCGATGCCGATGTTATTGAGCAGGCAGAACCCGTTGGGATAATCCGGCAGGCAATGGTGGCCGGGCGGGCGCGACAGTGCGTAGGCGTTGGTCAAATCGCCTGTCAGCACCGCCGCAAGCGCGGTTTTCGCGATGCCAGCGGAGAGTGCGGCCAGTTCGTAACCACCCGGGCCAAATGGGGTGCGCCGCCCCAATTCACCGCCGCCCGCGTCGGAAAGGGCTTTGAATTCATCAAGATAATGCGCCGGATGCACCCGCAATAGATCGTCGCGTGTAGCCATTTCCGCGCCGCGCATATCCAGATCACGCGCAAGCCCCGTGACTTCGATCAGGTTTTTCAGGCGGCGTTTGGTTTCAGGGCTTTCGGGCAGGCCACCGTCAAGCGGCTGCACCAAACCGCCAACCGGCAGCATCCCTGCATAATTGCCGCCGCCGTGCCAAAAACTACGTTCGTCCCAGAAAAATCCCGTGGTCATGCCAGCCCCCAATTGTTCAGGGCAGCTTCGCCGGAAATGGCAGAATAATGCAAGCGAAACTGGGGCTAGGGTTTGCGCAGGCGGTAGGCGCCTTCGGGCAGGTCAAGTGCCGCCTGAAGGTCGCGCAATTGGCTGAACGACAATGTGATCTGGACCGGTTGGTCACTGCGCGTGTCGATCTGCGTGACGGTGATGCAATCATCAAATGCGCTGACAATCACATCCTCGCGCAACGGCGCGGCCCCTTCATCAACCAAGGTCACCACGGTTGCATCATAATCGTGTTCTACAGTAAACATGGGATCACTCTAGCGCGGCAGATCAAGCCGCGCAATATTGGCAACCATCGCCCTGCGCTGTGCAAAACTATGCGCCAAACGCCATGGCGTTTGCGATTTCGTGCAGGCTGATCGTGATGGCCGCGAAAAAACAGGCCGATGCCGCCACGACGAACCCGTGCCAAATGGCATTGGAAAACCGCATGTTTTCAGCGGCATAAAAGATTACGCCCAAGCTATATGTCAGCCCGCCAACGGTGATCAGCGCCATCGCGGCCGCAGGCACAATGTCCCAAAGCGACCAGATCAAAAGCACGCTGAGCCATCCCATAACGAGATAGAGCAGCGGCCCGAACCGCCCCGGCGTGCGCCAGAAGAACAGTTTGATCACCATGCCCATCGCCGCAAGACCCCAGATGATCCCCAAAACAAGGTAGGCAAAACCGCTGCCGATCATCACGACAAGCGGCGTATAGGTGCCCGCAATTTTCAGGTAGATCGCGGCATGATCAAAGCGCCGCAATACAGGGCGGATCCGTTCCCACGGCGTCATATGATACATGGCAGAAGCCACAAAAGTCGCAATCAGCGTGGCGCCATAGATCGCCACCGCCGCGATATGACCTGCACTGCCGATCCCCGTGGCCCAGACAATCAGCAAGACCGCGCCGGACAGCGCCCCGATAACGCCTAGGGCGTGTATAGCCCCGTCGGCGATACGTTCTGCGCGTGAATAGGTCGGGTACATAGCAAATCCAATCGGTTGCCACCAGCCTAGGCGCCGCTTACATTTGGTCAATTGTTCCGTCGGGTCACAGATTACCCGCGACATGTAAAGAAACCGTGAAGCCGGAGAGTAAATGATGTTGCAGCAAATCATACGCGTGAAACAACGGGCGGTTTGGTCGTGGGACGGGTTCTTGCACGTCTGGAAAACCGAAGGGTCTTTGACGCAATGGATTGTTATGAATGTGGCTTTCGGGGTGTTGGCGCTGGTCCTGCCGCTGACCGCAGGTGAACGCGGGATGCTTTTGATGGGCGGGATCATGGTGCTGGCGGCGGAATGTATGAACACGGCGATTGAACGGGTGGTCGATGATATCAGCACCGATAAACGCGATGCGGCCAAACAGGCCAAGGATTGCGGGTCGGCTGCGGTGGCGGTCACGGCGATTGGCGTGGGTGTGGCTTGGGTCTGTGTGATCGCCCGCCTACTGTGAAAATCATCCAGAATGTCGTCAGCGACCGCGGGTCAAAATACGCGGTTTCGGGTGGGCCAGTTGGCACGCCCGATGAGGCGCGTGATTTCATTAAAGGGCTGTGCCGTAACAAGAAATTCGCCAAGGCCACGCATAATACATGGGCCGTTTTGTTGCCCGATGCGCCGCTAAAGAACGACGACGGCGAAAGCGGTGCGGGCATGGTGATTTTACGGATGCTCGAGCGCGAAGACCTGCAAAACCATATCATCGTGGTGACGCGCTGGTACGGCGGCAAACACCTCGGCGGAGACCGCTTCCGCCATGTGCAAGACTGCGTGCGGACGTATATTGAGGATATGGATTAACCGCGCGGACGGGTGCGTTGCGTATAAGTAGTGCTTATCAGTAGGGCAGCGCTTGGACCTCGGGGAGGAAGCGAAGCGCCCTCCCCATGGGGGAGGTCCGGGCGCTGCCCGGCTTTGCCGGGCTGATTTGAGTTGTAAATGGCTAATTTGAGAGAGTATGCTTTGGTTGCATTTGTTGAATTGGAATTGCGCTTATGATTGAGGTCGACTTTAGGGCTCACGGTATTTGGACGAATTTGGCGACAGTTGAGGAGACACTGAATAACTTTTCAGAGAAGGAAAAGCAGGACCCACGTCACCGCGAATTTTGTGACAAGGCAGAATATGTTCGTTGGATTTTAGAAGCGAGTTCATCATCGTACCTATCATCAAATGAGCTCCAGCAGACCGCAGGTGAGTTGACCCAAATTTCCAATCACCTGCGCAATAATGCGGCTAACTTTGGCCACTACGACCAGATATCCAATTACTTTGCGACGATATTTGCGCGATTTCCGTACCCTAGGGTCAAGAAGATTTTTCGTTCGGAATCCAACGAAGTTATTGAAGATTTCCGATCTACAGTTTTTGAAATAAAACAAGATCTTATCGTGACTACGGATGCGGCCCAAAAAACTGTATCCGACACCCACGAACAGGTCTCGAAATTGCAGGCCGAGGCCGAGGGATTGGAAAGTACACTAGGTGACTTAGAACACAAGATTGAAGCGCAGATCGTTAACCTTGAAGCCAATGTGAATGCGACAGTGACAGATAAGCTAACTGAGTTCTCACGAGTATTTTCAGATGATCAAAATAAGCGAAGCGCAGAGTTTCAAGCGACTGAAAACCATCTGCAAGAGTTAGTCTCGCATATGAAATCTGAAGCTGGCAAGATCAATAGGACCGTTACTGAAGTTAGGTCAGTCGTGACGAAAGAATTGGGCGACGCTCGAACGGAGTTTGACACCAAAGCGAATGACATTATCGATGACTTGAATAGTCTGTATGATACGGCCGGGCAGACCGCTCTTGCGGCGGGTTTTGCTGGGTCAGCGAAAGAAGAATCTGTGCTTTTTACTCGCTATTCAGTGTTAGCCGCCGCTATTTTCATGATCGTTGCAATTATCTCTGCTTGCATGTGGTTCTCTCTTAGCAAAACTAACAATTTTACGTTTGCGGACATGTTGATGCGTTTACCCGTTTCAGCAGTGCTCCTTGTTCCCGGCTTGTATCTGGCATCGTTGGCAAATAAACACCGCAGATCAGCAGTTAAACTCCGTTCGTTGAGCCTAAGAATAAAGGCTTTTGATGCTTACCTTGCCAACGCACCTCTGGAACAAAGACATGAGCTTAGAAGTGAACTGGTGCGTGAGTTTTTCGAGGAACAACCCGAAATACAGTCGCGTCCGAGTTTGATGGGTGGAGGGAGAGAGAACTCAGGTTTGGTTAGTCTTCTCGAGAAGGCAATTGATCGTCTTGGTGATATCAAAAGTTAGCTCTCTATCGCCCCCACAAATCATACTCCCCAGCCTCCTCAACCACAACTTGTAAAACATCCCCCACGGCCAACCCGTCCGCCCCGTCGTCGATAAACAGGTTCCCGTCGATCTCGGGGGCGTCGGCCCATGTGCGGCAGGTGGCGATGCCGTCTTCGTCGATGTCGTCGACAATGACTTCGAGCGTTTTGCCGACTTTGGTTGCGAGTTTGGCCTCAGATATCGCTTGGGCTTTGGCCATAAAGCGGTCCCAGCGGTCTTGTTTGACCTCTGGCGCGACGTGGTCGGGCAGGGCGTTTGACCGCGCGCCGTCGACGTTTTCGTATTGGAAGCAACCGACGCGGTCGAGTTGGGCTTCCTCCAGCCAGTCCAGCAGGTGTTGGAATTCTTCCTCGGTCTCGCCGGGGTAGCCGACGATAAAGGTAGATCGCAGGGTGATATCGGGGCAGATTTCGCGCCACGCCCGGATTTCATCCAGCGTTTTCGCCCCCGCCGCAGGCCGCGCCATGCGCCGCAGCACATCGGGGTGGGAATGTTGGAACGGGATATCCAGATAGGGCAGGATGCCGTTCGCGCGGTCCGCCATCAGCGGGATCAGGTCGCGCACATGCGGGTAGGGGTAGACATAATGCAGCCGCACCCAAGCGCCAAGTTTCCCCAATTCCCGTGTAAGATCAAGGATATGGCTGCGCACCGTGTCGTCTTTCCACGGGTTAACGTCATATTTACGGTCCAGACCATAGGCTGAGGTATCTTGAGAAATCACAAGGAGTTCTTTGACGCCCGCCTGTACCAGTTTTTCCGCCTCGCGTAGGACCGCATGTGCGGGCCGTGACGCCAGTTTGCCGCGCATATCAGGGATGATGCAGAATTTGCATTTGTGGTTACAGCCTTCGGAAATCTTCAAATAGCTGTAGTGGCGCGGCGTCAGGGACACGCCCGTGCCAGGTAGCAGGTCAATAAACGGATCGGGGCTGGGCGGCACGGCAAGGTGCACGGCGTCTAGTACCTGTTCATACTGATGCGGGCCAGTGACGGCCAAAATATTGGGGTGGTGTTCGCGGATGTAATCGGGTTCGGCGCCAAGGCAGCCTGTGACGATCACCTTGCCGTTTTCCTTGAGCGCCTCGCCGATGGCGTCCAATGATTCCGCTTTGGCACTGTCAAGGAAACCGCAGGTGTTGACGATCACCGCCTCGGCCCCTGCGTAATCGGGGGAAATGGCATATCCCTCGGCGCGCAGCCGCGTGAGGATGCGTTCGCTATCCACAAGCGCTTTGGGGCAGCCCAGACTGACCATACCGATGGTCGGCTGGCCGGGGCGGCTGGCGTCGGTGAATTTGGCCTGTGGGGCCAAGTCGGGGCGGAGGTTTGGTGGGTTCTGGCTCATGCCTGCCCTATAGCGCGGCGCGCGCGGCTTGGGAATGGGGAACGCGCAGCGCGTATTGCCCCAAGAACACAGAGCATAGCACAACCGCAATCCCGATCCCTTGGCTTAGGATCAGGGTTTCGTTCAGGATCAACCAACCAAGGATTGTCGCGCTAAGCGGGCTAAGCGCCCCAAGGATCGACACCGCCGATGGGTCCAGCCGTTTGATCCCGCGTAGCCAGATCACATAGGTCAGCCCCGCGCCGATCAGGCTCAGATACGCAAGCCCCGCGAAGTTTTGCACCGTTAAGCTGGTCCAGTCGGTCGTCGCAAAGGGCGCGAGCGGCAACAGCAGCAGCCCGCCGGCGGTCAGCTGCCACGCGGTAAATGTGCGCGCCGGCACGGCGGGCTGCCATTTGCGGCTAAGCACCGTACCAAAACCCATGGACGCCGACCCCAGCAAACCGGCAAGCACCCCGAGCGGGTCAAGCTGCACTTTGGCCGTGAGGACAAGCAGCGCTACACCGATCCCGCCCAGGCCCACGGCAACCAGTGAAAGCGGCCGGATTGTCGTGCCAAGCAACGATTTGGATGCGAGAAACACTACAAGCGGCTGCATCGCCCCAAGGATTGCGGCCACCCCGCCGGGCAGGCGGTAGGCGGCGTAAAACAGCAGCGCCCAAAAAATCGCAAAATTGAGCGCGCCCAGCACAAACATTTTGGGCAGAAGCGCGAGCGGCGGCAGCTGCCCTGCCAATACCAGCAGTAGCAGTCCGGCCGGCAACGCCCGAAAAAGCGATACGGTGATCGGGTCGAGATTAGGCAAGAATTGTGTAGTGACGATATAGCTGCTGCCCCAAATCAATGGTGCAATGGCCGTGAGTGCAATGTCGAAGCTGCGGGTCATGTGGTGCATCCTTATTTATCTTGATGTCGAGATATACCAATTCATCTTGACGTCAAGATAATAATCTGATCAACTGGTCGCATGTATGATATTGATGAAATCAAGGCCCAATGGGCCAGTCAGCGTCCGGATCTGGACACGGAACCGATGATGCTGATTGGCCGTTTGATCCGTGTTAGTGCGCAGATGTCGCAGCAAATGGCCGCAACTTTTGCGCAACACGGGCTTAGCGCTGCGAGCTTTGACGTGCTTGCGACATTGCTGCGGTCGGGGCCGCCGCACGCGCTTTCGCCCAACCAGTTGCTGGAAACGATGATGGTGACTTCGGGGACGATGACAAACCGGATCGACCAGCTGGTCAAAGAGGGCCACGTGGTGCGGATCAAGAACCCTGATGATGCGCGCAGCGTGCTGATCCAGCTAACGCCAAAAGGGGCCAGCGTGATTGACGCGGCAGTGACGGATCACGTGCAAACCCAAAGGCGGCTTGTGGCGCCTTTCGGGGCGTCCGAACAAGAGAAGCTGAACGAGATATTGCAGGCCTATCTGGACCGGCTAGCCGCGGCGCGATAGTCAGCCCGCGCCGTTGGGTCGTGTCAGGATAAATGTCGCTGCGCCTGCCATGCATATTGCCTGTATCACGATGACCTTAAACGGCATCGCCATGATGATGCTCAGGCCCAACGCCGCGCTCATCATCGTGATCGCAATTGTCTTGTATTTCGGGGCGATGGCCCCTGTCGCGTTCCATTCTGCGATGATCGGGCCAAAGGTGGCGTGATCATGTAGCCGTTGTTGCAGGCGCTCTGACCCTTTGCCAAAGGCAAAAGCTGCTAGAATGACAAATGGCGTTGTTGGCAAAACGGGTAACACCACCCCGATGATGCCAAGCCCGAGCGCGGCCCAACCGATTGCCAGCCAGATGCCCCGCACGAGAACTTCTTTTGATGCCTTAATGTGCCGCAAACTGGCATCCTCTTTGATCAGTTTGCACTGCAATACCATATCTGGGAGAGATGCCAATTCACGAATGCGCGCGGCTATTTTTCCTGCATGCTCCGGATGTTTTTCAGCACCGCGCGACGGGGCATCATCGGGATGATCCAATTGAGCAGGAACGATAATTTGCCTTCGTTGATGACCCGCAGCCTGCCGGCCAGCATCGCGTCATAGCCGCATTTTGCGACCGCGGCGGGCATGGCGCCTTTTTGCTTGACCAGCCCCGTCCCTTCAAGCGCTGCGACCTCGGCAAATTCGGTATGCACATAGCCAGGTTCAAGTGCTGTGACGGTCACGCCTTTGGCGCGCAGTTCTTCGTCGATGGCTTGGCTAAAGCTAGAAACAAAGGCTTTGGTCGCGAAATAGGTCGCCTGCAACGGCCCCGGCATATAGGAAGCCGTAGAGCTGACGTTCAGGATTTTGCCGCCGCCGTTTTTGACCATCGCGTTGCCGATATGGTGGCACAGGGCCACAAGCGATTTTACGTTCAGGTCGATCATTGCAAGATCATCGGCAAGCGCGCGTTCGGTAAAGATACCATGCCCGCCAAAGCCCGCGTTATTGATCAAGATGTCGATTTTTTGGTCTTTGACCGCGTCATACAGTGCATCCGCACCCCCTGCGGCCCCCAGATCAAGCGCAATTGTGGTGACGCTGATCTTATGGGCGGCTTCCAGTTCGGATTTGAGCGCGTCTAGCTCCGCGCCCCTGCGCGCGGTGATGATCAGATCGCCGCCAAGGCTGGCGTGATAGCGGGCGAATTCGCGGCCAATTCCGGCGGATGCACCCGTGATAAGAGCAGTATTTGGCATGTGGATTCCTTTTGTCAACGTGTGTTGATATTTGATATGGTGTCTTTCTCGGGACTTGTCAACGGGTGTTGACAAATTGGCCGGACGGCGTAGACCATGCCCCATGAAAAAGTCAGACATCACCCGCGAAAAACTGCTGTCCGCCGCTACAAATTCGTTTTGCGCGCAAAGCTATTCCAACGTGTCATTGCGCATGATCGCAAAGCAGGCGGGTGTCGATGTCGCGCTGGTTTCGCGCTATTTCGGTGGCAAGCGCGGGTTGTTCGAAGCAATGCTCGAAGTCGCGTTCGATTGGCCGGAAATGGCTGCGGGCGGCGATCCGGTGGCGGTTGCCATCGCAAAATACACAAAGCCCGATGCCACGGATGCGCATATGTCGGTGATCCGCATGATCATCGTGAACGGGGCCGACCCAGAGGTCGGGGACCTGTTGCGCGCACGGCTGCGCACCATGCTGATTGATCCGATGCTGGACCGAATGGGCGGGCCTGCGGCTGCACCTAACCTTGCGATGTTTATTGCGGCGACATTGGGTGCTGCGATGGTGCGCCACACCTTGCGGTTGCCAGGAATGGCGGATGTGTCTGCCGAAGAATACGGCGCGCAACTGCGGCATATGATTGATGCGGCTCTGGCTTATGAGGGCAAGCAGTAGCCAAATAAAAAGCCGCCCTTTTCGGGGCGGCTTTGCCGTAGGGTGGATCTTGATCCACCTTACTGAATGAAACTACCGGCGGCGGTCGCGGCGTGATGACATGGGCTGGAACGCAACGCCGACATGGGCCTCGCAGTACGGTTTTCCGGCTTGTACGCCTAGGCCGCAGAACCAGAAATCATCTGTTGCCGGATCACCGACAGGCCATTTGCAGGTTTTCTCGGTCAGTTCCATCAGGCTGATGCGCTTGGCGCCTTTTTCGACTTCGCTGACTTTGGCCAGCGCTTCGGGGCTGATTTCATTGGCCGAAGGTTGCGGCGGCAAGGGTTGGCCGGCAGGAATAATCGCGCGGCGGGCGGCCGAAATTGGAATGCCGTTTTCGTCCAGCTCCACCACTTCCTTGACCGCAGGGACCGCTGCGGCGGGCGCAGGGGTCGGGGCAGGGGTCGGCTTTGGTGCGGCTTTGGGCGCTGCGGCTTTGGTGGCGGCGGCCGGTTTTTCTTTGGGGGCCGCTTTGGTCGCGGCGGCAGCACCGCTCGCGGCAGCACGGTTCGACAAGCCAAGGCGGTGCACCTTGCCGATTACGGCGTTACGGGTCACGCCGCCAAGTTCCTTGGCGATCTGGCTTGCGGACTGGCCTTCGCCCCACATCTTTTTGAGCGTCTCGACGCGCTCGTCTGTCCAGGACATATGGATTCCTTTGGTTCAGTGGGCCGGACAAAGCAGTTTGCCGGGCCAAAAATCTGTTCAAGCCTTACAATAGTCATTGTGCGCAGGGATGTGAAGCGCGCGTTCAAGGTTTTCGCGCGTTATGGCAGATCGGGCGCAGTCAGGCGGGTCGGTGCTGGCCAATTGCGGTAAATAGTTTATGTCGGTGCCGACACAAAGGAACAGTGAGATGACCGCAAAAACTGCAATGGGTGTGCGCCGCTTTGGCCGTGTGAACTGGCTGGGGACATGGACATTGGTGCGCCGCGAGATCAAGCGGTTCATGAATGTCTGGTCGCAGACCGTGATGGCCCCGCTGATCAACGCGGGGCTTTTCCTGATGATCTTTACCATCGCGATCGGCCCGCAGCGCGGTGATGTGATGGGCGTGCCGTTCATTACCTTTCTGGCGCCGGGCATTCTGACGATGACGGTGATCCAGAACGCCTTTGCCAATACATCGTCGAGCCTTGCCTCGGCCAAGGTGCAGGGCAATATTGTCGATACGCTGATGCCGCCCCTATCGGCGGGCGAATTGGTGTTTGGCTATATCGGCGGGGCGGTGGCGCGCGGTATATTGGTGGCCGTTGTGATCGCCTTTGGATCATTCCTGTTTTTGGGTGTCGGATTGCAGCACCCCGTCTGGGCGATCCTTTTTGTGCTTTTGGGGTCCGTTCTGATGGGTGGTTTGGGTATGATTGCAGGGATTTATGCCAATAAATTCGACCAGCTCTCGGCGATTTCCAATTTCCTGATCACCCCTCTGGCGTTTCTTTCGGGCACTTTCTATTCCATCGACGCGCTGCCTGCATTCTTGCAAACCCTCAGCCACGCCAACCCGTTTTTCTATATTATCGACGGGGTGCGCTATGGCATGATCGGGGTGTCCGACAGCAGCCCGTTTGTTGGTCTGTGTGTCGTGGCTGTTGCCTGCATTCTGGTGCTGGGCCTGTGTTTGCGCTGGATGCATACGGGCTATCGGCTCAAGGCCTAGTGATTTGCGCTTCACAGCGCGCGCAAGTTGCGCTAGGAAACCTGCATGAAGACCGGTCTGACATATGTAATCCGACGCCGACGCTAATTTGCGCCGCCTTTTGTCACGTCTTCTTTAATCTCTAAACATTGACACCCGGCCCTTGGTCTGCACCAATTGGCCTATTGATAAGGATGATCCCCATGATCGCGTCTATCTTGCCAACCTATTCACGCGCCCCGCTGACATTTGTGTCTGGCGAAGGGTCATGGTTGACCGAACAGGACGGGCGCCGATTTCTGGATCTGGGCGCGGGGATCGCGGTGAATGCGCTGGGCCATGCCAATCCCGCATTGGTCGAAGCTTTGACCACCCAAGCCCAAGCCGTGTGGCACTTGTCGAACCTGTATAATATTCCGGCCCAGCAAAAGCTGGCCGATGCGCTTGTTGATGCGACCTTTGCCGATACCGTATTTTTCACTAATTCGGGCACCGAGGCCTGTGAATTGGCCGTTAAGATGGCCCGCAAATACTGGTACGATAAGGGTCAGCCGGACCGCGGCGAGATCATCACGTTTACGGGCTCGTTCCATGGCCGGTCTGCTGCGGGGATTGCCGCGGCCGGATCCGAAAAGATGACCAAGGGCTTTGGCCCTTTGCTGCCCGGATTTACGCATCTGGAATTTGGCGACATGGCCGCGCTGGCCGCTGCGGTCACCGATCAGACCGCCGCCGTGCTGATTGAACCCGTGCAAGGCGAAGGCGGTATCCGCCCCGTGCCCGATGCCGACCTGAAGGCGATGCGCGATCTTTGTGATACGCATGGCGCATTGCTGATCTTTGACGAGGTTCAATGCGGCATGGGCCGCACCGGCAAACTGTTTGCACATGAATGGGCGGGCGTGACCCCCGATATCATGATGGTTGCCAAAGGCATCGGCGGTGGTTTCCCGCTGGGCGCGGTGCTGGCCACGGAAAACGCGGCCTCTGGCATGACGGCGGGCACACATGGGTCCACCTATGGTGGCAACCCGCTTGCCTGTGCGGTCGGGGCCAAAGTGATGGAAATCATCGCCGATGATGCATTTCTGGCCGAGGTGAACCGCAAGGCCGGATTGCTGCGGCAAAAACTTGAAGGTCTGGTTGCGGCTCATCCGGATGTATTCGAGGCCGTGCGCGGTGCGGGTCTGATGCTGGGGCTGAAATGTAAGGCGGTGAATACCGATATTGTTGCCGCCGGCTATGCGCAGGGTGTTTTAACTGTGCCAGCGGCGGATAACGTGATCCGGCTGCTGCCTCCGCTGACCATTACGGATGCCGATATTGCCGCCGCAGTTGACAAAATCGACGCTGCTGCCGCACAGTTACAGGGAGCCAATGCGTAATTACGATTTCCGCCTGTTAACCCAAGACGACCTGACCTTGCTGCGTCGCTGGTATTCTGCGGCGCATGTTAAGGTTTGGTGGCCCGATACCGACGCGCAGATCGCGCGCATTACCGCAGATATGGAAAACCCGCAGGTTGCGATGCATATCGTCGAGCTGTCCCATCTGCCATTTGCGTTTATCAGCGATTTTGATGCGCGCACATCGGCCAAACCCGAATTCGCCGACCTGCCTGTAGGCACCCGCGTTGTCGAAACATTTGTAGGCAATCCGGATTTTCTGGGGCCGGGCCATGCAGCAGGTTATATCGAAGCATGGGTGCGCGCCTTGCGCCGCTCGTATAGTCTGGTTGCAGTGGGACCGATAACCACCGATACACGGGCGATATCGATCTACCGACAGGCCGGATTTCATAATCGCCGCCTTGCGCCGACGCGCGACGGCAAACTCGTTCAGGTGATGACACGCCTTTGATTTACTGGCCCTTTGGCCCCATGATAAAGAACCTCCTATGACGCATTTTCTTGATATCCATACAACGCCCGCAGAAGATTTGCAGGCGATCATCCGCAACGGGCGCGCGATCAAGGACGCGCGCAAAGGTCTGCCAAAGGGCACACCTGACGCGGATCAGCCGCTTGCCAACCATATGGTTGCCCTGATTTTTGAAAAGCCGTCAACGCGGACCCGCGTGTCATTTGATGTGGGGGTGCGCCAGATGGGCGGGCAGACGATGGTGCTTTCGGGCAGCGATATGCAGCTGGGACACGGCGAAACCATTGCTGACACGGCCCGCGTGCTGTCGCGCTATGTCGATATGATTATGATCCGCACATTCGAAGAACAGACCCTGCTCGAGATGGCCGAATATGCGACCGTGCCGGTGATCAACGGGCTGACCAACCGGACGCATCCCTGCCAGATCATGGCCGATATCATGACATTCGAAGAACATAACGGCCCGATCAAAGGCAAGAAAGTCGTCTGGTCGGGCGATGGCAATAACGTCTTTGCGAGCTTTGCGCATGCGGCCAAACAGTTCGACTTTGAGCTTGTGTTCACAGGCCCCGAAACATTGGACCCCGAACCGGCGCTGGCCGGGCTTTATACAATCGAGCGCGATCCCGACAGGGCCGTTCAGGGTGCGGATCTGGTGGTGACCGATACTTGGGTGTCGATGCATGATCCGCAATCCGCCCGCGAACGGCGCCATAACCAGCTGCGCGGCTATCAGGTGAATGACGCGCTGATGGCCAAGGCCAAGGATGATGCATTGTTCATGCATTGCCTGCCCGCCCACCGCGACGATGAGGCCACAAGCAGCGTGATGGACGGCAAGAATTCGGTGATTTTCGATGAAGCCGAAAACCGGCTGCATGCGCAAAAGGCCATCATGCGCTATTGTCTCGGAAAATAGGCAACAGCGCCGCGCCAATTCCTGACACAGGAATTGGCCCCAGGCTTTCGTTGAAAGCCTGGGCGCCCCCTAAACAAATGCGGCGTGTAGCCCCAAGAAGATAATCGCGGACATCAAGGCCGCGGCGGGCACTGTGATCACCCAGGCTGCGATAATTGTCATAAAGTGCGACCGGCGGACCAGTTTGCGGCGGCGGCGTTCTTCGGGGGCGATACGTTTCGCCACAGGGCGCTGCTCTGACGATTTGCGGGCGCGTCTTGCAGCATGCCATTCACGAAAAAAACCCACGCCAAACACGCCACCCACGGCGATATGGGTCGAGGACACTGGCAAGCCCAGCCAACTGGCGATAATCACTGTGATCGCGGCAGAAAGCGCCACGCAATAGGCGCGCATGGGGTTCAATTTGGTGATTTGGCTGCCGACCATACGGATCAGTTTTGGCCCGAACAGGATCAAGCCGAACGAAATCCCGAACGCCCCGATCACCATTACCCAAGTTGGAATATCCACCTTGCCCGCAAATGTGCCAAAGCTTTCGGCGTGCACAATCGCGGCCAGCGGTCCAACGGCGTTGGCCACATCATTCGCCCCATGCGCAAACGACAAAAGCGCGGCTGACAGGATCAGCGGGATGTTAAACAGCACTTTGAGCGATTTGTTGCGGTTCTCGAGCCCTTCGGATTGGCGCCGCACCAAAGGCGCAGAAATCGCATAGATTGCCGCACCCAGGACAATCCCGATAAGACAGGCGGTCAGCAGATCGATGCTGACGATCCGTTTCAGCCCTTTCATCGCCAGATACATCGCAAAGACACCGCCCATGATCCCGATCAGCACAGGCACCCAGCGGCGCGCGGCGGCAATTTTGTCGTCCTGATAGATGATCGCGGTCTTGATAAAGGCAAGAAACGCCGCCGCGATCACCCCGCCCAGCACGGGCGAAATGACCCAGCTTGCGGCAATTGCGCCCATGGTCGGCCAGTTCACCGCCGCAAACCCTGCGGCTGCAACCCCTGCGCCCATGACCCCGCCCACGACAGAATGTGTGGTTGAAACCGGCGCCCCGACCCATGTCGCCAAATTCACCCAAAGCGCCGATGAAATCAGCGCGGCCATCATCGCCCAGATAAAGACTTCGCTGCTAGAGACGCTTTCGGGGTCGATGATTCCCTTGGAAATCGTTGAAACAACATCGCCGCCCGCCAGCAAAGCGCCCGCACTTTCGCAAAGTGCCGCGATGACAATCGCCCCCCCCATGGTCAGCGCATTGGCCCCCACGGCGGGCCCCATATTGTTAGCCACGTCATTGGCGCCAATGTTCACGGCCATATAGGCCCCGAATGCCGCCGCCGCAATCACGACGTAAGAGACTGAATCCCCGCCAAAAAATAGCGTGCTGGTCAGCGCGGCAACGATAATGAACGCCAAGGAAATTCCCAACCCGACCAGCGGACGGCTGACATATTGGGTTGCGTATTCAACAGCCCCGATACGGCCCAAATCGCGATCAAGCGTTTTCCATTGGTTGGTTGGCTTTGAATCCGGCATTTTCGTCCCCCGCTAAGAATTGGAGCCGGAGGTAAACATTTTGTGCGCATCTCACAATATGTTTATGAATTTCTGCCTTAGGCCGCGAAATTGCCAATCAAAGCTTTGAGCCCGGGATCATCAACAAGCTCTGCCGCGCGCGCGGGCGTGGCCCAGATCCGGTCGCGCCGTTCCGATTCAGGGTAGTTATCGGACAGCTTTTTGACCTTAAAGGAAAAAACCTTAACTTCGCAGGGGATGACAGAGCCGTTATCAAAACGTTTCTGGCCCAAAAACGACTGTGCCGACGCATTGTTTGCAGCGGCTTTCTTGACGCCGCCTTCTTCCCATGCTTCCTGTTTTGCCGCCTCGCAGGCAGTGAGCCCGTCGATCGGCCAGCCTTTTGGCAGGATCCAGCGCCCGCTGGAGCTGCTGACAAGCATCACTTCGGTGCCGGCATCACCTTCGCGGTGACACAGGGCCGCCACCTGCAATGCGGGCGGACGTTTTATAAGCGGGCGCACGGCGTCCCGCCAGAAGTTGTTCAACATAGAAGTCATAATTTGCCTGACAATCGTCTTATATTATTAAGAAATTTCTAACACGCTGTGATTCGAAATGCAAATCACGCTTAGGTGCCCCGTGGTTTTGCGCGCAAAGTCGGGTCCGCTTGGGTCGGATCTTCGGGCCACGGGTGGCGCGGATAGCGCCCGCGCATGTCGCGCCGCACATCCGCATATGATGTGGCCCAGAACCCGACAATATCTTGTGTCACCTGCACAGGCTTTTGCCCCGGCGACAAAAGCGTGACGCGCAACGGCGTTTGCCCGACCGTCGGGTGCGTTGTGACCCCGAACATTTCTTGCAGTCGCAGCGTGATCCCCGGTGCTTCGCCATCGTAGTCAATCGGGATCTTGCGCCCCAATGGGGTGATGAAATGTGCAGGCGCCGCTTGGTCAAGCCGTTGTGTTTGTTGCCAATCAAGCATCGCGCGCAGGGCGGGCAGCAGGTCAAACCCTTTCCAGTCGCCCGCAGTGCGCACCCCGCCCAGATGTGGCAAGAGCCAGTTTTCAAGATCGCCCATAAGCGTCGCGTCATCCATTGCGGGCAGATCATCAAGCAGCGCCACGCGCGCCCGAAACCGGTTGGCGGCCGTACTTGGCCGCAGCCCAAGCTGGCGCACCCCGTCAAGCATCGCTGTGGCAATCGCATCGTCGGGCGCGTCCGACCAATTGCGATCATCCAAGACCAGCGCCCCAAACCGTTCTTGCCTGCGCGTCAGCACCTTGTTTTCGCGCCGTGACCACAGGCAGATATCAACCCATTTGATCTGATCGCCAAAGGTGTCGCGCAGGACGCTTTCGGTAATTGTGACGGCCTGTCTGATCCGTGCTTCGCGGTTGTCGCCGTCAAGATCGGTGGCGACGATCAACCGCTGTCCGGCCAGCGGGTCGCCCGCGTCCAGAATGGCGCCTTTACCACCTGACAGCACATAACGCGGGTCATCACCCTTGCGTCGCAGCCCGATCCGGTCGGGATAGGCGAGCGCGGCCATCGCCGCGAGCGACATAACTGCCGGTTTGGGCAGACCTTTGGACAGGCGCGGGATTTCGGATTTGATCTGTGCAAGCGCTGCATGGTTAATCTGGCCGAGTCCATCATAGCGCCCGCGCAGCGCGGCAATGCGCAAGGACAGATCACTGGGTGCGCCGCGCAACGGGTCGCGTGCGGCCAAAAGGGCGGCCAGTGGCGCGGCTTGGGCGCCCGCGATTTGCAGCATATGTGCAAGGCGTGGATGCAAGGGCAGGGCGGCCAATGCACGCCCGTGCGCGGTGATCCGCAACCCCGCGTCCAAGGCACCCAGCCCCTGAAGCAGCGCGCGTGCTTCGGCCAAGGCCCCATCGGGTGGCGGGGTCAGGAACAACAGGTCATCACTGCCCCAAGACGCGATTTCGAGCGCAAGGCTGGCAAGGTCGGCGGCTTCGATCTCGGCGGGGGCATAGGCGGGCAGCGCGCCTTCCTCGCCCTTTGTCCACAGGCAGAACGCATCGCCAGGGGCGACCCGCCCTGCGCGGCCTGCGCGCTGGGTTGCCTCGGCGCGACTGACCCGTTCGGTCACAAGCCGCGACATGCCCGATCCGGGGTCAAAGCGCGCGCGGCGGGCGCGGCCTGCGTCGACGACCACGCGAATATCTTCAATCGTAAGCGATGTTTCCGCGATGGCGGTTGAGAGCACAATCTTGCGGCCGGTTGCGACAGGGGCAATCGCGGCGCGTTGGTCCTTGAACGGCAGGGCGCCATACAGCGGGCGGATGTGGCAATCATCAGGCAGACGGCCTGCAAGGTTCTGCGCTACCCGCCTGATTTCGCCTTCGCCGGGCAAGAATACCAGCACACCGCCGATGGTTTGCGCGACGGCATCAATAACGAGATCGGCGGTGGCTGCTTCCAGCCTTGTGCCTTTGGGCAGGGGTTTTGGCAAATGGTGGGTGGTGACGGGGAATGATCGCCCCTCAGATGTGATCACGGTCGCATTGTCAAGCATCGCGGCCACGGGGGCTGCGTCCAAGGTCGCGGACATGACCACGATGATCAGATCGGGGCGCAGGATCTGGCGCGCCTCCCACGCGAGCGCAAGGCCCAGATCGGCATTGAGCGAGCGTTCGTGGAATTCGTCAAAGATAATCGCGCCGATGCCTGTCAGGTCAGGGTCCGACTGGATCATCCGGGTCAGGATGCCTTCGGTCACGATTTCGATTTTGCTGCCCGGTTTGCTATCGCCGCGCATCCGGTAGCCCACGCGCCCGCCCGTTGTTTCGCCCAGACCTTCGGCCAGCCGGTCAGCGGCTGCGCGCACCGCCAGACGGCGCGGCTCGAGCATGATGATCTTGCCACTGGTGAGCGCGGCCGCGAGCATGGCCAGCGGCACGCGCGTGGTCTTGCCGGCACCGGGGGGGGCTTGCAGGACGGCGCAGCCGCGCGTGCGGATCGCGGCGATCAGCTCAGGAAGAATAGGATCAATGGGGAGCGCGGTCATAGGCATCTGTCTGGGCCATGCAGGTAAGGTGGGTCAAGACCCACCCTACGGGCGTAGGGTGGATTTTAATCCACCGCTGCCCAAAGAAAAACCCGGCAACCTTGCGGTTACCGGGCAAATAATCCGTCAAAGTACAGGTGCCTTAGGCAGCTGTCGCCTTTGAGATCTCTTTTTTCACTTTCAGCGCATCGGCTGACAGTTCCGCGTCTTTGGCTTTCGCCATGAATGCGTCCAGACCACCGCGGTGATCAACTGTGCGCAAAGCCGCGTTAGAGATTTTGAACTTGAACGAGCGGCCAAGCACGTCAGACTGCAGTGTCACATCCTGCAGGTTTGGCAAAAACCGGCGGCGGGTGCGGTTTTTCGCGTGGCTTACGTTGTTGCCCGACATCGGGCCTTTTCCGGTCAATTCGCAACGGCGCGACATGGGCGTGTTCCTTGTCTAGTGGACGGCCACAAACCAAGTGTTTGGGCATCCGGTCATAGGGTGATGGCCCTGCCAAAACAGGGACGTGTATAAGATCAGCGCGAAATAGGCGGATTCCTTTGGCCCGTCAACCCGATTTGCCACGCGCGGGCGATGAAATTACCAATCGGTGCCACCGCCCGCGCGCTGCAGTGCGTATAGGCTGTCGTTATTGGCGCGTCATCAAGGCCCGAAACCGCCCGATCACAGCCTCAGCAGCGATGGTTGGCGTGACCTGTCCCGTGCGCACATCATTTTGCGCGCGTTGCATCTGCGCCTTGGTCGCAGGGTCGTCGATCAATATCTGAAGCAAGCCTTGGCGCACGTCTTCGGTGAACCAGTGGCTGGCTTGGTCTTGGCGTGTCTGATCCCAAATCCCGTTGCCGCGCCGCCAATCCAACAGCGTTTGCATTTCTTGCCATGCGGTTTCCAGCCCGATGGTTTCGAGCGCCGAGACGGTCAGCGCCTTGGGGAACCCTTCGGGGTCTTGGGGCCGCTTGCGCAACAGCCGCAGCGCACCCGCATAATCGGCACAGGTGCGTGTGGCTTGCGGTTTGAGATCGCCATCGGCCTTATTGACCAGAATTATGTCGGCCATTTCCATAATGCCGCGTTTGACGCCTTGCAATTCATCGCCGCCCGCCGGCGCAAGCAGCAGCAAGAACAGGTCCGACATCTGCGCCACAACCGTTTCCGATTGCCCGACGCCCACGGTTTCGATCAGCACAATATCAAAACCCGCCGCCTCGCATAGCGCGACCGCCTCGCGGGTGCGCCGCGCCACGCCGCCCAATTGGGTCTGGCTGGGCGATGGCCGGATAAAGGCGTTGGGATCGCGGGCCAGAAAATCCATTCTTGTTTTATCGCCCAAGATAGACCCGCCAGAGCGCGCAGAGGATGGATCAACCGCCAGCACCGCGACCCGCAGGCCTTGGCCTGTGAGCATCAGGCCAAAGCTTTCGATAAAGGTTGACTTGCCGACACCTGGCGTGCCTGACAGGCCGATCCGCAGCGCTTGGCGGTCTGTGCCAAGCTGCGCCAAAAGATCAAGCGCCTGCGCACGGTGATCGCTGCGCGCGCTTTCAACCAAGGTAATCGCACGCGCCAGCGCGCGGCGTTGTCCGGCCCGCACGCCCTGCGCCAGTGCGGCTATATCTGTGTCTTTGTTCATACCCGTATTCATATCGGGCCAATGGGGGCTGTCCAGTCTGCTGGGCAAACTAATTGCCTGCTGCGCCTGATCGCCGCGATCAATTGAGTTGCGCAAAGGGCGTGTTTTGTGATGAACCTACGCCAAGCATAAGTCATCTTGGGGCCGCATTTCATGTTTGGTAATGATACCGTCGTTTTTCAGTTCACTGGCCCTTTTGGGGTGCGCGTTGAAATCGGACAGTCGTTGGCGATGCTGGTTTTGTTTATCGGGCTGATGTCGGGCGGCAATATTATTGACGGGCTGATATTTGCGGTAATGCTGGTGACGGCAATTTTCTTGCATGAAATGGGCCATGCGGCGGGGTGCCTTCTCCAGAAAGTGCCTGTGCGGCGGGTGATGCTGCACGGGGGCGGCGGGTTTTGCGAACCTGCGCGGTCGACAACACGGCGCGAAAGCGAATTGATTGTTGCGCTGGGCCCATTGGTGAACCTCGCGCTTTGGGCGCTGGCGTCACTGGCGTTCAAGGCGATCTTGATGGGCAACCTTTACTATTCGCCCCTGATGATGACATTGGCGGGCTATCTGGCGATGTTTGCCTTTTTGAACCTTGCGCTGTTTTTCTTTAACATGATGCCCGTGCAGCCGCTTGATGGGGGCAAGCTGCTCCATCTGGGTTTGTTGCGGGTTTTGTCGCAAGCCAAGGCGCACCGGACGACAGGCGCGATCGGGCTGGTCGTGGCGTTGGCATGGATTCCGGCGATGATTATCGTTTACGTGAATTTTCACTGGGTGCTGTTTTTCATGCCTTCGATCATCGGACATTACCGGATGGCCAAAGGGCAACTGGCGTGATGCAGGTGCTTTGTGTCTGTCTGGGCAATATCTGCCGTTCGCCCGCAGCCGAAGCCGTGCTGCGCGCGATGATCCCTGATCTGGATGTGGATAGCGCCGGTACGGGCGGTTGGCACGTGGGTGATCCGCCCTACGGCCCGATGCAAGCAGCGGCGCGGGCGCGGGGTTATGACCTAAGCAATTTGCGCGCGCGCCAGTTCAGCGTGGCCGATTTTACCGGTTTTGATCTGATAATCGCGATGGATGCGCAAAATATGTCGGACATCGAATCCCAGCGCCCTGCGGGAAATGCAACGCCTGTACGCCTTATGGCCGCAACCGACGTGCCTGATCCCTATTACACCCGTGATTTTGACGGGTGTCTGGATATCATTGAAAATGCCGCGCGCCTTATGCAGCAGGCACACAAATCTGGCTCGCCAGTTCTGTAAAGCTCTTGTAGCGCAGCCAGAATGCTTCGGAGCTTGCGTTGTCGGATTGACGGGTATCTTGCGCCAGTTGCGGATCGGCAAAGAATTCCGCAGCACGCGACTGGTCACGCCCGTTCAACGTCTGGTTGGCCACGCTTTGCACACAGCCGCACAGCGCAGGCGAAGCCGCCGAGCGCCCCGCAGACTGACACGCGTTACTGATTTCGCCTGATGCGCTGGGCACCCCGCTCGGGCGATTGCCGCCACCGCATGACACCATGCCAACCAACGCCGCTGTGACCAAAATATACCGCATATTGCCTCTCTCTGGCCGCTGTCTGTGCAGCGGTCCGCCTGATGATGCCCAATTTGCGCAGATTATGGCTGGGGAAGGCGCGCGATGCAATTGGGGAATGAAACGAGATCGGGGACCATCCACACTGACGATCAATACGCCAATGTGATCAAGCCGTCGCTTAGCTTGAATTATACGCAATATAGGCTTGCAAGGCCCGTGCTTCGGGAGGGGCCTGTCGGGTGCGGATTTGATGGCACAGGTGACTGTTGCTTGCGGCAAAAGCCGGTCATCATTTTGGCGCAGAGAGCCGCACCAGCTGCGTGGCATGTGCCGGATAATCCAAGACCCGCGTGGAATCAGCAGGTGTCTCGCAGTTTCACCGCTAACCGATGTGCGTGAAATCCAAGGCGGGCATTGACCAACTCTATGGAACATCTGCGCCGCAATCCCCTTGCAAAAGCCGTGTTCTTTGGCCATTGACAGGTTCAAACTTTGCACAGGGCCGTGGCTTTATGACTGATCTCGATCACATCCGTAATTTCTCAATCGTCGCGCATATCGACCATGGTAAATCCACCCTTGCGGATCGCCTGATCCAAGAAACAAATACCGTGGCGCTGCGTGATATGAAGGCGCAGATGCTTGATAGTATGGATATCGAGCGCGAGCGCGGGATCACGATCAAGGCCAACACGGTGCGCATTGATTACACGGCGCAAAACGGCAAATCCTATGTGCTGAACCTGATCGATACCCCCGGCCACGTCGACTTTGCGTATGAGGTTTCTCGGTCCATGCGCGCGGTCGAAGGATCGCTTTTGGTGGTCGACAGCAGTCAGGGCGTCGAGGCGCAGACATTGGCGAACGTCTATCACGCGCTTGATGCGGATCATGAAATTGTGCCCGTTCTGAACAAGATCGACCTGCCGGCATCAGAATGCGATCAGGTTGCCGCCCAGATCGAGGATGTGATCGGGATCGACGCCTCCGAGGCGATCCGCGTGTCGGCCAAAACCGGTGTCGGGATCAAGGAAACGCTCGAGGCGATCGTGCATAAACTGCCTGCCCCCAAAGGTGACCGCGATGCGCCATTAAAAGCGATGCTGGTTGACAGTTGGTACGACAGCTATCTGGGCGTGATCGTTTTGGTGCGTATCATCGACGGCACGATGAAGAAAAACGACCGCGTGAAATTCATGTCCAACGGCACCGTGCACCAGATCGACAAGATCGGCGTGTTCCGGCCGCAAATGCAGGATGTCGCTGTTCTTGGCCCCGGTGAAATCGGGTTTATCACCGCGTCGATCAAACAGGTGCGCGATACGCGGGTCGGCGATACCGTCACATCCGAGAAAAAAGGCACCGAAACACCGCTGCCCGGCTTTAAGCCGGCGCAACCTGTGGTGTTTTGCGGGCTGTTTCCGGTCGATAGCTCCGAATTCGAGGACCTGCGCGATGCGATCGACAAACTGGCGCTGAATGACGCGTCGTTCAGCCACGAGATGGAAACATCGGCCGCACTTGGCTTTGGCTTTCGCTGCGGGTTCTTGGGGCTTTTGCACCTAGAGGTGATCCGCGACCGCATTGAGCGCGAATATGATATCGAACTGATCACCACCGCGCCGTCGGTTGTGTATCACGTCTTTATGCGCGACGGCACGCAGTTAGATCTGCATAACCCCGCCGACATGCCCGACCTGACCCATGTGGACCATATCGAAGAACCACGGATCAAGGCGACGATCCTTGTGCCCGATGACTATCTGGGTGACGTGCTAAAGCTGTGTCAGGACCGCCGCGGCGTGCAGCTCGACCTGACCTATGCGGGTTCCCGCGCGATGGTGGTCTATGATCTGCCATTGAACGAGGTTGTGTTCGATTTCTATGACCGGCTGAAATCCGTGACCAAGGGCTATGCGTCCTTTGATTACCAGCTGACCGGCTACCAGCAGGATAACCTTGTGAAAATGTCGGTGCTGGTCAACGATGAACCGGTTGATGCGCTGTCGATGATGGTGCACCGCGACCGCGCGGAACAGCGGGGCCGCGCGATGGTTGAAAAGCTCAAGGACCTGATCCCGCGCCATATGTTCAAAATCCCGATCCAAGCGGCCATCGGCGGCAAAGTCATCGCCCGCGAAACCCTATCGGCCCTACGCAAAGACGTGACCGCCAAATGCTACGGCGGCGACGCATCGCGCAAACGCAAACTGCTGGACAAGCAGAAGGCGGGTAAGAAGAAGATGCGGCAGTTCGGGAAAGTGGATATCCCGCAGGAAGCTTTCATTAGCGCACTGAAAATGGACAGCTAAAGCTGGTCATTTTTGGCGCGAATGAAAAACGGTGGGCGGCAGCGTTTGACGCAGTCAAAAGCGTGTCAACATGGTGGCTATAGGTAGTTAGGGTAAGCAACTTCTTGGCGGGTTACTTAATGCAAACTTACTGGGGAATTGCATTCAGAAGCTCAGATTTTCCTAATTCAGACGCTTCATTTTCCCAAATTGCTTCCATCAATCGGTTTTTGGATAATTGAATTTCGACAATAAACTCATCGACATATCCTTCAAGTTGTTCGTTGATTCTTGTCGACATATCGGATTTAGGGCCTGTCAGAAGGGATCCAAGTCGGAACGAGTTTTTTTCTGTGAAGGAGTGCCATTCGCTATGTCCAAAAATCCGTCTATCATGGTCAACGATTCCAATTCTAAGACCAACGTTTACTGCACACGTGTTGCTAGATGTTTCATAGCCATTTGCTGATATACGTACTATAACGCCGAAGGGGAACTCCTCGACAATGTTAGGGTAACCGGCATCTAGAAACTCACGCTTTGCAGAGCTAATGGCCCTTTCTGGAGTGAGCCAGCAACCATCAGATACGTTGTCGGACAATATGAAAAAGAATTCAGTTGTTTCCGATATTTGAGCAATCCCCAAATCGTGCCCGAAAAGGATCGCCTGTTCCAATTCGCTTTCTTCTGCAAAAGCAGGTGTTTGAAAAGCAAGACTAGCAACAAGCAAGATAATTGATCTCATACCAAATAATCCGAACAAAATTTTAGCAATCTTGCGTAATCTTCTCATGAAGCACTGTAGTTGGAAAGATGTTTCATTGCCAAATTTCCAATTTGGCAGCGCCCGGGCCGGGGCTTCGCTCGTTTTCACCTGAATTGATCCACTGGATCAATTCCAAGACGGTTCAAACCCTCCCCCACGGGGCGGGCGCTTTGCTTCCTGCTCCTCGGTTCGGGCGCGGCGTACCTTTCAAGCCACTTGACCCAAATCAAAGCCCACAATCCCCGCCGCTGATAACTTCCCCCCGAAACAACTCTTTCGGAGATCATCATGCTGCGTTTATCCTCTGCGCTTTATTCCATTATCGGCACCAGCCTTGCGGGGAGCCTTGTGATTGCGGCGCTGACGTTGGGCTATGATACGGCTGTGCCGATCATGGTGGGCGCGGCGATTGGTGCGGTTGCCGGTGTGCCGGTCAGCTATTTCGTGGCCCGCGCGATCACCCGAAACATCAAGTAATTCAATGGGTGCTTTCCTTCGCCGCGCAACCGGCTTAGACCGATCCCTATGACCTGTCCTTTATGCCAAACCGCTGACACGCCGCTGACATCCTGCCCCGTTCCGGGCGGCCCTGATGGGGCGGCTGTCGACATCTGTGACACCTGCATTGCGCAGTTGGACACGCCCGAGGAATCCCATTTTCGCGGGCTGGCCAGCAGCATGTGGTCTGAAGATCCTTGTGTTGCCGTGCTGGCCGCGCGGACGCTGAAAAATATCGGCACGCCTTGGGCGCTTGATCTGGCGGATCAGCAGTATCTGGACGATGAAACGCGCGCATGGGCCGATAATGTGGCCGCCAATAGGGCGCATAAGGATGCGCATGGCGCGCCCCTGAACGCGGGCGATACCGTGGTGCTGATCAAGGATCTACCGGTCAAGGGCGCGGGTTTTACTGCCAAACGTGGCACGGCTGTGCGCGGGATTTCACTGGTTGCAGAAAACGCAGGCCACATCGAAGGCCGTGTCGAAGGCCAGCGGATCGTGATCCTCACGGAATTTGTGAAAAAGAAATAGCGACGGAAACGCGCGCACCATCCGTATCAGTTCCGTCAAATGATGGAGCTGACAGATGTATTATCTACCACATGCGTTTATCGTCGTGATGGGCGGGCTGAGCTTTGCGACGTTTATCACGTCCGGCGTGGTCTAAAGCGCGTTATCGACAGCTTCACCCGCGCGGGTGATGTCGCGCCCGACACCTTTGACGGTCTCGCAAGCCGACAGGCCAATGACAGACAAGATTAGAAATGCGCGGATGATCATTGTGGACCTCGGTATATTGGTTTCGCAAAAACCCTAGCCGCTGGGCGAAGGCTAATCAAGCGGGGTCGGCCATGTTCAAAAACGCCGTTACCGCCGCGATGAATTCCCGCGGCTTTTGCGCATGGAGCCAATGGCCGGCCTCGGGGATTTTTGCAAATTTGGCCTGCGGGAACAGCGATTTGATAACCGGCCGATGGGCGGGCAGGACATAGTCGGAACTGGCCCCTGATAAAAACAGCGCAGGCCCCGCGAACGATCCCTGCACATCGGGAAAACCCACGATCTGCGCCATATCAGCCGCAAGAACATCAAGGTTCAGCCGCCAGCGCTTTTCTTTCAGATCAAGGCTTTGCAGCAGAAAATCTGCCAGCCCCGGTTCCAGATCGCCGAGCATTTCCTTGGCCGCGCTGCGTGATGTCACCGCTGTCGGGTCGACATTGCGCATCGCATTCAGCGGCCCCATCTGCGTGTGCTGATAGGGCACCGGCGCGATATCGGCGACGATCAGGCGCCGCAGCTTCTCTGGGTGGGTCAGCGCCAGCACCATCGCCGCCTTGCCGCCCATCGAATGGCCCAGCACATCCATGGGCTGCGTGATCACTTCGGCCAGATCGCCGGCCATATCCGCATAGCTTTGGCTGTCAAACCACGGGCTGCTGCCGTGGTTGCGCATATCAACCGTCACCACAGGGCGTTCCGCTGACAACCGCTTGGCAATTACCCCCCAGTTGCGCGCAGACCCGTAAAGCCCGTGCGCAATCAAAAGAGGTGTGCCCGCGGGCCCGTCATAATGTACCGTGTTTAACATGCATCTGTTTTAACCCTTTGTGAGACGCAAACGCCAGAGGGATTGAGCGCGCGACAGTTTCCGATTACGCGGTGGCTTATGGTTGCGTTGATCGAACAAACTGTCGCGGATATCCGCGCGCTGCTTGAAACAAGGCTGCGCGTGCGCGGGGCATCTTTGGCCGTGCAACTGCGCAAGGCGCGGCGGCAATTGCCACGTGCGGTGCGCCGTGATTTGACCTATCTTGTTGAAACTGCAGAGCTAGTTAAGAACCCCAAGCTGGTGCGCATGGTCGATATGAACCGCGTTGCGCGCGTGCACCGCAACACGGTGGCATATCTGGAAAGCGTGAATATGCGTGAACAGCGCATCACCACGCTGATCAATGTGGTGGCTACGATTGCGCTGGCGCTATTGGTGACGGCGGGGATGGTGATCTATGTTCTGGTGCAAAGGGGCTACGTCGGACCGGGTCTTTGACAACCAAAGTGACCGTTGCAAACGCCACATAAAGCAGCAGATACCACGATCCGATTTTCGCAAAGCTGACCAGTTCCAGCGGGTTTTGACCGCTGTAAATCCAAGTGCCTGTCAGCGTGCCGATGTTTTCCGCGACCCAGAGGAATAGACTGCTGAGGAACGCGGCGAGCGGCAGGGGCATCCAGTACCAGTTTGCGCCGATGCGGAACCAAATGCGGGTGCGGATGTAAAATAGAACGGTTGCTGCGAACAGGACCACCCGAAAATCCCAGATGTAATGGTGGCTGAAAAAATTTATGTAAACCGCCACCGCCAGCCCGAAATGCAGCGCTATCGGCGGGAAGGGCGCGAATTGCATGTCAAAGAGCCGGATCACCCGTGCCATGAAACTGCCGACAGCCGCATACATGAACCCCGAAAACAGGGGCACGCCGTAGATTTTGAAAAATGCAATCTCGGGATAGGCCCAAGACCCCGCGCTGACCTTGAACCACTCCATCGCGGTGCCGGTGATGTGGAACAAAAGGATCACGCGGGCCTCTGCCCATGTCTCTAGTCTAAAGCGTAGAAACAAGACTTGCAGGCCAAGCGCGATCAAAAACAACGCGTCATAGCGGGCGAGGGGCCAGTGATCTAGCCAAATCATCTTGGTCCCGATGATCGCGGCCAAAAGGCTCGCGCCAAACAAACAGGCCCATGCTTGTTTCAGCACAAACATGACAAATTCAGCCACCCCCGCGGGGAGGCGGCGGCGCATCGCATCGCCAAGACGGCGCTCAGTGAGATGGGTTTGGGTCATGGGGGAGGGTGTAGCAGGCGTGTCGGCAATGAAAATGCAGAAAATGTGCAGTTTGTTATGAGCGTTTATCTGTCGGTTATGCGGACGAAGCGTGCTTTGAACTGAAATTGCCCAATGTCTGGTTTAACGCTTTTTGATGAGACCGGCACACAAATATGTGCCGCCTGCCGTCTTCCAGCGATCTCGAAGCACAATGAATTGGCTGTTTGATTCAAAAGAGGGCGGCACAAAGGCCGCCCAATCTCCCTTAATGTATTCAGGCTTAGAACTTTATATCAATTCCCAAGTTCAGACCCCAGCTTTGGTAGTCGTCCGCGCCAATGCCATCATAGATGATACCCGCGGTCATAACGACATCGGTATCAGGCGTATACCGGCCACCTAGGTGCACACGGCCGCGCCCCCCGTCAAAACTTGGAATGACACTCTCGGCGAAACCAGTACCTGAATTTTCAGACATGATCGCCGACAGGCCGCCGGTTAAGATTAGCTCACCATTGGGAACTTCCAGCGGTTGTGCAAAGTCCAAGCTAAGGACCACATCGGTCGTCGTGATGCTTTGCGCCGCAACATCGCGATCAGCGGCGTCAACGAAGGACTGTTGCTCATCTTTCATATGCGTTGCAGCCAGACTAGGTGTGAGCGTAAGTTCACCATATTCCAATGTACCGGCGACCTTAACACTCGCAAGTGTGCGCTCTGTGTCGAACTCCGCAACCATTGTACCGTCCGAACTGATCTCGTTTTCAGTTTGTCCAACAAGATAGCGGGCTTCGAAATACAGCGGTTGGTCAGGCAGTTTTGCGACAAGATAGGGGCCAGCCAGATACCCGGTGCCTTCTGTAGTGACATCGCCACTTTCTTGGATCGCGTGATCAAACTCCAAAATAACGCCGACTAGCGCATCAGGCGTAATCGCATAGTGGGCTCCGACTGCGCCAAAAAGATACTTGTTTTCGGTATCATCTGATTCAGACCAGTTACCCAGTAAACGGCCCCATACAGGATACCCAGCGCCTGTCGAAACATCAAAGTTCCCACTGCCCTGCGTTGCCGACATATCGATACCGCCCTGTGCAGCACCTGACAAAAATCCAATCAAATCAGGTTGAGCCGCGATCGTTTGGCTTGCACGTGTTTGCATAAAACTCGCGATGTTTTCTTGGGTTTCAGGAACTGGCAGCCCAGAAACCGCTGTCAGCACAAGCGGCACTGAAGTCAGGCCAACGCCGTCAACGACGACGATCGTGATGTTGCCAGATTGTTGCGGTTCATTTGACGTGATCGTAAATGTACCGCCTGTCGCAACAACTGTCTGCGTGGTCCCGTCGGGGAATGTGACTTCTACTGTTGCACCGTCTTCGGCGTTACCGGAAACTGTTAGGCTGCTGTCGTCATTGGTGATCACAACCGTGTTCGTCGGTTGTTCCGGCGGTGTAGTGTCTTCGGGCGGGTTGATCGTGATCGTCACCGTATCCGCAAGCGAAGTTGCGCCGTCATCATCCGTCACCACAAGCGAAAACACGTGTGTCACAGGCAAGTCGCTATCCAGCAGAAGCGAGCTATCTGTAAATGTTGGGTTCTGAACGCTACTCGATGCAAACGCATTGGACACATCACCAGTCCCCCCAGTTCGGGTCCAAGCATAGCTGGCAATCGTACCGTCGGTGTCAGTGCCGGAACCAGCTAGGGTCACTAATGTTCCTGAAGTCACAGCTTGGGCTGGACCAGCTTCGGCAGTAGGTGTGGCGTTTGGTGGGGCCGTCACTGTAACAGTGAAACTAACATTTGCAGTTTTGCCATCGCTCGCAACCGCGGTGTAGGTGACGAGTGTCGCGCCAATTGGAAAAGCGTCACCAGATGCATGTGTAGAGGTCGCTGGACCAGCCGCACCTGAAACCGAAGGTTCAGCCCACGTTGCAACCGCTGTTGTGGCACCTGGTGCTGCAGTCAAGTTAATGTCTGCAGGTATGCCCGAAAATAGTGGCGTCCCAGTATCCAAAAACACCGTAAAGGTAGGGCTACTAATGGATGAATCGCAAGGTTCCCAAAGCGCAGAAAAACTCCCGGTCAGGGCAATTGAGTACGTACCAGCAGCCAAACCCGTGAACCGAACACCTTGCCAAGAACTAGGTGAACTTAAGCTGCCGCCAGAACATGACGTCGCTTGCGTGGTATTCGCCGCCGTGATCCCGGCGGGTTGAGTAGTGACAAAAAGATTGTTTGCCAACGTTACCGTTACTGGCCCAGAAAGTGTTACACTCCCCTCGTTGCCACCCCCATGATAACTAGCATACCAAACTGTCACATCGCCATTGGCTTCAACGACATAGGAAACGGCTGTTGAATGGGCAAATGCAGACGTAACCTGCAAAAGCGAAAGAAAAATGATAGATAGAAACCGGGTTGTTGCCTTATGCATTTTCAAAAATGAAGATAGCTCTCTCATCTGAAATATTGCTGTGTACTTCCAAAACCCAAGAATCAACTTCGAAATTTTCGGGCCACCCTCAAAAGATGACCCCGGAATTTCGGTTGTCGTCTTGCTACTCATTACTGTCTTCACTGTGTTTCCCTTAGTTAACTTAACGAAATTATTCCGTTACCTGAGGTCAACTATTTTCAAAATAAGGCAAATTAAAGATAAAACTGAAGCGAAACTTGGGTTAGCTTTTTTGCAATTCTTAATCATAGTCAGAACGCCTATCAGCTGCTAAGGTACCGAAGGTTTCGTATCTTGAAACGCACATACTCCCTGATCAAAGAACGTTACAAATCCCTTTCGGGAATAGTATCCCACTGAGACTCTCTGTGATCATTGTTTCGAGCCGCGTTTGACCTGCACCAAGCTGCCCCCCCTTTTGCATCGATGCTGCGTTCGAGGTCATTTCTCTTACTCATCCGTGCAGTTATTTGCCTTGTGGAGGTTGCTCAAAACTCGTTGGCTTTAGCATTATCAAAATGCGCTGCCAGGATTGCAAAGCGGCTATTCGCCCGCGCTGCAGTATCAGATAGTTAGGGCTCAAAGCGGACATTATATAAATTGGTGCCTAGCCCGGCATCAGGTGGGCCGGAGCCCACCTGAATTTTCTTACAGGTTCGGATACATCGGGAACTTATCGCAGAGCGCTTCGACTTCGGCGCGGACTTTGGCTTCGACGGCGCCGTTGCCTTCTTCGCCGTTGGCGGCAAGCCCGTCGGTGACTTCGACGATCCAGTCGGCGATCTGGCGGAATTCAGCTTCGCCGAACCCGCGTGTGGTGCCTGCGGGTGATCCCAGACGGATGCCGGATGTGACCATTGGTTTTTCGGGGTCAAACGGGATGCCGTTTTTGTTGCAGGTGATATGCGCGCGGCCCAGTGAATTTTCGGTCGCGTTGCCTTTGACCCCTTTGGGGCGCAGGTCGACCAGCATCAGGTGGCTGTCGGTGCCGCCTGAAACAATGTCCAATCCACCTTTCATCAACTGATCCGCCAAGGCTTGGGCGTTCTTCACAACCTGTTCTTGGTAGGATTTGAATTCTGGGCGCAGGGCTTCGCCGAATGCCACGGCTTTACCAGCGATGACGTGCATCAAGGGGCCGCCTTGGATACCGGGGAAGATGGCAGAGTTCACCTTTTTCGCGATATCCGCATCATTGGTGCAGATCATGCCGCCGCGTGGGCCGCGCAGGGTTTTATGCGTGGTTGTGGTGGCGACATGCGCGTGCGGGAAGGGTGACGGGTAGATGCCCGCGGCCACAAGACCCGCAAAGTGGGCCATGTCAACCATCAGGATCGCGCCAACGGAATCCGCAATCTCGCGCATTTTTGCGAAATCAATGATGCGCGGGATCGCTGAACCGCCTGCGATGATCATCTTGGGCTGGTGTTCGGTGGCAAGGGTCTGGACTTCGTCATAGTCGAGCAGGCTGTCCTGACGGCGCACACCGTATTGCACGGCGTTGTAGATTTTGCCCGATTGGTTTGGCTTGGCGCCGTGGGTCAGGTGACCGCCTGCGTCCAGTGACATGCCCAGAATGGTGTCGCCCGGTTTAATCAGCGCGTTATAGACGCCTTGGTTCGCTTGCGAGCCTGAATTCGGCTGCACGTTCACGTATTCGCAACCAAACAGCTGCTTGGCGCGGTCGATGGCGATGTTTTCTGCAACATCCACATGTTCGCAGCCACCATAGTAGCGGCGGCCCGGATAGCCTTCGGCGTATTTGTTGGTCATCACGCTACCTTGGGCTTCCATGACGGCGGCAGAGACGATGTTTTCAGAGGCGATCAGTTCGATCTCTTTGCGCTGGCGGCCCAGTTCGGCCTGAATTGCCGCGTGGATTTCAGGATCGCGCGTATCAAGTGTTTCGGTGAAAAAGCCGGCGTCGCGGACGTTTGCTGTCATGGGGGTGTTCCTTGTCTCAGGGGCCTAATGCAAAGTGATGGCATCTCTTACCGCAGGACGCCGCGGTGCTAAAGCATCAAAACGACCATGATCTTTATGAGCGCGTCATAGGGGTCGTTTATCGGCGGCTTGCGTTTCAGGGGTGATCCCATCACTAATAGCAGGAGTAAGAGGACCAATTTGCCGATGTCGCAGCCCAAAATCGCCTTTGTTGCCAGCCCCGTGCCGACCGCGCAAAGCGCGCTGGATGCGTTGTCGGGGCTATACGGGAATAGGCCGCCTGATCAGGCGGATATGATTGTCGCCTTGGGTGGTGACGGGTTTATGCTTGATACATTGCACGGGACCCAAGGGCTGGACCTGCCGGTTTATGGCATGAACCGCGGCACGGTCGGGTTCTTGATGAATGCCTATAGCGCGGATGATCTGGTTGAACGGCTGAACGCCGCCGTTGAAGAGGTGATCAACCCGCTTGCCATGACGGCCCTGACCGTTGACGGGCAAATGCACGAGGCATTGGCCATCAACGAGGTCAGCCTTTTGCGCGCAGGCCCGCAAGCGGCCAAATTGCGCATTTCGGTTGATGGCAAGATGCGCCTGTCCGAACTGGTTTGTGATGGCGCGTTGCTTGCGACGCCTGCGGGGTCAACGGCCTATAATTATTCCGCACATGGCCCGATCCTGCCGATTGGTTCCGATGTGCTGGCATTAACTGCGATGTCGGCGTTTCGCCCGCGCCGCTGGCGTGGTGCCTTGCTGCCCAAACGCGCCATTGTCCGTTTTGATGTGATCGACCCTGGCAAGCGTCCGGTCATGGCAGATGCCGACGGGAAATCCGTGCGCGACGTGGCCAACGTTGAAATCCGCTCCGAGCCGATGGTCAAACACCGGATCCTGTTCGATCCGGGCCATGGGCTTGAAGAACGGCTGATCCGCGAACAGTTTGTCTAGGGAGACCGCGCTATGAAAATTCAGGTGGAAACAACCGTAAAGGCAACAATCCAGACGGTTTGGGCCTGCTGGACAACCCCGGCCGATATTATGTAGTGGAATGCGGCTTCGGATGATTGGCACACGACGGCGGCAACTGTTGATTTGCGCGCAGGCGGCAAGTTTTCGTCGCGGATGGAGGCCAAGGACGGTAGCATGGGTTTTGACTTTGCGGGCACATATACGTTGGTGGATGCGCCAAACCGGATCGTTGCGACATTTGGCGACAGGCAGATGGCGGTGTCATTTGTCGAAACGGCGGATGGCGTAGCCGTCACCGAAGAATTCGACGCAGAAGAAGAAAATGATTACGACATGCAGCGGGCCGGCTGGCAGGCCATTCTGGACAGCTTCAAGCGCCACGTTGAAGGGCTGTCGTGACGATGCGCGTCGCGCAACCCCTTAATAAAATTGACCAAATGGTTAATGCGTCATTTGCGGGTGCAGCAATTCCGAATCGCCATCCAATGCTGTGATGCAGCATTCGATACAGGTTGGCCGATTGCGCCGGTAGTGATGGAAATGCATGCGATTATTCAGCGTAAGGCCGCAAATTTAGCCGGATTCACCCGCTACAACCTATTTCCAGAACGCGCGAAACTGCTATAGTTGCTTGAAAAGCGGGAATAAACCCGAACGACGTGATATGTGTTTTGGGAGGCTAAGTTATGATCCGATCTGAATTGATCCAAAAAATTGCTGATGAGAACCCGCATTTGTATCAACGCGACGTTGAGAAAATTGTGAACACGATCTTTGATGAGATCACTGACGCTATGTCGCGGGGCGACCGGGTCGAATTGCGTGGCTTTGGCGCGTTTTCCGTGAAAAAACGGGATCAGCGTATTGGCCGCAACCCGCGCACGGGTGAAGCGGTTGAAGTCGAAGAAAAACATGTTCCGTTCTTCAAGACCGGCAAGCTTTTGCGGGATCGCCTGAACGGCAACTAAGAGGACGTTATGAAAACCATTCGCTATGCCTTTTGGGCCATTGCTGCACTTTGCCTGATTGTCATCGGGCTGGCCAACCGTGACGTTGTGACGGTGCGCGCGATGCCAAAGGCGCTTGCCGATCTGTTGGGTCTGTCACCGGATGTGCAACTGCCGCTGTATATCGTCATCTTTCTGGGTGTCGGTGTCGGGCTTTTGATCGGCTTTCTTTGGGAATGGGTGCGTGAACACCGCATCCGCGCGCAATCGCGTGCCAAAAGCCGCGAGCTGGACGGGTTGCGCCGTGAGGTGCAAAAGCTGCGCGGCGAAGCAGTGGGCGCAAAAGACAGCGATGACGTGTTGGCGATTTTGGAAAACGCGCGCTGATGCCATCACAGGTGCGTGTGAAAATCTGCGGGCTGCGGACTGTGGCTGATGTTATGGCCGCATCCGATGCCGGAGCGGCCTATGTCGGGTTCAATTTTTTCCCCAAATCGCCGCGCTATGTCAGCCCCGAACAGGCCCGCGATCTGGCGATTGAGGTGCCTGTCGGCATTGCCAAAGTCGGACTTGTGGTGAATGCGGATGACGCGCTGCTGGACCGGCTGGCAGAGATTGTACCGCTTGATATGTTGCAGTTGCACGGCGCTGAAACGCCGGAACGCGTTGCGCAAATCCGCGCGCGTTATGGGCTGCCCGTGATCAAGGTGCTGGGCATTTCAGGTCCGGATGATCTTGAGGCGATTGACCGCTATAGTCTGGTGGCCGATCAGTTGCTGGTCGACGCAAAACCTCCCAAGGACGCGGTGCTGCCTGGTGGCAACGGTGTGCGTTTTGACTGGTCGCTGCTGGCGCGCCGCAAATATTGGACCAAACCGTGGATGCTTGCCGGTGGGCTGACCCCTGAAAACGTTGCCCAAGCGATCGCCCAAACAGGCGCAATGCAGGTTGATGTGGCATCCGGTGTGGAATCCGCCCCGGGCTGCAAAGACGCGGGCCTGATGCGGGCATTTTGTGCGGCGGCGCGTGGGGCTTAACCCTGCATTGACTGTGTCCTGACAAAATTGACGCATGAAACATGCAGTCATTCCCATTACACCCGAAATCTGGTTCCGGCATTTATTCTCTGCACAGGCCGCGCTTGACGGTGGGGTTGTGCGCCGCAAATCGCGGGATATGGAACGGATTGTCGGGCGCGCGGCCTTTATCGCGGAAATCCAAAGACGGGGATATTCAGCCGTTGAAAATGCTGGGCAGGTGGTTGTCTTTTGCAATGCTGAACCCGTGCGCGTGATCGTGGGGTAGTCAATTTCTATTCTAGAAATTGGGGCCAAACCCTCAATGAGGGTTTGCAGGCAGAGTTTCAGTGAAACTCTGCTGTGCTTGTCTGCTTTACCATTCCCCGCAATAGCGATAGTCCTGAGCTGCGCGACAAAGTGAGATGTGACATGCCCAACGATCTATTCAACAGCTTCATGACCGGTCCCGATGAAAAGGGACGTTTTGGTGATTTCGGGGGCCGTTTTGTGTCGGAAACCCTGATGCCGCTGATCCTCGAACTTGAGGAACAGTATGAGTTCGCCAAAACGGACGATGCGTTCTGGGCTGAGATGAATGATCTTTGGACCAATTACGTGGGCCGCCCCAGCCCGCTGTATCACGCCGAACGGCTGACCGAACATTTGGGCGGTGCAAAGATCTATCTCAAACGTGACGAGCTGAACCACACAGGCGCGCATAAGATTAACAACGTGCTGGGCCAGATCATTCTGGCGCGCCGCATGGGTAAAACCCGGATTATCGCCGAAACGGGCGCGGGTCAGCACGGCGTTGCAACGGCGACAGTTTGTGCGAAATTTGGTCTCAAATGTGTGGTCTATATGGGCGCGCATGATGTTGAACGCCAAGCGCCGAATGTGTTCCGCATGCGCCTGCTGGGCGCCGAAGTTGTGCCTGTCACATCGGGCCGTGGGACGCTGAAAGACGCGATGAATGACGCGCTGCGCGACTGGGTCACCAATGTGCGTGACACGTTCTACTGCATCGGCACTGTGGCTGGGCCGCACCCTTACCCCGCGATGGTGCGTGATTTCCAAGCGATCATCGGCAAGGAAACCAAAGAACAAATGCAAGCCGCCGAAGGCCGTTTGCCCGACACGCTGATCGCCGCGATTGGTGGCGGATCGAATGCGATGGGCCTGTTTTTCCCTTTCCTTGACGACAAATCAGTGAATATCATCGGCGTTGAGGCCGGCGGCAAAGGCGTAAACGCCAAGATGGAACATTGCGCGTCGCTGACCGGTGGCCGCCCGGGTGTGCTGCACGGCAACCGCACCTATCTGTTGCAAGATGACGACGGCCAGATATTGGAAGGGTTCAGCATCTCGGCCGGCCTTGATTATCCGGGCATCGGCCCCGAACACGCTTGGTTGCATGAAATCGGCCGCGCACAATATGTGTCGATCACCGATGTCGAAGCGCTTGAGGCGTTCCAGCTTTGCTGTGCATTGGAAGGGATTATTCCTGCGCTCGAACCGTCGCACGCGCTGGCCCATGTCATGAAAATTGCGCCGACACTGCCCAAGGATCATCTGTTGGTGATGAATATGTGTGGCCGTGGCGACAAGGATATCTTTACCGTCGCCAAGCACCTTGGCTTTGATATGAAGGCCTAAATCAGGCCGTTTGCGTACTGCCGCAGCACATCTATCGGCACGATTTCCAACGCGCGTATATGTGTGGCGTGCAGATTGATCTGCGGCGCGCAGCCTTCGGCGTGCGCCTGAAAGAAACGGCTGGCGCACAGGCACCAGCTATCGCCGGCCTTTAGCCCCGCAAAGCCGAATTCGGGGCGCGGCGTGCTCAGGTCATTTCCGAAATATTTGGAATAGGCTAGAAATTCGTCGGTCATGATGGCACAGACCGTATGGCTACCTGTGTCTTGCGCACAGGTATCGCACGAACCGTTACGAAAATATCCGGTGACCGGATTAAGGGAGCAGGGGGCCAACGGGCCACCCAGCACATTGAAAGACGGGTCTTTATCCATGATTGGCCAGACTTTCTGCGATCTGTTGGAACATCACTTCGTTTTCGCGGCTGACGCCGTCCTCGCGGAATGCGCGGTCAGCGCTATGTACTGCGATGACGACCTGATTGATTTGATCAATATAGATATATTGCCCGTAAATGCCACGCGCCAGAAACTGCCCATCTTGGCAGCCCATAGGCACCCACCATTGATAGCCATAGCCGATTTCGCCGGGCGCGGTTTTGGCGCTGGCGCGGGTTGATTGTGCAACCCAATCGGCAGGGACAATCTGATTGCCTTGCCACATACCGCCCTGCGCCATCATCTGCCCGAAGCGGGCATTGTCGCGGGTCGTGCTGTTCAGCCCACCCAGCACAAAGGCGACCCCGTTGCCATCGGTCACGTAATAGGGAGCCTGTTCCATGCCCAAAGGTCCGATGATTTTCGCATGCAAAAGCTCAGCACAGCCGCGCCCAGTGGCCCCCCGAATGACCATGCCCAAAACATGGGTGTCGATGGATACATATTCCATCCGGGCACCGGGTGCGGCTGCGCTGGCCTTTTGCTTTTGCGCAAACACGTCCATTGATCCGCCAAGCGCCAGCACCCGCCCCATGCGGTTGATATCGGAAAAGAAGGCAAGATAGTCTTCGTCAAACTGCAGCCCCGACGACATCTGCAACACGTCCTTGATTGTCGCGTGGTGATAGGCGGTGCCGGCCATGCTTGGCGCGTATTTCAGGACAGGATCGTCAATGCTGTCGATTGCGCCTTCGGCCAGGATCACCCCGAACAGGGCCGACAGGTAGCTTTTGGAAACCGACCAGTTGATCCGCAAATCATCCGCACCTGTGCCGTGGAAATATTCCTCGCATACGCGCGCCCCGTCTTTGAGGATCACCAGTGCCGTCACATTGCGCGCGTTGATCCAGTGTTGCATTGCAGGGGTGATCGCCATTGGCGTGCCCGCTGGCAGGGGGATGATAGTGTTTGCTGCGGGCAGGCGGTCGGTGTTGAATGCCATGTCCATATGCGAAAAATTATGGAAAATGTTTTCGGCTGAGAACAGTTTCAGCACATGGCGCAGCCGCTTGATTTCTGTGCGTTTGATCATCGCGACCGTGGTCAGCGCGCCTGCGGCAATTGCTGCAGTCAAAGTCAGTGGGTGCATGTCAAATCGGTCCTTGTTCGGGGCACCATGCCGCGTTCAATCAGCCGAGGCAATGCCATCCCAGCGCACCCAACGCCCGTGAAAATCAGCGCGCCCCAGTGCAATGGTCAGATCACCGGGCCAAAGCCGTAGCGTCAGTGCCGCGCCGGGGGCGTTGCCATCGGTTTCCATGGTGAACCACGCCAGCGGGCTGTCACTGGTGGCTGTGCGCCCCGCCTGTTCGATTATCGCGGTGCCTTGCGCTTGCTTGTCTGCAGGGAAATACTGCCATGCCACGGTGCTATAGATCATATGCAACTGCCCGTGGTGATGGTCCAGTTGCCCATTCAGCCAATCAATGGCGTCGCCCTTTGTAACCGGCGTTTTTGCGGTCGCAATTGCCGCGCGGGTCAATGTCATCCGTGTCGGCTGATCGGCCCAGAGATAAGATTGCAGCCTCTGCGCATCTGCCTGTGGGTCAAGCGGGTTCAGATCAACGCCCGCCCGCGCAATGACATCGGGGCGGGTTGGTGGTGGTGGCGATCCGGTCCAGTCGGGGCGCAGCACCAAGGCAGGGTCGGCGGCACCAAAAATGGTGCCGTCAATATCCAACCCGTATTGATCCCAGTAAAGGTTTAACCCTGCGCTTGCGCCCAGTTCGGAAATACGGATCGGCAGGCCGAACCGGTCGGAAAGAACGTGACCGGCTGCGATCAGAACGGCTGATCTGCGGACTTCGTTGGTTTGCGGGGCTTGGTCCAGATGGGTGTTGATCGTATCGGGTGCGCGCAAAATTGCGTCACAAACAGCATCCCAAAGCACGGTATCATCGGTGTTGTTTGGCGGGTAAACCTGCGCGAGCATGGCATCCCCCGACAGCTTGCACGCATGCAGCGCCCCCGCCAGCCGCAGCGGCACGGATTGCCCGCTTGGGTGCAGGTCGCCTTGCCATGTGAAAATGCGGTCGGTGATCGCGCAATCCGGCCAGTCGCGTGTCGCGCACAGGCGCATGAGCTGCGCCATAAAGGGTGATCCCAAGTCATCGCAAGAAGCGGCTTGGTAAAGAAAAGCATCTTTGACATGGGGTGGTATCATCGGAAGCGATCCACAAGTTTTTGCATCGCAGAACGGTTGTCATCTTCGGCAGGGGCGGTTTCGACAACGGGTTTTGGCTTTGACTTGCTTGTCGATGATCGCGCTGGCGCGACGCGCAATGCGATGGCGTTCAGGAACTTTGGCCCGTCACCCGTAACCAGCTCGGTAATCCCGTCGCTTAGCCCGCGCAATACGTCATCCAGCCATGCGGCGTCTGCCTTGGCGAAATCGCGCAAGACATAGCCTGCGACCGCGTCCTTGTGGCCAGGATGACCGATGCCCATGCGCACGCGGTCGTAATCGGGGCCGATATGACCGTGGATCGACCGCAACCCGTTATGGCCTGCGTGGCCGCCACCGGTTTTCAGCCGGACCTTGCCTGGCGCCAAATCCAGTTCGTCGTGGAAAACAATAACATCTTCGGGCGCGGCCTTGAGATAGCGCATTGCCTCTCCCACGGACTGGCCGGACAGGTTCATAAATGTCTCGGGCTTGAGCAAGGCGACTTTTTCAGACCCGATGCGCCCCTCGCTCAGCTGGCCTTGGAACTTGCTCCGCCACGGTGCGAACCCGTGATCAGCAGCGATACGATCAACGGCCATAAAGCCGATGTTGTGACGGTTTTGCGCGTATTTCGCGCCGGGATTGCCAAGGCCTACGATCAGTTTCATAGGGCTTACTTACCCTATGCCGCAGTGCAGCGCTAGTGTTTCGTCTGACATAGGTCGTGATCGGCCAGTGATGTCAGCACATAACAATCACCCGCGCGGCCCGCCCCATAGCAATTGGTGGCAATGCGTGACAATTCCGTTTCGAGCCGTCGCAGCCGCGCGATCTTGGATTGCACGTCGGCCAACTGGGTTTGCGCAATCGCATTGGCCTGTGCGCAGGACCTGTCGGGGTGGTCATGCAAGGTGATCAGCGCCTTGATGGCGTCAATCGCAAAACCCAGATCACGCGCGTGTTTGATGAATGCCAAACGGTCAAGCCCAGATTGGGAATAGCGGCGCTGATTGCCGGCGGTACGTTCGGGCGGCGGCAATAGCCCCATGTCTTCGTAATAGCGGATCGTCGCGATTTTCACCCCTGTCCGGTCCGAAAGCGCGCCAATGGAAAACATCGTGAAAAAACCTCTTGAACCTCTAGTCACTAGAGACCCTACATAGGCTGCGATGACAAATAAAGGAGAATCGCATGGCGGGATGTTGCGGGCATGAGGCCCAGTTTGAAGGGGTATCAGCGGATTACAAGCGGCGGCTTTGGGCTGTGATCGCGATTAATGCGGGCATGTTCGGGGTGGAAATGGTGGCGGGCCATGCAGCGCAAAGTCAGGCGTTGCAGGCCGATGCGCTGGACTTCTTTGGCGATGCGGTGACCTATGGGATTTCACTGGCGGTGATTGGCGCGTCCTTGCGGGTGCGCAGCACGGCGGCACTGGCCAAGGGGATCAGCCTGCTATTGATGGGGCTTTGGGTGTTCGGGTCAACGGCCTACCGTGTGTTTAACACGGGTGTTCCCACGGCTGAAATCATGGGCGGCATCGGGTTTCTGGCGTTGCTTGCCAATCTGGCCAGTGTTGCGCTGCTGATGCGCTACAAGGACGGGGACGCAAATGTGCGGTCGGTCTGGTTGTGTTCGCGCAATGATGCGATTGGCAATATCGCCGTGATGGTGGCCGCACTTGGCGTTTGGGGCACCGCGACAGGCTGGCCCGACCTGATCGTTGCGGGCGTTATGGCGGCGCTATTTGTGTCAAGCGCCACGCAGATTATCCGGCAGGCGCGGGCCGAACGCGCGCGCGCTATTGCCTTGTAATACGGGCGCCGGTTTCGGCCGAAAACAAGGTCACAGCGCCCGGAGCAATCGCCAGGTGGATAGGGTCGGTGCGGTTTTCATCGATCCGGCCAGGGATGCGCGCGGTCAGTGTCGTGTCGGCCAGTTTGAACGTCACGTAGCATTCCGCGCCCGTGTTTTCGATCATCAGCGGTTCAACGCAAAGATCGGCGGGCGTTTGCGACAGCGACAGATGCTCGGGGCGCAGGCCCAGCTGCACATCGGGCGGCAGGTCGCGCGCCTGCCAGTCAGGGATCGCGAGCTGGGTGTTGCCAACCGCAAGCCCCGTTTCAGTCACGGTTGCGGGCACGATATTCATTGGCGGTGATCCCATAAAGTCGGCGACAAATGTATTGGCGGGCGTGTCGTAAATCTCGGCGGGCGTGCCGATCTGCTGCACATATCCGTCCTTTAGCACAACAATCCGCGTCGCCAGCGTCATTGCCTCGATCTGGTCATGGGTGACATAGACGATGCTTGCGCCGGTGGTCTTGTGCAGCCGCTTTATTTCGGCGCGCATTTCGACGCGCAGCTTGGCATCAAGGTTGGACAGGGGTTCGTCAAACAAGAACAGCTTGGGATCACGCACCAACGCGCGGCCCATCGCAACCCTTTGGCGCTGCCCGCCCGAAAGCTGCGCAGGCTGGCGATCAAGCAGGTGGTCAATTTGCAAAAGCTTTGCAACCTCTGAGATCCGCGCGTCCATCGCGGCCTTGGGTGTCTTGCGGATTTTCATCCCAAAGCCGATATTTTCGCCCACGGTCATCGTGGGGTAAAGCGCGTAGGACTGGAAAACCATCGCTATATCGCGGTCTTTTGGCGGCACTTGGGTCACATCGCGGCCGCCGATATGCAAACTGCCACCTGTGATTACTTCGAGCCCCGCGATGCAGTTCAGCAATGTGGATTTGCCGCAGCCCGACGGGCCGACCAGCACAAGAAATTCGCCTTCGGCCATGGTGATGGCAATGTCATGCAAGACATCAACCGCACCATATGATTTCTTAAGATTAATGGCTTCCAGAGCCGCAATGTTTGTGCTGTCGAGTGCCATTCAAGCCTCCTTTGGGGCGGGGCCGGTCGAGCCGCGCACGATCAGTTCAATATCCTGTAGCCGCTGCAATTCCAGGGCAGGGGTGCCGTTCAGGTGATCCAGTAAAATATCGGCAAGCGGGGTGCAGGCGTCGCGCAACGGCGCGCGCGTGACGGTTAGCGCCGGATCAAAATTAATCGCCCGTGTCAGGGGCAGCGCGTCGTCATGGGCCATGACCGAAACATCATGCGGCACGCGCAGCCCGCGGTCGCGCACGGCACGGATGACACCCGCAGCAATAACGGTTGATGCGCAAATGAACGCGGTTGGCGGGGTCGGGCCTGCCAGCATATCAAGCGCCTTGGTGTAGCCGTCGCTTTCATAGGTGGCCTCGTTTGCGATCGGGGTTTGTGTCAGACCAAGACCACGGGCCGCATCGTCGAAACCGGCCAAACGGTCGGACGCATAGGCATGCCGCAGTTTGCCATTGATCAGGGCGATCCGCTGGTGCCCCAGATTTGACAGCATCTTTACTGAACGCGCCGATACCGCCTTGTTGTCGATGCCAAAGCTCGGGTAGGTCGGGTCGGGACGATCCTGCCCGTGCAGCACAAACGGAATCCCGCGTTCAAGCAAAAAGCTTACCCGCGGGTCATTGGTGGTCGGCGCGTTCAATATAAACCCGTCCAGAATATCGCGTTCCAGCAATTTCTTGTAGGGTGTGACCGGATCGTCATCTTGATCAACTGCAAGCACAAGGTCAGTTTCGCGCCGCGATAGCGCGGCCGTCAATCCGGTGAGAATTTCGAAAAATGTCTGATCAGCGCTCATGTCGGCTTTGATTTTGACGATCATCCCGACCATGCCCGACCGTCCGGTAACAAGGCGCTGCGCCACGCGGTTGGGCCGGTAGCCGAGCCTGTCCGCGACTTCTTGTACCTTTTTTCGGGTGTTTTCATTCACCTCGGGAAACCCGTTCAGCGCACGGCTCACGGTTGTCACAGACCAGCCGAGTTCGGCGCTGATTTCCTTGAGTGTGGCCACGGGGCTGCTCCAAATCGTTTAAAGTTGAAATTGGCTATATAGAAATTCAGTCTTAAAATAAAGCAAATAGTTTTTCCAAAACGTTTTGAATAATATTTCAAGTTTGTTAATGTCGCTGCGAATCGAAAGGATAAACGATGCGTGAATGGTGGAGAGACGCGGTGATCTATCAGATCTATCCGCGGTCATTTCAGGATGATAACGGCGACGGGATCGGCGATTTGCGCGGGATCGCGCGCCGCTTGCCTTATGTTGCGGGGCTGGGCGTGGATTGCATCTGGCTGTCGCCTATTTTCATGTCACCGCAAAAAGACATGGGATATGATATTTCCGACTATATGGCGATTGACCCGCTGTTCGGGACAATGGCGGATTTTGACGATCTGATCGCAACGGCGCATGATCTTGGGCTAAAGGTGATCACCGATCAGGTGCTTTCGCATACCTCGGACCAGCATGAATGGTTCCGCCAAAGCCGCCAGAACCGCGATAACCCCAAGGCCGATTGGTACGTCTGGGCTGATCCGCTGCCGGACGGGTCGCCACCAACAAACTGGCACAGCCATTTTGGCGGGCCTGCGTGGGAATTCGACCCGCAGCGGGGGCAGTATTACCTGCATAACTTCCTTGCGGCGCAGCCTGATTTGAACTTCCATAATCCGGATGTTGTCGATGCCATTCTTGAAACCTGCAAGTTCTGGCTTGATCGCGGGTTGGACGGGTTCCGGCTGGATACCGTGAATTACTATGTCCATGACGCGCAATTGCGGTCCAATCCGCCCGCGCAAACGGCCCCGCAGGTGATGGCGACCGATCTTTATGGGATGCAGGACAATATTTACAACAAAAGCCGCCCCGAAAATCTGGATTTCCTGAAAAAGCTGCGCCTGCTGACCAATCAATATGACGACATCATGATGGTCGGCGAAGTTGGCGAAGGCGGACAAAAAGCGATCCGCCTGATGGGTGAATATACCGAAGGCGACACGCATCTGCATATGGCCTACAGCTTTGCGATGCTGGGGCCGGAATTTACGCCCGAACATTTGCGCAATTGCATCGAAGGTTTTCAGCAGGGCGCACCCGGCGGTCACCCGAGCTGGTCGTTCAGCAACCATGACGTGCCGCGCCATGTTACACGTTGGGCGGATCATGCGGTCAGTCCAAATGATCTTGCCCGTCTGACATGTGCCATGCTGATGGCGTTCGAGGGCACAATCGGGATTTATCAGGGCGAAGAGCTGGGCCAGACAGAAACCGTTCTGACCTATGACGAACTGACCGACCCACCCGCGCTGCGCTATTGGCCCGGGATCAAAGGGCGCGACGGTTGCCGCACACCGATGGTCTGGGAACATGACCAGCCAAACGCCGGATTTTCCGATGGCACGCCTTGGTTACCGGTCAAGGATCCGCAAAAAACATGTGCCGTCGATCTGTCCGAAGCGGACAAGGGCAGCACATTACATTTCTACCGCGACGCAATCGCGTTTCGGAAAGAAAACCCCGCGCTTACGATCGGCAAAACCGCGTTCTTGAACCTTGCTGCGCCGTTGCTCGGGTTCACCCGCCACTGTGCCGCGCAGCGGATCACATGTGTTTTCAACATGTCCAAAGACCCGCAAACGCTATCACTTTCCGGCCCCGCGACCATCGTCGGGCCGCACCATGCGCGTCTGGAGGATGCGTCTCTCGTACTGCCCGGCAACGGGTTTGCGTATCTGTCACATGACGGGGAACTTGTCCTGTCTGCCTAATTCAACCACATTCTCTGGGAGGAGAAACAATGAAAAAGACGTTTTCAATCACCGCATTATTGCTGGCAACAGCAATGCCCGCCTATGCGCTTGAGGATGGTGTGATCACTATCTGGACCGGTGCGAACCGTGACAAAGACGCGCTGATGGAAGCAGTCGCCGCGTTCACTGCCGATCTTGGTGTCGAGGTTGTTGTCGAAATCGTGGACCCCGATCTGCCGCAAAAATTCCAGCAAGCTGCAGCAACTGGCGATGGCCCTGATATCGTTTTGTGGGCGCATGACCGTTTTGGCGAATGGGCGGATGGCGGGTTGATCCAGCCGGTTTCCCCATCGGCAAGCTGGTCCGAGGACATTTTGCCCTCTGCGATGGAAGCCATGCAATTTGGTGGCAACACATGGGGCTACCCGCTGGCCGTCGAAGCGGTGACGCTGATCTATAACAAAGACCTGATCGCGACGCCGCCCGCCGCATTCGAAGACATCGCAGGTGCCGATATTACGGGTCAAAAGATCCTTTGGGACTATAACAACACATATTTCACAATGCCGATGCTGATGGCTGGCGGCGGTTACGCGTTCCAAAAGGTCGACGGCGTTTATGACGGCACGGCGACAGGCGTCAACACGGATGGCGCGATTGCAGGGGCTACGGTTCTGAAGGCATTGTTTGACGATGGTGTCATGCCCCAAGGTGTTGATTACGGCGTTATGGACGGCGCGATGCTGAACGGCGAAGTTGCGATGGTTCTGAACGGCCCGTGGTCATGGGCCGGCTTTGAAGAAGCAGGGATCAATATTGGCGTGGCGCCAATTCCGACAGTAAACGGCAATGTCGCGCCGCCGTTCCTTGGGGTGCAGGCACTGGGTATCAATGCGGCGTCACCAAATGCCGATCTGGCGGTTGAGTTGATCGAAAACTATCTGGCCACCGACGAAGGTCTGGCGATCTGGAACGCGAAAAACGGCTTGGGTGCTTTGGCGGATGCGTCGGCAGCGGTTGCGCAAAACAACCCGCTGGTCACCGATATGCTGGCCGTTGCGGCCAACGGCGTGCCAATGCCGTCCAACCCCGAGATGGGCGCATTCTGGGCCGCGATGGCGCCTGCGCTGACCAACATCACGTCGGGTGCAGCAACACCCGAAGATGCGCTGAACGACGCGGCTGCGCGTATCTTGGGCGAATAAGACCGGTTAGGGGCGGCGGGTATATCCTGCCGTCCCGCACCAACCTGTCGGGGGGGCATTATGGCGATCACGGATACATCAGCACCGCAAGGATCAGCATGGGTGCGACTGGCGGTTGTTGCCTGCGTCACGGCTGTCTTGCTGGCGGGGTCGTTTTACCTTTACCAGCTTTCGCAACCTGTTTTCGGGGCGATCCTGCTGGCGCTGGCGACAGGTTTTGCCATCATTTTTGGCGCCAAGCGCTACTATGGCGCGCGGTTCATCTTTCCGGGTGTCGCGGCAGTTTTGATCTTTATTGCCTTTCCGGTCGCCTACACGATCTATATCGGCTTTACGAATTATTCGTCCTTTAACCTGCTAAGCTACGAACGCACGATCGAGGTTTTGACCGCGCGCAGTTCGGTGGACGCATCAACAGAACAACCCTTTGCCGTAGCGGCCGAAGACGACGCCTATCGGATCTGGCTGCCCGAAAGCGGTTTGCTGTCGGATGTCGTCAGTCTGCAAGATGCGCAGTCAGCGGCCCTGACCCCCGCTAATGCGCCCGCGGTACTGCTGGACAGGCGTGATGCGATCAAGCTGCGCAGCGGGCTGCAAGCCCTGACCCTGACCACGCCTGACGGTACTGTGATCCAGAACGCCGGCTTGCGCACATTTGCAAGCCTGACGCCCGATTTTGTGCGCACCGGTCCGGACGAGCTGACGAAATCCGACGGTACAATCCTGATGGCCAATCATGAGACCGGATTTTTCGTGGATCAGGCGGGTGAAAACGTGCCGCCCGGTTGGCGGGTGACAATCGGCTGGGACAATTTCGCCCGCGTGTTCCAATCCGAAGGCATCCGCCAGCCCATGGTCAGCGTCTTTATCTGGACGTTCTTTTTTGCGACCGCATCTGTTGTGCTGACATTCGGGATCGGGCTGACCCTTGCCGTGATCCTGCAATGGCCACACCTGCGGTTCAAAGCGCTTTACCGGATTTTGCTGATCCTGCCCTACGCAGTGCCGGCATTCATTTCAATTCTGGTTTTTCGCGGGCTGTTCAACCAGAATTTTGGCGAAATCAACCTGATCCTCGAGGCGCTTTTCGGTATCCGGCCGAACTGGTTTACCGATGGCAATCTGGCGCGGGCGATGGTTTTGATCGTGAACACATGGCTTGGCTACCCCTATATGATGCTGCTGGCGATGGGGTTTTTGCAATCGGTCCCCGAAGACCACAAAAAGGCGGCCGCCCTTGAAGGGGCCAGTGCGCTGCGCGTGTTTTTCACGATTACCTTGCCGCAGATCATCCCGCCATTCCTGCCGCTGCTGATCGCAAGCTTTGCGTTCAACTTTAATAACCTGGTGCTGGTTTTCTTGCTGACGCGCGGTTTGCCCGACATTCCGGGCACGATCATCCCCGCAGGTGAAACCGATATTCTGGCATCGTTCACCTACCGGCTGGCATTTGATAACGCGGGGCAGCAATTTGGTCTGGCAGGCGCGATCACACTGCTGATTTTTCTGGTGGTCGCCGCGATTTCATATGCCAATTTTGTTGCAATGCGCCGCGCCGCACAGCGCCGTTCAGGAAGGGCAAACCTATGATTGTCGAACGTCCCCGCGACCTGATGGTCAAGAAAATTTGCGCCCACGGGTTCATGATCTTTTTCCTTGCGCTTATCTTGTTCCCGTTTTTGGTGGTGCTGTCGATTTCGTTCCGCGAAGGCAATTTTTCGGTCGGGTCTATCATCCCGCAGAACCCCACGCTTGAACATTGGTGGCTGGCCTTCGGGATGGATTACACCCGTGCGGACGGCACGGTGGTCACGCCGCCCTATCCGGTGCTGCTGTGGATGTGGAATTCGATCAAGATCGGGCTGATCGCGGGCTTTGGCGTGCTGGCGATTGCAACGGTTTCGGCCTATGCGTTCAGCCGTATCCGGATCAGGGGCAAGGGGGCCATGCTGGACGGGCTGTTTCTGATCCAGATGTTCCCGACCACGCTGGCGCTTGTCGCGATCTACGCCATCTTTGACGCGCTGGGCGAAGTGACCCCGATCATGGGGCTGAACAGCCATGTTGCGCTGGTGGTGATCTATCTGGCAGCGGTGACGCTGCATATCTGGACGATCAAAGGCTATTTCGACAGTATCGATACCGCGCTTGATAAGGCGGCAGCGATTGACGGGGCGACGCCATGGCAGACGTTCCGCTATATTTTCCTGCCGCTGGCGGTGCCGATCATGTCGGTGGTGTTTGTGCTGGCATTTATCGGCTTTGTGAATGACTACCCGATTGCCTCTGTGCTTATCCGGTCCGAAGACAAGATGACGCTGGCCGTGGGCAGCCGCCTTTACCTGAATGAATTCAAATACCTGTGGGGGGATTTTGCGGCTGCGGCGATCCTGTCGGGCCTGCCGATCACTGTCGTTTTCCTGATCGCGCAGAAATACCTTGTTTCAGGGCTAAGTGACGGGGCGGTCAAGGGTTAGGCAAACAAAAAGGGCACCCGAAACGGGTGCCCTTTGATCCACGCGGTTGCGTCGGATTATTCTTCGGAAGCGGCTTCTTCAGTTGCGGCTTCTTCTGTTGCTTCATCTTCATCGTCAGCAGCCAGCGTGCGCGGCGCTGCAATGTTCGCGATCACAAAGTCACGGTCGATCACAGATTTCGCACCTTCAGGCATCACAACTTCGCTGATGTGAATGGTATCGCCCATTTGGTGGTTCGCCAGATCGATCGTCAGGTGATCAGGGATGTCGCCCGCCAGAACGTCAAGTTCGACTTCGTTGCGTACAACAGTCAGCGTGCCACCTTTTTTGATGCCAGGGCATGTGTCAGCGTTTTCAAACTCGACAGGAATGAACAGCTTAACACGGCTTGTGCGCTTGAGGCGCATCAGGTCGATGTGACGTGGCAAGTCTTTGACGACGTCGCGCTGTACGCCGCGGCAGATCACGCGCACGTCTTCCTGGCCTTCAACCTTGAGGTTGAAAAGCGTCGACATGAAGCGGCCTTTGCGCAGCATGGTCAGCAGGTAATCGAATGGGATGCTAATGGATTGGGGCTCTGCGCCACCACCATAAACAATGCCAGGTACGTCGCCATCACGGCGAGCTTGGCGGGCGGCCCCCTTGCCTGTCCCCGCGCGTACCTTGGCGTTCAGATCAGGAATCTGTCCAGCCATAGTAATTCTCCAGTATGTTATGGGCCGCCCTCCAAGGGTGTGCGACCCGTTAAGACCTGTGCCTATAGGGGGGTTTCACCTTTTTGGAAAGGGTGTTTGGCAATTTGCACGGCTGTTTGTGCCTGCGCAAAGTCCCAAAGCCGTCGCGCGGGTAGGTCTGGGGTGCAAATCACCCCTCGCGTTGGGAAAATGAAAGCGATATGACACCGGACATGCGACGTAAATTTGGCATCATTTCCAGATTGTTAACGGCCCTTGCCCTGTTTGTGGCGCTTGGGGTTGCGGGGCTGTCGGGCCCCGCCAAGCAGCCTGTGCTTGCCGATGATGTGATCGCCTATCTTGCGGCGGGCGGATCCTTTGCTGATCTTTGCGGTGATACCACCGATCCCAGCCGAATCGGTGCACATTGTCCCGCCTGTCATTTGATCACCTTTGCGGTGCTGCCTGCCGCAAAGGTCGGTGCGCCGCAAATGCTGGCCACAAATTACCAGCGGCTGGTGGCGGTTGCGCAAAATATCGCGCAAGATCAAGCGCTTGATCCCGTCAGGCTGTCACGCGCGCCACCCCAAGCCTGAAATCCGTTCAATCCAGAGATTTCAACACATCTGCCCAAAGCGGCAGAGCCATAGGCTTGGAGCCAAACAATGACGACAATTGACACAAATGCGCAGCCCGAGGGCGCCGCGCAAAAACTTTACCGCGCCGCATGGCGTTGGCATTTCTACGCGGGGCTTTTTGTGATCCCGTTTCTGACCATTCTTGCCTTTACAGGCACAGCGATGTTGTGGATCGCATGGGTTGACGGGCGCGACGGCGAACGCACCCCCGTCACCCCGCAAGAGATCAGCACACCCGTATCGGCCCAAGCTGACGCCGCCCTAGCCGCTGTGCCAGACGGGGTGTTCAAGCAATATGTCGCGCCGCGCACGGATGATGTCGCGGCCTTGTTCCGTGTGGATGCGGGTGGCGATGCAATCATGGTTGCGGTTGATCCATACACTGCCACCGTGATCGAAACTTTCCCGCGCCGGTCGGGCTGGTACGACTTTTTCGACGGGATCCATTCGGATCTTATGCTGGGGGTCACAGGCGACCGGTTGTTGGAAACTGCCGCGTCACTGACGCTCGTGCTGATTGCGACGGGGCTTTATATGTGGTGGCCGCGCGAGGGCGGTTGGCGCCGCGCGCTGATCCCCACATTTGCGCGCGGGCGCAGCCTGTGGAAATCGCTGCACGGTGTTGTGGGGATTTGGGTGTCTGTCATTTTGGTCGTGTTCTTGCTGTCGGGCCTGTCATGGGCGGGCATCTGGGGCGGCAAGATGGTGCAAGCCTGGAGCCAGTTTCCAGCGGAAAAATGGAACGATGTGCCCCTGTCCAACGTCACCCACGCCAGCATGAACCACGACCGGCAAGAGGTGCCTTGGGCATTGGAGCAAACGCCGATGCCTGCATCAGGCAGCGACGCAGGTACAGGCGGGCTGGCTGGTCCCGTGACCATAGACATGATTGATGCGCTGGCCCGCGATATCGGGTTCGATGCGCGCTATCAAATGAACCCGCCACGCGGGGATACGGGCGTTTGGACGCTTTCCCGCGATTCCATGAGCACCGATAGCACCAACCCCACATCCGACCGGACCGTGCATGTGGATCAATACACCGGCAAGGTGCTCGCAGATGTGCGCTTTGAAGACTATTCGCTGGCGGGCAAGGCAATGGCCGTCGGGGTCGCGTTGCATATGGGGACATTGGGGCTTTGGAGTGTTCTGGCAAACACTGTCGTCTGCCTTGCGGTGATATTCCTTTGCGTCAGTGCGCTTGTTCTGTGGTGGAAACGCCGCCCCGCAAAATCGGGTCGCCTGTCCGCACCGCCCATGCCGCAGGAATTGCCGCTTTGGCAGGGGGCGGCGCTGGTTGGTCTGTTCGTTTCAATGGCGTTCCCGATGGCGGGGTTCGCGCTGCTAACTGTGTTGGCAGTCGACACGCTGATCTTGGCGCGCATCCCGAAATTGCGCGCTGTGTTCAGTTAAAGAATATTGCGCCGCCGCCGGATTGGCGGCGGCGCAACCCCTGCGCAAAATTTGAAACTTGCTTTGGGAAAAAATATCGGTCAGCGATGGCGGCATGTCTATTTTGAATGCTGTCTATATCTCGCGCCGTCCGGCCATTGCTTTTGTGGTGGTTGGCATATTCTGGGGCTGCTTTGCGGCCTATGTCCCGCATATCAAGGCGCATTTGGGCGTGTCGGATGCGATGTTCGGCACATTGCTTCTTGGGTCTGCGACGGGGCTTGTGTCGTCGATGTGGCTGGCCCCGATATTGGACCGCAAGCTGGGCGCGCGCGCCTTGCAGGCGGGGATTATCGCACTGTCGCTGGCGTGGTTGATCCCGGGGGTAATGACGACCCCGCTGGCCTTTGCGATTGCGCTGATGTTTGTCGGGCTGGCGTCGGGTCTTTTGGATGTGATCATGAATGCGCGCGTTTCCATGTTGGAAACGCAAACCGGCAAACCGCTGATGAACGCCAATCACGCGATGTTTTCGGTGGGCTATGCGGGGGCCGCGATTGTCGTGGCCTTCACCCGTGAGGCAGGTCTGCCGCCCGCGCCCGTCTTTGCCGGGTTCGCGGTGCTGTGCTGCCTGATGGTGCCGTTTGTCTGGATGGAGGCGTCAGATATCGCGCCGGACGAAGACGACGCCAAGGCCCGCTATCCGCTATGGCCGATTATCATCTGCGGCGCGATTGTCTTGGTGGCGTTCATGTCCGAAGCCACGGTCGAAGCATGGTCAGCCCTGCATCTTGAACGCACCCTGCACGGGCGCGCCGCCGAAGGGGCATTTGGCCCCGCGATACTTGGCATCACTATGGCCGTTGGGCGGTTTTCGGGGCAGGCCGTGGCGGCACGCTGGCGCGAGATCAACGTCGTGATCGTCGCAGCGATTGTATCGGCGAGCGGTGCGGTGATTGCCGCCATCGCGCCCGTGCCTGCGGTTGCCTATCTGGGTTTCGGGATCCTGGGCCTTGGCGTGTCGGTCATTGGGCCGATGGGGCTTGCGCTCGTCGGGCAACTGGTGGCGCCGCATTTGCGCACCGAGGCCATCGGGCGCACTGCTGTGATCGGATTTTCAGGCTTCTTTTTTGCGCCCGTTGTGATGGGGCTGGCGTCGGATGCATTTGGGCTGCGCGTGGCCTTTGGCGGGGTTGCTATGCTGCTCTTATGTGCTGTGCCGCTAGCGCTTGTCGTTGCCCGCATTCCACGCTGGCGTAAAAAAGGGGCCAGCGAAACGCCGGCCCCGATCTGAAAGATCCAACGCAAATGGCGCGGATCAGCACCTGAAGAGGTGATGGAGCTTAGATTGGCGTTTGGGCATCGTCATCGTCATCTGTTAGCTGTGACGCGATTAGCAGTGCCGCCAATACCCCGATCACGATAAAGGCAGGGCTTACGGATGACGTTGCCGGTGCTTCCATGACCTCGACAACCGGTGCTTCCATGACCGCTGGTGCCACGCCGCCCGCAAAGGCCGCGGTTGAAGTCAGTGCGAGTGCCGCTGCGGCACAAAGTGCTTTTGATAGATGCATTCTGGTTCTCCTTGCTATGTCGATGCTATGCTAGAACCCGAAGCGTAGCACCACGCGCACGCGCGATGCAAAACTTTTTCCACATGCCGGCGCGGGGGTCTGCAACAGACGCGCAGTTGCAGACCTGATTTTGGCTTAGCCTTCAGTCAAGGATGCGACGATCGTCATCGTCTTCCAGCTGGGATGCGATCAGCAGCGCTGCCAATACGCCCAAGACGATAAAGGCAGGGCTAACTGAAGAAGTTGCAGGTGCTTCCATGACTTCAACGACTGGTGCTTCCATGACCGCGGGGGCAACGCCGCCGGCAAAAGCCGTTGTTGAAGTCAAAGCGATTGCCGCCGCAGCGGCCAATGTTGTTATAAAACGCATTTTGTTTCTCCTGGATAAATAGGGATTCGCGAGTTTCAATATAGCAGCTTGACGACCGCAAGAGTCGCCATTCGTTAACAAATAATAAAAAAGGGGAGGTATCGCAAAGATACCTCCCCGATTGTCACCTTGCGCGCCAAAGCGGCAGGGAAACCTAGCTCAAAAGCAGAGCTTATTGGTTGTCTTCGTCGTCGCCCAGTTGTGACGCGATCAGCAGCGCAGCAAGAACACCCAGAACGATGTAAGCAGGGCTAACTGAAGAAGTTGCAGGTGCTTCCATAACTTCTACAACGGGTGCTTCCATAACAGCAGGTGCAACGCCACCAGCAAAAGCAGTTGTTGAAGTCAGAGCGATTGCTGTTGCAGCAGCAAGTGTAGTTGTGAAACGCATTGGTTTTCTCCTAGTGGTACATAAGTTGTGCGAGTGCAGTGACGGCGACATGCCGCTTGATCCGCATTCCGCGCCAACATTGATTTGAACGGGGCTAAGGTCAATGATTTGATAAAAAAAATCGCACGTTTTTCGAATATGTTGCGAAAAAGGCAGCCTCTTTGTGACCCGATTGCCTCTTGTTTTATTATGGCTGCCATTTTCCTTCAAAATCTTGAGGAATCAAAAGCACTTCGCGGTCAAGCGTCGTAACATCACGCCGCCCGCATAGCGCCATTGTCAGGTCCAGTTCCTTGTGAATCACCTCGAGCGATTTGGTCACGCCAAGTTCGCCCATTGCGCCCAGACCATAGATATAGGACCGCCCGATATAGACGCCCTTGGCACCCAGCGCGAGCGCCTTGAGAACATCCTGACCCGACCGGATACCGCTATCCATATGGACTTCGACCTGATCACCGACAGCGGCAATAATCGATGGCAGCATGCGGATAGCGGACAGCGCGCCGTCCAATTGTCGCCCGCCGTGGTTGCTGACGATAATCGCGTCGGCACCGATCTGGACAGCCTTTTGCGCGTCCTCGACGTCCAGAATACCCTTAAGAATAAGCTTGCCACCCCATTTTTCCTTGAGCTTGGCAATCATGCCCCAGTCCAGTTTGGGTTCAAACTGTTCAGCGGTCCACGACGACAGTTTGCGGGTATCGCCGACATTTTTGGCGTGGCCGACAATATTGCCAAAGGTCCGGCGTTTGGTCCCCAACATGCCAAGCCCCCAGCGCCATTTGGTTGACAGGTTGACCATCGTCGGAATGGTCAGTTTCGGCGGGGCGGTCAGACCGTTTTTCAGGTCTTTATGGCGCTGTCCTAGAATTTGCAGATCGAGCGTCAGCACAAGCGCCGAACAGCCTGCATTTTTGGCCCGCGCGATAATGTTGTCGACAAATTCTTCGTCGCGCATCACATAAAGCTGGAACCAGAACGGGTTCTTGGTGTTTTCGGCCACATCCTCGATCGAACAGATTGACATGGTGGACAGGGTAAAAGGCACCCCGAATTTTTCGGCGGCCCTTGCGGCTTTGATTTCGCCATCGGCGCATTGCATTCCGGTTAGGCCGACAGGGGCAAGCGCCACAGGCATCGCCACATCCTGCCCGATCATCTGCGATTTTGTCGTTCGGTCCGACATATCCACGGCGACACGCTGGCGCAGGCGGATTTGATCAAAATCAGAGGTATTTTCGCGGAACGTCTGTTCTGTCCAGCTACCGCTTTCCGCGTAATCGTAAAACATCTTGGGCGCGCGGCGCTTATGAATGCGTTTAAGATCGTCGATTGTGGTGATGACGGGCATGGCTGAAATCCTAAAATTGGTTAGGTTCTATTACCAATATTAGGATATGGAGGCAAGATGCACTAATCCTGCTGCGACAATATGTAGAGCATGGCTTGGCACAACAAAAAAAGCGCGCGCCTGAGACGGGCGCGCGTGGTTTTCAATGCATCTGTATTGATGTGAAAGGGGCTACCCCCGATGCGTCCCATCCGCCAGGGATTTTACGAACGCCAGCACATCCGCCACGCTTTCGCCTTTGCCGATTTTGTCGACGATGGCGGATCCAACGACGGCACCGTCGGCGATGCTGGCGATGTTTTCGGCCGCTTGCGGTGTTTTGATGCCAAAGCCAACGATCACAGGCAGGTCGGTTTTGGCTTTGATCCGTGCGACCTCTGGGGCGACGTCGCCTGCTTGGGCTTCGGCGGTGCCGGTGATGCCGGTGACGGACACGTAGTAAACAAAACCCGATGTGTTTTGCAGCACTTTGGGCAGGCGTTTATCGTCGGTCGTGGGGGTTGCCAGACGGATAAAGTTGATGCCTGCGGCTTGGGCGGGGATGCACAGTTCTTCGTCTTCTTCGGGGGGCAGATCGACAATGATCAGCCCGTCGATGCCCGCGGCAACCGCGTCTTTCAAAAACACATCAACACCGCGCGAATAGATCGGGTTGTAATAGCCCATCATGACAATCGGGGTTGTGTCATCGTTCTTGCGAAACTCACGGGCGTATTGCAGCGTTTTTTCCAATGTCTGCCCAGCCTCGAGCGCGCGTTGCCCAGCAAGCTGGATCGTCGCGCCATCGGCCATCGGGTCGGTGAAGGGGACACCCAGTTCGATAATGTCGACGCCAGCGTCTGGCAGACCTTTGACGATCTCAAGCCCTTTATCATAGTCAGGATCGCCCGCCATGACATAGGCGACAAACGCCTTTTTACCGTCAGCGCGCAATTGCGCGAATTTTGCGTCGATTCTGCTCATGACTTTTCCCCGGATATCTACTTGGGTTCGGTTTGCGCGATAGGGGGCGGAAAATCAATGGGGTGCACGAAATAATGGGCGCGCGTTCCTTGACGCGCCCGAGAGTGCAGGCTAGCCCGAATTCGGGTGGTAAGGTTGGTTGTGAAATTGTGGCGTAAAGTTGTTACCGCTGGTGCCGCGATTGCGATCGTGTGTTTGGCCAGTGTCTTGATCATGATGCCCTATTTGCGGCCGCAACCGTTCGGGCGGGCGGCGCTTGGGTGTGGGTGTATTGCCATCGTTTTGGGCGGTCGTGGCATCTGGCTGCGCCCTGGCTGGCATTTTCTGGCAGTGCCGTTTACCGGTCTGCTTATCCTGCCCGGTCTTGTCATTACCAATCACTTTGGCAATTTCGATCTTATCTCGGTCATTCACCATCTTGGCTATGAGGGCGGCGGTCCCGACATGCGCGCCTTTGCCTTTGAAATTCAGGACGGTGTGCTTGCAATCGCCTGTTTTGCATTGGCCATTTACTGGTTGCGCAATCTGTTCCAAGGCGCAGGTTTTTGGTATTATCTTGCGGCGCTGTTTATCGGCGTGATCAACCCGATGAGCATGAGCCTGCTTTTGGCGGGTTTTGCGCCGAAAGCGGATTTTGACCTTTCAGCGCAGCTTGTTGTGCCCGTGACCAGCAGGCCCGCATCCCGCCCCGATATCATCATGATCTACCTTGAAGGGCTGGACCGCCGCTTTGCCGATACGGCCCGTTATGGCGCGGCCTATGCGGGGTTGCTGCCGCTGCAATCTGCGGGTCTCGATCTTACGCGCGTGGGCCAGATCGCAGGGACCGGTTGGTCGCTGGCAGGGGTGGTGGCAACGCAATGCGGTCTGCCGCTTTTGCCGAACGGCATGCGCGCACATAACGGTTTCGAGGATCAAACGAAGTTTATGGCTTCGCAGATATGTCTGGGCGATGTGGCCGCAGGCTATGGCTATCAAAGCAGCTATATTGTCGGGGCAAGCGCCGGTTTTGCAGGGCAGGACCATTTCGTGCGTAGCCATCGCTACCAGCATATTATTGACAGTGATGTGCTGGCCGAAAGCTATGATGGGTCGGAATTGGCAAAGGCCTATGAACCCCGCCTGCACACCTATGACGATCAACTGGTTTTTGATGCGGCGCGGCGCCACTATGACAGCTTGGTTGCCGGAAATGATCCGTTGCTTATGTCGGTCATGACCTTTGGGCCGCATGGGACATCGGGCATCTTGTCACGTCATTGTCGCGCCGACGGGCAGGCGCGCTATTCGGCGGATTTGCGCCAGACTGTTGCTTGCAGCATTTCGGATATGCTGCCGTTTCTTGACCACATCCGGACAAGGCGCGCGGGCCGGCCGACGCTTGTTGTGGTGATGTCGGATCATCTGAACCACAAGCGCGATCTGTTTGCGCCCGCCATGCATATGAACACGGTGACGTTTTTGGGCTATGGGATTGCCGGTTTTCCTGCGGGGCAGGAAAATACGCGGGCGGCGGCGATGATCGACGTTTACCCGACCGTACTTGCGCTTTCGGGGTTTGCGCAGCCTGATGTTGCGGCCGGTCTCGGGCGGTCTGTATTGGGCAATGGACCTACATTGGTTGAACAATACGGGATTGCGGTGCTGGACCGTGCGCTGGAAACCGATCTTGACCTGCGGCTTGCGCTCTGGCGTTGACATGACCTTGCGCAAATCGCCGCGCGGGCCTAGAAGCCCCCTAAGTTTCAAGGAGAGCTGACATGGGTTTCAAAATGGGTATCGTCGGTTTGCCGAATGTGGGCAAATCAACCCTTTTCAATGCGCTGACAAAAACGGCTGCGGCGCAGGCTGCAAATTTTCCGTTTTGTACAATCGAACCCAATGTCGGCGATGTGGGCGTGCCCGATGCGCGGCTTGATAAACTGGCCGCGATTGCCGGATCGAAACAGATCATCCCGACGCGGATGACATTTGTTGATATTGCCGGATTGGTCAAAGGCGCGTCCAAAGGCGAAGGTCTGGGCAACCAGTTTCTTGCCAATATCCGCGAATGTGACGCCATCGCCCATGTGCTGCGCTGCTTTGAGGATGATGACATCACCCATGTCGAAGGCCGCGTTGATCCGGTCGAAGACGCGCAGGTGATCGAAACCGAACTGATGCTGTCCGATTTGGAAAGCATTGAAAAACGCCTGCAAAACCTTGTGCGCAAGGTCAAAGGCGGGGACAAGGACGCGTTGCAACAGGTCCGCCTGCTAGAAGCGGCGCGCGCCGTATTGGAAGACGGCAAACCGGCGCGCGCAGTCGCTGTGGATGCCGAGGATGCCAAAGCGTGGAAAATGCTGCAATTGCTGACCACCAAACCCGTCCTATATGTTTGCAACGTCGAAGAAGACAGCGCAGGCAGCGGCAACAGCCAATCCGCACGTGTGGCCGAAATGGCCGCCGCTGAAGGCAATTCACATGTCGTGATTTCCGCGCGCATCGAAGAAGAAATCAGCCAACTTGACGCCGAAGAAGCGGAAATGTTCTTGGGCGAAATGGGGCTAGAGGAAGCAGGGCTCGACCGGTTGATCCGTGCGGGCTATGAATTGTTGCACCTGCAAACCTATTTCACCGTCGGCCCGAAAGAGGCGCGCGCATGGACGATCAAGGCAGGCACATCCGCGCCGCAAGCCGCTGGCGTGATCCACGGCGATTTTGAACGTGGGTTCATCCGTGCGGAAACCATCGGCTATAATGATTTTGTGACCTTGGGCGGCGAGCAAGCGGCAAAAGAAGCAGGAAAAATGAAAGCCGAAGGCAAAGCCTATATCGTCAAAGACGGCGATATCATGCATTTCTTGTTCAATACATAACGCGCCTGCGGCAACTATCTGGCCGCTTTGGGGGATCTGAGCTCTTCGATCCGGTTGGTCAGTGCGTCATGGTCAACCACCGTAATCGCGCCTTTGGTGACTTCGACAATTCCTTGGTCGCGCAAGCGCCCCAGTTCCTTATTGACGGTCTGGCGGGTGCATCCGACGGCATTGGCCAGATAGGACTGGCTTTGCATGAATTTGAAATTCTGCGTCGATAGATAGCGCAGATAGAGACATATTTTTTGTTCGACCGTGTAAAACTGATCCGCTGATTTGAACATATTATCGCGCGTAATCATGTCGTGCGTGGCGATGGCGAAATTGCGGATAAATACCGGCGATTTCAATTGCACCATGAGCAGGGCCGTCGGGCAAAACAGAACCGCAGTATTGGCAAACGCCATACAGGTTGCGGCGCAGGGGCGGCCTGCGACGGCTTCGATCATGCCCAACACCTGACCCGGCCCTGCGTGATAGATGATCGAACGGTTGCCATCCTTGTTCAGAAAGCTGACCTCGACAGATCCATGCGCCACGACAAACATGCCATTGGTAGGTTCCGACTGGGTCAGGATCGCTGTGTCCTTGGCGTAAGATCTGTTGCTGCAGCTATCAAGAAAGGTTGTTTTATCCGCATCGGGCAGGTCGTTCAGCAGCGCTGTGTTTAGCAATTGCGGAAAGCGGAGCGTGTTTTTCATGCCAGTTTCAGTCTCTGCTATATATGCACAGTCTTATCTTTGGCTGAAAGCATAATGCCGCCTACGTTAATTGTGAATGACGCAGGCGGCATTTACCTCCAAAAACACGAAGGCGGCACAAAACGAAACTCGTTACACTATGCGCGGTTATCCGCCAATTCCGGTTTTTTGCTTGTCGTCTAGCCGACACAGGGCGCTGTATTACCGCTAACAGTGAAAGTTTTTAGTAAAAATTAATGCAGAATATGTTCTTAGTCGTGTGGTGGTCGCGGCCTATACACGTGATGCGTGAATGGTGCCGCTCGGGTTGAACAGATCCCCAAGGTCGCGGTCGATTCGCGCGCGGTTTCGGCAAAAGTCGGGTTTCGGCTGGCCTGGATGAAATGACAGGTTGCCGTCGATGAATTGGGCGGTCAACTGCGGTGTGGCGATCATCCAGTCGAGATCGGGCAAACGCTGCGCAAAATAAGGTGCACAGGGTTCGACGATGTGATGCGCGGGCGTATACCACGCTGCAAAACTGTGCCGCGCTCCGGCTTGGCGCAGGTCCCGAAAGCTGACGGATTTGCGCATCTTTGCCTGCGCGCGCTGCACGTCCAGTTCATATTCATTTAGCTGCAAAATCCCCGCATCCGCGCTGTCGTTCATCAGGTTTGGTGCGCTGCGCAGCCGCCACAAAAGCGCATATAGCCGCGCAAACCGGTCGTCATTTTGGTGCCAGATGACCGCGTTTGCCAGCGTCAAAAACCGGTTCGGGACCTGCAAGCGGCGGCGTACCGCGGGCAGGGGCGTATCCACAAGCGGCGACAGTCGACCTGCGTAATCCCACAAGATGTCATCGGGTGCGATGCCTGCGCCAATCAGCCGTTTGGCCGCATCGCGCCATGCAATATCCGTTCCAATCTGCGGTAGGGGGATCGTAAACATGATTGCGCGACTCAAGTTCTGGCATTTTGTTCATGTTATGTTCTGCGCTGTAGCAACGCAAGCCCGTTGCCCTAGATCGCCTGCGATAAGGTGATTGGCGCGCCGGCGACGCCGGGCACGGCTTCAAAGGCGATATCCGCCGCGTGCAACGCGCCCGCATCGCCTTGGCTGATATGTGCGGTCCCGCCGCATAGGCGCACCACGCGGTTGCCCTGCTTTGCGGCGGCGATCAGCAGCCCCAACGGATGCGCGGGCGCGCCAAGGGTTGCTTGGTCAATGTTAACGCGCGCGGCATCACGACGGGCCAGTTCCAGCATCTGCGGATCAACAGTTGCGTCGTAAAAGATGACATCGGCCTCTTGCAGGCGCTGCACGCCGCGCAGGGTCATCAGATCCTTCGCCCCCGGACCCGCACCGACAAAGGCAATCGCGCAGGTTTCGCCGCCGCCAAAGTCGCCAGTGGCAATCGCGTCCTTGATCAACTGCGCCGCTTCGCGTTCGGCGCCGCGTTTATGAGCATCACGCGCAGGTCCGTTGAACACCCAGCGCCACAGATCGCGCCGCTGGCGTGGTTGCAGGCGCTGTGCTGCGCTATCGCGCAAGCGACCCACGATGGCCGCCAGATCGCCAAGCCGCGGCTCGAGGATTTCTTCCATACGGGTTTTGATCTGGCGCGCCAGCACCGGCGCTGTCCCTTCGGTGCCAATTGCGACAACAACGGGCGATCTGTCCACAATTGACGGGGTGATCGCATCGCATAGATCGGGGCGGTCCACGACATTCACAGTTGCGCCGGCCTGTTTGGCCAAAGCATGTAGCGCGCAATCGACGCCAGGGCACCCAGTGGCGATGAACACAAGCGCCGTGCCCGCGAAGTGCGCGGGCGTGATGGCCGTATTGTCCCAAATGATTTTACCCGCCGCATGTAAATCGGCCAGTTCAGGGTCAAGCGCGGGCGCAAGCACGGTGATCCGCGCGTCTGTTTTCAAAATCAACCGACATTTCTGCGCGGCCTGTTCACCGCCGCCTGCAATCACAACGCTGCGGTCGGTCATGGTTAGAAACATCGGAAAAGTTTTCATCGCTCTATCCTTTGCGCGCGGCCCAAAGGGCGGCGGCCATTTTGTCAGCTTGCGGGATCGTTGCTGCCGCGCCCAAAGTCCAAAGCGCGATGCCCGTTGTGCCAATCACTGTGGCTTCGGCAAAGGCGTCGCTTTGGGTGCCGTTCCAGAGGTGCAGGACGTCGACCTGCGCTGCGGGTTCGTTCATGCGGCGGGTATCATCGCGTAGGGCGGGGGCGTCTGTCTGGTGGTGATCGCCCGCGCGCAGCCCAAAGACCTGTACGGATTTGGCGGGGTTGCGTTCAAATTCGCCGCCGCCGCCTTTGATCACGGTCAGATCGGACTGACCCAGCAGCGAAGCTGCCTGTGCTTGCAGCCCGCGATAGCTGGGATGGAACACGCCTTGCACCGTGGCGCGCGCATCCGTGGGGTTCCACATGCGCAAAACGGTGTTGATACAAGACCGCAGCCCGAATGAGTCGCGCAGGCGCAAGATGTCAAAGGCCGCAGGCGCGTGGGTTTCGACCGGCAGGTAGGTCAGCGGCGCGTCACTGGCGTTGACGGGGATGTCCAATGCATCAAGCGCGTCGCGCACCGATGCGCCCGTGCTTTGGTGCGAATTCCAGCCGTGCAGCACGGTGCGATACCCCGCCTGCGCCACCAGTTTGGCCGCCAGCAAAAACAGCGGTGCGCCGCGTGTGCGCCCCGCAGCATAAGACGGCCAATCAAGATCGGCCTGCATCGGCGCGGGGAAATCTGCCCGCAAAGCGGCGGTAAAACCTGCGATTTCTTCGGGCACTTCGCCGCGCAGGCGCAGCACCATCAAGAGCGCGCCCAGGGCTTCGGGCTCTGCCTTGCCCGATAGCATCACATGCATTGCGGATTTTGCTTCGTCCAAGGTTAACGGGCGCGCGCGACCCGTGCCACGCGCAACAATCTGGACAAAGGGGGTCAGGGTCATTCAGCGGCCACCGGAATCTGGAACTGGGCGATCAATGCGGCCAATTCGGGTTTGCAAGACCCGCAGTTGGTGCCCGCGCAAGTCGCTTTGCCCAATGCGGCGACGGTATTGGCACCTTGGCCAATCGCGTCTCGCAATGTGTTTACGCCGACATTGAAGCAGGCGCAAACGGTGGCGCCGGGGTCGGGCATATCCGCAGCGGCACGTCCGGCAAGTGCGGCAAGCCCTGCAACATCGGTGCCAATCAGGCTGGCGGCATGTTGGCGGGCGACGACAACGGGGGTCGTGCTTGCGAAAAAGAGCGCAGCGATCTTGTTGTCCTTGATGATCGCCACACGCACGTCGCCCGTGGCCGCATCATGCAAAACAGCCGCATCGCCGCCTTTGGTTGCGGTGATATTGCGGGCCTCAAGTTCCCAGTCATGCGGGGCTTTCATACCGGCGCATTCTGCCTGCCAGCCTGTGCCGGTCTTGGCGATGGCGTGATAGGGGCGGCTGGGTTGCATTGCGTTTGCGCTGACCGCAAACCCGTACCAAGCGACAGGGCATTTGCCGGCGTCGACTTGGGTGCTCTTTGTGGCGGGCTGACCTGAGATCGGGTCGGTACGCGGGCCAATCGCGCTATTGACGACACCAGAGGCAGATTGCTGCCGCGTCCAGTGCAGCGGTGCAAATAAACTGCCCCGCCCCACATTGGTCGTGATAAGCGCGCGAAAGATGGCTTTGCCCTTGGGGCCATAAACGGTGACCAGCTCGGCGGTATCCACGCCCATTTCGGCGGCATCATCGGGGTGGATTTCAACGTAAGGTTCCGCCAGATGCGCGCCCAAACGGGCCGATTTTCCGGTGCGGGTCATCGTGTGCCATTGGTCGCGGTTGCGGCCAGTGTTGAGGATAAATTTGCCATTGGATTGTGCGGGCGGGGTGACGGCGATCATCCGCGCCTTTCCGTCCGGATGATAGAACCCGCCATCCGCAAAAAACCGGGTCTTGCCGCCAACGGGCCATTGCACGGCTTCAAGCGATTCATAATCCGCGCCATCCAGGGCCGTCAGGTCAAGGTCCTTGCCAAAGTCACGGCTGAGCGCCGTTGTCGCGACATATTCCGCGAACACATCGGCAGGGGTTTCAAAACCGAAACCGTCAAACCCCATGCGCTGGGCCACATCGCAGATGATTTTCCAGTCAGGACGGGCATGCGCAGGGGCGGGCAGGAACGCGCGTTGGCGCGAAATCCGCCGCTCGGAATTGGTGACAGTGCCGTTTTTTTCGCCCCAACCCGTTGCAGGCAGCAGCACATCGGCCAGATCGCCCGTATCGGTGCGCGCCATGATGTCGGTCACAACTGTGAAAGGCACGTTCTTGATCGCCGCAGAAACCCCGTCGGCGTCAGGTAGGCTGACGGCGGGGTTGGTTGAGATGATCCAAAGCGCCTTGATCTTGCCATCGGCGCAGGCCTGAAACAGATCAACCGCCTTCAGCCCCGGTTTGGTGCAGATCGTTGGGCTGCTCCACGCGGTTTGCACGGCGTCGCGGTGGTCGGGGTTTTCGATATCTAGATGATTTGCCAGCATATTGGCAAGCCCGCCAACCTCGCGGCCGCCCATCGCGTTGGGTTGTCCGGTCACCGAAAACGGCCCCATGCCCGGTTTGCCGATGCGGCCCGTGGCAAGGTGGCAGTTGATAATCGCGTTGACCTTATCGGTGCCGGATGTGGATTGATTGACGCCTTGGGAATAGACAGTGACAACCTTTTTGGTGCCCGCCCATAACGCATAGAATTGCGCGATTTCATCCGCGGTCAGGCCCGAAAGCGTGGGGTCGCCCGCAGCTGCGGCAATGGCTGCATCAAACCCGTTCACATGGGCGTCAATATAAGGCTGGTCCAGCGCGTCTGTATCGGCCAGATGGCGCAGCAAACCGTTGAACAGGGCCGCATCGCCATCGGCGTTGATTTGCAAATGCAGATCGGCCAGATCGCTGGTTGCGGTTTTGCGCGGGTCGATATTGACGATGCGCATTTCGGGGCGCGCGTCCTTGGCAGCAGAAATGCGCTGGAAAAGAACCGGATGACACCACGCAAGGTTGGACCCGACCAGCACGATCAGATCAGCCTGTTCAAGGTCTTCATAAGTACCGGGAACCGTGTCCGTGCCAAAGGCGCGTTTGTGGCCCGCCACAGAGGAGGCCATGCAAAGGCGCGAATTCGTGTCGATATTGGCAGAACCGATGTAACCTTTCATCAGCTTGTTGGCGACATAGTAGTCCTCGGTCAGCAACTGGCCAGACACGTAAAACGCCACGCTGTCAGGGCCGTGGTCGCGGATGGCGGCGCTGAACTTGGTTGCGACCAGATCCAGTGCATCGTTCCAACCCGCGCTCCGTCCAAGGATCTGCGGTGCGAGAAGACGACCATCGAGATCGATGGTCTCGCCGAGCGCCGAGCCCTTGGAGCACAGCCGTCCGTAATTGGCGGGATGATCAGGATCGCCTTTGATTGTGCCATCGGGTTTGGCGATGACACCACAGCCCACCCCGCAATAGGGGCAGGTTGTCTTAACGCCTGTCATTCTGCCGCCACCTGATTTGCAATCGCAGCCGTCGCCAGCAATATCCGCCCCTCTGCGATCTTCAGATCATAGGTGGCGACACGGCCCTCGTCTGCGCCTTGGGCTTCGCCTGTGGCCAGATCAAACACCCAGTTGCGCATCGGGTCGGTGACCATTTCGCCGTGCTGGATGCCGTTGGACAGCGGGCCTGCCTTATCCTCAAGGTATTCATCGACCGCATAGAAATTGCCCGAGGCAGTGCGAAACACGGCGATATCGCCGCGCTGCGTACGCACAAGCCGCGCCCCTTGCACGGGGATGTCAGTGATGTGTCCGATATCGATAAAATCAGTCATTCTGCGGCTACCTTTGTAAAGTCGGCAAGCGGGGTGAATTCATGCGCATCAACGCCTTTGCGGGCGCGTTCGGCCCATGGGTCAACCTGATAGAACTGCTGCGAATAGCGGAACCGTTCGGCCAGTGCAGCGCGGTTTTCAAGATCATCCGCGACCTGTTCCTTGACCCAGTCAAGACCCACTTTGGCGATCCATTTATAGGGGCGGTGCAGATATTGCGCGCCTTCGCGGTAAAGCTGGTAGAAGGCACAAGACACGTCAATCGCCTCTTGTTCGGTTTTCACTGTGATCAGCAACTCGGCCTCGAGCAGGTCAAGCCCAGCGGCCCCGCCAACCAAAATCTGATAGCCGCTGTCGACGCAAATAATCCCGAGATCCTTGCAGGTGGCTTCGGCGCAATTGCGCGGGCAGCCTGTGACCGCAAGCTTGAACTTATGCGGCGACCAAGCGCCCCACATTTCGGATTCGATCTTGATGCCCAGACCGGTGCTGTCTTGGGTGCCAAAGCGGCAATGATCGGTGCCGACACAGGTTTTCACCGTGCGCAGACCCTTTGCATAGGCTTGGCCAGACATCATGCCCGCCTCGCCCAGATCATACCAGATCGCGGGCAGGTCTTCTTTTTTGACGCCCAGCAAATCGATCCGCTGCCCGCCGGTGACCTTGACCGTTGGCACGTTGAATTTATCGGCCGCATCCGCAATGGCGCGCAGTTCATTTGGCGTAGTGATTCCGCCCAACATGCGTGGCACCACCGAATAGGTCCCGTCTTTCTGGATGTTGGCGTGCACACGTTCGTTGATGAACCGCGATTTGCCGTCGTCGACTTCTTCTCCCGGCCATGCGCAGACCAGATAATAGTTCAGCGCGGGGCGGCAAACATGGCAGCCACCCGGGGAATTCCAGTCAAGTTCCTGCATGATCTGCGGGATGGATTTCAATTGTTTGGCGATGATCAGCTTGCGCACATCATCATGGGACTGGTCTGTGCACTTACAGACGGTTTCCTTTTCGGGCATCTTGAATTCATCGCCCAGCGTGATCCCCAACACTTGGGTCACAAGCCCGACGCAAGACCCGCAGGACGAACCCGCCTTGGACGTGGCTTTTACCGCATCAAGCGTATTGGCGCCTGCGTTGATTGCCGCAACGATTTGACCTTTGGAAATGCCATTGCAGCCGCAGATTTCTGCGTCATCCGGTAAGGCTGCAACGGCTGCTAACGGGTCCATGGGGGTTCCCCCCTGATAGGCCGGTCCAAAAATCAGAGTCTCGCGCATATCGGCGATATCGGTGCCGTCCTTGATCATGCCAAAGAACCAGTTGCTGTCGGCGGTATCGCCATACATCACCGCGCCGATGATCTTGTTATCCTTAAGAACAAGACGGCGGTAAACGCCCCGCGCAGGGTCACGGAACACGATATCCTCGCGGTCTTCGCCTTCGGCGAAATCGCCCGCGCTGAACAGATCACAGCCTGTTACCTTCAGCTTGGTCGAGATTTCTTTTTGCACAAAGGTGGCATGTTCGTTCAGCAAGGTTTGCGCCGCAACCTTTGCTTGATCATATAGCGGCGCAACTAGCCCGAAGATCGCGCCGTCATGTTCGACACATTCGCCCACGGCCAGAATATCCGCGTCAGAGGTCAGCATCTGGTCATCCACATGGATACCCTTACCGACGGCCAGTCCGACATCCTGCGCCAGTTTCACATTGGGGCGGATGCCTACGGCCATCACCAACAGATCACAGGGCAGTTCGGTCCCGTCATCCAGCTGCAATGCGCGGACCTTGCCGTTTTCGCCCAGAATTTGTTTAGAGTTCGCCTGACAGCGCACGGTAATGCCCTTGTCGACCAGCGCCTTGCGCAGCAGGTATCCGGCGGCTTCGTCAAGCTGGCGTTCCATCAGGTGGCCCATGATATGCACCACGGTCACATCGACGCCGCGCGCGGCCATGCCTGCGGCGGCTTCCAGCCCCAGCAAACCGCCGCCGATGACCACAACCTTGTTGCTGTCATTCATCGACATCATCAGTTCGGTATCTTCCAGATCGCGGTAGGCAATGACGCCTTCCAGATCATGACCCGGCATCGGGATGATAAACGGATTGGACCCTGTGCCGAACAACAGCTTGTCATAGGGCAGTTCATCACCGTTTTCGGCAACCACAACCTTGCGGGCGCGGTCGACATTGGCGACGCGTTCACCAAAGCGGCAGGTGACGCCGTTGGCCTCGTACCATTCGGCGGAATGGGTGACGATTTCGTCATATGTCTTTTCGCCCGACAGGACGGGGGACAGCATGATCCGGTTATAGTTGCCGCGCGGTTCTGCGTTGAACAGGGTCACGTCATAGGCGTTGGGGTCCGCCTCGAGCAATTGTTCCAGCGCGCGGCCAGAGGCCATGCCAGCACCAATAATGATAAGTTTTTGTGTCATGATTTATTCCGCTGCTATCGATTGTGGCTTTGGTTTTGGTTTGGCCCCGTGTTCGTATTCTTCAAGGAAATCCAAAACCTCTTGGCGGTAGTTGTAGTAATCAGGGTGCTGCAATAGCGCCTTGCGGGTGCGCGGGCGGGGCAGTTTTACATCGGTGATCTTGCCGATTGTGGCCTGTGGCCCGTTGGTCATCATGACCACGCGGTCGGCCAGCAAAATCGCCTCGTCGACATCATGGGTCACACAGATCGCGGTCACTTTGGTGCGCGACCAGACTTCCATCAGGACCTCTTGCAGTTCCCAGCGTGTCAGGCTGTCAAGCATCCCGAACGGTTCATCCAACAACAACAGTTTCGGCGACAACGCAAAGGCGCGCGCGATGCCCACCCGCTGTTTCATGCCGTTGGACATGCTTGATGCGGATTTATCCATGCTGTCGGCCAACCCGACCCGTTCAAGATAGTATTCGATCACGTCCTGACGTTCGGCTTGGGAGGCTTTGGGGTAGACTTTATCAACCCCGATCGCCACGTTTTCCTTGGCCGAAAGCCAAGGGAACAGGTTCGGCGATTGGAACACAACCGCGCGTTCTGGGTCTGCGCCTTGCACATCCCAACCATCAAGGCGGATCGCACCCTTTGAAATCGGGTTGAGCCCAGCAGCCATTGTCAGCACGGTGGATTTGCCGCAGCCGGAATGGCCGATCAGGCTGATAAATTCACCCTTGTTGACCTTGAGGTTAAAGTCTTCGACCACCGTCAACGGCCCTTTGGGTGTCGGGTAGATCTTGTGCAGGCCAGAGAAAGTCAGGAAACCGTCGTCGCGTGCGCTTTCTTGGGCTTTTGCCACGGCGGCGGGCAGCCCGTGGATCGGGGTCACATCCGGCAAATGGCGCGTTTCGGCAACTTTGGACGCGATGCCCTTGTCCATCAGGTATTTGGTGACATCCGCGCGCAGTTTTTTGAAACCGTCGTGGTTGTTCATCTCGCTGCGCTCACGCGGGCGCGCGATATCGACGCTGAATTCATCGCCAAGCGTCCCATCAGGGTTCAGCGCGATGATACGGTCGGCGAGAATAATCGCCTCGTCCACGTCATTGGTGATCAGCACACAGGTCTTTTTATCGGCGTCCCAGATATGTTCGATCTCGTCCGCCAGATTGGCGCGGGTCAACGCGTCAAGCGCGGAAAGCGGCTCGTCCAGCAGCAAGACTTCGGGGTTCATGGCCAATGCACGGGCCACGTTGACCCGTTGACGCATCCCGCCCGACAATTCGGCAGGGCGGCGTGTCATCGCGTGGCCAAGGCCCACCATTTTGACGAAATGCGCTACCTTTTGCGCCTTTTCGTCCTTTGGCATTTTCGGGAACACGCTATCAAGCGCCAGCTGCACATTGCCCGCAACGGTCAGCCACGGCATCAGCGAATAGTTTTGAAAGATCACACCGCGTTCGGGGCCAGGGCCAGCGATTTCGGCGTCCTTAAAGGTGACCTTGCCGGATGACGGTTTTTCAAGGCCCGCCATCAGGTTGATAAGGGTGGTTTTTCCGGTGCCGGAAAAACCAAGGAGAACCAGAAATTCGCCTTCTTTGACATCAAGGTTGATGTTCTTCAGCACGTCCGCCTTGTGCAGGCCTTCGCCATAGCTTTTCGAGACGTTTTCAAACTTGAGAATGCTCATGATCTTACCGCTGCTCTGTAAAGGTGAACATGGATTGCAGGGCGTACATCACGCGATCCAACATAAAGCCGATGATCCCGATGGTCAGCACGGCCACCATGATTTTGGCCAGTGATTGTGACGACCCGTTCTGGAATTCATCCCAGACGAATTTGCCAAGACCGGGGTTTTGCGCCAGCATTTCGGCGGCGATCAGCACCATCCAGCCAACACCCAGCGACAGGCGCAAACCGGTAAAGATCAGCGGCAGCGCAGATGGCAAGACCAGTTTGGTGATCTTTGTATAAGTGTTCATTTTCAGAACCTTGGACACCGACACGAGGTCCTTGTCGATGCTTGCCACACCCAAGGATGTGTTGATCAGCGTGGGCCAAAGCGAACAAAGCGTCACGGTAATCGCGGAGACAAGGAATGATTTCGAGAACATCCCGTCATTGGTCGCGTAAACGGCGGACACGATCATGGTCACGATAGGCAACCACGCAAGCGGCGAGACGGGTTTGAAAATCTGGATCATCGGGTTGATGGCCGCGTTTGCCGTCGGGCTAAGTCCGGCCATGATCCCCAAGGGAATAGCGACGATTGACGCAATCAGGAAGCCAAAGAAGACCGTTTTGATCGAGGTCCAGATCTGGTCGTAATAGGTGGGTTTGCCGGTATAGGGGCGGTCGCGCACCTTGTCAGGTTCGCCATTGGCGATGTGTTCTGCATTGCGCGCCTCTTGGCGTTCGTAGAACTCTACTTCTTTTTCGCCTTCGCGGATGGCGTCGTCATGCAGGTTGCCAACCTGTTCCCAGACTTCGGCCGGGCCAGGGATCGCGCCCAGTGATGTTTGCACCTTGGGGGCCAATGTGCCCCAAGCGACAAGAAAAATCCCGATCGCAAGGACAGGCACGCCAAGCAGGCGCCAGATTTCTTTCATTTGCGCGCGCGGATTGTCACCGGCGATGGCCTTGAGGATCGGGGTCATCCACGACAGGCCCAGAACCTGGAACCAAGCGTCTGCCTTGTTGATCCGCGTAAACAGCCGGGCGCGGCGGGCCTCGGCGTTAAGGGTATCTGGGTCGATTGCGGTCATGATCTTTTGTCCTGTGGTCTATGCGGGCAATGGGAATTGCCCCACCCCGGCATGGGGTGGGGCGTTGATGGGTTATTCTTGGATTTCGCTGCCAACGATGGTCTGCGTGCCCTTCAGCCCGATTGGCAGGCTGTCGAGATAGGCGTTTGGTGCGCGACCGTCATATGCAATGCCGTCGATGATATCCTCGGCGGGTGTTGGCGCCTTAAAGCCGTCGCTGTCCCAAGGGAAATCAGCCTCGTTTGCCAAGCCTTCGTCGACCAGCAGGCGCGCGGCTTCAAGGTAGATGTCGGGGCGGTAGACGCTTTGCGCGGTTTCAATGAACCATTCGTCTGTTTGTGGCTCGGCGATTTGGCCCCAGCGGCGCATCTGTGTCAGATACCAGATCGCATCCGAATAGAACGGGTAAGTCGCGTTATAGCGGAAGAACACGTTGAAATCAGGGACTTCGCGCACATCGCCTTTTTCGTATTCGAATGTGCCGGTCATCGAGTTGGCGATCACTTCGGCATCAGCGCCCACGTATTCGGAACGTGCCAGAATTTCCACGGCTTCTTCGCGGTTGGCATTGTCGTTTTCATCCAGCCAGATTGCGGCGCGGATCAGCGCTTTGGTCAGGGCAATGGTTGTGTTGGGGTTTTCTTCGGCAAATTCAGCAGAGATCCCGAACACTTTTTCGGGGTTGTTGCGCCACAATTCATAGTCCGTGATCACCGGAACACCGATGCCTTTGAACACAGCGGCCTGATTCCATGGTTCGCCAACGCTATAGCCAAAGATTGTGCCGGCTTCCAATGTTGCTGGCATTTGCGGTGGCGGGGTTACTGACAACAGAACATCCGCGCCGATCTGGCCGCTGATGTCGTCAGGTGAATAATAGCCTGGCTCCAGGCCGCCAGCAGCCAACCAGTAACGCAATTCGTAGTTATGCGTGGACACAGGGAAAACCATGCCCATGTTGAAAGGGATGCCTTGGTCTTTGTAATCTTCAACGACCGGACCCAATGCGCTTGCGCTGATCGGGTGTTGCGGGCGACCGTCGTCCATCAATGGCACATTCGGTTTCATCTGTTCCCAAACGTCGTTGGAAACGGTGATGCCGTTACCGTTCAGATCCATTGAAAACGGGGTGATGATATGGGCTTCGGTGCCGTAGCCGATTGTCGCTGCCAATGGCTGACCCGCCAACATATGCGCACCGTCAAGCTGTCCGTCGATCACACCATCCAGCAGGACTTTCCAGTTTGCCTGCGCCTCAAGCGTCACAAACAGGCCCTCGTCTTCGAAATAGCCGTTTTCATAGGCCACAGCCAAAGGGGCCATATCTGTCAGCTTGATAAAACCGAAAGTCAGGTCTTCTTTTTCAAGGTCAAGCGATTGAGCCATCGCTGTGGTGCCAAGCAGAACGCTGGCAGTTAGCGTGAGTGGGAGGGTTTTTAGCATGTTGCGGTCCTTGTTGGTGTTGGTCAAAACAAAAAAGCCGCTCGAAACCAATGTGCAGGGGAGGCTGCACAAGTGTTTCGAGCGGCTTTGCTCAGTTCGTGAAATCCCGTTCGGCGGGAATATCGCTAAAGACGCCATTGTCTTTGTTGGGACCATCATCGCGCTTGAGAGATTGAATTCAAGCTGCACTGCAGCGCGAAAACGGAAAAATTGCTGCAGTACAGCAATTGCCTATTTTTTAATCACTCTGGCGCGCTAAAGTCGAATATTTTGCCATCAAAGAATGCATCCGGCCCTAGAATCATCTCGCCTTTGGTCGACGCAACTGCCGTGGGATGGCGCAATGCGCCTTCGATTTTTGCGGATGCGCCGGGCATATCCACGCCCAGCGGCGCCAGATTTTCACGGAACAAATCGCTACGAAAACAGGCCGATCCGCGTGCGACGGCATCCTTTAGGTCGTGGCCCGTCCATGCGGCAATTCGTTCGCCGATCCATGCGCCCTGACTGCGCCACGGGAAATTGCCTGCATTATCATTGAAGAACAGAAAATGCGGCGGTTGGGTCGGGGCCGCGCCTTTGCGCGGCACGATCTGGCCGAAAATTGCGGGATCGATGGCCTCGTGCGGCAGATCGATATGCTGGCTGCGTGCAAGCAGTTCGACCGCGAGCGGCTTGTTTTGCGGTTGGTCAAGCCAGCAGGTCGCGCGGTAGATTGCCCGCATCAAGCGACGGCAGGCATCGGGGTTTGCGTCGATCCACGCGCGGGTCGCGCCCAAGACTTTTTCAGGTGCAAACTGCCAGATCGCAGAGCCCGGCAGCACCAGTTCGGCCACGCCTTGCTGGACGGCCGCCGTGCCCCAAGGTTCGCCGACGCAAAACATATCTAGCGTCCCTTCGGCCATTGCTGCGGCCATGCGCGGCGGCGGTACGGTCACAATTTCAACGCGGTCGCTGTGAAACGCGCGATGTTCTGACAACCAATGTTCAAGCAACATCCGGTGCATGGAAAACGGAAACGGGGTGCCGATCCGGATCGGATCGCGTCCGGTTGCAAACAATGCCTTTGCTGCTTCAGCGGGCCGTGTGAAATCCGCGTCCCATCCGGCGGTCTGCATATCGCGCGCAAGGCTGTTTGAAACCCCGACAACAGTGCCGTTTACAGAAAGCACCATCAAGGCATCGACTTGGGTCGGCAGGCCGCTTTTGCCAAGTGTCATCGCGATCGGCATCGGCGACAGCATATGTGCCGCATCAATCTGGCCAAGCGCCAAAAGATCGCGCAGCGCCGCCCATGAAGGCTGTTTGACAAGCCGCAAATCGACACCTTCGTCGCGCGCGAAATTCAATTCGCGCGCAATAATCAGCGGTGCTGCATCGACAAGCGGCAAGAACCCGCATCTGATCTTATGCATTGTCATCCAAGTAGATCCGCCGCTGTCACCAGTGCCTGTGCCACATCAATCACCTTGCGGCCCTGATCCATCGCGGTCTTGCGCAGCAGGGTATAGGCCCGTTCTTCGTCGATGCCGCGCGCCGTCATAAGCAGGCCCTTGGCACGGTCAATTGTCTTGCGATCCGTGAGCGCCTGTTTGGCTGCATTCAGCTCAAGGCGCATCTGTTCAATCATCTTGAACCGCGCAATCGCCGTTTCAAGCACAGGTTTGATCCGGTTCTTTTGCAACCCGTCCACCACATAGGCGCTTAGCCCCGCACTAATTGCAGCTTGGGTCAGGTCCGAATCCGAGCGGTCCACAAACATCGCGACCGGACGCGACTGCGCATGCGATATATGGCCGATGTGTTCCAATGTGTCGCGGTCCGGATGGGCAAGGTCGATCAACACGATATCGGGGTCGATCTGTGTCAGCTTTTTGGCAAGTGCAGAGATCTCAGCGACAACATAGACGCTGCTCCAGCCCGCATCCTTGAGCGCGTCAATAATATCCTGCGCGCGCATGGCGTCAGGTTCAACGACAAGAATCTTGAGGGTGGTGTCCATAGCATGCAGCTAGCAGAAACAGCGGCGCTGCGCAGATCGCAAAAGGTGATTGGGTCTGGCTTGATTGGATTTGCACGCTAAATGGGCGCGGATGGGTTGCCTGCTTAAATGATGGGCGAAAATCAAACCTGCCGCACGTGGTCGGCAATGCGTGCGTCGACCTTGGCCTTGAAAGCAAGAGTCGCTTCGCGCGACAAAGCAAGCATTTCCGGGCGTGAAATGCCGCGACCAATATCACCGTGCCAGTCGGTAGGTGAGGACATCAGCGGAGGCTGCAGATAGTGACCAAATTTGTTTGAGAATGGAATGCAAATCGCTTTGCGGCCCATGAGCAATGCCCAATATACACCGTGGTACGAATTTGACACAACTGTTTCGCCACTGGCAATAAAACTGAGTGCGGTGTTCAAGTCTCCACAGACATTATTTTCGGTAGGCATTTCTTGCGGGATATTCAGTTTCATCTGCTTCGTCTTGCCAGCATGGGCATAAAAGACAACCTTGTGCGAGGGCGGCGGTGGATTGTCGAATAGTGGGGACATGCAACTTGGGCAGGGCGCATATTCATACCGGTCGTCGCCAAAGTCACGCGAACCAATAAGATCCATCCTGCGTTTCGAGATGAAATGGCGTGGTGAAATCAAGAACGATTTGTTTGATCCAATGCCCCACGCAATATTCAGCACCCTCTTGTTTCGAGTAACACCTTTATAGTGCGACAGCCCTCTGAAAATTTGTCCCCCGCCATAGATACCGACATCATGCGCGGGCGTATCTGCGGCGCGCAGATCCGAAACCGTTGCATCGCCCCAGTCAAAGTAGTCGAATGGCGAGCAACTGCGATCACCCACATTCTTTGTGTCGCGCAGGTGCTGGAAATGTAGTTTCATAAGAGGGTCCTTTTCGACGGCCAGATCCGTCCTTTTTTTGCCAGCCAGAAAATACGTCGAAAGTAATTGCCAGCCTTTAGTCGATAATGCGGGAGCCGGCGGTACCATCTGAATTTGTTCACCAGCCCAAAATTTGCACCCGTGATCGAGCTGACATCGCCATCGTCGACATGGCTTGTAAAGGGCTCGAGCCCCATCTGCCGGAAATCATGTTTGAAAAACCGGTTGAGCTCGTGGTCAAGCGCGCGGGTTTGCGGCCATAGGTTGGGCAGCAACCGCTTGGCCACGTCCTTGTGCAACAAATATGCCGCGTTGCCGGTGAATGGTCCGGCATAGGCGTTCAGCGTGTACCGCCCGATCCTGCCTTGGCCAATCGGCAGTTTTGCACGGATGCAATTGAACCGCACAGTGTCCCAATGCGCCGCACCCGCGAGCGCAAGATCAAGGCTTTCCAGAAAATCATCATGAAAGACGACATCATCTTCGAGGATCAGTGCCACCTTGTGATCCGAGGCAACAAATGCCTCCCAAACGGCGATATGGCTGGCGTAACAGCCCATTTTTCCGGGTAGTATCGGACTGCCCATATTGCGCGCATAGGCGGCGGCATCGGCCCGTTCGGCAAGCGTTGCTTGGTGGTCTTTGCCATAGATCGCCGGAAACCGCGTATAGCTAAGGCCCAGCTTATCCAGCTGTGCAACCATATCCGCAAGCCGGTCCGTATCGCGGTCAAGGTTGATCAGCCAGATGCCAAGGTCAGCGCGCGAAAACGGGTTACCCATCCAGATCGGACCATTTCAACTGTGTGTTGCGCGTGACGGCGCGGGCTAGTGTTTTGCCGACGACCTTGTCAAAATCATAGCCCGCGATTTCACCTGAACCGGGGCGGCGGGCCCAGATATCGGCCTCGGTAATGACGTGGCCTGCGGGCAGGTCGCGGTCGGCGACCACGCTGGCGCGGGCAAAACGGTAGACGTCTTCTTCGGCGGCGGTGCGCTGTTTGGGGTTGCGCAGGGCCGTATGGATTTCGCGGGACCGGTCGATGATATGGCGCAGCTCTGACGGGTCCATCGAATTGATGATGTCAGGGCCTTTGCGATAGCGGCTGTCGGTGTAATGGCGTTCCAGAATGCACGCACCCAGCGCGACAGAGGCCAGCGCCATTTCCGGCCCGATCGAATGATCCGAAAACCCGACAACGGCATTTGGGAATGCGTTTTTCAGGTCAGTAACGCCTTGCAAGGATACGATTTCAGGCGGTGACGGGTAGAGGTTGGTGCATTCAAGCAACGCATATTCAATGCCTGCATCCTCGAGAATTTGCACGGAGGCCCGCACGGAATCGATGCTTTGCATGCCCGTTGACATGATCACAGGTTTGCCCATCCGCGCGATGTGGCGGATCAGTGGCAGGTTGTCGGCCTCGCCTGATCCGATTTTGAACGCGGGCACCCCCAGATCATACAAAAAATCGGCGGCGGCGCGGCTGAACGGCGTGGAAATCCAGATCATGCCAAGGCTTTCAGTATAGTCTTTCAGCGCCTTTTCATCCTCAAGCGATAGCGCGCAAGCTGCCATCACATCCCAGATCGACACATCCGCGTTGGGCGGGAAAATCTGTTTTGCTTCTTCGGTCATCTCGTCTTCGATGATATGGGTCTGGTGCTTGATCATTTCGCAGCCAGAGGCGGCCGCGAGGCGCACCATTTCTTTGGCGACCGACAGGTCACCACCGTGGTTAATGCCAATCTCGGCGATCACCAGCGGCGGGTGTTCTGGTCCAATTTTACGGCCTGCAATTTCCAAGGGTATTCTCCTGCGCGATGCTATTGCCCCGGTTCTAGGGGTTTTGACGCCACGGAGCAATTGCACAGATTGATTGCAAAACGCGGCCAATTGGTCCAAGTCACGGGTCAATGACCTAAATTGGACCCGCGATGATCCGCCGTATACACCGATATCTTGTTGGCAAAGAACAGGCCCTGCGCAGTTCATTCGGGCATGACATCACCGACCCTGCTGAACGCAAGCGGTCGCAGTTTCATTTCAACTGGCTCGATCACGGGGTTTTGCGGCTGCGCTGGCATAATTTCGAAGAATTCGCGCCAGGCGCCTATCGGTCGAACCACCCCAATCACAAACGCTTTACGGCCTATGCCGCGCTGGGCGTGAAATCCGTGTTGAACCTGCGCGGGGTCGCCAAACAGCCGCATTACCTGTTCGAGGTCGAAAGCTGCGAAAAGCTGGGGCTGACGTTGGTCAATTCACAAATGGCCGCACGCCGCGCCCCGTCGGTAAAAGAGCTGACCAAGCTGATCCATTCATTTGAAACCATCGAAAAGCCGTTCCTGATGCATTGCAAATCCGGTGCCGATCGCACGGGGCTGGCGGCCGCGATCTATCTGATGCTTTATGCAGGCAAGCCGCTCGAGGAAGCACGCGGCCAGCTTAGTTTCCGGTTCTTGCATATCCGCAAGACTGCGACAGGTATTCTGGACCATTTTTTGGACGTCTACGCGGCACGTAATGCACGGGCGCCCATCGCGATCGACGACTGGATCAAGTCCGAGTATGACCCAGAGGCCCTGACAAAAAGCTTTGCCGAAAAGCAAGCCAGCTTGCGGTTCTGGCAGGGCTGGCGCTAGGGGCGCGAAAGAATTTCGCGAAATTCATTCTATTTTGCTGGCGCACGCAGCCCTTCGGCGATTTGTTTGCCCATCAGGTATTCAATTACATCCCAGTCAAACGGGCTGTCGACGTCCAGACTGCGTTCATTGGGCACGATCAGCGGGATGACATGGCCTTCGAATAGGCGCGTGGCTGTGCGCAGGTAGGATGGTTTGACCACATAGACCAACCCGACATGGTCATAGACCATGGGCGCCTGCTGGCGGGCGACAACGCCGTGGGGCAGGGGTTTGGACACGTGCAGCCCCCCGTTTTTATCGGTTTCCAACATGTTGAAATAGGGGTTTTTGCGGCTTTCGCAGCATGACATCACCATATCGGGCTGTTCTTTGGCGAACAGATCCAGACCGGCGTCGACATCTTCGGGCAGGCGCAGGGGCGATGTGCAATCAAGGTCCAGAAATGCATCGGCGGGGCCGACCTGTTTTTCGACCTCAAGCAGCGCGTGCTGCCAGACATCCCATTTTGCCGCTGTATCTGTGGCAAGATGGGCGGGACGCAGCCCGATATCGAGCGCGCCGCGTTTGATTCCATGCGCGTACATTTTGGGACAATCGGTCGAGACAACCACATGATCGACGCGGCCATTGTCAAATAGCTGGTCCAGCGCCCAATCGATTAGCGGTTTGCCGTGCAAATCGCGAAAGTTTTTGCCAGGAACGCCCTTGCTGCCCGCGCGTGCGCCGATATGCCCGATGATCATCGCCGCCCCCTTAGTCGCGTGTGCCTGCGAACCGCGCAGCCCATTCTTCGCGTTCTTCATCCGTGATTTTGCGGAACAGGTTTTCCGGCACGGAGAACGCATGGCCTGCGGGCAATGTTTCCAACGCAGCGGCGACATCTGTCGGCCAACTGTCATCTTCCGTTTGCATCGCCGCGATCATTGTCGCCGCCGCGTCGGGAATAAACGGTGCAGAAAGCACCGCGTAAATGCGGATCAAGTTCAACGCGAGCCGGATTTGCATCGCGGCTGTGTCAGGGTCCGTCTTAAACGTGGTCCATGGTGCATTGGCTTGCAGGTATTCATTGCCAAGCACCCAAATCGCGCGCAACTCGGCCGCCGCTTTGCGGACTTCGGTTGCTTCCATATGGGTTTCATAGGCGCGGATACGGGTGGTCAGGTCGGTGATCAATTGGGTTTCTGCCGCGCCATAGGTGCCGCCTGCAGGAACATCTTCAGAAAACTTCGACCGGCAAAACTTAGTCACGCGGCTTACAAAGTTGCCAAGCACGTCAGCAAGGTCTTTGTTCACATCCGTTTGGAAGTTTTCCCAAGTAAATTCTGCATCCGAAGATTCAGGCGCATGCGACAAAAGCCACCAACGCCAATAGTCTGATGGCAAAAGTTCAAGCGCTTGGTCCATGAACACGCCGCGCCCGCGCGAGGTGCTGAACTGGCCGCCGTCATAGTTCAGATAGTTGAACGATTTGATGTAATCGACCAGCTTCCACGGCTCTTGGGTGCCTTTGATCGTCGCGGGAAAGGACAGCGTGTGAAATGGCACGTTATCTTTGCCCATAAACTGTGTGTAGGTTACGTCATCGGCACCCTTGTCGGTGCGCCACCAGCGTTCCCAATCACTGCCTTTGCCCGCGTCCTGCCATTCTTGCGCGCAGGCGATGTATTCAATCGGCGCGTCGAACCAGACGTAGAATACCTTGCCTTCCATGCCCGGCCATTCCGCGTCACCGCGTTTGACAGGCACGCCCCAGTCCAGATCACGGGTGATGCCGCGATCCTGAAGCCCGTCGCCATCGTTCAACCATTTCTTCGCGATGGACGTGGTCAGGATCGGCCAGTCGGCTTTGCTGTCAATCCATGCGGCCAAATCGTCTTTGAGTTCAGACTGGCAGAGATACAGATGCTTTGTCTCGCGTACCTCAAGTTCGGTTGATCCCGAAATGGTGGAATGCGCGTCGATCAGGTCGGTCGGGTCCAGCTGTTTGGTGCAATTGTCGCATTGGTCGCCGCGCGCAGATTCAAAACCGCAATTGGGGCAGGTACCTTCGATATAGCGGTCAGGCAGGAAACGCCCGTCACTGACGGAATAAACCTGTTCTTCGGTCACTTCGCGGATCAGGCCCATATCGGCCAGACGCCCCGCAAAGGCTTGGGTCAGTTTCTGGTTTTGGGGGCTGGACGAGCGGCCAAAATGGTCAAACGACAGGCGGAACCCTTCGGCAATGCGTGCCTGCACGTCGTGCATCTCGGCGCAGTAATCCGCGACCGGCTTGCCTGCTTTGGCGGCGGCCAGTTCGGCAGGGGTGCCGTGTTCATCGGTTGCGCAAAGAAACAAAACTTCGTGACCGCGTGCGCGCATGTAGCGGGCAAACAGGTCAGCAGGCAATTGGCTGCCGACAAGGTTCCCAAGGTGTTTGATCCCGTTGATATAGGGAATTGCGGAGGTAATAAGGTGACGGGCCATCGTGATTTTCCTATCAATTTGGGCCTGTCTAACGGGGCTTGCGCCCAGATGCTAGATAGCGCGCGTAAGTACTGGATTTGCTGTGGCGTGGCAGCTATTATGGCGGCAATAAACAATATTGAGGCAGACAATGAAAACGATCATTCTTGGCGCCGCGTTTGCGGCATGTGCTGGCATGGCATCGGCACAGGGGTTCTATGCGGGCGGCACGCTTGACTATGCCTATCCGCATACGGGCGAAACACAAACCGCAGCGTCGATCATCGCGGGTGTTGCGATGGGGCAGGGTGCCTTGGGATATGGTGCCGAAGTCGAGCTTGGCGCGCATGTTGCGGGTGATGCGGATTATAACACGCGCCGTTTGCGCGCACTCGGCACCTATGATTTGGGCGCTGTTGCGGCGCTGGCCGCCGCTGGTGTGACAAGCTATGAAAGCGATGGTGCAAATGCGTCGGGATTTAACCTTGGTGTTGGTGTGCAAACCGATTTTAGCAACACAATCAGCCTGCGCGCCGAATTTATCCGCGATTTCATGGATGACCACACAACAGCGGCAGTCACCACCACCCGCATTGGCGCATTCTACAATTTCTAGCGTTCACGGCTACGCCCCAAAAGCCGGCCAATAAGAAAGCTGGTGCGCGGGGCGTAGATATAGCGCGTGCGCTGTTCTGGCGCGCGCCGCACCCGCATCCGCCCTATCCCGAAGACAATCAGCGCGATGTGTCCCAGTGAGACAAAGTAAAACAGTGCCGCGGGCCCGAAATGCGCGATCAATGCGGATGTCGTGTAGGGGGCCGCGATAGCCCCCACTGCGTAAAAGAACATCAGCGCAGCCGAGAGTTCGACGCGTTGGTTGTCGGTTGCAAAATCATGCGCATGGGCGGTGGCGACCGAATAGATCGGGAAAGTCGTCATACCAAAGAAAAACGCTGCAATCATCACGCTGTTGGACCCGTGGCCTGCGGTGGCTATGGTCAGTCCACAAGCCGCAATTGCCGCGACAGACAGGCCGATCATCACCCAGCGGCGGTCAAATTTATCGGCGAGCCAGCCCATCGGATATTGCGCAATTGCGCCGCCCGCCACATAGGCCGCCAGAAAATAACCGATCTGGTCTGCGCCCAGCCCGACCTCTTGGCCGTAAATCGGTCCGACCATCCGGAATGACGCCCCCGAGAGCGCCGACACAAGCACCGCAGCGACGCCAAGCGGCGAACAGGCCCAGGCAAGCGCGGGGCGCAGCCGCGTGGCCTTTGGGGTTGCGGGTTGTTCGGATTGCGTCAACACCAGCGGCAAAAGCGATGCGCAACACAGGATCGTCAGGATATTATATGCGATATAGGTGGGCATATCGGCCAGCGCCCCGATCATGAACTGCGCGACAAATGACGCGCTGATATCCGCGACACGGTAGCTGCCCATCGCGCGCCCGCGCGTTTCATTGGTGACCTTGGCCTGTAGCCATGCTTCGATCACGGTATAGCAACCCGCCACGCAAAAACCCGAAGCAATCCGGAAAAGCGCCCAAAAAGCCGGATCTGTCACGATCACATGCGCCGCCATGCCAATTGCGCCGGTCGCGGTGAAACAGGCATAGGCGCGGCTGTGGCCGACGCTGCCCATCAGTCTTGGCGCAAGCCAGCAACCGATGAAAAACCCCATGAAATGCGCCGAGCCAAGAAACCCGACTTCGCCGGTTGTGAATCCGCTGCGCAGCCCTGTTAACGCATCCAGCGGCCCGACCCCGCCCGAGGAGAGCTGCAAAAGCACCACTGACAAGAACAGGGCGGCAAAGGAAATGAGCATGCGCATGCGGCGACACTGCGCCAGATGTTCTTCTGATACCAGATCAAAAAACGCCGCGCGCTGCGGTTGTGGCTTGCCCCTGTGCGCCCAGTGACTAGGTTACCCGTCGCAAAGCAATTTAAGGCAGACCCATGCAAAGACTTCCCCTTGGCCGCACTGATATTGTGGTCTCAGACTGGTGCCTTGGCACCATGACATACGGCAACCAGACCCCGCAGGCTGATGCACATAAGCAGATTGATATGGCGCTCGATGCGGGTATCAATTTTCTTGATACGGCCGAAGCCTATCCGGTGAACCCGATCAAGGCCGAGACGGTGGGCCTGTCAGAAGAGGTGATCGGCAATTGGATCGCAAAATCAGGCCGCCGCGACGAAGTGGTTGTTGCGACAAAGGTGTCAGGAAATAACCCGGGCTGGGTGCGGGACGGCAAGGGCTTTGACGGCAGCAATATCCGTGAAACTGTCGAAGCCTCGCTTAAGCGCCTCCGGACAGATGTGATCGACCTGTACCAGCTGCACTGGCCGGATCGCGGGTCCTATATGTTCCGCCAGAACTGGACGTATGATCCATCGCGCCAGAACCGCGCGCAAACGCTGGATCATATGATGGGTGTGCTGACTACATTGGGCGATTTGGTCGCCGAAGGTAAAATCCGGGCGGTGGGCACGTCAAACGAAACGGCATGGGGCATGACCAAATGGGTTGATCTGGCCGAGGCCGCAGGTCTGCCGCGTATGGCATCGGTGCAAAACGAATATTCGCTGATGTGCCGCCTTTACGATACGGATATGGCTGAAATGGCGGTGAACGAAGACGTGACGCTTTTGTCATATTCGCCGCTGGCTTGCGGCGTGCTGACCGGCAAATACCAAGGTGGCACGATTCCGGCGCACAGCCGGTTGAGCCTTTCGCCTGAACTGGGTGGCCGGTTGACCCCGCGCACATTGCCCGTTGCGCAAGCCTATCTTGATCTGGCGGCAAAGCACGGCGTTGATCCTGTCCATATGGCGTTGGCATGGCAGCGCACGCGGCCCTTTGCGATCTCTGCGATTTTTGGCGCCACAACATCCGCGCAACTGGCGCATATCCTTGCGGGCAAAGATTTGCAGCTGGATGAAGCGGTCTGTTCCGGGATTGACGCCGTTCACAAAATGCACCCGATGCCGTTTTGAGGCAGGGTGGATCAGGATCCACCCTACGGGCTGGGTCTAGAAGGCGATTGTAAATCTGGGGCCGGGTTGTGTGGTGATTTCATCCCAGCCCATCGCACGGTAGGCGGCTGCGGCCTGCGGGTTATCGGGGGCTGTGCCGATCGTTAACCGCGCGGCATGGGTTTTGCGCGCATGGGTCTGCGCGGCTGCAACGAGCTGGCGGCCGATGCCCTGACGGCGCCTTTGCGCTTGGACAAAAAGGTGCAGTATATCAACGCTGTCGCCGTTTTGCATGGGCCGCCAATGGGTCGCCAGTGTCGCAAAACCGACAGGCATCCCGCCTTTGCGCGCAATAATGCCTGTCAGCGGGCCGTTAATAAATTGCGCATGGATATCCGCAACCCCGCGCAGGCAGGTATCGCCGTGATGGGCGCAAAGCGCGCATAGCATTTTATGCAGCGCAGGAACGTCGGCGGGCGTGACAGTTGTGATGGTGGGCATGGCGTTGGTCCTTTGCATTGCCGCAAGGGACCGGAAACGCGGGACACCCTTGCGGGCGTGCCGTTGTCTGATATCAAAAAAGACCCGGTCGCCGCGATATCGCGCCGGGATAATAGCGTGCCGTGATTTGCATGGCATTGGTCATGTGACGGGCTTGGCCCATGGCCACCCACTTTGTCAAGAATTGCGCCTTGTCGTCATGCCGTTTTTGCGAGACTGTCGGCAAAACCAGTCTTCGGAGCACAAAATGCCGCATTCCATACAAGCCGCGCGCCCGAAATTGCGGGCCACGGGCACAGCGCTGCGGGCGCTGGCGGTGCTGGGCATTTTGGCAGGCTGCGCAGCCGTTGTCCCTGCTTCAACCTACCGCGATGCGGGCGTGCCGATTTCATCCAAGGCGTTTTTCGAACCCGACCGCTATATCGGGCTTTGGCACGAGGTCGCGCGGTTTCCGGTGCCGTTCCAGAGCGATTGCCCCCGCGCCACAGCGGAATACGGGCTGCAAACCGATGGCAGCCTTTCGGTGCGCAATATCTGCCGCAATGCGGATGGCAGCGAAAAATCGCGGATCACGGGCAGCGCCACGATTACCGGACCTGGCCGGTTGGTTGTGCGGTTTGACGGGTTGCCGTTTATTGCGGCCGATTACTGGGTGCTTTGGGTCGACGAAGGCTACCGCACTGCCGTGGTGGGCAGCCCAAATGGCAGGTCGGGCTGGATTTTGAACCGCGATCCTGAAATACCCCCTGATAGGTTGCGCGCTGCGCGTGATATTTTGAGATTTAATGGCTATGACGTCAGTCAATTGATGGAGATGACCCCGTGAAAAAGCTTGTTTTGGGATGTGTGATGTTCTTGGGCGCTTGTGAAACCGGCGGCGTGATGGGCGGAAGTCCGGGCATGCAAGAGCGTCTGGTAATCGGCAATCGCAGTATGACATTTGAACAATGCCGCGCCAGTGGCGGGCTGATTATCCGCGATCAGGGCAGCCCGATGGTGGCTTGTGATCCTTCGGTGCGCGGTGAACCCGTACCGGCGGATGAGTTCAACCACCCGACGACCTAGCGCCGCGCATCGGGCCGCGCTGCCGCAGCCCCAAGCGGTCGGCCGCGCGTTGCAAGGCCTGCGCCAAAGGACAGTTCATGGAACTTTGGATACCGATCACGCTGGCCGCGGCCACGGCGCAAGCGCTGCGGTTCATGTTGCAAAAACACCTGCGCGGGATGCAGCTTTCGACGGCGGGCGCGACATTTGCGCGGTTTATCTATTCTTCGCCTTTGGTCATGGTGATCGCGGTGACCTATGCGCGCACATCCGCGCAAGGCGCGCCGCTAGTCCCTGCCGCATTCTGGCCCTATGCGATTGCAGGGGGTGCGTCGCAAATTCTGGCGACGATGTGTGTGGTGGCGCTATTTAGCCACCGCAATTTTGCGGTCGGGATCACATTCAAAAAAACCGAAGTCCTGCTCAGCGCGCTTGTCGGCTTTGTCATCTTGGGGGATGTGATTACCCTTTGGGCGATTTGCGCCATGCTGATCGGGCTGATCGGGGTGATCTTGTTATCTGACCCGCCCGATGCGGTGGGCGCATGGCACACCCGGATTTTCAATCGGGCAACAGCGCTCGGGCTGGGGGCGGGGCTGCTGTTTGGGGTGTCGGGCAACGGCTATCGCGGCGCATCGCTAAGCCTTGGCGCGGGCGATGTGTTTTACCGCGCGATTGTGACCTTGGCGATTGTGACGGCACTGCAAACGGCGGCGATGGCGCTTTGGCTGGTCTGGCGTGAACGTGGCGAAATCAGCCGCGTGCTGCGGGCGTGGCGGGTTGCGGGGCTTGTGGGCTTGACCAGCATGGTCGGGTCAATCTGCTGGTTCAATGCCTATACGCTGCAAACAGCGGCCTATGTCAATGCGCTGGGGCAGGTGGAATTGCTGCTGTCGCTGGCAATTGGTGCCTTTGCCTTTGGCGAAAAAATATCAAAACGCGAATGGCAGGGGATCGTGTTTTTGGGCGCAAGCATTTTGCTTCTGGTGGTGCTGGCCTAAAGCGGCGGCTTGCCGTTCAGACGGCTGACCAGTCGGGCTTCTTCATTGTTGCGAAAGAAAGGCACGCTGCCCGCGCGTTCGCCCGATGCAATTTGCGCGGCAAGCTCGGCCAAGACGACTTGGGTGATAAAGGGCAGATCAAATTCGCGGGCTTTGGCCAATGGCACCCATTGCAGATGCGCAAGCTCGTCCTCGGCGCGGCTGAAATCATCCAAATCAGAACGCAACGCAGCCGCATCCGCCAGAAAAAACCGCGCATCAAACCGGCGCGGGCGGCCCGGCGGGGTGATCGCGCGAAAGAAAAACTGCAAGGCACGCCCGTTCGGCTGATGACCAGAGGCCGCAAAACCGCGCCAGCCTTTGGGCGGGTCGGGCCAATAGGCGCGCTGGCCCAAGATATGGCCGGTTTCCTCCCATAATTCGCGGATCGCGGCGGCGGCAAGCGCTGTGGGCGGGCGCTGGCTGTCTTGGGCAAGCCGTGCGTGTTCCGTTGCGGGCAAGGTGACGGGCACCTGTCCGTCGACCGGATCAACCGCGCCGCCCGGAAACACAAATTTGCCGGGCATAAAGGCGGCAGTGGCCCCGCGCTGGCCCATTAGCACGGCGGGGGCGGTGGCGGCGTCACGTAAGACAATTATTGTTGCGGCATCACGGATACGGGTTTTGTCCATCTGTCGCCCCTTGTGACCGGAGCCTAGGGTTGATGTCCAAACCCGTGCATCCGGCGCGCCCATTGAATTGCCACGATCATGCCCTTGAGGCGCGGCAAAAGAAAGAGCGATAGCGCCACCGCACCTGTCGCCAGTGTTGTGGCCATGACCATCGGGCTGGGTTGCCACATGACCCACATGAAATGGATCGCAAAGCCCAAGATATGTGCAACCAGCAAAATCGTCAGATAGGCCGGCCCGTCATCAGCACGGTGATGGCTGAGCGTTTCGGCGCAATGCGGGCATTGATCGACCACCTTGAGATAGCGGCTGAACAGATTTGCCTCGCCGCAGTTGGGGCATTTGCAGCGCAGCCCGCGCAGCATCGCGGGTTTGCTGGGGCGTTCCATCTCGTATGTAGGCGCGTCAGTCATAAGTGTGCTCCGGGTTTGTGCTTCTGAGATGGCCTATTTGCGCCAATTTGAAAAGGGGATTGCGGCGCCATGTCGCGCGGGCTGAAAAATTTGCACCGGCTTGGCGACGGAAAGTTCTGGCGCCCGCGTTGAAGGAGGGTCTGCGGCGCACAAAGGCCGCACTAAACCTTAAGCGAGGAAAGACAATGAAAACGACTTTATTGATGGCAGCACTTCTTTCAGGCGTCGTAATGACAGCGGGCGCAGTTTCGGCACAGCCCGAACAGCGCGAGCGTCCCGATTTTGCGACACTCGACACCGACGGTGACGGGGCGCTGACGCTCGAAGAACTGCAGGCAGCCGGCGAAGCCCGCTTTGCCGCGATTGACAGCAACGGCGACGGCGCGCTGAGCGCAGAAGAGCTGATTGCGAATGCCAATGCACAGGCCGCCGAGCGTGTGGCGCAGATGATCGAACGCATGGACGAAAACGGCGATGGCGTGCTGCAAGCTGATGAGCTGAAGCCCCGCGGCGAGGGCCGGAATGTGGAACGCATGTTCGACCGTATGGATGCCGATGAAGACGGGGCCATTTCGGCCGAAGAATTCGCCGCAGCCCAAGAAAAGATGCAAGAGCGCGGTGAACGTCGCGGCGGTCACGGCAATGGCCACGGTCATGGCCAAGGTCGCAACGACAACTAAATCACTTGCTTTGGCGGGGGTAACCCCCTCGCCAATTGCACAAAGCTGGTAACATCGGTAGCACTTGATCACATGAACGCGATGCCTGACCTTTTTGCGGGCGCCCCTGACGAGGCGCTACTGATCGCATTTGCCAACGGCGATGCGCAGGCCGCGCAGGCGTTGACCGTCCGGTTATTGCCACGCGTTCTGGCACAGGCCACGAGGATGCTATCGGTGCAGGCCGAGGCCGAGGATGTCGCCCAAGAGGCGATGATCCGGTTGTGGAAACAGGCGCTGGAATGGCGGCAGGGCGAGGCGCAGGTAAGCACATGGCTTTACCGCGTTGTCGCGAACCTGTGCACTGATATCTTGCGCAAGCGGCGCGGCGGTGTGTCGCTTGACCAAATCGCAGAGCCGACCGACAGCGCACCAAGCGTGGTGCAGCAGATGCAAACCAATGCGCGGATGCGCGCACTGTCGGATGCGCTTGCCGCCTTGCCTGAACGGCAGGCGCAGGCCGTGTCATTGCGCCATCTCGAGGGGCTGTCCAACCCCGAGATTGCAGAAATAATGGACATCAATGTGCGCGCAGTCGAAAGCCTGACTGCGCGCGGGAAACGGGCGCTTGCCGAGATCATGGCAGGGCGCAAGGCAGAACTGGGGTATGATGATGACTGATCGTAACGACGACATGCTGGAAGATATTTTTGCGCAGGCCCGCGCGGTAGCGCCTGCGCCGTCAGATGATCTGATTGCGCGCGTGCTTGCCGGCGCCACTTTGCCGCAAGCCGCGCCAAAACCGGCAGCACCCCGCCGCAGCATTGGCCAGCAGCTGCTGGATCTTTTGGGCGGCTGGACTTCGGTTGGCGGTCTGGTCACGGCGACATGTGCGGGGGTCTGGATCGGCGTTGCGCCACCCAGCGCGGTCCAAGACTATACAGCCGCGTATTTTGGCGACGAAATCAGCGTAAGCATTTTCAGCGAGGACGCGATTTTCGCGACAGGAGAGTTTTTTGATGGCTGACGGACAGGAAAAGAACGGGCGCTTGATGCGCATTGTGCTGGTGGTCTCGCTGGCGGTGAACCTTGCTGTGGCGGGGCTTGTTGTGGGGACAGTTGTTTCCGGTCGGCTGGGCGAAGGGCCGCCGCGCAGCTTTGATCTGGGGCTTGGGCCGATGGCACGCGCGCTCGCGCCAGAGGACCGGCGCGCGATCGGGCAGGCGCTGCGCCGTGCGCGCCCGATGGGCGATTATGACCCGCGGGCGCAGACCGAATTGATGGCGCAGGCATTGCGCGCTGTCCCGTTTGATCCCCAAGCGCTGTACGATGTCATCGCTACGCAAACCCAGCGCAGTGCGCAAATCCAGGGTGCTGCGCAAGACGCCGTCGTTGCGCGCATCACGGCGCTGACAGCGGGGCAACGCGCAGCGCTTGCAGACAGGTTGCTGGCAGAAATGTCCGAAGACCGCCCCCGCCCGCCACGCAATTAACCGGCCATCGCAACCCGGTCACGCCCGGCAGATTTCGCGGCATATAATGCCGCGTCTGCCTGGGCGCATATTGTGCCCACGCGGTCACCTTTGAGCGTCGCTTTTTCGCGGCTGATGGCAACCCCGATAGATATGGTGACAGGCAGCGGCGGGTGCGCTTCGCCGATGTCAAACGGGGTGCGGTTGATCAGGCCAAGCAACCTGTGCGCCGTGGTCTGGGCTTGCGGTCCGGTGGTGCCGGGCAAGGCGACAAGAAATTCCTCTCCGCCAACACGTGCGACCATATCAACGGCGCGGATGTTCTCCTTCAGGCGCTTGGCAAGCTGTTTGAGCACCAGATCCCCCGCTGCATGCCCGTAGGTGTCATTGATCGTCTTGAAATGGTCGATATCAACCATCATGACCGCCATCGCATTGCCTGACGCCTGTGCCTGTTTTGTCATACGGGTCAAATGCGGGTCGACATACCGCCGGTTGAACAGCCCCGTCAGCGGGTCCGTAACTGCCGCCTGCAAACCGTCGCGCACCGTGTCGCGCAACCGGTCCTGAATGCGCTTGCGCCGGATAAGCCGCCGCGCACGCAGGGCAATTTCCGATGCTTGCGCCGAAGTTGCGACAATATCATCCGCCCCGAGGTCCAGAAACATGGCCGCCATATCGGGGGCGTCGTCGGGCACAACGATAAGCTGGGTAGACCTGCGCGTGTCTGGCCGCGCGCGCAGATCCGACACCAGCCCGAAAAACCGCGCAGGCGTTGCCATCTGTGTCGTCGCGTCAATCACATAAAGCGCGTGCGGCGGCTGGAGCTTGCGATCGCGCAAGGCCTGATCAGGGTCGATCGTGCGCACAACATGGCCAAGCCCGTGCGTCAGCGCCGCCAATAGCGCAGAATCGGGCTGCTGCGTTGCCGACAAAAGCGCGACATGCGCCGGTGTTTCAAACACTGCAGCCGGTTCTTCGAACCCGAGCGCGCTGCTGGTGCCTTCGCGCAGCTGCAATTCCTGATGCGTGCTTTGGACCCGCAACAGGCTGCGGATACGTGCCAGCAGCAACGCGTCATTGACAGGGCGCGCCAGAACATCATCTGCCCCTGCGTCAAGCGCGGCAAACCGCGCCTGCGTGGTATCGTTTACGCCAATCGCAATGATGGTGACATTTTGGGTCAGCGGGTTATCCCGCAGTGCGCGGCAATAGGCCGAAAGATCAAGCGCAGGATCACCCAGACCGATCAGGATCAGATCGGGGGGCTGTTTGACAATCAGCTTTTGCGCTTCGGCATGGTTGGCGCAGGCCGAAACGCGAAATTGTGCCGCCGACATCTTAACCTTCATGACGATACGGTTGGTGGCAACCTCATCGATAATCAAAATATGTCCCGGCATTTTCATATCCTCCATGAGGGTGCCCAATTCATGCAGACAATTTGAATGACATTGGTTAAGAAACAGTTTCGACGAGATTAAGGATTGTAGATGGATCACGAACAAGCGCAGGTAATTGCCCTGCAAGCGCTGGCATGGCTGGTCGGGAATGACGAACTTTGCACTGTTTTCTTGGGTGCGACGGGCGGGTCGGTTGATGATTTGCGCGCCCGTGCCGGTGATCCGGCGTTTCTGGCTGCGGTGCTGGAATTTCTGACAATGGATGATGCTTGGGTTGTGGAATTTTGCGACAGCGTTGATCTGGCCTATGATAAACCGTTGCGCGCGCGCTATGCGCTGCCCGGGGCCGAGGCTGTGCACTGGACCTGAAACGCGATTGACTTTGCGTCTGTGGCGGGGTCGGGTGGCGCGGATAATCCAAAGGGGCTGCGCGTGATCAAAGGCATCATTTTCGACAAAGACGGCACGTTATTTGATTTCAACGCAACATGGGGCGCGTGGACGCGGCAAATGCTTGCGGCTGAAACCGGCGACGACCCTGCAAGGCTTGCAACCCTTGCCGATGCCTTGGGCTATGACGTGGCCGCAAACCGGTTCCGGCCCGGCAGCATCGTGATTGCCTCCACCGTGGATGTGGTCGCGGATCACATTCTGTCGGTCTTGGGCCCTATGGATAAACCTGCGCTGATCGCACGGATGAACGCGGGGGCGGCGCAAGTCACCCAGCAAGAGGCGGTGCCACTGGTCGCATATTTTTCCGCCCTCAAGGCAAGTGGCCTGACGCTAGGCATTGCCACAAATGACGCCGAGGCCCCCGCGTTGCGGCACCTAGAACGGGCAGGTGTGCGCGATCATTTTAATTTTGTTGCGGGATATGACAGCGGCTATGGGGCCAAACCTGCGCCCGGGCAGTTGCACGGGTTTTGTGCGCAAACCGGAATCGCGGCGGAAGATTGCGCGATGGTGGGCGATAGCACCCATGATCTGGATGCGGGACGCGCGGCAGGCATGGTCTGCATCGGTGTGCTGACCGGACCAGCCCCGCGCGCAGAGCTGGCCCCGTTTGCCGATGTGGTTTTAAACGATATCGGCGCGATTCCCGCATGGCTGCGCGCCGAAGGGTTGATCTAGCCGCGCTGCAAACAGGCGCTAAAAGATGCCGCCAACCCGCGCAAAAGCGCGTCATAAAGATCTGCGCCCGCGTCCAGACCGGCACCCGTGGCATCAAGCGTTTGCGTTTGCGCGTCGCTGCCTTCGGTGATTGTTGCGGTGATACGCGGGCTGATTTCATTGTCGTCAAACACGCAATGCACAACGCCATCCGCCACCAGATCGCGTAGCGCTGCCACGCGGGCCGGACCAGGTGCGCGCGCATCAATGCCCGCAATCATGCCCGCGGCCTGCAGCCCGAAACGGTGTTCAAAATACTGGTAACCGTCATGCGGCAGCAAATATCCGGTCTTTGGCGTTGCTTCCAGACTTGCCGTGATTTCAGCCTCCAGTGCTGTCAGCCGTACGATTGTCGCCGCTGCATTGGCCGCATAAGTAGCGGCGTTTTGCGGGTCGATTGCGCTGAGGTCATTCGCAATTATTGTGACCCAATGGGCTGAAATTGTTGGATTTAACCATGCATGGGGGTCGACATCGCCGTGGTCGTGGTGATCATGCTCGTCATGCTCGTCATGCTCGTCATGCTCGTCATGCTCGTCATGCTCGTCATGCTCGTCATGC
>NZ_FOYP01000001.1:584096-2325811 GCF_900115105.1 Yoonia tamlensis
TCATGCTCGTCATGCTCGTCATGCTCGTCATGCTCGTCATGCTCGTCATGCTCGTCATGCTCGTCATGCATTTCGGGTGCGCGCGGGGTCAGCTTTTCCCAGCCGTCGGAGTCGAGCAGGCTGCGTTTCTGCGCACCGGGGGCCAAGGTTTCAAGCGGTTCTTCAAGCCAAGGGGTCAGCCCGTGCCCGACCCAAATCACCAGATCGGCGGCACCCAGACGGCGGGCGTCGCTGGGGCGCAGCGAAAAATCATGCGGGTCCGCATGTGGCGGCAGCAGCAGATCAGGCGCGCCCAGTTCCCCCATGACTTGCGCCGTTAGACTGTGGATCGGCGCGATATCGGTCAAAACAGTTGGCACATCTGCGGCGGCAGAAAGCGGAAGCAGGCAAATGGCGGTGCACATACGAATCATATTCTTGTCCTTGTCCTTTGATGACGGCACGGCTATAGGGTGTATGTTATAACATCACAAGGCGGAATTATGCCCTCGGAATCGCTTGGCTTTACCAGTCATGACCATACAAGCTGTGTCGCAAGCGCGCTGGCCTGTGCCGAAGCCACCTGCAAAGAGCGCAAGGCGCAGCTGACGCCAGTGCGCCGCAGGGTGCTGGAAATCCTGTTGGAAAATCATAGCGCTATGGGGGCCTATGATGTTCTGGCGCGGCTTGATGCCGAAGGGTTCGGATCAAAACCACCGATCGCTTACCGTGCTTTGGCGTTTTTGGTTGAACAGGGGTTCGTCCACCGGATCGAGCGGCTGAACGCCTTTATCGCCTGCACCCATCCGGGCACCGTGCATGACCCGGCCTTTATGATTTGTCGCGATTGCGGGCTTGTCGCCGAAGCGCAATCCGCAAATCTGGCGCTGCAAAAGGCGGCGACAGAAAGCGGGTTTCAGCTTGAACAAACGGTGATCGAGGCCCAAGGTCTGTGCCCCGCATGCCAGACAGGTGCCACCACATGAGCCTGATTTGCGCACAAAACCTTGAATTTGCCCATGGCGGCCAAACGGTACTGCATGCCGTCAACCTGACGCTTGCACCGGGCGAGATTGTGACCATCGTCGGGCCGAACGGTTCCGGCAAATCGACCTTGTTCCGGCTGCTTATCGGGGCGTTGCAACCGCACAAAGGTCAGGTAATCCGCAAACCGGGGCTGCGGATCGGCTATGTGCCACAAAAGCTGCATATCGATCCGACCCTGCCGATCACCGTCGGGCGGTTTTTGAACCTGCCGCAGCGCGTGTCGGTGGGTGATGCAAGGCAAGCGCTTGAAATCGCGGGCGTTCCTGGCATCAGAGATCAACAGATGGCGCAGCTATCGGGCGGGCAGTTCCAGCGGGTTTTGCTGGCGCGCGCACTTTTGGGCAAGCCCGATGTGCTGATGCTTGACGAGGCCACGCAGGGGCTGGACCAACCCGGATCAGCGTCATTCTACCGCCAGATCGACGCTGTGCGGCGTGACATGGGCTGCGCCGTTTTGATGATCAGCCATGAATTGCACGTCGTGATGAGCGCCTCTGACAGGGTGATTTGTCTTAACGGGCATGTCTGTTGCGAAGGCACGCCTGAAGTCGTATCCGCCGCACCCGCCTACCGCGAATTATTTGGCACGGGGACGGGGGGCGCCTTGGCGCTTTACCGGCATGACCATGACCACGCGCATGACCACGACCACCCGCATACACATACCCATGAGGCCGCTGAATAATGTTGGATGATTTTTTGGTGCGCGCAGCGCTTGCGGCATTTGGCACGGCGGTGGCTGCGGGGATGTTGGGCTGTTTTGTGGTCTGGCGGCGGATGGCCTATTTTGGCGATGCGACAGCGCACGCGGCTGTTTTGGGTGTCGCATTGGCACTTGGGTTTGGCACGTCGATCACCTTGGGCGTTGTGATTGTCGCGCTTGCGATGGCGGTGCTGATCCACGGGCTGACAGGGCAGGGCGCTGCGGTCGATACAATGCTGGGCGTGCTGTCGCATGGGGCTTTGGCGCTGGGCCTTGTGGCGGTCACGATGATACCGGGGCAACGCATTGATCTGGATGCCTATTTATTCGGGGATGTGCTGAGCGTGACGCGCGCGGATCTGGCAGTGATCTGGGGTGGCTGCGCGATTGTGGGCGCAATTCTTTGGTGGCAATGGTCCGCGATGCTGACCGCCACACTCAGCCCAGATCTGGCCTATGCGGCAGGGATCAACCCGCGCCGCGCGCAGCTGGTGCTGACGCTTTTGCTGGCGGGGGTAGTGGCTGTCGCGATCAAAGTGGTGGGAGCGCTGCTGATAACTGCGCTGCTAATCATCCCTGCGGCCACAGCCCGCGCATTTGCCGCCACCCCCGAACGCATGGCGATGCTGTCGGTTGGTATTGGAGGCGTTGCGGCCTTGGGCGGGCTGCGGTTGGCGGTGATCTATGACACGCCTGTTGGCCCGTCGATCATTTGCATGGCTGCCGCGTTATTTGCTGTCGCAACCGTTGGCGGTAAATTACGGAGGTAATGCCGCCAATTGCGCCTAGTGATCAAGCCAGATTGTGACCGGGCCGTCATTGGTCAGGCTCACCGCCATATCCGCGCCGAATGCGCCCGTGGCCGTCGTGATGCCAAGCGCAGCTACATCGCGGATAAATTGTTCATATAGCGCCTTGCCCTCGGCGGGTGGGGCTGCGGCAGAAAATCCTGGGCGATTGCCGCGCGATGTATCAGCGGCCAAGGTAAACTGGCTGACGATCAGCGCCGCGCCGCCGGTATCAACCAGCGATTTGTTCATTTTTCCTACATCATCGGTGAAAATCCGCAATTTGCTGATTTTGGCGGCCAGCTGCGCGGATTTGGTCGCGTCATCGCCCTGCATCGCGCAGATCAGGATCAAAAGGCCGTGGCCGATTTCACCGATGATCTGCCCGTCGACGCGCACAGATGCTTGGGTGACGCGCTGGACTAAAGCTCTCACAATTCGTTGGCCCAAGGCGGGTTTGCGCCTGCGCGGCTGACAGTGATCGCCGCGACCCGTGCCCCGAATGCGGCGGCGGCGGTCAGATCGGCTTGGGTTGCGGTGGCAATCGCCTTTTTGGTCAGCAATCCGCGTGTGTCCAGCTCGGCCAGAAAACCGGCGCTGAACGTGTCGCCAGCGCCCACGGTATCCACAACGCTGGCCTTTTGCGCAGGCACATCAAACTGGCTGGTTGGCGTAACAACGGTCACCCCTTCGCTGCCGCGGGTGAGCAAAATGATCTTGGCGCCGGTGCTTTCCAACAGTTCTTGCGCATCCGTGTTGCCGGTGATCCATTCCAGATCTTCGTCCGAGGATTTGATAATATCCGCAGCACCGAGCATGCGGGTCAATCGTGCGCGATAGGCGGTCTCGTCGGTGATGAAACTCGGGCGAATATTTGGGTCGATCATGGTAACGCGGGTCGGTGCCTCGCGCAGCATCAGCGCCTCATAGGCGGCACCGCAGGGTTCCACGACAAGGCTGATTCCGCCAAAAAACAGCGCGTCCGCTCCAGTCGCGGGCAGATCATCCACGCCCAGCATGCGCCCTGCGGTGTTTTCATCATAGAACGCATAGGACGCATGACCGTCGGTCAATGTGACAAAAGCCAAGGTCGTGGGGCGGTCGGATAGCGCGGCGGGGCTGGCATCGACATGCGATTGCGCCAGCCGCTCGCGCAGGATGTCCCCGAACAAATCATTGGAAAGCCCCGAGAAAAACTGCACAGGTCGGCCCAGCCGCCCCAATGCGACGGCGGTGTTGAACACAGCGCCCCCCGCATGGGGCGCAAAGGTGGGTTCGCCCGTGTCACTGTGCCGTGGCAACATATCAATCAAGGCTTCGCCGCAGCAGATGATCATGGGGATTCTCCGAATTGCTTATTGACCGTTAGCGATAACAATCCCTGCAATTACTGCAAGTATCACCGCAATAACAGCCCCAATTTTCCAGATGGAATAGGGGCGTTCGCCTTGCACTTCGCCTGTGCGGCCATTCACGACAAAGCGGTAGGTCTTGCCTCGGTACTTATAGGCGGCCAGCCAGACGGGCAGCAAGATATGCTTGAAGGTCACATCGTTGACGTTGGTGCTGATCTTGTCGACGCGCTGGTCGTCGCCGCCGATGTCCGACCTTACATCGCGGTTGATGACTGCATCCATATGCGCGCGGGCCTCGGTATAGCCGTCGTCGATTTCAACCTGATATCCTTCGGCGCGAAAACCCGCCAGATATTCAGGCTGATAGGGTTCAAGCGATGAAAGATCCCATGGTTGTAGCCCGTCTGTATAGTGCTTGGGCAAAGATTTCGACGCGAGAACAAGCACATCGTCAAAAAAGCGCGCGACCTGACCGGATGCGGGTTTCCAGCGCGTCTTGCGTTCCTGAACCTGCGTTTTCTTGCCATCGCGCATGACTGTTTTTGTCACATAGTAGTGCGTGCCGCGCTGGCCCGAATATTTGCTTTTGGTATCGGCATCAAAGGTCCAATAGGGCACGTAAATACCGTTCAGCTTGCGGCCCTTGCGCGCATATTCTTGCAGCCCGTTTGGCGCAAACCACAGGCTGCCCAGCCATTTTGTGACGCCGTCCCGTGCGCTTGGTTCATCAAGCCCAAAGGGCAGGACCGCTTGTGGTTTGATTTGGCGGTGCGTGCCCGTATCAGTGACCACAGGCGTGGCGCAAAACGGGCATTCGGTTGCATGCACGTCGGCATCAAATTCGGTTTGCGCCCCGCAGTTGGGGCATGAGGTGACGCGCGTTTCCGCGATATCTTTGGCGGGCAGGTTATTGGCGCTGGCGGCTTGGAAATCCAGTTCTGCAATCGTGCCGCTTGGCGCCGGAATAGCTGCGGTCGCGCCGCAATGGTCACAAGTCAGGTGGCGTCCGGTCGGGTCATACCGCAAATCCGATCCGCAGCTGTTGCAGGGAAACCGGTGTTCAATTTCGGTGCTCATGACAATCACTTTGATGGAAATGGAAATATGCGGCACCCGATCCGGATACCGCAGGTCAATTTAGGCGGCAGGTGGCGGCGGCGGCAAGATGGTGAATAGCTGCGCCAGTTCCATCACGTCGCCCGCTTTCTTCCAGCCGTCCTGACCTTGGGTCCAGACCATGCTGTCGCGGGTTAATGTGCCCTCTGAAACCTTGCGCCCCATTGCAGCCTTTGAAAACGGGCCCGAGGTTTCGCCAGCAACAGCGATGTGCCAGACGTGTTCAACGGGCGGCGGCGGTGGCGGCGGGGCCACGGCAGCAGGGGCGGCGGCGGGCATGGCACCCCATGGCCCTTGGGTCATTTGGCCGGCCATCGCCAGCCCCATACCTGCGCCCAGACCTGCGGCCATCCCGCCACCGGCGGGGTTACTGGCAGCGGCGGTCATGGCTTCGGCGGCAGAAAACTGCGTGTATTTGCCCAGATCGCCCGCAACACCGATTGATGTGCGTTTATCAAGCACGGCCTCGACAGCCGGAGGCAAGCTGATGTTTTCGATATAAAGTTCAGGGATCGACAGCCCGTACTGTTTCATTGTTTCGTCGATCGCCGTGGCAATAAGTTTGCCCAGATCGGCGGTATTGGCCGCCATATCCAGCACCGGAATACCTGACGACGCAATCACGCGGCTGAATTCCTGCACGATGATATTGCGGATTTGATAGCTGATTTCATCCATCGTGAATTCGCCGTCGGTGCCGACGATTTCGCGCAAGAACACGGCAGGGTCTGCGACCTTGATTGTGTAGGTCCCATAGGCACGGATGCGGGTCGGCCCGAATTCGGGGTCGCGCAGCATAATCGGGTTCTTGGTCCCCCATTTGAGATCCGCAAACCGCGTTGTGTTCACAAAATAGATTTCCGATTTGAACGGGCTTTGGAACCCGTGATCCCAATGCTGCAGGGTCGTCATGATCGGCATGTTGTTGGTTTCAAGCATATAAAGGCCCGGGGTGAACACATCGGCCAACTGGCCTTCATGTACGAACACGGCTGCTTGCCCTTCGCGGACTGTCAGCTTGGCACCGTATTTGATTTCGTGGTCTTCACGCTGGAACCGCCAGACCATCGTGTCACGGGTGTCGTCTGTCCAGTGGATAACGTCGATAAATTCGCCGGTTAGAAAATCAAAAATGCCCATCTGTATGGTCTCCGTGTTTGTAATTCTTTAGCTGGCCCCTTGGGCCATCATTTCGCGCGCGATCTGGCGCGCAATGGGGGCGGCGGTGGCAGGGTCCATGCCCGCCTGAAGCCGCGGATCATAAAGCATCCGCAAAAGCATTTCGTCATGCGTCGTCAGCAGTGCAAATTCTTCGTCATCGTTAAAGATCGACGGGCGCGCGCCGGGGCTGTCGTTGGCCAGCCCCATGCCTTGGGCCAGTTCCTCGTGGATGCAGGCGCTGCGCATCAGGCTCGGGTGTTCGGCGCGGATGATCGCAATCGCCTTGCGATAGGTGGACTGGCCCGGATCAAAGCTGCCGATCACCACACAAAGCTGGTCGCGCGGCAGTTCAACAATTGCGCGCACGGTGGCCGCCGATATCGACGGGATCAGCGCACGCAGGCGTGGTTCAATCGCACGCCGGTCGTCTTCGCCAAGGAAAAGCACATGGTAGTTGGGGTGCGGCTGGCCAAAGGAAATCGGCACACCCGTCACCCGCGACAGGCGCGCAGCATAGGCTTCGACGCTGGCGCTATCGCGGTCGCGCTGGGCAAAGGCAACTGTGTCGCCAAATTCGATTTGCATGCGGATCGGTTCCGCCCAGCGGCGCAGGTTCGACACCGTGCTTTGCGCGGTGCGAAAATCGCTGTCGTCGCGGTATTCGTTGAACAAGGCAATGCGAATGAAATTGCGCGCAAGGATCGTGTCGGTGAATTGCGTATCCGGCCCGCCGCCATCACCGCGCAGCAAGCCTTGGGTTAGCAGATCATTCTGCAGCCGCTCGTAATAGGCCGCAAGCCGCTGGCTCTCGGCGCTGGGGGGGCTTGCGGTTGGCAGGGCCTGCGTTTGGGGTTCGGCGGGCGGTGTTGCGGGCAGATCGGGCGCAGGCGTCATGCAAGCCGCCGTGCCTGCCAGAATGGCAAGCAGGCAAAGCCGCCGCATGATCCCTGCACCCACCATCCGGATTAGTCGCTGACCGAAGTGCCGACAGTCGCGCCCAAACCGGTTGCCTTGGCTTTGGCGGCGGCAAGCGTGTCTTTGAGCTCGGCTTCCATCTTTTTCATTTCGGTCTCGGCCTCGGCGCGTTTGCGCTTGCCTTCATCCGCGATCTCAAGGCTTTCGTTGATGGTCGCGATCAGATTGGCGTTGGCTTCTTTCACCGCTTCGATATCAAACACACCGCGTTCCATTTCCTCGCGGATGGTGCGGTTGGCCTGACGCAGGTTTTGCGCATTGGCGGTCAGCAGTTCGTTGGTCAGATCATTGGCATCGCGCACGGCTTCGGCGGCTTCGGAAGACCGCTGGATCGTGACGGCTTGGGCCAGTTGCGTTTCCCACAAAGGCACGGTGTTAACCAATGTTGAATTGATCTTGGTCACCAGCGATTTGTCGTTTTCCTGCACAAGCCGGATGGACGGAAGCGACTGCATGGTGACCTGACGAGTCAGTTTCAGATCATGCACACGGCGTTCCAGATCGTCACGTGCAGAGCGGATATCACGCAATTCCTGCGCTTGCATCACGGCCTGATCTTCGGGGGCTGCTTGTACTTCGACCTCTTTTGCGGGGATGGTATTGGCGTCAAGATCTGCGATCTTGGCTTCGCCCGCCGCGATATATAGCGCAAGTTCATCGTAGAATTGCAATGTCTTGTCATAAAGCACATCAAGGCTTTCGATGTCTTTTAGCAGCACATGTTCATGGCTCAGCAGATCATCGGTGATCTTGTCGATCTGGCCTTGGACTTCTTCGAACTGGGCAGCAAATTTTGCCATTGGCGCCGCGCGGCCCAGCAATTTTTCCCACCAGCTGCGTTTGCGGCGGACATCCAGTTCAGAGATCGAAAAGCCGCGAATCGTCGTGACGATATTGCGCAGGCTGTCACCGGCAGGGCCGACATCCTTGTTGCGCACACCAGCCAGCATTTCCTGACTGATCACCTGCAATTCGGCCTGCGCGGATGACCCGAAGGACACGATTGAATTTGTGTCGGTCACGTCAATTTCGGCAATGCGGCGCGTGATTTCTTCGCTTGTGGGGGCGTCTGCGGCTTCAAGCGTGACGATCTCGCCTTTGGGTTCGGGCAAGACAACGGCGGTGATTTTAGCAACATCAGCAAGGCTGGCTTCGGCTTTTTGGCGTGTGGTTTCGGTCATGCGTCGGTTCCTTTATTTTGCATGGCGACGCCTTCACGTTGGAGGCGGTCACGTAATACGTTAATTTCAATATCCATGTCGCTGCGATTGTCGCGCAACATCACATCGGTGCGCGCGGCAAAATTGGTCTCAAGGTCGTCCAGCAGCGCTGCGTAATTTCCCTGTGCATCACTGTCGGGTTTGCGTTTGTAAAGATCAACAAATTTGATGGTCGCATCACGCGCCCCTTGCAGATAGATGCCCAGAAACTTGCGCGCGGCGGACAGGTCGCGCGGGTCTTCTTCGACGGTGCGGATCATCTTGCGGGCCACGGTTTGGAACGCTGCGACCCGCATGGTCAGTTTGCGGTCGTCCAGCATGTCGATTTGTTCTTGCATGGTTTTTAGATGGGCTTCGGCCTTGTCGACAACGCGTGCGACACGGTCTTGCTGGAAATCGTCAACGCCTTCCATGCGCTTATCCGCCAGCGGATCAATGCCAAAGGCCGCGATATGCAGCCCGATTGCGGCAACCCCGTAAAGCACCGATCCGAAAATGCCGGAATCGCCAGTAAATGCCGCAATTGTGATCCCGATGCCCGTTAGGACGCTGGCCATCATTTTGCGCGGGATGGCGGGGCGGCGTGCAACCTTGCGCGCGTCATAGGCCGCCTGCGCGGCCAGACCTTCTTGCAAAAGCCAAGCCGCCAGCGTCAGGACCGCCCCGCCGATCAGCGCCATGACCAATGTCGTCGGGCCATTGTTGAGCGATGTCACAACAAGGATAATGCCAGGCACATACAGCAGCCGCGCAGGTGATTTTGCCGCGCGTATCTTGCGCGCATCAATCACGGTTTCGCGCGGGGTGTCACTGGTGCCATCGGGGCTGTATTTTCCGCCAAATCGTTTTGCCATTATGACGCCCCTAGCCAGCCTGACGTCACGCCAAACATAAGAATGACAAGAACGATATAGCTAATACGCTTGAATGTCTGATGCATGATCAGGTCCTCGGGGTTAGCGTTTTTGTTCGGCGCGACGCTGCGCAGTCAATTTGCGGCTATAACCGGATTGGATAATCTCGACCGCAACCAGCACCAGCACAGAAAAGTAGAAAGTAGTTTTGGACATCGGGATGATGTCTTTGCCAAAGACCTTGATATTCAAACTATCGTCATGCACCGCGTGGGCGGCGGCAGGGCCTGCTTCGCCCAAAAGCACAACGCCGACAATCAGCAGGATGAAAAGGCCAAGAACCTCGTACATGCGGTTCTTTTCCAAAAACCGTGTCACGCCGTCGGCCAGCACCAGCATCGCAAGCCCCGACAGGATGATCGCAATTGCCAGAACAGGAAAGACATCGGTGATGGCCAGTGCCGAAAGCACGGAATCAAAGGAAAAGATCAGGTTCATGATGACAATCATGATGACCACCTGGGCCGCTGATTTTCCGGCTTTGCCGTTCACATCATGGCCAAGGTCATCCATCGACAGCATATGCGCGATTTCCTTGACGGCTGTATACATGATGAAAATGCCGCCAAAGACAAAAACGATGGTGGCAAAGTTTACGCCGCCTTCAAGAATGCCGGTCCAATCCATGATAAAGAAAGGTTCGGCCAGCGCATCAATGAGTTTGATCATCGCAAACAGCAGCACAACGCGCAGCGCCACGGCGATGATAATCCCCCACGTGCGCACCGATTTTTGTTTCTCGGCAGGGGCGCGTTGGCTCTCGATCGAGATATAAAGCAGGTTGTCGAAGCCCAGGACAGCTTGCAAAAAGCAAAGCATGAGCAAATTGGTTGCGTTTTCAAGCGTCAGCAGGTCGGTCAATGCAAAAGTCCCCTAAAAAGTCTCTGCCCCTAACATGCACAACGCTTGAAACAGAACAAGGGTTCAACTGCGGCGATTTTTCCCCGTAGCGGGGCGATTTACCGGTTTGCGTACCCGCGTCGGTGTAGGCTTGCCCGAGATGCCCAATTGATCGCGCACGACACGCTGTTTGAGTTCCTCAACTTCGCCTTGTTTGAGATCACCCAGCTGGAACGGGCCATAGCTGACGCGGATCAAGCGGTTCACGGTGACGCCGATGGCCTCCATCGTGCGGCGGATTTCGCGGTTTTTGCCTTCGCGGATGGATACTGTCAGCCATGCGTTTGCGCCTTGCTGGCGGTCAAAGGTCACAATCATCGGCTGGTATTTGATACCGTCGACCATGATTCCCGCGCGCAGCTGGTCCAGTTTTGCCTCGCTGACCGATCCGTTGATGCGCACGCGGTAACGGCGCAGCCAGCCGGTGGCAGGCAGTTCGAGCTTGCGCTTTACGCCGCCGTCATTGGTCAGCAAAAGCAGCCCTTCGGAGTTAAGATCAAGCCGCCCCACCGACATCACCCGTGGCATGGTTTCAGGCAAGGTGCCGAACACGGTCGGGCGGTCCTTTTCATCGCGTTCGGTTGTCACAAGGCCCGCAGGTTTGTGATACAGCCAGATACGTGGCGGGTCAGGTTCGCCAACCAGTTTGCCGTCGACCGTGATTCGGTCCGCCTCGGTCACGTTCAGCGCGGGGCTGTCGATGGTCTTGCCATTCACGGTCACGCGGCCGTCAGCGATCATACGTTCCGCCTCGCGCCGGCTTGCGATACCTGCGCGTGAAAGGGTTTTGGCGATCCGGTCGCCAGAAGGTGTGTCATTGCTCATACCCTTGCCCATAGCCGCTTTGATCGCCCCTTGCCAGTGGGTGCGTTGGCAGGGCATGACATTGTCATGAATTTTCGCAGCCATATGGATATCGCCCTGACAGAGGCCCGCGCAGCCGGAGCGCGCGGTGAAGTGCCAGTGGGTGCCGTGATCGTCGGCCCGGAAGGCGTGATTGCACAGGCAGGGAACAGGACGCGCGAGTTGAATGATCCAACTGCCCACGCGGAAATACTGGCGATCCGCGCGGCATGTGCTGTTTTGGGTCAAGAGCGGCTGGCGGGCTATGATCTTTATGTGAGCTTGGAGCCTTGCCCGATGTGCGCCGCCGCGATCAGCAATGCACGCATTGCGCGGCTGTATTACGGGGCAGGGGATCCGAAATCCGGCGGCGTTGCGCAAGGACCGCGGGTGTTTGCGCATCCGCAATGCCACCACAGGCCCGAGGTCTATGACGGGATCGCAGCAAAGGACTCCGAGCAGCTATTGTCCGATTTTTTCGCAGCGCGGCGGTGACAATGCCTTTCAAAGGCATTGGCCACAAACGCTCAATGAAAGTTTGATCACCTTATTTTGCGGCCATTGCTTGCGACCAGAAGCATGTAGCGGTAAACGCGGAGGAAAGATTTACCGGAGAGCGTTCCATGTCGATTGACACTCAAACCGCCCGCCGCGTGGCAAAACTTGCCCGCATTCAGGTGGAAGACGATGCATTGCCAGCTTTGGCCGCTGAATTCAGCGCGATCCTTGGCTTTATTGAACAGCTGAACGAGGTCGATGTGGACGGTATCGAACCCATGACATCCGTTACCCCGCAGCGCCTCAAGCGGCGCGATGATGTTGTCACCGATGGTGATCAACAGCCCGCCGTGTTGAAAAACGCGCCCGATGCCCGCGAAGGGTTCTTTGCCGTGCCGAAGGTGGTAGAATAATGACTGATCTGACAAAACTGACAATCGCCGGCGCACGTGATGCGATGCGCAATGGTGAAACTTCTAGCGCGGAAATCACCGCTGCTTGCCTGTCTGCTATCGAAGGGTCTGGCGCGCTGAACGCCTTTGTCCACAACACGCCCGAAATCGCCACCGCCCAAGCCGCCGCCGCTGACGCGCGGATCAAAGCAGGTGATGCACCCGATATGTGTGGCATTCCGCTAGGTATCAAAGACCTGTTCTGCACCAAAGGCGTGCCGTCACAGGCGGCATCGCGGATTCTTGAAGGCTTCAAGCCTGAATACGAATCAACGGTGACCAGCCAATTGTTTGGCGCGGGCGCCGTCATGCTGGGCAAGCTGAACATGGATGAATTCGCCATGGGGTCGTCCAACGAGACTTCTGTCTATGGCGATGCCGTGAACCCGTGGAAGGTCGACGACCGCGCGCTGACCCCTGGCGGATCGTCGGGCGGATCGGCTGCGGCTGTGGCGGCTGACCTGTGTCTCGCTGCGACAGGCACCGATACCGGCGGTTCAATCCGCCAGCCCGCCGCCTTTACAGGCATCACCGGCCTGAAACCCACTTATGGCCGCGTGTCACGCTGGGGCGTTGTGGCCTTTGCGTCTTCGCTTGATCAGGCGGGCCCGATGACCAAAGACGTGCGCGATGCGGCAATCATGCTCGAGGCCATGTGCGGCTATGACCCCAAAGACAGCACTAGCGCCGATCTGGCCGTGCCGAATTTCGAGGCTGCACTGACCGGCGATATCAAGGGCAAAGTGATCGGCATCCCCAAAGAATACCGCATGGATGGCATGCCCGCCGAGATTGCAAAGCTCTGGGACGATGGCACTGCCATGCTCAAGGACGCAGGTGCCGTGATCAAGGATATCACCCTGCCGCACACGAAATATGCGCTGCCTGCCTATTACGTAATCGCCCCTGCCGAAGCCTCTTCCAACCTTGCGCGCTATGATGGGGTCCGCTTTGGTCACCGCGCGACATTGGCCGCAGGCGATGGCATCACGGAAATGTATGAAAAAACCCGCGCCGAAGGCTTTGGCCACGAGGTGCAGCGCCGCGTGATGGTGGGCACATATGTGCTTTCGGCTGGTTTCTATGACGCCTATTACAACCGTGCGCGCCGCGTGCGGGCCTTGATCAAACGCGATTTTGACAATGTGTTTGCGGATGGCGTCGATGCGATACTGACCCCCGCGACGCCTTCGGCGGCCTTTGGTCTGGGTGAAATGACCGAGGCTGATCCGATCCAGATGTATCTTAACGATGTGTTTACCGTCACTGTGAACCTTGCGGGTCTGCCGGGTATTGCGGTGCCTACGGGGACGGATGCCAGCGGTCTGCCGCTTGGGTTGCAACTGATCGGTCGCCCGTGGGAAGAGGCTGATTTGCTGAATGTGGCTTATAGTCTCGAGCAATCGGCGGGTTTTGTAGCCAAACCGAACAAGTGGTGGTAAGTGTCGACAAAAGAAGACGCTGAGTAGCAGGTAAATGCGATGAGAATAGCTGTTTTGGCCGCGCTGGGCGCAGTCGTTTTGGGGGCTTGTGCGCCATCGGAATCTGTACGTGCGCGCGGCGTAGGGTTTGATGATTATTCGACTTATGAGCTGGAACGCGCCCGCCGAGAGGCGGCTTTGGCATCGGGGAGCGCGTCAATCATTCCGCCTGCGCAGATCAACTCGATCCCCGCGCCGGTCACATCCACACCCGCGATTTCCGCGACAGATCTGGCAAATGCCGGAATCGGTCAGGGGCAACCGACCGCGGCCCTGACACCGGCGCAGCCTGTTGCGCCCGTGGCCACGCCGACACCATTGCCTGCGACCACCACCAGCAATACAGGCATTTCCGACGAGCAGAACTTTGACGCCGTCGCTGGCCGCGAAACGATCGAAAGCGACGCGGCCCGCCGTGAGGCGCAAGCCGCCGCGCGCCAGCAGATCGCGGCTACCGCCGTGCCGGAACGCCCTGCCAACACAGGGCCGAATATCGTGGAATACGCAGTAAATGCGCCCAATGTGAAAGGTCAGGAATGGTATAGCCGGTCTTTGCTTTCGGGTGAAACGCGCTTTCGCCGGAATTGTGCCGATTATGCCACTGCCGATGACGCGCAGCGCGATTTTCTGGCGCGTGGCGGACCAGAACGCGACCGCCGCGGGATTGATCCTGATGGTGACGGGTTTGCCTGCGGCTGGGATCCGGCGCCGTTTCTGACGGTTTACGGCAACTGAGACTAACCACATATAATTCGCCCAATTGCGGGCTGCGACGGGGCGATGTGCGCCCCGATATGGTGGTGCTGCACTATACGGCCATGAAATCGGCGCGGGCCGCGCGTGATACGCTGTGCAACCCCGAGGCCGAAGTATCGGCGCATTACCTGATTGCCGAAGACGGAGAGGTCATGTCGCTTGTGCCCGAAGCCCTGCGCGCATGGCATGCGGGTGCAGGGCGTTGGGGGGCGTTCACGGACGTCAACAGCCGTAGCATCGGGATCGAGATCGCCAATGACGGGTTCAGCCCCTTTGCGGCCCCGCAGATGGACGCGCTTACCAGTTTACTGACAGGTATCAGGGCGCGCTGGGATATCCGGCCCGAACGTGTGATCGGGCATTCGGATATGGCGCCTGGGCGCAAGATTGATCCGGGCGCACGGTTTGACTGGCGCAGGCTTGCGTGCAGTGGTCACGCGGTCTGGCCGCAGGCTGTGGCACCTTGTGATCCTGTCCAATTTGTTCCCGCAATGCACGCATTCGGCTATACGGCCACCGATGATCCCGAACTGTTGCTGTCGGTGTTCCGGCTGCGGTTCCGGCCGTGGGCATCGGGACCGCTGGATGAAACTGATGCGGGAATGATCACCGACCTTGCCAGCCGTTTCCCCGTTGACGTGAATGCCGCTTGGGCCTAATTGCGGACCTGCGCGGATGGCTGGATGGCTGCGGGCGGTAACGTCCGAGGAAAGTCCGGACTCCAAAAAGCACGGTGCCGGGTAACGCCCGGCGGGGGTAACCCTAGGGATAGCGCCACAGAGAACAGACTGCTCTGCATGCAGAGTGATGGTGAAACGGTGGGGTAAGAGCCCACCGCGCGAGCGGTAACGCAAGCGGCACGGCAAGCCCCACCGGGAGCAATGCCAAATAGGGACTGCGCGCCGCAAGGCAGGGGGGCTTGAGCCCGAGCAGTCCGGGTTGGCAGCTAGAGGCCGTCTGGCAACAGGCGGTCAAGATGAATGGTCATCCATTTGGGGCAACCCAAAGGACAAAATCCGGCTTATAGGCCGTCCGCGCATATTCATCCCCGATTTTGGTGTCTTTACGGTTGACTCGGGGCGCGGCTGGCGTAAAAGGCAGCTTCATGAGATTTATGCGCTGTGCCAATGAAGGCCCGCAACCAGGAGAGATGAGACATGGCGAAGCCTACCACCATCAAGATCCGCCTGAACTCCACCGCGGGGACCGGGCACTTTTACGTCACGAAAAAGAACGCACGTACAATGACCGAAAAAATGGTCATCAAAAAGTACGACCCCGTTGTGCGCAAGCACGTGGAATACAAAGAAGGCAAGATCAAGTAATTGATCGCCCTTTGACGGAATTGAAGGCCACGCATTCGCGTGGCCTTTTTCGTTTTCGGCCTCCATCACCCGTTTCGCGAATGGATACGGTCAAATGAAACGCGTTATGTGGCGTTCAAAGCACAATCACAACAAAATCCAGGGTTGAGTGCGTCGCGGCTTTTGCGAATCCAAATGCCGCAGTAAGGGATATCCGTCGGAAATGCTTACAAAAGGAGGGCGACCATGTTTACACCTGTATGTTCAATCGCCCTTTGGCGACGTGCATTGCCGGCAGCGATGGCGAACCGCCATCTGTCAGCATCATAATCTGACCCATTGGATTTCAGTCTGAATTCAGGCTGGACCAACTTTCCACCACCCTAACCGACATTAAAAGCCCAAAGCGTACAGCGTGCGCGCGCTTGATCATGTCATCAATCTCAAAAAAAGGAGCTGTGCGCATTTTTGCGTGCAGTCAGGATATCCAAATGAACGCGACACCTGTTAAAGAACAGTCTTTCCTTAAGGAAGCCATCGATGAACTGGTTGCAACCTTCGGCGCAAAGAAAGTTTTGATCGAAGTTACCGCAAGACTGTTCAGAAAAATTCATCCGCCTGACACTGCGCGGCCAACCGACGTGCAGGTTTACGGCATGTCTGATCACATAAGAAAGGATATTGGTCTGCCCCTGCATGCCGATGGTCCGCAGCAAATCAATCCGGTCGTGGTTCATATGCTAAACCGGTTCTAATCAACATTGGGGCACGCAGTTAAGGGTGCCCCAATGGCTGGTTGCGCTGGTATGGCGAAACGGTCGGTTGCCCGTCCAGCGTCACATACCGCCGTTCACCTGTTGTCCGGTCAAAATGCAGCAGCAGTTATGGTCGGGGTAGGTGATCACGTCACTGCCAGCACGGGTGCCGATGACAAGATAGGTGGCGGCCGCGCCGCTGGTGTTTTCAAGGTAGTGCCCGACTGGCACGCCTGCCTTGAACGTGGCGCTGTCACCGGCGTGCAACAGCGCTGAAGCATCGCCTTCGTGGACGGTGACCGTGCCCGATAGCATATAGATCATCTCGTCTTCGGTTTGGTGCCAGTGGCGCAGGGATGATTTCGAAGACGGCGGTAGAGTTTCGGTAAATGCCCCGAATTGATCTAACCCGCCGCTGTCACTCAAAAGCATGGCGGTAAAGGTGCCAAGCACCGGATGTGGCTGGGTGGACTGATCGGTGATTGCCTGACCCGCGCGAATAATTGGCATTCCTGACACTCCTTAACAAAAAGGGCCGGCGTTTCCGCCAGCCCTTTGTTCGTTCAATCTGCGGCGTGCTATTCGCGGTTGCCGAACAGTTGCAGCAAGAAGATGAACATGTTGATGAAATCAAGGTACAGGTTCAACGCGCCCATAATCGCTGATTTCGCCAACCATTCGCTGTCGCCATGAGCGGCATGTGCGATGTAGTCGGTCTTGATCTTTTGCGTGTCATAAGCTGTCAGGCCCGCAAAGATCAGCACGCCGATGGCCGAAATCGCAAACATGATCGCAGGCGACTGCAAGAAGATGTTGACGATCATCGCGACGATCAGCCCGACCAGACCCATCATCAGGAATGTGCCCATGCCGGACAGGTCCTTTTTGGTGGTGTAGCCGTAAAGCGACAAGCTCGCAAAGGCGATCGCCGTAATCAGGAAGATCTGCACGATTGACGCGCCGGTATAGACCAGGAAGATCGAGCTAAGCGAAAGCCCCATTACGGCGGCAAATGCGTAGAACACAAGCTGTGCCGTCGCGGACGACATGCGGTTGATCATCGCGCTCAGGCCAAAGACAAAGGCCAAAGGCGCAAACATGATGACGTAGCGCAGCGGTGACATATAGATTGTTTCACCCAGACCGGTCAGGAACTGGCCTTCGCGTAGCATAACGGATGCGCCTGCGGGGTCAGTTGTGACCGCAAGCCCGGCAATCGCCCACGCAGCAAGCGCCGTTATGACCATGCCAACTGACATCGTCCCGTAAACTTTGTTCATATGCGTGCGCAGACCTTCGTCAATAACGCTGCCGCGCGCCTGCGCGCCGGTATTTGCCCAATCGGTTTGTGGCATAGTAACCTCCAATAAATCTCGTGGCCCCGTGAACTGGAACCCTTGCTGTCGATATTGGCAGTTAGCCGCGATTTTTCAAGGGCTATGGCGATCTGACCGACCCTTTTTGTCATATTAGTTGCGGCGCGCGCACCAATGCTTGGGTGCATCCCATATCGGACGATTTGCTTCGCGTAGCGCGGCGTCGCGGCTGATACCAATATCACAAAGAAGATGCGCGTCGAGCTGGCGCAGATGGCGCCGTTGCCGCGCGGTTCCGATGGCCGTGCGCAGGCGCGTAAACAGGTTGATCGGCCGATGGGGCTGCCAAGTCGCGGCATGTTGTTTTGTGGTAATCATTGCATGTCCTTTCGTGATGGATTGTCTGCTTCACATTTCGATGCTTGATATATACGGCGCATCTGTGCATTATGAAAATGAATGTTTGAGTAATAACACATCAAGGAATTTGATATGGCCCGTAATCTTGACCTTACCGCGCTGCGGTCGTTTGTGGCTGTTGCCGATACTGGCGGGGTGACAAAGGCCGCGGGGCTGTTGAACCTGACGCAATCTGCGGTGTCGATGCAGCTTAAGCGGCTTGAAGAATCGCTTGATGCTGCATTGCTGGACAGGTCTGCGCGCACGATCGGGTTGACATCGCAGGGGGAATTGCTGCTCAGCTATGCGCGGCGGATGCTCGCGTTGAATGACGAAATCTACGGCAAGCTGACGGCCACGCAGTATGAATGCGAAATCACGCTTGGCGTGCCGCATGACATTGTCTATCCGGTTATCCCCACTGTGCTGAAACGGTTTTCGGCCGCCTATCCGCGCGTGCGGGTGCATCTGGTGTCGTCGTTTACCCGTGAACTGGTGGCGAATTTCAAACAAGGCAAGCTGGACGTGATTCTGACCACCGAAGACACGGTCGATGCAGGCGGTGAGACCTTGACCCAGATCCCGCTGATCTGGGTTGGTGCGCCAGGCGGGCAGATCTGGAAACAACGCCCCTTGCGGCTGGCCTATGAAGAACACTGTATTTTCCGCAAATTTGTGCAGCACCGTCTGGACGAGGCGGGAATCCCTTGGGAAATGGTGGTCGAAAGCAATTCAAGCCGCACGATCGAGGCCACGGTCAGCGCCGATATGGCCGTGCATTCGATGCTCGAAGGCACCCAGCCGCGCCATCTTGAGCAAATCAATCACCAAGGCAGCCTGCCAAGATTACGCGAAATGAACGTGAATATGTATCACGCGAATCTTGATGGCGGTCCGGTGATCCGCGATTTGGCGGTGTTTATCCGAGAAGGGTTTGCGACATTGCGCGCGCAGGTTACGGCGTAACCACGACCTTGCCGATGGATTTGCGGCTGCGCAACAGTTCCAGCGCATCCGCCGCCTGCGACAGTGGAAATTCATCGCTGATATGGGGGTTTAGGCGGCCTTCGACCTGCCATGCCAATAAGGTTTGCAGGCTTTGGGTCAATGCGGCGGGATTGAATTTCAGATAGCCGCCCCAATAGAATCCGATCACGCTGATGTTCTTGACCAGCAATATATTGGCCGGAACCTGTGGCACGTCACCGCTGGCAAAACCGATCGCGAGTACCCGTGCTTCGGGGTTGCACGCGCCAAGCGCTGCATTGAACTGGTCGCCGCCTACCGGATCATAGACAACATCGGCACCACCCAAGGCTTTGACAGCGGATTTCAGATCGGCGGCGGTGCTGTCAATCAGATGATCCGCGCCCGCATCGCGCGCGGCTTGCAATTTATCTGCACCGCGCGCCACCGCGATAACGGTTGCGCCCATGGCTTTGCCAATCTCGACAGCCGTCAGCCCGACACCGCCCGCAGCCCCCAGCACCAATAGCGTCTCGCCGGGTTGCAATTGCGCGCGGCGCGACAGCGCCAGATGCGATGTGCCATAGGCAATCATGAAACCCGCAGCCGCAGCAGACGACAGCGTATCGGGGACAAGGATGCAACGACCGGCCGGAAACACACCCTGATCGGCCAAGCCACCCGCGCCACCAAAAACAACCACACGTGCGCCTATTGCGGGCGATGTGACGCCCGGACCTTGGGCGATGACGGTGCCGCAGACCTCCATCCCCAATGTAAAGGGCAGGGCGGGCGTGTCCTGATAGGTGCCTTTGGACATCAACAGATCAGCGAAATTCAGACCGCAGGCCGCGATATCCAGCAAAACCTCGCCTGCTTTTGGCGTTGGCGCGGGGATTTCGGCGATTTGCGGCGCCTTTTCATGTGATGTGACCTGAAATGCGCGCATGTGACCCCGAATCATCCAAAAAATTGGTAAATATTACTTAGCAGACGCGCCGCTTTGGGTTCAATTCGTCCGGAATATTGCCGGCGCGTCACAATTTCTTCCGGTTGAACCTGTCCTTAAGGGCAGGATAGGCGCTGCAACCGTTGCGTGTTCTTATTTCAAGATGCAATGCAAGTGTATCGGCGACACTTGGCAGCGCGGTTTGCACGTCATGCGGTCCCAAACCCATAAAGCGGATAGCGATTAGCCGCAGTAAATTGCACGAAGGAAGACTGATGAAACACCCTGTAGATGTACATGTAGGCAAACGCATTCGTCACCGCCGTTGGATGAACGGCACCACGCAACAGCAGCTTGCTGAAAATGTCGGGATCAAGTTCCAGCAAATCCAGAAATACGAAACCGGTATGAACCGCGTCAGCGCGTCGCGGCTATGGGACATTGCCAATGTTCTTGACGTGCCCGTGTCGTTCTTCTTTGAAGGATTGGGCGAAGACGTGCAAAACGATAAGGCCAGCGGTAATATGCCTGGCGATATTCTGACGGATAAAGAAGCACTTGAGCTGCTTCGTTCCTATTACGCGATCCCCGAAAACCAGCGCCGCCGCCTGTTCGATCTGGCCCGCGCGCTAAGCGACGCCGCCTAAAGCTGCCTTGACCTGCCTGTCTGCCGCGCGTTACCGCTTTGGGACGCACATAACGCAGACGGGACAGATCACATGACTATCGACAGCAAACTTCAGGCCGAATTGATCCGCGTGGCGCATCTGCTTGCCCAGGCGGCGCGGCCCGAAACATTGCGCCACTTTCGCGCTGCCGGTCTGGTGGCGCAAGACAAGGGCGCAGAAGCATTTGATCCCGTCACGATTGCAGACCGCGCCGCCGAAGAGGTGATGCGCAATATTCTTGCGCGCGAACGCCCCAATGACGCGATCTTGGGCGAAGAGTACGGTGCAACCTCCGGTACAACGGGGCTGACGTGGGTTTTGGATCCGATTGACGGCACGCGGGGCTATATCAGTGGCACCCCGACTTGGGGCGTGCTGATTTCCGTGGCCGATGACAGTGGCCCGCTTTTTGGCATTATTGACCAGCCGTTTATCGGCGAACGTTTTGTTGGCGGTTTCGGGCTGGCCGAAGTGACAGGCCCCACGGGAATTCATTCGCTAACGACCCGATCCGCGCGCGATTTGTCCGAAGCGATTATCCTGACCACCTTCCCCGAAGTTGGCACAAAACCCGAAGAACACGCATTTCACGGGCTGGCCAAACGCGCGATGCTGACCCGCTATGGCATGGATTGTTACGGTTATGCGCTGCTGGCGGCAGGTCAGGTCGATCTGGTGGTCGAAGCGGGCCTGAACGCCTATGATATTCAGGCGCCGATTGCCGTAATTCAGGCCGCTGGCGGGATCGTCACCGATTGGCGTGGCGGCCCTGCGCATCATGGCGGGCGCGCACTGGCGGCTGCAAACCGTGATATCCACGCGCAGGCGTTGACCATTTTGCACGAGCTGATCAATGACTGAAGTCTTGATCCAAAACGCCTCTGTCGTTCTGACAATGGATGACGACCGCCGCGAATTGAAAAATGCGGATATTTTGATCAAAGACGGGGTGATTGCGGCCGTAGGGCAGGGGTTGTCAACACGCGGGCGCGTGGTGGATGCAACCGGCACAATTGCCACACCGGGGTTGGTGAACACGCACCACCATTTGTACCAGACGCTGACCCGCGCTGTGCCCGGCGCGCAAGACGCGCTGTTGTTTGGCTGGTTGCAGCGGCTCTATCCTATTTGGGCGCGCTTTGGCCCCGAGGAAATGTTTGTCTCGGCCCAAGTCGGGCTGGCAGAACTGGCGCTTTCGGGCTGCACGCTGACGTCGGATCATCTGTATCTTTATCCGAACGGGTCGCGGCTTGATGATACAATCGCCGCCGCCCAAGAGATCGGATTGCGGTTTCACGCAACGCGCGGCGCGATGAGCATTGGCGAAAGCGATGGCGGGCTGCCCCCTGATGCGCTGGTCGAGGATGAAAACGCGATCTTGCAAGACAGCATTCGGGTTATCGATACGTTCCACGACCCGAACCCCGGCGCGATGGTGCGCGTCGGTGTGGCCCCGTGCAGCCCGTTTTCGGTCAGCCGCGATCTGATGCGCGAAGCGGCCAGTCTGGCGCGTGACAAAGGCGTGATGATGCACACGCATCTGGCAGAAAACGACGAAGATATTGCCTATTCGCTGGAAAAATTCGGCTGCCGTCCTGGCCAATATGCCGAAGATCTGGGCTGGACGGGGGATGATGTCTGGCACGCGCATTGCGTGAAGCTAGACGGGCAGGAAATTGATCTGTTTGCGCGGTCCGGCACCGGCGTCGCGCATTGCCCCTGTTCGAACTGCCGGCTTGGGTCGGGCATCGCGCCTGTGCGCGCGATGCGTGACGCGGGCGTGCATGTGGGCTTGGGCGTTGACGGATCGGCCAGCAACGATATCGGCAATCTGATCGGCGAGGCCCGCCAGACAATGCTGCTGCAGCGGGTGCAAAACGGGGCCGATGCGATGTCGGCGCGCGAGGCGCTTGAAATCGCGACACGCGGCGGCGCACAGGTTTTGGGCCGCCATGATTGTGGCCAGATTGCGGTCGGTATGCGCGCCGATATCGCGCTTTGGGATGCGCAAACGGTTGAAAATGCAGGGTCTTGGGACCCCGCGGCAATTGTCTTGGCAGGGCCACAAAAAACCCGCGATTTGTTTGTAGAAGGAAAACAGGTCGTGTCGGATGGGCAAATGACAACCCTTGATCTTGACGCGACGATCCGCCGCCAAAACGATTTGGCGCGTAAGCTTATGGATTAGGAGACTACATTGCTTATTCAAAAACTGTTGTTGGCTTGTGCCGTTGCGGCGCTTGCTGCTTGCACTGTTTCTGCGCCGACGACGGCCGCATCGACACGTTCGGCGCCTGTGTCAGGGCAATTTGATAGTGATTTGAACCAGTTCCGCGCGGCGAATGGTGTTGGGGCCATTCAAGCCAGTGCAATGTTAAACGCAATTGCCCAAGCCCATGCCGAAGACATGTACACGCGCGGCTATTTTTCACATGATTCCGTTGGCGGCCCCAATGGTGTTACCATGACGCAGCGCCTGAATGCAGGCGGATGCCGCCCTCCAGCCGCCGCTGAAAATATCGCGTGGGGGCAGCAAACGGATGCCGCCGTTTTCGCTGCATGGAGCGTATCTGACAAACACCGCACCAATATGCTTGGCGCCCGCTATAACCGCTACGGGTTAGGCCATGCGGGCAATATCTGGGTCACGGTCTACGCTGCAGGCTGCTAGGCCCGCCGTTTCCCCGCCACATAAACATCGCGGATTGCCCTGTCGTCGCCCATCATGATGGTCGGAAACAGGGCGTCCCAGATATCGGATGCGCGCGCGCTGCGCTGGCTGATCGCGGGCGTCGATGCCAGATCAATCACCGTGATATCGGCCATAGCACCCGCGCCAAGATGCCCGATTTGCCCTTGCATATGAAGCGCCTTCGCTGACCCTTCGGTCGCAAGCCACATCAATTGCGCAGGGTGCAGTGCTGTGCCCCGCAATTGCCCGATCTCATAGGCGGCCGCCATCGTGCGCAGCATCGAAAACGACGATCCGCCGCCCGTATCTGTGGCCAGCCCGATCGACAGCCCCGCCTTGGCCAGCCCCATCAGATCGAACAGCCCCGACCCGATAAATGTATTGGATGTCGGGCAATGCACCACGGCGGCACCAACGTCCCGCAGGCGGTCAATCTCGCGCGGCTCAAGATGGATCGCATGGCCATAAAGCCCTTTTTCGCCAAGCAAGCCAAAGGCCTCATAGGTATCCAGATAATCGCGCGCATCCGGAAACAACCCGCGCACCCAGTCGATTTCAGGCAGTTGTTCGCTCAGGTGGGTTTGCATCAGGCAATCGGGATGTTCGGCCCAAAGCGCGCCCAATGCTGTTAGTTGGTCTGGCGTCGAGGTCGGTGAAAACCGTGGCGTGATCGCATAGTTTGCGCGCCCCTTGCCATGCCATTTCTCAAGCAGGGCCTTGCTGTCATCATAGGCCGATTGTGGCGTATCGCGCAGGTTTTCAGGCGCATTGCGGTCCATGCAGGTCTTGCCTGCGACCACGGCCATATTGCGCGCGCCAGCCGCCCCGAAAAACGCATCGACACTGGCGGGGTGGATCGTGCAGAAACTGGTTAGCGTGGTGGTCCCGTGATCCAGCGCCAGATCAAGTGTGCGCCCCGCGATGTCAGCGGCATAGGCCGGATCGGCAAACCGCGCCTCTTCGGGGAATGTATAGGTGTTCAGCCAGTCAATCAGCTGCTTGCCCCAGCTCGCGATCATGGCGGTTTGTGGGTAATGCATATGTGCATCGACAAACCCCGCGCTGATCAGCGCATCGCCGTAATCGGTGACGTTCGCATCAGGATGGGCCGCGCGTAGCATGGCCGCGGGGCCGGTTTGCACAATGCGGTCACCGTCGATCAGCACCGCACCGGCGCTGTCGAAAACCACCGCATCCTGCCAATCCTCGACCAGCGGGTTGCCACAAAAGCCAAGCGTTTGGCCAAGAAGAATTTGTTTTGTCATATCCTGATCATAGGGCCGTGATAGGGGCGGGTAAATCGCGGAAATGCCGTTGCCGTTGCTGCATGATCAGATATGTTACGCACGAATTTGGAGGCAAGTCATGTCAGAGCAAGTTGAAATTGACGAAGACGAAGCCTTTGGTATTACCGACCGTTTGGTCGCAGAGGTGCTTGCCGCGGTTGAAGCACAAGATGCGCTGGCGGTTGATGCGCTGCTTGATCCGCTGCATGCGGCCGATATCGCCCACCTGATCGAACAAATCGACAGCCGCGACAGGCGTGATCTGATCACCGTCTGGAAGGGCGGGATGGACGGCGATACGCTGTCAGAGCTTGACGAAAACCTGCGCGAAGAAATTATCGCGCTGCTGGCCCCCGCCGAGCTGGCCGAGGCGGTCCGCGAGCTGGAAAGCGACGATGTCGTTGATCTGGTTGAATATCTTGATGATGACCAGCAAGAGGCCGTGCTGGGCGCGCTGGACGCTGGCGACCGTGTGGTTGTCGAACAAGCCCTGTCCTACCCCGAAGAATCTGCCGGCCGGCACATGCAATCGGAACTGGTGCGCGCCCCAGAACATTGGAACGTCGGCGATGCAATCGACTATCTGCGTTCCGAAGTTGTTTTGCCGGATCAGTTTTACCACGTCATTCTGGTTGATGCCCGGCTCAAGGCCGTGGGCTATGTGACGCTTGGCCGGATTCTTAGCCATCCGCGGAACACACCGCTGCTGGAACTGGTCGAGGATACATTCCGCACCTTCCACGTCACCCAAGATGTCGAAGAAGTCGCCCAAGCGATCAACCACTATCACATGATCACCGCGCCGGTTGTCGATGACGACGACCGGATCGTCGGTGTGATTACCATTGATGATGCGATGGCGTTTTTGGAAGAAGAAGCCGAAGAAGATCTGTTGCGTCTTGCCGGTGTCGGCGAAGGGTCGCTGTCGGACCGCGTGATCGACACAACCAAACAGCGGTTTCCGTGGCTTGCGGTGAACCTGTTGACCGCGATTTTTGCGTCGATGGTGATTTCACTGTTCGAAGACACAATTGCAGGGCTTGTCGCCTTGGCCGTGCTGATGCCGATTGTGGCCTCTATGGGCGGGAACGCCGGTACCCAATCGCTGACGGTCGCCGTGCGCGCAATTGCAACCCGCGATCTGACTGCCGCCAACGTCTGGCGCGTGATCCGGCGCGAAGTATTGGTCGGGCTGATCAACGGGCTGATTTTTGCTGTCGTGATGGGGGTTGTGGGCATCTTGTGGTTCGGATCACCGATGCTGGGCGCCGTGATTGGCGTGGCGATGGTGATCAATATGGTGGTCGCGGGGTTGGCGGGCACCGTAATTCCCGTGCTTTTGGAACGGTTTGGCATTGACCCTGCGCTGGCCTCTGGCGCCTTTGTGACGACCGTGACCGATGTGGTCGGGTTCTTTGCGTTTCTCGGGCTGGCCGCGGCATGGTTGCTATGATCGATAAATCCGCCGCGCGGCAGGCCGCATTTGCGCGGCGCAAAGATGCCCATGCAGCGGCGCATGCCAGTGCAGGATATCTAAGCGAGGTGCTGGCCGGATATCGCGGTGTGCCGATTTCGGGCTACATGCCCATGCGCACCGAGATAAACCCGCTACCCGCCATGGAAGAAGCGGCGGCACATGGCCCTGTTGGCGTACCTGTGATTGTTGCAAGCGGGCAACCCTTGCAATTTCGTACATGGGAACCGGATTGCGCGATGATCAAAGGGGATTTTGGCGCATTGATCCCCGTGGCAGGCGCATGGATGGTGCCAGAAATCGTGATTGTGCCATTGGTGGCTTTTGATGCTCAGGGCGGCAGGCTGGGCTATGGCGGCGGTTTTTACGACCGGACCTTGGAACAGTTGCGCAGCCAACGGCCCACTTTGGCCATCGGTTTTGCCTATGCCGCTCAAGAAGACAACGCGCTGCCGCTGGAACCCACCGACCAGCCGCTTGATCTGATCGTGACAGAAAGAGGTGTCATTACACCAAAATCGCGCTAGGGTTGATGTGCAGCCGGATACGGGGGATATGACATGCGGTTCTTGGCTTATTTTGCAGCGCTTTTGTTTCTGGCAAGCTGCCAACCCGAAGTCACGGTTGAGCAGCGGATCGCAGAACGCGAAGCTGCCGCGCAGGCATTGATTGCCGATTGCGCTGCAACGCGCTGCACGGTGCTGGATCTCGACGGGCAGGGGATCGCGGATTACAGCGTGCTGAACGATTTGACCCATCTGCGGGTGCTGATGATCAGCTACACCGATTTTAGTGATTTGAATGACATCGCGGGATTGTCGGGGCTCGAGGAGCTGCACATCGGATCAACAAATGTGGCGGACCTGACGGCGCTTACCAATTTTCCAAACCTGCGGTTGCTGCATATCCAGAACACGGATTTCACGGATATCGGCAGCCTTGCCAGCCTGCGCAACCTTGAAGAACTGGCTATTGGCGGCAATAGCCTGAACGATATCAGCTTTGTGCGCGGCATGCCGAAGTTGCGAAATCTTGATATCTCAAGCACTGACGTTGCAGACCTGTCGCCGCTGCGCATGCATCCGGCGCTGCAAACGCTCGCACTGGAATATGCGCCGGTCACCGACCTGTCCCCGCTGTTGCAGATCAGAACACTGCGCCAGATCGGTGTGCTTGATCCATACACCCAAGACGCATTGACCGCCCAGCATGAACTGCTGCGCGATCAAGGAATTATTGTAGAATATGAACCAGTTATGGTGGTTTGCTAAAGGCTATTCTTCGGCAAAGGCGGCCATCACCTCGTCCGAGGCCTCAAAGTTGGCGGTGACGCGCTGGATGTCGTCATCGTCCTCAAGCACATCAATCAGCTTCATCAATTTGGTCAGCCCTTCAACGTCCACTTCGGTGGTCATGTTGGGTTTCCAGATCAATTTGGTTGATTCACTCTCGCCCAATGCGGCTTCAAGCGCGGTGGACACTTCGTTCAGATCGGTGTCAGCGCAATAGATGACATGGGATTCATCATCGCTTTGCACATCTTCTGCGCCAGCCTCGATTGCGGCCATCATGACAGTGTCCGCATCGCCGACCGAGGCAGGATAGGTGATTTCGCCGGTGCGATCGAACATGAACCCGACGGATCCGGTTTCGCCCAGATTACCGCCATTCTTGGAAAACGTGGAACGCACGGTTGATGCGGTGCGGTTGCGGTTGTCGGTCATGGCTTCGACGATCACGGCAATGCCGCCAGGACCGTAGCCTTCGTAACGGATTTCGTCATAGTTTTCCGCATCGCCGCCTTGCGATTTCTTGATCGCGCGGTCGATCACATCCTTGGGCACAGAGCTGGATTTCGCCTCTTTTACGGCCATGCGCAGGCGCGGGTTTTTATCGGGGTCGGGGTCGCCCATTTTGGCGGCCACGGTGATTTCCTTGGCAAGTTTGGAAAACAGCTTGGAGCGCAGCTTGTCCTGCCGCCCTTTGCGGTGCTGAATATTCGCCCATTTGGAGTGGCCAGCCATCAGAAAACCTCGTGATTAAGAGTATAAATTTGCGTCTCTATACGGCATCCGCACAGGCCCCCGCAACCCTTCCTATAGGGGCCAGAAATACGGAATCGCAAAGGAAACGATCGGCGCGAGCGTCAGGTTCAGCGGAATCCCGAATTTCAGGAAATCGGCAAACTTATATCCGCCTGGCCCGTATACCAGCGTATTGGTCTGATAGCCGATTGGCGTGGCAAAGCTCGCGCTGGCGGCGATCATCACGGCAACGACCAGCGGGCGCGGATCAACGCCAAGCGCCGAAGCCAGCCCGATTGCGATGGGGGTCATCACAACGGCAACCGCATTGTTGGACACCAGTTCTGTCAATGTAGACGCCAATGCAAACACTGCCAGAACAATAAAGAATGGCGGCAGCACCATCATGACGGGCGATAATGTGTCGGCGATCATCGCAACGGCGCCCGATGATTCCAGCGCCGAACCAACGCCGAGCATCGCAAAGATCAAGGCAAGAAGGCGCCCGTCGATTGTTGAAAACGCCTCGTCCGCGTCGATACAACCTGTCGCCAGAACAAGCGTGACCCCGATCATCGCCAGTAGCAGGATCGGCGCAACACCAATTGCGGCCAGCGCCACAACCGCAAGCAATACCCCGATTGCAATCGGGGCATGGCGGCGGCGGTAGGCGCGTTGCGACGGTTTGGACACATCGCCAAGGTTCATATCTTCGGCCAGCCGCTGGATATCTTCGGGGGCACCTTCCAGCAAAAGCGTATCACCAACGCGCACGATCATATCCTCAAGCTGCTGGCCAAGGTTCGTATCACGCCGGTGTACCGCCAACGTATAGACTGCATAGCGCCGCCGCAGCCGCATCGCACCCAGACGCCGCCCGACCATCTTGCAGTTGGGGGTAATCAACACCTCGACGGTGGTGGTTTCGACCGCAGAAAGCTGATCCACGCGGCGCAGGTCTTTGGTCGCTTGCAAAGACAATAGTTCGGCCATCGCAGTGCGCAATACCACACGGTCACCGACCTGTAGTGTGACGTCTTTCAGGTTCCGGCGCAGCGATGTATCGCCGCGCACAACGTCGATCAGCCGCACACCTTCGCGTTTGAACAGCTGCACGCCGGTGACCTCGCGCCCGATCAGGTTGCTTTCGGGGGGGATGATGGCCTCGGAAAAGAACCGCATTTTGGATCGGTCAGACAGCATGGTTGCCATGCTTGTGCGATCGGGCAGCAGGCGCGGGCCCGCAAAATAAAGATACATGAACGTCCACGAAACAACGATCAGGCCAATTGGGAAAATCTCGACGATACCAAAAGGTTCCATTCCCGAATGCCGCGCAACCCCGTCCACCAGCAGGTTTGTCGAGGTCCCGATCAGGGTCATCGTACCGCCCACAATGGCCGCATAAGAAAGCGGGATCAGCAATTTTGACGCCGATGTGCCAAGCGTGCGCGCAAGCTGCACAAAGACAGGGATCATCACAACGACCAGCGGTGTGTTGTTCATAATCGCAGAGGCGAAAGCCACAAAGATCAGGCTGCCGCCGATTGCACGGGCAGGGCTGATTTTGGCTTGCCGTTCAACCACTTGGGTCATCGCGTTCAGCGCGCCCGTGCGCACCAATGCGCCGACAATGATAAACATCGCGGCAATCGTCCAAGGGGCAGGGTTGGCCAGCACGGCCACTGCATTTTCATAGGGCAATACGCCGGAAACCAGCAGGATTGACACGCCGATCATCGCGACCACTTCGGTCGGGTAGGCCTCGCGCAGGAACATGATGAACATGCCCGCAACAACAGCCATTGTCAGCACGGCCGATTGGCCTTGGGTCAGAGAAATAAAACTATCCATAGCTCACAGTCTTGCGGGTTGTCGCGCCGCACGCAAGCGGTCGCGCATTATTTTGGTCCCGATTGAGCAAGCCGGCCGCCTTGGCGCACCATTTCAACGCGCGTCGCCTTGCCGGTTCGGTCATCGGTTTCGACATAAAGGCCGGACAGCGTGGCATCGCCCGTCGCGGGGGTGAAACGTGCCTTTGGCATGCCGGTGATAAAGCGGCGCATCGGTTCGGCTTTTTCCATCCCGATGACCGAATTGTAATCGCCGCACATGCCCGCGTCTGTCAGATAGGCCGTGCCACCGGGCAGGATCATCGCATCGCCCGTCGGCACATGTGTGTGGGTGCCCACAACGATACTGGCGCGCCCATCACAATAGTGACCCACGGCCATCTTTTCAGAGGTCGCCTCGCAGTGAATATCAACAAGGCTCGCATTGACCTGACCGCCCATCGGGAATTGCTTGAGCACCCCGTCAAGCGCGGAAAACGGATCGTCAAAGGGGCGTTTCATGAACACCTGACCCAAGACCTGCGCGACCAGCACCTTGCGGCCACCGGTGGCGGTGAACACGCGCGCCCCGACGCCCGGCGCGGATTTCGAGAAATTCAAGGGCCGGATGATGCGCTGTTCAGTTGCGATATGGGTCAGCATATCCTTTTGATCAAACGCATGATCGCCAAGGGTCACAACATCTGCGCCTGCGTCAAAGATGATCTTGGCATGATCACCCGAAAGCCCCATGCCCGCCGTTGCATTTTCGCCATTGACGACCACAAAATCAAGCTTCCATTCCGACCGTAAACGCGGAAGCTCGGTGCTGATTGCAGCGCGGCCTGCACGGCCCATGACATCGCCAAGAAACAGTATTTTCATGCACACCCTGTTAAGCCGATCACGCGGCTTCTGCCAGATGATTTTTCGCGAAAAATCATTGCAGCCCCATCTTGCCTTTGCGCGGCCAAGCTGCGACCCATCTGTCATGGATAAGCAAAAACAATCGCGTCCGCTTGCCGGTGTTGGCTGGATGGTCTTCACTGGGCTGATGTTTGTGGGTGTCACAGCCGTGGTCAAACATGTTGGCGATGATGTGCCCGCAGCCGAAGCCGCGTTTTTGCGCTATCTTCTGGGCATCGTGTTTTTGGTGCCGATGATCAAGCCGATCCTGGATGCGCATCTGACCCGCAGGCAGTTGAATCTTTTTGCGCTGCGCGGGGTGGTGCATACATTGGCGGTGATCTTGTGGTTTTTCGCAATGGCCCGCATCCCCATCGCCGAAGTCACCGCGATGAACTATCTATCGCCCGTCTATGTATCTATTGGCGCGGCGCTGTTTTTGGGCGAACGCCTACCGCCGCGCCGTTTGGTTGCGGTCATTGTGGCCCTGATCGGGGCGCTAATCATCTTGCGCCCAGGGGTCAAGGAAATTGAACCCGGTCACATTGCGATGCTTGGCACGGCTGTTTTCTTTGCAATCGGCTATCTGATCGCAAAGCAGCTTTCGGGCGAGGTGTCCGCCGCCGTCGTGGTGGGCATGTTATCTGTCACGGTGACAATCGGTCTGGCGCCTGCCGCAATGGCGGTTTGGGTCACGCCGACATTGACGCAACTTGGCTGGCTGTTTCTGGTCGCCTGCTTTGCCACGGCGGGGCATTACGCGATGACGCTGGCCTTTGCCGCTGCACCGCTGACGGTGACGCAGCCTGTGACATTTCTCCAGCTGGTTTGGGCGGTGCTTTTGGGTGCGGTCGTGTTCGGAGAGGCCGTAGACGGCTGGGTTGTGTTTGGCGGGGCTGTAATTATGGCATCGGTCAGCTTCATCACATGGCGCGAGGCGGTCGCGCGGCGCCATGTGACGCCGCCCGTGCCAGCAACCAAGGTCTAGGTTATTCCGCCTGCGGCCCCAGCCGCGCCAAAAGCGATGCCCGTGTGATTTTGCCAATCGGCGCGCCGTCCTGCATCACTTGCATCGCGGTGGCATCAATCTGCGCGATGATCTTATTGACCGGGGTTTCGACATCAACCTGCGGCCCGTCACAATCCCCGTCCACCATCACATCGCGCGCGGTCAGCACGCCAAGCGGGTTCATATGGGCGACAAATTCGGCGACATAATCATTCACCGGATTGGTGAAAATATCGCGCGGCGTGCCGCATTGCACGATGCGCCCGCCCTCCATGATCGCGATGCGATTGCCGATCTTGAACGCCTCGTCCAGATCGTGGCTGACAAAAACAATCGTGCGGTTGCGGTCGCGTTGCAGGTCCAGCAATTCATCCTGCAATTTTGTGCGGATCAGCGGATCAAGCGCAGAAAACGGCTCGTCCATCAGCAGGATCGGTGCATCGGTGGCAAAGGCGCGCGCAAGCCCCACGCGCTGCTGCATCCCGCCCGATAATTCGCCGACCAGCGCATCCGCGCGGTCCGCAAGCCCGACAAGTGCCAGCTCCTCTGCCACCCGCTTATTGCGTGCCGGTTTGTCCATACCCGCCAGTTCCAAACCCAGCCCGACATTATCGCGCACCGTGCGCCACGGCAGCAGGCCAAATTGCTGGAACACCATCGCGACATCGTGCAGGCGCAGCGCGCGCAGGGTCTTTTTGTCAGCATTGGTGACAGAGGTCATACCCTGCGCCGTTTTGATCCGCACGTCACCGCGCACAACGGGATTTAGCCCGTTGACCGCGCGCAAAAGCGTGGATTTGCCCGAACCTGACAGCCCCATGAGCACCAGAATCTCGCCTTCCTCGACGGTCAGCGAACAATCGTGCACGCCAAGGATCTGGTCGGTTTCGGCGCGCACTTCGGCGCGGTCACGGCCTTGGTCCATCACCGGCAAGGCGTCTTGCGGCTTGTCCCCGAAAACGATTGAAACATTATCAAATTCAACGGCGCTCATTTTGATTTCACCCGCAGCATACGGTCCAGCATGATGGCCACGGCCACGATCACAAAACCCGATTCAAATCCAAGGCCGGGGTCGTTGCGCCCCAAGGCCTGCACCACAGGTTTGCCCAACCCGTTAGCCCCGACATAGGCCGAAATCACCACCATCGACAGCGACAGCATGATGACCTGATTTAGCCCCGCCATGATCTGCGGCACGGCATAAGGCAGTTCAACTTTCCACAACCGCTGCGCAGGTGTCGCGCCAAAGCTTTCGGCGGCTTCAAGCAGCGCAGTCGGCGTGTTGGACACGCCAAGGTAGGTCAGCCGGATCGGCGCGGGCAGCACAAAAATCACTGTCGCAAACAAGCCTGGCACCATGCCAAGGCCAAAAAACACGATCGCAGGGATTAGATAGACAAAGGCAGGCAGGGTCTGCATCAGGTCCAAAACCGGACTAAACGTCTGGTAAAGCTTGGGCCGATGCGCAAAGAAAATCCCCAAAGGGACCCCAAACCCCATGCAAACCACGCAAGACGATAAAACCAGCGCCAGACTATCTGTGGTTTCTTCCCAATAGCCTTGGTTCACGACGAACAGCAGGCAGACCAGCACCAATAGGCAGACAGCCCATGATTTTTGCAGCACCCAAGTCAGCCCGACAAATAGCAAGATGATCAAGAACATCGGCGGCGTTTGCAGGCACCAGACGATCCCGTCGATCATCCAGTCCAGCCCGTCGCTGAGCCTGTCAAAAAACGCGCGCCCATAGGTCTTGAGCCAGTCAACACCCGCTTCAGCCCAGTCTCCGACAGGTATCTTATGCGCGATTAGCCATTCTTCCAAGCTATAGCCGTCCATCGTTGCCCCTTTGTTATCATGAAAAAGGGGGCCGCATTATGCGACCCCCTGATCCGTAACTTATTCAGCCAATGCAGCCGTGACCGCGGCAACGGCATCACCGCCATCAATGGTGGTCACGCCGTCCAGCCAAGGTGTCCATGTGTCGGCATTGCCCGCAAGCCATGCTTTGGCCGCGTCTTCCGGATCGACGTTATCATTCAGGATCGCGCCCATGATTTCGTTTTCCATCGCAAGGCTAAACACGAGGTTTTCCAGCAGCTTGCCTGTGTTCGGGCATTCAGTGACATAGCCCGCACGGGTGTTTGTCGCCACAATCGCGCCGCCCAGATCAGGGCCGAAATAATCGTCGCCGCCCGGCAGGTAGGTCATGTCGTAATTTGCGTTCATCGGGTGTGGCTCCCAGCCAAGGAACACGACAGGCTCGTCGCGGTCATTGGCGCGTTCGACCTGTGCCAACATGCCCTGTTCAGAGCTTTCGACGACGTTAAAACCGTCCAGCCCAAAGGCATCAGCGTCAATCATATCCATAATCAGACGGTTGCCGTCGTTGCCGGCCTCAATACCATAGATATTGCCGTCCAGCGCGTCTTTGGCTTGGGCGATGGATGCAAAATCAGTGATGCCCGCCGCTACGCCCGCCGCATTGGTGGCCAGCGTGTATTTCGCGCCTTCGAGGTTGGTGCGCACGGTGTCGACAGTGCCTGCCTCGCGGTAGGTTGCGATGTCGCCTTCCATTGTTGGCATCCAGTTGCCCAAGAAGACGTCGATATCGCCTTCGGCCATTGACGCGTAGGTCACGGGCACGGACAGGATGTCGGTTGATGTCTCATAGCCAAGCGCCTCGAGCACGATGGATGTCGCGGCGGTGGTGGCCGTGATATCTGTCCAGCCGACATCCGAAAAACGCACGGCGTCACAATCGGCAAGGGCAGGGGTGGCAGCACAAAGCGCCAGAATAGACAGGGTTGATTTCAGTTTCATTTGTTGGTCTCCCGTTGGTGGTCTTTTTTTCTTGATTGACGAGTCAATAAAGAACGAACTAATCTGCTTTGGCAACCTTACAGTGAGAAATTGATGCCAAAGCTTGGGATGGAACCTATCCGGCGCGCCGCCTTAGTGAAAGCAACGATTGATGAAATCGGTGCAACGGGCACGCTTGATATTACAGTTAGTAAGATCGCCAAGCGGGCAGGCATGTCATCGGCGCTGGCGCATCACTATTTTGGCGGCAAGGAACAGATTTTTCTGGCAGCCATGCGTCACACGCTCACTGTCTATGGGGCTGAAGTGCGCGGCGCGCTTGCGATGGCGGATGGGCCAAAGTTGCGGCTTGAAGCGATTATTCGGGCTGGTTTTACGTCGTCGAATTTCCGGCGCGAGGTCATTGCCGCATGGCTGAATTTCTATGTGCTCGCGCAATCGAACCCACAGGCCCAGCGCCTGCTGACGATTTACCAGCGGCGGCTGCATAGCAATCTGGTGTTCAACCTGCGCCCTTTGGTCGGTGGCCATGCCGATGCGGTTGCCGAACGTATTGCGGGGCTGATTGACGGGCTTTACCTGCGCCGCGGGCTTGATCCGCGTGGTGAAGCTGGCGTTGATGCAACGGCACATGTTCTTGCACTTTTGCATGCAGAACTGCGCGCCGCGTCATGAGCCAACCCAATATCCTGATCATCATGGTCGACCAGCTGAATGGCACATTGTTCCCAGATGGGCCCGCCGGTTGGCTGCATGCGCCTAATCTGAAAGCACTCGCCGCGCGGTCCACACGTTTTCAAAACAGCTATACCGCGTCACCGCTTTGCGCGCCTGCGCGGGCGGCGTTCATGTCGGGCCAATTGCCCAGCCGGAACGGCGTCTATGATAATGCTGCGGAATTTGCATCCAGCATCCCCACCTATGCGCATCATTTGCGGCGCGCGGGCTATCAGACCTGCCTGTCCGGCAAGATGCATTTTGTCGGCCCCGACCAGATGCACGGTTTCGAGGAACGGCTGACCACCGACATCTACCCCGCCGATTTCGGCTGGACGCCGGACTACCGCAAACCGGGTGAACGGATCGACTGGTGGTATCACAATATGGGGTCGGTCACTGGTGCAGGTGTGGCTGAAATTACCAACCAGATGGAATATGACGATGAGGTCGCCTATCACGCGACCCGCAAAATCTATGACCTGTCGCGCGGCCATGATGCGCGGCCATGGTGCCTGACCGTCAGCTTCACGCATCCGCACGACCCCTATGTGGCGCGTCAGAAATACTGGGATCTGTACAATGATTGCGCGCATCTGGACCCTGTGGTCGGGGACATCGCCTATGATGATCTCGATCCGCATTCGCGCCGTCTTTATGACGCGATGGACGCCAAAAATTTCGACATCACACCCGAACAGGTGCGCCGCGCGCGGCAGGCCTATTTTGCCAATATCAGCTATATCGACGATAAAATCGGGGATATCCTGCAAACGCTGAACGATAGCCGGCAAGAGGCGACGATTATGTTTGTATCCGACCACGGCGATATGCTGGGCGAACGCGGCATGTGGTTCAAGATGTCGTTCTTTGACGGTTCTGCCCGCGTGCCGCTGATGATTGCCAGCCCGGACATGGAACCTGGCCTGATCGAAACACCCGTCAGCACCATCGATGTGACCCCCACGCTTTGCGATCTGGCGGGCGTTGATATGTCCGAGGTCATGCCGTGGACATCGGGCGAAAGTCTTGTGCATCTGGGGCAGGGCGGCAGCCGCGACACACCGGTGGCGATGGAATACGCCGCCGAAGGGTCCTATGCGCCACTGGTGTCGCTGCGCTATGGCAAGTGGAAATACAACCGCTGCGCGCTTGATCCCGACCAGCTGTTCGACATGAACGCCGACCCGCACGAGCTGACAAACTTGGCCGATATGCCCGCACATCAAGGCACGATCACGCAACTGCGCGCCAAATCCAAAGCCCGCTGGGGCTTGGACAAATTCGATGCCGACGTGCGCCATTCCCAAGCCTGCCGCTGGGTCGTCTACGAGGCGCTGCGCAATGGCAACTATTACCCATGGGATTATCAGCCGCTGCAAAAAGCATCCGAGCGCTACATGCGCAATCACATGGATCTCAATGTTCTCGAAGATGGCCAACGCTACCCGCGTGGCGAATAACCTCATCTTTTTTCCCGAAAATACTCCCACCGGAGGCACCGCAATGACCACACAACCCAAAGCCAGCCATTTTATCGATGGCCAATATGTCGAAGACACAGCCGGAGAGGTGATCGAGGTCATCTACCCCTACACTGGCAAGGTGATCGCGACGCTGCATGCTGCCACCCCGGCGATTGTGGATAAGGCGCTGGCGGCCGCGAAACGTGCGCAAAAGGAATGGGCGGGTTGGACCGCGACGGATCGGGGCCGCGTGCTGCGCCGCGCGGCCGATATCATGCGCGATCGGAACCACGATCTGTCGGTGCTGGAAACCTTTGACACGGGCAAGCCCTATCAGGAAACATCAGTGGCGGATGCCACATCCGGTGCGGATGCGCTGGAGTACTTTGGCGGACTGGCCGCCAGCATCACGGGCGAAACCATTCCGCTGGGCGATGATTTTGTCTATACGCGGCGCGAACCTTTGGGCGTTTGCGTCGGCATCGGCGCGTGGAACTATCCAACGCAAATCGCCTGTTGGAAAGCTGCGCCCGCACTGGCTTGCGGCAACGCAATGGTGTTCAAGCCGTCCGAGATGACCCCGCTTTGCGCGTTGAAAGTTGCGGAAATTCTGGTTGAAGCAGGCGCGCCTGCTGGCGTTTTCAACGTTATCCAAGGCTATGGCGCTGTCGGCGCATCGCTAATCACCGATCCGCGCGTGGATAAGGTGTCATTGACCGGATCCGTGCCGACGGGGCAAAAAGTTTACGCCGCCGCTGCGGAAGGGCTGCGCCATGTGACAATGGAACTTGGCGGAAAATCCCCGATGGTTGTGTTTGATGATGCCGATCTGGAAAACGCAGTATCAGGCGCGATTTTGGGCAATTTCTATTCCACGGGGCAGGTCTGTTCCAACGGGACGCGCGTTTTTGTGCAAAAAGGTATCAAGGATGCGTTCCTTAAGCGGCTGACCGAACGGTTGGTGGGGATCAAAATGGGCGACCCGCAAGACCCGGATGTGAACTTTGGGCCGATGGTATCCGCAAAGCAACGCGATATCGTGGCGGGCTTCATTGCTAAAGGCATCGCCGAGGGCGCGACACTGGTTGCGGGCGGCAAGATCGTGGATGGTGACGGCTATTTCATCGAAGCCACCGTTTTTGCCGATGTCACCGACGATATGACCATCGCACGTGACGAAATCTTTGGGCCGGTAATGGCGGTGCTGGATTTCGAAACCGAAGAAGACGTGCTTGCGCGCGCGAATGCCACAGAGTTTGGTCTTGCGGCAGGTGTGTTTACCGCTGATCTGACACGTGCGCACCGCATGGCAGCTGGGTTCGAAGCAGGTACTTGCTATATCAACACCTATAACCTCGCCCCAGTTGAGGCGCCTTTCGGTGGGTCAAAAATGTCCGGCGTGGGGCGCGAAAATTCCAAAGCCGCCATCGAACATTATAGCCAGATCAAGGGCGTTTACGTGGCAATGGGCGATGTGGAGGCACCGTTCTGATGCAAGCAGATTATGTAATTGTCGGGGCTGGATCCGCAGGTTGTGCGATGGCCTACCGTTTGGCCGAGGCCGGAAAACAGGTTTTGGTGATCGAACACGGCGGGTCGGATCGCGGCCCGTTTATCCAGATGCCTGCGGCCCTGTCCTATCCGATGAATATGAAGATGTATGATTGGGGGCTCAAAACCGAACCCGAACCGCATCTGGGCGGGCGCACATTGGTCACACCGCGCGGCAAGGTCATCGGCGGGTCATCGTCGATCAACGGGATGATCTATGTGCGTGGACATGCACGTGACTTTGATCATTGGGCGGAAAGCGGCGCGCAAGGCTGGTCTTACGCCGACGTGCTGCCCTATTTCAAACGGATGGAGCATTGGCATGATGGCGGGCACGGTGGCGACGCCGATTGGCGCGGCAAAGATGGTCCGCTGCATATCACGCGCGGCCCCCGCAAAAACCCGCTGACCCGCGCCTTTGTAGAGGCTGGTGCGCAGGCGGGCTATCCGGTGACGGGCGACTATAATGGCGAACAACAAGAGGGCTTTGGCCCCTTCGATGCGACAATCTACAAGGGGTACCGCTGGTCGGCGGCCTCTGCCTATATGCGTCCGGCGCTCAAGCGGCCGAACTGCACGCTGACCCGCGCCTTTGCGCGGCGGATCGTGATCGAAAACGGCCGCGCCGTCGGGGTTGAGGTCAGCCGTGGCAAAAAGATCGAAGTGATCAAAGCCAATGTCGAAGTAATCGTCGCGGCATCATCGCTGAATTCACCCAAACTGCTCATGCTGTCGGGGATTGGCCCAGCGGATCACCTGAAAGAACACGGGATTGATGTGGTCGCGGACCGTCCCGGTGTCGGGCAAAACCTTCAGGATCATCTGGAGCTTTACATCCAGCAGGCGGCGACAAAACCTGTCACGCTTTTTGCGCATTGGAACCTGCGCGGCAAGGCCAAGATCGGGCTGGAATGGCTGCTTTGGAAAACCGGATTGGGATCATCCAACCAATTTGAAAGCGCTGGATTTATCCGGTCTGACAAAGGCGTGGATTACCCTGATATCCAGTTCCATTTCCTACCCATTGCGGTCAGCTATGACGGTAAAGTCGCGCCCGAAGGGCACGGGTTTCAGGCCCATGTCGGCCCGATGCGATCCGTGTCGCGCGGGCAGGTCACGTTGAAATCAAACGACCCGAACACGGATCCAAAAATTGAATTCAATTATATGTCCGACCCCTCAGATTGGGAGGATTTCCGCAAATGTATCCGCCTAACACGCGAGATTTTTGGGCAAGCGGCCTTTGATGAATTCAGGGGCCATGAAATCCAACCGGGTGAGGCAGCGCAATCAGACGCGGATTTAGATGATTTCATTCGCGATCACGCCGAAAGCGCCTATCACCCTTGCGGGACGTGCAAGATGGGCGCGGCCAGCGACCCGATGGCCGTGGTAGACCCCCAAGCACGCGTGATCGGGGTTGAAGGCCTGCGCGTCGCCGACAGTTCGATTTTTCCGCGTATCACCAACGGCAACCTGAACGGTCCATCCATTATGGTCGGCGAAAAGGTCGCGGATCACATTTTGCAACGCAATCCGCTGCCGTCCGAAAATGCACAGCCATGGATCAATCCGAACTGGAAAACCGCGCAAAGATAGCATGCGACAGATCATTTGTTGATCGGGATCAAGGTCGGGCGGATCTGAGTGGACTAGGCAGGTTGCAAGACAATGAGCAAAGGAAATGACATGTCACATACTCCGCACGAACTACTTGAAGAATTTCCTGACAAGCATGATATGATGCAAGCGCTAAAGGCGGAAAATACGCATTTTTCAAAGCTTTACGATGAATACCACGTGGTAAACCGTGCTATCCACCGTGCTGAAACCAACGTCGAACCCACCGATGATCTGAATATGGCCGAGATGCGCAAACAGCGCATGGCTCTCAAGGATGAAATCGCGGGCATTCTGGCTGCCTGAAGCCGCTTAGGCGGGGGCGTCCGCGCCCTTGCCTTCGACCGTTTCCTGAAACTTCTCAAAGAACTGGTCGGTCATCTTGCGGGCAAAGCCGCCAATCACGCGGTTGCCCAATTGCGCAAGTTTCCCGCCGACCTTTACATCCGCCATATAGGTTAATTCGGTGCCTTCGGGCACGGTAAGCAGCGCAACATCCGCGCGCCCCTTGGCAAAGCCTGCAACGCCGCCTTTGCCTTCTCCGACGATGGTATAGCGATCAGGGGCGGCGATGTTTTCAAGCGTGACCGCACCTTTGAACGTGGCCGATACCGGACCGACCTTTTGCTTGACCACGGCGGCAAACCCGTCATCGGCTGATCCGGTCAATTCCTGACATCCCGGAATACAGGCGTGCAGGGTTTGCGCATTGTTCAGATGCGCCCATACGGTTGCGATATCAGCCGCAATAATGCGAGTGCCGGTAAGTTCCATGGTTTTCTTGCCCTCTGTTATGCGCCAATGCAGCCCCGCCTGTCAGCATTAGTCAAGCTGATACGGCAGGATGCCGCGCGAATTCGGGTCAACGCTTAGCTGGCGTTCAAGCGGGGGAACGGACCGCTGATGGCAATCGCGGCGTTCGCAAATGCGGCACGATATCCCGATCGGCGCATAGGCGCTGGCCGCCCCCAGATCCATATGATCCGCATAGACAAGCGCGGGCGCATGGCGCACCTCGCAGCCAAGCCCGATCGCATAGCGCCGCGTTGGCAGGTTGTAAGCGCCGCCCGATTTGCTGACATCGCGCGCAAGGCAGAAATAGCGCGCCCCATCGGGGGTTTCGGCCAATTGCCGCAGGAATTGCCCTGGATTGGCAAAAGCCTGATGCACATTCCACAGCGGGCAGGCGCCGCCAAACCGCGCAAACTGCAATGTCGTGGCTGAATGGCGTTTGGTGATTGTGCCTGCCTGATCCACACGCACAAAAAAGAACGGGATGCCTTTGGCCCCTGCGCGCTGCAATGTCGACAGCCGGTGCGCTACCTGTTCAAGCGAGGCCCCGAACCGCGTTGCCAGAAGTTCGAGATCGTGCCTGTCGGATTGGGCGGCGTGCAAAAACGCGCCATAAGGCATGAGTGCGGCACCAGCAAAATAGTTGGCCAGCCCGACCTTGGCGATGCTGCGTGCCTCGGAGGATTGAAATCTGGCAAGATCAAGCGTCGCGTCCAGAAGGTCGCTTTGCGTAATCAGTGCAAGCTGGAGCAGCAGTTGGAAACTCTGGGTTGCGGGGTGGCTGTCGCGCGACAGTGTCAGTGTTTTGCGGCCGGCGTCAAAATGCCGAAGCGTCTTGCTGGTTGCATAGGTGACGGTGATCCCATGTGCATCCAATGCGCGTATTGCGGCATGTGCGATGGTTTCATCGGGCTTGCGTTGTATCGCAAAGCGTTCGGCGCAGCGATCGACCGCATCAATATAGTTGTCGCAATAATGGAAGAAATCGCGCACCTCTTCCCATGGGCTGGGTTGCAAGCGGGCATCTTCGCGGCCCAATGCCTCGTCCAGCGACGCAAGCCTTTCATGGGTCTGCCGGTAAGCGCGGTGCAGGTCCAAAAAGGCCCGCGCAATGGCCGGTGCATTGGCCGCGACCAGTCGCAGATCGGCCAGCGCCGGTGTGGGGCCGGTCAGCACAGGGTCGGCCATGGCCTCGCGCATGTCGCCAACCAGCCGCGCCTCGTCGCCCGCTTGCAATTCGGTGACGTCAAAGCCGAATTCCTGCGCCAGTCCCAGCACAACGGCCGTGGAAACGGGCCGGTTGTTGTTTTCCATCTGGTTCAAATAGGGCAGCGACACGCCCAGCTTGGCGGCGAAATCTTTTTGTGTCAGCGACAGCCGCCCGCGCAATTCGCGCAGTTTTGCACCGGCATAGAGTTTCTGAGCAGCCATCCTTGACCCTTTTGCAAATTAGCTAACCCAAGTTAGCCGTTGCAAATCTGTGGTCAAGTGATGCGGCGTTCGCGCCATACCACCAGTAGAACGGAGACAAGCGCAAGAACGGATGTGCCCAGCATTAGCAACTGCAGCGGCAAGGTGCCCGATTCCACCGTCAGGATCCCGCCCGCAAATTGTGATAGGGCCGCGCCGCCACCGATCATGATAGCGCCGCTCAGTCCGCTGGCTGTGCCAGCCAGATGCGGGCGCACGGACACCGATCCGGCCATAACGTTTGGCAATGCGATCCCGTTCCCAAGGCCTAAAAAGACGCAAAAACCGAAGAAATTCAGCGGATGAACCACGCCCAGCAGGGTCAGAACAGCCGACAGTGCCAGCCCCGTTATCGTGACGCCCGTGCCGATAATTGCCATTTTGTTGATGCCCATGCGCACCGAATAACGCCCCGATAGGAAATTGCCGACCGCATAGCCAACCGCAGGCGCGCCAAGTGCGACGCCGCTCCATTTCGGGGAAAGGCCGAAGATTGTGCTGCCCACAAAGGACGCACCACCCAATAGCGCAAAAAAAGCGCCCGAAGAAAACGCCGCACAAAGCGCATAGCCCCAGAACCGTGGCGAGCGCAGCAATTCGGGATAGCCCTTTATCTGGTCGCGAAAGCTGACCCCGCCTTTTGCGACGGTTTCGCCAAGGTCCATATAGACCAGCAACAAGGTCGCGGCCCCTGCGATTGCCAGAAATGCAAATGTCGCGTGCCAGCCGAAGGCTTCGTCAAGAACGCCGCCGACCATTGGCCCGAACATCGGCACCAATGCAGTGCCCATCGTGACATAGCCCATCAGGGATGCGGCCTCTTCTTGCGAGACAATATCGCGAACAATCGCGCGGCTAAGCGCCATATTGGTGGCAACGGCAGCCTGCAGAATGCGAAAGAACAAAAAGGTCTGAATGGATTGCGCCAGCATCGCCCCGATCGAAGCCGCAACAAAAACGGCCAGCGCACCTAGAATCATAATGCGCCGCCCGAACCGGTCTGAAAGAGGGCCCACAAATATCTGCAAGGCCGCTGTGGCGGCAAGGTAACCTGACAGCGCGATTTGCATGATCGCATAATCCGTGCCGAAATAGCGGGTCATCTTGGCCAGAGATGGCAGGAATATCGACATGCTGAGCGCCGAGATTCCGGTGATCAGAACAAGCGTTACGATATGCGGCGGTGTGCGGCGGTCCAGAAAACGGATGAAGGGTAAATTGCTCATTGAAAAGAGTTAGGGCGCATTTTTGGGCTTGTCTATCCTTTCGGCAAAGATAGATGGAATTAGCAAATTTGCAAAAAATTCATTTTGCTAACTAAGTAGTTTGCAAATATACCCTTTCGTGCTTCGCCCAGTGCGGGTTTCGCGCTAGTGTCGCCCAAAGAACCGAATAGGGGGCGATCTGATGGATGTTTTACAAGCGCTAGAAGCGCAACGCGATGCCGCGCGGCTTGGTGGTGGCGCACGCCGGATTGCTGCACAGCACAGTAAGGGCAAACTGACCGCACGCGAACGCATTGAACTGCTGCTGGACGAAGGGTCATTCGAAGAATTCGATATGTTCGTGGCCCACCGCTGCACCGATTTCGGTATGGAGGCAGAGCGCCCCGCAGGCGACGGTGTCGTGACCGGCTGGGGTACCGTGAACGGGCGCATGATCTATGTGTTCTCGCAGGATTTCACTGTTTTTGGTGGATCGCTTTCTGAAACGCACGCGCAAAAGATTTGCAAAATCATGGATATGGCCATGAAAAACGGCGCGCCTGTGGTCGGGATCAACGATTCCGGCGGCGCACGTATCCAGGAAGGTGTCGCATCCCTTGCGGGCTATGCTGAAGTGTTCCAGCGCAATATCATGGCCTCTGGCGTGATCCCGCAGATCAGCCTGATCATGGGGCCGTGTGCTGGCGGCGCGGTTTACAGCCCTGCGATGACCGACTTTATTTTTATGGTCAAAGACAGCAGCTATATGTTTGTGACCGGCCCCGACGTTGTCAAAACCGTCACCAACGAAGTCGTCACCGCCGAGGAATTGGGCGGCGCGACAACCCATACCAAAAAATCCAGCGTGGCCGATGGCGCTTTTGAAAACGATGTCGAAGCCTTGGCCGAGGCGCGCCGTTTGATCGACTTTCTGCCGCTCAATAACCGCGAAAAGCCGCCCGTGCGTCCGTTCTTTGACGATGTCGACCGGATCGAGGACAGCCTTGATACGCTGATCCCCGACAATCCCAACGCGCCCTACGATATGAAAGAGCTGATCCACAAGCTCGCGGATGAGGGCGATTTTTACGAGATTCAGGAAGATTTTGCCAAAAATATCCTGACCGGATTTATCCGGCTTGAAGGGTCCACCGTGGGCGTTGTTGCCAACCAACCGATGGTGCTGGCGGGGTGTCTGGATATCGACAGTTCGCGCAAGGCCGCGCGTTTTGTGCGGTTTTGTGACGCGTTCGAAATCCCGATCCTTACGCTTGTCGATGTGCCCGGCTTCCTGCCTGGAACCAGTCAGGAATTTGGCGGTGTCATCAAACACGGCGCAAAACTGCTGTTTGCATACGGCGAGGCAACAGTGCCCAAAGTGACGGTGATCACCCGCAAAGCTTACGGTGGTGCCTATGACGTGATGGCGTCCAAGCACCTGCGCGGCGATTTCAACTATGCGTGGCCAACGGCCGAAATCGCGGTGATGGGCGCCAAGGGCGCGACCGAGATTATCCACCGCGGCAAAACCCCCGAGGAAATCGCCGAGCGCACCAAAGAATACGAAGACCGCTTTGCCAACCCGTTTGTGGCCGCGCAAAAAGGTTTCATCGACGAAATCATCCGTCCGCAATCCACCCGCAAACGGGTCTGCCGCGCCTTTGCCAGCCTGCGTGGCAAGCAGCTACAAAATCCGTGGAAAAAACACGATAATATTCCGCTGTGACACAAGACCCGCAATATCCTGCGCGCCAAAAAACGCCGCAACGCATTGCAATGCGCAAAACCCGAGAGAACATATTTCTTGGCGTTGTCGCGGTGTTGATGTTTTGCGGTTTGGGCGCTTGGCTCAACTATGAACCCAAGCCTAACCAGATGTTTGAAACTGGGCAGGATACATTCCTTGTGCGTGCTGATGGAAATGTCTTTGTGGGCGGGGATCTGGAAATTGTGCCGGTTCTGGACAGCCATTACGTGTCTGCCGTTCTCGCGCTGGCGCAGGATCGTGGCGGTTGGACACGGCTTTCGGCGGAGCGTCTGCGCTCGCTATGTGGTGGTCTCATCATGCGCGCAATGCGTGAAGGTGATGTGACCCGCAAGCAAATCTACCGGGTCGAGATTGGGATGATGGTAACGCTGCCAAATGAAGCTGAGCCCCAAGAGGTGAGCTATCCGGTTTCTGTGCGCGACGGAGCGTGTATTTCTGAACACGAACGCGATATGCAAGCGCTGTCATTGCCCGCGCCTATGGATCAGTGGACGCTTGTCGGTCTCGACGTTGATCAGGACGGTGAAAAAATTGAGGCGACGTTTCGCCCGTACCGTGGATTGGATTATGACACGGCGTATGCGCAATTTGATCCGAAGACGGCTTGCAATGCTTTGATGCTGGACCCCAATGAAACTGTCAGCGGACCAGTCACAGAAAATCCGGTTACGCAGATAAGCGTTGTGGCGCAAAACTGGCGCGGCAACAGCATTGCCGGCTTTGGGACTTCACAGGCATGGGAAGTCCCTGTTGCGGGCGGAGTATGTCTTGACAATTTTGACGGAGTGCCCAGTTGATGCGGCTTTGTCACCAGATAGCGGGGCGCAGTAATTTGCACGCCCAAAAGGAGCACTAAATGGCCCTGCCATATATGGATAAACATCGCGGCTTTCCGGGGCGTTTGCCGGGAACGGATTTTCAGTTTGTTTTGCGCCGCGCCAACAAAGACGGCGCAACGGCGCTGTCTGAACGCGTGCGCTATCCCGATCGCCGTCCGGCGGACAAACGTGCGGATGCGGGATTCATGCAGGCATTGCTGGAACATTTTGGCGAAGAACCGTTTGTCCGCGGCAATCTTGATGCGGGGCGCCTAAGCTGGCTGTTCGGCCGCGAGGTCGTGCCCGCCGAGGACCCGTTTGATCCCGCCGATTACGAGGCCATGCTGCGCATTGATATAAATGTCGCGCGCATCAGTTTCCCCGAGTTGTTTCCAAAATAGATGCAACATGTCGCAGATCATATGTGCAATGCGTCCCGCGCCCGGCAGGCACCCCACCAGATTTGGGGGGGGCGAACCGGCGGGTTTGCAATGGCGGATTTGCGCGGCATGATCAATTATGCGGCAGCAAAACTTCGGTTTGATGTCGTCGATCCAGACAGACACACTTACCCTTTCCCACGTCGGTTCGCCCTTTTACAAGGCGGACCGCACGGGCGGGTCGGCGGAAAAGCGACTGTTATTGCATATCATGCAACCCTACGTATTGCTTTATGTGTCAAAGAAGCCGATTCTTCGGTGAGACAATCAAACATAGAGGGCAGCACATCATGCAAAAAACATCCATTCTTCTGGCTGCGGTCGCAGCTTTTGGCCTTGCCGGCTGTATCGACAATGACGCGGAGCGTGGCGTTGTTGGCGCGGGCGCAGGTCTTGTCGCAGCTGAAATTCTTGGCACAGACCCTCTTGGCACCGCAGCAATTGGCGCGGCCGCAGGCGTGTTCTGTGATGACGCAGGCGTTTGCCGGTAACATAAATATGCGCGCCATTCCGGCGCGTCTAAATCTGATGGATCGTCGCGGGGGCCAGACCCCTGCGGCGATTTTTTGTTTGGGGGACAGAAAATAATGTTCAAGAAAATTCTGATTGCGAACCGTGGTGAAATCGCCTGCCGCGTTATCAAGACCGCGCGCAAAATGGGGATCAAAACGGTTGCCATCTATTCGGACGCCGACCGCAATGCACTGCATGTGAAAATGGCCGATGAGGCCGTGCATATCGGCCCGTCCCCTGCGAACCAGTCCTACATCGTGATCGACAAGGTGATGGATGCGATCAAACAGACCGGCGCCGAAGCCGTGCACCCGGGCTATGGTTTCCTGTCCGAGAATTCCAAATTCGCCGAGGCCTTGGCCGCTGCCGGTGTCGCCTTTATCGGGCCGCCAAAAGGCGCGATCGAAAAGATGGGTGATAAGATCACCTCCAAGAAAATCGCCCAAGAGGCCAATGTCTCCACCGTTCCGGGCTATATGGGCCTCATCGCTGACGCGGATGAAGCCGTGAAAATTTCGAACGAAGTCGGCTATCCTGTGATGATCAAAGCCTCGGCTGGCGGCGGCGGCAAAGGCATGCGGATCGCGTGGAATGATCTCGAAGCCCGCGAAGGGTTCCAATCCTCTAAAAACGAAGCGGCAAGTTCGTTCGGGGATGACCGTATATTCATCGAAAAATTCGTGACCCAACCGCGCCACATCGAAATACAGGTGCTGGCCGATGCCCACGGCAACGCGGTTTACCTGCACGAACGTGAATGTTCGATCCAGCGTCGTAACCAAAAGGTCGTTGAGGAGGCACCAAGCCCCTTCTTGGATGCTGAAACCCGCAAAGCGATGGGCGAACAATCCGTCGCCCTTGCCCAAGCCGTTGGATACACCAGCGCGGGCACCGTTGAATTTATCGTGGACGGCGACCGCAATTTCTATTTCCTCGAAATGAACACCCGCTTGCAGGTAGAACACCCTGTGACCGAATTGATCACGGGCGTTGATCTGGTTGAACAGATGATCCGCGTAGCGGCTGGTGAAAAACTGCCCTTTGCCCAAAGTGATCTGAAAATCAACGGTTGGGCAATGGAAAGCAGGCTTTACGCTGAAGACCCTTACCGAAACTTCCTGCCCTCAATAGGTCGTTTGACCCGCTACCGTCCGCCTGCGCAAGAAGCGACGCAGACACGCGCTGTGCGCAACGACACTGGCGTTGTCGAAGGCGGCGAAATCAGTATGTTCTACGATCCGATGATCGCGAAACTATGTACTTGGGCACCTGACCGCGCTACCGCGATCGAAGAAATGCGTCTTGCGCTGGACGGGTTCGAACTGGAAGGGATTGGTCACAACCTGCCGTTTCTTGCAGCCGTCTATGACCACCCGAAATTCACCAGCGGCAACATGACCACCGCGTTCATCGAGGAAGAATTCCCTGATGGGTTTGATGGCGTCACGCTGGACGATGACACTTGTGTCCGTATTTCTGCCGCCACCGTCGCCATGCACCGGATCGCTGAAATCCGCCGCACCCGTGTGTCGGGCCGGATGGGCAACCATGAACGCCGTGTTGGCACGGATTGGGTGGTATCCTTGCAAGGCGCGTCACATGACACCGTCATTGCCGCTGACCCGCGCGGCGCGGATGTGATAATCGGCGGCAAAACCCTGCGTGTGGAAAGCGACTGGACACCAGGTGATCCGCTTGCGCGCTTGACCGTCGATGGCGCACCGCTGGTGATCAAAGTGGCGAAAATTTCAGGCGGGTTCCGCGTCCGCTACCGTGGCGCAGATATCAAGGTCCATGTGCGCACCCCGCGTCAGGCGGAACTGGCAGGCTTGATGATTGAAAAACTGCCGCCGGATACATCGAAATTTCTGCTGTGCCCGATGCCGGGGCTGATTGTCAAAATCGACGTCCAAGCCGGTGATGAGGTGCAGGAAGGTCAGGCGCTTTGCACCGTGGAAGCCATGAAAATGGAAAACATCCTGCGCGCGGAACGCAAAGGCGTGGTCGCGAAAATCAACGCAGCGGCGGGCGACAGCCTTGCCGTTGATGCCGTGATCATGGAGTTCGAATAGGTGACCTACTGCGCCAACAAACGCCGGTCTTCGATCTCTTGTTGGCGCAGGGGCATTTTGTCGATGGAGCGTGAAATTTCGCGGATATCCCACGCGGATGGTTTGCGAAATGCGACGCGCCCGTCTTTGCCCAGCAGGGTCATTGAAAACCCGCGCGGGCGCAGGGCAAGCCGCACAGATGTTTGCGCATCGGGGTCGGTGTCGGTGATGATGATTACATCACGTTCCGCCAGATCATCCAGCCCGTCTGCTAGCAGATCCATTTGCTGGCGAAAATGCGGGTCGTTTGGGCTGTCTGCGAACACAACCAACGGTCGCGCAATCCAGTGGAAATCTTCCAATGTGACATCGGCCGCGTCGAAAATCGCGGTGCGATCCGCCTCCCAACGTTCAAGCACGGTTTGTTCCTGGGCGGCTGCGGCCACCCCAAAAACGATGAACAAGGCGCAAAGCCCGATGTTTGTCAGTAACTTCATACCAATAGATATAGCGCGCGGCGTGCCAAATACTAAGGCCCATGCGCAATTCAGTGAAAAAAATTCGCGCAATGCCGGAGACCACAGATGACCGATAAGAAAACATGGGAAGAGATTGCCACCAAAGAACTGCGTGGCAAACCATTGGACGCGCTGACATGGGACACGCTGGAAGGCATCGCGGTTAAGCCGCTTTATACGGCGGAAGATACCGCCAACCTGCCGCATATGGGTGGCATCCCCGGGGTTGCGCCATTCACCCGCGGCGTAAAGGCCACGATGTATGCAGGCCGCCCTTGGACGATCCGTCAATATGCGGGGTTTTCAACGGCTGAAGAATCCAACGCGTTTTACCGCAAGGCGCTTGATGCGGGGCAGCAGGGCGTTTCCGTAGCCTTTGATCTGGCGACCCACCGCGGCTATGACAGCGACCACCCGCGCGTTGAGGGCGATGTCGGCAAGGCGGGCGTGGCTATTGATAGCGTCGAGGATATGAAAATCCTGTTCGACGGCATCCCGCTTGATAAAGTGTCGGTGTCGATGACTATGAACGGTGCCGTGATCCCGATTTTGGCGAATTTTATCGTCGCGGGCCAAGAACAGGGTCACGACAAGGCGCTGCTGTCTGGGACCATCCAGAATGACATTCTGAAGGAATTTATGGTCCGCAATACCTATGTTTATCCGCCCGAACCATCCATGCGGATCATTGCGGATATTATCGAATATACTGCGGCTGAGATGCCGAAATTCAACTCGATCTCGATCTCTGGCTATCACATGCAAGAGGCGGGCGCGAACCTTGTGCAGGAACTGGCCTATACGCTGGCGGACGGGCGCGAATATGTGCGGGCAGCCATTGCGCGGGGCATGGATGTGGATGCGTTTGCGGGGCGTTTGTCCTTCTTTTTTGCCATCGGGATGAATTTCTTTATGGAGGCCGCGAAACTGCGCGCCGCCCGTCTGCTATGGTCCAAGATCATGGAAGAATTTGAACCAAAGAACCCCAAATCATCCATGTTGCGCACACATTGTCAGACGTCAGGCGTGTCGCTGCAAGAACAAGATCCCTATAACAACGTGATCCGCACCGCCTACGAGGCAATGGCGGCCGCATTGGGTGGCACGCAATCGCTGCACACCAACGCATTGGACGAAGCCATCGCGCTGCCCACCGAATTCAGCGCACGCATTGCCCGCAACACCCAGCTGATCTTGCAAGAAGAAACCGGCATCACCAATGTCGTCGATCCGCTGGCAGGGTCGTATTACGTTGAAAGCCTGACCAATGAATTGGCTGAAAAGGCTTGGGCGCTGATCGAAGAAGTCGAAGAAATGGGCGGCATGACAAAAGCCGTCGCATCAGGCATGCCAAAGCTGCGGATCGAAGAAACTGCCGCGCGCCGTCAGGCGGATATCGACCGCGGCACTGAGGTCATCGTCGGCGTCAACAAATACCGCAAAGACAAAGAAGACCCCATTGATATCTTGGATATCGACAACAATGCAGTGCGTATCGGGCAGGTTAAACGCATTGCCGCAACCAAGGCGGCTCGTGATGCGGATGCTGTTACGGCGGCACTAGATGAGCTGACACGCCGCTCGTCAGAGGGTGGCAACCTTCTTGAGGCCGCAGTCGAAGCGGCGCGCGCACGCGCCACAGTGGGAGAGATTAGCATGGCGATGGAGAAAACATTCGGGCGCCACCGCGCCGAGGTGAAGACACTGGCCGGCGTTTATGGCGCGGCTTACGCTGGCGACGAAGGCTTTGCCGAAATCCAGCGCAACGTCGAAGAATTTGCCGAAGCCGAGGGCCGCCGCCCGCGGATGCTGGTCGTCAAGATGGGCCAAGACGGGCATGACCGCGGCGCCAAGGTGATTGCAACTGCCTTTGCCGATATTGGCTTTGACGTGGATGTAGGCCCGCTGTTCCAGACCCCAGCCGAGGCCGCGCAGGATGCGATAGACAACGACGTGCATGTGATCGGGATCAGTTCTCAGGCGGCGGGTCACAAGACCCTCGCGCCGCAATTGGTGCAGGCGCTCAGGGATGCGGATGCCGAAGACATTATCGTAATCTGCGGCGGCGTGATCCCGCAGCAGGACTATCAATTCCTCTATGATAGTGGCGTCAAAGCGATCTTTGGACCGGGCACCAACATCCCCAAAGCCGCACAAGAGATCCTATCGCTGCTGCGTGGTTAATCGAACTGGTGTGAGCGCTTAGGTTGTGCGCGTACGTTTGGTGGTGCTTTTGAGTTGAATTTTGTGTCATCGCAGCAATAATATATAGTATTCAAAGGCTTATTGTGCGCCAGTGTGCGAATTCGCACATTGGGCTAGGTGACATGTGGTTTACTATTCTTGGACAATTCACATGGGTATGAAATGAGCATGTCAAAACTATCACTCTCCGCAATCGCGCTAGCCACATCTTTGGCTGGTGGGGCATTTGCCGAAACCGCAGATTTTACCGGCTATAGTATTGGGGGATCAATTGGATATGGCGACTTCGTAAGTAACGATGGAAGTAGTTTTAGCGGCGACGACATTGAAGGCGATACGCAAGCGGCTACGCTGGGCCTGCAAGTCGGGTATAATTACGCACTTCAGAACGATTGGATTATTGGCGCACAACTTGGCGTTCAGTTCCTTGGCGATGTCGACAACGACGGCTTTAGTCAGAAAAACGCGTTTGAAATTGACGACACCGAAATCTTCAATGTACGCGGTATTGTTGGCAAAGCCTTCACACCCGATATTTTTGCATACGCAGCAGTTGGCTATGAAAGCTGGGAAGTGGACTATACAGAATTTAACTCTAGCGGCCCTGACATACCGGGATCTGAACGGTTAACAGGGGCAAGTATCGGAATTGGTGCTGAGTATTTGTTGTTTGATCACCAAACGATTGGTGCGGAAGTGAAATACACCGAGTTTGAGAGCAGCGAAAGCTATGGTTTTGATGCCAATTCAATCGCGCCGGACATTACCCAGTTGATTGTTTCTTACAATTACCGGTTCTGACGGGCATTTTCCCAGTCGGTCTTCAAGACGCCATATAATGTTTGATCAAGACGGCTGCGGCCGTCTTTTTCGTAAGTTGATCCAGGTGCCGCGCGCAATTGCCCGCGCAGCACGCCTTCGACCTGCATGCCCGCACGGGCCAGCAAAGCACCCACAGCCTCGTTGCCTCCGGTGACATGGGCCGTGATTTTTTCGAACCCGCGCTTAAGAAACAACCCTTCAATCAAGATCGGAAGCCCGATGATGATAGCGCGGCGCGCTGAACGGGATGTATTTCCAACAACGAGACTGATCCGTACCGAACCATGTTTTTGCGAAATTTCGCAAAGCACCAACCCTATCAGCGCGTTTTCTTGCTTTGCAAAAAGCCCCAAGATCATTTTGCTGCGATTGTCGAAACTTGCCACATAGGCACGCATATCTGCCTTGGTCACACTTTGGGGCGCCATATTGACCGGCCCCATAATGGCCGCATCCTGATACCAGCCGACAAGCGTGTCGGTCACGTCAGAAGGGCGCAGAGAGCGAACCCTTCCTACGGGAGTGTCAATCATGAACGGGGGCGCAGGTCGCGTCGTTTTCATTTGTGCAATTCCAGTCATTTGGTTGTGTCGAACCTATGCGACTCGGCGGGGCGCGGCTATCGTCATTTTTTGACTGCATTGGCAAAACTTAGATCGCTATGCGAAGGTGAAGTTTCCGCGTAACCGGTTTATCGCGGGTTTGCAGTCGTTGAGACTTAGGTCGGCAAACGTAGCAAGCGCGTGACACGCAAAATCAGGGGCGTAAGATGGCATTTATTTCCGAACTACATTTTCGCGGGTCCGGCGTGGTGAATTCAGGCGAATTCGTTGAAATCACGCTTGGCCCAGATGACGACCCAAACGATTTTGTTGTTTCGGTTTATGATGACGACGGGACATTGCACACCAACGCAGGGATTGCTGGCGGTGAAGTGAACCTTGGCACATTGATCGGAATTCCGCACCCAGATGACCCGACATTTACGATTTACGTGATCTCGGTCGGGATAAAGAACGCAAATAGCGATGCCAACGAAGGCAGCGGCATCGCCCTGACTAATGTTGATACAAATACCGTGCTGTCATTCTATAGCGCCGATAATATCGCCGCATTTACCGCCACCGCAGGGGCCGCAAGTGGCGCGACCTCCGATAATTTTCTGGAACACACCAATGTTGCCATCGGCGAAAGCTATCAGTGGGATATCTTTGGCAATCTGACATTCGGGACGATTGATGCCGGCGATTCCGTGCTTTGTCTCTCGGGGCACACGTTGGTTAGCACGCAAAAAGGCGAAATCCACGCGCAAGACCTGAATGTGGGCGATCAAGTCTGGACAGCGGACCACGGGTATCAGCCGATCCGCTGGATCGGACGGACGACGTTAACGCCCCATTACATCGCCCAGCATCAAAACCAGCAACCTATCCGGATTGCAGCCCATAGTCTGGCGCAGGGTTGTCCGGCCAGCGATTTGATGGTGTCACGCCAGCATCGGGTTTTGATAACATCGCCTGTGGCCAAACGCATGACTGGCGATGCCGAGGTTCTGGTTCCCGCCGCAAAACTGGCGGGATTTGACGGCATTGACGTGATCACTCCGTCCGAAGGGATCACCTATGTGCATATCTTATGCGATAACCACGAGGTGCTGATCGCCAATGGCGCCTATGTGGAAAGCCTGCTTTTGACCAGCTATGCGCAGATGGCGGCGCCCAAAGGCACCGATGGCACCCGCCTGACGCTTGCAGATGCAATGCAGCCCGCGCGCAAGCTGGTTGATGGCAAACAGGCCAAACAACTGCTTGCCCGTATTGCCAAAAATAAGCGGCCCCTGTTCGAACCGGATAAGATCCGCCCGAACAGTGTCGCGCGCCGCGCCTAGTCCTTAGCTGGCTCGGTTTGGCGTGCCGCTAGCATCAGCACCGCATAACCAAGCACACCCGACACCAGTGACCCTGACAAGACGCCAAGCCGGACCTGGTTCATAAGTGCCGCGTCGTCAAAGCTGAGCGAGCCGATAAACAACGACATGGTAAAGCCGATCCCCGCGAGACAGGCAATGCCGTAGATATGCGCCCAAGTTGCCCCGTGTGGCAGCCGCGCAAAGCCCAGTTTAACCATCGCAAAGCTGACACCAAAGACCCCGATCTGCTTGCCAAGGATCAGCCCCAACGCGATGCCCAGCGGCAGCGGTGCAAACAGATCGCTAAACGACAGCCCCGTTAGAACCACACCCGCATTGGCAAAAGCAAAGACCGGCACAATCAGATACAGCACATAGGGCGTCAGCCCGTGCTCAATCGCGTGCAATGGCGATTTGCCGTAGCGGTCGGTGAGCGGGATCAAGAAGGCCGTAACAACACCTGCCAGCGTTGCGTGAACGCCGGATTTCAGCACAAAGAACCACATGATCGCACCCAGCAGGATCGAAGGCGCAATCCGGTGTGCGCCGCGCATATTCTGCACGATCAGCCCGATCAATGGCAGGATCGCAAGGAACAGGTAGTCGACCTTGAGATCAGCGGTATAAAACAGCGCGATAATCACGATGGCCCCAAGGTCATCCAAAATCGCCAATGTCAGCAAAAACACCTTGAGCGATGCCGGTGCGCGGGTGCCGACCAGTGCCAGAACACCCAAGGCAAAGGCGATATCGGTCGCCGCAGGGATCGCCCAGCCGTTGATCGTGGCCGCGTTGCCCCAGTTAAAGATAATGAACGCAAGTGCGGGCACAATCATCCCGCCCACGGCGGCCATGCCCGGCAAGATCACATCGCGCGGATTCTTGAGCTTGCCTTCGAGAATTTCGCGCTTCAACTCAAGCCCGATCAGGAAAAAGAAGATCGCCATTAGCCCGTCGTTGATCCAAAGGATCGCAGGCTTTTCCAAACCTTCGCCGTTCACGGTAATCGCGAGGTAAGCCCCCAAAAAGCGGTCATAAAGCGGCGCAAGCCCCGAATTCGCGACGATCAACGCCGCGACGGCGGATGCCATCAATAAGATGCCGCCAAAAGCGTCGTGACGAAAAAAGCGATCGAGCGCGGCGCGAAGTGCCATATCTGGGTTTCCTGACTAATTTTGTTATAGCTTCGTGCCCATCTAAGCTCTGTGGGGCTTGCATCAAGGGGAAATTGCGGATTTCCTAAGAAAAATTGCAATGATTGCACGGTGACCGCCATGTTTACACTTGATCACATTGCCGTTGCGGCAACGGACCTACAAAAGGGCACAGATTGGGTGCAGGCGCGCTTGGGTGTCGCATTGCAGCCGGGTGGCGCGCATCCGCGCTATGGCACACATAACATGCTGCTTGGCCTTGCGGACGGGCTTTACCTAGAGGTGATCGCAAAAGACCCCGCGCAAACGCCACAGGCAGGGCATAGCTGGTTCGGGCTCGATCATTTTTCAGGTGGGCCGCGGCTTGCCAACTGGATTTGTCGGGCGGATGATCTGGCCGCTTATGAAGCTGTTGCAGGCCCCGCGCAGGCGCTGACGCGCGGTGATCTGCAGTGGGATATCACAGTGCCGGATGGCGGTGATTTGCCCCATGGTGGCGCGTATCCGACACTTTTGCGCTGGGCTGCTGGCACGGTGCATCCGGCCCAAAAACTGACCCCGTCGGGGTTGCGGCTGGTGGATTTTTGCGTGGCCCATCCCGATGCCCGAGCGATTGCACAAATGCTGCGCATGGATGACCCGCGCATCAGGTTCGAAACCGGAACGGCAGGGTTTCGCGCGACCTTTGACGGGCCCGACGGCGAAAAGGTGCTGTCATGATCCGCGCCGCAACACCCGCTGATGCCGCGCAAATCGCTGCAATCTGGAACTACGCGATTCGCGAGACGACCATCACCTTTAACCCCGACGAAAAATCCACAGCCGAAGTTGCTGCGCTGACCGCGCAGGCCTGTCTGGTCTGGGAAAAGGGTGGCCGTATTATGGGGTTTGCCCGCTATTTCCAGTTTCGGGGCGGGGCAGGCTACCGGTTTACTTGTGAACATACGATCATGCTACACCCCGACGCGCAGGGGCAGGGCGGCGGGCGGCAGTTGCAGCTGGCGCTTTGCGCCCATGCCAAAGACGCAGGCATGCACACGATGTTTGCAGGTTGCAGCGGTGATAATCCGGGGGCGGTGCCTTTTCATGCGGCACTCGGGTTCGAAAAGGTTGCAACCCTGAGGCAAGTGGGGTTCAAGTTCGACAAGTGGATCGATTTGATCTTGATGCAAAAGCACCTGTGAAAGGAATGCAAATGTCGATCTGGGCGCGCATTGCCGATGCGCTAGCGGCGCTGACAGCGGGCGAAGGGCTGTCAGCAGTTTTTGAAAAACTGCGCACGGCGCCCGACCGCACTGTGGGGTTTGCCATCGCGGTGATTGCATTGGGCGCAAAAATGGCCAAGGCCGACGGGCAGGTGACCCGCGACGAGGTGATCGCCTTTCGCGAGGTGTTCACGATCCCCCCCGAGGAAGAGGCCAACGCCGCGCGCGTTTTCAACCTGTCGCGACAGGATGTCGCCGGCTACGAGGCCTATGCCCGCCAGATCAAGGCGATGTTTGGCGATGATGACACGCCGCTTTGCCATCTGCTCGAGGGGCTGTTTCAGATTGCGACTGCAGACGGGTTTTACCACCCCAACGAAGACGGGTTCCTACAAAATGTGGCTGAAATTTTCGGCTTTGACGAACGGCGGTTTCGGGGCATCCGCGCGCAATTTGTCAAAGACGCAGACCGCGACCCCTATGATGTCTTGGGCGTGGCGCCCGATGCGCCGTTGGATCAGATCCGCAAAGCATGGCGCAATTTGGTGCGCGAAACCCATCCCGACCGGATGATCGCGCGCGGCGTCCCGACAGAGGCGGTCAAGCTGGCCGAACGGCGCATGGTCGCCATCAACCGCGCTTGGGATGACATACAGGCCAGCCGCGCATGAGGATCGCCACATATAACGTTGAATGGTTCGACCGGCTGTTTGACGACAATGGCGCGCTAATTAACGATGACAGCTGGTCAGCGCGTTGGGATGTCACCAAAGCACAGCAAACTGCGGCTCTGGGCATTGTTTTTCAGGCGCTGGACGCAGATGCGATCATGATCATCGAAGCACCTGACACCAGCCCGAGCCGCAGCACCGTGCGCGCGCTTGATCAATTTGCGGCGCATTTTGATCTGCGCTGCAATACCGCCATCATCGGCTTTGCCAATGATACGCAACAAGAAATCGCACTGCTGTATGACCCGCAGGTAATCAAGGTGGCCCATGACCCGCTGCATGACGACCAATTCCCGCGGTTTGACCAGACCTTTGCGATGGATGTCGATGTCGATGCCAAACCGGACCCGATCCGCTGGTCAAAGCCGCCGCTTGAACTGGCGCTGGACGGGCCAGCCGGGCCGCTGCGCCTGATCGGAGTGCATGCCAAATCCAAAGCCCCGCACGGCGCCCGATCGGAGGCCGAAGCGATCCGCATTTCGATCGAAAACCGGCGCAAGCAACTGGCGCAATGCATCTGGCTGCGGGGCCGCGTTGAAACACATCTTGGGCGGGGCGATGACCTGATTGTCTTGGGTGACTTTAATGACGGGCCGGGACTCGACGAATATGAAAAACTGTTCGGGCGTTCAGGCGTCGAGGTGGTCTTGGGCGAAGCCGACGCCGCGCAGATGTTTGACCCGCATGCACGGCTGGCGCTAAGCCGCCGTTTGGGCGCAAGCCCCGTATCGGCGCGTTTCAAACGCAAAGGGCAACCCTATTTGCAGGCATTGCTTGATTACGTCATGGTATCGCCGGGGCTGCGCGCGCGCGGCCCGCACTGGCAGATCTGGCACCCGTTCGATCACCCCGCCTGCTATGAAAATATCGTCCTACGCGAAGCGCTTTTGCAGGCCTCTGATCATTTTCCGGTGGTTTTGGACCTGCCCGATCATCCCGCCTAGACTTGCGCGCATTTGATCACCGCAAACGCAATATTGTCCTGTTCGGGATCATCAAGTGTTTCAAGCGCCGCGAGCAATGCATCGGCCGTCGCTTGCGCCGGTTGCAGTCGGGTTTGTGCCAGAATGTCACAAATCTGGTGTTCTGGCAGGTATAGCAACCCGTCGCTGGAAACGATGATCACGTCGCCCGCGCAAATGCGGGTCGGGTTTTCCGGACAGTCGACGGTCTCGATTTCGCGGCCGCGAATGACGGATGCCAAGGTACTGCGGCTGGGATGATCGCGGCCTTCTTGTTCGCTAAGCGCCCCGATCTTGACCAGCATGTCAATTTGCGGCGCCATCGAGTGATCCGCGTTCAGGCGTTGCAACGCGCCGTCACGGCACAAAAACAATGGCGAATCCCCCACGGATAGCCAAGATAGCGCGCCGTCACGTATCACTGTCGCCAGAAGTGTCGTGCCCATGCCGTAGGTTTCATCATGCGCCTTGGCATGGGCGCCAACCAGCGCATTTGCGCTTTGGGTGGCTTGGGTCAGCACATCGGTGATTGCCACCTGTCCAGCCGCGATTTTGGCCGGTTGCGTGGTGATCTGGCGAAACACTTCGGCGCAGGCAATGCCGCTGGCCACATCACCCGCAGCATGGCCGCCCAAACCGTCAGCGACCACGGCGACGCAGGTGTTTTCACCCTCCGCTTTTTGGGCTTGCAACGTGTCTTCTTGATATGCGCGGGCGCCTTGATGCGTGGCGGTTGCCAGATCATAGCAGAGTGCAACTTCTAAACTGTCTATATTTTCCGCCAATTGCGGTCTCCTACGCGTGGTCTGTCGGGCCTAGCTAGGGGCATATCGTGGTAATCAAATGCTGAACCAGTGGCAAAATCATGTCCAAGGCCAGCTATTTTTTGAACGTAAAGCTCACGGTCGCGTCAAGCGCGCTGGCCAGTGCATTCAGCCGGTTTTCCGCAACCTCGCCAAATAGCGGGCGGGCGTGTTCCGTCAGCACAAGCCGCAATGTACGTTGCCGCGAGTTCCATTTCAAAACACCCGGCGGTTCATCCGCCGACAGCCACAGCATCGCGCCCAATCGCATGGCCTTGCCCAGAATCTGCGCGTCTTTTATTTGGGCGTCGTCAAGCATCGCAAACAGCGGGGCAAAGCGGGTCTTGTCGGTCTTGCTGGTATAGCGGTGCATCAGCGCCATCCCCAGAAATACCCGTTCATAATGCTTGAGCCCGCCAAGATTGGCGCGGGTTGCGTTGTCAAATGTGACTTCGGCGCGGTAATCGGGATGCGCGCGCCAGCTGACGTCATGCAACAGGCAGGCGGCTTTGATGATCCGTGTCCGCTGCCAATTGGCGCGAGGGAACAGCGGTTTGACAAAATCATAAAGCAACCGCCCGAACCCGGGCAGACGCGCGTCCTTGGCTTCGGCAAAACGGCAGGCTTCGATCAGCGGATCACGTTCGCGCAGCGCGCGCGGCATCTGTTCGAACAACATGCCTTCGCGAATACCGTAGGATGAAACGGCAACGTCTTTGGGTTTGAAAACACGTATCAATTCGCGCAACACGATGGATGCCAAAGGCACCAGTGCCATGCGGGTATCGGAAATATTGCAGCGGCCACGCAAATCCTGCAGGTCGGATTGGTCGATGTATTTTGCGGTCTTGCTGATCTGGCGCGATGACATGCGGTATTCGTGCAGCACCGTCAGCGGGTAATTGCGCCGTTCCATATCGACCCGCGCAATCGCGCGCCATGAACCGCCGACCAGAAACAGGCGCATGCCGGTTTCATTACCCATTTCATTATGCAAACGCGCAATCGTCTCGCGTACGAATTCCTTGACGGCTTTCTTGCCGCCCTTGATTTCACGCAATTTCAGTGGCCCCAACGCAGAGGTTACGCGTTGCCCGACCCGCCCGTCGGAAAGATCGGCAAGCTCCATCGACGAACCGCCGATATCGCAAACCAACCCATAGCTGCCTGGCCAGCCAAGCAGCACACCTTGTGCGGAAAGCCTTGCTTCTTCTTCGCCGTCGATAATCCAAAGCTTCACGCCGGTTTCGCGCAGCACTTCCTCGCGGAAATCGGGGCCGTCGCTGGCCTCGCGGACGGCGGCGGTGGCCACGGCCGTCAGCGGCAAAATGCCCATCCCTTCGGCCAGCGCCGCAAAGCGCCGGATCGCCGAAAGCGCGCGCACGCGCCCTTGCGGGTTCAGGTGCCCCGTCTCGGACAGGCCCGCGCCCAAGGCGCACATGATTTTTTCGTTATAGAAATAAGCAGGCGACCGCGCGGCACCATCAAACACCACCAGACGGACAGAGTTCGAACCGACATCAATCACACCGACACGGCTCAGGCCTTTGGCTGCTTCATCGTCAAACAGCGGGCGCCCGAACGGTCCCCAGTCGATTGTTTCGGGTTGCTGTGTCATGATGTCCCCGCGTCATTGCGACCGCAAGCATGAAGGTCATGATCCGGCCAGTCAATCGCTAGCTGCCCTGTTTTCGCCTAGACCGCAAGCGGCCTGTCGGCGTGACATCAGTCATCCGTATGCGTCAGTTGCGGCACGTCGGATGCACCGGCGGATCCGCGTCCCGACAGCGACGGGTTTTCCATAAAGAAGCGGTGGCAATTGAACGCAAATTCGCCTTCGGTGATTTCGGCGCGGGTAAAGCTGCCATCGGCGGCCATCACCCAGCTTTGGGCGACATCTGCCATATTTGCGGCCATGACCTGCCCGACGATTTGCGCTTTGACGGTCGGGTTCTTGATTTCCACCAATGTTTCGACGCGGCGGATCAGATTGCGGCCCATCCAATCGGCCGAGCTGATAAACACCCGTGCCTTTTTGCTGGGCAATGCGGAGCCGTTGCCAAAACAGACGATCCGCGAATGCTCAAGGAACCTGCCAACAATGGACTTTACGCGGATGTTTTCAGATAACCCTTTGACACCCGGGCGCAGCCCGCAAATACCGCGGATCACAAGGCTGATTTTCACGCCATCCTGCGAGGCTGCATAAAGCGCGTCGATCACATCGGATTCGATCAGCGAATTCATTTTTGCCCAGATCGACGCTGGCTTGCCGTTGCGGGCGTTTTCCGCCTCGGCGGCGATGCTATCAAGCAGGGATTGTTTCAGGCTCAGCGGTGAAATCGCAAGGTTTTCAAGGGTCTCGGGCTGGGCATAGCCCGATAGGTAGTTGAACACCTTGGTCGCATCGCGCCCCAGTTTTGCGTCACAGGTGAACAGGCTCAGGTCGGTGTAGATCCGCGCCGTGATCGGATGGTAATTGCCGGTTCCGAAATGCGTATAGGTCACCAGCTTGTCGCCTTCGCGGCGCACAACGGTGCTGATTTTCGCGTGGGTCTTATAGTTCAGGAACCCGTAAACCACATGCGCACCGGCCCGTTCAAGACGGCGCGACTGGCGGATATTGGCAGCCTCGTCAAAGCGGGCTTTCAGTTCGACCAAGGCGGTGACCGATTTGCCGTCTTCAGCGGCTTCACACAGGGCTTCGACAATCGGCGACCGGTTCGACGTGCGATAAAGCGTCTGCTTGATCGCGACCACATCGGGATCGCGCGCAGCCTGCGCCAGAAAGCGCACAACCATATCGAATGTTTCGTAAGGGTGGTGCAGCAGCATGTCCTTTTGCCGGATGGCTGCGAACATATCGCCCTCGTGGTCCTGAACCCGTTCCGGCACACGCGGCGAAAACGGCGGCCAAAGCAGATCGGGGCGGTTGTCCAGAACAAGCTCGCTCAGGTCAGCGATGCCGATCATCCCGTCAACTTCGACAACGGCCTCGGATGTGACGTGTAGCTCTGACATGACAAGGCTTTGCAAGGCGGCGGGTGCCTGCGCAGAAATCTTGAGCCGCACAACCTCGCCACGGCGGCGGCGCTTGAGCGCGACTTCGAATTCGCGCACCAGATCTTCGGCTTCGTCCTCGACCTCCAGATCGCTGTCGCGCAGTACCTTGAAGGCGCAATTGCCCTTGACTTTATAGCCTGGAAACAGCTGACTGATATGCAGCAAAAGAAGCTCTTCGAGCGGCAAAAAACGCTGCCCCTGATCTGACGGCACCGCGACAAAGCGGTCAATTTGCGCAGGCACCGGCAAAAGCGCGCGCAGGCTGCGTTTATCGGTCACGCGTTCAAGCTGCAGCGCCAGTGCAAAGCCTTCGTTGGGGATAAACGGGAACGGATGCGCGGGATCAATGGCCAGCGGTGACAATACGGGGAACACCTGTTCCAGAAACACATCTTCAAGGTATTTGACGTCGTCTTTGGACAGTTCATGGCGGGTCAGCAGATGAATGTCCTGACTGCCCATTTCGGCCTGCAGTGCGGTAAAGATCGTTTGCTGGTGGGCCATCAGTTTACGCGCATCCGCGTCAATCAACACCAGTTGTTCGGCAGGGGTCAGCCCGTCAAGCCCGGGCGTGACATTGCCCGCATTTGCCAGTTCGCGCAGCCCCGCGACCCGCACGCTGAAAAATTCGTCAAGGTTGGCCGCAGATATCGACAAAAACCGCAACCGTTCCAGCAATGGCACACGGGGGTTTTCGGCCTCTTCGAGCACGCGCCAGTTAAACCCGAGCCAGCTTAGCTCGCGGTTCACAAAACGGGCCGGTGTTGCCAGATCAATATCGAGTTCGGTCGGCGCAGGAAACGCGCCATCAAGAAAATTTGTTGTGTTCATAACGGCCTTATACGCCACAGTTGTTGCGGCTTTGTGACAATTATTGCGCTTGGGCGGTTACTTGTCCAGAAGCTCTGCGGCGAGTGTCTTGTTGATCTTGCGCCCGTTGGCCAAAGCCGCCGCATCAAGCCGCGCCACAATATCGGCTGCCGCCGCAAACGAACGTTCGATCCGCGTGGTCAGATATTGCACCAATGCGGGTTTGGGCATGATTTGTCGGTCGGCAAAGAGCTTCATGATCAACGCAGAAAGCAGCGCATCGTCCGGATTGTCGATTTGGGTGATGGTGCAGGCCTGCATCCGGCTGGCAAGATCGGGCAGGGCGATTTGCCAGCGTGTCGGCGGTACCTGCGCGGTCATCAATAGCGTGCCGCCGGTGTTGCGCAGGTGGTTATGAAGGTGGAACATGGCTTCTTGCGCGGTGGCGGGCAGGTTTTCCATATCCTCGACAATCACGCTGCTGGCGCTGGGCTGGAAATCCGCAGGGAGCATTGCGGCTTTGATGGTTTGCGCGTTGTGCTGGGTCTGGAATATGCGCGCCAGATGGCTTTTGCCGCTGCCTTTGGGGCCGACAATTACCAGTTTGCGGTCGGGCCATGATTGCGGCGCGGTCAGCATCGCAAACGCTTGGGCATTTGCGGCCGATACGAAATAATCGTTCGGCCCCAGCGCAACCCCCGTTGGCCAGCGGAATGTCAGTTGTTCGGCCATGTCTATTCGTCCGTCGACAGTCCGCGGTATAGGCGGCCACCTTTGTAATGCTCGATCGCGTAGCGGATCAGCACGCCGATGATCGCTGCAAGCGGCACGGCAACCAGCATCCCCACAAAGCCGAACAGCGACCCGAATACCGACAGGGCAAACAGCAGCCAAACAGGGTGCAACCCGACAGAGCTGCCAACAAGTTTCGGGGTCAGGATATTACCTTCGAGAAACTGACCGAACCCGAAGATGCCCGCGACAATCCCGATCCGCAGCCAGTTTGTACCATGCGCGACGGCCACACCGTCCACCATCTCGGTGCCGCTCCAGAACTGGAACAGCGCCAGCCCCACGGCCAAAACACCGCCGACAAGCGCGCCGACATAGGGGATAAAGGTGACAAGACCCGCGATAAAGCCGACGATGAGGCCAAATTTCAGCCCCGCAATCATCAGCGCAACCGCATAATAGGTGCCAAGGATCAGGCAAACGGTGCCTTGGCCGCGAATGAACGATGCCAGCGTATTGTCGATCTGGCGCGCCAGCATGCGCACCGTTTCTACATGGTCGCGCGGCACAAGTTCATCAATGCGCGCGGTCATCCGGTCCCAGTCAAGCAGCAGGTAAAACGCTACAACCGGCACGATCACCAGCAAGATCACAACGTTCAGCAATCCGATCGCAGAACTCAGCACGCTGTTCATCAATTCGCCGCCCTTGGATTGGATCGCTTCGCCAATTGCCAGCAATTGCTTGTGCACGGTGCTTTCGGAATCCAGAATAGACGGAAACCGGTCTGTCAGGGCTGCTTGGAGACGCGAAAACAATTCCGGCGCGGTATTCACCAGTTGCGTGGTTTGTGAAATCAGCGTTGGAATGACCAGCAAAATCAATATGATAAACACAACTGCGGCAGCAAGCGTGATAATCGTGACGGAAACTGTCCGGCTGAATCCCATCGCTTCAAAACGGTCCGCAATCGGATCAAGGCAATAGGCAATCGCGCCGCCCAACACAAAAGGCAGGATCACATCGCCCAGAAACCACAGGGCGATCAACAGAACAGTCGTTGCGATTCCCCAGTATTTTGCTTGTTGTTGGACTGGCAGCGCCATGGTTTTCCCCTTGGTATTTGCACAATTAGATGCGGTATGCAGCAGGCCCTTGCAAGGGTTGCGGATGAAATATCAGGCAATTGCGGCCCATTTGCTTAAATCTGAGCGCTTGCGAGGGTCGCTTGTGCAGATTAAACCCGATGCAACTGATTTTCCCAAGAAGGCCAATCCCATGCGCATGAGCCGCTATTTTCTGCCCGTTCTCAAAGAAACCCCCCGCGAGGCGCAAATCGTCAGCCACCGCTATATGCTGCAGGCGGGGATGATCAAACAAGCCAGCGCGGGCATCTATTCGTGGTTGCCGCTCGGGTTCAAAGTCCTGCGCAAGATCGAAGATATCGTGCACGAAGAACAGGCGCGCGCGGGTCATATCGCGATCCAGATGCCAACCATTCAATCGGCGGACCTGTGGCGCGAATCCGGCCGCTATGATGCTTACGGCGATGAAATGCTGCGGATCAAGGACCGTGGCGGCCGCGAGATGCTGTTTACGCCCACGGCCGAAGAACTGGTCACCGACATTTTTCGCGCCCATGTGACCAGCTACAAAGACCTGCCGCTGACGCTCTATCAAATCCAGTGGAAATTCCGCGACGAGGTCCGCCCGCGTTTTGGCGTGATGCGTGGCCGCGAATTTTATATGAAAGACGGGTATAATTTCGATCTGACCAAAGAAGACGCGCTGCACGCCTATAACCGTCATCTGGTCAGCTATCTGCGCACCTATGAACGGCTGGGCCTGCAAGCAATCCCGATGCGCGCGGATTCTGGCCCGATTGGCGGCGATGATACGCATGAATTCCTTGTGCTGGCCGAAACCGGCGAATCCGAGGTGTTCTATGATAGCGAAATCACCGATCTGAAATTCGGTGACCGTGAGATCGACTATGATGACAAGGCCGCGTGTCAGGCCGTGCTGGAAGAATTCACCAGCCGCTATGCGCGCACTGATGAAACCCATGACGAAGCGCTGTTTAACGAAGTCCCCGAGACACGCCGCAAAGTTGCGCGCGGTATCGAGGTTGGTCAGATCTTTTATTTCGGCACCAAATATTCTGACGCGATGGGCGCAATGGTCGACGATGGAAAAGGCGGCAAAGTGCCGGTGCACATGGGATCGCACGGCATTGGCGTGTCGCGTCTTTTGGGCGCGATTATCGAGGCAAGCCACGACGACAAAGGTATCATCTGGCCCGAAGGCGTCACCCCGTTCCATGTTGGCATTCTAAACATGCGTTCGGGCGATGAAGCCTGCGACGCTGCCTGTGAAGACCTGTACGCGAAGTTCACCGCAGCGGGGCTGGAACCGCTTTATGACGACCGTGATGAGCGGGCAGGGGCCAAGTTTGGCACGATGGATATGATCGGCCTGCCATGGCGGATCACTGTTGGCCCGCGCGGGATCAAGAACGGCGTGGTCGAAGTCACCTGCCGCCGCACAGGCGAGGCTGTCGAAATGCCGGCGGCAGATGCTATCGCAAAAATTCAGGCGATTTACGCGGCGCTTTGATGGTCCGTTTTCTTGGCGATCAGAAACACTGATCCGTCGGCGCGCGGGCGGAAGGTCTCGGTTATCTGCAGACCGGCCGCCGCGTGCGCTGCGATCAATGCATCTTTGGTCAGGGGCACGACCTTGGGCAGCAAACCGGTTTTGCCGATCCAGGGTAGAATGCGCACCATGAACCCGCCCGTATCGCCCAGGCACGCGGTCGAGGTAACAACATAGCCCTCCGGCTTTACGCGATCTGCAATTTCGCGTAACCCCGCTGCGGGATCATCCAGCAGATGCAAAAGAGACAGTGCAAGCGCCACGTCATAGGTTGCACCGTTGGTCGGTAAATTTGCCAATGCCGCAACGCGGAACGTGACATTACTGATCGCCTGCGCATCTGCTTTGCCTTGCGCAACTGCGATCATTGCAGGTGAAAAATCGATCGCGTCGATATGGGCCACTGACGGTGCGTGATACAAAGCAGTTGTGCCGGTCCCGCAGCCCACCTCGAGAACGCGCATCTGCGGGCGCAAAATCGCCTTGGTCATCGCAAGCTTGGTTTCATAGCTGGGCTGGTCCGCGACAGGGTTGCGGGCATAGCGTTTGGCGATGATGTTCCAGAAGGTTGCTCGGGACATGGGAATTATCCTTTCAGGATGTGGCCAGCGGTGTGGCAGGGCGCCTGTGCAGGCGGGCAATGATCAATTCGGCGACGCCAATTGTGACAACCCAAGAAACCGCAAAAACCAGATCGGCAATGACGCCCGCGGGGGGCTCGCCAGTGATCAGGTAGACCGGAAACAGGATAAACGACACCAGCGATTGCCCGACGCCGACCGCATAGGCGCGGATCATCCAGTCGCGGTGACGTGGCAGGTTGCGTTTGCGGATTGCGGCCAGCGACACCGCAAGCATCACCAACAGGGTCGCGCCCCCCGCGATGCGCATACTATCAATAAGCAGCGATGATGTTTGCGGCAGGCCCGCAATCAGGCCCAGCCCGGTCAGCGCCATCACCGCGCCGGCCAACACGAATATGCGGCCGGTGAATTTGTGCAGCCAGCCGAATTTGCGCGCCAGTACGCGCCCGAATTGCAGCGGACCCAACAGGGCAAACGTGGCCCCAGCGGCAGCATGCCCCCAGTAATGCAAGGGCATCTGCATCAGATGCGCTGTGTCCGCAGGTGTCTGGCCCAACGGGATTTGCACGACCCGCACAAGCGCCATCATGATCGGAATACTTGACAAAAACAGCAGCGCAGCTGCGACAGATATCGGGTTCACAGAACGGCGTTCCATGGGATTTCCTTTCAAAAATAATACCTTGGTGGCTAGTCCGGGTCAGGGTTGAATGTGAAAACCTCGCTTAGGGGTTTGCCGAATAAGGCGGCAATCTGAAAAGCCAGCTCAAGCGAGGGAGAGTATTTCGCATTTTCGATTGCAATGATTGTCTGGCGCGTAACGCCGACCGCCTCGGCAAGCGCTTTTTGCGTCATTTCGTCAGCGTCGAACCGGCAGCGCCGGATATCGTTTGTGATGCGCAGCTTTGCCATTTTTTACAGGCCAAACCGGTAGGCGGCCAGTTTGAACACCTCGCTTGCCACGGCCCCAAGGGCAAAGCTGGCAAGGATCAGATTCAGCACAACCAGCGCAGATGCGCCAATTGCCAAGACACCAAGGGCCAGCAAAAACCCTGCGCTGATCAGTACCATGGACAGTTGCATTGCCCGTTTGCCGATATGCGCGTCCCTTTCATCTGTCACAAAGCTAGGGTTGGCCGTTCCAGTGAAAATGGCGTGCCCGATATTGAAAAGGATCGTGACAACGATCGTGACGACAACACATGCAGGGATCATCCACAAAACCGTGCGCGCCCATAGCGTCAGCCCGTCAGGACCGTCAAAGCCGCCATCGGCCCATGTGCCCCAAATGCGCCCGCCGAAATAGACAAGCACAATCAGGCTGGTGATCAATCCGGCAACGGTATTGCGTTCTTCATAGGACATGGGGGCGGCCCTCAAGAGGTTAATGATTCTATGCTTAAGGTATGTAATCTTGTACTTGGTGTCAAAGATATTTTACACACAAATGATTGACCTTTGATGAATGACCCGCGTGCGCGCAGGCTTTGCTCTGTACGGGCTTGTCTGCTAGACTGTGCGCAAAACAACGGATCGAGCAGGTTCACATGATCAAGATTTTCTCGCTGGCGGCAGGGCTGGCCACGGGGGCATTGTGTAGTCAGGTTCCCGAATTTTCGCAGCAATACCTGCAACGGCTTGGCGGTCAGGTTGATGCGCTGACGGCCGTTGTGCTGGATTTTGATGCCTCTGCGCTTGCGTCGGGGCTTGGCCGCGAAGAAGCATTGGCGCAATTAAGTGGCGCGGCGTTTCTGGATGCCCGACAGGTTGACATGCGTGCGACATTCGCAAGACACGCGCGGCTGAGCGATCATTTGTTAACGCTGCGTGCGGCGACCCCGATGCAACGCATGATGATGCCGCACCGGATGACCGATGTCGCGACGTTTCAGGCCACATGGGCTGATTTCACGCCCGCCTTGCCCATCAGCACCGCAGGCGCCGTTGCGACGGGCAGCGGATTTATCGGCGGATGGGCGTTGGTTGGCGCAGTTTTATCGCTCATAGCCTTGCCGTTCCGCCGCGGCCAGCGCAATGTCGCACCGAAACAGACACACGCGCGGATCAAGGCTGATCCTCCGGTGGCGCGGCCAACGCCGCCCGTCGCAGCCAAAAGCCACATCCGCCCGCTAGCAGGAGCAAAAAGATGACCAAAGCCTTGATTACTTGGGGTGGCTGGGACGGCCACGAGCCGGACAAAGTGGCCGCAATTTTCAACGCCATCCTGACCGGGGCGGGGATTGAAACCACCGTCACCGATAGCCTCGATTGCTTTGATGATTCTGAGGGCCTTAAGGCCTATGATCTGATCGTGCCCGTCTGGACCATGAGCGATCTTTCCCGCGAAGCGGCCACAAATGTATCAGAGGCCGTTGCGCTGGGCACTGGCATTGCAGGTTGTCACGGCGGCATGTGTGACGCATTTCGCGGGTCGCCTTTGTGGCAGTTCATCACCGGTGCCAATTGGGTGGGCCATCCGGGCGGTGACGGGGTAAAGCACCGCGTGCAAATCACGTCCGACGATCCGCTTGTTGCGGGGATTGATGATTTTGATGTCGCAACCGAACAATATTATCTGCACACCGATCCGGCCAACAAAGTGCTGGCGACCACGCGCACCGATGTGGTCACATGGTATCACAGCGCCAACGGGCCGGTTGATATGCCTGTTGCGTGGACCCGTTCGTGGGGCTTGGGCCGCGTTTATTACAACGCGCTTGGGCATCAGGCATCGGTCATCGCCGATGGCCCCGCCAATGAGATGATCAAACGCGGGCTGCTTTGGGCCGCACAAAGCAAAGCCGCTGCCAAGGGCCGCGATGCGACCCAATTCCAAACCCCCGGTAATCACTGGTAATTCGCCCAAGAAAGAGACCGCACCTATGTCCACCAGACCGTTTGCCAAGTTCGAATGGATGATCGCTTGGCGCTATATCCGCGCCAAACGCGCCGAAGGGGGCATCAGCGTGATGACTTGGATCAGCTTGATCGGGGTGACGCTGGCCGTCTTTGCGCTGATCGCGACGCTGGCGGTGCGGTCGGGGTTTCGTGCTGAATTTGTTGACACCATCGCGGGCGCCTATGCGCATGTCACGGTACAGCAACCTGGCGGCACCATTGCCGATTTTGAAGCCGTTGCCGACCGTATCCGCGCCGTGGATCATGTCACCGACGTCTTTCCATTGGTGCGCGGGCAGGCAATGGCCAGCGCGTCGGGGCGGCTGGGGCTTGCGGATATCTACGGTATCCGGCTGGAGGATCTCAAACGCTCGGACGCGATTGTCGAAAGCGACCGCAGCTATGGCAATATCGACGATCTGCCCAACGGGATCGCGCTTGGCTCTGAACTGGCGGCGAACCTTGGGGTAACAATCGGTGACCGGATCGAGATTACAACCCGTGCCGGTGCATCAACCCCGATGGGGCAATCTACACGGCGCAACGCCTATGATGTGGTCTATATCTTTTCGACCGGACGCTACCAGATCGACGAGGTGCGTGCCTATCTGCCGCTGGATGTCGCGCAGTTTATCTTTAACCGCGACGGGGTTGCGGATGAACTGGCGGTACAGCTTGATGAAGTGATGCTGGCCGAAGGGCTAAAGCAGACGATTGGCGAAACTGCTGGCGACGGCAAATGGGCCTATAGTTGGGAGGACCGCGTGCGCCGCTATCTGCGCGCCCTGACCATCGAAGACAATGTGATGTTTATCATCCTGTCGATCCTTGTGCTGGTGGCCTCTATGAACATTATCTCAGGGCTGATCATGCTGGTCAAAAACAAGGGCCGCGATGTCGGGATTTTACGCACGATGGGGCTGACCGAAGGGTCGATCATGCGGGTGTTTTTTATCTGCGGGGCAGGGATCGGGACCATTGGCACGCTGTGCGGTGTGATCCTTGGCTGTCTGTTTGCCATCTATATCGACACGATATTCAGCTTTGTGAATTACGTCTCGGGGGGCGGGGTTTGGGACCCGTCCATTCGCGGGATCTATGCGATCCCTGCGGAATTGCACCTGTCGGATGTGCTGAAATCTGTGTCCCTGTCCTTGGGTCTGTCATGGATCATCACCATTTTTCCGGCGCGCCGTGCGGCCCGCATGAACCCCGTCGAGGCGCTGCGCTATGAGTGAATATACACTGAACGTCAAAGACCTGACAAAGACCTATAACGCCGGCAAACCCGGCGAGGTGCGCGTGCTGCAAGGTGTGTCGCTTGCGGTAAAACCGGGCGAGGTCGTGGGGCTTGTCGCCCCATCAGGCGCAGGCAAATCAACGCTGCTGCATATTGCGGGGCTGCTTGATAGTGCCGACAGCGGCAGCGTGGCGATTGCGGGCACGGATATGACCAAATTGTCGGATCGCAAACGCACCGCCGTGCGTCGCGACACGGTTGGATTTATCTATCAATTCCACCACTTATTGCCCGAATTTAGTGCGCTGGAAAACATCGTGATCCCACAGTTAGCCAATGGGGTAAGTGACACGGCGGCGCAAGCGCGGGCGCTGGATTTGCTTGACCGAGTGGGCATTGCAGATCGGGCGTCACACCGCCCTGCGGCCCTGTCGGGGGGTGAACAGCAGCGGGTGGCGTTCTGTCGTGCGCTGGCCAATGAACCCGCACTTTTGCTCGCGGATGAGCCCACGGGCAACCTTGACCCTGACACCTCTGATCAGGTGTTTGACGCGCTGATGGGGCTGGTGCGCGACACGGGGCTGGCGGCGGTGATTGCGACGCATAATCTTGCGCTGGCTGCGCGGATGGACAGGCAGGTGCGGCTGACGGCCGGCGTGCTTGAGATGATTTAGATCAATACGACCCCCAAAGAAATTGCTAAGCTAAGCAAAACAGGAGAGCGGATAAATGCGGTATATGATGATGTTTGCGGCGCTTTCATTGGCCGCCTGTGTTGAGGCCCCCGAAAGCGGCGCGCAGATTTATGCGGCCGAATGCGCGGGCTGCCATGGCGCAGATGCCCGCGGCGACGGGCCCCATGCGCGCGGCCTGGAAACGGCCCCGCCGGACCTGACAACAATTGCGGCGCGCAATGGTGGCGTGTTCCCGCGCGACCAGGTTATGAGCACCATCGACGGGCTACAACGCGACGCGCATTTCAGCGCGGCCATGCCGGAATTTGGTGCCGGTGATCTGGGCGAAACTGTGATTGTCGAGGAAAACGGGCTGGGCACGCCGGTTCCGACCAAGCTGCTGCTGCTGACCGAATATATCGCACTGTTGCAACGTACTGAATAGGGCAGGTGGGTTAAAACCCACCCTACGGGGTGTGGCGGGCGAATCGTGGGTTAAGCCCTGTATTTTATGGGGTTTGTCTGGTCGGCGCCGCGTCGGATTTGCGTCGGCAAAACGTCGGGCATTTGTCTGGCACCTGTGCGGTTAACGCTGCGTGCTGTGGGATGGTTCGGAATGGACCGCTTTGCCTAATTCCCTCCCCGCCCGGCATCGCCGGGCAGCGCCCGGGACGGGGCTTCGCCCGTTTTCACTTGAATTGATCCACTGGATCAATTCCAAGACGGTTCAAACCCTCCCCCATGGGGAGGGCGCTTCGCACCCACCCCGAGGTCCAAGCGCTGCCCTAGTTTTCGGAAAAGTCTAGCGATCTATGACGCATGTTATCTATTCATCTTCGCGCCAAGCTTTGTCTTGGGGGTGGCACCCGACAGGATGCAAGTTGGCAAGAAAACTCCATCTAACGAACTCTTTGTTCTTAGATATGGGTAACGGAAGATTGAACAGTACCAAATAGACTAAAGTGCTTATCAAAACGAAAATCCCGAAGGCGGCGCTTACTTTGTAGAGTGCCAGAACTGAAGGTGACGAAATAATAATCCACTGTGAATCAAGCAGGTAGATCCAGAGCGCAACCGCCGGGAATGCAATTGCAATGAAAACGATGCCTGAGATTGCGCTGAGCGTGTTGGAAATTGGATATTTCTCTTTGAACGAGCCATATCCTATCACTGGTGTCGCCAGTTCCATCTCGTCTTGCCCAGTGTATAGCCCGTACATACCCATAGAAAAACCACGGAGAGATAGGCGCCTTCCTTCGTGAACTCTTAGAACTATCAGCATTAATACCGTTTGAGCTTGCATGGCGATAAGAAAGAGTCCCAGGCTGGCGACCACCGTTACAAAGGCTGTTGGAACTGATGCTGTTACGCCTTGAAACGTTAAACTAACGTATTCTTCGTTACCTAGTGAGGACATCAACAGGTAGTAAACAAAAATACCCGCACCGGTTTTTGTCAGTTTCTTTGTGGCGTCGTCTTGAAGTGTTCCTAGCTGTGTGTAGACATCACGCCAATTTGCGTCAGAGGCATTTATGTACCTGAGAGTTGTACGAAATTCATGTTGCTTTATGTTACGCAGCGATACTCTTAATCGTCTATGTTTCAAACATCCAACTCCTCCGCAAACTGCGCGTTTTCTTGAATATACTGGAATCGTAGTTCGGGTTTTTTGCCCATCAGGCGCTCGACCAGATCGGCAGTGTCGCCGGGTTCGTCGTCGGTGATGGTGACGCGGATGAGTTTGCGGGTGGCGGGGTCCATCGTGGTTTCTTTGAGGTCTTTTGCGTCCATTTCGCCCAGACCCTTGAACCGCTGCACGTCGATTTTGCCTTTGCCGCCCAGACCTTTGGCCAGCACCGCGTCTTTTTCGGCGTCATCGGCCACATAGACACGCCGCGCGCCTTGGGTTAGCCGGTAAAGCGGCGGGCAGGCCAGATACAGGTGCCCTTGGTCAATCAGCGGGCGCATTTGCGTAAAGAAGAAGGTCATCAACAGCGCCGCAATATGCGCGCCGTCGACATCCGCATCGGTCATGATGATGATCTTTTCATAGCGCAGATCATCGACGTTGAATTTGGTGCCCATGCCGACACCCAAGGCTTCACAGAGGTCATTGATTTCGGCGTTGGTGGTCAGCTTGTTGGATGCAGCCCCCAGCACGTTGAGGATCTTACCCTTGAGCGGCAAAAGCGCTTGGGTTTTGCGTTCGCGTGCGCCTTTGCCGGACCCGCCCGCGGAATCGCCTTCGACGATGAACAATTCAGTGCCGATCCGGTCTTTGGAGGTGCAGTCGGTCAATTTACCGGGCAGGCGCAGCTTTTTGGTGGCCGATTTGCGCGATGTTTCTTTTTCTTGCTTGCGGCGCATCCGTTCTTCGGCGCGTAGCACCAGAAAATCAAGGATCGCGCCTGCGGATTTTGTATCGGCGGCTAGCCAGTTGTCGAAATGGTCGCGCACGGCGGCATCGACCATGCGTTGCGCGTCTGTTGTCGCCAACCGGTCTTTGGTTTGGCCAACAAATTCGGGTTCGCGGATAAAGCAGGACACAAGCGCGCCTGCACCCGTGGTCAGGTCTTCGCGGGTGATGGTGCCCGCCTTTTTGTTGCCGACCAATTCGCCGTAGGCTTTGATGCCTTTCAGGATCGCGGACCAGAATCCGGCCTCGTGTGTGCCGCCTTCGGGCGTGGGGACGGTGTTACAATAGGACTGGATGAACCCGTCGCGCGTCGGCGTCCAGTTGATCGCCCATTCGACCTTGCCCGGGACGTTGAATTTGTCGGCAAATGATACGTTGCCGGCAAAAGGTTTTTCGGAATAGGTGGTTGCGCCCGCGAAGACCTCTGTCAGGTAATCAGCCAAACCGCCAGGGAATTTGAAGGTTGCCTCTAATGGCGTGTCCCCATCGTTGATCCCTGTTTTCCAACGGATTTCTACGCCCGAGAAAAGATAGGCCTTGGACCGCGCCATTTTAAATAGTGTCTTGGGTTTGAGCGTGAGTTTCCCGAAGATTTGTTCATCGGGGTGGAATGTCACCGCGGTGCCGCGCCGGTTGGGGGCTGCGCCGATTTTCGCAAGTGGCGCTTGTGGCACCCCGCGCGAGAATTCCATCATGAACAGTTCTTTGTTGCGCGCGACCTCGACCCGCAAATGGTCTGACAGCGCGTTCACCACCGATGACCCGACCCCGTGCAAACCGCCTGATGTCTGGTAACTGTCGCCCGAGAATTTCCCGCCCGCGTTGAGCGTGCAAAAGATGATTTCGAGCGCGGATTTTTCGGGGTTCTTGGGGTGCGGGTCGGTTGGAATGCCCCGCCCGTTATCGCGTACGGTGACATGGCCGTTTTCGTGCAGTTCGACCTCGATCCATGTGGCGTGGCCAGCGACGGCCTCGTCCATCGAGTTGTCGATGATCTCGGCGACCATGTGATGGAGCGCGCGTTCGTCCTTGCCGCCGATATACATGCCGGGGCGCAGGCGCACGTGCTCCATATCTTCCAGCACTTCGATGCTGCTTGCGTTATAGCTTTCGGCGGCTGTCGTGCCGCCCGAGAGAAGATCATTGGCCATGGTGCTGCTCATACTTTTTGTTTCGTGCAGTATGGCAGGGCCAGCGGACAGGTGAAAGGGGGAAGCGGCGGCCGCCCCCTTTTGATTTTACGCTAGAGCACGCCCTGCACGATGATCATCACCACAAGCGCTGCGATCCAATAGCCCGCGTCGACATTGCGGGCATAGGCGGTTTTGCCCGAAAACGTATTGCCCGAATAGGCCAGTACCGCAAAACCCAGCGTGGCCAAGATGACCGTGGCCAGCATTTCATGCGCGGCGGTGACCCCGACAAACCAGCTCATCAGCAAAAGACCGATGGCCTGGCTGGCCATAGCGGCCAATGGCATATCATTGGCGGTGCCCAACTTGACGCCTGACCCTTCGGCCCATTTGGTCCCGAAAAGCATCGGCGAATACCACGCCCAGCCCGCGATAAACGACAGGATCGCCCCGACGATCACGGCGATAAAGTTCACGTTTGTTGTTAGCTCACCCATTTGAGGTCTCCTCGTTTATGGCGCCTATGGTTGAGGCTACCATTTTTGCGTGAATCCCGCTAATTATTCCGCCAACACAGGTTAGGGGCATCACATGCGTATCTTTTTCACAGGCGGCAGCGGTAAGGCGGGTAAGCACGCGATCACCTATTTGCAGGGGCAGGGGCATACTGTCATTAATGCGGATATTGTGCCGTCGGGGCTTGATGTGTCCGAACTGCTGATTGACCTGACAGACGCGGGTCAAGTGATTGGGGCCATGTCGCAGTTCACCGATTTTCATGAGTTGGACGCAGGCACAGGTGTGCCGAAGTATGATGCCGTCGTGCATTTTGCCGCCGTGCCACGCGTGATGATTGGCACGGACGGTGAATGTTTTCGCCAGAACACGATCACCACTTATAATGTGATCGAAGCGGCGGTAAAACTGGGCATCCCCAAGGTGATTTTTGCCAGCTCTGAAACCACCTATGCGGTCTGTTTTGCGGATGGTGAGATCAAGCCAGATTACATCCCCATCGACGAGGACCACCCCACAGTCCCACACGACAGCTACGCCATGTCCAAGATTTGTAACGAGGCCACCGCCAAATCGTTTCAGGCCCGTACGGGGATCGATATCTACGGGCTGCGGATCAACAACGTGATCGAGCCGCATGAATATGCGCAAAACTTTCCTGCGTTTATGGAAAACCCTGCCAGCCGTCGGCGCAATATCTTTGCCTATATCGACGCGCGTGATCTGGGGCATATGGTGGATTGCTGCCTGAAAACCGACGGGCTTGGTTATCAGGTATTCAACGTCGCCAACGATGATATGTCCGTGGGCATCACTACCGGTGAAGTCATTGCGCATTTCTACGAAGGGGTGCCGCAAAACCGCAAAATGCGCCCCGACGAGACATTCTATGCCAACGATAAAGCGAAAGCGATGGTCGGCTTTGCGCCGAAGCATTCATGGAGGGATGTGTTGGGGTAGAAGGTAACCGTGCCCAATCTTCGGTTGGGCAGCCCGCACCGCACCAGTTGCCATTGTGGTTGCGTCCTAGAATTCTTAGGACTGTTCCAATCCCAGCCCGAAAGCCCACACCAATGACCACCAAAACCAAAATCACGCTCGAACAGGCCAAGGCCCGCGCCGCGCATGGGCGCCAGCAGGACGACGGTGTTCTTGTTATTCGCACGATCGCAATGCCCGCCGATACCAACCCTGCGGGCGATATTTTTGGCGGCTGGATCATGTCGCAGATGGATTTGGCTGCGGGCAATTTGGCGGGGCGTGTGTCGCAGGGGCGTAGTGCCACGGTTGCGGTTGAAGGGATGCATTTTTTGCGCCCTGTGAAGGTCGGTGACGAGGTGACGCTTTATGCGAACCTGACCCATGTTGGTCGGACCTCGATGAAAGTGCATGTCGACGTCTGGGCGCGGGGCCGGTTTGGGAAGGCGGGCGCAAAGGTGACCGAGGCCGAATTCATTTTCGTCGCGCTGGATGATGCCGGATCACCGCGTCCGATCCCTTCGGATATGACCTAGCGCCAGTTTGTCCCATTGCACCCCGCGCGTGCGGCCCGCATAAGTTGTGTGAAGTGGATGCAAAATGACCCTCCGAACCCCGCCGACCGCCGTGATGGATGCGCAATGCGCGCTTTGCTCTTGGGGCGCGCGGATGATCCACCGGCTGGACCGCACAGGCGAGATCAAGATCGCCCCGATCCAATCTGAAACCGGGGCGGCATTGATGCGTGCGCATGGGCTGGACCCGCTTGATCCTGATACATGGCTCTTTATCGAAGATGGCACGGTTTGGCGCGATTTTGATGCGCTGATCCGTGTTGGCCAGCGGTCAGGCGGGCTTGGGCATGTGTTTTCCGTGCTTCGGATTATCCCGCGCCCGATCCGCAATTGGCTTTATGCCCGTGTTGCGCGCAATCGCTACGCGATGTTCGGACGCGGCGATATGTGCGGCTTGCCCGATCCGCAATTCCGCGCGAGGTTGTTGTCATGAAAATTGTCGTCTTAGGTGGCTACGGTGTTTTCGGCGCCAAACTGGCCGATCTGCTGACCCGCGACGGGCATGACGTGATCGTTGCGGGGCGGTCATTGGAAAAGGCCACTGCACTTGCTGCGCAGTTTGGGGCGGGGGCGCTGGCGGTTGACCGCGCCGGTGATCTTGGCCCGCTTTGGGCAGCAAACCCTGATGCCGTTGTCGATGCGGCGGGGCCGTTTCATGCTTATGGTAATGATCCTTATGCCTTTGCGCGGGCCTGCATTGCGCAGGGGGTGCATTATCTTGATCTGGCCGATGATCCGGCGTTTTGCGCGGGAATTACAGCTCTGGATGTAGAGGCAAAAGCGGCGGGGGTATTCGCCCTTTCTGGTGTCTCAAGCGTGCCGGCGATTTCGTCGGCGGCAGTGGCGGCGCTGGCGGATGGCGCGCAGATCGACACGATCAGCACAGCGATCCTGCCCGGCAATCGCGCGCCGCGCGGTCGGTCGGTTGTGGCCAGCATCTTGCACCAATGCGGGGTTGATTTTGACGTGCCGGTGGATGGTGCCGCGTCCCCGATGCGCAGCTGGTCGCGCCCTGCACGGTTTGATCTTGGCCAAGGGATCGTGCGCAAGGCGTGGATGATCGAAGTCCCCGATCACAGGCTCTTTGCTGACGCCTTTGGTGCACGATCGGTCCTGTTTCGGGCGGGGTTGGAACTGGGCGTGATGAACTGGTCACTGGCCGTGTTTTCATGGCTGCGCGGGTTCTGGCGGTTTCCTATACCGCGCTGGTTGGTCAGTTTCCTGCTGTTTGTGGCAAAGCTGCTGTATCCGTTTGGCACCGACGAAGGCGGCATGTCGGTGGCTGTTACATTGCAATCAGCAGAGGGCTGGCAGCGGCGGACATGGCGCATGGTCGCAACGGGCGGTGAAGGGCCATATATCCCCGCTGTCGCCGCGCGTGTGGTGTTACGCGACATTGCGGCAGTTCCCAAAGGGGCAAGGCCCGCGGTCGCGGTTGTTCCGCTTGATGCGATCTGTGCTGGCATGGCTGACCTTGCCGTCACGCACACGACGGTGACCGAAGACATCGAGCCGCTGTTTGCGCGGCACTTGGGGGCGGATTACGCAATCCTGCCGCCGCAGGTGCGTGATTTGCACATTGTCTGCGGGCCACGGCGCTGGGCCGGGCGCGGGTCCGTGACGCGGGGGCAGTCCCGCCTTGCACGGATTTTTGCGGCGGTTTTCCGGTTTCCGGAAGAGGCCAAGGATATTCCGGTGACTGTCACGATGACGCCCTATAATGGCGGCGAAGGCTGGGAACGTGATTTCGACGGGCAGCGGTTCCGGTCATTCCTGCGGCGAAACGGCGAAAGTCTGACAGAACGGTTCGGGCCGTTTACGTTTACGCTTGGCCTGCATGTGCAGGATGATTGCCTGCATTTTCCGGTCACCAAAGGGCGATTTGGACCAATCCCCATGCCGCGTTTTGCCCTGCCCAAAAGCATCGCGCGCGAATATGAAAAAGACGGGCGGTTTCATTTTGATGTGGCGCTGCACGCGCCGTTCACGGGGGCGCTGGTGGTGCATTACAAGGGCTGGCTGGAACGTAGGGTGGATCTTGATCCACCCCTGTCAGGCTTCGGCGATTGATAGCAAAAGCGCGTTCAGCGGCCAAAGTGCAGTGAAGATTGGCAGCAATGGCGCATCATGTGGCACTTCGCGGCTGGCGACGGCGCCTTTCATCCGCATGAACCGCGCAGCAGGGTGGTCCTGATCATAGGGTGCTGGCACGCGTTTGAGTGCGGGTTCGCGGAATGAAAACCCCGTCGCTTCCAGCCCGTCTAGAATAGCCAGCATACGGTCGCCATCCAGATCAAGCATTGTGCGCCAATTGGTCTGCATCGGTTTTTCAAAGCCCATCAGCCCCGCGCCTGCGCTGACGTAATCCACCCCGATCCCGAAAAAGAACACCGGATTTTGCGGCGCATCCGTTTGGATTTGCCACATCATATGCAGATGCGTGTTGTATGGGGTCTTGTCCTTGGAAAACCGCACGTCGCGGTGCGGGCGAAACAGTTTGGGTGTGACGGGTGCGCCAGCGAGGTCCGACAGGGGCGCGGTCAATTCATCCAGTAATTCAAGCGCGCCGGGCTTTAGCCTATCGTCATAGGTGGCCCGATTTTGCGTCCACCAGTCGCGGGTGTTGTTATCCGCAAGCTGCGCATAAAACGCCTGCGCTTGGCTGATCAGTGCGGCGATGCTTTGCATGGTTGTCTCCGTTCGGGTTTGATCATGTCACGCACCGCGCGTCGATGTCTATGGACGGGCCGCAAAATTCACCCTAAGCCTGACCGGATGAATGCAACAATCCAATCATATCCGGACCACGTCAAAGCCATCGCCAAACTGGGGATGCCCCTGATCCTGAGCCATGTGGCGCAGTTTGCGATCCATATGACCGATACGATCATGCTTGGCTGGTATGATGTGACGGCGCTTGCGGCATCGACGATCGCGAGCACCATGTTTTTCGTGATCTTCATTGTTGGCGCGGGCTTTGCACAGGCCGTCACCCCGCTGGTTGCGCTGGCTGCCGAAGAAAACGACGACACCCAAGTCCGCCGCGTGACCCGCATGGGGCTTTGGTTGTCGATTTTCTATGGGGTGATTGTGACCATCCCGTTCTTTTGGGCCGAAGACATATTGACCGCAATCGGACAGGATCAAAGCGTTGCGCAGATGGCGCATATCTATCTGCAAATCACGATCTGGCAGATGATCCCTGCGCTGATGGTGATGACGCTCAAATCATTCCTGTCGGCGCTTGAACATACCGCCGTTCTGCTTTGGGCGACGGTGGGTGCGGCGGTGATGAATGTTTTTGTCAATTACGCGCTGATTTTCGGCAATTGGGGCGCGCCTGAACTGGGTATTCGTGGGGCGGCGATTGCTTCGATCACGGTGACATTGGTGTCTGTCTTGATGCTGGTGATCTATACGTTGCGGGTGCTGCCGCAGTTCCAATTGTTCAAGAACTTCTGGCGCTCTGACCGTGAAATTCTGAACCGGGTCTTTATGCTGGGCTGGCCGATTGGCCTAACCTCATTGGCCGAAGGTGGGCTATTCAGCGCCAGTGCGGTGATGATGGGCTGGATTGGCGCGATTGAACTGGCTGCGCACGGGATTGCGATCCAGTTGGCAAGCCTGACATTCATGGTGCATATCGGCTTTAGTCAGGCTGCCACCGTGCGCGCAGGCCGCGCGCTGGGCCGCAAGGACCCTGTGGGTCTGCGCCGTGGCGGCATCGCCGCGATTGCGATGTCGGGGGTCTTTGCTTTGGCGACTTCGGCGTTGTTCATGCTGTTTCCGGCGTTTCTTGTCGGCCTGTTCATTGATCCGCAAGAACAAGCGCGCGACCTGCTGCTTTCTGTCGGTGTGCAGCTTGTGATGGTTGCCGCGCTGTTCCAGATCGTGGACGGGGCGCAGGTGATGGCATTGGGTCTATTGCGCGGGGTGCAGGATACAACCGTGCCGATGCTGATGGCGACGGTCAGCTATTGGGTCATCGGTCTGCCGACCAGCTATGTGCTTGCGTTCTGGCTGGGCTATGGTGCGGTTGGTCTTTGGACCGGTCTGGTTGTCGGGCTTGCGGTTGCTGCTGTGCTACTGAACCTGCGGTTCTGGACCCGCCGCCGCGCCTAGCAGCTATTCCAAAAGCTCCAGATCGCGCATCCGCAGACGCGGGTAGCGCATTTCGCCAAAATCATCCAGATCACGTTTGTGCGGGAAAAGCGCCAGATATTGCGCCAGAAGATCGCCGCGCAAACCAAGCCCGAAGAATGTTCCCGGATGCAGGCTTTCGATTTCGATGCCGTTGACCATCAGGCTTTCCTGCCGCGCAAAGCCAAGCTGGTAAAGCTGCACAGGTATGGCAGGGCTTAGCGCGATAAAATGGCTGCCATCGACAAAGTCACGCGCCGGAATATAGGCGGCACGTTTGCCGGTTAATGTGCGCACACCCGCCGCACGGTGCAACAAATGCGCGGTTGGCCCCAGCACAAGATCAGGCGTGGGCCGCGACGGGCCAAGCGCTTCGGCTGTGATCCGCGTCAGGCAGCAATGTTCCGAATTGGGTTCAACCGCATCCGGATGCAGCACCATCGACCCGCGCCATAGCAGCGTTTCACATTCACCGTTTGCCAGCCGGATACGATCACCCGGCAACAGGTCTTCGACTGTCATCGGACCGTTTTGCGTATGCACCATTGCCCCGCGCCCCAGCGCCCCGAAGGCGTTTTCGAATGTCGGCAGTGCGGGCGCCATGCGTGCGAATTCAACAATTTCATTTTCGGCGTTCAGGTAAGCGATTTCATATTTGCGCGTTGGATATTTGTTCTGGCTTTGGCGCGCCTGCACATCCGACCCTGCCCGAGGCGTCTTGGTTATTGCGCTTGCCCCCGTAAGATTGGATGTTTTCATTTTGTTGTCGCTTCTTTCTGTCATCAGACGCGCGCGCCATTCTGCGCTGCTAAATGGTTAATATTGACGCGATTTCAATTCCTTACCACCGCAATTGTCAAAAGGTATCATTTACTTAGGCTATTTTTCGCCGGTTTGTGCCCGACGATAATGCGCAGTCATTGCGTGCTGCGCTTTGGTCGCTTGGCACCTGCTGACCGCATGCCGCTGTTGGTCAGCAGCATTTCAAGATGCCTTTTGTTGCGGGGGCGTCCCCGCAGCTTCCAGCATTGGTTGCAATATGGGCATTTTTACGGCGCGGGCGCGAAAACCACGCAAAGCTAGAGTCGGATTGTTGCAATAAGCCGGCCATAGTCGGCTTCTTTTTGGTGCACGCAGCGCCGGTAGCTATAAAAGCGTTGCGGGTCTGCATAGGTGCAATGATGTGTCCAGCGTGCGTTGGCGATGCCCGCAGCGTGCAATTTATGCAGCCCGAATCCGGGGAGGTCAAAATGCAACCTGTCGCCGTTTCCCGCCACAAAGAACCGGTCGAACCGTGGATCAGCGGCAATGAATTGATCCATAAAATCGGGACCCACCTCATAGGCGCGCTGGCTGATGCATGGCCCGATCACAGCCGCGATATTTGCCGGAGTCGCGCCAAGGCCGACCATCTGCGCAACGGTGTTTTCAAGCACGCCGCCAAGCGCGCCTTTCCATCCGGCATGGGCCGCGCCGATGACCCCTGCAACCGGATCCGCAAACAGCACGGGCTGGCAATCGGCGGTCAGGATGGTTAGCGCCAGACCTTTGGTTGCGGTGACCAGCGCGTCCGCCTTGGGTTGCGGGTCGTGCGGGGTGTCCATCACGACCACATCGGCGGAATGCACCTGATGCACCCCTGCCAGTTGCGCAGGCGTTACATCCATCGCGGCGGCCACGCGCGCGCGGTTGATGTTGACAACATCGTGCTGGTCGGAACTGCCATAACCGCAGTTAAGCCCCGCAAACACCCCCGAAGAGGCGCCGCCCTTGCGCGTGAAAAAGCCATGCGCGACCCCGTTCAGATCGGGACTGGTGATAATATCAAGCGTCATGGGTCTAATCCGGGGGGCGGGGTTGCGTTGCTTGGGTAAAGTGCGATGACTTTGAAAAGGTCGCCCATTTCGCTGGGGTGGGTCAAGCGCCGATGTGCTTTGATATGCGCATCAAGCGCGTCACCCGAAAGCAGTTGCGCCAGTTTTTGGGCGCGTTGCGTAATTCCCAACCTTTCAAGAAACACCCCTTGGGGTGTCAGGCGGCTGAATTTCGCTGGCGCTGCATTTGCGGCAATGGCCGCGAAATCGACATGGGCGGTCAGATCGGCCAAGCCGGGCTGGGCCAGCGGATCAACCATTTCATGCGCGCATAGCGCCTGCAGTGTGTCACCCAGTGATACCCAATCGCCATAGTCGATGATCAGCCCCGCACCGCCAAAGCGTTCGATCTTATCGCTGAGTTGCTGCACGATACCGGGCAGGGCGGTGCAATGTTCGACCAGATCGCCGTCTTTGGTGTCATCCAAACGGTGGGCAAGCAGATCAATCGGGGCCGCCGCCGACAACCCGAGCATCAGCGCCCCATCCGAGACACCAACCATCCGTTCGCGCCAGCCGTCTGCGTCACGCACAAACTGCCGGATCGGCAGTGCGTCAAAGAATTCATTTGCAACCAGCCAAAGCGGCTGATCGGGCAGGGTGGTTGCATCATTGTGCCAGATGGCATCCGCGACGGCGGCGGCTTGGGCCTTGCGCAGCACAGGTGAAGTTTCAACAAAATGCACGCTTAGCGCCGCATGAAAGCCGGTCACGGATTTGGTGGCGCGCAGGATGTCGGCCATCAATGTTCCGCGCCCCGGGCCAAGTTCGGCCAATGTGAACTGCGCAGGTGCGCCTTGGTCCTGCCAGCTTTGCGCGAGCGATAGCCCGATGAGTTCACCAAACATCTGGCTGATTTCGGGGGCGGTGATGAAATCGCCCGCTGCCCCGAACGGATCGCGGGTCGCGTAATAGCCGTGTTGGGGATGCATCAGGCAATCGGCCATATAATCGCCTATGCTGATCGGCCCCGTGCGCCCGATGCGCGCAATCAGTTGGGTGCCAAGCGGGGTCATCTGCGGGTGGCTCTGATGATGACGCTCAGCCCGATGATGATCATCGGCAGGGTCAATGTCTGCCCCATGGTCAGCCCCCAGCCGTTATAGTGGAACGCAAGCCCCAGTTCATTCCCGACGCTTTGAAAATGTGCATCCGGCTGGCGGACAAATTCGACCAGAAACCGCGCCATGCCGTAGCCCGCAAAAAACACACCCGTCAGAAGCCACGGTTTTTTCAGCGCACCAAAGCGGAACGCGAGCAGGATCAGGATGGAGCCCAGCAACAGGCCCTCAAGCCCCGCCTCATAAAGCTGCGAAGGATGGCGCGCGCAATCGGCCAGCAATGTGGCGCAAGATTGCGCGGCTTGGCCTGGAAAGATCACACCCCAAGGCAGGTCGGTGGGGCGGCCCCAAAGTTCTGCGTTGATGAAATTCGCGCAGCGCACCAGCAGGATCGCGGGCGTTGCGGCCACGGCGATAATATCGGCCAGTTCGGACAGGACAATCTTGTTGCGCAGGCTGAACAGATAGACCGCGACGATGACACCGATGAAACCGCCGTGAAACGACAGCCCGCCTTCCCAGATCTTGATGATATCAAGCGGGCGCGCGATGAAATCGGCGGGTTTGTAGAACAGCACATAGCCCATGCGCCCGCCCGCGATCACCCCGACCACGATATAGGTCAAAAGGTCTTCGAGCCGGCTGGTCTGCATTGGCGGGCCATTGCGCCAGATTTCCGCACGCCGCAGCGCGTATTTGATCAACTGCCAGCCCAAAAATATGCCAACGATATAGCCCATCGCATACCAGCGCAGCGCAAAGCTGCGGTCAAACAAAGTGACCGAGAAAATCTCGGGGGAGATATCGGGAAAGGGGATGGCTGCTATCATGGGCTATTCCTCTAATGCTGGCACGGTGAAGTCAACCAGCTTGAACGCGCGCGGCTGTGGCCCCATATAGGGGAAAACGTGATCGGAGAAAACGATGCAAACCAAGAATAAAATGTTCGACGACATCAGCCAGTTGATGACCAACGCAATGGGCGTGGCCCAAGGTGCCAAGGACGAGGCCACAACGGCAATGTCATCCATGATGGACCGCTGGTTGGCCGACCGTGATTTCGTGACGCGTGAAGAATTCGACGCCGTGCGCGCCATGGCCCAGAAAGCCCGCGAAGAAAACGAAGCGCTGGCAGCACGGATTGCGGCGCTCGAGGGGAAGTAACTAGCTTCGATGCCAGTGCAGGAATTCTAAGAATTCCTGCAGGCAAATGATGTGTCATCATTTGCGCGTGCGGCGGGCCATAGTTCCAAAATATGCCGCCCAATAATCCGCTGCGACAGGTGCCTGGGTCGTTGTGCAGTTGCGATGTCGTTACTGTTCCGACAAATACGCCACGAGAATATCTAGCGCGGCTTGCAAATCACCCTTTTCAACCATTTCGGTGACCGTGTGGATATAGCGTGTCCCAACCACAATCCCGACGGCGCGTGCGCCTGCGGCGGCTTGTTGTGCGGCGGCCCCGTCTTGGCCCCCTGCGGCGAGCATGGTGCGCTGGTAGGGGATATCGTTTTTGACAGCGATGGCCTCGATCTCTTTGACCAGCGCCTTATCTGCGATGAATGAACTGTCGCGGATGTGCAGGCCGAACCCTTTGCCTTGCTGGGTGGTTGCGTCTTTTTCGGGGATGCCGGGCGTGTCGCAGGCAAGCGTGGTGTCGATGCCAAGCCCGATATCGGGTTTAATCGCAAAGGCCGCTGTGCGTGCGCCGCGCAGCCCGACTTCTTCCTGACAGGTGAAGGCGACATGGATTTCGGCATTGCGCCCTTTGTCACCCAACTGGCGGATTGCCTCGATCCCGAGCCAGCAGGCAATCCGGTTATCAAGCGCCTTGGACACGAATTTGTCGCCCATTTCCAAGAACGGTTCGTCCATCACGACAAAATCGCCGACCTTGACCACATCATGCGCCTTGGCGCCCATGCCGAGATCGACAAAGAATTCTCCGACTTCGGGGATCTTCTTGCGGTCCTCGGGGGATGCGATGTGCACGGGCTTGCCGCCCGGGTTCATCACGCCCTTGTAATCCCCATCGTCGGTGCAAACCAAGACACGGCGCGAAAACAGGTTGCGCGGATCGAACCCGCCGACGGGCTGTAGATACAGGTTGCCGTCCTTGTCGATATGGCTGACCAGAAACCCGATTTCATCCATGTGGCACAGCAGCATGATCTTCAGCGGGTCCGCGCCGCTGGCGCTGCGTTTACACAAAAGCGAGCCCATCGGATCAACCGAAACTTCATCAAACAGCCCGTCAATTTCGGACGTTATCAGGTCGCGCACGCGGTGTTCATTGCCGGGCACACCGGGGGTTTCACATAGGCGTTTGAGAAGATCGGTATTCATGGGTTGGCTCCTGCTATTGGGGCCAACTTGCGGGGTTGCGCGCAGATTTGCAACCATGCTTTGCGCCCGTAATCGGGGCGCAAAGCGCTGTTTAACGTGGCCCTAGAACCGCAGCGCGTAACCTGCGCTGATATAGGCCGCACCGATCATGTCTTCGTCGATATGGGCGGTTGACGCTGTGCCTTCGGCATCAAGGAATGTATCCGCGCCGTTGCCTATACCGCTGAGCCCTTCATAACCGATTTCGAATATCATCATACTATGGTCGTTTATGTTGCGTTCGAGCCTTGCCGCGATCTGTGCTGAATAGGCTGTACCGGAACTGGTGCCGCTGGCTTCTTGGTCGGTAAATCCACCTGAATCAATATTCGCATAATCGTAGGTGAAATTGTTTTCCAAGACACCGAGGTTTGCAGATACGCGCAGCGCCATATCATCGTTGATACCGTGGTAATAGCTGACGCCGCCAAAGACACCGTACATTTCATTGCGCGATGTTGATGTGATGTTGCGGGAACTATTTTGCGAGAAAGCTTCAAGGTCTTGTGCTGCTTGCCCCGCTTGAAGACCCGCGCTGACCCGCCAGGCAGGGTTGATCGCCCATTCGCCACCAACTCTGAGTGTTGCCATCTCTGTCTTGACGGTTGTGTCATAGTCGTTCGCTGACGGAAGTTGGTATCCATCGTCATAACTGCCTGGGAAGGTTTCAGACGTTGCACCAATGGTTATCGTCGTATCACCCGTGACTTCTGCGGCAGAAATGTCCACGATCAATCGCGCATTGTTGCCCAATGGGCGGCTATATGCGACGTCGATCCGCGGCCCCAGCCCGAAATTCAGCGCATCGGTGGATTGCACCTGTGCGCCGCCACCGTTGGGGGTTGTCAACGTGTCTTGCAACGTATTGAGCGGCGCGAAAATGCCTGCGCTCAATTCGATGACCTGCCCTTGGTAAAAGCTGTCTTCGGCGGTGGCTGCAGTTGCGCCCAGCGAAAGGGCAAGCGCGATTGCGGATGTATGCAAGTGTTTGGTCATCATTAATCCAATCAAGTAATTGTTAAAATGCACGGTCTGTGGTGGACCTTATGACAGGTTGGTGGCTTTTTTCATAGGCCAGCGCGTGTCATTGTTGCGCCTCTGACGGTTTTTTATCCACAAGAAATGCCCTGCGCCCCTGACTTATCCCCGACAAATGGCTTTACAGAACGTGAATCCGCTGCAACGATATGTAGTAGGGGATAAACAAGAACACTACTGTCCCTAGAGTAGGTACATAGCGCTTGGGGGCTGCCACCGCCGATGCGCCAAAGTAGCGAGGCAGGCACAATGGCATTATCCGAGCACTACCTAGAGGCCGAGGACGCCCATCCGATCGATCTGGTGGAATATATCGCAGAGCACCATAAATGGGAGTTCGACCGCGTGCATGATGACCAGATTGCGATGCTGGTCCGTGGCCAGTGGCGCAATTATTCGATCACGCTTGCATGGTCCGCCTATGACGAGACCCTGCGCCTGATCTGCACATATGAGATGGAGCCGCCAACCGACCGTCTGCCCGCGCTCTATGAGACGTTGAACACAATCAATGACCGCTGCTGGGCTGGCGCATTCACTTGGTGGGACGCGCAAAAACTGATGGTTTACCGCTATGGGCTGATGCTTGCGGGTGACCAGATGGCAGGCCCCGACCAGATTGACACGATGATCAACGCGGCAGTGAACGCTTGCGAACAGTATTATCCAGCTATCCAGCTGGTCACTTGGGCCGATAATACCCCCGAAGACGCGGTGCAGATAGCGATTGGCGGGGCTTACGGGCGCGCCTGATTTTCGAGCAGTTTAAGGGGTTTAACCTGTCCCCTGTTTTGCGTAATTTTACGGTACGAAAATTTCATAGGTGCAGATGATGAACATGCATGACGTCGCGAAACGCGGTCTTGTTTTATTGGGGTGTGGCAAGATGGGTTCGGCCATGCTTGCGGGTTGGTTGCGCAACGGATTGCCAGCGGCGTCAATCTGGGTGATTGATCCGCACCCGTCAGAGTGGCTTAGGAAACAGGGTGTGAATATTGGCGGCGCATTGCCCCAAAGCCCTGCAATTGTCGTTGTTGCGGTCAAGCCGCAGATGATGGCCGAAGCCTTGCCGGATGTGAAATCGCTGGGCGGCGGGGCCACATTGGTGATCTCGGTCGCGGCGGGCACGCCGCTTGCGTTATTCGAAGACATGCTGGGCGAAAACACCCCGATTATCCGCGCGATGCCCAATACCCCCGCCGCCATCGGGCGCGGGATTACGGCCTTGATCGGCAACGGTGATACAGGCGAATCCGACCTTGATCTGGCCGAGGCGCTGTTGCTGGCGGTGGGGCAAGTTGTGCGCCTTGAATCCGAGGATCAGATGGATGCGGTGACCGCTGTTTCCGGCTCTGGTCCGGCCTATGTGTTTCATCTGATCGAAACCCTTGCTGCGGCGGGGGTGGCCCAAGGGCTGCCTGCTGATCTGGCAATGGATCTGGCCAAGGCCACTGTCGGCGGTGCGGGCGAATTGGCCGAAACCGCTGATGATGATCCTGCGCAATTGCGGGTCAATGTGACTTCGCCCAATGGCACGACCCAAGCCGCGCTTGAGGTGCTGATGGACGACGAAACCGGCTTTGGCCCGTTGCTGCGCCGTGCGGTTGCGGCAGCCGCAGACAGATCGCGGGAACTGGGGCGTGGCTGAAATTAGCTTTGACGATTTTCTAAAGGTCGATGTCCGTGTTGGCACTGTGCTGCGCGCTGAACCCTATCCGGAAGCGCGCAAGCCGGCGATTAAACTGTGGATCGATTTTGGCGATGAAATCGGCGAAAAGAAAACATCGGCCCAGATCACCGCGCATTACACAGCTGATGCGCTGATCGGCAAACAGGTCTTGGCGGTGGTGAATTTCCCACCCCGCCAGATCGGCAAATTCATGTCCGAGGTGCTGGTGCTGGGCATGCCTGACAAAGACGGCGCTGTCGTTCTAGTTGGTCCGGATCAGGATGTACCCTTAGGAGGACGCCTACATTGAAAAAACTGCTGCTGACACGCCGTTTTCCCGATGCGACCATTGCCGCGGCGCGCGCGCGGTATGATGTGACCTTGCGCGATGTTGCCGCAGGCATGACAGTGGCCGAGGCTAACGCCGCGCTTAGGGATTACGATGCGATCCTGACCACATTGGGTGATGATTTCAGCGCGGATGCCTTTGCGGGTGATCTGCGCTGTCAGGTACTGGCCAATTTCGGTGTGGGCTACAATCATATTGATGCGGATGCCGCACGTGCGGCGGGTGTGGCCGTATCGAACACGCCGGATGTGGTGACCGATGCCACCGCTGATATCGGCATGACCCTGATCCTGTCGACCTGCCGCCGCGCGGGCGAAGGCGAACGGCTTGTGCGTGCGGATAAATGGGAAGGCTGGGCGCCGACCCATATGCTGGGCACCCATGTCACCGGCAAGACCGTGGGTATTGTCGGTATGGGCCGCATCGGGCAGGCCGTGGCGCGCCGCTGCCATTTCGGTTTTGATATGCCGGTCATCTATTTTAACCGCTCGACCAAACCCGTGGATTTTCCTGCGCGGCAGGTGGATAGCCTTGCCGATCTGATGGGGCAGGCGGATATTATCGTCGTGACCGTGCCAGGTGGTGGCGGTAATGCGCATTTGATTGACGCAAATATGCTGGCACAGATGAAACCACGCGGGATTTTCATCAATATCGCGCGCGGCGATGTGGTGGATGAGGCGGCGCTGATTGCGGCGCTTGAGACGGGGCAAATCGCGGGCGCGGGTCTGGATGTCTATGCCAAGGAACCGCAGGTGCCCGATGCATTCCGCGCGTTGGAAAACGTGGTGCTATTGCCGCATCTTGGCACGGCCGCGCTGGAAATCCGTGAGGCGATGGGCCAGATGGCATTGGACAACATCATTGCATGGGACGAAGGCCGCCCCCTGCCGCAAGCCGTCTAATCGCCGGGTTTATTGATCCGGTCGGCCTTTTTGCGCACCAGAACAGACCGCAGGTCATGCATCGCCAGCAAGAACCGGTCTGTGACGGCTTCCAGCTGGTCATCGCTGGCCTTTGACTGCGCCCATTGGGTGGCGATATTCATCTGGTCGATGGTGCGGTGGATGTCGTCGATGCCGCGCTGGGCCAGCAATGCGCAGCGGGCGGCAAGCCATGCGTCAATTGCAGCGATATCATCGGCGGTTAGCTGGTAATCACCCTGTGCTTTGTAATCGCCGCGGTTGGTGTTTACGACGGCGATCTGTTCCATCTCGATCCGGCGCTGCCGGTTTTGCGTGTCCAGACGAAACACAGCTGCCCCGTTATCACGGACGCGGAAATAATAGGGCGGGAGCTGTGGCGATTGCATTTTGTGCCTGTGATGATCCGTTTGTGGGTATCCTAACAGGCCGGTGCGCCTTGCCAAGGCTCCGTTTGCAATAATGCGAATTCGGGGGGGCGCATTGCGATCAGCACATGTGTGCCGCAAGAACCCCTTGCGGCGCTTGGGCTGCGCCGCAGGGGGATATCGGGTCTTTATGACAGCTTTGCGCAGAAATCGATGATCCGCTGGCAGGCTTGCTTAAGCGCATCGTCAGAGGTTGCATAGCTGACGCGGAAGTTGGGCGAGAGGCCAAAGGCTGCCCCGAACACGACCGCAACGCCGGTTTCTTCGAGCAGCGCGGTCGCGAACGCTTCGTCATTGTCGATCAGCGTGCCTGCGGCCGTGGTCTTGCCAATGCAATCCGCGATGGACGGGTAGACGTAGAACGCGCCTTCGGGTCTTGGGCAGACGATGCCTTGGGCTGTGTTGAGCATATCGACAACCAGATCGCGGCGCCGCACGAACATGTCATTGTTCGGCGCAAGGAAATCCTGCGTGCCATTCAGCGCCTCGATGGCCGCGTATTGGCTGACAGAGCAAGGGTTGGATGTCGATTGCGATTGCACCTTGCGCATCGCTTTGATCAGCGGCTCTGGCCCGGCAGCATAGCCGATCCGCCAGCCTGTCATGGCATAGGCTTTGGACACGCCGTTCACAGTCAGTGTGCGGTCATACAGTGCCGGTTCAACCTGCGCAGGGGTGCAGAATTTAAAATCGCCGTAGGCCAGATGTTCATACATATCATCGGTCATCACCCAGACATGCGGGTGGCGCAGCAGCACATCTGTCAACGCCTTGAGTTCATCCCAAGAATAACCCGCGCCCGTGGGGTTGGATGGCGAATTGAACAGGAACCATTTGGTTTTGGGGGTGATCGCGGCCTCGAGCTGGGCGGCGGTGATTTTAAAACTGGTGTCCAGCGATGCAGCAACGGTGACAGGCGTCCCGCCAGCGAGCAGCACCATATCAGGGTAGCTGACCCAATAGGGGGCAGGGATGATTACCTCGTCGCCTTTGTTCAGCGTGGCCATAAAGGCGTTATAAAGCACCTGCTTGCCGCCGGTGCCGACGGTCACTTGGGCGGGGGTATAGGTCAGGGCGTTGTCGCGCGCGAATTTGGCGCAAATTGCCTGCTTCAGTTCAGGGATGCCATCAACGGCGGTGTATTTTGTCTTGCCGCTGTTGATTGCGGCAATGCCTGCATCCTTGATGTTTTGCGGCGTGTCAAAATCGGGCTCGCCCGCGCCCAAGGCGATGATATCGCGCCCTGCGGCTTTCAACTCGGCGGCTTTGGTGGTGACTGCAATTGTCGGTGACGGCTTCACGCGGTCAAGGGTCGCAGAGAGAAAGGTCATTTTGGTCATCCGGTGGTAAATTATGCCTATGCCTGTCATAGGATGGGCCGACCTAAAAGCGCAAGCAACAAGGATGACGCAGATGACCGATGTGAATGACGATTGGTTCGGCGAAGATGCCGCAACATTTGGCGACAGGCTGGCAGGCGCGCGTGACGCGGCAGGGCTGGACCAAAAAGAACTGGCGGGCCGTCTGGGCGTGAAAACTGCCGTGATCGCCGCATGGGAAAACGACACAAAAGAGCCGCGCGCGAACCGCTTGCAAATGTTGTCCGGTTTGCTGGGCGTATCGCTTAGCTGGCTGTTAACCGGCGAAGGCGAAGGCCCCGATGCGCCCGAAGATACCCACGAGATTTCTGGCGACCTGCTTGATCTTTTGGCCGAAATGCGGCTTTTACAAACCCAGATCAGCCAGTCGGCCAAAAAGCTCGGGCAGCTTGAAAAGCGTCTGCGCACAGCCATTAGGGAACAGTCATGACCGAAACACGCGAAGCCATGATCAAACGGATGCGGATGCGGTCGATGCGGCGCGGTATCAAAGAGATGGATCTGATTTTATCCGCCTTTGCCGATGCGCATCTGGCAGGGATGTCCGATGCGGAACTGGCGCTTTATGACGCGCTTTTGGCGGAAAACGACCACGATATCTATGGCTGGATCGGTGGGCAATTTGCGGTGCCAGACAGCTATGCGGGCCTGATTGCGCAAGTTACCAAAGGCGCGCATGGGGTGACGCGGCCCGCTTAGGGGGCGTTGCCCTCTGATGAAACCAGAGGGCGCCGCGATCCTGTTACGGCTGCGCGGCCAGCCAGCCCAAAATCGCCGCATTTGTTTGCGCGGGCTTTTCTTGCTGGATACAGTGCCCGCAATCAAGACTGACAACATCCACATTGGGTACAAAATCGGTCAGCCTGTCTGATTTCGGAATAGTATCCCGATCACCATAGATCATCAGCGCGGGGGTGTGGATCACCGGATCAACACCGTCCAAAATGCCCCAATTGCGATCCAGATTCCGGTACCAGTTGATGCTGCCTGTGAATCCCGACGTGGTGAATGAATCGACGTAGACGGCCAGATCATCATCACTCATGAGCGGATCACCCAGCGGCGTATCCGCCTGTGCCAGATCAATCATCACCATACCGGGCGCAGGCGGTGTCAGGGGCACGTTTTTGCGAAACAAATTGCGCAGGAACTGTGCGCAATGCGCATCAAGCACGGCATCGGCTACGCCGGGTTGGCGATTGAAATGCACGAAATAATAGTCGGGGCCCAAGAATTCTTCCATCATGTCGATCCAGGGCTGCGCAGTGCGTGCCTGATAAGGCAGGGCAAGGTTGATGATTTTGCGCACCCGCGAAGGCTGCAAAAGCGCCAAGCCCCAGACGATATTCGCCCCCCAGTCATGCCCCACAAATGTCGCGTCTGTGTAACCGTAGTGATCAAGCAGCGCGGCCAGATCCCCCGTGAGCTGCGTAATGTCATAGGCGCTGACATCATCAGGGCAGGTTGATTTCCCGTAGCCACGCTGATTTGGCGCGATAACGTGATAGCCCGCAGCGACCAGCGCCGGAATTTGGTAACGCCAGGAATAGGCATGCTCTGGCCATCCGTGGCAAAGCACAATCGGGTTTCCGATGTTTTCCTGGCCGGCTTCAAAAACCTCTAATGTGACATCATTGAGGGCGATGCGCCTTGGCGCGGGGAAGCTACGGTAGTGAGTTTGCAAAACGATATCTCCTTGTTTGCTTGCGTGAATCAGAGATAGGATAAAAAGGTGCCAAAAAATGACACCTTTAACGGTCAGGTGATGAAAATGAACGCGCGTCACCGACAAGACAACATTGTCCGCCATTTGCGCCGCAACGGGACGTCGACAATCGCGGAACTTGCGCGCGAAGCGGGCGCGTCACGGCGCACAGTCCTGCGCGATATTTCTGCGTTGCGGGACGCGGGTTTTGTCATTCATTCCGAATCCGGTCGCGGTGGCGGTCTGCAGCTTGATCCGCAATCTGTGCAGACCACGGCGCGGCTGTCAGTCGCAGAAGTGTTTGCGTTGCTGATCAGCGTGGCGTCCATGCGTGCGGCAGGCAATCTGCCCTTTTCGGGGCTTGCGGATACGGGGCTTGCCAAGATTGAAAAGGCGCTGCCTGCCGATAAAATCCGCGATCTGCGGCAGTTTCTTGACTGTTTGTATGTCGGGACGCTCGCGCCGCAGGTTGATATTTCTGATTTAGGCGAGATCGACCCGGCCTTGCTGCCCGCGTTTGAAGCGGCGTTTTTGGAGCGCAGGCATCTGGCGTTTGAATACCGCGATGCAAAAGGGGTGATCACGCAGCGTTCCATTGAACCGCAAGCAATGCTGATCTTACCGCCGCTTTGGTATCTGGTGGCTTGGGATCCTGCGCGCGATGGTTTCCGGCATTTTCGCATGGACAGAATCAGCGGGCCAAATTGCGTAAAAGACACGCATTTTCGGCGACGCCATGTGACATTTGACGATACGGTGCGTCCTTTACACGATGCGCCTCGCTGACCGAAACTGTTTGGATTACCTACAATTTTAGCATTTAACTGAATGTTTTTTATTTTGTTTTAGCTTTCTGGGGCAGCTGAAGACGGAGTAAAAAATATGAGTATCCATACTGATATCGACGGGCCAAAACCCAAGGGCCATGCAGCGGCGCGCAGTGCCAGCTTTATGGCCAGCTATCTTGATGCGCTGACATTGGTTGAACGGCTGCACCGCCTATTGCTTGATGTGATCAAGGACGAATTTGAACGGGTTGGCATCCTGGAAATAAACGCGGTGCAGGCGCTGTTGCTGTTTAACGTCGGCGATAACGAGGTCACGGCCGGTGAACTGAAAACGCGCGGCTATTATCAGGGCTCGAATGTATCTTACAATCTGAAAAAGCTGGTTGATCTGGGCTATATGCACCACCAGCGCAGCGAAATCGACCGCCGGTCCGTGCGCGTGCGCCTGTCGGAAAAGGGGCGTAATGTGCGCGCCATTATTGCCCAGCTATTTGTCACCCATGCGGACGGGCTGATCGCGCGGGACGTGCTTGATCATGACGGGTTGGACAATATCACAGGCGCGTTGCGTCGTGTGGAACGCTATTGGACCGAGCAGATCCGCTATATCTACTAAAGCGATCCGATGGCGATGCTTTGTAGTTCGCGCAGCAATTTGCGTTCCATCGCGGCGGCGTAATCTTCAAATCCGCGCGCGGTTTCGACAAATGCGCCTGCGCCGCGGATCACATAGGACCGGTAATATGCGGCAAGTTCGGTATCATCCGCGGCCGCCACGACAAGCCCGTTCACGATCACACCGACCGGCACCAGATGGGGCGCGATATCTTGCGGGCGCGGACCTGTATTGGCCGCGCCGTCACCCGAAATATCAAGCGTGCGCCGCCAGCATGCGGGCTGCTGGTCAAGCAGCGCAAATCCCGTCATCATCGCCGCACCGATCGCCGTTGTGGGTGCTGCGGCCTGCCTTTGGTGGCCGTGCAGCACTGTCACAAGCCGGTTCAGCTGGGCGGGGTCGTTCAGGGCCATCCATGGCTGGATGACGGTCTGGTCGGTCGGCCCGCTCCATTCATAGATGCTGATGCTGACCGGTGCATCCGGCTGCTGGAACAGCACCGCTTGCACCGCTTCGCTTTGCAAAGCGGCGGCAAGCCCGTCAAGCTGCAGCCGGTATTCCACCGCATCCACAGAGCCTGAAACATCAAGCCCCAGCGCCAATGCATGGCGGCAGGCTGCCGTTGCCGCGACCGGAACGCAAAGCGCTAATATGGCGGCGCGCAGGATCATCGCGCCCGCGCGCAGCGTGCCTCCTCGCAATACAAGGCGCGCGCCGTTTACCAATGACCGGTGTTTTCCATGCTGGCCCAAGGTTCGCGCGCGGGCAGGTTGCCGCCGGCTTGCAAAAGCTCGATGGAAATATTGTCGGGCGAACGCACAAAGGCCATACGCCCGTCGCGCGGCGGGCGGTTGATGGTCACGCCATTGTCCATAAGGTGCTGGCAGGTCGCATAAATATCGTCGACCTCATAGGCAAGATGCCCGAAATGGCGGCTGTCGGATGGCAGTTCGTCATCGCCATCCCAGTTATAGGTCAGCTCTACAGGGCAATCCTCTTGGCCTTCGGGGGCCATGAAGATCAGGGAAAATCGCCCCGCTTCGACGTCATGGCGTCTGGTTTCTTTCAGGCCCAGCAGGGCAAAGAATGCCATGGTTTTTTCAAGGTCTTTGACCCGCACCATTGTATGAAGATATTTCAGCGGCATTTTGTGTTCCTTCGTAAAGATTTCACGGAGGAACCTAATCGGAATAGACCGCAAGGCAACCGCCAAATGCGCATGTTCGATAAAGTCTGAATGGGGTAATTTTACACCAATGGCAGTCCCTAGGGGAATTGAACCCCTCTTTCCAGGTTGAAAACCTAGCGTCCTAACCGATAGACGAAGGGACCGCACTTGGTGTGTGGCGCTTTTAGAAAAACTGGACGAAGGGCGCAAGAGGTATTTTGATTTATTTTTATTTTTTGTGCGAATTTTTTTAGCGGGCGGGTGCCGCGTCCTCGAGCCGCAATTGCACGGATTGCCGCCCGCGCCATGTGTTGACCTCTAGCCGTCCGGCCAGATGGAACCGCGCACCATTATGCCCCATAAGCATCGGACCAAGCGGCCCGTCCATACCGCCAAAGCAGATGGAATCGATGCGCGCGCCAAGCCCGTCGCCAAAGGTGACCTTGAGGTGATTTGCGCCGACCTGTTTGGCAAAAAGGATTTGCACGTCAGGAAAGGCAAAGCGCGGGGCAGGGGCGCCTGCGCCAAATGGTCCGGCCTTTTCAATCTGTTCGACAAGTTCCACCGTGGCCGCACCCGGCATCAGCACCCCGTCCAGTCGCAAATCGGCAGGGCCGATGTCGGCGGCCCCCTGTTTGGCCAGCAGCGCGCCAATGCGTTCCATCGCGGCATCAAGCTGATCGCGCGCGACAGTCAGACCTGCGGCCATCTTGTGCCCGCCGCCTTTGATCAACAGCCCGTCTGCCGCGGCGCGTTGAATGGCGGCACCCAGATCAATGCCGGAAACCGAACGCCCCGATCCTTTGCCTTCGTCGCCGTCGAGCCCGATTACAATCGCGGGGCGGTTGGTGGATTCTTTGAGGCGCGATGCGACAATACCGACCACGCCAGGGTGCCAGCCTTCGCCGGCGGCCCAAACCAGCGGGCCGTCCAGCCCGCGTGCGGTCGCCTGTTCCAATGCCAGATCACGCACCTGTGCTTCGACTTCGCGGCGTTCGGTGTTGAGCTGGTCAAGCTTGGCGGCCATGGCTTCGGCCTCGTGGCGGTTGGTGCAGGCAAGCAGCCGCGCGCCAAGATCCGCCTGACCAATGCGCCCTCCCGCATTCACCCGCGGCCCAAGCAAAAACCCCAGATGATAGCTGGTCGGTGCCTGATCCAGCCCCGCAACATCGGCAAGCGCTGTCAGCCCGATCCGCGCGCGCCGCCCCATGACGGTCAGCCCTTGGCGCACAAACGCGCGGTTCACCCCGATCAGCGGGGCCACATCGGCCACGGTCGCCAGCGCCACCAGATCTAGCATGGCCATCAAGTCCGGCCCTTTTTCACCCGCGGCGCGCATCTGCCGGTTGGCTTCGACCAGCATCAAGAACACAACGGCAGCGGCGCAAAGATGCCCCAGATCGCCGCTTTCGTCCTGACGGTTCGGGTTCACCACGGCCACGCAATCGGGCAGGGTTTCACCGCCAAGGTGGTGGTCAAGCACAACCACGTCGGCCCCTTTGGCCGCCGCAATCGGCCCGTGCGAAAGCGTGCCGCAATCGACACAGATAATCAGGTCGTGATCTTTGGCCAGCATTGCCATGGCTTCGTCGTTCGGGCCATAGCCTTCGTCGATGCGGTCAGGGATATAAAGCGTGGCGTCCAGCCCCATATCGCGCAGCCAGTTGATCAGCAGCGCAGCAGACGTGCCGCCATCCACATCATAATCGGCAAATATCGCAATCCGTTCGCGGGCCTGCACGGCGGCCAGAAACCGTGTCGCGGCTTTTGCCATATCGCGCAGGTCTTGCGGGTCCGGCAGAAGGTCGCGCAGTGTCGGCGCCAAAAAGGATTGCGCTGCGCTATCGGCCACACCGCGCCGCACAAGCGTGCGGCACAAAGGGCCGGGCATGCCGGTGGATTGCGCCATTGCCTCGGAGAGGCGGTCTTCTTCGATCGAGGGGCCGACCCAGCACCGGCCAGTGGCCGATTGGGAGACATTAAGAAAGGATTTTGAATGTGTCATACTGCCAGACACTAAAGAACGGGCGCAGCCGGTGCCACGCCCATTTCGCACGAGATCCGCTAGACGGGGTAATTTCTTGCCGTTACGTTGACCGCAAATACGACGGGGGCAATGATCTGCGCAGGCTATGGCCATGTTGCGCCACAGAAAATTGACCCAAAACAAGATCGGGCAGACCAGATGTCACATATTTACCTGAAACTGGGCGATGCCGTCATCGCGATCAACTGTCCGGATCAATTGACCGAAGTTATCGCGACTTTCTGGCCAAGGGTTGTTGCCTGCGACGCGCAAGAAAGCACCCTTACGACGATCCGGATTGATGCGGTGACCCCCAAAAGCTGGATGATTCTGGGCGAAGGGTTCGCGCCGGTAGGACCGGTCGCAAAGGCGGATATCATTACCGCGCTGACCGACCGTGTCCAACAGATTTTGGCAACCGCAAAGCGGGGATTTGTGGTGCATGCCGCCGCGGCATCATGGGACCAGGAAACGGTTCTTGTCATGGGTGCCCAAGGCAGTGGCAAATCGCATTTGCTTGCGTGGCTGGTTGAACGCGGCCTTGCGATGCTGGCCGATAACGACCTGTTTTTCATGCCTGAATATGACGGGCTTGTCGGGTTGGGAGGGCCGGTTGCATTTGCAGCAGGTGACAAGAACAAGGCCTTGGCGGGGCTAAAGGATTTTAGCAACTGCCTGACATTGGCAGGCACCGACCGCGCGGTTGTCTTGGCCGATCCCGATTGGGTGTTGCCCAATGCGCCAACCCGACCGGCATTTGTGATCTTTGTGGAACATGCCAGTAACAGCCACCTGACGATTGCGCCACTGACGGTGCAGGATGTTGCCGCCAAGATCAAGAATATCCACCCCGATCTGGACAGTGCCGCTATCGAGAAACTGCAGGCCTATCTGGGCGATTTGCCTGCGTTTTCGCTTAATTATGCGGGTTATGACGACATCGAGAATGTCGTCGATCAACTGTGCTATTACGCGATCAGCGTAAAACCCGACGCGGATGTGTTTCGCAGCTATGTGCAGCGCATGTGCGGATCACAGGCCAGCCGCAACAAGGTGATGGAAATCCCTGCGCGCACCGACCGCAAGCTGAGCCCGCGACTGACAATCGGCATGGCCACATATGATGATTACGACGGGGTCTACTTTTCGCTGCAGGCGATCCGCTTGTATCATCCTGAAATTCTGGACGAAGTCGAATTTCTGGTTCTGGACAATAATCCGACGGGTGCCTGCGCGCCGGCGCTGAAGCGGTTGGAAAACAATATTCCCAACTATCGCTATATTCCCGCAACCGGTATCAAAGGCACCGCTGTGCGCGATTACATTTTCTACGAAGCCTACGGCGAATATGTGCTGTCGATGGATTGTCACGTGTTTTTCACGCCCGGATCTCTTAAGCGGTTATTGGACTATTATGCCGCAAACCCCGACACGGATGATCTGTTGCAGGGGCCGCTTTTGCATGACGATTTGAACACGGTTGCTACCCATTTTGTGCCCAAGTGGAGCAGCGGCATGTTCGGCATCTGGAGCGAATCTGAAAATGATTTTGATCCCGATGGCACCCCGTTCGATATCCCCAGTCAGGGCTTGGGCATCTTTAGCTGCAAGAAATCGGCGTGGCCCGGTTTTAACCCGTCATTTCAGGGCTTTGGCGGTGAAGAAGGCTATATTCACCAGAAATTCAGAAACCTTGGGCGCCGGACCTTGTGCCTGCCTTTCTTGCAATGGATGCACCGTTTTGAACGCCCCTACGGTGTGGCCTATCGCAATGTCTGGGAGGACCGGATCCGAAACTATGTTCTGGGATTTGAAGAAGTCGGCATGCCGCTTGACGAAATGCGCGCGCATTTCACAGAGCTGGTCAACAAGCGGACCGTCGATGCCGTGTTCCAAGAGGTTGCCGCCCAAAAGGCAAAGCCGGTTATCGGGCAGGCACATTTTCCCAAGCAAAAGCTGTCTTGAGGATCACGTCGATATCATCAAATGCGGGCGTCCAGCCTAGCCGTTCCCGGGCCAGATCGGCGTTTGAAATGACAATAGCCTGATCGCCTGCGCGGCGTGGTTGGTTGCGGACCGGGAGTGGCGCGCCAGCGGCCCTGCCAACAGCATCCGCGATTTCACGCACCGAATGGCCTTTGCCATAGCCCAGATTGCACAAGATATTGGCGCCGCCTGATTGCAGCGCAACAAGCGCAAGCCGGTGCGCGATGACCAGATCGCTGACATGGATATAGTCGCGCACGCATGTCCCGTCGGGCGTGGCGTAGTCGTTGCCATATATTTCCAGCACATCGCGCTTGCCCGCTGCGACCGCGCAGGCGACCTTGATCAGGCTTTGTGCGTCTGGCGTGGATTGCCCGATCCGGCCCGCCGGATCGGCCCCCGCAACATTGAAATACCGCAAGATCGCAATGCCGATGCCAGAGGCGCGCGACGCATCTTGCAACATCTGTTCGGTAAACAGTTTCGACCACCCGTAGGGCGACGCGGGCTGACAAGGCGCTGTTTCCGCAATCGGTGCGCTGCTGGTTGCGCCATAGACAGCCGCGGTTGACGAAAACACGATATGTCTGACGCCGTAGCGTAGCAGGTTTTGCACCAGCGCGCGGCTGGCTTCGGTGTTGTTTTGAAAATATCGCAGAGGGTCGCCTATCGATTCCGGCAGGCTGGTTGATCCGGCAAAATGAAAGACCGCCGATATATCGCAGCTCTGGCAGATACGGTCGATTATGGCCTCGTCAGCGACATCGCCCTGAAAGAACCGCGCGTCTTTGTGGATGACGGCGCTGCAACCTGTTGAAAGGTCGTCCAAAATAGCCACATCATACCCGTGATCAATCAGCTCCAAGACCATGTGGCTGCCGATATAGCCTGCGCCTCCGGTTACCAGTATTGTCAAAACGGCCTCTTGAATGCGGGGGATACGCCAATCCGCGGCCCCCCAAATAAATGCGCAGCCTGAAATGGATTTGTTTCAGGCTGCGCAATTCTATATTTGTAACAAAGCATTGCGACCCGAGAATGGCCGCCGGCACAGCCCTATGCGGGCGATGTTGTTGGCACGCTTGTGGTGGTCGGGGCTGCTGTCGTTGGCGCCGCTGTTGTCACTGTGACGTCGGGTGTTGTTGTCGGCGCTTCGGCTTCGTCTGCTTCGGCGTAGCCGTAGCTGAACACTGGTGCGTTTTGCAAGAAATCATAGCCGACCATCAGCGCGGTGTTGTCGAAAAGGTAGCCCGCGCTCAGATCCGCACCAAATTCGCCTGAACCCAGGTAATAGCTACCGCCAAGGCCAAAGACGGCCTCTTCGGGTTGGTTGTCGGAAAGTATCTTTGCGGTGATCGCAAACTGTGGCGACTGGCCGCCACCGAAGGCAACACCGCCACCCAGCATGAATGTCGGTTCAGCGCTGAGTGTGGCAGGGCCAAGCAGGGCCGCAGCACAAGTCGAAACTAGAATATGTCGCATAAAGATACTCTCTTGTAGATTGGGGTTCTATAAAATCTGCTTAAAGTCTTATGCATACTGCAAAATACCGACCTGAAAATCAATCAAGTATTACTATGCCGTCCGGTTATTGCAACTAACCCGGGTTTTTGCCCTGACGTAGTTCCAGCAAATGCGGCGCAAACGGCAAACGTTCATATTTGATGCGCGCGGGCGTGTCCGGTTCTGACTGGATGAATTTGCTGTCAAGCGACACCAAAGATATGGGGAAATCTGTCTCCTCCAGCGCAAGATCCATCGAAAACCGGACAGAATAGGGTCCGGCTGCCTTGGACAGATGCAGCACCTGCACATGGCCAAGATTGCGGTCTGCCCCGTTGATTTCAAGCTCGATGCGTCTGCGTATGGCGGGCATTTTAAACACAAGATTTGCGGTCAATGTCCATGTCCCCGCCGCACCCGAATGCGATTGTGCGGCGACATGCGACAGAACCATCGGGCCGGTATCTGCGGCCTGTGCCTTGCGCGTTAACCTGCGCAGTTGGCGCGTGTCGCTTTGTGCGTTTCGGCCCGAAAACCGCATGCGCGCCGCTGCGTGAACGATGGCGCGGGCGCGGGTTTGCAGCGCTGTCAGATCTTGCGCATCGCGCGCGAGTATCAACGAAGGGATATCGCGCAATCGCGCGCGGGCAGAATGGGCACCAAAACGGCGCAGCGCGTCATCCGGCAGGGGGATGTCTAATTCTTGGGCAAGAAACGACAGCGCAATTGCAACAGGCCCGCGCAATCGCCGGCCCTGCGCAATGGCATATAGTTTGTCCCAGTCTACGGTTTCGCTGTTAAGTATCCCGACGATATCGACCAACCAGTCGCTGTGGTGGTGCCCGTCCCATGCGCCGTGTCCCATAGCCATTACCAGCCGTTCTTCGACGCAAGGCACAAAGACCGGTAGGTCATAGTAGTTAACGGGGATCGCGTCGCGGATCAGTGCGGTGTCAAATTGCGGGTGCGCCTGGATGTGCTGATAGGCACAGCGGTGCAGGTCGATGTCGCCAAACCGCCCCTTTTTGAAATTGCGCGCGCGCACGCTTGACAGGCGCGCCTTTAGGCCCAAGGCGCTTTCGCCGCGGGTGGATTGCCAGCCGTCATCAAGCAACATAGCGGCGGCGGTTTCGAAATCCGCGTCCGGCATCACAAGATCAAGATCAAATGCGCTGCGTGATTTTTGCTGTGTCGGATCAAGCGCAACCCGCGCGGCCCCCTTGAGCAAGACAGGCTTGAGCCCCATTTCAACAAATTTTTGCAAGGGCGGCAGGTTGGCAGAGACGGCCAGACGCGACTGGGTCCAATGCAGGCGGTGCATGCCAACAAGGCGCGGGTATTCCGGCAAGGCGTCAATCGCGCGCCCGAAGCGGCTTGTTATCGCGGCAAAAAGCCGGTGTTCGGGAAAGCTGGCATCATCAAGATCGTTTTGCGACAGCCAATCAGACAGGGCCTGACGCGCGACGGTTTCATCGGGGTTCAGGGCTGCTTGCAGCAACTGCAAACGCCCGCCGTCGGGCCATGCCCATGCAAAATTCGGAAATCTGCGCGAAAGAAGGGAGCTGTTCATTTTTGTTCAGCCTGACGCCGGCGCATGATTGCCGCGCGTGCGACCGACAAATAGCCGCGGTGGCTGTAGTCATCTGCGCGATAGGTCATGCTGCCCGCAATGATGCGCCGCAGCATCAAAACCTCGGGCAATATATGCAAGCTATAGCCTGCCGCGCGTGCGCGACCCAGCCAATCCACCATGTCACCGGAACCACCAGGCGGGTCGATGACGGGGCCGACTTTGTCAAATGTGGCCCTGTGCAAAACGATCGACGACCGGATGAGCGCATCGCGTTCTTCGCCCTTTGTGCGATCACTGTCACCATGGTGAAACTGGCGCGATTTTGTGAATGAAATCGCATTTGGGCCAAGGGTCGCCAGATGGGCCATTTGCTGCGCCATTTTTTGCGGAAGCCAGATGTCATCTGCATCCAATCCGGCGATTACAGGCGCGCTTGTCAGGCGGATCGCATGCGTTGTCGCCGCCCCACAGCCCGTGTTGGGCTGGCTGACAATGCGGGCGGCCGCAGGGTGGGCTTTGACACATGCGACGGTGTTGTCTGTTGATCCGTCATCAACCACGACAATTTCGGAGGGTTGAAGGCTCTGCGCCAGAACAGAATCAAGTGTTTCGACAATCGTGCGGGCGGCGTTATAGGCCGGTATAACAACAGCGTAATTCATTTTGCCCAAAAATCCCTTGGAAGTTCTACGTTGAATTCCGGTTTCACAAGGCGACGCCATGGTTCGCGCCTACGCCGCACCACACTGCGCACAAGCGCGCGGTTGAACCATAATGTATTGTCTTCCATTTTGGCGGACATGTTTCCATCATGGCGCAGATAGTAGTGGCAAACGGTTGGTGTCTGGCGAAAATTCACGCCGATCTCAAACGTTCTGAAAATAAAATCCGTGTCTTCAGCCATTTCCAAGCCTTCATCAAACCGGCCAATGCGATCAATCAGGGCGCGCCGATACAGGCAGCACGCCAAGTGGATGCTTGTCAGCGCGATCTGTTTTGCGTCCACGGGGACGCTGAAGGTTTCGCGGTCAATTTCAAATGTAATCAGCATATCGCCGTAGGTGATTTCGACCTCGGGTTCATCAAGCAGGATTTTCAGGTCGGTAGCAAAACGGTCCGGTGCCATAATATCATCAGAGTCGAGAAAGGTCACAAACGCGGTTTGCGGCAGCAGGTTTTCAAGGCCCGTATTCCGTGCACGCGTGACGCCGCCGTTTTCGCGGCGCACAATGCGGACGCGTGGGTCCTGATCCGCGAGGGCGGACAGAACCTTTGGTGTTGCGTCGGTTGACCCGTCGTCGATAACCAAAACATCAAGCGGCAGTGGCGCGTTCTGGCGCAATACGGATTCGATCGCTGACCGGATATGCGTTGCACGATTGTATACGGGGATAATGACGGTAACGGTCAATGTAATGTCCTTAGAAACTGGCGTAGCACGGCGGTGATTTCGTCAGGCTCGGTGCCCAGATCCAGCCGGTAGGCCGGCAGCAGGCGCGCAATTTTGCCGGCAACCGAAAACAGGCGCGGGCGATCACAGTGGATTTGGGTCACGCCCGACGGGGCCAGCGCGATAAACGCGGATTTGGCATCAACTGGCGTGACACTGGTTTGGTCGCCATGCGTAAGATGCGGCAACAAAATCGCCTTAAGGTCGATTTGGGATGCCAAGGCGCCATCTGTCACATCTGGCAGATAGAACTGGTGCTTGCCCTGCCAATTGGCTGCTTTGGGGATTGCGGCATGATCCCATTGCCCCAGACGGCGCAATCCGGCTTCGTCCTGTTTTAATGTATCGAAAACAGGGCAGGCAGCACGTTTGCCCGCATCAACTAGCACGTAATCATCGCCGACGCTTTGCAGTCCGGCGAATATACCGGCAAGCACCGTTGAAGATTTTCCCGCCCCGCCTGCGCCCGCCAGCAGAACCCCCGCGCCGTCCAGCGCCAAAGTGCCGCCATGCAAAAGCGACCTGTCGACGGCGCCAAGGTGCCATTGAACAAAATTGCGCAGCGGCGATCCGGCATCCCAAGCGGGATATCCTTCGCGCGACGCCATCCACTGGATCCCGATTGCGCGATCAACATCAAAGACCTGCCAGAAATCGAGATCATCAAAATAGTGCAGCCGGTAGGGCGTTTTTGACAGAATTGCCTCGATCTCGCGTTCACGGAAACGGTGTGGCGGCCAATAGGGCATCGCGCAAAGCCGGTCATCCGCGTTGATCACGGCAATGCGACACTGGCTTTTATGGCCGGTGTCGCGGGTTGCGAGTGCGCGCTGCGCCTGTTCCAGATAGCAGAGATCGTTGGACCCCACATGCATTGCGGCACCGGCCACGGTCAAAGTCCGCTTATGCGCCACCGCAGCAAAAACATCGTCGAACCCCGCAAGAAATTCTTGGATCGATGTGACAACTGTGTGTTCGCAAAACGATATTTGGTTCGCTTGAAGCGCTGTTCCAATCATCGGGCCGCTATGTGTTTTCAGGAAGTTTGGGCCAGCCCTGTTGTTCGTCAACGTCGTGGATCGGGTCCGCGAGGATGAGATCGGACAGATCATCATAGACATCAACCGTTGGTGCCGCTGCTAAGTCTTGGGCGTCTGCGGTAATTGCGGCTTCGTCTGATGCAACAATCAGGCCAAGATCAACAAGCTGTGCGGCAAAGGCGGCCCCGTGCGCTGCTGAAACATCCGCTGGATCGGCGCCTGCTGCGATGCTCATCCACAATGCCGCCCCGGATTCATTTAGCCCGAAGTACTGGCCTGACTGGAGATTGAGCACGACAATTTCGCCGTCAAATTCTTCGTGGACCACATCGGGGCCTGCCATTTTATAACGAGCCATGAAGCCGCCTTTCATTGTGCAAATTTTGGTAGAGTATTGGTAAATAAAGTCATGAAAGACAAGGCCGGTCCCGGCGCTTGTCATGGGTTTCCAACATAACGGGCGCCGATCCTTTCAGGTGGCACGCTTTGCCGTCTGGCGCGTCTGTTCCGGCTATGCGCCTGGGTGACCACGTGTCTGTTCCAGTGCAAATAATGGGCAAAACGGAGCCATTGCACAGGGCCGTGCGCGGGCCGTGTGCGGGCAAATAGCCGGTCAGCATCTGACGGGTCCGCTGCTGCCAATAGCCGTTTAACCGTGTCGGGGTTCTTGTTCAGAATAAATGCAAGCAATGAAAAGCCCGAAATGCGCAGATCGTCTGTTTGGTCTTCATTCACTGCGGTGAAAAACAGCCTGCGCGACAAGGCCAATGCAAACAGGTCGCTGAGCAGATCGACAAGCGCCTCTGTGCGGTCGAGCGTGGCTGCGTTGTGCAATGGGACGCCACCAAGATCAGGGGTTTGTGTCACGCCGAACACAGTTGTCGTAGGGTGCAAGATTTCCGCGGCGGCAGAAATTGCCTGCGCGCTGTCAGAGCAGATCAGTACCGACCGCCCACGCAAGACCGACCGCAAGCGCGTCAAAAATGTTGCGAAGTCAGTCTTGTAGTCTGAATGGCGGATATGGATGGCATCAAAATCCGCGCTTAGGCTGCGCAGGTTGTCCACAATCAGCCGCGCAATCTGCGGCACAAGGCAAAGCCGGTCAAGCGCCGCAAAGGATGCAGGTCCGCCGCCGGCTTGTTCGTAGACAATGAGCTGTTCGCTGTGGTCTTGTGCGGCATCAAAGTTAAGCTCGCAGCCGGTCAGGGTATCAACGTAATAGGCGTGTTGTGGTACCCATTCGGTTTCATACGAAGATATGCGATGACATATTTCGCGCGGATAAACAGATGTGAGCGCATCAAATGCGGGTATCATTCCGTCGGTCCACCCCAAGACCTCGCAGCCGAAATGTTCTTGTGGGGTAAACACATCCTGAAACGGCATCCGGATGCCAGAACGCGTTGTATCAATAAGCAGAACGCGGTTGTACTTGATCGCGTAGAGACGGCATTTTTCAATTTGGACCATCGCGTCATTAAAGCCCCCGCGCGGCCGGCAAAGCAGATAGGTCTTGCGCGGGTCACAGATAAAATCAGCCATTGTGGCACGCCTTTGGGATGTGTCGGGTATGATGGAACGATTTGTCCGATCTGGCCCCGTTGTCCTGCTTGGCGCTGCCGTGATCGCGCGGTGAAATACCTTTGGCCCTGAAATGGCCGACGGCGCGGCAAACCTGTGCTGTTTCTGTCATGACCTGCCTTTCGGGCAACGCGCAAGTTGCGCTGTGATCCGCGCATGATAGCAGCAGATTGCGCGCGCGAATATAAGGGCGCAGGTCTTTTTCGTTTGTTTAGCTTTTGCGCGGCAGGGGGCAAAGCATCTTGGTGCGGTATGTGTAATGCACGTATAGGTTGTGTAGTTTGTGGTTTGGCATTTCCACTACAGGCGAATCTCTTTGTGAATATCTTCGAAATTAATTGAAATTACGTTGCGTTAAGGCGTCGTTCACCTAGCGTTAATCTTGGGTTTATTTACCGTTTACAAATCTAAATTTTGTTTGCGATAAAGGTGTTCAGACACATTTTGGACATCTTTTTAGCTGCAACTCTTCGCAATTCACGCCTAAACTAATTTAACGCAACGGACCAATTGGGTCCATTCGATTTATGCAATTATAGGGTGTATTCATGCTTGGAAAACTGCGCGCAAAATCCGATCGTTTTCAGGATGACGACAGCGGTTCGGCAACGATTGAATCACTGTTGTGGATCCCGATGTTTGTTTTCGTCCTCGTATTGATTACCGATGTTTCCTTTATTCTTTTCGGCAAGGCGCAGGCCCTGCGGTTTATTCAGGACGGTAACCGCGCGTTGTCGGTTGGCGCGTTGGAAAGCGTCGAAGAAACCGAAGAGTTCATTCTCGCTAATATGGCGGGTTTTTCGTCCACGGCCACGGTAGAAACCTCGATTGTTGACGGGATCATTATCTCGACAACGCTCGTGATGCCTGCCGTCGATCTTATGGTGATCGGCACGATGCCAATCTTTGAAGACACGCTTATCAGTGTCTCTGCAAATCATTTCCTGGAGCAGTAGTATGACAAATCTTCGCCCGCAGAAGCACCGCCCAATCAATGATATTCACGCTGACGACAAGGGCAGCATGACAATTCTTGGTTTATTTATTTTTCTTGCTGTCGCGATTATGGGTGCTTTCGCGATCGACGTGACCAATATCTATATGTCGCGCACACACTTGCAGACCGCAGCAGACCAAACGGCCCATGCCGCACTATATAACCGCCAGCTGATGGAAGAACGCGACGCAAAGACGGTTGCGCTTGCCATTGCCGAAGCGACACTGCCGGAAAACACATTCGGTCAGGTCATCGAAGCGGAAGATATCGAGTTTGGCACGTTTGACACGGCCACACGCGTCTTTGTTGCAGAAGAGGGGCAATCCGGTGCTGTCCGTGTAAGAACCCGATTTACCGAAGATTCGCAAAACGCGCTGCAGAGCCATCTGATGAAACTGGTCGGGCTAGACCAGTTCAACATCATCACTGAATCCGTATACACAACCTATAAGCCGGGCTGTTTGCGCGAAGGTTTTGTTGCCGAAGGTATCGTCGATATTCAATCCAATAACGCCTTTGGGAACGGCTTTTGTATCCACTCGAACACCCATGTTTCGCTGAACAGCAACAACACGTTTGAAGCGGGAACCGTCGTTTCGATGCCCGATCTGGCCGATCTGGATTTGCCGCGCTCGGGATTTGAATCAAACGAAGGTCTGCTTGCCGCGCTACGTTCGACGGGGATGAATATCCGTGTTCTGTCCCGCGTTGAGAATATGATCTTGCATTATGAAGGTACGCCCTTGGACAGCCTGCCAAACGATACAGAGGGGCTTCCGAGCTATATCACGTCATCAACGGTGATCAGTACCCGTACAAAAAAGATCACAAGCGAAGAGATCTATGCGCTTGATAACAATCAGGGCAGCGGGCGCGTGCATGTGATCACCTGCACAGGCGGTTCCGGTCTGACAATTGATGCGTCAACAACGCTCGAGAATGTTATCATTATCTCGCCTTGCGAAATCAAGTTCAGCTCTGGCAGTTCGATTGAAAATGCCCGCATCATTTCCAAGTCGACATCGTCGGATTCGATCAACTCTCCTTCGGGGTTGCGGGTTGGCCGTGATGACAATTGTGCAGAGGGCGGCGGCGTGCAGCTGATCACACTTGGCGGTATGCGTTTCCCTGCGGATTTGCATATCTACGGGTCGCAGCTCATTGCGATGGGTGACATTGATTTTGCCGCCAATGCGGATGGGGTACAGGGTGCGTCATTCATTGCCGGCGGGCAAATCGACGGCACATCCAATATGAACATGTCGCTTTGTACTACGGGTATGGAAGATAACATCGAAATCCCATACTTCCGGCTTGCCTACTAAAATACGCGAACCGTTGTCGCAGGTGCAAAAATACATGCACTTGCGACAATAACTTGCGCGACAAATCCGGGTCGTGCGCCAGTTTTGGCCTTGCCGCCACTGTTTCCAATGTGAACGCAACGTTAAGCTATTGTTTCACGTCTGTTCACCAGCATTCGTTTATAGGATACCAGTTACTGCGTTCAAAAAAGTGAACTGAAAATATCGACCAATCGGGAGCTATCTAATGATCTGCGACGACAAAGCCTATTTCGTGACTTTTGCGCCAAAGCGCGAAGATCCGCCTATGCTTGTTGCCAGCGAGCATCGATTCCCCCATGTAATAGATGTTTTTGACGAGCTTGCCGATTACGCACATGCGCTGCTTGAACGAAAACCTGATACTAATTGACTCAATTGTCTGCATGGGCAATGAACTTTCTTTGGCAAACGGCTGAACTTACACAATGAAACAAAGCTTGAAAATCTTGGCAACGCTTGTTTGCCTTGCTCCGGTGGCTGCGCATGCGCAGATTGTCGAGCTGTCACAATCCGATTTGCGCGCAGCGATTGCCAACGACTCGGTTATTCCGACCCGCCAGATGATTGCCGGAGTCGAGAATTTCACCGGCGGCGATGTGATGGATGTGCGCGTATTCCTTGTGGATGGCACGATCACCTACCGCATTCTTGTCAGCTATGGCGATGGCCAGCTTGGCTCTATCCTTGTTGACGGGGTGCGCGGTACGCAAATTGCACAATCATCCAATATTGGCAGTCAAGTCATGGCCGCAGCCGCGTCGGGCCGTAATCCAAACAGCGTGAATGCCAACAACGGCAACAACGGTAACAACGGTAACGGTAATAACGGGAACGGCAACGGTAATAGCGGTAACGGTAATAACGGCAACGGTAATGGCAATAGCGGCAACGGTAACAACGGCAACGGCAACGGAAATAACAAATAACGCCAAATAATTGACACAACTGCGGGCTAACCACACTTTATGCGTATACTCATTGCCGAAGACGACCGCGTTCTTGCCCAGCAGATAAAAGACGTTTTGTCTGCCAATAGCATTGTTGCGGATATCGCCCAAGATGGCGTTGAGGCCCAGTTCCGTGCCGAGACGGAAACCTACGATCTGGTTATTCTGGATTTGGGGCTGCCGCAGCGCGATGGTTTGACGGTCCTAAAGTCGTGGCGCGCAAAAGGTGTCGATGTCCCGGTGCTGATACTGACCGCCCGCGATAGCTGGTCGGAAAAGGTTGACGGGCTGGATGCGGGCGCGGATGATTATCTGACAAAACCGTTTCATATTCCCGAACTATCTGCACGGGTGCGCGCAATGATCCGTCGCAGGGCCGGCCATGCCAAACCTTTGTTTACAAAAGGCAATGTTTGCTTTGACAGCCGCAATAGCCAGGTCACTGTTGACGGCATGCCGATCAATCTGACCGCGCAAGAGGTTTCCGTACTTTCGTATCTGTTTCACCACAATAACCGGCTTGTCTCGCGGGCCGAGCTTTCCGACCATATTTACGAATATGATCACGACCGCGATTCCAACACGATTGCGGTGTTTGTGAACAGGTTGCGCAACAAGCTCGGGAACGCGCTTATCGAGACAGTGCGCGGGCGCGGCTACGTGATCAAAATCCCGGAATGAGATCGCTGCGATCGCGTGCGGTTTTTGGCGGCGCCATCTGGGCCGTTCTTTCGATATTGGTGGGGCTGTTCGGGCTTGGGTCTTTTCTGGACGGGGTGACGCTCGCGCGGTTTGACGAAATCTTGCGCGACCGGCATACGCAGGTTGTCATTACCGTTGCCAATACGCATGGCAACCCTGATTTGATTGCGCGATCAATTGTTGATCCTGCCTATGTGCGGCCGTTCTCGGGCAATTATTTCCAAATCGAAAATGACGACATCGAACCGATTGTGTCGCAGTCGCTTGTTGATCAATTGCTGCCGCCGCTGACGGAAACATCGGCCCAACCCGCTTTTGCCGAATTTATCGGGCCAGCGGGCGGGCCGGTACGTGGTATTCACCAAACGGTTTCGTTTGATGACGGGTCGGTCTGGCATATCCGCGTCGCGTCATCGCTTGACCGGCTGGACGCGGATCGCAAGGAGCTGCGCGACAAGATTCTTGTGGCTTTGGTGTTCATTTGTGTTGTTGGTGTCTTTGGCGCCGTCTTGCAAGTGTCGGCAATTTTGCGCCCCATCAATAACCTGCGCAAGGATCTGTTAAGTAGATGGGATGGCGAAAAGAAATTCGAAGCAAGCGCTTACCCCAAAGAAGTCGCGCCATTGGTGAACGACATTAACGAATTGATGGACCGCAACCGTGAAATCATCGGCCGTTCGCGCAGACAGGCCGCCGATCTTGCCCATGCGATCAAAACACCGGCGGCGATTGTGCGCAATGAGCTTGAGGTCTTGCAAGAGCAGGGCCACGACATGCACAATTCGATGGATGCCATTGACCGTCTAGACGCGATGCTAAAACGGTCGCTTGCACGGATGCGCGCCGACGGGGCCGTTGCAAACAGACATATGTTTACCGATCTGGATGTGTCGCTTGCGCGGATGTCCAAAGCGTTTTCTGTAATGGCCGCCCAGCAGGAAAAAGCCCTGACAACCGATATTGTGCCGGGGATGCGCGCCCGCATCGACCAAGCCGATTTTGAAGAAATCATGGGCAACCTGCTGGACAACGGTTTGAAATGGTCAAAGCACAAGTTCCAGCTTTCTGCGGGGCTCAATGGCGCCGGTGAAATTGTTGTGTCGATCGAGGATGACGGGCCGGGCATCGCAAAAGCGGACCGCGACCTTGCGACGCGCAGCGGGCAACGGCTTGACACATCGCAGCCCGGAACAGGGTTGGGGTTGGCGATTGCCGATGATCTTGCGCAGGCATATGCCGGTCAGGTTACGCTGGGGTGTTCAAGGATGCTGGGCGGCCTGCATGTCAGGGTCCGACTGCCTGTTGTCGGGGGCTAGATCCCGTCGTTTGGTCGCGCAACTGCATGGCGCGAAACGGTCACTGCCATTGGCGCAGGGTGGCGGTGAACCGCCTATTTTTAACCAATTGATTTAATGTATAATTTTTCGAATTTTGGCACTGATGTCCATTACATGAACAGAGCCTAACAGGGCGTTCAAGCTAGGTTTAGTTGCCGCAATCTATAAGCGTTTTTGAATAGTTTACCTGAGGATCATAAAATGACGTCACGACTTAAGATGATTGCCAAGAATTCCCTGTCGGTATTGGCGGTTTCAACGCTTGTACTGACATCTGCGACCGCTGCATTTGCTGAACGTGGCGGTAACGGGAATGGCAACGGGAACGGAAATAGCAACGGAAATGGCAACAATTCCTCAAATAGCGCCGAGGCCCGAAATAACGGCAATAACGGCCGTGGTGAATTGGCGCGCGAGCTGCGTGGCCTGAACGCAGCGCATGCCAATGCAAATGCGCTTGCGAATGCGGCGCCCAACAGCATGCCTGGCCGGTTGAACGGCTATAAGCTGGCCCAAGAAAGCGCCGCACAGGCAAATGCTGTCGAAACCGCTGCGCAGGACGAATATGACCGGCTGATCGGATTGACCGAAGAAGAAATCGCCGCACAGTATCCCGAAGGCGGCTATGAAGATGCTGTCCTGAACGCCGCCCAAACGTTGCAAGTTGCAAGTGATGACGCTGCCGCCGCGCAGGCGATTGCAGCAGAAAGCCTTGTGGTGCTGACAGACGGTCGCGTCCTGTCTGACGCTGCGATGGCCGAATTGCACAGGCTGCTTGGTCTTTAATTGCCCAAATAGGCTGTTTGCCTTTACCACTTATTGGACCGCGCCAAGTGATCGACCTGGCGCGGTCTGGTCTTTGCAGGCATGGCGTTAGACGCCCAGATTGCGCCCCATCGCATTGGTCAAATGCCGCGCGAGCATGTCTTCGGCCAGATCTGGATCGCGGGCCTCCCATGCGGCGATGACATCCAGATGTTCGCCGATCGATATTTTTGCGGATTGCGGATAGCACACGGCGCCGCCGCGAATAATGCGCCCCATCAACTGGATTCTGCGATAGGAGGCATCGACGAGTTCGTTGCCAAGGCTGGCAACCAATGTGACGTGAAACTTGTCCTCGACCACGCCGAGCTTGGAAAACACGTTTTCCGTCGGGGTCAGGGTCTTAAGGACCGCCAGAAAATCTTCGTGCAACCTGCGCAATTCCAGCAGCTCGGATTTGGTCGCGGTGGATGCAAACCGCCGTGCGGCCGGTTTTTCGATGATTGTGCGAAACTGGATGGTTGACCGGATCAGCTCTGTTGTGGGCTGGATCACTTCGATGCCCGAACGAGGATGCACCACCAGCAGCCCGTCAGCCTCGAGCACTTTCAATGCATCGCGCACCGGTCCGACAGGGATACCTGTCAGCGCGACAAGATCGCCTTGGCTGATTCTTTCACCCATTGGTACGCGGGCGTCAAAAAGCGCCTGCAGGATGCTTTCATAGGCGACGTCAGACAGGCGAGGGGCATGTTTTATTTGCTTCATTTCCCACAGATAACAAATCACTTGATCAATTTCAAACCATCTGTTTAGATAACTGATAAATCAGATGGGCGACTTGATTGATCATGTTAAGCAACAGAATGACAGATTTCGCGATTACGCGCTTTGAATTCAAGCGTGACCGCGTGATTGGCGACAGTCAGGTCGGGTTTGACCGGTTTCACGGGTTTGCGCTGGAAATCAAGGATGGGGCAGGGCGGGTTGGTCTTGGCTTTGGGCATGCGCTTTGGGATGCGATGCCAGCGCTTGCGCAGTTGGAATCGACATTTGCGGACAATGTCTGGCCAATGCTGGACGGGCAGGCCCCGCAGACACTGTTGCACCGCGTAAGCCGCCCGCGCGGCGGCAACCAGCGGGATGCGACATATGATTTTGGCGAGGCGATGCAAATCGCGCTATGGGATCTGGCGGCGCAACAGGCGGGATTGCCGCTGGCGGATTATCTGGGGGGGCAACGTCGCGCGGTCAGAGCCTATGCCAGCGGTCTGGAGTTTCACCTGTCGGACACAGATTTCTGTGCGTTCTTCCAAGATGCCGCCGATGTCGGGTTTACAACATTCAAGATCAAACTGGGGCATGCCGATCCGCAATGGGATCTGCACCGGCTGGAACTGCTGCGCAAAACGGTCGGTGCCGATGCGGGCATCATGATCGACGCAAACGAGGCGTGGTCACCCAAACAGGCGCTGATGCGACTGGATATGTTCCGCCGCGCGGGGTTTGATTTGATTTGGGTCGAAGACCCCATCTTGCGCAGCGATTTTGCAGGCTTGCGCGCCTTGTGCAGTGCTGAGCCGTGGACGCAGATAAATTCGGGTGAATATCTGGATGTTGCGGGGCGGGCCGATCTATTGATGTCGCGGTCTTGCGATATCATCAATCTGCATGGCCGCATCAGCGAGGTCATGCGTATCGGCTGGCTGGCATCCGAAATCGGGCTGCCAGTTGCGCTTGGCAACACCACATTGGAAACCGGTGTGCATGCCGCCTGCGCCTTGCCCGAAGCAGCATGGATGGAATTTGCGTTCCAGAACTACGATCATCTGGTCGATACGCCCGTCGAAATGCGTGACGGGTTTGCGCATGTGTCAGACCGCCCCGGCCTTGGGTTCGCGTTGTCGGACGATGCCCGCAGGCTTTGGTCCGCGCCGGATCCGTTGCATGAAACTGCGTTAAAAACCGGCCCCGTTTGCGCGCCGCTTGCAGCATTGCGCACGCAGGCCGCAGCAGAAAAGACTTCGTCAAATTTGGAGGAAATGACACAATGAAACTGAAGCTTACGCTTACATCCATGCTTGCGCTAAGCGCGGGCAGCGCGTTGGCGCAGGATCTTACCGTATGGGATTGGAAATCCGGCGATCCGGCAACGCAAGGCTATTATGACAGCGCAAAACAAGCCTATGAAGAAGCCCATCCAGGTGCGACCGTCACCTTTGTCGTGCAGCCGCATGACCAGTATTACACATTGCTTGGCACGGCGTTCGGGTCGGGGCAGGGGCCTGATGTTGTGCTGTTGCACGGTGGCTCTCAAACCCAGAGCCGCGTTGGCGCGCTGTCTTCTCTTGGGGATGCAGCAGCGGGGTTTGCGGGCGTTGATGCGTTTTCGGTTGATGGCACGGCATATGCCATTCCGCTGACAATTCAGGGGTTTGTCATTTATTACAACCGTGCGCTTTACGAAGCCGCCGGATTGGACCCTGATGCCGCACCGACAACGTGGGACGAACTTGCGACTGTTTGCGAAGCCTTCATCGCCCAAGATGCGGTGCCATGTTTTGCCTTTGGCAACAAGCAGGGCTTTAGCGGTGAATTTTTTGCAACCTTGGCCACAGCCAGCACATTCACGGATGCGGATATGGCGGCTTGGGCTGCCGGTGATTTGCCTTGGACCGATCCAAAGGTCAGCGCCATCGTCACGCTTTTTGCGGACATGAATGCGCGCGGCTGGCTGCAAGAAGGCGCCAATTCCACAGCGAAATTCATGGATGAATACGAAATGTTCATGCGTTCCGAAGCAGCCCATACAGTTGGTTTGCTGTCGGACGTTGCGCATTGGAAGCAATTCGGAGAGTTTCTTGGCGATGAAAACCTAGGTGCATTTGCGATGCCCGTGCCAGGTGCAGAGGTTGCCAACCTTCCGTTTACGGGCGGTATCGGTTGGGCTGTTTCGGCAAGTTCCGAAAATCAAGAAGCCGCGCAGGATCTTGTCAAAATCCTGACAGATCCGACCCGCGAAGCGATATTTGCCTTTGACACGGGTGCGCTGCCTGCAAACCCCGATGTCGATACATCCGGCCTGAGCAGCCCGACGCTGACGCATATTCTGGGCTTGATGACTGCGCAGCCCGCTGGCATGGCACATAGTGTGATGAACCCTGCGGTTCTGGAAGAATGGAAACGCCAAAGCCAGCTTTTGCTGGGCGAGGAAACCAGCGTTGACGACGCAATTGCAGCGATGGAAGCTGCCCGGCTGGCGAACAAGTAAACGCGGTCGAAAACAGGGAAAAGCAGATGTCAGATGCCACAAATATCGGTAGCAAAGCCGAGAAACGCATAGCGGTTCTGTTTTTGGCACCTGCGCTGCTTTTGCTTATCATCTTCCGGCTCATCCCGCTGGGATGGGGGTTCGGAATGTCGTTTACGGATGCAAACAACGCCGGCACCGCCCGTTGGGTTGGTGCCGACAATTACCTGCGCGCTGTGAACGACCCGACGTTTCAGGATTCGGTAGCCAATACCGTGATCTTGCTTGCGACGATGCCGATGATGGTGATGTTGCCGATGCTTCTGGCCATTCTCATTCACCAAGGCGTGCCCGGCGGCAAGTTTTTCCGCGCTGTCTATTTCCTCCCTGCGGTTTTGTCGTCGGTCATCGTCGGTGCGATTTTCAACGTGGTATTGCGCTATGACGGGTCGCTGAACGAATTTCTGGCGGTATTCGGCTTTGATGCGGTGGATTGGCTGGGGTCATCATCGACAGCGTTGGGCGCGTTGATCGCAGTTCAGCTTTGGTCGACATTTGGCATGTCGGTGCTGATCTTTATGGCGGGTCTGACGACCGTTCCCGAAGACATCATCGAGGCCGCCCGCATCGATGGCGCGCGCTTTTGGCAGCGGCTTTGGTTCATCGTGATCCCATCACTGCGCCCGATCATTGAATTTGTCGCGGTGGTCACGACTGTGGGCCTGCTGACGAATATGTTCGGGCTGGTTTATGTGCTGACTGGCGGCGGGCCGGGTACCGCGACGACGCTGCCCGAATTCCTGATCTGGCTGGAACAGGGCAAATTGAACCGCCCCGGATATGCCGCTGCCCTGTCGATGTTCCTGTTCGTGATGATGGCAGGGGTTGCCTATGCGCAGATCCGCATCATGAAACGCAACGCAGAGGTTTAAGACATGGCGGTAAACAGCAAAAAAGAACGCCGCGGGATGTGGGCCGCGGCAGTGCCGATGTTCCTTTTGGCGCTGACCTGCCTTTACCCGATCTATTTTGCGCTAAATAACGCGCTCAAGGACAATCGCGGCTATATTCTTGACCGGTTCGGCATGGTCAGTGACCCCAACTTCGAGAACTTTGTCACTGCTTGGGGGCGCGCGCGGTTTTCGGAATATTTCATGAATTCGGTGATCACGACCGTCGGGGCGGTGTTTGTGCTGCTGCTGGTGTCATCAATGGCGGGGTTTGCGCTTGCGGTGCTGCGGTTCCCGCATCGCAAACTGGTTTTTGTGCTGATCCTTGGTGCGTTGATGATTCCGGTGCAGGTGATTTTGGTGCCCTTCTACCAGACCATTATCGCAACCGGCCTTTTGAACACCCGCACGGGGTTGATCATTTCATATACCGCGTTTTTCCTGCCGTTTTCGATCTATCTGATGACGGCGTTCTATGCGGGCATTCCGCGCGATCTGACCGAAGCCGCCCGAATTGATGGCGCGCGGTTTTTTCAAGTTTGGTGGTATGTGATGCTGCCTATGGGCAAGCCCGCGCTGTTGACACTTGGGATTTTGAACACGCTCTATTGCTGGAACGACGTGTTGATTTCGCTTTTGGTCTTGCAAAACGAGCGCACGCTCATGGTCGGCATTACGGCCCTGCGCGGCGAATACACAACAAACGTGCCGCTGCTGGCGGCGGGCATTGTGCTGGCCGCTGCGCCGATTGTCATCATCTACCTGCTGTTTCAACGGCACATCGTCGCAGGCATCGCAGCCGGCGCGGTCAAAGGATAACCCATGTCAAATCTCACGCTGAAAAATCTCAAGAAATCCTATGGCGCGGTAGAGGTCATCAAAGGGGTCGATCTTGCGATTACGCCTGGCGAATTTGTGGTTTTTGTTGGCCCGTCGGGCTGTGGTAAATCCACGCTTCTGCGGATGATTGCAGGGCTTGAGGTGGTGACATCTGGCACAATTGAAATTGCCGATCGCGATGTTACACAGCTTGAACCCTATGATCGCGGCATTGCGATGGTGTTCCAGTCCTATGCGCTTTATCCGCATATGACGGTGGCCGAAAATATGGGATTTGCGCTGCGCCTTGCAGGGCATGCCAAGCCCGAGCGGCGCAAAGCCGTCGAAGAAGCCGCGCGTATTCTGCAAATCGGGCATCTGCTGGATCGCAAACCTGCGCAACTGTCGGGAGGACAGCGCCAGCGGGTCGCGATTGGCCGTTCAATCGTGCGCCAGCCCGATGTTTTCTTGTTTGACGAACCCCTTTCAAACCTTGACGCAGAACTGCGCGTGCAAACCCGTATTGAAATTGCGCGCTTGCACCAAACGCTTGATACGACAATGATTTATGTAACCCACGACCAGACAGAGGCCATGACATTGGCCGACCGGATTGTGGTATTGCGGGGCGGCATTATCGAACAGGTTGGCGCGCCGACCGACCTGTACGATGACCCTGACAACGCGTTCGTTGCAGGCTTTATCGGATCGCCTGCGATGAACTTTCTGCCTTGCGTTGCCGCATCCGCAAACGAAGTCACAGTTGCGGGGCTAACGATTGCGCTGCCGCAGCTTCAGACCCAACTGCGCCAGGGCGAGAGCATGAAAATGGGGATCCGCCCCGAGCACCTGAATGGCACCAATGGACCATCGGTTGCGATGAAAATTGATGTGGTCGAACAGCTTGGCGCGACGGCATTTGTGCATGGAATGCTTGGGGGGGACCTGCCGCTTTTGGTCGAAGCGCGCGCCATGCGTCCGAAAGCGGGTGACATGATCAACGTGCCATTCGATCCGCAGCATGTGTTCTTGTTCGACGCAAACGGCGACCGTATCCGATGACAACACCTAAGCGGCGCGGCATGGTGGTCAAATTGCGCGCGGATCAGGTCGCGGCCTATTGTGCGCTGCATGCGGATACATGGCCCGACGTACAGCAAGCGTTGCGCGCCGCCAATATCCGGAACTACACAATTTACCTGCGCTGCCCCGAAAATATCCTGTTTGGCCACTGGGAATATCACGGGAATGATTTTGCCGCAGATCTGGCGGCCCTGGACGCGCGCCCTGTGATGAAAAAATGGCTGGCGATTTGTGGACCGATGCAAGTTGGGCTAGGCATGGAAGACGACGGCTGGGCCGTTATGGAAGAAGTATTTCACCTCGATTGAGGGTATGGACGGAGCAAAAAGATGACAAGACTGGCAGGAAAAACCGCGCTTGTGACAGGTGCAGGGCAGGGGATCGGGCGGGCAAGCGCATTGGCAATGGCCGCACAAGGCGCGCGCGTGATCGCCACTGACCTCAACCCCGCGCCGTTGAAATCGCTTGCCGAACAAGGGCTGGAAACCGGCATTTTGGACATTTGCGACCCTGCAAGCATCGCCGGAATGCTGGCATCAAGCAGTGCGCCGGATGTTTTGTTCAACTGTGCGGGGTTTGTTGCTGCGGGCACGATTCTGGATTGTGACGAAGACCAATGGGCGCGCTCAATCAACCTGAACCTGACAGCGATGTACCGCATGTGCCGCGCTTTTCTGCCCGGGATGATTGCCAATGGTGGCGGTTCGATCATCAATATGTCGTCGGTTGCATCGTCGATCATCGCCGCGCCCAACCGTTTTGTCTATGGCACATCCAAAGCAGGGGTGATTGGCCTGACCAAATCCATCGCCGCAGATTTCATCACCCAAGGCATCCGCTGCAACGCGATCTGTCCGGGAACGGTCGAAAGCCCCTCTCTCGAACAGCGGCTTGCCGATACGGGCGACTATGCCAAAGCCCGCGCGGATTTTGTCGCGCGCCAGCCGATTGGCCGGATTGGCACAGCCGAAGAAATTGCCGCCTTGGTCACTTATCTGGCCTCTGACGAAAGCGCATATACCACCGGCGTGGCACATGTCATTGATGGCGGTTGGGCCAATGTCTAGCCTGCCTGTCTGACGCAAAATGCGGATTTGACGGGGTTATGCGGCGCGTTTTGCAATGCATCATTGCGCTTAACGCGCCGTTCGAGCTTTCAAAGCCGCCGCAAACCGGTGCTGTTGCATTGGTTGCCCCCACAATATTGCGCCCGATATCCTGTCCCGTTTCGAACGACGGGGGCGCGCTATTGTTCAATCCGGCGTGGCCATCAATCTACTGTTAATACTTCATCGCATGTAAGCATCGCGCATCTTCTCTCTTGCCCGTCACGCGACTATCAGAAGATCCTGCGCCAGTAGGGGTTCAAGACATCCAAGAGCGGCAAGGGAGATTGCTATGACAGCGCCGCCGTTGAAACGTGCTTCAAAACTATCAAGGCAGAGCTGATCTGGCGGCGATCATGGGAAACGCGGCGGCAGTCAGAATGGCCACCTTCGAATACATACATGGCTTCTACAATCCACGCCGCGCCACTCGGCATCGGGTTGGGAAAGCCCCGTCGCATTCGCACGAAAAGCGGCCAAAACGAGTACTTGGGGCGGCACTAAAGCGCGGCAGGTCCAAGGTGCTCTTGGCCCATTTGCGTATCCGGTAAGTGACTGTGATGAGTTTGATGTGGATGTTCACAACATCAAATCTGAACGATGTGCTACAAGGTGATCTATCAACCGTCGGGTCAAGGCTTTTTGCGGTCCGATGTCCGGCCAAACAGCGTAAATACCCAAGGTAGGAAGGGTCCAGTCTGGCAGAACGCGCACCAAACGACCTTGGGATATCTCCTGTTCGATCACGCTTCGCGGCAAGTGCCAGATACCAAGTCCGGCCAGCACAGCTGCCTTGGCGGCATTTACGGTGTTCACCTCAATGCGTATGTTGGCCGGGGTGATGCTCACGGATTGGTCATTGCGTTCCATCGTCATCATGGATGGAATTTGCGTGACCGAGATGAAGTCATGTGCCTCCAGATCGTACGGTACTGCAATGGGCGTATGCGCGGACAGGTAGTCCGGCGAAGCGACAAGTAGGCGTTCGAAATCTGCAATACGGCGGCTTTTCAGGCTGCTGCTGCGCAAGGTGCCCAGCCGGATCGCGAGATCAAACCCGTCCTTAACCAGATCAGTCGGCACGTCGCTACACTGAAGCGATATTGCGACCATCCGGTGCAATTTGGCAAACCCCCATAACGCCTGATGCAGTTTGCTGTGCTCGCCGAAAGCAGGCATCGCCACATGCAGTGCGCCGACGGGTTCCTCGTTACCGGCGTGGATAGCGTCAAGGGCCTCTTCGCCTGCGGCGACCATTCGGCGGGCGGGGTCCAGCGCGATTTGGCCTTCTGGAGTCAAAGACATGGACCGTGTCGAGCGAAAAAACAGCGTCACGCCCTGACGTTCCTCAAGCCGTGACAGATGGTGACTGATGACCGATGTCGAAAGCTTCAACCGACGTCCCGCCGCACTTAGGCTCCCTGTGTCAGCAATCGCGACAAAGACGGCGAGGCTGCGGTAATCTTCGATCATCTTTCTAATTCCTGTAAAAATGATTTCTTAACATATGGGATAATCATAAAGATCGGAACTGTCTATTTCTGTGTTCAAGGCAGAGGAGATAGCAATGTTTAGCAGCAACGCAAAATTTACAACTGAACGGGCCAGCGGCTACTTGCAGCAACTCTGCAAGCACTTTGCGCACAAGATCGAGGTGCAGTTTGACCCGCAGGCTGGTCTGATCAAGTTCCCGTTCGGCGCATGTAATTTGACTGCCGACCATAGTGTTCTTGATCTGACGATCACGGCCGAAACCCAAAGCGACCTTACAAAAGCGTGCCGCGTAGTTGGCAGCCATCTTGAACGGTTCGCCTTCCGAGAGAACCCAAAGATCGACTGGCAAACTATCGCTACGACATAACCCAAACCTAACCACCAACCCCCACTAGAAAAAGGAAAATCCCATGACAATTAAGACCTTCTTTGCGTCCGCCGCCCTCGCAACTCTTGCCACAGGTGCATTCGCCGACGACAAAGCCAAAGTGACAACATTCTACGAACTGCTTAGCAATCCGGGTTCCGCAGAACACGTCGCCGCATTTGAATCTGCGACTTCTGAGCAGTGGACCAGCATGGGCGACTATACAGGCAACAACAAAACCCGCGAAGCGTTTCTCGGTCAGATGGGTGGCTTTGCGCAGCTGATGCCGGACCTGAACTGGGCCATTCAAGACATGTACCAGGACGGCAACACATTTGTCGTGCGCAGCCGTGCAACCGGCACACCTGTCGCGCCCTTCTTCGGTGTTGATGGCGAAGGTCGCAGCTTTGACATCATGACCATCGACATCCACGAGTTGGAAGATGGCGTCATCGCACGCACCTACCACGTCGAAGACTGGGCAGGCGCGCTGCAACAGCTTTCCGGTCAATAAATCAAACGGTAACGGCCCAGAGAAATCTGGGCCAACACCCCGCAGGAGGGCATCATGCACCGTAGAACATTGCTCAAAACATCCCTCGGCGCGTCGCTTGCGCTGATCCTTGGCACACAAGTAGGAGCGCAGAACATGGACGAAACAACACAAGCCAGCTTTGATACCGTCATGGCCTTTATGGGTGCCATGGGCAGCGGAGACATGGAGACGATGGGCAATCTAATGGCTGATGATATGGTCTGGCACACTGAAGGCGACACGTCGCTGCCGTGGATTGGCGAGACTGTCGGCAAAGAAGCCATCTTTGAGTTCCTCGGCGTCTTTGCAGCCAACTTTCAGACCACCAAATGGGAAAACACCGACGCATTCGCCTCTGGTGATACGGTTGCCGTGTTTGGTCACATGAATGGGATCACGACGCATAGCGGCAAAGAAATCGGTGAGTTCACATTCGCCCTGCGTGCCAAAGTGCGCGATGGTCAGGTGGTTTTGTGGAACTGGTTTGAAGACAGCTTTGCGATCAGCCAAGCCTACCACGGTTAAGAAATCAATCAGATGGGCGCTTCCTGCGCCCATCCGCCGCAATGAAGGAACCCCACAATGACAATCGCGATTACAGCCGTATCAGGCCAACTTGGCGGGGCAATTGCCCGCAATCTGATCGAAACCGCAGATGGCGAGACCATCATCGGCCTTGCCCGCACCCCTGCGAACGCAAAAGATCTTGGTATTGAAATCCGCGCTGGCGATTACGGGCAACCGGATCAGTTGCGAGCGTCTTTAGCGGGCGTTGATACCTTGTTGCTCGTGTCCGGTATGGATGCCCCCGACGCCCGCATTCAGCAGCACCGCAATGTCATTGAGGCGGCTAAGGCCGCAGGTGTGAGGAAGATCGTTTATACCAGCATTCAAGGGGCCGAAGAGGGCACAGCCTTTTCGCCCGTCGTGCAAAGCAACCGCCAGACCGAGGCCGATGTGCGCGACAGCGGGCTTGCCTTTGCCATCGGGCGCAACGGCATCTATATCGAACCGGATGTGGAATATATTGAAAGCTACAAAGCCAGAGGCGAGATTGCCAACAGCGCCGGAGCGGGCAAATGCGGCTACACAACCCGTTCTGAGTTGGCCCATGCCTACGCTTGTCTATTGACCAATGATAACTTCAACGGCCAGACGTTTAACCTGTGGGGCACTCCCATCAGTCAAACCGAGCTTACTGGTTACTTGAACGGTGCATTCGGCACGTCGCTGACCTATCGCGAAATGACGCCAGAAGAGTACGTCGCAGATCGCACAGCCGAGCTGGGCGATTTCATAGGCCCAATCATCGGCGGCATATATGCGGGTATTCGTCGTGGTATTTACGATGTGCCCAGCAATTTTGAAGCTGTTGCTGGCAGAGATCACCAAAGCTGGCCCGATTATTTCGGATCCCTCGCAGGTTGAGAACCCCTTTTTGCGTTGCGGCTTGAGTGCCCTATTCAGGCAAACGCCACGAGATGAAAGTAACTTCAATGTCCTTAACGAAATCGTTCTTCAATTCACCTTATACTTTTTGGGGCATCCTAACATTGCCTGCCATTCCAATGGTGATCGGCCTGACCTCTGGCGATCCTGAAGCAGCCCATCAACTGCTGCACCCTACCGGTGAATTTGCGGCAAGGTTTATGATCATCACCATGATGATCACGCCGTTGGTGATGTTGTTTAAAGGTTGGCGTGGACCGCGATGGTTGATGAAGCGGCGGCGGTATCTTGGTGTTGCGGCATTTGCCTATGCTTTGGCACATACCGCTTTATACCTTTTTGACGAAGGTGCAGTCGCCTTTACGGGCGGCGAAATGTCCAAACTCTACATCTGGACCGGCTGGCTTGCCTTTCTGATCTTCGTGCCCTTGGCCGTTACATCGACAGACGGCTGGGTGCGCAAACTGGGACCTCGCTGGAAAAATCTTCAACGCTTGGTCTACGGTGCGGCGATGCTAACGCTTTTGCATTGGGCAGCGCTGCATAATTGGGGCGGGGTTGGTGCTGCGATGGTGCATTTTGTTCCGCTGATTGCGCTGGAGGCTTATCGACTGGGTCACAATTTACGCCGCCAGAGGGCCCGGCTGGTTTAACCGGAAAGAACAACAGGGAAGACCGGCTAGTTCAATGCGGTGAGATGCCCCTAGATTTGTAGACGCTTTGCTTGGCAATTTTAGAACCAAGGAGAGACGAATATGAACAAGGGAATACGGTTTACGGATGAGTTCAAGCAGGACGCCGTAGCGCAAGTTGTTGAGCGTGGATATGCGGTCAGTGAGGTAGCTGAGCGACTGGGGATTAGCACCAAATCACTGTACACGTGGAAGGCGCAGTTTGGGAAGTCACCGCGCGTTAGATCGGAGGTGGCGGAACAGGCTGCTGAGATCAAGCGGTTGAAGCGTGATCTGGCCCGCGTGACCGAGGAGCGGACAATCTTAAAAAAGGCGACCGCATACTTCGCGCGCGAGTCTCAGTGAAGTATGCGTTTATAGAGGCCCGCTGTGCCGCGTGTTGATGGTTCATTTCAGCGGTTTTTATGCATGGGTTAAGGAACCGTTAAGCCAGTGTGCGCTTGAAGATGCACGGCAAACGGAGCTGATCCGGCAGGCATGGAGTGACAGCGGCAAGGTCTATGGATATCGAAAGCTGACCGATGACCTTCGAGCCGCAGGCGAGACCTGCTCGGAGAACCGTGTGGCACGTTTGGCCAGCCTTGCAGGCATCGCAGCACAGATTGGCTATAAACGTCGCTCTGGTCGTTATGGCGGCAGGCCTGCTGTCGTCGCTGACAACACCTTGGCGCCAGTTTGAAGTGAATGCGCCTGATTGCGTCTGGGTGACTGATATCACGTACATCAGAACGCACGAAGGTTGGTCGTATTTGGCTGTTGCAATTGATCTGTTCTCACGGCGTGTCGTTGGCCTCATCTCAGCAGATTTGCTTTGCAAATCGCCTGACGGGCAAAGGGTCAATGCAATCTCGGATGACCACAGACCTCGCATTGCAGGCACGATTAGCGGCTGTTTGGCGGCGCAAACCAAAGCAAAAAGTACTGATCCATTCAGACCAAGGTTCCCAGTTCACCGGCAAAGAGTGGCAGTCGTTCCTTAGCAAACACAATTTGGTTGCCAGCATGAGCAGGCGCGGGAATTGTCCTGACAACGCAGTCGCAGAAAGCTTCTTCCACTTATTAAAGCGCGAACGGATCAGGCGGCAAACCTACCTCACACGCGACGCAGCAAGGCAGGACGTGTTCGACTACATTGAGATGTTCTACAACCCAACACGAAAGCAAACGAACAAGGGCATGCAGTCACCGGTTGACTATGAAATAAGACAGCAGCGAATGAACGAGGCAGGTGTCTAGAAAACTAAGGGCATCTCAAACTTCCTGTATCATGCGCTTGGAAAACCGAAGAATCAGCCAGCTGGTCGATCTGGCACTTGAGCCTAGGAGTCTGTTGGTGATTTCAGGTGAGGCGAGACATGTCTGGACGCATGCCATTCCTTCACGCAAAAGCGATATCGTTAATGGGCAGAAACACTCCAGATCACGGCGTTTGTCGCTCACCTTTAGAAAAATGCGTTTTGTATGAGGTTTTGAGGTTCGGTCATGGAGCTAACCTAAAATAGCGGGTCAAAAATGGAGCAGGTCACAACCGGATACGTTTTGTAGCGCAGAAGTAGCCCATTAGGTAGTTCTTCAAGGCTATTGGAAGTAGCTTTGGATAAAAAACCGTTTACATACATGGTTCTAAATGGTGCCCAGGGGCGGAATCGAACCACCGACACGAGGATTTTCAATTAGCGTTGTTATCTGCGCAGGCTGTTTCAGGAAAGCTCAACACGCCGCTTAGCCTATTGAAAATTTTGATCTTTGTACTCGGCAGATCGTCTCGGTCTGTCTCCTACCAGAGCATTCAAGCACACTGCTCCTGCAACCCCAGTGATACCCAAGGTGACTGCGGCTGTGGGACGACGAGAATTTACCATCACCAATTGACGCATAGTGGCTAGCATCCGACTTCAGGACTTGCATGCGCATTTTGATCGCCGCAAAGTTGTGAGGGCGAAAGTTGGTATTGGGATAAGAACTTTGGAAAATTCTGAACTAAAAGATTTCTACATAATTTCGTACAGTACGCCGGAGTTCAATCTGCCACTGTTCGCCAATCAAGAAAACGAGGTTGGACCCAAGGCGTCTATTTTGATCGGGCCGAATGGCTCAAACAAGAGCCGTGTTCTTGCATCTTTGGTCGAAGAATTGACCAATATCGATGGCCTTAGGCGCGAACTGAACGAAGGTGGCGACGCTGCCCAAGATTCCAAATCACAGTTCAGACCACAAAACCAAGAGCTTTTTCCAGACGCGAGACATCGCAAAAGCAGTTTGAGCGTAAAAGGCAAGAACACTCAGAGTTCCCAAGCAACAGTCAAGTATAGACTAGGCAAGGACGTCTGGACGATTGAGAGAAATCAACGCAATTTGCGCGTCTGGCAGAATTCGGAGCTTGTTGAGCCATTTACTTTCCCATTTCCGGACAAAGCAATCGCGGTAGCACACCTCCCAACTGATCGCTTTAAGTTCAACAGACATCATGATGATGACTTCTATATCTATCTTGGATTGCGCCAAGCCACCAACATGACGACTACAGGGGCTCTGGAAAGCAAGGTTGTACTGAGTTTTATTGACGCGATGCAGAGAGTGCGAGCGCCAGCCATCTTTAGTAACTGGCTTTCAGACCTAAGGCTGGGACCCTCTCTAAAAATTGAGATTGGACTTGATCGGAGGATTTACTACGAAACTACAATATTTGAAGAGTTTGCTAATGAAGCTATGTCGCGTTTGGAGCAATTCGGTGGTACACGCCGCCCAATTAGCGAAGATCGTCGTGAAGAAACTCATAGAAATCTAAACGCATTCTGGCCTTTCTTGTGTGCACTTCGAGAATTTCCCACTCGAAAAAGGAGTAGCAGGCTGCGTTATCGGCCGATCGCTTATTCACTTGCATTTGACGTAGACCAAATGCCAGACCTCTTCTCCGAGTTTGATGTGGCCGAAATGATCAAGATTGGGCGAAGCCTGCGCGTCATCTCGGACACGGCCCTCGTTTTCACCAAGTCTCAATACGAGGTTCAGTTTTCTGAGCTCAGTTCTGGTGAACAACAAGTTTTGGGTACAGTTATTCGCTCTGTTGCTGAGCTGGGACGAAACTCGGTGTTGGTTATCGATGAGCCTGAGGTAAGCTTACATCCTGCGTGGCAGCGCCTATATCTTCCCAGACTTCTAGAAACGTTATCTTTCTTCCCCGAAACACATGTCATACTAGCCACACATTCTCACTTCATGGTTGCGGATTTGGCTGAGGGCAAGGCGTCTCTAACGGTTTCGACGAACGAACCGGGAGTCCGGTTCCAATCATTTGACGGCGGTGTCTATGGCAGGTCCCCCGAGAACATTCTCTATCGAGTGTTCGGAATCGCGACTACAAGCAACTTTTATGTAGAGCGTGATCTGACAAAAGCTCTTAGAATTGTATCTGGCGTTGATGACTTCGACCATCAAGAGCTGGTTGAGATTTTTGGGCGTCTGCAGGTAATAAATGAGCCTGATAACGAGGCATTGATAGAAATTCTTGCCCGCATTCAGATAGTTCTCGAACGTGGGGTCGACTAATGCTCAATTTAGACCATAGCGCAGTAATTCCTGCAAACATTCAAACAGCCTTAAACCAGATACCAGACGACGAAAAATCAGGAATGTGGAAAAGCAAAGCAAACCGCGTTGTCAGTTTTAAATCAGAAGTAATGACGCAAGGCCTTGAGATGCAAGGCTCGCGCTGCGTTTGGTGCACTCTGGAGGTTTCGGAAGAAGGTCATCGTACGGCACATCGCGATCATATCGCTCCTAAGGGAACGTATGGCCAGTGGACGTTTCTTCCTGACAACCTCGCTATCGCTTGTGAATATTGCAACGGCTTTGAGATAAAAGGTGAGTTGAACACGGTGTCCATGCCCAACGCCGAGTATTCCAACTCTGAGTTTCATATTGTTCACCCGTATTTTGACAACACTGAAGACCATATTAGGTTCGTGGATGGAGATGTCGGGTTTCCAGTTGTTATTGAAGGTTTGTCTAACAAAGGATTGTGGACGATCGACCAGATGAAACTCGACTCCACACAGTTGACGAAAGAGCGCGCCAAAGACTTTCTTTTTGCGCGTGACACCGAGGCATTGCCAAACGGGTACTCGGATGTTTTGAAACGAGCGGTTGGTCGACCTATCGGCTAACTCGTCTGTTCAACAATAGTCATCCATGCAGTCCACATAGCTGTCTCCGGTCAGTTCACAAAACGCCTTCAGTGCTCCTTGGAGCGAGAAATACTGATGTTCGCTGCGATGGTAAAAGAACTCACCATGGATTGAGATTTGCGCCACCGCCCAATCCTTAATCGCATTCGGGCTGGGATCGTGGGTCAAAACAACCAAAGCATCTTCGGATAGCGATCGCTGAACCACCAAGCTCTGATAAATGTCGTTTCGTGCGAAAACCGTCCCAAAAACAAGGTTCTCCGTATATAGTTCCAGTGCGTTATCCGAAACCTCGGAAGGGCATTCTGGAAATTCCGTCGGAACGCGCCAACGAACTTGGATTACTGAAGGCGTAAGGGACTCGTACTCCTCAGGATCAGGTTCAAAATCTGCGCGCTCGTCAGTACCATACAACCACTCGCCGATTGCTCCTCCGCTGGGAACTGATCCACTTCGCGCCCATGTTTCGAAACGTGATTTCGTTTTGGCAGCCTCGTCTTTCGATACAGTTCGCATCCACGAGACATCTGGAAAAGACGCGTCGCTTTGGAGCTTGGACGGATCGGCGAGAAAGGCTTCGATAGAGCCATACACCAGCTCAATGCGGCGCGCCGTGATTTTATTCAACAGTGCATTTTCCAGCCGCGTCAGCCATCGTAAATTCTCAGGTCGATTGTTCGCGCGGTTTGTGTCGATATGATCCACAACGTGTTGTTCAGTAGGTGGTTCGCCGTGAAAAGCTGAACAAACGATGCGGTGCACTGGGACACCTGCCAAATGGTAATAACCAGTTGTTTGGTTTTGGCGTCCGAAGCTCCAAGTTTTGTCCAGAGGACGGGCCCGTTTTCGATATTCATTGAGACGGTACACCGCACCGTTGTCGCGAACGTGATATCGTTCGCCGCGATATTCCACTTGGATTTCGTTTTCGTAGACTTCCAGCAGGTGTTCTTGACCGCCCACCTGCGAGACCGTTTGGTTCAATGATTGCATTACACTCTCCAGTGCAAAGTTGCCTCGGCCTTCTCCGAACTATTCGATCCGGTGCCGTTTGTTATTGGCAGACGTGAAACTAGGCGTCAGGTGCTGCCTTTTGCTCTGATACGCAAAGGAAGAATGTCGCTTCCATGGATGCGAAGTCAACCGTCGATTGAGACGTCATAGCCTGATGGGAACTCATGCAATATGAGCTGACTCGTTTCACAGCGTCTAGGATTGTCCCTGACGAGGCAAAGCCCAGTCTCTTATCATGGACCTATGATACAGAAACTCACCACTAAGTTCATCGAGACCAGAAAGCCAAACCCAGCCAAGCGGGAAGACTTCCGTGACACTGTGGTTCCCGGCTTGGTCCTTCGTGTGAATAAATCCGGCACCAAGACTTTCAGCTTTCACAAACGCATCAATGGTAAGATGACACGGCTGACGATCGGTCACTTTGGGCCTTTTTCACTCGTTCAAGCGAGAGAGCGAGCGCGGCAAATTCTCTACGAAATTGAGACCGGTAATTTTGAAGACCGCACTGGAATTGAGGCTGAGAACAAGCCTACGCTTGGCGACGTGATCCCTGACTACATTGAGAAGTATGCCAAGATACACAACAAGGATTGCACACGTAAGAACGCCTTGCTCGCAAAATTCACAACCCTGCACGGTAAGCCAATCCATGAAATAAAACGCGCTGATGTAGTCAAAGCTTGTGACACTATTCACAAATCCGCACCCGTCAGTGCAAACCGTGCGCTAGCTTATCTGAAGCACCTTATGGGCTGGTGCGTCGAGCGCGGTATGATCGAGGCCAATCCCATCTCCGGGATGAAACCACTGTCAAAAGAAAAGCCACGTGAGCGCGTGCTGTCGGACGATGAGCTGGGCGCGCTGTGGGCGGCCTGTGATGACCAAGGCTATCCTTTCGGGGATTGCATCAAGCTCTTGATGCTCAGCGGCCAGAGACGCGCCGAGGTTGCTGAAATGCGCTGGTCAGAATTGGACCTTGAAAAGCGCCTTTGGACGTTGCCGTCATCTCGAGCAAAGAACGGTAAACAGCATACTGTGCCAATCACCGACGCGATGCTTGAGGTGCTGCGCAAGCCGCCGAGGTTCTTCAATTCTGACTATGTGTTCACGACCACCGGCAAATCGCCCGTGTCGGGATTCGGGCGCGTGAAGAATCGGCTCGACACGGCATTAACCGAAGGCACGGAGTCATGGATCATTCACGACCTGCGCCGCACGATGTCTACCAACATGGCCCAGCTCGGCATTCCACAGCCCGTCACCGAAGCGCTACTCAACCACAAAACGGGTGTGGTCTCAGGCGTGGCAGCTATCTACAATGTCTATTCATATGCCGACGAAAAACGCGAGGCATTGGAGACATGGAATGCCCGTATCGAAGAAATCACAAAGACCAAGAATGATCCGCAATCTGTTGGATGTAGAGACGCCAGATCGCTGGGTCGAATGTGACGATTTCAGTTATCCTGAGGGCGGCAATCCGTGGACAGAAATCTACACCGAACAGATTTGCCAAGAAATCGCAGCCGCAGTCGCAATTACCGACCCAGATACAATTCAGCGCCTTCGGTTTCAGTTGGCGGCTACGGCGGAGCACCTAACGGATGCAGTTGGTTTCGTGGGAGGAGCGGCAACTCTGTCCCAAAAACATCTCTGGGCGGACAAGTTGGATATTTCTCTAGGAAAAGTCGTTGGCGAACTTGATGATGCAACTGAGCACCTGTCATCAGTCTGTATCAGGGACAACGCAGGCAAAATGAGGTTTTATCCGGCATCTGAGATGCGCACGCGCGTGGAGCGCACGCGCGACGCGATATTTGATTTGCGCCAACTATTGGGAGCGGTCGAAAAATCAGCAGAGAAAACCGAAGGCGGCACAAACCACGCCCAAACCTTGCAGCTTATCGTTGATGCAATGACCGAGGTATTCATCGATATCGTCGGAATTCAACACGTAAAGAGAACGGCCTTCGAAAAAGACATCGACGGCTTGTTTCCCGAGTTCATACGTGAAGCCGCAAAGCCGTTCCTGGCCGTTCACTATCCCAAATTAAAGGCGTCCAAACGAAGCGTGGAGAAGCTGAACGCACAGATACAAGAAGCTGTCGCCCGCTACTCGCAACGTCGCTGAACCAAATACTTAAAAACACCCCCATTTCGTTCATTGATTTGAAATGAAGCACCTTTTTAGATGTGTCACTGTCAAGGCAGGAGCCGGTTCCCTTAGTCATGAAAGGGAAAAATATGACAGACAATGCACTCACGAAGACGCTGGCCACGCGCGAAGACCTAAAGCGCATGGGCATCAACGTTTCGAACACCACGAAACTGCGCTGGGAGGCCCAAGGGCGCTTTCCTCGCCGAATTAGGATGGGCGGAACCACTGTCGCGTGGTTCATGTCCGAGATCGAGGAATGGCTCGCTGAGCGCGATGCTGAACGTGCTCACACACACTACGCAGACTACTGATCATCTAGAAAAGGAGAATGAGATGCCCAAAGCATTTCGCTTTGAGGATGACATGAAGTCGTCCTCGATCACCACAGCTGCGCTGGTATGGGCGCGGCAGGGTGCAAAAATTATTGCCCTACATGGCATCAATGAAAACGGTGCATGCACGTGCGGTAAGCGCCAGTGCAGTAGCCCCGGCAAGCACCCAATCGCCGATCTTTTCCCAAAGGGTCAGCACAGTGCCACCAGCAGTGTCACTAAGATACGTCGTGCATTCAAAGCTCACCCAGACGCAAATCTGGGTGTGATCCTTCCACAAGGGTTGGTGGCACTTGATGTCGATGGCCCCGAAGGCGCTAAGACTTTCGAGGCTCTAGACCTCAAACAGACTTTGGCGGTCCAAACTGGCAGAGGTATGCATCACTACTTTCGGGCCTCAGAGGCGCTCCCCAAGAAAAAAACGCCCCTTGATGGCATCGATATCAAAGATGCTGAGAGCGGGTACATCGTAGTGCCTCCGAGCAATCATCATAGTGGAAAATCGTATCGATGGCGCGGCAACAAAAGACCCATCGGGAAACTGCCCTCGTCGTTTGTAGGTTCGCTTGAACGCAAAGGCAGACGCACAGCAAGCTTTCAAAATGAAGGGACATTCAAAGCCGGTGGCCGTAACAATGAGCTAACCAAGATCGCTGGCTCATTGAGGTATCGGGGACTTGGCGACACAGCCCTCGCTACCGTTTTGCAAGCAGTCAATAGCGCAGTCTGTAACCCACCTCTTGGCGCTGATGAAGTTGACCGCATTGCCGACAGCGTTGGCAAGTATGACACGGGCAGCGACGAAGCCTTTGGATGGCTTGGGGATGTCGAAGAATCCGAACCGCAGTTTCTTGCCTACCCTTACATTATCAAGGGTGCGATTACCGTCCTCGACGGAAACATGGGACAAGGTAAGTCCACCTTTACTTGCGCAATCGCCGCTGCCGCTACAACAGGCAAGCCACCACCCTTTACTGATGAGATTGAGCAAGGGTCGGTGCTGTTCATGTCAGCGGAGGATGACCCGTCGAGGGTTCTCAAACCAAGGTTGATGAAAGCCGGAGCCGACGTTTCGAAGGTGCGATATCAAGATGAACCGTTCACGCTTGATGAGCGCGGCTTGGCGCTGGTGCGGCAAGAGCTAACCTCAAATACCCCCGCATTGGTTATCATCGACCCAATCATTGCGTTCATGCAGGAGGGCTCGAACGGCAACAACGCCACTGAGACTATGCACTTCATGATTCAGCTAGATCAACTGGCGCGGGATTTTGACGCGGCGATCCTCATTGTTCGGCACCTCCGTAAGTCGCGGGCTGATCACGCAATGCACCAAGGTATCGGGTCAATATCGATCTCTGCACGGGTTAGGTCAGGGCTGATACTTGCGCCACATCCAGACAACCCCAAAAAACGGGCAATTGTGCACGCGAAGTCAAACTATTCAAAAGCCGGTCCCGCCATCGTCTTCGAAATGGAGAGCGATGGACCGCGCTCCCATCCGAAGATCGTCTGGCATGAATGCGATCCAGATATGACCGCCGATGATCTTCTAGCCCCGCCCGAAGCTGAACGTGGTCGGCCACCAAAAGCCCGAGATACCGCAACTGCGTGGTTGGAAAGCGTGCTGCGCCGTGGCCCAACTAAGAAAAAGGTGCTGGACGGTATGGCAGCCACAAACGGCATCACGTTGGCCACGCTACGCCGCGCAGGTGACACACTCGGCGTCATTAAGTCGAAAGACGGAAAGGAGTCTGTCTGGGCTCTGCCGTGAGACGCAGCAACAACCGTACAACATTCACTTGCTCAGAATTCAGACACGTATGTGAATATTGAGCAAGTGATCATCCCAGCAAATAAAACGCAGGTTCAGCAATATCAATGAAATCGGGCTGAAACTACCTATCCCAACACATAAGGAACACCTCATGAGCACCCATAAAGTAATGCAAAAACGTCTGAAAACTGCCATCCAAGCAGCGATCCTGAACGAAGGCAAAATTGACGGCACTGATGACAACGCGCTGACGAACACCGACGTTGTCGAAGCTCTGATAGAAGTCGTTGGATTCTATGCGTCGTTTCACGGTTTCGAAACCTACTCTCCCACTGATCTTGCCTTTAAACATGCGACAACGATCAAGAGGCATATATACAGCTACCGGGCATTGCGGCGGGACGGGAAACTGCCGATGAATTTCGTCCCGCGCAATAAGGTTAATTGACCGAGGCTTATAGGCTAGAGCGTCTAAAGCGCGCATGATCGTCAGTTTCGTAAGCGGCTGGCGGTCCAAAACCTTGGAAATCAATGTCACTGCTTGTTTGTCCGCATAGCGCGCCGGTCAAAAAAACACCTCCCTCATCCCCTTCTTGTTACATTGTCGCAGCGCCGCTGTAGGCGATAGGCAAGACGTCCCGAACCGACCCGAGGACTATCTATTAGTCTGTCGGTTTCGAGCCGGGGCCAAATAGCTGAACCTTTTCAGGTGGTCCGCAATCGCGCTGAACTTCAAAGCGATGCTCTGGGTTCCATTCGGGTAGCAATCTGCTTGGTTGGACGCTCTGTCCTTCATTCTTGTACCCATCCTTTTTTGTGGAAGTGGCGCAGTACAATTGTGCGGTTGTAAAGCGGGAAGCCAATCCACAGGCCGTTTATGGTGATCAAAGATAGTATCGACCACAAGAACATGCCCTTGAAAAGATAATAGAAGGGACCGAACAGTAGGCACCACAGGCGGTGTCCGCTTCCGAGTATGGTTTTTTGTTGCCCATTGAATTTCCATGTTGCCCGAATAGCCATTGTGATCTCCTTTGCTAAATACGGTTGCAACAGCGCATTAAGATCGAAGGTGCCACGCGTCAGGGTATTTCCTCGCGCGTTGAGCGTTGGCGCGGCGTACCGGGGCCAGTACTCATGTCAGCAATGATTGCGTCACAACACAACGTTTCGTCCGGCCTCAGGGGGCTGTGGCTCATTGTAACGCGGCCACGTGCGCGTAACGCCGTGTCTTCCGGTGCTTAGTTATGGGTTTGTCCCTGACATGCCCGCTGCCTGCGTCTTATCGATCTGCATCAGAAACCTAGGAGATTGATATGTCCGACATCATCACGCTTAAAGTCCTCTGCGAAGAATTCAAAATCGACACACGCGAGGCCCGCGAAAAGTTACGCGCTGCCGTTAGTGACTCAAATGCGAACCCTGAACTTGCAAAGGCTCGAAAACCGCGTACTCCATGGCAATGGGTGCGGGGATCAAAGGCACTGGAAGAAGCTAGGAATGCGGTAAAGCGATAGCAAAGAAAAAGTCGCCAAGAGATTGGGCCGCTCTGTGCGGCCCTTTTGGCCGGGTATAAGTTCACCTATTGTCTAAATGACTTAACTGCGAATGTGGTACGAAGCAGCAATACTTCTAGCTTTGAGATAACGTCACGATTTACAATCTAAGCGCGATGGAACAAGATGATTTCATCATGAGAATTGCGCACATTTTAATTTCAGAATTCCGTGGCATCAAAGTACTTGAATGGTCACCCTCACCATCCGTAAATTGCATGATTGGTCCGGGGGATTCCTGCAAGACGACGATTTTGGACGCCATTGAGATCGGCCTATCCCCCCGTTACGGCTACACGGGAAGCGATCCCGACCTATTTCGTTGCGACCCTACTAGTAAACCCGAGATTTGTTTGACGCTCGTCGATCTTCCAGATGAGTTGGTCGTGGAGCAAAAATATGGGCTCTACTTGCGAGGCTGGAACGAGGCAGCCAAAAAAATAAATGATGAAAAGGCAGACGGCGACCAGACAGCTTTGACGGTAAAAGCATTGCTTGATCCAGAAACCCTTGAATGGAAATGGGAGATATTCAACGAGCGTCTTGAAGGTGAGCCACCTCGATTTGGCTTTAAGGACGCGAAATCCACCGCACCAAACCGACTTGGGGAATACGCGGACCGCCACCTTACATGGGGTCGAAATTCTGTGCTCGGAAGGCTTGAGAAAGGGCCGAATGCGTCTGAGTTGCTGGCAAGCTCAGTCAGACAGGCAAAGGCATCATTCGCAGCAGGGGACCGTAGTTCGTTTGATGATGTAGTTAAACTGACTGAGAAGGTCGGCGCGGACTTTCTTGTGCCGAAGGTTCAAGGCTACGAAGCCCAGTTAGATATCCATTCCGGTATGCTAGCTTCGGGCGCAGTTTCTTTGCACGATGGCGATATGCCGCTGAGAACCCTTGGAAGCGGATCGTCACGCCTCATGGTCGCTGGTGTCCAGAACTCAGGCCCGAAGCAGAATATCACATTGGTGGATGAGCTCGAACTGGGGCTGGAGCCACACCGCATAATGCGTCTGCTGCGCTTCCTTCGATCAGGATTTCCACAGCAAGGCGACGCGCCACCTATCGTACATCAAACCTTCCTGACAACTCATTCACCAGTCGTTGTTTGCGAATTGGATGTTTCAGAATTATTTTGCGTTCGGAGCCCCGCAGGCAATGTTTCCGTTGAGTGCGCTCGACCATCAGAGGGGCAAGAGGAAACTGCGCAACGGCATGTTCGATCCAACCCAAATGCTTTTTTAGCTCCACGCTTGTTAATCGGTGAGGGGCGAACAGAAGTAGGATTTTGGCGAGGACTGGATGACCTATGGTGCGCCGAAGACAAGGAGTCATTCGCCTATCAAGGCGTCGTTGCAATTGACGGTGGCGGAAACGACAATGCCGTGAAGTTCGGACTGCATATGCAGAAATTAGGCTACAGTTGCTTTACGTTGCTTGACACGGATGTTCCTGTTTCTGAGGTGAACAAGGAAAAGTTTAAGGAAGCTGGAGGGCAAGTCGCGGAATGGGAAGACGACTGTGATATCGAACGCAGGATCTTTCTAGATGTTCCATGGGCCACTGTGCGGGAAATAATCGACTATGCTCTCGAGGTTGTCGGCGAAGGAAGGGTTCTGAGTAATCTATGTTTGGCTGGCATGGGGCCAGCGGACATTGATCGAGCCGCCTTAAACATACTCGCCGACTCTGAGGATAATCGCATATGGTTAGCCGCGGCAGCCACTCTCAAAGTCGCAAAAAATACAGGGGGTAAAGAAGATCGATCATGGTTCAAAGACATGACGCGCGGAGAGCAATTGGGCAAGATTGTCTTCGATTGTCTCAAAGCCATTCCGGAGACCCCACTTGCGATAACAATAAATGAAGTGAGGCACTGGGTCGATGCCTGAGCTTTCCCAAGAGGAAGTCACGGCCATCATTCGCGCGACTAAATCCGGAAGCGTAATCGCAGCCGCCGGGTGCGGTAAAACTGAGCAAATTGCGCGAACCGTGCAAGCAATCAGTGATGATCCGGAGGTTTCGAAACGCTGTCTCATTCTAACCCATACATTCGCGGGCGTAGACGTACTGCAGAAAAGGTTGCGCAGACTAAATGTGCCAGCGGCTTCTTTTAGGCTCGATACCATAGCGAGTTGGAGCCTGCGATTTGCGAACGGCTATCCAAAGACCTCTGGGATCAAAAATATCAACCCACAGAGTAACAAAGATTGGTCAGCTGTATATCCTGCTGCAGAAAAGCTCGTCGGTTCTCACGCTATCGATGATGTGATCCTTGCCACCTATGATTGCGTTTTTGTTGATGAGTATCAGGACTGTAGTGAAAGCCAGCATGCGCTAATTGTGGAACTCAATCGGCTTGTTCCCGTCTGTGTCTTTGGGGACCCCCTGCAATCAATTTTCAAGTTCGATGGTGTTGTCGATTGGTATGAGGTTGTCGAAAGAGATTTCCCTAACATCGCAAAGCTGACCAAGCCTTGGCGTTGGAGGAATGACAATGCGAATGCCGAACTCGGCGATAGATTGGTTGAGCTGAGGGCACAGCTTGAAGCTGGTGAAGCGATGGATTTCAGAGTCGATGGAAATGGTATTCAACGGCATTGGTTGCCTGATTGGCCTGTCCCAAAGTCGAAAAAGGTATCAGAGGTTTGCCTTGATACCATGGCCCTAGAAGGCACTTTGGTGGTCGTGGCTCAATCAGCGTCCGAGGGATCGCGCGCTAAGATCGCAGAGAATCTTGCAAAGCAGAAGTTTGCTGTTGTTGAGCCAGTTTCGTGCAAGGCGCTACGGAAGCACGCGAAGTCCATAGAAGAGGCGGACGATGAATACAGGCTCACAGCAGTTTTAGATTTCGTGAAGCAATGCGTTGTTGGGCTCAGGGCTGACTTCGCAAAATCTGTTGTGTCTCACCAAAAGGGAGGTAAGTCTGGGCGACCCAAATTCGGTGATCTCATAGACATCGGAGACCATGTTGCAAAGCCGGGCGGATTGCTGCACGTGCTGGAACTTGTTGAAGGGATATTGAATCGAGACGACATTTTCCCTTATCGTCGAGAGCTTCTTCGCATGATGCTCGCAGCGTTGCGAACATCAAGAGCAACGGGCGCACTGCTTTCTGAAACAGCGGGGGACATTGAAGCCAAATCCCGGCACCTAGGCCGTCATGTCGCCCGAAGGAGTGTCGGCAGTACACTTCTATTGAAAGGCTTGGAGTTCGAGCATGTAATAATCGTTGAGTACGATGGAATGACCAAAGAAGATTGGTATGTCGCTCTCACGCGTGCGACGAGGTCGGTGACCGTGTTGTCATCTCAATCCAAAGTTTCATGGGGAGATAAATGATGTTTAGGGCATTCATTCTCGTGTCTTCCAAGATATCGCGTGACAGGGTGCGTGACTGTCTCCAACGAGAAGGTCTAATAAGTCTTTGAAATCATTGGGGCATGAAGCCGCAAAAAACAATACGGCCCTACAATGTAGTTCTCTTATAAATAGCGCAGTGTGACACTATGTTTCTGAAATGACTAATGACATATCAAAGTACCTTCTAAAGAATGGCCCGAAGCTCACTTCGGATATCCTTCGCCACCTTGAGGAAACAGGGCTCTCACCCGATACCGCTCGTCAAAGGCTTAGGCGCAGACCCACTTCGGTCAAGACACTGTTGGGACTAAGCTTTCCAAAGAACGCTCGTTTCTACTTTCACGAGGCGCACTTTGGCACCCATCGGTATTGGGACGGACTTTTTGATGCCCTGACCGAAGGCAGCCCAACCTACGGGCCAGCAATCGCCGCTATGATTGCGAAGGGAGGGATCATTCCAAGTGATTTCTTCCCGATCATCTCTGGCGCACCGCTGAAACAGAAAAAGAAGACAGGCAGCGATGCAGTTCTAGCGCGCCTCAAAGGCATTGGGTTTCTAACTGAGTTCACTGTCGGCGAGACACCTGTTGTAGCCTTTCACCACCATTCGGGCTTTTCAGTCGACTTTGACGGTTACCCCGCGCAGCTCACAGTCCAGCGCGTCCTCTTGGATGCGGTTGCCGACTGGGCTCGTAAGCTCGGAATGGTAAGCTACAATAAAGTTGCCATACGAGAGCGCGGCCAAGCGCTCCCACAGTTTGGGACCCACGCTTTTGACCTAGTTGCGCCCAGCTACCTGACACCCATGGTGCGCTATGCCGACGGCAAACCGAAACCGGGCTTCCTCGTCGCGGATGTCTATTTGGGTGAACTGAACAAAGCGACTGCCCAGGCGTTCTTGCGCAAGTGCGAAAGTTCGCGTGCTATGCGGCGGTTGCCGCCGTTCCTCCCAGTAATAATCGCTGACGGCTTCCACCCTGATGCATTTCACGAACTGCGCGCCAACGGCATCATCGCAACAAAACCATCGGCTCTTTTTGGCCGAGATGTCGCGCGCGGTTTGGCAGGCCTGTTGGAAACCCTTCATCACGCCAGTGCAATTGCTGCCAAGAACCCGGAAGTCATCGAAACCCTATTCAGTCAGTTGGGTCACATCGAAGGAGCGGCGGGCAATCTGCGCGGTGCACTGTTCGAACTGATCGTTGGACATATCGCAACACTGCAAGGCGGCGGTTCAATCGATATCGGGAAAAAGGTCTTCATCGACACTGATGAGAGATACGAAGTTGATGTGTTCTGTGTTTCGGCAGAAACCGTCCGGCTCATCGAGTGCAAAGGCTACGCGCCAACCCATAAGGTGGATGCGGAAGAGCTAGAGGCGTGGATTCGAACCAAGGCGCGTCGCCTAAACAAGCATTTTCGTGCGCAAGAGACGTTGCAAAACCGCGCGTTCAGCGTTGAGTTTTGGACCTCCGGCGGTTTTACTAACGAGGCGCTACAACTAGCCGAAACTGTTTCCAATGAAACCAAACGCTACGGCGTCAAACTGGTGGCAGGACAAGATGTCCGCTCGCTTATTACAAAAGTGAATGCCAAAGGTCTGGGGAAAGTCTTTGACGAGCACTACGCCAAACACCCGATCACCAAAGCAGAACGTAAATTTGACGCCTTGGAGGATTTCGGTTCGGTTATTAAAGACGCTATGTAATGCACCGACAGGCCGCACGGGTACGTAAAATGTTTCCAGCATGTATTCGAGAAGCGGGCATTGGTCGACCCTGATGCAGCAGGTTTGGATAATAACCCTTTTTTAGACCTAGAGGCTGAAATGATACCCCAGTGCTACCCAAGACAAATGGCATCGGCCTACCGGTAACGAAATCTCCATCTAGCAAATTGTTTTTATTATATAAAATTGGTGCCCAGGGGCGGAATCGAACCACCGACACGAGGATTTTCAATCCACTGCTCTACCCCTGAGCTACCCGGGCACGGGTTGGTGTTACGCGGTGTAACGCCTTGGGTAGCGGGGTTTTAGACGCGGGCGGCGGGGGTGTCCAGAGGGAAGTTGCGATAAAACGCGCCTTAGTGCGGTTTCTTTTCATCGGCCGCGCGCAGTTCGTTTCCGAGGTCTTCGTCGTCCTCTGATGCGGCTGCCGGAATTGCGTAGCTGCCGCTAAACCACTTGCCCAGATCAATGTCCGCGCAGCGTTTGGAACAGAACGGGCGGAACGCGGTTTGGGTGGTTTTTTTGCAGATCGGGCAGGCCATCACAGATCCGCGAAAAGTTGTTTGGGAAAGGGCGGGCGTTCGCGTTTGCGCTGGAGTTCAAACAGGCCCATCGGGCTCCAACCGACGAGCGATGTTTCAATCGGGTCATTGCGGAAGGCGGCGCGCAGCGTTTGTTCTAGCTGCTTGCGGTGGGCCTTGGACATGGACACAAAATCAACGGTGATTTGCCCTGCAAGCCCGCGCAGGCGCAAGGCACGCGGCAGGGCGCGGGCGGCGGCCAGATTGGCCTTGAGCGCGGCGGCAGGCGAGGTATCATTGCCGGTGTTCACATCCACAGCGACCAGCGCACGCGTGGGTTCGACATACATCGTGCCTTCGCCAAGCGGCACCAGCGGCCCGTCAAGCATTGCCAGCTGATCAAGAACGCCGTGCGTTTCAAAACTGCCCGCATCGGTCACAACAGTCGCCACGCTGGCCCATTCGCGCCAGGCGATCGTGTGCGGCCCGTCGCCTTCGGTCAGGGCTTCGGGTTCGGTGCCAGTCGCGTCGGCCAGAACCGCATCGGCAAGCGACAGCATCGCGATGATATCTTCTGCGATCTCTTCACCGTCGGCATCTTCACACGATGACCGCAGGATCAGCCCATGTGCGCTGTCAAAGACGCTATGCGCGATGGCCATCAGGTTGTCGCGCGTGTCTTCGTCGGTGATCTGGCGCGAGATATTTAGCCCCGGTTTGCCGGGAGTCACAATCGCGTAGCGGCTTTTGAACAGCACGCGATCGGTGACGGGGATTGCTTTGCCATCATCCGCGTGGCCGGTGACCTGCACCAGCAACGGCTGTCCGGGACGCAGCCCTTTGCCAGCGCGCAAAAACGCGGTTTCGCCGTCGGGCAGGCGCAGCATCATGCCGCCTTGCCCCTTGATCGGACGGTCGCAAATCCCGCGATAGATCGCGCCTTGGCGGGGTGCATCGGGGTGGTCGATCAGCAGATCGTCCAGCTTGCCATCGATCATATATGCGGCGACTTCGACGTCTCCGATATGGTCAAGAATAATTGCGCGGCCCTTCATGCGTCACCTTTGTAAAGCGGGAAACCGGCGGCAGTCAAAAGCCCTGCGGTTTCGGTCAGCGGCAGCCCGACGATGCCGGTATAGGATCCGTTGATCCATGGAATAAACGCGCCTGCGGGGCCTTGGATGGCATAGCCGCCCGCCTTGCCTTGCCAGTCGTTGCTTGCCAGATAGGCGTTAACTTCGGCGTCGGACAGGCGTTTCATCGCGACCGTGCTTTGCACGTCTTTCTGCCAGACCTTACCCCCGCGTTTCACGGCGACCGAAGTGATCACCTTGTGACGACGGCCCGACAGCGCATAAAGAAACGCGGCCGCTTCGCCTGCGTCCGCAGGTTTGCCCATGATCCGGCGGCCAAGCGCCACGGTGGTATCGGCGCAAAGTACGATCTCATCAGGGCCAGCCGTCACAGCCGCCGCTTTTTCAGCCGCAATCCGGTTGACATAATCGCGCGGTAATTCGGCCTTGCGCGGGTCTTCGTCGATATCGGGGGGGCGAATATCGCTTGGCACAACGCCAAGCTGGGCCAATAGCTCAAGCCGCCGTGGCGAGCCCGAGCCAAGCACAAGCGACAGCGTCATGGCGACACCGTTTTGCAATTTGGATATGTCAAAACACCCACCCGATTGCTGCCGCAAAACATGCGTATCAGCTTATTTAAAGCGATAGTTGATCCGACCTTTGGTCAAATCATAGGGGGTCATTTCGACCTGTACCTTGTCGCCTGCCAGTACGCGGATGCGGTTTTTGCGCATCTTGCCTGCCGTATGCGCGATGATCTCATGGCCGTTTTCCAGCTCGACCCGAAACGTCGCGTTTGGCAGAAGTTCAATTACGACACCTGGGAATTCGAGCAGTTCTTCCTTAGCCATGTGATCTCCTGTATTTCACGTCCGCCCAACGTCTGGCGAACGGCGCCTAAATGCGCCCGAACCCGCAAGTTTTCAAGGCCTAATTGCCATGGCGCGCCCGAAGGTGCGGTTTTGGCGGGCGGAATGTGTGAATAATGCCTAGTTTTCGGCAGGTTTGCCCGGACCCCAGCGTTCAATCAGCCGCGATTTGATCTGGTCGCGGGCCTGACGGTACATATTCAGCCGTGCTTCGCGGTCGTCGCCAAGCCCTGTGGGGTCAAGGATCGGCCAATATTCGACCTCGAGATGATAGAACTGGGTCAGATCAAGCGCGCGCCGCTGGCTGGCAGGGGACAGGGCAAGCACCAGATCAAACGAAGATAGATCGTCGCCCCATTCTTCCATTTCATCAAAGGTGCGGGCGCGGTGGCGCGACAGTTCAACCCCGATTTCACCGCAGACAGTGACCGCAAACCCGTCGATTTCAAGGTCGTTCTTGACCCCGACAGATTGGATGTAACATTCCGTGCCATAAAGGTTTTTCATGATGCCTTCGGCCATTGGCGAACGCACGGAATTATAGTCGCAGCAAAACAGCACCGACTGCGGTAAAGGGTCAAATTTGGCGTCTTCCCCCAAATCAGCCCCCAAAATGCAAGACGCAGATCAGGGTAAACAGACGGCGGGCGGTGTCGGTGTCGACTTCGGCCTTGCCTTCAAGACGTTCTTGCAGAATGCGCGCGCCTTCGTTGTGGATGCCGCGCCGTGCCATATCAATGGTTTCGATCTGACTGGGTGGCATGGTCTTGACCGCGTCAAAATAGCTTTCGCAGATTTGGAAATAGTCTTTGACCACTTGGCGGAACGGCCCCAGCGACAAATGGAATTCGCCCACGGGGTCTTCGTTTTCTGCTTTGATATTAAAGACTAACCGCCGTTCGATGATCGACAGACCCAACCGGTATGGTCCTTGGGCCACCGCGCGCCCTTCGCGCGCGGGCAAGGCAAAGCTGTTATCCTCGAGCAGATCGTAAAGCGCAACTTTGCGCTCCTGTTCGATTTCGGGTGTGGGCACTGGCAGCCCTGAATCGTCAATTGTGATATGGCTTAGCTTGTTCATGTGTCACCTGTATTCAAACGGTCCAAGCGGGCGCGCACGGATAGACCATGTGCCTGAAGGCTTTCGGATTTGGCAAGCCGTTCCGCCGCAGGACCAATTGCCGCCAGCGCCTTTGGCGTCATTTTGGACAAGGTTGTGCGTTTGATGAAATCCATCACAGATAGTCCGCTTGAGAAACGCGCAGACCTTGCAGTGGGCAGCACGTGGTTTGGTCCGCCAATGTAGTCACCGATTGCCTCGGGAGTCCAACCCCCGATAAAGATTGCACCAGCGTGCGTAACCTGATTGCTCAGATTTTCAGCGTCAGCTGTGCAAATCTCGAGATGTTCGGGCGCAATGCGGTCTGAAAGCGCCACGGCCTCGGCCATATTTGCCACGGTAATCACCGCGCCAAAATCCCGCCAGCTTGCGATTGCAATCGCGCGCCGTTCCAGCGTTTCCAGCCGCTTTTCGACAGCGGCAACAACCGCCTGCCCGAATGCCGCATCATCGGTGATCAACAGCGATTGCGCGCTTTCATCGTGTTCGGCTTGGGACAGCAGATCAAGCGCGATCCAGTCGGGGTCGTTGTCGTTGTCGGCGATCACCAGAATTTCGGACGGGCCTGCGATCATGTCGATGCCCACCTTGCCAAATACGCGCCGTTTGGCGGCTGCAACAAAAGCATTGCCCGGTCCTGTGATCTTATCGACAGGCGCAATTGTATCGGTGCCGTAAGCCAGCGCCGCAACGGCCTGCGCGCCGCCAATGCGGTAAATCTCGTCCACGCCTGCGATTTTGGCAGCCATCAGCACCAGCGGGTTTGTGATGCCGTCCGGCGTTGGCACAACAATCGCCAAGCGGCCCACGCCTGCGACCTTGGCAGGGATCGCGTTCATCAAGACTGACGATGGATAGGATGCAAGCCCACCCGGCACATAAAGCCCTGCCGCTGAAACTGGCGTCCAGCGCCAGCCAAGCGTCGCACCGACCTCGTCTGTCCACATGTCATCGCTGGGCATTTGGCGGGCGTGATAGGCGCGGATGCGGGTTGCGGCCAATTCCAGCGCCGCGCGGTCGGCGTCGCTCACCTTGGCGCATTCGGCGTCAATCTCGGCCTGCGAAAACCGCATCGTGTCGGGGGTGAGGTCCAACCGATCAAATTTGCTTGTCAGCTCAATTACCGCCGCATCACCGCGCGCGCGCACATCGGCAATAATCTCCGCCACGATATGATCGACATCCGGACTATCTTCGCGCTTGGCGCCCAAAAGGGCGGTAAATCGGGTCTCGAAATCGGCGTCAGATGTGTTCAGAAACTGTGGCATTGTGCACTCCTTCGCGGCCCGACATACAAGGCAGCGGCGCGCGCTTCAATGCGGCATTGTTATCGGGTGGTGTGCGAAGGGTTTGACTGTTTCGCCAAGAATTGAGTTGATTTTGGAAATTCAGGAACGGCCGTTCTTTCAAATCGCGGCTGATGTCCGCTTTGAGCCCATTTTGACGATTGCTGCGCTGTGCACTAACTTCGGCTTGCAAGAAGGTTGCCCCAACAGGCCGCATTGGAATGCTTTCGCTTAGTTTACAAAATTGGAGTCTAGCTTGAACGATGCAACGAAAAAGCAAGTAGAATTACACGTAGCGGGTGCAACAGTCAGGCATCAGAGCCCCTTTGAAAACATGACCACCTATAGAAATGATAAGGAGTGCGACCTAGCACTAATCAAGAAATGGGTCGTACCGCTCTATCTGACGGGTTTGCGCGTCAATGACAAGACACTCGCAACATACAACGACCTGTTTCCACAATTGTCGCATGATATTTTGCTGACAATGCTAGGAGAGTTTAATTGGCGCCCAAGGAAAGTTGGTGCAATTTTTGCTGCCATCTCGAAAAATCAAGATGTTGAAAACATTATCGGAACGCATTTACTGAAAAGCGAAGTTTGTTACGCTGGGCAAGGTTACTGCTTGGCTCTGGCATCATTTGAAAGCGTATCAGCACGAACATTTTTAATTCAGTACCTAGACTATTATTTGCAGCGTACCGATCTGGATTTCGATCAAGGGTCGGCACTGGGAGCCCTAGCTTATTTGGACCCTATACTTGGAAGTGACATCCTCTCTGAATTAATCCCTGCATATTACCTCTGGCAGCAGCACCGACCGCACAGAAGTGCGGCAGAAAATGTAATCAACAATTTCGGGCAGCAGATGGCAAGTATCGCTACCATTCGAGGGGCAGTCGGTTTGTAGCTTTCCCTAAAATGAGAGTTTCTAGCGCTCTTCGGGAATCTGCCATTGGCGCAGCCGCAGCGAAATGGCGCTTTGTCCCGCACATCCGACCTTAGCGCACACTACGTCCAATGTCGGGTTCGGGAAAAATGCTTGATGTTCGGACCGATATTGCCTGACGCTGCCCTCATCAGGCTGGATGCGACGGTGCTTTGCCTGATGGTGCGCCGTAGGGGCGGGTGACGTCGCGTAGGATGACTTCGAGCGCTTCGACCTCAAACGCGATCGCGCCGTCGCCTGCTAGGGTCAGCTCGATCCGGCCTGTGCCGTCTTCGCCGGGGGTGAAGGTGATGGACAGCAGGGAAAACACCATTTCAGGGTCGGATTTATCGACGCCTTGGCTTTGCACGCGCATCACGTCTTCGAACACCAGCACCGATTGCACCCGTTCGTGCCCGTGGCGCGGTGCGTTTTTCGCATCCTCCCAGCGGAACCGGTTCAAAAGTACGGCAAAGCGGCGTGCCTTGCGGTCCCATTGCATTTCAGCCGCCGGAAAAACCGCGTCTTGCACCAGCGCGGCGATCACAGTCAGATCATCCGCATCCAGCGCCTTGAGCCGTAGGGGTGATTCTTTGCCGTCTTCAAAGCGTGCGTCTTCGACCATTATTCGGATACCCGTTCAATTTGCGCGCCAACCGCGCCCAGTTTTTCCTCGATATGCTCGTAGCCGCGATCAAGGTGATAGACGCGGCTGACCACGGTTTCACCTTCTGCGGCAAGGCCGGCCAGAATCAAGGACGCCGAGGCGCGCAAATCGGTCGCCATGACGCGCGCACCCTTGAGCCGTTCAACGCCGTTCACCGTCGCGGTGCCGCCGTGGACTTCGATATTCGCGCCCATGCGGATCAATTCGGGCGCGTGCATAAAGCGGTTTTCAAAGATTTTCTCTTCCAGCACGGATGTGCCTTGGGCCGTACACAGCATTGCCATCATCTGCGCTTGCAGATCGGTTGGGAAGCCTGGGAAAACTTCGGTGGTGACATCAACAGCGCGGGCGCGGTCACTGCGGCGCTTGACCTTGATCCCGTCGGGGGTTTCGGACACGTCGACGCCGGCGGCGTCCAGTTTCTCGACAAATGCACCAATCAGATCGAGCCGCCCGCCAAGGCATTCGACCTCTCCGCCTGCAAAGACAGGGGCGAGCATATAGGTCCCCAGTTCGATCCGGTCGGTGACAACGGGGTGGGTGGCAGCACCCAAGCGGTCAACGCCATCAATGGTGATCGTGCTGGTGCCTTCGCCGTCGATCTGCGCGCCCATCCGGCGCAAACATTGTGCCAGATCAACGATTTCGGGTTCGCGCGCGGCGTTTTCGATGATTGTGGTGCCTTTGGCTAATGTCGCGGCCATCAGGATGTTTTCGGTCGCGCCAACGGATGCAAAACGCAGCGGCACGCGCGCGCCTTTCAGCCCGCCTTTGGCAACGGCATGCAAGTAGCCGTCCTTGAGTTCGATCTGCGCGCCCATCGCTTCAAGCGCGGTGACGTGAATATCCATCGGGCGCGCGCCAATCGCACAACCGCCGGGCAGGGACACAATCGCCTGATGATGCCGGGCAAGCAGCGGACCCAGCACAAGGTTAGACGCGCGCATCTTGCGCACGATTTCATAGTCGGCAGTGGTGGATGTCATGTCATGCGACGACAGCACCTGCACCTTGCCGTTTTGCATGGATGTGACCTCGACACCCAAAGACTGCAAAAGCTGCGTCATGGTCTTGATATCGGACAGGCGCGGCGCATTGGTCAGCGTCAACGGCTCTTCGGACAACAATGTCGCGGGCATCAGTGCAAGGGCGGCATTCTTGGCGCCTGCGATCTGAATTTTTCCGTTCAGCGGCGTTCCGCCTTTGACCACAATCGAATCCATGCCTGACTACTCTTTCTCTTTTTTATCCGGCTCTGCCGCGCGGGCACGGGCCTGTGCCTTGCGTTTGGCCATATTTGCCTTAAGCGCCGCCTTCAATCGATCTTCGCGATTTGTGGCGGGTTTGCTCTTGCTATTGTTGTTTTGTTTGTCGCTCATGACAGCCCTGTTAGCAATAAGCGCAAAAAGGGTCCAGACAGGGCTTGCGCCCTCGGGCATTTGCGTCTAATTCCCCGCTCACGGATGCTGCTGTAGCTCAGTGGTAGAGCGCGTCATTGGTAATGACGAGGTCGGGAGTTCAATTCTCCCCAGCAGCACCATATACCCACACCAGTTTCATATTGCCCGTTCCGGCATGCGGCAAACGCATGTTGTGGCGCCTTGTGGCATCGTTACCTGTTGTGATCAGAACTGCGATGTCAGCGTAAACCCGACCGAGACCGTTTCGCGGGTGAACCGGCTGACGTTGCTATCCGCAAAGCTATGATTGATCACCACCCCCGGCGTAAAACCGGCATAGGACAGATCCGCAAACCCCATATTTACGTTGTAAAACAAAGTTGTATCCTGACGGCCGCCTGTGACGGGCAATAAAAGCCGATACGCGGGGTAATCCGCCCAAGTCACACCGGCACCGACCGCAAGCGTGACCGGACCGATCTGATTGTGCCACTGGTAGCTGCCCTGCACAGTGAGCGTTTCATAAAGATAGTTCACTGCCTGCGCGTCACTTTGCAGGTATTTGATCGCCGCATGCCAGCGATCGCCATTCGCGCGGCGCTGTGTAAAGGATGCGTTGAACGACGCGCGCGTGAGCTCGCCGATTGCGGTGGACTGATACTGCAGTTGCTCTGATTGCGCGCCGATGCCGATTTGCGCAACTGTGCCAACGGGCCAGTGATAGCTGACGCCCAAACGCTGCATGTCGTAGCTTTGGTAATCCAGTTCCTGTTCGCCTGATTGTGTTTGCGCATAGTTGGATCTGCCCGCAGCCACGTTCAGGCTGATTGTGCCAAGAGGCACTGCGCGTTCATGGGTGAGGCTTATGATCGCCGTGTCGGTGGCAAAGGCGGCATCCGGCAGGGGGGCATCATCGCGCAAGCGCACCCGTGCGCCGCTATATTGCAAGCCAATCAGACTGCGGCTTTTGGCATCGGCGTGCAGCCGGTATTGTGTCTGGAAACCGAGTGTCGCGCGCATCCCCGCCATGGCCAATGCGTCCTCCGACAAAGTGCCGTCAGGATTGCCCGGTGCGGTCAGCGTGGCATCATCGGCACCGCCATTCACGTTGTTGGACGGCGCAATCGAAAATGATAGCGCCGTTGACCACGGATTGCGCTGCGCGATGGCGCGGGCGTCCGCGATTGTGCGCGCATATTCTGTCTCGTCGGGGGCAACGGTCAGCGCGCGCCGCAACCAGATGGTCGACAGGGTAAAGCGTTCGCCATTTGCGGCCGCCAATGCGGTCAGCCGCGCGGCCTCGTATTTTTGGTCATCGGTTTGTGATAGCCGCCATGCACGCGCACCGGCGCGGCGGCCCTCCTCAAAATCACCGACCTGCGGTGCGGCGGCAGCCATCACCACCAGTGCGGCGCGATCATCGGGGTCTTGCGCCAAAAGCTGGCGCGCGATTTCCAAGGCCAGCCGCACATCACCCGCCTGCACTGCGCGCAACGCAATGACCCGTGCCTGCTCGTTCGGAATATCAACCGTTTCTTGCGCCCAAACCGGAGAGGCCGCAAGGCAGGCCATTATGGCAATCAGGCGCAGGGGCGGGGTGTCTTTCAGGTCTGTCATTGGCCGCACAATGCCATAGGTTGAATGGCGGGGCCAGCACATCTTGGGTGTCGCGAAAGGCTTCACACTCTATAGTGTCCCAAACCGAATCTATCTGCCGGAGAGAAAGATGCCCATTAGCCCCGACCAACAGGCCGAAATCGACGACCTACGCGCCCAGCCAAAACCAACCCTGCGTGCCGTATCCGAAGGGATGGAAACGCATCTTTACAAGGCGCATGAGGTTCTTGACCACGGGTTTATCCGTGTCATCGACTATATGGGCGATGACGCCGCGATCTGTCAGGCGGCGCGGGTGTCCTATGGCAAAGGCACCAAATCGGTGCAAAACGACGAAGGGTTGATCCGCTACCTGATGCGCCACTGGCATTCGACCCCGTTCGAGATGTGCGAAATCAAACTGCACGTCAAACTGCCCGTCTTTGTGGCCCGTCAATGGATCCGGCACCGGACGGCGAATGTGAACGAATACTCCGCGCGCTATTCGATCCTTGACCGTGAATTCTATATCCCCGAGGCGGGTAATCTGGCCGCGCAATCCGTGATCAATAATCAGGGCAGGGGCGAAGCGCTGTCAGGCGAAGAAGCCGCGCGCGTGCTGGAATACCTCAAGGGGGACGCGGCGCGCTGCTATGATCACTACGCCGAAATGATCGACCAGGAAGGGCAACAAGGGCTTGCCCGCGAGCTTGCCCGCATGAACCTGCCCGCCAATATCTATACGCAATGGTACTGGAAGGTGGACCTGCACAACCTGTTCCACTTCCTGCGGCTACGCGCCGACGCCCACGCCCAATATGAAATCCGGGTCTACGCCGACGCAATCTGCAAAGTCGTCGCCGACTGGGTCCCCGCCGCCTACGGCGCATTCGAAGACTACCGCATGGGCGGCGCCAACCTATCGGGCAAAGCAATCGACTGCGTCCGCCGTATGCTGAAAGGTGAAAAGGTCACGCAAGAGACATCAGGGATGTCCAAAGGCGAATGGCGGGAGTTTGAAGGGATTATTGGGTGAGTAAGAAGTACCAAGTCTTTATCAGCTCAACTTACACCGATCTGATTGCCGAGCGAAAGGCGGTCGAGGAAACCATTATTCGTGCTGGCGATATTCCAGTTGGAATGGAAGCATTTCCTGCGGCGGACGATGAACAATTTGAGTTTATTAAAACAGTAATCGACGATTGTGACTACTATGTTCTCATTCTAGCCGGGCGTTATGGTACCATTGCCGAAGATGGACTGAGCTATACTGAGAAGGAGTTTCGATACGCCGTAGAAAAGGAAATACCGATTTTAGTTTTTCTTCACTCGGATACCGGATCAATTCCTATCGACAAAAGCGAAAGCGTTGACCGTTCGAGAAAGAAGCTTGAGAAATTTATCAAGCTTGCCTCAAAAAAGAGAATGAGAACGCCGTGGGAAAATATTGATGCACTGAAGTTGGCGGTTAGGGTGGCATTGGATCACGCAAAAGCTACAAAGCCTAGACCTGGCTGGGTTCGGGCCGACCGATTAAGTAGCCCCGAGATACTCGAAGAAAATAGAAACTTGCGCAAGCGCATAGATCAATTGGTGTCCGAGAATGGGGCAGGTGCTTGGGAAACTAGTTTGCCTAAGCCTCCAAGTATCGAAGAAACCACATCTATTAGGGTAATCAGGGATTCGCCTGGTTACGGCAGCGATCCTATTGAAGTTTGTAAAATTGAGGTGAGTTGGCGGGATTTGTTCCCATATTTTCAAGCGTCGCTCGCGTGCGAATTCGGTGATTGGGGCGGATCAGAGTATTTTAGTATAGACGCGAAGAAAAGCACGAATGCCTTTGCAAATGAAATTTTGTTTGAACTCCAGGGCTTCGCGGTTCCGAATTGCTCTATCAATGAGGCCGACTTTCAGCGTCTCGTAGCATATTATACAGAAGTTAAGTTCATGTATGACGGTGCCGGCGCTGAACCTTTTACGGCTGACGGAAAAACTGCCGGGCGTAGAATGCGAATTGCTACTGGCTCATTAAATGAAAGAGTAAACGTAGTCACTGGCTCTCTCCCGATTTCAGACGAAATCCCGTTCTAGTCATTTCGCCCGGCACAGCCGGGCAGCGCCCGGACCTCCCCCATGGGGAGGGCGCTTCGCACCCACCCCGAGGTCCAGACGCTCCCCTACTGATGGGGCACCACATAAACGCAACGCACCCCCTGCGCTTCGCGCGTTCCCCGCTGAAAAGGTCCACTGGACCTTTTCCAAGACGCGGGTCACCCCCTCGGTCCAGACGATGCCCTGATGTTGTGCACAACTTGCATCGCCCATATGATCCTCAAGAAATAGATTGAAAGCGCACCCCATGATCCTCTACGGCCTCCCCACCTGTTCTGACTGTAAAAAAGCACTGCGCGCGCTGGATGACGCGGGGCATGATGTGACGTTTCGTGATGTGCGGGCCGATCCTTTGTCGGAAACCGAATGGGCGCCGTTGATCGCTGAATTTGGCGATAATCTGGTGGACCGCAAATCCCAGACCTATCGCAATCTCAACGCGTGGCTGCGCGAGAGCGAGGCCGAGGAGCAGCTTGCCGCGCAACCCGCGCTCATGGCCCGCCCTGTCATTACAGACGGCAGCAAATACACGCTTGGCTGGGATGATGACGCCCGTGCGGTCTGGCTTTAACCCAATTACAGGAGCCAAAATGCGCTTTTTCGGACTAAAAACATGTGACACCTGCCGCAAGGCTATCAAAGCATTGCAAGCCGCAGGCCATGACCCGCAGATCATCGACGTGCGCGCCGATGGCGTATCAGACGCCGACCGCGCACAGATCATCGCCCAATTTGGTGATAAGGCGATCAACCGCGCCTCGACCACTTGGCGCGGGCTGACTGACGCCGAAAAGGCAGGCGATCCCGATGCGTTGCTGGCCGCACATCCCACATTGATGAAACGCCCCGTGATTGATGCGGACGGTCAGTGGAGCATCGGGTGGAAAGCCGATGCGCAGGCGATGCACCTTGGCGGTTAGCCCAAAGATGCCTATGTAGTCCCCAAACAATAGGAGAATTTCATGCGCAATGCCGCACTTACGCTGGGTCTGATAGCGGGGCTGATGGGGATTGTTGTCGGGCTGTTCGGCTATGGATACGCCGAACTGACCGAACGCCATACCGAAGTGGGCGAGCTTTTCGGCGCGTTCGAAAACCCGAATTTCATTCGCTTTGCCAGCTTCATGGCACCGCTTCTGGCCATCGCCGGTGGGGCCATGGCACGCGCCCGCGCGCTTTGGGGCGGGGTGCTGATGCTGGTCTCAGCGCTTTGTTTCTATGCAGCTTTCGGGTTCAACATAGGCACCATGTTCCCGATCGGCTTTGCGGGGCTGGGTGGCATTCTGGCCATTGCCGCCGGTAAACCGGACGAGCCTAAGGCGCATTTCTGAACAACAGGCGGTCGGCGGATATCGCGCCGGCCCCTTTGACCACCAAGATCGCCAGACACAGCACCCAAAACGCACGTTGATCTAAGATCAAATCGCCGGGAACCCGGTCAAACCACGCGCCAAGCGTGCCTTCGTGGGCAATGCCGCCATGGCCGTAAAGATCGGTCAGCGATTGCACCGCGATAAACCCGATCATGCCAAAGGCCGCCAGCCGTGTCAGCAAACCGGTTACGATCAGCAGCGGCAGCACAAATTCCGCGACGGTGCCTGCAAAGACAACCGCCCAGTGGAAAATGGACAGTTGCGAGGTGTCATAGCCCACGGCCTCCATCGCGCGGGGGAAGATTTGCACGTAGCCGCCCGAAGAGGGCGTGAAAATGCCAAAGATCCCGTCGCCCAGTTTGGTGGTAGCCGATTTCCAGAAATACCCGAGCAACACCCCCGCAAACACCAGCCTTGCCAAAAGCGGCAGCAGTTGGTCGCCAATCCGGTTCAATTGCGCGGCGGTGCGGTCGAAAATGGCGGGCAGGTACATGAGAAAACCTTTCAATAAATAGAGGTGATGGCGGATTGGCCAAGCAAAAGCGCGAGTGTCGCGCCCAGATCAAGCCTGTCGTCAACAAGCGTTTCACCCAATGTCGCCCCATCCTTTAGCGCGGCGATACAGGTTGTAGCGGCCTGATCGAGCAGATGAATTTGCGGATCAAAGCCTGCGCGCGTGATTAACACGTTTTCAGGTTTCATCACCGGTTTGGGCGCGTCAGCCGTCGTGTTTGCGCGGTAAATGGCGTGGATCGGATAGCCGGATTTCAGCACCTGCACCGCAGGGGCAAACCGCAGCCGCGAGGCGAGCAAGGCATCAGGGGCCAGCGCGCCAAGCGATTGCGGATCAACCGACCCTGCGTCTGCAGCGTGATATGCGCGGCGCATCGCAAGCTCTAGCAGGGCGATATCAGGCAGATAGGGCAGGCTTTGCGCTGGGCCAAAGCGGCGCAGGAATTGCGGCATGGCTTGCCCGTAAAACATCATCAGCGGCGATTTGGGCGGATGCTTGCGCAGATAAACCCCGGCCATTGCGCGAAAGAAATTGTCGCCGACAAGTTTGCGGATCACGGGAAACGCGGCTTCGAGCGCGTCCGATAGCCCCACCGCGACGTTGTTGCGGTAGACGTCAAAGCGTTTGCTGGCCTGCGCGCCGTCGGGGTTTTGCAGGCCGTTTGGTGCGGGCAATTCAGGGTCGAACAACCCTGCACGAAACGCGGCTTGGGTCACGTTCATGCTGCAACCCCATCCAGCGCTTTGGCCGCGCGTTTGGCCTCATCCGCGAGCGTCGCCCAATCGGGTACATCATTGTCCCATTCGATCAGCAGCGGCTTGGGTCCGGTCCGTGCAAGCGTATAGTCAAGCAGCGCCCAAACTGGATCAACCACCGCTTTTCCGTGGCTGTCGATCAGCAGCGGCGCGCCGGTTTCGTCTTGGTCCTCGTCATGACCACCAAGGTGGATTTCGCCAACCGCGTCGACGGGGAAGGCATCAATATAGGCCTGCGGAGAGGTCTTTAGATTGGTGGCGCTGACAAAGACGTTGTTTACATCCAGCAGCAAACCACAGCCAGTGCGGGCCACGATTTCGCGCAGGAAATCGGGCTCGGAATAGGTGGATTCCGCGAAGGCCAGATAGCTGGACGGGTTTTCGAGCAGCATCTGGCGGCCAAGCGTGTCTTGGACTTGGGTGATGTGGCTGGCAACTTTTGCAAGCGTCGTTTCGGTATAGGGCAGGGGCAAAAGATCGTTCAGGAAATGGCTGTCGTGTGTGGACCACGCCAGATGTTCGGAAAAACTGGCAGGGTTCAGCCAGTCGACAAGGTGCTTGAGGCGGGCAAGATGGTCGGGATCAAGATCGCCTTCGGATCCGATCGACAGACCAACACCGTGAACAGAGATCGGAAAACGTTCGGCAAGGTGACGCAATTGCGCAATCGGGCGTCCGCCGTCACCCATGTAGTTTTCGGCATGGATTTCAAGCCAGCCTACGGGATCAGCGTCTTTGATGATATCCGCGTAATGCTGGGGCTTGTAGCCCACGCCAGGCAGGGCGGGTAGCGGGGTATCGCGGGGCTGGTCAAACATCGCTGGCTCCTGAGGCGTTGCGTAGGGTGGATTTAAATCCACCCTACATGGTTTTGCAGCGTTTACGCAGGGATATCACGCTCGAGCGCTTCGAGAGACCCCATGCGTGCAGAACCGTCGTCCATTGCAGGCAGTTCCATTGCTGTGCATGTACCTTCGGGGACGAGCGACCATGCGTTGCCTTGGTAATCGACAGTCGATGTGCCGGCGCATGATGTGCCCGGGCCCGCGGCGCAGTCGTTTTCACCAGCCAGTGAAACACCGTAGCATTTTTCGTCGCCCGCAGCGGCGGCAGTTGTGGCCAGACCGGCAACAGCGGTAGCAACAGCAGAGGCAAGGATGATTGTTTTTGTTGTGTTGGACATAAGACGTTCCTTTGGTTGGGATCAAATTTCGTGCACCGCCATTCAGCGGCGATGACCAAAGATTAGCCTTTGAAACGATTACTATTCCATTCACAGGGCCGTGCATCACGCGCCCGTGAGCTGCTGTGAGGGCGCAGTTTTGCATGTAGCCCAAGCGCCAAAAAGGGGGCGCGCCCAAAAAAGAACCCGCCGGTTGGCGCAACCGGCGGGTTTGTTACAGCTTCCAGCGCTGGAATGTTACAAAAGATCGGGCGGTGTTGCGGCTTTTTGCAGCTCGCTCACGATTTCCGCCAGAGATGTTACAGAGGTCCGGTTTTCGCCAAGGCGGCGCACGGTCACTGTTTTCTCTTCGACTTCGCGCGCACCCAAGGCAAGGATCACCGGCACTTTGCCGACCGAATGTTCGCGGACCTTATAGTTGATCTTTTCATTGCGGGTGTCGGCCTCGGCGCGCACGCCAGCCGCTTGCAGGGCGGCAACCACCTCTTGCGCATAGTCATTGGCGTCCGAAATGATCGAGGCCACAACAACCTGACGCGGCGCGAGCCAGAACGGCAGTTTGCCTGCGTGTTCTTCGATCAGGATGCCGATGAAACGTTCAAACGACCCCAATGTCGCGCGGTGCAGCATATAGGGCAGGTGCCGTTCACCATCGGCCCCGATATAGGAGGCCTCGAGCCGCTCGGGCATGTTGCTATCGACTTGGATCGTGCCGCATTGCCAGTTCCGTCCGATTGCATCGGTCAGCACAAATTCCAGTTTTGGCCCATAGAACGCGCCTTCGCCTTCTTGCAGTTCATATTCGTGCCCTGCGGCTAGACAGGCCTTGCCCAATGCGTTTTCAAGTAGATCCCATGTCTCTTCCGATCCGATCCGTTTTTCGGGGCGGGTGGACAGTTTGATCGACCAGTTTTCAAAGCCGAGCTCGGCATAGATTTCTGACAGGAATTCGATGAATTTCTTGGTCTCGGATTCGATCTGGTCTTCGGTACAGAAAATATGCCCGTCATCTTGGGTAAACCCGCGCACTCGCATGATCCCATGCAGCGCGCCCGAGGGTTCGTACCGGTTACACGATCCGAATTCCGCGATGCGTAGCGGCAGGTCGCGGTAGGATTTCATGCCTTGGTTAAACACCTGCACATGGCAGGGGCAGTTCATCGGTTTCAGTGCGTTTACAGTCTTTTCGCGCGCATGGTCTTCGTCCACTTCGACGATGAACATGTTTTCCTGATAGCTTTCCCAGTGGCCCGATGCTTCCCACAGCTTACGGTTCACCACCTGCGGTGTGTTCACCTCGACATAGCCGTCTGCGCGCTGTTTGCGGCGCATATAGTCTTGCAACTGTGTATAGATTGTCCAGCCGTTGGGGTGCCAGAACACCTGACCGGGGGCCTCTTCTTGCATATGAAAAAGCTCCATCTCGCGGCCCAGCTTGCGGTGGTCGCGTTTGGCAGCTTCTTCCAGCATGTGCAGGTGGGCTTTTAGCCCTTCTTTGTTGGTAAAGGCCGCGCCATAGATGCGTTGCAACATCGGACGGTTGCTGTCACCGCGCCAATAGGCACCGGCGATATTCATCAGCTTGAAGCCGTCAGCGGGCACCTGACCGGTGTGCTGCAAATGCGGGCCGCGGCACAGATCCTGCCAATCGCCGTGCCAATACATGCGCAGCGGTTCATTGCCCGGAATGCTTTCGATCAGTTCGACCTTATAGGGTTCGCCACGATCCTGATAATAGGCGATTGCCTTTTCACGGTCCCAGATTTCGGTGCGGACTTCATCACGCTTGTTGATGATATCCTTCATCTTCTTTTCGATGGTAGCCAGATCTTCGGGGGTAAACGGTTCTTTGCGGTCAAAGTCGTAGTACCAGCCGTCCTTGATCACGGGGCCAATGGTAACCTGCACATCCGGCCAAAGTTCCTGCACCGCGCGCGCCATAATATGCGCGAGGTCATGGCGGACCAGTTCAAGCGCGGGCGCTTCGTCTTTCATTGTGTTGATGGCAATACTGCTGTCGGCATCAATCGGCCATTGCAGATCCCAGTGCTGGTCGTTGACCGTGGCCGAGATCGCTTTTTTGCGCAGGCTGGGCGAAATATCGGCAGCCACATCGGCCGCAGTTACGCCAGCCGCATAAGTGCGGATGTTGCCATCAGGAAAAGTAAGAGAGATTTGGGCCATCTGTTGGGCTCCTCGTCAGTTTGGCGCCCACGGAACGCCCGGTTGCGGGTTATGTGTATGCCGCTAAATGGAGCCAATGAAATCGGCTGTCAAGCAAAGCCTGACAGCCGGTGCAAGTCTTAGGGGTTAAGCGGCTGTAAAGACCGCATATCCCATGATCAGTATGCACAGAACACCCATGTTATAAACGATCGGGCGAAGGGGCATTTTGAGGTGACCCGCTATCATGCCGACAGCATGGATGGCCCTGATCCAGAAAAATGCGACCGCTGCCCAGTAGGTCAGTGCGGTGAACCCATCAAGCCGGTCAAGGATCAGCACCAGAATTGCAAAGGGAAGAAGCTGTTCCAGCAAATTCAGGTGTGCCCGATGCGCGCGGTGAACCCACGCAGGAAGCATGCGTAAATCATAGGGGCGCTCGAACGGGTCAGGTGCATTTTCCAATGGGGTCATCTTCGAGATGCCCACGATATAGGGGATCCACAGCAATGCAGCGAATAGCGCGAGCCACGCCAGGATGCCCAGCTCTGTCGGAAGTGCCGCCATATCACATGCCTTCCATCAGATATGCGCCGCCAAAATGCGCGGGCTTGCCGGTTTCCAGATAGGTCTTAAGCCCTGCAATGCTGCGCACCCAGCCGTCACCCGTGCCGTCTGACGGGTCATTGTTCAGGTCTTCGTGCAGGACAGTGAGGCAACAAAACTCTCCCTCGACCGCGATCTCATAGGTAATGCGTGACGGGGGCGCATCAGGCGCCCAGGTCGGCTCGAATGATGTGACCAGTTTCGACTTGGGGGTTACTTCGATGTCGGTAGTGTAAAGCGTTACGGTGCCGTCTGGCATAAAATATGTGACCTTGTCGTCGGTGCGTTTGGCCGTTTGTTCAAGGAAGTCGTAGTGTTGGAACTGATCAGGATCAGTCAACGCATCCCACAATGCGTCTTGGCTGCAGCGGATGTAGGTTTGCATCATGAATTTGGGTTTGTCGGTCATTATCGTGTCCTTTGTTACATTGCAGCTTTTAGTGCGCTGCCCGTTTCGAGATAAGATTTGAGAGACGCAGCAAGGCGCGCCCAGCCTTCGCCAAACCCTTCCTGGCCGGGGGCGATGTCGTAATGTTCAATGGTCAGCTTGCACTGGCCGCCCTGATCTTCGATCAGATAGACCATGTGGCTTGTCGGGGCGTCAGGCCCCATGAACAGGGGCTCAAACGTCATCGCGATCCGCGATTTGGGGTCAAGCGCGGTCGTCACCTGACGCAGCATCGCCTCTCCGTTTGGCAGAATAAATGCCGTGGATGACCCGATTTTTGCATTCCCTTGCACGGCATTACAGGCAAAATGATAGGCGGCCATTTGATCGGCTTCGGTCAGGGCTGCCCAGAGCGCGTCTTGGGTGCAGCGGATAAATGTTTGCATGATAAAATCGGGTTTTCCCATTTTGGCGTCTCTCTCAAGTTTTTGTTTAAGCTGTGAAAGGCTGCGGGCCTGTGGTTGCAAAAACGGCGCAACCCAACGGTCCATCAGTTCCTGTAGGGGCAGGGCATTCAGATAATGGTATTTGAACCGGCCCTGTTTGCGGGTGACGATCAGGCCCGCGTCTTCAAGAACGCGCAGGTGTTTCATAACCCCGAACCGGCTTTGGTCCAGCACCTGTTCCAGTGCGCTCAGGCTTTGACCGTCTTGCGCGCGCAAACTGTCGAGCAGGGCACGGCGCGCGGGGTCGTTCAGGGCTTTGAATATCTGATCCATAGAATCGCTTATACGTGACTATAAGGTCACGTGTCTATAGGGTAACCTAATGACACTTGCAGCGGGTCGCGGCTTATGGTGCTGTCACGCCATGACAAAAGACGCACAAACCCCGACATTCACCACGCCCCAAGGGCGCGAAATTGCCTACCATCTGACCCAAGGCACCGGACCAACCGTTGTGTTTTTGGGCGGGTTCAAATCCGATATGGGCGGGACCAAGGCCGTCTATCTTGAAGACTGGGCGCGCGCGCAGGGGCGTGCCTATCTGCGGTTCGACTATTCAGGTCACGGCGAAAGCGGCGGCGCGTTCACTGACGGGGCCATAGGTGACTGGTTCGAAGATGCCTGCGCTGCGCTGACCCTGACTGACGGGCCATTGGTGCTGGTCGGGTCATCCATGGGCGGCTGGATTTCACTACAAGTGGCACGCGCCATGCCCGAACGGATCGCAGGGATGGTCACCATCGCCGCGGCCCCCGATTTTACCGAAGACAGCATGTGGGGCGGTTTCTCCGACGCGCAAAAGGCCGAACTGATGGCGGGGCAGGTGGCACTGCCATCTGAATACGGTGAACCCTATATCATCACTCGCCGCCTGATCGAGGAAGGCCGCAACCGGCTGGTGTTGCGCGATCCGCTGCCATTGCCATTTCCTGTGCGGTTCTTGCAAGGCACGGCGGACGCGGATGTCGATATGTCGGTGGCGCTGCGCCTGCTGGATCATGCGCAAGGGCCGGATATGCGGCTGACGCTTGTTGACGGGGCGGATCACCGGTTTTCGGATGATACCTGTTTGAAATTGATAACGGATGCGGTGACTGACGTGCTGCAAACCGCCACGGATAAAGGCTGAAGACGCAAATGGATATCGCAACGATTGAAAATGATCTGGCCACAGCCGAAGCACAGGTGCAGGGCCTGCGCCCTGACTGCGAAGCGCGCGTGGTTTGGGCAGATAAACCCGCGGTAAAAACCCCGCTGGTGATCCTGAATATCCACGGGTTTTCGGCATCGCCTGCGGAATTGCGGCCCCTGCCTGATCTGGTTGCGCAGGATCTGGGCGCAAATATTCTTTTCATGCGGCTGACGGGGCACGGGCAGGACGGTGCGGCGATGGCCGCGGCAACCTATGCCGATTGGACCCGCGATGTTGCGGCCGCCATAAAGCAAGCGCAGATCATCGGGGATGAGGTAATCTTGATGGGCTGTTCAACGGGCTGCACGCTGGCGACTTTGGCGTTGGCAGACGGGGCGCAGGCAAAAGCGGCGGTATTCATTTCGCCAAACTTTGGGCTGCGCAGTTGGGCCGCGCAAACATTGCTGGATATGCCTGGCGCGCATAAATGGGGGCATTTTGTTGTTGGCAAAACGCGGCGGTTTACCCCGATCAACGACGGCCATAGCGCCTATTGGACGACCAGCTATCCGACGCAGGCGCTTTATCCGATGGCCGATGCGGTACGCGCTGTGCGCCATGCCGACCTGTCAAAGATCATGACACCGGCATTATACGTGATCAACGAAGATGATCAGGTCGTACACCCGAAGCGCGCGCGCAAAACCATGGCGCGTTGGGGTGGTGCAACCACCGAACATATCGTCACACCCGGGCCGGGGGACGATGAAAACGGCCATGTGATGGCGGGCGATGTGTTCAGCCCAAACCAGACTGTGCCGCTTGCTCAGCGGATTTGCGCTTGGCTGCGCGAGGTGTAGCCCAGCAATAGGTTGCGGCAAATGGCAGAGCAGGTCAGACTTGACCAAAATCAAACCCCGAAAGCGGGGCAAGCAGACAGGTCGCGCGAAATGCCATGTGAAACTTTGGTGATGATTCCACCGATGCTGTGCGATGCACGCATATTCGAGCCGCAATTTCGCGCGCTGGGCTCTGACCACGCGGTCATGTTTGCCCCCACCACCACAGGCGAGCGGATGGAAGAGATCGCCTCGCAAATCCTGAGCTGGGCACCGGCGAAATTTGCGCTGGCTGGCATGGGGATGGGCGGCATGGTAGCGATGGAAATCCTGCGCCGCGCATCTGATCGGGTCACAAGGATCGCATTGATCAGCACCAGCCCGCTTGCGGAAACGCCGCAAACTGCCGCCTTGCGCGAGCCGCAGATCATCGCCGCGCGGGCTGGCCGCTGGGATGATGTGCTACAGCATGAAATCCATTCGACATGGATGTCACCCGATGTGGATAAGGCGGCATTTGTGCGGTTGCTCACGACGATGGGCCATGCGCTGGGCCCAGAGGTCTATGTCAGGCAGGCGCGCGCGCTGCAGCGGCGAAAGGATCTGCAAGCCCAGTTGCGCAAGATCACGCAGCCCGCGCTGGTGATCTGTGGTCGCCATGACGGGCATTATCCGGTCAAGCGCCATGAAACCATGGCCGCCATGATCCCCTTTGCGACGCTCGATGTCATCGAGGACGCAGGTTACCTGCCGACAATCGAAGCACCAGAGGCGGTCTCTGCGGCGCTGCAATCATGGATGCGCGCGCCGCTGATGTTGCGCAGTTAGGCGGCGGCGTTTTTGTTCGCCGGTTTTGCCTTTTGCGGCTCTGCGGAATTGGCATCAATAAAGTCCAGCACCAGCGGCCGGATGTTATTGCGCCAGCTGCCGCCCGCAAAGATACCATAGTGGCCCGCACCTGGTTCAAGATGCGACGCTTTTTTGCTGTCTGGCAGGTTGGTCAGCAGGTCAAGCGCGGCAAGACATTGGCCGGGCGCTGAAATATCGTCATCTTCACCTTCGACAATCTTGACGGCGACGGTTGTGATCTTGCCCATATCGACCTTGCGGCCAGCCACGGTAAATTCATTGCGCGCGATGTCGCGGTTCTTGAAGATACGCTCGACCGTCGAAAGGTAGAATTCGGCGGGCATATCCATGACGGCCAGATATTCATCGTAGAAAGTGTTATGTTTATCGTGATCGCGCGCTTCGCCTTTGGCAGCGCGGGTGATCTGGTCGCGGAACGCGGTGGCGTGGGTTTCGGCATTCATCGAAATGAACGATGCCAGCTGCAACAGCCCCGGATAGACGGTGCGCCCGACGCCTTCGTATTTGAAACCGACACGCTGGATCATGGTCTGTTCCAGCTGCCCCATGGTAACGGAACGCCCGAAATCGGTGACTTCGGTATGGTTTGCCTCGGGGTCGACAGGGCCACCAATCAGCGTGAGCGAACGCGGCTGCGCCTTTGGGTCTTCTTCGGCAAGATAGGCGGTTGCGGCCAAGGTCAGCGGCACAGGCTGGCAGATCGCGACAACATGGATATCGGGGCCAAGTTTGCGCATGAATTCGACCAGATACAGCGTGTAGTCTTCGACATCAAATTTGCCGGCGCTGACAGGGATGTCGCGGGCATTGTGCCAATCGGTGATATAGACGTCACAATCAGGCAAAAGGCTGATCACGGTTTTACGCAAAAGCGTCGCGTAATGGCCTGACATCGGCGCAACCAGCAGCACGTGGCGTTTGCTTGACGCGCGGCCCGGCATGGTGAAATGGATAAGATCGCCAAACGGCTTTTCAACGACAGTCTTGATCACAACCGGATGATCCTTGCCCTTGCTGCATGTGATCGGCGGAATGTTCCAATCGGGTTTGACAACCATACGGGCAAATGTGCGCTCGGTGACTTCGCCCCAAGCATTGAGCCAGTCAATCGCGGGGTTCGCGGCCAAAGACATCATCGGATAAGAGGCAAATGCCCGCGCCGTGGCACCAAGCCACTGGTTTGTGTTGCGCGCACTTTCCATCAGGTCGTAGGTCATCATATACTTCATTGTAACATCTCCGGTTAGGGCGCGCAGTTCATGCTGCACGTGCAGCATAAGCATAGGAACGTTAATATGACAACAAACGATTTAGATCCGCAGGCTGCCGCTGATAAGAACTTTACAAAGTTAGAAGAAAATATAGCCAAAATTGAGACGCTCACGCAACGTCTGCTAAAGGCGATGGCGCACAAGCGTGCGGTGCCACCTTCGCTGCAAGGGCCAAGTCAGGAGTTATATGCGAAGGCTGCAACCGGATATATGACGGAAATGATGCAAAATCCGGCCAAGCTGGTCGAGCATCAAGTTGAATTCTGGGGGAAATCTGTCAAACACTTTGTCGAGGCCCAGCATCTTTTGGCGCAGGGGAAACTCGAACCTGCGACGGATAACACGCCCAAGGACCGGCGCTTTGCCCACGAGATGTGGGATACCAACCCTTACTTCAATTTCATCAAACAGCAGTATTTGATGAACGCCGCTGCGGTGCAGAAAGCGGTCGATGATATTGATACGCTCGAATCAGAAGAAAAAAAGCGACTGCGCTATTTTAGTCAGCAAATCGTTGATATGGCCTGCCCGACGAATTTTCTGGCAACCAATCCCGAGGCGCTGGCGCTGGCTGCCGAAACCGAAGGCGACAGCCTGATCGCCGGTCTGGAAAACATGATTGCCGATCTCGAGGCCAACAACGGCGAACTGGTTGTGACATTGGCGGATAAATCGGCCTTCACATTGGGCGAGAACCTTGCCACGACGCCCGGATCGGTAGTGTTTCGCAACAGAATGTTCGAACTGATCCAATATGCGCCCACGACCGAAAAGGTACATGGCACCCCGCTGATCATCTTTCCGCCGTGGATCAACAAATTCTATATTCTGGACCTGAAGCCGCAAAACAGCCTGATCAAATGGGCCGTGGATCAGGGATATACGGTGTTTGTAGTGTCATGGGTGAACCCTGATCCAAGCTACCGCGACACATCCATGACCGATTATATCGAAGAGGGGTATTTGACGGCCATTGATACGGTCAAGAAAATCTGCGGCGTCAAAAAAGTGAACGCGGTCGGCTATTGCATCGCTGGCACCACGCTTTCGCTGACGCTGGGCGTGATGAAAAAACGCAAGGATGCTTCCGTCAATTCCGCCACATTGTTCACCACACTGACCGATTTTTCGGATCGGGGCGAAGTGGGCGTGTTCCTTGACGATGATTTTGTCGATGGCATCGAAGCCGAGTCGATGGAAAGCGGCATTCTGGATTCTTTCTATATGGCACGCACGTTTTCCTACCTGCGCTCGAATGACCTGATCTACGGTCCGGCTATCAAAAGCTATATGATGGGCAAGGCACCGCCCGCCTTTGATCTGCTTTACTGGAACGGCGACGGGACAAACCTGCCTGCAAGCATGGCCGTGGAATACCTGCGCGGCCTGTGCCAAAGCGACAATTTCGCTAATGACGGCTTTGCGGTTTGCGGCGAGACTGTACAGCTTAAGGATGTGACCGTGCCGCTATGTGCGATTGCCTGCGAGACCGATCATATCGCCGCATGGAAAAGCAGCTATACAGGTGTGCAAAAGATGGGGTCCAAGGACAAGACGTTTATCCTGTCCGAATCCGGACATATCGCGGGGATCATCAACCCGCCATCCAAGATGAAATATGGGCATTACACCAATCCTGAAGCCGGACTGACGGCAGACGACTGGTATGACAGCGCGGACAAGCACGCGGGGTCTTGGTGGCCGCTATGGGATTCGTGGTTATCCAAAAAATCAGGCAAACTGGTGGATGCGCGACAACCAGGGAGCGATGAATTTCCGGTTCTCGGGGCGGCTCCTGGGACATATGTGGTGGCTAAGTAGCGGCGCGCATTGAGTTTTCTGCGACCGCAAAATAATTCATGCTGCGGTGCAGAAAAAGCTTGAAATGCTGCGCTGCAGCATGCATATTGGTGTCAGAAATTCACAGCGGGGATAATCCTCGTTCCACCGGAAAGGCTGATACCATGGCTACGAAAACACAAGATTTCACTGCAATCTTCAAAGACGTTGCAGATGCGTTCCCCGTCGACACAAAAGCGATGGAAGAGCAGTTCAAAAACCAGACCGCGCTTGCTGAAAAACTGTCAGCTGTTGCGCTGGACGCTGCCGGCAAATCTGCCGAGCTTTCTGCAAAATGGACACAAGACACCATTGCCAAGCTGGAAGCGATGTCAAAATCCAAAGTTGAACCTGCTGACTACGCAAAAGCAGTTACTGATTTTGCGTCAGCAACCGCTGAATCAGCTGCTGAAAACATGTCTGCTTTCGCTGAAATCGCGAAAAAAGTACAAACACAGACAATGGAACTTGTTCTTGCTGCTGGCAAAGACATCTCTGACGAAGTGACTGCTGCTGCCAAAAAAGCAACGTCTGAAGTGACTGCTGCTGCTTCAAAAGCAACAAAGAAATAAACGTGGCCAAATCTGCCCGTGCCTCCCTAAGGGCATGATTTGCCAAAACGGTTCGCAGCAATGCGGGCCGTTTTTTTATTGGCACGTGTGTGATGCGCTAAAATGCTTTCATTTTGCGCAGTTGCGGCATAGGCTTCTCTGCACTGCAATATTTCGGGAGAGATCGCCGTGGCCGATACGAATAAACCGCTTCTCATTAAACGCTACGCGAGCCGTCGTTTGTATAATACCGAGACAAGCGATTATGTGACGCTTGAGGATATTGCGCTGTTCATCCGTGAAGGGCGCGAAGTGCAGATTGTCGATCTGAAATCCGGTGACGACCTGACACGGCAGTATCTGCTGCAAATCATCGCCGAACACGAAAGCCGCGGCGAAAGCGTGCTGCCGGTGGATGTGCTGACCGATCTTGTACGCAGCTATACAAGCCAGGCCGCATCCGTGGTGCCTGAATTTCTGCAAGCCAGCTTCGAGATGCTGCGTGAGGGCCAGTCAAAGGCGCTTGATAAGATGGGTGCGGCCAATCCAATGGTCGCAATGCCCGGGTTTGAAGCCATGCAGGCCCAGCAAGCCGCGTTCTTTAAGGCGATGACCGGCGGCATTATGCCAAAAAGCAGTGTGCCCGAAAAAGAAAGCGATGATCTTGGCGAAATCAAGGATCAGCTGGCGGCCCTGCAAGAAAAACTCGCTAAAATGGGGAAGTAGCGCGGCGCGCTACTCTCCGGTTTTTCGTAGATCAAAGGTTGACAGCAAACTGCAATTTGCTGCCATGCCAGCGGCTGCCGCAGCGGTCGCATCCATATCCATTTCAAGAAATGAATCGATTACGATGTGCTGACCTGATTGCACAGCAAGATTGAAAAGGATGCTCAGGCGGACGACGCCGTGATCCTGATTGACGACAAGCGCCGACCATCTGCCATTATTGGCGCGCCAGCCGCGCGGGAATTCTGTGTCGGGGATGATTTCGGCGGGGGTAAATGGTGTTGGCCAGACAACCCTGTGTTCCTGCGCAAATGCGGCTGCGACTGCTTCGGCCTGTGCAACAGATTGCGGCGGACAGCCGTTGTTTTGGGTTTGTCGCAATGTTGCCGACCAGATCCCGTCTTCTGGTGTGTTTTCAGGGGGCGCTACGATACACGCGCCGCGCATCGCGGCAGTATCAGGCAGATGCCAGACCGAAGAACCGTCACCGGGACGAAATACGACTGCGTCAGGGCTGGGGGGTTCATCAAGTCCGAAATAACTGCGCAGATGCTCCGGTGTATTCGGGATCATTGCATGGCTTAATTCGCCATCCGGCAGGCACGAATATAGCGCCACTTCGGTTGGCGGCGCATCGCAAAGCGAGACGCTGCCGTCATCGTTGCGCCGGATTAGTGGACCGACAGCCAGACCGGTCACTGCCGCAGGCCCCGGAATGCAGGCCTGCCAATCGCGGCAGACACGCATCATTTCGCTTGTTCTGGCCCAAGCATAAGTGCCATCTGGCCGTTCAAAAATTTGGCGCCCAAAGTCCGGTCGCGGTTCAAGACCGACAATGACTGTCCATTCATCAAGCGTGACAGCGGTGCTGGATTTAAAGGCGAGCTTGCCGCTATCACAATAGTAGTTTCTGGTTTCCGCCATGGCTGTGCTGGCAAGCAGCGCCAAGAACAAGGCGAGCAAAAAATTTGTTGATTTCATGATCATTCCTCAAACGTCACAGCATTATTGGAACCAAGAATTTATTTTGATCAAGTAAGGAAATCATGTCTTTTGATGGTGCCCGCCGTCGCCGGTATCAAAAGGGACCATCGCCGCAGCAAAGCGACGGCGATGGCAAATCATGTATTAGGCGACTTCGGCAAACACACCATCGAGAGCTTTTTCAAGCCGGTCAAACATTTTGTCCATATCTGACGGCGTAAAGATAAACGGCGGACATAGCACAACCGCTTGCCCGAGCGGCCGACAGATCAGACCTTGGTCGGTACAGGCGTTTGCGATCCGTTCGGAGACCGACAGCGACCCGTCAAACGGGCGTTTGGTGTCCTTATCAGCCACCGCCTCGAGCGCGCCCATCAATCCTTTGCCACGCCATTCGCCGATATTTTTCTTCTCTGATAGCCGCTTCAGCCCTTCTTCGAAGAGCGGGGTCAGAGTGCGCACATTTTCCGCAAGGCCTTCGTTCATCACCACATCAATCGCCTTGAGAGCAATCGCGCAGCCGACCGGATGGCCGGATGCGGTAAACCCGTGCGGGAATTCCTCGATCGCATCAGCAGCCGCTTGCAGCCGGTCGGTAAGTTCCGGCCCCAAAATCACGGCCCCCATCGGGAAAAAGCCCGCTGTCAGGTTTTTGGACGAAATGATCGCGTCGGGGATGAAATCATAGGTCTGGCAACCCCATGTCGCGCCTGTTCGTCCGAACCCTGTAATCACCTCATCGGCGATCAGTGGAATGCCGTATTTCTTGAGGATCGGCTGCACCGCCTGAAAATAGCCCGCAGATGGCGGAATCACCCCGCCTGCGCCCATCACAGGTTCCGCAAAAAAGCCCGCAATTGTGTCAGCCCCTTCGCGCAGGATTGTCTCTTCCAGCTCTGCTGCCATGCGCGCGGTGAATTGCGTCTCGGTTTCGCCGTCCTTGCCAAAGCGCCAGTAATGCGGGCAAGACAGGTGGATAAACCCGTCCAGCGGCAGGCCGAACACGCTGTTATAAGGCTTGCCTGTCATCGAGGCCGATACAGCCGTCACCCCGTGATAGCCGTTCGTGCGGGTCAGGATCTTGCGGCGTTGCGGCTTGCCTTCGGCGCCACCAAGAAACCACAGCATCTTTACCATCGTGTCATTGGCTTCGGAGCCGGAGTTGGTGTAAAACACTTTGCCCCGCGCAAATGGCGAGACTTCGACCAGCTTTTCAGAAAGCATAACGGTCTGGTCCGACATGCGCCCAAAGAAAGCATGGTATCCGGGAAAACGGTCGTATTGTGCTTTTGCAGCGGCGATCAGCCCGGGGTGGTCAAAGCCTGCAACCATGTTCCAAAGCCCGGAGTTTGCATCAAGAAATTCGCGCCCGTGTACATCATACACATAAGCGCCTTTGCCATGGGTCAATACGGTGGTGCCGCGTTCCTTGATTGTGGGCAGGTCGGTGAACCCGTAAAAGGAATTGGCGTCTGCGCGGGCTTCCCAGCTGTTTAGGGTTTGGTCGGACATTTTAGAACCTCATGGTTGAACTGCGCAAACGATATGCCTGACTGTAAGACCTTACAATGACTTGATTGATGCGCACTGCATTTCCCCATAGCTTGACGTTAGGGCGGGCAGGGTATCCAGATGACGACGACAGGTAAAATTACGCTTTGGGGCATCGAAGTCTTTGTTGCAACCGCGCAAGAAGCCTCGCTTTCGGGTGCGGCGCGCCGTTTGGGCAGTTCATCCGCGACCGTAAGCCAACAAATCAGCAACCTCGAGAGCGCAATCGGCGCCACACTTTTGAACCGCAATGCACGGCCTGTTACGCTGACCCCTGCGGGTGAAATGTTCTTGCGCCGTGCCAATACGATCCTGAACGAGGCCGACCAAGCCAAAGCAGAGCTGGCAATGGCGGATTTCAGTCGGCTTACGCGGTTCCGGCTGGGGATGATCGAGGATTTCGATGCCGATGTGACCCCCGGCTTATTGACCGCCATGAGCAGTGATTTGAAGAACTGCCGGTTCCTACTTGAGACCGGCGCATCGCACCGCTTGTTTGATCTGCTTGATAGCCGTGCGCTTGACGTGATTGTCGCGGGTGACATGGGCCAGACCGATGCAGGAATGGAAGTGCATCCATTGCTTGAGGAACCATTTGTTGTGGCGGTGCCAAAAGGGGCGATCACGGGCGATGATGTGGCGGGCCAGTTGCACCGGATGCAATTTATCCAATACACCACGCGCCACTATATGGGGCAGGTGATTGCGGCGCATCTGGCGCGGCAAAACCTGCGGACTGCGCACCGTTTCGAACTTGATAGCTATCACGCGATCATGGCGATGGTCGCGGCGGGTGCAGGCTGGACAATTCTGACGCCGCTTGGCTGCATGCGTGCGCAGCGTTTTACAGATGCGGTTGACCTGCTGCCGATGCCGTTTGCGCCGCTTTCACGGGTGATTTCGCTCACTGCGCGGCGCGATGTCTTGGGGGAGATGCCACGCACGATGGTTGCGCGGCTCAAACCTTTGCTCGAAACCTTGATCGTGCAGCCCGCGGTTCAGCGGTTTGCATGGCTCGACGGAAAAATGCGCCTGCTTTAGCCGTAGGCGCGCTGCGCGTGCATGGCTTGCGCGGCGCTGCTAGTGATAATCTGCGCAATCACATCGCATTCAGCCAAACTTAGCCGCGCGGGCAGTCGCACGTCGCAGGCCTTTATCAGCATCGCTCGGGTCTTGGGCAAATCAGGGATCGGCCCGATAAACTGCCAGTTCCAGAATGCGCGGGCATTATCGGTGCTTTGGCCAAAGACCTGGATTTTCACACCTGCCGCTGCGGCAGCGTCAACAAATGTGCCGGCCTGCGCGGCGGACATGGCAACCATGTTGAACTGGATCGAATCGGGCGCGCGGCGTTCGGGCCCAAGGCGGTCTGGAACCTGCAAATAGGGCGAGGCATTCAATAGGGCCGCAACATGATCATGGTTGCGCCGCCCGTCAAAGACGCGGCGGGCAAGCTCGGCCAGTTGCGGCCGGATCAGGGCGGCCGACATATTGCTAAGCCGTTGATTATAAAGCGGCAGTTTGTTTTGCCATTTCGCAAAACTCTCCATCAGGACGGGGTGTTTTTGCCAATTATGTTCATAGGCCCCCGACATGATGACCGCGCGCGCAATCAGATCGGGGTCGTCGCTGACCATGATGCCGCCTTCGCCTGCGTTTAGAAGCTTATAGGACTGAAAGCTAAAACAGCCGATCTTGCCAATGGTGCCGATGTTTTGCCCGTGCCACGTGGTGCCTAGCGAATGCGCGGCATCTTCGACAACGGGGATTCCGGCGGCGTCACACAGGCGCATGATCGCATCCATATCCGATGTGTGCCCGCGCATATGGCTGATAATCACCGCCGCACAATCGGGCAGTTTTGCGGCAAAATCTTCCAGATCAATCCGGTAGTTGTCGCCGCATTCGCATAGCACCGGCTGGCAATCGGCATGGACAACCGCCGAAGGCACCGCGCCAAATGTAAAGGCGGGGATCAGCACCCGTGCGTCACGCGGCAGGCCTAGCGCCTTGAGCGACAAAAACAGCGCTGCCGAACACGAGGACACAGCCAGCGCGTATTTTGCGCCCAACATTTGCGCAAATTCCTGTTCAAGCAGGGCCACAGGCGCGTTGTCGGAGGTATAGCGAAACAGATCACCCGTCTGCAAAATGCGCGTGACCTCGGCCATCGCGGCTGGCGGGATTGGCTCTGCGGCATATACATCGGGAATCTTGGGCATGTGTTCAGCTTTTCCGAAATCTTATTTCGCAAAAATCTAACATGCGCAGGGTGACAAATCTATGACAGTTATAGACCCAGCCGGTCGCGCAGCGCGTACCATGTCATCGCCAATGTCAAAAGCGGTGCGCGCAATGCCGGACCGCCGGGGAAATTGGGCACCTTGAGCGCTGATAATGTGTCAAACCGCCCCGCCTGACCTGCAATTGCCTCTGCCATGACCTTGCCCGCGAGTCCCGAAAGGGCCACGCCATGTCCCGAAAAACCGGCGCCCGATACCATGTTGGGCGCAACCCTTTGCACCGCGGGCAGGCGGGTCATGGTAATGCCCAATGTCCCACCCCATGTGTAGTCGATTTTGACGCCGCGCAACTGCGGAAACAGGGTTGTCATCCGCTGGATCAGGGCTGTGTTGATATCTTTGGGAAATCCGATGCCATAGCTTTCGCGCCCGCCAAACAAGAACCGGTTGTCTTCGGACATGCGGAAATAATTCACCACAAATTTGCTGTCAGCCACCGCAATATCGCGTGCAAGCACTGTTGCCGCACGGTCGCCCAAGGGTTCTGTTGCGCAGATAAAACTGTTGATCGGCATGACTTTGGCCGCGGTTTTACGGTCGATATCGGGCAGGTAACCGTTGCCTGCGATGACCACATGGCGCGCCGTCACGGTGCCATTGGGCGTAGTAATCCGCGCAGGCGTGCCTTGGGTGATTTTGGTGACTTCGCTTTGTTCAAATATGCGCGCGCCGGCTTGCTCTGCCAGTTCAGCAAGCCCAAGCGCGTAACGCAACGGGTGGATATGCCCCGCGCCCATATCCAGAATACCGCCCTGATAAAGCGGCGATTTGACCAGATCGCGCATCGCTTCCGGGCTGAGTACCGAAATCTGGTCATAGCCATAGTTTTCGGCAAGAAATTCGGCGTCTTGCGTGTAATTCGCGGCGTCTTTTGCGGCGTAGAACCCGTGTGCAACGCCTGGACGGAACCGCGCCTGCGGGATATGGGTGGCGCAGATGTCGCGGATATCTTGCTTGGCCTCTTCGGCCAATGCCCATAGGTCCGCTGCCGTATCCTTGCCCAGCGATTTTGCCAATGCGCGCTGGTCCCAGTTATAGCCGCTGCCAACCTGCCCGCCGTTGCGCCCAGAGGCACCAAAGCCGACGCGGTGCGCATCCAAAACCACAACATCTTGCCCCCGCGTGGCCAGTTCACGTGCGGCAGAAAGGCCGGTAAATCCGGCACCGATGACGCAGACATCGACCGAAAGATCATGATCAAGTGTCGGGCGTAGCGGCGGAATGTCAGCGCTTGCCGCGTACCAGCTTGGGGGAAACTGGCCGCGTTGATCATTGCGGTAGAGCGGGTTCATTGCAGCGGTTTCCTTTGTCAGCAGGGCCAACCATAGTGCAGGTTGGTCACCAATTCCCTATGTCGCGCTAAACGTTCAGCAAAAGATGTTCGCGCTCCCACGGGCTGATTACTTGCAGAAATTCCTTGTATTCCAACCGTTTGACGATGGTATAAACCCGCGCGAATTCGGGCCCCAGAACTTCGTGCAGTGCGGTGCATTCTTCAAACAAATCCAGCGCTTCGCTTAGAGAACCCGAAATTTCAGCTTCGGAATCGTAGGCTTCGCCGCGGCAACGCTTGTCAGGGCGGATTTCGTTCTTGAGCCCCAGATAGCCGCAGGCCAGCGACGCAGCGATGCATAGATACGGGTTGCAATCCATTCCAGGCAGGCGGTTTTCGATCCGGCGCGCGGAAGGGTCGCTGATCGGGATACGAATGCCCGTGGTCCGGTTGTCGCGCCCCCATTCAAGGTTCACCGGCGCCGCACTGTCAGGCACATAGCGGCGGTAGCTGTTTACATAGGGCGCGATGACGGCGATCGCGCTTGGCATATATTCCTGCAAGCCGCCAATAAAGTGGAAAAACGCGTCGGTTTCTCCGCCATGCGGGCCGTTAAAAATGTTGCGCCCGTTTTCATCAAGCACGGATTGATGCACATGCATCGCGCTGCCTGGTTCGCCTTCGATCGGTTTTGCCATGAAGGTCGCAAAGCAGTCGTGTTTCAGCGCGGCCTCGCGGATCAGGCGTTTGAAATAGAACACTTCGTCCGCAAGCTTGAGCGGATCACCGTGCCGCAGGTTGATCTCAAGCTGGCCGGCGCCGCCTTCTTGGGCGATACCGTCGATTTCAAACCCTTGGATTTCAGCAAATTCATAGATGTCGTCAATTACGGGACCGTAATCATCGACCGCCGACATCGAATAGGCCTGACGCCCGGCCGCAGGGCGACCGGTGCGGCCCATCATCGGGGCGATTTCCTTGGCGGGATCGATATTGCGCGCAACGAGATAGAATTCCATCTCGGGGGCGATCACAGGGGTCCATCCTTCGGCCTTATACAGATCAATCACGCGGCGCAGCACGTTGCGCGGGGCAAAGGGCACTGGCGCACCTTTCTGGTCAAAGGCGTCATGGATCACCTGCAACGTGCCGTCATCTGCCCAAGGTGCCGCTGTCGCGGTCGAAAAATCGGGCTTGAGGATCATATCGGGTTCAAGAAACCCGCTCGGGCCGTAAGCCTCGCCCCATTCGCCTGTGATGGTTTGAAAGAAAATCGAGTTGGGCAGGTGGAAATGCGTTTGCTTTTCCCATTTGCCGGCAGGCACCGCCTTGCCGCGCGCAATGCCGGGCAGATCGGCGATGACGCATTCGACCTCGTCCAAGCGGTTGTTTTCCATATAGCTGCGTGCAGCAGCAGGAATATGATCGGTCCAGCTCATGCGACTTTCCTCGTTTTAAAAAACTGTACGATCTGGGCCGCGATGCGCTGGCTATCGACAGGTTTTTCAAGATTTTCGCGCACCTGCGCCAATTGCGGATCGGGCACATTGCCAGGGCCGCGGTAGGTTACAAGCCCGTCAATCACGGCCCTGTCAAATTCGGGGTGTGGCTGGATCGTAAAGATCCGGTTGTCATAAACCAGCGCGGCATTGGCGCAAAAATCATTCTCGCCGATGACGGTTGCACAATCGGGGCGGGTTGTGACCTGATCCTGATGCCATGCGTTCAAGGTAACCTTTTCGCCGTTCAGCGTGTAATCGGTGCGGCCAACGGCCCAGCCTCCGGCGAATTTCTCGACCTTGCCGCCCAAGGCCTGCGCGATGATCTGATGGCCAAAACAGATGCCAACCAAGGGGATACCGGCCGCATAAATTTCGCGGATCAGTGATTCGAGCGGGGGAATGAACGGATGGTCTTCGTAGGCGCCGTGTTTTGATCCGGTGATCAGCCAGCCGTCGCAATCGGTGATGGATGCAGGGAACTGCATATCGACGACGCTATAGGTGGCAAAGTCAAAACCGTTCCCGTCCAGAAGCCGTTCAAATAGCTGCGCAAAATCGCCAACCACTGGGCGCAATTCATCCGGCGCATGGCCTGTTTGCAAAATGCCGATTTTCATGGGGTCACCGTCGTTTGGAGTTCAATTTCAATCTATATACGCACATGGGCTGCCGCAAGCGCGAAGGATTTTCGCGAAAACCGTCAATGGCCAGAAATCGCGCGGATTTCTGGCGATCAAACCGTATCGAGATAAAGATCCAGCTGTTCTTCGGGGCTGAGATCCTGCGCGTGATACATCTCTTGGCGCTTGGTGCGGACCAGATTATCGACAAGCTGCGGGTCAAAAATGCGGCGCGCCAGCGGGCTTTGTTCAAAGGCATCAATCGCGGCACCCCAATCGCCAGGTACCTGAGCAAGCTTTTGGCTATAGGCGTTGCCGGAAATAGGGGCGGGTGGTGTCAGCTTGTCCTCGATGCCGATCAAGGCAGAGCCCAAGACGGCCGCCAAAAACAGATAAGGGTTCACATCCCCCCCCGCGAGCCGGTGTTCGATCCGGCGCGCCATATAGCTGCCCCCCGGCACCCGCACAGAGGCGGTCCGGTTGTCGTAGGCCCAGCAAATGCCAGTTGGCGCGTGGCTGCCCGGGACCAGCCGTTCATAGCTGTTGCTATGCGGCGCAAATATCAACGCCAGATCGGGAATGCCTTGCAGGCAGCCTGCAATGGCATTTTGTAGCATAGGGGTGCCAGCGTGGGTGTCATTGGCAAACATGTTGTTGCCATCCGCGTCGATGACCGAAAAATGCGTGTGCAGCCCGTTGCCAGAATAATCCGCATAGGGTTTCGCCATAAAACTGGCCGCCATCCCGTGGTTGCGCGCAAGCCCGCGTACCAGCATCTTGAACAGCCATGCATCATCCGCAGCCTTTAACGCGTCGGGCACATGTTCAAGGTTGACCTCGAACTGCCCCAATCCGCCTTCGGAAATCGCCGCTTCGGCGGGGATATCCATTGCTTCGCAGGCATCGTAAAGTTCGTTGAAGAACTCGTCGAATGCGTCAAGCGCGCGCAACGACAATACTTCGGCGCCTGCGCGGCGCTTGCCTGATTTGGGGGATTTGGGCTGGCGGATGCCGCGCCCTGAATCATCAACCAGATAGAATTCCATCTCGGTTGCGACAACGGGCGTTAGCCCCAGCGCCTTGTAACTTGCGACCACTTGCGCCAACGCATGGCGCGGATCGCCGGCAAATCGCCGACCGTCCTCGTGGAACGCCCAAAGCGGCAAAATGGCCGAAGGCGACGATAGCCACGGCATCGGCACATAGCCGCGTTCGGTCGGCAATAGCACCCCGTCGGCGTCACCGCTTTCGAACACCAGCGGGCTGTCGTCGATATCTTCGCCCCAGATATCCAGGTTAAGCACCGACAGCGGAAACCGTGTGCCTTCTTTTTCGAGTTTCGCCGCAAATCGGCGTGGTACGCGTTTGCCACGGGCCTGACCGTTCAGGTCTGCCGCGCCGCAACGCACATTTTTTACGTCTGGGTTGTCGTCCAGCCAGCTCATCTTATGACCTGTGGTTTGATTCGCAGCTTCTTGTGCCGCTCTTGCGGAAGATGGCGGTTTAACCGTGTGTTCACCAGCCCGAAAAGGCCAATCACCACCAAAGTCAGCAAGATAAAGTAACCCGCCAGAATCGGGTAGGGCACAAATGGGTTAAACGTCTTATCCGCAAAGTAATTCGCGTAATAAAGCGCATCACCACGTTGCTTGAGAATCGGAAAGCCGCCAAAAAACGCAAGCGTGGTTGCGTGAAACAAAAAGATTGCCTCGTTGGTATAGGCAGGCCAGGCCAGTCGCAGCATGGTCGGCCAAATAACCCGCCGGAACCGCGTAAACCCCGACAACCCGTAGGCATCGGCGGCCTCGATATCGCCCTTGGGGATGGATTGCAGCGCCCCGTAAAAGATTTCGCCGGTATAGGCTGCCGTGTTCAGGAACAGGACAAACAGCGCCCCATAAGCCGCAGAGGTCAGTGGCGTAAAGAACGGAAACTGCCCCTTGAGCGACAAGAACAGGAAATAGGCAAAAAAGAACTGGATAAATAGGGGCGATCCGCGAAACGCAAAGATGAACCATTCCGACGGTTTGCGCAGCCAGAACGATTTGGATGCCTTGCCCATCGCCACAGCTGTGGCCAGAAAGAAGCCAAGCACCAGAGCAAAGACCCCGAAGTAGATATTCCAGATCATCCCCGAACCGATCAGCGTGAATTGCTGGCACAGCGTAAAATCACTGCGCGGAAGCAACTGTTCGCCAATACCGATACTGCGCAGCCCGTAAGCGGTGATTGTTTCCCAGCATGTCATGCCTGCGCCCTCCGCTGTGCTTCGCCTGCGGCGGTTGCCTGACCGTGCGTTAAACGGGCCATGATCTTGGCCAGCACAATTTCAGACAGTTTGGTAAAGCAAAGGTAGAACACCAGCAGCGCGAGGAAATACCACATCCGCCATTCGGCATGGGGGTAGTCGGTGAAGCGCGGGCTTTTGAATGATCCGAGCTCACGCGCCCAGTAAACGATGTCTTCGACACCGAGCAGGAACAAAAGCGGCGTGGCCTTGATCAGGACCATCCACAGGTTCGACAGGCCCGGCAGGGCATAAACCCACATTTGCGGCACGAGAATGCGCCGGAAAGTCTGGCGGCGCGACATGCCATAGCTTTCGGCGGTTTCAAGCTGCCCCTTGGGCACGGCCTGCATCGCGCCATACATCACGTTGGCCGCAAAGGCGCCAAAAACGATGGCAAAGGTCAGGACAGCCAGAACAAAACCGTAGGTTTCATGCACCCATTGCGGCGCATTGCCCTGCGGCAGTTTTGCGGCGGTGCAGACGACAAAATCGCTGCCCTGTCGGATGGGTTCATCCCAGTCGGGGCATTTGATCCGGTGCCGGATATATTCAAACGCCTGATCCAGTGCGATGACAAAAAACAGGAAAAACGCGATGTCGGGAATGCCGCGCACCACGGAAATATAGGCTTTGCCGATCCAGCGCAGGGGCAAAAAATGGCTGCGTGCGGCGGCCGCGCCCCCGAAACCGAACGCCAATGCAACCGGTGCGGTTATCGCCAGCAATAATAGCACCGTGCCAACCGACCAATACATGCCCATGTGCTTGCCTGTGGTCAGGTAGCACGACAGCCATGTCAGCCCTTCAAGGGCGGCGGGATCGGAGCAATAACTAAAGATGGTGGGGCCTATTTCGTTTGGGTTGCCCCGGCCCGGATCGTACCGGACCGGACCGGAGCAGTGAGCGCTTAGTAAGTTGCGGTTTCTTCGCCGAACCATTTGATCAGCAATGCGTTCAGCGATCCGTCTTCTTTCATTGAAGTAATCGCCGCATCGAATTTTTCGCGCAGTTCTGTGTCGCTTTCGCGGATACCAAGGCCGATACCGCCACCCAGTGGCACACCTTCGCCAACCAGCATCAGGTCAGGCTCGTCGGTATAGGGCAGCAGGAAGTCGAGATCGGCAAACACGGCTTCGGCTTCGCCGTTGCGCACCGCTGCGATCGTTTCGTCGCCGGTTGCGAATTCAAGCAATGTCGCGCCAGATTCTGCAACATAACCCGCCTGAATTGTGCTTGTCTGTGCGGCAACTACGCCCATCAGATCAGCGTCTTCGGACAGGGCCACATAAACAGATTCGGTTGGCGGGTAGTAATCTTGGGTAAAGTCGATGACTTCGTCGCGTTCAGCGGTGATCGACATGCCAGCAATGATTGTGTCGTAGTTGCCGGACACAAGGTTTGGAATGATGCTGTCCCATTCGTTGGTGACCCATTCGCATGTCAATTCGGCACGCGCGCAAAGCTCGTTGCCCAATTCGATTTCAAAGCCGTCAACTTCGCCAGCGTCATTGATAAAGTTATAAGGGGCATAAGCGCCTTCAGTGCCCATTCGCACAACAGAATGGCTGTCGGCAAATGCCGCGCTGCCAACAAGGGCAAGCGTTGCAGTGCTGAGGATTAGGTTTTTCATCAGTTTTCTCCTGAGTTGGTGATTTACGAAACTGTAGCGGATAGAAATCCGCGCAGACGGTCGGTTTTAGGCTGTCCGAACAAAGTGTTCGGCGGGCCTTCTTCTGCGATTTTGCCTTGATGCAAGAACACGACGTGATCGCTGACATCCGCAGCCAGACGCATGTCGTGGGTCACGATCAGCATGGTGCGCCCTTCGGTTGCCAAGTCTTTGATGACTTTGACAACTTCTTGTTCCAGTTCGGGGTCAAGCGCGCTGGTGGGTTCATCAAAGAGCAGGGCTTTGGGTTCCATACACAGCGCGCGGGCAATCGCGGCGCGCTGTTGCTGGCCACCCGATAGCTGGGCGGGGAAGGCATCACATTTATCGCCGATCCCGACCTTATCAAGATATTTGCGCGCGCTGGCCTCGACCTCGGCCTTGTCGCGTTTCAGGACGGTGACGGGCGCCTCCATCACGTTTTGCAGAATCGTCATATGCGACCAGAGGTTAAACTGCTGGAACACCATCGACAGATTCGTGCGGATGCGGATCATCTGCGCGTGATCGCCTGGCTGGCGGTTCGCGCCGGTGCCTTTCCAAGTGACTGGTTCGCCGCAAAACAGGACGTCACCCTGCTGGCTGTCTTCCAATAGGTTTGCACAGCGCAAAAGCGTTGATTTGCCCGATCCGGAAGATCCGATCAGCGACACGACATGTCCGGCAGGGGCCGTGATGTCGACACCCTTCAGGACCTCGAGTTCGCCATAGGATTTATGGAGGTTTCTGATTTCGATAACGGGGGCTTGGTTAGTCACGTTGGGTCGCTTTGCATTAGGTTTCCGAGATTAGGACCTAAATCGGACGCATTTGCAACGGGCGCTTCGCGTCAATTGCCGATTTGTGCGGCAGGTGCCTGTTTGCTACGCGTATTGCGGCGCGCGTAGGCGTTATTGGTTCGCGGTGACGCGCAGGCGGGCGGCGTGGCTTTCTTGATCGGTCACGCCCAGCAAGGATGCAATCATACGCATAGTGCTGTCTTCTGCGTCGTCGCGCGCGCCGTCCGCCATGACCACGGCCCACATTGCCTCGATCACGCCGACGCGGTGGTCCAGATCGACCGCATCCTTGATCGCGCGGGTAAAGCGCACGGTGTCAGGGGCTTGGGCCTCGAAGGCTTCGCATTCCATGCGCAACGCCTTGGCCGCATCGGCGGTCAGGTCAAACCGCGCGGCCAGAATGGTATCAATCTGCGCAATTTCATCGGCGGCGTAATCGCCATCGGCGCGGGCCAGCCGGACCAGTAAGGCCCCCAGCGCAAGCCGCGCGTCATCATCGGATTGCGGGGCAGGGGCGGGTGCGGTCAGGCGCTTGAAAAAACTGGAAATCATGGGGCTACCTTAGCTGGAAGTTTGCGGCCTGCAAAGTCACGCAGGTTTCAGGTTTTTGTGAAAAAGCGCGGCAATACGTGCGGATTCTTCGGCGAAACCGTAGGGCGCATTCACCACAAACAATCCCGACCCCACCATACGGTGGCCGGGGCGGGCAGGCGGGAACGCGACTTCGGACACAAACCCGTCAGGGATCGCGGATTTCAGCGCCTTGATCATCGGCTTGTGCGGCGCATCGGTCAGGACCGGATACCACAGGATAATTACCCCTACGCCCCATTTGCGGTGAATTTTCGCGATGGTGTCAGGGATGGTGTCGTAATCCGATTTCACTTCGAACGAGGGATCAATCAGCAACATCCCCCGCCGCGGGTCGGGCGGGCATAGTGATAGCGCCATTTCCCAGCCGTCGCGCTGGCGGAACACGCCGCCATAGGGGGCCATGTTTCCGGAGAGCGCGGCAAATTCCTGCGGATGCAGCTCAGAAAGGTGGATGTCATCCATCGGGCGCAGGCTTTCGGCCGCGACAAGCGGTGATCCGGGGTAGGCTGTCAGCCCGTGCTTGGCGCGAATGCGTTTCAGAACCTGTGCATAGGGGTGGTCACGTTTGAACCAGCCTTCTGCAATGGCGATGCCTTTGGCAGCCTCGCCTGTTTTCACGGCCGCTTCATCCGTCGTGTCATAAAGCCCGCGCCCTGCGTGGGTTTCAAGATAGCTCAGCGGCTTGTCCTTGCGGGTCATATAGGCAAGCGACCATGCCAGCAGCGCGTGCTTGTGCACATCCGCCAGATTGCCCGCGTGATACCCGTGTTGATAAGAAAGCATCAGCCGCGCGCCCGATCAAACAAGCCGCGACACCTCGACCGCTGCGCGGACAAAATCGGCAAACAGCGGGTGCGGCGCGAACGGTTTGGATTTCAGTTCGGGATGGAACTGCACGCCGATGAACCAAGGGTGGTCTTTCCATTCAACGATTTCAGGCAACTTGCCGTCGGGCGACATGCCCGAGAACTGCAAACCGACCTTTTCAAGCGCGTCACGGTATTTCGTGTCGACCTCATAGCGGTGGCGGTGGCGTTCCTCGATCACGGTGGTGCCATAGATCTGTGCGACATGCGATCCTTCGGTCAATGTTGCGTTATATGCGCCCAGACGCATGGTGCCGCCTTTGTCGTCGCCGGCCTTGCGGGCCACAGTATGGTTGCCCTGCACCCATTCCTTGAGGTGGTAAACGACAGGTTCAAACCGTTTTTTGCCTGCTTCATGGTCGAATTCTTCTGATCCGGCCTTATCCATGCCCGCGACATTGCGCGCGGCCTCGACCACGGCCATCTGCATGCCCAGACAAATGCCCAGATAGGGGATTTTCTTTTCGCGGGCGAATTGAGCGGCTTTGATTTTGCCTTCGGTGCCGCGTTCGCCAAACCCGCCTGGAACAAGGATCGCGTGGAACCCTTCAAGGTAGGGGGTCGCGTCGCCCTCATCGAACAATTCGGCGTCTACCCATTCGATCTTGACCTTGACGCGGTTGGCCATGCCGCCGTGGGTCAGGGCCTCGGCGATGGATTTATAGGCGTCTTCAAGCTGTGTGTATTTGCCGACAATCGCGATTTTGACGTTGCCGTCAGGGTTATGGATACGGTCGTTGACATCGTGCCAGACATCCAGTTTCGGCGAAGGGGCAGGGGAAATGTCAAACGCATCCAGCACCGCCTGATCCAACCCTTGTTCGTGATAGGCAAGCGGCGCCTCGTAGATGGATTTCAGATCATAGGCCGCAACAACGCATTCCTTGCGCACGTTACAAAACAGCGCGATTTTCTCGCGCTCTTTTTCGGGGATCGGATGTTCGGAGCGGCAAACAAGCACATCAGGCGCGATCCCGATGGACTGCAATTCCTTGACGCTGTGCTGGGTCGGTTTGGTTTTCAACTCACCGCTGGCTGCCAGATAGGGCAACAGGGTCAGGTGCATGAAAATACACTGGCCGCGCGGTTTGTCGTGGCTGAACTGGCGGATTGCCTCAAAGAACGGCAGGCCTTCGATGTCGCCCACGGTGCCGCCAATTTCGCACAGCATGAAATCAACTTCGTCTTCGCCGATGCTTAGAAAATCTTTAATCTCGTTGGTGACGTGTGGGACGACCTGAATGGTTTTGCCCAGATAATCGCCGCGCCGTTCTTTTTCGAGAACGTTGGAATAGATCCGGCCAGAGCTGACCGAATCTGTGTTGCGCGCCGGCACGCCGGTGAACCGCTCATAGTGGCCAAGATCAAGATCGGTTTCCGCGCCATCATCGGTGACGAAAACCTCGCCATGTTCAAACGGCGACATCGTGCCCGGATCGACGTTCAGGTAGGGGTCAAGCTTGCGCAAACGCACGGAAAAACCACGGGCTTGCAACAAGGATCCAAGCGCCGCCGACGCAAGACCTTTGCCAAGCGATGAAACAACGCCGCCCGTGATAAAAATATAACGTGCCATGTGCAGGGGCCCCCGTGAAAATATCAATTATTGCAGGAAAACGAATGTCGAAATTCGTACCATCACGGGATTTAACTCTTACCTCAAAAGCAAGGGTCGCGCAACCGCTGACGCAAGATCATGTTGCCGAACGCTGAGGTTCGGCAATCCATAGTGGTTAGTCCGCAGCAGGAACCAGCGGCGCGTCATCGCTTGATGGCGGCAGCAGGCTTTCGCCAAGATCGGGCGCTGTGGTTTCTTGGCCGGCCTCTGTGTCGACACGGTCAACAACAGATGAATTGGCCGAATTGCTGGCCGCGATCAATGTCAGCGCGATAGATGTGCAGATAAACGCAATCGCCAAAATCCATGTGACTTTGCTCATGGCTGTGGGGGCCGGACGCCCGCCAGTGGCACCGCCGCCACCGCCGCCCATACCAAGGCCGCCACCCTCGGACCGTTGCAAAAGAACAGTACCAATCAGGCTCAGGGCCAGAATCAGATGGATGACAAGGACAACATTTTCCATAAAGGAGCCTTTCGGGCGTGCGTGAACACGCGGTATCTAAAAGCTGCGCGCCAATGCTGCAACCCCGAAATATCAGCTTATTCGTCTATATCATCCACATCGGCCTGCCCGCTCAGCTTGCGGCGCACGATTGACCAGCTTAGCCCCACCGCCAAAACTACCGAAAGCGCGACAATCGCGATCCATGTGTTCAGGGTCGGATTGTCCAGACTGATCAGCCCCTGATCATACATCACCCATAGCAATGTTGCGACCACGGCCAGAATCAACACCATACCGAATATGCCGATGGAACGCAGCGTGGCGCGCAGATAGATAATATATCCAACCAGCAAGACCAGCCCGAACAGCACTGTCAGCGACAGGCTGGTTTCATAATTACCCATGCTCCAGCGCACAAAATTCCACTGTGTCGGGTTATATGTGGCCGCAAGCAGCGCAAATGCAAAGATCCAGCGAATGACAAAGCCCATTTGTGCCTCTTTTTGTCTGTTTAGGGGACAATGCCGCCCGGATTGCGCCCTGTCTAGCCGATAGGCGCAAATTTGCGGTTCCCCATGCCTGCTTGCGACGATATAGGGGGCACGAAGTTCAAAAAGGACGAAGTCTTATGGCAAATGTGGTTGTTGTTGGTGCCCAATGGGGTGACGAAGGCAAAGGTAAAATCGTTGACTGGCTTTCAGAACGCGCCGATGTGATCGCGCGCTTTCAAGGCGGGCACAACGCGGGCCACACGCTTGTTATTGATGGCAAAGTTTACAAACTCGCGGCCTTGCCTTCGGGCGTTGTGCGCGGTGGCAAGCTTTCTGTTATCGGCAACGGCGTGGTGCTGGACCCTTGGCATCTCGTCAAGGAAATCAAATCCATTCAGGAACAAGGCGTCGATATTTCGCCCGAGAACCTGATGATTGCCGAAAACACGCCGCTGATTCTGCCGATCCACGGCGAACTGGACCGCGCCCGTGAAGAGGCAGCTTCAAAGGGTACAAAAATCGGCACCACCGGTCGCGGCATTGGGCCCGCCTATGAAGACAAGGTTGGCCGCCGGTCTGTGCGCGTTGCCGATCTGGGCGACGCGGCCACGCTGACCGCCCATGTCGACCGTGCCTTGCAGCACCACAACCCGCTGCGCAAAGGGCTGGGTCTGCCGCCCGTTGACCGTGATGCGCTGATTGCCCAGCTGCAAGAAATTGCGCCGCAAATCCTGCAATACGCCGCCCCCGTCTGGAAGGTGCTGAACGAAAAGCGCAAAGCCGGCAAACGTATCCTGTTCGAAGGGGCGCAAGGCGCACTTTTGGATATTGATTTCGGGACCTACCCGTTTGTGACATCGTCCAATGTGATCGCGGGCCAAGCGGCCACAGGCGTTGGCATGGGGCCAGGTGCGATTGATTATGTGCTTGGCATCGTCAAAGCCTATACTACCCGCGTCGGCGAAGGGCCGTTTCCGGCTGAACTTGATGATGCGGACGGACAACGTCTTGGCGAACGTGGCCATGAATTTGGCACCAACACCGGCCGCAAGCGTCGTTGCGGATGGTTCGATGCGGTTCTGGTGCGCCAGACCTGCGCGACATCTGGCGTGTCGGGGATTTCATTGACCAAGCTGGACGTGCTGGACGGGTTCGAGACGCTGAAAATCTGTGTCGCCTATGATCTGGACGGCAAGCGGCTTGATTACCTGCCGACCGCCGCCGATCAGCAGGCGCGCTGCACGCCGATCTATGAAGAAATCGAAGGTTGGTCAGAATCCACCGAAGGCGCGCGGTCATGGGCCGATCTTCCGGCGCAGGCGATCAAATATGTGCGCCGCATCGAAGAATTGATCGATTGTCCGGTTGCGCTGGTGTCCACATCGCCAGAGCGCGAAGACACAATCCTTGTCACCGATCCTTTCGCCGACTGATGGCGATGGGATACAAAGCCCGCAAACGGCTCGCGCTGTTTATCCTCGTCGTGGGTCTGCCCGCCTATATCGTGTTGGCCGTCACCATGATGGGCATCGCGCCAGGCTTTGCCAAACCCGTCGAGCTGGCAATCTATGTGGCGTTGGGCATTGCGTGGATTTTTCCCGTAAAATGGGTTTTCAAAGGGATCGGGCAGCCTGATCCTGATGCCTAAAACAAGAAGGCGCGCGGCATATGCCACGCGCCTTTTTCTATTCGCATTTCAGGGTCTTTTAGCTGCCGCTTGGGCGGAACCGCGTGTTTTCAGCCACTTGAAAGCGGCCATTGTTGAGCTTTACGATCTTGTTCTGGCGTAACAGCCGCCCGAACGACCGCAGCCCGTCTTCACGGCTAATTTCTTCTTGGGTGACGCTTTGTACTTTGCGCATCACTTGCGGGCGCGAGAAATCGGCGACGCCTTCGACAAATGCACTATAGGCAGCGGCCGCTTCAATGAGGTCGGACAATTCGGCGGCATCATGGTCAGCCGCGAATTCTGCAAAGCCGCCGGTTGTCGGGGCCATGTTTTCTTCGACCTTTGATGCGATCTGGCGCAGGCGCTCAGCGGCGGCATCGGTGGGCGCATCGGCATCGCTTGCGGATTCAGACGGGACCAATCGCAGCGGAGAAGAGGCCATGGCCTGTCCGCCTTCTTCGGCGTCATGCGCGCCAAGGTCTTCGCGAAACGCGCTGTCTTTTGACTTGGCGGGGCTTTCGTCGCCCAATTCGCGCGCAGCCTCTGTCGCGGCAACGGCGGCCTTGAGCTGTGCAAAGGCGTCACGGTGGCGGCGGCCTTCGGGTTCGTTCAGATGTGCGTCGGTCTGGCTCAGGATGCGGCTAAATGCAGCATCAGGGCTATCACGCAGTTCGGCAGCTTTGGCACGTTGCGCATCACGCTCTTCGATTTCGCGGGTGACGACCTTCAGCTCTTCGGTCAGATCAAAGGTGTCGTCGTCGTCCTCGTCTTCTTCAAACGCATCCGCGTCGATTGCTTCAAGATCATCGAATTCATCGTCCGGTGCTGCGGTCAGCACCAACGGATCATGCGCATCATCTGCATCGGTTTCGACATCGCTACCGTCGTCCGCGTCGGTGAAGTCATCTTCATCTTCATCGTCATCGTCTTCGGCTGCTTCTTGCGCTGCGCGTGCTTCTTCTTGGGCCGCATCGGCAGCGGCGAGCTCCTGATTGCGCTTGGCAAGGTCGGCAAGGCGCTGCGCCAACGGATTGATGACAGGCGCATCGTCACCATCGTCATCGCGCGCGTCAAAATCCTCCATGTCGTCGTCATGGTCTTCATCTTCGACCTCGGCCACCGGCATGGCTGGGGCCTGCACATGGCCACGCCCGACAACGGCGCGAATGCGCTGCAATTTTGCGGCGATGCTTTCTTCTTCTTCGTCGTCTGCGGGCGCGATTTCCGCGTCCTCGGCTTCGGCGGCAAGCGGTTCGTCTTCGTCAATGTCTTCGACGTAATCATCATCTTCGACATCGGTAATGTTTTCGAAATCCGCATCGTCGAATGCGGCTTCATCATCGTCATCATCAGGTGACGCGGCGCCGGTCAGGACGATTTCTTCCTCGTCTGCTTCGGCTTCTACTTCGTCAAAGACGTTTTCAATCTCATCATCGTCTTCTTCGTCTGATGCGGCGACTTCTTCAATTTCTTCGTGATCATCCGCATCATCATCAACCGGATCGGATTCGGCCGTTTCTTCAGCGTCACCTTCATCATCGGCTGCGCGCAGGATCACGTTGTGACCTTCGCCTGCGATTTCGATATCCGTGCCGGCCTGTGCGGCAGTCAGCAGCGCCAGCTCTTCCATATCAGGGGCTTGGGGTTCGATATCCATGAACCGGTCATGGCCCGCAAGATCGTGAAAAAACGAGACAACAGTTTTCATCGTCTCAACGGAATCTTCAAACCCTTCTAGACGACAGGAAAAAGTTCCATAGGAGACATCTAAGATCTGTGTGCTCTTTGTCATGGATTAAGGCGCTTTCTTCGGTTTGCGTAGGGTCTGCTCGATTAACGGCGTATTTACTCAGAATTACGTTGCGGTGTCATTCGGGTTCATTTTATGTCCCTTTTAGGGAATGTTTGTGAATGGACATTGAATCTGTGCAAGATGCTGTGATTGTTTCGCGTAATCATACGGTTTGCCTTGTCGGTGGCGCAAGGGTCAACCCGCAGGTAATTACGTCTATTTTGCCGATAGTTGATCACTTTGTTGCGGTGGATGGCGGAGCAGATCACCTGCTGGATGCGGGGATTTCGCCGCGCGCGGTGATCGGTGATCTGGACAGTCTTTCTGAACACGCGCGTGCCACATTTGCCGCGCAGATCACCCATATCCCCGAACAAGCCACAACCGACTTCGAAAAAGCGCTGACCCGTGTTGCAAACCCGATGATCATCGCGCTGGGGTTCACCGGCGGGCGGATGGATCATATTTTGGCGGTGCTGAATGTTCTGGCCCGCAACACGGCGCGCGCGGTGATATTGCTTGATGAGACCGATCTTTGTTTTGTGGCGCGTATTGGCGAAACGCGCATTGCGCCGCCCGCAGGCACCCGCATTGCGCTGATGCCGCTTGCGGCGGCCCGTGTGACCGCCACAGGGTTGCGCTGGTCATTTGCCGATCAGGACATGCATCCCACAGGCTTTATCAGTTCATCAAACGAGGTCGCAGGCCCTGTCACCGTGCAAACCGACGGGCCAGTGCTGATTACACTGCCGGCGGCGCATTTGCAGATTGCGATGCAAGCCGCCGCTCGCGGATGATCACATAAAGCCCTGCGGCCACGGTGATGCAAATCCCCAATGCCGCCAGCCCATTCGGCAAATCCGCAAATATCAGCCAGCCAATCGCGGTACCGAACGGGATTTCAAGATATTGCATCGGCGCAAGCGTGGTCGCGGGCGCGAACCGCAGGCTCCATGTCATGAAAAGATGTGCAAGCGTGCCAATGACGCCCAAGCATAGCAGCATCGCAATGGTCGGGGCGCTGATGGCGCCTGTATCAAAAGGCAGAAACGCAAACAGGGGTAGCAATGCTATACAGGCCTGCAACCCGCTGATGGCTTGCAGTTTGACCGCGTCGATTTGTCGGGCCAGCCTGCGGGTGACCATCATAAACAGCGCAAACACCACCGCGACCCCCAAGGGCAGCAATGCCGGAGCGCCGACAGCGCTGAAATTTGGCTGGATCACCAAAAGCGTGCCGATGAACCCTACAGCGCAGGCCATCATCCGGTGCTTGCCGACCTCTTCGCCCATCACGAAATGCCCAAGCAGAAGCATGATAAAGGGCATCACAAAGGCAATGGCCAGCGCATCGGCCAGCGGCAAATAACGCAGCGCGCTGAACATCAGCCCGATCCCCGCGATATGCAATGCGGTGCGCAGCAGGGTCCAAGGCAATGTGCCCTTGGGCAGGTCAAAGCCCGCGCCACTGCGCCAGACCAGTGGCACAAGGATCAGCGCTTGAATGGCAAAGCGTACAAACACCAAGCCCCCAAGCGACACGGCACCGCCGAGCAATTTCGCCATGCTGTCGCCCAAAGGTGCAAGCACGCAAAATCCCAGCATCAGCAAGATGCCAAGAAACGGCCGGTCAGCAGTTGGGGACATTGACAGCCAAACCACCAAGCGCGGTTTCTTTATATTTTTCAGACATATCGACACCGGTCTGGCGCATGGTTTCAACGGCCACATCCAAAGACACAAGGTGGTGCCCGTCGCCGCGCAATGCCAATGAGGCGGCAGAAACCGCCTTGATCGCGCCCAGCCCGTTGCGTTCGATGCAAGGCACCTGCACCAGTCCTCTGACCGGATCGCAGGTCATGCCAAGGTGGTGCTCAAGCGCGATCTCCGCGGCGTTTTCGATCTGCGCGGGGCTGCCGCCCAATACCGCGGCCAATCCAGCAGCGGCCATGGCTGCGGCGCTGCCGACCTCGGCCTGACAGCCGCATTCAGCCCCCGAAATCGAGGCGTTGAATTTGATCAACCCGCCAATCGCCGAAGCGGTCAGCAAAAATTCGGGCACGCGCGCAGATGTCGCACCCGGCACATGGTCCAGCCAATAGCGGATCGTCGCAGGCACCACGCCCGCAGCGCCATTTGTCGGGGCGGTTACAACCTGCCCGCCGGCTGCGTTTTCTTCGTTAACGGCCATCGCATAGGTGGACATGTAATCGTTGATCGTATGCGGCGCGGTCAGGTTCAGCCCGCGTTCACGCATCAGCGCGTCATGGATGCCCTTGGCGCGGCGGCGCACTTTCAGCCCGCCAGGTAGAATGCCGTCGGTGGCAAGCCCGCGATCAATGCAGGCGTTCATCACATCCCAAATGCGGTCCAGTCCGCGATCCAGATCGGCATCGGGCATGCGGGACAATTCGTTTGCGCGTTTCATCTGCGCGATGCTTTTGCCCGATTTTGCGGCCATTTCCAGCATCTTGTCAGCGGTGTGAAATGGAAATGGCACCGGCGGGCCTGTGTCGGTGTCCTTGCCCGCTACCAGTTCGGCTTCTGTCAGGACAAACCCGCCACCGATAGAATAGTAAGTCACTTGGGTAAGTATGTCGCCCTGCGCGTCGGTGCCCGCCAGAACCATGCCGTTCGCATGGCCGGGCAAGGCGGGGCCATAGTCAAAAACCAAGTGATCCTTGTGATGGAACTTGAGCGTGCCAAGCCCTTCGGGTTGCACGGTATTTTCGGATTTGATGCGGGCAAGCTCTGCTTCGGCTTTGTCAGCGTCATAGTCATCCGCGCGCATGCCCGCCAGCCCGAGGATCACGGCGCGGTCAGTGGCATGGCCAACGCCGGTAAAGGCAAGACTGCCGTGCAAAGTGGCGCGCAATCCTGCAACCTTAAACGGCTGCGCGCGCAAGTGATCCAGAAACCGCGCCGCGGCGACCATCGGGCCGATCGTGTGGGATGAAGACGGGCCAACCCCCACTTTGAACATGTCAAAGACAGATAAAAACATCAGAGCGCACTTCCTTCGGGTGGAACACAAGGGGACGGGGCCGAGACCGGCAAGGGACCAAGCCCTTCGGCGCGGGCAGCTTGGATCAGGGCGGGGCGGGTTTCAATGCGTTTGGCAAAGGCGTGCAGCTTGGGCCAGCGCGCCAGATCAAACCAATCGGTCGATCCGCCATATAACGCGCACCAGCGCAGCATCGGCGCAAGGTAGCAGCCGTGAATAGATGCCGCATCGGCATCACGCCAAGGTGCGGTTGTTGCGGCCTCAAGCATATCAAGCTGCGCAACCAATCGCGCACGGGTGCGCACGTGCAGGATTTCAGGCGCGCCATCGGCGTATTGCGCAGGGTAGAACAACATCCGCAGTGTTGCGTGCAACGTGTTGGACAGCCAGAACAGCCATTGCAGGTCATGCGCGCGCTGCGGGCTGTCTGCAGGGGCGATCAGCAATTCTGCGCGGTCCGCCAGCCACAAAAGAATCGCGGCGGTTTCAAACATTGGCCCATCAGGTGTTTCAAGCACCGGGATCAAACCATTTGGATTCATTGCCAAAAACTGCGGTGCTTTTTGTGCATTCTTGCGACGATCCACAAGGATGGAATCAAACGGCAAACCCATTTCAAGCAAAGCTATGCGCACGCAAAGCGAGGCATTGTCAGGCGCATAATGAAGGCGAAATCGAAAGGTCATGGGCGCACACTAGACGATGATATTCTGCCCGGCTGCACAAAACCGACACGCTGGCGCGAAAAACGCAGCAAACCTAGGAATAATAACAGCAAATGAGGTCTCGCGCCCGCGCCGTATCTTGCCTATAAGTCCGGTGGGAATTTGAGGGAATGTTTAGATGGCTAGTGAATTGTCACCGATTGATCGGGCAAAGTTTCTCGCGGCAAAGCAAGCAACCGAATATGTCGAAACCGGCATGAAGGTCGGGCTGGGCACCGGATCAACGGCCGCTTGGCTTGTACAATGTCTGGGCGAGATGGTCCGCGAAGAAGGGCTAAAAATCAAAGGTGTCCCCACGTCGACACGCACCGCGCAACTGGCGCGCAAAGTGGGCATCGAAGTGATCACTCTGGACGAGGCCAAATGGCTTGATGTCACAATTGACGGCACCGATGAATATGACAGCGACCTGACCCTGATTAAGGGCGGCGGCGGCGCGCATCTGCAAGAAAAGGTCGTGGCGACCGCAAGCGACCGGATGATTGTCATCGCGGATGCCAGCAAAAAGGTTGATACGCTCGGGGCTTTTCCGCTGCCGGTCGAGGTGATCCCGTTTGGCGCGAAAATCACGAAAAAGCTGATCGAGGAAACATTGATCAACATGGATGTGCTGGGGCGCGAGGTCACGCAGCGCATGAACGGCGATGTGCCTTTTGTGTCCGACGAAGGGAATTTTATTTTTGATCTGCATCTCAAACGCATCGGCAACCCGCAACAGTTGAGCCTCGCGCTCAATCAAATTCCGGGACTGGTTGAAAACGGGCTGTTCATTGATATCTGTGACGTTGTGATTGTTGGCCATGCCGACGGGCGCGTTGATGTACGCGATATCGATAAAGACAGCGACGAGGTCGTGCGGTTCGACCTGCGCGACGATGACAATATTTTTGCCGATCTGGATGACTAAGATCCGCTGATGACGAATGGAGCCTGAAATGACGTTTGATTATGACCTGTTTGTCATCGGTGGTGGATCGGGCGGCGTACGTGCTGGCCGTGTGGCGGCGGCCCAAGGGGCCAAGGTCGCATTGGCCGAAGAATTCCGCATGGGCGGCACCTGCGTGATCCGTGGCTGCGTGCCGAAAAAGCTGATGGTTTTTGCGTCGGGTTATTCAGAAATGTTTGACGATGCCCGCGCCTATGGCTGGGATCTGACGGCTGGCGATTTCGACTGGTCAAAGTTTCGTGGCAAACTGGATGCAGAATTGAACCGCCTTGAAGGCATCTATCGCAAGCTGCTGAACGGATCGAACGTGGAAATCTTTGACGCGCGCGCGACCATCAAGGACGCGCATACTGTCACCCTGTCCACCGGCCGCGATATCACTGCCAAACATATCCTGATCGCCACAGGCGGGCGTCCTGTGCTGCCCGAAATTGCGGGCGCAGAACACGGGATTACGTCGAACGATATCTTCAACCTTGATGAACTGCCCAAATCTATTCTGATCGTGGGCGGCGGCTATATTGCGTCGGAATTTGCGGGCATTTTGAACGGGCTTGGCGTGAAGGTTACGCAGTATTATCGCGGCGAACAAATCCTGCGCGGCTTTGACGGCGAGGCCCGCGGGTTTGTCGCCGACGGGATGCGCGCCAAGGGCGTTGATTTGCATCTGGGCACGAACATTGTCGAAATGGAAAAACGCGACGGTCGTTTCTGGGTCAAGGCCACCTGTGGCGGCGAATCCATGTTTGATCAGGTCATGTTCGCAACGGGCCGCGCGCCCAATACGGATAATCTGGGGCTTGAAAACGTCGGCGTGGCATTGGGCCGCAAGGGCGAGATTATCGTTGATGAATTCAGCCAGACCAAAGTGCCGTCGATTTATGCGATTGGCGATGTGACCGACCGCGTGCAGCTGACACCGGTTGCGATCCGCGAGGCGATGGCCTTTGTCGAAACCGTGTTCAAAGGCAATCCGACCCCCGTTGATCACGAACTGATCCCTTCTGCCGTGTTCACACAGCCAGAACTCGGCACCATTGGGCTTAGCGAGGAAGAGGCCGCCGAAAACGGCCCGATCGAAGTTTATTGTTCTTCGTTCAAACCGATGAACCACAGCTTTGCCGGTCGCGAGGACCGCGTGCTGATGAAACTGATCGTTTGCGCCGACACCCGTAAGGTGCTTGGCTGTCATATCGTCGCGGATCACGCGGGCGAAATGATCCAATTGGCGGGGATTGCCGTCAAAATGGGGGCGACAAAAGAAGATTTTGATCGCACTGTTGCCGTGCATCCAACGATGGCCGAAGAACTGGTCACAATGAAACAACCTGTCCGCACTGCTTGATTTTGCAGTTTTTGCGCACACATGGCATAAGATAGCCCAGCACGATGGGTCATGAATAAAGGAAGCTGAGACACAAGATGGCAGGAAATTCAGGTGGCCCATGGGGCGGCGGCGGAAATAACGGCGGCAGCGATGACGATAATCGCAAGCCCGGCGGCGGGCGCAAACCCGGCAACGACGCGGGAATCCCAGAAATAGACGAGCTGGTGAATAAAGGCCGTGAACAACTGCGTGTGCTTATGGGCGGGCGTGGTGATGGCAGTGGCAACCGCCCGAATGGCGCTGGTGGTGGCGGTGGCGAAGGCCCCGAAATCACACGCGGTATGGTTGGTCTTGGGCTTTTGGGCGCTGCGGCGCTGTGGGTTTTTGCATCGATCTATACGGTCAAACCCGAAGAACAGGCGATTGAACTGTTGTTCGGCAAGCACCTTGAAACCAACGGTGAAGGTCTGAACTTTGCGCCTTGGCCGCTGGTCACTTATGAAATTCAGCCTGTCACAACCGAACGCAGCATTGATATCGGCACCAGCCGGTCCGGTCTTGATGCAGGGTTGATGCTGACTGGCGATGAAAATATCGTTGATATCGATTTCCAGGTGGTCTGGAATATTTCGGATCTTGAACTGTATCTGTTCAACCTTGCTGATCCACCACAAACCATTGGCGCTGTTGCTGAATCCGCGATGCGTGAAATCATCGCGCAAAGCCAGCTTGCTCCGATTTTGAACCGTGATCGCGGGTCGATTGCCGAACGCCTGACCGATGAAATCCAACTGACGCTGGATTCGTATAATTCGGGCGTCAATATCGTGCGTGTGAACTTTAACAAGGCCGACCCGCCAGAGCCGGTAATCGCATCATTCCGCAAGGTGCAGGATGCCGAACAAGAACGCGACCGGGTCCAAAACGTGGCTGACGCCTATGCAAACCGCGTTGTCGCCGAGGCCCGCGGTGAAGCCGCGCAAATTCTGGAGCAAGCCGAAGGTTACCGCGCCCGCGTGGTCAATGAGGCCGAAGGTGAAGCCAGCCGTTTCTCGGCCGTTCTGGCCGAATATGAACGCGCACCCGAAGTGACACGCAAACGTCTGTATCTTGAAACAATGGAACGTGTTTTGGGTGGCACCGATATTATCATACTTGATGAAGGCGCAGGCGGGGGGCAGGGCGTTGTCCCGTATCTGCCGCTCAATGAATTACGCCGTACCCAAGATGGAGGCTCGAACTAATGAAAAAGACAGCATTTATCCTGCCCGCCGTCGCGGTGCTTGTCATTACTGCCATGTCATCGCTGTTCATCGTCGATGAACGTCAAAAGGCATTGGTCCTGCAGTTCGGCCAAATTGTATCGGTGAAAACCGAACCTGGTCTTTATTTCAAAATGCCGATCATCCAGGATGTGGTGCGTTACGACGACCGGATCCTGAGCCGCGATCTTGATCCGCTGGAGGTCACCCCGTCGGACGACCGCCGTTTGGTGGTTGATGCCTTTGCGCGCTACCGGATTTCGGATGTCGAACAGTTCCGCCGTGCGGTGGGTGACGGCGCAGAAGCGCGCGCTGCCGAACGTCTGGACGGTATCTTGCGCGACAAGACCCGTAACGTGCTTGGTACGGTGGCCAGCAACGATATTTTGTCCACGGACCGCGCCGCATTGATGCTGCGCATCCGCAACGACGCGATCCCAGAGGCGCGCGGGTTGGGGCTGGAACTGATCGACGTGCGTCTTAAACGTACCGATTTGCCGCCTGAAAACCTCAATGCGACTTACGAGCGGATGAAAGCCGAACGTGAACGCGAAGCCGCGGATGAAATCGCCCGTGGTAACGAGGCCGCGCTGCGTATTCAGGCGGGTGCCGACCGGACCGTGATCGAACTTGTGTCGGATGCAGAACGTCAAAGCCAGATTACGCTGGGTGAAGCGGATGCGCGCCGCAACGAAATCTTTGCGAATGCCTTTGGCGCAGACCCTGAGTTTTTTGAATTCTACCGGTCCATGACCGCCTACGAGCGGGCGTTACTTGGCGGCAATGCGACAATGGTCTTGTCGCCAGACAACGAGTTTTTCAGCTATCTCAAGTCGGATACAGGTCCTGATGCCGCTGAATAATGCGGCATAGCTTCAAGATTTTCAAAGGGCCGGCCATTGCGCTGGCCCTTTTCTTTCAATGGCGCCCAAAAAGATCACAAGCTGGTGAAATAGTTTGTGTTGAATGTTTTTGCTGCATCGGCGCACTATGGTATTCAGCACTGCGCGGCAGCGTGCAGGCGTGAAAAGATAAGGAGTTATCCCAGTGAAATCTAAGGCAATCGCAATCCGGCAGGACCAAGGCCAGCTGCGCCGGCTGTTCACGGTAGGTTTTGCAATTCTGACATTGGCAGTGGCATTTGCGCTGGCACAGGTCAGTGCCGCGCATGCGCAACAGCGCCCCGCGACATTTGCCGATCTCGCAGAGATGGTCAGCCCTTCGGTGGTCAATATCACGACCTCTACGGTGATTGCAGGCCGGACAGGCCCGCGTGATCTGTTGCCCGAAGGATCGCCGTTCGAAGACTTTTTCAACGACCTTGACCGTGGGCCGGATGGCGGCGCGCAACGGTCGTCAGCTTTGGGGTCGGGTTTTGTAATCTCGGCCGACGGCTATATTGTAACGAATAACCATGTCATTGAAGATGCGGACGAGATTTTGATCGAATTCTTCCCTGGTGGCGGTGAAGGCGTGCCAGCCCAATTGATCGGCACCGATCCCAATACGGATATTGCCGTGCTTAAGGTCGATCTTGAGAACCTGCCATTTGTGCAATTTGGCGACAGCAACGCCGTTGGCGCGCGTGTTGGCGATTGGGTCATGGCAATGGGCAACCCGTTGGGGCAGGGGTTCTCTGTTTCGGCGGGGATCGTGTCCGCGCGCAACCGGTCGCTGCAAGGCACCTATGATGACTACATCCAGACCGACGCTGCGATCAACCGCGGGAACTCAGGCGGGCCGCTGTTCAATATGGACGGCGAAGTTGTTGGCGTGAACACGGCGATCCTGTCGCCCAATGGCGGTTCCATCGGGATCGGCTTTGCGATGTCATCTGCCGTGGTGCAAAACGTGGTCGATCAGCTGATCGAATTTGGCGAAACCCGCCGCGGTTGGTTGGGTGTACGCATCCAAGACGTGACCCCCGATATGATTGACGCCATTGATGGGCTGGACATGGCGCGCGGGGCTTTGGTTACCGATGTGCCCGCAGGCCCGGCCGAAGATGCAGGCATGCTTGCAGGCGATGTGATCGTGAACTTTGACAGTGTGGCCATTGAAGACACCCGCGAACTGGTGCGCATCGTTGGCAACTCACCCGTCGGCAAAGAGGTGCCTGTCACTGTGCTTCGCGGTGGTGAACTGGAAGAATTGACCGTCGTTCTTGGCCGCCGCGAAACATCCGAAGCGGTTGCTTTCCCAGCTTCTCAAGAGCCGGAAATCGCGCCAGAAGATGCGGAAATCCTTGGGCTGATGCTGTCGCCTGTGACACCTGAATTGACTGATCAATTTGGTCTGAATGTTGCCGAAGGGCTTGTGATTACAGCGATCAACCCCGCGTCAGAGGCGGCATCAAAAGGCCTGCTTGAAGGGGATGTGATCACCGAAGCCGGGCAGCAGCCCGTGGCGGCGATCAGCGATCTGGAAAGCCGCATCCAAGAAGCCAAAGACGGTGGCCGCAAGTCGCTCTTGATGCTGGTGCGTCGCGGTGGCGACCCGCGCTTTGTCGCGCTGCCGCTGGACGAATAATCCGGCCAATGACCCAACAAAAATGGGGCGGGATGCGCAATGCATCCCGCCCTTTTTTTATGTTTCGTTTTGTGGCAACCCATCGGCGATATCGTAATAATCGCCTTTTTCGCTGACATAGATATGCAGTGAAAGACGCATTTGCGTAGGGCTGTCCAGCGCGCCTATCGCAACCGATGTCCAGTCTTGGAATACTGGATCCCAAAACAGGGTTGATCCGCAGGTGTCACAAAACCCGCGCCGCACCTTTTCCGACGATTGATACCAGCGGATGTGGTCAGCGTCTTGGATCGCAAGCGCCGTGCGCGGCACGTCTATCGACGCCCAGTAATGCCCGGATTGCTTGCGGCAACTGGTGCAATGGCAGGCGTTGCCGGTTGCGATATCACCGTCGATTGTGAACGCGACTGCGCCGCACATGCAGCTGCCTTGATGGGCCATGTCAGGCCACCGCTGCCATACCGCGCCGGTTCCAGACCAGCAGCGCGATCACAACCACAGCGCCCCCAAGCTGCACCGCCAAGGGCGCAGGCCATATGCAGGCCGCACCTGCCACCATAAGCAGCGCACGGATCGGAAGCCCGACAGGTTGTTCCATACAGCCCTGCAAAGCGCCCGCGATGGCGTAGATGCCGACGACGCCAAAGGCAAAGATCGTGACCATCACGCCCCAGTCGCCCGAAAGAAACGGGGTGTAGGCGATCATCAGCGGCACGATGTATAGCCCTTTGGCCAGCTTCCAGCTGGCGAAACCTGTCGCCATTGCAGGTGCTTTGGCAATCGCCGCCGCGGTAAAGGCGGCCAAGGCCACGGGTGGTGTGACGTTACTGTCTTGCGACAGCCAAAAGATGATCATATGCGCCGACAAAAGCGCGGCCATCGCCACCTCTTGCGGGACAACAAGATCACGTAGCGGGGCTGCGACCTCTAATGGCAGGGTTTTGATGATTGCACCCGCTTCGGCGCTGGTCAGCGGTCCGGCCAGCACAGATGGATCAGGAATGCCGAACATCAAGATTGCATTGCCCGCGTCGCCCAATGTGCCAGCGGCAAGCGCTTCGATCACAAAACGGTCGCTGATCATGCCTGCAAGCGCTGGTGCCGATAGCGTGGCCAGCACGATATAGGCCGCCGTGACAGGCAAACCCATGCCCAGCACAAGGCTTGCAATGGCAATAAGCACAATCGCGATCAACAGGTTGCCGCCCGCCCATTTGGCGATCATCAGGCTGAATGTATTGCCGATGCCTGCCGTGGCGATCACGTTCACAACCAGCCCCACCGCGCACAGCAGCACGGCCGTCATGATCATGCCTTTGGTGCCCATGATCATGGCCTCGGCGATTTCACGCGGGCCCATGCGGTTCTGGGTCAGCCAGCTTGATGCGACAACGGCCAGAATGCCGAATACGGCAGCATAGGCGGGCGTGAACCCTACCACCAACATGCCGATCAGGCCACCGATCGGAATGACAAAGCTCGCGCCGCCTTTCTTAAAGGCCGACCCGAGGGTTTCGCCGTCACTTTCCATCGGCTTGAGACCCAAGCGGCGGGCCTCGATGCGGACGAAAAACGTGACTGACAGGAAATAAAGCAGCGCAGGCAATGCGGCGACGGCGACAATGGTTTCATAGGGAATCTGGGTAAAGCTGGCCATGACAAAAGCGCCAGCACCCATGATCGGCGGCATCAGCTGCCCGCCTGTGGATGATGCGGCCTCGACCCCGCCTGCAAATTTCGGAGGGAAACCTGCCTTTTTCATCAGAGGGATCGTGATTACGCCGGTTGATGCCGTATTGGCCACGGCAGAACCTGAAATTGTGCCCGTCAGCCCCGATGCGATGACAGCCACAATGCCCGGGCCACCGACCAAACGGCCCGCGACTGCCCGCGCAATGTTGATCACAAAATCACCCGCCCCCGACCGCAGCAGAAATGCGCCGAAGATGATGAACAAAAAGACATAGGTCGATGAAATCCGCGCGATGGTCCCGAACATCGCGTCATCGCCATAGATCGACCGGAACGCGATGGATTCCCACGACAGGCCAGGAAATGAAAATACGCCGCCGATATATTTGCCCCAAAACCCGATATAGGTCAGCGCAAGGATGATCAGGACGGGAATCACCCAGCCGGTCAGCCGGCGGGTCAATTCGATAGCGCCAATGACGCAAAGGCTGGCCGCGATCCAGTCGAGCGTGACAAACTTTACCCCGCGATCATAGACAGCTTGTTCTGCGTAGGGCAGGTAAATGGCCGAGGCTGCGATCAGTAGTCCAAAGCAAAAATCGAATGCCAACAGCCCCTTGCTACGGGTCTTGCCCGCCAGCACCGGATGCAGAACCGCCGCCAGAAACGCGAATCCGGCAAAGTGGTAGGCATTGCGCTGGAGCTCTGAAATGATCGGATCAAAGGCCACATAGATGTGGCCCGCCGCAATCGCGAAACATAAGATGGAAAGGGCGATATTGGGCAGGCCGGTGAAGGCGCGCTGCACCAAGCCTTCGGCGGGGCGTTCATCGGACATGGGATTTCCTTAGGTGCAAAAATGGCCCGCAGTTTCCTGCGGGCCAATAAATGTGATTACTCTGCGATCAGACGCGCGGGGATCTCGACGCCAACCTCTTGGTAATAGCGTGCCGCACCGGGGTGCAGGGGCACGGGCAGACCAGCGATAGCAGATTCGATTGCCATCACTTTTGTTGCCGGATGAATCGCCTGCAGGAAGGGCAGGTTTTCATAGATCGCTTTGGTGATCTGATAGACGTTTTCTTCGGGCAGATCAGCATGTGTCGCAAGGAAGTTCGGCTGTGCGATGGTGTTTACGTCAGCGTCTTGACCTGGGTATGTACCAGCCGGAATCAGGTATGGAGTCCACAATTCGCGGCCTGCATCGGCAGCAGCTAGTTCTTCGTCGGTAAACGACAACAAAGTGACACTATCGCCAGCAGCGGCCATCAATTGGCTGATTGCGCCTGTTGGCACGCCTGCGGGTGTCCCGATGCCTTTTACCTGACCGTTTTGCAGGGCTTCGGCTGATGGGCCATAGCCACCGTAAACAAGTTCATAATCGGTTTCGATATCGACACCGAGACCGGCCAGCAGCGCGCCGTTTGAACCGATTGTCCCCGAATTCTGGCTGCCAAACGCCATGGCTTCGCCCTTTAGGGCCACCATATCGGCCATGGTACCGGTGGTTGCCGCGTCAGACGAGATCACAAACTGTTCGACGTTTTGCCACAGCATGGTCACCGAACGCAGGTCTTCTTGCGGGCCAGCCTCGGCAAGAGGGCCGGTGCCGGATGCTGCGTAATAGCCGTAAAGCCCCTGAAGAATCGCAAACTGTGCTTCGCCTTCACGGATCAAACGGACGTTTTCGCCAGAACCGGCAGAGCTGATCGCGGACATGCCGATGTTTTCGCTTGGTTCGAGTTTGACCTTAACAAGTGTGGAAAGCGCAACACCAACAGGGTAATAAGTGCCCCCGGTTGAAGCGGTTGCAAGAATATAGCTGGCTTCTTCGGCCTGTGCCGATGGTGCGGCCAGTACAAAACCTGCCGCGACAGCGGCTTTCATAAATGACATAATGTTCTCTCCCAGTTTTTGCGTCGCGGCTATTCGCAAGGACCGCGCCCGCGCATAGGAAACTATTTCGCTGACTTGGGGGCAAGCCGATATTTCCAAATTGTCAAATAATGAACAAATACAGCCGATTTACGCAGCTTCCCCGGAAAGTATGTGCGGAAATCCGCACGCTTGGTTTGTTCACGATTTAGGCAACATGCTTGTGATTTGCGCTGGAACCGCGTCTGTAGGTGAATTAGAACGCACCAAGTTACCAATTATGCGCGAAGGATGACATTGCATGGCCAAGATTACCTATGTTGAACACGGCGGCAAAGAACATATCGTCGATGTGGCCAATGGGCTGACCGTCATGGAAGGCGCGCGCGACAATGGCGTTCCCGGGATCGAGGCCGATTGCGGCGGCGCCTGCGCCTGTTCGACTTGCCATGTCTATGTGGATGATGCCTGGGTTGAAAAACTACCTGCCAAAGACGGCATGGAAGAAGATATGCTTGATTTCGCCTATCAGCCCGACGCCAAAAAATCGCGCCTGACCTGCCAGATCAAGGTTACAGACGCGCTGGACGGTTTGCGCGTGCAGATGCCGGAAAAACAGATCTGATGCGGATTTGCGCGCTTGCCTTGGCCCTTTGGCCTGTCTGCGCCAGCGCGCAAGCGATTACTTCTGCCGAATTTGCCGACCCGACAACGCGCTACGACCACGGCATTTTGGGCGATGCTGTCGAATGGGGCGCGTTGCGGTTCACGGCTGATGGCACGACCTATCAGATCACTTTGCCCGACACCCATGTTTTTGAAGACATCGCGCCCCGACTTTGGGATGTGACGGGCGACGGGCAGCCCGAAATTGTCGTGATCGAAACCGATATGGCGCGCGGCGCGGCGCTGGCGATCTATGGCCAGCACGGCAAGATCACTCAGACCCCCTATATCGGCCGCACACATCGCTGGCTTGCGCCGATCGGGGCTGTTGATCTGGATGGCGATGGCGCGATCGAGATTGCCTATATCGACCGCCCGCATCTTGCAAAAACCCTGCGCATCTGGCGTTTTGAAGATGGCGCGCTGACACACTTGCACGATCTGCCCGGTCTGACCAATCATCGCATTGGCGAAGATAATATCGCGGGCGGCATCCGCGATTGTGGCCAAGGCCCCGAGATGATCACCGCCGACGCAAACTGGACGCGGCTGATTGCCACGACATTTGCAGACGGGCGCAGCCAGTCGCGCGACATTGGCCCGCATGTTGACCGCAGTTCATTTGCGGCGGCAATTGCCTGCCAAAACTAGCTGAGCAGCACCAACAGCAGCGTGATTTCGGTGATTTGCTGGGTTGCGCCCAAGACATCACCGGTTTGCCCGCCAATCTTGGCCCGCGCAATTAAACCGCAGGCGAGCACCGCCAATGTTGCTGCGATAATCAGCGCGAACTGGCCCAGCGATCCGGCGATCAGCAAGGAAATTCCCGCCGCGATCAGGGCAGTTGTTGCTGACGGGCGGCCTACCGATTTGCTAAGTCCCGTGTCGCGCGCATTTTTCATCAAGGCCATCAGCACAACCATGCCGCCGCGGCTAAGCACAGCAATCGCGATCAGCCCCGCCCAGTAAATATCGAGCGCAATCAGCGCGCTAACCCCCAACCAGCGGATCAGCAACGACAATCCCAGCGCCAGCACGCCGTAAACGCCGATATGGCTGTCCTTCATGATCTCGAGCCTGCGGGCCACATCCCAGCCGCCCCAAAACCCGTCCGCACAATCGGCGAGCCCGTCTTCGTGCATTGCGCCGGTAATGATGACATTCGCCGCAATCACCAGTGCCGCCACAATCCCAACGGGCAAGCCGCCCCATGTCAGAACCGCGACAAAGGTTGCCAGAATGACGCCAACCACCGCGCCCGCCAGCGGATAGGCCCAAGCCGCCGCCGCGCCACGGGCCACGGCCTGAGTTTGCGGCACAGGGATCGGCAGCCGCGTCAAAAGCCCCAAGGCGGCGGGCAGGTCGATCAGTGCGATCAGCTTTTGGTCGGAATTGGTCATTGCGATGCCCTTTTGTCGCCTTTTCATTACCGGCACTTAGGTTAGATAGGGGCAACAGTTTACACAACGAGGTTCCGATGCAAGCGCCCTTCACCACACTTTCCGAATTTCGCGATATTCTGGGCCGCGCCCCGCAACCCGATGCCGCCGCGACACAAGGTGCGCAAGACCGCAATGGTCAGTTGACCAAACCGCCCGGGGCATTAGGGCGGTTAGAGGATTTGGCGATTTGGTACGCAGGTTGGCGTGGCACCGACAGACCGCAGATTAGCGCACCACAAGTGGTGATTTTTGCAGGTAACCACGGGGTTTGCGCGCAGGGTGTTTCTGCTTTCCCCGCCGAAGTGACCGCGCAGATGGTTGCGAATTTTGAACATGGCGGTGCGGCGATCAACCAGCTTTCCAAGGCCTTTGGCGCGAAAATGCAGGTGCATGCGCTGTCGCTTGATACGCCCACGGCGGATTTTACAACAGCACCCGCCATGACCGAAGCCGAAGTTGTTACCGCGTTGCAAATCGGCTGGATGGCGGTTGATCCGGCCAGCGATTTGCTGGTCACAGGCGAAATGGGCATCGGCAATACGACATCTGCCGCGGCGGTCGCGGCGGCGGTTCTGGGCGGTCAGGCCGCCGATTGGACAGGGCGCGGCACGGGCGTTGATGACGCAGGGCTTGCGCGCAAAACGGATGTGGTGGCCAAGGCGTTGGCACTGCACAATATGGATGATCCGCTCGAAGCCCTGCGCTGTGTTGGCGGGCGTGAACTGGCCGCAATGGCGGGTGCAATTGCCGCCGCGCGCCACCACCGTATTCCGGTGATCCTTGACGGGTTTATCTGTTGCGCTGCGGCGGCAGTGCTGGCCAAAACCAGTGACGGCGCGCTTGATCATACGGTTGCGGGCCACCAAAGCGCCGAAGCAGCACATGCGCGGCTTTTGCACGCACTTGGCAAAGAGCCGCTATTGAACCTTGGCTTGCGGTTGGGCGAAGGGTCGGGTGCCGCATTGGCGATTGGTGTGCTCAAGGGCGCGATTGCCTGCCATTCGGGCATGGTCACATTCGCCGAAGCCGGCGTCAGCGCGGGCTAGGATTTCTTGTTTTCATTGGCCTGTTGGCGCGCGGCAAGCGCGGTTTCAAGATCGTTGTTCAATTCGCGCGAACGGGCCACATAATCGGGCAGGTCGGCCACAGGCACACCCGGTTTCCACAGTTCGGCCAGTTCGCGCATCGCGGCGCGGTCGTGATGATAGAACGTCTGTTCGGCCTCGGCGGCTTCGAATTCGGTCAGGCCAAGGTTTTCAAGCGCATAGCGCCCCGCCCGCAAGGAACTGTCGAACATTTCGCGCACAATATCATTCGCGCCCGCATCATAAAGTTCATAGACATGCACCCTGTCACGCGCCCGCGCGACAATATGCAAATCGGGGCGGGCCTTGCGGGCATAGGCAACCAGTTTGGTCGCTGATGCCTTGTCATCAATCGCAACCACCAGAACGCGCGCATCGTCAAAGCCTGCCGCGCTTAGCAAATCGGGGCGCGTTGGATCACCAAAGAACCCGCGAAACCCGAATTTGCGCATCATCTGAACAGTTTGCAGGTTGCTGTCGATGATAACCGTTTTGAATCCCGCACTTTGCACCAACCGGTTCACGATCTGCCCGAAACGGCCGATCCCAGCGATAATCACGGTGCCTTGCTCGTTGACCTCGTCATGTTCGGGGGTATCGGCGTCGACCATCTGGCGGCTTAGCAAATCATAGAGAATGAACAAAAGCGGCGTGATCAGCATCGATAGCGCAATCACCAGCAACAGCTGTCCGGCCAGCCCGTCGTTTAGAACGCCTTGTTGTGATGAAAACGAGATCAGAACAAAGCCGAACTCACCCGCCTGCGCCAGCCCGAGCGTGAACAGCCACTGGTCCTTGCCCTTGAGCTTGAACAGGCGCCCCAGCCCGTAAAGGATGATCCCCTTGATCGTCATCACACCGAAGGTCAGCGCAAGGATATAAAACGGGTCGCCAAACAGCAGATCAAAGTTGATGCCGGCCCCAACGGTGATGAAGAACAGGCCCAGCAGCAGCCCCTTGAACGGCTCAAGGTCGCTTTCCAATTCATGGCGGAATTCAGAGTTTGCCAGCACAACACCGGCCAGAAACGTACCAAGCGCGGGCGAAAGCCCGACCATGCCCATCAGCACGGCAATCGAGACCACCAAAAGCAGCGCAAGCGCGGTGTACATCTCGCGCAGGCGGGCGTGGTGGATATAGCGGAACAAGGGCCGGATCAGAAAAATGCCGGCCAGAATGATCGCAATCACCGCACCCAGCGTCACCAACGTCACCCCCCAACCGGGCAGGCCGTCAACAAGGCTGATTGCGCCATGTGTGTCATGTGTGTCCTGACTGGCGCGGTGCAATGAACCATCGGGCGCGAGTGTCAGAAATACCGGCGTCGCTAGCAGCGGCAAAAGTGCCAGCATCGGAATGACGGCAATATCCTGTGTTAAAAGAACCGAAAACGTCGACCGCCCGCCGCCGGTTTGCATCAGCTTCTTTTCGGTCAGCGTTTGCAGCACAATCGCCGTGGACGAGAGCGCAAAGATCATCCCGACCGCAAGCGAAGTGCCCCAATCATAGCCAAGCGCCATACTGACGCCCATCACCGCGAGCATCGTCAATACAACCTGAAGCCCGCCCAGCCCGATCAGCCGCTTACGCATATCCCAAAGCGCGCGGGGTTCCAGCTCGAGCCCGATCAGGAATAGCATCATCACAACGCCGAATTCGGCAAAATGCTGGATGTCCTGACTTTCGGTGCCCACGAGCCCCGCCACAGGGCCAATCACGATCCCCGCCAGCAGATACCCCAACACAGACCCCAGCCCGAGCCGCGCCGCAAGCGGCACCGCGATGACGGCCGCGCCCAAGTAAATCGTGGCTTGAAGAAGAAAGCTTTCCATGGATCCAGATATGGCAATGCGCAGAAGATAGCGCAACGCGTGAATCCGGCATCGGGGTAAATATTGCGTTTGTTTACGATGTGCTGCCGCCGGTTTGGGCATGTCGCAAAGATTTAGTCGCCCGGAACCTCGAGCACGATAGTGCGACCGCGTTTGACATAGTTCAGCACACCGTTGCCGATCGCGGTGACCTGTCCGCCGTCAAGACTGCTGCCGACTTCGACATGCGCATAGCGCCCGTTGGCCAGCCGCACGAGCGCGCGCGGCGCGTTTGGTCGTCCGTAAATCCCGATCAGGTTAATTTCGCGCAGGCGGATCACGCCCTCTTGGGTTGCGGCGACCGCCACACCACCAGGCACGGGCGCATAGTTTTGCGGCGCAACCGGCGCTGCGGCGGCTGGGGCCGGTGTTGGGGCGGCTGCGGGCTGTGCGGCTAGGCGTTCGCGGGCCGCGGCCACGACTGTGGCAAAGTTGCGTGGTCGCGCTGTCGGTCGCAATGATGTCGCAACCGCCTGTTCGGTTGTATCGATAAAGGGCTGGCTGCCGTCTTCGGCGATGATGCTTTCAAGTACGGCCGTTATATCGGGCGTAGCGGGGTCTTCGGTCGCGGCGGGCGGCACCAGATCGTCGGGGCGCGGGCGCGGGCGCGCGATCCCTTCGGGGGGGGCAAGTCCGGCCAGTTGCGCGGCATCGTCTTCCAGCCCGTCAAGCCCGACCGCACCAGCGGTTGGTGTGCCATCGGCGGCGGTTTCATCTTGTGCCGCTTGTGGCACCAGATCATCCGGACGCGTTGGCGGTACAATGTCGGGGCTGCCCAAGATCACCACAACCCCGTCCGGCACATCCGCCAAAGCGGCCATCGTCGCCAGTTGTTCGTCGGTCAACGCAGGGCGCACGCGCATGGGCAGATCGGGCAGGCCCGCATAGACGACGGCCCCTTCGGGGGTCAGCGCACCATCGGCTGTGGGTACGATATGCCCGTTTTCATCGACCTCAAAAACCACGTCGGGGGCTGGCGGGTTGACCGGTGCAAGAAAGCTGAGGTCGGGCGCCATTGCGTCATGGGACAGCGGGGCGGGCTGGGCGGCGCGCTGCGGTGTTGCGCCAATGTCGGGCAGGGTCACTGCGGCTTGGCTTGCGATGCGTGGCGTATCAAACAGACGCGGCGCGCGCTGCCATACGCCTGTCGCCTCATAGGCGGCTTGGGCTTCGGCAGGGCTTAGCACCTGACCCGCAGGTTGGTCGGCGCCGCGTTCGGTTGGGGTTTGGCTGTCTTGCGTTGAAAACTGCGGCGGCGTTTCAATTTGCGCCGCGACAACCCGCTGCGGTTCCACCCGAGAAGAAGGCGCGGAAAGCGGCGCAGGCATGACCACCAATGCGGGGCGCATTGCCGGTGGTGCCATCGGAAAAATATCAAGCGCGGGCACATGCGGCGCAGCCTCTGCCGTGACGGTTGGCGCATCAGGCGCGGGCGCCGCTTGCGTGGTTACTGTCACGCTGGTCGCGCCGGCTGTTTCTTGTGGTCCCAATGCGCCCCATTGCGACCATGCAAAGACAGCCGCCGCCGCCGCAACGCTTGCGGCCAGCCCAAGCGCCACAACCGGCGCCTTTTTGCGCGGCTGCACTGCAAATTGCGGTTTGGTTGCGGTCAAAACCGCCCCCGTTGCTGCGGCGGGAATATCGGGTGCAATCGCTGTCAGCACAGGTTTGGGCGCCGCGGGCATATCAGGCCGGAATTCGGCAATAATCGGGTCCATCCGGCTGATATCGGCGAAAGCCGGATCTTGGGCCAGCACCGGACGGGCGGCAGCCGCGGGTGGTGTGATTTCCACGGGGGCAGGCCAATGTTCTGGCACTGTGCGATCAACCCAGATCACGCGGGCCGCAGGGGCCGCCGCAACGGGGGCGGGCGTTTCCGGTACGATTGCGGCCAGTGCAACATGCGTGGCCGCAAATTCAGGAATGATCCGGTCTATTGCGCGCTGTTCCAACGGCGGATCGACGCGCGGTACGGGTATGTCGGCCACTGGCGCCAAATCGGCAACGGGTTGCGGTGGCAACGCAAGGGCTGTGTCAGCTTCGGTTTGGGCGATTGCATCCGGCAGCGGATCCATGATCAGCACGCGCGATTTGACGCGGGTGCCGACCTTCATCACTGGCAGATGGTCACGTTCAACCGCGACACCCGCACCAAGGATTTGCACCGCCTCGGAGGTGGGGCCAAAGAAGACTTCTTTTTGAAAGGTAAACGGTTCGGGAACCGCAACAAATGCGACCGGATTGAACTTGTGCGCGCTGGCAAAGGCCTGCGCCTCTTGCAAGGTTTCGCGCGCCACGGCAGCGATATGGGTACGCCCGCCGGAACGTTCGTAGTCAATGACCAGTTCGTTCAGATCATAAGGAGTCGCGCCGTCAAGTGCGGCATGGATGTCATCAAGATTGGTCTGGGTCGAATCAATCGCCAGATATTTGATCTGGTCCATCGGGATGATCAGCTTGGTTGCCAATCCATCAGGCGCGATTTTCAGCGCTTTTGCGCGCAAACCGGCCAGCGCCTCGTCAAGGTTATCATCTTCGACCGATACCGTGCCGACCTGTTTCCAGCCGCGTTTGGCGCGGTGCAACAATTCGATTCCCTCGAATGATAGCAATAGGGCGAAGTGAATGGTCATAAGCCGGATCTAGCATATTGAAGTTGGCAGCAAAACGCGGTTTGCCTTGCTGCCGGACCCTATAGCAACAACCCGCCCACGCCAAGGGCATGGACGGGTTTGTGATGTCTTATGCGGTCGCTTTTGCCAGCGCCTGATCAAGGTCCGCGATCAGGTCGTTGGCATCCTCGATCCCGATGGACAGGCGCACGATATTGGGGCCTGCGCCTGCGGCTTCTTGTTGGTCAGGCGTTAGCTGGCGGTGCGTGGTGCTGGCCGAATGGATGACAAGGCTGCGCGTGTCGCCAAGGTTGGCCACATGGCTAAAGATTTCCAGACTATCAACCAGTTTGACACATGCGTCATAGCCGCCCTTGACCGCAATGGTGAACAGCGCACCCGCGCCTTTGGGGCAGATTTTAGTCGCCAGACCGACATAGGGCGATGAAGCCAGCCCGGCATAGGTCACATAATCAACGCGCGGATCATCGTTCAGCCATTTGGCCAGTTTTTGCGCGTTTTCAACATGGCGGGCCATCCGCAGTGACAGGGTTTCGATCCCCATCAATGTGTAATGCGCGGCCTGCGGGTTCATTGTCATGCCCAGATCACGCAGCCCGATCGCAATCGAATGGAAGGTAAAGGCCATCGGCCCCAAGGCCTGTGCGAATGTCAGCCCGTGATAGGCGGGCTCTGGCTGGCTGAGCGAAGGGAACTTATCGCTGGCCATCCAGTCGAATTTGCCCGAATCGACCACGCAACCGCCTGTGACCGTTCCGTTACCCGTCAGGTATTTTGTGGTGGAATGCACAACCAAAGTCGCGCCATGCGCAATCGGGTTGCACAGATACGGGGTGGCGGTGGTGTTATCGACGATCAGCGGAACGCCTGCCGCATCGGTAATTGCGGAAATCGCATCAAGGTCGCTGATATGACCGCCGGGGTTGGCGATGGTTTCGCAAAACACGGCGCGGGTGTCATCATCAATGGCCGCTGCCACGGCGGCATGGTCATCAAAATCAACAAATTTCGCGGACCAGCCAAAGCGTTTGATGGTCTGGCTGAACTGGGTGATTGTGCCGCCGTACAGACGGCTGGATGCCACAACATTGCGCCCCGGTCCCATCAGCGGGAACAGCGCCATGATCTGGGCCGCGTGGCCAGATGAACAGCAAACCGCCCCTGCGCCGCCTTCAAGTGCAGCAATGCGGGTTTGCAATGCGGCGACAGTCGGGTTGGTCAGGCGCGAATAGATATAGCCGACCTCTTCGAGGTTAAACAGTTTTGCGGCGTGATCCGCATCGCGAAACACATAGGCAGTCGTCTGGTAAATTGGCACCTGGCGTGCGCCTGTCGCCGGATCAGGTTCAGCGCCTGCGTGAATCTGCAGTGTATCGAACCCAAGTTGTGGACCGTCGGTCATGTCTCTCTCCCTTTGAAAATGCGTTGTGGCTTGTGTAGGAGGACAGTAGCTATCGTTTGCCGCGCGTCAATCTCAGGAGCCATAAGATGCTTGTACCGTTTCATTTTGCCTTTCACGTGACCGATCTTGCCGTTGCGCGCGAATTCTATGTGGAGGCGCTGGGTGCCACCGAAGGCCGCTCTGCCCCGACATGGGTCGATTTCGATTTCTTTGGTCATCAGCTAAGCCTGCATCTGGGCGATCCGTTTGAGAACGCTGCCACCGGCAAGGTTGGCGACCATATGGTGCCAATGCCGCATTTCGGGGTGGTCTTGCCGCTGGATGCATGGAACGCGCTGGCGGATCGGCTGACGGCGCGCAAGACAGAATTCATCATCGCGCCGTCGGTCCGGTTTCAAGGTGAGCCGGGCGAACAATGGACCATGTTCTTTCGCGACCCGTCCGGAAACCCGATCGAGATCAAGGGCTTTGCCAGTGCGAGCGGCGTATTTGCCAAAGGGTAGGCGCAGGTGCGCGCGGTGAATGCCGATCTACTGGTTGACGATTGCACGCGCTGCGCGGCGCTGTGTTGCATGGCGTTTGCCTTTGACAATGGCGGGGGCTTTGGCGTGGACAAGCAAGCCGGTCAAGCTTGCCCGCATCTGGCCGCCAACGGGGGCTGCGCGATCTATGACCAGCGCGATGCGCGCGGGTTTTCGGGCTGCGCAAAATTCACTTGTAACGGGTCCGGCCAAAGGGTCACGCAAGAGGTCTTTGCAGGCCAAAACTGGCGCGATGATCCCGCGCTGACAATCCCGATGATGCAGGCCTTTGCGATGGCGCGGGCGGTGCATGCGCTGTTGCTGCTGTTGCAAACGGCGCAAAAGCTGCCGCTGAATGGGGATCAATCGCGCGAAATTGTCGGATTTATCGCGGCCCTGACCCCCGCAGGCCAGATGTCGCAAGGCTGGCTGCGGGACGTGACAAACAGCGATATCGAAAGCCGCGTGCATCGGTTCTTGCGCTCTTTAGCGCCGCTTGTCGGTAATCGCTGAACAGGCGCTGGGCGACAAATCGGCGCACATCTGCTAGGTTGGGGCAATTGCGGCACAGGTGAAAGGATCTGCGATGCTCTCGTTTGATGCGAAAACCGCGCGGCTTTTGGATGATGTCTATGCAGGCAGCGATTGCACGCGGCGGCGGCAAGAATCATTTGACGCGCTAAAACCTGCGCCGGGCGAGGTTATTTTGGATATCGGGGCAGGAAACGGCCTGTTGACTGGCGAACTTGCGCGCGCGGTCGGCCCGTCGGGGCGGGTGATCGCGGTTGAACCCAGTGCGGATATGCGCGCGTCCGCGCAGGCGCGCTGTGCTGGGTTTGACTGGGTTGAAATCGTCGACGGCACTGCCGACAGCCTGCCTGCACCAGCCGAAACGATTGACAAAGCCGTTGCCGTTCAGGTGTTTGAATATCTGCAAGACATCCCGCGCGCCGTGACTGAGGTGCACCGCGTCCTGCGCAAGGACGGGCGGCTGGTGATCGGCGATATCCATTTTGACAGTCTTGTTTGGCACACGGATAATCCCGACCGTATGGCCCGTATGCAGATCGCGTGGGATCATCATTTCACCACCCGCAACGTGCCCGCCCAGCTGCCTGCGATCTTGCGCGCGACAGGGTTTTGCCTTGACGCAGTCACACCGGTAACAGTTTGCGACTATCAGCTACGGCCTGACGGGCTGGCGCGGATGATGATCATCTTGATGCGCGATTTTGCGATTGCAGGCGGGCATGTGCCCACGGCAGAGGCGACCGCATGGGCCGATGAGCAAACAGCGCTGGCCGCCCAAGGGCGGTTCTTTTTCGCGGTAACGCATTTTGTGACGTCGGCGCGCAAGACTTAACCGCACGCTAGCGCATCCAGTAGCCCGCGGATTTGATCTTGTTGCGCAGGGCTTTTTCATGGCGCGGCAGGTCGTTTTGGTCAAATAGCGCGCGCACCTTCTGGCCGCGCCCCTGATAGATCATCCGCTTGAACGGATCATATTGCTTGAGAATTTTCTTGACCTTATTGGGGGCTGCAACAGTTTCAAGCGCTGCAATCGCGGTATCGCGCGCGCGCGCGTAAAACATCGGCAACACGCGGTAATGGTTGCTGATGTCGCCGTCCAGCCCGTCCAGTGCGGGCGCGGGCCGCCCGCCGCCCAACGCATGGATCACCAGCGGCAGCGCGATCTGATCAAGCCAGGGGTCCAGCGGCTGGATCACCAATTCGGGCGGCGGGTTGTCACGGATCGACAGGGCGTATTGCGTAAACAATTCTCCAAAGGCGACTGGGTCCGCGCCGTAAAACCAGCCCGCGTTGAAGTAGAGATATCGTTCCCAATATTCATCGGGCTGCGACCGGTCGAGGCTGCTTTCGAAATCCAGATCGAACCGGTCGTAAAGCGATTTCCAGATCGCGGTATAGCCGGGCCAGTATAGCTCTTCGACGGGCCATGTGCCTGTGCGCTGCATGGATGCGGCGGGGCGGTCGAAATCAAGGGGCAAGGTGGTGATGTCGCCCGTGATAATCGTATCGCTGTCGAAAAATATGAACGGTTCGCCGGCGGGCAGGGCGGTCAGGCATTCGATCTTGTTGCCATAAGGGTAGCGGCTGCCAAAATGTGCTGACGTAAAGGGCAGGATTTGCGCGCCCATCGCCCCGAGCGCGTCTTTGACATCGCGCGGCATGCGGGGGTCGGTTTCCCAACGGGGTCCGGGCTGCGGTTCGGCGATAAACAGCGCGCCCGTGAACCCGGGAGAGAAATGGCGCAGCGACGCGGTGAACAAAAGCGCCTCATAAGCGAGCCGCCCCGACTGGCCGATGATCACGATGTTAAAGGCGGGGGGCTGTGCCGCGTTGGGTGCCATTTTTGAAATCTGCCTTCAGGTCGCTGCTATTTCTTGTCCTACACTGCCGCAAGCAGATGAGGCAACTCTTGCGGTGCGCTTTCAATTGCCCCGTAAGGTGGATCAAGATCCACCTTACATGGTGGCTGCAAAGCTTTGCTTTAATGCAATATCGAGATCATGCATTGTCACGGGCAGACCTAAATCAACAAGGCTGGTAACGCCGTGTTCGGTTATCCCGCAGGGCACGATACCGCTAAAATGTTCTAGATCCGGGTCTACGTTGATCGACATGCCGTGAAACGACACCCATTTGCGCAGCCTGATACCAAGCGCTGCAATCTTGTCTTCGCGCAGGCTGCCATCGGGCGCGCGCGGTTTTTCGGGACGTTCGACCCAGACCCCAACCCTGCCTTCGCGGATTTCGCCTTTGATGTTGAAGCTGTCCAATGTGGCAATCACCCAGTTTTCCAGGTCTTTGACAAATTTGCGCACATCGCGTCCGCGCTTTGTCACATCTAGCATCACATATACAACGCGCTGCCCCGGGCCGTGATAGGTATATTCGCCACCGCGGCGTGCCTCGATTACGGGAAACCGGTCGGGATCGATCAGATCCGCCGGTTTTGCCGATGTTCCCGCAGTATAAAGCGGCGGGTGTTCGAGCAGCCAGATGCATTCTTCTGCCGCGCCACGCGCAATTGCATCGACCCGTTTTTCCATAAATGCCAACGCTGTGGCATAGTCGGTCAACCCGTCGGATATGATCCATTCAACCATGTTTGGTGTCTCCTACGGTCCCTGATATGGCGACCAATCGCCAAAATGTCACCCCTGGTTTGTTCAGCCGTTCGAATGTTACGTTTTGCACTTGGCAAGCGCGGAACGCTGCACTAGAAGCGCCCCAGCTATTGACTTGCGGTCGTGGCGGAATTGGTAGACGCGCAGCGTTGAGGTCGCTGTGAGGTAACACTCGTGGGGGTTCGAGTCCCCCCGACCGCACCAGTTTGTCCCTTGGCGACAAACGATTGATGGCTATTGCGTTCAGTCTGGTCTTGGTGCGTGTTGCGCTGCTGCTATGCGCTGGGGCTCTCTCGTGACGTTGGCATTGCTTGATTAAAGTGTGGCCCGCGAAATGCCTTTGCCCATTAAGAAACGGCGATCCGTTTGTGACTATCTGGTTGCTGGCGGCGGGGCGCGGATAAAGACAACCGGCTATGCGGCGACCTGTCTTGCGACCGGCTTAGGGTCGGGGCGCAGGGGCAACTGAATGCCCCGTTCTTAGATTTTGCGCTGGGTTGTCCGCAGTCATCAGATACACCAAGAAAACGTCGCAATGCGTTGTTCGTGCAGTGTAAAGCAGGTTCATCACAGCGTTGATTTTGGTACGAATACCGTAAAAAATCAACGCTGTAGAAAAATGGTGGGCGACCCTGGAATCGAACCAGGCGTGAGTCGCCTCGAGGGAGTTACAGTCCCCTGCCACACCTTGCGGCCTGTCGCCCACTGGGTGGCTGATTACCTGCGCCCCTATGCCCCGTCAACCGCAAAAGTGACGGATTTTGCGACAAGCCTTCACAGAGTGCATTTTGTCGGGTATCGCCCCTTTGAAACCGGTCAGAATTGGAAATACGCAGATGAAAAAGCCAAAGTGGGTAATTGCAAAAGAGCAGGGCAAACGCGCTGCCGCAAATGAAACCGTTTGGCTGTTTGGCCTACATGCGGTGCGCGATGCGCTGGAAAACCCCAAGCGCGAGAAGCTGCGGCTTGTGGTGACGCGCAACGCGCTGGAACGGCTGGGCGACAGTGTTGCCAATAGCGGGATGGAGCCCGAGATTTCGGACCCGCGCAAATTTGCAGCCCCGCTTGATCCGCAATCCGTGCATCAGGGGGCCGCGCTCGAGGTCAAGGCGCTGGATTGGGGCAGTCTTGAGGATATCGCGCTGGGCGACGGGCCGCAGCCGCCGCGCATTGTGCTTTTGGACCGCGTGACCGATCCGCATAATGTGGGCGCGATTCTGCGGTCCGCCGAAGTGTTTGGCGCACGGGCAGTCATCGCCATGCAGCGCCACGCCGCCCCCGAAACGGGCGCATTGGCGAAAACCGCAAGCGGCGCGCTGGAACGCCAACCCTATGTGCGGGTGCGCAATCTGGCGGATGCGATTACGGCTTTGCAAGGCATGGGGTATCTTGTGCTTGGGCTTGATGGCGATGCCGAAGCCACCATTGAAACCGCTGTCGAAGGCAAACGCGACCGCGCTGTCGCGCTTGTCATGGGTGCCGAAGGGCCGGGCTTGCGCGAAAAAACCCGCGAAACCTGCGACCAGCTGGTGCGCATTGATGCGGCGGCGGAATTCGGGTCGTTGAATGTGTCGAATGCTGCGGCGGTTGCACTATACGCTGCAAAAGGATGATCACATTTTGCTGATCAGCCCTTTATATCGCGGGTTTGGCGCATATGTTGATCGGTGAAGGCGCGCATTGGAACCTGCGCGCCCCTGTCCACTGTCCCTTGTTCCACGACTTGCGCCCGGTTTATCTCCGGGCGCTTTTTTGAGAGTACACGATGGATTATTCTGACGCCCATATCCGCAACGTGCTGAGCCGCGCCAAAACCATTGCGCTGGTCGGCGCGTCGGCCAACCCCGCGCGGCCAAGCCGTGGCGTGGGCGCATACCTGACCGCCAAGGGCTACCGCGTTATTGGTGTAAACCCCGGTCTTGCGGGGCAGGTCCTGTTTGGTGAAACGGTCTATGCTGATCTTGGGTCGGTTCCCGATGATGTCGATATGGTTGATATATTTCGCAACAGTGCTGCGGTGCCTCAAATTGTGGATGCCGCATTGGCGCGCTGGCCCGATCTGCAAACGATCTGGATGCAGCTGAATGTCATCCATGACGGGGCCGCAGCCAAGGCGCAGGCGCGCGGTGTTGACGTGATCATGGATCGCTGCCCAAAGATTGAAATCGCGCGGTTGGGGCTTTAGCGCGCGGCCTTTTCGGCGATGCCGGATGTGCCCTGACGGCGCGCCAGTTCCGCGATCACTGCGTCAAGGCTGACATCGTTTGCTGCCAGCATCACCAGCAGATGATAGATCACATCGGCGGCCTCTGATGTCAGTTTTTCCTTGTCGCCTTTGACCGCCTCGATGATGGCTTCAATCGCTTCTTCGCCAAATTTTTCGGCGCATTTTTCGGGCCCTTTGGCAAAAAGCTTCGCGGTCCAGCTGGTGGCGGGGTCGGCCCCTTTGCGCGATGCGATCAGCGTGTAAAGATCGTCTAATGTCATAGCCGTACCTCGATCCCTGCGGCGGCCATATGGGCCTTGGCCTGCGCAATTGTATAGGTGCCAAAGTGGAAGATAGATGCAGCCAGAACGGCGGATGCGCCACCCATCGTCACGCCCTCAACAAGGTGATCCAGCGTGCCCACGCCGCCAGAGGCGATAACAGGCACATCAACCGCGTCCGAAATCGCGCGGGTCAGTGGCAGGTTAAATCCCGCTTTGGTCCCGTCGCGGTCCATTGAAGTCAGCAGGATTTCACCTGCGCCCTTTTCAACAACTGTGCGCGCGAATTCGACGGCATCGATGCCTGTGGGTTTGCGCCCGCCGTGGGTAAAGATTTCCCATTTGCCAGGGCCCACGGTTTTCGCGTCAATCGCCACAACAATACACTGGCTGCCAAAGCGCAGCGCGGCCTCGGCCACGACATTTGGGTCGGCCACGGCGGCAGAGTTGAAACTGACCTTATCCGCCCCCGCAAGTAGCAAGTCACGCACGTCATGATGCGTGCGCACGCCGCCACCAATGGTTAGTGGCATAAAACATTGTTCCGCCGTGCGTGTGGCCAGATCAAACATTGTACCACGGTTTTCATGGGTGGCTTTGATATCCAGAAAGACCAATTCATCCGCGCCCGCCGCATTATAGGCAATGGCCTGTTCGACGGGGTCGCCTGCGTCGATCAGATCGACAAAGTTCACGCCTTTCACGGTGCGCCCTTCGGCGACATCAAGGCAGGGGATGATCCGTGTTTTCAGCATTTTCGCGCGACCTTTGGGGTTGTTGCCCCGTCTTTACGGGCTAGGAGCCGCTGATGCAATCCGGCGCATGGCCCCGCGTGTCAGCAGGATGTGAAACGGCATCACAACGGCAAGGTAAACCCGCCCGAGCAGGTTATTGCGATGCACCCATGTGGCCATATGGATCATGCCGTTCTGGCGTATGATCGCGATGCGAAAATTCAAATGGCTGTCATCGGTGCCGATGACCAGTTCGTCCATCGTGTCGACATGCACGGGGAAAATGGCCTGATCGCCTGTCGCGCTGGATTCGGTCTTGAGGCCGAAGGGTTTCATGATCAGATTGCGCAGCCGCATCAATGCATTGGCCCAGCCGGGCAGGGCAAACCCTGTTTGGGCGGCTTGTTGCGGTGAAAGATGGCTTTGAACTGCGTAGCCATCGATGAAATCACCGGGCTGAACTTGCGCCCATAACGTGGAGGTTTGCGGCAGGGCTGTTTTAATGATCTTTGGCATCGCAGTGTTTCCTTTGCTGGATTGGAGCCAGACAATACCAGTTTGGGGCGCTGCAAAAGGGGCGTGATGCCGCAGCTTACGCCGCGACGTTTTTTGAGTATTTTGGCAAGATGATATAGGGGCGTCTTGCGATTTTATTGCGGGTCAGTTTTTCAACGCGGCTAAAGCCGCGGCAAGGTCAATCGCCCCGTCATAAAGCGCGCGGCCCGAGATTGCGCCCGAAATCACGCCCGTGTCTTTAAGCGCGGTCAGATCGGCCATAGATGACACCCCGCCCGATGCGATCACCGGAATGCTGACCGCGCGCGCAAGATCGGCAGTGGCGTCGATATTGGGGCCTTTCATTGCGCCGTCGCGCATGATGTCGGTGTAGATGATTGCGGCAATGCCCGCATCCTCGAATGATTTGGCCAGATCGGTGACCATGACATCGGTTTCTTCGGCCCAACCGCGTGTCGCCACCCGCCCGTTACGTGCATCCAGCCCGACGGCAACCTTGCCGGGGAATTCTTTGGCGGCCTGCCGGACCAGATCGGGGTTTTCAACCGCAACCGTCCCTAGGATAACCCGCGCAAGGCCCTTGTCGATCCAGCGTTCAATCGTTGCCATATCCCGAATGCCGCCGCCAAGTTGCGCAGGCACAGGGCAGGCTTTGAGGATCGCCTCGACCGGGGCGGCATTGACGGGTTCGCCCGCAAAGGCGCCATTGAGATCAACCAGATGCAACCATTCGCAGCCCGCATCGACAAAGGCGCGCGCCTGCGCTGCCGGATCATCGCTGAACACGGTGGTCTGATCCATATCCCCATGCACAAGCCGCACGGCATTCCCGTCTTTGAGGTCAATTGCAGGGTAGAGGATCATGTGAGCGGCCTTTCATTGCTGTTGGCGCGTTTATGCACGGCCATTGGCGAAATGCAACGCAGGCAAGGGAGGCGTTGGCAGGCGGACAACCTATTGATCGCGCGCATCCGTACCCTTGCGGGCCGCATTAATCGCGGCGACATCAATCTTTTTCATTTGCAGCATGGCGTCGAAGGCGCGTTTTGCCTCCTCGCCGCCCGCTGCCAATGCGTCGGTCAGGGTGCGCGGTGTGATCTGCCATCAACCCCCCCCATTTGTCATTGCACCAGCCGCACATGTTTTCTTTGCCGCCGTTGCCGACAATTGCCTGCCAGTATTTGTCTGTTTCTTCCTTGGTTTCGGTGGTCACCTGAAAAGAGAAGGCTTCGGAGTGTTGGAAATGAGCGCCGCCGTTAACCCCTATGCAGGGCATGCCAAGCAGGGTGAATTCAACAACAAGCACTGCGCCTGCGTTGCCGGAGAGATTATCGCTTGGCGCAAGCTGTACGCGACCCATGGCGCTGTCAGGGAGGGTTTGCGTATAAAATCTGGCCGCCGCTTCGGCGTCCTTGTCGAGCATCAGGCAGATTTTGTGATTTGGACCGGTCATGTTCATGGCGCGTGGTTATTGCGTATTTTCGGGGTTTGCGTTTGGTGCATGTGTTTAGTCTGGTGGCGCTAGGCCTATGATACAGGCAAAAGACAGCCGGGCGGGAAAGATTTTAGGTCCCGATGCGGGCGACGCAACCTAACGTCACGCTTGATCGGGGATATCGTTCAAAGGCATGGTTTGCACAGTTCTAGGGAGGAATGAACATGAAGGCTCGGATTATTGCGATTCTCGCGGCATTGACGTTTGGCGCGCAGGCGCAGGCACAAGACGCCGCAATTGGCACGTGGCAGACCGAAGTTGATGATGGCGCTTTTGCCTATGTGACGGTCGATCAATGTGGTGCCGCGATCTGCGGGACAATTGCACGCACGTTCAACACGGAAGGTGAATACCAGTCCGAAAACATTGGCCGGCAGATCGTGATCGATATGGTGCCCCAAGGTGACGGATCATACGAAGGTCAGGTCTGGCGCCCGTCAAACAACAAGATTTACATCGGCAAGATGGATGTCAACGGCAACGCGCTGCGTCTGCGTGGTTGCGTGGCTGGCGGTTTGATTTGCGCAAGCCAGAACTGGGTGCGCGTCCAGTAAATAGCTATCACGTGTTGAAGGGCCCTCGCTGTTTGTGGGGGCTTTTTTGCATCTATAGGGCACGCCACATGCGGCACGGGTGGAATCTGGCTTAGGCGCGGCGTCCAATTATTTTGCTGCGTATGAGGATGCATATGAACCCAATTTCCAGCAGTTTAAGAATAGGGTGTGACAGGAAGAAATTCTTTGGGTGGTCCGCAAAAGATGTGCCTTGCGCAGGCCAGTATGACGCCAGTTCAAATAGCCGTGCAAAGCTATAGGACGACACAAACGCGACGATCAACAGCCACAACGCAGCCGTAGACCTGAGCCAAAGTGCAACCGCGATAGCGACAGGGAACGCGAGGTTTCTAATGTCGGCCATAAGGAACCGCACCGGATCTTCCCTTCGGGGTACCAACGGATGCAAAATGTCGAAAACAACCTCGCTTATCGGGTTGAGCGCTAAGACCGTAAACCAGAGCGTGACAAGCCAATAGAGCGCGTTCACCCAAATTTCGCCCGGTGCTTGTACATTCTCTGCGGTGCCGGCCCGTCGAAACTGACCTATGATACACGCACGGATTAGTTCGAGGCTGGCAAGTATTGTGAGCGCTACCCAAGCAAGTTGCACCCACCCAGGCGCGATCCAGTGAACGCCCTGGTAATAGCTTCCATTTAGAAGAATTAGGTCTTGCGTACTGCCATCAAAAATAATTGGCGTCACAACACCCGTGGCCATCACACAAAAAAGAGGCAAGGTGGTGTGGTGATGGTTGTAAAAGGCCCACAATAGCCCTGCAGCAAGTCCGGAAAGCAGCAAACCGGCTATGAAGGTCTGCGTAGATGGGGTGCCAGCACCCCAAAAACCATATTCTAGCAGCACTTGCGCTTGTCGCCACACTGCCAACAGCGCAAGAATTCCAACCCACAACGCAAGAATGTATGTTGCGCCAAAAAACGAATTACGCTTCATCTTCCGCTCTCCCGTGTGATTTCGTCGCGCGGCGATGAAATTGTTATTACCCCGCCCGCAGGCCCGTTTCAACCAACATGCCGCGCCGCTTGGCTTCGTAATAATAGCCGCGCGCGTACCAGCTGACGGCTGTTTCCTCGTCCCCTTCGGACACCAGCCATGCCCCCCGCAGGTATTTGCCCGCATAGATCAGGTTGGTTTCGGCATCCAAAAGACCTTCGGGCGTGCCGCTATAGCCCATCGTGCGCGCGGTTTGCGGCAGGATCTGCATCAACCCGTAATAGGGGCCATTGCGCGCCGCCGGATTATGTCTGCTTTCACGCAAGATCACACGGTGCAGCAGGGTTACCGGTATGTCATGGATATCGGCGTATTTGTTGATTAGCCCGCGCAGCTGGGGTGTCTCGTTGGGGTAAAGTTGCAGATTGCGGGTGGTTTCGATTTCCTCGGAAACGTGGCGGCCGCAGCCGGCAAGACCGGACAAAGCAGCAAGAACAAACAAACGACGTGTCAGCATGGCAATTTCCCTTGTCTTATGGTGCCCATGTCAGAAAATTGCCAATCATCCGCAATCCGGCCTGCTGGCTTTTTTCGGGGTGGAATTGCATGCCGATAATTGTATCGCGCCCGATGATGGCCGTGATATCGCCGGCGTAGTCGACATGCGCAAGCCGCTCAATGGGGTTGGCAACTGTCATCGCGTAGGAATGCACGAAATAGGCGTGATCGCCTGATTTGATTCCATCCAGAACCGGGTGGTCTGTGTCGATCACAAGATCGTTCCAGCCCATATGCGGCACTTTCAGGCTTGGGTCGGCGGGGGCGATTTTGCGGATGTCTCCGGCAATCCAGCCAAAACCGGGGGTGGATTCGTATTCATGGCCGGTGGTGGCCAGCATTTGCATGCCCACACAAATCCCCATAAACGGGCGCGCCTTGATTGTGACGGCCTCGATCAGGGCTTCGGCAAGGGCGGTGCGCGCGAATAGTTCGGCGCGGCAATGCGGGAATGCGCCGTCGCCGGGCAGCACGATGCGGTCGGCCTTTGCAACGATATCAGGGTCGGATGTGACCACGATTTCACCGCCGCCGACCTCGTTTGCCATGCGTTCAAACGCCTTTTGCGCGGAATGCAGGTTGCCGCTATCGTAGTCTATCAGTGCGGTCAGCATGGGCTGTCCTTTTGTGTCCAAAGCTGCGCTTGTGATTAGGGGGTTTGCGGCGCCTTGCCAAGCCTTAGAGGGATACCATGCGGTCCAACGCTGCCATCACCTGATCAAAGGCCTCTTGTTCGGGCAGCGCATGTACGTCGCGCAGGAAATTGCCGGTCAGATAAAGCGTTGCGTAGCCGTGGATCAGTGACCAGACCTGCGCTTCAAGGATGGGGGCGGGCAGGTCCTTGCGCACAAACGGGGCGCAGGCCGCGCGCAATACATCATAGGCAACGGCATCGTCGATTTCGCGGGCGGCTTTTTCGATTTCATGTGATTCGAAGCCGAACATCAGCCGGAATAGGGCCGGACGCGCGGCCACAAAGTTAAGATAGCCGCGGCAAATGCCTTTGAGCCGCGCCAGATCATCGGTTTCGTCTTTTGATGCGGCAACCATTGCTTCGCGAAACAAGGTAAGCCCGTGATGCGCAATCGCCCCCTTGAGCCCCGCGAGCCCGTCAAAGTGGTGTGCGGGCGCTGCGTGTGACACGCCCGCGCGCGCGGCACATTTGCGCAGGCTTAGCCCGTGAAACCCGTCGGTTTGCAAAATGTCGATCCCGGCCCGGATCAAGGCGGCGCGCAGGTCGCCATGGTGGTGCGGTTTAGGGGGTGTTTGAGACATAATTCTTTTTGCTCTTGTATTTTGACGCTGTCAAGTTATGTCAATATTGACAGTGTCAAGTTTGCGGATAGGAAAACCAATGCCCCCAATTATTCTTAAGGCCAGAACTGGTATATTCTGGTTTCTTTGTCTGATCATCGCGTTGGCCTCGGCCTTGCTGTTGTGGCCGGGCGTGGCAGGCAGCTTGCCGCATATTGCCTACCACTATGAAGCGCGCGCCGTCGCGTTGCTGGGGCATATTGCATTTGCTGCGACCGCGTTGGCGATTATGCCGTTCCAGTTCAACGCGACCCTGCGCGGATCGCGCCCGCGCCTGCACCGCACATTGGGCCGGATCTATGTGATTGCTTGCGTGATTGCCGGGATATGTGGATTTTGGCTGGCGATCTGGACGCAGGCAGGGCTTGTGGCGATGTTCGGATTTGGGCTGCTGGCAGTGATTTGGATCTATGCGACCGTGCAGGCCTATGTGACCGCACGTGTGCGCAATATCGCGCAGCATAAACGCTGGATGATCCGCTCGGGCGCGCTGACATTCGCGGCTGTGACCTTGCGGCTCTATCTTGGGGTCGGGGTGGTGACAGGCAGCGATTTCGAAGCAATCTATCCGCTTGTCGCCTGGGCCTGTTGGGTGCCGAACCTGATTGTCGCCGAATGGTGGCTTCTGGATGATACCGCACGAAACCGCGCGGTATCACCGGCCTTATAATGCGCCTTTGGTTGACGGGATTGCATCCGTCTTGCGCGGGTCGGTTTCAACCGCTTCGCGCAAGGCGCGTGCCACTGCTTTAAATGCGGCTTCGGCGATGTGGTGCGCGTTGAACCCGTGCAGTTTGTCGATGTGCAACGTGATCCCGCCATGTGTAGACAGGGCCTGAAAAAATTCGCGGACCAATTCGGTGTCAAACGTGCCGATCTTGCCAAAGGGCAGGTCCAGATTGCAGATCAGATAGGGGCGCGCCGATAGGTCAAGCGCACAGCGCACCTGCGCGTCATCCATCGCCAAATGGCAGCTGCCATAGCGGTTGATCCCGCGCTTGTCGCCCAAAGCAACCGACAAGGCCTGCCCAAGCGCGATACCCACGTCCTCGACGGTGTGGTGATCATCAATATGCAGATCGCCCGTCGCGCGAATGGTCATATCAATCAACGCGTGACGCGACAATTGATCCAGCATGTGGTCAAAAAAGCCAACGCCGGTCTGGTTGTCATAAACCCCAGAGCCATCAAGGTTCACCGTCACCGAAATATCGGTTTCGGCGGTTTTGCGTGTGATCGTCGCTGTCCGCATGTTGCGCGTCCTTTTGTGGTGGTTCCTGATCTATAGGGGCATCCGCGGCTGTGGCCAAGCCTGTGTCAAAAAACTTGGGGGATTTCAGCAAAATTTAAGAGTTCGATTCGTAGGATGGATGAAAATGTTCATTTGTCAGGAGAATCCGATGAAAGCACTTATCTTGCGTAGCGACCCAGATGCGGCAATTGCGATTGCCCAAACGATGATCGACAACGATTTCCAGATTTCATGCGTCGAAAACTTCCAAATTGCCTGCGCCTTGGTGCGCGCGGACAGTTTTGATGTCCTTATCTCGGACGAGGCGGTTGACGGGCATCTAACCCATGCACTGCTGGCAGCGGCTGCGCGCAAAAATCCGGCACTATCCGCAATTATGGTAACCGACCGGACCGGCGCGCAAGAAGATCCGCGATTGGAGAGCATCGCATGTTTGCATGCGGTCGTCGGCACACAGGTTGCGGCCAAGCTGATCGGCGCTTTGGCGATGACCGCGATCAATTGCAATTCCTTGTCTGCGCCTGCCCGTCAGGCAGCTACGCAAAGCCTGCGCACGTCTGCGTCCAATTGGGACGGGCGCGATACGCCATCGCAATCCGGTGAAACAGTGGATCAGGCCGCGATTGACGCGGATATCACGGCATTGGCGGCTGCATTGGACGCAGTACAGCCTGCGGACGCGCAGACAACAACACGCCCCGTTGCCCCGCTTGAACGGTTCGACCAGCCTGCGGTGCACGCACCGCATATTGCGCAGGTGTCCATTATTGGCGAGGGGCGACACATTCCTGCAGGGCTGCAGTAACCCAAAACGACGAAGGGCCACCCGTCGGGCGACCCTTTGCGTCAATCTAACTGGAGCGGGCGAAGAGATTCGAACTCTCGACCCTAACCTTGGCAAGGTTATGCTCTACCCCTGAGCTACGCCCGCATCCGTTAGTGAGCTGTGATTTACAAACAGATTGCGCGCGGCGCAAGGGTTGAATGCATAAAAAATGTCAGAGAATTTGCCGCGTGAGGGGTGCCAAAAACAAACAAGGCCCCTCGTTGCCGAGAGGCCTTGTTTTGTTGGAGCGGGCGAAGAGATTCGAACTCTCGACCCTAACCTTGGCAAGGTTATGCTCTACCCCTGAGCTACGCCCGCACTCCGTTCGTGGGCGTGATCTATAAAGCAATGGCGCAAGGCGCAAGTGAAAAAGACATCGCAGCGCGAATTTTTGACAAATCACCACGGGGGCACGCGGTCAGGTCAGGGGCAGCTCGAACGACGCCTTGATCCTGTCCATCACCACGGTCGTCTTGAAACCCTTGATATCCATATTGTTGTAAAAGAAATCGCGGGTGAAGTTTTCGTAATCTTCCATATCCTTGGCCGTGACGATCAGCACAAAATCGGTTTCACCGGTGACATAATAGGCGCTTTGCACCGCCGCGCAGTCGCGTATGGATTTTTTGAAACGATCAATAATATCAGAACGTTCTCGCGCAAGTTCGACCGAAACAAGCATGGTCAGCGGGCGGCCGACAGCGGCGGTCGACACAACAGCAATGTCTTTTTCAATAATCTTCTGATCGCGCAGCCGGTGCAATCGGCGCTGCACAGAGGTCGGCGAAAGCCCGACACGTTCCGACAATTCGGCGCTGGTCAGCAAATTATTGCGCTGCACTGCTTGCAGTATTTTCTTGTCGATATCGTCAATCATGGGCCATTTCGCTAATTCTGGCACAATGCCGCGGTTAATCCCTATATATTTCAGAACTTTGCAGAAAAACTGCGCGAATTAAAGCTATTATCGCCGCAGACTACCGGAGAGTTTCATGAAAAACCTGCCTTTTGGCGCGGACGAATATGCCGCGCGTTTGCACAAGGTGCGCGCCGAAATGTCCGTGCGCGGGCTTGATGCGCTTTTTGTCACCGACCCGTCGAATATGGCTTGGCTAACGGGATATGACGGTTGGTCGTTTTACGTGCATCAGGGCGTGCTGTTGACGCAAAGCGGCGACCCGATCTGGTGGGGGCGCGCGATGGATGCGGCGGGTGCGGTGCGCACGACATACCTGCAGGCAGATCATATCATCGGCTATGACGATACCTATGTGCAAAATCCGGCGAAACATCCGATGGCGACTTTGGCTGCATTGTTCCATGATCAAGGGCTGGCAACGGCGCGGATCGGTGTGGAAATGGACAATTACTATTTCAGCGCTGCGGCGTTTCTGGCGTTGCAAGCAGGTCTGGGGCAAGCGACCCTGATCGACGCCACGGCATTGGCGAACTGGCAGCGCGCGGTGAAATCCGCCACTGAAATCAGCTATATGCGCGCGGCTGCACTGATCGTTGAAAAGATGCATGCCACAATCCGCGAAAAGGCCGAACCGGGGATGCGCAAGAACGATTTGATTGCCGATATTTATCATGCCTCTGTTACCGGTGTGGATGATTATTGGGGCGACTACCCCGCGATTGTGCCGATGGCCCCGTCCGGTGCTGATGCAACCGCGCCGCATCTGACTTGGGATAATAGCCCGCTTAAATCAGGTGAAAGCACGTTTTTCGAGATTTCCGGAACCTACCGCCGCTACCATTGCCCGCAGTCGCGCACCTTGTTTTTGGGGAAGGTCCCGCAAAAATATCTGGATGCCCAATCCGCCGTGCAAGAAGCCACCGCAGTAGGGCTCGCGGCCGCGCGACCGGGTGCTTTGTGTGAAGATGTAGCCCATGCGTTCAACAGCCGCCTGCAAAAACTGGGCTATGCCAAAGACAGCCGCTGCGGCTATCCGATCGGCCTGTCCTATCCGCCCGATTGGGGCGAACGCACGATGTCGTTTCGCGCGGGCGACAAGACCGTGCTTGAACCCGGTATGACGTTTCATTTTATGCCAGCGCTTTGGCTGGATGACGGCGGGCTGGAGACGACAGAATCCATTCTGATCACGGAAAATGGTGCGCAATGCCTGTGCAACACGCCCCGCGAACTTGTGGTGAAAGGTTAATAATGCGCGACAATCCAATTTCCCCGACCGTCGATTTTGACGCCGACGGCGTGCAGCACGGGTTCTTGCGGCTGCCCTATAGCCGCAACGAAAGCGCATGGGGTTCGATCCAAATTCCGGTGACCGTGGTTAAGAACGGCACCGGCCCCTGCGCGCTTTTGACTGGTGGAAACCACGGCGACGAATACGAGGGGCCGCTGGCCCTGTTGGGGCTGGCGCAGACCCTGCGCGCTAAGGACGTGACCGGCACCGTGATTATTATCCCCTTCATGAACCACCCTGCGTTTTTGGCTGGCACGCGCCTTTCGCCTGTCGACAATATCAACTTGAACCGCGCCTTTCCGGGTGCGCCGGACGGAACACCCACCGCCAAGATTGCCGATTTTTTCCAACGCACACTGCTGCCAATGGCCGATATTGTGTTGGATTTTCATTCTGGCGGTAAGACGTTGGATTTCTTGCCATTTGCGGCCTCGCATATTTTAGATGATGCCGCACAAATGGCCCGCTGCCGCGCTGCGCGCGATGCGTTTAACGCCCCCTTCAGCGTTGAAATGCGCGAGATTGACGGCTTGGGCATGTATGACGATGCCGCTGAAAGCATGGGCAAAACATTTGTCACTACCGAATTGGGCGGCGGCGGATCGGCCACGCCGCAGACTGTCGCGATTGCCCGCAAGGGTGTGCATAATCTGTTGATTCACGCAGGTATTTTGCAAGGCGAGATGCAGATCGCACCCTCGCGCGTGCTGACGCAGCCTTCTGACGACTGTTTTCACTTTGCCGACACCGGCGGGCTGATCGAATTTAGCGTCACACTTGGCGACACCGTGCAGCAAAACGACGATATCGCGCATATCTGGCCCGCGCATTATTCCGGCCAGCCCCCACGCACGATCAAGGCGCAGATGGACGGTATCGTGACCGCGCGCCATCACCCCGGATTGGTGCTGCCCGGCGATTGTGTCGCGGTGCTGGCCATTGAAATCACGACAGATCTTACAAAGGAAATCCAATGCTAAAGAACGACCCGCTCGAACAATGGGACCGCGAGAATTTCTTTCACCCCTCGACCCATCTGGCCATGCATGCGCGCGGCGAAAGCCCGACGCGCATCATCAGCGGTGCAAAAGGCGTGCATATTACGGACCGCGACGGCAACCGGTTTCTGGATGCGTTTGCAGGGCTTTACTGCGTCAATGTCGGCTATGGCCGCACAGAAATCGCCGATGCGATTGCGGCGCAAGCACAGGAATTGGCCTATTATCATTCCTATGTCGGGCATGGAACCGAAGCGTCGATTACCCTGTCCAAGATGATTTTGGACCGCGCGCCAAATCATATGTCAAAGGTCTATTTTGGTCTGTCCGGGTCGGACGCGAACGAGACAAACATAAAATTAATATGGTATTACAACAACATCCTCGGGCGGCCTGAAAAGAAAAAGATTATCTCGCGCTGGCGGGGCTACCACGGGTCGGGTCTGATGACCGGTTCGCTCACGGGGTTAGAACTGTTTCACAAGAAATTCGATCTGCCGCTTGCACAGGTGATCCACACCGACGCGCCCTATTATTTCCGTCGCGAAGACCAGAGCATGACCGAAGAACAGTTTTCGGCCCATTGTGCGGAACGCCTAGAGGCGCAGATCCTGCGCGAAGGCGCCGATACAATTGCCGCGTTTATCGGCGAACCTGTTTTGGGCACGGGCGGCATCGTGCCGCCACCTGCGGGATACTGGGCCGCGATTCAGGCGGTTCTGGACAAATATGACATTCTGCTGGTCGCGGATGAGGTTGTTACCGGCTTTGGCCGCTTGGGGACGATGTTCGGGTCCGAACATTACGGCATGAAGCCCGATCTGATCACCATCGCCAAGGGGCTGACTTCGGCCTATGCGCCACTGTCCGGATCAATCGTGTCAGACAAAATGTGGAAAGTGCTGGAACAGGGAACCGATGAAAACGGCCCCATCGGCCATGGTTGGACCTATTCGGCGCACCCGATTTGTGCGGCTGCGGGCGTTGCGAACCTGAAACTGATTGATGATCTGGATTTGGTGACAAATGCGGGGCGGATGGGTGCCTATCTGAATGGCGCGATGCAAGACGCGCTGTCAGGACATGCCCATCTAGGCGAGGTGCGCGGCGAAGGTCTGCTTTGTGCGGTCGAACTGGTCAAAGACCAAGACAGCAAGCAAGGCTTTGATGCGGCTGACAAAATCTGTCCGCAGATCGCTGCCGCGATGCTGGATCAAGGCGTGATTGCCCGCGCCATGCCGCAAGGCGATATCATCGGCTTTGCCCCGCCATTTTGCATCACCGAGGCCGAGGTTGATCAAGTGGTCGCGGTCATGAAAAACGCGATTAGCCAAGTTTTGGGCTAAACTGGATTAAATCCCAGCGATTGCCGAACGGGTCACAAAACACAGCCACGCGGCCATAGGGTTCGTCGCGTGGTTGTTCTTCGAATTGCACGCCATTGGCTAACATCACGGCATGGTCGCGATTGAAATCGTCAGTTTGCAAGAATAACCAAACGCGTCCGCCACCTTGGTTACCGATTGCCGCGATCTGTTCTTCACCAACCGCACGGGCAAGAAGAAACGCGGTTTGCGCCCCCTTTGGCGCGACCCGAACCCAACGCTTGGCATCGCCCATATCGGTGTTTTCGAGCAGGTCAAACCCCATCTTGCCGACATAAAACGCAATGCCCGCGTCATAATCGGGCACAAGCAAAGACAATAGCGCAAGGTGTTGGGACATATGAAATTACCTTTACTGCCAGTCGGTTGGCAGTGTTTGATCGCTAAGAATGCCATCCAAAAAGAACAGGGAACTGCCGGATAATCGCGCGCCTAAATTGCCAAAATGTGCCCCGCCATCCGATTTGATAAGATCCCAATCGATGATCATGGAAGGGGCAATAGTCACGCGGCGATTAAAGAACACGGGATAATCACGGTTGGTAGGGACGATTTGCGCGGTTACATTTCCGTCCTCGGATTTTGCAAAGCTGTTAACCAGATAGGGCGCAAGACATGGCTCGGCACCGTCGCGTTTCACAGCGACAAGCAGGAATGCGCTCAGGTTTTGGTGCGCGTTGCCATCGGTGTCAAAGGCATTGCGCAAGACGACCTGCCAGCTTTCGGCCACCGCTTCGGTCTGTTCCGTGATGCCTGGCCTGCCTTCACACAGCAGCGGTTGTGCATTGGCGCTTGGGGCGGCAACGAGTGCCGCGCCAAGCAATGTCATGCGCATGATCGTACGCCTATTCAAACTCGACCAGCAAATCCTTGGCGTCGATCTGGCTGCCGGGTTGGACGTTGACCGCTTTGATCACCGCGTCACGTTCGGCGTGGATCCCTGTTTCCATCTTCATGGCTTCGATGGTCAACAAAAGGTCGCCTTCTTTGACGGCCTTGCCGGCAATCGCTGCCACGGTCGCCACAACGCCGGGCATTGGTGCTCCGATGTGGTTGGGATTGCCCAGTTCCGCCTTGGGGCGCGATACCTTGTCAGCCGCAGCGAGACGGTTCAGCACACGGATCGCGCGGGGTTGGCCGTTGAGTTCAAAGAACACTTTGACTTCGCCGTCTTCGTTCATCTCGGATACAGCCTGCATCCGGATTTCAAGCGTCTTGCCGGGGTCGATTTCGGCTGCGATTTCTTCGCCCGGTTCCATGCCGTAAAAGAAAGTCCGTGTCGGCAATGTGCGCACGGGGCCATAAAGCTGATGACGTGTGGTGTAATCGGTGAACACCTTTGGATACATCAGGTAACCGTTCAGGTCTTCGTCGTCGATGATAACATCTTCGAATTGCTCTTGCAGCGCGGCTTTGGTCGCGGCCAGATCAACGGCTGGCAGCGATTTTCCAGGACGTTCCGTGATCGGCTTTTCACCTTTCAGCACTTTCTTCTGGATCGCTTTCGGCCAGCCGCCGGGCGGTTGCCCAAGGCTACCGCGCATCATGTCCACAACACTGTCGGGGAAAACCACATCGGTTTTGGGGTCTTCAACTTGTGCGCGGGTCAGGTTTTGGGAAACCATCATCAGGGCCATGTCGCCCACAACTTTGGACGATGGCGTCACTTTGACGATATCGCCAAACATCTGGTTCACATCCGCATAGGTCTGCGCAACCTCGTGCCAGCGCTCTTCTAGCCCCAATGAACGTGCCTGTGCCTTGAGGTTGGTGAACTGGCCACCGGGCATTTCGTGCAGGTAAACTTCGGAGGCAGGGGCCTGAAGACCGGATTCAAACGCCGCGTAATGTTCGCGCACCTGTTCGAAGTAATTGCTGATTTCGCGGATTGCCTTGATATCAAGGCCTGTGTCGCGCGCGTCACCGCGCAGGGCTTCGACGATTGACCCCAAGGTCGGTTGCGATGTGTTCCCAGAGAACGAATCCATCGCAGCATCGACACAGTCCACACCCGCCGCAGAGGCCGCCAGAACGGTCGCGATTGATGCGCCGGAGGTGTCATGCGTGTGGAAATGAATCGGCAGGCCGACTTCTTCCTTGAGTGCGGTAATCAGGGTCTTGGCGGCGGCGGGTTTCATCAGCCCTGCCATGTCTTTAAGACCCAGCACATGTGCACCGGCAGCTTCCAGCTCGCGCGCCATGCCGATGTAATATTTCAGGTCGTATTTCGCACGTTCAGGGTCAAGCACATCACCTGTGTAACAGATCGTGCCTTCGATGACTTTGCCCGCCTTGCCAACGGCATCCATCGCAACGCGCATGTTTTCAACCCAGTTCAGGCTGTCAAACACGCGGAATACATCAACGCCGGATGTTGCGGCCTGCGCAACAAAGCTTTGCACCACATTGTCAGGATAGTTGGTGTAACCCACGCCGTTGGACGCGCGTAAAAGCATCTGCGTCATGATGTTTGGCATGGCCGCACGGATATCACGCAGGCGCTGCCAAGGGCATTCTTGCAAGAACCGGTAGGCCACATCAAACGTCGCGCCACCCCAGCATTCCACACTGAACAGCTGGTTCATTTTGGTGGCATAGGCAGGGGCTGCGTTGATCATGTCAATCGACCGCATCCGTGTGGCCAGCAATGACTGGTGACCGTCGCGCATGGTTGTGTCGGTGATCAGCAGTTGTTTCTGGTCGCGCATCCAGTCGGCAACGGCTTCGGGGCCGTAATCGTCAAGAATGTTGCGCGTGCCGGGGGTGACATCTGATGTGGGCTTGACCGGTGGTTTTGGCGGTTTCACATCCGCGGCAGGGCGCGCACGTCCGACGGTTTCTGGGTGCCCGTTCACGGTGATATCGGCGATATAGGTCAACAGCTTTGTCGCGCGGTCGCGGCGTTTGCTGAAGTTGAACAGATCCGGCGTCTGGTCAATGAATTTCGTGTGATATTCATTGTTCAGGAATGTCGGGTGTTTCAGCAGGTTTTCGACAAAGGCGATATTGGTCGATACTCCGCGAATGCGGAATTCGCGCAACGCACGGTCCATCCGCGCAATCGCCATTTCTGGCGTGGGGGCGCGGGCAGTGACCTTGGTCAGCAGACTGTCGTAATAGCGGGTGATTACAGCGCCCGAATAGGCGGTGCCACCATCAAGCCGGATACCCGGACCCGTGGCCGAACGGTACATCTGGATGCGGCCGTAATCAGGGATAAAGTTGTTTTGCGGATCTTCGGTTGTGACGCGGCATTGCAGCGCGTGCCCATCCAGTTTGACGTCATATTGTGACGCGCAGCCTGTGGCCTCGACCAAAGATTTGCCTTCGGCGATCAGGATTTGCGCACGTACGATGTCGATCCCTGTGACTTCTTCTGTCACGGTGTGTTCGACCTGAACACGCGGGTTGACTTCGATGAAGTAGAATTCACCGTTGTCCATATCCATCAGGAATTCGACGGTGCCTGCGCATTCGTAATCCACATGTTGGCAGATTTTCTTGCCCAGATTGCACAGCTGTTCGCGTTGCGTACCCGAAAGATAGGGGGCAGGGGCGCGTTCAACGACCTTTTGGTTGCGGCGCTGCACCGAACAGTCGCGTTCCCAAAGGTGGTAAATCTGGCCGTGGCTATCGCCCAAGATTTGCACTTCAACGTGGCGGGCCTTGATGATCATCTTTTCAAGATAACCTTCGCCGTTGCCAAAGGCGGCTTCGGCTTCTCGGCGGCCTTCGCGGACTTTTTCTTCCAGTTCGGATTCGTTCATGATCGGGCGCATACCGCGGCCACCGCCACCCCAAGACGCCTTGAGCATCAAAGGATAGCCCACTTCGGCGGCTTGTTTCTTGACCTTTTCCATATCATCGCCCAGCACTTCGGTGGCGGGGATAACCGGAACACCGGCCGCAATTGCAACGTCACGCGCGCTGGCCTTATCGCCAAGCTGGCGCATCGTCGCGGCTTTGGGACCGATAAATGTGATGCCGTTTTTGGTGCAAGCATCCACAAAATCAGGGTTTTCCGACAAAAGCCCGTAACCGGGGTGGATCGCGTCAGCGCCTGACATTTTGGCAACGCGGATGATCTCGTCGATGGAAAGATAAGCGGCGACAGGGCCCATGCCCTCGCCGATGCGGTAGGCTTCGTCGGCTTTAAAGCGGTGTAGGCCAAGTTTGTCTTCTTCGGCATAGACGGCGACCGTCTTTTTGCCCATTTCATTTGCAGCCCGCATGATCCGGATCGCGATTTCACCGCGGTTTGCGATTAGAATTTTTTTAAACTCAGCCATTGCTCATCCCTTTGCAGTTGCAGCATTGTTGAATGCTGACGCAGAATTGTCCAGCCCACCCGACACGGACGCACGGGCTATAGCGCGGCTTGCCGTAGATCGGCAAGGTGGTGTGCGCCCAATTGTCCCATGTTGCTGATCATGTCTTGACGCAAGATGTCCACGACATGCGCAGCGCCCGCTTCGCCAAGTGCGGCCAACCCATAGTGAAATGCGCGCCCCAGCATCACAAAGTCAGCGCCCAAAGAAATCGCGCGCAAGATATCAAGCCCGCCCTCAACGCCGCTATCAAAGATCAGCGGCAGCGTGGTCGCCGCACGAATAGCGGGCAACACGTCAATCGACGCGGCACAGCCGTCAAACTGGCGGCCCGCGTGATTGCTGACCCAGATCGCATCAACACCTTCGTCGCCAAGACGGGCGGCATCATCGGGGTTGGTCACGCCTTTGACAATCAGCGGCCCGTCCCAATGGTCGCGCAGCCACGTCAGATAATCCCAATCGGGCGAGGTCCGCAAAAGATAGCCGATATGCTGGGTCGAGGGCAGGGCGGTTTTGATGTTCGAATAGCTTTCCATCAGGCGCAGCCGTGGCATACCCGTTTTGCGAATACCGTTCAGCCATGCGGGACATTGCGCCGCCTGCAGTGCAAGCCGCGGCGTCAGTTTGGGTGGATTGGTCATGCCGCCGCGTGTCTGGCGTTCGCGCCGCGAAGCAACAGGCACATCAACGGTCAGCACAAGTGTATGAAATCCGGACGCTTTTGCGCGTTTCAGGATGTCTTTGCGAATGTCGGGGTCACGCGGCGGGTATAGCTGGAACCAGCCTTGGTCCCCCGCATGGGGGCCGACATCTTCGGGCAATTGGCTGGCAACGGTGGACAACGTATAGGGGATTTGCGCCGCCGCCGCTGTGCGCGCCAGCATCTGTTCCGCCCCTGGCCAGATCAGCCCCGACATGCCTACGGGGGCAATGCCGATGGGCAGCGGATAGGATTTTCCCAAAAATTCCGTACCCAGATCAGGGTCAAATTCCCCGTGTAAAATCGACGGTTTCAACAACACCTGATCCAGCGATGTGCGGTTGCGCCTTTGCGTCGCCTCATTCCCTGTCGCACTATCCAGATATTCCCAGACAAAATGCGGAATGCGGGCGCGCGCACGGGCCTTAAGGTCGGAAATCGCGGGGTATTTGCTATGTAAATTCATCCGCGCAAAATAGCGCAGGATTATCTAACTTGAAAGCCGCGAAGTCCGAAGCTGATCGACGGGTTGAATGTGCTGCTGCGCACGTGCGTGATCGCGCGCGGTCTCGCGGCTCAGGATATCGCCCGCCGCCAGATCCCCCAGCGCCGTGTCACTGCCCCGCGCAAATTCCGCATCCGCAATCAGCGACAGATACCGCCCGCAACAGACCCGCAAGAATGACGTGAAATTGCCGATATCATGGCCCGCGTCCAGCGATTCAAAATAGAGGCGGGTTATTAATTGGTTGACGGTCATGGCGTCCCGATGCGCGATTTCATCCAAAATCGACCAGAAAAATTCCTCGATCCGGATGGAGGTCGCAACCCCGTCAATCCGTAGCGATTTCGTCCGGCTGATCCATTTTGCGCTATCCGCGCCGATAAAAAGTTCACACATCGGGGGCCTCGTCGGTTTTTACAGCAGCGCCATAAACTGTTGCAGCCATGCAGGGTGCGCGGGCCATGCGGGCGCTGTCACCAGATTGCCATCGGTATGGGCTTCTGTCACCTCGATATCGGCAAATGTGCCGCCGGCTTGGCGTACTTCGGGGGCGCAGGCGGGGTAGGCCGAACAGGTGCGCCCGTTCAAAACGCCCGCCGCCGTCAGGATTTGCGCGCCGTGGCAAACCGCTGCCACAGGTTTATCCGCGTCAAAGAAATGGCGCACATGGGCCAGCACATCATCATTCAGCCGCAGATATTCCGGCGCGCGCCCGCCCGGGATGATCAACGCGTCATAGCTCGTCACATCAATATCAGCGAATGTCGCATTCAGCGCAAAATTATGTCCGCGTTTTTCGGTATAGGTCTGGTCGCCCTCAAAATCATGGATCGAGGTCGGCACCGTATCGCCCGCAACCTTATCAGGGCAGACCGCATCAACGCTATGGCCGCAGGCCAGCAGGGTTTGAAACGGGACCATTGTTTCATAGTCTTCGGTGAAATCACCGGTGATCATCAGAACTTTTGCCATCATATCCTCCATTAGTTGGCTGGTGGTGACGATAGCGCGCAGGACCTATGCGCGGGTGGTAAGCGGATACTACAAATAATTGACGGGAACATAATAAGAACAAGGCTTTTCCTGCGCGGCAATTACCGCTATGAAATTCCCATGAATGATTTTTCCGAAGAAGACGCCTTTGAAGCCGCCGTCCCGCTTAGCCAACGGGCAATGGCACGGCCCGCGATGCCTGATTTTGATCTATCAGGATTGAACGCAGCACAGCGCGAGGCGGTTGAGACAGTGAATGGTCCGGTTTTGATGCTGGCGGGCGCAGGCACCGGAAAAACCAAGGCGCTGACAACGCGGATTGCTTACCTATTGGCAAAGGGACACGCGCAGCCACATGAAATTCTTGCGGTGACCTTTACGAACAAAGCCGCGCGCGAGATGAAAAACCGGATCGGCGGTTTGATTGGTGATGCCCAAGAGGGCATGCGCTGGCTTGGCACATTTCATTCAGTTTGTGTCAAACAACTGCGCCGCCATGCGGAACTGGTTGGGTTAAAATCCGGCTTTACGATTCTGGATACCGACGACCAAATCCGCCTGATGAAACAACTGATCGACGCCGCAGGGATTGACGCAAAACGCTGGCCGCCGCGCATGTTGTCGGGGATCATTGATGCGTGGAAAAACAAGGCATGGACACCTGACAAGGTGCCTGCAAGCGATAGTGCGGCCTTTGATAGCCAAGCCGTGCCGCTCTACATTGCCTATCAGCGCCGTTTGCTGGAACTGAATGCCGTCGATTTTGGCGATATTTTGTTGCATATGGTCACGATTTTTCAGACCCATCCGGATATTTTGCAGCAGTATCAACGCTGGTTCCGCTATATTCTGGTGGACGAATACCAAGATACCAACGTCGCGCAGTACCTCTGGCTGCGCTTGCTCGCGCAGGGGCATAAAAACATCTGCTGCGTGGGCGATGATGACCAGTCGATCTATGGCTGGCGCGGCGCTGAGGTCGGCAATATCTTGCGGTTTGAATCTGATTTTCCGGGCGCGCATGTCGTGCGGCTCGAGGAAAACTACCGCTCGACCCCGCATATTCTGGCGGCGGCATCGGGTGTGATCGCGGGGAATAGGGACCGTCTGGGTAAGACGCTGTTTACCGCGCGCGAGGATGGCGAAAAGGTCCGCCTGACCGGCTATTGGGACGGCGACGAAGAGGCGCGATCCATTGGCGATGATATCGAATCCATGCAGCGCGGCACGCGTGGGATGGACCCGATTGGTCTTGATAGCATGGCGATTCTCGTCCGCGCGTCCCACCAAATGCGCGCGTTCGAGGATCGGTTTTTATCAATCGGCCTGCCTTACCGTGTGATCGGCGGCCCGCGATTTTATGAGCGGATGGAGATCCGCGACGCGATGGCCTATTTCCGCCTTGCGGTCAGCCATGATGATGATCTGGCGTTTGAACGGGTGGTCAATACGCCCAAACGCGGGCTTGGTGAAAAGGCCGTGCAGATGATCCAGCGCACCGCGCGCGACAATAATCTGTCCTTGGTCGAAGGCGCGCGGATTGTCTGCCAGAACCGGCTTCTGGGCGGTAAGGGGCTGAAAGAGCTGACGAAATTTGTCGCCGACCTAGATCGTTGGCATGACGCAGTCTACCCTGACTCTACGCCGATGATCGACGATGATGCCGTTCTGGACGATGGGTTCGCGACCCCAGTCACGACATATGACCACATCGCGCTGGCCGAGATGATTTTGGATGAAAGCGGCTATACCGGCTATTGGCAAAACGACAAAACGCCCGAAGCCCCCGGTCGGCTGGAGAACCTCAAAGAACTGGTGAAGGCGCTAGAGAATTTTGAAAACCTGCAAGGGTTTTTGGAACACGTCAGCCTGATCATGGAAAATGAGACCGAGGAGCAGGGCGAGAAGGTCAGCATCATGACGCTGCACGCCGCCAAAGGGCTGGAATTTCCTGTGGTTTTCTTGCCCGGTTGGGAAGAAGGGTTGTTTCCGTCGCAGCGCTCGATGGATGAAAGCGGGCTTAAGGGGCTCGAGGAAGAACGCCGCCTTGCCTATGTGGGCATCACGCGCGCGGAAGAAATCTGCGCTATTTCTTTTGCGTCGAACCGGCGGGTTTACGGCCAATGGCAGTCGCAATTGCCTTCGCGCTTTGTTGATGAATTGCCGCCCGCGCATGTGGATGTGCTGACGCCGTCGGGGCTAAGCAGCGGCGCGGGCATGGTGGCATCTGAATTGCACGACAGGGCGCATTCGGCAGATGTCTATAATTCGCCCGGCTGGAAACGGCTGCAATCGCGGGGCCAGACGCCCAATGCGCCGCGCGCACAAAGCATCACGATCAATGCGACAGCAGAATGCGCGTTTGTTGCAGGCGACCGCGTGTTTCACCAAAAATTCGGCTATGGCAATGTTGACGGGATTGAGGGCGATAAGCTGTTGATTAGTTTTGACAAAGCAGGGATCAAACATGTTGTCGCGCGGTTTGTTGTCAGCGCGGATGCCGCTGATGATGTGCCGTTCTAGGTGCAGGGTTTTTCGCGAAAAACTGCCGCCAGATCCGTTTTCGCGAAAACGGATCGCTGTCAATGTCGCAAAATCGGGTAGAGCGATGCGATCAACAGCAATGCCATTGTCACGTTGAACACCCGCAAGCGGCGCGCGCTGCCTAGCCAGCGCCTGACCTGTACGCCGGACCATGCCCAAATCGAAACGGACGGCAGGTTTACCGCCGCAAACACAATTGCCACAATCAGCGCGCCGACAAACACCCCCCGGTCTTGCGGGGCGTAGGCGCTGATCGCGGTCACCGCCATCGACCAGGCTTTGGGGTTGACCCATTGAAATGCTGCCGCCTGCAAAAAGGTAAACGGCGACCCGCTCGCCTTGCTTTGGCCGGGCGGTGCTGCATTGGCGATTTTCCAAGCCAGCCAGAGCATATATCCAAGGCTTAACACCTTCAGGACAGTGTTGAGCACGGGAAACTGTTCAAATAGCTGCAACAGCACCAAGCCCATCACAACCACCATAAACGCATGCCCCAGCGATATCCCCAGCATATGGGGCAGCGTGCGCCGAAAACCATAGTTTGCGCCCGATGCCATGAGCATCAGGTTGTTGGGCCCCGGTGTGACCGAGGTCACAAAGGCAAAGGCGACCAGCGCCGTGAGTATTTCATATTCCATAGTGCAATAATGCGTGTAAAATGGCGCAATGAAACGCCTTAATTGGCGTCTATTCTGGGATTGTTGCAACATATGTCGGAAATTGACGAAATTGACCGCAAGATATTGCGTGTCATATCGCAAGACGGGCGGATCAGTAATTTACATCTGGCGGATCAGGTTGGGCTGTCGCCTTCGGCCTGTTTGCGCCGTGTGCAAGAGTTGGAGCGAAGCAAGGTGATCCGCGGCTATCGCGCGCGGCTTGATCCGGCGCAAACGGGGCGGGCCTATGTGGTTTACGTGGCCGTTGGGCTTTCGGAACATACAAAATCCGCGCAAGAAGGGTTTGAACGTGCAATGGCCCGTGCCCCGCAGGTCGCCGAATGCCACAATGTTGCGGGCGCGTTCGAATATATGCTGCGAGTCGAGGTCGCGGATCTGCCCGCCTACAAGGCATTTCACACTGATATTTTGGGAACTGTGCCGCATGTACGCGCGATTACAAGCTATATGGTGATGGGCACGTCAAAGGATTTGCGCGCCTAGGAAAGGTTTGGCGGCCCTTCAATCGGGGCCAAGCCATAGCTTAACCCGCGCCCGATTCGGTGGGCCAAAGCCGACCAAGATTGCGCTGTTACGGGTGACAGTTTTTGCGCCAGCACCCGATCAAAATGCCCAAGCCAAATGTCAAAATGCGCGGGTGCGACGTTGCCCGCCTGCATATGCGCGGCCATCGGATTGCCGTCATAGCTGCGTTCAAACAGGATAGCATTGCGCCAGAATCGCGCAATTTTTTCTTCGTGGGCAGGCCAGTCTGCCACATGTTTTGCGAAAACGGGGCCAAGCACGGGGTCAGCGCGCACCACCGCATAAAACGCGGCAACAACCTGCGCGATTTCATCGGCGGAAACGGGAAAACGGGGAGGTATGCTCATGGGGTATATCTATCGCCGCGCCTGATTGTTCTGCAATTGAGAAAAATGTCGCGCCCACAAAAAAACGGTCATGCCCGGGAGGAGGTGGGCATGACCGTCTCTATGATCAGCGTCTGCTTACTCTGGGAGGAGAAGAGCCAGACGCTTCCTCGCTGGCGTTGCTCGGGAGGAGGTGAGCGCGGCCTGCGGTATGATCGGTTCCGCCGGGAGGAGGTGGCGGTTCCGAAGCTGGTGTAAAGCGGCGACATTCGGGAGGAGGTGAATGTCGCCACCTTAAGTGTGACCCAAACTCAGGGAGGAGGCGAGATTGGGTCTTTCAGATCTGCCTTTTCAGGGAGGAAGCGGCAGATCCGATCCGTAAATTACTTACCGTATGCAGCTTCCAGAGCGATACGTTTGATGTCTGAACGACCCAAGCCAAGATCAGCAAGGTCGCGGTTTGTCAGCGATTGCAGCTCGTTGTAGGTTGTTGAGTAAACCTTGTTTGCTGCGATTTTGTTTGCGACTTCAGCGCGGAATGCTGCGAAACGTGCGGCGAATGAAACGCCTGCGAATTGTGTTTGTGCTTGGTAGGCCATTGTGTTTTCTCGTTCATCTTTAGTGCGTCGTTGCGACCCATGTCGCTTTGTTGTCCTCTTTATGAACGACAATGCTGCAGTTGCACAACGGACGATTGGGCAATGCTGCTATGCAGAAAATGCATAAGCAGTGCTGACCTAGCGTCATGTTTCTGTCACAATTTCAATAGTCTGGCAGCTTGGACTTGCGGTTTGCACAAGATGTGCCAGAACTTGACTGTAAATTAGACTGTTTGGAAAAATCGGAGCCGCAGATGTCAGTAACGCATGATGAAATTTTAGGCGAACTCGCGCGATTGGTTTTGCCGGACGGCGAGTCAATCGTATCACGTGACATGGTGCGTGCACTGAATATTGATTCAGGAGCGGTGCGATTCGTGATCGAGGCGAAAGACCCGCAAGAGGCCGCCAAGATGGAGCCGATCCGCAAAGCCGCCGAAGATCTTGTGGGAAAAATGGCTGGCGTCAGTTCTGTCTCGGTCATCTTGACCGCGCATGGGCCGGCGCCCAAGGCGCCTGAAGCGCCGTCATTAAAGATTGGTCGGCATCCGACCCCGCAGGCAGGTCCCGCATCCGTTCCTGGCGTGAACCGCATTCTGGCAATCGGGTCCGGCAAAGGCGGCGTTGGCAAATCGACAGTATCATCCAACCTTGCGGTGGCTTTGGCCCGCGAAGGGCGTCGCGTGGGGTTGCTTGACGCTGATATCTATGGCCCGAGCCAGCCACGCATGATGGGCGTCAGTAAACGCCCCGCCAGCCCTGACGGGAAAACGATCATTCCGCTGCAAGCACATGGCGTCACAGTGATGTCGATCGGGCTGATGGTTGACCCCGACAAGGCCGTGGTCTGGCGCGGCCCGATGCTCATGGGGGCGTTGCAGCAGATGCTGGGTCAGGTGGCATGGGGTGAATTGGACGTCTTGATCATTGATCTGCCGCCTGGCACCGGTGATGTGCAGCTGACGCTTTGCCAAAAGACAAACCTGACTGGCGCGGTTGTGGTTTCAACCCCGCAGGATGTGGCGTTGATTGATGCGCGCAAGGCGATTGATATGTTCAACACCCTTAAAACCCCTGTGCTGGGGTTGATCGAGAACATGTCGACATTCCATTGCCCCAACTGCGGCCACGAATCGCATATTTTCGGGCATGGTGGCGTTGCCGCCGAGGCCGACAAAATGGGTGTGCCTTTGTTGGGTGCTTTGCCGATTGATCTTGATACGCGTCTGGCAGGCGATGCAGGCACGCCCATTGCGGCGGGCGATAGCCCGATGGCTGATGCCTATCGCACGCTTGCCCGCCGCTTTATCGACGGTGGCATGGCGTGATTACGCTTCGCGCAGCAAGGGCCGATGATTGGGATGCAATCTGGCCATTGCTGCGTGATGTGTTTCGCGCGGGCACGACTTATGCGGTTGATCCGCAAATCACCAAGGCTGATGCCCGTGTCTATTGGATGGGGGCGGCGGCCTGCTATGTCGCTGAATCCCCCGACGGGATTGTCGGCACCTACTATATAAAGACCAATCAGGCGGGCGGCGGCGCGCATATCTGCAACTGCGGCTATATTGTTGGAAGCGCCGCGCGCGGGCAGGGGCTTGCGCGCAAGATGTGCGCCCATAGTCAGGATGCGGCGCGCGCGATGGGTTATCTTGCGATTCAGTTCAACTTTGTGCTGGCCAGCAATCATGTCGCCGTCAGGCTGTGGCGTGACATGGGGTTTGCGGTCCTTGGTACGATCCCCGATGCGTTCGTCCACCCGAGCGAAGGCATGGTTGCGGCGCATATCATGCATAAACCGCTGGTATAGCCGCCAAACCACCGCACTTGTGGCGTGTGCGCCACAGAAAATACGCAAGACACGGCAAATCGTGGGAATGTCTGGAATCTAGCTGCGATTCGACCCAAAAGGGATAGGTGGCGGCAATTCCAGAGGTCATGACCCTGCCTGCGCGCACAAATTCCAGAAAATTTTCAAAAATATTTGCCGCGCGGCATGATCCGTGTGCCTACTATATGTAGTTATAGAATTTTATCGTTCCGCTAGAAATGCCCCGCATGGCCGCAAATTTCGTAAGGCGAGTGGCAGAAGGGTCGGCGGATTTCCCCATAAGGTTCCATGAAATCCCAGAAAACTGTTGATCGGGGCGCCGTGACCTGTCAAAACAGATGCACGGAAACGGCGAACACATCTTCAATCGGGGCAAAAGAACCCCAACCGGCAAAGCCAGGTTTCATACAGGCTTCGTCATTTCCGAAAACAGATCCGGCGCGTGAGCGAGCAGACATCCCCCAGGTGGCACGCGCAGCCGGACGTTTCCCCCAACGAGGGGCAAGGCGGCGGATTGTGCAGTGGCAGTTGCGCAACCCGCCGTTTCTACATTCAGCACCGCATGACGCGGTGCGCGGTATTGGGTTAAAGGGACCAAGGGACAGTGGGTCTAAGTTTCACAGGCGAACACACCCAAAAGGTGGACAGCAAGGGACGCATGTCGATCCCCGCTGATTTTCGTCGTGTGCTTGAATCCGGCGATCCTGAATGGACCACAGGGCTTTGCCCGCGCATGTATCTTTTGTACGGCGATCACCTGAAAAATGAATTGCACGGCTATACGGTTGACGAATTCACCACGCTTGTAGACCAGATCAACGCGTTGCCGCGCGGATCGGCCAGCAAGAAAAAGCTGTCACGCCTGATCATTGGGCAATCTATCAAGCTTGATGTTGATAAAGACGGGCGCACCGTGATGCCGATCAAACAGCGCCAGAAACTGGGGCTGACCGACGGTGAATTGAAATTCAGCGGCCTTGGCGACCATTTCGAAATCTGGAAAGCCGAAACATTCGCAGAAGAAATCGCCGATGATATGTCCGATTGGCTGGCCGCGCAGGGCGATGATTTTGATCCATTGAGCCTGCTTGATGAATAGGGGCGCATGATGTCTGATCCTGACAACGGCAAACCGCATATTCCTGTCCTTATCCGGCCGCTCATCGCAGCGGTTTCGCCCGTTTCGGGCGTCTGGATTGATGGCACATTTGGCGCGGGCGGATATACCCGTGAACTGCTGGCAGCGGGCGCCGATCGGGTGATTGGCGTGGACCGTGACCCGCTGGCGTTCGAGATGGCCGAAAGCTGGGCCTCCGCATATGGCGACCGGATCAAGATGCAGCTTGGCACGTTTTCAAAGCTTGACGAATATGCGTCTGATCTTGACGGTGTTGTGCTGGATCTGGGCGTCAGTTCGATGCAGCTTGATCTGGCCGAACGCGGGTTTTCGTTCATGCGTGACGGGCCGCTGGATATGCGCATGTCCCAAGACGGCCCTTCGGCCGCCGACTTGTGCAACACCGCGGACGAAGAAGAACTGGCCGATATTATCTACCTTTACGGCGAAGAACGCGCCTCGCGCCGGATTGCGCGCGCGATTGTGGCGGCGCGCCCGCTCACCACGACCTTGCAACTAGCCAAAATCGTCGAAGGCTGCCTGCCGCGCGCCAAACCCAACCAGTCGCACCCCGCAACCCGCACGTTTCAGGCGCTGCGCATCGCGGTGAACAATGAATACGGTGAACTGGCCGCAGGGCTGATGGCGGCGGAACGCGCGCTTAAACCTGGCGGGCAACTGGCCGTTGTGACCTTTCATTCCGTCGAGGACCGGATGGTAAAGCGGTTCTTGCAGGCCCGTTCCGGCAATACGGCAAACGCCAATCGCTATGCGCCTGAGGTCGCACAAATCACGCCCGCGTTCCGCATCGAAAAACGCAAGGCAATAGGCCCCGATGCGCAGGAACTGGATGAAAACCCGCGGTCGCGTTCGGCCAAGTTGCGCGTCGCGATCCGTACCGATGCGCGGGCGCAGGATATTGATCCGGCAGATTTGGGCATGCCGATGAAAAAGCAGAAAAGGGGGCGGTAGATGCGTGGATTCCTGTTTGTAGTGGCTGCTTTGGCGGTGATGGGGCTGGCGTTCTGGGCCTATCAGGAAAATTACAAAACGCAGGCAACCATGCGCGAAACCCGCGATCTGCATGCGCAAATTGGTGCCGCCCATGAACGGTTGGGGATGTTGCGCGCGGAATGGGCCTATTTGAACCGCCCCGACCGGCTGGCGGATCTGGCCGAGTTGAACTTTGACAGGCTTGAACTGCTGCCGATCATGCCAGAGGCATTTGGCCGCGTGGACCAGATCATTTACCCGTTGCCGCCAATTGCCCCGATCACAAATTCGGTGACCCTTTCAAGCGGAACCATCCTGCCCGCGGATGACGCGCTATGACCCGTACCCCGCTGCGTCCGCTTGCCCGTATTCTGAAGGCCCGCGCATCGGGCGAAAACCCTGACGCGATCGAGGCCGAGAACCTAGCCAAACGCCATGCGGAAATGCATGATAAGGCCCGTCAACGTGCCGAAGGGCGGCTGTTGGTGCTGGGGCTTGCGTTTTTTTGTGCATTCCTGACCATTGGCGCGCGCATGGGCACGCTGGCGTCTTCCGTCCCGATGGAACCACGCGCCGCCACTGTCGGTAATCCGATAATCGGCCAACGCTCTGATATTGTTGACCGCAACGGGCGGATGCTGGCCACGAATCTGGCAACCCATTCGCTTTATGCGCATCCGCGCGACATGATCGACCCCGCCAATGCCGCACGCGGGCTTGCAGCGATTTTTCCCGAGCTGGACGCAGACGCGCTTTATAAGGATTTTACAGGTGACCGCCGGTTCTTGTGGATCAGACGCCAGATCAGCCCCGAACAAATGCAAGCTGTGCACGATATCGGCAGCCCGGGCTTGCTGTTCGGACCGCGCGAAATGCGGCTTTATCCCAACGGGCCGATTGCGGCGCATATTCTAGGCGGTGCCAGTTATGGCCGTGAAGGTGTCGCCAGCGCCGAAGTTATTGGCGTGGCTGGTGTCGAACGCCAGTTTGACGGGTTCCTGCGCGATCCTGCCAACGAAGGCGCGCCGCTGGAATTGTCGATTGATCTGACAGTGCAAGCCGCATCCGAAGAGGTGCTTGCCGGCGGCATGTCGATCATGAGCGCAAAGGGCGCCACGTCGATCCTGATGGATGTGCACACCGGCGAGATTATTTCAATGGTGTCGCTGCCCGACTTTGACCCGAATAACCGCCCGCAGGTTCTGACATCAGGTGACCAGTCTGACAGCCCGCTGTTTAACCGTGCCGTGCAGGGCGTTTACGAATTGGGATCAACGTTCAAAATCTTTGCGGTGGCGCAGGCGCTCGAATTGGGGCTGGTGAATGCCGAAACGATGATCGACACCCAAGGGCCGCTGTCTTGGGGGCGTTTCAGGATCCGCGACTTTCATGACTACGGGCCACAACTGTCAACGACTGATGTGATTGTTGAATCGTCAAACGTCGGCACTGCGCGCATTGCGATGCAGATCGGGGCGGAACGCCAGCGCGAATTCCTTGGCGCGCTCGGGTTCCTACAGCCGACACAGGTTGAAATGGTCGAAGCCCCGACCGGCAAGCCCCTGTTGCCCGCTAACTGGTCCGAACTTTCCGCGATGACAATTTCCTACGGGCACGGGCTATCTTCTTCGCCGCTGCATCTGGCCACTGCCTATGCGTCGATCGCCAATGGCGGGCTGCGGGTCGAACCGACATTGCTGCGCGTTGAAAACCCCGTACCCGGCCCGCGCATCCTGTCAAATGCGGTCAGCCAGTCGGCTGTCAACATGCTGCGGCAGGTTGTTGTGCGCGGCACAGCATCCTTTGGCGAGGTCGCAGGATACGAGGTTGCCGGCAAGACAGGCACTGCTGATAAGGCGCGCGAAAACGGTCGCGGCTATTATGATGACAGGGTCATTGCGACATTTGCATCCGTGTTTCCGGCAAGCGATCCGCAATATGTGTTGATCGTAACACTTGACGAGCCATCCATCTATACATTGGGCGAAGACCGCCGCACCGCAGGTTGGACCGCCGTGCCTGTGGCCGCCGAAATGATACGCCGTATTGCGCCGCTTTTGGGGTTGCGCCCGCATGTGGAATTGGGCGAACCCGTTGGTGTAACACTCACCTCAAACTAGTCGAGGCCGAAATGAAAACTCTGGCGGAACTGGGGCTGACAGCGCAAAACGGGCGCGAGGCCCGGATCGAGGGGCTGACTGTCGACAGCCGCAATGTCACATCCGGTGATCTGTTCGCAGCACTGCCCGGTGCCACTGTGCACGGTGGTAATTTCATCGCCAAGGCCGTTGAACTGGGGGCCGCCGCCATCCTGACCGACACACAAGGCGCGCAGATCGCGCGCGACGTGCTGGCGGCATCGGATGTGGCCGTTATCGTCGCTCAGGATCCGCGCCAGACGCTTGCGCAGACCGCATCGCTTTGGTTTGGTGCGCATCCGCGGACCGTTGTGGCAGTGACCGGCACCAATGGCAAAACATCCGTTTCCACATTCTGTCGCCAGATCTGGGAGGAAATGGACCTGCGCGGCGTCAATATCGGCACCACCGGCGTAGAAGGCGCGTGGACGCATCCGCTAAAACACACAACACCCGAACCGATCACCTTGCACCGCGTCATGGCGCAGGCTGCGCAAAACGGCGTGACCCATGCCGCAATGGAAGCATCAAGCCACGGGCTGGATCAGCGCCGGCTTGATGGTGTGTTTCTGGCTGCGGCGGGTTTTACCAATTTCACCCAGGACCATCTGGATTATCACGCAACCTTTGACGCCTATTTTGACGCGAAGATGGGGCTGTTTACGCGGGTCTTGCCTGATGACGGTGTGGCCGTGATCAACCTTGATGACCCCAAAGGTCCGCTTGTTGCGCAGATATGTGCAGAGCGCGGCCAAGAGGTCATTGGTGTCGGGCGCGACGATCACGCGCGCCTGCGGCTGATGGGCCAGCGTTTTGATGCAACGGGTCAGGATGTGCTGTTTGAATGGCAGGGCAAATCCCACCACGTGCGGCTTGCGCTGATCGGCGGGTTTCAGGCGGATAACGTGCTGTTGGCCGCCGGGCTTGTGATTGCGGCGGGGGCTGATCCGGCAGATGTCTTTGACACGCTGCCGCATCTGGGCACAGTGCATGGCCGGATGGAACTGGCCGCAACGCGCGCAAACGGCGCAGCCGTGTTTGTTGATTATGCGCATACGCCTGACGCGGTGAAAACCGCGCTGACCGCCATGCGCCCGCATGTGATGGGCCGGATTATTGCAATCGTTGGGGCAGGCGGCGACCGCGATACCACCAAGCGCCCGTTGATGGGGGCGGCAGCGGCGCAGAATGCAGATGTGGTGATTGTTTCCGATGACAACCCGCGCTCCGAAGACCCTGCCGCCATCCGCGCCGCCGTTATGGCAGGTGCCGTGACGCAAGGTGGTGCCGCACTGCACGAGGTCGGCGACCGCGCCGAGGCAATCTTGCGCGCCGTTGACATGTTGCGCCCGGGCGACGCGCTCTTGATTGCGGGCAAGGGCCACGAGACGGGCCAGACCATCGGCGATACGGTGCTGCCATTTGATGACGTCGAACAGGCCAGCATGGCCGTTGCTGTTCTGGACGGTATCATATGACAGCGCTTTGGGCCGGCGATGATGTCATTGGCGCAACCGGCGGGCAAGGGCCGGATGGCTGGCAGGCAACGGGTATCAGCATCAATGCGGATGATACGCAGCCGGGTGATTTGTTTATTGCTGTGCAAGGGGACGCAAGGACCGCCTTTGCAAACGGGGCTGTTGCCGCGCTTGTGGTTGAAGCGCTTGATGATCTGGCGCAGCCGCAGATTATTGTCGCTGACACGCTCGCGGCATTGGATGATCTGGCACGCGCCGCGCGTTTCCGCAGTGCGGCAAAGATCGTTGCGGTCACAGGGTCAGTCGGCAAGGCTTCGACCATCGCAATGGTGCAGGTGATCCTTGGCGGGCAGGGCATTTGCCACGCGCGACCTGCGCGCTATCAAAACCGTCTTGACGTGGCTTTATGGCTGGCCACCTTGCCGCCTTTGGCAGATTATGCGGTGGTCAAGATCGGGGCGGACCAGCCCGGTGACATCGCGCGGCTGACACGCCTGACCCAACCGCATGCCGCGCTTGTAACCCGTATCGCCCCTGAACATCTGGCCGCCTTTGGCAGCCTGTCCGCCATTGCCGATGAAAAAGCCGCAATCTTTCAAGGCCTTGCGCCAGGTGGTTGCGGGGTATTCCATGGCGATGACCAACATGCAAAGCAAATGCGCAAATCCGTCGGTCGCGCAAGGCACCTGCGGTTTGGCGGTGCTGGCAACGACTGGAGCCTGCAACGGGTCAAGCTGGGCGAGGCCGTCACCGTGGTGATGGCAAACGGCTGCGGGCAGGACTATTTGTTCAAGCTGGGCGTGCCGGGGCGGCATTTCGCGATGAATGCGCTTGGCGCTTTGGCGGCTGCCACAGCCGTTGGCGCAGACCCTGTGACCGCGACGCTGGATCTTGCACAGTGGACACCGCCTGTCGGGCGCGGCACCCGCGAAACCATCGTGCTTGATCCCGCTAATGATGGCGAAACGCTTTGCCTGATTGACGATGCGCTGAACGCCAATCCAACGTCTGTGGCCACCTCATTCGAGGTAATCGCATCCGCGACGCCGCGCAACAACGTCGGGCGCATCGTCAAGGGCCGCCGGATCGCAATCATCGGGGATATGGCCGATCTGGGCCCGCAATCCGCGCGCATGCACGGCGAACTTGCGCAATGCGACCATATTCAGGCGATCGACCAAATTCACTGTATCGGCCCGCAAATCTATCACCTTTGGCGGGCATTGCCGCTGCACCAACGCGGCCAATGGGCGCAATCGGCGGCCGATTTTGCGCCACATGTTTCAAAGCTGGTCGATGCGGGCGATGTGGTCTTGGTAAAAGGTGCGGCGGGTAGTAAGACCTTTCTGGTCGTTGACGCCATCCGCAAATTGGGGCATCGCCGACCGTTAGAAGAATAGGATTAATTCATGCTTTATTGGCTAACGTCATTGTCTGATGGCGGAGATTTTTTCAACTTGTTCCGCTATATCACCTTCCGTGCGGGTGGTGCATTTATGACGGCGCTGTTGTTCGGCTTTATCTTTGGGCCTCCGTTGATCAATGTGCTGCGCCGCAAACAAGGCAAAGGCCAACCCATCCGCGACGACGGTCCCGAAGGGCATTTCGTCAAAGCAGGCACGCCGACCATGGGCGGGCTGCTGATCGTAGGGGCATTGACCACGTCAACGCTGCTTTGGGCGCGGCTGGATAACCCGTTTGTCTGGATGGTTCTGTTCGTCACCCTATCGTTTGCGGCAATTGGATTTGCCGACGATTACGCCAAAGTATCCAAACAAAACACGGCTGGCGTTTCTGGTAAGGTACGGATTCTGCTGGGAATTCTGATCGCGGCAATCGCGGGATACTGGGCGGCGGCCTATCACCCCGACGATTTGACCAATCAGCTTGCCTTGCCGGTTTTCAAGGACACGCTGATCAATCTGGGCATTCTTTTTGTGCCGTTTTGCGTTGTTGTGATCGTCGGGGCCGCCAATGCGGTGAACCTGACCGACGGGCTTGACGGGTTGGCGATCATGCCTGTGATGATTGCGGCCGCGACATTCGGGATCATCGCCTATGCGGTGGGGCGGACCGACTTTACCGAATATCTTGACGTTCACTATGTGCCGCAAACCGGTGAAATCCTGATCTTTTGCGCTGGTTTGATCGGCGGCGGGCTCGGGTTTTTGTGGTATAATGCGCCGCCTGCGGCCGTGTTTATGGGCGATACAGGGTCACTGGCCTTGGGCGGTGCATTGGGCGCAATTGCGGTCGCCACCAAGCATGAAATCGTTCTGGCCATCGTTGGTGGGCTGTTCGTCGCCGAAGCGCTTAGCGTGATTATTCAGGTGCTTTATTACAAACGCACAGGAAAACGCGTGTTCCTGATGGCCCCGATCCACCACCACTACGAAAAAAAGGGTTGGGCCGAGCCACAAATCGTGATCCGTTTCTGGATCATCTCCCTGATCCTCGCGATGATCGGGCTTGCGACGCTGAAGGTGCGGTAGACGAAACGGGGATGAAGGTCAGATAGTTTTGACCTTCATCTTCGTCGCCCCCGCTGAACCCGAAGGCGGGAAGAACAGACTTTCGTGTAAACCGCAGCGAAAGTCTGCAAAGAGCCCACTTTACCAAATTTCTGCGTTGCAGCTAGTGTCCGCTTTACCGATTTCATCCGAACAATTTGATGATCGAGACCATTGTTTTTGCGGCGCGATCAATGCAGTTTTGCACCGACGATTACTAAGGCACTTATTCATTGAACCGACAAAAGGAACATTGCTGTAATGTCATCACGGATTTTGGGGATTCTGGCCGCATTGTTTGGTGCAAGCCCGGCAATGGCGATGACGTTGGCACATCCAGACCTTCCGATTTTTAAAGCTTGTGCTGTAGATATGAACGTCAGTGGTGAGGTTGTAGCAGATCGAATTCTGGCGGTAGGGTGGGCGGAAACAAGCCCGACACCCGAGCTAAAAAAGCTTGGCCAAGATCACAGTGTCATGAATAATTTTGGGAACTCGGTTGCCTTTGGTGAAGATACAAAAGGTGACTGGGACGCGCGTATCGACGAGTTGTCCGAAATATTGCACCTTGATCCATATGAGCATGCGACAGCCAAAGTTCGTGCATTTCAGGACCCAGATAGGTCCGGCTTTGTGGTGTTGACGTCTGAGCCTGATGGGTTTTGGTCGTGCGAAATTCTTTTGACTGCAGTACCCTTTGACGGATCGCGATTTATGGCTGTTCCACCAAGCAATGGCGATCAATATGCCACCGACGGTATCACCTATATGTCGGATCAGGGTAGCAGGAGTGAACTTGTTGAGTTTCTCGGCCTGTTGCCGTTTATGCCAACACCTAAACGCTATTACTCGAGCTATGTGTTGATAGAGCCCGAAACAATCGAGACGCGATATAGGCACAGTGTAAGCTTGGTTTTCGCAGCGGAGTTTAGCACAATCTTCCCGTATTGATCAGAAGCGGTCGTTGGCCACGCGGACGTCAAGGTCGGCTAAGTCCGCATAGCTGAAATTGCCTCTCACTAACAGGAGTGTCCACTTTTGGTCAGCGGGCGGCACCGTTTCCTGCGCCGCCCTCTAACTTAGTCTTCCATTGCTTCGCGTTCATCAATGAAGCCTTCGATCATCGACAGGCCCTTGTCCCAGAATTTCTCGTCTGACGCGTCAAGCCCGAAGGGGGCCAGCAGGTCTTTATGGTGTTTGGACCCGCCAGCGCGCAGCATGTCAAAATATTTGGTTTGGAAGTCCGGATCGTTCCGGCCCTCACCGTGCTTGCCACGCATGCCGCGGCACCGTTGTCCGGTCAAAACTGCCAAGTAAATCCTGTCGCCTTTTCCGACACGTCCCACAGGCGTGATGTGACGGTCTTGTCATAGGCATGCGGGTGTAGCGTGCCCTTGCCCACAGGGCCGACAAATTCCATGCGTCCGGTCGGGCCGTAAAGGGCGCGTTGTTCCAAGTCTTGTTCGGTTGCGCACAGCAGTTCCGGATATGCGCCTTTTTCTGCGGTTTGTACCATTGGTGATTTTGTCATCAGCCACCATGCCACCCGCGTCATCAGGCCGCCGCTTGTGCTGATCAGCGATGTCGCAGAAGAACCGGGATGGCACACATAGACGCCCACGTTTTTGCCGGTGGTTTTGATGCGGTCCTGCAACTCATAGGCAAACATCATCTGGGCCAGCTTGGACTGGCTGTAGACGGGGTTGGCGCTATAGTTCTTGTCCCAGTTCATATCTTCGAACTGGATCGTTTTGATTCCCATATTATACCCGAGACTGGACACAACCACGATCCGCCCTTGGGTCTGGGCGATACGGTCAAAAAGCATGCCGCACAGAACAAAATGCCCATAGTGGTTGGTGCCAAGCTGGCTTTCGAAACCGTCGACCGTCAGCTCTTGCACCGGTACCTGTGCAATCGCCGCGTTGCAAATCACGGCGTCGATACGCGCAACCTTGGCGTTCACCTCTGCCGCTGCGTTGCGGACGCTGGCAAGATCGGACAGGTCCATGCGAATAAAACTTACGGCGGCATCTGAACCAAATGTATCTTGCAGGTCCTTGATCGCGGCTTTGGATTTCTCGGCACTGCGGTTCAGCATGACCACGGTCGCACCCTTTGACAGCAGAATGCGTGACGCCTGAAAACCGACACCCGCGTTGCCCCCTGTGATGATATAGGTTTTCCCCTCAAGTGATCCGATCCGCGCAGGGGTCCAGCCGTCTGGTCCAAAAGTTGTATCCGCCATTTTCATTCTCCGCTTGGGCGCAGGGCATCTGTGCCTTGGGCCGCTGTTTGATTTGTTGATATGTAGATAACTCTCGAAAGCTGTCAAAAATAGACCGGATTGTCGCAATTACCTGCCTGATTGTATCGGGATGGTTGCCAAGGCATAGAATGTCGTCGTAGGTTCCCCGCATGAGTAAAGAACAGATCATGCAGCTTATTGCGGCCCGTACGTATAAAGACGGGTTAACCGAAACAGGTGTGGACGGCGTGCGCCTGTTTCGCGCAACGCAATCCATTCCCTGTGTGCCAGCAGTCTATGAACCTTGCGTTGTCGCCATTGTCAGTGGCGCCAAAGAGGCCATTCTGGATGGTCAACGCTATGCATATGACAGCAGCCGCTACCTTTGCTGTCCGATGTCGATGCCGGTCAAGGCGGGCACGCCAGCTGCATCTGCAGACGCGCCGCTTTACGGGGTATTTATCGCGCTCGATTCGCAAATGATGACCGCCTTGAGCATGGAAATGGACGCGGCAGGGGATGTTATTCGAACGGGTAGTGGCGGCCAGCGCGCACAGGGAATCCGGCTGGCCCGCTGGGACGATGGTTTTACAGAGGCGCTGCACAGGATGTTGCGCCTTGGGGATAGCCCGACGGATACGGCGGTGCTGGGCAATGCGCGCCTGCGCGAGCTGTATTATGCCATTCTCAAAGGCGAAGCGGGGGCGTTTGCGCGGCAGGCATTTGGCGCAGGAAATGCCATCGCTCGGGCGATTGCCCATGTCAGCGCGAAACTGGATTCGCCGGTTTCAATTGATGAAATGGCAACCCGCGCAGGCATGAGCCGCGCGGTTTTCCATCGCAAATTCAAGCAGGCAACCACAATGGCGCCGATCCAGTTTGTGAAATCAATGCGTCTGAACAATGCCGCGATGAAAATTGCGGGCGGCATGAAGGTCAATGCAGCGGCGCTGGAAGCGGGCTATGTCAGCCCTTCGCAATTCAGTAGGGAATTCAAGCGCATGTACGGGCAATCGCCGCGACAATGGAGCGACGCCCAACTGCTTCCGGCGGGCGTGGCATAAGGCACCGCAATCCCGCCCCCAAGCGCATCGCGGGCGACGCAAACCTTGCGCCGCCCCTTGCAATCAGTCTTCCATTGCTTCGAGTTCATCAATGAAGCCTTCGATCATGGACAGGCCTTTGTCCCAGAATTTCGGGTCTGACGCATCAAGCCCGAAGGGGGCCAGCAGGTCTTTATGGTGTTTGGACCCGCCTGCGCGCAGCATGTCGAAATATTTGGTTTGGAAATCCGGATCGCCCTCGGCGTAGACCGCGTATAGCGCGTTCACCAGCCCGTCGCCGAACGCATAGGCGTAGACGTAGAAGGGCGAATGCACGAAATGCGGGATATAGGCCCAGAAGGTTTCATAGCCGGGTGCAAAGTCGAATACCTCGCCAAGCGATTGCGCCTGCACCGACATCCACAGCGCGTTGATATCATCGGGGGTAAGCTCGCCTTCGGCGCGTGCCGCGTGCAGTTTGCATTCAAAATCATAGAACGCGATCTGGCGCACGACCGTGTTGATCATGTCCTCGACCTTACCTGCGAGCAGGACTTTGCGCTCTTCTTTGGTTTTGGCCCCATCCAGCAGTTTTTGGAACGTCAGCATCTCACCAAAGACAGAGGCGGTTTCAGCCAATGTCAGCGGAGTGGATGACAGCAGTTCACCTTGTTCAGCTGCGAGTACCTGATGCACGCCGTGGCCCAACTCATGCGCCAAGGTCATCACATCGCGTGGTTTTCCTAGATAGTTCAGCATCACATAGGGGTGCACTGGCGTGACGGTCGGGTGCGCGAACGCGCCCGGCGCCTTGCCCGGTTTGACCGCGGCATCAATCCAGCCTTTGTCAAAGAACGGCTGCGCGATTTCTGCCATCTTGGGATCAAAATCAGCATAGGCGGTCATCACGGTTTCGCGGGCCTCGTCCCAATTGACAGTACGTGTCGTTTCCATTGGCAGGGGCGCATTACGGTCCCATGTTTGCATCCGTTCCAGCCCAAGCCATTTCGCCTTGAGCGCATAATAGCGGTGCGACAGGCGCGGGTAGGCGGCAACAACGGCGTTGCGCAGGGCCTCGACCACTTCGGGCTCAACGTGGTTGGACAGATGCCGCCCGGCTTGCGGGCTGGGCATTTTGCGCCAGCGGTCTTCGATCTCTTTTTCTTTGGCCAGCGTGTTATGGACGCGGGCAAAGATTTTGATGTTGTCTTGGAACACTGCAGCCAACGCATGGGTCGCGGCCTCGCGCTTGGCGCGGTCTTGTTCGGTCAGCAGGTTGAGCGTCGCCTCAAGGTTCAGGGTTTCGCCGTCCACCTCAAATTCCAGCCCCGCCATTGTTTCGTCAAACAACCGGTTCCATGCAGCGGCCCCGACGGTGGATTGATCATGCAGGAATTTTTCCAATTCATCCGACAACTGGTGCGGTTTCATCGCGCGCATCCGGTCAAACACGGGTTTATAGCGCGCTAGATCCGCGTTTTCGGCCAGAAGCCCCGCAAGATGGTCATCGTCCAGGCGGTTGAATTCCAGCCCGTAAAACACCAGCGGTGTGGTCGCATTGGTGATCTTGTCCTGACAATCGGCCATGAATTTGGCGCGGTTGCTGTCGGTGGTGATCTGGTAATACCGCAGCCCCGCATAGGACATGATGCGCCCCGCGATCACGTCGATCTGTTCATAGCGCTGCACCGCCTGCAACAGACCCGCCGCATCCAGCGTTGCCAGTTTGCCCGCGTAATCGGCAGCAAATGCGGCGCATTCAGTATCAAGCCAAGCCAGATCGCGGGTCAGTTCGGTTGCGTCGGGGCTGGTGTAAAGATCGGTCAGATCCCATTCGGGAAGATCGCCGAAACTCTTGCCGCCAGCGGCGTTTGCGTCAAATACGGGGGTGGGGGTGTTCATGTCAGACCTCATTGTTTGGGCATAACATAGGGGCGGCACGGGGTAGTTGAAAGCCCTATGGCCGTGATCTGTCTAGGCGGTCACCCGTGCGTTCACGGCAGAATTGAAATGTGCGGCGGTGGCGTCCAGAATTTCGTTTTGCACGGCGCTGTCCATCAGCATTTCATGCTGGCCGCCTTGGATGACCCGCAACTGCCCGTCCGGCCAGCGCGCCATCCGGTCGTGGATGCGGGTCGGGTCGACGATCGCCTCGTTGCTGCCAAGGAACGTCAGGCAAGGGATATTTTGTGGCGATGGTATTTGGTTCAGCCTGTGCATTTCGCGCAAGGATGTATTGAGCCAACGCAGCGATGGCCCGCCAAGTGCCAGATCCGGATAGCTGCGCAGCTGATCGCCTAGGGTTTCATACATCGCACGGTCATTGGTCAGCGTATTGCCTTCAAAGGCCGCGCGCAGCACATAAGGTTGCGCAACCTGACCCGGTGCAAGTACCTGATCAAATCCAAGCTGGCGGCTGACCGCAGAAAGCCCCCACGCCAGCGGGCGCAGGGCGACCGCCATCTGAATGCCCCACATCGGCGCCGAAAACATTGCAGCCTTAACATCAAGCCCTTCGTGAAGTGCGCGCAGGCCGATGCAGCCGCCCATCGAATGGCCGATCAGGAAATAGGGTTCGGGCAGGTCTTGCGCCTTGGCATAGGCAATAACGGCAGCAACATCGTGCTGGAAATCGCGAAAGCGGCCGACATGCCCAATGGCGCGGTTCGGGGTCATCCGGTCTGCGATTCCTTGGCCACGCCAGTCAACCACTACGCTGGCAAAGCCGCGCTGGTGCAGCGCCTTGGCCGTGGCCCCGTATTTTTCGATAAATTCGGTGCGGCCGGGAAAGATCAACACGGTCCCAGTTGCACTAGATTTTGGCCAATGGGCCGCGCGGATGCGCAGCCCGTCGGAGGTCTGTAACCAATGGGCGGCACCACCTGCTGGCCCGTTTGCGATATCGTCAAAAAGGGGTGCCGGTTCCATGCCTAGCCCAATACGCTTGCCAGTTTCATCGCTTGGCCCATGTCGCCGTCGACCGTGAGTTTGCCTGTCATAAATGCGGTTGTCGGGTTCAATTCCCCGTCAAGGATCGCTTTGAACGTTTCAGTGTCAGCGGTCAGTGAAACATCCGCGTCTTCATCGCTTGCGCGGACGCCATTGCCGTCAATGATGATCGCACCTTCGCCTTCGATCACGAATTTTGCAGCACCGTCAAAGCCGGCCCCACCCAGTTTCGCGGTCAGTGCGGCTACGGCCTCTGTTACAACATCGCTCATTTATTTCGTCCTTCTTTGTTGATGTGGCGGCCCGCCTCTGGTGCTGGCCGCATTCTGCGCTACATTACCAATATGGTTACGCAGACACATCGCATCAAACATATCGTTACGGCACTTTTTCTTGCAGTGGGGATTTCCTTACCCGCGCAGGCCCAAGACATGACGTTAGAAGGACTTTATCAAGACCTGCTTAACGCCGATGAGGGCGCCTATGCAGCGATCGAAGAGGAAATTTTTGCGAGTTGGGACAAAAGCCGGTCGCCTGCGATGGATTTATTGTTGCAGCGCGGGGCTGATGCGCTTTTGGATGGAAACCCGCAAGCCGCCGTTGAACATTACACTGCGCTGATCGACCATGCGCCGCAATTTGCAGGCGGTTATTTCGGGCGGGCCTCGGCCTATTATACGCTGGGACTGACCGGACCTGCGCTGGATGATATTGCGCAGGTTTTGCGCCTTGATCCGCGCCATTTTGGTGCCATTGAAGGGCTGGCCGTGATCATGGAAGACCTTGCACGGGTGCAAGATGCGCTTGAACTTTATGAAATGATTCTTGCGATTAACCCGCAGTCGGTTCCGACCAAAGACGCCATCGCGCGTTTGCAATTGCAACTTGAAGGTCAGGCGCTGTAAAGCGCTGCCAGTGACCTCGGGGACCCTTATGACAAGCGCGCGTATCACGGCTGTTCTAGGGCCGACCAACACCGGCAAGACCCATTACGCGATCCAGCGGATGCTGTCTTATCGCACGGGGGTCATCGGGTTGCCGCTGCGGCTACTTGCGCGCGAGGTTTACGACCGGATTGTCGCGCAGCGCGGGCCGGGCGTTGTGGCGCTGATCACCGGCGAAGAACGAATCGTCCCGCCGCGCGCCGCCTATTGGGTCTGCACCGTCGAGGCGATGCCAGAGGGAATGGGCGCGGATTTTCTCGCAATCGACGAAATCCAGCTTTGCGCTGATCCCGAACGCGGCCATGTATTTACCGACCGTCTGCTGCATGCGCGCGGGCTGCATGAAACATTGTTTCTTGGCGCGGAAACGATGCGCGGCGCGATTGCGGCTTTGGTGCCTGACGCGCAATTCATGTACCGCGACCGCATGTCCCAATTGACCTATACAGGGTCCAAAAAGATTAGCCGCATGCCCGCGCGGGCCGCTATCGTTGGTTTTTCGGTCGAAAATGTCTATGCGATTGCCGAACTTTTGCGCCGCACCAAAGGCGGGGCGGCAGTCGTTATGGGCGCGCTAAGCCCGCGCACGCGCAACGCGCAGGTCGAAATGTATCAAAACGGGGATGTCGATTATCTGGTGGCGACAGATGCCATCGGGATGGGGCTGAACCTTGATATTTCGCATGTCGCGTTTTCGTCGCTGATCAAGTTTGACGGGCACCGGATGCGGCATTTGCAGCCGCAGGAACTGGCGCAGATTGCAGGACGGGCAGGGCGGCATGTCGACAACGGCACCTTTGGTGTAACGGGCGAGGCACCACCATTGGACGAGGCTGTGGCCGAGGCGATTACCGAACATCAATTTGCACCGGTGAATAAATTGTTCTGGCGTAACAGCCGGTTACAATTCGGGTCGGTCAAACGCCTGATTTCCACGCTTGAAGAACGCACCGATGACCGCTGGCTGACGCGGGTGCGCGAAAGCGATGATCTCAAGGCGCTCAAGGCGCTGGCAGGTGACGCCGAAGTCGCCGCGCGCGCCAGCGACGGCCCGTCGATCAAACTGCTGTGGGAGGTCTGCCGCGTGCCCGATTTTCGCGGCATTTCCGCAGGCGAACATGCGGGTCTTTTGACGCAAATTTATAATGACCTGCACCAGCTTGGGCATGTGTCTGCCAATTGGTTCGGATTGCAGGTGCGCCGCATTGACCGCACGGATGGCGACATTGATACATTGTCGAAACGGCTGGCGTATATACGGACTTGGACCTATGTTGCGCAGCGCAACGGTTGGTTGCGTGACGAAAACCATTGGCGCGAAGAGACACGCGCTGTAGAAGACCGACTATCTGACGCGCTTCATGGCGCGCTAACCCAAAGATTTGTGGACCGGCGGACAAGCATTTTGCTTCGGCGGCTCAAACAGAAGGAGAGCCTTTTGGCTGACGTAAACGACAAAGGTGAAGTAACCGTAGAGGGCGAATTCGTCGGACGGTTGGAAGGTTTCCAGTTCCGCATGGACAAAGCAGGAAGCCCTGATGAGGCCAAGACATTGCGTCAGGCATCTGTGCAGGCGCTTGTGCCGCAGTTCCATCTGCTGGCTGACCGTTTCTACAACGCGCCCGATCCCGAAATTGACTTCACCGAACAAGGTGGGTTGATGTGGGGCGATCATGCGGTCGGCAAACTTGTCGCCGGATCCGACCCCTATAAACCGGGTGTCACCGCCTTTGTTGATGACGAGGCCGGCGAAGAGGTCGCCGCCAAAGTCCAGCGCCGCTTGCAGCATTTTATCGACCGCAAGGTCGTATCGGGTTTCGAAGGCCTGCTTGCGCTCAAGAACGACGAGACGCTGACAGGTGCCGCCAAAGGGTTTGCGTTCCGCATGGCCGAAGGGTTCGGGATCATCCCGCGCGGCGAAGTTGCTGACGAAGTAAAGGCACTTGATCAGGACGCGCGCGGCGCCTTGCGCAAACACGGTGTACGTTTCGGGCAATTCACGATCTTTCAGCCGCTGTTGCTGAAACCCGCCGCCACACGGCTGCGGCTTGTGCTGTGGTCGCTTTCCAAGGGCCTGCAAGAATTCCCCGAAAGCCCGCCACCGGGGCTTGTCACCGTGCCCGCCGCCAAAGACGCAACGCCGGGTTATTACGCGATGTCGGGCTACCGCGCTGCGGGTGAACGCGCGATTCGTATTGATATGCTGGAACGGCTTGCCGATATGCTGCGCGACAAGGACAGCCGCGGCGGTTTTGAAGCCAACCCCGATATGCTGTCGATCACGGGCATGACGTTGGAACAATTTGCCGATCTGATGGGCGGGTTGGGCTATAAGGCCGAAAAAGGCGAACGCGCCAAAATCAAAGCGCCAGCTGTTGTCTCCGACGATGCGCCAAAAGCAGACGCCGCACCGGCACAGACAGAAGCCCCCGAGGCTGAACCGGAAGCCCAAGGCGAACCGGCCCCTGCCGAAGATACAGCACCTGAGTTGGAAGTGTTCTATAGCTTCACTTGGGGTGGCCGCGCCGCACGTCCTGCACGCCCGCAAGGCGGTGACCGTCCGCGCAGCAAGGGCAAGCCAAAGGGCAAAGGCAAACCACAAGGTGGCGCGAATAAGCCGCAAAGCTTTGCCGCCAAGCCCAAGCGCGAAAAAGCAATTGATCCTGACAACCCGTTTGCAGCCGCACTGGCAGGGTTCAAAAAGGATTGACCGCAGAACCCCGGCAAACGATCCGGCTTGATAAATGGCTGTGGCAGGCGCGGTTTTTCAAATCGCGCTCGCTCGCGGCCGGGGTTGTAACGGCGGGTAAGGTGCGCATTGACGGCACCCCCGTTAGCAAACCCGCCCGCGCGGTCGGGGCGGGGGATGTGCTGACCTTTGTGCAGGCGGATGCGACCAAAGTGGTGCGAATCCTAGCGCTTGGCACCCGCCGCGGACCCGCGCCAGAGGCGCAAGCGCTCTATGAAGATATGTCACCCCCCGTAGAACGGCGTCCCTATAATCCGGGCGGAGACAGAAAAGGCCGCCCGACAAAGAAGGATCGCAGGGATATGATGACGCATCGCGGCATTGACGGGCCTTTGGACCTTGAATGAATGCGCAGTCTCATCTAGCTAGGCTGCGTTAGAGAAACGGATGCCCCTATGACCTATATCGTCAACGACAATTGTATCGCCTGCAAATACACCGACTGTGTCGAAGTCTGCCCCGTAGATTGTTTCTACGAGGGTGAGAATATGCTGGTGATTCACCCTGACGAATGCATTGATTGTGGCGTGTGCGAACCCGAATGCCCCGCCGATGCGATCCGCCCCGACACAGAGCCGGATATGGAAAAATGGGTCGAGCTGAACCGCAAATATGCCGAAATGTGGCCCGTGATCATCACCAAAAAAGACCCGCTGCCCAATGCGGAAGAGATGGACGGCAAAGAAGGCAAGCTTGACCTGCTCTCCGAGGCCCCTGGCGAAGGCGGCTGATTCGGGGGGGGCATCTTGCCCCTTTCCGCCAGTGCAGCAAGAATTTTTCACCCGCTGCACTGCGGCACTTTTAGAGCGACCATTTTTGTGGTATACTCACGTCAATGCTAAGAACACGCTAGTCCAATGTGAAACAGTTTTTGCCCGACGGGGACCCTTTGTCGCCGCCGGATTTTTTGTCGACTGTACCGCATCCGGATGGCTTTGAAAGGATACCCATGAGTAAGAAGAAAAGCGAATTCAGCCCCGAACAATTTGTTGTTTATCCGGCGCATGGCGTTGGCAAAATTGTATCCGTGGAAACACAGGAAGTCGCAGGTTTCGAGCTTGAGCTTTTTGTGATCGCCTTTGAAAAAGACAAGATGACGCTGCGGGTGCCAACCCATAAGGCAACCGAAGTCGGCATGCGTGCGCTTGCCACCCCTGATGTGGTTGCCCAAGCGGTCAAGACGCTGAAAGGTAAGGCCAAGGTCAAAAAAGCGATGTGGTCGCGCCGTGCGCAAGAATACGAGCAAAAGATCAATTCAGGCGATCTGATCGCCATTGCCGAAGTTGTCCGCGACCTGCACCGTCAGGACGACCAGCGCGAGCAAAGCTATTCAGAACGCCAACTATATGAAGCAGCGCTAGAGCGCCTGACACGCGAATTTGCCGTTGTTGCAGGCAGTGCCGAATCCGTTGCCGGCGATGAAATTACATCCGTATTGGTCGGCCGCGCCGCGTAAGCTATCCGTTCTATGAGCCTCAAAAGCCGCGCCTTTAATCAGGTGCGGCTTTTGTCGTTCTACTTGGCAAAACGCAGTAAGATCGCGCCAAGCAACGTCGTCAGCGTGGAAAACACCTTGATCAAGTCAAGACGTTCTTTCAGGAAAAAGACCCCGATCAGTAAGGCAAAGACAATACTTGTTTCGCGCAAGGCTGTGACCAATGCGATTGGCGCTTGGGTAAAGGCCCATGTGACAATCGCGTAGGCAATAAATGATGCCCCGCCGCCCCAAATGAATATACCGCGCCCTTTTGTCGCGATCGCGGTCAGCGTTGTTGGTGATTTTAACCGCAGATAGGCAGCCATGCAGATGGCGTTGGCGATACCAAGATAGCTGTAGAAACCCAGTGACGTTCCAGCGACGCGCGCGCCCATGCCATCCACCAGTGAATAGCTTGCGATAAACACACCCGTGATCAGCGCCATCAGCGCCGCATGCCCGTTGCGTTGCCCGTCTGCGCGGCGGACCAGCACAAGGCTGATGATGCCACAGCCGATCGTTAGAACTGCAAGAAGCTGCAACGGCGTCAGGTGCACCCCTAAGACGGTCACAGAAAAAAGTGCGACAATCAACGGCGCAGACCCGCGTGCGATTGGATAGACTTGCGTCAAATCTCCTGCTTCGTAGGATTTCAGCAAAAAAACTTGATAGCCAAAATGCAGCACCACACCGCCAGCCATATAGGGCAGGCTTGCGGGAGCGGGCGTGGGTGCAAACCAAAGGGAAATCACGGCAAGCGGCACATGCCCGATAATCACGGCCCCCATGCTCAGGGTTTTATCTGCGCCGCCCTTGACCAGCGCATTCCATGTCGCGTGCAAAAGGGCGGCACCGATAACGGCGATAAAGACGGGTATGGTCATGCGCGGGCCCTGTGATTGCGTCGGTAAACCCTAGCCCTATTGGCCGGTGACGCAACGGGTGATCCGCGCAATTTGGGGCGTTACAGCGCGCGCCAGCCGATATCGGACCGGTAGAACCCTTGTTCCCAATCAACGGCCTGCGCCATGGCATAGGCGTTTTTATGCGCCTCGGCTAATGTCGCACCGCGCGCGGTAATATTCAGAACCCGCCCGCCGATGGCAACTATCTGCCCGTGTTTTTCCGCGGTGCCAGCATGGAAGACCATGTTGAAACTATTCTCGGGAAGCGCGTCCAACCCTTTAATCACCGTGCCTTTTTCATAGGCACCAGGATAGCCTTTGGCGGCCATGACAACCGAAAGCGCATGATCATCGGCCCAGTTTACGGCCACGTCTGACAGGCGTCCGCGCGCGCAGGCTTCGAGCAGATCAAGGATCTGCCCGCCCAGCCGCATCATCAGGCACTGGCATTCGGGATCACCAAAGCGCACGTTGTATTCCACCAGACGCGGTTGCCCGTCTTTGATCATCAGACCAACAAAAAGCACGCCTTGAAACGGGGTGCCGCGTTTGGTCATTTCATCCATTGTCGGGCGGATAATTTCGTCCAGTGCTTTTTGCGTGACCGCATCGGTCATCACAGGTGCGGGGGAATAGGCCCCCATGCCGCCGGTGTTCGGGCCGGTGTCGCCGTCATAGGCACGTTTATGATCTTGGGCCGTACCGACAGGCAGGATGGTTTTGCCGTCACACAGCACAAAGAATGACGCTTCTTCGCCTTCCATGAATTCTTCGATCACGACCTCTGCGCCCGCGTCGCCAAAGCTGCCGTCGAACATATCGTCGATCGCGGCCAGAGCTTCGGCTTCGGTCATGGCAACAATCACGCCTTTGCCAGCGGCCAATCCGTCGGCCTTAACCACAATCGGGGCACCTTGGGCGCGGATATAGGTGCGCGCAGCATCGCCATCGGTGAAATGCGCATAGGCGGCAGTGGGGGCGCCCGCCGCATCACAAATAGCTTTGGTGAATGATTTGGACGCTTCAAGCTGTGCGGCGGCTTGGCTGGGGCCAAAAACGAGCAGGCCAGCGGCGCGCAACCGGTCGGCGACACCTGCCGCTAGCGGGGCTTCGGGCCCGATGATCACAAAGCTGATCGCGTTTTCTTCGGCGAATGTCGCAACCGCGTCGCCGTCCAGAATGTTGATATCGGCGCATTCGGCAATATCCGCGATACCGGCATTGCCGGGGGCGACAATCAGGCGGTCACATTTGGGGTTTTGTTTCACAGCCCAAGCCAAGCTGTGTTCGCGTCCGCCGCTACCCAAGATCAGAATATTCATGTGATGCCCCATCTGCCATATTTGCGAGCGTTTTAGGGGGGCAGGGCGCTGATCACAAGTGCGCAGCGATTTCGGCTTGGCCTTTTTGGCTGATCCGCGTTATTTTTAGGCGCAGGCGCGCAAAGGATAGCAGATGAACTACGAAAAGCGCGATCGCAAGCTGTGGCATCGGCTGGAAGGCTATAGTTTCCACGAACGCCCGCTATCGCGATCTTTGGTTAATCAATTGGGGGACGCCACCGGATATACGGTTGATGTCTGCTATACGCTTGTCGAAGAATACCGCCGGTTTATGTATCTGATCGGGTCCACCGGCGAGGATCTGACCCCGTCGCCCATTGTCGATCAGGTTTGGCAACTGCATATTGCGGATCATCAGGCCTATTTCCATGATTTCTGCCCGCGCATCATTGGCCGCACGATCCACCGCCCCGAAGATCTGCCACCTTTGGCGGATGATCCGGCCTACGAGCTGACGCTTGACTACTATGCGCAGGAATTTGGCCGCGCGCAGGTGCAATACTGGCCGGACCCTGACGACGGGCTCATGCGGTTTTCGCGGTTCCTGATATGGGTGGTCGGTTTTGCGGCCTTTGCCCTTGCGGTGATTTTTTCGTCTTACCTGTTTGCTATTTTCGGCGGGCTGGTTATTTCGATTTCTGTATTCTTGCAGTGGAAATATTCGTCGATGCCGGTAAAATATCAGCCCCCAAAGGATAAATGATGGATCTATTTGATGATGGTCCGGCGGATAACACGCCGGAATTTTCCGTGTCCGAGATTTCAGGCGCTGTCAAAAAGGCGATTGAGGGCGGGTTCAGCCATGTGCGGGTGCGCGGCGAATTGGGTCGTGTTTCGCGGCCCGGATCGGGGCATATTTACCTTGATCTCAAGGACGACCGCGCAGTGCTTTCGGGTGTGATCTGGAAAGGCCGCGCACAGGGGCTCGCGCATCGCCCCGAAGAAGGCATGGAGGTTGTTGCCACCGGCAAGCTGACCACATTTCCCGGCCAATCCAAATACCAGATGATCATCGAAGACATCGCCCCCGCAGGCGCAGGCGCCTTGATGGCGATGCTCGAAAAGCGCAAGGCCGCCTTGGCTGCCGAAGGGCTGTTTGCCCCGGAACGCAAAAAGCCATTGCCCTATCTGCCGGTGATCATCGGGGTGATTACTTCGCCTTCTGGCGCGGTGATCCGTGATATTTTGCACCGTCTGCGCGACCGGTTCCCGCGCAAGGTTCTGGTCTGGCCCGTGGCCGTGCAGGGGCAGCGGTGCGCGCCCGATGTGGCGGCGGCGATTGCAGGCTTTAACCAGTTGACACCCGGCGGTGCATTGCCGCGCCCTGATCTGCTGATTGTGGCGCGCGGTGGTGGCTCGCTCGAAGATCTTTGGGGCTTTAACGAAGAAATCGTTGCCCGTGCGGCGGCAGCATCGGATATCCCGCTGATTTCTGCCGTGGGGCATGAAACCGATACAACCTTGATTGATTTTGTCGCCGATATGCGCGCGCCGACGCCGACAGCGGCCGCTGAACTGGCGGTGCCAGTGCGGATGGAATTGCTGGCATGGGTGGATCAACAGGGCGTGCGGTTGAACCGTGCGCTGACCACAGGTGTGGGGCAGCGCAAGCAACGGCTGCGCGATCTTGCGCGCGCCTTGCCTGCCAAAGACAGCCTGTTGCAAGTGCCCGCGCAGCGGCTGGACCATCTGGCCGAACGCTTGCCTGCCGCGCTTAGATCCGCTGCCGCCAAGAAACGCCTGCAACTGTCCGAGGCCGCGCTGCGCCCCGCGATCCTGTCGCGGCGCATCGCCGAGGATCGGCGGCGGCTTGCCACGCTTGCGGCACGGCTTGCACCCGATTTGCTGACCCAGCGCACCACCCGCCAAGCTGAGCGTCTGTCGGCCGCATTGGTTCGCCTGTCCGACCACGCAACACGCCAGCAATCCGAACGCGCCGCGCGGCTGGCAACATTGGGGCGGATGCACGAAACCTTGGGCTATAAGGCAACACTTGATCGCGGCTATGCCGTTGTGCGTGACGGGCAAGGCGTTGTGACCCGCGCGGCGCAGGCCAAAGGCGCGCTAGAGATTGAATTCAGCGATGCAAAGGTTTCTGTCACCACAAACTGAGCGCGCGTGCATCAGCAGATCAAGCATGGTCACATCGGGCAGCGCGGCATCTTTCCACGCCAGCGTCAGCGCGCAATGGGCAATCGCCCAATCCAGCAGGCGTGCGGCGGGCATTTGTGTCACCGCGGCGAATATCGCCGCCATTTGCTGCACCCGCGACAGATCGGCCACAATGTCAGGCGCATCCATCGGGTTCAAAAACGCGTTCGCCAGATCATAGGCGGGATCGCCGATCAACCCTTTTGCGTCAAACGCCAGATAGCCACGCGCGGACATGCGGATATTGTCGTGGTGAAGATCGCCATGTAAGGGTTTGATATCGCTTTGATTATCAGTAAGCAGTTTGGCTAGGTTTTGGGCGGTGCGGATGCTGTTTCGGGTGGGTTCGGGCCAGCTTGCCTTCGGCGCGTAGGTGAATAGCGCCTGCATACGGGCCTGCAAGCTGGGCAAATCGCGGGCGGCGCTGCCTTGTGCAATTGCAGCGCTGTGGCGCCCAGTTGAGCGCTGGCACTGGCATCACCACCCTGACGCGCCAGATCGCCCAAAGACGGCCCGCCAAGCCATTCCATCACCAATGCGCCTTCCGCGTAATCAAAAATTTGCACGGCACCTGTGCCTGCGCAGCTTTGGATATAGCGCACGCCGGGCCATTCGTCTTGGGTATTGCCACCGTGATAGATCTTGAGCGCGGCAGGCTGCTTGCCGCGCATGACCTTCCAGACCGTGGCGATCTTGCCGTGATCCACCAGTGCCGCGTCACGCAGCCCGAACCGCGCCATTATGGCAGCGGCGGGGGTCATGAATTCAGATCATGGCAGATCAGCGGATCGGTACGGTCGCGCATTTCATAGATTTCGGTGTAGGGCGGGTTGTTGGTAAAGATGCTGCGCATCCCGTCGGGTTCAAGATAGACGCGCCAGCATTTGGGGATCGGGTCGTGATCATAGCGAAAACATATATCGCCCTTGCTTGCGTACCAGACACCGTAAAGACAGATGCCTTCTTGCGAAGACCACATCACCCGACGGTTTGTCAGATAGCTTTCGGTCCCTGTGCTGCCGCCCGGATAGAGAAAGGTTATCGTGCGTCCCTCCACATAAGTTTCGAACTGGGTGGCGTTCATCGGCTCTTGGGCCAGTGCGGGGCTTGCGAAAACCATAAGGCATAACAGGATTTTAAGCATTGGTGATCTCTTTGACTAACGGGTCCATGATATGCCGCCAAAGCGGCGGGATCAGCGCAATTGCCCCCATGACCGGCAGCGGCTTGGGCAGCATCGGCGCGCCGCTTGGCACATCAAGCGCGGGAAAATAGCGTAACGGGTGCGCATGGTGGTCGGAATGATGTGTCGCGTTCAGCATCAAGGCAGAGCTGAACCAGCGCGGGCTGTTCCAGCTATGCTGCGGCCCGACGGGGGCGGGTTTGCCATCTGCGCCAATGGCACGCATCAACCCGTAATGCTGCACATAATCCGACATCAGCAGTTGCATCTGCGCATAGGCCGCAAGCCCGACATAGACCAGTAACGCGCGCGGGCTGATCATCAGTGCCAGCAGCATCAGCCCCAAAGCGCCAAGCACATAGATGACATAGGGGTTGCGCCATTTCGCGCGCGGGCGGGCGGCCTCGGCCCGAAACCCCGCCATGAACGACCCGCCCCACGCCCGCAGCGCAAAGCGGTAGAACCCTTCGCCCATGCGCGATGTGTTCGGATCAGCGCGCGTGGCAACATGCCGGTGATGGATCAGCACATGCGCCGAAGTGTGATGCCCGAACAGCATTGATATATAGACCCACATCCCAAGCCGGTGCAGCCCGCGCTGCCCGCGGTGGATCAGCTCGTGGGCGTTGGCATTGCTGATCTGGCCCAAAAACAGGCCCGTCGCAAAAAACAATCCGATGTTTTCGGCCGTACCATGCGCCGCGCGCGCAAGAGTGATCACGGTGCCCCCCAGCAATGCAAAATGCATGATCGCAAGACAGACCGACAGGGTCGTGCCGCTTGGTTCGGTGATCGCCACGCGCTTGGTTTTCACGGCCCGATCCATAAACCGCATAAAGCCGGTCAGATAGATCACCGCGGCCAGAACCCATAGCCCCCCCAGCCATAGCCCCAGCACGATAAGCCCCGCAGGAAGCAGTGAAATTATGGTGAACTGGCGCATCTGTGGGCTCATGCCCAATCGGTAGCATGCAAGGCCAATTGCGTCACGCCGAAATCCGGATGCTTGCAAATTGTGCATGATTGGTCGCTTTTGCGTGGTCGTACGCGCCGCCGCCGCCTATGCTTGGGGCATTGGTAGGGGGCGGTGATATGGCGCAAGAAAGCAAAAGCGGCGTTTGGAAATCCGGAAAAGGCAAGGGGCGGCACGTGCCCAAGGGCCGGCAGCTGGATGATATGGCTTGGGCGCAGGTCAAGGACCTGCTGGGTGACCGCCCGCGGCGGCGCGATTTGCTGATCGAATTCCTGCATCTGATCCAGGACGCCTTTGGCCATCTGTCCGCTGCACATTTGCGCGCCTTGGCCGAAGAAATGCGGCTGTCGCAGGCCGAAGTTTACGAAGTCGCCAGTTTCTATGCGCATTTTGATCCGGTCAAAGAAGGCGAAACTCCCCCGCCCGCGCTGACCATCCGCGTTTGCGACAGCCTGTCATGCGAACTGGCGGGCGCGCAGCAGTTGCAAAAGGCGCTGACCGATGGGCTGGATCCGGCGCAGGTGCGGGTGGTTCGGGCGCCGTGTATGGGCCGCTGCGATACCGCGCCGGTTTTGGAAATCGGGCATCACCACATTGACCATGCGACCCATGAAAAGGTTCATGCAGCGATCTTGGCGGGCGATACCCATGCGCATATCCCGCAGTACCAGACCTATGCCGACTATGTGGCCGAAGGTGGCTATGCCCAGCTTGCGCAATTGCGCGAAAGCGGTGACTGGGAAACGGTGCAAGAAACGGTGCTTGCGGCTGGCCTGCGCGGGCTTGGCGGGGCCGGGTTTCCATCCGGCAAGAAATGGGGGTTCGTGCGCGCCAATGCCGGACCGCGCTATCTGGCTGTGAACGGGGACGAGGGCGAGCCGGGCACTTTCAAGGACCGCTACTATCTCGAACGCACGCCGCATCTGATGCTCGAGGGGATGCTGATCGCCGCTTGGGCTGTCGAGGCCGCGACATGCTATATCTATATGCGCGATGAATATCCGGCGGTGCTGGAAACCCTGCGCCGCGAAATCAAGACGCTCGAAGCTGCGGGCGTGGTTGCACCCGGCTATATTGAACTGCGCCGTGGTGCGGGAGCCTATATTTGCGGCGAGGAAAGCGCGATGATCGAAAGCATCGAAGGCAAACGCGGCATCCCGCGCCACCGCCCGCCCTTTGTGGCGCAGGTAGGGCTGTTTGGGCAGCCAACGCTGGTGCATAACGTCGAAACCCTGCATTGGATCGCGCGGATCTGCCGCGAGGGGACACACATCCTGAACGCCACGTCAAAAAACGGGCGTGTGGGTCTGCGGTCTTATTCGGTGTCAGGTCGTGTGGCCGCACCGGGCGTGTATCTTTTGCCCGCAGGATCAACTATCACTGATATTATCGCAGCAGCGGGCGGTATGGCTGATGGCCACGCGTTCAAAGCCTATCAACCGGGCGGTCCGTCATCGGGGCTATTGCCTGCAAGCATGGCAGATATTCCGCTGGATTTCGACACGTTGCAACCGCATGGCACATTTATCGGATCGGCGGCGGTTGTGGTGCTGTCGGACCAAGACAGCGCGCGCGATGCGGCATTGAACATGCTGCGGTTTTTTGAGGATGAAAGCTGCGGCCAATGCACCCCGTGCCGTGCGGGCTGCGCAAAAGCGGTGAAACTTATGCAGGCGGATCATTGGGATCAGGATTTGCTGACTGAACTATGCACCACAATGGCGGATGCATCAATCTGCGGACTGGGGCAGGCGGCACCGAACCCGATCAAACTGGTGATGCGGCATTTTCCCAGCGAAATCTGACCGGGCCTTTTCAATCAGCCGCCAAGCGATTAGGTCATAAGCGATAGATTACCAAAGGCGCGGGCGCATGTCGTTTTTTAAAAAGCTCAAGAACAGGCTCACCGGATCATCGTCAAAAATTGACGAAGGGCTGGATGCGATTGTCAGCGAAGGCGGTGAAGCGGCTGCACCATCAGCACCCACCGCGCCGGAACCGACCCCAGAGGTGGAAACCGCCAAACCGCAAGGCATCCTCGGGCGTATGTTCGGGGCCGAAGACGCGGTCGTGCGACGCACGCTTGACGACGATATGCTTGAACAACTCGAAGAGCTGCTGATCAGCGCCGATATGGGCGTGGATACGGCGCTGCGGGTCACGGCAAACATGGCCGAAGGGCGGCTTGGCAAGAAACTGTCCGTGCCCGAGATCAAACAATTGATGGCCGATGAAATCACGCGGATCATGGAGCCAGTCGCGCGCCCCATGCCGCTTTATGCGAAAAAACCGCAAGTCGTGCTGGTGGTTGGTGTGAATGGTGCAGGCAAGACCACAACCATCGGCAAACTGGCCAGCCAGTTTCAGGCGACGGGCAAAAAGGTGGTGATCGCTGCGGGCGACACGTTCCGCGCCGCCGCAGTGGAACAATTGCAGGTCTGGGGCGACCGGGCAGGCGTGCCGGTGCTGACCGCGCCCGAAGGGTCGGACCCTGCCAGCCTTGCCTTTGACGCGATGACCAAAGCCGAAGCCGATGGCGCGGACCTGTTGATGATCGACACGGCAGGGCGGTTGCAAAACCGCGCCGACCTGATGGAAGAACTGGCGAAAATTGTGCGTGTGATCCGCAAGAAAGACCCCGATGCGCCGCATAACACGCTCTTGGTACTGGACGCGACGACAGGGCAGAATGCGATCCAGCAGGTCAAAGTGTTTCAGCAACTCGCTGATGTTTCCGGGCTGGTGATGACCAAATTGGACGGCACTGCAAAGGGGGGCGTTTTGGTGGCATTGGCCGATCAATTTGGCCTGCCGATCCATGCGATTGGGGTGGGCGAACAGATTGATGATCTGGCCCCCTTTGACCCACAAGAATTTGCCGCCGCATTGGTGGGGGCCGAGCTGTGAAACAACTGATTGCAGCGGTGATGCTCGCAGCCTCGCCTGCGCTGGGCTATGATGGAATGTCGCAACAGGCCTGTCAGGATGCTTGGGACAGGTTTGCGCAAACCATGGGGTCATTCGAGATCAATGGCAGTGGACCGCCGCCTTCGGTTGTCACAATCGGCTCAGATGGCTGGTGCGCAATCGATACCAATCAACCGCATTGGAACAGCAGCGATATGGCACAGGTGGGTTTTCGGATCGAGAACGCCGACGCCTATATTCACGGCACCGGTCTGCCCGCAGCAATTGCGCTGCGCATTGTCGATCTGAAAATTGGCGAGCGCCGCTACAGCGCGCAGGCACACTTGCGCCATTTGCCCGCATCGGGGATGCTTGTTGTTGAAAACGCAAGCCTGCGCCACAGTGACGGTAGCGGAATTGCAGCGGGCTACGTGTTGCAGGGCGCGTATTTTAGCAATGTTGCGGGGTTGCAAACCAGCCTTGCAGGGCTGCGAATGACAGAACTTCACGCGCAAATCAGCGTGAACCAGCGCTTGCTTGATGATCTTGATGTTGACCTGTCCGAAATCAATCGCGTCAGTCTTGGCGAAGCGCTGCGCGATGTTTCGCGGTTTCAGGTGGATACGGCATCACGGCAGGCGTTCTTGCGCATGGTGACGGACCGCGAAGGCAAGCTGCGGGTCGATATCACATCCGAACGGGGATTTGGCTGGATACAGGCGGTTGTGCCTTTCATGGATACTTCCGGCGATCAGGATCTGGCGCATGCGCTGGGCATTGCGATGTCGGGCGTGACCATCGCGCTTGCATGGGAACAAGGTGACATTTGAGCACGCTTTCTGAATGGTTGGTCGCAATTGCCGGCACCCCCGAGGGCGCGCGGCTGGCGACAATCCTTGCGCTGATCTCTGCGCTGGCCCATGCGGTTTTTGGCGCGTTGCAAAAAGGCCGGTTTGACCCGTGGCTGACACGCGGCGCGATAGACGGCTGGCTTGCATTGATTTCGGCGCCGATCGCGTTCTTTTTGGTGCCGCTGCCGAATATGAAAACCGCGATTATCCTTGTGGGCGCAGTGATTGTACATTTCGCCTATAAAGTGACAATGGCCAAAGCCTATCAAAAGGCGGCCTATACGGTTGTCTATCCGGTTGTGCGCGGCACCGGCCCGTTGGTCACGGTTTTTGCGGCTTCGTTGTTTTTTGGCGAACATTTTACGGCCACACAATGGGTCGGGGTGGCCTGCCTTTCAGGCGCGATTTTGCTGCTTGCGCTGCGCAACCTGTCTGAAGAAACCATTGATCCGGGCGCGCTCAAGGCGGGGCTGGCATGGGCTGTTTTATGCGGCATTCTGGTTGCGGTCTATACGACCTATGACGCTTACGGCATCCGCCAATCGCCTGATCCGTTTACGTTTTTGGCGTGGTTCTTTTTGGTGACTTCGCTTGATATGCCAGTGCTGGCCTATTTGCGCCAACGCGCCAATCCTGTGCCAATTGCCATGAAGCCATTGATGTGGCGCGGATTTGCCGGGGCGATAATTGCCTGGATCAGCTTTGGTGGCGTGATGATGGCCACGCGGCTGGATAAGGTCGGCGAGGCCGCCGTGCTGCGCGAAACATCCACTGTCTTTGCAGCCCTGATCGGCTGGTTTATCTTGGGCGAAAAAGTCGGGCCGCGGCGGTTAATCCTGATGGCATTGGTTGCACTGGGCGCCGTGATCGTAGAAGTGGGAGCCTAAAGGGGAAACCAATGGCCGAAAAACAGATCAATCCAATCTTGAAGCAGGTTCTTGAACTGGGGCCGACGCTTGCGTTTTTCCTGATCTATGTTCGGATCAAGGATGAGACCTATCTATATGGTGGTACCGAATATTCCGGCTTTATCGTTGCCGCGCTGGTGTTCATTCCAATCCTTTTGGTCGCGATGGCCATTCTTTGGCAGCAAACCGGTAAACTGAGCCGGATGCAGGTATTTACCGCCTTTATGGTGATCTTTTTTGGCGGGCTGACCGCCTATTTCAACGATGAGCGGTTCTTTAAGATGAAAACCACCATTGTTTACGGGTTCATGGCGGGGATTTTGGGTATCGGGCTACTGCGCGGCCAAAGCTATCTGCAATATGTCATGGAAGAATTCCTGCCGATGGAACCCGAAGGCTGGATGATTTTCACCAAACGCGTGACGATGATGTTCGTCGTTCTGGCCGTGGCCAACGAATTGATCTGGCGCACGCAATCGACCGATCTTTGGGTAAAGCTGGAAACATTTGCCTTTCCAATCGCTTTGTTCGTGTTCTTATGGGCGCAGATCGTTGGCCTGCAAAAATATCTGATCCTGCCGCCCGAAGAGTCGCAGGACTAGCGCATTTCGACAAAGCCGACCGTGCTATGCCGATTGCGCGTGCGCGCGTCACGCCGGTAGCGCATCCGGTCCACGATATCGTCGTGCAGGCGGGGCCGGAATATGACCCCGATCTGGTCGGATGTCGCCCAGACAACAACGGCATTCACGGGGCAGCCCAGCACGCTGAATGAAATCTTGCTTCCGCGATGCATCGGGCGCACCCGTTCAATGCGCGCGCCGTCGTTGTTCACATCTGCGATCTTTCCGTGCACCACACCCACGGGCGTGCGCAGTTCAACGGGAAATTCGGTGCGGTAGCGATGGGCGCGATGTTGCATGTTTTAACCTCGAGTCGATGGCAAAAACCTAACAAACCAAGTTTAAGAAATGGTTTGCGCAAGCGTGGGGCGCGATGTCTTGACCTGCATGGATTCGCGGCCTATGCACGTGGCGTGGCGATTTGTTACCGGATTGCGGGCCACGTTAAACATGCTGCTAAAATGGGATTGCGGTTTTTGCGACCTCGATACCTTGCCGGTGTCGGGGTTTTTTAATGCGCGAACGCGCGAGGATACGATGATGACGACTTGGAGCAAACGGACCAAAGCGGTACACACAGGCACACGGCGCAGCCAATATGGCGAGGTCAGCGAAGCGATCTTTTTGACCCAAGGCTTTGTCTATGAAACCGCCGAAGACGCCGAAGCACGGTTTGTGGAACTTGGCGATGATGAATTCATCTATGCGCGCTATGGCAACCCCACGGTGCGGATGTTCGAAGACCGGATTGCGGCGATGGTCGGCTATGAAGACTGCTTTGCCTGTACGTCAGGCATGGCCGCGGTCACGGGCGCGCTGACGGCCTTGTTGCAGGCGGGTGATCACGTCGTTTCATCACGCGCGCTGTTCGGGTCATGTCTTTACGTTCTCGAAGATATCCTTGGCCGTTTTGGGGTTGAAATCACCTTGGTTGACGGCACGGATAATGCGGCATGGGATGCGGCGATCCGGCCCGATACAAAGCTGGTGTTCTTTGAAAGCATTTCCAACCCGACGTTGGAAGTTGTCGATGTGGCCCATGTGGTCAAGGCGGCCCACGCTGTCGGCGCGCTGGTCGTTGTCGATGACGCGATGGCGACGCCGGTGTTTTCCTATGCAAGCGCGCTTGGCGCCGATCTGGCGGTGATTTCCACCACAAAACACGTGGACGGGCAGGGCCGGATGTTGGGCGGGGCGATCTGCGGATCGCGCGAACTGATCCGCGGCCCGATTGAAACCTATATGAAACACACCGGCGGCGCGATGAACCCGTTTACCGCGTGGTCACACCTGAAGGCGCTGGAAACAATCGACCTGCGCGTGCGGGCGCAATGTGACACGGCGATGAAGGTTGCGCAGGCGCTTAATGGCCATGCAAAGCTGACCCATGTGCGCTATCCAACACATGCAGCACATCCGCAATCGGCGCTGGCCAGCGCGCAGGCCGAAAGTGGCGGCACGGTTCTGGCGTTTGAAGTTGCAGGTGGTCGTGACGCGTGTTTCAAATTTATCAACGCGCTTGAGATTTTTACGATCTCGAACAATTTTGCGGATGCAAAATCCATCGTGACGCACCCTGCAACCACAACCCACCAGCGGTTGCCACAAGACCAAAAAGACACATTGGGCATCTCGATGGGGCTAATCCGGCTGTCGATCGGGCTTGAAGACCCTGATGATCTGATTGCGGATTTGCTGGCAGCACTGGATCAGGTCTAGGCATCCGCGCCTGCAATTGATGCTGCGCGCGCCTTGTGCCCGTGCAGCAGGATCGCCATGTTGGGGCAGACCCATATGACAAAGGCGCGCAAGATGACCGATGTAACCAAAGATGTCGTGCTTCGCTATCAAGCGGCGATTGACGCCGGACAGGCGGGCGATGCCGATGCGCCCACCCGCGCGCAGGCAGAGGCGGCGCTGGCCGTTTTGCGCGCTTGGGCCGGTGATGTCAGCGCCGAGGAAGTCGCAACACTGGATCCGCTGGTGGCGCGGCTTATTCCGGGGCAAGAAGTGTCGAATTACCCCGCACTTGCGCGCGCATACCCTGATGCGTTTGAGGTGGATGAAACTTACCGCGCGACAATGCCGGACCTGCAAAACGGCCCGTCAAGCCTGATCAAGGGCGCCATGCGGCAAATCCAGCACGTGGGGATATCGAATTTTCGCCTGCCGATCCGGTTTCACACCCGTGACGGCGATGATCTGACGCTTGAAACCTCTGTCACCGGAACCGTGTCGCTTGATGCCGAAAAGAAGGGCATCAACATGTCCCGCATCATGCGCACGTTTTACAAACACGCGCAGGAAACCTTTAGCTTTGAAGTGATTGAACGCGCGATTGATGCCTATAAGGCCGATCTGGACAGTTTTGATGCACGTATCCAAATGCGGTTTTCCTTTCCAATGCAGGTGGAAAGCCTGCGGTCGGGGCTGTCGGGCTATCAATATTACGACATCGCGCTGGAACTGGTCGAAACCGGCGGCGTGCGCAAAAAAATCATGCATCTGGATTACGTGTATTCGTCTACATGCCCCTGTTCATTGGAATTATCCGAACACGCACGCCAGTTTCGCGGTCAATTGGCCACGCCGCATTCGCAGCGCTCTGTGGCGCGGATTTCGGTGCTGCTTGCCCCGCACAGCAATTGCCTGTGGTTCGAAGACCTGATCGAGGCCGCCCGCGCCGCCGTTCCGACAGAAACTCAAGTCATGGTCAAACGCGAGGACGAACAGGCGTTCGCCGAACTGAACGCCGCCAACCCGATCTTTGTCGAAGATGCGGTGCGCCTTTTTACCGAAAACCTGCAAGCCGAGGCACGGATCACAGATTTTCGGGTAATCGCCAGCCACCAAGAAAGCCTCCATAGCCACGACGCGGTTTCCGTGCTGACCGAAGGCGAAACGTTTGCCAGCGAAAGCCTGGACCCGAAACTGTTCGGGACGCTGTTTCATGTGGGGTAGATTGGCGGGCTGCCGCGCAGCTATGCGGTGACCGACACCCGAACCCTATTCAAAGCTATTCAAGAACGCACTTACGTCCGCGAGCTCCTTTGACGCAATTTCTTGGGGTGTGAAGGTCCACCATTTCGACAATAACAATTTTTCGATTGTCTGTTCATCAAAGCGGTAACGCAAAATGCGTACCGGCGTTCCCGCATTGGATCGGTAAGGTGGTTTCGGGATTGCCGCACTTGGAAAGCGCCAAGGTTATGATAGGTTGCCTGCATGGTTGTCGGGGCATCCACTATGCAAACTGTTGAATTCAAAAGATCTGACGGTCTAGTTCTTGCGGGTTTAGGGGTGGTGTTCATTGCCGCGGCATGCGTTGGCGTGGTCATGCTTGCCTTTATGGCCCGCATTTATGATGCAAAGACAATTATCTTGACCGCTTTGGGTTTTTTAGGGGCCTGTGCCTTGGGGGTAGGGTTCATCAATGCGTGGCGGACGCCGATGCTGACAATCAGTGCCAGCGCAATTGTGAAGCCGACATTTTTCGGACGCAAAGAAATAGCGATCCGGAAAAACCATCCTCTCGGGGAATATCTTGCGTCGTCTGTGCATGGGAGCCGCCGGACGGGCACGATTGAAGGCAACAAGTTCGTGCATTTCTATACGCTCGATGCAGGTGTTCTGACCGAACTGGTGTCAATGCACCGTGACGCACCCGTGCTTGTGGATATTCGCCGCGCGTTTCGCGATGTTGCTGGGCTAACGATCGAGACGCTCAAGGTAGATGCGAACAAGCCATCGCGGCCCGATGTCGCGCATTGGATGCATTGAAACTGTAAGGTCAATTTGTCTTTACGGGTTTGCACCTAAGCGCATGCAGTGACACTGGTCTGTTCCGCCCTGCAAGAACACACTGTCCTGTCAGCGGGCGCGTGCCGACCGCGGGCGCAAGTGTCGTGAAGCCGGAAATGCTCAGGGTGTTGTTTCATTAGGGCTGCGTAAAACTTGGCTATTTACGCACGGTAATCTGCCCAAAATAGTTATATGAAGGCGGTTTTGACTCGTGTATAAAGGGACTTGCGCAAGCCGCGAACCGAATCAGCCTTGGCGGGGCAAAGAAGGGGTTGCAAACAAGCGCGGTCATCCCCTTCATGTGTTTTACGGACTTAAGATCATGGTTTTGCGTTGCGTGTGTTTGTGCGTATCCGGCGGTATGGCCGACCATACGGCCCCGAATGTAACCCCATCGTGCATTTGGCTTCGATAAATGGCTACGACATTTACGTGGCTTTACCTTGGGACATCCTCGACCCAGCTTGACCCGACCGAAGGCAATAACGTTGTCGAGAACGCAAATTCGACGGCGTTTATCGGCAAGACTTTCGGCACCGCTGCTGACCCGCTTCATACACATATTTCGTCTGCGACCCTTATCGACAGGGGCGGCACAGCAAACGCACTAGATATTAACAACAACGTCTCGAACGACCAGTTTACGACCAATATCGGCGCGGGTACGCAGACGTATACCTATGATGCCAGCATTATTTACAACGCGGTCATTACCTATGCCAACGGTACAACCGCCAATGTCACCGCAGTGGTCGTCCAAAGCACAACGGGGCAATTGTTTCTTGCGCCCGACCGGACAGCCAACCCTGCACCGGATACGGTGGCCTATGAGACAGCGCCGATTGTATCGGTGCGGCTGGTCAGCGTTTACAACAACGTCACGACGTTTTCGGGGCTTGATACTGACCGGATCGTGACCGGCTTTGATGATGGTTATATTGACGGCACATCGGGCAATGATGTGATCAACGCCAGCTATATAGAACCGGTTGCAAACGGCACTGACAGGGTTGATGGCGGCGACGGGATTTCCAGCGCTGGCACCGGCTGGAATGATGACCGCATCCGCGCAGGCGCGGGCGATGACACTGTGCACGCGGGGCTTGGTGATGATTATGTCGACGGTGGCACAGGCGCAGATTATATCGACGGTGGTGCGGGCAATGACACGCTTTATGGTGGTGCAGGCACGTTCACCGATACGATCTATGGTGGCGATGGTAACGATTATATTGATGGCGGTGACGGCAACGATTTTCTGTATGGTGGTGCGGGCAACGACACGATTATCGGCGGCAACGGCAATGACACCATTGATGGCGGCGATGGCAACGACACGATCACCGGCGGCAGCGGAAATGACAGTATCACGGTCGGCGTTGGTGACATCGCGACCGGTAGTGCGGATTCCGACACGTTTACACTGGATTTCGGCCAGACGAGCAGCACGGGTTCGCAGACGATAACCATCCACGGCAGCACCGATGGTGTTGACTATGATACGCTTGATCTGACCGGCCACGGCGCCTTTACCCTGACCACAACACTGGATGCAGATGGCGATTCACGCAGTGGCACCGCAACATATGCCAGCGGCCAGATTGTCAATTTTACAGAAATCGAAAATCTTGTCGTTTGTTTTGCAAAGGGCACAATGATCAGGGCCGAAAACGGGACCGTCCCGATTGAAACGCTTTGCGCCGGTGACAAGGTCGTCACCTGCGATCACGGGCTACAAACCATTCGCTGGATCGGGTCGCGCAAGGTCAGCGCGCAAAAACTGGCACAATATCCAAAACTGCGGCCGGTCCGGATTGCGGCCAACGCATTAAGCCAAGGCGTGCCCGCGCGTGATCTGGTCGTTTCGCCGCAACACCGGATTTTTCTGCGCTCGAAAATTGCGATGCGTATGTTCGGGACAACCGAAATTTTTGTCGCGGCCAAGAACCTGCTGGGATTGAAGGGCGTTTCCATCGCGGCCGACCTGAGCGACGTAACCTATTATCATATCTTGTGCGACGACCATGAAATTGTCGAGGCAGACGGCGCCTTTGCCGAAACGCTATACACCGGCACAGAGGCGATGAAAGCGATGACGCCAGAGGCGCGCGCGGAAATTGCGACTATCTTTGCGGGTGAGGCGTTTTTGAACCCGCCGATGGCGCGGCCCGCACCCAAGGGCAATCAGGCGCGCAATCTGATTGCGCGGCACTGTAAAAACGCCCAAGCGGTTTACTGCAACTGACGATCTAGGATAAGGTCGCGACCCGCGTCTGAACCGCCCCGCAATAGCACCCCAGCACCAGATCCCAGCCGGTCACATAGCTGCTGCTGACCGCATCGGCGAGCGGGCCGAGGATGTCGAAGCCGCCGTGGGTGAGGTCGACTTGGGTGCTGTCATGCGTCGCCTTGAAACTGACCGACACCACAGTCGCCTCGGCTTCGGTTTTGCCGGGGTGCCATGAGAACGACAGATACGTGCCCGGATCATATGCGATAATTTCGCCCCAGATGTATTCCGCCCCATCCGGCGCGGTTTCGATGATCTTGCCGCCCTTGTGCGGCTCAATCCGGATATTGCTGGGGATATCTCCTTTGCCAGCGGTAACGGAATGGGTCTCGCCGGGCCACCAGCTGTCAATTTCAGCGGCAAAAAGCGAAAACGCATCAGCGGGTGTCAGCGGCACGGCGACGGACTTGCGGATCGGATCGTTCATTTCACTGTCCTTTTGCTTTTTCATGGGCGGCGCGGGCAAAGGCGCCCAATGCGTCATCCCACAGGCTATCGAGATATTTGCGCAATGCGTCGACACCGTCAGGGGCAATGGCATAAAGCCTGCGGTTGCCCGATGGGGTGACGGTCAATAGCCCCGCGTCCGATAGCACGCGCAGGTGTTGGCTGACCGCGGGGCGGCTGATGTCCATGCCGTTTGCGATGGTGCCAACCGCCATGGGGCCGCCGCGCAAACGGTCGATAATGACACGGCGGGTGGGGTCGGCGAGCGCGGTGATTGCATGTTCGTAGCTCATGACTTACGGTAAGTCATTGCTTACGATTCGTCAAACGTTTCGTGCAACCCTTGAAGCCCCTGCCTGCTGTCACTAAGACTCTGTCAGGACTTTTGAATTAGGACGTACCCGTCCCAAAGTGAGGCACTACATATGCAAGACCCCGTCGAGACCTACATGAACCTTGTCCCAATGGTCGTTGAACAGACCGCCCGGGGTGAACGCGCCTATGATATTTTTTCGCGCCTGCTGAAAGAACGGATCATTTTTGTAAACGGCCCCGTGCATGACGGCATGAGCCAGCTGATTGTCGCGCAATTGCTGCACCTTGAATCGGAAAACCCGAAAAAAGAAATCAGCATGTATATCAACAGCCCCGGTGGCGTTGTGACATCTGGCCTGTCGATCTATGACACGATGCAGTACATCAAACCAAAGGTCAGCACGCTGGTGATCGGGCAGGCGGCGTCGATGGGGTCGCTTTTGTTGACGGCAGGTCACGAAGGCATGCGATTCTCGTTGCCCAATAGCCGCGTGATGGTGCACCAGCCGTCTGGCGGGTATCAGGGGCAGGCGACCGATATCATGATCCACGCCGCAGAAACCCAAAAGCTGAAAACACGTTTGAACGAAATTTACGTCAAACACACTGGAAACACGCTGAAAAAAGTCGAAGCAGCGCTTGAGCGCGACAACTTTATGTCGCCCGAAGAGGCCAAAGACTGGGGTTTGATCGACGAAATTGTCGCGAACCGTGAAAAAGCGGAAGATTAAGCACAATAGAAACCTGCCGCTTTCAGGGGCATTTTGACATTGTGGACCTTGGCGGGCTGCCCTAAAGTTGCGACAAAGGCAGTCCGCACAATATTTGACGGGCCATAGGGCCAAGGGGTTTGAGATGGCGACAACGACCGGAAACGACAGCAAAAACACGCTTTACTGTAGCTTTTGTGGCAAAAGCCAACATGAGGTGCGCAAGCTGATTGCCGGGCCAACCGTATTTATCTGCGATGAATGCGTGGAACTTTGCATGGATATTATCCGCGAAGAAACCAAAACCGCTGGGCTGAAATCCGGTGATGGTGTGCCGACACCTTCTGAAATTTGCGGCGTTCTTGACGACTATGTCATCGGTCAGGTCCACGCAAAACGCGTGCTGTCGGTGGCTGTACATAACCACTACAAACGCCTGAACCACGCCGATAAATCCGATATTGAACTCGCCAAATCCAACATCATGCTGATCGGCCCGACAGGTTGCGGCAAGACGCTGCTGGCGCAGACGCTGGCGCGGATTCTGGATGTGCCGTTCACAATGGCTGACGCTACCACTTTGACTGAAGCAGGTTATGTCGGTGAAGACGTTGAAAACATCATTCTGAAATTGCTGCAGGCCTCCGAATACAATGTCGAACGCGCGCAGCGCGGCATCGTCTACATCGACGAGGTCGACAAGATTACGCGCAAATCCGACAACCCGTCGATCACCCGCGATGTATCGGGCGAAGGCGTGCAGCAAGCGCTTTTGAAGATCATGGAAGGTACGGTTGCCTCTGTGCCGCCCCAAGGCGGGCGCAAGCATCCTCAGCAGGAATTCCTGCAAGTTGACACGACCAACATCCTGTTCATCTGCGGCGGCGCCTTTGCGGGGCTAGACAAAATTATTGCACAGCGTGGCAAAGGCACCAGCATGGGCTTTGGCGCGGATGTGAAAGATGTTGATGCGCGCGGTGTCGGCGAAGTGTTCCAAGACCTTGAACCCGAAGATCTGCTGAAATTCGGTCTGATTCCGGAATTTGTCGGCCGTTTGCCGGTGATTGCGACACTGACAGATCTGGATGCGGATGCACTGATCACCATTCTGACCAAGCCCAAGAATGCGCTGGTCAAACAGTATCAGCGCCTGTTCGAGCTTGAAAATACTAAGCTGACGTTCACGGAAGACGCGCTGACAGCTATTGCGGCCCGCGCGATCGAACGCAAGACCGGCGCACGCGGGTTGCGGTCCATCATGGAAGACATCTTGCTTGATACGATGTTCGACCTGCCCGGGATGGACACAGTGACCGAAGTTGTCGTGAACGAAGAGGCAGTTACATCTGACGTAGCCCCTTTGATGATCCATGACGAAGGCAAGAAAACCAAAGAAACCGCATCGGCTGGCTAAGATGAAACGGATCAGATCGGGCGGCATTTTCGAAGAAAAAGTCGGCTATTGCCGTGCCGTTGTGGCCGATGGCTGGGTACATGTTGCGGGGACAGTGGCACCGGGCACCGATATTTCCACCGATATCGTTGACCAGTGCCGCGCAGCGCTTGCGGTGATCGAAGATGCGCTTTCCAAAGCGGGGGCAAGTTTTGCGGATGCGGTGCGTGTGAACTATGTGGTGCCAAACCCCGCCGAGTTCGAAGCCTGCTGGCCCTTATTGGCCGAAACATTCGGGGCCAACCCGCCCGCCGCCATGATGATTTCATGTGCGCTGGTGGACCCCAAATACAAGATCGAGATTGAGCTGACCGCTTATCGCGCTGCGCTCAAAGTGGACTAGACCTTTGTGCCGATTTGAGGCATGCAGAGGCAACACATACGGAGACGTAACATGAGCCTTGGTCATAACATTAAACGCATCTTTACCTGGTGGGACGGACAGTCATTTGGCACCCAGCTTTGGACCAGCCGCAATGGCACCAAAGTCGGCGAGGATGCGCAAGGCAACATCTTTTACCGCAACAAAGACGATAGCCGCCGCTGGGTGATCTATAACGGCGAAAACGAAGCGTCGCGTGTTGCGCCTGAATGGCACGGCTGGCTGCATCACACTTGGGATGACGCCCCGACCGAAGTGGCGATTGTTCACAAGCCATGGGAACAGCCGCATGTCGAAAACCTGACAGGGACCGCTGCCGCCTATGCGCCCGCCGGTTCGATCCGCAAAGCGGCCCCCGCGGCACGCAGCGATTATGAGGCGTGGACGCCGGAATAGGCGCCACACGCAATGTTCAAAGCCCCGATATATGCGTCGATTGCAGCACTGTTTCTGGCGCTGCCAGCACTCGCGCAGGACGACCCGATTGACCTGACTGAACTGTTACAGGGGCTTGAAAGCGATGTTGTTCCGCTTGAACCCGTGCAGACCCAACGCAGTGAAATTGCGCTCACGGCTGAATCCGGGGTTGTGCGTGTGCTTGACAAGCTCACAGGTGACCGCATTGATCTGACTTTGCAGTCGGGCGAAACGGGGCATTTGGGCTTTTTACTGGTCACGCTGAACGAATGCCGTTACCCCGAAAACAACCCCGCGGGTGACGCGTTTATCAGCATGCGCATCCACTACCGCGACGAAGCTGCACCGGTGTTCTCAGGGTGGATGATCGCATCTTCACCGGCGCTGAATGCTTTGGATCACCAACGCTATGACGTTTGGGCGTTGCGCTGTATCACGTCCTGAGCGCACGGCACATCGGGGTCTTGGTTGAATGACGCAGGGCAAGCCAGCGCGCGGACAAGCTGCGCGTGATAGGTTGCACGGCTGATTTCAACCGCGCCAAGACTGGCAAGATGTGGCGTGATGAACTGCGTGTCGCATAACATGAATCCCCCCCTGCGCAGACGGTCCACCAGATAGGCCAGCGCGACTTTTGACGCATCGGTTGCCAGACTGAACATGCTTTCGCCGAAAAACGCCGCACCAAGCGCCACGCCATAGGCACCGCCGACCAGATTGCCGTCTTGCCAGACCTCGACAGAATGCGCGTCGCCTTGGTCGTGCAGCTGTGCATAAAGATCAAATATTGTGGCGTTGATCCAAGTTTCGTCACGGTCGGCGCAGCCTGCGACGACCCTTGCAAATGCCGTGTCGAACGTGACCTTGAAATGCCCGCGCCGCAAGGTTTTGGCAAGGCTGCGTGAAATGCGAAAACCGTCTAGCGGCAGCACACCGCGCATCTGCGGATCGACCCAAAACAGCGCGGGGTCGTCGCGGCTTTCGGACATGGGAAACACGCCTTGCGCATAGGCCGAAAGTAATAATTCTGCGGATAGTTCCTGCATCATGTCACCATGAAAAACGCGGCCCGAATTTCGGACCGCGCATCTACCTAACCGTTAAGGTTTTCTTCGAGCCAATGTTCAAGCCAGTGGATATTGTAATCCCCTGTTTGTACGGCTTTTTCCGCCAACAGCGCATGAAACAGCGGCACGGTCGTATCGACACCGTCCACGATCAATTCCCCCAACGCACGTGAAAGCCGTGCGAGCGCTTCGGGCCGGTCGCGCCCATGCACGATCAGTTTGCCAATCAAACTGTCGTAATAGGGCGGAATACGGTAGCCGTCATAAAGCGCACTATCCATCCGCACGCCAAGCCCGCCGGGCGCGTGGTATTGCGTAATGGTGCCGGGGCAGGGCGCAAAGTTCGGCAGTTTTTCCGCGTTGATCCGCACTTCGATCGAATGGCCGTTGATCTGCAGGTCGTCTTGGGTAAACGACATCGGCAGTCCTGACGCAACGCGCAGCTGTTCGCGCACCAGATCGACGCCAAAAATGGCTTCGGTGACGGGGTGTTCGACCTGCAAGCGGGTGTTCATTTCGATGAAATAGAATTCGTCATTCTCGAACAGGAATTCAATTGTGCCAGCGCCGATATAGTTGATCTTGGCCACGGCATCAGCACAGACCTTGCCGATTCTTGCGCGCAATTCGGGGGTGATGCAGGGGCCGGGGGCCTCTTCCAGCACTTTCTGGTGGCGGCGTTGCAGCGAACAATCGCGCTCGCCCAAATGCACAGCATTGCCTTTACCATCGCCAAAGACTTGGATTTCGATGTGGCGCGGCGTGGTCAGGTATTTTTCAATATAGACTTCGTCGTTGCCAAAAGCGGCTTTGCCTTCGGCGCGGGCGGAATGGAACGCCTTTTCCATGTCAGCGGCGGTTTGCGCCACTTTCATGCCGCGGCCACCGCCGCCTGCTGTCGCCTTGATGATGACCGGATAGCCGATTTCATCGCCAATGCGCTTGGCGTCGTCCAATGTGGGCACGCCGCCGTCCGATCCGGGCACGCAAGGCACGCCAAGCGCCTTCATCGTGTCCTTGGCAGTGATTTTATCGCCCATGGTGCGGATGTGTTCGGCTGTGGGGCCGATGAATGTCAGCCCGTGGTCTTCGAGCGCCTGCACAAAGGCCGCATTTTCCGACAAAAAGCCATAACCGGGGTGGATTGCCTGCGCGCCGGTGATTTCACAGGCTGAAATAATCGCCGGAAACGACAGATAGCTTTGCGCGGATGATGGCGGTCCGATGCAGATCGCCTCATCAGCCATGCGCACATGCATTGCATCAGCGTCCGCTGTTGAATGCACGGCAACGGATTTCACGCCCATTTCACGACAGGCCCGCACAACGCGCAGCGCGATTTCGCCACGGTTCGCAATGAGAATTTTTTCGAACATGGGCGGCCCCTATTCGATGATCACAAGAGGGGCGCCAAATTCGACGGCGCCGCCGTCTTCGACCAAAATCCGCTTGACGGTGCCTGCGCGCGGGGCAGGGATATGGTTCATTGTTTTCATCGCTTCGATGATCAACAATGTGTCGCCCTCGCTGACGGTTGTGCCAACAGCAACAAAGGGGGCCGCGCCCGGCTCTGCGGCCATATAGACGGTGCCAACCATTGGCGATGTCACAGCACCCGGGTGGCTTGCGGGGTCCGCGGAAACTTCGGTGGCTGCGGCAACGGCAGGGGCGGCAGCAACGGGTGCCGCGACTGGGGCGGCAACGGCGGCTTGCACAATGGTTTGGGTCTGGCGGCTGACGCGCACATTCAGGCTGTCATTTTCACCATAGTCCCTTTTGACCTGCAATTCGGTCAAATCGTTTTCGCGCAAAAGCTCTGCAAGAGCCTGAATAAAGCTGACATCGCTGTCGTGAGAGGTTTGTTTGCTCATGGTTTCCTCGGCCGTTGCCCTTAATTCGCTAGGATCGCGACGTAACGTCACAATGCGTGTAGGTTCTTATAGGGCAAGCCAGCCGAGGGGGGAAGCGTTGCGATATGAAAATACGACGTTAGGCAGGAATGGCAAATGTGGCTTTCATATCAAGCGTTTCTGTTTGCCCATCGGACGCAGGCGGAGAAGCCGCAGGTTTTGTTGGGGCTTCATCATCATCATAGGGCAACATGGGTACACCGTAGGGGCGTAAAACACGTTCCGGCTGCTGCGCGGTAATATTTTTTTCGTGAAGTCCGGTGAAGGCTAACTTTGCATTCACAATTGGTGCGATAAAAGGTTTTTGTTCGCTTGTTATCGCCGTTCGGTCCAGCGCTGCAATTGTCGGGACCTTGGTGTCGACCGGACGCGGAACCGGCGCAACCGGCGCGACTGTCGCAACTGCTTTGGGGGCGGTGATAGGGTGAATGTCCATGGGTCTGACTCCGAATTTGCCAAAACGGCCTTGTCACAGAATCGCGCCAGAAGATTACCAAACCCTTAATAAATATGCGCCAGATGCCTGCTTAGGGGACAAACATCTGGCGAATTTTCTTAGATTGCGAGGTATTGCGCCCGCAGATCATCGTTTTCAAGCACCTCTGCCGCAGAGCCGTCAAACACAACCGTGCCCGTGTCCAAAATCACGGCGCGGTCCGCGAGTTTCAGCGCGGCAACGGCGTTTTGTTCAACGATTACAGTGGTGATGCCCTGATCGCGGATGATGCCCAATGTCTTGGCAATTTCTTGCACAATAACGGGGGCCAGACCCTCGTAGGGTTCGTCCAGCAGCAGGACCTTGATGTCGCGCGCAAGCGCGCGTGCAATGGCAAGCATCTGCTGTTCACCACCCGAAAGCGTGACGCCTTCTTGCTTGCGGCGTTCGCCAAGGCGCGGAAACAGCTCGTAGATGCGGTCCAGTGACCAGCCCTTGGGCGGTGCGATTTGCGCAAGCTGCAGGTTTTCTTCGACCGTGAGACCGGGGATGATGCGCCGGTCCTCTGGCACCAGTGCGATTCCGGCAGATGCGGCCTGATGGCTTTTCATTTCGTGCAGTGGCTGGTGGTCAAGCCAGATTTCGCCGTGGGTCAGGGCAGGGTCGTCAAGCCGCGCAATCGTGCGCAGGGTTGATGTTTTGCCGGCACCGTTGCGGCCCAAAAGAGCAAGAATTTCGCCCTCGTGGATGTTAAAGCTCACGTTTTGCACGATGTAGCTCTCGCCGTAATAGGCTTCGACTTCCCAAACGCTGAGGAAGGCGGGATGTGTCGCCGCGTTATTGGCGTGTTTGTTAAATGGTTGGTTCATTTTGTTCTCCGGGGTGCCAAACTCTCTTTGAGAGTTTGTGACCAATTCTTCTGGGAAGAATTGGCCGCTGGATGAAGGGTTAGACCTGCGCTTCGCCGAGATAGGCTTCGCGCACCTTTGGGTGGCCTTTGATGTTTTCGGGCGTGTCTTCGACAAGAGGTGTCCCTTGTGCCAAAACCGTGATCCGCTCTGCCAGCGAGAACACAACGTTCATGTCGTGTTCAATGATGGCCATGGTGATCCCGCGTTTGGTCCGGATCTCTTTGAGCAAGGCGATCGTGTTTTCCGTATCGGCCCGCGCCATCCCCGCTGTCGGCTCGTCAAGAAGCAAGAGCTTGGGGTCCTGCACCAGACACATTGCCATTTCCAAACGCCGCTTGTCGCCGCGTGACAGGCTTGACGTCACCATGTCCCGCTTTTCAAGCATATTGACATCGGCGAGCATTTCTTCGGCTTGGGCGCGAATACCTTTTTCCGCGAAGATGCTTTCGATCGCGTGCATCCGGAATGCGCCGTCGCGTTTGGCAAAGCAGGGGATCATCACGTTCTCGAATACGGTCAGATCGGTAAAGATCTCGGGTGTTTGAAACACCCGGCTGATCCCCATCTGGTTGATCTCGTGGGGCTTGCGCCCCAAGACCGATTGCCCGTCAAACATCACCGACCCTGAATCCGGGATCAGTTTGCCAACCAACACGTTGAGCAATGTCGATTTACCCGCCCCGTTTGGCCCGATAATCGCGTGCACCGTGTTTTCTTCAACGCTCAGGTTCACGTCACCCAGCGCTTGCAGGCCACCAAACCGTTTGTTGATGCCTTTGACTTCAAGGATTCCCATATCCGTTTCTCCTTATTCGGCAGGTTTGCTGGCGCCGGGATTGGCGTCATCGGTTTTCGTGCGGCGCAATGCAGCGAGGATTTTCTGCCCACCTTGGACAAGCCCACCGGGCAGGTAGATCACAACGAGCATGAACACGATCCCGAGTGTCAGGTGCCAGCCTTTGCCCACGAAGGGGTAAATGATGGTGACGACGAAATCTTCGAGCCCGCCTGGCAGGAACCCGAACCAGTCGTGCAGAACCTGACCGTTGATCTTTGAGAAGATGTTTTCAAAGTACTTGATCATCCCCGCACCAAGAACCGGACCGATCAATGTGCCGGCACCGCCAAGGATTGTCATCAACACAACCTCGCCCGATGCGGTCCACTGCATCCGTTCCGCACCGGCCAGCGGATCCATAGAGGCCATCAGCCCGCCCGCAAGTCCGGCATACATGCCCGAGATCACAAAGGCCGCAAGCGTATAGGGCCGTGAATTCAAGCCGGTATAGCTCATCCGGGTTTGGTTGGATTTGATCGCCCGCAGCATCAGGCCGAACGGTGACCGGAAAATCCGGATCGCAAGGTAGAATGCAAGTACCAGCATCACAGCAGCCAGATAGTAACCTGTGTTAAAGGTAAACGACCACGCGCCAATATTCAGTTCATAGGATGCGCGCATTTCTAGCCCGAACAGGGCCGGCACAGGAATGTTGCCGCTTGCGGTTTGCGCAGCACCCAAAATCCGTGGATCGTCCAGCGCCAGTTGCAGCCCGGTTTCGCCACCTGTGATGGGTGTCAGCACCGAATAGGCCAGCGCGAATGACATCTGCGCAAAGGCCAGCGTCAGGATCGAGAAGTAGATCCCCGAACGCCGCAGCGAGATATACCCGATCACCAGCGAGAACAGACCCGCAATGATCACGCTCAGGATGATCGCTGGCAGTACGTTCATGCTTAGCAGCTTGAACATCCAGACAGCAGAGTATGAACCCACACCCAAGAACGCCGCGTGACCAAATGACAGGTATCCGGTCAGACCGAACAGGATGTTGAACCCGATCGCAAAGATCCCGAAGATCACAAAGCGTTGCATCAGGTCAGGGTAGCCCGCGTTGAACTGGGCCATCTCGGACCCCGCAGGGAAGGGGTTCAGGATGATGGGTGCAAATAGTGTCAGGCCAATGACAACAAGTAGCAGCCGAAAGTCTTTCTTTTCGAGACCAAGCATTGGCTTATTCCTCCATCACGCCTTTGCGACCCATCAGGCCACGTGGACGTGTTAATAGAATGATAATTGCGACCAGATAGATGATAACCTGGTTGATACCGGGCAGGTTGCTGACCGCCCAAGAGGTTGAAGCAAAGCTTTCAAGAATTCCCAAAAGGAACCCCGCCGCGACCGCACCGGGAAGTGACCCCATGCCGCCCACAACAACAACCACAAAGCTAAGCACCAGAAAATCCATGCCCATGTGGTAGTTCGGCGGGTTGATCGGCACATACATGACACCGGCAAGCCCCGCGACGGCTGCCGCGATCCCGAACATGATGGTGAACCGTTTGTCGATATCAATGCCAAGCAGCCCGACAGTTTCGCGGTCGGCCATACCGGCGCGCACAACCATCCCGAAGGTGGTGAACCGCAAGAAGGCGAATACCGCACCGATGATCACAAGCGAGAAGAAGAAGTACACAAGACGCCAGTAGGGGTAGATGATCGCGTTTGCATCAAATCCAACAAGCACACCGAAATCAAAGCTGCCCTTGAACGCGCTTGGCGCAGGGGTCGGGATCGGGTTTGCACCGTAGTAGTATTTGACGATCTCCTGGATCACGATGGCAAGACCAAAGGTCACAAGGATCTGGTCCGCATGGGGGCGCTTGTAAAAGTGTTTGATAAGCCCGCGTTCCATCACATAGCCGATGCCGATCATGATCGGAATTGCGAAAATAAGTGAAAGCGGAACCGCCCAGTCTATGATCGCATCGCCGGCGGCAACGCCGAACCAGTCGTGCACATAGGGAACGTCGACTTCCATTGGATTGCCCAAGAAGTCGGTCCGTGTCTCGTCCACAATTTTGTGGCTGAGGCTTAAGAATTTGCTAAGAGTTACGGCGCAGAATGAGCCGAGCATAAAGAGTGCGCCATGCGCAAAGTTGACAACGCCAAGCGTCCCAAAAATGAGCGTAAGCCCAAGCGCGATAAGCGCGTAAGCTGACCCTTTATCGAGCCCGTTAAGGATTTGCAGTATGAACTGGTCCATGAGGTGACCTCTGATCGGTTAAGTGTTGGCGGGATACCAAAAGACATACCGCTGCCCTTGAGGGCGCAGTTTCTTGTCGACGTGACAGGCCACCACGTGATGTGGTGACCTGTAATTTTTGGTGATTTATGCGCCCGGGTTACATGTGCCCAATGCGCCGCCCGCGAATTGCGGGTGCTCTGGGTCGTATGTGACCTGATCCACAGGGGTAACTTCAACGATTTCAACGAGGTCGAATTCGTTTTCAGGGTTTTCTTTACCACGCACAACCACAACGTCTTTAAAGCACTGGTGATCGTCTGCACGGTACAGTGTTGGGCCGCTGCCCAGACCGTCAAATTCAAAGCCTTCAAGAGCTTCGACAACGGCACATGGGTTGAACGAGCCTGCACGTGTCACAGCATCCGCATAAAGCAGTGTCTGTACGTATGTTGTGTGTGCAGCCTGGCTTGGTGGGAAGCCGTATTTCTCGCCAAAGGATTTCACGAAAGCGTTGGTGCCGCTATAACGCGCGCCTTTTTCGTTTTCGAGTTTCCAGTCCCAGTTCTGTGAACCAAGGATGCCGGCGATGTTTTCGCCCGCACCGCGTGCCATCAGCTCTGAGTAGAGCGGAACAACGATTTCGAACTGCTTGCCGTTGGCTTGTGCTTGACGCAGGCCGAACTGAACAGCGTTGGTCAAAGAGTTCACCATGTTTCCGCCGTAGTGGTTCAGAACCAGAACGTCGGCACCAGAGTTCAGAACAGGTGCGATATAAGAAGAGAAGTCGGTCTGTGTCAGCGGTGTTTTCACAGCGTTCACAGTTTCCCAACCCAATGCTTCGGTTGAAGAACGTACAGCTTCTTCTGTTGTGTAACCCCAGTTATAGTCTGCGGTCAGGTGGTAGGCCTTACGGTCGGTGCCGTATTGCGCTGCAAGCACGGGCGCAAGCGCCGCACCGGACATGTAAGAGTTAAAGAAGTGGCGGAAACCGTTGGCCCGCTTGTCTTTACCAGTTGTGTCGTTCGAGTGGGTCAGACCCGCCATGAAGATAACACCAGCTTCTTGGCAGAGAGCTTGAACAGCAACAGCTACACCAGAGGAAGAACCGCCGGTGATCATGATGGCGCCGTCTTTTTCGATCATAGACCGTGCAGATGCGCGCGCAGCGTCAGACTTTGTTTGTGTGTCGCCTGTGACATATTTTACTTCGCGGCCAAGAATACCGGTACCATCCAATACTTTAGATGAGAAGGTGCTCAGCATGCCGCCGTCGCCGCCACCGTTCAGGTGCTCGACAGCAAGCTCATACGCACGCAGTTCGTCTGCGCCCTCGTCTGCGTATGGGCCTGTTTGTGGCACGTTAAAGCCAAGGACGACTTCGCTGGCGCCTGGGGCATTTGTAAAGCCAGTATGTGAATCCGCGCGTAGATACGTCGGAAGCGCAAGACCGGCACCGGCAATTGCGCCGGTTTTCAACACGCCGCGACGTGAGAAATTCGATTTTGACATTAGTTTCCTCCCTAAAGGTTTGTGCTGCTTGATCCACAAGGGACCGTACAGCTTGTACGTGTACGTACCTTTCCATTCTTGAGCTTGAGGGGTGTTCAATCAACAAGCCATTGGGGGGACTTGTTTTATTTGTAAAGTTATGTACAAATTTTTTTGCAAGTCTGTAAACCCGTTATCCCGCAGGTGCAGAAAGCAATTGAAAGCATTGAGGTAATTTTTCATGCCAACGCAGCATTTGACCGGCGGGCGCATCCGCGACAGACGACTTGAACTGGGGTTGCGCCAAGCAGCAGTCGCAGCGGCGGTCGGGATTTCACCTTCTTACCTCAATCTGATCGAACATAACCGTCGCAGAATCGGCGGCAAGCTGTTGGCCGACATCGCGCGCCTTCTCGAAGTCGACGCGACATTGCTCACACAAGGGGCGGATCGTCACCTTTTGGAGCGCATGCGTGGCGCTGCCGCCGCATTTGAAACCGACGCCGAAATTGCCCGCGCCGAGGACATTGCCGCCCGTTTTCCCGGCTGGAGCGCGCTCATCGTTGCCCAGGCCCGCCGGATTGCGGCGCTTGATACGCATATGGCCGCGCTGACCGACCGGATCACGCATGACCCCCAGCTTGCAAATGCACTGCACGAAGTCATTTCAACAGTCACTTCGATCCGCTCTTCGGCCTCGATCCTTGTCACCCAAGAAGAGCTGGACGCCGACTGGCAGCGCCGGTTCCACGAAAATATCCACAAGGACAGCCTGCGGCTTGCCGCCAGCAGCGAAGCATTGGTTGCCTATCTCGAGACCCCAGAAGCAGATGTCGACATTGTGCAGTCGCCGGTTGAACAGCTCGAAAGCGCTTTGGCGCGCACGGGTTACCATGTTGCAGCGTTGGAAGCGGGCAATGCCGATGTGGCGCAGGTTGCCCGTGATCTGGGGCTCAAGGGGCCTGCAACCGTGCTGTTTGCCAGTTTTGCCAAGCAATATATGGCCGACGCAAGGGTTCTGCCTTTGGCCACATTTACCGAAGCCTGCCGCGCGCTTGACTATAACCCCGCGCAATTAGCAGGGGAATTCGGTGCCGATTTTGCGGCCGTTTTGCGCCGCTTGGCAAGCCTGCCTGCCGATACGTCGCTTCCGGCGATGGGATTGGCGATTGCAGATGTTTCGGGGACGCTGACGTTTTTGAAACCTGTGCCCGGGTTCAACTATTCACGGCGCAACGGGGCCTGTCCGCTGTGGCCGATTTTCGGGGCGTTAAGCCGCCCCACTCAGCCCGTCCGCGCCGAAGTTTCGCTGCCTGACGCGGCCCGTACACGTTTCTTGTGTTACGCGATTGCCCAACCCCAAGGGGCGCAGCAATTTGATGTTACCCCCGTTTTGAACAGCACGATGCTGGTCGTCGCAGACCCCCCCGAAAGTAAAGCAAATGCAATCGCAGTCGGTGGTTCGTGCCGTATCTGCCCACGCCCTGATTGTACCAGCCGCCGCGAGCCTGCGTTAATTGGTATCAGTGGAGCCAGAGGGCTTTGACTTCCCCAAGCAATCGCCTGATACTCGCGCATAGGGAGGCTGCGCTTGCGGGTGCGGTAAGACAATTGGGGAGGCGATGGGATGGGCAAACGTGTCCTTCTGATCGAGGATGAGCCGAATATTCTTGAGGCGATCAGTTTTATCCTGTCCCGCGACGGCTGGACGGTGCACACACATGAAGATGGGGAAACGGCAATGAAAAAGGTCATCGGGTTTCCACCCGATATGATCATTCTCGATGTGATGCTGCCGGGACGCAGCGGGTTCGATATTTTGCGCGACTTGCGCGAAAACCAGATTACCAAAGATATTCCCGTAATGATGTTGACCGCGCGCGGACAAGAAAAGGACCGTGAACTCGCGATGCGGCTCGGGGCGAACCATTTTATGACCAAACCGTTTTCAAATGCCGATGTGCGCGATCATGTGCGCAGCTTGATTGACGCATGAGCGGTGGTCGCAAAGCCACGATTTTTCTTGAACAGGCTGGCTACCGGCAACGCCGGCTTCGTGATGCGCTGCGGGTTTGGCCGGTTTTCGGGTGTATTCTTTTGGTGGTGCCGCTGCTTTGGTCGCTGGACCCGTCGGGACAGCCGGGAAATGCGGCGGCGCTTACCTATGTTTTCGGGGTCTGGGTCATATTGATTGCGGTGACTGTGCTGATGGCGTGGGCCTTGCGGGGTGACGACCCGAGCAACCCGAAACCCTGAGCGCGCCAATGCTTGGGATCAACACCGTCATCGCCTTTTCGCTTTGCTATGTCGCGTTCCTGTTTTTCGTGGCATTCTGGGCTGAACGGCGGGCCAAGCGGGGCAATGCGACATGGTTGCATTCGCCGCTGATCTATACGCTGTCGCTTAGCATTTATTGTACCGCCTGGACGTTTTACGGCGCTGTCGGTTATGCAGCCCGTTCGGGGCTGGAATTTGTGACAATCTACCTGGGGCCGACGCTGATGATGATCGGCTGGTGGTGGATATTGCGCAAACTAGTGCGGATCGGACGCGCGCAGCGGATTACATCGATCGCCGATCTTGTGTCGTCGCGATTTGGCAAATCCACCAGTCTTGGGGTGATTGTCACGGTGATATCCGTGGTGGCTGCGACCCCTTATATTGCGCTGCAATTGCAATCTGTGACCCTGTCGTTTGCGGTTTTTGCGCAATCGGGCGGACAGCTTTGGCAAGATGCCGATCTTAATGCGACAGCAACATGGGTCGCGGTCGGCTTGTTTGTGTTCACCGTGATCTTTGGCACCCGCAATCTTGACGCAAATGAACGCCACCACGGGATCGTTATTGCTATCGCCGTCGAAGCCGTGGTCAAGCTGATCGCGCTACTTGCGGTCGGGGTGTTTGTGGTTTGGGGCATTGCAGGCGGCCCCGCCGAGATGATGCAGCGGATCGACAATTCGCAGATTGTACTTTGGGATCAGGATGGTGGACGGTGGATCAGCCTGATTTTTCTTTCGGGTGCAGCGCTCTTGTGCCTGCCGCGGATGTTTCAGGTGCTGGTTGTCGAAAACGCGGACGAGCGTCACCTCGCGATCGCAAGCTGGGCCTTTCCGACCTATCTGTTCCTGATGAGCCTCTTTGTGGTGCCGATTGCGGTTGTCGGGCTGGATCTGCTGCCTGTGGGCAGCAACCCCGATCTGTTTGTACTTACCGTGCCATTGCAAGAAGGCAAACAAGGGCTTGCGATGCTGTCGTTTTTGGGCGGGTTTTCTTCGGCCACGTCAATGGTGATGGTTGCGACAATTGCGCTGGCAACGATGGTGTCAAATCATATTGTTGTGCCGGTCTGGCTGTCACTGCGGCCCAGCCAGCAGGCGGTAATTTCAGGCGATATCCGGCATGTCATTTTGTTGGCGCGCCGTCTGTCGATTGCGGGCGTGCTATTTCTCGGGCTTGTCTATTACCGTCTGTCGGGCGGCGGGACAGCGCTCGCGGCCATCGGGCTTGTATCGTTTTCAGGGGCGGTGCAAATCCTGCCTGCGATGCTGGGCGGCGTTTTCTGGCGCGGTGCGACACGGCTGGGCGCGGCCACAGGGCTATTGATCGGGCTTACGGTGTGGCTTTGGACATTGTTCCTGCCCAGCTTTGGCGATGCGGCGCTGATCGGTCAGACGGTGCTGGATCAGGGGCCATTCGGGATGGCTTGGGCGCGCCCGCAGGCGCTTTTCGGGATTGTTGGGCTTGATCCGTTGGTGCACGGGCTGCTTTGGTCGATGCTGTTGAATACAGCGGGATTTATCATTGTTTCGCTCGTCACTTTTCCGACGCCGCTGGAACGGCTGCAAGGCGCACAATTTGTGAATGTGTTTGAACATTCCGCAGCGGCACCCGCATGGACCACCGCCGCCGCTGGGGCCGAAGACCTGTTGATCATGGCACAGCGCATTATGGGCAGCGAACAGGCGCAGGCGATTTTTGAACGCGAGGCCGTGCGTCAGGGCAAGAAGGGTTTTCTGCCCGAAGTAACACCAAGTTTTGTCGAACTGCTCGAGCGTGACCTTGCGGGCAGCGTTGGCGCGGCCACGGCCCATGCGATGGTCGGACAACTGATCGGCGGCAGCGGCGTGTCGGTCGAAGACCTGATTGCGGTGGCCGATGAGGCGGCGCAAATCCTCGAATACTCCAGCAGGCTCGAGGCCAAATCCGCCGAACAAGAACAGACCGCGCGCGCCTTGCGCGAAGCGAATGACAAGCTCACCGCGTTGTCGATCCAAAAAGACGCTTTTCTAAGCCAGATCAGCCATGAGTTGCGGACACCGATGACCTCGATCCGGTCGTTTTCCGACATCCTGCGCGACGGAGAAATCGGGCTTGCGGAACAAAAACGCTATTCGGGGATTATCCATGACGAGGCAATTCGCCTGACCGGATTGCTGGATGATTTGCTGGACCTGTCCGTGCTCGAGAACGGGCAGGTAATGTTACATGTGAAAACGGGCAATCTGGGGCAATTGCTCGAACGCGCAATCGGGGCCGCGGGCGGGCTGGGCGATGCATTTGAAATCCGTAGCGCGCCTGATCTGGGTGATATGCGCGTGACCACAGATTTGGACCGTTTGGTGCAGGTCTTTATCAACCTGATTGCAAATGCACGCAAATACTGTGATGCGCAAACACCCTGTCTCAGGATTTCATGCGCCGATCATGGTGATAGTTATCTAATTGATTTTATTGATAATGGAAGCGGCATTGCCCCCGAAAACCAGCAACTTATCTTTGAAAAATTCTCGCGGGTTGCGGATGGATCAAAGGCCGGCGGTGCGGGGCTAGGTCTTGCGATCTGTCGCGAAATCATGCGCCGGCTGGGGGGCGATATTGCCTATCTGAACGGGCAATACGGCACAGCGTTCCGCGTCACATTGCCCAAAGAAAAACCTGCGGATTGTTAGGATAACCGTAACGATTGGTTGGCTATTCTAATCGCGGAATTCTTGGTAACGGGCGCATGTCTGACAGCACACATTCATCCATTTTGCGGCGTATGACGGGGCAAAATGAACAGGCCAAAGGCCACAGCCCTGTCACATCGTCGCGCGCGGTGCGGCTGGCATTGACCAAGGCTGCAAATGATACGGTCGGGCTTGAACTGACGGTTGGCGGCGTTGCCGATCACATTGTGCCGCTTGATGAAATGCTTGCCGCATTGGATGACGGGCTGCTGCTTGTGGGGCTAACCCGTGATGCACAGCTTGTCGGTCTTGCAGCACTCGATATGGAACTGCGCGCTGCGATTGTCGAAATGCAGACAATGGGGCGGCTAAGCACACAAAAATCTGATGGTCGTGCACCAACGGGTACGGATAAAATCCTTTGTGACCCGATGCTTGCGGCGTTTCTGGGCGCTTTACCACCCGCATTGGCCGGCACCAGTTTTGGCGGTTGGGTTGATGATATCAAGACGCAAGACCAGATTGATAGCAAACGATGGGCGGGGCTGAACCTGCGCGACTGCCCCTACCGATTGCTGCGCATGACGGTTGATCTGGGCGTCGCCGACCGCGAGGCGCAAATCGTGATCGCGCTTCCGGTGATTACTGTCGCGCAAGAACCCGAAGTAACGCCGCCAGCCTGCATCAATTGGTCCAGCGCGTTTCAGGCCAGTATTGCGGCGGCACCAGCCTGTCTTGACGCGCATTTACACCGGTTCAAAATGGCAATCGGTGCGGCGCAATCGCTTGCTGTGGGGCAGGTTGTGCCGCTTCCTGGATGTACGGTTGGTTCGGTGCGTTTGCGCGCGCCGGACGGCAAGATAATCGCCCATGCCAAATTGGGGCAGGTGGGTGGCATGCGCGCGTTGCGGATCGAAAAACAAATCACACCAGAACTGTCTGAACTTGACGGGGCACCAATGGCACCCCCGCCCGCACTTGGCTTGGATCACATGTTGGGGGATGCCGAATCCTATCCAGAGGCGTCGGAGGCAACTGATCTGGGTATTCCAATGACCGCAACTGCGGAACTACCGGCGCTGGAAGATAATTAACCGGCGCTAAGGTGGTCCAGTTGCGCGCGCATCCCTGCCAGATCATAGCCGGCAGCGGCAGTAGCTGCGATGATATCATCGGTCGGCATTTCACCAGCCTGGCCAAGCGACCAGACGATGGATGATCTGGTGCCAGAGGCGCAATAAGCCAAAGTCGGACCATTTGCGCCCAGCATGACCTCTTTTTGAAGCCTTACCATATCCATGTTCAACCCTTGATGGGTGACGGGATTAACGACAAATGCCAGTCCGGCTGCCTTGGCTGCGGCTTCTATTGCGTTGGCCTGATGGCTTGGCGGGACTTCGGCATCGGGGCGGTTGCAGATAATCGTCGTAAACCCGGCCGCAATAATTGCAGGCATGTCCGTGACATCAATTTGCGGCGAGACCGCGTAGGTCGGGCTGATCTGTCTAATATCCATGACGGGTCTTTTAGCTTGCTGTTTCGTATTGGTCCAGATGTGTCCGCACGCGTGGTGCGATCGCCATGCCTGCAAGCATCGCAATCATAAATGCAATCCCGCCAATGCCCCCAAAAAGAAGCGAAGCAACCGCCGGACCAGGGCAAAGCCCCGCCAGCCCCCAACCTATGCCGAACAATGTCGAGCCAATCACAAGATTGCGCCCGATGCGCGGTTCAGGCGGCGCGGGAAAACTGTCGGCATAGACGGGTTTGCGCGACTTTGTCAGCTGCCATGCAATCGCCATTGGCACGATCGCGCCGCCCATGACAAAGGCCAGTGTCGGATCCCAATTGCCAAAAATATCCAACCATCCCTGCACCTTATCGGTATTGGTCATGCCAGATACCAGCAATCCTACGCCAAATGTGGCGCCGGTAATAAATGAAACAAGCACCCGCATCAGATTACTCCTAGAACATGTTTAAAGATCACAACGGTCAGCCCGCCCGCGCCGATATAAAACCCTGTGGCCACTATGCCGCGCAGCGACAGTCGCGAAATCCCGCAAACCCCGTGCCCCGATGTGCAGCCGTTCGCCAGCCGTGTGCCGACCCCCACAAGCAGCCCCGCGGCGACGACCACCACCAGATTGCCTGTCACATTGGTTTGCGCGCCGCCCGTCGCAAAGGCGGCTATCCCCGGCACGAACAACAGCCCTGCAACCAAAGCGGCGCGTTCTTGCCAGTCGCTTTTGCCCGAGCCGTCGACCAGCCCGCCGATGATCCCCGATGCGCCCATTATCCGCGCGTTAAACAAAAGGAATATCGCGCCTGCGATTCCAATGATCGCGCCGCCGATCAGCCCGTAAATCCAGTCGATATGCATGTCACAGTCCTGTCTTCTTGCCCGTTAGGACGCTGATAACCGCACCGGTTTTGGCCGGGCGTCGTCGCGGTCCTGTTAAAAATGCCTTTACATTACGGGCTGTTCAATTTCTCTAGGGGTGAACATATAGGCTTTCCAAAACATTTCAATATTGGAATATAAATAAATGCAGCGGTGTTGGTTCGATGTCGGAAACAGTTGAAATGATTGCGGAAAAAATGGATGCGGCGGCGGTCGAAGCCGCTGAACTGTTCAAGGCGCTTTCCAATCCGGGCCGTTTGCGGATTTTATGCGCGCTTGTGCCGGGCGAACAAACTGTTGGCGCGCTCGAAGAGCAATTGGGCGCGAGCCAGTCATATGTATCGGGTCAGTTGCTCCGCCTGCGCAGCGAGGGGCTTGTCATCTGCGAACGGGACGGGCGCAGCATGCGCTACCGGCTTGCGGATCCACGGGTCCGCCCGATGCTTGAACGCGCCTACGAGGTGTTCTGCCCGCTTTAGCCGAAGAAAACCCCGATCACGACCGCCATCAGTCCGATCATCGACACGAACAATGCGCCAAGGTTGATCGGCAAAATCACCGACACACGTGCGCGCAATTCTTCGTCGGACAGGTTTGCGCGTTTGGCTTTGGTCACCGCGACGATGCTATAGACGATGCCGGCAAGCCCGATCACCGACAAAATCGCACCGCCCCAAACAATGATTTCCATGACCCGTCTCCTTGCGTTTATGTCCGCCTATCGCGCGCGCGCGCATCGTGCAAGGGTTGCGGCGCTGCGGGGCAAGGGCTAGGACATGAAAAACCTATCAGGAGAGCAGCCATGAACGATCAAGTCACCGATTCTGTATCCACTGTCGCAGGCGACGAATTGCGCCAGTTTATCGAGCGTTATGAACGTCTTGAGGCGGAAAAGAAGGACATCGCCGAGGCGCAGAAAGAAGTCATGGCCGAAGCCAAAGGGCGCGGTTACGACACCAAGGTGCTGCGCAAGATTGTCGCAATCCGCAAGCGTGACGCAAATGATATCGCCGAAGAAGAAGCCGTGATGGACATGTATATGGCCGCCATCGGCATGTAGGTTCTAGGCGAAGGGCAGCAGCAATGTGACGCCATCCATCGCCGCGATTTCTGCAAGGTCTGCCTCGTAGTTATCTGACATCATTTGGACCATGCCCGCGTCCAGTTCGGGCAGGTCGATTTCGGCCTCATCCGCGCCAGGGATTGCGTATTCTTCCCAGCAATCGGCAATGATTGTCTGGCGCGCGCTTTCGCTGGCTGCGGGCTGCGCATTCAGCCGGTCGCGCAAGACTGTGAACCCGTCGCGCTGCATCAACCCGTCCAATGCGTCCAGCCCACCCGAAATCGGGGCCGCAGCCGGAAGGCCCGTGAAACGCCGGATCAGCTGGGGCCAAAGGATCGGCGCGTCTTCTTCGCACCAAACGGTCAGTTGGGCATCCGGCGCCCCCGCCAATAGGCGCCGCACGACATCGGCCCAACGCATATCCGCCGGTCGCGTGATCCCGAAAAGTGATGCAAATCCGGTGGCCTTGGGGCGCCGCATCAGGTCTTGCAAGAATGTGGCGGGGTGTTGCATGCCAAAAAACAGGCTTAGCTGGTCGTCGGGGAACAGGCTGCGCAGCGCGCGCGTTTTTGTTTCGGCCTGCGGGTAGAATACCCCATGTTCGAACACCCGATTGGGCACGCAGATAAAGTTGCCGTTTGCCAACAACAGCCGCTGCGCGTTGTCATCCTCGACAATGCTGTCAAGCAGCACATCACGGGTGCCCGCCGCAGGTATCGCGCCGTCAAGTCCTTGAATTGTTGTGCGAATAAGGCTGCGGTATTTTCCCGGCCCGGGTGCGGCAATGCCGTGTTTCACCAATGCATCCGCATTGCGCAGGGTTGATTTCAGCAACCGATCTTCATCGGTGCCATGCGCGCCGATGTGATGTGCAATCTGCATGGGGCTCACTCTCTTGGTATGATTGTCCCTATCATAGGGGGATTTCTGGACAGTTAAACTGCTTTCGGATAGTCGGTTTTCATGTCCGGAACTATTCGACAAATATCAACGCATGCGCGCAAGCGTTCCCCTGTATCGCCCTGGTCTGTCGGGGCGGTTGTGATTGCTATGATGGTGCTGATCCCCATTGGCGCAGTGATCTGGTTTGCGCTGACTCCGACCGAAAATATCTGGCCGCATTTGCTGCGCACGACCCTGCCGCGCTATCTGGCGAATACCGCGATCTTGATGGTCTGCGTCGGCACATTGACCGCAATGATCGGCACTGGCGCTGCGTGGATGGTCGTGATGTACCGGTTTCCGGGGCGGCGGGTGTTGCAATGGGCCTTGCTGATGCCATTGGCGGTGCCGGCCTATGTCGGGGCCTATGCGCTGGTGGATTTTCTGGAATATGCAGGCCCTGTGCAAACGGCGCTGCGCGAAATTATGGGCTGGCAAACCGCCCGCGACTACTGGTTCCCCGGAATCCGGACGCGCGGTGCAGCGGTGCTTGTGCTAAGCATGGCGCTTTATCCTTATGTCTATCTTTTGGCACGGGCCGCGTTTCGCGAACAATCCGGCGCCGCCTATGAAGTTGCCCAAGCATTGGGGGCAGGGGCCTTTGGCCGGTTCTGGCGGGTGGGGCTGCCGCTCGCGCGGCCTGCGATTGCCGCAGGCGTAGCCGTGGTGATGATGGAAACGGTGAATGATTTTGGCACTGTCGACTTTTTTGCCGTGCAGACGCTGACGACAGGGATATTTTCGGTCTGGCTACAGGGTGGAAACCTTGGCGGGGCGGCGCAACTGGCGACCTGTGTGCTGGGGTTGATCATACTGTTGGTCACGCTTGAAAAATTCAGCCGCCGCAAAAGCAAATTCTTTGGCTCTGCTCGCGGGCTGCGCCCTGTTACGGCTGCCCAACTGCACGGCGCGCGGGCTTGGGCGGTGACGTTTTGCTGCCTAATTCCTGTGCTGGGCGGGTTTATCCTGCCTGTGGCGGTGCTATTGACCCATGCGTTTGACGCAGGGCAATGGGTCGCCCCCGGCCTGCGCAAGGCCCTGTTCCACACCATCACCGTTGGCGGGATTGCCGCCGTGCTGACGGTCTTGGGCGGCGTGTTTATGGTCTACGGCGTGCGCCTGTCCGGCAAACGGCTGCCCGCGCTTTTGATGCCGGTCACAGCAATCGGCTACGCGGCGCCCGGCGCGGTTCTTGGGCTTGGTATTCTTGTGCCTTTGGCCTATTTCGACAATGCGCTGGCGGATACATTCGTGCGCTTTGGGCTGCGCGATCCGGGGCTGATCTTTACCGGCACCGCCGCCGCGCTGGTGCTGGCCTATGTGGTGCGATTCTTTGCGATCGGGCAGGGCACAGCGGATGCCGCATTGGGCAGGGTCGCGCCCAGCCTGCCGATGGCCGCCCGTTCACTGGGGCGCTCAGCGGGTGGGACGTTGCGCGCGGTGCATCTGCCGCTGGTTAAAGCCTCGATCGGATCGGCGCTGCTTTTGGTCTTTGTCGATTGCGTCAAAGAGCTGCCCGCAACCCTGCTCTTGCGCCCGTTCAGCTATGATACATTGGCCACGCGCGTGCACGCCAAAGCCTCGCTCGAAGACATCGCCCAAGCCGCGCCCGCAGCGCTGATGATCACGCTCGTCGGGTTGGCTGCCGTCGCATTGCTTGCCCGCACAAACCGGTAAATCCGCGGATAAAACTTTTTTCGGAAATGTGCAAAAAACCCCATTGCATTGCCAAGTTTGTCCCTGCTATATGCCGCTCAGTCGATAAGACGAAGCAGGAAACTGCACACCAGTGCCCCTATAGCTCAGCTGGTAGAGCAACTGATTTGTAATCAGTAGGTCCGCGGTTCGAGTCCGTGTGGGGGCACCATTTTATCATTCAGACTTATCCGATGACTTCCGATAGCACCTTGTTTGTAAGGTTTGTGTCGAGATCGTTTGTCCAATGCTTCTTTATAACGTCCAGCAGCGTACCCCCAGATAGGGGGTATTCTAGGGGGTACGATGAAAACTGGAAAAACTGCGTAGCCCCACCATGCCCCTAAGCGATATCAAGATTCGAAATCTCAAACCACGCGAGAAAGCGTGCTAAGTCAGCGACTTTGAAGGGCTGTTTGTGCTTGTGAAGGTTAGCGGATCAAAGTCGTGGCGCTTTAATTACCGTATCGATGGCAAAGAGCGTTTGTTGGTCATCGGTGACTATCCAGCAGTAGCGTTAGCCAAGGCGCGTCAAGTGCGCGACATTGCCAAGGCCTTATTGGCGGATGGCATTGACCCCAGCGAAGCCAAGCAAGAAGAGAAGCGTATTAGGCTTGAGGCCAAAGGTCAGACCTTTGAAAAAATCGGTGCCGCATTTCTTGCTAAACAACGCAAAGAGGGGAAGTCAGCGGCCACACTGTCGAAGACAGAATATCACCTGAAGCTCGCGAAACGTGACTTTGGCCGCTAGCCGATAACAGAGATTACCGCGCCTATGATCCTTAAGATGCTTCGTAAGGTTGAGGCGAAAGGCAATTATGAGACAGCGCACCGCCTGCGTGCAAGTATCGTATCTATATTTCGCTGTTCTGTTGCCAGCGGGATAGCTGAGACTAATCCAACCAATGCGCTGCGCGACGCCTTGATCCGCCCCACCCGTGTTCACCGTGCTGCAATTATCGAACCCAAAGCACTGGGACGCTTAATGGTCGAAATCGATGGATTCGAAGGGCAGGCAACGACGCGCATTGCTCTAAAGCTGTTGGCGATCCTTGCCCAAAGACCGGGGGAACTGCGTAACGCGATGTGGGAAGAGTTCGACCTAGCCGAGCGCGTTTGGTCAATTCCTGCGGCTAAGAAGAAAATGCGTCGTGATCATAATGTACATCTGCCTGATCCAGCGATCACGTTGCTGGAACAACTGCGCGCCATGAATAACAAAGGCGACTACCTGTTTCCGTCTTTGCGAACATGGACGCGCCCTATGTCTGAAAACACCCTGAACGCGGCATTGCGCCGTATGGGGTATTCTGGCGACGAAATGACCGCCCATGGTTTCAGAGCCTCATTTCGACATTGGCCAATGAAAGCGGATTGTGGAACCCTGATGCTATCGAACGTGCCTTGGCGCACGTCGAGAAAAACGAAGTGCGCCGCGCCAATGCGCGGGGCGAACATTGAGATGAGCGGGTAAGGTTGTCAGGGTGGATTGCAGACATTCGCTGATGCGAGCACCAATGATTGCCGAGCGGGTCACTGTATGCTTTCGCCGCAAGCGCGAAAAACAACCCTTGAACTAAATCATCGACACCAACTGGCGGCCAGCGGCCGTTCGCTGCGGCGTGCACCAAGGACTGCTACGCGGACAAACCCGCGTTTTGCAGATGCAGCTATTGCTCACGCAGCATTTACCGGCATGTACAGCGGTAAGCATTCTGAAACGCAGCAGATTTTACGAGAGCGGCCATCGAGAGGGGCAAAATGAGGTATTCCCAAACCACACTTTCGCTGCGTGCGGGTCCAATAATCAGGTCGCGGACAAACCGGCTGTCGTGATGAACCGTGCGTAGGGCAGCTTTCACGCACTGTTCTTTTCGATGCCCCCCAAGCATCTGCTGCTGGCGTACGAGGGATTTACCGCGCCCGGGCAAAAACTACTTGGGGCGGTGCTGGGGGTGTCAATCGCGCGAGACGGATACCGTTGATATTGTCTGGCAGTGTCAATTCAGCAATCACGGATACTCCGAAGAATATTGGAGGCCGGTCTTCCCTTCTCACCTTCCTATTAGTTACCAAACCTCACCCAAATGAGTGACGGTACACTAGTCCTTCTTGCGGTATGTTTCCTGACTACAGGAGACGATGAATGCAAAAAAACAAATCCACCATGCTGGCAGTTGCAGCACTGGCCATAATCGCAGTGATAGCTTTGACATTTGTAATGACGATGGGGCGCACTGCTGACGAACCGTTTGTAAAATTAGAAGAAACCGCCCCCTCTGGCCCGGTGATGGTCGTCGAACAAAGCGCGGTCGGTTCATGGACTGTTGCAACTTATGAGATTTTACAAACGCCGGATGGTGCTTTGAGCGCAATGCTAACGTTTGATACTGCCAACTCCGAAGAATGCGCCAATTTTGTGAAACAGGCACAACCATGGCTGACGATGTGTGATATCGCAGCTACGCAGGGGTATCCGGTCATCATGGAAGGGTCTCTTGTTCAATCATATCAAGACACTACGGTGTATGATGGGATGCTAGTGCGCACCGATACATCAGATGAGTACCGCGCCGCCTTTAGCGAGGCACCGTTTGATAGCTATAACATGCGCATGAGCCCGGTTCCCGGCAATAACCTTGATCAAGCCCAAAACTTTTTCTTTGATGCTGACGCCAGCGCGGCACGTTCGGAGATCCTGAGGATCGAAGAAATGCGAGAGAAAGGATAAGTTCTGATGACACGCTTATTACAGGTGCTCATCGCCGCATCCCTCTTCGCAATTGGGCAGACGGTGAATGCACAAGATATCAATGTTTGCGGAATGCGCGATGCAAGATTTAACGCCCAATTAGAGGCGGTTCTTGAACAAGATTGGCTGTTACAAATTGGCCCCAGCGTTGCCGAGGTTTCGGGGACTGCCATCCCAGACGGTTTTCTCTCTCCGCTACTGAATGTCACTGTGTCGTTCGACAATGGAACGCTTGTGATCCAAGGCGACAGTCTGCGCCGCGAATTTGTGTTGGATTGGGAACACGAAAGAACTGCCAATTTTGATGCCCCCGACCCCACAAACCCCGCATACAGCGACTTCCCAGACACGGGCGAGGTCGACACGCTATTTGAGTGCGGTCTCGCCGGAACTCCGTTTTTGAGTGGATATGGCGTCTCTACAAATGCAAATGCGCCGCAATTGTCGATCTATCTATGGATTCAGTCTGACACCAGCGTGATGGGCATGTCTGTTGCAGAGGTTAGAAATGGCGCTGCCCGCAGTATGCTGAGGTTTAGGAAAGTGGAAATAGAGTGAAATCGCCCATATTTGGTAAGTCTCATCAGCTCACACCCATAGCTGTCGCGCGTGGCTGAAACGCATAATAGCTTATGCTGGCCACCATAAACCCAACAATTGTGGCAAAATCCTGTGCGAAAAAGTTGACGAAAAGTGCGCTGAAGACACCGGCGTTCATGGAAATGAAAGCAGCCCGGGCGCCGGGAGCTTTGAGAAACAAACTACCCAAAGCCACAGGAAGAAAAACAGAGAGCGTGTTAAAGGCCGTTATGACCTGATTGATCAGATCTCCCATCAAGATCGAGACGACAGCCGTTATTGTTAGCAATGCGACGACAATGAAACGCATGCGTTTGATGCTCAGATTGGGGCCAAGCCCGTTGGTGAGCGGCATGATGAACGTGTCTACCGATGACATGATGCAGGCCGTGAGCATTGCAATGACGACCCAACCCATCCCTGCGGGGAGCATCATTTCAAAGGCGGCTTGCATCGTTTGGGCTGGGGATGCAAAATATCCAACCAGACAGATCACTCCGTAAATAAAGCCACATACGATCCCCGCAACCACATAGCTTTGTCGCGCGATTTGCGGGGTTTGTGCAATGGTGATGCGTTGCCAGTTATCCACCGCAAGCAATGCGCTGAAAGGGATAAACAGACAGATCCCAATGAGAATGGCTGGGTGATGCGTCCCGAATGTGATGACGGGCGCAGTTGGTGTTGTGGGAACCGTTAGGTTGAGCGCAACGAAACCTATCGCCCCGAGAAGTACGGCAGCTTGGAAGACATCGCTTTGGACGGCTGCTTGATAGCCGCCTATCACTAGATAGAGGCCCAAGACCGCAGTGCAGATTACCACGGCAACTGTGTATTGTCCGGGTAGACTGGCCTGCACCAAAAGCCCGAGCGCCCCAATTTGGACTGCCGAGCGCAATACAAACACTATCGCAAGTGGCATCCAGATAAGGCTCTGATGACGCAAGCCATGGCTTTTGGTGATCAAATCAACAAGGCCGACGATGCCAAAATGCTCCCCGCGTGCATGTAATATCGGCGCCAGCGCCGCGCATAAAAACAGCCCCGACGTATAGGCCAAAGCAATCGCAAATCCTATGATCGGGCTGTTTTGGCTAAACAAGAACAAGGCCAGAAAGGTCCCAACCCCGACATTGCCACTGATTGCGCCTGCGGTTGTGCAGACCCAACCATTGCCGCCAGAGTTCAGCGCAAATTGCCCAGCGTCAACAATGCCACCGCGTCGCAGGTAATCCCAAGCGGACATCACAAGCGGAACCAACAACACGCCAAGAACTGCAAGGGTTTGGGCAGCGCTTACATGGAACATAATGCGTTAACGCCGCGTGATCAGGCCAAGCGGCCCCTTCAAAAGCCGCGCCACGAGGTCAGTTTGCCCCTTAACCCCCACTTTCTCGTAAATACGCTTAAGATGCGTCCGGGTGGTATGGATCGACACGCCAAGCAGCGTTGAAATCGCATCTGGTGACAACCCGTCAAGAATACCTACCGCTGCCAGCGATTCTTTGCGTGTTAACCCATAGGCAAGTTGCAACAGTTCGGCACGATTGCTGTTATCCATGTCATGCCCCGTCGGCCGCAAGATCAGCACCGCTGCGGGCCCACCACGTTCAAGGGCAGTTTGACGCAACGCGGCTGGGCGGAAATGAAACCCTACGGCCTCTGAGTCAACAATAAGAAGTTGCTCACCGGACCCTTTACGACAGGCCGCGCGGAATGAAGCATCGCAATACGACTGTGCAATGCGTGTCAGTGCATTAAGGTCGACGGGCGCAGGGCGCGGATGACCCAACTCTACGACCGCATCAAAGAAACTGTCATTGGCATAAGAAACTTCGAAATTTGCCGACACAACGGCGATCCCGATTTGAAATCGATCAATCACATTCTGAAAAATCGCCCCAAGGGCTGCGGACGACATCAGTTTCTTATTCAACGCATAAGACCGTTCCATATGCGGCATCAATGCCCTTAGAACGCTGTCAAATTGCGCAACACTTAGGGGGGTGTCAGCGGCCATCGCATGGGTCCAGCGATAAAGCAATTCAACCCAGCGGTCATCGTCTTCAATATGCGTATAGCAAAACGCGACTAGTTCTTCTGGTGTGAAAATGCGATCAAGGTCTTCATGTCCAAGCCGCCGCAAGATATCAGAGCTCACATCAGCCATGTCAATTGACGTGTCCGCAGAAATCGTCTCATGGCTGTCGTGTGTTTTTCCACACCAATCGCTGATCAAAGTGGAAATCTGCAAACGCTTTTCGTCAATCACCATGCCTGCGCGGCCGCCTTCGACGCACAAGCTATCGACTTGTGTTGCGCCCATTTTTGCAAAGTGTTTTTTCATCGGCACAACAAAGGCGCCACTGGCGGTCATCGGATCGTCGCTGCCATACATGATAAGAAAGGCAGTCCCTTTTGCCAATTGCACCGCCTTGTCGCGTTTCCACGCGTTATCAATGCCACGAAACATTTCATAGAAATACCCGGTGGTTGGTGTCGGCCAAGCCAAGGGATCGGCCAGCAAAACATCCGTAATTGCACGATCCGAGGACATGACATCAATCAAATGATCACGATCCGTAAGATGCGCCCCAAGAAAGCTATAAAGCTGATGCATGGTCAGATCGTCAGGGCTATCCTCAGGATTAAACTGAGCCCTCGCACGCGAAATCCCACGCGCCAATTTCATGATCACAGGTTGATTTGGCGGCGGGGCTATCATCACGATTTTGCTGGCAAGGTCAGGCCATGTTTTCAACACCTCAAGCACGAGTGGACTGCCGATGTTGGGCGCAACGATCAAACGGTCTTGCCACGGCACATCTTCAAATGCGGTCTTCATCGAGAGGATCAGATCGGCCACGAGTTTCTCCCAGCCTGCCCCAATTTCCATATGTCCCAAAGGTGCGCGCGGTCCTGATGAATGCCCATGCCCGCGCAAATCCGCCGCACAGACGTTCCAGCCGTGTTTGGCCAGCCCACGCATTGTTTCTGCCAGATTAAGCGAATGTTGCGCCGTGCCGTGGATCAAAAAAGCAGTACCACGCGCAGTCCCTACCGCAGCGATTTTCCTTCGTGCCAAGGCCACACCGTCAAGTGCGAAAATCTGGTCTTCTGTTATTGGTATTTCCGCTTTTTGCGCATGACGAACGTATGGCATTCTCGGTTTTTGCTCCAGTGTGGTGTGCGCAGGTAGGTGGTCAATCGCAAAGAGAATCCGTCATTGCGCCATCAATCGGAAAATGAATGTATGAACAATCTGAACGCACTATGACGCGGTTTGCTTTGCGGTTCAATGCAACCAACTGTGGTCAGGTCACCCATTTGAGTGAGGGCAAGCTAATGGACGGGTGATAGGCTTCGAAAATTGCACCATAAGGATTGAACGGATGCACGTTGCAAAATTGAAGACTATGTTATTTGCAGGCGCTTTAGCGATGATTAGTAGCAATTTTGCACATGCCCAAGGTGATGCCCAACAAAGTGATTTAATGGTCGTTTTGGATGGGTCCGGGTCGATGTGGGGGCAGATTGACGGGCGCACCAAAATTGAGATTGCGCGTGAAACGCTGTCGCAAGTGTTAGAAGAAACTACCACCGAAATGAATATCGGCATGATCGCCTACGGCCACCGCGAACGCGGCGCGTGCGGCGATATTGAACTGCTTGTGCCTGTAACCCCTGCGGCGCAATCGGTGTCGCAAATCATCAGCGCCGCATCCAACCTGCAGCCCAAAGGTAAAACGCCCTTGTCTGATGCCGTCCGAATGGCTGCTGAAACAATGCGCTACACGGAAAATGCGGCGACCGTTGTGCTGGTTACAGATGGAATTGAAACCTGCAATGCCGATCCTTGCGCGCTGGCGTCCGAGCTTGAGGCTGCGGGCATTGATTTCACCGCGCATGTCGTGGGCTTTGGTTTGAGCGCCGATGAGGGCCAACAGGTTCAATGCTTAGCTGACATAACGGGTGGTGCCTATTTTTCGGCAGCAGATGCCGGAGGACTTCAGGATGCTTTGACTCGCGCACTCAATCACCCAGAGATCACCTTGGACGACAGTGATTTCACCCCCATCGGGCCTGTACCACGCAATGTGGAATTCTTTATCCGCGATACCGCAAATGATCCAATTTTGGGCATACGTGAATTGACCATCGCCATCACACAAGCGGATGGAACGCCCGTTGCGCGCGATAACTACAGTCTCAATTATCCAGAGGCATCCGACCTTTCGGCAACCGCGAGCCTGCCACCGGGCCAATATATTGCGGCGATCACCCGGGTCGGAATATATGACGCATCAGCGACCTTCCATGTGCCAGAGGGTAGGGGCACGCATTTGGTTGACTTGTCCCTGTCAGCACGGCTTGTGATCAACACATTTTTGAACCCTGCCATACCGCTTGACACAGCGAACCCACCGACGTCATCAGTGAAACCGCACGCATGGTCCTATTATGAGATCTATCCTTTCGTCGATGGATCGCTCGCAGAAACGCCATTGCATGAGGCTTACGAAAACTTAGATTTCGCCCTGCCTGCCGGCGACTATCTGATCCGTGCCAATTTGGACCGCACGACGTCAGCGGAGAAAATCGTCTCTGTCGCGCCCGGCGGCATCACAGAGGTCGATTTTTCTTTCGATGTGACCCGTGTTTTCGTCGAAGCCATGCAGACAAACGGACAACGTGTTGAGCGTCAGACCACGTACTTCTATGACGAACCCCGCTCGGGTCGGAATTATTTTGCAAGCGGCGGCGGGATTGCCAGCAATGGGGACGTCACCCCGTTTTATCTACCGACTGGTCGTTTTGTGATGAATGTTGGTGGCGAAGGTTATGGCGTGCGGCGTAGCGAATTGATCGTCGACGTGACGGGCGACTATGCCGACATCCGCTTAGTCGTCGGTGAAGGTGCGACACTCAGCACTGATGAAATCGCATTCCTGACTTCGCCCGACCATCGCCCCTGTGCGACATTTCTACGTGTAAAATATGTCGGTTGTTTGATGAATCCTGTTCCATGATGTTCCGCATATGCGCCATGATCTGCCTCTTCTGCGGCAGTAGCCTCGCGGCCCAGGATGTGCGCGACGGATTAAGCAATTGGTACGCTCGGTTTGAGGCCTTGGAAGCCTTAGGTGGCTTTGAAATAGCAGCCGACATTATCCATTATACGGGGCAATCACAGATCACGGCAGATTTGCAGATTTATGACGTAGGTGCCCCCTGCGCGGCCACGTTAGAGTACACATTTTGTCCGGCGTTACGGCTTGCAACCAATGAATATGGGTCTGCACAGGTCCACGTTCTACAGAGCCAATACCTTTCCAATGGCCTCGGTGACGACGCCGTGGAAATTTCGTTTCGCATTGGGCAAGCGCCCGAGGTATACCGTCTGGCTCTGTCAACGGGGCCGCGCCGCGATACCGCATCGCTTTTCACTGGTGCAGACGTTGCCCCGATCTGGCAGGGTATTGCCTTTCGTGGCCCGCATGTGTGCGAAGAGATGATGTGTTCAGCGGATGTTTTTGCCCAAGCCAAACAGCCGCAGCCCGCCGGATTGCCGCACGGCTTGCATTTTATACGTGATGACGCCGGGCGGGATCTTGGGAATATCTCGTTTTGGGATAGTCCGACAGGCCCTTCGGCGACGGGCGCGTTATTTGGGCTTTTTGGCAGCCCTGTCGCGCATGAAACGCAGTTTACTTTTGATCGTCAGGCCGCCGAAGCGCTGTCGTTGAAAGTGACAACCCGTGACGCCAATAGCATCGCGCAATGGTCGGGGCATTTGTTGATCGACACGCGCAGCCATCCGCCGCGGGGAACGCTGTTCATCGGTAACGAAATTTTTTTAGTGACATTGACCCCTGTGGGCACGTCTCCAAGTACACCCGAAGACGAATACGACACGCCCGGTTTTGGGATTTATAAATACACCTACAGATTACGCGACATCCCCGCCAACAGCAGCTTAAATCTACGCAGTGCGGCAGATCGCACATCAGCCATTGTCGGCACATTGGCGGGGAATGTGCAGGGCCTGCAAGTAATCACCTGCCTCCCCGAGATCGACAATATCATGTTTGAAGAATTCACGGCCGCCCAGCAAGCGGCAACTTTGGCCCGTGTCTGGTGCAATATCACCACCGGAACCGTTCAAGGTTGGATGCCGGGGCGATACCTTGTGATTAACCGATAAGAAGGGGCACACATGTTTCAACGCGCAAAAATATGTACGTTTTGGATTCTTTGCGCCGCGCCATGCACAGTGCAAGCCGACACCTTGACCTATTCTCACAACGGATCTGACATGGCGGTTGAGGTGGAAGGTGCGCGTGTCACAATCCGATACCTGACACCGCGACAAGGGTTGCAGGACATTGGGGTCAATGCAGGCACCGTGCTTTTTAGCGGACAACACGGCGATGGGTATCTTGACGGTATGGCCCAGATATTCAGCGCAAATTGTGGGGCCTTAGACTACTTCGTCTTTGGGGATTTCATCCAAGGGGCTGATTTCACGCTGCGCGGGGTCGCCCCGGTTTTGGCCACCGACAGCTGCCGCGTGGTGGATAATGTAAGCGGTACAGGAAACGGGGTGCTTGTTTTCAATGTGACACCACAAACGCAGGCGGGGTGTTTGCGAGGCGTCAACACGACCCTCAACGTCCGTGTAGGCCCTAGTGTAGATTACGGCGTGATTGCCGAACTGCCAGCCGGAACCTGCAATCTGCGCATGATGGGCCGGTGTGATAGCGCATGGTGCAGCATCAAGGCCGGCGGAATCGTGGGATGGGTCGATGAAACATATCTAGCCCGATAGTGCGGCACAATTTTGATGGTTTTCACTTAGACCGGTTTGGCGGAACGATTTATGAACTTATTCACGACAATTTTTACATTCAGTGCCGCGATCCTTTTCGCGACACATGTGCAAGCAGACCAAGCCGCAGACGTGGCCTGCGATGCTGTGGGGCTACCGGTACAAGTGACCAGCTTTCAGACGGCAGCCCTCAATTTGCCATTTGATCAAGTGGACACACCTGTCGTCTGGCAAGCCGTGCTTTTAACTCCCCAAGATGACCGTCTGCTCTGGCTCCAAAACCCCGAACCCGCATCAGACACGAGGCTGATCATTCCCCTGATTGAATGGGCAAGTTCAGGTGTCGATACGCATGTATTATTAATGGCCAAAGATCAAAATGAAGATGTGGTTTTTGAATGCCCACCGCATCCGTTGCGGATTTTGCCCCCCGCAATTCGACCAAACGCCTACCTTGAATTAATCATGCACAACAGGGAACTGGCTGTCCGCACGCAAAGATTGATCGACATGATCACGCCGGAGGCAGCCCCGTTGATGACCCGCCAAGAGCAAAACGCACTTCATCTCGAAGACCTTGATAATGCGGAACACTATCTGAATGCGGATGCGCAAACGCAACGTGTTCAAGATGCAATTGCGACATATGTTCTGGACCTGCCCAATACGGCAGCCGTGCAAACACTGGATATGGTCTTGGCATCGCCCCAACAAGCATCTGTTGTCGATAAAATTAGTTTCAATACATCAGATTTTTCGGCGCAAACCCTTGCATTTCAACCCGATCTTGACCGTTTCGCGTTGCATAACGCTCAAGACTTTATCGCAAGTGGTCTGCGTACATGTCCGCAGACTGAGGATGAATTGCAACAAATGGTAGCGGCACTTGATCAGGCCAACCAAGACACAGGCGGCACCATATACGCCAAAGAAAAGGCGACTTTGAAATCAGTCGAAGTCGTTTTGATTGCGTCCGGTGTCGGTTTGGTGAGCGGAAGCACCAAAGCTGCCACGACAACAGCGAACACGCTCAACACTTATCTGGCATTTCAAACACTGCTGGATGACGTCATACGCGGCACCTATCCATCTAAGTTTACCAACCTATTCGCAACAGCAACCCCAGACGCGATCTATGCAGACAGTTTGCCAGAAGACCGTATCTTTCGCGTCGAAACAGTCGAATTGACAACACTAAGCGCCGGATGGTCGATGTCGAAAGCTGCCTTTGATTTCACGATGGCAACTATAGGTGGCAAATCTGTGCCGGGCGACCTTAAACAATTGCTTGTCGCTGCCCCCAGAAATCGCGCAGCCCTTGTATCACGGGTGCAAGCAGCACATCAGAGCTTTCGCACAACAAGCCATGCGGCCACCCGCCATGCACAGCTAGATATTTATCTGTCCGGCGCAGAAGGGGTCAGAGACGGTGAGATCCTGAACAATGCTTACAGCCACATAACCAAGTACCTTGGCGAGACCTCTGAAATCAGAACCCCGCCAGAGATATGCCGCTTGGACCTGACCGCATCAACCTTGATCGCCGCAAATACGGTAGACCTCCCGCTTGGCAATGCCCTGCGCGCCGTCAATATCGGAATTGAGAACCGGGAATTTACAGCCGTAAACACAGGTCAAGGGGCTGTTGCGATCACTTTTGAAAACTTACCACCAGAATTCAAAATCATTCCTGAGCTGCCAACAACGACCGTCCGGATTGATATCCCGCAAATTGCTATAACGATTGACGGTCCCGGCGACATTTCACCCTATGGGACCGGAAATTACGAATTCACCATAGAGAATAGCGCCCCTATCGCGTCACCGACTGTGAAATGGGACCATCTTCCGCCAAATTTGGTAGCCGCAGGTCCGCATAACCTGGATGGGTACGCAATGACGCCCTTGGACGTCACCTGTGAGGCCCGCACCATGCTTTTGACAGCGACCTACAACGGGGCCTTTCTAGATGAGATCGACGTGGCACCGTTTGCTTCACGTCAGGTGACATTACTTGCGGATCAAGATGAATGTGAAGACGTCGAAGACCAGCCCGATGTCGACGCTCCAACATGGGACGCCGTGCGCGGACAATGGCTAGAGACACCATTAAATGATCCTTTTGTGTGTACATTTCTTGGGTCGGCAATCGGTTCCGGACACGGACCCGGGCAGACTGTCGTTGCGCGGGGGTGTAAACGAATTGACGAAGCGACGTTTGACTTTGCCGACAGCAACACCCGTTTAATCGTCAATGCATTGGGCATGGAGTTTAGATTTCAAAAGTCTGAACAACGTTACACGGATATACGTGATCAGATCCTATTTTACGGTGGCCGTTCAATTACAGCCTACCCGCCCATGGACCTGTTTCGGATCGAGGTCGATGTTGAAGATCTACAAAGTCAAAATCCATTTATTTATGAAAGCGAGAACTACGGCTTCAATGATTTCGCAACTTATGCGATTGTATATCGTAACACGTTGTACGCGATGGGAGGGTTTTCACAAGCTGACTCAGGCTTTGAAACCATATACCGTATTCCCAATTCTGCGACCAAATAGTGTGGATCAAGACCTAGATACGACCTCGCACATACTCCACTCATCACGCATCGGAAAGCCAATATTAAATGCATAGCCGATAACCTCTTTACTGTGCAAACATTACTGCAGCGCAGCATAGAGTAGCATTGTCAAAGTCCGCTATGGACCGGAAGCAACAGACTTGATTTTCTGAACTCGCAAATTGATGCGTGATGGCATCTGGAAAACGGGGCTCAAAGCGGATCTTCGTTCGAAGTCGAGTGAATGACTGCTATACATTCGGGCGGCATTTCGACGGGCGCGTAAAGTTTGCCGATTGGTGGCTGGGTTCTTGGATAAGTTGAAGGCAGGATGAGCTAACTGTCTGGATGGTGCAATTATCAATGTCGTCAAGTGAAGCTAAAACTCTGATACGTAGGGCCGTTTGTCGGCATTTCGTGTTATGGGCCTACGTCCGAGAAGGAGAGTGCTTGCTTGCGTTCGGGGATGGGTTTCGTGCGATAGTTGAGAGCTTTTTGGAAACGCGCAATGAACATGTTAAACTATTCGAGCGCTATTGCGCATCGCTTGATGCAAAAGTTTTAAAGACGCTTGCTGATGTGTCCTAACCTGCAGGCCTAGAACAACACGCAAACGAGATCACTACGTTGCGAAAAGCTGCGTTCACTGCCATTGCACCCAGAAATAAATTCGTCCTGATCGCGATTGGTGCGTCTCCTGACGAGGCCGCTGATTCTAAGATGTGGAGTTTGCGCGATAGCTTTGATGGCCAGGAGTTGATGTGGCTTTCACTGGGTCTTGAACCAACGCCCGAACTGAACGAACAGTTTCAAAATATAGGTCAGGGCGGGGAGACTTCGACGCGTTTGTTGGAAAAGAAGCCGTCAAGCGGCTCAACATCATTAATCGGTCAGAAACGCTTGGCGTATATGGTTTAGGAACAGCACGAGATACTAGAGCCCGGGAGTGGTTTAATTCAGTCGAACTTGAGGCCCCACGGGTTTTGGCGATATGCTTCAAACCACGGCAGTTCGTCTTGATGCCAGAGATCAAAGTCAAGATGTGGCCGCAAACAGTGGAAGTGTTAAGGCATCAAGTCCTGACCCACGAGGTGTTCGCTCTATAGCCAAGCTTGTTGCGGCGATGGCAACAGATGAATACGGCTGGGACCACTCAGATAAGAGAAGCCCAATTGCAGGCAAGCTTGAGTAGGTTTGCTACAAGCTTGGCGTCTCCGTCAGTCGGGAAACGATTTTGAAGTACCTTAGGATGGGTGCATCCTATTTCCCCGAAGATGAATAACTAATCGTACTACGATTAGATGAGTTTTCTTTCAGTGTTTTCAATGAGTGGAATTGTTTGGATAGGCGCGTTTTCTATTCGCACCATACCAATATGGATCATGTCAGCTTTGCGAGCATCACAGCACATGAGGCAATACGATGACACACAGACCAGAATTCCGCCGGACCGGGTTGGTCAGAATTTCGCAGATATTGGCGCCCGTTGGTCCAATTCCCGTATCTGTTCGTCGTCAGGGTTTTTGGCACCAAGTGCGGCTTAAACTAAGAGAGCGTTTGGCTCATCTGGTTGGTTTTATTATGCGGCGCGTTGTCTGTTATGCAAGCGGCGCACTTCGAGCGTCTTTCGTTTGATCCTTTCCCTTTGCTGTAGAATGGCTTTGTCACGGCCGAAGTAGACGTCGGCGGGTGTGACGTTGTTGATGCTCTCGTGGTAGCGCTGGTGGTTGTAGTGATCGACGAAGGCTTCGGTCTGGGCTTCAAGATCACCCGGCAGGAAGTAGTTTTCCAGCAAGATGCGGTTCTTCAAAGTTTGATGCCAGCGTTCGATTTTGCCTTGGGTTTGCGGATGATACGGCGCACCACGAGAATGCTTCATGCCTTTGTCTTGCAACCATTCTGCCAGATCGCCCGAGACGTAACTGGATCCGTTGTCGCTGAGCAGACGTGGCTTGTGAACGACATGAACTTGATCGCAGCCAGATGCCTTTAGCGCCAAGTCCAGCGTGTCGGTCACATCTTCAGCGCGCATGGTCGTGCAGAGTTTCCAGGAGACGATGTAACGGCTGTAATCGTCAAGGACCGTGCTGAGGTAAACCCAGCCCCATCCCATCACCTTGATATAGGTGAAGTCAGTTTGCCAAAGCTGATTGATGGCCGTCGTCTTGTGCTGGAACTCATTCGCTGCCTTGAGCACAATGAAGGCGGGACTGGTGATCAGATCATGGGCCTTCAGCACACGGTACACCGTAGATTCCGAGACAAAATACCGTTCTTGATCCGTGTACGTCACCGCAAATTCGCGCGGCGACAGCTCTGTTTCTTGCAAGGCGAGGTCGACAACCTTGCGCTTCACCTCGTCAGGAACGCGGTTCCAGACGTGCTTCGGCTTGGGAGATAGATCCTGCAATCCAGCCTTACCGCGTTGCAGATAACGATCATACCAACGGTAGGATGTCGTCCGTGGGATACCCAGTTTGGCCAATGTCCGACGGGCAGACAGATGGCTTTCCTCGCCCCGCAGGATGATCTCTAACTTCTCAGATGCGGGATACCTCATTCGGGGTCGCCCCCACCGTCGTACATGCTTTTTTTGAGAAGACGCAATTCAAGCGTCTGCTCTGCAACCACCTCCTTAAGGTCCTTTGCTTCCCGGCGCGGTTCCTTCACTGCGTCCGTGGTGGCGGCTCGCGCCGTATCGCCAGCAAGACGACGCTTACCAGCTTCCATGAAGTCCCTGGACCACTTGTAATAAATGCCCTGCGATATCCCTTCACGGCGACACAGCTCCGAGATGCTGTCTTCGCCACGCAGGCCATCCAGTACGATCCGGATCTTATCTTCAGATGATTAGTGTTTGCGCGTGGCGCGCTTGATGTCTTTGACGATCTTCTCGCCGGGGCTCTTCGTTGTCTTTCTCATCGTCCACGCCTCAGTGGCTACGATGAGCAACAAACACTATCTTAGCAAATCGACCTATTTGGACCCATAAGTTCTGACGTCAGACAAGTTTTCTGATAGTCATGCGAACAGTATTGCTATCCGCGATCCATGTGGTGGATGCAGCCTCTGGGTGGTGTTCTGAACGCAATGGCCATTTCCAACGCACGGATCGCCAAGTCCCGTGGTAATCCCCCCATTTTTAGAGGGGCGCGTCAATATAATCTAAGCTGCCTTCCGAAATTCTTCTCTAGTTTTCGTAAGGGCACTTTCTGGCCTATAACCTACGTGTAGATTGTTTGAAGTTAGAGTACGGACGTCTTCACTACCGTCATTAAATCGGTTCTAGCATTTCACCTGTGGGCGCCAGCACCGCAAGTAAGGACGGCCCAAAGTCGTTGCTGGCGTTGGTACTAGTGGTGCCGCACAGCGTCCTCAAACCAGATATCCACTCTAGGTTGCTCTAAATCCCGCAAATATTGAACACCCTCGACGGGTTTCGATCTACTTTTGCTGGCGCACAATGAACCCCTTCATAGGGTTCGACGTTCCCATCAATCCGGAATTTCAGCTTTGCACCAAACGTAGTCGTGATCCGAAAGCGGCCTTCCATCGGCCATTGTCGATGCCACAACGCCGCGGTCCAAACTCTTAAGGTCACGACCGGCAAGCCAGTCCAGCTTCATTACACGGTCCGGATGGGGCGAAATAAGGCTCGGGCGGGTGCTATTACCCGGCGCGGTAAAGTCCCACGCATAGCCCCGACCCTCTGCCAGCGAAAACAGCGTCTCGTCGCGCCAATCGAAAAGCGGCCACAAGTGATTTCCAGTGTTGAGGTCGCCGCCGATGATAACAGGCAAATCAGGCGCGAACGCGTCTATCGCGTCGAGCAGTCGGAGCATTTGCACGTGCCGGTGGGCTGCATCCGCATTGCTTTCGAGATGGGTAGATGCCACGCACAATGGCCCGTTCCCCGTTGGCACAACAGCGAGGAGCGCCATACGCCCGCCCAACCGTGGTTGCTCGGGGTCGACAGTTTTCGCGTCGCTCGCAAACCAATGGCCGTGATCGTCCAGCCGGATCAGCGCGGTGCGCTCAAACGGGACCGAAGACAGGATCGCATTACCGTGCCAGCCCAATGCATTGAAGTCGTCCGTGCAATAGGCGCGCTCCGTGGCGCCGCCCAGATCAAGCTCGTGGAACTCGACCCCGAAGGCGTAGGCCATGCCAAGCCGAGCGGCCATCACTTCGGTTGTGTGGCGCTGGCCTGTACGGGCCATGCCGTGATCGACTTCGGACAAGAGCACAATATCGGGTGCGACGGGCGCAAGGTGGGCGGCCGTGTCTTCCGGGAAAAGGCAACGTTCCACATTCCACGCCGCAACTGTGAATTGTGATCCTAGAAGAGAGGCGGACGCGGTGCCGCCCTGCTGAATTGCATTCATCGCAGGCGTCTGTGCCAACAAGGCGCGGTGGGCGTCGGGGGTGCGCGGTGCGGACACGATGTTTGCCTGCTCTGCGGCGGTGATCGGCGGAAGTTCTGCCAGCTGAGTTGTGATCATAACGCGAGCCCCGACTTGGCATCGAACAAAACCACAGCGTCGGGATTGATCGACATGCGAATCGGCCCAGCGGAGACGACGACATCCTTGCCGACGTGGATCGTAAGCTCTTGCCCGCCCAACTGGCCGTGCAGCAGACGGTGCGCGCCCAGTTCTTCGACTATATCAACAGTGAAGGGGATGTCGCATGTTGGCCCGATCTCGATGTCTTCGGGGCGGATGCCCAAAGTGACGGGGCCATCAGCGACCTCGGCGGCCACCGAAATGGTTTCACCAACGGTCACGCGCCCGCCCGAACCTTTGGCAGTCAGCAAGTTCATCGGCGGCGCGCCCATGAAGCTGGCAACAAAGGTCGAGGCTGGACGGTGATAGATTTCAGCGGGCGTACCGATCTGTTCGATGCGGCCTGCGTTTAACACGATGATCCGGTCGGCCATTGTCATTGCTTCGACCTGATCATGGGTCACATAGATCGAGGTCACACCAAGGCGGCGTTGCAGCGCCTTAATCTCGATCCGCATCTGGTGACGCAGTTTAGCATCCAGATTGGACAGGGGTTCGTCGAACAGGAACAACGCCGGATCGCGCACAACGGCACGGCCCATGGCCACCCGCTGACGTTGGCCGCCAGATAGCTGGCTTGGCTTGCGGTCCAGATACTCTGTCAGGTTTAGCATCTTGGCCGCGGTTTGCACCTTGTCTTCAATCTCGCTTGCGGGGGTTTTGCGGTTCTTCAGCCCGTAGCCGATGTTCTTGCGCACGGTCATATGCGGGTAAAGCGCGTAGTTCTGGAAGACCATCGCGATATCGCGGTCAGCCGGATCAACGTGGTTCACATTGCGATCCCCGATCGACAGCGCCCCTTCGGAGATGTCCTCCAGCCCTGCGACCATGCGCAGCAGCGTGGACTTGCCACAGCCCGACGGCCCGACCAGCACAACGAATTCCCCGTCTGCAATGTCAAAGCTGGTGGGTACGACGGCCTCATACCCGTTGGGGTAGATCTTGCGGATATTGTTAAGCGATACTTGCGCCATGTCTTCTGTCCTATTTGTCGGATTCTGTGAGGCCCTTGACGAACCAGCTTTGGAAAATGATCACGACCAGCACAGGCGGCAGGATCGCGATGAGGGCCAGCATATTGGCACGGCCATATTCTGGGATGTTTGTCCCCTCGAGGTCTTGGGTCAGTTGTTTGATGCCGCGCACGAGGGTGTACATACCCTCTTCGGTCGTCACCATCGTCGGCCAGAGGTATTGGTTCCAGCCGTAGACGAACATAATAATGAACATCGCAGCGATCATGGTTTGCGACAGAGGCATAAGGATATCTATAAAGAATTTCACCGGACCCGCGCCATCAATCCGCGCGGCTTCGACCAGTTCTTCGGGCACAGAGCGGAAGAATTGCCGAAAGAAAAAGGTCGCCGTGGCCGAGGCAATCAGCGGCACGATCAGGCCGGTGTAGGTGTTCAGCAGCCCCAGCTGCTGCGCGATCTCGTAGGACGGCAGGATACGCACCTCGAGCGGCAACAGCAGGGTGGTAAAGATCAGCCAGAATGCCAGCGTGGCAAACCGTAGGCGAAAGTAGACCAGCGCATAGGCGGCCATCATCCCGATGACAATCTTGCCGATCGCAAAGCCGATGCCAAGGATCAGAGAGTTTATCAGCATCCGCAGTCCAGTATTTTCGCCCGAAAAGCCGGATGCCTTGAACATTGCCGCCATAAAGTTGTCGTCGAAGCGGTCGCCGATAACAAATTCCGGCCCGTTCTTGATGGTTTCAAGGTCGGTCGTGGTGGTCGTTTGCAGCACCATCAGCAATGGCACCAGCATAAACAGTGATCCAAGGATCAAAATGGAATGGTCCATCACGCGGCCCCATTTGACGGGGCGTTTTGCAACGGGAATATGTGTGGTCTCGGTCATGTCCGGCCCCTTCAGGTATAGTGGATGCGGCGTTCGACCAGTCGGAACTGGAATACCGTTAGGGCAAGAACAAGCACCATTAGGATGACAGATTGTGCAGAGGATCCCCCCATATCATTGCCGCGGAACCCATCGACGTAGACTTTGTAAACTAGGGTCATCGGGTTGTTGCCGGGTTCACCCTTTACTAGCGTATCAACCACACCGAAGGTGTCGAACAATGCGTAGGTGATGTTGATAATCAGCAGAAAGAAACCTGTGGGGGCCAGCAATGGAAACGTCACGTCCCAGAAGCGGCGGAAGGATGATTTTGCATCAATCAACGCAGCCTCGCGGACGGATTTGGGTATGGATTGCAAACCCGACAGAAAGAAGATGAAATTCACAGGTACCTGTTTCCAGACTGACACCAGCACCATCGCGAATGCGGTATCGTTGAAATTAACGCCGAGCTTGAAATCCCACCCAATCGATTTGGCCAGCTCTGTCAGCGGTCCCCAGCTTTGGTTGAACATCAATAGGCCGATAAAGCCCGCAACGGGCGGCGCAACCGCGTAGACCCACATCAGCAATGTGCGATAGGTCTTTGCGCCGCGGATCACATTGTCGGCCTTCACTGCCAGCAACAATGCCAGCGCGAGCGAAAAGAAGGTCACAAGCACTGTGAACAACACGGTAAACTTGGCGATGCGCCCGTATTCCGAGCTGCCCGTCAGATGGATATAATTGTCAAACCCCACAAAACTGGATCCGAACCCGAAAGGGTCTTCGAGGTAGAACGACGACTTCACCGCGTGGGCGGCAGGCCAGTAAAAGAAAACGGCGATAATTGCCAGCTGCGGCAGCAACAAAAGGATCGGTAGCCAACGCGTGGCAAAGCCTGCTCTTTTCATAGTGTCCTCGGGGTCATGAAAGGGAAGCGCCCGCACGATTGTACGGGCGCTTGGGTCACGGTGAAGTGACTTAGTTCTGCGTTTGTGCGAAACGGGCCAGCAACTCGTTTGATTCAGCTTCGATCGCGTCGAATGCGTCATCTACAGATGTTTCACCCGTCAGGATGCGCCCGAATTCACGGTTCATCACATCACGGATTTGCACGTAGAACCCCATGCGGTAGCCGCGTGTGTTTTCGCTCGCATCCAGTGACAACTGCAAGATACCTGTTTCAGCGGCAGGGAAGCGGTCATAGTGGCCGTCGGCGGTTGCCATTTCATATGCGGCAGTTGTGATCGGCACATAGCCTGTCTCACGGTGCCACATATACTGCACCTCGGGCGAGGTCAGGTATTCGAAGAACGCAGACGCAGCGGCATTTTCTTCGTCAGACTTGCCAGACATCGCGAATAGGGCCGCGCCGCCGATGAAGGTTTGCTTTGGCTCAGTTGTAACCGCTTCCCAATAAGGCAGATAGGTCGCGGAGAAATCAAAGCCGAGGTCCTTCTGGGACAGACCACCAAAAGAACCCGAAGAGCCGAACCAGATCGCAACCTCACCTTCTTCGAACGGTGTTTGGTTGTCGCCCCAACCTGTACCGAACCATTCAAAATAGCCCGCGTCCTGCCATTCAGTCAGTGCGGTGAAATGCGCTTTCAGCGGTTCGATATTAACGAGGATTTCAGTGCCTTCAGCGCCATCATACCCGTTATTATTGGTCGCAAATGGCAGATCGTTGCGGGACATGAAGTTTTCAACGAAAATCCACGGCAGGTGCGATTGTGCCATCGCGGTATAGCCTGCGTCTTTCAAGGCGGGCGCTGTGACCGTTTCGAATTCTTCCCATGTGACGGGCGGTGTGACACCAGCCGCTTCAAGCGCTTGCACGTTGTAATACATGATGGGCGAAGAGGAGTTGAACGGCATGCCGATCATTTTGCCGTCTGCGTCGGCGTAGAAGTAGCGCACACCAGAGATGTAGTCGGTGATGTCGAAGTCGACGCCATTGGCTTCCAATAGATCCTGAACCGGAACAGTCGCACCTTGGGCCGCGATTACTGTTGCCGCACCAGCATCAAAAACCTGCATGATATTTGGCTGTTCGCCTGCGCGGAATGCGGCAATGCCGGCTGTCAGAGTTTCTTCATATGTGCCTTTGAAGACGGGGGTGATGGTGTAGTCGTCCTGGCTGGCGTTGAAGCCTTCGGCGATCTGGTTGACGGTTTCGCCAAGAGCGCCGCCCATGCCGTGCCACCAAGTGATTTCGGTTTCGGCAAAGGCTGTGTTTGCCAACATGCTAAGCGCGGCAGCTGAGCTTATCGCGATGTTCTTCATGATCGTACTCCGGTGTCATGTTTCGCACGCCCCGTGGCGCGCATCTTATTGGTCGGGCGTAAAGCATCGCCCTTAAACGGAAAAAATGCGTCATGACGGCACTCACGTCCCGCCTGACGAACATGCAGGTCGTCTGCACTGGGCGTCGGCTACGGCGGTCGCGTGACGCTTGTGTGAAGGATATGTATGGGTTTTGTGACAGTGCCCGCACGGGGCAAAGTTTCATCATTCTGTTACGCTGGCGTCACCGAACCATCATGAAACCCGCCATCCTGTGTGCCGGAATTCATTCATATTAGGACCACAGAATGTCCCTTAGCCTCATCGGCATGAGGTCGACACTCGCGCTTGCGGTGACGGGCGCGCTTGCGGATATGAGCGTTAACCGTAGCGCGAGTCTCGCGACCTTACCAACAACGTCGACACATTGGCGGAATCCTCGGCCGAAATCATCAGCGTCTCTGACGACGGGATGACGCTGGTCTATTCCGACAGCCCGCTTGGCATGATCGACATCACCGAACAAAACGCAACAAAGCCGATGGGCAACATCGCCATAGCAGGCGTGAGCGCATCCGAAAACTACACCGCCCCATCGGGCCCGCTGAAAGCCTTCGAAATCACCACAGGGGCCGATGCTGACGCCATTTCAGCATAGGTGACTAAGCGAAAAATCGGCGTATGCCTATTGGCCCAATTCAGTTTTAGAATTAGCTGTCAATGGACTGAGAATGCGATATGCTGCGGTTCGCGGCCTTATTGAGTTCTACCGCAACCCCAACGCCCCCAATTGCCACAGATATCTTATAGCGTCGCATCTGCAGCGAACTTCTGCTTCCCGCCCAAACTGCGAGAGTGACGGTCGCTGCCATCTGCCGCTTTCGCCGGGGACATTTGTCTAGTGGCCTTAAGCTTGATTTCGTACGGTCATGTTACGTCAGCAATAGAACGCTAGAGACGCTATATGGGGGTGCGATTAATATTGATTCATATTTTATCAATTAATAACAGTACGCTAAATTCTAAATAGGGGGCCGTGTGGGCACTATTTAAACCAACAGCTTAGAGATTTTTGGCGCTCCTGGTTGGGCGCGTGGTGGCGCAAATGGATTGGATGTGCTGATCCTATGTCGGAATCCTAGTCAGCCTTTGATCCAATAGGTTTGCAACAAAGGCAAGAATGGGCCAGTGGCATGTTTTTGGCATCGGTTCAAATGGCTGCCAAAAAGGAAAACAAGATCAGTGATTGGCCGCCCCAGTATAGGAACCACAGAAGTTTGGCCGGGCCATGGCGAGGACCGGTTGCGTCTTTAAAAACAAATACTTCGAACCCCAGGATCGCATCAGAGGCGATAAACATGAGCGCACCCAATATGGTCAAGGCAAACGGCCATTTCGCAGGGACATTAAGAGCGCAAACACCCATAACAACGATCACAAGGACATAGATCAAGACCGGCATGCGCAACGCACCCAAATAGGGAAACAGGCGCCGCGTGATCAGGCCCGCAGTGATAAACAATGCCGCACTTGCGCACAGTAGAAGCGGATTCGAAACAAATGCAGCACATGAACCGCCATAGCCGATCAACAGGCCAATATATGCCATGTGGCCGATCAGGAACGCGCCCAGACCAAACAAGAAGTTCCGCTCGCCTTCGCGCGATAAGAACACGTCACCTATTGTGCCTAACACCAATGCAGCGGTCAAAAGCATTGGTGCGCCGCATAGCGCCCCGATCGTGGCGAGCGATGCAACTGACGCGGCTTTGACAATCGTGCGCAATGTGCTTGGGCGCTGGTGCACCAGCACGCTGCCATACGCCAAAGCACAAAGGGCCGAGAGCCCCATAACCAAGTAGACAATATTCATTGTGACCTCGTTCGCGTGACACTGATGCGGGCCAAGGTAACGCAGCTATGCGGAAAATACCCGTATGACGTCACGATAGAATCGCAGTCGGGCACAAAATACGAAGCGCGTATTTGCGAGGGGTGCGCCCATAGAAGATAACTGCTGTTGTGGCCGTTGGTATCAGATGGCGCAAAAGCATTGTGTTAAATGCAATTTGGGGAACGGATTTCTCCGCTCCCCAAAGAGTTTCACGTGGGAATGCAGGCCCGCGCTTAGTTGAAAGAATAGACCAGTGACACGCCAAAGGTGTTGTCTGTGTTTTCTGCAGTGCCTGGCTCTGTGTGGTACTCGGTCAGGATGCTTGTGCGCAGCGCCAGTGTTTCGGTCATCGCCACGTTCAAAGCAAGGTCGTTGAACACAACAGTGTCGGATTCTGACCAGATCACATCTGTATCGTTGGTCACAAACAGACCTTCGCTCAGCTTTTGGGCATAGTCGGAAGACACACCAAATGCGCCTTCGCTAACGTCGCCAGCTGTAATGTCTGTCAGCGTTGCATAACGGTAGCCTGGGCCACCCTGGACAGACCATTGACGGTCTGCATCGTTAAAGACGCGGTAGCCCGCACCAAAGCTTACGAACGTGTCAGTTTCAAACGCTGCATCGGTCGCGCTATCGGCTGAACCCTGTACTTTGGCAAAGCCGAAAAGCTGAGGGCTAAAGTCGCGTGTGTATTCAAGGCCGTAGAACAGGCTTTCTTCTGCGGCTGTGTCGTCATCGTCGCTGTAGGCATAGTTCAACTGCAGTTCGATCCCGTTTGGACCAAACACATAGTTCATGTCAGTACCGATACCGACGTTGGTGGTGTTTGTGTTACCGCTTTGAATAATGCCGCGCAGTGCAACAGAACCTGTAAAGCCTTGCGGGCGGCCTTCGTTGCCGAAACGGTCAAGTTCACGCTCTGCATCGTCTTCGATGGCTTGCAACAGGTCTTCGTTACGGTCGCCGGCAATTGTATCGCGGCCGATCAATTCTTGTGCTGAAACCGATGTCGCAACAGTTGCGGCAATCGCTGCCACGATAAATACGTTCTTTGTCATGGGTCTATCCTTTCCCAATAAAGGTGATCCGTCCTGCTTGAGGATCGGGAGCATCTCTGCTGAGAGAAGACATAGTGGAGGTTTATGCATAAGTTAAATTCAAAATAATCATGCTTAAAACAAGTAATGGTTATGAATTATGCGCCGCCTCTTCGCCAAGCACCTCAACGATGTGATCGTCGCTGATACCGCGCAAACGATCCAAAACGGCTTCGCCATCTGCCTCGGCGATACTGGCAACTATGGCGAGTTCCTGTTTGGCTAATTTCGTCAGCGCAGGGTCAAGGTCATCGCGCCAAACGGCCCAGATCGGATAGGGAAAGCGCGGCGCATCCGCGACAAGATGCAATTGCCCGCTATCAAGATACTTCTTGATATAGCGTGCGGGCAAATAGGCCGATGACCGCCGGTTAACGATATATTCCGCAGCCATGGCGCCCAACGAAAGCGTAAGACCGGGGTTGGTTAATGCAGGCAGCGCCTGTGCGTGGGCGCCTACAAATTCCGGCCCCCAATCTACAAAGACGTAATTGTCGAGATTATCAATATCAGCGTCCGGCCAAGAGGCCACCAGCACAAGCTCTTCGTTCATCACCTCTTTGGCGATCAATCCGGGTCTGATTTGCGGCATATAAAGCAACCCGACTTGCATGATGCCTTCGGTCAAAAGACGGGTAAGACGGTCCGGCTGGCCCAATTCGGCGCGGATATTTAGATCTGGCGCAGATTCTTGCAGCCTGTCCATCCAGCGAAATCCAAGGCGCGGCCAAAGCGAATACTGTGCGCCAATCGTCAAGCTGCGGGTAAACCCTTCGGGGATTGCAACCTGTTGGCGCGCTTCTTCCCATACGCGGATAATAGAAAGCGCGTAGCGTTCGAACTCGCGGCCGGCGTTGGTCAATTCCGCCCCGGCCTTGGAACGCGTAAACATCGGTTTGCCAAGCGAATCTTCTAGCCGTTGAATGCGGAGCGAAACGGCGGATTGGGTCACAAAAAGGCGTTCCGACGCTGACACAAAAGAGCCGGTAGCCGCAACTTCGAGAAAGGTTTTGAGCAGTGTAATATCCATCCCCCGATCTTGAGAGATGCTTATATAAACGTCAATTCACTTAATATTTGTTCTTGTGGGCCATGGCGGGGGCAGCATGTTACTGCTCCGCGGCCGAAACTGCGGCGCCCGTCCGGATATGCACATCGCGTTGCGGAAAAGGAATTTCGATATTGTGGGCTTTGAATGTACGCCAGATTTCGAGATAAACTTCGCTTGCTATGTTTGCCACGCCCAATTCGGGGTCGGCGATCCAAAACCGCACCTCAAGATCAATCGATGAATCGCCAAACTGCCTGATCAGGCAAATCGGCGGCGGTGTTTTGAGCACACGGCCGCATTTGGCAGCAGCTTCGACAGCAACGCGCAGCGCCAGTTCCAGATCAGCACTATAGGAAACGCCGACCTGAATATCACGACGCACCAATTTGTCAGAGAATGTCCAGTTGGTCACAGGATTCGAGATCAGCAATTCGTTTGGAATCAATGTTTCCGTGCCAGAACGCGTTTTCACGGATACATAGCGCGCGCCAAGCGTCTTTACTTCGCCGTATGTAGGCCCGGTGCCTGTTTCGATTTCGATAACATCGCCAGGTTTGATTGACCTATCGGCAAGCATCGTAAAGCCGGCGACCAAATTCCCGATTGTCCGCTGCATACCCAGACCAACACCCAGACCAATCGCACCCGAAAAGACCGCAAACGCAGTCAGATCAACGCCCACGCTTTGCATGCCCAGCACCACCGCAACGACGATCAGGCCGATGCGCAGCAGCTTGGTCGTCAAAACGCGCATCGAGGGGTTAAGCGTCGCGGATTTTTCCAACCGGTTCTGCACAAGACGCACCAGCAAATTGGCGGTCCATAGCAAAACACACGTAACAAGAGCGCCCTGCACGATATCCCAAACCGAGATATTGACTGTCTCGCTTGTCAACCGGATGCCGTCCAGCCACCGGATTGCGGGGTCAAGCTGACCCAAGGCATTAATTGCTGCAACTGCCCATGCCGTCCACGCAAATGCGTTCGAAACGGCCGGGCTGGGAATGGCTGTGGATACGATGCGGATGATAACCCAAGCGTTGAGCAAACTCGCGCAAAGCCGCAAAAGTCCGGTGGCCTGATGCGCAGCACCCAACACAGCCAACGACACCCAAAGCCCGAATACCCAAACAATGGGCAGGCTGATCGCGCGAGCGGTCCGCAATAGTTGTTTGAACAGTTTGATGTCCGTTTTTGCTTCGCCAGATGCGATGAATGTGCGCACCCAACGGTGAAACCCGATTGCCACCAGTAGCGTCAAAACCAATGCGACAGCCTGAATCAAGCTGACATTGTTTCCAATCACGCCGGAAAGCCAATCCGCCATCGTATCAATATAGGCCATAAATGGTGAAATGGATTTCTCGAGTTCTTCCATCGGGTGTGCCTTTCGTTTGCGCAGGGCGCGACTGGTATTTATGGGGTTTTAGGATCGTCCAAATGGGCCGCACCATTCAGATGGTGCCAGCCCAAAAGTTGGTTGTTGTGACTTTAACAGCGCTTTCATTGGCGCGCGCAGATTAGCGGCGCGATGCACGCAGCAACCATCCGATCAGAACGCCCGCAGCAGCGCTTGTGGCAACGACGACATACCGGTGTGTGTTGACGGACCAATTCAGAAAACTAATTTCGACTTCCCCAGTGTTTTGCACGGTAAAGATCACAAGGAGCAAAATCAGTATTGCGGCAAATGCCTGTTTCAGAATGCGCATCGGATCCTCCTTATTTTGCTAGGTTTGGATTGCTTGGAATGCCACGTCCAGAGATCATACCCAAACTTGTACACAAACGCAGGATGGACCAATAACTTTCTTTTGCGGCAGCCTCGCGAAACGCCGTACGCGGGGCATAGGGCAAAAACAACAGCTCATCAGGGCGACCTTCGATGACAGAAGCAACACTGCGCGACATTGCGGCCTCTTCCAAGGCATCCAATGAAATAACAGTAAGCGTGCCGCGCATCCAATGGATCGTAGGAAGCTGCAACAGCCTGTCACAGACCATTGAAGTCAGGGGCCTATGTCCGGCCACCAAGACATTTGGGCCTGCAAATGCGCCCCCGAACTTGAGCCCAAATGGCTTGCCTTGTTGGTTGGTTGTCAGAACCTCAACAAACGCGGCGCTGTTTTGATCCCAAGCTTCCATCGCAATGTCTAACATGTCGTTATCCCCCTGCATCTTCCCAGTTTTCCGTCCTACGCGATGTTCATCCACCGCCGGTTGCCGCATTCACTGCGGCGCCCGTACCGCGGACGGCCAGTTTGCCAACACCGACAACGCCCTTGACGGCAGCGCGGCCAACAAACAGCGTGCCGTCGACGGAATTATCGACCACCTTCTCGGTTGAGCATGCAGACAGAGCCACAGCGCCGACCAACGCAAACATCAGGCATTTGTTCATCACGAAATCCTTTCGAACCAAGAGCACCGCGCAAAATAAGAACGCACGAACCCTCGTGTTCCCGAAAAGGTATCGGAGGAAATATCATGAGGGAAATTCAAAATAATCATGTTTAAAGCGATGTTTTCTAATGTATAAGATTGTGATTATGGCAATGGGTAGGGCGCATTGACCAAGAGCCACTGATGAAATCGACCGGACCAAGGATGTTTCGATCCAATCTTGAGTGGTCTATCAAAATGCGATCTGTGCTGAACGGCTGCGCAACCTTATCTTGCCGCGTTACAGCAACATGTATTCGTCGAGCCAAGTCTGCGGTTCGGATTTGCGAATTCTTGCGATAGGGACTTCGGTGCCGTTCTGCAAGGCAAGTGTTTGCTTGCGCACGTTGATTTTATGGGGGTCCAATACCGATTTTGCGACCCAGAATGAACGGTGCGGAATCAACCCTAAAGAGGGGGGCAGTTGCACCGTGACGTCTGACAGACGCGCCCGAAAAAGAGCGGTCTTATCGTCCGTCGTCACTTCGAGTTAATGCCCCTGTGACTGGACCAGCTGAAGCTTTGCCGCGCGGATTGCACTTTTGGAAATTGCGCTTAAGGTCAGATGCGGATTTGAACGGATCATGCAGCGGATCATTCGGGGGGCTTTGGTTATGTGTGGGCGCTTTATTGATCCTGATTTGCGCGGCACCGAAGCCGAACATAGCGAGACGCTTGTCGACCCTTTTGTCGATACGCCCGTTATCGTGCCCCCGCGCGCACCGCGCCGCTACAATGTTGCACCGACCCAGGAAATCCTGATCCTTGCCAAATCGCCACTAGTGGCCTTGCAGGCGCGCTGGTGGCTGGTGCCATCATGGCATCGCGGTGCGTTGAAAGACTGGAAAGCCACAACATTTAACGCGCGTATCGAAGAAGCGGCGCAAAAGCCTAGCTTTCGCGCGGTTTGGCGGCATGGCCGCTGCTTGATCCCCGTGGGCGGTTATTACGAATGGCAAAGCCAAGACGGGCACAAGGTACCGCATGCGATCTTGTCGCATAGCAATGATCCAACGCTTTGGTGCGCGGGGCTCGCGTCGCGCTGGCAGGATTTACTGACCTGCACCATGTTGACCCGCGCCGCTAATGCCGATGTCAGCGATGTGCACCACCGCATGCCTGTGATTCTGGACGCGGATGAACGTGCCGCGTGGCTGGCAGGCAGCGACGATTTCGCGGGGTTTGGTCAAGGCGCGCGGTTGCGCCATTATCCGGTTGCGCCATTTAACAGCCGCGCCGAAGGTCCTGCGCTTTTGCAGCCTGTTTAGCGGCGCAGATTTGCGCGCATTTTCGCAACCAAACTCTTGTCTGGATTGCCGCGCCGTGCCAACCTTTGATTGTATTTCGAGAAAGGCTTGCGCATGTTCCGGTCATTGACAGCATTTATTTTTGCAATTGCAACCACGCTTGGCGGCACTGCCGCGGCCCAAGAACAAATTGCGGCGACGCGGACAATTTACGCGCGCGGCGTTGATCTTGTGGGGACCGATCTAGCGCAGATCTTTGACACAACCGCCGCCGCCTGCGAGGCGGCCTGTTCGAACAGCAAATCCTGTACCGCGTTTACGTTCAACCAACGCTCGAACGCGTGTTTTCCCAAGACAAATATCACCGATATGATCCCGTTCGAAGGGGCGCTTTCAGCGTGGGTTTATGCGACGGATCCTGCCGTTCTGGCCGGCGCGCCCGCGCGGATGGCGGAACTGGATTTCTTGCACGAACGTGATTTTGCACAGGCTGCCGAATTGACACAGCTTGCCAACCAGCCCATCCGCAATGCAACCCCCGCGCAAAGCTTTGCATGGGATCAGGCGCTGGCTTCGGATGTTGCAGGCGACTGGATCGCTTTCGGGCGCAGCGCCCAAGGGTCCGGCAGCCGCGTGAGCGGCATGGCCTTTCCAGCCTTTATCAACGCCTATGTGCGTTCGCTTGATCTGGCGACAAGACGTGACGCGGCGATGGCCGTTGCTTATGCGCTCGAGGATATCAATCGCGGCCGCCAAATGATCGACGCTTTGCGCCTTGCGCAAGAATTGCGCTTTGACCGTGAAACAGAACTCCTGCTGGAAGAAGCGATCGGAAAATACGGGTTTCGCGTGGTGGATACGAAAGTAGAAAGCGACAGCGCAACCCCGCGTATTTGTGCGGTTTTCAGCGAAGATTTGATTGGTGCGGGCACGGATTACACCCCCTTTGTACAATTGCCGCAGTCGCAGTTGGTGGTCAGCGTGAGCGATGCGCAGCTATGCGTGGACGGGGTTGTGCATGGTGAACGCTACCGGATTTTGTTGCGCGAAGGGCTGCCCGCCGCCAGCGGTGAAACCATGATCCGTCCGGTGGAGTTGACGCTTTACGTGCGCGACCGCGCACCGTCGATGCGTTTTGGCAGCCGCGCCTATGTGTTGCCGCGTTTGGGTGATATCGCGATTCCGCTTGAAACGGTGAATATGACAGGGGTCGACCTGAGCCTGAGCCGGATCGATGACCGCAACCTGATGCGCACTTTGCAATCGGGGTTGATGGATGACACCCTGTCTTATTACGGGGGCGATCTGTCATCCGAGATCGGCACAACTATATGGGCCGGCAGCGCCGACGTGGCGCAAGAGCTGAACCGCGATATGTTGACCCGCCTGCCAATGGCTGACGCGCTGCGTGACGCGCCCGCAGGGCTTTATGCGCTGCGCGCAAGCAGCGCGGATAACAGCGATGAGATTGGCACGGTCACGCAGTGGTTTGTGCTGTCCGATATCGGTGTTGCCACCTATTTGGGCAATGACGGGCTGACGGTTGCCGCGCGCGGGCTTGGCGATGCGCTGGCAATTGCAGATGCCCAAGTTACGCTTGTTTCGCGCAGCAATTCGGTTCTGGGGATGGCGCAGACCGATGCCGATGGCGTTGCGCGTTTTCCGGCCGGATTGACCCGTGGAACCGGCGGCAATACCCCCGCAATGGTCACCGTGTCCTTGGGCGATGATATGACGTTCCTGTCACTGACGGATGCCGCATTTGACCTGTCGGATCGCGGTGTCGAAGGGCGTGCGCCCAGCCAGCCGATTGATGTGTTTCTGTCCAGTGATCGCGGGGCATATCGCGCGGGAGATACGATTCATCTGACAGCATTGATGCGCGATCAAACCGCGCTGGGGCTGGCGGGTATTCCACTGACGGCAGTGCTGACCCGCCCCGACGGGGTTGAATATGCGCGCCAGATTTCAAGCAATGACCGCGCCGGCGGGCATGTGTTTGCGATGCCTGTGGCGTCAACCGCGCCGCGCGGCACGTGGCGGGTCACGGTGCAAGCCGATGAAGACAGCGGGCCATTGGCGCAAACCACCGTGCTGGTCGAGGATTTCCTGCCCGAACGCATCGACTTTGATCTGACGCTACCGGACTCAATTCGTCTTGGTGATGTGCCCAATCTGCGGGTTGATGCGCGCTATTTGTTTGGTGCAATCGGCGCTGACCTGGATGTCGAGGGCGAGGCACTGCTGCGCGCGGCAAGCAGTCTTGAAGGTTATCCGGGCTACCGTTTCGGGCAATATGACGCGCGCTTTGACGGGCAGTTGAATTATCTTGATGGTGGCACGACAAATGCCGCAGGCGTGGCAAACCTGCCCGTTGATCTGCCTAATTTCACGGCATCCCAACCGCTTGAATTGCGGGTCACGGCGCGGGTCAAGGAAGGCTCCGGTCGCCCTGTTGAGCGCCAGATCACCGCGCCCGTGCTGCCCGATAGCCCGATGATCGGGATCAAGCCGCTGTTTGACGGTGTCATTGGCGAAGGCAGCACAGCGCTGTTTGAGCTGATCGCGCTGAATCCCGATATGACGGGCGCTGATATGCGCGTGCAATGGACCGTCAACAAGGTCACGACCCGCTATCAATGGTATCGCTTGCACGACCGCTGGTATTGGGAGCCCACTACAACCCGCACGCGTGTCGCCACCGGCGAAGCCAAGCTGGGCAGCACGCCGACCCGCGTCGAAGCCGATGTCACATGGGGCCAGCATGAAATTGTGGTCGAAGCAATTGGCGGGGCCTATAATGCGGCTTCTGATGAATTCTACGCAGGCTGGTACGCGCCTGCCTCTGCCGACGATACGCCCGATTTGCTTGAGGCGTCTTTGGATGCGCCCGCCTATGCAGTGGGTGACACGGCAACTTTCCGCATTGTGCCGCGCTACGCTGGGCAAGCGGTGGTGACAGTGATGTCGGATCGTTTGATCAGCCTCAAAACCGTACCCGTGGTTGAGGGCGAAAACCTGATCACCTTGCCCGTAACCGAAGAATGGGGGGCGGGCGCCTATGTCAGCGCCGCCGTCATTCGCCCCATGTCGGTTGCCGAAAACCGCAACCCGAGCCGCGCGCTCGGGCTTGGTTATGCGCAGGTGGATCCGGGCGATAAGGCGTTGCAAGTTTCCTTGCAGGCGCCTGCCACAATGCAACCGCGTGGGCCGATGGATGTGGGTATTCAAATCGACGGGATCGCTGCGGGCGAAACCGCCTATGTCACGCTTGCCGCGGTTGATCTGGGTATTCTGAACCTGACAGGCTTCCAAAGCCCTGATCCACACGCCTATTACTTTGGACAACGCAAGCTCGGGGTCGAGATGCGCGATGTTTACGGCCGGTTGATTGACGGGCTGAACGGCGCGATGGGCACGGTGCGTTCAGGCGGGGATGCGATGGCCAACGCAGGCATGCAAAGCCCGCCACCCACCGAAGAACTGGTCACCTATTTCACAGGTCCTGTGCAGGTGGATGCCCAAGGGCGCGCGCAGGTCCGGTTTGATCTGCCCGCCTTTAACGGAACCATCCGGCTGATGGCGATTGCATGGTCCGACAGTGGTGTCGGCCAAGCCGAACAAGACGTGATCGTGCGCGATCCGGTGGTGCTGACCGCCTCTGTGCCGCGTTTCTTGGCGCCGGGTGATCAAAGCCGCGTGCTGCTGGAAATCGTTCATGCGGACGGGCCAGCAGGGGATATGGGGTTGAGTGTGCAAGCTGCTGGTCTGGCGCTGGTGTCGCAAATTCCGGCGTCTTTCAATTTGGCGCAAGGCGGCAAGCAGGTGTTCGAATTCCCCTTTGCCGCCTTTGACGTGGGCAATCACAGCATTGATATTACCCTGACCACACCTGACGGGCGCGCGCTGGTTAAATCGCTGAACGTGCCTGTTGTGGTCAATGACCCCGCAATCAGCCGGATCAGCCGGTTTACGCTTGGGGCGGGGCGCACGTTTACCTTTGATGATGATGTATTTGCGGGGCTGGTTGCGGGCACCGGGCAGGCCGCGCTTTCGGCGGGGCCGCTGGCGCGGTTTGATGCGCCGGGGCTGCTGAACGCGTTGGATCATTACCCCTATGGCTGCACCGAACAGATCACATCGCGCGCGATGCCGCTTTTGTATTTGGACGGCGTGGCAACGGCGATGGGGCTGGCCACGCGCGACAATATCCAGGACCGGATCACGCAGGCAATTGCCGAAATTACGGCCAATCAAGCCGCCAATGGCGCGTTTGGTCTGTGGCGGCCAAGCTCGGGGGATATGTGGCTTGATGCCTATGTCACCGATTTCCTGACCCGCGCGCGGCTTGCGGGCTATGCGGTGCCCGATGTTGCCTATGACAATGCGGTGGCGAACCTGCGCAATGCGGTGAACTACTATCCCGACTTTGACCAAGGCGGGGCTGATCTGGCCTATGCGCTGTTTGTGCTTGCCCGCGAAGGCGAGGCCGCGTTTGGCGATCTGCGCTATTATGCGGATCAAAAGGCGGATGCGTTTACCTCGCCTTTGGCGCTGGCACAGTTGGGGGCCGCACTTGCGCAATATGGCGACCAACCGCGTGCAGATGCGCTGTTTGGGCGGGCAGGGCGCGTGTTATCCGCCCGCTTTGCCGAAGCCGAAGCCCGCTATTGGCGCAGCGATTACGGCACTTACCGGCGCGACACTGCCGCTGTGCTTGCGCTCGCGGTTGAGGCGGGCAGCACCGCAATTGACCGCGACATGCTGGTGCAGCGGATCGCAAGCGAGGCAAGCCATGCCTCTACCCAAGAAGCGGCGTGGACCTTGCTTGCGGCGAATGCGCTGGTTGATGATCTGCGCCACACGGGGCTGACCATTGACGGGGCATTGCCCGACGGGCCGGTGGTGCAGTTCCGCGATGCGCAAACCCGATCCGCACCCGTGCAGATCACAAACACCAGCGCGCAACCCACTGAGATCACAGTCACAACCTTTGGGGTGCCAAGCACGCCAGAACCCGCCGGCGGCAATGGATACGCAATCGAGCGCATCTATTTGACAACCGAAGGGCAGGCCGTCGATCCGGCGAATGTCGCCGTAGGAACGCGGCTTGTCACGCTGCTGACCGTCATCCCCTTCGGGCGGCAAGAGGCGCGGCTGATGGTCAACGATCCGCTTCCTGCAGGCTTTGAGATCGACAATCCGAACCTGCTGGCAGGAGGTGATATCCGCGCGCTGGATTGGGTGGAATCGACCTATACCGAAAATGCCGAATTCCGGACCGACCGGTTCTTGGCCGCCGTGGACTGGCGGTCGGACGAACCGTTCCAGCTGGCCTATATCGTGCGCGCCGTCTCGCCGGGGTATTTCCATCATCCCGCCGCATCTGTCGAGGATATGTACCGCCCGCAAATGCGTGCGCGCACGGATGCGGGGACTGTGACGATCACCCCGTGATGCGCGCGGTCCTTGCCATTGCATTCTGCCTTTGGGCAGGGGCTGCGGCGCGCGACGGCGTGGACGCTTGGGTGGATGCAACGCAACTGCCGACGCTTGACGCGGATATCAGCACCGAGGTGCGCGATCGCAATGGCGACCTGCTGCGCGTCTACACCAATGCGCAGGGGCGCTGGCGGCTGCCCGTGACGCTGGCAGAGGTCGATCCGACCTATCTGCGGATGCTGATCCGGTTCGAAGACAAGCGGTTTTATGACCACAACGGCGTTGATTTTATTGCCGCTTTGCGCGCGATCGGGCAGGCCGTGCGGCATGGGCAGGTGGTGTCGGGCGGCTCCACGTTGACCATGCAAGTCGCGCGCCTTCTCGAAGACGGCAGCACGGGCCGCTGGCGTGGTAAGCTGCGACAAGTGCGGCTGGCTTGGGCACTTGAGCGGCAGTTCAGCAAGGATGAAATTCTTGCGCTTTACCTGAACCACGCGCCCTTTGGTGGCAATATCGAAGGCGTGCGCGCGGCATCCTATGCCTATTTTGACCGCCCGCCGCGCAGGTTGACTGCAGCGCAATCGGCGCTTTTGGTGGCGATCCCGCAAGCCCCTGAAGCCCGCCGTCCGGACCGCGCCGCAGGTTCTGCAACCGTGGCGCGCGATGCGGTTCTGGCGCGGCTTTTGCGCGACGGTCTTTTTGATCAGGCAACATATGCAAGCGCGGTACGGCTGCCGGTGCCGCCAACCCGCCACCTTTTGCCAGCCAACGCGCCGCAAGTGTCCGACCGTGCCGTGGCTGCGACCCCGCTGCAAAGCCAGCATGACCTGACCCTTGACCGGCGCTTGCAAATCGCGCTGGAGGCGCTGGCCGCTGATGCCATCCGCGGGCGTGACGATGGGGTGCAAATCGCCATGATGGTCGCGGACCACCGAAACGGGCATATATTGGCAAGCGTCGGCTCTGCTGCATTTAGCGCCGATCTGCGCGGCGGCTATATGGACCTGACGCAGGCCATACGCTCGCCCGGGTCAACATTGAAACCGCTGATCTACGGACTTGGCTTTGACCAAGGGCTGATTCACCCCGAAACCATGATCGCCGACCGCCCGACCAATTTCGACGGCTACCAGCCGCAGAATTTTGACGGGCTATTTCGCGGGGAATTGCGGGTGCGCACCGCTTTGCAACATTCGCTGAATATTCCGGCGGTTGCCGTGACCCAATCCTTGGGCCCGCATCATTTGATAGCAGGTTTGCGCCGCGCAGGCACCGCGCCGCAGGTGCCTGGCGGCGCACCGGGTCTGGCGGTGGCGTTGGGGGGCGTGGGGCTGACCTTGCAGGATCTCGTGGCGCTTTATGCCGCGATTGGCAACCACGGTGTCGCGGTGGATCTGCGCTGGCACGATGCGACAAGCACCGGCTTTGCGCCGCATGTGGTGATGAACCGCGCCGCTGCATGGCAGGTCGGGCATATTCTCGAAGAAGCACCACGCCCGCGCGGGGTGCAGGCCACAGGGATCGCGTTCAAGACCGGCACGTCTTATGGTCACCGCGATGCATGGGCGATCGGGTTTGACGGGCAATATGTTGTGGGTGTCTGGATGGGGCGGCCTGATGGCACGCCGGTGCCCGGCGCCTTTGGCGGTGATCTGGCGGCACCGGTGATGTTTGACGCATTCGGGCGGATCGCGCCGACGCCCGTACCACTGGGCGCGCCGCCGCACGAAACGCTGCTGCTTTCGACCGCGCAATTGCCCCAGCATTTGCAGTTTTTCGGCACACGCAACACGGCCCGTTCACACGCGCCGCAAATCGCCTTTCCACCCAACGGGGCAGTGCTCGATGGGTCGTTTTCAACGGTCAAAGTGCAAGACGGGCGCGCGCCGTTTATATGGCTGGTGAACGGCGAACCGGTCGCGCGTAGTTTTCGCAATCAGGTGGATATCGCGCCGCCGGGGCTGGGGTTTTCATCGGTGACGGTGATTGATGCCGACGGCCAATCCGCTCAGGCACAGATCGAAATCCGCTAGACGGTCCCCGCAATCTTCCATTTTCCAGTTTCCAACCCGTCAAGCGACCAGTCGCCGACCCGCCAGCGCACCAGCCGCAATGTCGGAAAGCCGATATGGGCGGTCATCCGGCGCACCTGACGGTTGCGGCCTTCGCTGATGGTGATTTCAACCCAAGTATCAGGCACGGATTTGCGAAACCGTACGGGCGGATCACGTTCCCAAAGCGCAGGGGGATCAACCAGCCGCGCCTTGGCAGGGCGCGTTGGCCCGTCCTTGAGCGTCACGCCATCGCGCAGCGCTTGCAAATCATGGTCGGTTGGTGTGCCTTCGACCTGCACCAGATAGGTCTTGGTCAGCTTGTGTTTCGGATCGGCAATGCGCGCCTGCAGTTTGCCATCATCTGTCAGCACCAGCAGGCCTTCGCTATCACGGTCAAGGCGGCCCGCAGGATAAACCCCGGGCATGTCGATGAACGTCGAAAGCGTCGGCCGCGGCGAAGGGCTGCGCGCGTCGGTGAATTGCGACAGGACGCCAAAAGGTTTGTTGAACAAAACGACATGTACCATGTGCCACATTTGCCCCAGATCGGTGCGCAGGTCCATGCAGTTATGAGAAACGCGCGCATTGCGAGCGCGATAAAAATGTCCAACAACGTCAAAGCTCTAGACATTGCAGGCGCATTTCGAGCGCGGATCCCCATAGGTGGCGGCCAATTGTATGCGGTTGTGTGCTGCTAACATATTGTAAGTTAACGGTTTTTATTTACAATATCGCGGACGTGCATTAGATTGCAGTCAGCTCGGAACACAAAGGTGCGCACATGGCCCAAATCGAAGATCACCCGCAGCGGTTTGCAATGGCCAATGAATTGCACGCGCGCCCGTTTCCGGTTGTCCAGGCCCCGGGTCGTGCCGCTTTCCTTGCAATCAAGCCGGGGCAGAACGCGGCGGGCCGTGATCGTGCCGCTGATATGGCGCATCTGGTGGCATTGCTTGACCGTTTTGCCGCGCCGCACCCTGAACCCGACGCAACGCATTATTTCGGGCAGATTGGCAAGCATCAGCTCAAATGGGAAAGCCATACGGAATTTGTGACCTTTACCATCTGGGGCGAAGGGATTGCCGACACCCCGTTTGATGCGGCGACGTTCAACCTGTTTCCACAAGACTGGCTGCAAGCGGCCCCTGGCACGCGGGTGACTTCTGCGCTGATCCGGATCGAGGTTGCGACGGGCGATGATCACATCGCTGAAAAAGCTGCCGATTGGTTTGTGCCGGAAAGCCTTGCAATCAGCCGTGTGCTGGATGATGCGCTGGTGATTGCCGGCGATTTCCGGATAGATCCGGCGGGGCATATCCGGTTCGCGATTTTTGCGCGCCCCGATGTTGGCGCCCGCCGGATCGGACGGGTCGTGCAGCGGCTGTGCGAAATTGAAACCTATAAGGCGATGTCGATGCTGGGCTTGTCGCGCGCGCGCAGCCTTGGCCTGCAAATGGGCGCGATTGACAGCAAGCTGTCGCAACTGGTTGCGGATATGCGTGAAACGGCCCCCGATGCGACAGCGCAATTGCATGCTTTGCTGGATGTATCTGCCGAACTGGAAAGCATCGCGGCGCAGTCCTCCTACCGTTTCGGGGCGACCACGGCCTATGAAACCATCGTGAACCAGCGCATTGAAATCCTGCGCGAGACCCGATTTGCGGGGCGGCAGACCTTTGGCGAATTTATGATGCGCCGCTATGACCCCGCGATGCGCACGGTTGCCGCGACGCAAGCGCGGCTAAAATCCATGTCCGACAGGGCTTTGCGCGCAGGCGATCTGCTGCGCACCCGCGTCGATGTCGAAAGATCAGCCCAGAACCAGGCCCTGCTGACCAGCATGGACCGCCGCGCGGACTTGCAGTTGCGATTGCAGCATACCGTCGAAGGGCTGTCGATTGTCGCGATCAGCTATTACGCACTGAACCTGCTGCTTTATCTATTGGGGCCACTGCAATATGCGTTTGATATCAGCAAGGTAACGCTGGGGGCGGTTGCAACCCCGATTGTCGTGATCTGTGTCTGGGCGGCCCTGCGCCGCATTCGCAAGCATTTGTAATCGCAGCCACTTGCAAGATGCGCCCGGCGTGATACCCATTTGGTTCTTGGGAGGAACCGGATGAAATACGCACTTGCATTTGCGCTTTTGGGCTTGGCACATGTTGCGCAGGCACAGGAATTGCCGCGCCCCGTGACGGATGCCGATTTTGATGCGATTGATCCGCAAGAGGCTGCGTTGGGGCAGCTGTTGTTCTATGATCCGATCCTATCGGGCAACCAAGAGGTTGCATGCGCGACCTGCCATCATCCGGCGTTTGGCACCAGTGACGGCATATCGCTGGGGATCGGTGACGGCGGGCGCGGTTTGGGAACCCAACGTGTTGTGGACCCGCAAAACCTGCCCGAACAACGCATCCCGCGCAATGCGCCCGCACTTTTTAACCTTGGTGCGCATGAATTCACCACGCTCTTTCACGACGGCCGGATCGAGGTTGACGTGACCCGCCCCGGTGGTATCCGCACGCCGCTTGACGCGGATATGGCCGTCGGGTTTGCCTCGCTTCTTTCGGCGCAAACGATGTTTCCGGTGCTTAGCGGTGATGAAATGGCGGGGCATTACAGTGAAAACGACATCTCTGCCGCTGTCCGCCGCGGAGAGCTGACCGGCCAGGGCGGTGCATGGGATATTATCAGCCGCCGCGTGGCCGCGCTGCCTGCCTATGCAGAGGCATTTGTCGCAACCTATGATCACATTGATCACCCCGACCAAATTGCGTTCACAGATATTTCGAACGCGATTGCGGTCTTCATGGCGTTTGAATGGCGCTCTGATACGGCGCCGTTCGATGCTGTGCTGCGTGGCACGGCGACGCTTTCTGAGCCTGCCGCTGCGGGAATGGCGCTGTTTTACGGCGATGCGGGCTGTGCAAACTGTCACAGCGGCCCGTTTCTGACGGATCACGCATTCCACGCCGTAGGCAGCCCACAAATCGGGCCAGGCAAGGCGGCAAGGTTTGAAAACCATGCGCGCGACGAAGGGCGGTTTCGCGTCACAGGCGACCCTGCCGATCTATATGCGTTCCGGACGCCAAGCCTGCGCAATATTGCGCTGACCGCGCCCTATGGGCATGCGGGTGCCTATGCGGATTTACGTGCATTTCTGGTCGCGCATCTGGATCCGCTCGCGGCGCTTGAAAACTATGATCTGGCGCAGGCGCGGCTGCCCGCGTTTGACACGGATGACCGGCGCGAAACCTTTGCTGCAATCGCCCAAGCGGCACAGCCTGTCGGTCCGGCATTGGATGACGCGCAGATTGACCAGCTATTGGCATTCTTGCAGACATTGACGGATCCAAACGCACCGGTTGGACGGCTGGGCGTGCCTGACCACGTGCCCAGCGGACTAGAGGTGCCAAACCCGCGCTAGGAAATTGCGGCTATCGCCTGATCGGTGACCGCCGATAGGGCAAGCGCCGTGGCGCCGCGCGCCCATACCAGATCACCCCATGCGTGGGTTTCTACGGCGCAGGGCGCGCGCCCGTCATTGAGCGTCAGGCGGTGCATTTCCGACAGGACTTCGTCGGCATAAAGATAGTCATATTGCATCCGCTCGCCCGATATAATGATCAGCGCCGGATCAAAAAGCTGCACAACATTGGCCAACCCGACAGCCAGATAGCGGCCCGCACGGCGAAAAATTGTCTGCGCGGCCTCATTGCCGGATTTGGCTTGCGTGAACAGCGCGTCAAGCAGCGCGTGCGCGCTTTGGCGTTCATGCGGCTGGTGGTGCAGGGCGGTTGCCGCCTCGCGCGCGAGCGCGTAATCGGCCAGATAGGCCTCAAGACAGCCGCGCTGCCCGCAGCGACAAAGGGCGCCATCCAGCTGCACCTTGGTATGTCCCAGTTCCAGCCCCATGCCGCGTGCGCCCCGATACAGCCGGTTGTCGATCACCAGCCCCATGCCGACACCATGTTCGATGGTCACAACCGCAAAGTCTGATTTCGCGCGCCCCGCGCCAAACCACAGTTCGGCCAATGTCAGCATATTCGCATCGTTATCAAGATAAAGCGGCAGCCCGAAACGTGTCTGAAACGCTGTCGAAAAATCGCAATTGCGCTGCGCCAAAAGCGGTGACCATGGCACCGTGCCTGCCTGATGGTCGACAATCCCCGACATGCCGATGCCGACGGCGGCAATGTCACCTGTTGATTTGCCTGCAACATCCAAAACATCGTGCACCAGTGTCGCGACCTCGGTCAGGATCACGTCCAGCGGTTTTGGTCCGGCGGGCGTGCGCAAGGATGCGGTCGCCAAAGTATTGCCTGCAAAATCCGTCAGCACCGCCGAATGCACCGCGTCCGAAAGTTTGATCCCGATCACCAAATGGGTTTGCGGCACGACTTCGATTGCGACAGCCGGTCGCCCGCGCCCTGTTTCGCGCGGGATGCTATCGACCTCGCGCAGCAATCCCGCAGCAATCAGATCCGCCGTCAATGCAGTGGCGGACCCCGCGCTGATCCCAAGCGCGCGGATCACATCGGTGCGCGTCGCACGACCTGCCGCGCGCACATGTTCAAAAATTTGCTGACGCATGGATTTCACATGCGCGCTATCCGGCGGCAAAAGCGGGCCGCAACCAGAGGGCTGCGCGAGATCGTCTAACATAGTTCAGCACCTGAATTATAATAGGGGTCATTCTGGGTTTTGATACAAGAATTGGCAAGCAAATTGTAGCATTTCAGATATTACTTGTGAAATTTTGGCATTTTTAATTCGGTTAATGAATTTAATTTGACGAATCGGCGCGCAATGTTCAGAACTTGGGGCCAAGAGGACAGCAAACATCGGGGGGATGCGCATGTATATCGGGCTTGATTTGGGGACGTCCGGGCTAAAGGCCGTTCTGATCGACGATGCGCAATCCATTCTGGCAGAAGCCACAGCCCCTCTTGAGGCGGTGCGCCCCGAACCTGGGTGGTCAGAGCAGGCACCTGCGACATGGTTAGACGCTGCGGATGCGGCGATCCGCGCTTTGGCGGGACAAAAATCGCTGGAATCGGTGCGCGCCATTGGCTTGTCTGGTCAAATGCACGGGGCGACACTGCTTGATGCCGATGACGAGGTTTTGCGCCCTTGTATATTGTGGAATGACACGCGCGCGGCCGTCGAGGCGGCTGAATTGGACGCTGACCCGCAGTTTCGCGCACTGACAGGAAATATTGTATTTCCTGGCTTTACCGCGCCGAAACTAGTCTGGGTTGCCCGCAACGAGCCCGAGATTTTCGCCCGCGTCAAACGGGTGCTTTTGCCAAAAGATTATTTGCGGCTTTGGCTGACGGGCGAAGCGGTTGCCGAAATGTCCGACGCCGCTGGCACAAGCTGGTTTGATGTGGCCAAACGCGATTGGTCGGATGCATTGCTGGCAGCAACAGGATTATCCCGCGATTACATGCCGCGCCTTGTCGAAGGCTCCGAAGTGTCCGGCACATTGCGCGCAGAACTGGCCAGCCGCTGGGGACTGCCCAAGGGTGTCGTTGTCGCAGGCGGTGGCGGCGATAATGCGGCCAGTGCCGTGGGCGTTGGCATCGTGAATGCGGGGGATGCGTTTGTATCACTTGGAACCTCGGGCGTATTATTTGCGGCCTCTGATGCTTACCAGCCCGATGCCGCAAGCGCCGTGCATACGTTTTGTCACGCCTTGCCTGACACTTGGCACCAGATGGGGGTGATCTTAGCGGCCGCTGATGCACTGAACTGGTACGCCAATTCTGTTAAAACGCCGGCGGCGAAACTGACCGCTTCTTTGGGGGCTTTGCAGGCGCCAGCCCGTCCGCTTTTCCTGCCTTATCTAGGGGGTGAACGTACCCCCCACAATAACGCGGCCATTCGCGGCAGTTTCTTGCACCTTGACCACGCAACCGACCAACAAGCGATGACCCGCGCCGTTCTCGAAGGCGTAACCCACGCATTCCGCGACAATTTTGACGCGCTGACATCGACCGGCACGCAGATCAAACGGTTGATTGCAGTCGGCGGTGGATCGAAATCCGACTATTGGGTGCAGGCGATTGCGACATCGCTGGGCCTGCCTGTTGAACTGCCTGTCGCGGGTGATTTTGGTGGGGCCTTTGGTGCGGCGCGCCTTGGGCTGATGGCCGCAACAGGGGCGGGCGTTGAGATCGCGACCACCCCGAAGATCGACCGCATTATTGAACCTAATCTTGGGCTGGCAGACAGCTTTGCCGAGGCCCACGCACGTTACCGCGCCAGCTATGACGCATTGAAAGGACTGACATGACCGACTTTTTCCGCAATATCCCCGCCATCAAATTCGAGGGGCCCAACACCGACAATGATTTTGCATTCCGGCATTACAATCCGGACGAAGTCATTATGGGCAAACCGATGAAAGACCATCTGCGGTTCGCCGCCGCCTATTGGCATTCATTTGCATGGCCGGGCGGTGACCCGTTTGGCGGGCAGACATTTGATCGCCCATGGTTTGGTGACACGATGGAAGCGGCCAAGCTCAAGGCTGATGTCGCGTTCGAGATGTTCCAGATTTTGAACGTGCCCTATTTCTGTTTCCACGACGCCGACGTGCGCCCCGAAGGCAATAGCTTTGCCGAGAACACGAAGAACCTCGAAGAAATCGTTGATTACTTTGCACAAAAGATGGACGAGACTGGGATAAAATTGCTGTGGGGAACGGCGAACCTGTTTTCGCACCGCCGCTTTATGTCGGGTGCCGCAACCAACCCTGATCCGGAAGTGTTTGCGTTTTCTGCCGCCACGATCAAAACCTGCATGGACGCGACCATGAAACTGGGCGGCGAAAACTATGTTCTTTGGGGTGGCCGCGAAGGGTACGAGACGCTGCTGAACACCGACATGGGCCGCGAACGCCAGCAGGCGGGCCGCATGTTGCAAATGGTTGTCGATTATAAGCATAAGATGGGGTTCAAAGGCGCAATCCTGATCGAGCCAAAGCCACAAGAGCCAACAAAGCACCAGTATGACTATGATGTTGCGACTGTTTACGGGTTCCTTAAGGATTTTGGCCTAGAGGGCGAAGTGAAGATGAATATCGAGCAGGGTCACGCGATTCTGGCAGGGCATTCGTTTGAACATGAACTGGCGGTTGCGCGTGAATTGGGTATTTTCGGTTCCATTGATATGAACCGAAATGATTACCAATCCGGCTGGGACACTGACCAGTTCCCCAACAATGTGCCTGAAATGGCGCTGGCCTATTACGAGGTGCTGCGCGCAGGTGGCTTTACCACTGGCGGCACCAACTTTGACGCCAAACTGCGCCGTCAGTCACTGGATGCCGAAGATCTGATCCTTGCGCATGTTGGCGGGATGGATGCTTGCGCGGCTGGCCTAAAAGCGGCGGCAGCGATGCTGGAAGATGGCAAGTTGGAAGCGGCGCGCGATGCGCGCTACGCGGGCTGGGACACGGATGCGGGCAAGGGCCTGTTGAACAGTGATCTGGATAGCATTACCGCGTCCGTTCAGGCCAATAACATCAACCCCGAACCTATCTCGGGCCGTCAGGAACGGCTTGAAAACCTTGTGAACCGCTACCTTTAAGCGGTGTCAAAAAACGGCGCTTGCCCCTTTGGGGCAGGCTGCCTAACCTGTGGCGCAAAACCACAGGTTTCCTTTCGTGATCAGCACCCTTTTCAAGACAATTGGCCGGCCGTATCTGGATGTGACCCTGAGGTCGGGGCCGGATATGCGCGTGCGGATCATTGAACGGCCCGGTCGCTGGATGGATGACGCGCAGCTTGCGGCGTTGTCAGCGGATTTGCGCCACATTGCCGCGCGCACGTTAGACGCGGGCAGCCTGACATATGGCGTTTTTGCGGGCGATGCCGAGCGGATGAAACAGGTGGTGATCACCCTTGTCAGCCGCGCCGACGGCACCCCTATCGCGTTCAACGCGCTGGCGATCATGACGCTTGCGACAAAACCCGCCCCGACCGAAGTATTGCACCTTGGGCTTGTCATGGTTGACCCCATTGAGCGGTCAAAAAATCTGTCTTGGGTGCTGTATGGGCTGACCTGTTTTCTGATCTTTTTCCGGCGGCAGTTTCGGCCAATCTGGATTTCAAACGTGACCCAAGTGCCTGCCGTTGTGGGCATGGTCGCGCAGATGTTTTCCAACGTCTGGCCGCAACCGGATGGGGGGCGGCGGACGCTGAACCATCTGTTGTTTGCGCGCCAGATCATGGCGCGCCATCGTGACGTGTTCGGGGTCGGGCCAGATGCTGGTTTTGACGAAGAAAGATTTGTGATTACAGGTGCTTATACGGGCGGTTCCGATGATCTGAAAAAAACATGGGATGCAGCCCCCAAGCATCGCGATGCGCGGTTCAACGACTTTTGCGCCGCCACATTGGATTACGAACGCGGCGATGATGTGATCCAGCTGGGGCAGATGGATCTGGCCGCGATGCGCAAATATTTGCGCCGTGAAGTTCCGAAATCGGCGGTCTTTGCACTGCTTTTGACAGGTGGGTTGGTGGCGCTGCGGCGGATCATTCTGCCCGCTGTTCATTGGGCGGATAGCGGCAGACAGTGGAAAACCTTGCGCCCCTATAAGGGGGCGGGTCAATGACCCAATCCGCCACAGATCTGACGCAGCTTTGCATGTCACTGGCCGCGATCTTGGGGCTTGTGACCTTGCAGATGGTCCTGCTGCGCCGCGATCGGCATGACCCGATCAACCGGCGGTTTTTGTTTTGCCTGCGCATCACGATGCTCTTGTTTATCGGGCGGGTGGCTGTGGCCGTGACAGGCGTGCAGGGCTTTCGGGTGCTTGTGCTTTTGGGGGCGGCGTTTATCCCGCTCGCGGCCTTGCTATTGACCGAAGGGCTGCTGCGCCGCCACGCGCCCCCCATCGCCAAAACGATTGTCGGTGCGGGCACCGCCATCTTTGTTGTTAGTGCATTCTGGTACGGCAGCGGGATTGATCCGCTGCGGCTTTACCTGCTGTTGGGGTTTCAGCTTTGCGGGTTCTTTATCGCGGGTTGGTTGATTATGCGGCGCGACCGCGCCAGCCTGTCGGCCAGTGAAAACACAACCGCCACGCGGATAGCACTGTCGCTTTTGCTGTTTATCCCCTTGGCCACAAGCGATTTTTTGATGGGTGTGCTGGGCCTGCCGATCCAGTTTTCGGCGCTTGGTGTGCTGATCATGTGCTGGCTTGCGATCGGGCTGGGCCGGTCACAAATCGGGCACCGTGTGGTGATTGTGAATTTTGTGGTCATGGTGCTGGCTGCCGGTCTTGTTGCCGCATTGGTCGGCGCAATTGCGCAGCTTGACCGCGACGGGGTGTTGCTGTGCGGGGCCGTGATGATGACGGCGCTGTTGCTCGTGGCGATCCTGAACGACGCGCGCAGCCTGCGCTCCGAAGAGCAATCTTTGGGCTTGCTGCAGTATCTGGCCAAATCGCAAACCAATGATCCGATTGCGTTTTTGCGTGACCTGCGCCTGCATCCGCTTGTGGAGGGGGCGGCGATGATCAGCCGCAAAAGCCTTGCGCAATTGCAGGACGCCACGCTGGACCAGATATTCGCGGCGGCACCGGTACTGCGCCGCGCCGATCCGCCCGCTCTTGGGGCCTTGGCGGATGATCATATTGCACATCTATTTGACAGCTATAGCGCCACGCATGTGATTATGGTCGCAAAATCGCCGCGCGTGTTGATTGCGCTTGCGATGCCATCGCTGCATGCCTCACCTTTGGCGGAAACGGAACTGCAGGTCGTGCAGCGAATGGCCGCGCTGATGGCCGAACAGACAGACCAAAGGGGCAGGGACCATGAATGAAACACGCGCACAGGCGCAGGGCATTTTTCAAGCAGGCGTTGCCGCCGCTGACCCCTATGCGGCCGTTGCAGGCGCGCTGGACGGCATCACGCACCCCGCGCTGATCATCGCGGTGGGTAAGGCTGCACGCAAAATGGCCAAGGCGGCATTGGACCGCTTTGCGGATGTGCCATGCATGGTCGTGACCAACTATGAAAACGCGGGCGAATTGCGGGGCGCGCAGGTTTTTCCCGCGGGTCATCCCGTGCCCGATCAAAACGGCGCAGATGCGGCACAGGCAGTGATTACAGCGCTTCATGCATCGGACGGTCCGGTGCTTGCGCTGATATCAGGTGGCGGCTCCGCGCTGTTGCCTGCACCTGCGGCTGGGGTTTCCTTGGCGGAAAAGGCACAGGTCAATGCGGCACTGCTGGGTGCGGGGCTTGATATTACGGCGATGAATTTGGTGCGCCAGCAGTTGTCAGACTTGAAAGGCGGCGGTTTTTTGCGCCATGCAAGCCCGCAAAATGTAACCGCGCTGATCCTGTCGGATGTGATTGGCGATGATCTGGCGGCCATTGCCAGCGGCCCCACGGTCGGCCCGATTGGCACCGCAGCACAAGCCGTTGCAACGCTGAAATCCGCAAATATCTGGGATGCGATGCCGCAAAGCGTGCGCGCGCATCTGTTGCGCGACGGCGCGCCGGACAGCCTGCCAGAGGCGCGTAATATCCTTGTCGGTTCAAACGCGCAGAGCGTGGCCGCAATGGCGCTCGCCGCGCCTGGCGCCCATGTGATCGCCACACCAGTTGAAGGCGATGTCGCGGACGCGGCGCAGCTGATCTGCGACAATGTCAAAAAAGGCGTCACCGTCTGGGGCGGCGAGACAACCGTGGTGATCAAAGGCACAGGATCCGGCGGGCGCAATCAAGAACTGGCGCTGCGTATCGCGCAAGAGGCGGCCAAGCGTGGCTGGAAAGATTTCACATGCCTGCAAGGCGGCAGCGACGGGCGCGACGGGCCGACAGATGCCGCGGGCGGCATCGTAGATCAGGATACATTGGCGAAAATCGACGGGCTGTCACAGCTTCTTGATAATAACGACAGCTATGCCGCCCTTGCGCAGGCGGGTGATTTGCTGCTGACTGAGGCCACGGGCACCAATGTCGCCGATCTCGGGGTGATGATCTGGCGCGATTGACGCGCAACAAAGGATGCAATGTGAAACGGGTTTTTGGGATATGCGCGACCGTTCTTTTGCTGCTGGCGACAACAGCTTGCGTGCAAATTCTGCGCAACTCCGGCGAGGAAACGGCGGCACGCGGCCCCGCAGATAGTCTGCGATTTGCCACGTTGAATGTGCATTATATTATCCTTGGCCGTGAAACAGGTGCCTGGTCGGTCGGCGATTGGGAACGGCGCAAAGCCCCGCTTGATGCCGCGTTCAAGGATGTCGCGGCGGATGTGTTTGCGTTTCAAGAAATGGAAAGCTTTGCGCGGGGCAGTGACGGCGACACCAATCTTGCGCGCGATTGGCTGCTGGACCAGAACCCTGCATACCGCGCCGCTGCGGTCGGCGACTGGCGCGCATTTCCGTCGACGCAGCCGATCTTTTTCCGCGCGGACCGGCTGGCGGTTGTGGATCAAGGCTGGTTCTTTTTCTCGGACACGCCGGATGTGATCTATTCGCGCACGTTTAACGGATCATGGCCCGCTTTTGCGTCATGGGCACAGTTTGAAACCCGTGACGGGCAGCGGTTTCGTGTGATCAACGTGCATTTCGAATATAAAAGTCGCAGCAACCGGATACTGTCGGCAGAACTGGTCGTAGACCGGATGGCGCCGTGGATTGAAGCGGGCGAAAATATAGTGCTGATCGGTGATATCAATGCCCGTCACGGCGCACGCACCCAAGACATATTGGCAGCCGCTGGGTTGCAGTTTGCACCGGTTGCGGGCGCGACATACCACTTTAACCGCGGATTAAACCTGTTTGGGGCGATTGATCACATCGGGGTCACGCAAAACATGAATATCGTCGGTCATCCTGTTGTTTTACGAAATAAATACTTGAATGAATGGCCCTCTGATCACTATCCGGTTTACGCGGATTTCAGGTTTGCAGAATGACAAATTGACTGCGCGTCTGGCGTTGATCCGAACAAATTGATAAGAGCACGACACCTTTCAATGATCGCGGTGTGAATGAACATGGGTAACAAAATGACAGCGGCAAATTTGCGCCGTGCAGGTCGCCTTTCTGTCGCGCCGATGATGGACTGGACGGATCGGCATTGCCGCTATTTGCACAGGCTGATGTCGCGCCATGCCCTGCTTTATACGGAAATGGTAACGGCCCCTGCGGTGATCCACGGGGATCGCGACCGGCTGTTGGGCTTTGATCCGGCCGAGCATCCGGTCGCGTTGCAATTGGGCGGGTCGGACCCTGCCCAATTGGCCGAGGCCGCGCGGATCGCGGCGGATTACGGTTATGACGAGATTAACCTAAACTGTGGCTGCCCGTCAGACCGCGTGCAATCGGGACGTTTTGGCGCTGTTTTGATGGAAGATCCGGCGCTAGTGGCTGACTGCTGCGCTGCGATGATGCGGGCGGTCGACGTGCCCGTTACGGTAAAATGCCGGATCGGCGTCGATGATCAAGAGCCGGCAATGATCCTGCCCGATTTTCTGGCGCGGGTTTCGGCGGCAGGTGTCGACCATTTCATCATTCATGCGCGCAAAGCATGGCTGCAAGGGCTGAGCCCCAAAGAAAACCGCGATATTCCGCCGCTGGATTATGATCTTGTTGTGGAAATGAAGGGCATGTTTCCAGGGCTGAATTTGGCAATCAACGGCGGCATTGCAACCTTGGATGACGCGCAGGCGCTGCTGGATAGGGGGCTAGACGGGGCGATGATCGGGCGCGCCGCCTATCACACGCCTAGTGATATCCTGCTGGACGCGGATGCGCGGATTTTTGGGTCAGGCATGGCCCGCAATCCCTCAGAGATCGTGCATCTGATGCTCCCCTATATTGAAGCGCATCTGGTCAACGGTGGTCGCTTGGGACAGGTAACGCGGCACATGCTGGGCCTGTTTCAGGGACGCCCCGGCGCGCGCGGCTGGCGAAGGCATCTGTCAGAAAACGTTCATGAAAACGGGGCAGGGCCGCAGGTTGTACTTGACGCGCTTGCCCATGTGACCGCGCAGGCGGCTTAGGAAATCCCATGCATGATATGACACTTTTGCTAAGCCTTGGCGCGCTTTTGCTTGTGGTTGGTGCCTTTGCCGGTGTTCTGGCAGGACTATTGGGCGTTGGCGGCGGGATTATTCTGGTGCCGGCGTTCTATTATGTCTTTGGTGTGATGGGTTATGACAGCCCGCAGTTGATGCAGCTTTGCCTTGGCACGTCGCTGGCGACGATCATTGTCACCTCTGTCCGGTCGGTTATGTCGCACAACAAGAAGGGCGCGGTCGATTGGGAAATTCTTAAGACATGGGCGCCTGGCATCGTTGTCGGGGCCTTGATTGGCGTGACGGTTGCGGCGTCGCTGCGATCAACCGCGTTGCAAGGCATCTTTGGCGTTCTGGCGATTATTGTCGGGCTTTACATGACCTTTGGGCAAAGCCATTGGCGGCTTGGCCCGCAGATGCCGACAGGCGCCAAGCGCGCGGGTCTTTCCCCTGTACTGGGTTTTTTGTCGGTGTTGATGGGCATTGGTGGCGGATCATTCGGGGTGCCGGTGATGTCGCTGTTCGGGGTACAAATCCATCGGGCGGTGGCAACCGCGGCGGGCTTTGGCGTTTTGATAGCTGTGCCTTCCGTTGCGGGGTTTTTGCTGGTTGATCAACAGGTTGCGCCACCGTTTACAATCGGGGCCGTCAATTTTGTGGCGTTTTTCCTGATCATCGCGATGACATTGATCACGGCCCCATGGGGGGCAGCGCTGGCGCATCGGCTTGATCCGAAACCGCTCAAGCGGACATTCGGCATTTTTCTGACATTGGTTGCGCTGAACATGTTGCGCAAGGCGCTTGGCTGGTAGCTACCAGATCGTCAATAACCGCTGTGCCAGACGTGGCATGCGCGCCCGCGCCCGTGCTTTTTCATAAAGCGCATCTTTGCGGTCGCGATCATAGGCGCAGATTTGCGCCGCATCGGTAAAGTGGATGACGCTAAGATCGACATCATCGCCATCGACATCCAGATAGCCGTGTTCGGGGAATACTATCCCGTATTGCTGATGCAACCACGCAAGATCAGGCGCCGCCCAATTGCGCAACGAACGCGCCGCATGCGGATGCAAGACCACGGGTGTCGCACCTGCAAGCCGCGCATCCAGATGGATAATCTGCCTGACCAGAACATCCGGATCAATCGTATCGTCCAGCCGACCATGCTGGCGGTCAACTAGCAGGGCGATTGCCTCTGCGGACAATGGGTGGCGGGCAGAGCTGCGCGGCCGCAGCAAGCGCTGCTTGTCAAATCGCGGCAGGTGATGTGCAAAGAAGTCGTCAACAATGCTGTTTTGGGTCAGTACGGTTTCGGAAAATACCGCGAGCGAGATCGCCCCGCTCCAGCCTTGCGAAAGCGGGGCAATACGTTCCTTGATCCGCGTGCGCGAGGGGGCGATCATATCGCGGTTGTGCGACAAGCGGTGTTGCAACAACTGCACGAAATAGGCGTCTGGCGCGCGCAAATAGGCGACGATTTTTTTGTTGCCCGCGATAAAGCTGGTCATGGCATCAAAATGCGCCACGGTCTGCGGGGTTAGCTGTTTGAAATAATGGCGGTTGCTGACAACAACTGTTTGGCAAGGTAGGGCGTTTAGGCGCGATGCGATCCGGTCCCAATGGTCGGGCTTGGGCAGGCTTTGGGGGGCGCTTGTATCGCTGGGCGCAACCATTTTGGTTTCATAGCCAAGCATGAATTTTTCGCGGTTTTCGGATGCAAATTTTGGGAAATAGATGTCGCTATCGCTCAGAACCTTGCGTGATGCGATCAATGTGTCTTGCAATAAAACAGCGTCGGTGTACCTGTGCCCGATGTGGATCAAGAGTTCATCCGCTGTCATTTGAAACGCCAAAAAGATATTTCGTTAAGGACTCGTAGTGTGGCGCAAGCCTGCGCTAACTACCAGCGTTAACGCGCCGTGCGTTAAAATCGGCAAGTGATTTTCCGTGTTCATCGACAAAGAGACTGGGCAAAATGCGCAGCTCTGTGATTTGATCAACACGTAATTCGCTAAAGTTTTTTGCCTTTTCGCACCACACGATGCAGGTCCAAAGACGCCCCCAATAGTCAAGCTGCAACGGGCGGACCGTGCGTTCGATCCGGGCGATGGTGATCGACAGTTTCTGTCGGGCCCTGATCGCTTGCCTTATGGTTGGCAGGTGCTGGAACCCGCGCGCCGCATCGGCAAAAGGATAGATCGCAAACCCGTATCCCGTTGGCGCCCGCGACCTGTCTTCGGGCATGACCGCGTCAATCTTGGCCAAAAGTGCGCGCGCCGCCACAGAAAGCTGCGTATCTTCGGATTGCCCGACAGCGCTCAACCCCAGATGCAGGGCTTCGACTTCGGTCATAGTCAGGTTCAGGGGCGGCAAGGTTATGGCGGCGGTGACGCGGTATCCGACCCCGCGCTCGCCTTCGATGGGAACACCGGAGGCGGCCAATGTCTCCATGTCGCGGTAGATCGTGCGCAACGAGACGCCGACAGTGGCAGAAAGATGCGCCGCCTTATGCAGGTTGCCATCGCGCAGGATCTGGACCAGCTGCATCAATCGGTCGGCACGTTTCATATGATCCCTTACCTGCGTTGCGCAACGGCGGCACAACCCTTGGCCGCGTCGATTCGTACGCTATTGTGCCAATTTTCTGGCAACTGACAACTATATGTCACAAAATCGCTTTGCCCCTTGCAAAAAAGGGTGTTGATCGGGGCAAAATTGGTGAATCCGGCTTCCCTTGCCGCAAAATGAGGCCTATGCGTAGACCATAGAATGCAAGGCGCCCTTCATTTGTGGCGCATAAGAGGAGACTACCATGCTTAACAATATCGGCCTTCCGGGCCTTCTGCTGATCGCTGTCGTTGTTCTGGTTCTGTTTGGCCGCGGCAAGATTTCCAGCCTGATGGGCGAAGTGGGCAAGGGCATCACAGCGTTCAAAAAAGGCGTCGATGACGGCAAGAAAGAAATCGAAGACAGCGTCGAAGCTGCACGCGATGTGACACCGGCTGACGAAAAAGACAAAGCCTGATTATCCAATAAGGAAGCGCTTTTATGTTTGGTTTAGGCTGGAGCGAAATGGTGCTTGTCGGCATCGTGGCCCTGATAGTGATCGGGCCAAAGGATTTGCCGGGCATGTTCCGCACTTTGGGGCAGTTCACGGGTAAGGCCCGCGGCATGGCACGCGAATTTTCGCGCGCCATGGAGGCCGCCGCCGACGAGGCGGGCGTGAACGAGATCCAGAAGACTGTGCGCGCAGCAGCCAATCCGCAAAAGTTTGGCGTGGATAAGATCAAGGAAGCGACCGGCATGACGCAGGCCCCCGAGAAGCCCGCGCTGTCGCCTGAACGTCAGGCCATGAAAGAAAAGATGAGCGAAGCAATGGGCAAAGCCGCCACCGAACGCCAAACCCGCGAGGCCGAGGCCGCAGCCCAAGCCGCCCAAACGCCCGAAAGCGAAAGCAAATGAGCGCCTCAGACGATATCGAAAGCAGTGCAGCGCCGCTGATCGAACATCTTGCCGAATTGCGGTCGCGGATGATCAAATCTCTGCTCGCGTTTATCGTGGGGATGGTGATCTGTTTTACGATCTGGAATCCGGTCTTCAACTTTTTGACCCATCCCTTGTGCGATGCGTTGACTTCGCGCGGACAGGGGTGTGATCTGCAATTCATCGCGCTCGAAGAAGGTTTCTTTGTCGCGATCTCGATCTCGCTTCTGGGTGGTTTGATGCTGTCTTTCCCTGTGATCAGCTATCAAATGTGGCGCTTTGTGGCGCCGGGGCTGTACAAAAGCGAGCAGGGCGCGTTTTTGCCATTCCTGATTGCGTCGCCTTTTATGTTCTTTTTGGGCGCGGCCTTTGCCTATTACGTCATCACACCGCTGGCCTTCGGGTTTTTCCTTGGGTTCCAACAACCTGGCGTATTGGAAGCGGGCGCAGAGAGCGCCACGCAAGCCGCCGGTATCCTGTTTCAGGGGTCGGCCAAAGCCTATTTGAACCTGACCATAAAATTCATCGTGGCCTTTGGTCTGTGCTTCCAATTGCCTGTGCTGCTTACGCTTATGGGTAAGGCAGGTTTGGTGTCTGCGCGCGGTCTGCGCGGCACCCGCAAATACGCGATGGTCGGAATTTTGATTGTGGCCGCGCTTGCCACCCCACCCGATGTGATCAGCCAGGTGATCTTGTTCGTGGTGGTTTACGGGCTTTACGAAGTGTCCATTCAACTGGTCGCCCGCGTGGAACGCAAACGCGAGGCCAAGCTGCGCGCCGAGGGGCTTTGGGATGATGATATCCACGGTCAGGGTGGATTTGCGGATGATGACGGGGACAAGGCGTGAGTAAGAAAGCACTGCGCCGCATAGCGGATGCGTTAGAGCGTATGTCGCCGCCACCTGCGGCAGCGCCCGATTTCACGCAGGCCGCCGCCTTTGTCTGGCACCCCGATCCGGACCGGTTGGTGCCCGTGCCGCAGGTGAACCGTATGCCGGTTGAATTGTTGATCGGGGTAAACCGCGCGCGCGATACGCTGATGGCCAACACGGCGCAATTTGCGGCCGGTATGCCCGCAAATAACGCCCTGCTTTGGGGTGCGCGCGGAATGGGAAAATCAAGCCTTGTAAAGGCCGTACACGGCGCACTGCAGGCAGATTATCCGCAGCTGAAAGTCGTCGAAGTCCAACGCGAAGACCTGCCCAGTATTGGCCGCTGCCTGAACATGCTGCGCGGTGCCTCTGAACGGTTTATCATGTTTTGCGATGATCTGTCCTTTGGTCATGATGACGCGCATTACAAATCGCTCAAGGCGGTTCTGGACGGCGGAATAGAAGGGCGGCCTGAAAACGTGGTGCTATACGCGACGTCAAACCGCCGCCACCTGATGCCCCGCGACATGATCGAAAACGAACGCTCAAGCGCGATTTCGCCCTCGGAAGCAGTCGAGGAGAAAGTATCGCTATCGGATCGTTTCGGGCTGTGGCTCGGGTTTCATCCTTGTGATCAGGATGACTATCTGGCGATGATCCGCGGCTATTGCGATGCCTATGGTGTTGATATCGACGCGGATACGCTGCGCGCAGAGGCGATTGAATGGCAAGCCACACGTGGCAGCCGGTCAGGCCGGGTGGCGTGGCAGTATTTTACAGATCTGGCAGGGCGGCGTGGTGTAAGGTTGTCGTAAGGTGGATCTTGATCCACCCTACGTTTCTTTGCCGCGTTACGGCAGATAGCTTGCTGGATCGACGCTTTGCAATCCGCGTCGCACTTCAAAGTGCAAGAAGCTCGGATCGCCTGCGCGGACCTTCCCGATTGTCTGGCCACGGCTGACGTTATCGCCTTTTTCAATCGTCAGGCTGTCGAGATGGGTGTAAAGCGTCAGCAACCCGTCGCTGTGTTTGATCACAACCACCGATCCGCCGCTGGTATCGGCTGTTACCGCCGCGACATTGCCCGCATCTGCGGCCTTTACATCGGTGCCGGCAGGCGCGCCGATGTCGATCCCCTCGTTCCGGCCAGCCGCATATTCACGGATGATTGTGCCGGGGACCGGCTGCACCATGCGTGCGTCTGATGCCGCAGGGGCAGGGGCTGGCGTGCCAAGATCAGGCGCTGCCGGCTGTGCCACTGGCGCGGTTGGGGTTGCGTCGGGCAGTGGGGTTGCAGCGCTTGGCGGGACAGGGGTCTGCGTGCCTTCACCCGGCGCCGAAACGGGCGCCACAGGGCGGCTGCCGCCTTGGGGCACCAGCAGGAATTGCCCTTGGCGAATGGTAAACGCGCTGTCCAGCCCGTTCCATTCCGCAATTGCCGTCACCGGCACGTTATAAAGCCGCGAGATCGAATAAGCGGTTTCACCGCGCACAACCTGATGGCGGATCGGTTCTGCACCCGCAGTGGCCGCTGGGGCAGGTGTCGCCGCAGGGGCAGGGTCAAGCGGTGTTGTTGTCACCCCGCCCGATGCTTCGGCGCGGTCAAGCGCGGTGGTTGCCACCGCGGCCACGTCAAACCCTTGCGCGCTTGCGCCCCCGATTTGCTGCGTCGGCTCTGCCACACGCCCCGGCAGGGCGACGATCTCGTCACGCCGCAAGATCACATCGGGTTCTAGCCCGTTATAGGCGGCCAGCTCATTTGCATCGAGCCCGAGCCGGATCGCGATGCCGCGAATGGTGTCATCCTGGCGCGCAACCGCAACCTGATAGGTCGGATAGGAAATCACGCCACGATCATCCGGACGGGGCCGGTTTGGCAGGTTGATTACCGAATTAGAGGTGTCAAACCCGTTGCCGATATCCCTGACATCCGGATCAAACCCTTCGCATGCCGTTAATGCCGCCACTGCGGCGCCGGTCATCAAAAATCGTTTTACTGTGCGTTGCCCATAGGTCATCCGTACCGCTCCTTTTGCCAAGCCGCCCCTTATAGCCGGGGTCGTGCCTTAATTTAGTCTATGTTTACTCTTGTCCGAGCCCTTCAAGCAAGGGCACAAACCGGACAGCGCGCAATTCGTCGTATTCATAGCCCGTTTCATGCCGCGTCACGCGGATCAGGCTTTGCACGGTATCGGACTGCCCGACGGGCAAAACCATGATCCCGCCCACGCGCAACTGCGCGAGCAGCGGGCCGGGGGGGTCTTCGGCGGCGGCGGTCAACAGAATGCGGTCAAACGGGGCCTGTTCGGGCAAACCAAAGCTGCCATCGGCGGTGAATGTCGTGATATTGCTGATGCCCTGTTCATCAAACGTGGCGCGCGCCGCATGCACGAGGCTGCGAAACCGTTCCACCGTATAGACCCTGCGCGCCAGTTTTGACAGGATCGCGGCCTGATAGCCCGACCCTGTGCCGATTTCCAACACCTTGTCGCGCGGCCCGACCTTCAGCGCCTGCGTCATCAGCCCGACCACCGAAGGCTGGCTGATTGTCTGGCCACTCGCAATTGGCAGCGGCATATCCTCATAGGCGCGATCCGCAAAGATGCCCTTGACATAAGCGGCGCGGTCGACCTGTTCCATTGCCGTCAAAACGCGCGCATCCGTGACGCCTTTGCTACGCAGCGTATAGACAAATTGCATCTTTGTGGGGGCGTCAAAGGTCACGTGAACACTTCCTCGAGCGTGGCGACCATATCGTAATCTGTCAGATCCGCGCGCATCGGCGTGACTGAAATATAGCCGTCTAGGTTCGCGGCTGCATCCGTTCCAGGTGCGGTGGGTGTGTGTTGCGGCCCGCCGCGCACCCACAGGAATTTGCGCCCCGTGGGGGATGTCTGCGCCTCGGCGGTGAAATGCGTGTCCTTGCGAAACCCTTGTGACGCGGCTTTCACGCCTTTGACATCCGCTGCCGCAACGGGCGGGAAATTCACGTTGTAAAAAAGCCGGTAATTTTCTTGATCCCAAAGCGAGGGATTAAGCAAGATATTGATCACGCTGGCACCATGTTTTGCGGCCGCTTCAAACGGGTCCGGCAATTGCGCGTTACCAACGCCAAAATATTGCGACAGCGCAATCGCGGGGATGCCTTGCAGTGCCGCTTCCATCGCGGCACCGATTGTGCCGGAATAAAGCGTATTTTCAGCGGCATTATTGCCACGGTTGACGCCCGAGAGCACCAGATCAGGCCGCGCGTCTTTCATCACGTCATACAGCCCCGCGATCACGCAATCGGCGGGCGACCCTTCGGCGGCAAAGCGGCGCGGTTCAAGCTGGGCGATCATGGTGGGGTGGGTGTAGCTGATGCAATGGCCCACGCCGGATTGTTCAAAGGCGGGGGCAACCGTCCAGACTTCACCGCTTGGGCCGGCAATATCCTGCGCAATCTTGGTCAAGACCTGCAATCCCGGCGCGTTGATCCCGTCATCATTGGTAATAAGAATGCGCATGCCGCTGCCCTTCGTGTCATAACACGTTCCTAGGCCAGCATGCATGGGTCGGCAAGCGGTGCGATGCCAGCTGCGCTTGCGAATTATCGGTTGTGGCGCAAAGGACTCAGAAATGGGCAAAACCGGTGACGGTTTCCCGAATGAGCGGCTCTACCGCATTACGCCAAAATAGCCGGCAACAACCTTGCAGCTTCATCCGAAATGCTTGCCAGTGGGGTGCGGTCTTCGCCGGGGTAAAACCTTGCGCGGGTGCCGGTGGGCATGGGGTTGGGCGTCAGGATTTCGACGCGCGGGCCGGTTTTCACGGTTTCTGCCTGCCAGCTGCGCGCCAATGCGATTTGCGCGGCTTTGGTGGCGCCGTATGAGCCAAAGAACTGCTGCCCACCGCGCGGGTCATCGAAAAACACAGCCTTGCCAGTCGCGCCGAGCAGCGGCCCGACATAGCGCATCAACCGTGCCGTGGCTTCGATATTCACAGCCATGGATTTGGCCAGATCTTTGGGGCCGATATGGCCGGTGGGGGCCAAGGGCGCCGCGTGAATGGCCGTATGCAACCACAGGTCCAGCTTGCCCCAGCGGTCAAAAATCCCGCGGCACAATTGCTGCATGGCCTCATCGACGGTGATATCCATCGGGGCCAGTGTGGCTTGCCCGCCCGCCGCCTGAATGGCGTCGTCCAGCTCTTCGAGGCCGCCGACGGTTTTGCCAACGGCGATGATGTGATGTGTCGGCGCGAGCGCCTTGGCCAATGCTGTGCCAAGACCGCGTGACGCGCCAGTGATAAGAGCAATTTTTGTCATAGCGGTGGTTTGCTGCGATTGCGCAGCCGCGTCAAGACCTAGCTGTGCGGCACGGCCAGCACATGCACGGTTCCGGCGTGATCCGTTAGCACGACCTGCGCGGCGTCAATTGCCGCAATCGTGATCCCGAACACGGATTCGCCCGGGCTGACCCGTGCGATTTGCCCCTGACCCGAACGAATAAGCGCGGCAGGCTGTTCGGTCCCGATAAAGACACCGATCACAATCAGATTATCAAGCGCGACCACATCAACCAGCGTCGCAGAAGCCGCCACATTGGCGGGTGTATTCGTCGTCATGTTTATGAAAACCTGTCACCAAGGCATGATCGCAGCGCTATGCCCGAAAGCCGCAGCAAAGCAAAGCCCTTATACGTAACGTTATCGTGGGGTTTTGCGCGCGGCCCTAGGGCTCCAAGATCACCTTGCCCGCGCGATCAAAAACCGGACCGGAAAGCGGATTTTCGAGCAGCTTTAACAAGGTGTTAAGCGGGCGGCACAGCGCTGTACCTTTGGCGGTGGATACAAACGGGCGTTCAACCAGCACAGGATGTGCGACCATTGCATCCAAAATCCGGTCGTCAGTTGCCCCCGAATCAAGCAGCCCCAATTCGGCTGCGCGCACGTCTTTTGTGCGCAGTGCGGCGCGTGGCGTCATCCCCGCTGCGGCAAATAACCCTACCAGTTGCGGGCGGGTCCAGCCGGCATCAAGATAGCGCACGATCTGGGGTTCCGTGCCTGTTGCGCGGATCACTGCCAATGCCTTGCGCGATGTGCCGCAGGCGGGATTGTGAAAGATGGTTGTTGCCACAGCTATTCAGCGGCGACCTTGTTTGCCTTAAAGCCTTTGGAGATCATATCTCGCGGGGGCACCGGATATTCCCCCGAGAAACATGCATCACAATAGGCCGGTGACGCGTTGTCGCGGCCGTTCTCTTCGCCGACCGCGCGGTAAAGCCCGTCCAGCGAGATGAATTTCAGACTGTCGACGCCCAGATGGACGCGCATTTCTTCGGCGCTCATGTTCGCGGCAAGAAGTTTTTCGCGCTCCGGTGTGTCGACCCCGTAAAAACAAGGCCAAGCGGTAGGCGGTGAGGCAATCCGGAAGTGCACTTCGGCGGCACCTGCATCAAGGATCATATCCTTGATCTTGCGGCTGGTAGTGCCGCGCACAACGCTGTCGTCGACCAAAATTACACGTTTGCCTTTGATCAGCGCGCGGTTCACGTTCAGTTTCAGGCGCACCCCCATGTTGCGGATGCTTTCCGAGGGTTCAATAAATGTGCGCCCCATATACTGGTTGCGGATGATCCCCATCGCATAGGGAATGCCCGATTGCAGGCTATAGCCGATCGCGGCTGGGGTGCCGCTGTCAGGAACCGGGCAGACCAGATCCGCGTCTACAGGCGCTTCCTTGGCCAGTTCGCGGCCGATATTTTCGCGGGTTTCATAAACAGACCGCCCGCCCAAGATGCTGTCGGGACGGCTGAAATACACATGTTCAAAGATGCAGAACCGCGATTTTGCACGGCGGAATGGGAAATGGCTTTGCACGCCATCGGCGCTAATCACAACCATTTCACCCGGTTCGATTTCGCGCACCAGTTCGGCGCCGATAATATCCAGCGCACAGGTTTCCGACGAAAGCACCCAACCATCACCGACCTTGCCCAAGACAAGCGGGCGCACGCCCAGCGGGTCGCGGCAACCGATCAGCTTGGTGCGGGTCATGGCGACGATGGAAAACGCGCCTTCGACCTTGCGCAGGGCTTCTTCCATCCGGTCAGGGATCGTGCGCCCCATGGACCGCGCCATCAGGTGGATGATGCATTCGCTGTCGGATGAGGACTGAAAGATCGACCCGCGTTCGATCAGTTCCTTGCGCAGGGCCAGCGCGTTGGTGATATTGCCGTTGTGGGCAATCGCCGCACCGCCCATAGAAAATTCACCAAAGAACGGCTGCACATCGCGGATCGCGGTTTGCTGGCTTTTGTTGCCGGCTGTTGAATAGCGCACGTGTCCAATACCGATCGGGCCAGGCAGGCTGGCCATCATATTGGCAGAGGTAAAGTTATCGCGCACCAACCCCATGCGGCGGGCCTGATTGAACCCTGTTTCAAAGTCGTGGGTGACAATACCGCCCGCTTCTTGGCCGCGGTGTTGCAGCGCGTGCAGGCCGAGCGCGACAAAGTTTGAAGCGTCGCTTACGCCGACAACGCCAAAGACGCCACATTCCTCCCGCAGTTTATCATCGTCAAAAGGATGGGCGGGGGGCATTTGTCTGGACAAGGGGCGGCTCCGAATCCGAATAAGGTTTGATTGCCCCTCCCTTAGTCGATCAGGGCGGCGGTGTCACGAAACGATCACAAAAGGCGGCACTGAAACCTGTGGATCGCGCAGGCGATGCGGTTTTTCGGGCAGTTTGAAGCAAAAAGCCACCGCAAGTTGCGGTGGCTTTGTAAAATGCGTGCTATTGTTCGCGTTACTCGGCGGGGGCGCCACAGGACCCGACAAGCTGCTGGTACTGTTCCTTGATCCAGCCAAGTGCCTCTTCGGGGTTTTGCGCCTCGATCTTGCCGGTCAACTGGTCAAACACCTGTGCGGAACGGCTGTCGTCGATGACAACGATTTCCTGTGCGGCAAACACGGTGTCATAGACAAAGAAGGCCACCGCAACCAAAAGAATCCCGCGCAGCACGCCAAAGAAGAACCCGAGCGCCTGATCAACGCCGCCAAGTGACGAACGCTGCACCACCGTCGAGAACAGCGGCGTGAAGATCGCAAAAACAACAAGCGCCACGGCAAAGACCGCCGCAAAGGCCGCGATGATCGCCAGTTCGCAGCTATCGCCGATGAAATCGCCCAGCACAGGAATTTGCTGCACCAGCGGTTCGACCTGATCTGCGAATATGAATGCGACAATCGTCGCGCCAACCCAACCCAAGATCGCCATCGCCTCGCGGACCAGACCACGGCTGTAAGCCAATACGCCTGATAAGAGGATGATAACGGCGACACCTGCGTCGATGAGTGTAAAGCCTTCCATGGTCCGTCTCCTGCCATGACGCTATCTTGCGCCAAATACGTCTTCTACAAATCCGGCCAAATCGTCAGCATGACGCATTTGCAAACCGGCCACGGCAGGCTGCTTGGCCTGTTGTGGAACTATTGCCGTTGTAAAACCAAGTTTTTGCGCTTCTTTCAATCTATTTTCCGTCTGTACCACAGGACGCAGCGCCCCCGATAGGCTGATTTCCCCGAAAATCACCGCCTCGGCGGGCAGGGCTGCGTCTTCGCGGGCGGAAACAAGTGCTGCCGCAACCGCCAGATCCGCAGCCGGTTCAGAGATGCGCAAACCCCCTGCTACATTGAGGTAAACGTCCAATCCGGTGAAGGGCACAGCGCAGCGCGATTCCAGTACCGCAAGGATCATGGCAAGCCGTCCGGCATCCCATCCGACGACGGATCTGCGCGGTTGGCTGTGTGGCGAAGGTGCCACAAGTGCCTGTATCTCGCAAAGCATGGGTCGCGATCCTTCGATCCCTGCAAAAACCACCGAACCCGGTGCAGGTTTGCCGCGTTCGGATAAAAACAGGGCCGAAGGGTTCTTGACCTCGGCCAATCCTTTGCCGGTCATCTCAAAGACGCCGATTTCGTCCGCGGGGCCAAAACGGTTTTTCACCGATCGCAAAATGCGGAACTGATGGCCGCGCTCGCCTTCGAAATAAAGCACTGTGTCGACCATATGTTCGACCACGCGCGGGCCTGCGATACTGCCGTCTTTGGTGACATGGCCAACCATGACAACGGACATGCCATTGCGTTTGGCAAATGTTGTCAATTCATGCGCCGATGATCGCACCTGCGACACGGACCCCGGCGCGCTATCGACATTATCGGCCCACATGGTCTGGATGGAATCGATGATCGCAAGATCGGGTTTCTCGGCCTCAAGCGTGGTCAGAATATCGCGCAGGTTGGTTTCCGAGGCGAGCTTAACAGGGCTTTTTTCAAGCCCCAACCGCCGCGCGCGCATTTGCACCTGCGCATTTGATTCCTCGCCCGAGATATAGATCACCTTTAGCCCGTTACGCGCAAACCGCGCGGCGGCTTGCAATAGCAGGGTCGATTTGCCGATACCGGGATCACCGCCTACCAAAAGCGCCGAAGCCTTGACCAGCCCGCCGCCCAACACGCGGTCCAACTCGCCGACCCCTGCTTGGGTGCGCGGCGGTTCCTTTTCTTGGGTGTCAAGATCGGTGAGCGGGATCGTCTTGCCGCGGATCGCGCCCAGCGATTTGCCTTTGGGGCCACTGGACAGCGCCTTGCTTTGGGTGATTGTGTTCCATGCCTGACAGGCGTCACATTGCCCCGACCATTTGCCAAAGGACGCGCCACATTCGGAACATGAGAAACTAAGATCTTTTGCCATGTTCACCTTTTGGACTATTCTTGCAACCGCGACAAGCCGCTAGCTGCGTTTCGCCGTCAGCGTTGAAATCACGATCGAGGCCAGAATGCAGGCGGTAAACAGATAAAGCCCCCATGCGGTTTCGACCTTGCCGATGCCCACGCCTTTGACCACGACGATATATAGCGCGACCAGAAACACATCCGCCATCGCCAGTTTGCCCAGCCACGCGAGGATCGGCAGCACCTTTCGGCGCAGCAGGTTGAAATGGATCAACGCAAGCCCGATGGTTTTCATATAAGGGGCAAAAAGCGCAAAGAAAGTCACCAATAGCGCCAGCGCCACATCGCTTTCCCACAGTGATTGCATGCCCGTGATGACGCTGATTTCGCTCAGCCCGAAAAGCGGCAGCAGCCCTGCGCGCATCAATGGCGCAAACCAAGCAATAGGGAATAGTACCAGCAGGGCCAGATTGGCGATCCGCAGTGCGTTCAGCATCTATTTACCATAGGTGCGACGGTTATAGCGCGCACCCAGTTGGGTCAGGATTTCATAGCCGATGGTGCCTGCTTTGGTCGCCAGCGCGTCCAGCGTCTGTTGCGGCCCGATCAGCGTCAGACGCTCGGGGTCCTCGGGCAGGTCGGTGATATCAATGGTCAACAGGTCCATCGACACGCGGCCAATCAGCGGGCAGGGGATGTTGCCATGGTATAGCTTTGCCTTATCCGACAGATAGCGGGTGATCCCATCAGCATAACCGCCCGAAACAGTCGCCACACGGGACGGGCGTTCGGCCTGCCAGCTATTGCCGTAACCGACAACTTCGCCTTCGGCCACATCGCGGATTTGCACGACGGGCAGTTCCAGCTCAATCACGGGCGTAGCCTGATCAAACGGCATCCCGCCATAAAGCCCGATCCCCGGACGGGTCAGATCAAAATGGTATTCGGGGCCAAGCAATATGCCGCCCGTTGCAGCCAATGAACGCGGCACATTAATACCGTCAGTCAACTGCTTGAAAACATCCAATTGATGCGGGTTCATCGGGTGGTCGGGTTCGTCCGCGCAGGCAAGGTGGCTCATCACCAGTTTCGGGCCTTGTGACAGGATCAGTTCGGCCAGCGCGCCCCATTCCTGCGGTTCCATCCCCAGACGGTTCATGCCCGTGTCGATCTGCACGCCAAACGGATGACCGGGCAGGGTTTCAAAATGCTGGGTCATCTGTTCAACAGAATTGAGCATGGGCGTCAGGTTCAATTCGCGGATCAGATCGGTGTCGCCACGCATATGACCGGAAAAGACCGAAATCTCGGGACCGGGGCCAAGCGCCTCGCGGAGCGGCACGGCCTCTTCGGCGACAGCGACAAAAAACTTGCGCGCACCCGCCTTGAACAGGGCTTTGGATACGTTTTGCGCACCTATGCCATAGGCGTCAGCCTTGACCACGGCAGCGGTTTTGCAATTTGTCATACCGTCCAACGCGCGCCAGTTGGCGACGACGGCGTCAAGATCGATTGTCAGGCGTCCAGTACTCATGGCGTCCTTTTGGCAGGGGGCGCGCGACACGGCAAGAGGTTTAAGCCGCGCGGTCAGTCACAACCGAGATGATTTGTGTTTTTCAGGTTACGCGAGTGAATTTCGGCGGAAAATTGCTTCTTTGGCGTTGGTGCTGGGGGCGTTCGGTTAAGAGCTTTCAACAGGCATGTTTATCAGATTCGTTGATTGAGCAAGGGCGGGATCGAGGAGCACCAATCGACAGGTTTTTCCCGCGCCTATATCAATCCACGATCTTTCGCCGCGGCTATTCTGCGTTGTGTCTCTGCGGCGCGTTCAAGCTGTGCTTGAGTGTCCGCAATCGCAACTTCCGCTGCAAGCTTGGCACCGCTTCGGCGGATGATGAAATGGTCGATGACAAGTAATACAACAGGCCAGATAAAAATGCCGTGAACTGTCAAGATCGCAATGCCCATTTCACGCATCCCTTCCCATGAATTCAAAGGAAAGCCGGGATGATCCGGGTCCGAGATCAATAGATTTTCAAAGAATGGGCTGGAATGATACCCAATCAACCCGCCCAGCATGACAGCTGCTACAAGCCGGTATTTGGTCTGTTTGCGGTGTCGTTCTACCCGTGTTGCCAAAGAGAGGCGTGTTTCAACAGTATTTTTCATATGTGCCCACGCAATACTTCAGGTTGTATAAAGGTTGTCTTCTCTTCCTAAGGGTATTGGCCTGGCCGGTCTTGGGCAACTACTTATTCGTTCAATATTCCTCAATCGCGCCGCTTTGCCATGGTTTCACAAGATCGCCAAAGCGGGTGAATTCGGCGGTGAACGACAGCTCGATCGTGCCAATCGGGCCGTGGCGCTGTTTGCCGACGATCACTTCGGCTTTACCGTGTAGGCTCGACATTTTTTCCTGCCACGCTGCGATGGCTTCCATGTTGGAATCGTCGGGTTTTTCGCGTTCGGTATAGTATTCGCCACGGTAGACGAACATGACCACATCGGCGTCTTGCTCGATCGATCCGGATTCGCGCAGATCCGATAGTTGCGGGCGTTTATCTTCGCGGCTTTCGACCTGACGTGACAGCTGCGACAGGGCAATCACGGGGATGTTCAACTCCTTGGCGATGGCCTTGAGACCCATCGAGATTTCGCCGATTTCCTGCACACGGTTATCGGATGTCCCGCGCACCAGCTGCAAATAATCCACGATCAACAGATCAAGCCCGTGTGTCCGTTTCAGCCGCCGCGCCCGTGCAGAAAGCTGCGAAATCGGGATCGCGGCGGTATCGTCGATAAACAAAGGGCAGGATTCAAGGCTTTTAGCCGCATCAACAAAGCGGCGGAATTCGCCTTCGGTCATGTCGCCTTGGCGGATTTTATGCGATGAAATCTCGGATGCTTCGGCCAGAATACGGCCCGCAAGCTGCTCGGCGCTCATCTCGAGCGAAAAGAAACCGACAACGCCGCCATCAACCGCCCCTTCGGACCCATCGGCCAGTTTGCCCTTTTGATAGGCTTTGGCGACATTATAGGCGATGTTGGTCGCGAGCGATGTTTTCCCCATCGACGGGCGTCCGGCAAGGATCAACAGATCGGATTTATGCAAACCGCCCAGTTTTCCGTCCAGATCGACCAGACCGGTTGAAATCCCCGCAAGCCCGCCTTCGCGTTGATAGGCGGTATTGGCGACATTCACGGCCTCTGTCACAGCGCGCAAGAAGGATTGAAAACCGCTGTCGGAACTGCCCTGTTCGGCCAGATTATACAGCGCCTGTTCAGCCTCGACGATCTGTTCTTTGGGTTCGGAATCAACCGAGACGCGGCTGGCCTTATCCGCGATATCGCGCCCCACTTTGATCAATTCACGGCGCACCGACAGATCATAGATCATCTGCGCATAATCACGCGCGGCAAAGGCGGAAATCGCAGCCCCCGCAAGACGCGCCAGATAAGCCGGACCACCAAGCTCTTTAAGCCCCTCGTCATCCTCCAGAAACGCCTTGAGCGTCACAGGGCTGGCCAGCGCATTCTTGGCAATCCGTGCAGCGGCAGTTTCAAAAATACGCGCATGCACGGGGTCATAAAAATGCTGCGGGCCGACAACAGATGCAACGCGGTCGAAAATATCGTTATTGGTCAGGATCGCGCCCAAAAGCTGCTGCTCTGCCTCGGTGGAATGCGGCATCAACTCTTGCGTGGTTTCTTCCACGCCGGTGGCATTGAATGTCGTAATCTCGTTCATCATCGCATCTCACCAATTCTTCACGAGGGTCATAACGCGCGCCGCGCGTCAGCGGAAGCGTCCAAAACTGTGGACCGCAGGGGATAAGTCGCGCCATTCAGGGCGCCCCCCCCCGCTATCCACTAAATCTAGCGGCAGACGATGGCTCGCCCGCCACAATTAGCAGATTCCGCCCACAGGCTGTGGATAAGTTTTAGGCTGGCTTCCACCCGGCAGGGTCGCGCAAGTAGGCTTCGACCGTGGCCAGCGTGTCCGCGTCATATGCACCGCGCGCCTTGGCCTCGGCCAGAACGTCCCACCATGTGCACAGGCTGATCAATTGCACGCCGTGATCGGCCAGCGTTTTTTCGACGCCTTCAAAAATGCCGTAATAGAAAATCACCGCGGTCGCGTTACATGTTGCGCCCGTGTCGCGGATCGCATCGACAAACGACAATTTCGATCCGCCATCGGTGGTCAGATCCTCGACCAAAAGCACACGCTGGCCTTCGGTCATCACGCCTTCAATGCGGGCGTTGCGCCCGTAACCTTTGGGTTTTTTGCGCACATAAGTCATTGGCAGGGCCAGCCTTTCGGCCACAAGCGCGCTGAACGGGATGCCGGCTGTTTCGCCGCCCGCGATATTGTCAAAGGCTTCGAACCCCGCTTCGCGCATCACGGTGACAGACAGAAAATCCATCAATGTGGCCCGGATACGCGGAAAGGAAATCAGTTTGCGGCAATCGACATAGGTCGGCGCCTGCTTGCCCGAGGCATGGGTAAACGGCTCTGCCGCATTAAAATCAATCGCGCCGATTTCGATCAACATGCCGGCGGTCAGACGGGCGATTTCTTCTTTGCTGGGGAATGAGGTCGGGATCATAGCGCGGGCCTTTGGCTTCTTTTTTCTAGTAAATACTCCCCCCGGAGGGGCCGGGGGTCAGGTTTCAACCCGCCAGTGCAGGTCAAACCCGGGGTCGAATACAGTTACCGGACCGTCATCCGTTTCGATTTTTGCCGGATATGTAATAGGGTCGCCCTTGCGCAGGGTGATGGTTTGCTCGCTGGGGGGAAGCCCGTAAAAACGCGGCCCGTTGAGCGAGGCAAAAGCCTCCAGCTTTTTCAACTGGCCCGCGGCCTCAAAGACTTCGGCAAGGCAGGACATTGTATTGGTGGCAGAAAACACGCCCGCGCAGCCGCAGGCTTGCAATTTCAGCGGGTCCAAGTGCGGCGCGCTGTCAGTGCCCAAAAAGAACCGTTTGTCGCCCGATACCGCCGCCTGCACCAATGCAACGCGGTGCGCTTCGCGTTTGGCGACGGGAAGGCAGTAATAATGCGGTTTGATGCCGCCCGCCAGAATATGGTTGCGGTTGATAATCAGGTGGTGCGTTGTGATCGTCGCGGCAAGGTTCTTGGGGTTATCGCGCACATAATCGACCGCATCTTCGGTCGTGACATGTTCCATCACGACTTTCAGGTCGGGCACTTTTTTGCGCAGCGGTTTAAGCACCTTGTCGATAAACACTGCCTCGCGGTCGAAAATATCGATCTCGCTATTGGTGACCTCGCCATGCACACAAAGCGGCATGCCGATTTCTGCCATCATATCCAGCACCGGCCGCACCTTTTCAAAGTCGCGCACGCCAGAGGCGGAATTCGTCGTCGCCCCCGCGGGGTACAGCTTTACCGCCGTTGCAATCCCGTTTTCAAAGGCTGCCCGCACATCTTCAGGATCAGTGGTTTCGGTCAGATAAAGCGTCATTAACGGCTCAAACGCCATATCCGCGGGCAGGGCGGCCATGATCCGGTCGCGGTAGGCGCTGGCCTGCGCGCCCGTCACTACAGGGGGCACAAGATTGGGCATGATGATCGCGCGGCCAAAATGGCGGGCGGTTTCTGGCAGCACGGCGCGCAGCATATTGCCGTCACGCAGGTGCAGATGCCAATCGTCAGGGCGGCGGATCGTCAGGGATGTCAGGTCTTTATCGGGCATGTTGCTGGGTTACACCGTTGCGCAGTTCAAGACCAGTAGAGAAGTGATAACCCTTGCACAGTGGGCAGGGGATACTGATATAAACCCTTAACTTTTCTGAATGAATTGGAGAGACCACATGTTTGGTTTTATCATCGCCGTGGGCTTCGGGTTTCTGACGCCACAAATCGAAACCATGATTGCGCCGCTGATCAAGGGAATCACCGCCCATATTCCCATTGCGGACACCGAAAAGCGGCTGGTTGCCTTTATGGTCGCTTTACTGGCAGCAGGGATCGCCTCCGCCATTCTTTATAGCGGAACAGCGTTCTGGGTCATCGCAGGTGGCGTCTTGGGATATTTTGGCACACGCATCGTCGCCGTGATCAAAAAGCAGATCGACGCGCGCAAATCCGCTGACTAGGGCCATGCGCGGGGCGCATTGCGGCAATGCAGCATTGGCAGTTTTAGGTCAGGAAATGTGACGTATATTGGGTGCATAGGAAACGCACCCAATAGGAAAACAACATGGCCTTCTTTACTGATACTGCCGCCGACGCCCAATCCCAGCCTGGCCTTCTGTCCAGAATCGGCACCGGTTTTGTTGCTGCGATGATCCGCATCATGGACGCCCAAGACCGCAGCCCCGAAGTCCGCCGGCTCGAAGCACTAAGCGACAGCGAACTGGCCGCGATGGGCCTGCGCCGCGACGATATTATCCGCTACGTCTTCCGTGACGTTTACGGCCGCTAAGCGGATTTCTTTAACGCAAACGCGGCAAGAGTCCTTGAATAAAAAGGGTTCGTGCTGCGCGTTTGCTTGTAGGCGCAAAGCATTTGTGCCGTGCGTGGACGCCCGATCTTGAGCATCCGCGAAATCAAACACATCGCGTATTTGTCATCATAACGCCGCGCCCGCAAAAGCTGGGCAAAACGTTTTGCATCCAGATCGCCCGACATGGCCAGCTTGAGCATGATATCGCTGATGCCCAGCCGGTCAAACGTCTGATCCAGTTCAGCGCCCAGCAACGGGCAGCGCACAAGCGTCACATGTGGTTTGCGAAACAGCGCCGCATGGCCGGCATCAAGCCGTCTATATGGATCAAACGCAATAAACACATCGCGAGCGCCATCAATCATATCAGGCGCATAGCCGTAGCGACCGGTGAAATCCTGCCGCCGGTATTTGCGGTATCTTGTGTCCCAGCCCGTATGCGCCACCTCGAGCGTTGCTTGCGGGCGCAAGGCAAGCACTGTCGCGCCGGGGGCTGCAACAGAATAGGCCGTCGCCGCATAGCCACCGCCGCCAGCGCCATAAAACACAATGTTTTCGAAATCCTCAAAAAACGCGTCATCGGACATGCGGTCAAAGAAATCGATCACCGCATCGTCACGAAACCAGCTTTCTTCATAAGAAAGAATTGCCAGATGTGACCAACCTTCATGGCGCACATAGGCAAATCCGCGCGGTTCGGCCAACGCATTATTGTCGCGCACGTCCTGGATATTTTCGAACGTTACCAGCAGGTTATTACCTGCCTCCAGAAAACCGGCGCAATGGCTTTTGCCAAGCTGTTCAAAGAATCCGAATTCGTCGCAGATTTCGTCGATTTGGGCGAGCCAGGCATTCTTGCTTGCCTTGGTCAAATTTGTCTCAAACACGAGCTGTTTGTCGTCCATAGTCAGTTCCTTTGCCCGAACTGGGCGTCCATCGTGACACTGCGCGGCCCAAACAACGGGTCGCGGTCTTTTATACTCGCTATACAATATGGCAATTTTGCGTAGCCCGCCCTGCATAATTCGACCGCGCGCTGATATATACTTGTAGTTTTGCGACATGCGGTCGCAACGCGACCCCCGTGTGCTGTTGACCACTAGCGCAGCAAAATCGCGAGTACGCGCTATCAATTTGTGAAACAACGTATTTTTGGAATGACTGCATTGACGGGCAGTCGGGTTTGACTGCGTTCAAATTTATTTGCGCGGTAAAGAAAAAAATTTGACGAGCGTAAATAATGGCAACCTATAAGAGAATTTCGGGTAGCTTATTCGGCAATTACGGGAGAAATTTTTTTCTGGTGATTCTTTGGCGCAATACCGGCCCCGCCAATCAAGGTTGCGCAAGACAGCAAACCCCTGTTTGATCGTAAAAACCCCATGATCCGTGGCGAAAGATAATAATGAAAACCGACCAGCCAAAAATTGCCCGCGATTGGCACCGTGCCGGGCGCGGGGTTGCGTTGGTGACGGTTGTTCAAACATGGGGCTCCGCGCCGCGCCCAGTCGGCAGCCAGATGGTGGTTGATGCGGCGGGGGCGATCGAAGGGTCGGTCTCGGGGGGCTGTGTCGAAGGTGCGGTGATCGTCGAAAGCATCGATGCAATCGCCGACGGCAAACCGCGCGTTCTGACCTTCGGGGTCAGCGACGATGATGCCTTTGCCGTGGGGCTGGCCTGTGGCGGTGAAATCAGGGTTCTGATCGAACCTGTTGGCACCGCAATCCCGATCGCGCTGTTGGACCAGCTTGTCAGATTGCGCGACCGCGCCGAACCTGTCGCCTATGTGACCGACCTTGAAACGGGCGGGCCTGCCCTGTTCGGCCCGCCGGAGTTTGCAGAGCGCTTCAGGCGCGACCAATCGGGTGTCGAACAAGACGGCCGCCGGTTTATCGCAATTCACAACGCCCCGCTGCGCATGGTGATTATTGGCGCGGTGCATATTGCGCAGTATTTGGTCGGCTTGGCGCGCGACTGCGGTTATTCACCGATTGTGATTGATCCGCGCAGCGCGTTTGCCAGCGCCGCACGTTTTCCCGCAACAACCTTGCTGGATGAATGGCCGGATGCCGCCTTGCGCGGGCTTCATCTTGACAGGCGCACTGCCGTTGTGACCCTGTCGCATGATCCCAAAATTGATGATCCGGCTTTGATTGCAGCCTTGCAAAGCGATGTCTTTTATATCGGCGCGCTTGGATCAAAACGCACCCATGCAAAACGTGTCGCTCGGCTGGCGCAAGGCGGGTTCACGGGCGCTGAAATTGACAGGATTCACGGGCCTGTCGGGCTTGATCTGGGGGGGCGCCACCCCGCCGAGATTGCCATAAGTATCATGGCGCAAATCACGCAGGTCTTGCGCAAGCAGACCTGATATCCCGCAAGTTTTGGGTTCTCAAACAGTGGCGCGCATGGTTAACATGCAAGACCATTCCCGCAGAGGCGCAGATGACACAGATTTCGATGATCGTGAACGGTGACAAGGTGACAGATGATGTTGCCGACCAGCTGTTGCTGGTTGAGTTCCTGCGCAACAATCTGGGTCTGACGGGCACCCATGTTGGCTGCGATACATCGCAATGCGGGGCTTGCGTGGTGCATGTGGACGGGCAGCTGGTGAAATCTTGCGCGATGTTTGCTGTCGAAGCCGCGGATGCACAAGTTGCAACAATCGAAGGACAGGCCGCGCCGGACGGCACTTTGAACGCAATCCAGCAGGCGTTCCAGACCCATCACGGGCTACAATGCGGCTTTTGCACACCAGGGATGGTGATGGCGGCAGCCGCGCTTTTGCACGAGGTGCCAAAACCGACCGAATCCCAGATACGCACCTATCTTGAGGGAAATTTTTGCCGCTGCACAGGCTATCAGAACATCGTCAAAGCCGTTTTCGCGGCCTCTGGCCAAGATGTTAACCTGATTGCGGGGCAATAGGGGGCACGATGTATCCTTTTGAAATCAAAAAACCTTTGAGTGTTGATGATGCTGTTGCCGCGCTCGGGGATGAAGAGGCGCAGCCATTGGCAGGTGGTCAGACGCTTATCCCGACGCTCAAGGCGCGGCTTGCCATGCCGCAGGTGCTTGTTTCGCTTTCGCGGATTGCGGAATTACAAGAGATTGAGGTTGCGAACGGGCAGCTTCTGGTCGGGGCGGGTGTGACCCATGCGGATTTGTCGAAACAGACAGGCAGCTATCCGGCGCTGGCGGATCTGGCTGCACATATCGGGGATCCGGCCGTGCGCAATCGCGGAACCGTTGGCGGATCAATCGCAAATAATGATCCGTCCGCGTGCTATCCTGCTGCGGTTTTGGCTTCGGGGGCGACGATTGTCACCAATTTGCGCAGGATTGCGGCGGACGATTATTTCTGCGGTATGTTCGAAACCGCGCTCGGGCAGGGCGAACTGATTACCGGCCTGCGTTTTCCGGTCCCGCTTGCAGCGCACTATGAAAAGTTTGTGCAGCCGGCATCGCGGTTCGCGCTTGTCGGTGTGTTTGTGGCGCGGTTTGCGCAAGACGTGCGCGTTGCTGTGACCGGCGCATCCGAAGAAGGCGTGTTTCGCTGGCGTGAAGCCGAGGCCGCGCTGGCTGACGCATTTTCACCGGATGCTTTGGCGGGGTTGACTGTTTCCGCTGCGGGCATGATCGATGATATGCACGCAAGCCCCGCGTACCGCGCAGGGCTTGTCGCGACGCTGACAAAACGCGCCGTGATCGCAGCGGGTTAACCAAAGCAAAACGCGCGCCCTGACAGGACGCGCGTAATTCTGGCGCAAGTTTTCTGCTTACTTGGGCAGTGGTCCGATCAGCATCACCATTTGACGACCTTCCATTTTCGGAAAGTTTTCAACGCGGCCTGTCTCTTTGGTGTCTTCGGCAACACGTTCAAGCAGCTTGCGCCCCAATTCCTGGTGCGCCATTTCGCGGCCACGGAAACGCAGTGTGATTTTTACTTTGTCGCCGTTTTCAAGGAACTTGAACACGTTGCGCATTTTCACATCGTAATCATTGTTATCCGTGTTGGGACGGAATTTGATTTCCTTGATTTCGATGATCTTTTGCTTCTTACGGGCCTCAGCTTCTTTTTTCTGGGTCTCGTATTTGAATTTGCCATAGTCCATGATCTTGCAAACCGGCGGCGTCGCATTTGGCGAAATTTCTACCAGGTCAAGCCCGGCTTCCTCTGCCATTGCCATGGCGCGCTGTGGGGTAACAACGCCCACGTTTTCGCCCTCCGCCCCGATAAGGCGGATTTCGCTTGCGCGAATGCGGTCGTTGATCCGTGGCCCCGTTTCACGTTGAGGAGGGGCATTATGCGGTCTGCGTGCTATGGTCTTTATCCTTTAATTGTTCCGTATAGGTGATACGCAAAGTAAACTGTGACGCGGCGGTCTTCAACCCGCAAAACCATGTCGCCCGCATAGATAATCTGCTTGTTTTTGCTTCACCTTAAGTGCGCCTTCTGACATATCGTCGTTAAGAGCCGCTTGGTTCGTCAATTTGATCTGAAAGGATAATAGAATGAGAGCAATCGCAATCTTGGTCATCGTGGCCGTGCTTGGCTTTTTTGGCTATCAATATGCAGCGAACGGGCGTGGCCCAAGTGCCGCGATTGGTGTTCTGACCGGCGCAACCGCCGCTGCCGAAGCTGCTGCTGCTGAAGCCGAAGCTACTGCTGCCGCAGAAGCCGAAGCCGCTGCTGCCGCTGAAGCCGAAGCTGCTGCTGCCGCTGAAGCCGAAGCTGCTGCTGCCGCAGAAGCCGAAGCCGCTGCTGCCGCTGAAGCCGAAGCTGCTGCTGCCGCTGAAGCCGAAGCTGCTGCTGCCGCAGAAGCCGAAGCCGCTGCTGCCGCAGAAGCCGAAGCCGCTGCTGCCGCCGAAGCAGAAGCCGCTGCTGCCACAGAAGCCGAAGCCGCTGCTGCCGCTGAAGCCGAAGCCGCTGCTGCCGCTGAAGCCGAAGCCGCTGCTGCCACAGAAGCCGAAGCCGCTGCTGCCGCTGAAGCCGAGGCTGCTGCCGCCGCAGAAGCTGAAGCTGCTGCCGCCGCAGAAGCCGAAGCCGCTGCCGCCGAAACTGCAGAAGAAACAACAGTTGCAGATCTTTTGACAACTGACGGCTTTGATGCCGACAAGGTTATGGAACTGGTTGAAGGGTCTGATCTGTCTGTAATCCAGAAAACCACCATCACCACTGCATTGGAAGCTGCAAAAGAAAATCCGGAGCTTCTCGAAGCCGCGCTTGAACAGCTTAAGGGTATGTTGGGCATGTAAGCCCCGCCCCGTGTCACAAATAAAAAGGGCCGCGTCGGTGATGACGCGGCCCTTTTTTCATGTGCTGTGAACAGCCTAGCCGACAAAGGCCTTTTCGATCACAAATTCACCCGGCTCTGAATTGGCACCTTCGTTCAGGCCCGCCTTTTCAAGAAGCGCCTTGATATCAAGGTTGAACGCCAGTGATCCACAGACCATCGCGCGATCGGTCGCTGGGTCCAGCGCAGGCACGCCGAGGTCCGCAAATAGTTCACCGTTTTCGATCAATGTGGTGATGCGGCCCATCTTGGGGCTCTCTTCGCGGGTGGTGGTCGGGTAGTATTTGATCTTTTTCCAGAAACCTTCGCCGATGACCTCGTTCAGCAACTCGTCTGATTTCAGGCCTTCGATCAAATCGCGACCATAGGTCAGCTCTGCGACTTCGCGGCAGGTATGGGTCATGATGATTTCGTCGTAATCTTCATAGGTCTGCGGTTCACGCAGCAGGCTGGCGAAGGGCGCAAAGCCGGTGCCGGTGGCAAAGAAATACATGCGTTTGCCGGGCAGAACCGCGTCATGCACCAATGTGCCGACAGGCTTGGGCTTGAGGATTACCTGATCGCCAACCTTGATGTGCTGGAGTTTTGATGTCAGCGGGCCGTTGGCCACTTTGATCGAATAGAATTCCATTTCCTCGTCCCAAGACGGGGAGGCAATCGAATAGGCGCGCAACAGTGGGCGCTGCTTGCCAGTCTTTGGGTCAGGATCGCCCATCAAGCCGATCATCACAAATTCACCAGACCGGAACCGCAGTGATGCGGGGCGGGTGGTGCGGAATGAAAACAGGCTATCGGTATAGTGTTTTACTTCGGTCACGGTTTGCGCATCCGGTAGGACGGGCACCGCTTTGGCTGTCGTTTCGGTCAATGGTCTTTGCTCGGTCATAATGAATATTGGCGACCCTTATCGGGCCGCCCTCCGGTGTAGTCGTTGATATGGATCAGGGAAAGGGGATTAACCGCGCATGCGGGCCTGATAGTTGTGGTTTTGCCAATCCGCGCGGAAAAGCCATTGGTCCTCGGGTTGGCGTGCGGCGAGCGCGTCGTCGATTTCCACCTCGTCAAAGCCGGACCGGCGCGCCATCGCATATTGGTCGGCAATCACATGCCCCTTGGCACGCAGGCGGCCTTTGAAACCGGTGCGGCGCAACATGGCCGCCAATGTAAACCCGCGCCCGTCCGCAAAAGACGGGAAATCAATGCGGATCATAGGTGCATCGACAAGCTGGGCCAGACTGTCCGGCGCAGTGTCAGAGGCAATATCGACGCAATAGACGCCATTGGCCGGCGCGTCATCACGCGCGATGAAACCAGCAGTCCAGTCATCGCTGCGAAACCCGTTGTCAGTAACTATCACGCTCATGCTGCTTGTCCTCTGCGAACCATTTTTCCGTTTTCAAAGTGGATACCACATTCTTCTTTTTCGCTGTTGCGCCAGCGGCCTGCGCGTGGATCTTCGCCTGCGTTGACGCGGCTGGTGCAGGGCATGCAGCCAATGGATGGATACCCTTGCGCGACCAGCGGGTGACGCGGCAGATTGTGCTTTTCGATATAGGCTTTGAGATCCGCAGGCCCCCAGTTTGCAAGCGGGTTCACCTTGATCTTGTCGCCGTCCTTTTCGAACAGCGGCAAGGCGGCGCGCTGGCCATTCTGGTAACGCTTGCGTCCGGTAATCCAGCCATCAAAATCCTTGAGCGCCGCGGCCAGTGGTCGCGTCTTGCGCAGATCACAGCAGGCATCTGTATCCGCCTGATGCAGCAACCCGTCCACGTCCTCGGCCAGCACGGCCGCGCGTGAAGGTGTCACGACGCGCACATCTGTCAGCCCCAATTTTTTGGCGACATCTTTCTGATATTGCAGCGTTTCCGGAAACAGCATTTCCGTGTCCAGAAAGATCACCGGCGTGGCCGGATTGATTTGCGAAATCATGTGCAACAGCACGACGCTTTCTGCCCCGAACGAGGAAACCATCGCGACCTTGCCCAGTTGTATATCGTCCAACGCATGACGCAGCACGGTTTGCGCATCGCTATCGCGGTGCAGCAAATTCCGGCGCTCGGCGAATTCGTTAAGCGGCATTTGCTTTATCCTCGGCTGGGTAAAGGATGGCCTTGAACGGCTCCATCCCTAGGCGGCGGTAGGCTTGCAGAAAGGTTTCACCCGCATCTTGGCGCAGGTCCAGATAGCCGGTTACAAGACGTTCAATCGCAGGCACGATGTCATCGGCGCTAAAGCCGGGGCCAGCGCGGGTACCAATCGTGGTGGTTTCCGTACCGTCGCCGCCCAGCGTGATCTGGTAGTTTTCCACGCCAGCACGGTCCAGCCCCAAAATCCCGATATGGCCTACATGGTGGTGGCCACAGGCGTTGATGCAGCCCGAGATCTTGATTTTCAGCTCGCCGATTTCATGTTCGATTTTCAGTTCGTCAAAACGGGTTGCGATTTCTTGCGCGACAGGGATCGACCGTGCAGTCGCCAGCGCGCAATAATCCATGCCAGGGCAGGCGATGATATCGCTGACCAGACCAATATTCGCGGTGGCCAGATCAGCCGCGCGCAGCGCGGCATAGACGGCGGGCAGATCGGCCTGATGCACATGTGGCAGGATCACGTTTTGCTCGTGGCTGATGCGCAATTCGCTGTGTCCGTATTTTTCGGCCAGATCAGCCATCACGCGCATCTGGTCTGACGTTGCATCGCCCGGTGTTTGTCCGTGCTTTTTGATACTGATCGACACAATCGCATAACCAGGCGCCTTATGCGCTGCCAGATTTGTATCGGCCCAAGACCGGAACGCCGGATTGGCAAGCCGCGCGGCCTCAAAGCTTGCAGTTGATTTGCTGACAAAGGCAGGGGCCGCAAATGCGCGTTCAATCTGCTGAAGCAGTTCTTGATCAAAACCGGTAAAGCCTTTGCGGATCTCGGCAAAGCGCGCTTCGACCAGTTCTTGCATCTTTTCAAGGCCGTTTTCATGGACCGTGATCTTGATGCGGGCCTTATATTTATTGTCGCGACGCCCCAGCAGGTTGTATACGCTGACGATGGCCTCGCAATAGGCCAGCAATTCTTCACGCGGCAAGAACGCGCGCAGCACTTTGCCCACCATCGGTGTGCGGCCAAGACCACCACCTACAATGATCTCATAGCCCGCTTCGCCCGCGTCATTGTGGACCATACGCACGCCAATATCATGTGCCTTGGTCACGGCGCGGTCGTGTTTGGCACCGCTCACGGCGATCTTGAACTTGCGCGGCAGGAACTGAAATTCAGGGTGGTCAGTGGACCATTGGCGCAGCAATTCGGCAACGGGGCGCGGGTCTTCGATTTCATCGGCGGATGCACCGGCGAAATGGTCGGCTGTCACGTTGCGGATCGTGTTGCCGGATGTCTGCAGCGCGTGCATTTCAACATCTGCCAAAGCCTCAAGCATATCGGGCACATCGTCCAGCTTTGGCCAGTTGTACTGGATATTCTGGCGGGTGGTGAAATGGCCGTAACCCTTGTCCCAGCGGTCGGCGATATAGGCGAGCTGGCGCATTTGCGCGGGGTTCAGCGTACCGTAAGGCACAGCCACGCGCAGCATATAGGCGTGCAATTGCAGGTACAGACCGTTCATCAGGCGCAGCGGCTTGAATTCGTCTTCGGTTAGCGACCCGTCAATACGGCGTTCTACCTGACCACGGAATTGCGCAACGCGCGTGCGGACAAATGCTTCGTCAAAGTCGTTATATGCATACATGATTAAAGCTCTACCTGTTTGCCGTGGGCATAGTTTGAAGGACCGCGCGTGCGGAATGCCTCGCGAAAATGGGTGGGTTCGGGGCCGTTGGCGCCCTCTTTGGCGTCTGCCAGATAGGCGCCTGCAATTTCATGCTGATGGGCTTGGGCCTCGAGCAGACGCAGATCGGCGTGGGCCTCATCTGTGATCAGCTCGGCCTCGCTGATGCGCGGGCTCCAGGTGTTGTCAGCGGTGAACCAAACGGCATCACCTGCGATCAGCGCATTGGCTGTGATGACTTTGGGGGTAAAATTGCGGGGCATTATGCGAACTCCTTGAGGCGCGAAGCGTGGGCGACAGCGTCGCGCGGAGCGAGGCCGTAAAACGTGATGGCGGGGCCGGTTAATGCGGCGTTTGTCATTGTAGGTTCCAGCGCAGCCAAAGTGGTCGCGATGATGCGTTGATCCGCGCGGCTGGCGTTTTCGATGATTGTTACGGGCGTTGCGGGGGCAGCGCCGTGCATCAGCAGGCGACCTTGGATAAAGCGGGCGGATTTCTTGCCCATATAGATGGCAGCAACTTCGCCAGGCGCAGCCAGCGCGGCCCAATCATGATCGGCATAGCCTTTGGTGTCATGGCCCGTGATCAGGCGCACCGCAGAATTGCGGCCGCGTTTTGTCAGGCTTTGGCCGATACTTGCCACAGCGGCAGAGGCGGCCGTGATGCCCGGAATAATGCGGTAGCTGATTTCAGCGGATTCAAGCGCGGCGATTTCTTCGTCCAGACGGCCAAACACGGTTGGATCACCTGCCTTAAGGCGCACAACATGGTGTCCGTTTTGCGCATGCGCGACGATCAGCGCGTCAATATCGGCTTGCGCCATCGCGGGGCCAAAACCCTCTTTGCCGGCATCAACGATGATCGCTTCGCGGCGGGCAAGTTCCAGAATTTCGGACGCGACCAGACGGTCGTGGATCACAACATCGGCCTTATCAAGCGCATTGCGCGCCTTGAGCGTCAAAAGTTCCGGATCACCCGGACCTGCGCCAACAAGGTCAACATGGCCGCGCGTATTTGTCGCCATGATCTGGCGGTCAAGCAAGGTTTCCAATGTGGAAATAACACCTGCTTCGCCGTTTGCGTCCAATGCCTTGGGGCCGACACCAAAATAGAACGCAGCCCAGAAATCGCGGCGTTTGCGGCCTAAGGGCAGCACATCAACCGCATGGCGGAAGGTCTTGCCGATGCGCGCAAGCGTACCCAATGCGCGGGGCAGGCGGGCTTCGATATCGGCCTTGATTGCGCGGGCCAGCACAGGGGCAGCACCTTCGGTGCCGATGGCGATAGTGACTGGGTCGCGGTCGACAATGGCGGGGGTGATGAACTGGCTGTCGGCAAGGTTATCAACGATATTGACCAACGCGCCGTCTGCTTTGGCAATCGCGGCAACGCGGGCGTCTTCAATATCGTCTTCGTTTGCGGCATAAAACAGCGCAGCGCCTGCAGTATCGCCTGCCTGCATTGCGCGGGTGACCAGTGCCAGCTTGCCAGTGGCTGCCCAGCGGATAATTTCGGGGGCTGCATTTGCGGTGAACACGACCAGTTTGGCTTCGGTCTTGAACAGCAGGCGCAGCTTTGCCATAGCCGCATCACCACCGCCCGAAAGGACAATGGTTTGGCCGGCAACGGCAAGGAAGATAGGAAAGTGCTGCATAGCGAACCTCTGATTTCTTGGGTTTAATATAGAATATTGTTCTGCTATTTACGCCCCCCAAAGGGCAGTTAAGGAAACTTGTTCCGGTTGCCTGTGAATTTGGACCGCCCGTCCTCTGAATGCGGAGAAATAAGAATGCCGGTACGGATAGATGCGACAGATCGGAAAATTTTAGCGGCATTGCAGGCCGATGCGGCGCAGTCTCTGGACGAAATTGCCAAAAATGTGGGGTCCTCCAAGACCCCTGTCTGGAATCGCATTCGCAAGATGCGCGAGGCCGGAATCATCGGGCACCAGACCGTTGTCCTGGACGCCGAAGCATTGGGTTTCGAGGCCTGTTTTTTCGTGCTGATCCGGACGTCAGAGCATGACGCGGACTGGCAGGGGCGGTTCCTCAAGGCGCTTAAATCGCGCCCCGAGGTGCAAGAGGCGCACCGTCTGGCAGGCGATATCGATTATATCCTCAAGGTGCGGGTAAAGAATGCGCGCGCCTATGATATTTTCTATCAGGCGCTGATTTCAGAGGTGAAGGTACATAACGTGACCGCGCTCTTGTCGATGGAGGAAATTAAATCAACAGTGGCCCTGCCACTTTAGCGGCAGGGTGGCCAAACCCTTGGTAAGGGTTTGGGCCAATTTCTTTTCAAGAAATTGTCAGCCCAACCGGTATTTCAGAACCAAAAACGCGTGCCGATCAGCACATATTGCGAACCGCCGCCGGTATTGTTGAAAATGCTGTTGGGGCCAAACATATCGCTGCCGCCAGAGCGGTGGTGAAAGCGCGCGACCACTTCGATGTCTGGGTATTGTGGCAGCGACAACGTGATTTCGGGCGAAAGGTAATGCAGCAACTGCGATCCTTCGTCATTGCCACTGCGGTGCACTTCGAAGTCGGAAATGCCTGTCGCCCAGTTGAGCCCTGTCGAAATGCCCACGCTGGTGTCCACCCAACGGTTCCAAGGAAAAAGATGCCAGTAGATATAACCTGCGCCCCAGATTTCGGTCTCGGTCTGGCTGCCGGTACGTTGGCCGATGCCGACTTCGGCTTTGATCGAGATCACCTCGCCCACGCGCGCGTGCCCGAATGACGCGATGCGCCGCGAATAGGTCGCAGCGATCATCCGGCTGTCGGTCCAGGGCCAGTCGCGAAACGGAATGGCAGGCACAAAGCCGAATTCGCCTTGGGTAAAATCCGCAATGCCAAAGGCCGGAGACATGGCAACCGTGGTTTGTCGTCCGCCCAGAATGGATAGCGCACAGTCACCGCCGCAATCGCGTGTGAACGATCCCCAATCCCAGTAAAACCCGCTGGCACCGGTCCCGTCCTTGTCACCCGCAACCACATTTGAAGGCACGCAAAGCGCAATGGCAGTCAGAAATAGCCAGCGTTGCAGCATTATAAACCTAACAAATCGTTAATTTATGCCGCCGCACTACGCGAAAATCCGCGCGCGTTCAATCTTTCAGATGCCGCGTTGGACCAAGAGCCGCTCCAGGCCGTGAAAATGGAACACATCCCCGTATTGCGGTTTGCCGGTCAGGCGAAGATCGGGGCAGCGTTCAAAAAGCACCTCTAGTGCGATGCGCAATTCCAGCCGCGCCAGCGGTGCGCCGACACAAAAATGGATACCGCCGCCAAAGCTGGTGTTTTGCGGCCCCTTGCGGGCCGGATCAAACCTGTTGGGGTCGTCATAAGCCGCAGGATCACGGTTTGCAGCCCCGAGCAGGCAAGCGATCTGATCGCCGCGTTTGAATGCCTGATCGCCAATTGTCACATCCTCATAGACCCAGCGCGTAAACATATGCAGCGGCGGGTCGTAGCGGATGATTTCTTCGACGCAAGATTCTGAAATGTCACGTATATTTCGTTCAAGCAGGGTTTTGACGCCATTGCCAAGCGTGTGCACGGTGGCTTCGTGTCCGGCGTTGAGCAGCAGGATGCAGGTCGTGATTAATTCTTCTTCTGACAGTTTCGCGCCGTCCTCTTCGGCGGCGATCAGTGTGGAAATCAGATCATCGGTCGGGCTGGCGCGCCGCTGCGCGATATAGCCGCGCATAAAGGCGGTGAAATCATTGGTGGCAGCAATGGCTGCGGCCTCAATTTCAGGCGTGCGGCGGGCCTGATACATGGCCACCATCGCATTGGACCAGCGCAACAGATCATCGGCGCGATCCTCGGGGACACCAAGCAAGCGCGCGATCACCACCACCGGCACGGGCTGCGCATAGGCGGTCAGCAAATCAAAGGGTTCATCGGGGAATTGATCAATCAGATCATGGCACAATTGGCGCATATCGGGGGCCAGCGCCGCAATCGTGCGGCTGGTAAAGGCGCGCAAGACAAGCGCACGCAGGCGTTTGTGTTTTTCGCCTTCAAGTTCCAGCATGGAATGGGCTTCGACATCGTAAAACGGCTGTAAGGCGGGTGGGATATCCGGTGCCAGCTCTGCCGGACATTCGCGCCCCATTTTGCGATTGCGTAAAACCGCGTGCACGGCGCTGTGGGACACGGCGCAGATCATCTTATAGTCGTCCCACCAAAAGAAATCACCGCCAGCGCGGGTTTGGTCATAAAACGGGTAGGGGTTCTGGACAAAGGCGGGGTCGGTTGGCGACTGGGAATAGTGTTGCATAGGCAAGCTTTGCCGTGCCCGTCTGGCCTTTGCAAGAGGCTCTGGCTAAGTTGCACCCCATGAGAGTTTTTCGGCGCGCACAGTTTATCATGATTACTGCCTTTTTGGTGGCTGTGACAGGATTTGCCGGTGCCGTTTGGTGGTATGGTTACGGCGCGGCGCTTGGGCCGCTTGAACAGCGCGCGCGCGCCGACCTTGCGCTTGCCTCTGACAGTCTGACCGGAGAATTGCGCCGGTTTCGCGAATTGGCAGTGCTGACTGCGGATCACCCGCAGGTGCGCGCGGTTGTGGCAGGCGATGCACGGGCCATGGATGTGCAGGATGTCATTCAGGAAATCGCGGACAAGACAGGGGCGCTGGATATCTTGCTGATTAGCGCGTCCGGTAGCGGATTGATGGCAACGCAGGGTGCGCCGTTTGGCGGGCACCGTGGCACCGCGCATTTTGAAAGGGCGATGGACGGGGCTGTCGGGTTCAGTTTTGCCTATAGCCCTGCCTATGCGCGCCGCACATTTACCTTTGCGGCCCCTGTATTTTCGGATGCAGGGCCGGTGGTGGGGGTCCTGTTGATCTATGCCGATGCAGACGCGGTTGAATCTGTCTGGCGGGGCGCACGTCCGGCATTGTTTTTTAGCGATGATCAAGGGGTAGTCTTTTTGTCGAACCGGTCCGAACTGGTTTTTCGCGCGCGCGGCGCAATGCCCGAACAGCGCGGGCGCTATCCGGATGTTTCCCCTTTTGTGGATTACCGTGCCCAAGCGATTGGCGAAATAGAGGTCTGGCAGGTTGATGGGGGTCGCTATCTGCCCAAACATGCACTGCATGTTGCGCTTGATTTGCCTGTGATCGGTATGACGGGCGAGGTTCTGGTTGATGTCGCACCCGCACGCCAGCTTGCGGCTTTGCAGGCAGCGGTGGTGGCGACCGTATGTCTGGCTTTTGGCTTGCTCTTGTTTTTTGCGACGCTGCGGCGGCGGACATTGGCGGCGTTGAATGTGCGGCTTGAACGGCGGGTGCGCGTCCGCACGGCTGAATTGCGCGCGGTCAACGCGGATTTGCGCAATGAAATCGCCGAGCGTACCGCAGCAGAGGCGCGTTTGCAAAAGGCCCAGGACGATCTTGTTCAGGCTGGAAAGCTTGCCGCGCTCGGGCAGATGTCGGCGGGGATCAGCCATGAGTTGAACCAGCCATTAACCGCCATCCGGTCATTCGCGGAAAACGCCCAAGGTTTTCTGGCGCGTGGCAAAACGGATGTGGCGGCGCAAAATCTGGGCCGTATTTCGGAACTGGCCCGACGCATGGGGCGGATCATCAGCAACCTGCGCGCCTTTGCCCGCCAAGAGGTAGAGCCACCCAAGGATGTTGATATTGTTGCCGTGGTCGATGCGGTTCTGGAAATTGTCGGCCCACGCGCAAGTCAGGACGGCATAAGCCTGATCTGGGACCGCCCCGCCAGCCCGCTGATGGTGCGCGGTGGTGAAGTCCGGCTGCAACAGGTGATTTTGAACCTTGTGTCCAACGGGATGGACGCGATGGAAGACAGTACTTTGAAAAGGATCACAATTGCCGTGACACCCCAAGGCGCGCGCACATCCGTATCCGTGCATGACACCGGACCGGGAATTACGGAGCCCGAAAAGATTTTTGACCCCTTTTACACCACCAAAGCCGTGGGTGCCGCCGAAGGTATGGGGTTGGGGCTGTCCATTTCTTATGGGCTGGTGCAAAGCTTTGGCGGGATGATCAGGGGCCGCAACGACCCGCAAGGGGGCGCCGTGTTTACTGTGGAACTGGATAGCGTAAGCCAAAAGGAACCCGCATGACCAAACGTGTCCTACTTGTCGATGACGACCGCGATATCCGCGAGGCTTTGGGCCAGACGCTTGAACTGGCGGATCTCGAGCCGACCCTTGCAGGGTCTTTCGTTGAGGCCAAAGACCATATGACCCGCAGTTTTGACGGGGTGATTGTGTCCGATATCCGGATGCCGGGGCGTGACGGGTTCCATCTGCTGGACTACGTGCGCGAAGCCGACCCCGAACTGCCTGTTATTCTTTTGACCGGAGAGGCGGATATTCCCATGGCGGTGCGCGCCATGTCGGCGGGGGCTTATGATTTTTTGGAAAAACCTTGTGCGCCGCAGGATTTTGTTGCCGTCGTTTTACGGGCGCAGATGGCGCGGCGGCTGGTGCTGGAAAACCGGCGGCTGAAAACAGAGCTTGAGGCCGGTGACGCCGCATCGCGTATGCTGGTGGGACGATCAAAGATTTCCGAAGAATTGCGCGCCGCCGCCCGTGCCGCTGCCCGCGCCGGCACCGAAGTGTTGATCATGGGTGAGCCGGGTTCAGGCACGCCCAAAATGGCCGAGGTGATCCATCTTTTGTCCGATGCAGCTTCGCGCCCGTTTGTGAAACGCGCAGCCTCCTCACTTGATGCCGAAGCGCTTGCCGCTGCGATTGCAGAGGCGGGTGCGGGCACATTGTATCTGGACGAAATCACCGGATTGAACCCCGCTTTGCAACTGACCTTGCTTGACCGGCTCGAAGAGGGGGGGGTCGCGCGGGTCTTGGCAGGCACCACGCGCAACCTGTCCGATGCGATGGCCGCAGGGCAGTTTAACGCAGAGCTGTTTTACCGGCTTGATCTGATGCGGGTGCGGATCGCGTCACTGCGCGAACGCCCCGAAGACATACCCGTCTTGTTCGAACATTATGTTTCGCTGGCCTGCGAGCAAGCCAATCTGGCCAAGCGCGACATAACCGCCGATGTGACCGCGCGGCTTATGGCCCAAGACTGGCCAGGCAATGCGCGGGCGCTGATGAATGCGGCGATGCGCTTTGCGCTCGGGCTTGATGATGATGAAGCCCAGGTCGCAGGCGGGCTATCTGCACAAATGGCCCAAGTCGAACGTTCGCTTTTGATTGCGGCGTTACAGCGGCACAGCGGGCGGGTGACCGATGTTGCCAAAGACCTGAAACTGCCGCGCAAAACCTTTTATGACAAGCTTACCAAACACGGGCTGCGCGCCGAAGATTACCGGCCTGCATAGATTCTTTTTCCGTTAGCGCAAACCTGTGCGGATTTTCGCACGGCGCCCCGAATTTTCTGTGTGGAATTCCGCTCACGTAAACGTGAGCGGCTTCTAAATTGCCTAAAAATGCTGCAATTTCAGAAATTTACGTTTCAATCTTGGTGCTGCGTGAAACAGGCTTGCACGCTATGCGGTTGGCGGCTTTGGTATCCGCGATCGCCCTGAACCTGCTGGGCGACGGATATTCTCTAGGGAGGAGAAACAATGACATTTTTGAAATCCGCAGCCGTACTGGCTGCGATGTCCATTATCGCAACTTCTGCATCTGCTGACCCGATGGGCTGTGACGACGGTGAAATCGTCGTAAAATTCAGCCACGTCACCAACACCGACCGCCACCCAAAAGGCATCGCCGCGACATTGCTCGCAGAGCGCGTGAATGCCGAAATGGACGGCACGATGTGCATGGAAGTGTTCCCGAACTCGACCCTGTATAACGATGACCAGGTTCTCGAAGCAATGCTGCAAGGCGATGTGCAACTTGCCGCGCCTTCACTGTCAAAATTCGAAACATTCACCAAGCAATTCCGCATTTTCGACCTGCCATTCATGTTCTCAAACATGGAAGCGGTTGACGCGTTCCAAGGGTCCGAAACCGGCGTGGCAATGATGGATTCGATGCAGCGCCGCGGCCTGCAAGGTCTGGGTTTCTGGCACAATGGCCTGAAACAGTTTTCGGCGAACGTACCGCTGGTTTCACCAACAGACGCCGAAGGTCTGAAATTCCGCGTGCAAACATCTGACGTGCTTGTCGCGCAAATGGAAGCGCTGGGCGCATCACCACAGCCGATGGCCTTCTCCGAAGTATATGGCGCGCTGCAAACCGGCGTTGTTGACGGGCAGGAAAACACTTGGTCCAACATCTATGGTCAAAAGTTCTTTGAGGTCCAAGACGGCACCACAGAAACCAACCACGGTGTGCTGGATTACCTTGTTGTTGCTTCCGTTGACTGGCTTGACAGCCTTGACGCCGACACACGCGACCAGTTCATGACCATCTTCACAGAAGTCACCGCTGAGCGTAACGCAGCCGTTGGCGAAGTTGACGCAAACAACCGTCAGGCGGTTCTGGACGCAGGCGGCGTGATCCGTGAACTGACACCAGAGCAGCGTGCAGAATGGGTCACCGCGATGCAGCCAGTTTGGGCGCAGTTCCTTGAAGATGTGGGTCAAGAAAACATTGATGCCGCACAAGCGATCAACGCGGCAGTCGCAAACTAAGCAATCCGGGGCCGGAACCAACCGGCCCCTACGCTTGAACTGGCGGGCGCATGCGTGCCCGCCGTTTTTACATCCACTGATGTAGGGGGGCATGTGATGTCCAGTAAATACACGCCGTCCGGTCCGGTCTCACGCGTGATCCACGAAATCGAAGAAACCATGATCGCCCTTCTATTGGGGCTGATGACGCTGGTCACATTTGCCAATGTGGTCCTGCGCTATGTGTTCAATTCCCAGCTGATCTGGGGGCTTGAACTGACGCTGATCCTTTTTGCATGGCTGGTCATTTTTGGCATTTCATACGGGTTCAAGGTCACGATGCACCTTGGCGTTGATGCCGTTCTGGCCCTTGTGAGCAAGCCTGCGCAATTTGTGATGGCCCTGATCGGGGTCGCAATTACATTGGCCTATGTTTTGCTTTTGCTCAAAGGCGCTTGGGATTATTGGGCGCCGTTTGCAGGGTTCAACGCCACATCGGGCCATTGGTTCCCCACAGGCTTTGCCAATAGCCGTGATCAGGGCTGGTACGAGACTGAACAAATTCCGATTCCGTTCCTGCAAGGCTGGCTGGAAGCCACGTTCAACATGGGCGAAGCCTATGAGAAAATGCCCCGCTTTGTGCCTTACTTCATCCTGCCGTTTGGCGTTCTTTTGATGGTCATTCGCGTGATCGAAGCCGGTGTGCGGATCATCCGCGCGGGCGAAGGATCGTTGATTGTCAGCCACGAAGCCGAAGACGCTGTCGAACAGGTCGCCGCACTGAATAAGGAAGATTAAGACATGGAAGTCGCACTTCTTTTTATTATGATCATCGGGTTGCTAATGCTGGGCGTGCCGATTGCGGTTGCGCTCGGGTTCTCGTCGATCATGTTCCAGCTGATGTTTTCGGATACGTCGCTCGCGCAGGTCGCGCAGACGATGTATCAGGCGATGGCGGGGCACTATACGCTGCTGGCGATCCCGTTCTTCATTCTGGCATCGTCGTTTATGTCGACGGGGGGCGTGGCGAAACGGATCATCCGCTTTGCGATTGCCTGCGTGGGGCATTTGCAGGGGGGGCTCGCGATTGCGGGCGTTCTGGCCTGTATGATGTTTGCAGCCCTGTCAGGGTCATCACCCGCGACCGTTGTGGCCATCGGGTCGATCGTGATCGCCGCGATGCGGCAGGTTGGTTATTCCAAGGAATTCGCCGCCGGTGTGATCTGTAACGCGGGCACATTGGGCATCCTGATCCCGCCGTCCATCGTGATGGTTGTTTACGCATCTGCCACGGACGTATCCGTGGGCCGGATGTTCCTTGCGGGGGTTATACCGGGCCTGTTGGCTGGGTTGATGCTGATGGTAACGATCTACGTGATCGCGCGTATTCGCAACATGCCCAAAGGCGAATGGCTTGGCTGGGGTGAAGTCTCAGGCGCGTTGATTGATGCCTTCTGGGGGCTGATGTTGATCGCAATCATTATGGTTGGCATTTACGGGTTTCCGGGTATCACAGGCGCAATCTTTACGCCAACTGAAGCCGCCGCCGTAGCGTCGATTTATGCCTTCTTCGTTGCGATTTTTGTTTACCGCGATATTGGTCCGCTAAAATCGCGCCCTTGGCTGAGCGAGGATGAGTACCCCGCGCTGAGCCTGGGGTTTCGTGTGATCGTCTTCGCGTTGATCGGCTTTTGCCTTCACTACTTCCCTAGCAGCAATGCACCGGATGCGTTCTACCCTCGTCGAATCGGTGGGCCCGTCGCATTTGGTTGGGTCGCTCTGTGTCTGGTTACCGGCTGGGCGATGCTTACATTTCACGCCCAACGTGGACTGATAGGGCGTGTGATGATTCTTGTGCTCGGTGTCCTACCTGCAATCGCCGCAGTCGTGTACGTAGCCCCCGGCGTCTATTCTTCGATTGCAGTAAGTGCGACGGCTGCGACCGGACTTGCGTGGTTTGGCGTGATCATTGGAATCGTTGTCGCCACATTTGTCGGCGCACTGCTGGGCCTATGCGCTGCCCTTCCGGCGACGATATTTGTGTTCTCGCTGCGTGTCAGTTCCAAAGCGGCCGAAGAAACAGGCACGGGGTATCGTCAGTCGCTGGGCGGGGCTGTTCTAAGCTTTGCAAAAGGTGTCGCGAACTCCGTTGTCTATTTCGTGCCTGCGTTTGTTCATAAAGACACACGCGCAGCGCTTTTCGACGCAGGCAAGCTGACCATCACCTTGATGTTCATTATCGCCAACGCGTTGTTGCTGAAGCACGTGCTGACAGATGAGCAAATCCCGCAGCATATCGCGGATGCGATGCTGGGTGCGGGCATGGGGCCGATTACCTTCTTGATCATGGTCAATGTGATTTTGCTGATCGGCGGGCAGTTCATGGAACCGTCAGGCCTGATCGTGATTGTGGCGCCATTGGTGTTCCCGATTGCAATCCAGCTTGGGATTGATCCGATCCATCTGGGCATCATCATGGTGGTCAACATGGAAATCGGGATGATCACGCCGCCCGTTGGTCTGAACCTGTTCGTGACATCCGGTGTGGCGGGCATGCCTGTCATGGCCGTTGTGCGCGCGGCATTGCCATTCTTGGCCGTGTTGTTCGTGTTCCTGATCATGGTGACTTACATTCCGTGGATTTCCACCTATCTGCCCACATTGTTCATGGGGCCGGAAATTATCGTGAACTAGCAAGCGATAACCGTGAAACAAAAAGACCGCCGGGGGAAACCCCGGCGGTCTTTTTGTTGGGGTTTGATTTGGCGGCTCTTCTCTGCTCAAGTCGGTGCATATGTTTCCCAACCCGAAAGGAAGAATGAAATGGTGAATGTCCTTGGCATAGGCGGCGTATTTTTTCGCGCGAAAGATCCGGCTGCGTTGGCGGACTGGTATCAAACGCATCTGGGTATCGCGCCCGCGCCAACATCGGCAGAGGCTGCGCCTTGGGTCACTGAAACAGGCGTGACCGTATTTTCACCCTTTGCCGCTGATACCGACTATTTCCCGAGCGATAAGGCGTTTATGTTCAATTTCCGCGTCGCCGATCTTGACGCTGCCTGTGCAGAGCTTGCGGCGGCGGGGGTCACCTGTGGCGATGTGCTGGCAATGGACGGGGTCGGGCGCTTTGCGCGTATCCACGACCCCGAAGGCAACCCGATCGAGCTGTGGGAACCAGCAACCTAGGGCCGCGGCGGACGCGCAGACGCATCGCAGGTCTGGTCAGGGTTCTCGGATGCGCAGCCGGTTTCGGCCTTGAGGCATGACAGGATCGCGTTCGAGCCGGCTTCGCCCGCGTGATAGTGATACCCGCCCGCGTCTACGTGGCCGTTGCAGCTATCAAGATCAGCGGGCGCTGTGCCATCAAGCAACAAGCGGGCGTAGATGTCATAGCCGTCCATCGCAATGCCGATCCGTACTGCGTCAGACCCTGCGTCTTGCGTGCCTTTGATACAGTCGGTTGCCACGTGGTAGTGATAGCCGACATGGGTGTTTACATGGCCACCGCAATCGTCAAACGGGGCAATCGTATGGGCGGCAAGGATCGCGTCAACCGGCGCAGCCGCATCAAGCCGCACGCCGTTGCTTGCAATACCGGCGCCCGAAACATTCGTCCGGTTGCTGCGCGCGCTATCTTGCGGCACGAGCGGGATCACATAGGTCATGCTTGCATTGGCATCCATATATTCGGGCAGGCATTGCACACAGTAGTTCTGGTATTCGGGCGCAACATCGGGGCGGGCTGCGGCCTCGCAGGATTCTTTGGTATCCGTGACACGCACAGCACCTGACGCGCTGTCAAACAATTGCCAGATGTCATCCCCGTATAGCGCGGCCAGACCGGCGATAAATGCGCCGTCCACATCATGCACTTCGCCGTCTTTCAACCAGATGCCGCCAGCATCTGCGGTATCATCGACCGATGAGGGGCACCATGGACCCGGGGTATAGTCTTGGGGTTCGGGTTTGACCGTGATCGAAAAACAGCTGGTTTGCGTACCGCCCGACAAGGTGCAGTCAACCAGCGAAGGCCCGCTGATCACCGTAGCGTTTGCAAAAAAACCTGCGATGTCGCGCAGCCGGTCTGTATTGGCATCAGCAAACGCGGGGCTACAGTACATAGCCAAAGCGGGAAGGGCGAAAGAATAGCGCATATTCGGTCCGATCATTAGAACTGCACGGCAAAAGCCGGCTCAGGTCTTATACGGGCGGACCAGCGTTTTCCGCCGCACCTTGAGATCAGTTTTTCAGGCGGCTTCGAGCGCTGCGATAATCGCGCTGAAATCATCGGCCTTCAAGCTCGCACCGCCGACCAATGCGCCATCGACATGTGGAACACCGAAAATCTCGGCTGCGTTGCTGCCCTTTACGGACCCGCCGTAAAGAATCCGCATCTCGGCGCCATCGTCGAAACGCGCGTTCAGTCGCGCGCGGATATGGGCGTGTACTTGGGCGATCTGGTCACGTGTCGGTACTTTGCCCGTGCCAATGGCCCACACCGGTTCATAGGCAATCACCGTGTTCTGCGCGGTTGCTGTGGCCGGAACAGAGCCGGCCAGTTGCGCATCAATAACAGCAAGTGTCGTGCCGTTTTCACGTTCAGCCAGCGTTTCGCCAAGGCAAATAATCGCTGTGATACCCGCAGCATAGGCCGCCTGTGATTTGGCAGCGACAACGTCGTTGCTTTCGCCGTGATCTGCGCGGCGCTCTGAATGGCCGATGATCACATAGGTAGCACCCACATCCGCCAGCATTTGTGCGCTGATGTCGCCTGTATGCGCGCCTGACGTGGCGGCGTGGCAATCCTGCCCGCCGATATCAAGCAGCGAATCCTGACAGGCTGCGATCAATGTGGCAGGCGGGCAGATTAGAATATCGATCTGCGCGTCGGCGTGCCGTGCGGCCAATGTTTCGATCTCGGCCAGATTGGCGCGAAGCCCGTTCATCTTCCAGTTTCCAGCGGCAAGTTTACGCGGCATATGCCCATCCTTTTGTCTGCGGTTGCTAGTTGCTATCAATTGCGCGCGCAGATCGGAAGGGGTCGGATGTCCAAAACTGAATTGCGGCGGCTGTTTTCGCGCGGCAGACAGCGACCGTCACCGGCACAACTTCTAGGGTTTGGCGAAAAGCGTTTCGTCAAATTTGATCGATTCGCCGCATCCGCAGGCATCAACCACATTTGGGTTGCGGAATTTGAAACCGGATTCGAGCAATGAGGTTTCATAGTCGATTTCGGTGCCAAACAAGAACATCTGCGCCATCGGTGCAATCATTACACGTGCGCCGTCGATCTCGACAACCTCATCTAGCGGGTCGACCTCGGTGACATAGTCCATCGTGTATTCCATGCCCGCACAGCCGCCTTTTTTGACGCCGATCCGCAGGCCCTGATGGCCGTCTTTTTGCATCAGCGCTGCAATTTTTGCAGCCGCTTTTGGGGTGACGCTTACCGCTTGTTTGCCCGGAATGCTGAACATGAATGTTCTCCTTTGGACCCAACTTAGTTGCTGCGGGGCATGATCTCAAGAAGGGGCGCGCCGTTTAACCCGTTGTTGATCGCAAGGATCAGCAAAGACACCGCGATTGCCCAGCAAAACGACGCCAACGTGCCGATGATCACATATTCGGCTTTTGCGTTGTTGGATGCCGCATCAAAGCGCAAAATGGACTTTGCCGCGATCAAGAATCCGATACCTGCGGGCAGCCCTGCGATAAACATCAGATAGATCAGCCCGCGTTCAAGTTGCCCGATCATCATGCCGCCTGCGGGCAGGCTGTCGCTTGGGGCGCCCGCTGCATAAGGGCCCATCAATTTGCCCACGGCAAAACCGCCAGCGCGGGTGGCATAGATCGCACCGGCAGCCAGCAACATGCATTCCGGTGCCCAAGCGGTTGTTTGCATTGCCCAAATGCCATTATGCCAAAGCGCAGGGGCAAACCCCGCGACAGCGGCCAGTGTTACAAGATGCGCGCCCTGATCGGCCAGATAGGCCATAATCGTGTCACTGCGATATTTGATCCACAGCGATTTTGCCAGATCAACGATCAGGTGCAACCCAGCCAGGATCGCTATCCACCAGTCAAACGATCCCAGTGCAATGATAGCCGTCAGATAGACAATCCCGATATGGGTCAAAAGCGTCAGTGGCCGGTCTTTGGTTGCGACCATCTTTTCGGTTTGCAGCACATAATCTGCAAGGACATGTGCAAAAAACAATGCGGCAAGTGTTTCAAACATCAGTCAAAATCGCCTTCCAATAGGCTCAGGGCCGATATGATCGCGTCAAAACCCGCAGCGTTTAATGATTTTGTCACGGCTTGGCGTGACTTTCCCAGATTTTGGGCAATTTCGGTAAATGAAACAGTATCGTTTGGTATGATTTTTTGCAGTATGGTTGCTGCCTGCGCCTGCGTCCAGCCCTGCGAGATATGGTCGGCAAGGATCGCCGCTGCGCCTACGCCACCCTTGTCCGCGTGGCCTATGGCTTGCCCTGTTTTTGTCGCCTTGAGAAAATCAAGCAATTGCCCCGAGGCAATAAATGCCGCGCTGTTTTCGACGTTCAGATCATCCGACAAACGCGCGGGCCGCGGACCGGTTGCAATTGCGACATAGCTGTCGAAATCCGCACTTTGCGCGCGCAATGCCGCGCGAAATCCAAGCGCGGACCGCAAGGCATATTCCGGTTTGGCCAAGACAACCTGCCATCCATCGCCACGGTGGCGCGTGAACCGCAGCGGGGCACCGAACCATTCCCCCTGCATTTCGGCGCAATGCCCCAAAGCAGCCAGCGCGTCCGCAAGACGATCCTGTCCAAGCGCGGTCGAGCCGATAATGTCACCTGTTAATACAGCGATTTGGGTTTGGTTACCTGTTGTCATGCACCCAATATAGGGTGCATTTGTGAATTCGCAACCATTTTAGGTTGCTTATTGTGATTTGCAACCTATTTAGGGTGCGTTGGCTACATGAACCCGAGTTCAAGCCGCGCTTCGTCGGACATCATTTCCATGCCCCACTGCGGCTCGAATGTCATTGCGACGTCCACATGTTTGACACCCGGCAGCGGTTCAACCGCATCGGCAACCCAGCCCGGCATTTCGCCCGCCACCGGACAGCCCGGCGCGGTCAGCGTCATGGTGATATTCACCGCGTTATCGTCTTTGATATCAATTGTATAAATCAAACCAAGATCAAAGATATTCACAGGAATTTCAGGATCAAAGACGGACCGGCACGCCTGCACGATGTCCTCGTAAAGCGGATGATCGGTTGTAGATGGCGCAATCAGTGGCGCGCCTTCAAGCGGGGCTGTTGTGTCGGTCATGCGTCGTTTCCTTAAATCCTGAGCAAACATATAGGGATTGGTGCGCCCAAGGTAAAGGCCACCCCGGCGCCCCTGTGTCACTTGCACGCAGGGCATTGCCCCAACGTGATTTCGCCAGAACCCCTTGGCATTTGCATCCAGATCGGTGAAAGACAGGGCATGACACAAAGTTTTTCATTCTCGCTTAATGCCACCGATGGCAAGGCCCGCACGGGTGTGATTTCAACCCCGCGCGGCGACATCCGCACGCCCGCCTTTATGCCTGTTGGTACCGCCGCCACGGTCAAGGCGATGATGCCCGAAAGCGTCGCGGCGACTGGGGCTGATATCTTGTTGGGCAATACATATCACCTGATGCTGCGCCCTACGGCGGAACGTATCGCCAATCTGGGCGGGCTGCATAAGTTCATGAATTGGGACAAACCCATTCTGACCGACAGCGGCGGGTTTCAGGTGATGTCCCTGTCTGATTTGCGCAAAATGTCGGAAAAAGGCGTGACCTTCCGGTCGCATATAGACGGGTCTAAACATGAATTAACGCCTGAGAGGTCGATGGAAATCCAGAAACTTCTCGGGTCCGATATCGTGATGTGCTTTGATGAATGCCCCGCACTTCCGGCGGATCGCACGCGGATCAACGAAAGCATGCAAATGTCGATGCGGTGGGCACAGCGGTCGCGCGATGCCTTTGGCGACCGGCCCGGCTATGCGCTGTTCGGCATTCAGCAGGGCGGGCTTGAAGAAGATTTGCGCGCTGAAAGTGCGGCCGCGCTGCGCGACATCGAATTTGATGGCTACGCTGTCGGCGGGCTTGCCGTGGGCGAGGGCCAAGAAGCGATGTTCAACGTGCTTGATTTTGCGCCGGATCAATTGCCCACAGATAAGCCGCGTTATTTGATGGGTGTTGGCAAACCAGACGATATTGTCGGTGCGGTCAAACGCGGCATTGATATGATGGATTGCGTGCTGCCCAGCAGGTCAGGGCGTACAGGCCAGATATTCACGCGCCACGGTGTGCTGAACATCAAAAACGCGCGCCATGCCGATGATCCGCGCCCGTTGGATGAAAACTGCGGTTGCCCTGCGTGCCGGAATTACTCGCGCGCCTACCTGCACCACGTGTTCCGCGCCCAAGAGATGATCTCTGGCATGCTGCTGACTTGGCATAACTTGCATTATTTTCAGGACATCATGCAAGGCATGCGCGATGCCATTGCCACGGGCAGCTTTGCCGCGTGGGAGGCTGATTTTCATGCTGGCCGCGCGCAGGGCGATATTGAACCGCTCTAAAAGGTTCGGCGTCAAAAAACGCAATTTCTCTTAGCTGATCTTAAGGTTTTTGCGTTTGGATGCTTGCGGCTGGCGTCAGACACGGGCAGTCTGCGCTGCGAAATAACGACATGTTTGGTTGAAAGGTTAACGCCACAACCCCACATGAATTCGGCAAGAGGAGATGCGCAAGCTGCCGTTAGACGGGGCTGGGCGTCTTGCCAGTAAAGGAAATGACTATGCAAGAACCACTGAGTTCATCCTACCCCGTCCTGCCGCTGCGCGATATTGTGGTGTTCCCACATATGATCGTGCCGCTGTTTGTAGGCCGTGAAAAATCTGTCCGCGCCCTTGAAGAGGTGATGCAGGACGATAAGCAAATTCTTTTGTCCAGCCAGATCGACGCGGGCGAAGATGACCCTGCGCAGGACGGCATCTATAAGTCCGGCGTGCTGGCCAATGTACTGCAACTGCTGAAACTGCCCGATGGCACCGTCAAGGTGCTGGTCGAAGGGCGCAGCCGTGTGCGCATCACAGGTTTCATTGACAACCCCGAATTCTTTGAAGCTTCCGCAGAATATCTTGAAGAGGTCGCAGGCGACCCCGCCGAGGCAGAGGCGCTTGTGCGCAATGTCGCGGCTGAATTTGAACGCTATTCCAAGATCAAGAAAAACATCCCCGAAGAGGCGCTTGCCGCGGTGAGCGACGCAACAGAACCTGCCAAGCTTGCTGATCTGGTTGCCGGACATCTGGGTATTGAGATCGACCAAAAACAAGGACTGCTTGAAACCTTGTCGGTGACAGAGCGGCTTGAGAAGGTCTTTGGCTTGATGCAGGGCGAAATGTCCGTGTTGCAGGTCGAGAAAAAGATCAAAACACGCGTCAAAACCCAGATGGAGCGCACCCAGCGCGAATACTATCTGAACGAGCAAATGAAAGCCATTCAGAAGGAACTTGGCGATGGCGAAGAAGGCCAGAATGAAGTGGCTGAGCTGGAAGGCAAGATCGCTGAAACCAAATTGTCCAAGGAAGCCCGCGAAAAGGTCGACGCAGAGCTGAAAAAGCTCAAGAACATGTCGCCCATGTCCGCAGAGGCCACAGTCGTGCGCAACTATCTTGACTGGATTCTCGCGGTGCCGTGGGGCAATAAATCGCGCACCAAAAAAGATCTGGGCCACGCGCAAAAGGTGCTGGATAACGATCACTACGGCCTTGAAAAGGTTAAAGAACGCATTGTCGAATATCTCGCGGTGCAGCAGCGCTCGCAGAAACTGAAAGGCCCGATTATGTGCCTTGTCGGCCCTCCGGGTGTGGGTAAAACAAGCCTTGGTAAATCTGTGGCCAAGGCGACAGGGCGCGAATTTATCCGCATCTCACTGGGTGGGGTGCGCGACGAATCCGAAATTCGTGGCCACCGCCGCACCTATATCGGGTCGATGCCTGGCAAGATCATTCAGGCGCTCAAAAAGGCGAAAACAACCAACCCGCTGATCCTGCTCGATGAAATCGATAAAATGGGGCAGGATTTCCGCGGTGATCCGGCGTCTGCTATGCTCGAGGTTCTGGACCCCGAACAAAACGGCACATTTGTCGATCACTACTTGGAGGTCGAATATGACCTGTCAAACGTGATGTTCCTGACCACGGCGAACAGCTATAACATGCCGGGGCCGCTTTTGGACCGGATGGAGATTATTTCCCTGTCGGGTTACACCGAGGACGAAAAGGTCGAGATTTCAAAGCAGCATCTGCTGCCCAAGGTCATGAAAAACCACGGGCTGAAACCTGCTGAATTCTCGGTCTCTGACGATGCGCTTTTGTCGATGGTGCGGGTCTATACCCGCGAGGCAGGCGTGCGGAACCTTGAACGCGAATTGGCCAAAGTGGCGCGTAAAGCCGTGACCAAGATCGTCAAGAAAGAAGCCACCAAAATTGCGGTGACCGCCGAAAACCTGAACGATTTCCTCGGGGTAGAACGGCACCGCTACGGGCTGGCCGAAGAAAGCGATCAGGTTGGGGTTGTCACCGGTTTGGCATGGACCAGCGTTGGCGGAGAGTTGTTGAACATCGAAGCCCTGCGCCTTCCGGGCAAGGGCCGGATGAAGACCACCGGCAAGCTGGGCGATGTGATGAAGGAATCGATTGATGCGGCATCCAGCTATGTGCGCTCTATTGCGCCGGAAATCGGTGTAAAACCACCGCTGTTCGACAAGATCGACATCCACGTGCATGTGCCTGATGGTGCGACGCCCAAGGATGGTCCGTCTGCGGGTTTGGCAATGGTGACATCCATTGTGTCTGTGCTGACCAAAATTCCGGTCCGCAAAGATGTCGCCATGACCGGCGAAGTATCCTTGCGCGGGAATGCGATGCCCATCGGCGGGCTAAAGGAAAAGCTGCTGGCCGCGCTGCGCGGGGGCATCAAAACCGTGTTGATCCCGCAAGAAAACGCCAAGGATCTGCCGGAAATCCCCGATAACGTCAAAGAGGGTCTGACCATTATCCCCGTGACCCATGTGTCAGAGGTTCTTAAGCACGCGCTGGTGAGCGCGCCCGAGCCGATCATCTGGGACGAGGCCGCAGAAGAGGCGGCGGCAGCCGCGCTCAGGGCAAGTGAAACGGGCGAGGGTGCGCGCGCGCATTAACCGCCAAGCCGACAAACCATCAAAGGCGCGCCCGCAACGGTGCGCCTTTTTTGTCTTTGCGAAATCAGGCGCTGGCATGTCTCGCGGCACCTGCTAGGTTGGGCGCAAAGAAAAGGAACCCCCATGACCAACCTCGACACCCCAGCCACCGACGACGTCAACGCAACGCCTGTTTTGAAAAAGCCGCAGTTGTTCAATGAGGTCGTCGCGCGCACGGGACTCAAGAAACGCGATGTTAAACCTGCCGTTGAGGCTGCGCTTGCTGTTATCGGCGAAGCGCTCGCGCGCGGGGAAGAACTGATCCTGCCTCCGATGGGCAAGACCCGGATTGTGAAGTCAAAGGAGCTTGGCAATGGCGCAGCGCTTTTGACGCTCAAGTTCCGCACAGCCAAAGTGCACGCACCCGCGCAGGGCACAGCCGACACAGACGAAGACGCATAAAGCGGTATCTATGACCTATCCGGAAGTTTACATCCTCCGTCACGGCCAGACGGCGTGGAACCTTGAAGGGCGTATGCAAGGCGAACTGAACTCGGCGCTGACGGAACAGGGCAAACAAGAAGCGGCGCGCCAAGGCGCAATTCTTGCGCAATGTGACCTGACGGGATTCGCGTTTTTCACCAGCCCGCAGGGCCGTGCCGTGCAAACTGCGGGAATCGCCTGCGCGCCCTTGGCTGAAATCATACGTACCGATGACCGATTGCGTGAAATCGGCGTCGGCGACTGGTCCGGTTTGCTGCGCGATACCTTACCGCTGCCCGATGCGCCGGATCCGTTTATGGCCCAATACGAGATTGCCCCGAACGGCGAAGGAATCGCCGCTGTCCGGACGCGTTGCAGCAGTTTTTTACATGATTTAAAGGGGCCTGCGGTCATTGTAACCCATGGCGTCACCGGACGCACATTGCGTGAAATTCTGGCGGGTCCCGAAGCGATCAAAGGCACCACAATCCACGGCGGACAGGGATGTGTCTATCATTTGAAAAATGGTTCACAAAACTTGCTGACTTAGGCTTGCGCCCGCCCGCAACATGCCCTAAATCGTGCGCATCGGGTGATTAGCTCAGTTGGTAGAGCGCTTCCTTTACACGGAAGATGTCGGGAGTTCGAGCCTCTCATCACCCACCAGATCCCTTACTTTCAAGTGACTGTTCGCAGTCCGGCATCGCAACCCGCAGCATGCCGGTCTTTCGCGACCTGTTTTGCGCATTGAAGCGGTGAACATGGTGGGGGTGCAGTCAAAAGACAAAACATGTTGTTTGCTGACGTCATATCCTACAGTTCGACAGGAATGGTCTGATTTTCGGCATCCATCCCGCAATTTATTGCAAAAGACAATCGCGCCTTTGCGGGCACCTTGCGTACCTTTCATAGCAGTTCCTGTAAGTTAACACCGAGGAAACGACAAACATGTATGATATTATCCCCGATATTCACGGACAGGCTGGCAAGCTCAAGGGCGCACTTTGTGATTTAGGCTTTCGCAGGCGCAACGGTGCATGGCGGCACGACGATCCGGCACGACAAATTGTTTTTCTGGGCGATTTTATTGACCGGGGCCCCGAAAACCAAGAGGTGATCCGCATTGTCAGATCGATGCTGGATGCAGGAACGGCCTTGGCTTTAATGGGGAATCACGAACTCAACGCAATCCACTTCCATACCGATGTCGACGGACCATTGCGGCCGCACGACGATAAAAACATAGCGCAGCATGCGTCGTTCTTGCAAGAATATCCACTTAACTCCGCTGCAGCAAAGGACGCGATCAGTTGGATGGTGTCTTTGCCGCTCTATCTCGAGTTTGGCGGATATCGCGCTGTTCACGCGTGTTGGGCCGCGGAAAAAATTGATGCGCTAAAGCGGATTTCCAAAGATGGGGTTCTTACCAAGGAGCAATTTATCCGCGCTGCCAATCCTGACGATCCGCTATTTGACATAGTCGAAACTGCCCTAAAAGGTCCCGAGATCGCACTACCGGATGGAGTATCCTTTGTCGACAAAGGCGGGCACAAGCGAACAAATATCCGCATAAAATGGTGGGACAGCCGCGCTGACACTCCGCAAAAAATTGCAATGTCAGTACCCGAACCACATCTTCTGCCTAACGACCCGCTGCCCGCGGACATCTTGCAAGCCACCTACCCAAGCGATGCACCTCCGGTTGTTTTTGGCCACTACTGGATGGAATGCCCGCCGGTACTACAGGCTCGGAATGCATTGTGTCTGGATTATTCTGCTGGAAAGGGGGGACCCTTAGTTTCGTATCACGCCGAAACGGGTATTGGCGTGCTTTCTCTCGACAACCTTAGAATTCATGACCTGGATTGATATCCGGCGTTAGTGCAAGACATCTTTGAATGAATGCCGGATTGCGGCCATTGCCGTGCAGGTCCGTTTCATGCCTTTGATTGTCCGAGTCTAACGCGTCTGTTCAGCTTTTGTGATCACCTAAGAAATTGCAAATAAACAATAGATATTGGCAGTTGTGCGTTTGCGTGATGCAAGTGGATTTTGTTCGTCGTCATATAAAATGGGACATCAGAGCGGCTTGAGCATTAGAGGCTCTGGCTCGTTTGTGTGATTGATTATGCGGCTTGTTTTTGATGTTGCAAGCGGCGTTGTTGGATTGTCTGTTTCTTGATCTTCTTCCTTTCCCTGAGAATAACTTGGTCGCGTCCGAAGTAGACGTCAGCTGGTGTGACGTTGTTCAGGCTCTCGTGGTAATGCTGGTTGTTGTCGTAGTCGACGAAGGCCCCTATTTGGCGTTCGAGATCACCGGGTAGGTAGTAGTTCTCCAGAAGAACCCTGTTCTTCATGGTCTGGTGCCAGCGTTCGATCTTGCCTTGGGTCTGCGGGTGGAATGGCGCGCCGCGGACATGCGTCATTTTCCGATCCTCTAACCACTTGGCCAGATCGCCTGAGATGTAACATGAGCCGTTGTCGCTGAGCAGACGTGGTTTGTGCCGCACCACGGCCCGGTCGCAGCCTGATGCTGTCAGAGCCAGTTCAATCGTGTCTGTCACATCTTCGGCCCGCATATTTGCGCAGAGTTTCCAGGCGATGATGTAGCGGCTGTAATCGTCCAGGATCGTGCTGAGATAATACCAACCCCAGCCGCTCGCCATTGTGCTTGAACCAATGGCGCATCAATGCCTCGCTCTTGAAGTAGGTGAAGTCGGTCTGCCACATCTCGTTTATGGCCGTTGTCTTATCTTTGAACTCATCGGCCGATTTGATCACCACGTAATCAGGCGCAGTGATCAGATCGGCTGCTTTGAGAATGCGATAAGCTGATGATTCAGAGACAAAATACCGTTTCTCATCCGTGTATTTGACGGCCAGTTCCCGCGTGGTCAGCGCTTCATGTTCCAGCGCAAACTCAATCAAGTCGTCACGGCGGGTATCCGGGATGCGGTTCCAGACTGATCCTGGGCGTGGGGATCTGTCAGCCAGCCCATCCAGGCCGCCGTCGACATAGAGATCATACCATCGATAAAATGTCGTGCGCGGGATGCCCAGCATGTCGAGGGTCTGCTGAACCGGCAAATGCGATCCCTCTACGGTGCGGATGATCTCCAGTTTCTCGGACGCAAGATATCTCATTCCTCGAACTCCCCAGCCCCTGTCATGCTTTTTTTGAGCAGGCGGTTTTCAAGGGTCAGATCAGCGACGCACTCTTTCAGGGCCAAGGCCTCAGAACGTAAATCCTTTACCTCAGGCGACGTGGCCTGCCGTGCCGTATCGCCAGATAACCGGCGCTTGCCAGCTTCAAGGAACTCCTTGGACCAGCTGTAATAAAGGCTCTCAGCGATCCCTTCCCGGCGGCACAGCACAGAGATGCTTTCCTCGCCACGCAGGCCCGCCAAGACAATCCGGATCTTCTCCTCGGCTGAATAAGTTTGGCGCGTCTTACGGCGGATGGTTTTAACCACCTTGTCTGCGGCGTCTTTCGATGTCTGCGGTTTCTTCGTCATCTCGATCTCCTAATCGATAAGATGAACCAGAAATCCTCCGTTATTCAAATCCTCAAATCTGTCCCAGGGGTGCTGACGTCAGACACTGGAACCGTCAGAGTGCCGGCATGGCATTCCTACTTTCACGATCAGATACAGCGCCACTGATGCTGGAACGGCGCCACGTTAAGAGGCTGGTCGCACGTACAATTGAAGATTTTCGTCGCAATATCGGCGATAGTTATACGATGTTTACCTATGCGCCGCTCTTGCTGGTTGGCTTGTTGCGGTGGCGGCTTAAGGATCCGCTTGCGCTTGTCGCGGGGACAGAGCCGTTGGCTGATGATTTGCTGGGCATAATCGACAGGGCAATTGTCGACCTTGAAGGTCGCGTGAACGTTCGTGAAAGTCTGCAGCGACGCCGCAACAAGTTCCTGCCCATTTTGTACGATATCAAGAATGAACTGCAAGGGGAGGGAACCAATCCTGACCTTTTGCTCGATATTTATAATGCAGGTGATTGATTGCAACGCGCGTACGCTTTGGGCGGCCCTTGATCTATGCTGCGCGGACCGTTTGCGGACCCTGGCCTTGTGCCTTCACGCATGGGCATCTGTATGTCTTTGGACCCAATGGTTTGCAATAACGGCTCTAAGTTGTCCTTGTAATTCGTTTTTTTCTAACGTTACCTGAAGAAAGCCACCGTTGGGTAATCGTGTTTATGCGCATTTTTATCCCTAAAATGAAAGACTGTTTCGATGGGGTTTGACGATCTAGAGGACGCGACATTTCTTGCGCAGCAGGTCAAGACAGGGGCCGTTTCGCCGGATGAATTACTGGACGAGGCGCTCGCGCGGGTGGCCGCGTTTAATCCGCAGATAAATGCCGTGACACTGCTACAAGAAGACACCGCGCGTGCGGCCATCCGGGCAGGTTTGCCGGACGGCCCGTTTCGGGGTGTTCCGTTTCTGCTTAAGGATCTGGGCGCCGAGGCAATTGATTTTCCGTCGCATAGCGGGTCCAACCTGACGCGTGATCGCCGCTATACCTACGACAGCGAGATTTACAAACGTATGCGGGCCACGGGTGTTGTAACCTTTGGGCGCACGACTTCGCCCGAAGGCGGCATCGGTGCCGCGACCGAAGCTGCGGTATACGGCGGCCCGACACGGAACCCGTGGGATATAACGCGCACATCTGGCGGGTCATCTGGAGGGGCTGGCGCGGCTGTGGCTGCAGGCATTATTCCGATGGCGCATGGATCGGATGGCGGCGGTTCGGTGCGCATTCCGGGGTCCAGCTGCGGCTTGTTCGGCTTTAAGGCGACGCGTGCGCGGTTGCCTGACGGCCCCATGGCTGGCGAAGGTTGGGCTGGCATGGCAATTGACGGGTTTTTGACCCGCTCGGTGCGCGATAATGCCACGATGCTTGATGCTTGCGCCGGTCCTGATCTGGGCGCGCCCTATGCCGCACCCGCGATGGAGACGACCTATAGCGCGGCCATCGCGCGCCCGCCGCGCCGTTTGCGGATCGGGGTTTGCGATACGACATTCACCGGCACACCAATTGACAAGGCCTGCCAAAGCGCTGTGCATCAAACCGCCAAAACGCTGGAAGGGCTGGGCCATCACATCATCCCGTTCTGCCCAAAGGCCGATCATATCGGCATGATGCATGCCTGGACCAAGATCGTGGCCTGCGGCACCGCCAACTGGATTGAAGCCAAGCTGAAATCATTGGGCCGCGATTTGCAGCAAGACGATGTTCAGGGCATCGCGCGCGGTGCTTTGGCCTTTGCGGCAAATATTTCGGGTGCCGATTATATCGGGGCGGTTGATAAAATTCATGCTTATGGGCGTGAAATGGCTGCGGCATTTGCAGATGTGGATATCATCCTGTCAGCGACACTGGCCGAGCCGCCCGCCTTGGTGGGCCGCCTGAGCCATGACCGCGAGGACTACGAAAACTATCGCATCGGGCAGGGAGGCGTATTTGAATATTCGCCGTTTTGTGCGGCGTTTAATGCCAGCGGCCAGCCAGCAGCGACATTGCCGCTGCATTGGACGGATGACGGGCTTCCTGTGGGTGTGCATCTGGCCGCGGCTTATGGCGCTGATGCAAATTTGATCGCCCTGTGCGCAGAACTTGAGCAGGCCGCGCCATGGCACGCACGTAGACCGAATATGCTGTCAGAGTATCTTGCTTTTGCGCAGAACCAGCCGCAGAGTAAAGTTCAGAGGATAAACGATTGAACACAAATGTCGCAGTCGACGCGCAAAATGTCGGCAAAATCTATGGCATTGGCAATAGCGCCGTAACCGCGCTTGGCGATGTTTCTTTATCCATTCAGAAAGGCGAGTTTTTTACCCTTCTTGGGCCCTCGGGCTGCGGGAAAACCACGCTTTTACGGTGTATCGCTGGGTTTGAAACGCCGACATCGGGCGCGATCCACCTGTCTGGGCGCGATATTACCCATACGCCACCAAACGCGCGGCCGGTGAACACGGTTTTCCAGTCCTATGCGCTGTTTCCGCATCTGACGGTGGCGCAGAACGTGGGTTTTGGTCTGAAAATGCTGGGCAAGCCTGCGGATGAGGTGACGAAATCTGTCGCGCGGGTGCTTGCGCTTGTCAAACTCGAAGAATTTGCCGACCGCTTTCCGCAGCAGCTTTCGGGTGGGCAGCAGCAGCGTGTCGCACTGGCGCGCGCGCTGGCGCCCGAACCCGAAGTGTTGTTGCTTGATGAACCTTTGTCGGCGCTTGATCTCAAATTGCGCAAGGAAATGCAAAGCGAGCTGAAGCGCCTGCAAACCGAGACAGGGATCACATTCATCTTTGTGACCCACGATCAGGAAGAAGCGTTGACCATGTCGGACCGTATCGGCGTGATGTCACGCGGAGCACTTTTACAAGTCGGCACGCCGCATGAAATCTATGAAAATCCGGCAGACCGTTTTGTAGCGGATTTTATCGGCGAGACGAATTTTCTTGAAGGTACTGTTGCCGATGGCAAGGTCCGGATTGGTACGGGCGACGTTCTGGATGTGGCGCTAAAGGTGCAAACAGGCGCCGTGACCCTTGCGATCCGCCCCGAGCAGGTCAGCATTGTTCCAACCGGCAGCGGCATTGCCGCCAAAATCACCGAAACAACATATATGGGCACGGATACCCATTATACGCTTGCGCTTGATGATGGCAGTGACATTGTCGCGCGCGTGCAGTCAAACACGACCCAAGCGCATAAGGTCGGCGATGCGGTTGCGATCCGGATCGGGACCGTACAGGTGCTGCAATCATGAGCAAACCCAGCGGACAGCGCAGCAAAGGTGTGAACGGTTGGTTGCTTTCGACACCTGCGCTTGTCCTGCTGCTTTTGGCGGCGAGCGGACCTTTGTTGATCGTCGCGGCCTATTCGGTGATGGAAAAGGGCGACTATTCGGGTGTGCGTTGGGTATTATCCGGCGAAGGCTGGTTTCGTGTACTGTTCGAGCGCGATATTTTTGACCAGACAGTCAGCCTTGCCGATGCGAACCTGTCGATCTTCTGGCGGTCGGTCAAACTGTCGATTGCAACCACGCTGATCACGTTCTTTCTGGGTCTGCCGACCGCGTGGTTTATCGCAACACGCCCTGCCAGTTCCCGCGCGTTCTGGCTGTTTCTGATCACGATCCCGTTCTGGACAAACCTGTTGATCCGCACATTTGCGATCATGGAAGTGATCCGCAATCAGGGCATTCTGAACACGGCGTTGATGAAATCCGGCCTGATATCAGAGCCAATTCAAATTCTTTACACCGATACGGCCGTGCTGATCGGTATGGCCTATGTCTATCTACCGCTGATGGTGCTGCCACTTTATGCGGCAGTGGACCGGTTTGATTTCAAGCTGATCGAAGCGGGCTATGATCTTTATGCGTCGCGCTGGCAGATCCTGCGCAGGGTGATTTTGCCGATTATCAAACCGGGGATCATTGCGGGGTCCATCCTTGTCTTTATTCCCAGCCTTGGCGCCTATGTGACGCCGCGCGTATTGGGGGGCGGCAAGAATATGATGATCGGCAATTTCATCGAACTTCAATTCGGTCAGGGGCAGAACTGGCCGCTTGGGGCGGCGCTGTCGACGGTGCTGTTGCTGGTCGTTCTGGTGTCTTTGGTGGTCTATACCCGCGTGTCTTCAAGGGATAATCAAGATGGCTAAACCGCGCGCATTTGATGTGACAACCCTGCCCGGGTTTACCTTTATCGCAATCTTGTCGTTTGTATTGCTTTACGCGCCGATTGTGACGCTTGTGGTCTATTCGTTTAACGGCGGCAATTCGGTCAACCAATGGGGTGGTTTTTCGCTGGAATGGTATGTCGTGGCCTTCAACAACGCGGCGGTGCAGGACGCGACCATGCGTTCGCTGATCATCGCGCTTTGGGCGGCGGTGATTTCTACCAGCGTGGCGACATTGGCCGCACTTGGCACGACAAGACGTGGCAAGTTCAAAGGGCAGACGGTGATCTATATCATCATCAACCAGCCACTGATGGTGCCTGAAATTGTGACCGCTGTGGCGCTGCTGATCTTCTTTTCATCGGTCAAACTGGCCACCGGCTATAGCGGATTGGGTTATCTTATTCTGGCGCATTCGGCCTTTTGCATTCCCTTTGCCTATCTACCCATCCGCGCGCGGCTAGAAGGCATGGATACCGCAATGGAAACTGCCGCAGCCGATCTTTATGCGACGCCTTTGCAGACATTTCGCTATGTGACGCTGCCGCTGTTGTTACCCGGTGTCATTGCGGGCGCGATGCTCGCGTTTATTATCTCGCTTGATAATGTGGTGATCACGGAATTTGTGAAATCCGCAGGGCAAGATACACTGCCTACCTATATGCTTGGTCAATTGCGCCGCGCGCTCACGCCGGAAGTAAACGCAATTTCGACCACATTGCTTGCGCTGACGATCTTTATTCTGATCGCTTTCGCACTCGTCACTAAAAAGCGGAATTAACCCGCGTATTTCACCAACGGAGAGTCAAATGAAAACATATTGTCTTGCAACCGCTGCATTACTTGGCAGCACGGTCGGCGCCTATGCCGAAGGCGAGCTGAACCTGTATAACTGGGGCAACTATACCAGCCCCGAACTGATCGAAAAATTCACAGCCGAAACCGGCATCAGTGTGACGATCACCGATTACGACAGCAACACAACCGCATTGACCAAGGTAGAGGCCGGCGCGTCGGGCTATGATCTTGTGGTGCCATCGGCAAACTATATTCCGATCTATGTCGAAAAAGGTCTGCTGGCCGAACTTGATCATTCCCGTATCCCCAATATCGGCAACATCGCCCCTGAATGGCAGGATGTCGCTTGGGATCCGGGCCGGTTCTATTCTGTGCCATGGCAGTGGGGGTCTGTTGGTATCGCGGTCAACACATCCGTCTACAGCGGTGATCCGAACACGTCGGAACTGTTCTTGAACCCGCCGCCAGAACTGATCGGCAAGATCAACGTCGTTCCCGAAATGACCGATGTGTTGAACATGGCAATCTTTAACGCAGGCGGCGAAGCCTGCACCGAAGATCTGGAAGTGCTGCGCACCGTGCGTGACCGTCTGATGGCGGCCAAGCCAAGCTGGCTGTCGATGGATTACGGCACCACCGACAAGCTGTCGTCAGGCGACTATGCCGCGTCGGTGAACTGGAACGGGTCCACCATGCGCGCGCGCGTCAATAACCCCGATGTCGTTTACGGCTACCCCGTCGAAGGCTACCCGTTGTTCATGGACTCAGTCGCGCTTTTGTCCGACGCGCAAAACGTTGACGAAGCTTATGCATTCATCAACTTTATCCTCGAGCCTGAAAACGCGGCGATGATTTCTGCCTTTGCGCGCTATGCAAACGGCGTTGCAGGGTCGGATGCATTCATGCCCGAAGACATGAAAACAGCCCCTGAAATTGTCACCCCAGCCGAATTTGCCAGCGCGGGCCAGTTCCTGCCGACATGTCCGCAGTCAGCGACAGATCTTTACACAGCGATCTGGACCGAACTGTTGAAATAATAACGTTTGCGGGGCCGTATTGCGGCCCCGCATCTTTAGACGTGCCGGAATGCGTGACATTACGCATCTTTGAACCCTTCCAGCACGTTCACCGTATTCACGCCGACAGCCTCGATCGCATAGCCACCTTCCATGCAGAATACGGTCGGCAAGCGCATCCGCCCGATCCGGCGCCCCGCATCGGTGAAATCATCGCTTTCCAATTTGAAAAAGCTGATCGGATCGTCCTTATAGGCATCCACACCCAATGACACGACCAATGCCTGCGCGCCCCAAGCGGTGATCCTGGCAATTGCATCGTCCAGCGCCTGTGCCCAAAGGTCATAACCCGTTCCGGCGGTCATCGGATAATTCAGGTTTGCCCCTTCGCCCGCGCCTGCGCCCTTTTCATCGGCGTAGCCAATAAAATAGGGGTATGTTTCTTGCGGTGCCCCGTGCAACGACACAAACATCACATCCGGACGGTCGTAAAATATCGTTTGGGTGCCATTGCCGTGGTGAAAGTCGATATCAAGCACCGCAACCCGTGCAGCACCGGAATTGCGGAACATTTCAGCCACCACAGCCGCGTTGTTGATAAAGCAATACCCGCCGTATTGGTCCGCCGTCGCGTGATGCCCGGGCGGACGGCAAAGCGCAAATGCAGCATCAGCCCCAGCAGCAACATGGCGCTGCGCCGATTGGGCGCAAGCCACAGACGACAGTGCAGCAGCCCATGTTCCCCGCGTGATCGCCGTTTCAGAGGCATGACAATAATACCCTACCTTGCCGTCGATATTTTGCGGTATCCGGTCCATATGCATCCCGCGCGCAGGCACATTTGCGGCAATAATTTCGCCTGCCATGCCTTCGGCTTTCCAGTCGTCCCATGCGGTTTCCAAAAACGACAAATAACCCGGATCCAGCAGGGTTCGGATCGGGCCCATATCGACGGCGGCGGGTGCGTTGATGTCGGTCAGGCTGCGTTCGCGCAGTCGGGTGAGGACATATTCAACCCGAGAAGGGCGCTCGAACGGGGTGACAAATTGCCCGCCGGACAGTTCCGCTTGCGGAAAATGAAGCCGGTGATCTTCGCTATAATAAATGCGCATGCGCGGTGCCTGTTTTGGGGTGAGATGGTAATGAATCCTAATACGCCGAAACGACTCTGTCACGCTATGCGTGATCTGGCGGCGGGCATGTAGAAAATTTGTGGGGGAGCGGTAACGCTTGCGCGACGGGGCTGCTTTGATCAGCCGGCACAATGAAAACCCGGTTCTGGCAGCGGGGTGGTTTGCCGAACGCCCTTGGTGCAAGGCGTCCGGCTTGGAATTGGTGCCTGGCTTTCCCTAGATGGGTCAGGCACTGTTTTGGGCGTTAGTCGTGAAATTCAGACCACATGTTGGATTCCGAAATCAGGGAAGGCGCGCCGATATGACCGTTCGCGCGCGCAGCGCTAGTGTTCCCGAAATAATAGCGGATACCGATCGAAGCCTCGGCCGCGCGCATTTCATCTGTTTCACCTTCATCCGCAATTGAATATGTGCCAAAGAAAGCGAGCTCGTAAGTGGCAGCAAGCTGCGTACCACCCAGCATGGTTTCCCCGCCGATTGCGATATTGTGGAACGCGTAATCTTCGCCTTCGTCTTCATAGTCCGCAGCGCGTGCAACCTGGATGTCAGCATAAAGCGACGTATTGGCCAGCCCGTTATAGGTAGCGCCGATACGAATTAATTTACCGTCTTGGGTGCCGTTAGGGCTGCTCGCATCGCGCTCTGCGCCAAACCCGCCGATTTGGCCGTATGCGCCAAAATCATCATTGATTTGATAATGCGCTTCGATCCCATAACCGGACAAGGCAAATTCGCCATCACCGTCACCGTTATTTGCCGTGCCGCCGGTGACAAATGCGCCCAGATCCAGATTGTCGCGCATCCCGTAAAGCGCGTGCACCGCAAAAAGCGCGTTATCGGCGCGGTTGTCGTCAAGATCTTCAACTTCGTTTACCTTCAGATCGACTGCGCGCATGCGCCCGTCAACGATCAAACGGTAATCGCCAAATGTGTAACCGTAAGATCCGTCGATGACCGCGGTCGCGCCCGAGTAAGGCTGGTCGCCGTTCAAATTGGTGCCGCTAAGCCCACCAATGCTGGCACCGACAAAAGCATCTTGTGCCGTTGCACTGCCTGCGCAAAGCGCAACAATCATTGCGGTCGTGGAAAGTTGTGTAAAATGTGCCATCGTTAGCTCTCCTTAAAAGAAATTTGACAGAATTTTGCATAAACTCTTACGAAATGACAGGAAAGCTTGCCAATCGCGCAGTTCAAATGTGCAAATGCGACCCATTTGGCACAGAAATTGCGTCAGTTGCGCGTTGTTAAAGTGGATACGAGTTGGGGGCGAAATTGCAGCACAGCGAAGTTGCGGATGCAGCTTGTCGCGCCCTGCCAATTGCGGGGATTTCGAAAACCTTGCGCCGAAGTCATTTTTTGCAAAACGACCGCTTGACGAGGGGCGGGCGCGGACATAGAAGCACCCCACGTTCGGTCACAGACCGGAAAGTAGATGCGCGGTTGTAGCTCAGCTGGTTAGAGTACCGGCCTGTCACGCCGGGGGTCGCGGGTTCGAGCCCCGTCAACCGCGCCACTACTTTGTTCTGTGATTTGATCTGATGCGCGGTTGTAGCTCAGCTGGTTAGAGTACCGGCCTGTCACGCCGGGGGTCGCGGGTTCGAGCCCCGTCAACCGCGCCACTCTCCATACTTTTTGATTCGTGTCTTACCGCAAGAGAGGTTTTGCGTTCTTGGCATGGCGGGCCAAAAGGCGGCGCTGTTGCTTGCCGGTAGGGATCGGATTGGCGGGGATCACGCGATGGGTTTGCACCGCCAGTTCCGGAAACAGGGTTAGAATTTCTTCGCGCGCTTCTGCGCTGACGGCCCTGAGCGCCTCTGGTCCGGTGAACAGGCTTTCTGTCGGGGCGCCATTGGCAAAAATGATCTGATGCGCATCAAACAGCAGGTGGAAATAGGTGACGTTGTCGATTGTATGATCAACTGCGAATCCGGGCAGGGAGGTCAGGTGCACCGCGCTGACCAGCACCTGTTGGGCGTCAAACATGCGCACAGCGATCGGGGAATTCACCTGCATCCTGTGCTGGCGCGACACATGCATATCCCGTTCAGGAAGCCCGCCACCCATTGCGCCGGCGCTGATTTTGACAGGGCGCAGTTTTTCATTCGCTCCAAGCGCTTCTGCCCCGACATGTCGTTCACCGATCCAGCGCAGCGGTTTTGGGCCGTTTTGGGTCAGCACCATGTCCCCGACTTCCAGCGTTTCAATTGCGCGTGCACCGTCTGGCGTGCTGATCAATGTACCGCGGCACAGGCACACGACCATTATCGCGATATCGTCAATCAGCGCGCCATAGGAATTGGCGTCGCCGTCAATCTCGGTGATGGTCAGCGTATAGTCGCCGGAGGCGGTGAAATCGACGGGAAAGCTATAACTTGTAAAGGTGATCGTGGTCGGCAACACATCTTCGTTCAGGATGATATTGCCGTTGGAATCGCGGATCGTCACGTTGAACCCGTCACCACCGACGAGGGCACGAAAATTGTTCCTGATCGCCGCCTCGAATGTGATGTCGGTCGTTTGCGCCGCATCAATGGTGAAATTCTGCTCCATCACCGTGATCTGACCGCCGCTGCCGTTCACTTCGGAAACGCGGTCTGTTGATCCGTTACCCTGATAGGTGTTTTCGGTGTGGCTCGCCTCGATATCGTTGCCAGCGCCATTGTCGTTCCAATTGGCGGCACCGTTATCAAACGATCCGTTGATGATAATATTTGTCGTTCCCAATAGTCAGCCTTTGGCGTTTGGCGTGTTGCGGCGGTTTCATGGGCAATAGCGCATAAAACCGCCGGCATATAACAGCGCAGTCCGCCAGTTTGGCAATGCGGTCAGGTACGAAACCTAACGTCAGAAAGTTAATCTTTGCTGTTCATTTCATGCAAGATACGCGCCCAAGACCGGATACCTTTGTGAAATGACGACAGGTCGTACTTTTCATTGGGCGAATGGATGGCGTCATCGTCCTTGCCAAAGCCGATCAGCATTGCGTCCATGTTCAGGATGTCCTTGAAATGTCCCGCAATCGGGATTGATCCGCCGCAACCGACAAAGGCCGCAGCGTTGGGCCATTCGTCAGATAGCGCTTTGCGGGCCTGGTCGAATGCGGGATGGGTGGTGGTCATCTGGCCTGCAGCGCTGGCACCATGGTCGCTAAAGGATACGGTGCAATCGCTGGGCAGCATATCTTGCACCATTTTACGGAAACTTTCGCGGATCTTCAGCGGGTCTTGGGTGCCGACAAGCCGGAAGCTGATTTTTGCGTGGGCCTCGGATGGCAGCACGGTTTTGAATCCGTCGCCGGTATAACCCGACCAAATGCCGTTGACCTCGCAAGTCGGGCGGGACCAGATCATTTCAAGCGGGCGGCGGCCCTTTTCACCAGCGGGCTCGGAAAGTCCGACCTCGCCCAAAAAGGCCTGATCGTCGAATTTCAGATCATCCCAAGCGGCGGCAAGTTCATTCGACAGCTCTGGCACGCCATCATAGAACCCCGGCACCGTGATCCGACCGTTATCGTCATGCAATGCGGCGATAATCCGCGCCAGAACGCGCGCAGGGTTCATCGCAAGCCCGCCATACATGCCCGAATGCAGGTCCTTGTTAGGGCCGGTGATGGTCAGTTCTTCGCCCAGCAGCCCGCGCAGTTGCGTGATAATGGCTGGTGTGCTGTCGCCATAAAGTCCCGTGTCACATATCAGCGCGATATCGGCGGTCAGTTCTGCGGCGTTGTCGCGCATGAACGGGGTAAGTGAGGGCGATCCTGATTCTTCCTCGCCTTCAAAAAAGATCGTGATGTTGCCGGGCAGGGTACCATGCACGGCCTTCCATGCGCGGCAGGCCTCGACGAATGTCATCAACTGGCCTTTGTCATCGGATGATCCGCGGCCGCGGATAACGCGCCCGTTGGCGGTGTCTTCGATTTGCGGGTCAAACGGGTCGCGATCCCAAAGATTAAGCGGATCAACGGGTTGTACGTCATAATGCCCGTAAAACAGCACATGCGGCCCGCTACCCCCCGAATGGGCCACCACCATCGGATGCCCCGTGGTCGGGCGTTTTGATGCCTCAAAGCCGATGCTTTGCAAATCCGCGACCAGCCAATCGGCGGCGGTGTCGCAATCGCCCTTATAGGCGGGATCGGTGGAAATCGACGGGATGCGCAGCAGTTCAAGAAGGCGCTCTGTGGCGGCGTTCAAATCGGTATCAATGCGCGCGAGTACGGGGTCAAGTGTCATGGGGCGGTCCTGTGTTATGATTGCCAAGAGGGTGGCATGATTGGCGCCAAGGTCAATCACAAACAGGATTCAATTGACATGGGGCGACCGGCTGGAAATTGTCGGGGCAATGACATCGGGACCGCAATATGATCGACTATATCCAAGACATTATTACCACAGCATTTGACTTTGATGGCACTGACAGGCTGGCGCGCCGCTATGCGTTCGCGCAGCTGATGATTGGCGGGGTGATCATTGTCGCTGTGCCGTTCCGGATTTTAATGTCTGTTGCGGACGGTATACGTAACCGGCGCGCGCGTGCGGCGCTGTTGGATGAATTGACGCGTGACATACCGGCGGGTGCAACCGCAGCGCAAGTCAAGGATCTGCTGCCATTGCAGCAAGTAAACCGGCGGCGCGCCTATACGGCCCCGCTTTTGCCGCCGATTGCGCTTGCGACTGCGCCTGCCGACGGATCCTACTTCATGACGTTGCGTCAATTTGCGCAGGAAAAATCCCGATCGGGCGCCGCGATGAACACCTATGAGCGCGAGGCCATGGGGCCAGTGGCCTATATCCATGATTGTTTTGGAACCGGCGGGTTCGGCCAGTTTGATGGCTATACCCAGACGCCACCCTACAAAACGCATGAGTTGCGCGCGATCATGGGCCAGCTGGGGTTGTCTGAAATGGCGAACGCCGTGGAATCGGCCAATGCGCTGCATCTGCAACGTTATCAATTATTTCAGGATTTCACGGCCACCGGCATGCCGGCCGCGCAGGCAAAGGCGCACCCCGATATGCCCGACTATACGCCGCTTGATAATGCGATTGCTGTGGCGGGCGGGCAGGCGCGGCTGTTGCGCGCGGCCGACCGGTATTTTCAGGCCGCTTACCCGTGGTTGGAAAATGATACAGATAGCGCCGTGTTGCCGCTATAAATATAGATGCAGTCAGTTTGATCTAGGTCAACGTCCGGCGCGCGCTTGGCTGGCACTAGGGAGAGGGGCGACAGTTTGTAGCGTGTTGATTGCGCGGCGTTGCCACTATATGAGGTTTAGAACGATTCAAACTTGGGGCTGATCCATGTTTGAGCCGCAAGACAAAGGAAGTATCAGTGGATTATTCTGCCCAGCTTGATGCCGCAATCGCACGTTTGCACGACGAAGGCCGTTACCGGACCTTTATTGATATCGAACGCAAGCGCGGCCAGTTTCCGCACGCTACATGGCGCAAGGAAGACGGGACCGAAACGCCGGTCACCGTCTGGTGCGGTAATGATTATCTGGGCATGGGCCAGCATCCGGCGGTTTTGACCGCCATGCACGAGGCTGTTGACGCCACCGGTGCCGGTTCTGGCGGCACCCGCAATATTTCGGGCACAACCGTTTACCATAAACGGCTCGAGGCTGAACTGGCCGATCTACACGAAAAAGAAGCGGCGCTTTTGTTTACGTCCGCCTATATCGCCAATGACGCAACGCTGAGCACATTGCCCAAGCTGTTTCCGGGGCTGATCATCTATTCCGATGCGCTTAACCATGCGTCGATGATCGAAGGCGTGCGCCGCAACGGTGGCGCAAAACGTATTTTCCGGCACAATGATCTGGACCATTTGCGCGCGCTGATGGCCGCCGATGATCCGGCTGCGCCGAAGCTGATCGCCTTTGAATCCGTTTATTCCATGGACGGTGATTTTGGCCCAATCGCACAGATTTGTGATCTGGCGGATGAATTCGGCGCGTTGACCTATATCGATGAAGTTCACGCCGTTGGCATGTATGGTCCCAAAGGGGCAGGCGTTGCCGCACGTGACGGGCTGATGGGGCGGATCGATATTATCAACGGCACCTTGGCCAAGGCATACGGTGTTATGGGCGGCTATATCGCGGCCTCTGCCAAAATGTGTGACGCGATCCGGTCCTATGCGCCCGGATTCATCTTTACGACCAGCCTGCCGCCCGCGGTGGCAGCCGGTGCTGCGGCCAGCGTCGCGCATCTCAAGGCCGATGACAGCCTGCGCGTACGGCACCAGACACAAGCCAAGATTCTAAAGCTGCGGCTCAAGGGGCTGGGCATGCCGATCATTGATCACGGCAGCCATATTGTGCCGTTGATTGTCGGCGATCCGGTGCATACGAAAAAACTGTCGGATATGCTTTTGTCCGAATTCGGAATTTACGTGCAGCCGATCAATTTCCCGACCGTGCCGCGCGGAACCGAAAGATTGCGCTTTACGCCTTCACCCGTGCACGGGCCGCGTGAAATGGATGCGCTTGTCGGGGCGTTGGACAGCCTTTGGTCCCACTGTGCGCTGAACCGCGCCGAGTTGGCAGGTTAATCTTTTTTCAACGTATGCATGGCACCCGCGAATATGTTAGCGTCCGCACAGGTGCTTTGGTGATTTTGATTCGGATTGCTGGGTTGCTGAGGGGCATTAACCGACGGGACAGTCGATGATCGGGAAGACCTTTAAACGGGCAGGCAAGGGCGATGACGTTCAAACCAAGGGGTTTGACGATTTTGAATTGCGTCTTGGCGATCTGATGCGTGGCGAACGCGCGACTATGGGCAAAAGCCTGCTGGACGTGCAGCGCGAGCTCAAGATCAAGGCAGCCTATATTGCGGCCATCGAAAACGCGGATCCCTCTGCTTTTGATACGCCCGGATTTATTGCAGGCTATGTGCGGTCCTATGCGCGCTATCTGAAAATGGATCCCGATTACGCCTTTAACACATTCTGCGCCGAAAGCGGCTTTGCAACGGCCCATGGCATGTCTGCCAAGGCATCATCGTTGCAAGGCAAATCCGGCGATCCCGCGGTCGCCCCATTGGGCAAGGATATCTTTTCTGCTTCGACCACCCCGTTCGTGCCTGCGGCCGATCGGGTCATGGCAGGCTTTGAACCCCGTGCGATCGGGTCGGTTCTTGTGCTGGTTGCGATGATCGGCGGGCTTGGCTTTGGAGGATGGACAGTCCTGCAAGAGGTGCAAAAAGTGCAATTTGCACCTGTCGAGCAAGCCCCAGTGATCGTGTCCGATCTTGATCCGCTTGCGGGTGTGACCGGACCTGTGGACGAAGGGCAGGATCTGGCCGGCTTTATTGCTCCGTCACGTGATGATCTGGACCGGCTGTATCGCCCGCAAGCGCTTGACCTGCCTGTACTTGTCGCGCGGGATGCGCCGATTTCGACCCTCAACCCAGGCCTGTACGGGTCTGTGCTTCCCGCTGAAATTGACACCGATACCGTGGTGGCCGAAGCCGTTGATACGTCACCCCATCCGCCTGCTATTCAGGTGGTTGGCCCCGATGTCCCCGCATTGCAACTGGTTGCGGTGCGTCCGGCATGGGTGCGCGTGCGTGCCGCTAATGGTACGGTCATTTTTGAAGGTGTGATGGCACCTGGCGAAAACTTTGAAGTCCCCGCCACCGAAGAGCCCGCCACATTGCGCGTTGGCGAAAGCGGCGCGGTCTATTTTGCCGTGAATGGCGTGCATTACGGACCAGCAGGCCAAACCGGTGTTGTGACATCCAATGTCGCGCTTAGCGCCGAAAGCCTGCTTGAAACCTATGCTGTTGCTGATCTGACTGCAGATGATGATCTGGCGGCCGTTGTGCGCGTGGCTGAAAATACCGCAAGCGAATAGGCCGCCAAGCGGTTGCTGCAGCCGGCATTGATGCATAGATTGCGGATAACCGTGACTGCTTGAAAGCTGCCCCCATGTCCCTGAATTCCATCCGCCCGTGGCGCCATATCGAACGCCGCAAATCCCGCCAGATTATGGTGGGCAATGTGCCTGTCGGGGGCGATGCGCCAATTTCGGTGCAGACGATGACCAATACGCTGACCACTGATATCAAAGGCACTATTGCACAGATTCAGGCCGCAGCGGATGCTGGCGCGGATATTGTGCGCGTCTCGGTTCCCGATGAGGCGTCCAGCAAGGCGCTCAAACAGATTGTCCCCGAGGTCTCCGTGCCTATCGTCGCGGATATCCATTTTCACTATAAACGCGGTATCGAGGCTGCCGAAGCAGGTGCCGCCTGTTTGCGGATCAATCCGGGCAATATCGGTGATGAAAAACGTGTCCGCGAGGTGATCAAAGCCGCGCGCGACCATAATTGTTCCATCCGCATTGGCGTGAACGCTGGGTCGCTCGAAAAACATCTGCTGGATAAATACGGCGAACCGTGCCCCGATGCGATGGTGGAAAGCGGGCTTGATCATATCAAAATCCTGCAAGACAACGATTTTCATGAATTCAAGATCAGCTGCAAAGCGTCCGATGTCTTTATGGCCGCTGCCGCCTATCAGCAATTGGCTGACGCCACAGATGCGCCGATCCACCTTGGCATCACCGAAGCCGGCGGGCTGATTAGCGGCACCGTCAAATCTGCTATCGGAATGGGCAATCTGCTTTGGGCGGGGATTGGCGACACAATCCGCGTGTCGCTGTCGGCTGATCCCGTTGAAGAAGTCAAAATGGGGTTTGAAATCCTCAAATCTTTGGGCCTGCGCCACCGCGGCGTGAATATTATTTCCTGCCCGTCCTGCGCGCGCCAAGGGTTTGACGTGATCAAGACCGTTGAAACGCTTGAACGGCGGCTAGAGCATATCAAAACACCAATGAGCCTGAGCATCATCGGCTGCGTCGTCAACGGTCCGGGCGAGGCGCTGATGACCGATGTCGGCTTTACCGGTGGCGGCAACGGGGCGGGCATGGTCTATCTTGCGGGCAAGCAAAGCCACAAACAATCGAACGACGACATGATCGAACATATCGTTGAACAGGTTGAAAAGAAGGCTGCGGAACTGGACGCAGTGCGCGCAGCAGAGTAACGCGCGGGCGGTTTCTTGCCGGTCAAGAAATATGTTCTATAGAGCGCGTACATGAGTGTGCAACCTTGATGCTGTTTAATTGAACGCTTTTTAGGAAATCACTTATGTATAAATATTCAAAACCGGCGATTGTTCTGACCGCTAGTACAATTGCACTTGCTGGCTGCACAATCGACCGACCAGACCGTTCAGACCTAGAAGGTCCCGGTATCGATTTTGCGTTTTCAGGTGGCGCAGAGTTTACGTTAAGCGAAGATTCACCGCGCCGAACGCCAGCTGATAGTTGTGCGATTGTGCGCGACGTAAACGGCGGGACGGTCAATAATCGCAGCGTCGATGTCAGCGCCTCGGCATTTGATCAATCTGGCATGAACAGGTTCCGCATTACCGTTGAAGGTGAAGGCGTAAGGCGTGGAGCGATCACTGTCACACCATCCCCCAACCCGCGTCTAAACTTCAACGACACCCGTGACGTTGATGTCATCGAGTTGGTATTCTTTCCCGAAGCTGATGGCGTGCTGAATGGCGGTATTGTGCAATTTTCAATTGATAGCCCGTTTACGCCCGGCGTGACGATTTCCGCGTTTGCGTCTGACAGCTTTGGCAATGAAACAAGTTTTGCGCCTTTTGAGCTGATAAGTGCGCTTGGCGCCGGAATCTGCAACTACTGACCGCGACCACTGTGCGGCAATGCCATTGTGTACATCTAAGCTGACAAAAGTGATTTGGCGTTCTTGCAATGCCTATGTACCAGCTGTTTTTGTCGGGTATTTGACAGGGATCGTCAGTGCCGAATCCCTGTCAAAGTCAGCTTTGGCAGCCTAGGAGCGCCTAACTATACCAGTTGCCCAGTTTTACTTCGGTTGGTCCCGTCAGAAGTGCTGCAAATTCTGCCGGATCTTGTGTGCCGCCGTCGCGCCCGCGGTAGTGATAGGGGTAGACATAGGTCGGCGCAAACGCGGCCACGGCCGAGGCCGCCGCGGTGATATCCATCGTAAACGGCAGGTTCATGCAGACAAAGGCCACATCGATATTTTCAAGTGCGCGCATTTCGGGGATGCCTTCGGTATCGCCTGAAACATAGATGCGCAGCCCGTCCACGGTAATGACATAACCGTTGTCGCGCCCGACGGGGTGGAAATTCATCCGCTCTGGCGTGGTGTTATGCGCAGGGATCGCGGCTATCTCGACCGCGCCTGCCTGGCCTGTGTCACCATTGGCCAGCGAGGTAGTGCGCGCCATCAATTCGGCGGGCAGTTTGTCGTAAACCGCAGGGTTGCTGATCAGGGCCGTTTGGTCGGTGACAAGCGCGCCAAGCGTTTCGGTGTTAAAGTGATCCCCATGTTCATGGGTGATCAAAACCAGATCGGGCGCGGGCAAATCTGCATAAAGACCGGCATCACCCACCGGATCAACATAGATCACGCCCGCGGGGGTTTGCAGCACAACAGAGGCATGCGCAACCGGATGCACGCTGACGTGGCCGCTCGCAGTTGCGAACTGGTCTGCGCCATGGCCCGCAGCAGACAGCCGGAAGGGCAAGAACGTTACAGTGCCAACTGCGGTGGCACCTTTGATGAAATTGCGACGTGTAGTCATGGCTGGCTCCCTTTGGTGATAAGAACGCCACCAGTTTAACCTATGCGCGCATTATGTCGAGCCAGCCCAATTGACGATTGCGTGACGACTAGTCTTCGCGCAATTCTGCGACGATGGCCGCCATGGCGTCGACAGGCACATAGCCGCGCAGCATCTGGTCTTCGATCACAAACGTCGGGGTGCCGGTGATTTGCATTTGCTGGCCCAATTGGCGGTTGGCGGCGATCACCGCTGTCACAGCATCGGAATCCATTTGTGCGATGATGGCTTGCGCATCCAGTTCCAGAATTTCGGCAAGCCGCGTCATGCTGACTTCGGTGATGTCACCGTTAAATTCCATCAAAGTATCATGCACAGATTTATAGGCTTCATCACCTGCAACCATTAGCGTGGCCACTGCAAAGCGCGATGCCAGCACGGATTGTTCGCCCAAAATCGGGTATTCCTTGACGATAAAGCGGATATTGGCATCCGCGCCCAATAGCGTCTCGATTTCGGGGTAGGCGCGTTTGCAATAACCGCAGCGGTAATCCATGAATTCGACAATTGTGATATCGCCCGCCGGATTGCCACCGACATAGGAATGGCGGTCATTAAACAGATCATCCGCATAGGCCACGGCAAGCTGTTGATCATTGGTAACCTGTGCCTGTTGTTCGCGCATTTGCAACACGGAAATTGCCTCTTGCAGGACCTCGGGGTTTTCCAAGAGATAGGCGCGCACTTCGGCGCGAAAGGCTGTCCGCTGCGCATCTGTCATCGGCTCCGCGTCTTGGGCAATGGCGGGGGCGGACAGGGCAAAAAGCAGGGGCAGGGCAAAGCGCAGGGACATAAGGACCATCTCGTTTTCATAAATTTGCATGTGTCAGACCATATCCGCGCATGAATGCCAAGGTGCATTGACCTCACATAGCGGTGACGGGCACATAGGGCGCAAAGATCGAGGGCAGAGATATGCGACATTCACAACGGGGCGAGGTTGATCCATTTATCGTGATGGACGTCATGGAAGCCGCGCGCAAGGCCGAGGCCGCAGGCCGCCATATCATCCACATGGAGGTGGGCCAGCCCAGCACCGGCGCCCCCGCACAGGCCCGCGCCAAATTGATTGCCGATCTTGATGATCCGCTTGGCTATACCGTGGGGCTGGGGTTGCCCGCGTTGCGCGCGCGGATCGCGCAGCATTATGGCGATTGGTACGGGGTTGATCTTGATCCGGCCCGTGTCGTGGTGACCAGCGGCGCGTCCGGTGCTTTCCTGCTCGCGTTTTCGGCGCTTTTTGACAATGGCGAACGGGTCGGACTGGGCACGCCGTGCTACCCGTCATATCGCCAGATTTTGCGCGCGGTGGGGCTGACCCCTGTCGATATTCCAACAACGCTTGCGCAAAGGTTCCAGCCACAGCCCGCACATGTTGCCGATTACGATCTCGCGGGGCTGATCGTGGCATCGCCCGCCAACCCGACCGGCACGATGCTCGATGCGCCGGCCATCAAGGCGCTGTCGGACGCCTGCAATGCGGCGGGGGCTGCGTTTATTTCGGACGAAATCTATCACGGCATCGACTATGATATTGCGCCCGTATCGGCGCTTCAGGTCACGTGTGACACCTATGTGGTGAATTCTTTTTCCAAGTATTTTTCAATGACCGGCTGGCGGGTTGGCTGGATGGTCGTGCCCGACGATCACGTGCGCCGGGTTGAGAGGCTGGCGCAAAACATGTTCATCTGCGCGCCCCACGCGGCACAGCGATTGGCGCTGCACGCGATGGATTGCCCCGCAGAGCTGGAACAGAACAAAGCCGCCTATGCCGCCAACCGCACATTGATGATCGACGGGTTGCGCGCCGCAGGGCTGACCCGTTTTGCGCCGCCGGACGGGGCGTTTTATATCTATGTCGATGTGTCGGACTATACCGATGATGCGCGCGCGTTTGCAGCGCAGATACTGGAACAGGCGGGCGTGGCGGTGACGCCCGGGCTTGATTTTGATGCGGCGCGCGGGCACCGCTGGCTTCGGTTTTCTTATGCGCGCAGCACCGATGACATCCGCGAAGGTCTGGACCGGATCGCGCAATTCATGCAGGCGCAGAAATGATTTTGCGGCTGGTTTGCTGCCTGATCCTGCTGTGCAGCGGCGCGCAGGCGCAGGTCACTATCGACCCTGCACGCACTGTCGTGCGCGATGGCTGGTGGCAACTTGAAGTGCAGGTCGGACTGTCAAAAATGACCCCTTACAGGTTGTTTACATTGGATAATCCGCGCAGACTTGTGGTAGATTTTCAAGATGTGGTCTGGCCCGATATCGCGGCGCAGACGTTGGTTTCGGGTGACCGTGCGACCGGCCTGCGGTTTGGGGCATGGGGGGCAAAATGGGGACGTATGGTGGTTGATCTGGCCGGACCGATGGCCGTGCAAGAAGCCGCGATGCAAACGGGCGATCAAGGCGCGCAGTTAACCATTATCTTGGGGCGCAGCGACGCCCAAAGCTTTGCCGCTGCAGCAGGCGCGCCCGCGGGCGCCGATGATTTTGCGCCCTTGGTCTTGCCGCGATCCGATGCAAGCCGGTTTCGGGTGGTTATTGACCCCGGCCATGGCGGGATCGATCCCGGAGCCTTGCGCGAAGGGCTGACCGAAGCTGCGTTGATGTTGCAATTGGGGCGCGAAGTAGTGAACGCACTTGACGCGCTTGAAGGGGTCGACGCGGTGCTGACACGCGAGGCAGATGTTTTTGTGCCGCTCTATGCGCGGGTGCAAATGGCGCGTGACGCAGGCGCCGATCTGTTTATTTCGCTGCATGCGGATGCACTTGAAGAAGACGCCGCAAGTGGTGCTTCTGTCTATACTTTATCGACCGACGGCGGCTCTGTTGCGGCGGACCGGATGATCGCGCGCCACGAGGCAGGCGATCTGTTGGCGGGGGTGGATCTTGCGCAACAGGGCGACAGTATCGCAGCATTATTGATGGATCTGGCGCGTGACCGGACAGGACCGCAAGGGCATGCATTTGCCGAAATACTGATTGCGCAAATGCAAGCGGCAGGCGTACGCGTCAACAGCAGCGCGCATCGGTCGGGCCAGTTGGCAGTGCTGTCTGCTGCCGATTTTCCGAGCGTATTGGTCGAGGTCGGTTTCTTGTCAAATGCGCAGGACCGCGCGGATTTGATCGCCCCGCAAAGCCGCGCCAGAATTGTTACGGCCATAGTCGCAGCCGTTAACCAATTTGCGCGCTAAATCGTGATCATATATGCGCCGGTGACGCATATGGCCTTTTGACCATTCGCCGGTACGGGCGTATAAGAGCCTTCGAAACCATAGGAATTTGATCACCCGTGCTGCGCTTTATTTTCTCTTTCTTTGGTGGAATTTTCACCATGCTGACCATGGGTCTGATCATGGGCGCGCTGACGCTTGGCGGCGTGTTTTATATGTATGGGCGCGATCTTCCGACCTATGAAACGCTGGCGCGCTACCAGCCCAAAACCATCAGCAGGATCTATTCCGGCGAAGGGCTGATTATCGACGAATTCGCGGTCGAACGGCGGCTGTATACGCCTGCCTCTGAAATTCCCGATATCGTCAAGCAGGCGTTTATTTCCGCCGAGGACAAGAATTTTTATACGCACACCGGCTATGATCCGCGCGGGATTCTGGCTGCGATTGTTGAAGGTGTGACGTCACGCGGTGAAAACCTGCGCGGCGCGTCAACAATCACCCAGCAGGTGATGAAAAACTTCCTTTTGGACGGCTCCACCACGCTGGAACGCAAGATCAAGGAAATCATTCTAGCCACGCGAATCGAAGGCGCGATGAGCAAGGACCAGATTCTTGAACTTTACCTGACCGAGATCGATCTTGGTGTGCGTTCATTCGGGGTGACGGCGGCTGCACGATCCTATTTCAACAAATCCCTGTCCGAACTGACCCCCGCCGAGGCCGCGTTTCTGGCAGTCCACCCCAAGGCGCCCTATAGCTACCACCCCGTCCATAACCGCGAGGCTGCAATCGCGCGCCGCAATTTCATTCTGCGCGAGATGTTTGAAAACGGCTATCTAACCCAAGAAGAACTGACAGTTGCGCTGAATGATCCGTTGCGCACGGTGCAGAACGGCGATTTCCCGAGCTACCAAGAAAGCCTGCCGCCGCGCGATTATTTCACCGATGAAATCCGCCGCCAGCTGTCGCAAAACTTTGGCGAGGACGAATTCTTTACGGGCGGTTTGTCGATCCGCGCGACGGTTGACCCTGATTTGCAGGTTACCGCAGCGCATTCGTTGCAGCGCGCGCTAGAAGAATTTGACCGTGAACTGGGCGTATGGCGCGGCACGGGGCAGACAATCCCCGAAGATCAGCTGACCAGTGAAGAAGACTGGCGTGCCGCATTGGCCGCGCTGACAGTTCCGCGCGATATCACCTATGTGTCGCAATGGTATCCGGCGGTTGTGCTTGCGGTGGAAGAAAACCAATTGCAAATCGGCATCGAAAGTGTCGTTGAAACCGAGGCCGAACCATTTGTCGTACCACGTCGTGATATCGAATGGCTGCGCGGTGATTTCTTTGACAATTTCAACGTGGGCGACGTGGTGCATGTGCGCCGGATGACCGCTGACAGTGATGGCGCGTTTATCCGCTGGTCGCTGCGGCAGGTCCCTGAGGTCCAGGGCGGCTTTATGGCGATGGACGTGAACACGGGCCGTGTGATCGCGATGCAGGGCGGGTTTAGCTATCAGGATTCGGTATTTAACCGCGCGACCCAAGCCCAGCGTCAGCCGGGATCGTCGTTTAAGCCGTTTGTCTATGCAGCTGCTTTGGATAGCGGCTATTCGCCCGCGACAATTATTATCGATGCGCCGATCACTATTAACACCCCGCAAGGGGTCTGGCGGCCACAAAACGCTTCTAACCAGTATTACGGCCCGACACCGTTGCGCACAGGGATTGAACGGTCGCGAAACCTGATGACGATCCGGCTGGCGCAAGAAATCGGTATGGATACGGTTGCGGCCTATGCCGAACGATTTGGCGTTTATGACCGGATGAATCAGGGGTTGGCGGCGTCACTTGGCGCGGATGAAACAACATTGTTCAAGATGATTTCTGCCTATGCGATGTTTGCCAATGGTGGCGAACGGGTTGAACCGACATTGGTTGACCGCGTGCAAGACCGCTATGGCAATACCGTCTATCGCCATGATCAGCGGACCTGTGTTGATTGCGACGATATGATTATTGCCGCAGGGTTTGGCCCGCGGATCGAAACCAACCGCGACCGTGTGATGAATGAAATCACTGCCTATCAGCTGACGTCGATGATGCGCGGCGTTGTTGAACGCGGCACGGCCAGCGGAACCGTAAATCTGCCGGTTCAGATTGCGGGTAAAACAGGGACGACGAACGATTCAAAAGACGTGTGGTTCATCGGCTTTTCGTCAAACATCGTTGCGGGTTGTTATATCGGCTATGATACGCCCCGATCACTGGGGCGCGCGGCTTCGGGTGGCGGGATCTGCGGGCCGGTGTTTAACCGCTTTATGAGCGATGCGATCGAAGTATATGGCGCAGGCCCGTTCCACGTGCCCGAAAGCTGCCAGTTCATCAATATCGACCGCTATAGCGGCGCGCGCCTGCCTGATGGCGTGTCGGGCGAAAACGTGATCGCTGAGTGTTTCCGCCCCGGCGAAGAGCCGCTCTTTGGCATCATGTTTGACGGCGGCTTTGCGATGGCAGGTGATTTGCCACTGTTCGACGAGGTCCCGCGCACTGCCCGCGAGGTAACGACATCCACCGGCGAAACCGCCACTGTGGGCCCCAAAGCGACATTTGGCACGCTTTCGACAGGTGGTCTTTACTGACCACCTGCTTGTCGGCGCGAAGCCCGCGCTGTAAGACCCTTTGACAATTCACTGACCCCAGATAGGTGCCACATGCGCGCAGAAATTCAGACCACCGCAGATGCGATAGCAAAGTCGCTTGACCTGCTTGCGCAGCGCATGGACCGTGAAACCGCGCCGCACCGGCTCGAGGAGTTTAACGCCCGCGTCGAAGACCCCACATTATGGGATAATCCGGAAGCCGCGCAAAAGCTTATGCGCGACCGGCAATTGCTGGTTGATGCCATGGCGACTTATGATGGTATCGCGCAGGAACTGGCCGATAACATCGAACTGATTGAGCTAGGCGAGTTGGAGGGCGACGCGGAAATCGTCAGTGATGCCGAAGCCGCAATCACCGCATTGCGCGCCAGAGCCGCTAAGAAAGAACTCGAAGCCCTGCTGGACGGTGAGGCAGATGCCAACGACACGTTCCTTGAAATCAACGCAGGTGCCGGCGGCACCGAAAGCTGCGATTGGGCCAATATGCTGGCACGGATGTATGTCCGCTGGGCCGAGAAAAAGGGCTACAAGGTCGAACTGCAATCGGAACAATCGGGCGACGAAGCAGGGATCAAATCGGCATCCTATAAAATCAGCGGCCACAATGCCTATGGCTGGCTAAAATCCGAAAGCGGCGTGCACCGTCTGGTCCGCATTTCGCCCTTTGACAGCGCCGCCAAGCGGCACACTTCCTTTACATCCGTAAAGGTCTATCCGGTGGTCGATGACAATATCGAAATCGAAGTGAAATCTTCTGATATCCGGCTGGATACGTTCCGGTCATCGGGCGCGGGCGGGCAGCACGTCAACACCACCGATTCCGCCGTGCGGATCACCCACTTTCCAACCGGTATTGTGGTGACAAGTTCCGAAAAATCGCAGCACCAGAACCGCGACATCGCGATGAAGGCGTTGAAATCGCGGCTTTATCAGCTCGAACTGGACAAACGGTCAACGCTGGTGAACGAAGCCCATGAAAACGCAGGCGATGCGGGATGGGGCAACCAGATCCGGTCTTATGTCTTGCAGCCCTATCAAATGGTCAAAGACCTGCGCACCGGTTTCGAGACATCCGATACCAAAGGCGTGCTGGACGGTGATCTTGACGGGTTTATGGGCGCGACCCTCGCGATGGATGTCTCCGGCAAAAGCCGCGCAGAGGCCAACGCCGAATAACCGATAGACGCGGTCGCAATTGGTTTCTATCCTTTGGAAACGGTCCTTTAGACCGCTAGGGGGGGCCAAATGACGCAGACGACCAAGCCACAGGTGCAGCAACTGGCACCCGCAGATCTACGCAAAGCCATGCACGCAGGCTGCGTCGATTTTCGCAAAGCGCCGCAATTCGGGCTGTTCTTTAGCGCGGTCTATGTTCTGGGCGGTTTTCTGATGATTTGGCTTGGTGCCGGTCATGTCAGTTGGATTTTGGCGACCTCGCTTGGTTTTCCGCTTGTCGCGCCATTTGCCGCCGCCGGATTGTATGAGGTGAGCCGCCGGATGGAGCAGGGCAGGCCGCTGGACTGGGCGGAAATTCTGGGCATCGTCTGGCATGAACGCACGCGGCAATTGCCTTGGCTTGGCGCGATTATCGTCATCTATTTCCTGTTCTGGACCTTCCTTGCCCATATGATTTTTGCGTTGTTCATGGGGCTTTCGACCATGACCAATGTGACCGAAAGCTACGAGGTGTTTTTAACCACAAACGGGTTAAGCATGATCGCCGTGGAGCTGGTCATTGGTGCAGTTCTGGCGTTTTTGCTATTTTCGCTGACGGTCGTGAGCTTGCCGCTTGTGCTTGACCGCGAGGTGGATTTTGTCACCGCGATGCTGCTAAGCCTTCAGGTCGTCAAGCAAAACCCGATTGTGATGCTGGCATGGGCCGTAATCATTGCCGTGCTGTCGCTTGCCGCGCTGATCCCGTGGTTTTTGGGGCTGGTGATAGTGCTGCCGATTTTGGGCCATGCGACGTGGCATTTGTACCGGCGCGCGATTGTGTGATCCTGACAGGTAAAAAAGGGGCGCCACTGACGCCCCTTTTTGCTTTTTAATATGACACGTATTATTGCGTTTGGGCGCGGTGTGCCGACAGGTGCCGGTTTACGATTTCGAACCACTGACCGTCTGATTTAATCGCAGCAATTCCGCTATTCATAATCGCCAATAGCTCTTCACGATGCGGGTTCGATTTCGCGATGACGGGGCTAAGGTTAAGAACTTTGGTGAGCTGTTCGTTCAGCATGATGTCATCTTGGGCACCAAGTTCCAATACTGCGCCTTGGCCGGGATCAACGGCAATCACAACGACATCATATGTGCCGTCAAGCAATCCGGCCATGCAGCCGGTGATCAGCCCTTCTTGGCCAAATGAAATCGCAGGTTCTACAAGCCCATCCTCTTCGAGGACGAATGTTTCGTATCCATCTGGTCGGCAGATGCTTTTGCCGACCAACTCTGCGTGCGTTGCTGGCAGCGGCTCGCCCGCGCGTCCAAAATATCCCAGTAGAATTTCGAACATGGGATCGGCCCATTCAAAGTTGTTACACCGGAATTTGGCATCATCGCCAAGCTGGTCGATCAATTCGCATGGTGGCTCGTACCAAGCGGTCGCAAAGTCGTAAGCGTGATCGGTTAATAGCGGCTGCAGATGAGACCCCCAATCATTGATAAAGTCGATCTTATATGCAGGGCTCCCTGTTGCTGAAGCTAGCGCAACGTTTGTCAGCTCCGTCACCATGCCGCCTTGCGCCTGGCTTTCATCAAAATACGGTGCCCAATCTGTGGCGGTAACGACGCGCACGGCAACATCGGCGGGGCCGTCAAGTTGCTCGGTGGTTGTGATTTTGCGAATAAGGGTGTCGTTGGCTTGTGACGTGGTGCTGCCATTGCGGCAGGGGATATAGATCACTTGCCCACGCGAGATGAGGCCAGGGTTCGGGCCGATTGTATCGACGTTGGCACTATAAATTAACTGAAAGGCTGAGGCGGACCCATATACATCGGCGGCAATACCCGAAAGAGAGTCGCCCGCAGCGATGGTATAGTTTTCACCGCAGCTGATGCTTTGGGCCATGGCAGATTGCGCGGATAGCATGAGGCCCGAAGATGCGATGCCAATGCACAGGCTGCGTAGGGAAGGCGCGAATAAGGTCAAAAGGTTACTCCATTTTACGATATTTTATTTTGATTGACTGATGAATCAATAAAATATCATGGTCTGGAATAGATGTCCGAATTTCGTCAAAATCACGGTATTTTCTGGATGGTCAGGACGGGTGAGACGGGGGCTTTGACGCACAACGAAAAAGGGCACCCCATCGGGTGCCCTTTACCAAATTCAATCGTGCCAAGGAATTAGGACTTGGGAGCGTCCGCAGCGGCGGCTGTTGGCATCTTTTTGGCGCCGGTTGACAGCGGATCGTCCTGACGCTGCACGGAGCCTTCGAAATGTGCGCCGCTTTCAATCGCGATTGTCTTGTGGATGATATCACCCTCAACACGTGCAGAGGATGACAGGCGCACCTTCAGACCGCGCACACGGCCAACAACGCGGCCGTTGACGACCACATCATCAGCAACAACTTCGCCCTTGATGGTGGCGCCTTCGCCGACTGTCAGCAGATGCGCGCGAATATCGCCTTCGACCTGACCTTCGACTTGAATGTCGCCGGTGGTTTTCAGGTTGCCGGTGATCAGCAGATCAGACGACAGCACAGATGGCGCTGGCTTTGGGCCAGATGGTTTATAATCTGAACCTGCTGCTTTCTTGGCATCGGCGCCTTTTTTGGTTTCAGTTTCGGACGGCTTGGGCCCGGGTTCATTGATTTTCGATTTAGAAAACATCTTGTCCAGCTCTTATATAGATCATCGGGTTGACGGGCTCGCCTCCGACGCGAACCTCGTAGTGAAGGTGCGGTCCTGTCGAGCGACCTGAATTGCCCATATCACCAATTCTTTCCCCGCGCGAGACTCTTTGCCCGACAGAGACATGCATAGCGTTTAAGTGTGCGTATCTTGTCTCAATGCCAAAGTCGTGCTGGATCTTGATCAGGCGCCCGTAACCTGATGACCAGCCTGCGCTTGTTACCACCCCGTCAGCGGTTGCATAGACAGGAGTGCCGATCGGACCCGCAAAATCCGTACCTGCGTGCATGCGCCCCCAACGCTGGCCAAAACCCGATGTAAACCGGAAATTGGCTTTGACGGGGATGTCGAACGGGGCTTTTTCGGCGGCAATCCGATAAAGGTTGATTCGGTCCATCGAGGCCAGAATCGCATTTGCGCGCAGCGCGTCGGGGTCAGGTTCGCCGCCGCGTGTCGAAAACTGCATCGGTGAAAGAGGGCCGCCCTGACCGGAATAGCCGCGCCGCACCTGCGCGAGCATGCTGTCGGGGCTCATGCCGGCCGCGCGGAACATATCGTCAAGCGGTTCAACCGAAACCAGCATGGCCTCTTCGAGTTGGCGGAAAATCTGGTCGTTGCGTTCATGCAATAGCCGCAGTTCGAGTTCCAGTTCCTGCGCGTGGTCGATTGCAAATTCCGCGTCTGCCGCGATCAAATCGCGTTCGGCAGCCGTTTGCGCCAGTGCATTGGCCAATAGATCAACCGTGCCCACTGCATCTTGGGACATGGTTGCCGCTGCCACACCGTCCGATTGATCCGTTGCGGCGGCAAGCAGTGTGCGCGCTTCTTCACGGGCTTTCATCGTGTCGCGCAACGTGGCTTGCACAACATCAAGTCCGGTTTCCAGCTCGCGGCGCTTTTCTTCGGTGGCAAGCAATTCCGATTGCATAACCGAAATTTGCTGTAGCGCGGTGCTGAACCGGTTTTGGGCGTCGGCGGCTTCTTGGGCGCGCAGATCACGTTCCGACGACAGCGCATTCAGCCGCTGTTCATAGGTCATCTGGTCACGCTGCGCCTGCGCGCGGAAATTTCCCGCGCCGATGCTATCCATCAGCAGGATCGCCGTGGCGACGATGGTCCATGCCACAACAATGGTACAACCGACCCATGCGACCAGCTGCGTTTCCGAATTCAGACGGATGAACCGCGTTTCATAATCGGACCGCAGAAATAGCCGGCGCTCGGGGAACCAGCGCTCCAATTGGTGGTGAATGGTTTTTTTCAATCGTGATCGCACGTAAGAATCCTGTGTCGTCCCGGAGATCCGCTGGCCCCGCAATTGTGTTGGATGACTGTGTAAGCAGCCCACGGCCGTGCTGCAAGAAATTTCACCCCCCTCGGGCGGGATCACGCCTTGTCGGGTTTTTGCCTATTTGTTGCTGCAAGGGGCCAGTAGAAATCGGGCGGGATACCAGCCTGCGCACGTTTTTCTTCGTTGAACGGCGGCTTGAGGTCGGAATGAAAGTATTTGCGCACCAGTTGGTGAAAGACCCCTGTCGGGTCCAGATCATGGCGCCCGCACAAAAAGTTGAACCATTTCGACCCGTAGGACACGTGATGCACTTCCTCGGCGTAGATCACTTCAAGCGCTGCGACTGCGGATTTATTCTTGGCCTGCTTGAAGATATTGATCATCCCCGGTGTCACATCCAGCCCGCGCGCCTCGAGCACCATCGGCACCACGGCAAGCCGCCCCATCAGATCATTGGCGGTATCTTCGGCCGCGCGCCACATGCCAGCGTGTGCGGGCAGGGCACCGTAATAGCTGCCTTCTTGCTCAAGACAGTCGCACATCAGCTGGAAATGTTTGGATTCCTCATCTGCCGATTTCACCCAATCGTCGTAAAAACCCAGCGGCAAAGGTGTATCGGCAAAACGCGGGATGATATCCCAATGCAGATCAATGGCGTTCAGTTCGATATGGGCCACAGCATGCAATAGTGCGATCCGCCCTTCGGGCGTGCCCGGTTTGCGGTGCGGCACATCACGCGGATCCAGCAGTTCGGGTTGCGCGGGGCGGGCCGGAAAATCGGGCGGCGTGGCTTGGCCGATTTCAATGGCGGGGCCATCTGCACGCGACGCGCGCCACTCTGCCGCAAATTTGCGCGACAGCGCTGCCTTTTCGCGCCCGTCCGCGGTCCTTAGCACCGCAACCGCCATTTCAGCCAGCGTCATCATGCGCGCAGCGCCTCAAGCACCGCATCAACATGGCCGGGGACACGGACCTTGCGCCAGATCTGTTTGATCTTGCCGTCAGGCCCGATCAGAAATGTCGCACGTTCAATGCCCATATGGGTCTTGCCGTACATCTTTTTTTCGACCCAGACGCCATAGCGTTCACAAACATCGCTATCCGTGTCCGCAAGCAGCGCGATTTTCAGATCATGTTTGGCGACAAATTTGTCGTGCTTTTTTACGGGGTCTTTGGAGACGCCCAGAACAACCGCGTTCAATGCGTCAAATTCTGCAAGGTTTTGTGTGAAATCAATTGCTTCTTTGGTGCAGCCGGATGTGTCATCGCGCGGATAGAAATAAAGCACCACATTCTTTCCGGCGAAATCGCCCAAATTCACAATTTCGCCGCCGTCGCGGGGCAGGGTGACATGCGGTGCGGTATCGCCAGCAGCAAGAAGGGTCATGATAGGTCCTTTTGAACGTTGTGCTTTTGTTTTAACTCGGCACAGGCAAAGATAAAGGCCAAACCTATTTCCGGCAGAGACGCATTGACCCAGACACAGCCCCAACCTGACCCCGCGCCCAAGAAAAAACCGCGCAAGCGCTTGCGGCGCTGGTTGTTCTGGCTGCGCGCGGCATTTGTTGTCTGTCTGACGCCGGTGGTTTTTGTGGCGGTGGCGGCGGTCATGATGATCAACCGCGAAATAACAGCGCCCAGCTGGATCGTTGACCAGATTGAAACCCGCGCCGCACAGGCGCTTGACGGTGCGCATCTGGAATTCGGATCGATCACGGCCCGTATCGGCCGCGACCTGCATCCGCATGTGCGCCTCCTTGATACGCGGCTTTATGACCGTGACGGGGTCATGCTGACCCGTGTGCGTGTCGCCGAAGGTGGCATGTCGCCGCGCGGGTTGCTGTTTAACCGGCTTGTTCTGATGCAAGATATCCGTCTGGTCGGGGCGCAGATCAACCTGCGCCGCGCGCGTGACGGGACTGTCGCAGTTGCTTTGGCGTCGGGCGGGGCCGAAGTCGGACAGGCGCGGTCGGTGCCGCAGCTTTTGGATCAGCTGGACCAGATTTTTGAACAGCCGCAACTGGCGGCATTGGAAACCGTGACCGCAGACGGGGTGATCGTGAATTTTGACGACGCCCGCGCGCGGCGCAGCTGGGTGGTGGACGGTGGCACCTTTGCGCTTGATCTGCGCGGCGGTGAAACAACGATGCGCGCCAACCTGAGCCTGCTGTCAGGGCGCGCGGGTGTGACAACCGTGAACATGTCCTACAGCAGCCCGCGCGGATCGCAAGCGGCGCAGCTGGCGGTCAATATCGACGATGCAATTGCCAGTGATATCGCGGCGCAATCGCCCGCACTGACATGGCTGCGCGATGTCGAAGCCCCGATTTCTGCGGCCCTGCGCACGGAACTTGACGCCGATGGCGCGCTTGGCCCGCTCAGTGCAGTGCTTGAAATCGGGCAGGGCGTGTTGCAACCCAACGAGGCAACCGCTCCGGTGCAATTCGACGCGGCCAAAGCCTATCTGACCTATGACCCTGTGCGCGACAGGATCGCCTTTTCCGAAATTGTGCTGGACACCGAATGGGGGCGCCTGCGGGCCGATGGCACCGCCTATTTGCGTGAAATCACCGATGGGTTGCCAGACGCATTGCTGGGACAATTCCAGTTTCGCGATGTGGCCCTGAACCCGATGGGTTTGTACGATGTGGCGCCCAGTATTGCCAATGCGGCGGTTGATTTCCGGCTGCGGTTTGATCCGTTCCAGATTGAATTGGGGCAGGTCACCCTATCGGACGGCGATTTGCGGGTGCTATCAAACGGGACAATCACCGCCCGCGCCGACGGCTGGCACGGCGCGTTTGACGCGCATATGAATGAAATCGCGCCGACGCAACTGCTGGCGTTCTGGCCCCCCGATGTCAAACCGCGCACCCGGTTGTGGATTACCGAAAACCTGTCGGCGGGGCGGTTGCTGAATGGCAATGTCGGCGTGCGTATTGCCCCTGGCCAGCCGCGGGAAATGGCATTGGGGTTTGAATTTGACGGTGCGGATATCCGGTTTATGCGGCAGATGCCGCTGATCACAAACGGGGCGGGGGTTGCCACGATCAGTGACCGCCGGTTTGTTGTCACGCTTGATCAGGGGCAAGTGACGCCGCCCCAAGGCGGTGCGGTCGATATGACCGGCACCAGTTTTACAATCCTTGATACAGCGCAGCGGCCCAGCAACGGCCAGATTGATCTGGTCGCCAATGGCGCTGTTACGGCGGTGTTATCACTGCTGAACCAACCGCCGCTGTTGTTTCTGGACAAGGCCAACCGTCCGGTCGATCTGGCCGAAGGGCGCGCGCATGTCACGGGGCGCATTGCGTTGCCGCTGGTGCGTGGCGTCCAGTTTGATGCGATCGACCTGAACCTTGCGGCGCAACTGCGCGATGTGCAATCCGACCAGCTGGTGCCGGGGCGCAATCTGACCGCCAGCCGGCTTGAGGTTACAGCGAACAATACAGGGCTAGAAATCGGCGGGCCGATCAGGCTGGGGGCCGCGCGCGGCAATGCAACCTGGACGCAGCAATTTGGCCCCGCCCATCGCGGCCAGTCGCAAATTCACGCAAATATCGCGCTGAACCAAGCCACCTTGGATGCGTTCAACATCAATCTACCGTCCGGTATGGTCACGGGCGATGGCCGCGCCGAACTGACGATTGAATTGAACGCCGGCGCGCCGCCTGCCTTTGTTTTGCAGTCTGATTTGCGGGGGGTGCGGTTGGCGTTGCCTGCAATCGGCTGGACAAAATCGGCAACCCAAGAAGGCAATCTGCAAATCAGCGGACGGCTTGGCACTGTGCCCGAAATCGACGCCCTGCAGATCAGCGGCGGCGGGTTGCGCGCAGAAGGCCGGATTTCGCTGACCCAGAGCGGCCAGTTTGCAGCGGCCACATTCAGCAGCGTGCAAATCGGCAATTGGTTCAATGCGCCGGTGACATTGCGCGGGCGCGGCACGGGGCAACCCTTGGGGATTACGATCAGCGGTGGCACATTGGATTTGCGGCGCGCGCAATTTGGCAGCGGTGGCGGCAATACACAGGGCGGACCGATGCAGGTGAGCCTTGGCCAGCTACAGATTACCGAAGGCATCGCGCTTGCCGATTTTCAGGGCGAGTTCAATAATGCAAACGGGCTTTCGGGGCGTTTTACGGGGCTGTTGAACGGGGATGCGCCTGTGGCAGGCATAGTTGCGCCACGCGACGGGCGCACGGCGGTGCGCATAACAGGCGATGATGCTGGGGCCGTTGCGCGCGCGACGGGCCTGTTGGAAAACGCGGCCGGTGGCGCAATTGATCTGACCTTGCTGCCGGCAGGTGACGCGGGGACATTTGACGGGTTTTTGACCATCAGCGATATCCGTGTCCGCGATGCACCGACGATTGCCGCACTGTTGGACGCGATCAGCGTTGTCGGGCTGTTGCAGCAGCTGGACGGGCAGGGGCTGCGCTTTGACAGTATCGAGGCACAGTTTCGCCTGACCCCTGCGCAAATCATCGTCACCCAAGCCAGCGCCGTCGGTCCCGGGCTTGGCATTTCGATTGATGGCATTTACACGCTGGCGACAAAGCAGCTTGACCTGCAAGGCGTTGTCTCGCCGTTTTATTTCTTGAACGGGATTGGTTCGGTATTGACCCGCAGGGGCGAAGGGCTGATTGGGTTCAACTTTAATATCCGCGGGCCAACAGCCGACCCGCAGGTCAGCGTTAACCCACTCTCGGCGCTCACGCCCGGCATGTTCCGGGAGCTGTTCCGCCGACCGCCACCGGAAGTAAGCCAATGAAACTGAGCGATTTCGACTTTGATCTGCCCGAGCAGCTTATCGCCACACGGCCCGCGCGGCCACGCACATCGGCGCGGCTTTTGCTGGCTGATAGCGCAGGGATTGCCGATCACAGGGTCGCGGATCTGGTGGATCTGTTGCAGCCCGGCGACCGGCTGGTGCTGAATGATACCAAGGTGATTCCAGCGCGGCTTACTGGCATGCGCCACCGCGATGGCGAGGCCGGACCAACCAGCGCCAAGATCGAAGTGACCCTGCTAGAGCCACGTGCAACAGGCGATTGGGCGGCTTTGGTCAAACCCTTGCGCAAAATACGCGACGGCGAGGTTATTGTGTTCTCCGATGTGCTGTCAGCAACCCTGACCGCGCGGGCGGATGGGCAAGCCCACCTGCAATTCAACCTGCAAGGCGATGATTTTGATGCGGCTTTGGCTGCGGTGGGCGCGATGCCCCTGCCGCCCTATATCGCCGCCAAACGCCCCGCCGACGAGGCCGACAAGCAAGATTATCAAACCTATTGGGCACGCCACGCGGGTGCGGTTGCCGCGCCGACCGCATCGCTGCATTTTGACGGACCGTTGCTGGATGCGCTGCGCGCGCGCGGCGTTGCATTCACCCATGTCACGCTGCACGTCGGCGCGGGCACGTTTTTGCCGGTTAAGGTCGACGATGTGCGCGACCATAAAATGCACGCCGAATGGGGCGAGGTGACCCAAACGGCGGTTGACGAAATCACCGCGACCAAAGCAGCGGGCGGGCGGGTGATCCCTGTGGGCACAACCGCATTGCGGCTGATCGAAACAGCGGCCAAGGAAGGCACGTTAAAACCTTGGGTCGGCCCGACCGATATTTTCATCACGCCGGGATTCACGTTTCAGGTGACAGACGGGCTGATGACAAATTTCCATCTGCCCAAATCAACCTTGATGATGCTTGTATCGGCGTTGATGGGGGTAGAGCGTGTCAAAGACATCTATGCACATGCAATCACAACGGGTTACCGGTTCTTTAGTTATGGCGATGCATCATTGTTGTTGCCAGCAAATGTCAAGAAGGCGTGAACGGACAAAACAAGGTCGCATTTGTCTTGCGATCGGGGGCAATAATCATCCATAGGGCAGCTCTGCCAGATTGAAGGGGCACACGATGCTACAGGTTTTTACCGGCTCTTGGGCCTTGTTCATTGGGATGTTCATGCTGATGGTCGGCAACGGCCTGCAAGGGACATTGCTGGGGCTGCGCGGCGACCAAGAGGGCTTTAGTACTTTGGCGCTCTCGATCGTGATGTCCGCCTATTTTCTGGGTTTCCTGTTTTCGTCGCGCTACACGCCAGAATTGATCCGCCGCGTCGGGCATGTGCGTGTCTTTGCGGCGATGGGGTCGCTGATTTCAGCGGTTTTGATCAGCTATCCGATCCTGCTTGAACCTTGGGCATGGACTATCGGGCGGGTTGTAATCGGGTTTTGCTTTTGCGGTGTGTATATCACGGCGGAAAGCTGGCTGAACGATGCCTCGTCCAATGACACGCGCGGCAAGGCGCTGTCGGTCTATATGATTGTGCAAATGGCGGGGATCGTGTTTGCGCAATGGATTGTCAGCCGTGGCGATGTTGCCGGCTATACGTTGTTTATCATTTCATCGGTGATGGTTTCACTGGCCTTTGCGCCTGTCTTGCTATCGGCGCGCCCGATGCCTGCATTTGCGACCACAAAACGGATGAAAATCAAAGATCTGGTAGCCGCATCTCCGCTTGCCTGCTTTGGGATGTTCATGCTGGGCGGGGTGTTTGCAGCACAATTCGGCATGTCAGCCGTCTACGGAAACAGGGTCGGGCTGACGGTCGGGGAAATCTCGTTCTTTATTTCGGCGATCTACATCGGTGCGCTTGTTGCACAATATCCGATTGGCTGGCTTTCCGACCGGATTGACCGCCGGTTCTTGATTATCGGGGTCGCGTTTGTTGGTGGCATAGGGTCGCTGGCGGCGTTTTTCATCACCGATAACTTTGCGGTAATCGTCTTTTCGGGCGCCATTGTGGGGGGCATGTCGAACCCGCTATATGCGCTGCTGTTGGCCTATGCGAATGATTATCTGGATAGGGATGATATGGCTGCCGCTTCGGGCGGGTTTTTGTTTGTGAACGGTCTGGGCGCCATCGCGGGGCCACTGATCGTGGGGCGGATGATGGATGTGATCGGCATCAGCGGCTATTGGCTGTTTACGGCTGTACTGATGCTTGCGATCGGGGGGTACGGGTTGTACCGGATGACCCAGCGCAGCCGCACCGCGTTCGACGATGCCAACGCGGTGCATTATGTGCCCGTTTCGGCCGCTGCGACGGCGGTTGCAACCGAGGTCGCGCTTGAAGTCTATATCGAGGCGGGCGACGAAGAGGAAAACCCCGCTTGATGTCACGCTGAAAGATGTTGTGATCACATTTGCTGCGAAATTAGCTTGTCAGGGGGCAGTTTGTCTGCTTGGCTTGACCTAGCGACAGGCAAGTTAAGGAGCATAGCCATGGTTACCCCTCAAGAGGTACTGGCGTTTTGGTTGGACGAATGCACGCCCGCAGACTGGTATAAATCCGACCCGGCATTTGACAGGTTAATTCGCGACCGGTTCGAAGAAACCTGGAAAGAGGCGCAAGAAGGTGCGCTTGGGCTATGGTTAACGCATGCATCCGAAACCTTGGCCTATATTATCCTGACAGACCAGTTTCCACGCAACATGTTCCGCGATCAGGGCGATGCATTTGCAACCGACAATCAGGCCCGCGCTGCGGCCAAAGCCGCGATCGACCGCAACTGGGATCTAAAAATAGATGAACCGGCGCGACAGTTTTTCTATCTGCCATTGATGCATTCAGAGTGTCTGACGGATCAGGACCGCGCCGTGCGGTTGATCCATGACCGGATGCCGTTGCACCGGGCAGGCAATATTGATCACGCTTGCGCGCACCGCGCAGTGATCCGCGATTTTGGGCGGTTTCCCTATCGGAACAAGGCGTTGGGCCGCGAAACAACCCAAGCAGAACAGCAGTTTCTGGATGCGGGCGGATACCGTGTAGCCTATCAGGCGCAGGTTGGCGCGCTGACCTGAACTGCCTATGCGCTTGCGAAATGTCAGTTATGACGCAAGGTCACTAGAGGTCCGTAAAAAAATAGTTTAGTGTTGAACTAATTTCATATCTGGAGGACCAAGCATGGCCGCAAAGAACTTTGACATGATCGTAATCGGGGCAGGGCCAGGTGGCTATGTTTCCGCAATCCGTGGCGCGCAGCTTGGGCTGAATGTCGCTGTGATTGAACGCGAAAACCTGGGCGGGATTTGTCTGAACTGGGGCTGTATCCCGACCAAAGCACTGTTGCGGTCGTCCGAAGTGTTCCACCTGATGCACCGCGCAAAGGAATTTGGCCTGTCCGCGGAAGGTATCGGATACGATCTTGATGCGGTTGTAAAACGCTCGCGCGGGGTGTCCAAACAGATGGAAGGCGGCGTAAAGCACCTTTTGAAAAAGAACAAAGTCACCGTGATCATGGGCGAGGCCACAGTCCCCGCCAAGGGCAAAGTGTCCGTGAAAACCGACAAAGGCACTGAAGAGCTGACCGCCATGAACATCGTGCTGGCGACCGGCGCACGTGCGCGCAACCTGCCGGGTCTTGAGGCTGACGGCGACCGCGTTTGGTCTTATCGTCACGCGCTTGTCCCGCCGCACCAGCCGAAAAAACTGCTGGTCATCGGGTCTGGTGCCATCGGCATCGAATTTGCAAGTTTCTATAACACGCTGGGCGCCGATACGACTGTGGTCGAGGTCATGGACCGTGTGCTGCCAGTTGAAGATGCCGATATCAGCGCATTTGCGAAAAAGCAATTCGTCAAGCAGGGCATGAAAATCCTTGAAAAATCTGTGGTCAAGCAGCTTGATCGCAGCAAGGACAAGGTCACAGCGCATATCGAAACCGGTGGCAAGATCGTCAAAGAAGACTTTGATACCGTCATCAGTGCCGTGGGCATTGTCGGCAACGTCGAAGGTCTTGGGCTCGAAGCTTTGGGCGTGAAAATTGACCGCACCCATGTTGTGACAGATGAATTCTGCCGTACGGGTATCGACGGGCTATATGCCATTGGTGATATCGCAGGCGCGCCGTGGCTTGCGCACAAGGCCAGCCATGAAGGTGTGATGGTTGCTGATCTGATCGCCGGCAAACATGCGCATCCGGTCAAACCCGAAAGCATCGCGGGTTGCACCTATTGCCACCCGCAAGTGGCCAGCGTCGGCTATACCGAAGCAAAGGCGAAAGAGCTGGGTTACACAGTCAAGATCGGTAAATTCCCCTTTATCGGCAACGGTAAAGCTGTAGCACTTGGTGAACCCGAAGGTATGATCAAGACCGTGTTTGACGCCAAAACTGGCGAACTGCTGGGCGCACATATGGTCGGCGCCGAAGTGACCGAGCTGATCCAGGGCTATGTGATCGGGCGTCAGCTTGAAACCACCGAAGAAGACCTGATGAACACCGTGTTCCCGCATCCGACATTGTCAGAAATGATGCATGAAAGCGTTCTCGACGCTTATGACCGCGTCATTCACATGTGAAACGGCGTCAGGGTGACCCTGACTGCCACCACAATAACAAAGCCCCCGCAACGCGATGTTGCGGGGGCTTTTTTCTTGCACGCTATGTCGCTGTTACTTTGTCACGGTAATCATGCGGGTGCCGATGATCGTGCGCTCTTGGTTGATAAAGTAGCGCAGTTCGTAATCTCCGGCGATGTCCGGCGCGGTCAGGCTTACTGGGTTGCCGCTTTCGGTATAAGCGTAATCTTCATAGGCGCTGTCACCTGGTACAGATATACCGATATAGTCGCGCGGGTAATCCGGCCCGTCCCAGCCAACGACAAATTCGGTGCCCGCGACAACGCTGTCTTCGGCGACCAGTTCGGCCGTGATCGCGTCAACGGTGATTTGCTGGCGATAGATGATGGCACTGCCCTGGCCTAGATGATAGCGCAGCTCGTAAGTACCTGGTTCTGTTGGCATCTCAATGCCCAGCGGGCTGCCAGCTTCGGTGGAGGTATAGTTCAGATAGCGTGTCTCGCCGACGGGGCCGACCCCGATAAAGTCGCGCGCATAATCCGGCCCTGTCCATTCGATTGTGATCGTATCGCCGATATTTGCATTTGCAGGGCCGGTGATGCCTGCCTTGACAGCGGTGATCGTAATCGGCTGGCTTGCCACGACAGTGCTGCCTTGGGCCAGCACATAGCGGATTTCATAATCACCGGGTTCAACAGGCATCAGCAATTCCAACGGGTTGCCGTTATTGGTATGGGCGTAATTCACATAGTTACTCGCTCCGGTTTCGGCGACCGCTATATAGTCGCGGTCATGATCCGGCCCGACCCAGTCAACGGTCACTGTACTGCCTGCTATTGCCTCGGACGGGGCGTTCACCGAGATTTCAGGCGCGGTGATTTCAATCGTCGTTTGCGCCAGAATTTCGGACCCTTGGGCAAGCTGATAGCGGATTTCATAAGTGCCAGGTTCGGCGGGCATCTGCAAAGCGAGCGGATTGCCGTCATCGACATATGTATAGTTGATATATCCGGATTCACCGACCTCCCCGACCGAGATAAAATCACGATCAAACCCGGGGCCATCCCAGCCGATCATGACCTCGTCGCTAATTTCGGCCGTTTGTGGCGCGATCAGCGTCACTTTGGTATCTGTGACGGTAATGGGCCGCGTCATCAATGTGGTTGACCCTTGCCCCAGCACATAGCGGATTTCATACGCACCGGGTTCGGTCGGCATCTGCAAATCAAGCGTCCCGCCTTCTTCGGTGTAGGTATAGTTAATATAGGCATTTTCACCCGGAACGCCGACCGCGATAAAGTCGCGCGCATAGTCTGGTCCTGTCCATGTCACGCTTAGCTGTTCGGAAATGGCCGCTTCATCGGCGGCATCTAGTGTGATTTCGACAGGCGTGATTGTGATCGGCGCGGTTGCAATTGTTTCGCCATCACTTGTGACATAACGCAGCTCGTAGCTGCCGGTTTCAGGCGGCATTTGCAGCGCCAGAGGGTTGCCGTCGGCAGTGTAGGTATAGTTGGCATAGCCTGTTTCACCAACTTTGCCTACCGCCAGATAATCCCGATCTCCGTCCGGTCCATCCCAGCCGACCTGTATCGTCGCACCTAGCGGGGCTTCGTCCGGGCCGATGATTTTCGCTTGCACTTCGGGAACAGGGAAAGTGATGACAACTTCGGCACCATCGCCAATGGCGATGAACTGCGCATCAAGCGCGGTTTCGGTGCTGACACGGTACGCCGTCGCAACATAGGATCCTTCGGGCAGTTCCATTTCATAGGGGTTGCCAGCGATATCGGAAACATCCGCGCCCGTGATGGACCACAAAACAGGGTCACCAATGACCGGCCCGTCCGCGCCTTCGATGGCGGTAAATGTAACAGGAACCAATGCCGGTTCGGGTTCTGGCGCGGGTGCTGAGACCATTTGGGTCATCGCAAGGTCAAGTTCGGCCGCATTGGCGGCTGTCAGGAATTTGCCACCTGTTTCTTCGGCCAAACATTGCATTTGCGCAATGGCTTCGGGGTCGTCGACATCAAAGCCGACAACATGGGCGGTGAAATTGATCCCCGCTTCTTCAAGCAGACGCGCGGCGGCGCAAGGGTCTGGGTTGCAGGTTTCAACACCGTCCGACACCAGAATGACAGTCGCGCTGTCTTCGGTGTAACGCAGCGCCTCTGCGGCGGCGATTACGGCGTCGGTCATCGGCGTCTTGCCCAGCGGCTTGATCGCGTTCACGGCATCGACAATGCTGGCCGCAGTGCCGGGGGCAGGGGCGACGATGGTTTCGATGTCGGTGCAATTGCCACGTTCGCGGTGGCCATAAACCGTCAGCCCGAGCCCCTGATCAGCAGGGAAATCCGACAATAGCTCGGCGACGACTTCTTGCGCGATGGTGATCTTGGCGACGCCGTCAATCTGGCCCCACATTGATCCGGAACCATCCAGAACAAGGATGGTATTTGGTGCATCTTGCGCGGTCGCGGCTGTGGCAATGGTGGCTGTGACGACAAAGGGAATGAGTCTATACATCATGAATCCTTGGATAAACGTGTTTTCAGATCACCAAAGCACAACCTTATGGCTGTGCAAAGCAGAATTCTGAAATGGTCAGGAATTGCATACCTCGGGCCGGAAATGCCACGCAGGGCAACCGCGGCATCATGACCGCAAAAGCTTATCACTTAGGCATATATACAGGCGCAGGGTGAAATATCATGCGCCGTGAGAATTGATACACCTTTGATTTACGTTAGGTAATGTATTTACTACATAAAGAGCCATCGTACTGACCGTGTTTCGCCATATTTCTGTCTGTTTTCAGGGCGAGCATTGCAGGCTTGGTCAGAGAAATACGCATGCCAACGGGCGCGCGCGGGCCACAAGTAGTGCAATTGGTACAAAGGTATGAAAAGCAAATGAAAACGACACAATTGAGCATGGCGGCCGCAATCACTTTTGCCGCTGCGACAGCGGCAAGCGCGCAAGAGGCCTGTACCTCTTACACAGTGCAGCCCGGCGATTCACTTAGCGCTATTGCGCGTACCGCCTACGGCAATATCAGCTTTCAACAGGTCTGGGATGCGAACCGCACCCAGATCGGGTCCAACCCGAATTCGATCTCAGTCGGCATGACGTTGCGCCTACCCTGTGCTGACGGTTCACTGCCAGGCGAAAGCCCTGCTGTTGCTGCGGCCCCTGCGCCAGCACCTGTTGCGCCTGCCTCCGGCCCGTTGAATATCCGTCTGGTCACCGGCAGCGATTACCCGCCCTTTACCGAAGAAAGCATGGAAGGCGGGGGCGTGTTTACCCAGCTTGTGCGCGCGGCTGCCGATGCCGTTGCACCACAAGCCCAGACAAGCGTGACCTTTGTGAATGACTGGGGCTCGCATATGGATGTCCTGCTACCATCGGGCGCATTTGACGGCACATTCCCTTGGGTTCTGCCCGATTGCGAGGCCGCAAGCCTGACTGATGACATGCAAGCACGTTGCGACAATTATCTTTTTGCTGATCCGGTTTATGAAATTGTCACAGGTCTTGTCACCCGCGCCGACGACGTGCTCGCGACTGCGGCAAGCGCCGACGCATTCCGCGGCAAACGCGTTTGTGTGCCAGAAGGCTATGCCGCGATTTTGCTTGCGGGCGGTGGTTTGACAGAATCCGACGTGACCTATGTGCGCCCCACAAACCCGAGCGCCTGCTTTACAGAACTGGCCGCTGGCAATCTGGATGCCGTCGAAATGGAACTGTCACAGGCCGCCGATATCGTTGGTAAACTGGGGCTGACCGACCAGATTACCGTCAATGACCAACTGACATCCATTTCCGTGCTAACTGTTTACGTTCACAAGGAAAACCCGCGCGCGGACGAGATTTTGTCAACGATCAACAGCGGTATCGAAGCCATCCGCCAAAATGGAAAATGGTTTGAAGTCGTACAGGCCGGATTTGCGGCCTATTACGCGCAGTAACTGCTGATTGCATCGGTCGGCTGTTTTCGGCCAAAAATGACAGGCGCCCGGCCATGAATATGGTCGGGCGTTTGCGTTTGCGCCCTTGTTTTCAGCGCGTGAATGTCTGAATATGTTCCTTTAATGTTCTGTCTGTGCATTGGCAGTTGGAACCGTTCGTATTATGTGCCTTTGCATGGGTAAGGGAAATCTACATGGCTGAGCTGAAGAATATCGAGGTCCGCGGCGCGCGCGAACATAATCTCAAGAATATCGATGTCGATATTCCCCGCGATCAGCTGGTGGTGATCACGGGGCTGTCGGGGTCTGGCAAATCATCGCTTGCCTTTGATACGATCTATGCCGAAGGGCAGCGGCGCTATGTCGAAAGCCTGTCGGCCTACGCGCGCCAGTTTCTTGATATGATGGAAAAGCCGGATGTGGACCACATATCCGGCCTGTCGCCCGCGATTTCGATTGAACAGAAAACTACGTCGAAAAACCCGCGCTCGACTGTCGGGACCATCACCGAAATTTACGACTATCTGCGCCTTTTGTTTGCCCGCGCAGGCACGCCGTTCAGCCCCGAAACAGGCCTGCCGATCGAAGCGCAGCAAGTGCAGGATATGGTTGACCGCGTGATGGGCCTGCCCGAAGGCACGCGCGGCTACCTTCTCGCGCCGATTATCCGCGACCGCAAAGGCGAATACCGCAAGGAATTTCTGGAACTGCGCAAGCAAGGGTTTCAACGCGTCAAGGTTGACGGCGTATTCTATGAACTGGACGAGCCGCCGACGCTTGATAAAAAATTTCGGCATAATATCGACGTGGTTGTTGACCGGATTGTTGTGCGCGAAGGGCTGGAAACGCGGCTGGCCGATAGTTTTCGCACCGCGCTTGATCTGGCCGATGGGATTACCGTGCTGGAAGCCGCCCCGACCGAGGGCGACCCTGAACGCTTCACGTTTTCTGAAAACTTCGCCTGTCCGGTGTCGGGGTTTACCATTCCTGAAATCGAACCGCGGTTGTTTTCCTTCAACGCGCCCTTTGGCGCCTGTCCCAGCTGTGACGGGCTGGGGGTCGAGTTGTTTTTCGACGAAAAACTATGCGTGCCGGATGTGACGCTGAAAATCGCGGATGGGGCGATTGCGCCTTGGCGCAAGGGTAAATCGCCCTATTTCCTGCAAACGATTGAAGCCATCGCCAAACATTACGGGTTCAACAAGAATGCGCGCTGGAAGGATCTGGACCCGAAATTCCAGAACGTATTCCTGTACGGATCCGGCAAGGAAGAAATCAAGTTCCGCTATGACGAAGGCGGGCGGGTTTATCAGGTGGAACGCGCGTTTGAAGGCGTGATCCCCAATATGGAACGCCGCTATCGCGAGACCGACAGCAACTGGATTCGCGAGGATTTTGAGCAATATCAAACCAATCGCCCCTGTGGCACCTGCGGCGGCTACCGTTTGCGCGCCGAAGCCTTGGCCGTCAAAATCGGCGGGCTACACGCGGGGCAGGTGGTGCAGATGTCAATCAAGGATGCATATGATTGGTGTCTTGGGGTCCCTGATCAATTAAGCAAACAAAAGAACGAAATCGCCAAGGCGATCCTGAAAGAAATCCGTGAACGGCTCGGGTTTTTGAATAACGTCGGGCTGGAATATCTGACGCTTGCGCGTAATTCCGGCACGCTTTCGGGGGGTGAAAGCCAGCGGATCAGGCTGGCCAGCCAGATCGGTTCCGGCCTGCAAGGTGTGCTTTACGTGCTGGACGAGCCATCCATCGGATTGCACCAGCGCGACAACGACCGGCTGTTGACGACGCTTAAGAACCTACGCGATCAGGGGAACACCGTGATCGTCGTTGAACATGACGAAGAAGCCATCCGCGAGGCTGATTATGTCTTTGATATCGGGCCGGGTGCTGGCGTGCATGGCGGGCAGGTCGTGGCCAAAGGCACACCCGCTGAAATCATGGCGAATGAGGCGTCGATCACCGGCCAGTATCTGACTGGCGCGCGTGAAATTGCGGTGCCGGCCGTGCGCCGCAAGGGCAACAAGAAAAAACTGACCGTGGTCAAGGCCACAGGCAACAACCTGCAAAACGTGACTGTCGATTTTCCGTTGGGACAATTTGTTTGCGTAACAGGCGTTTCGGGCGGCGGCAAATCCACGCTGACGATTGAAACCCTGTTCAAAAACGCGTCGCAAAAACTGAACGGGTCGCGTCAGGCCCCCGCACCTTGCGAAACGATCAAAGGGTTTGAACACCTTGATAAGGTGATCGACATTGACCAGCGGCCCATCGGGCGCACCCCGCGATCAAACCCTGCGACCTATACCGGCGCCTTTACCCCGATCCGTGACTGGTTCGCGGGCATGCCCGAATCCAAGGCGCGCGGCTATAAACCGGGCCGGTTTTCGTTCAACGTCAAAGGCGGGCGCTGCGAGGCCTGTCAGGGCGACGGTGTGATCAAGATCGAAATGCATTTTCTGCCGGACGTCTACGTGACCTGCGAAACCTGCAAAGGCGCGCGCTATAACCGCGAGACGCTCGAGATCAAGTTCAAGGGAAAATCAATCGCCGATGTGCTGGATATGACCGTCGAAGATGCGCAGGCTTTTTTCACGGCCGTTCCGTCGATCCGGTCCAAAATGGACGCGCTGATGCGGGTGGGGCTCGGCTATATCAAGGTCGGGCAACAGGCGACGACCCTGTCAGGGGGCGAGGCGCAGCGCGTCAAACTGTCGAAAGAACTGGCGCGGCAATCCACGGGGCGCACACTTTATATTCTGGACGAGCCGACAACGGGCCTGCATTTTGAAGATGTGCGTAAGCTGTTGGAAGTGTTGCATGAACTGGTCGATCAAGGCAATTCCGTTGTGGTGATTGAACATAATCTGGACGTGGTGAAAACCGCGGATCATATCATCGACATCGGCCCCGAAGGTGGCGACGGCGGTGGCATGGTTGTGGCGACCGGTACGCCCGAAAAGGTCGCTGAAAATGCCCATAGCCACACGGGCCGCTATCTCAAAGAGATGCTCGCGCCCAAACGCGCCGCCGCTGAATAGATAGGTGCGCAGGGATTTGCCTGAATAGACCAGCCCGCGCAGGGCCCCACGCGTTGCGCGATCATAGATTTTCTAGCGTTAGCGAAAAATTAGAAAGATCGGTCCATGCTGCATCGAGGATGCAAAAGGATGGTACCGTGGCTGGACAAAAACTTGGGGTTGTCGTGATTCACGGGGTATGGAGCCAGGCCGGCAGCAAACCGGCCGATCCTGTGCAGCCAACCTATTCGCGAGGGATGGCACAGCGCGTTATGCGCAAGTTGGGAAAACGCGCAGAAGATATCATCTGGAAAGAGGTGTCTTGGGCCGACATCCTGCAACCACGCCAACGTGAATATCTGGAACTGATCCGGGATAAAACCGGCAGCGAACCGGCCCGCGCCTTTGTGCTATCCGCGCTGTCGGATGTGGCCAGCTATCGCAAGGTCAGCGATGGTTCTACTGCGATTTATGAACAGATACATAGCCGCGTAGAACAGACGATGCGCGCACTTGCGGCACAAATCGGGCCGAACGGGCCGGTGCTGATACTGGCGCATTCACTGGGCGCGCATATCATGTCGAACTATATCTATGATGTGCAGAATTTTATGCGGCTAACGGGTGATCACCGTTTTGACTGCGCGCTTGAAAATATGCAGACGGTTGCGGGTTTTATGACCTTTGGTTGCAATATTCCGGTGTTCCTGTTCGCACATAGGCGAAACAGCATCGTGCCGATCAACTATCCGGGTTCCGCGCTGGCCGATCATCAACAGATATCGCCTTGGTGGCAAAATTTTTACGACAAGCAGGACGTGCTTGCCTATCCGATGGGACCGGCAGCCCCCTGCTATTCAAAGATGGTCGTGGACCGGCAATTGCGCGATGTGCCGATGCATCTTGGCAAACCCGTTGCAAAACACTGGGATCCGACAACACATGGCGATTACTGGGACGATCCGGAAATGATCGCCCCAGTAGTGCATTACATTAACAAGTTCTTTAACGCGAAACCTACTCCATCGGCTTGAAGTTGAATTCGCCGCCTTCTTTGATGCCTGATGGCCAGCGCGATGTGACGGTTTTCGTGCGCGTATAGAATTTGAACGCATCCGGTCCGTGTTGGTTCAAATCGCCGAACATGGATTTCTTCCAGCCGCCAAAGGTGTGATAGGCGAGCGGCACAGGAATCGGGACGTTGATACCCACCATGCCGACATTGATACGGCTTGCGAAGTCGCGCGCGGCGTCACCGTCACGGGTAAAGATCGCGGTGCCATTGCCATATTCGTGATCCATGGCAAGGCCGATGGCCTCTTCATAGGATTGCGCGCGCACGCAAGACAGGACAGGCCCGAAGATTTCTTTCTTGTAGATATCCATGTCCTTGGTCACGCGGTCAAACAGATGCGGCCCGACAAAGAACCCGTCCTCATAGCCTTGCAAATTAAATCCGCGCCCGTCGACAACCAGCTCTGCGCCTTGCGCGACACCGGTTTCGATCAGTTTGAGGATATTTGCCTTGGCAGCAGCAGTCACAACCGGCCCGTAGTCCACGTCATTGCCGCCAGTATAAGGCCCGACTTTCAGCTTTTCGATGCGCGGCACCAGCTTTTCGATCAGACGGTCGGCGGTTTCTTCGCCGACGGGAACAGCCACCGAAATCGCCATACAGCGTTCGCCCGCCGCGCCGTAGCCTGCGCCGATCAGCGCATCCGCCGCCTGATCCATATCGGCATCGGGCATGATGATCATGTGGTTCTTGGCGCCGCCAAAACATTGCACACGCTTGCCGTTGGAACAGCCGCGCCCATAGATATATTCCGCAATCGGGGTTGACCCGACAAAGCCGACAGACTGGATCACTTCATGATCAAGGATCGCGTCGACAGCTTCTTTATCGCCATTGACGACCTGCAGAATGCCTTTGGGCAATCCCGCTTCCTCCATCAATTCAGCCAGCATCAGCGGCACGGATGGATCGCGTTCGGATGGTTTGAGGATAAACGCATTGCCGCATGCGATGGCTGGTGCAAACATCCACATCGGGATCATCGCCGGAAAGTTGAACGGCGTGATCCCTGCACAAACGCCAAGCGCTTGTTTCATCGAATACATATCAATGCCGGGGCCGGCTGCATCGGTGAATTCACCCTTCAGCATCTGCGGCGCGCCGATGCAGTATTCGACAACTTCCAGCCCGCGCTGCACGTCGCCTGCGGCATCCGGCAGGGTCTTGCCGTGCTCGCGCGACAGTGCTTCGGCGAGTCTATCCATATCGCGGTTCAGAAGATCGACAAATTTCATCATGACCCGCGCGCGGCGCTGCGGGTTGACGGCGGCCCATGTAACCTGTGCTTTGGACGCTATTTCAACGGCTTGCGCCAACTCATCCGCATTGGCGAGCGGCACTTTGGCCTGCACTTCGCCGGTGGCGGGGTTGTAGACATCTGCAAAGCGGCCCGATGTGCCTTTGACATGTGCGCCGCCGATGTAATGGGTCAGTTCTTGCATGGAATCCTCCGTTGGTTTGGATGCAGTTTAGCCTTGCATTTTTCGACGTAAAAGAACGAATATATCAAAACCATTTTGCAAAAATGTAGGTATGGATGGACAATTGGGATGACATGCGGGTGTTTTTGGCCGTGGCCCGCGCAGAAAGCCTGACCGGAGCCGCGCCGATCCTGAAAATGGATCCGGCAACATTGGGCCGCCGGATTACACGGTTGGAACGGTCGCTAGGTGCGTCGTTATTTGTGAAATCACCGCAGGGCTATGCGTTGACGGATTTGGGCGAACGCATGCGCACCCGCGCGGCAGAGGCCGAGGCGCATCTGGTGCTGGCGCGCGACGAAGGGCAGGGTGCCTCTTCTGGGTTGACCGGACAGATCCGGATCGGTGCGCCTGACGGGGCGGCAAACTTTCTGCTACCGCAGGTTTGCGCCGCGATACAGGCGGACAACCCCGCGCTTGAAATCCAGATACTTAGCCTGCCGCGCGTTGTGAATCTTTCGCGCCGCGAGGCAGATATGGCCATCACCGTCAGCCCGCCCGTGGCCGGCCGCCTGAGCGTGCAACGCATTTCGGACTATCACCTGCATTTGGCAACGCGTGTGGATGGACCCGCGATTACGCGGCGCGCGGATCTGAAATCCCAACCGGTTGTTGGCTATATTCCGGATATGATTTTTGACAAGGAACTGGATTATCTCGGGGATCTAGGGGCAAACGGCGTGCAGCTCGCGTCAAATTCGGTTGCCGTGCAATTGCAGATGCTGCGCCAGTCGGGTGTCGGCATCGTGCATGATTTTGCCCTGCCATTTGCGCCTGAATTGCGCCGCATCCTTGTTGATGATATTGCGCTCACGCGGTCATTCTATCTGGTCCGCCACATATCCGACCGTCAATCAGAGCGGTTGAACACAGCGGCTGCGGCAATTACCCGCGGGCTTCAGGCCGAAGTTGCGCGGCTCGAAAAAATCGCGCGCTTGACAGATACCCCTGTGATTTGACACCATTTTCATACGCAACCCGTTTAAGGAGCCCGCGATGATCGTTTCCCAAATTCTAAAATCCAAAGACAGCACTGGCGTTGTGTCGGTAAAGCCTGGTGATCCTGTTTCTGCTGCTGTGATTTTGCTGTCTGAAAAACGCATCGGGACCGTGGTCGTTTCATCGGACGGGGTGTCGCTTGATGGTATTTTGTCAGAGCGAGATATTGTCCGCGAATTGGGCAAGCGTGGCGCGTCTTGCCTGTCGGATAAAGTATCAGAACTGATGACCGCAAAGCTGGTTACATGCACCCCCGACGAGCAAGCGGATGTTGTGCTTGAAAAAATGACCGCAGGCCGCTTCCGGCATATGCCTGTCATGCAAGACGGCAATATGATCGGCCTGATTTCGATCGGCGATATGGTCAAAGCCCGCCTGTCCGAGCTGGCAATGGAAAAAGATGCGCTTGAAGGTATGATTATGGGCCATTAGCGCCCTTGCATTTTGGCCCGTAATAATATTGCGTGTGGCGAAATAAAAATTTACGAGGTGCACCATGCGTGTTGGACTTTATCCCGGTACTTTTGATCCGGTCACGCATGGCCATGTCGACATTATTCGCCGCGCGTGCAGCTTGGTTGACCGGCTGGTCATCGGTGTCGCCATCAACCGCGACAAAGGCCCGCTTTTTTCGCTCGAAGAACGTGTAGCCATGGTCGAGACAGAATGTGTGCCGCTTGGCCGTGCGCATAAATGCGAAATTGTTGTTCACCCGTTTGAAAACCTATTGATTGACTGCGCACGCGATGTTGGTGCTGGCGTGATCATTCGCGGGCTGCGCGCTGTTGCTGATTTTGAATATGAATTTCAAATGGTTGGCATGAACCGCGCGATGAATGACACGATTGAAACCGTGTTTTTGATGGCTGACGCCAAGAATCAGGCCATTGCCTCGAAGCTGGTCAAAGAAATTGCGCGGCTTGGCGGGGATGTGTCGAAATTCGTGACGCCGGCTGTCAACGCTGCACTGACGGACCGCTTCGGCGCTTAATCCCAAAACGCAAAAGGCCGACCCAACGGGCCGGCCCTGCGTTCGCAAGAATGCTTCGCCTAGATCAGTTTGCCCATCGCAACGGCTGTATCGCTCATCCGGTTAGAGAAGCCCCATTCGTTGTCGTACCATGTCAGGATACGCACCATATTGCCGTCCAGCACCTTGGTTTGGTCAAGGTGGAAGATCGAAGAATGCGGATCGTGGTTAAAGTCAGAGCTGACCATCGGCAGGTCGGTATAGCCAAGGATACCCTTGAGCGGGCCATCAGCCGCAGCGATGATCGCAGCGTTAACTTCTTCGACAGTTGTCGCGCGCGATGCTTCGAAAGTCAGGTCAACGACGGACACGTTAGGGGTGGGCACGCGGATTGCGACGCCGTCAAGCTTGCCGTTCAGTTCGGGCAGAACCAGACCCACGGCCTTGGCCGCACCGGTCGAGGTCGGGATCATTGACAGGGCCGCCGCGCGTGCGCGGTAGAGGTCCTTGTGCATTGTATCCAGTGTTGGCTGGTCGCCTGTGTAGCTGTGGATCGTGGTCATAAAGCCTTTGGTGATGCCGATGGCATCGTTAAGAACCTTGGCCACAGGTGACAGGCAGTTGGTTGTGCAAGATGCGTTTGACACGATGATATCATCGGCGGTCAGCGCGCTATCATTCACACCGAACACGATTGTTTTGTCGGCATCTTTACCGGGTGCGGAAATCAGCACACGCTTTGACCCGTTATCAAGATGCGCCTGACAGGCTTCCTTGCTGGTGAAAATCCCTGTGCATTCCAGAACCACGTCAACATTTGACCAAGGCAGGTCCGCAGGATTGCGGATCGCAGTCACTTCGATCGGGCCGCGCCCTGCGTCGATTGTGGTTTCTGTGGTTGTCACAGTGCCAGGAAAACGCCCGTGAACAGAATCAAACCGCAGCAAATGGGCGTTGGTTTCCACCGGGCCAAGGTCGTTGATCGCAACAACTTCGATATCCGTGCGCCCGCTTTCAATGATTGCGCGCAATACGTTACGGCCAATACGGCCAAATCCGTTGATGGCAACTTTTACGGCCATGATAGTTTCTCCTAGAGGATGCTTGTTGGCGCTAACATTGCGATTTATTGCAAAAGGTCAACCGCAGATCGGCATTAGCGCCAAAATGCGAGATATTCGATGAACGCAACAAGCTTGCGAAACAAGAATGGCACCGCACCCCAATCCATCACATAAAGGTCCGTCACCACAAAGCCGGTGATCAAAATAGCGAGAATAAGAGCGATCGAATTTGTCATTGCGCAGTTTTAGCCTGAAGGTGTTAAAAAGGTAAGACTATTGAGAAAGCAAATGCGATGCCCAAAGCAGCGACGCCGCCTGTTGCCGATTTCCGGACGCCGCGATTGCGTGTCAGCCATTGGGCGACAACTTTGGCCGATGCAGACGCCTATGCAAAGGTCTTGCAAGACTTGCCCGCCCTGCTGAACAAAGAGGTGACCCGCGATTTGCCGCCTTCGCTTGCCTTGGGGGAGAGTATTTCCGATTGGGTCGCGGCGCGCGCGCGCGAAAGCGATGTTTATCTTGTGACCACAAACGACAAGATGATCGGCCTGCTGATCCTGTTTCGCGCTGCACCTGATGCGGCAATCCATCTTGGCTATCTGTTTGCACAAAATACTTGGGGGCAGGGTTATGCGACGGAACTGCTGCGCGGGCTTTTAGCCGCAACGCCCCCTCCGGCCACGCTTTTGGCGGGGGTCGCAACGACAAACCCCGCCTCTGCACATGTGCTGCGCAAGGCGGGGTTTGAACAGCAGCCCGCGCAGTCGGAAGGCATGCTTGCATTTGCGCGGGTAATTGCGGGTTAGTGCAGACGCCCCATCGTGGCCGCAACATCGGCCATGCGCGCCGAAAATCCCCATTCATTGTCGTACCATGCCAGAACCCGCACGGTCTTGCCGCCGACGACTTTGGTCTGGTCGGGCGCAAAGATGCACGATTGTGTGGTGTGGTTAAAGTCGATGCTGACCTTGGCTTCGTCATCATAGGCCATGACCATGCCCATGTAACCGCCTGCGGCCTCGGCGACGATGGCGTTTACATCGGCCACAGTGACGGATTTGCCGGCCTCGAATGTCAGATCAACGGCGCTGACGTTGGGCGTGGGGACGCGCATTGCGGTGCCGTCCAGCTTGCCCGCCAGTTCTGGCAGCACGTCACCCAGCGCCTTGGCCGCACCGGTGGATGTCGGGATCATCGCCATTGCAGCGGCGCGCGCGCGGTAAAGATCCTTGTGGCGCCGGTCCAGCGTCGGCTGGTCACCAGTGTAGCTGTGGATCGTTGTCATGATCCCGCGTTCAATGCCGATGGTGTCATTCAGCACCTTGGCCAGCGGCGCAAGACAATTGGTGGTGCATGACCCGTTTGATACCATCCGTTCGCCCGCGATCAGATCGCGGTGGTTCACACCGTAAACGACCGTGCGGTCAACGCGCGATGCCGGGGCCGAAATCAGCACTTTTTTCGCGCCGCGTTCCAGATGCACCGCAGATTTTTCGCCGTCATTGAATTTGCCCGTGCATTCCAGCACGACATCCACGCCCGACCAATCCAGTTCCTCGGGGTTATAGGTCGACATCACATCAATCGGGCCGCGGCCCAGATCAATCGTGTTGCCAGAAACTTTGATCGGGCTGCCAAAGCGGCCATGCACGCTGTCATATTTTAGCAGATGCGCGTTGGTTTCAATCGGGCCGGTGGCGTTGATCTTGACGACTTGCACGTCATTGCGCGCGGCCTCGGCGATATGTGCCAATGTGCAGCGGCCGATGCGGCCAAACCCGTTGATCCCGATGGTAACTGTCATGGCTTCGTCCCCCCCAACTTTGCGTTATGGGGTCGATAGGCAATGAAAACGGTTCTGAAAACCCTAAAAATGACTATTTTTCAAACTGTTAGCGTTAACTTGCAATGGTTGCGCTAACCGTTTTCGCTAACAAATTGCGATTGCGGCAATACGCTGTGTCTACAAGGTTTCATGACCGGAAGTCAGAATAAATGCGCTGTAGAAAATTCAGGAAGGGGACGGCGTTGGTTGTCCTGATGCAAATGTTGGAAAAATGCGACAACCGGAAACCGATTATGCTGCACTTGCAAAAACAGCCGTCGCAAAAGTATTAAGAATTCGTTAACGTAAGGTCAGGTTAGATAGTTATCTTTGTGGTCGGTGCGGTCGCGAAAATTGTACGCGCAGAATGGATATCTAACTAAGTGTATTAGTAAAAGAGAAGTGCAAATCCATGAAACTACAATTGCTCAAGAATTCATTGCTGGCCGGCGCCAGCGTATTGTTGGTACAGCCTGCGTTTGCTGGTTCATTGGCCGAACCGATTGTGGAAACTGCTGTTGTTGCCCCGCAAGCAGCCGCTGTGACTGACTGGTCAGGTGCTTATGCAGGCGGGACGCTAGGTGGCGTTTCAGGCTCATCCTTATTTTGTGAGGACGGATATGATGATACCTGTGAAGGTAATCCAAGTGACCGTGATCTGCCGATGCCCGCACCAGAAGGTACAATTTTCGGCCTGACAGCCGGCTACAACTGGCAGCGCGGCAATCTTGTCTATGGTGTCGAAGCCGATATTTCCAAAGCATCTGCCGAAGGCGGCGCAGAAAGCACGATTGACTACGGATGCGGCATCGGCGAGTGCCGCACGGATATTCTAGCCGCGGCGACGTTGCGTGGTCGTGTTGGATACGCCACAGGTCAGTGGCTGCCCTACGCAACTGCCGGCGTTGGGGCATTGGAAGTCGAAGTCGGCTTTCCCGAATTTGATCCGGCAACCATGAACACCGCACGCGTGACAACGCCAGTTGCGGGCCTTGGTGTCGAATACATGATGAATTCAGGCCTTTCGCTAAAAGCAGAGGCGCTCTACTTTTTCGAATCCGAAGAGCTTGTCGAGGCTGCAAATGATCCTTGCGGTGACCCCTGCGGCGCAACGGCAATCGACGCTACTATCGTTCGTTTTGGTGTGAACTACCACTTCTAGTTCCGGCATTGTAACAACGGCAAGAGGGCGCGAAAGCGCCCTTTTTTGTTTTCAGGGGGTCCCGTTTCGGACGCTTGGTAGCCATGATCCCTGTCTTGACCTGCCAAGTTGCGCTAACGCCGCTGCAACTGCCCGAGCGTATAGCTTTGCGCGACATGGCCTGCATCCGAAGGGTCGTCGCGCGGGTCGGCGTAAATGCATAGCGGGCCGCATATCAGGATGGCGATCCGTTGGCGGTGATCGACACGCCACAGCCGCCCGCCGGGTGTGCTGACATAGCCGTCTGTACCAAATGCAAAATCGGAACGCAGATCTCCGGTTGATGGCACTTCGTTATCATAGGACCGCGAATAGGATCCGTGCGTATGGTAGGAGGCAACAGTATTTTGCGACGGGTAGGGCAGATCGCAAGAGGCTTCGTCGCCCGGTATGGCAGGGGTCGCCGCCAGCCCGCCGTCGGCCCGCCTGTAGATATAGCCGCAATATTCACGCGATTCTGCAATGGAACGCGGCTGCAAAGCATCAAGCAGGGTCTTGGCATAGGCATCAACAGCGCTGGTTACGACAGGCGCTGTGACAGGTGCCGTTTGTGGTGCGGATTGGATGATCTTGGACGCGGTGCCAATCGGCGTTTGCGTCTGCGGGGCCGTGCAGCTTGCCAGCGCGAGGCCCAGCAAAAGCGGCACCGCTGTGATCCGGATGTGATAAATCAAAGCGGTGCCTTTTGCTTATTTGATCAGTGACTTGACCATGTCAGCCGTGTCTTTTGCGGTGATCCCGAATTCTTCGAACAGACGTTCCGCAGGGGCAGAGGCCCCAAATCCGGGCATGCCGACAAAACCGGCCTTTTTGTTGTTGCCGCGTTCGCCCATCAGCCATTTGTCCCAGCCAAGTCGCACGCCTGCCTCGACCGCGACCCGCACGGGGCCTGCGGGCAAAACCTTGCGGCGGTAGGCTTCGTCTTGGGCTTCGAACAGCTCCCAGCAGGGCATGGAAACAACACGTGTCCCGATGCCTTCGGCCTGCAGCAGATCACGCGCGGCAAGTGCGATTTCGACCTCGGAGCCTGTCGCCATGATGATGGCCTGACGTTTGCCTTCGGCATCGGCCAGCACATAGGCACCTTGGGCTGTCAGGTTCTTGGTCTTGTGTTCGGTGCGCACGGTTGGCAGGTTTTGGCGCGACAGGCACAGCACAGACGGGGTGCTGGTTGATGTCAGGGCCATTTCCCAGGCTTCGGCTGTTTCCACGGTGTCCGCAGGGCGGAACACATGTGTATTGGGCGTTGCGCGCAACATTGCAAGATGTTCAACCGGCTGGTGGGTTGGCCCGTCTTCGCCAAGCCCGATGCTATCGTGGGTCATGACATAAGTAGTCGGAATACCCATCAGCGCGGACAGGCGCATCGACCCGCGCGCGTAATCGGTAAAGCACATGAATGTGCCGCCGTAAGGCCGTGCGCCACCGTGCAGTGCCATTCCGTTCATTGCAGCGGCCATGCCGTGTTCGCGCACACCGTAATAGATGTAGCGGCCTTTGCGGTTTTCGGGGTTAAAGATACCCATATCCGCCGTCAGCGTGTTGTTTGACCCAGTAAGGTCCGCAGATCCGCCGATCGTTTCTTGCATGATCGGGTTTACCGCCTGCAATGTCAGCTCGGATGATTTGCGTGTTGCGACCTTGGGCTGGTCTGTGCTGATCTGCTTTTTCAACGCGCGGATGGTGGCCGACAGTTTTTTCGGTGCCTCGCCCGCATAGGCGCGGTTAAACTCGGCCTGCTTTGTGTCTGACAACGTGGCAAAGCGGGTTTCCCAATCGGCGCGGGTTGCGGCACCGCGTGCGCCGATGGCTTCCCATGCGGCTTTGACCTCGGCAGGGACTTCGAAGGCACCCAAGGGCGCGCCATAGAGTTCCTTAGCCGCTTGCAGCTGCTCAGGGTTGGTCAGGGCGCCGTGGCCTTTGGATGTGTCTTGCGCGGCGTGGCCCAATGCGATGTGGGTCTTGCAGGCAATCATCGACGGGCGCGGATCGGCCTTGGCGGCGATGATGGCTGCATCAATCGCCACAGGGTCATGGCCGTCGATTTCCTGCACATGCCAGCCGCTTGCCGCAAAGCGGGCAGGCTGGTTGGTGATATCGGCCATATCGACGGTGCCGTCGATGGTGATGTTGTTATTGTCCCAGAACACACAAAGGTGTCCCAGCTTTTGCATACCGGCAAGACCGATGGCCTCTTGGCTGACGCCTTCCATCAGGCAGCCGTCGCCCGCAATCACATAGGTCTGGTGATCAACGATCTTTTTGCCCCAGGTTGCGCGCTGGATTTCTTCGGCGATGGCAAAACCGACCGAATTGGCAATGCCCTGGCCCAATGGACCTGTGGTGGTTTCAATACCGCGTGCATGGCCATATTCAGGGTGCCCTGCGGTTTTCGCGCCCCATTGGCGGAAATCCTTGATTTGTTGCAGGGTGATATCTTCGTAGCCGGTCAGATACATCAGCGCATAGAGCAACATCGATCCGTGGCCAGCGGACAGAATAAACCGGTCACGGTCAGGCCATGCAGGGGCTTTGGGATCAAAATTCAGATGCTTTTCAAAAAGCACGGTTGCCACATCGGCCATGCCCATCGGCATGCCGGAGTGGCCAGAGTTTGCAGCCGCAACCGCATCAAGCGTCAGGGTGCGAATAGCAGCGGCTTTGTTCCAGTGATCGGGGTGGGCAGTGCGTAGGGCTTTGATATCCAAGGGGTCACATCCTGTTCAAAAAGGTAAATGTCTTGCTTGAAAGCGTCATATCAGGGTGAAGCCTAAGATCAAGCGTGACGGTTAAGTCGTTCAAATGAAAAGACAGCTGTGATTTGCCGCGGCCGCAATGATGGCATAGTCTGCAATGCAAGAGCCACGATTCGGATGGCGCGCGGATGGCAGCGCGCTTCGGATCACAAATAGCCCGTGGGATGTTGCGGCCTAGAGGACGAGCAGATGAGTAGTATTAGCGCATTGGAAAGCCGGATAACCGCGGCTCTGGACCGGATCAGGCAGGGCGTTGAAGCCCAGTCAATGCGCGACACCGATGCAGAGCTGCGCGCAGCCCTCGCGGCCGAGCGGGCCACAAACGCGGAATTGGTTGCACGTGTGCGCGCGCTCAAGGAACGGCAGGACACACAAGTCGCCAGTCTGACCGAGCGGGTCGAAAAACAGCGGGCGCAACTGGCGTCTTATGATGCGCAGATGCAAACCTTGCGGTCGTCCAACGCGCAAATGCGCGACATCAATGCAAAGCTGCGCGAAGCCGTGACCGAAGGGTTGGCGCCCGAACTGGTGAATGCTGCCGTCGCCGCAGAGCTGCAGGCCCTACAAGACCAACGCACGGCGGAAGCCGTTGAAATTGATGCGATTTTGTCAGAACTCAAACCATTGGTAGAGGAGAAAACCCATGCCGCAGGTTGAGATTACGATAGGGGGGCGCACATTCGAGGTCGCCTGCCAAACAGGCGAAGAGCAATTCTTGCAATCCGCAGCGGCAATGCTGGACGCTGAAGCTGCGCATCTGTCCGGCCAGATTGGCCGGATGCCCGAAGCGCGGATGCTTCTGATGGCGGGTCTTATGCTCGCGGATAAGACGGCAGGGCTGGAAGATCGGGTGCAGACGCTGACCACCGAGGCCGCAGCGCTGCGCGCGCAGATTACAGCGCTCGAGGAAAAACCCGCACCACTGCCAGAACGTGTCGAAGTGCCCGTTGTGCCCGCAAGCGTGACCGAAGCATTGGCCGAAATCGCCGCCCGCGCCGAAGCGCTGGCCGATCAGGTGAACCGCTAGGCGAAAAAATGGATTGCCCCGCGCCGGCCTGTAAAACGGGCGCGGGGCATTCCAGATAATTGGTTATGCGTTGGCTTCGCGGATTTGGTCGGCTGCGTTTTTGTCGAACGCGACGCCATTGTCCGCAAACAATGTGTCCAGTTCGCCTGACAGCATCATTTCGGTGATGATATCACAGCCGCCGACAAATTCGCCTTTGACGTAAAGCTGCGGAATGGTTGGCCAGTCGGAATAATCCTTGATGCCTTGGCGGATTTCTTCGTCTGCAAGCACGTTCACATCGGCGTAATCGACGCTCATGAAATTCAAAACACCAGCCACACGGGATGAAAACCCGCATTGCGGCATGGTCTTTGTGCCTTTCATGAACAGCACTACATCGTTGTTGGTGACGGTTTCTTTGATTTGGGTTTCTGCGGTCATGGTCGGTATCCTCTGATCAGGTGCCAAAGTCTCATCGAGACTTTGGGCGCAAATTTTGTGCCAAAATTTGGCGTGTTATGCGGGCGCTTTGGTCGTCAGCGCGAGCGCGTGCAAGGCGCCGCTGTCGATCTGTTCTTTCAGTGCTGCATTGACAGCACGTTGTTGCTGGATGCGGTTCAGCCCGCGAAAGCTTTCGTCAATCACCTCGGCTGCGAAATGCGCGCCATCGTCGCCGTGAACGGTAATGGTCGCATTCGGGAATTTGGCCCGAAGCAGGGATTCGATTTCGGTGGTTGTAATCGGCATGCGCATTCCTTTGGTCGGTTACCAGTAATTTAGGTCCGTCATGGCGGGGCGGCAAGAGGCCACCCCGTGAAGTTTTACGCGACCGCTGCAGCAAACGCGCCGCGGAAAATGGCGGAGAGGTCGGCCAGTGGCGCTGATTGCGCGCCAAAGCTGACAGTCTCACCGCCGACTTTGCCGACCATCGCGACCGGCACGCCTGCATCGGCGGCGGCAACCATCAGGGCTTCGGCCATATCAAAATTGCAGCCGATCAAATAGCGCGCCTGATCTTCGCCGAAAAGTGTCGGCGTGTCTTCGGCATCAATGCTGACGCCCACGCCCGCCTTTTCGGCCAGTTCGAACGCGGCAAGCGCAAGCCCGCCATCGCTCAGATCGGTGCAGGCGGTGATCATGGCGTGGTTGGCGCGGATGAAATCGCCGTTGCTTTTCTCGTCCGCAAGATCAACGGGGGGCGCATCACCTTCGGCGCGGCCAAACTGTTCGGCCAGAAGCGCGGATTGTCCCAGATGCCCTTTGGTTTCACCCACCAGCAGCAAAACATGCCCCTCGCGGATTTGCCCGTTGATCAGGTTTTTGCTTTCGCGAATGATTCCGACGGCGCCGATTGTCGGGGTTGGCAAGATGCCGCTACCGTCTGTTTCATTGTAAAGCGACACGTTGCCCGAAACGATCGGCATATCAAGCGCCGCAACCGCTGCACTGATCCCCTGGATCGCGCCCACAAACTGGCCCATGATCTCGGGCTTTTCAGGGTTGCCAAAGTTCATGTTGTCCGTCGTCGCAAGCGGGGTCGCGCCCACTGCTGTCAGGTTGCGGTAGGCTTCGGCGACGGCCTGCTTGCCGCCTTCAACCGGATTGGCCTTGACGTAGCGCGGGGTAACATCGCTGGTAAAGGCCAGCAATTTATCGGTGCCATGCACGCGCACGATGCCCGATCCGGCACCAGGCGTGCGGGTGGTATCGCCCATGACCTGCTGGTCGTATTGTTCATAGACCCATTGTTTGCCCGCGTAATTGGGGCTGCTGATCAAGGTTTTCAACCCGTCAATCGGGTCCACCTGTGGCGCGTCCAAGAGCGGCGCAGCCGCCGGCGTTGGCACCCATGGCCGGTCATATTCAGGGGCAGAACCTGAAAGGGTCGCCAATGGCAAATCTGCTTTCACTTCGCCATTGTGCAACACGATAAACCGGTCCTCGGCGATGGTTTCGCCGACGATGGCGAAATCGAGATCCCATTTTTCGAACACGGCACGGGCTTCGGCCTCCAGTTCTGGTTTCAGGACCATCAGCATCCGTTCTTGGGATTCGGACAGCATCATTTCATAGGCGGTCATGTTTTCTTCGCGTTGTGGCACGTTTTCAAGCATCAGCTTGACACCCAGCCCGCCTTTATCGCCCATTTCAACGGCCGAACAGGTCAGGCCCGCAGCGCCCATATCCTGAATGGAAATCACCGCGCCGGTTGCCATCAGCTCCAGAGTGGCTTCCATCAGACGTTTTTCGGTGAACGGGTCGCCAACCTGTACGGTGGGGCGTTTTTCTTCGATTGTGTCGTCAAATTCGGCTGACGCCATTGTCGCACCGCCAACACCGTCACGACCTGTTTTTGCGCCCAAGTAAACGACAGGCATGCCGACACCTGACGCCGCAGAATAGAAAATCTTATCGGCATCGGCGAGGCCCGCAGCAAATGCGTTCACCAGACAGTTGCCGTTATAGGCAGGGTCAAACCGGACTTCGCCGCCAACCATCGGCACGCCAAAACAGTTGCCGTAGCCGCCAACACCCGCGACAACACCATTGACCAGCTGGCGGGTTTTGGGGTGATCAGGCTGCCCGAACGACAGTGAATTCATCGCCGCAATCGGGCGCGCGCCCATGGTGAATACGTCGCGCAAAATACCACCCACGCCTGTGGCAGCGCCCTGATAGGGTTCGATGTAGGACGGGTGGTTATGGCTTTCCATTTTGAAAACAACTGCTTGGCCGTCACCAATATCAACGACACCTGCGTTTTCGCCAGGGCCGCAGATAACTTGGGGGCCTGTTGTGGGCAGGGTGCGCAGCCATTTTTTGGAAGATTTATAAGAACAATGTTCGTTCCACATGGCCGAAAAAATGCCCAGCTCGGTGAAACTGGGTTCACGCCCAATGATCTCTAGGATGCGCTTGTATTCATCGGGCGATAACCCGTGAGAAGCAATCAGGTCTTCGGTGATCATTGGTTCGGTCATGGTCGTCTCCCAAGCAGGTTTGCGGCCTTGTAAGGCCTTGTTGCGCTGGTTGGAAGGGCCAACAGCGCAACAATTGCTTAGGAGGTTCGATCGTGGCTCTTAGCCGAGCTGCGCAAGCAGTTCTGCCCGATCTTGTGGCAGCATCAGCTGATGGTCAGTGAACGATTTTGTGGCCACCTGAAAGCGCAGCACATTATATGGCGCGCCAAAGCTGTCAGCCGCTTCAACACGCACGATAACCTTGTCATCAAGTTGCCGTTCTATGCCCGTCACCATGCCAACAAGTTGGCTGTCATGTGACCATACAGATGAGCCAATGATGCCAAGCCCAAGCGCGACTTCGGGTGCGAGGGGGGGCACAAGGGTCGGATCAACGCCGGCGATGTAGGTGCCGCCGCCTTCGGTGCCCACGCCGATGTCAACGCCGCCCGCACCGCCACCGCCGCCAGCACCACCGCCGCCAATTGAGACGCCAACCTCTGCGCTGCCGCCGATGCTAACGCCTACGCCCGCGCCACCGCCACCAAGGTTAACGTCAACACCAATATCAAGTGCATTGGCAGGTGCAGCAAGTGCAACGAGGATCGCCAGCAAGCCAGTCTGTGATTTCTGAGAAAACGTCATTTTGGGCCACCTTTCATGAAAATAGAGACTAAACTACCTTGCGGCGCGGCCAAATGCGCCGCCTTCGGTAATTCAAGTCTGTGCCCAAACCCTGGGTTTGAAAAGGAAAATAACAATCTTAAGCGGTATTAGTGCCAAATTGTATGCAAGTTAGGATTGTTTATTTATCGATTTGATTAAAAAAATTGTTCAATTGTCGTAACTTGTGGTTTGTGCTGCTGCATCTATGTGCATTTTCATGATGCCTGCGGTGACTTGTGGGAAATGTGGTGAAAATATGGCGCATTGTGTTCGATTTTGGCGTGGTTGCAGGTTCTCGCCTAGATCGTTTCTGATTTTTGCAATGCGATGATTCGTCGCACGCAGATTCTCCGTCAATTTAAGCGGAGCAAAAAAAATGCCGGGCACAGGGCCCGGCGAAGTCCAACAGGGAGGTGAAAGCGATGAGCGTATAAGCATCATTGCCTTCGAGGGGTCAGATAAGGCGTAAATATTGAGCAATCAAGAAAAATGCCTAGGTTTTTGCGCAAACCCGTTATGCTATGGGTGCATAGCTCTGATTTGCCCAGCGCATAAAGCGGTTTAGTTCCCGATGTCCAAGGTCAGCCCGAAAACCAGAATAACATCTGAATGGGCTTTGCCGGACGGCCCGCCGATCAATCCGCGCCCGGGCATGGCCTGCACAAAGAACGGTCCGCATTCACTGTGCAGCCCGCCAATCGGAATCCAGCCGTTGTGTTGGAATTGCACCGTATCACTAAGTTCGGGGTAATGCGCTGTGCCAACAAAACCGGCAAGGCTGCAATGTTCACCCTCCCAAAAATCGCGGGAAATGGTGATAAAAGGGGCCGTATTGTGAAAACTGTTGCGCAGGGATCCGGCGGTAATATCGGCCCAACCGCCGTTCCATGTCAGCGCGAAACCCGGATTGATTTCATTCAGGTCAACATCCATCTGGTTGTTCACATGGCGGCTGCCAAGCGGCACGCGGATTTCGTCGGGCATAAAATCCCACGCCCACAGCTGAGAGGGTACAAGAAGACACACCGCTAACGCGGCCTTTTTCAACATATTCATCGTTAACACCCATCTAAAAAGCATGGCGAACTTGGGCACACAAAAGGTGTGGCGTGGTCCGCTGATGCTGGATTACTTGTTACGCTTTGGCCCGCTGTGGGCGCAGTTCAAATGTAGCGCAATGCGGCCCTGCAACCAATGAAATGTTTAACAATTGGTAAACGTGCGGCGGCACAGACCCGTGGCCCCCTCGTTAACCAAGTTTTTGAAATCATGCCGAAATTTGGGTAATTTGGTTAATCTGCACCCTCGTCAGATTGGGTTGCTTCGCGCAGTTTGCGGCGATGCGCAAAGATTTCGTCCTGGACGAAATCGCGAAAGGCGCTGATGCGTTTGGACTGCCGCAGCTCTTCCGGATAGGCCAGAAAAACCGGCACCTCACCGCTTTGCAGGTCGGGCAGAATGCGGACCATATGCGGGAAATCTTCGACCAGATAATCGGGCAGCACGCCAACGCCCAGATTGTTCACAACGCCCTGCAAAACGCCAAAGTAGTTGTTCACCGTAAACAGGCTATGCACGTCATAGGTCATCAGGTGTTGCACCAGTGTCGCGCCGGCGCTGACTTGGGTTGAATTGGGGCTTTGGCAGATCAGACGGTGGTTTGCGATGTCTTCGACATCATTTATCATCCCGTTCTTTTCGATATATTCGCGCGACGCATAAAGACGCATGCGCACAGACATCAGACGTTTGCGGATCAGATCCGCCTGCGATGGCTCTTTCATCCGAATAGCGACATCTGCCTCGCGCATTGGCAGATCAAGCACCCGTTCTTCAAGCATCAGATCAATTTTCAGATCGGGATATTTTTCATAGAGTTTGGGCAGACGCGGCGCCAGCCACATCGTGCCAAACCCTGTTGTCGTGGTGACACGCAATTCGCCAAAGACTTCTTCTTCACTGTCCTTGATACGCGCCGCCGCTGCATCCAGCCGCTTGTTCATTGATTTTGTCGCGTCAAACAGCAGTTCACCCTGTTCGGTCAGGATCAATCCGCGCGCATGGCGGTGGAACAATGTCGTGTTCAAGGATTCTTCGAGCGCGCGAATTTGGCGGCTGACAGCGGATTGCGACAGGTGCAGCGTATCGCCCGCATGGGTCAGTGACCCCGCGTCGGCAACAGCGTGAAAAATCCGTAGCTTGTCCCAGTCCATATGTTCCTACTTGTGAATGACCATCGTGTCGTTACCTACCTGTCTACGCTATCTCAGATAACGGTTGCAAACTGGTTACATCCTCATAAGCGGATTTTCGAAAAACTGCGCATAAACGCGGCGAAATTAGGCGCTTTTATAGCTCTGGCGTGTTGATTGCCCCTGCATGGCGGCGAAAGAAATATCGCCAGCCCAGTTTATTGTCATTTTCTTGTTGTGCCGTTGCCGGTAACCTCCGGCCACCATTCTTACGGACGCGATCATGTCAAAACACCACAGCGAAGTCGCTCGCGATATTTCTTATGCGACATCTGTCAGCGGTCGCAGTGGCCGCGTGCTTGTGCGCGCGATGGAAAACGCCACCGGCCGCCTGTCGTTGATCCGCAAAGCACGCGGTTATGACGTCGAAGTCGCGGCGGGGCAGGATTTTTGGGACGTGATTGTCGCGCGCTACGGGCTCGAGCTGCAGATCATCGGCGGAAGCCTTGAAAACATTCCGCAAACGGGGCCGTTGATTGTGGTTAGCAACCACCCTTACGGGATTCTTGACGGGTTGATGCTCGGGCGGATCATGTCGCGACGGCGGGGCGGCGATTTTCGCGTGCTTGCGCATGAAATTTTCCGCAAAGCGCCTGATCTGAAACGTGTGATTTTGCCGATCTCGTTTGACACAACCAAAGAAGCCGCCAAGCTCAACCTTGAAACGCGCGCTGCGGCTGTTGCCTATATTGCGCAGGGCGGCGCAATTGGCGTGTTTCCGGGGGGGACGGTTTCCACTTCTGCCACGCCGTTTTCAACGCCGCTTGATCCGGGCTGGCGGACATTTACGGCCAAGATGATCGCAAAATCGGGCGCGACCGTGGTGCCGATCTTTTTTGAAGGCCGCAACAGCCGGCTGTTCCAGCTGGTCAGCCATCTACATGCCAATTTGCGCACGGGTCTGCTGATCCGCGAATTTCGAAAACGCATCAATAAACCTGTCCGTATTGTTGTCGGTGACCCGATTGGCCCCGAGGTTTTGGACCGGTTCAAAAAAGACCCGCTGGCATGCATGGATTTCCTGCGCAAAGCCACGTATGACCTAAGTCCAAGCCCGATAGATTCAGATGAATACGGGTACGAGGTAGACCTAAAATATAAGGTGCGTGATGGCAGTCGGCATATTCGATAGTGGGCTAGGGGGGCTGACAGTGCTTGACGCTGTTGCCAAACGTTTGCCCGAAGTCCCGCTTGTTTACTTGGGCGACAACGCACATGCGCCATACGGCGTGCGCACGCCTGATGATATTTACAATCTGACGACAGCAGCAACGCAGCGGCTGTTTGACGAGGGCTGCGATCTTGTGATCCTTGCCTGCAACACGGCCTCTGCGGCGGCTCTGCGGCGGATGCAGGAAAGCTGGGTGCCCAAGGGCAAACGCGTGTTGGGCGTCTTTGTGCCAATAATCGAGGCGCTGACCGAACGGCAGTGGGGCGATAATTCGCCACCGCGTGAAGTTGCCGCCAAACATGTCGCGCTTTTTGCGACGCCTGCCACCGTGGCCAGCCGCGCGTTCCAGCGTGAACTTGCGTTCCGCGCCGTGGGCGTCGATGTCGAAGCACAGGCCTGTGGCGGTGTTGTCGATGCAATCGAAGACGGCGACATGATCCTGGCCGAGGCATTGGTGCGTAGCCATGTCGATGCGCTGATGCGCAAGATGCCATCGCCTGATGCCGCGATCCTTGGTTGTACCCATTACCCGCTGATGGAAGCCGAATTCCAAGCGGCACTTGGCCCAGAGGTCAAGGTGTTTTCCCAAGCCAATCTGGTGGCCGAAAGCCTTGCCGACTATCTGACCCGGCGCCCGGAAATGGTGGGCTCAGGGCAGAATTCGGCGTTCCTGACAACGGGTGACCCGGTCAAAGTCTCTGCCCGCGCGACACAGTTCCTGCGACGACAAATCACATTTACCGCAGCCTGAATCCATCTAAATTTCATCCCAAAGGGATACGACTATGACATATAACGTCGCCATTCTTGGCGCTTCTGGTTACACTGGGGCCGAACTGGTCCGGTTGATTGCCACACACCCCAGCCTGAATATCGTCGGGCTTTCCGGAAATTCCAAGGCCGGTATGGCCATGGCCGATGTGTTTCCGCATCTGCGCCATCTGGACCTGCCCACGCTGACCACGATCGAAGACATGTCGTTTGACGGGGTCGATCTGGTGTTTTGTGCGCTGCCGCATGCGACATCGCAGGCGGTGATCTCGCAATTGCCGACGCATCTGAAAATCGTCGATCTGTCAGCCGATTTCCGGCTGCGCGACCCTGCCGCCTATGAAAAATGGTATGGCAAACCCCACGCCGCGGTCGAACTGCAAAAAGAAGCCGTTTACGGCCTGACTGAATTCTACCGCGAAGACATCAAAACCGCGCGGCTTGTGGCGGGCACGGGCTGTAACGCAGCGACGGGACAATATGTGCTGCGGCCATTGATTGCGGCGGGGGTGATCGACCTTGACCAGATTGTGCTGAACCTGATGGCAGCCGTATCGGGCGCAGGGCGCAGCCTGAAAGAAAACCTGCTGCATGCGGAATTGTCCGAAGGCGCGCATGGCTATGCGATCGGCGGCACGCATCGGCATTTGGGTGAGTTTGATCAAGAGTTTAGCGCCATCGCAGGCCGGCCTGTGCATATCCAGTTCACCCCGCATCTGATCCCCGCAAACCGCGGCATTCTGGCGACGACCTATGTGCAGGGCGACCCGCAGGTGATCTATGACACGCTCAATGCTGCCTATGCGGACGAGCCGTTTATCGAAATGCTGCCAATGGGGCAGGCACCGTCGATCAAACATATTCGCGCGTCGAACTTTTGCCATATCGGTGTTGTCGCCGACCGTATCGCTGGCCGTGCCATTGTGATCGCAGCGCTTGATAACCTGACCAAAGGGTCATCAGGACAAGCAATCCAGAACGCAAACCTGATGCTGGGCCTGCCCGAAACCGAAGGGTTGATGCTGGCCCCTGTATTCCCATGAGTGGGCTCAAGAGCCTCAAGAAACGCCGCCGCGTGCAGGTGATCGGCATTGCCGGTGCCTGTATCGCTGCGATCCTGACGGCGCTGTGGTTCCTGCCAGAGGACAGCTTTCAATACTTCCGATCACCCAGCGAAGTTGTTGCCGCCCCCCCTGCGCCAAACGAGCGGTTCCGCATCGGCGGGCTGGTCGAAGAAGGCTCACTTGTGCGCGGACAGGGGCAGGAAATCCGCTTTGCGGTGACCGATGGCGGCGCACTGGTCAATGTCGTCTATTCCGGCATTCTGCCTGACCTTTTTGCCGAAGGTCAGGGCATTGTCGCGCAGGGAAACTACTTGAACGGCACCTTTGAAGCCGTTGAAATTCTGGCCAAACACGATGAAACCTATATGCCAAAAGAGGTCATCGACGCGCTCAAGGATCAGGGCACATATGTCGCACCGGACGGTGCCGAAGACACGCGTTAACCTGTTTCAGGCAGTGTTCATGTCAAGCAGACATGAGGGCCGCCAATGCAATCCATCACCCAAATCGCCAGTGAAATTGTCGCCCGCGAGGGCGGCTATGTAAATGACCCCGACGATCCGGGCGGGGCCACAAATCACGGCGTGACGATCCACACGATGCGCAGGTTGGGGCTGGATCTGACCGGCGATAACCAAGTGACCGAGGATGACGTTCGGGTGTTGACCCGCGCCCATGCAGTGTCGATTTTTGTCGAACACTATTTTCGGGCCCCACAGATCGACAAGCTGCCAGAGCCGCTGCACGCCACCATTTTTGATATGTATGTGAACGCTGGTGCACATGCGGTGCGGATTTTGCAAAAGCTGCTCAACGATATGCGCATCGAGGTGGCCGTCGACGGGCAGATTGGTCCGCAGACGATTGCAGCCACCCAAAAGGCATTGAGGGCCGCCCCCGACCACATTGTGGATGCCTACGGGATCGCGCGCCGCAATTATTACTATGATCTTGCCGCGCGCCGCCCCGCGAGCCGCAAATACGCGCGCAGGCGTAATGGCGGCAAAGGCGGCTGGATCACGCGGGCCGAAGAATTTATCGACCCGCGCTATCACCTGACAGAAACACAACATAAACAGAGGGTTGCGCAATGGGATTAATCACCGGTGTCATGGGTTTTTTGTTCGGGGACGGGCGCAATGTCATCACTGATACCGCCGAAGTGTTCCGCGAAAACGCCGAAGGCGGTGCCGCGCGTGCGGCCAATGCCAAATCCGAAAGCCTGCAACAGTTTGCGGCCGAATTTGCGCATGCGCGTCGCGGGCTTTTTGACCGCTTTGTTGATGGGTTAAACCGGCTGCCGCGGCCGATGCTGGCGCTTGGCACGATCTGGATGTTTATCGCCGCGATGCGCTGGCCCGATGAATTTATCCGCGGCATGGAAGGGCTGGCGCTGGTGCCAGAGCCGCTATGGTGGTTGATGGGTGCAATTGTCAGTTTCTATTTCGGCGCGCGTCATCAGGCCAAAGAACAGGATTTCCAGCGTGCCGTCGCCAGTACAATCGCCGCCGTTCAGGCAAGCAAAGCCCCCGAAAGCGTGCCCGTGTTCAGTGACAACCCCGCGCTTGATGATTGGCAGGCCCGAAATGGATAGGACATGGTTTGACAAGGTCGAACAACGGCTTGGCATGATTGAAACCCGCAACGCCGTGGATGAGGTCCACCGCGATAATGTGTCGGATAGGCTTGGCGCGATTGAAGACACGCTCAAATGGCTGGTGCGGCTGGTTATCGGCGGGTTCTTGATGGGGGCTCTGACCTATGCGCTGCAGGGCGGCTTTCGTCTGTGACAAATTGCGCCACAAACGCGTGCTGAAATATCCGTGAACCCATGTCCCAGCCGCGCAATTTGGGCTAAGACTGCGGGCATGATTACAGAACTTGGACATTTCGCGCTGATTCTGGCTTTTGGCATTGCCATTGTGCAGATGGTGATCCCGATGATCGGCGCGCACCGCAATAACCCCGGCTGGATGGGGGTGGCCGAACCTGCGGCCATCGCACAATTCTTGCTGGTTGCCTTTGCCTTTGGGGCGCTTACCTGGGCCTTTGTGACCTCGGATTTCTCGCTCAATCTGGTCTATGCCAATTCGCATACGGACAAGCCGATGATCTATAAAATCAGCGGCGTTTGGGGCAATCACGAAGGATCGATGCTGCTTTGGCTGCTGATCCTGACGCTGTTTGGCGCAAGTGCGGCCGTGTTTGGTGACAATCTGCCTGCGCGTCTGCGCGCGCGCGTTCTGGCGGTGCAAGGGTCCATTGGCGTGGCGTTTTTTGCCTTTATCCTGTTCACATCCAACCCGTTTTTGCGTCTTGCGGTGCCGCCATTGAATGGCCGCGATTTGAATCCGCTGTTACAAGATCCCGGCCTCGCATTTCATCCCCCGTTTCTTTACCTTGGTTATGTTGGCCTCAGCATGGCGTTTTCCTTTGCGGTTGCGGCCCTGATCGAAGGCAAGGTTGACGCAGCTTGGGCGCGCTGGGTGCGCCCGTGGACATTGGCAGCATGGGTGTTTTTGACACTTGGAATCGCGCTGGGGTCATGGTGGGCCTACTATGAACTTGGCTGGGGCGGGTTCTGGTTCTGGGATCCGGTTGAAAACGCATCATTCATGCCATGGCTGATTGCGGCGGCCCTGCTGCATTCCGCCATCGTTGTTGAAAAGCGTGAAGCGTTGAAAAGCTGGACGGTCTTGCTTGCGATCCTTGCCTTCGGGTTTTCGCTTTTGGGGACGTTTATCGTGCGCTCTGGCGTGCTGACATCGGTGCATGCCTTTGCGAACGATCCGGAGCGCGGTGTGCTGATCCTGATCATTCTGGCGGTGTTTCTTGGCGGCGCGCTGACGCTATTTGCTGTGCGCGCGAACGCGCTGGAATCCAAAGGCGTATTTGGCACGGTTAGCCGTGAAAGTGCGCTTGTGCTGAACAATGTCTTGCTGGCTGTTAGCTGCTTTGTGGTCTTCTTGGGCACGATCTGGCCTTTGGTCGCAGAAATGCTGTTTGGTCGGACACTTTCCGTCGGGCCGCCGTTCTTTGAGGCGGCATTCACCCCCTTTATGGTGGCGCTGGCCGTGGTGCTGCCGATCGGGTCGATCCTTGCGTGGAAACGCGGCAACCTGTCGCGCGCGACTAAACCCATACTGCCATGGCTTGTCTTGGCCGTTGCGCTGGGGGCATTGGCCTATGCGGTGCAGACGGAACGCAGCGCCTTAGGGCCGATTGGTGTGATCCTCGGGGTTTGGGTCGTGGGCGGCGCAATTGCTGACCTGTGGCTGCGCAGCGGGCGGGGCGGGTTTGCCGCGCGCCTTGGCCGGATCACACGGTTGCCGCGCGCCGATTGGGGCAAGGCATGCGCACATATGGGGCTGGGTGTCACCGTCTTTGGCATCGCCGCGATGATGGCCTGGGAGGTCGAGGATATCCGCGTCGCCGAGATAGGTGACCGTTGGGATGTCGGGCAGTTTGCCTTTACGCTTGATGATGTCCGTCAGGTCGAAGGGCCGAATTACACCACGACCATGGCCACGCTTGGCATCTGGCGCGGTGACCGGCAAATTGGCGCGCTGAACCCCGAAAAGCGGTTCTATCCGGTTGCGAAAATGCCCACGACAGAGGCCGACATTCGCAACGGCATCCTGCGCGATATCTATGTGGTAATCGGCGATCCGCAGGCAACCGGGGGCTATGCGGTGCGCGTTTATGTCAAACCTTTCGCCAACTGGATTTGGGGTGGCGCGCTGTTGATGGCTTTGGGGGGCTTTGTGTCGCTGTCTGACCGGCGTTTGCGGATCGGGGCGGCGGCGGCCAAGCCCAAACAGGCGGTGCCGGCAGAATGAAACATCTGATCTTGCTGTTTTGCATGCTTGCCGCCCCCGTTTGGGCTGTTGAGCCGTCAGAGATTTTGGACGATCCGGTGCTAGAGGCGCGCGCGCGTGAACTGTCGCAAGGGCTGCGCTGTCCTGTGTGCCAGAACGAATCCATCGACGAATCGCACGCGCCCGTGGCGCAAGAATTGCGGGTGGTCCTGCGTGAACGGCTGGTTGCAGGCGACACGGATGCGCAAGTGATTGATTATATGGTGTTTCGCTATGGCGAATATGTGCTGCTGCGCCCCAATGTGCGCGGCGCGAACCTGATCCTCTGGCTGGCGGCGCCATTGATGCTTTTGCTAGCGCTCGGCGTTGGCTGGGCTACGATCCGGCGCAAATCCGATGGTGCGACCCCATTAAGCGCCGAAGAAGAAGAAGCCCTCGCAGAAATCCTGAAAAAGTGACGCATGGTTCCGCTTGGGTGCGGGGCGCGCTGCGGTAGGGTGGCGCAAATGCAGCCCAAGGATACGCAGATGGATTTTCACGCAATCACCTATGACATCACTGATGATCTGGCCACAATCACGCTGAACCGTCCGGCGCTGATGAATGCGCTGAACACGCAAATGCGGCTTGAGATCACGCAAGCCTTTCAGCACGCACAAGACAATGCGCGCGCGGTGGTAATGACAGGGGCAGGGGTGTCGTTCTGCTCTGGCCAAGACCTTGCGGATGCTGCGGCCGATGGCAAGATCGATATGGAAGCCACGTTGCGCGACGAATATGTGCCGATGCTCAAGGCGATATTTGATTGCAAAGTGCCGACAATCTGCGCTGTCAACGGGCCTGCCGCGGGGGCGGGGGCAAACCTCGCGCTGGCGGCGGATGTGGTGATTGCATCAGAGGATGCCTATTTCGTGCAGGCATTCACGCGCATCGGGCTGATCCCTGACGCGGGCGGCACCTATTGGTTGCCGCGCCAGATCGGGGCCGCGCGGGCGATGGGGGCGGCGCTTTTTGCAGATAAGATAAGCGCCAATCAGGCGCGCGACTGGGGCATGATCTATGAAACGGCACCGGCGGCGGATTTTGCGGCCCACGTAAAAGCACGCGCGATGCAATTGGCCAGCGGCCCGACCGTTGCCTATGCGCAGTTGAAAAAGGCGATCCGCGGGTCGCTTGAAAACACATTGGACGAACAACTGGCGGTCGAGGCCAAACTACAGGCGATCTGCGGCGACACCGATGATTTCAAAGAAGGGGTCGCCGCATTTTTGGAAAAACGCGCGCCGCGCTACACGGGCCGCTGAACCGCCGCCATAAGGGCAAGCGCATCGCTGGGCGGGGCCTGTTCGATCCGGCGGTAAGTGGCGCCATCGCGCGTGCGGGTGACCAAACGGTGATCAATCAATGACCGGCGCAAAAGCACGTGGTCGCCAAAGCTATTGCCGGATTTCAGCACTTCATTCACCTGTTTTTCGCGCAGATCTACGTTGGCCGGCAATTGCGCCCAAAACGTCCAAAGGCAAAGCCCCTGCACAGCGGTCTGTTTCGGCCAGCGGGTCATGATCCCCTGATCAAAGCAGCGCAAAGCACGTTCTAACCCGCGCGATGGCCTATCAGGCGTGGCCGGGCGTTCAGCCTTAAGGTGTTGATAATTATCGAAACCTGCGGCTTTGGAGACAAGGCTCAGCATCTTTGCATGGGATGGGAATGCGTCTTGCTGTTGCAATGACGCGCGCAGTGATTTGGTAAAGGTCGACAGATCCTTGATCGTCACCTGTTGGGTTTGGCGTGGCATATTGTGCCCCTACAATCTGTGCCGGCACCCGTTTGCGGGGTGTGATGGTCGCCCTTGTCGTCCGGCTGATCAAAAGCACAGCGGATAATTATTGCCATATCAGGTTTAGCTGGGTCCGGCTGGACTGGCGACGCCTTGGTGAACTGATGACCAATGCGATCTTACCTTAGGTTTTCTGGCCGCGGCAAGGATAAATAGACGCTATCGGACCAGACGCCATTGATGCAGAACGTGTTCTTGGCCCGGTGGGTTTCGGTAAACCCCAGCTTTTTCAAGGTGGCGACAGAGCCCACGTTTTCGGGATCAGCATCTGCGGTCAACTGCGCTTGGTCGGTGACCTCAAATAGGTGGGGGATAATGGCTTGCATGGCCTCTGAAATGATGCCCTTGCGCCAAAAATCTGGATGCAAGATGAACCCGACCTCATCTGCGCGATGCATCCCAGCGGTGCCGATAAGCCGCCCATCTAGCGTGATCATGAAATAGGTCAGTGGCGGCGTGGCAGCCCTTGCGATCATCGCATCAAGATTGCGCTGGGTCTGGTCGGGCGACGTATGCGGGGCGGTCGACCAATAGCGCATCGATTGCGGATTGCTATAGATCGCGAACAGATCGTCGAGGTCAGCTTGGCGCGCCCCGCGCAAGATCAGTCTTTTCGTATGCAGCGTCATCATCGCCCAAGGCCCGTGGTGCGTAAAAAAGGCCACCCGAAGGTGGCCCAATTCTTAGCGCTTTTCGATGTCGAAATAATCGCGGGTTGTCTCGCCCAGATAAAGTTGCCGCGGGCGGCCGATTTTCAGTTGCGGATCGGCAAGTTGCTCTTTCCACTGGGAAATCCAGCCAACGGTCCGTGCCATCGCAAAGATCGGTGTGAACATTGATGTCGGGAAACCCATCGCTTCGAGAATGATGCCCGAGTAGAAATCAACATTCGGGAAGAGTTTCTTTTCAGCGAAATACGGATCGGCCAGCGCTTGCTTTTCAAGCTCCATCGCGACCTGCAACAGCGGGTTGTCTTCAACGCCCAGCAGTTCCAATACTTCATCCGCAGATTGCTTCATCACAGTCGCGCGCGGGTCAAAGTTTTTGTAAACGCGGTGGCCAAAGCCCATCAGACGGTAGGGGTCGTTTTTGTCTTTTGCACGGGCGATAAATTCAGGAATACGGTCAACCGAGCCAATTTCCTTAAGCATTTCAAGGCAAGCCTGGTTCGCGCCACCGTGCGCAGGGCCCCAAAGACAGGCGATACCCGCAGCGATACAGGCAAACGGGTTTGCACCTGATGATGACGCCAAACGCACGGTCGATGTTGATGCGTTTTGTTCGTGATCCGCGTGCAGCGTGAAAATACGGTCCATCGCGCGCGCCAGAACAGGGTTCACATGGTATTCTTCGGCCGGAACCGAGAAACACATATGCAAGAAGTTCGAAGCGTAATCGAGATCATTGCGCGGATAAACAAACGGTTGGCCGATTGAATATTTATAGGCCATCGCCGCAATTGTTGGCATCTTCGCGATCAGGCGGATCGATGCGACCTCGCGTTGGTGATCATCGTTGATATCGGTCGAATCGTGGTAGAAGGCCGACATCGCCCCCACAACGCCAACCATTGTCGCCATCGGATGCGCGTCACGGCGGAAGCCACGGAAGAAGTTGTGCATCTGCTCGTGGATCATTGTGTGATTGGTCACGAGGCGTTCGAATTTCTCCAACTCGACGGCAGAAGGCAATTCACCGTAAAGCAGCAGATAGCATACTTCTAGATAATGTGACTGCGCGGCTAGTTGATCGATCGGGTAACCGCGGTGCAGCAGTACACCCTTGTCACCGTCGATAAATGTGATGGTGCTGTCGCAAGCCGAAGTCGATGTGAAACCGGGATCATAGGTAAACACATTTGCCTGCGCGTAAAGCTTGCGAATATCGATGACATCAGGGCCTGCCGTTGGGGAATGGATCGGCAGATCGTAGGTTTCACCCTTGATCGTCAGTTTCGCTGTATCTGTATTTTCGGCCATAAGTCTTCCCCTTTATGCCGCGCAACGCAGATGTTGCCGGCGCATCTCTAAACTTTAATGCTCCATTTAACTGCCAATCGTAACCAATTGGTTTCAGTTGCTGGCATCTTGGAGCCGCGCGAGTGTTTCGGTTTGGCCCAAGACTAACATCATATCGAACACGCTCGGAGAGACCGCACGCCCGGACAGCGCCGCACGCAGCGGCCCAGCAAGTTTGCCTAGTTTCGTATCATGAGCTTCGGCAAGCGCGGTGACGATCTCTTCTAATGTGTCACGGGTCCACGTAGCATTTTGCAGCTGCGGCGTCAATTCCGACAGTATACCACGGGATACATCATCCAACAGCCCTTGGGCTTTCTCGTCCCGCTCAATGGGGTGGTCTATCATCAAAAACCGTGCTTTTTCAAATAGTTCAGGCATGGTCTTTGCGCGCTCTTTCAAGCAGTGCATTGCCTGCAAAAAACGCGCATTTTGTTGGTCGGTTAGCGGATCCTCCCCGACGGAAGCCAGATATGCCTGCAATTCGTGCAGCAGTGCAGCATCGTCGGCAGCAGCGATATGCTGGCCGCAGATATTTGCAAGTTTCTTGAAATCGAACCGCGCCGGCGATTTGCCAATCCCGCCCAGATCAAACCAGTCGCGGGCCTGCGCATCGGTGAAAAATTCGTCATCGCCGTGGCTCCAGCCAAGGCGCGCCAGATAATTGCGCATGCCCGCCGCCGGATAGCCCATTTGCTGGTATTCGGCAGCCCCTGTCGCCCCGTGGCGTTTCGATAATTTCTTGCCGTCCGGCCCGAAAATCAGCGGAATATGCGCCAGCACCGGCTTGGCCCAGCCCATTGCCTCGTAAATCAGGTTCTGGCGGAATGCATTGGCAAGGTGGTCATCGCCGCGGATCACATGGGTCACGCCCATGTCGTGATCATCCACAACAACGGCCAGCATATAAACGGGGCTACCGTCCGAACGCAGCAGGATCATATCGTCAAGCTGGTCGTTGGACCATGTCACATCGCCTTGGACTTCGTCGTGCAAGGTCGTTTTGCCGTCGCGCGGCGCCTTGAGCCGGATCACATAGGGCAGGTCAGGGTGGTCAGCAGGGGCGACATCACGCCACGGAGACTGAAACAGGGTTGATTGTTTGGCCGCGCGCGCCGTTTCGCGAAATTCTTCAATCTCGTCTTGGGTGCTAAAGCATTTATAGGCGTGGCCGCTGGCCAGCATCGCCTGCGCGACTTCGACGTGGCGGGGTGCATTATTGGCCTGACTGGTTGGTTCGCCGTCCCAATCAAGTCCCAGCCATGTCAGCCCGTCCAGAATGGCCTGCTTGTTTTCATCAGTGGACCGGCTTTGGTCGGTGTCTTCGATCCGCAACAGGAATTTCCCACCCCGACCACGTGCATAAAGCCAGTTGAACAGGGCTGTGCGCGCGCCCCCGATGTGCAAGGCGCCCGTGGGCGATGGGGCAAAGCGTGTGACGATGGACATGGGGAAATTAACCTTTCGCTAACCAGCTTTCCGGTAGGGTGCCGGATGTGGCGGGGATACAAAACTGCGGGGTAAAGAACAAGTGCGCGCAGCTTTGCAAGAAATGCTTCTGGCGCAGCGGGGCGGGCTGATTACTTGGGTGCCCGTGTGTCTTGGCATCGGGATCGGCACCTATTTCGCGCAGTCAACGGAACCTGATTTTGCGCAGATGGTTATGGTTTGGGGGCTTGCGTTCGGATTGCTGGCCGCTTCGCGCCTGATTACCCCCGCCTATGCGCCTTGTGCGGTCGCAATCGCGCTGGTTTGCGCTGGTGGCGGGGTGGCGCAGTGGCGCACGGTGGCGGTTGCCGAACCGGTCTTGGGGTTTCGTTACTACGGGCCGATTCAGGGGCGGGTGGTCAATATCGACAGATCCGCAAGCGACGCGCCGCGGCTGACATTGGATCAGGTCGTGCTGTCACGGATGTCGCCCGCGCGTACACCCGCGCGGGTGCGTGTTTCGGTGCATGGCGACCAGTATTTCACCGATTATCAACCCGGCGAGACCTTGATCCTGACCGGACACCTTTCGCCGCCATCCGGACCGGCAGAGCCGGGCGGCTTTGATTTCCAGCGCCATTCCTGGTTTTTGGGACTTGGTGCTGTGGGGTATACGCGCACACCGGTGCTGCGGCTGCATGCAGCGGATCAATCATCTTTGGGGCTGCAGGTTTTTGCGGTGCGCATGCGGCTGTCGCACTTTGTGCAAAAGGCAATCGCGGGTGACGCGGGCGCGTTTGCGGCGGCCATTATGACTGGGGATCGGTCCGCGATGCGGCAAGATACGCTGGATGATTTGCGCGCCGCGAATCTTGCGCATCTGCTGGCGATATCGGGGCTGCATATGGGGTTGCTGACCGGATTTATCTTTGCGGTCATGCGCTATGGGTTGGCGCTGAGCGCGACGATTTCACTGCGGTTCCAGACCAAAAAGATCGCAGCCATTGGCGCGTTGATTGTCGGCGCGTTTTATCTGGCGCTTTCGGGAGGCAATGTCGCGACTGAACGCGCGTTTATCATGGTTGCGGTGATGCTGGTTGCGGTGCTTTTGGACCGGCGCGCATTGACCCTGCGCGCCGTTGCAATTGCCGCGATTATTGTACTGCTTTGGCAACCCGAAGCCCTGATGGGGCCAGGGTTCCAGATGTCGTTTTCGGCGACAGCAGCGCTTGTTGCGGTATTTGGCGCGCTGCGTAAATTTGACCTGTCACACTGGCCAAAATGGCTGCGCGGGACATTTGCCGTGTTCATGTCATCGTTTGTTGCAGGGCTTGCCACCGCGCCCTTTGCGGCGGCACATTTTAACCAGATCGCGCATTTCGGATTGGTCGCCAATCTACTTAGCGTGCCGTTGATGGGGGTGCTTGTGATGCCCGCAGCGGTGCTCGCGATCTGCCTTGCGCCTTTTGGCCTGTCTGGCATCGGATTTGCGCTGATGGGATGGGGCTTGCGGTGGATACTATGGGTTGCGCAGACCGTGTCCGGCTGGGACGGGTCCGTCGGACATGTGGTGGCGCCGGGGGGCGGGGTTGTGGCGCTGCTGGCGTTGGGGCTGTTGTGGTGTATCTTGTGGCGCGGGCGGGCGCGGCTGATCGGTGTTGCCCCTGTGATAATTGCGTTTTGGCTATGGGGGCAGGCGACGCGGCCGTTGTTATTAGTGGCGGATAACGCCGCATTGATCGGGGTGATCGGGCCGCAAGGCCGCGCCTTGTCCAAAGGAAGCGGCAGCAGCTTTGTCGCGCAGATCTGGCTTGAAAACGATGGCGCGCCGGTGCCGCAGCAGGAGGCCGCAAATCGCTCTGGCTATACGCGTGATGGCCGGATCGTGCGCGCCAATATCGGTGACTGGCAGATTTTGCAGGTCACGGGCAAAACAGCGCTTGCGGCGCTTGATGGTTGTGGCGGCGCAGATGTGCTGATCAGCAACCAGTCAGATGTGACAGGACGCCCCTGCATTGTCTTTGATATCAACAGGTTGCGTCAAACAGGGGCTTTGGCGTTTGATCTAACGGAAATGGGCGATTTGCAGCTGACAACCGCCCAAGGCGTGGCTGGTAACCGTCCGTGGAACGCAAACGCAGATGCATCAACACAGCCGGAAATTGTGCTGAAAAACCCCTAATAGGTGCGGATCAGCCCGACCAAGCGCCCTTGGACTTTGACTTGATCATCGCGGAACACGCGGGTTTCATAGGCGGGGTTGGCCGCCTCTAGCGCGATGGCGCTACCATTGCGGCGGAACCGTTTGAGCGTGGCTTCATGCCCTTCGACCAGCGCGACGACAATATCGCCATTATCGGCAACCGAAGTTTCGCGGATCACCACAACGTCGCCGTCGTTAATCCCCGCTTCAATCATCGAATCGCCTTTGACTTCAAGCGCATAGTGATCACCCGCGCCGACCATGGATTGCGGAACGGAAACCCTGTGCGACACTTGGCTGATCGCCTCGATCGGGACACCGGCGGCAATCCGGCCCATCACCGGCAATTCAATCGCGCCACTATCAATGGGCAGCGCGGCAGGCGGGGTGCTGTCTGGTCTGTCGCCATCTATCACACGCGGAGTGAAGCCGGATTTGGATTGCATTGCATCAGGCAGCTTCACGATTTCCAATGCCCGCGCGCGGTGCGCCAGCCGCCGGATAAACCCGCGTTCTTCGAGCGCGGTGATCAGCCGGTGAATTCCCGACTTTGACCGCAGATCCAAGGCTTCTTTCATTTCATCAAAACTGGGGGGAACACCATCGCGCTGGATGCGGGTGTTGATAAAGGCCAAAAGGTCGAGCTGTTTTTTCGTGAGCATGACTTATCCCCAGATAGGTTTTGCATATGTTCTATGCATGTTCCCGTTTTGTGTCAACTACCCTGATCAAAGCGGCAGAATGGCGATTTCGTCACCGGCAGCGCGGGCGGGGTCGTCAATGGGCCGTAGGGCCAGACAATTTGCGTCGGCCAGCACGGTCAGCAGGGCGCTGTCCTGACGGTCAAAAACCGTCACACCGTTAGGGCCAAGATGCGCGCGCATATAATGTTCGCGCGGCCCGTTCGGGCCGATGGCTTTGGCCAGCTTGGCAATCCTGCGCGGTGCCACAGCGGCCCCTTGTCCCAGCATATGCCGTATCACGGGGGCCAGAAACACATGGCCGCACACCATCGCCGATACCGGATTGCCGGGCAGGCCGATCATCAGCGCATTGCCCATACGCCCCGCCATCAGCGGTTTGCCCGGGCGCATGGCGATTTTATAAAACGCCTGCTGCATGCCTTTGGATTGCGCAACTTGCCCGACCAAATCATGATCCCCAACAGAGGCCCCGCCAATGGTCACAATCAGATCGGCATCCGCCGCCAGATCAAACGCCAGTTCCAGCGCTGGGATATTATCGCGCGCAATCGGCAAAAGCCGCGGATGCGCGCCAAGCTGCTGTACCATTGCTGCCAAACCATAGCTGTTGGACGCAATAATTTGATCAGGGCCGGGGGTCTCTCCGGGTTGGACCAATTCATCGCCCGTCGCAATAATCGCGACGATAGGGCGGCGCGTGACAGGCACCTGCGCGATATTCATTGCAGCCAGCAGCGCGATATCGGCGGACGATAGGATGCGCGGGGCTTTAATCTGATCGCCGACCCGAAAATCAGCACCAGCCGGGCGGATATGTGGTTTGGTTTCAAGCGCTTGCCCCAGCGTGACTTGATCACCTGCGCGGGTCACATCCTCTTGGATCACAACCCAATCGGCCCCTGTGGGCAGTGGTGCGCCTGTAAAAATCCGCACGGCCTGACCGTGTCCCACAGCCCCTGAGTACCCGTGACCCGCAGCAGATTCCCCGATAACCAAAAGCCGCGCGCCCGCCACGGCATCATCGCGGCGCACCGCATAACCATCCATCGCCGATGCCGCAAAGGGCGGCTGATCACGGGTTGCAGCGACATCTCGCGCCAAGTTGCGGCCCGCGGCCTGCGTCAATGGCACATCCTCGGATCCAAGCGGCGCGCAAAGCGCAAAGAGATTATCAAGGGCCGCGTCGACAGTGATCATTGTGTTACATCATCCAATTGTGCGGCTTCCCAATCGGCAAATGTTTTCCCCGTTTCGAGTTCTCTCCACGCAATCCGTCCATTGGTGCTATAGCCGTTGATGAAATCGGCGGCACCAGAAGGCGTGCGAAATGCAAAGTCGTCTACGAATTCTAGCCAACCATCGTTTTCAACAACCGACTTCGCATTGAGTAACTGTTGCCGTTTCCTAATTGTGCCTTCGGAACACGACGACCTAACTGCGATTGATGCCCGCGATCCTTTATGAACAATAAACTCACCGAGCCTTAATGTTGCAGTGGCTACAATTTCGCCTTTGCCTGCCTTGAGGTGAAACCGTGTTTCGGTGTTGCTTTGGGAGCCAATTTTATTGGCTTCATCGCTGGAAGCACTTTCAAAGCTTTTTGAAGAACTCTTCTTGCTCAAAAACAGATCCACCCGAATGGCGGGCAGCACCATCATCAGCGTATCGAGAAAGCTTTCCATATTGGCGCGGGCAGCCTCATTAAGGCTACTGCGCGGCGGGGTATTCCCGTTTTCAAGCGGTGTATGGGCGACGTCGCGGGCGATCTCGACCAGACGCGATTCGAGGTATTTGATATGCGCCTTGTGCAGATTATTTGCAGCCGAGCTGATCAGGATCGCATCATCCCACCAATCCTTGTTTGTGACATGGTCGCGCAAGCGAATGCGCATATCCTCGGCCTCACCGATATAGGCGCGGGGGCCGTTCTGATCTTCGCCGATCAGGACATAGACGCCGGTAAAACCTGCCTCGGGGCGTGCTAGGGCCTCTTTTATTTGGGTGCGCGGGGTGCGCAAGACATGGCCGGTCCAGTTGAATACTTCGGCGGTCAGCATCCCGTCGGCACGGCCATCAACAAAGAAAAGTTCAAGCGAACGGCCGGCATTTGTCATGGGTTTTCAAATCGCCCTGATTTGCCGCCGTCCTTGAGCGTCACACGGATGCCGCCGATTTCCATGTCTTTTTGCACGGCTTTCACCATGTCATAGACGGTCAATGCGGCGGTGCTGGCGGCGGTCAGCGCCTCCATTTCAACGCCGGTTTGTCCGCCGGTTTTGACTGTGGCCACGATCCGGATTCCGGGCAGGGTATCGTCGGGGGTCAGATCAATTGCCACTTTGGTGATCGGCAGCGGATGGCATAGCGGGATCAGATCGGCAGTTTTCTTGGCAGCCATAATGCCCGCAATGCGCGCGATGCCCAGAACGTCGCCCTTATCCGCGCGGCCCGCAACAATAAGCGCCAGCGTCGTAGCGGTCATTTTAATGAACGCTTCTGCGACGGCCACGCGCGCAGTGACAGGCTTGTCCGAGACATCGACCATATGCGCCTTACCATCGGCGTCAAAATGGCTGAGCTTGGGCATCAGATACCACCGGTCGCGGGATTGGCGAGCAAGGCGCGGGTCGCGGCGGCGACATCGGTTTGGCGCATCAGGCTTTCGCCGATCAAGAATGTGCGCGCGCCATATCGTGCCATATCCGCAAGCTCTGCGGGGGTGTTCAACCCGCTTTCGCAGACAATCGTGCGGTCCGCAGGCACCAGTTTCGACAGGGTGCGCGTGGTATCCAGCGTGGTTTCGAAGGTCTTGAGGTTGCGGTTATTGATCCCCATCAGGGGCGATTTGAGCAGGCAGGCGCGTTCCAGTTCCGCGGCATCATGCACCTCGAGCAGCACATCCATGCCCCATTCAAAGGCCGCCGTTTCAAGCTCTTGCGCTTGGGTGTCGCTGACGGAAGCCAGAATAATCAAAATGCAATCGGCATGAAGCGCGCGGGCCTCGGCGACCTGATAGGTGTCATACATGAAATCCTTGCGCAGGGCGGGCAGGTCAACGGCGCTGCGCGCAGCAGTCAGATAGCTGTCGTCGCCTTGGAATGACGGGCCGTCGGTCAGCACAGACAGGCAGGTCGCACCCCCTGCCTGATAGGCTTCGGCCAAGGCGGGCGGGTTAAAGTCTTCGCGGATCAACCCTTTGGACGGGCTGGCTTTTTTGATTTCGGCGATCAAGCCGTATCCTTCGCGCGCTGCGTCCGACAGACGGTCAGCAAAGCCGCGCGTGGGCGGCGCATCTTTGGCGCGGGCCTCGATTTCGGATAATGGCACAGAAGCCTTGCAGGCCGCGACATGTTCCAGCTTATAGGTTTTGATCTTTTCAAGGATATCGGTCATGGGTCCGCCCAATTGATTGGCTCTTGTCCCTGATCAATAAGCCACTGGTTGGCCTTTGAAAATGGGCGCGACCCGAAAAAACCGCGGTGGCAGGACAAAGGGGACGGATGCGCCGAGGTCAAAACCAGATTTTCAGGCGTAATATGTTTGGCGTAGGTCTGCGCCGGACCACCCCAAAGCATATAGGCGCGCGGACGATCATTAAGCCGCTTGATCACCTCGACCACCAGATCGGACCAGCCAAATCTTGCATGCGCCTTGGGCTTGCCAGGCGGCACGCTCAGCGCGGTGTTGAGCAAAAGCACGCCTTGATCAGCCCAATCATGTAGGCTGGTTTTGCGGCGGATAGCGTTAAGGTCGCTTTCTATCTCTTTGAAAATATTTCCAAGACTATCAAGCCTGCCGCCAAAACCATCGGGGATCGAAAACGCCAGCCCGTCGGCCTTGTCCGGCGTATGATAAGGGTCTTGCCCGATGATCACGATGCGGGTCGCATTTGGTTGGCAGCGCTCAAGGGCCGCAAATGTCAGCGCGGGCGGTGGCAGAATATCGGCGTCTAATTTGGCCGCAAGCGCGGGCAGGCTTTCGTCAAAAAACGGAAGATCACGCCACGCGCCAAGCCGCCCCAGATCAAACATCAGCCCGATGTGATCCGCGCCAGTGCGTCCACCGCTTGTCTGGCTTTGCCGCTGTCGATGCTTTCTCTTGCGATTTCAACGCCTTCGGGCAGGGTGCTGGCCTTATCCGCCACAATCAGCGCAGCGGCCGCATTGAACAGCACCGCGTCACGGTAAGCACCCTGAGCGCCATCCAAAAGCGCGCGCAGCGCGACGGCGTTTTCGGCGGGGGTGCCGCCGATAATATCGCGGAAATTGTGTTCGGAAAGGCCTGCGTCTTCGGGATGGATTTCGCGGGATGTGATTTTACCGTTTTCAAGCGCGGCCACAGATGTCGGGCCGCAGATCGTGATCTCGTCCGTGCCGTCGCTGCCATGCACCAGCCATGCTTTTTCACTGCCAAGCTGTTGCAGGGTTTCTGCCATCGGGTGGATCAGATCAATCGCAAACGCGCCGGTCAACTGCCGTTTCACGCCCGCCGGATTTGTAAGCGGTCCCAAGATGTTAAAGATCGTTTTGCATCCAAGCTCCAGCCGCACGGGGCCGACATGTTTCATTGCGGGATGGTGCATCGGGGCCATCATGAACCCGATTCCGGCCTCGGCAATCGCGCGTTCAACCACATCGGCACCAACCATAACATTGATGCCGAGTTCCGATTGCACATCTGCTGTGCCCGATTTCGACGACAGGTTGCGGTTGCCGTGTTTGGCCACCGGCACGCCTGCGCCCGCGACAACAAAAGCGGTCGCGGTGGAAATGTTGAGCGTGTGCTTGCCGTCACCACCAGTGCCAACGATATCCATCGCACCTGCGGGGGCTTTGACGGGAATACAATGCGCGCGCATCACAGCGGCGGCGGCGGCGTATTCCGACACGGATTCACCGCGTGCGCGTAGCGCCATCAAAAACCCGCCGGTTTGGGCGGGGGTGGCTTCGCCTTTGAACAGGATTTCGAACGCTTGTTCCGCTTGGGCGCGTGACAGCGGCCCTTCTGAGGCGGCATAGATCAGCGGTTTCATTGCGTCGCTCATGCTGCCACCTTTGCCATCTGAAGGAAATTATTCAGCAATTTATGCCCGTGTTCGGATTTGATGCTTTCGGGGTGAAATTGCACGCCGTGGATCGGCAGGGTTTTGTGTTGCAGCCCCATAATGGTGCCGTCTTCCAGCTCTGCGGTGATTTCCAGACAATCGGGCAGGGTGGCGCGGTCCACGACCAGCGAATGATAGCGGGTCGCGTCAAACGGGCTGGGCAGGTCTTTGAACAGGCCAATGCCTTTATGCTGCATCGCACCCATCTTGCCATGCACGATTTCATGACAGCGCACGACATCGCCGCCAAAGGCTTCGCCAATGGCTTGATGGCCCAAACAAACGCCCATCAGCGGAATCTTAGCTTCGGCGGCGGCATGGACAAGGGCCAGACAAATGCCGGCTTGGGCCGGATCACAAGGGCCTGGCGAAAGCATGATCGCATCAGGGCGCATGGCCATTGCTTCTTGGGTATCAAGCGCGTCATTGCGTTTTACAACGACTTGCGCACCCAGCTCGCCCAGATAATGCACGAGGTTATAAGTGAAACTATCGTAGTTATCGATCAGCAAAAGCATGACTATTTCCCAATATTTGCACATTTAGGGGTACCGTCCCCCCGTCGGGTCGCGATATATCAATGCTATACATGGGCCGACACGCGGGGCAGCGTCAAGGTCGAACGGCGCGAATTTGCGTGCCTGAGTGAATAGGGTGATTGAAAGATGCGGGGCAGTCTACGGGGCGGTATTTGGGCGCTTGGGCTTAGCAGTGTGACGCTGGGCGCGGTGTCATTGGTGAATGAACAGCCAGCGGGGAACATGCCGCCACAAGTGCCACTGGTTTCTGCACCCGCAGCAGTTGCTGCCGCGCCAGACAGTAGTTTGACGCGAACGGACCCGACCGCGGTGGCACGCGAATATGTAGCTGATGCACCACGGCTCGCGGCGCCTGATGCCGAAACCGCCCTGCCTCAGGCCGATACAGATACCGCAACGGCACCGCAAACACCTGCACAAGAGCCTGCGCATGATACGCCGGTGGTTGACGACGAATCGACCATGATTGTGACGCTTTTGGAGCCTGCGCTTGATACAATTGCGGCTGCTCCGCCGCATATTCCGCAACCCGAAGCGCCTGCCGTGATCACAACGCGGCCAGCTGCGCCGCGCGCAGAGCAGCTGAACACCGCCGCGCCGGTCGTCGCAGGGCTTGCCGAAGATGCTTTGGTTGTGGTTGTCCCAGCCCAGGACGCGACGCCAACGCCGCAGGTTGCCGAAATTGCTTCAGCGCAACCTGCCATTACGCCCCAAATCCGCCCGCAAGCCACCCCGCAACAAGAGCCGACAGTCGTTGCACAAACACCTGCGCCGGTGATTGTCTCGCCTGCGCCATCCAACCCCGCAAGTGACGCACAAACCGCCGCCGGGGCAGCGCCCGCAGCGGCGCAAAGCGGCGAAAGCCGGGTTTTGCGTCTGGGCGGATCTTCGGGGCTAATTGCGCCACCCGCTATCGCAACCGAGCCCCCCGAACGCGAACCACAGGCGCAACAGGCGCTGGTGCGTTTTGGCACAGCCTTTGAAAACCCTGCGCAATTGCCGCTTCTTGCGGTGCTGCTTGTTGATGACGGGACCCAGCAAGTGGCAGCAGATGAAATCGCGGCATTGGGGATGCCGGTGACGGTGGTTTTGCATGCGCTTGACCCAAACCTGCGCGACCGCATGGCCGCCTACCGCGCCGCTGGAATTGAAATCGCGGTGCAGGCGTCGCTGCCCACAGGGGCGGTGCCCACTGATATCGAAGTGGCATTCGAAGCCGTGTTCGGGCTGATGCCCGAGGCCGCGATCCTTTATGCCGATGGCAGCGGCGTTTTACGCAACAATCGCGCGGCGACCGAACAGGTTATGCAGATTCTTGCCGCCGACGGGCGCGGGTTGGTTACGGCACCCCAAGGGCTCGGCGGGGCGCTGCAAGCAGCACAGGCTGCCGGCGTGCCAGCGATTGCCGCCATACGAAATATCGATAGCGCGGGCGAGCCTGCGGATGCGATCAAACGCGGGCTGGATCAGGCGGGGCTGCGGGCGCGGCAAACTGGCAATGTGGTGTTGCACGGGCAGCTACAAGCCAGCACGCTTGGAGCCCTTGCCGAATGGGCCGTTACTGTGAACCAGTCGCAGCTGGCCCTGGCGCCGGTCTCTGCTGTGCTGCGCGAGGTGCAGCCATAGAGTAAGGTGGATCTTGATCCACCCTACGTGGCGTGTCTAGTTTCCGCCCGGCTTGAACATCGTGGCATCTGCGGCTGCCTTGCGGATCGCGTTCGATTTATGCACGGTTTCCTGATATTCGGCCTCTGGGTCGCTGTCATAGACAACGCCGCCGCCCGCCTGGATATACAGTTTTTCATCCTGTAAAACGGCAGTGCGCAGCGCGATACACATATCCATATCACCATTGGCGCTGAAATACCCGCAACCGCCGCCATAGACACCGCGCTTTTCGGGTTCCAGCTCGTCGATGATTTCCATTGCACGCACTTTGGGCGCGCCCGACACGGTGCCCGCAGGCATGCCCGCGAAAAACGCCGAAAGCGCATCTTGATCATCGGCCAGCTCGCCGACGACGTTGGATACGATATGCATCACATGGCTGTAGCGTTCGATAATGAACTGCTCGGTTGGCTTTACAGTGCCGATCTTGCTGACCTTACCCGTATCATTGCGGCCCAGATCCAGCAGCATCAAATGCTCGGCCAGTTCCTTTTGGTCCGCAAGCAGGTCCAACTCATACGCTTTGTCTTCGGCAGGGGTTGCGCCGCGTGGGCGGGTGCCTGCGATTGGCCGAATTGTGACTTCTTTGCCGAACACGCGCACCAGAATTTCAGGGCTTGCCCCGATGACCTGAAAACCGCCGAAGTTAAAGAAAAACATAAATGGCGAGGGATTCGTGCGCCGTAAACTGCGATAAAGCGAAAACGGCGGTTCGCGGAATTCCTGTGTCCAGCGCTGCGACGGCACCACCTGAAAAATATCGCCCGCGCGGATATATTCTTTTGCCTTTTCAACGGCTTCCAGATAGCCGCTATGGCTGAAATTCGATTGCGGCGGGCTGACGGGGGCCGGATCGGCCAATGCGCGCCCTTCGCCTGGTGTGGGGCGGTCAAGCGCGCGTTGCGCATCCATCACCCGTTCAGCCGCTTGCGCATAGGCCGCGCGCGCGTTCAGCCCCGCGTTCACGTAGGCGGGCGCAACAAGGATCACATCACCTTTCACCCCGTCAAGAACGGCCACAACGGAAGGGCGCAGCATTACCGCATCGGGCAGGCCAAGCGGGTCAGGGTTCACATCGGGCAGGTGTTCAACCAGCCTGATCATGTCATAGCCAAGATAGCCGAACAGCCCCGCAGATGCGGCGGGCAGATCGGCGGGCAGATCAATACGCGATTCGGCGATCAGCGCGCGCAGCGCAGTCAGCGGATCACCGTCCATGTCGTGAAAATCAGCATCATCAAAGCGCGCGTTACGATTGATCCGCGATGTCGTGCCGCGGCATTCCCACGCTAGATCAGGGTTCATCCCGATGATTGAATAGCGCCCGCGCACTTCGCCACCCGTGACACTTTCAAGCATAAAGGCATTCTTGCCCGCGCCTGAAAGTTTCAGCATCAATGATACCGGCGTATCCAGATCGGCGGCGATGCGGGTGTAGACAATCTGGTTTTCGCCCGCGTCATAGCCGCGAGCGAAACTGTCATAATCGGGTAAAAGCGCCATTTTGACCTACTGGAACTGGGCGTTGACCGCGTTCACGGTGGCCTGATTGATATTCACATCGGTGTCTTTTTGCAGCTGCGCTGCATAGGCAGCAAAGATATCTTGCGCGATACCGGTTGTCGCAGTTTGCGCAAGGCTTTCGATCTGCCCCGCAACAAGCGCGTCTTGGGTATCGGGCGCGGCAATTGCATCGAGCCGCAAGATCAGTGCGCGGTCACCGGCATCCAGCACGTTTACCGCGCCAACGCTTGCTTCAAACAATGTGGTGTTAAAGGTAGCTGGTGTGCCTTCGACAAAACCTGTGCGGGTGATATCTGTGCCTGATTCCTGTGCCAGACCCAGCGTGTCGAACGCCGTTTGGGGATCAATTTGTGCGGCCATGTCTTCGGCAAGTGCGCGCACGGCGTCCTGCCGGATTTGCGCGACGGCACCGGTTTCGGCCTGTGCGCGCACATCGTCAAGCGGCTGCACAGTGGGCGGTGTAATACCGTCGAGCCGCAGCGCGAATACACCGCCATCAGCCAGATCCAGCAGTTCTGCAAAGGAACCTGTCTGTGCGGCGGCGGCGGCATCGCGGAAATTGTCATAGGCGGCGATGCCTTCGGCAACTTCGGTGGTCCAGCGAATGGTGCCAAGCTGCAAATCCGTCCGTTCCGCAAGATCTTCGAGCGTGGCGCCGCCCGCGACAAGATCAAGGATCGCATCGGCGCTACCTGAAATCACCGCGCGCGCCGCATCCGCGGCCAGTTCATCGCGCAGTTCCGGCGTTGCCTCTTCAAGCGTGGTTTCTTGCGCGCTAAGCACCGCATTCATCCGGAACAGGGCAGGCCCCAGCGGCGAATTGAACGGCCCAACCACATCACCGGCCTGGGCCGCAAATACGGCCTCGCCAGCGGCGCGCAGTTCTTCTTGGTCGACATCGCCCATATCGACATCGTTGAGCGTCAATCCGCGTTCCGCGACCAGTGCGTCAAATGTGACCTCACCCGCATCCAGACGGGCGCGGGCCTCGTCTGCTTTGGCGGCGTCCAGATAGACCAGACGTTCAACAAGACGGCGTTCGGGCTGCATGAATTCGGCGATGCGGTCCTGATATAGTTGCGCGATGGCTGTGTCGGTCACTTCCATCTCGCCTTGGATCATATCCGGCGTGAGCCAGACATAGGTAATGTCGCGGGCCTCGGGCAGGGTGAATGCGGCGGGGTTCGCTTCATAATAATCCTGAATTTGGGTCTCGGTCGGGGCGGGCAGGGGCGCTGTCAGCATATCGGCATCGACAAATGCCCAAGTAGCACTGCGTTTTTCACCGATAAAGCCGATTAGGGTTTCGCCAAATCTGTCCATTTCGGGCAGTCCGCTTACAACAGAGGCCTGTAGCAACACGCGCGCCATTTCATCGCGCAGGTTTGTTTCGAACGCGGCCTCTGACTGGCCTGATTGCTGGAGCGACAGGCGGTAGCTTTCGGCGTTAAAGCCGCCCGCGCCCTGGAAGGCGGGGATGGATTTGAGCTGGTCAAACACGCGCTGGTCGCCGACCGACAGACCAAGCTGCGCGGTTTCATTGTCAAGCGTGCGGTTGCGGATCACAGCCTGCAAGGCACTGCGGTCAACACCAAAAGCGACAGCCTGCTGAAAGCTGACCGGCGTGCCAAACTGTTGGGACAGGGCTTGGATCTGTTGGTTAAGCTGCTGTTGATAGGCGTTGATCGGCACATCTTTGTCACCCACGGTGCCAAGGCTGCTGATATTGCCCGTAAACCCGCCAGAGCCAAAGCCCGCCATGCCAACAAGCACAACGCCAACGATGATCAATGGACCGACCTTATTTTTCTTTTTTTCTGACATGGTTCTTGCGTGCTCCGCCCTTGTGTTGGGCCATGAATACGGCCCTGCGCAGATGGGTGCAAGGGTCAGTAGGGCAGGTTTGCCAGCCGATTGAACAAGGTTTCCACACCCGCGCGGTCGATATTGGCAAAGGCCACGCGAATCTGCGTTTCACCGCCAGCCAGATCATCTGGCATAAACATGGTGCCTGGCAGGACAAGAACGCTGGCATCGCGCACGAGACGCTGCGCAAGATCAGTGGATGACATGGTAAACGGGTGTTTGAGGTAGGCAAAATAGGCGCCACAGCCCAAAAGCTCCCAACCCTTGGCCGCCAGTTGCCCGAAATTGTCGGTAATCGCCGCGCGCCGGTCCAGAATTTCCAGCCGTTCGCCCGCAAGCCAATCGTCAAGGTTTTGCATCCCCCATAGCGCTGCATGCTGGCCCAACTGGTTGGGGCAGATCGTGACTGTGTCCAGAAATTTTTCAACCTCGGCCAGACGGGCGGCACTGGCGATGATCGCACCCACACGGTGACCGGTCAGCCGGTAGGCTTTGGAAAAGGAATAAAGTTGGATCAGCGTGTCGTCCCACGCAGGGTCTGCAAACAGATCATGCGGCGCGCCGGTGCGGCTGTCGAAATCGCGGTAGGTTTCATCGACAATCAGCGCGATACCGCGGCTGCGCGCCAGTTCCAAAAAGGCGCGCAAGACATGCGCCGGATATTCCACCCCGCAAGGGTTGTTGGGGCTGACCAATGCAATCGCACGGGTGCGCGGTGTGATCAGTTGCGCGGCTGCGTCCGCATCGGGAACCATACCCGCACCGGTTTGCAGCGGCACGGTGCTGACGCCCGACATATCCAGCCACATCCGGTGGTTAAAGTAATAAGGGACAGGAAAGATGACTTCGTCCCCGTCAGCGCAAAGCGTGGCAATGGCCGCCGCAAATGCCTGATTGCAGCCCGAAGTGATGGCAACCTGATCCGCGCCGACAGTGCCACCATAGGCTTGCGTCCACCGCTTTGCGATCTCACTGCGTAATGCGGGCAAACCCAAGACCGGACCGTAAAGATGTGCATCGGGATTGGTCAGCACAATCTGCGCCATTGCTTCGCGCAAGGGTGCGGGCGGTGGATCTACGGGGGCCGCTTGGCTTACGTTCAGCAGTGGGCGGTCCACAGGATGTGTGACCCCGTCAAGCCAGCGGCGCGCCTCCATGACGGGGGGCGCAAAAGTTGTTTTTGTACGGGGCAGTGTCATGGTTTGATCCAATTGAGCGGCTGCGCCGCAAGCCATTTTTTGTGGGTCTGCTTGGCGGGTCTAGTCTGTCCCGCGGTAAGGTTCGACATATTGCAGCGCCATGTCCCAAGGAAAGAAAATCCATGTGTCCTGGCTGACTTCGGTGATAAACGTGTCGACCTGCGGGCGGCCTTTGGGTTTTGCATAGACGGTTGCAAAATGCGCATTCGGGTACATTTCGCGCACCAGTTCCAGCGTTTTGCCGCTATCGACCAGATCGTCGATGATCAAAATGCCGGTCCCGTCACCCATCAGTTCGGCGTCTGGTGCCTTCAGCACTTTGGCTTTTGACTGGTCTTGGTGATCATAGCTTTTGACGCTGATTGTATCGACTGTGCGAATGTCCAATTCGCGCGCGGCAATCATCGCAGGCGCCATGCCGCCACGGGTGATTGCAACGACGGCTTTCCATGCGCCATCATCAGGGCCTTTGCCATCCAGACGCCACGCCAGCGCGCGGCTGTCGCGGTGGATTTGGTCCCAGCTGATATGAAAGCCTTTTTCGTGCGGCAGGCGTGTGTCGGTCATCGTTAATTTCCTTATGGGCGGCGGCTATGTGGCGGCAATCTTGACACCTAGCAGCGCCAAAGTCGCGCCAAAACCGCGATCGATTATGGATTTGAGGCTTATGTAGCCTTGGCGTGATCTTTCAAGCGAAAATATCCGGGCGACAAGGATGTTCCAGATCGTTTCATTGGCAAAGACGATCATGAGGATCGCCAGATAGGTCCAAAAACCGGTGCCCGCAGGCACAGTGCCCAGAAAAATCGCGCTAAACAGAACCGCTGGCTTGGGGTTTGCGAGCTGCGTTACAATGCCCAACCGCAGGGCGGACAGCGCGCTACGCGGCGGGGCATCTTGTGCGCCCATATCAAGCGGGGCGTCGGCTGCGCGCCACAGGTGCCACGCCATCCAAAGCAAATATGTGCCGCCGCAAATCTTTAACACGATCAAAAGCGCCGGTGCGGCCTGAAACACGAAAGCCAAGCCGCATAGCGCCAAAAGCGCCCAGATCATACCGCCTAGCCCGATACCTACTGCGAGCATCGCGCCGGTGCGCATCCCTTCGATCACACCGGTGCGCGCTGACATCACCACGGCAGGGCCGGGGCTGATTGCTGCCAGCAGGTGCAAGAACCAAATGGTCCCAAAGGCGGCCAAGGTCATTGCTATTCCTTGGTGATGTCGGGCGCGTCGACGGCTTTCATCCCGACCACGTGATAACCGGCGTCAACATGGTGGACCTCGCCTGTGACAGCGCTACCCAAATCAGACAGCAAATAGAGCGCGGATTTGCCCACCTCTTCTTGGGTCACGGTGCGGCGCAGCGGCGAATTATATTCGTTCCATTTCATAATGAGCCGAAAATCGCCGATGCCGGATGCGGCCAAAGTTTTGATCGTGCCCGCGCTGATCGCATTCACGCGGATATTGTCTTTGCCAAGGTCTTCGGCAAGGTAGCGCACAGATGCCTCGAGCGCGGCTTTCGCAACGCCCATAACGTTGTAATGCGGCATGACTTTTTCTGCGCCATAATATGTCAGTGTCAGGCACGACCCGCCCGGGTTCATCATCTTTTCAGCGCGGTTCACAACAGCAGTGAAAGAGTAGACCGAGATATCCATCGAGGTCAGAAAGTTGCTGCGGCTGGTGTCGACGTACCGCCCGCGAAGTTCATTTTTATCTGAAAAACCAATGGCATGAACGATAAAGTCCAACTTGCCCCAGCGTTCCTGAAGGCTTTCAAACAGCGCGTCAATTGACGCCTCGTCGCCCACATCACAAGGCAAAACAATGTCCGATCCCACAGAGGCGGCAAGCGGGTCGACCCGCTTTTTCAGCGCGTCACCTTGGTAGGAAAATGCGAGTTCCGCGCCGGCATCCGCACAGGCTTTGGCGATCCCCCAGGCAATGGATTTATCGTTGGCAAGACCCATAATAAGTCCGCGTTTGCCCTTCATCAGCTCTGACGTCATCGCAAGTGTTCCTTCGGCTGTAAAATACTAGTCAACTTCGTTTAGGCGATTGCACAGAGCACAGCAAGCTTTTGAACATGCGACCTAAAAAGGTTGCCAGCCCCCGCGATTGACCCTAAGCGTGTAACGATGGATTTGGGAGAGCATTCAGGCATGGTTGAACGCACAGGGATATTCGCTGGCGAAGACCCTTTTGTTATTGCGCGTCAATGGCTTGAAGAGGCGCGGGTAAGCGAACCTGCCGACCCGAATGCCATTGCTTTGGCAAGTGTTGATGCAACAGGTTTTCCGAACGTCCGGATGGTGCTGCTCAAGGAGATTGAGCCGGCAGCATTTGTGTTCTACACAAACTACGAAAGCGTTAAGGCGCAAGAAATCGAACAATCCGGCAAGGCGGCATTTGTTCTTCACTGGAAGTCGCTTGCGCGGCAGATTAGAGTAAGAGGTGTCGTCAGTCGCGAGAATGGCCAAATAGCGGACGCTTATTACAGGTCTCGGTCACTCAAGAGCAGGCTCGGGGCTTGGGCATCGCGTCAGTCACAGCCATTGTCGTCACGCGCGGCACTTATGGCGCAGGTCGCAAAAGTGACTGCGCAGCATGGGGCCAATCCGGAACGGCCACCGTTCTGGGGAGGGTATCGTATTGAACCGCTCGAGATCGAGTTTTGGTCGGATGGCGCGTTCAGATTGCATGACCGGTTTCGGTGGTCACGCAATGCGGTGAGCGAAAGTTGGGATGTTGCGCGATTAAGCCCATAGATTCGGGCGCGCGCACAATGTATGGTTAAGTTGCTTTAAGTTGAGTTTGGTTTTTGGTTGAAATCGGGATAAAATTGAGAATGAACAGGGGCGATGCAAATTGTGCCTGAGGGGAATACGAATGGAAGCGCAGGGCACAACCAACCAGCAACGTGTCACAGGATTAGTAAAGTGGTTTGATCCTGCAAAAGGGTTTGGCTTTGTTGTTTCTGATCAAGGTGGGTCCGATATCTTGTTGCATGCGAATGTGCTGCGCAATTTTGGTCAGGGATCTGTCGTTGACGGTTCGGTGATAGAAATCGCCGTACAAGACACACAACGCGGGCTACAGGCCGTCGAAGTCATTTCGATTACGCCGCCAAGGATGGAAACTGCTGTGCCTCTTAAGGATATGGCCGAATTCTCACCCGAAGATATCGCAAGCCGTGCGATTGAACCCGCACGCGTGAAATGGTTCGACAAGGCCAAGGGCTTTGGTTTTGCCAATATTTTTGGCAATGACGATGATGTCTTTATCCACATTGAGGTGCTGCGCCGTTCCGGCCTGTCGGATTTGCAATCGGGTGAGGCGATCGGCCTGCGGCTGGTTGATGGCGAGCGTGGCCGGATGGCGATCGAGGTTGTCGGTTGGGAAGTCGCGGCCAAGTGAGAACCACACTTCTTGCTATTGCAATCACCACTTGCGCACATGCAGCCACGGCTGCCTGCGCGCCGGACATGGTGACGGTGCGGGGCGATTTTGGTCAGGCCCATTTTCACGTCAGTGTTGCAGACGACAATGCCGAACGCGCGCAAGGTTTGATGTTTGTCGAACAGATGCCGCTGATGTCGGGGATGCTGTTTGTCTATGATCACCCGCAAGCTGTCAGCTTTTGGATGCGCAACACATTGATTCCCCTTGATATGTTATTTGTGGCGCCTGATGGCGAGATTCGCGCGATTCATGAAAATGCGATTCCTTTGGATACCACACCGATTCCCGGCGGCGACGGCATTCAGGTGGTTCTAGAGATCAACGGCGGCCTGTCTGCGCGTTTGGGCATCGCTGCGGGTGACGTGTTGCAGCATCCTGCCTTTGGTACACAGGCAATTTTGCCTTGTGACGAAAAGAGTGACGATTAGGTCTTTTCAAATCGGTTCACGGGGTTTAGAGAAACCCTCGTCGGGGCGTAGCGCAGCCTGGTAGCGCATCTGTTTTGGGAACAGAGGGTCGGGAGTTCGAATCTCTCCGCCCCGACCATTAAGTCCAGAATTGGACCTGAACGCCGGATCGCCGCAAGGCCGTCCGGCGGTTCCATTTCCGCCCCATATTTACGCGCCGTATTGACCCGCAGCGGATGGTTTCGCGGGATATGCTTCATTTGATTTATTAAGAATTTTTACTAAGTCAGCCGAACCAAACGGCTTTCTGGTTTTGCACAGTAATTAAGATTCTGTGGACAGAATGGTGGATGAATCGGTGCAAAAAAACCGGCTGTGGCGGAAACAGGCCGTCAACAGATTTAATCAGTATTTTGTGTTAAAAATGCGTTGACCCACTAGGGCTAGATGCGTCAGTTTGTGCGGGCAGGTCGAGGCTCCACAATATGTAGTGTCGATTTAACCGGGGGCGGTTCAAGAGGCACACACTATTATGCATCCGAAATGCTGGCTTTGGCCAGACAGGATTGTATTGGCCAATTGAACCCCCGGACGCAGTTTTTAGGTGCCGTTTTAACGGTTAGGATCAAGTTTTTCGCTGCAACGTCAGCATGTCGATAAATCAGGGGCAGACAAATGAAAATCGAACGCAATTTCACCAAATCCGGTCAGAGCGCATATGCCGAACTGGAGTTCAAATCCACTACCTCCGAGATTCGCAATCCTGACGGCACAATTGTGTTCAAACTTGATGACTGTGAAATTCCGCGTGGCTGGAGCCAGGTAGCATCTGACGTGATTGCGCAGAAGTATTTCCGCAAGGCAGGCGTGCCGTCTGCGCTAAAGAAAGTGAAAGAAAAAGGCGTCCCTGAATTTCTCTGGCGTTCTGTCCCTGCCAAGGATGCAACATTCGGCGGCGAAACATCTGCCAAGCAAGTATTCGACCGGCTGGCGGGCGCATGGACATATTGGGGCTGGAAGGGCGGCTATTTCACCTCTGAGGATGACGCGCGCACATATTTTGACGAAATGCGTTATATGCTGGCGACCCAGCGCGCGGCCCCCAACAGCCCGCAGTGGTTCAACACCGGCCTGCACTGGGCTTACGGCATCGACGGGCCTGCACAGGGCCACTACTATGTGGACTATCAGACGGGCGAGCTGACAAAGTCCGCCTCCAGCTATGAACACCCGCAGCCACACGCCTGTTTCATTCAGTCCGTACAGGATGATCTGGTGAACGAAGGCGGCATCATGGATCTTTGGGTCCGCGAGGCACGTCTGTTCAAATACGGGTCCGGCACAGGTACCAACTTTTCATCCTTGCGCGGCGCGGGCGAGCCGCTGTCGGGTGGCGGCAAATCATCGGGTTTGATGGGCTTCCTGAAAATCGGTGACCGCGCTGCAGGTGCGATCAAATCAGGCGGCACCACACGCCGCGCGGCCAAGATGGTGATCGTCGATTCGGATCACCCCGATATCGAAGAATTCATCAACTGGAAGGTCATCGAAGAACAAAAGGTTGCGAGCATCGTCGCCGGTTCCAAGATGCACGAACGCTATCTGAATGACATCTTTGCCGCCATTCAGGCGTGGGACGGCACCGCAGACGGCGCCTATGACACCAAAACCAACGAAGCACTGGCATCTGCCGTGCGCGCCGCGAAAAAATCCGCGATCCCCGAGACATATATCAAGCGCGTGCTGGATTACGCCAAGCAGGGCCACACCAGCATCGAATTCCCCACCTATGACACGGACTGGGATTCAGAAGCCTATTCATCCGTGTCGGGGCAGAATTCGAACAATTCAATCCGCGTCACCGATGCATTCCTGAAAGCCGTCGAAGACGATGCCGATTGGAAGCTGATCAACCGCAAAAACGGTGAGGTCGCCAAGATCATCAAAGCCCGCGACCTGTGGGAACAGGTTGGCCATGCCGCATGGGCCTGTGCTGATCCGGGAATTCAGTATCACGACACGGTCAACGCATGGCACACATGCCCCGAAGACGGTGAAATTCGCGGTTCAAACCCTTGTTCCGAATACATGTTCTTGGATGATACGGCCTGTAACCTTGCATCAATGAACCTGCTGAAATTCTACAAGGACGGTGATTTTCAGGTCGAAGACTATATGCACGCCACACGTTTGTGGACTGTGACATTGGAAATTTCCGTGATGATGGCACAGTTCCCATCCAAGGAAATCGCGCAGCGGTCTTATGATTTCCGCACGCTGGGGCTTGGCTATGCAAACATCGGCGGTCTGCTGATGAACATGGGCTTTGGATATGATAGTGCCGAAGGCCGTTCAATGGGCGCGGCGTTGACTGCGATTATGACTGGCGTGTCCTATGCGACATCTGCGGAAATTGCGGGCGAATTGGGTGCGTTCCCGGGCTATGGCAAGAACGCCAAGCACATGCTGCGCGTCATCAAAAACCACCGTCAGGCGGCACTGGGCAAGACCACGGGCTATGACAAGCTTGACGTGAAACCTGTGCCTTTGGACCACAAAAACTGCCCTGATCAACGCTTGATCGCATTGGCCGTATCCGCATGGGACGAAGCACTGGAGCTGGGCGAAAAGCACGGCTACCGCAACGCCCAAGTATCCGTGATCGCACCGACCGGCACCATCGGTCTGGTCATGGATTGCGACACCACAGGGATTGAACCTGACTTTGCACTCGTGAAATTCAAAAAGCTTGCTGGCGGTGGCTATTTCAAGATCATCAACCAGTCTGTGCCCGCTGCGCTTGAAAAAATCGGCTATGGCCCTGCGCAGATCGAAGAGATCATTTCTTATGCGGTTGGCCACGGGTCTATCGGTCAGGCCCCTGCGATTAACCACACATCCCTGATCGGTCACGGCTTTGGCCAGCAGGAAATCGACAAGGTCGAAGCGGCGCTTGCCTCTGCATTCGATATCCGTTTTGTGTTCAACCAATGGACATTGGGCGAAGATTTCTGCACCAAAACGCTGGGCATTCCGGCGACGAAACTGAATGATCCGACATTTGATCTGCTGCGTCACCTTGGCTATTCGAAAAAAGACATCGAAGCCGCGAATGATCATGTCTGCGGAACCATGACGCTTGAAGGTGCGCCGTTCCTCAAAGAAGAGCATTACAACATCTTCGATTGCGCCAACCCATGCGGCAAAAAAGGCAAACGTTATCTGAGCGTTGACAGCCACATCCACATGATGGCCGCAGCACAGTCGTTTATTTCCGGCGCGATTTCAAAAACCATCAACATGCCAAATGACGCGACGATCGAGGACTGTCAAAAGGCCTATGAATTGTCTTGGTCTTTGGGTGTGAAGGCAAACGCGCTTTATCGTGACGGGTCCAAACTGTCGCAGCCTTTGGCCTCTGCCTTGGTTGAGGACGATGATGAAGCGGCAGAAGTGCTCGAATCTGGTACGCCGCAGCAAAAGGCGGCCGTGCTGGCCGAAAAAGTGATCGAAAAAGTGATCATCCAAGAGGTGCGCAATCGCGAACGCGAAAAAATGCCACAGCGTCGCAAAGGCTATACGCAAAAGGCGATCGTTGGCGGTCACAAGGTATACCTGCGCACCGGTGAATATGAAGACGGCAATCTTGGTGAAATCTTTATCGATATGCACAAAGAAGGCGCCGGTTTCCGCGCGATGATGAACAATTTTGCCATCGCCGTATCCGTCGGGCTGCAATACGGCGTGCCGCTCGAAGAATTTGTCGATGCTTTCACATTCACCAAGTTCGAACCGGCTGGCATGGTCCAAGGCAACGACAGCATCAAAAATGCGACCTCGATCCTTGACTATATCTTCCGCGAATTGGCCGTGTCCTATCTGGACCGCACCGATCTGGCCCATGTGAAACCCGAAGGCGCATCATTTGATGACATTGGCCGCGGCGAGGAAGAAGGCGTTTCAAACGTGAAAACCCCGACCGAAACCGCTGCCACGCGGTCGCTTGAGGTGCTCAAGCAGATTTCATCGACAGGCTACCTGCGCAAACGGATGCCAAGTGATCTGGTCATGATGCGCGGCGCGACAGAAGAAACAGCCGAAACGACTGTCCAAACCATCGCCCCCGCAGCAAAATCCGAAACCGCGATCAGCACAGGCACCGTCAGCATTTCGGCCCGCGACAAGGCCAAGATGCAAGGCTACGAGGGCGATCCTTGTGGCGAATGCGGCAATTACACTTTGGTGCGCAACGGGACTTGCATGAAATGCAACACCTGTGGCGGCACATCGGGCTGTAGCTGATGGAACACGTTTTCGAAATCGCTGGTATCCGCTGCGACGCCAATGAAATCCGCCTGCGTGGCCGCAGTGTCGAGGCGCAATTTGCGCCCGATGCTGCCGGTCCACTGGCAGATGCCTATACCAATAAAATTGCGGTCGCCTTTCTCGGGGCTTCCGCGATGAATGCACTTTATTCCGTTGATGCAATCGAAACGACAGGCGGGTCCTGCCGCGCCTTGTTTTCAATGCATTAACATATCCATCCGGGGCGGATGCGTTCGTCCTTGGTGCGGATCAGGCCGCAGGCAAAAAATCCGAGCGGTATAATACCGAGCCTGATCAGCAAGACTTTAGGGGGGCAATGCCCCCCTTTTTTTGTGGGAACATTTGTTTCACTTGTCGCAAGGTAAGGTTTTCGTGTCTTTGTCTGGCCAAACGGCTATTCTAGACTGCAGGCAGCAGATTTTCAGGAGATTATTCAATGCAATGCCATGAAGTAGATTATGAGATTTTCGGCGATGATATGCAGATCGTCGAGGTTGAACTTGACCCGCAAGAAACCGTCATCGCCGAAGCGGGCGCCATGAATTACATGGAAGACGGGATCGGGTTCGTGTCCAAGATGGGCGATGGCACCACCCCGACCAAGGGCGTGATGGGCGCGCTTTTGAATGTCGGGAAACGGGTGCTGACCGGCGAATCGATCTTTTTGACCCATTTTTCAAACAACGGGCAGGGCAAGAAACGCGTGGCCTTTGCCGCGCCATACCCGGGCAAGATTATTCCCGTGGATATGTCCAAGGTCGGTGGTGAATTGATTTGCCAGAAAGATGCGTTTCTTTGCGCCGCCTTTGGCACCACAACCGATATCGCCTTCCAAAGAAAGCTGGGCGTCGGGTTTTTTGGCGGTGAAGGCTTTATCCTGCAACGTCTGCGCGGCGACGGCATGGCATTTATCCATGTTGGCGGCACCGTGATCAAACGCGAATTGCAGGCGGGCGAGGTGTTGCGCGTTGATACGGGCTGTATCGCGGCGTTTGATGCGGGCGTGACCTATGACATCGAACGCGCCGGAAGCCTGAAATCCATGGTCTTTGGCGGCGAAGGTATTTTCCTTGCCACGCTGCGTGGGCCAGGTACCGTATATCTGCAAAGTCTGCCATTCTCGCGGCTTGCCGACCGGATCATGCGCGCGGCAGGGCCGGGGGGCTCCAAGGGCGAAGGATCGGTGCTTGGCGGTTTGGGCGATATGTTCGGCGACCGCTAACGCGGAATGTCAAAGCCGGGTTCCGCAAGGTGGAATCCGGCAAAATCAAACCCCGGCGACACAGTACAACTGACCAATGTCCAGTCGCCCGTGGTGGCCGCTGCTTGCCAGTGGTTTTCCGGCACAATGATTTGCGGGGCCTGACCGGCCAGCACATCGGGGCCAAGCATGTGATCAATCGCGGGGCCTTCATCTGTGGCGGAGAGGCTGAGGATTATCGGTGCGCCCGCGTGGTATAGCCAGATTTCCGTGGCATCGACGCGGTGCCAATGGCTGCTTTCACCTGATTTCAGCAGAAAATAGATGCAAGTGCCCGTCGCGCGCCCTGCGTTATCGGCGATCCATGTCTGGCGATAGTAACCGCCTTCGGGATGCGGTTGCAGGTCCAGCTTTTTGATGATGGCGTCCGCTGTCATTTGAACACCGGAACATGTGCGCCAGCCGTGGCGGGCAGGTGGCCCGTTAACCGTGGATCCGGTGCGATCTCGATCTCTTGCTTGACGGGGATGAACCCTGCGCGGGTGTAAAACGGCAGGGCCTGCGGGCTATCCAAAGTACAGGTATGGACATGGAAGCGGTTGATATCGCGCGTAAATGCGCGCGCGATTGCCTGCGCCATCATCACGCGCCCCGCGCCCTTGCCAACCGATTCAGGCGTTAGCCCAAAGAAGGCCAATTCACAGGCACCCTGCGTGCGGTGATCAATCTCCAACAGGCCGATGTCGCGGCCTTGGTCTTGCAATGTCCAGACCTCGTAGTCCGGATCATGCAAGATGGCGGTCAGCACATTATCTGCCAAATGCAGCCGCGAAAACCACAGCCAGTCTTCGCCCACGGCCCGAAACAGCGTGCGGTACCAATCGTGATCGGCGGCGGTATGGCGGGTAAAAGTGAAGTTATGAGCGACGGTCGTGGCCACAGGGGGCGTAACCATCTCAAGATGCGTGACAACAGTTGCGACCATGCCGCGCGGAATTTGGTGGAAGCCGGGATTTAACATGGGGGGAAGGTAGTCTGAAATGATCGGCGGGGCCAAGGCATTTCGCAAGAAAATGCCCCGCGCAGCAGTTGGCGCGCGGGGCAAATATTTTAGCCTTTCAGGATCGAACGTCCTGCGTAAGTGGCTGTTTCGCCAAGCATTTCTTCGATGCGGATCAGTTGGTTGTATTTCGCCAGACGGTCAGAGCGCGACAGCGAGCCGGTTTTGATCTGGCCGCAGTTGGTCGCGACCGCAAGATCGGCGATTGTCGCGTCTTCGGTTTCGCCGGAACGGTGCGACATCACGTTGGTAAACCGCGCACGGTGCGCCATGTCGACGGCTTGCAGGGTTTCTGTCAGCGTGCCGATCTGGTTGACCTTGACCAGCATGGAATTGGCAGACCCTTTGGCGATGCCGTCTGCCAGACGGGCAGGGTTGGTCACAAACAGATCGTCACCGACCAGTTGCACCTTGTCGCCGATCAGGTCGGTCAGCATTTTCCAGCCGTCCCAGTCATCTTCGGACATGCCGTCTTCGATGCTGATGATCGGATAGTCGGAAGCAAGTTTGGCAAGGTAAGCTGCGTTTTCTTCGGACGTCAGGGACACGCCTTCGCCGACCATCTCGTATTTGCCGTTCTTGTAATATTCGGTCGCCGCACAATCGAGCGCAAGATAGATATCCTCGCCCGGTTTGTATCCTGCTTTTTCGATAGATGTCATAATGAAATCAAGCGCTTCGCGGGTAGAGCCAAGGTTGGGCGCAAAGCCGCCTTCGTCGCCGATACCGGTGTTATGACCGGCGGCAGACAGTTCTTTTTTCAGCGTGTGGAACACTTCGGACCCCATGCGCACGGCTTCGCGGATATTCGCGGCCGATACGGGCATGATCATGAATTCCTGAATGTCGATCGGGTTATCCGCATGTTCGCCGCCGTTGATGATGTTCATCATTGGCACGGGCAGGGTGCGTGCGGATGTGCCGCCGATATAGCGGAACAATGGCTGTGCTGTGAAATCAGCAGCGGCTTTGGCCACGGCCATGGACACGCCCAAGATTGCGTTGGCGCCAAGGCGGGCCTTGTTGGGGGTGCCGTCCAGTTCGATCATCGCCATGTCGATGGCGACCTGTTCGGTCGCGTCAAAGCCAAGGATCGCCTCGGCGATTTCACCGTTCACCGCAGCCACAGCCTCGAGAACACCTTTGCCCATGTAACGGGATTTATCACCGTCACGCTTTTCAACGGCCTCATGTGCGCCGGTTGATGCGCCAGACGGCACAGCCGCGCGGCCCATTGTGCCATCTTCAAGGATCACGTCCACCTCGACGGTGGGGTTCCCCCGGCTGTCAAGGATTTCGCGGGCGTGGATGTCGATGATGGTGCTCATTGGGTGCTCCGTAGCTGGTATGTTAGCGGTATCTCGCGCTCTATAGCGCGGGTTGTGACGCAAGGGAAGAGCGGCGCAGCCGTGCCTCGCGCCAAAGCGTATAAATGCCCGATGTAACAATAATTGCAGCCCCGATTAGGGTCAATGCGTCGATGGTTTCGCCAAAGACAACGATCCCGATGGTCAGCGCAAAAACAAGCCGCGTATAACGGAACGGCGCAATCAGTGACATTTGCCCGATCCGCGTGGCCGCAACCAGCATGTAATAGGCGATCACGCCCACGACAATTGCCGCAACCAGCCGCAGCGCATCAACGCCGTTCGGCACGACCATTGCCGTGCCGCTGAATGCCATGACAACCGCCCCCACAGGGACCAGCACCAAAAACGCATAAGTCGAAATCTGGCGCGAAGTGACCCCGGCAGGCACCCGTCTGGTGGCCAGATCGCGGATCGCCAGACCGATCACGCCTTGAACGGCAAACAGGGAATTTGCATCAAACCCGTCCAGCCCCGGCCGCAGTACCAGCAAAACACCGCCAAGCCCGATACAAACAGCCAGCCAGCGCCGCCAGCCCACCGTTTCGCCCAAGAACAGCGCAGCCCCGATTGTGACGGCCAAAGGTGTGGCCTGCAAAATAGCAGAAGCCGAAGAAATCGGGGTCAGCGCGATAGCGGTGACAAACCCGAAAGTGCCGATAATTTCGCCGGCGTTGCGGATCATCACGATAGGGTGCAACAAATCGCGCGACCACAGTTTGTCGCCATAGCGGTGTGCGATTAAGGCAAAGATAATGCCGCCACCCGCACCCAGCATCATCAGGATCTGCCCGACATGCAGCGCATCTGCGATCAGTTTGATAAACATGTCTTCGAAGGCAAAGCCAAGCATCGCTGCTACCATCAAAATACTGCCGCGAAAGTTGTCCATAGCTGCGCCTTAAATGGGGGTTATGGAATCGCCATACGCGTCATTGCGCGCAATGCAAAGCCACGATTGTATCAAACCGCCATCTGTATTGGTGGCAATCTACTGCTTTTTGATCGGCACCGCATAAAGTTCAAGCCGATGCCCCTTGAGCTCGTAACCCAGTTTGGCAGCGATCCGTTCTTGCAAGGCTTCGATATCGGGGTCGACAAATTCGATGACTTCGCCTGAATGCATGTCGATCAGATGGTCATGATGGTCGCGGTCGGCGGTTTCATAGCGCGCGCGCCCGTCGCCGAATTCATGCTTTTCCAGAATGCCGGTTTCTTCGAACAGCTTGACCGTCCGGTAAACTGTCGCCAGCGAAATCCCTGCATCCGCCGCCGATGCGCGCGCATATAATTCTTCGACATCGGGGTGGTCTGTCGCCGCCTCGAGCACGCTCGCGATGGTGCGGCGTTGATCGGTCATGCGCAGGCCATTGGCTTCGCAGCGGTCAAGAATTGTAGGTTTCATCGGCAACTCGAACTTTGGTCATCTGGTGATACCGCCAATCGTGGCAGGATTCCAGCCGTCGCGCGTATCTAAAACCATTTGATCCAACGCAAAATTCCGTAAACCGCCGCACCCAAGACCACCATAAGCCCGCAAAGGACCTTAAACGCCTGCGGGTGATCAACACCGGGCACGCCGCCGACATTCACCCCCAAGAGGCCGGTGATAAACCCTAGCGGCAGGAAAATCGCGGCAATCACCGACAGCGTATAGCCGTTGCGCGCGACTTTTGCTTCGTGGGTTGTGTCGATATGCGCCGAAAGCGCGCGCAGCCTGTCGCGCACTTCTTCGACTTCTTCAACGGACCGCATGACCCGATTGGCCGCATCGCGTAGCCGGTGGCGGAGCGTGTCAGGAATAATGCCACTGTGATTGATCGCCAAAGCTGTCAGCGCATCCTTGAGCGGGCCGATATGGCGGCGCAGGCGAATGGCGGTGCGCTGTGAATCATAAAGCGCCGGCACCGCCGTGACGCCTGTGTCATAAACCTGATCTTCCATTGCGTCGGCGCGTTCCTCAAGTTCGACCGACACGGTTTCAATCCGTTCAACGATGTTTTCGGTGACACGCGCAATCAAATGGCCGGGACTGGCGGGGCAATCATTTTGGGCGATCTGTTGGGCAAGGTCTTCCATTGCGAAAATTCGCAAGCGCCGCACGCTGACCACCAGACGCGGTGCCACCCAAAGTCGCAGCGACACCATATCGGCCAGCTCTTGCCCGTCGTTCAGGTTAATCCCCCGCAGCGTCAGCACAATTCCGTTGTCGTCATCATCCATGTGCGGACGCGTTTTTGCAGCCAGCAGCGCGCGCGCTGCGCGTGGCGGCATGGCGGTTTCGCACCAACCGGAAAGGGCGGGATCGGCCAGATCGAAATGCAGCCAGCGATAGGCAATTGCATCATCAATGTCGGCAGAAACTGCCGCCGCCGGTTTTGCGGTGCCGTCGGGGTAGATATCGAACCCATGCAATGCTTTAGGTAACAAGCCGCCCCTCCATCATGCGCAGGGCCGTGCCGCTGATCGTGATCGGAACGGGACGTTGGTTTTTGGTCGCTGCCATGATCAGTGACGGTCGCCCCATGTCCACGCCCTGCTGGATCGTCAGGTTTTGCGGCATGTCCAGTTCTTGGGTCAAAAGACCCGCAAGTGTCGCGGCGGCGCTGCCTGTGGCGGGGTCTTCGGGGATGTCATCAAGTGGGGCAAACATCCGCGCGTCGATCTGGTCGCCATCACGCACATAGGCATAGATCGCAAAATCAAGCCCCGCAGGGTGTGCCCGCGCCCCCTTGCGGAATGCATCAAGTTGCGGCGCACAGGCGGAAAGGCTGGCCGCGCTGTCCAGCGCAACAATGACAAACGGCAGTCCGAGGCTTGCTTGCACGGGGGCATGGATTGCTGTGTCTATTGCGGTAGCGGGCAGGCCAAGTGCGGCGGCAACCAAACCAGTATCGGGTTTGCTAATCCGTTCTAGCGGGGCGCTTGTCACAAATGATGCAACGTCGCCGTCAAAGCTGCAAGGGATCGGCCCGACGCCAAGTTCCAACACCATATCCCCGCTATGCCCTTGATCGCGCAATGCAATCGCGGTGCCAATGGTCGGGTGACCGGCAAAGGCTACTTCCATTGTCGGGGTGAAAATGCGGACCTTGGCAGTATGCGCCGGATTTTCGGGCGGATAGACAAATGTGGTCTCGGAAAAATTGAACTCGCGCGCGATCTGTTGCAGATCATCTTCGGGGAGCGCGCGCGCATCCGGGATCACAGCAAGCTGGTTGCCGCCAAAGCGGGTCTTGGTGAAAACATCATAGACAAGATAGGCGGTCATTGCGGCAGCTCCGGTTCGCGGCCTACTTTTGCGGCCACACGGGTGATCGTCAACCCTTGGACAATAATCGAAAACACCACAACAACATAGGTCGCGGTCAGGATCAGCGGCTTCCATTCGCTATCAGGCAGCGACAGGGCCAGCGCGACCGAAATCCCGCCCTTGAGCCCGCCCCATGTCATGATCGGGATCACCCCTGATGCAAAGCTGCGGAATGGTTTGAGCATCAGCACCGGCACCGCGACCGCCGCCAGACGTGCGACCAGTGCCAGCGCAATAGATGCAACGCCCGTGACGATAAAGCTGGTATCAAAAGCCACGGCAAAGACCTCGACCCCGATCATAAGGAACAAGACCGCGTTCAGGATTTCGTCGATCAGTTTCCAGAACGCATCGACATAAAGCCGCGTTTCTTCGGACATGCCGTATTTCGTGCCGACATCGCCAATCAGCAGCCCCGCACAGACCGCCATAATCGGCGCGGAGACATGCAGGTAAACCGCCAATTCATAGCCGCCGAACGCAAGGCCCAGCGTGATCAGCACCTCTAGGGAATAATCGTCAATCCGGCGCATCACGCGAAATGTCAGCCAGCCCAGCACCACGCCAAGCAAGGCACCGCCCAGCGCTTCTTGGATAAATAATTCCGCTACCGCCGCGGCCCCGCTGCCATGGCTGTCACCATGCGGGAACGCCAGTCCGACAAGGATCAAGAACACCACATAGGCAACCCCGTCATTAAACAGGCTTTCGCCCGCGATCTTGGTTTCCAGCGATTTTTGCAAATCCGCCTCACGCAAAACGCCAAGCACCGCGACCGGATCGGTGGGCGAAATCAACGCACCGAACACCAATGCGGTCAGCAAAGGCATCCCCGTCAGCCACGAAAACCCGTAACCCACAATGGCCGTCGACAATGCGATCCCGATCGTTGCCATCAGCGCGACGGGCACCCATTGGGCTTTTAGGTCGGAAATCTTGACATGCAGCGCCCCCGCAAACAGCAAAAGCCCCAACATGCCCTCAAGCAGGGCATCGGAAAAGTCGATGCTCAGCACCGTGGCGCGCACCGTGTCCTCTAGCCCGAAACCGGGCACAGCTATATCAATCAGCATCACGACAAATGATGCAAGCAAGGACACAATCAAAATGCCGATCGCGGAAGGAAGCCGCAAAAACAGATAGTTGATGGATCCGAACGCGCCCGCAAGGACAATCAGAAGCGAGGTGATTTGCAAAAGGGACATGCGGACTCCGGTATTGTTTTTCAAGTGGTAACAGGTCACCCGCCCGCCCGCTAGAATAACCTGAGCCAACTGCCCCCAAGCTGACGCGCCCGTGCGCCTGCGCCCAGTTTGAACCGTGCCAGCCCTTGCTGGTTATGCGTGTCAATCGTGCCAAGGTCGATCTGGCGCACGCCCGTTTCGGCCAATGCGCATCCGGCCGCGATTAACAGACGGTGGTGTGCCTTGCACTGTCGTCCCGCGGTGTTTGCCCAGCCCAAGTGATAGGTCGCCCCAGCGCCGTGGCGCAAGAATATCATGCCTGCGACCACAGATTTGCGCTGCATCGCGGTCCAGACCATCACGTCTTTTGGGGCTGTGTGCGCATAGGCGCGCAGGATCGCATGGGGCAGGGCGCGAAACCGCTTTTGCCTTTGTTGCGCAATGTCGGCATCCAGCAACCACTGATGTTTGGCAGCGTGAAATGGCGCCGCGGAAATCGCAAGCGCGCTGTCTTGGGCGCGCCGCCAGCTGTTGCGCCATTTGCTCCGCATTTGGGTGACCATGTCTGATTGCTGCGCAAACACGGGCAATTCGGCCACCGTCGCGGGTGTCATCAGTTGCCGGTAGCCAGCATCATAAAGCGCCTGCGCGTCGCCGCCATTGCTGTTGATCAGACGCAGATGTGCGCCACGCAGCGCATGCGGGTCGGGTTCCCCCGTCCAGACCGGACCGCGCGACACAAAACGCACCCCAAAGCGGGTGATAACCTGCACCGGTGCGGCGTCGGGCAGGGTGACGGTGTCAACCCATGTCCCCAGCCCCATAAGCGCATCGGCAAATTGCGGATGTTGTTGCAATGGCAAAATCATAGCGCTGTTAAGCCATTGGAAACCTAAAGCATGGTTAATGGCACGATGAATAAGCAAAACAAATCTGTCGCCGGTGTTGATGCACCGCCGCCCCGCCCAACCGTATTGGGGGCGGCCGTTGTGGCCGCCCTGATCGCATTTCCCGTAGGGATCACGCTATTTACGGTGGATTTACTGCTGCTTTAGTCCAATTGCACCAGCGCGTGACGTTTCTTGCCCGCGCTCAGCTTGATCGGGTTTGCCAGCGCTGCCGCGTCGATGATCAGTCCCGGGTTATCCAGCGGCGCATCGTTCAGACGCGCCCCGTTTTCACCGATCAGGCGTTTGGCGTCCTTGCCGCTTTTGGCAAGCCCAGCGCGTACGAAAAGCTGCACAACGGAAATCCCGTCACCTAATTCATCCGCCGTCAGCGTCACTGTTGGCAGATCATCGCCAATGCCGCCCCTTTCGAACACCTCGCGCGCGGTGGCTTCGGCGGCTTTGGCCGCGTCGGCACCGTGCAATAGCGTCGTGACCTCATTGGCGAGGATGATTTTCGCGGCGTTGATCTCGGACCCTTCCAGCGCGCCCAGACGGTCGCATTCTTCGACAGGCAGTTCGGTGTAAAGTTTCAGGAAACGGCCCGTGTCGGCATCGGTTGTGTTGCGCCAGAACTGCCAGAATTCATAGGGCGAAAGCATATCAGGGTTCAGCCAGACCGCGCCCGATTGGCTTTTGCCCATTTTTTTACCGTCAGATGTGGTCAAAAGCGGCGATGTCAGACCGAAAATCTGGTGATCCAACACACGACGCGTCAGGTCGATACCGTTGACAATATTGCCCCATTGGTCAGAGCCGCCCATCTGCAACAGGCAACCATAGCGGCGGTTCAATTCTAGAAAGTCATAAGCCTGCAAAATCATATAGTTGAATTCAAGAAACGACAGCGATTGTTCGCGGTCGAGCCGCGATTTCACGCTCTCGAACGACAGCATCCGGTTGATCGAAAAATGCCGCCCGATGTCGCGCAGGAAATCAAGATAGTTCAACCCATCCAGCCATTCCGCGTTATTGATCATCAGCGCGCCGTTCGGTGCGTCTGAGTAGTCAAGGTATGCCGAAAACACCTGTTTGATGCCCGCGATATTGGCGTCAATCTGTTCTGGCCCCAAAAGCGGACGCTCATCCGCGCGAAACGATGGATCACCTACCTTTGTGGTGCCGCCGCCCATCAGCGTGATCGGTTTGTGGCCGGTCTTTTGCAGCCAGCGCAGCATCATGATCTGGATCAGCGACCCGACGTGCAGCGATTTCGCCGTCGCGTCAAAGCCGATATAGGCCGGAACAACCCCGTTGCTAAGCGCGTCATCAAGCGCCTGATAATCCGTGCAATCGGCCAAAAAGCCGCGCGAGATCATTACAGACATAAATTCGGACTTTGGATGGTAGGTCATTGGCTTGTTCCTGCGGTATTCACGGTGCACTCTATAGTCAGGTCATAGCCCAAGGGAAAGCGGATGTTGAAATCTGGAATAGTGCGCGCGTTGGGAACAATGTCGGGCACCTCGCTGGACGGCGTGGATGCCGCCGTGTTGGAGACAGACGGGCAGGTGATCGCGGGCTTTGGCGCGACAGCCTACCGCCCCTATACAGATGCAGAGCGCGCAGTGCTACGCGCGCACCTGGGGCGTTGGCAAAACGATGGTGTCGCGCGTTGCGCAACGGTTGTCGAATCCGCCCATATCGCCGTGATGGCCCCGTTCGAAGAAATTGATATCGCTGGGTTTCACGGGCAAACGTTGGCCCATGATCCGGGCGAGCGCGGCACCCATCAATGTGGCAACGGACAGCATCTGGCGGATGTCTTGGGCGTGCCTGTGGCGTGGGATTTTCGCAGCCATGATGTAGCCTCGGGCGGGCAGGGCGCGCCGTTGACTCCGTTCTACCATTTTGCCTTGGCGCAATGGATCGGCGCGACGGAACCTGTCGCATTCTTAAACCTTGGCGGCGTTGGCAATATCACTTGGGTTGACCCAACGCGTGCCGATCCTGCCGATGATGGTGCGCTTTTGGCTTTTGATACCGGCCCTGCCAATGCGCCGCTGAATGATTTGATGCAGGCGCGGCTGGGGCTGGGATATGATGCGGACGGGCAGTTGGCAGCCACGGGCACAGTCGAAGATGCGATTATCCAGCGGTTCCTTAACCACCCCTATTTTGCCCAGCCCGCGCCAAAATCGCTGGACCGCGATGCATTTGCTGGGCTTTGCGCGGATGTTGCAGGCCTAAGCGATGCGGATGCGGCGGCGACGCTGACCCATGCCATTGTCGCCAGCACCGCGCAGGCGTTCCACCTGTGCCCAAGCCCGCCTGCGCGCCTGCTTGTCTGCGGGGGAGGACGCAAGAACAAAACCGTGATGCGCGGGCTTGCGCAAGTGATCGCTTGTGATGTGCAAACGGTCGAAGCCGCAGGATTAGACGGTGACATGCTCGAGGCGCAGGCTTTTGCCTTTCTGGCAGTACGCGCGGCACATGGGCTTGCGCTTTCGGCGCCCGGGACAACGGGTGTTGCTGTTGCGACCTCTGGCGGGCGCATCGCGAAACCTGCCGTCACCCACCGCGTACCCGGGTTCTAGGGGCGCCCATCGCGCAAAAGTGACAGCGCGTGATCGCGATTGCGCGATTTTTTGCACGTAGTTTCAATAATTTACGCCCGTTCCCGCCGAGCCCGTTCACAGCCGCGTGAGAGGGTATTGAACCCCGCGCAATCATGCGCAGATGTAGGCGGACGACACAAACATTAACAGGAAAGAAACCAAAATGATGAAAACATTGAAACTGGTTCAATCGAGCATGATCGCAGCGCCATTGGTATTGGCAGCAGGTATGGCCTCTGCAGGGGGGCTATCAGAACCCGTGCAGACCGTGGCCCCGACACCCGTGCCGGTGGCCGCAGCGCCAATGATGCATAGCAGCGATTGGACAGGCTTTTATGCCGGTGGGCAACTGGGCTACGGACGCGTGTCATCCGATGATCTTGTCGAAAATATCGACGGGGTGACGTATGGCGTGCACGGCGGCTATCTGTATGATCTCGGCTCTTTGGTTATTGGCGGCGAGCTGGATTTCGAAGGCACAAACGGTGAATCTGTTGCCGATGATGTGCAGGTTGACACAATCGCGCGCGCCAAGCTGCGTGTCGGCTATGACGCGGGCGATTTCCTGCCCTATTTCACCGCCGGTCTGGCACAAGCTAACGTGACCTTCTCGGGGTCTGAATTGTCTGACACAGGTGGTTTTGCCGGTCTGGGCGCTGAATACCGTGTCAGCGACAGCATCCGCGTCGGTGCCGAAGTACTGCAACACCAGTTTGAAGATTTTGACGGCACTGGCTTTGATTTTGACGCCACAACTGCCGCTGCACGCGTATCTTTCCAGTTCTAATCCCCTCGGAACTGGATATCTGCGGGCGCGGCCAATATCCCCTTGACCGTGCCCGCACAACGACAGGCCCGCAGCACATGTTGCGGGCCTTTTTATGCCATCATCGCGTCAATGGTTGCCGCATCGATACCGTTTTGCAACTGACTGAATCCCCCGCCAAACATCTGCGTCGCGGCATCATAAATCGCACGGTGCGTCACGCGGGCAAGCGCAGAGCCAAGCGAGAGGCGCGCCACGCCGAGTGCTGCAAATTCTGCGGCTGTGTAGCCTGCAAAATGCCCCGCAACCAGCGCGTTCACCGGCTTGTCCACAGCGGCACAAATCCGGCCCAGCGCCGCCATATCAGGCGGCATCGGCGCATAAAGACAATCAGCACCTGCAGCAGAAAACCCTTGTAACCGTTTGATTGCGGCCGCGGTATCGTAGCGGCCGATCATGACCCCGTCCGCGCGTGCGGTCAGGACAAAATCTTGCGGCAATGCGCGCGCGGCACTGGCGGCGGCGCGGATGCGCGCGACAGCCAGATCATAGTCATAAGGTGCGTCACCGGGCAGCGCCGTGTCCTCGATACAAATGCCCGCCAGCCCGATCTCGGCGGCCAAGCGCACCGTTTCGGCGCAGTCTTCGGGGCTATCGCCAAACCCGTTTTCAAAATCGCCCTGCACCGGCACGGTTGCGACAGACAGGATATCGCTGGCGTGGGATAATGCCTCGTCCCTTGTCAATGTCCCGCCATCCACACGGCCCAGCGTAAACGCGTGCGCGGCAGATGATGTCGCGAGCGCCTTTGCGCCCAGCGATTGCAGCATCTTTGCGCTGCCTTTGTCCCAGACATTGGCCAGAATAAACGGGTCTCCGGAAATGTGTAATTCGCGGAAAATGGTGCCTTGGTGCGTCATTGGGCTGTCCTTTGTGCATAGGTCTTTTCAAGATCAATCAGCTTTTGCTTGCGCCACAAGCCGCCCCCGTAACCGGTGAGCGATCCATCTGCGCCGATCACGCGGTGGCAGGGGATGATCAGCGCAATCTGATTGGCCCCATTGGCACGCGCCACGGCGCGGCTCGCGGTTGGCGCACCGATGGTTTGCGCCAATGTGCCATAGCTACAGGTTTGCCCTGCCGGAATATCGCGTAGCGCAGTCCAGACCTGACGCGTGAACGGCGTGCCGTGCATAACCAGCGGCACGGTAAATGCCGCGCTGTCACCGTTAAAAAACGCGGCCAGCTCATGCGCCACCTGTTCCGTTACATCCGTGCGACCGATACCAATCTCGCCTTTGACCATTTTGCGCAGGCGGGCAAGCGCGTTTGGCAGCGCCTTGCGGTCGGCGAATTCCAGCAGATGCAGCGCGCGTTTGTCGCAAACGGCAATCATATCACCCAAAGGGGTCGGGATATGGGCCGCGCGTAACAGCGCGTCTTTGGCGAAATTGCCGGGGGCCGTGCCCATCAGTTTTGCAAAAGCCGCCCGAAAGGCGGCGGGGCTGTCAAACCCCGCGTCAAGCTGCGCGTCGATTACTTTGCCGGATGCAAGCGTGGTGAACCCGTTGGCCAGCCGCCGTTGGCGCGCCATGTCCAGAAATGTCATGCCAAAATGGCGCTTGAACGCGCGCCGCACTGTGGACGGGTCCAACCCCATGCGGGTCAGATCGGATTCGGACCAGCGGCGCATCGGGTCCGCGTCCAATGCGGCCAGCAATCCGGTCACGCTTGGGTCACTTTGCGCGGCAGGCGTCAGCGGGTGGCAGCGTTTGCAGGGCCTGAACCCCGCATGAATGCAATCCGCGACATCGCTGTAAAAATGACAGTTTTCGCGTTTGGGTTTGCGCGCGGGGCAGGTCAGGCGACAGAATATACCGGTCGAGGAAACGCCGACAAAAGCGCGACCATCATAGGCATCATCGCGGGTGACTAAGGCTTCATAAAGCACGTCATCAGGGGGAAGGGTCATCAACATGGCCCCAACCTATGCGATTCGCATCCCCTTTGCCGCCTGAAATCGGGCGTCTATTGATTGATGCAGCTTGCCGCAAAATCCAGCACTTGCCCGAGCGCGGCGATATAGCGATCATCATCAATCGTCATCGCGATCCGGATATGCCCCGCCGCCGCCTGACCAAAGCTTTCGCCGGGCATCACCGCGATATGGGTTGCATCCAACAGCGCGTTGGCAAAGCCTTCGCCCGACATGCCCGTCGCGCGGATATCCAGCATCAGATACATCGCGCCCTGCGATGGGACCGCCTTAACGATGTTTTGCCCTGCAAGCAGATCCATTGACAGCGCGCGCCGCCTGCAAAAGGGGGCCGCGACCTGTTCTTCGACGCTTGTCCCCTGGCCCAGCGCAAATTGCGCCGCGTCCTGAATATAGCCCGCAACCCCATAGGTCGTATGTGTGGCAAGATCTGTCAGATGCGCGATCACCGGTTCAGGCGCGCAGATCCAGCCGACGCGGCTGCCGGTCATCGCGTGGCTTTTGGACATCGACCCGACGACAAGCGTGCGGTCCGCCATATCCGGCAGGGCGCGCGGGCTGATATGGTCGCCTTCCCAGACTTGGGTGTCGTAAACTTCGTCCGAGATCAGCCAAAGATCATGGTCACGGCAGGTGGTCGCAATCGCCTGCATTGTTTGCCCGCTATAAACGGCACCCGTTGGGTTATTGGGGCTATTCACCAACAGCGATCTTGCGCCGCTTGCCGCCCTTTGCAAGGCGTCCAATGTCGGCTGAAATCCGGTGTCGGGTGAGGTGATAATCGGCTTTGGTACCGCCCCAACAGATCGGATCGTGCCGGGGTAGGTCACATAATAGGGATCAATAAAAAGCGCTGTATCGCCCGGATTGCAGGTGGCGTGATGCGCGGCAAATAGCCCAGCTTGACCACCCGGCGTGACCAGAATATTGGCGGCGGTGGTAGGCACGCCTGTGCGTGTGGCGATCCGCGTTGCAATCGCGTCGCGCAAAGCATCGGTGCCCGGCACCGCCGCATAGCCAGTGTGCCCAGCCAATGCCGCCTTGTGCATGGCGTTCAAAATATCGGGATGGGTGCGGATATCATGTTCACCGATGTTCAGTTCGGTCACGGCGATGCCATCCGCGATCATCCGGCGCGCGCGGTAAAACGTGTCCCACCCGTCAGAGCCGCCACCCGTGATATGTGTAATGTGATCAGAAAGTTGCATAGCGCATGGCAATCCCAGTACGGCGTAGATGTCAACCATCCAGACCGGTCAAATTGCGCGGGCCTGTGCCTTCGGCGGATTTGACATCGGCGGGATTATAAAGCGCGCAGCTTTGCAAACTCAGACAGCCGCAGCCGATACAGCCATCCAATTTGTCGCGCAGATCCGTTAGGGCGGCAATGCGCGCGTCAATCTTGCGGCGAAAGCCTTTGCTGATGCGGGTCCAGTCGGCCTTGCTGGGCGCCTTATGGGCGGGCAAACCGCGCAGATGGTCGGCGATCTCATCGAGCGAAAACCCCAATTTCTGGGCGGCCATCACAAATGACAGCCGCCTGATATCCGCGCGCCCATAGCGGCGATGCCCGCCCGCATTGCGCAGCGGGGCCACAATGCCGTGGGTCTCATAAAACCGTATAGCCGAGACCGCCAAACCCGTGCGTGCGGCCAGATCGCCAATCGATAGTCCAGCGGCCATGAAAATAATCCTTGATCTAAAGTTAACTTGAGAAATTAGAACTGAATACACGCAAGAAATCCAGAGGAATCATCAATGACCCATGCCAGCCACCGCTATTTTGTTAACGACCCGCAGACCGCCGCAGCACTGCGCCGTGACGGCATTGGCTGGGATCATGATCCGCAAAGCCTCATCTTGCCACGGCTTGCGCGGCCCCGGTTGATCGCGCGCATTTTACACAAAAAAGGAACCCGAAAATGAGCCAGCTTGAACACGTCAACATCACCGTTTCAGACCCCAAAGCCACTGCAAGAATGCTGGAACAAATCTTTGGCTGGCATATCCGTTGGGAAGGCGCGGCAATGGGCGGCGCGGGCTATACGCTGCATGTGGGCAATGATGATTGCTATGTCGCGGTTTATTCCGGCTCTGACCCCACGCAGACCGTGCCCAAGGCAGATGCCAGCTATCAAACCCGCGGCGCGATGAACCATATTGGTATCGTCGTGGATGATCTGGACCTGATCGCCGAAAAGGTTAGCGCGATGGGTTTCAATGCCCATAGTCATGCCGATTACGAGCCCGGCCGTAGGTTCTATTTTCACGACGATGACGGCGTTGAATTTGAGGTTATCAGCTATGCCTGACACCAAGGCTTGACCCTGCCTGCCGCCCTGCCATTCTATCCGCGAATGGGGGGCGGTATGGCACAATACATCGCATTTTTGCGCGGCATTAACGTCGGCGGGCATCGCAAGATTCCAATGGCGGATTTGCGCGCGCTTTGCCTGAAACGCGCGGGGGTGACGGCTGTGCGCAGCTATATCGCCTCGGGAAATCTGGTGATTGATGCGGACCGGTCGGGTGCGGAACTGGCTCTGGAAATCCAAAACGCCATTGCTGATACTTTTGGGTTTGACGTACCGATTGTTGTTTTTGACGCAGATGCGATGCGGCAGGTTCTGGCCAATTGCCCCTTTCCCGATGGCAAAGGCAACCAGGTGCACGGGTTTTTATGTCTGGATCAGCCCGCGCTGGATCAGGGCCGGATTGATGCGCTCGGGCGCGCATCAGAGGCCTTGGTTTGTGTAGACCGTACTGTTTGGGTGCACACGCCCGAGGGTGTTGCGACCTCGAAACTGATGGCGGGCATGGAATCATGTATCGGCCCCGCCACGGCCCGCAATTTGAATACCCTGCGCAAAATGGTGGAAATGCTGGACGGCTAGGCATTTGCCTGCTACGCATCCCCTATGAAGAGCATGAGCATCATTATTTGCTGCATTATTACCTGCTGACATCTGTCGCGGGCTGCTCTTTCACGTTTCAATTGAATGCTGAACTTGGTAAGCCCGCCGGCAAAACCCGTGCGTGAGGCGTTATGACAACTATCCGGCTACAAAATACAAAATCCCGCAAGCGCGAGGATTTTACCCCGATCGACCCGCAAAACGTGCGGATGTATGTCTGTGGGCCAACGGTTTATGACCGCGCGCATCTTGGCAATGCGCGACCAGTGGTTGTGTTTGACGTTCTTTATCGTTTGCTGCGCCATGTTTACGGACCTGATCACGTCACCTATGTGCGCAATTTCACGGATGTGGATGACCGGATCAATGAAACCGCGCAAAAACGCAAAGCCGCCGGTGTTACAGGTACGCTCGAAGAGCTGATCCATGCGCGTTCTGACGAAACAATTGCGTGGTATCATGCCGATATGGATGAGCTGGGTGCGCTGCGCCCAAATGAGGCGCCGCGCGCAACCACATTTGTACCACAGATGATCGCGATGATCGCAGACCTTATTGCCAAAGGGCACGCCTATGCGGACGGTGCAGGCCATGTGCTGTTTGCGGTGAAATCCTATGCCAAATACGGCGCGCTTTCGGGTCGTTCCACCGATGATATGATCGCAGGCGCGCGGGTGGAAATCGCGGATAACAAACGCGATCCGATGGATTTTGTGCTTTGGAAACCTTCAAGCGACGATCTGCCCGGCTGGGATAGCCCTTGGGGGCGGGGCCGCCCGGGCTGGCATATCGAATGCTCGGCCATGGCGCATGATCTGCTGGGCGAAAGCTTTGATATTCATGGCGGCGGCAACGATTTGATGTTCCCGCACCACGAAAACGAGATCGCGCAAAGCTGCTGTGCCGCGGGCCATGCCGATGATGGGACGGGTTTTGCAAATTATTGGCTGCACAATGAAATGCTGCAGGTCGAGGGCAAGAAAATGTCCAAGTCACTGGGCAATTTCTTTACCGTGCGCGATCTGCTGGATCAGGGCGTGCCCGGCGAAGTGATCCGTTTCGTGTTCCTGCAAACGCATTACCGCAAGCCGATGGATTGGACGGCGGAAAAGGCGGAACAGGCGGCTGCGACACTTAAAAAATGGCGCACACTAACTGCGGGCCTTGAACCCCATAGTGAAGCCGATGACCTTGTTGTTGAACATTTGTGCAATGATTTAAATACGCCATCTGCAATCGTGCAGCTACACCGCCTTGCGCAGGACGTTTCATATGACAAATTAGGTCTTCGTAAGCTTCTGACGTCGGCGCGGTTGCTCGGGTTGCTGCAGGACGAAATGGGTGATTGGGCTGCCTCACCCCAGATAAGTGAAAACATAAATGTGTTAATTGGTCGGATTATGGCTGAGCGCCAGCAAGCTAAAGACCTGAAGGATTGGGGGCGTGCAGACGAATTGCGAGGCCGGTTGATCCAAGCAGGAGTGAAAATTAGCGAAAGTAAAGATAGTTACACGTTCGAAATTGGTTCGGATTTTGACGCTTCCAAACTGGAGGGGCTGCTATGAGCAAAGAACGTCTTTACCTTTTTGATACGACGCTACGCGACGGCGCGCAGACCCAAGGTGTGCAGTTTTCGGCAGATGAAAAACGCAAGATTGCGGCGGTGCTGGATAATCTCGGGCTTGATTACATCGAAGGCGGCTGGCCCGGCGCGAACCCGACAGATACCGAATTCTTTGCTGACGCGCCCAAGACTCGCGCGACGATGACCGCTTTTGGCATGACCAAACGGTTGGGCCGGTCGGCCGAGAATGACGATATCCTGGCCGAGGTGATCAACGCCGGCACGCCTGCCGTCTGTCTGGTTGGCAAATCGCATGATTTTCATGTGACCACGGCGCTTGGCATCACGTTGGAAGAAAACACCGAAAACCTGCGCGCAAGTTTTGCCTATCTCAAAACGAAGGGCCGCGAAGCCCTGTTTGACGCCGAGCATTTCTTTGACGGCTATAAATCCAATCCGGAATATGCGCTTGAGGCGATCCATGCGGCCTATGACGCGGGCGCGCGCTGGATCGTACTGTGTGATACCAATGGCGGCACCCTGCCACATGAGGTCAGCGAGATTGTCACTGCGGTGATTGCCAGTGGTATTCCCGGTGATCATCTGGCGATCCACACGCATAACGACACCGAAAACGCAGTCGCCAACACCTTGGCCGCTGTTATGGCCGGTTGCCGGCAAGTGCAGGGGACGCTGAACGGTCTTGGCGAGCGTTGCGGCAATGCGAACCTGACGACCCTGATCCCGACGTTCTTGCTCAAGGAACCTTTTGCCAGCAAGTTCGAAACCGGCGTTAGCCTTGATGCGCTCAAAGGTCTGCGCAAAGCCTCTCGGATGCTCGATGATATTTTGAACCGTGTGCCGGCCAAACAGGCGGCCTATGTCGGGGCATCGGCCTTTGCGCATAAATCGGGCTTGCATGCTTCGGCCATCGCCAAGGACCCGTCCACCTATGAACATATCGACCCCGCTTCTGTCGGCAATAGCCGCATTGTGCCGATGTCGAACCAAGCCGGACAATCGAACCTGCGCGCCCGTTTGGCGGATGCCGGAATTGATGTTGATCTGGGCAATCCCGCGCTCGCCCGTATTGTTGAACGGATCAAGGAAAAGGAAGCCCAAGGGTTTTCCTATGACACCGCCGCCGCCAGTTTTGAGCTGCTTGCGCGGGCCGAGCTGGGCACATTGCCCAAGTTTTTCGAAGTCAAACGCTACCGTGTGACCATTGAACGGCGCAGGAACAAGCGCGGCAAAATGGTGTCGCTGTCCGAAGCCGTGGTCGTGACCAAGGTGAACGGCGAACGGTTTTTGAACGTCTCCGAAAGTCAGGGACCGGACGGGTCGGATCAGGGGCCGGTCAACGCGCTTTCGCGGGCCTTGTCCAAGGATCTCGGCCCGTATCAGGCCTATATCGAAGACATGCAGCTGGTTGATTTCAAAGTGCGGATCACCAATGGCGGGACCGAGGCCGTGACCCGCGTGATTATTGACAGCGAAGACGGGCAGGGGCGGCGTTGGTCCACTGTCGGGGTCAGCGCCAACATTGTGGATGCATCATTTGACGCATTGGTGGATGCGATCAATTGGAAACTGATCCGTGACGGGGCAAAGGGCTGAATTTTTGAGTATTTTTGGCAAGATGATATTGATATGAGCTTTCATGCCTGTGCGGCCCTTGTGGAAAAGGCGGACCCCGAGCGGTTTCGTGCCGCGATGGCGGCACCTGTGCCCGCGCGTAAGATTCTGTTCCCGCTTTATGCGTTGAACGTCGAAGTTGCGCGTGCCCCTTGGGTGACCAAAGAGCCGATGATCGCGGAAATGCGTCTGCAATGGTGGCGTGATGCGCTCGAGGAAATTGCGCAAGGCGTGACCCCGCGAAAGCACGAGGTTGTGGATGCTTTGGCCGCCGTCTTGGATGCTGAAGGGGCCACGTTACTGGATGGTCTGATCGCGGCGCGCCGGTGGGATATTTACAGTGATCCGTTTGAAGATCAGACCCATATGGACGCCTATATCGATGCGACATCGGGCCATTTGATGGTCACCGCTGCACGGCTGTTGGGGCAGGGTGATCAAATTGCGGTACGCGATTTCGCCTATGCGGCCGGTGTTGCAAATCTGTTCCGCGCCATTCCCGACCTCGAGGAACGCGGACGCATGCCTTTGCTGGACGGATCCGAAGCGGGTGTTCTGGCGCTTGCACAGCGGGCGCAGGTGCGGCTGGATGCTGCGGTGGAGGCCCGCCGCCAGATTTCCCCGCTTACCGCACCCGTTTTATTCGCCGGTTACCTTGCGCGCCCTGTCTTGCGCCAGATCCTAAGTGACCCAGCTAAGGTGGCGCGTGGCGCACTTGGCCTGCCGCCATTTCGCGAACATCTGCGATTTGCCCATCTGGCATTGCGGGGGTGGTGGCGCTAGATCGCTGTGCGCGGTTGCCGCACGAGCCAGATAAGCGCGCCACCTGCGAGGACAAGAAACGGGACCATCGCGAGGTTCACGGCGGTCCAGCCTTCGACAGCGGTGCCGCCCGAGCAATTCATCAACCCGCCAGACGCAAGTGATGCGAAGGTCACCATACCAAAGACAATCATATCGTTCATGCCCTGCACAACGCCGCGTTCTTCGGGGCGGTGCGCGCCGGCCAGCATTGTGGTTGCGCCGATAAAGCCGAAATTCCAGCCGAGACCGAGCAAGATCAGCGTGATATAGAAATTTGTCAGCGTCACGCCCGAAAGTGCAACCAGCCCTGCGCCGCCAAGGATCACCAGCCCGGTAGCCAGAATCCGCTGTACCCCAAATCTGGCAATCAGATGGCCGGTAAAGAAAGACGGGATATACATCGCCAAAACATGCGCCGAAACGATGTCGTTGGCGGTGTTCTTATCAAAGCCGCAGCCAACGACGGCCAGTGGCGTCGACGTCATCACAAGGTTCATCAGCGCATAGGTTACCATGCCGCAAATGATCGCGACGATCACTTGCGGGTCTTGCAGCAATTGCCTCCGGCTTCGCCCGACGGGGGCGGTGGCTGCGGTGGTATCGGCGCGCGACCCTTTGGGCAGGGTCAGCAGGAAAAACAGCAACATCCCGCCAAGGTTAAGCGCCGCAACTGCCAGATATGTTCCCATGAATGGCACGGCATAGGCGTCCTGAACCAGCTTGTTTAGCTGTGGCCCGACGATAGCCGACAAAAGCCCGCCTGCCATGACATAGGAAATCGCTTTGGGGCGGAACGCATCGGACGCAACATCAGTCGCCGCAAAGCGGAAAAACCCCTGCGACGACATATAGATACCAGTGAAATATGACCCGCAGAGCAGAATGGCAAACGACCCGACATATAGCCCGTAGGCCGCAATCAGCGCACCGATCGCCCCCGCAAAAGCCCCGATAAAGAACCCGAACCGCCGCCCGTTGCGTTGCATCAGCGGGCTCAGCCACGGTGCTGTGGTCATGGACCCGAAAACAATGAACGAAATCGGCAAGGTCGCAAGGCAGGGGTTGCTGGCCAGCATCCCGCCCGCCAAGCCACCGATCACAAAGATCATCGGCATTTGCGCGCCAAGGATTGCTTGGGCCAAGACCAAAACGGCGACATTGCGTTTGGCGATTTTATCGTTTGTCATATCCATGCGCGTATCGGTAAGCCGCCGAAACTAGACTTGCAATGGGCGAAGTGCCGCGTCGATGACATGGGCAAAAGATCCCGAAACATTGCCGTTGACCAACCCCATCGGGGTCAGCGCGGTGCCTTCGGCGTCTTTGGCATCAAACAGCGGGGTGCCGCGCGCCTTTCGGGTCGTCGCATAGTGGAATTCATGCCCCGCCCAACTGCCGCGCATCGGCCCTTGGGTTGCTTGCAAGGTGCGGTAACCAAGGTGCAATTTGCGGCTGGCAAACGAAGTTTCAAGCCCCAGCAATCCGGCCATTGTATGGGATTGTCCGTCGGCATCCGTGATTGTTTGCCCCAAAACCATATAGCCGCCGCATTCGCCGTATATTTGCGCGCCCGACTGCCGCAAACTGTCAAGAAAGCACATATTCGCGGCCAGCCTTCCCGCATGTAATTCGGGGTAGCCACCGGGCAGATAGATGAAATCTGCCGCGGGGGCTGGCTCATTTGCGAGCGGGGAAAAGAAGCTGAGATTCGCACCCGCGTTGTGCCAATCTGCAATCATATGTGGGTAGCAAAACGCAAATGCCGCATCGCGGGCGATGGCGATGTTTTGCGCAGGCGGCGTGCAGCGGTTTGCAGTGCGGGCAGGCAATCGGGCGGGATGCAGTTGCAAAAGCGCCCCAAGATCGACAGTGCCCGCAATCAGGTCTGCGGCTGCGTCCAGATAGGCTTCCAGATCGGGGCGCTCAACGGCCTGCACCAGCCCCAAATGCCGCGAAGGCTGCGCCAGATCGGGCCTGCGCGGCACGGCGCCAAATATCCGAATGTCACCCAATGCGCGGCGCAGCATCGCCTCGTGCCGCGCAGAGCCGACATTATTCAGGATAACACCTGCGATATTCACACGCGGATCATGGTTGATGAACCCTTGGGCAAGTGCGGCAACCGATCCGGCCATGCGTCCGGCGTCGATGACCAGAACCACAGGCAACCCCAGAATGCGTGCGAGGTCTGCCGTGGCGCCTTTGCCGTCAGGGGGGGCGCCGTCAAACAGGCCCATCGCGCCCTCGATGATCAGCGGGGTTTCACCGGCGGCAAGCGCAGCAATCCGTTCCGGTGTCATCGCCCATGCATCAAGGTTCACACATCGCGCCCCGCAGGCCGCCGCGTGGAATTGCGGGTCGATGTAATCGGGCCCTGATTTGGCGGCGCGCACGGGGCGCATCCGGCTTATCGCGCGCAAAAGCCCCAAGGTGATCGTGGTTTTGCCGCTGCCGGACGCAGGGGCTGCGATCACAAAGCTCATCTTACGGGGTTTCGGCAGGGCGTCCGCGCCCCAATGGATCAAGATTGCGCGGCTTTTTCCCCGCTGCGATCCCTTGCCAGTCCAGCACCTGACGCATCAGCACAGATTTGCCGACACAGATGATCGCGGGCGGTTCCAGTGCGGAACTGGCAACATCATCAACCATCGTTCCTAGCGTGGTTTCGAGCACCTTTTGATCCGCCGTGGTGGCAGATGTCACAATCGCCACGGGTTCATTGGCAGGGCGTCCGGCACCGGTCAATTTATCTGCGATCTGGGCGATGTGCTTCATTCCCATATAGATCACAATGACTTGCGACCCCTTGGCAATGCTGTCCCAATCCAATGATCCGGGTGTTTCGCCTGATTGATCATGCCCTGTCACAAAGGTCACCGATTGGTTCACATCGCGGTGGGTCACGGGAATACCCGCATAGGCCAGCCCGCCGATGCCTGCTGAAATACCGGGGATAATGCGCACGGGGATATCGTGCTGGATCAGGGTTTGCGCCTCTTCGCCGCCGCGCCCGAAGACAAACGGATCGCCGCCTTTCAGCCGCAACACCTTTTTGCCAGCGCGGGCCAGATCAACCAGTTGCAGCGATATATCACGCTGTTTGGCCGAAGGTTTACCGCCGCGCTTACCTGCATAGATGTGTTCAGCCTGCGGTGCCCAATCCAGAATCGCTTCTTGGACAAGCGCGTCGTAAATCACCACATCCGCCTGCCGCAGCGCGTTGGCCGCGTGCAGCGTCAATAGCCCCGGATCGCCGGGGCCTGCGCCACAAAGCCAAACCCAGCCAGGTTGTAAAACCGGCCAATCAAATGCGGGAAGTGTCGGTGTCTGTGTCATAGCGCCTTTATGGCGCTGAATGCGGGGCTTGGAAAGGTGCCAAACGACCACCGATTGCGGATTGGCGGCATTCAATTGCGCGCCTATAGTCGGCCCCGATGACACGTAAACCAACCGGAGATTTGCGCCGTGGCTGGACCACAGGTGCCTGCGCGACCGCCGCGACCAAGGCGGCATTGATCCGCCTTTGGGGCGGCGCGTTTCCGGATGCTGTGTCGATCACCTTGCCCAAAGGCGAAGTGCCGGTGTTTCCGCTGGCCTTGGCTGAATGCGGTGCAGGCTGGGCGCGTGTTGGCATCACCAAAGACGCAGGCGATGACCCTGATGTCACCCATGGTGCGTTGATAATTGTCACGGTGCGTGCAGGTGTCGGGGTGCAGTTCAAGGCCGGAGAGGGCGTTGGCACTGTGACCAAAGCGGGCCTGCCCATCGGTGTTGGTGAACCTGCAATCAATCCGGTGCCGCGCCAGATGATGCGCGATGTTGTGGCGGAAATGGCCGAAGAATTTGGCCAATCCCCCGATGTACAAATCGAAGTCGCCATCCCAGACGGTGCTGAAATCGCAAAAAAGACATGGAACCCGCGTTTGGGGATCGTGGGTGGATTGTCGATTTTGGGCACCACAGGTGTCGTGCGTCCGTTTTCCTGTGCGGCATGGATCGCTTCGATCCACCGCGGCGTTGATGTCGCGCGCGCGGACGGGCTGACCCATGTTGCGGGCTGCACCGGCGCGACCTCGGAAAAGATCGTGCAAGCGCTGTTCGACCTCCCTGACCACGCCATGTTGGATATGGGTGATTTTGCGGGCGGGATGCTGAAATACCTGCGCCGCCATCCGGTTGCGCGCGTCACCATTGGCGGTGGCATTGGTAAAATGGCGAAACTGGCGCAGGGCGCGGTTGATCTGCATTCGTCACGCACTCAGGTGGATTTTGCACAGCTTGCGGAATGGGCGGGCGACCCAGCCGTGGGCAAAGCCAATACCGCACTCGAAGCATATGAAATCGCGGGCGCGCCCTTGGCCGCGCGGATTGCGCAACAGGCCCGGTCCGCTGCCCAAGCACTTGTCGGGGATCAATCGTTGATCGACACGGTCGTGATTGACCGCGCCGGAAATATCATCGGGCGGGCAGGGGTATGACGTTGCTAATCCTTGGCGGCACGGGCGAGGCGCGCCGGATCGCGCAGGCGCTTGCAGGCACGGATGCGATTGTCTCGCTCGCGGGGGCCACGCGCGCGCCTGACCCTTTGCCGCTGCCCACGCGGATAGGTGGCTTTGGCGGCGCGGAGGGGTTTCGCGCCTATGTGGCCAAAGAAAACATAACCGCCGTTCTGGATGCCACACATCCGTTCGCTGACCGGATCACGCGGCGCACGGCCCGCATTTGCGCTGATCTGAACCTGCCTTACCTGCAAATGCTGCGCCCCGGCTGGACGGCCGAACAGGGCGATAATTGGACAGAAATCGCGCGCGAGGAAGAGGCCGCCGCGCATATCCCAATGGGCACTGTCGTGTTTTTGGGGACAGGGCGGCAGACGCTCGACCGCTTTGCAAATCTGACGGGGCGCGATGTCATTTGCCGCCAGATTGATCCGCCAGATGGCGCGTTTCCGTTCAAAGGCGGGCGGTTTCTGGTCGGGCGTCCACCGTTTTCTGTCGCGGATGAAATGCAGTTATTTTCTGCGCTTGGCGTCACGCATCTGGTGGTAAAAAACGCTGGCGGCGCGGCTAGCAGGACAAAGCTGACGGCAGCAAATCATCTGGATATCCCCGTCTTGATGATCGCGCGACCAATGTCCGGCGATTGGCAGAGGGTCGATTCTGTTGATGCCGCATTGGCATGGGTGCGTGCGCTGTGACAGGGCGGATCATTCACAGCCTTGATTGCGTTGCCGAAGGGGTGGCGTGGCTTTGTGCGCATGAGCCGCGCTTTGCGGTTGCCATGCAAGGCCTGCCACCGCTTCCGCTTCGGCGCAAGCCCGACGGGTTTGCCGAATTACTTAGCGCAATTACCAGCCAGCAGGTCAGCGTGGCTTCGGCCAATGCGATCTGGGGTCGGCTTGAGGCCGCGGGGATGGTCACGCCAGAGGCGGTTACACAAACATCAGAGGACGACCTGCGCGCATTGGGGCTAAGTCGCCAAAAAGCGAAATACGCCAAAGCCTTGTCCGATGCGCAGATTGATTTCATTGCTTTGCGCGCCATGCCAACGGAACAGGTGATCAAAACGCTGACGGCCGTTTCGGGGATTGGCACATGGACGGCGGAAATCTATGCGATGTTTTCGCTGGGGCGCGCCGATGTCTTTGCCTGCGGTGATCTGGCGCTGCAAGAGGCGGCAAAGCTGATTTTTGATCTGGACGCGCGGCCAAATGAACGGGCCATGCGGGCAATAGCGCAGGAATGGTCGCCATGGCAATCGGTTGCGGCGCGGATCATGTGGGCCTACTACAAACACAACAAACAAAGAGAAGGTATCAGATGACACGGGCACTCGAGGCGCAGCGGCGCGAACCAATTTCGGGGGAAACGCGGTCTTGCGTTGTGTTCTTGCACGGCTATGGCGCCAATGCGGCTGATTTGATCGGGCTTGCGGACCCATTGGGCGAACATATGCCCGACACGCTGTTTATCGCCCCAGATGCGCCCGAAGATTGCGCCGGATCACCGATGGGGTTCCAATGGTTTCCGATCCCGTGGATCGACGGATCATCCGAAGAAGAAAGCCGCGCAGGGCTGGACCGTGCCGCCGCTGATCTGGATGCGTTTCTGGACGGGGTTATGGTCGACGAAGATCTGCTGCCCGAACAGGTGATTGTGCTGGGCTTTTCGCAAGGCACGATGATGGCGCTGCATGTGGTGCCGCGCCGCGAAGATCCTGTTGCGGGAATCGTTGCATTTTCGGGGCGGCTCTTGGAACCGGAATCGCTGGTGGACGAGGTACAGTCGCGCCCGGCCGTGTTGCTGATTCATGGTGACGCAGATGACGTTGTGCCGCCACAATCGCTGCCGCAAGCCGCCGAAGTGTTGCAAGGTGCGGGCTGGAAAGAAGTATACGCGCATATCATGAAAGGCACAGGCCACGGGATCGCACCTGACGGGTTGCAAGTGGCGCTGGCGTTCATGCGCGACCGGCTGGGAATGAGCTAAGCAAATCTGCCCAAAATTTGGAAGATGTCGGGGCTTGTCACATTTCTGACGCGATATATAGTCTTAACTGAAGGAGACTGCGGGAACGCCGTTTGACCCCGGCGCCCGCGTTTCACGATGTGGGATGTAAGATATGACGCAGGCCGATTTCCGAACTGATTTTACGCATGCGCCTGCAGCGCTCAGGCAATATCCGGCCTTGGTGCTGAACGCGGATTACCGGCCTTTGTCGTATTATCCGCTGTCGCTATGGCCTTGGCAGGATGCGATAAAAGCGGCCTGGTTGGACAGGGTGGATATTGTCAGCGAATATGACGCCTATGTGCATAGCCCGTCGACGCAAATCCGCATTCCCAGCGTGGTGGTTCTTAAGGATTATGTAAAACCGCAAAAACAGGTCGCCTTTACGCGGTTTAACCTATTTCTGCGCGATTCCTTTTGCTGCCAGTATTGCGGGGCCAAAGGCGAATTAACCTTTGATCACGTGGTGCCGCGTGCGGCGGGTGGGGTGACAAGCTGGGAAAATGTGGTGGCTGCCTGTTCGCCATGCAACCTGCGCAAAGGGTCAAAATCATTGCGCCAGTCGGGCATGAGCCTGCGCAAGCCACCACGCCAACCGGCTGCAGAGCAGCTGCATAACGTCGGGCGCAAGTTTCCGCCCGGACATTTGCACGAAAGCTGGATTGATTTTCTGTATTGGGATGCAGAACTGGAAGCATAGGGCGAACTGGTGCTAGACTTGCGAAGCAGTGCGCGTTAGACAGGCGGCGTTAGCGCTAACGTAACTGAGCAAAAAGCGGAGTAAGCAATGGTTTCTCGCGTCATTCCCGTCGAAACATTTGATCTTGTCATTTTTGGCGGGACCGGCGATCTGGCGCGCCGGAAAATCTTGCCTGGATTGTTTCGCAGGTTCAGATCAGGGCAAATGCCCGTAGGGTCACGGATCATTGGGGCCGCGCGTTCTGAAATGGATACCGCCGCTTACCGCTCAATGATCGCCGAGGCCGTGGCCGAATTTGGTGGCGATGAAAAGAATGATACCAAGAGCCTCGACGCTTTTGTTGCGGCACTTGATTATGTCGCGATTGACGCAAAAGGCGATGGCGGCTGGGTCGAACTTGCCGGACTGGTGCGCAGCGACGTGGTGCAGGCATTCTATTTTTCTGTGGCCCCGTCGCTGTTTGGCGATCTGGCCGAACGGCTGCACACCCATAAGATCGCCAATGCCCAAAGCCGGATCGTGGTGGAAAAACCTTTTGGCCGTGATCTCGAAACCGCGCGTGCGTTGAATAAAACGTTGGCCGCGCATTTTGACGAAAGCCAGATCTACCGGATTGACCACTATCTGGGCAAGGAAACCGTGCAAAACCTGATGGCTGTGCGTTTCGGGAATATGTTGTTTGAGCCGCTTTGGAACAACCATTACGTCGATCATATCCAGATTACGGTGGCAGAAACTGTCGGTGTTGGCGGGCGCGGCGGCTATTATGACAAATCCGGTGCGATGCGCGATATGGTGCAAAACCACCTGATGCAACTGTTGTGCCTGATCGCGATGGAGCCGCCAAACCAATATGGCCCCGACGAGGTGCGCGACGAAAAACTGAAAGTTATCCGCGCGCTGCAACCTGTTGCGCCCCACCATATTGTGCGCGGCCAATATGATGCGGGCCCCGATGGCCCGAGTTACCGCGAAGATGCGGAAAATCCCCGTTCATTCACCGAAAGCTTTATCGCGATGAAATGCGAGATTGCGAATTGGCGGTGGGCCGGCGTGCCGTTCTATTTGCGCACGGGTAAGCGGATGAAAGCACGTTCTTCCGAAATTACCGTCTATTTCAAGGACCTTGGCCATACGATTTTCGAAGGCGACGTCGCGCGTCACCGCAATATTCTGTCAATCCGGCTGCAGCCCAATGAAGGCATGGACCTACAAGTCACGATCAAAGAACCAGGACCGGGGGGCATGCGTCTGATCGATGTGCCGCTTGATATGACATTTGCCGATGCGCTCGGGCCCGATGCCGAAGAAGTGCCGGATGCATACGAGCGGCTGATCATGGATGTGATCCGTGGCAACCAAACGCTGTTCATGCGCGGTGACGAGGTAGAAGCCGCTTGGGGCTGGACCGATCCGCTGATCAACGGCTGGGAAGCGCGCAACGATGTGCCAAAGCATTACGAAGCCGGATCAGCAGGACCAGAGGATGCGCTTGCCATGCTGCATCGTGACGGCAGAAAATGGCGTGAACTCAAGGCGTAATGCCGCATAGTTCATGCAATACATAAATAGAGAAAAGGCCTGTATTGATGGAATTACGCGAATATCCTGATGCGGAAATGATGATGATGAACTTGGCGGATACCCTTGCGGGCGAGCTCAAGAACACATTGTTGACCCATGATACGGCCTCTTTGGCGGTGCCAGGTGGCACAACGCCGGGCCCGATTTTTGACAGTCTTTGCGGCGTTGATCTTGATTGGGCGCGCGTGCATGTGATGCTGACCGATGAACGCTGGGTGCCCGAAAGTTCTGACCGCTCGAACACGCGGCTATTGCGCCAGCGCTTGCTTGTGAACCGCGCGGCGTCGGCGCAATATATGCCGCTTTATGCGGATGCGCCTACTCCCGAAGAAAAACTGCCCGCGCTTGCCGCCGATCTGGACGCGGCGCTGCCGATATCTGTCTGCCTGCTAGGGATGGGCGCGGATATGCATACCGCGTCTATTTTTCCGGGCGCGGATCAGCTTGATCTTGCGCTGCATGGCAATGACCGGCTTGTCGCGATGCGCGCGCCCGGCGCGCCAGAGCCGCGCATTACCTTGTCGGCCAAAGTATTAAACGCGGCAATCAAACGCCATATCGTTATCGTTGGCGCGGAAAAACGCGCTGCATTGGAAAAAGCGCAACGGTCCAGCCCTGAGCTGGCGCCCGTTGCCGCGATCCTGAACGGTGCAACCGTGCATTGGGCGGAGAAATAATATGTGGGATGACCTCAAGAAACACCACGCGACGATTGCCGCGCGCCGCTTTGAAACGCTGGTCGACGCAGATCGCGCAGCGGATTTTTCGGCGCGTGCGGGTGATATGTTGCTGGATTATGCCAAGACAAATATCGACGCGGACGGGCGCGCGCTGTTGATTGAATTGCTTGAAAAAACGGGCGTGGCGCAAAAGCGTGCCGCGATGTTTACAGGCGCTGCGATCAATGAAACCGAAGGGCGCGCGGTACTGCACACGGCGCTGCGCAATCTTGATGGCGGTCCGGTCATGGTCGATGGCGCGGATGTGATGCCGGGGATTTTGGACACGCTTGACCGCATGGCGCAGTTTGCGCAGGCGGTGCGTGACGGCAGTTTTGCCGGACAGGGTGGCAAGATCACCGATGTGATCAATATCGGGATCGGCGGGTCCGACCTTGGCCCTGCGATGGCGGTCAAGGCATTGGCACCTTTTCACGACGGCCCGCGTTGCCATTTTGTCAGCAATGTCGACCCAGCCGATATCGCCGCCGCGATGCAGGTCTGTGATCCGGCCACAACGCTTGTGATCGTGGCCTCAAAGACATTTACCACGATTGAGACCATGACCAACGCGCGCACGGCGCAGGCGTGGATGGGGCAATCGGTGACTGATACGGGCGCGCAGTTTGCGGCCCTGTCGACGGCCGCGGATAAGACCGCGGATTTTGGCATCGCCCCCGAACGTGTGTTCGGTTTTGAAGACTGGGTTGGCGGCCGTTATTCCATGTGGGGGCCGATTGGCCTGTCACTGATGATCGCCATCGGGCCGGATAATTTCCGCGCGTTCCTGCGCGGTGGACAGGCGATGGACCAGCATTTCAAGGCCGCCAAATGGGAAGAAAACCTGCCGGCCATGCTGGCGCTTGTGGGGATTTGGCACAATCAGATTTGCGGTTTTGCAACCCGTGCTGTGCTGCCTTATGATAATCTTCTCAGTCGCTTGCCTGCCTATCTTCAGCAGCTAGAAATGGAAAGCAACGGCAAGGGCGTCAGCATGGATGGCGCGGATTTGCCTGTGGATTCCGGCCCCGTTGTCTGGGGCGAGCCGGGCACAAACGGGCAGCATGCGTTTTACCAGCTGATCCACCAAGGCACGCGGGTGATCCCGTGTGAATTCCTGGTCGCTGCGCGTGGCCATAATGATGATCTGCATCATCAACACCAGTTGCTGGTGGCCAATTGTCTGGCCCAGTCAGAGGCGTTGATGCGCGGTCGTGATCTTGACGCGGCGCGCAGCAAGGTCGCTGATAAATTCAGCGGAGACGAATTGGAACGCCAAGCCAAGCACCGCGTTTTTGCAGGCAACCGCCCTTCGGTCACAATCGCCTATCCGCAGCTTGATCCGTTTATGCTGGGCCAGATTATCGCGCTATATGAACACCGCGTGTTTGTCGAAGGCGTTGTGCTGGGGCTGAATTCCTATGACCAATGGGGTGTTGAGCTGGGCAAAGAGCTGGCGACGGCGCTGCAACCTGTTGTCGAAGGGACGCAATCCGCGCAAGGCAAGGACGGATCGACTGCAGCGCTTGTCGGGTTCTTGCAAAACAACGGGGTTTAGCGCAAAGCTGCACCAGATTCAGAGGATAGTTTTGCAATGATCGCCCAATACATTCCCTATGCGATGGCCGCCATTTTGATGATCGCGGTCGCGATTGATATCCGCACGGCGCGGATGCCCAACTGGCTGACGCTGTTGCCTGTTGTCCTGTTTATCGTGCAAATCGTGACCGCGGGCGACCCGTCTGCCTATGGCTGGCAACTGGCGCAGGGCGCAATTGTGTTTGTGCTGGGAATCGGGCTGTTTTCGGTCGGTGGAATGGGGGCGGGCGCGGTCAAACTGCTGGCAGGAACCGCGCTGCTGATCCCGACGGCAAACGGCTGGTACGCGCTTGCGGGATTTCTGGGCGTGGTCTTTGTGCTGTTCCCGATCATCATTTCCCTGCGCAAGGCGTTTGGATCCAAGGATAGCAAATGGGCTGTGATGGCGCGGCAGATCCTGCCGATGAGCCTGCCGATTGCGGCGGCAGGGCTCTTGGGGATGTTCGCAGGGTAGGGTGGATCAAGATCCACCTTACGTTAGATCGCGGCGGTGACGATAATCTCGACGTTATAGTCCGGTGTTGCGAGCTTGGCTTCGCCGGTCCAGCGCGCGGGCGCATGGCCTTCGGGAACCCACGCATCCCAAACCGCATTCATTTCGGCAAATTCGGATGCAATGTCGGACACCCAGATTTGCGCGGTCAGCAGTTTTGTTTTGTCTGTGCCTGCTTCAGCCAGAAGCGCGTCGATTTTTGCAAGCACATCAACGGTTTGTTCGGTCGCGGTGCCGCCGGGTGTGCCGACCTGTCCGGCCAGATAGGCGATCCCGTTGTGAATAACCATTTGGCTCATACGTGCATTTGTGTGTTTGCGCAGAATCTCGGGCATTTGTCGTCTTTCCTAAGGTGTTTGTTCGTGATCTATCTAAGCTGGTTTGCGCGCCGCGCCAAGCTGAACATATGCGCTGAAAACGCGCGTGCGCCCCGCAAGGAAAGATTGCGATATGACTGACGCCATCTGGCATTTTTTCGCCCGAGTTTTTGACGGCTATACGCTTGTTACACCGCATTATCTTGCGTCATTTATTGTGATCGCATGGGTGGTCTACCGTTGGCGCGCGGTGCGCGGCGGATTTGCCGACTGGCTGTTTCCGGCGGCAATCTGGCGCCATGCTTCGACGCGCATTGATCTTGTGCTTTTCGCGGTCGGCAAACTGGTCACGTTGCTGGGTATTTCAGCGCGGTTTGCAGCAACGCCGCTTGTCGCGGCCGCTGTAGTTGCACAGATCGACATTGCGCCGCTGCGCGCGACCCCGATGCATCCTGTCTGGCTGGCATTCTATCTTTGGCTGCTCAGCGACTTTGCCACCTATTGGTCACACCGCGCACATCATTCGGTTGCCTTGATCTGGCCCTTGCATGCCGTACACCATAGTGCATCCGTTCTGACCCCGCTGACCGCATATCGCCAGCATCCTTTGGGGTCATTGGTTTCCACCAGTATCCAGACGGTGATCGTCGGTGTCATACTGGGGTTGCTGGTTGGTGCCTTTGATCCCGATGCGCCGCTGTCGACAATCGCAGGGGCCAATGCCTTTGTCGTGGTGGTGAATATGACGGTCGCAAATTTCCACCATTCGCATATCTGGATCAGTTTCGGTCCGGTATTCGAGCGTGTGTTGATTTCACCTGCGCAACACCAAGTCCACCACAGCACCAATCCGGCGCATTTCAACAAGAACTACGGGCAGACGATTGCGCTTTGGGATTGGTTGTTCGGGACTCTTTATATCACCGGCGCGGACGAACATATTACGGTGGGTCTGGATGAAAAAGCCGATGCACCATTGATGACGCACCGGCTGGTTCCGATTTTGCTTGATCCTTTGCGCCGGATGGCGCGCGCGGCAATCTGGCGTAATTAATGCCCTGCGTTTTCGTCAATATCCGTGGGCGCGATTTCCATTGTGCTATTGTTGCGCGTGGCCATGCTGCCGATTGCGCTTGACGCAATCACAACGCCCAAAAGTGCCAGCAGGATAATCGCCCCTTCGCCAGAGCCGCCATCACGCACTGGTTCGACAAAATCGCCTGCCATTGCAGAGGTCGCTGCAAACAGGGTCGCACCGGTGAGGAAAATCGATTTCATTGTTAACTCCCTATGTTTTTGTAACTTATGCATAACAGTCTCTTGCGCGATTGAAAGGATAACCCCGCAACGGCGCGCGAAAATCTGAGAATTTCAAAGAAGGGAGTGGAGCGGGTAACGAGAATCGAACTCGTAACTGAAGCTTGGGAAGCTTTCGTGATACCTTTTCACCATACCCGCATCACAGGCTTGCAGGTAATCAGCGCCGTGCGCGCCGTCAAGACTGATCTACAAATGCGTCGCAGAAATTGTCGAATAATGATAGGCATGCCGCATCATGCCGGATTGCACGAAGGGCGCAGCATGTCAGACAGCTTGCCACATCTTACGGATCGCCTTTATTTGACCCATACGGGCGCGGAAACGGATTTGATCTTTCGGCGCGGGGTTGATCTACCCGAATTTGCGAGCTTTCCGTTGCTTGAGACTGACGCAGGGCGCGCTGTTCTATCGGCAGTCTATGCAGATCAAATGGCGGCGGCCCGCGGGTTTGATTGCGTCACGATCTTAGAAAGCCCCACATGGATGGCCAATGGCGCCCGCGCGGAACCTTTGGGTTATGACAAAGCGCAATTGCAGCGCGCAAATATTGCGGCGGTCGCTTTTGTCGCCGATATGGCCGGTGCGCAAACATTGATCAGCGCCAACCTTGGCCCGATGGCTGATGCCTATGGGCCGGCCGCGCACCAAGATCCTGATATCTATCACGACTATCACGCGCAGCAGATCGGCTGGTTTGCCCAGACCGCCGCCGATATGGTCTCCGCCTATACGGTCAACCATATCCCCGAGGCCGTGGGCATCATCCGCGCCGCCCAAGACTTGCGCCTGCCCGTGGTCATGTCATTCACAGTTGAAACCAACGGCTACCTGCCCGATGGCACGCCATTGGCGGCGGCGGTTGCGCAGGTTGACCAGCAAACCGGTGCCTATGCGGCCTATTTCATGGTGAATTGCGCCCATCCTGATCACCTGCCGCCCGATTTCACGGCTTTGGAACGGGTCCGTGGGTTGGTGGCCAATGCGTCGCGCTGTAGCCATGCAGATCTCGACAATGCGACCGCGCTTGATGACGGCGATCCGGCGGAACTGGGCGCGCAGCTGGCCGCATTACGCGCCCGTGCGCCGCATCTGAATGTATTGGGCGGCTGTTGCGGTACAGACGCGCGGCATTTGCGCGCCATCGCAAGAGCGGTTCTAGCGTGAACGCCGCCGCCTTCCGCCGCCTGTGTTGTGGTTTACATCGGGCAAGGTCACAATTGAATTGAGGATCGGAAAGGGTTCAACCGCGTTGGGAATGGCCGAAGCATTTACAAAATGCTCTTGGAACCTTGGTTCAATCGCGGTTTCGATCTTGTGGATCTGGCGCACGGTTTCTTCGATCTCGGCACGCGCATCAACGTTCAATAGCGCGATCCGCGCGCCTGTCCCTGCCGCGTTGCCCGCACTTGTCACCTTGTCCAAGGGCGCATCGGGGATCATGCCCAGCACCATCGCATGTTTGGGGCTGATATGCGCGCCAAAGGCCCCCGCAAGCACCACACGGTCCACGTGATCCACGCCGAATTTGTCCATCAAGAGCCGCGCACCGGAATAAAGTGCCGCTTTGGCCATCTGGATTTGCCGGATATCGGTATTGGTCACGGTGATTTTGGGGCCGCCATCGGCCGTGCCATCATAAAGCAGATAAGAATTGGTGCGCCCGTCCGTGAAACAGTTGGGCGAACCTGTCTGCTCCGCCGTGCCAATCAGCCCTGGCGCATCTACGATGCCCGCCATGCGCATTTCGGCGACGACCTCGATAATGCCGGACCCGCAAATTCCTGTGACACCGGTTTGCGCGATCGCCGCGTCGAAACCTTCTTCGTCCGACCACAGATCAGAGCCGATAACCTGAAATTTTGGCAGTTTGGTGACCGGATCAATCGCCACATGTTCAATCGCACCAGGGGCGGCACGCTGACCGGAACTGATTTGCGCGCCTTCAAAGGCGGGTCCGGTGGGTGATGAACAGGCCAGCACCTTTTCGCGGTTGCCAAGGATGATTTCGGCATTGGTGCCGACATCCACGACCAGCATCAGATCGTCAGATTTTCCGGGGGCTTCGGATAATGCCACGGCGGCCGCATCTGCACCCACATGGCCTGCGATACAAGGCAGGATATAGACCCGCGCCGCAGAGTGCAGTTGCAGGCCCAATTCGGACGCGCGCAGTGACAGGCTGTCAGATGTCGCCAATGCAAAGGGCGCTTGCCCCAATTCATATGCATCAATCCCCAAAAACAGATGGTGCATCACAGGGTTGCAAACAAATACCGCATCGACGATCAGCGCAGGGTCAATCTGCGCCTCGGATGCGATCTGGGTGAAAAGCGCATTCATGCCTTCGCGCACGGCGGCGGTCATCTCGGTTGATCCGCTGGCGTTCATCATGCCATAGCTGACGCGGCTCATCAGATCTTCGCCAAAGCGGATTTGCGGGTTCATGATGCCCGATGACGCGACAACCTCGCCCGTGCGCAAATCACACAGATGGCCGGCAATGGTGGTGGACCCCAGATCAACGGCCAGTCCGTAAAGCGTGCCCTCATAAAGCCCCGGCCAAATCTGAATGATGCGCGGGCTGAATGTGGTGTCGCCTAAATGCACGGCTACGGAGACTTTCCACGCGCCTTTGCGCAGGGCTGTTTGCAGCGTTTGCAGCACGCTTAGATCCGCCTCAAGCGCGGGCAGGTCCCAGTCTTTGCGCAAGGCCGCGATCAACCGTTCCAGATCGCCAGACGGGTCATGCATATCCGGCTCGGCGACCTCGACATAATAAAGCCGCGTTGACGGGTTCTTGACGATTTCGCGGGCCTCGGCGCGTTTGCGCACGACTTGTTTATGCACTTGGCTTTCGGCGGGCACATCAATGACCACGTCTTTTTGGACGGTGGCCTGACAGCCCAAACGCCGCCCCTTTTTAAGGCCGCGAATATCGTCATAACGTTGTTCAACACTGTTCCATTCTGACAGGGCATCGTCAGCGACGGTGACATTATGTTTGGAAAACTCACCATAGGACGGGGTGATCTGGCATTTAGAACAAATCCCGCGCCCGCCACAAACGCTATCAAGATCAACGCCCAACTGCCGCGCCGCCGTCAGAACAGGGGTGCCAACCGGAAAGCGGCCACGTTTGCCGGAAGGGGTGAAAATCACAAGAGGGTCAGTGGACATGAATGCAGCCTTGGTCTGTTTGCCCCTCAATACCCTGCCGCGCGCCGATTGTAAGGTCCGAACCCGTCATAATGATTATGTGAAACGGCATAGACGGGTTTGTCGGGCGTGGTCGCTTGTTTTTGGACCGGGTATTCAAGTATTGCCCTGCACTATCGGGCTCCGAACGGGCAGGGCGGGCAATTGAACCAAGCGGCCGTCCGTGCGCCGCAGGGGGGTATGTACTATTACTAACCTTTCGGAGGATGGCGAGGGAATGGGGTAGCCAAATTCGACAGCGAATTCGGGCCCGATTCAGGTCTGGCCAACGCTGCCCGTTCTTCAGCGTGTTGTTCAATCTCTTCTGATTGTTTGCTTCTTTCTTGCTCGTGCGATGCAATAATCTTGTTCAGAGGGGGGTGAGGGCAATATCTGGATGTTTCGGTGCAACTTGGGTGTCCGCTGCACCCCCAAAAAAGTTGCTCTTTGCTATTCCTTCGCAGTACCATCTTTTTATGGCACTTGGTGCAGTTTGGATGCGCGGAAATGAAAGCAATCGTGAATGCCTTATCTTTTTCCCAACGATTAGGAAGGCACGCCAGTAGACCCCCTTTGCGTCCCAAATCACTTCCCGCAAGAAGCCGGACAAAGTCTTTCTGTCTTTCAGTTGGCAGGTCATTAGGGTCGCCCTTGTGTGCACAGAGCATAGCGCTTTCATCCGCGCGTCTTATCTTTTCACTAAGCATGTTCCAAATTGGCGTTTCCTGGAGATTGCCAAGATGTCCTCCCGAAAAATCGCAGTCGAGGCACGGATAGACATCCACCGACGCAAAATCTGGTTCATTTCTCCGAGGGCAGGCATTGACGTAAAAACGCGTCGTCAGATCGCGCGGAACCATCCTGTTCAACCTTGAGGCTTCACTCTCAAGTCTTTTTTTAAACTGGGCTTCTTGTTTAACCCATGTTTCCGGCCGACCAGTGATCAGCCATTCGCGCGGGGCCTCCGAGACTAAAAGCTTCTTCAGGTCATCAGGTGAGGTGTTGCGGTCCGTCTTCGAGAGGTCGATTTCAATTGTACCAAGTCCTACTTTCCACATGCGTCTACGCTTTTCTGTGTCGACCCCATGTGTAACGCGAATTTCGATCAGCAAGGCCTGGTCGTCTCTTTCCATAACCGCATCCGGCTGAAACCCTTGATCCGTCCAATCTCGTGGTTCAATCCGTACTTTGGATTTTGAAGCACGACGTTTGGGGATCACATAATTCATCAGATCATCAAGTTTTGCCATAGCTTTGCTGGAGTGCCCGTTTGGGATTGGCCAGCCTTCCTTGCGAATGGTTTCCGCCGGGATGAATATCCGCCCATTGAGGTCCGCAAGAGTTTGCTTGGCAGCGATGTGTAGCGCGGTTTCGCCCGCAGTGCCGCAATCCTCATCTGGCTTATGCGCAAAATGCCAAGTACGGCGTTCGCCCTGTCGTGCGATCAAGGGCGCTTCGCATTCTGGACAGACACATCTGCATTCAAGACCCTTGGGCACATCGTTAACATGTACCAATCGACGATCAGACGCGCGCATACCCCATCCTAAGCAGTATTCGTGGGTCCCGGACAAAATTTCGCCTCCTGGATATCTGTAAAATATGCGCGTTCTAAGTTTTTACACATTGAGCGCAAAGTCTAGTCCACGATGCGCAAACAGCCACGACGAAGTGCCCATTGCCCTGTGGGCCTGACCTTGTCGAATGAACTGACGGGCTTCGGATTGGGGAGTGGTCGGCTTTGTCTTGTTCAAATGCCATTTTGTCTTTCTGGGCATGCGCGCGATAGCATATGCTCACCACGCCAGATGGGTAAAACCTGCGGACGCACCACTTTGGTATCGTTGGGCCGCAAAAAACTGGCGCCTCGCAGTGCCTTTTCCGATCAGCGTTGCTTTTGCCGCTTTTGGGGCTTTTGCTGGACCCGTTTTCGTGCAATAGCGCAGTGCCAACGATGCCACCCAAGGAGACGGTTGATGGAAATTCGCGAGGCGCTTACCTTTGATGATGTGTTGCTGGTTCCGGGGGCTTCGAATGTGTTGCCGTCCACGGCTGACACCAAGACATTTGTCACCAAATCCATTGCTTTGAATATTCCGGTGCTGTCCAGTGCGATGGACACAGTCACCGAAAGTAAGATGGCCATTGCGATGGCGCAAGCGGGCGGCATGGGTGTGATCCATAAAAACCTGAACGTCGACGATCAGGCCAAAGAGGTCCGTCGCGTCAAACGGTTTGTGTCGGGCACAGTCTATAATCCGGTAACATTGCGCCCCGAACAGACGCTTGCGGATGCAAAGGTTCTGATGGAACGCTACCGCATCACCGGTTTTCCGGTTGTCGGCGAGGGTGGCAAGATTGTCGGCATCGTGACCAACCGCGACATGCGTTTTGCACAGGATGACAACACGCCCGTTAGCGTGATGATGACCACCAAAGACCTTGCGATCCTGCAAGAACCGGCCGATCTGGACGAGGCCCGTTCCCTGATGCAAGCCCGCCGGATCGAAAAGCTGCTGATCACCGACAAGACCGGAAAACTGACCGGACTTTTGACGCTCAAGGACAGTGAACAGGCCGTATTGAACCCCGTTGCCTGCAAAGACAAATTGGGGCGGTTGCGCGTTGGTGCGGCCTCTGGGGTTGGTGATGCAGGGTTTGAACGCACGATGGCCCTGATCGAAGCGGGTGTTGATCTTGTTGTGATCGACACAGCGCACGGGCATTCCGAAGGGGTTGCGCAGGCGGTTGAACGCGCCAAAGCCTATGCGAACGGCGTGCAGATTGTCGCGGGCAATATCGCGACCGGCGCGGCTGCCAAAGCGCTGATTGAAGCGGGTGCCGATGCGGTCAAGGTCGGGATCGGACCAGGGTCCATTTGTACCACGCGGATGGTGGCCGGTGTTGGCGTGCCACAATTGACCGCGATCATGGATTGCGCGGCAGCGGCCGGCGATATCCCTGTCATCGCGGATGGCGGGATCAAATTTTCCGGCGATTTCGCCAAGGCCATCGCGGCAGGTGCGTCTTGCGCCATGGTCGGATCGATGATCGCAGGCACAGACGAAAGCCCGGGCGAGGTGATCTTGTATCAGGGCCGTTCGTTCAAATCATACCGTGGCATGGGCAGCCTTGGCGCGATGGCGCGCGGCTCTGCGGACCGCTATTTCCAAAAAGATGCGGCCAGCGATAAACTGGTCCCCGAAGGGATCGAAGGTCAGGTGCCCTATAAAGGTTCCGCAAGCGCGGTGGTGCATCAGATGGTCGGCGGTTTGCGCGCGGCGATGGGCTATACCGGCAACGCAACGATTGCCGAGATGCGCAAGAATTGCACCTTTGTAAAGATCACCGGCGCAGGGCTGAAGGAAAGCCATGTGCATGATGTGCAGATCACCCGCGAAAGCCCGAACTACCGGATCGGTTAATGGAACATATCGCGCATCATAAGGTCGGTCAGATCGACGTTTTCTGTTTGACCGATGGCGGCGCGGTATTTCCCACAGACGTGTTTCCCGGCGTGACGGATGCGCGGCGCGACAAGCTGCTGCTTGCAGCGGGACTTGGCGATTTGCAGACCGCATTCAACTGTTATGTGCTGCGGTTTGCGGATGGCAGGGTTACGCTGTTTGATACCGGATGCGGGGCCGCATTTGGCGCAAACGGCGGGCAGATGCACAATCTTTTAACGCAGCTTGATATCGCGCCCGAAGATGTTTCGCGGATCATCTTTAGCCATTTGCACAGCGATCATTGCGGCGGCGCGCTGCGTGATGGGACGCTGGTATTTCCCAATGCTGAAATCGTGCTGCACCGGCGCGAGGCCGCTTTTTGGGCTGGCCAAGACGCGATCGCTGCGCGTTTGCTGGATCTTGTGCCCGACGTGACCACGGTGCGCGGCGGTGATGATCTGGGGGACGGGCTGCGCATATGGTCATTGCCTGGACACACACCCGGGCATATCGGTTTGCGGATCGGTGATCTGGCGCTCGTCGGTGATATTGTGCATTCCGAAGCGTTGCAGCTTGCGGACCCGATGCTTTGCCCAATTTATGATGAAGATGCAGTTAAGGCGACCCAAAGCCGCAAGATGGCGTTAAGCACGATCGTCGATGACGGGCTGGTCTGGTCCGGCTGCCATATGCTTGGCCCCGACAAATTTGCAAGGTTGCGCCGCTGGAACAACGGTTTTGAAAGAATAGCACAATGACACCTGGGGCAAGGGTCGCTGCTGCGGCTATAATTCTGGATACGATCCGTGACGGGATGCCTGCAGAACAGGCGCTGACAACTTGGGCCCGTGGCAGCCGATTTGCCGGATCCAAAGACCGTGCGGCCCTGCGTGACCTTGTGTTTGATGCACTGCGCGCGCGCCGGTCGTTGGGCGATGGTGACGGGCGCGCATTGATGATCCAGCTGGCACAGCGCGACGGCGGTGATCTTGACCAGCTGTTCAGTGGCGATGGCCATGCACCCGCGGTGATCTCGGTCGAAGAGCGCGCAGCCCTTGCAAACCCGCAGGCCCAAAGCCCCGCCCAAGCCTGCGATCTGCCAGACTGGCTCTGGCCGTTGTGGGAACAAAGCCTTGGTGCTGCGGCCGTTGAAACCGCATTGGTGCAACAGCGGCGCGCGGATGTATTTTTGCGCGTTAACCAGCGGCGCACCACAGTGAATGCGGCCATTGGTGCGCTGAAAGAAGACCAGATAGAAGCCGCTCAACATCCTGAAATAAAAGGATGTTTACGGGTTATTGCCAATCCGCGCCGGATCAAGAACGCGGCTGCATATCTGGATGGCAGGGTTGAACTGCAAGATGCGTCGTCGCAATTCGCCGTTAACCAATTGCAACTGCGCGCAGGCGCACGGGTGCTAGACTATTGTGCCGGTGGCGGTGGCAAGGCGCTTGCTATTGCAGACCAGTTCGACGCGCAGGTTTATGCACATGATATCAACCCGCAGCGGATGACCGACCTTGGAGTGCGTGCGGCGCGGGCAGGGGTGCAAGTGACCCAGATCGAAACCGCCGGACTGGCGCAAAACGACCCCTTTGATCTGGTGTTTTGCGACGCGCCCTGTTCGGGCAGCGGCACTTGGCGGCGCACGCCCGATGCAAAATGGCGACTGACACAGGCGCGGTTGGACGCGCTGCGGGAAATGCAGGCGCAGGTCATAGCTGCGGGCGCAAATCTGGTCGGTACGGGTGGGGCTTTGGTCTATGCGACCTGTTCGGTTCTTGCAGATGAAAACGACGCGATTGTCGACGCATTTTGTGCGCAGGACCCTGCGTGGAAAATCCGGGCGCGACATCAGCTTTTGCCTGGTGCGGATGGCGACGGGTTTTTTCTGTGCGTGCTAGAAAAGTTTTAGCAACCTATAATTGCAATATTTCTCGCATCATGCCACGTTAGGAAGCGGTTAACCCTTTTACGGTAAACCCGACTTACGCAGGTATGAGGTTGAGAGTGTTCAACGGGCAAGTCTCTGAAATTTTACGTATTTTTGGGACTGCCCCGCATTGGAAACGGGCGCTGATTTTTACGGTTTCCCTGCTTTTCCTGCTTGGATCAATCGTTGCGGAACAACTCGCGCTGCGTTTTGCGCTGGTTGTTCTGGGGGGCGGTTTTGGGTGTATTGCCTTGCTGCCCGTGGGGCAAAAGGCCCGCGTTATCCGGCAAATCACGTATGATCCGGATCATGCGTTCATCACGAATGCAGAAAATATTGTGCAATACTGCAACCCGATGGCGATCGGGCGGTTTGGCGACTGCACCGGACGCGATATCGAGACGGTTTTTGAAAACCTCATTGCGGATCCGTCGGCGTTGTTGGCGCGCATGCGCGCGACCGCGCGGTCCGAATATTCGTGCAAAGAATATATCATGACCCGCCGTGCGCATTTCCGGCTGCGACTGACCCGATTTGCATCTGATCTTTTGCTTTGGCGTCTTGATGAACTGGGTGGAATCGACGCGCTCAAGGGTGAAGGGCTTGCTGTTCCGTTGCTAAGTGCCGGATCGGATGGCGTTATTTCCTACCAAAACAAGGCGTTTCGCGATCTTTACGGGGCCGCGGCAAATAGTCTGGGCGAACTGTTCGATCACAAGCCAATTGTGCAGGCCACGCCCACGGAAATGTCTACATTGACGGGGCGAACCAGGGTGATGGTGTCCGAAATTGCGGGGCATGCGGGACGGCGCGACATTGTTGTCATGCCTGCACCGCAAGAAAATCCGTCAACGCCCTCGATCGGCGTCGGTTGGGACGCGATTGAAGATCTTCCCGTGCCACTGCTGAAAATTGCACCAAGCGGTGATGTGCTTGCCGCCAACCGTGAGGCGCGGCTATTGCTGGGCATCGAAGGCGAGGTGCCGCAGCATATTGGTGAATTGCTTGACGGGCCGGGGCGGCCGATTGCTGATTGGCTGCGCGAGGCGGCAGAAGGGCGCGGGTCGCAGGTGTCGCAATTCTTGCGTGGGCGCGGCAAAATTCACGATACATTTGTGCAGGTTACGTTGAATATGGCCGCCACAGCACCTGATCCGCAGCTGATTGCCGTGCTCAATGATGTCACCGAGATAAAATCGCTGGAAGCGCAATTTGTGCAGGGCCAGAAAATGCAGGCGATTGGCCAGCTTGCCGGCGGGGTTGCGCACGATTTCAACAATCTGCTCACCGCGATATCGGGCCATTGCGATCTGCTGCTGTTGCGCCATGACGAAGGCGACCAAAATTATGGTGATCTGATCCAGATCCATCAAAATGCCAACCGCGCCGCTAGCCTTGTCGGGCAACTGCTGGCGTTTTCACGCAAACAAAACCTGCAACCCGAGGTCATAGACCTGCGCGACACGCTTTCGGATCTGACGCATTTGCTGAACCGGCTTGTCGGCGAAAAGGTGACGCTCTCATTGCATCATGACCCTGCTCTGGCGCGGATCAAGGCGGATAAACGCCAGCTAGAACAGGTGCTTATGAATCTCGTGGTTAATGCGCGCGACGCGATGCACGGGGCCGGTGAAATTCAGGTCGAAACCGAAAATCTGACCCTGACAGAGCCGATGGTCAAAGACCGTGCCATCGTGCCGCCCGGGGACTATGTGGTCGTGAAAGTGATTGATCACGGCCATGGCATTCCGCCTGAAAAGCTTCCTAAGATATTTGAACCCTTTTACACGACCAAACGGACCGGCGAAGGTACGGGTCTGGGGCTTTCGACGGCATACGGGATCGTCAAACAGACGGGCGGCTATATTTTCGCCGACAGCGCGGTCGATAACGGCACAGAGTTTTCACTGCTGTTCCCGCGCTGTGACCCGCTGAGCGTGCCGCCCGTCATGCATCGGCCGCATGCGGCGCCACTTTCGACGGATCCGGCAGATGGTGTGATTCTTTTGGTCGAAGACGAGGCGCCGGTGCGCGCCTTTGCCTCGCGCGCATTGCGGCTGCGGGGGTATTCCGTGCTCGAGGCGGACTGCGCCGAGGCCGCGCTTGATTTACTTTCGGACACAGAGCTGCGCGTTGATCTATTTGTGACCGACGTCATCATGCCGGGCATGGACGGCCCGACATGGGTGCGCAAGGCATTGGAAACGCGCAAAAATACGCGCGTTGTTTTTGTGTCGGGCTACTCCGAAGACGCGTTCAGCGACGGTCAGCCACCGATACCGAATTCCGTATTCTTGCCCAAACCGTTTTCACTAATTGCGCTGACCGAAACGGTCCAAACCCAGTTGGTCACGGCCGCGGCGGTCTAATCGGGTTGCGCCAAACTTGCCAGATGCGCGGCGGATCCGGTCAGGGCGGCGTAATCGTCATGCACGACATAAACGCCAAAATTCCCCATGAATCCGGCAAAGCGGCCCTTGTCACGGAATGCATCCCCAAAGCCAAGCGCGCCCAGATGCCCCGAGATCGCCCGCGCAACACCGCCCACCAGATAGACCCCGCCAAAGGGCAGTTGGATCAACGAAAGATTGCCGCAAACCGTCCCGAGAACCCGGATGAACAATTGCACTGCCGCGCGCGCACGCGGATCGGTGCCATTGTCGCAATGTGCCATGATATCCTTGGCCGAAAGCTCGCGCGGGTCACCCGCCTCGACGCCAAGGAATGCAAAGACGCGTTCCAGCCCTCGCCCCGAAAGAACATCTTCGACCGCAGGAAACCCATGCGCGTTTGAAACAAACTGACACAGGCGCAGCTCCATCTCGTTGCGGATCGGCAGGTTCGCGTGACCGCTTTCCGATGGCGGCACAACCCGACCATGTTCCAGATCATAGACCGGTGCCGCGTTAAAGCCGGTACCAATGCCAACCACCAATTTGGCTGCATTATCAGGTGCTTGTGGACCTTCTAGTACGGTTTGCACATGGCGCGGGTCCAGATGGCCGAGCGCATGGCCCTGCGCCTGCAAATCATTCAAAATCGCGACCGTTTGCGCGCCGGTTGCACGGATAAGTGTTTCGCGGTCAATGGTCCAATCAAGATTGGTCATCGTTGCCTGCCCGTCGCGCACGGGGCCCGCCACCGCCACGCAAGCCGCCATCGGGGTCGCGCCATCTTGGTCCGCAATGTATTGGCGCAGTACCGTTTCAAGGCCGGGATATTTTTCGTTGCTATAGCGTTTGATGGAATCGGTCAGAATCTCGGTTCCGTTTGCCAGCGCAACGCGGGTATTGGTCCCACCGATATCGGCAACCAGCGAAAGAAATGGTGTCGTGGTCATTGGTTTTCCTAACGTGCAATTGCGGCTTTGAGCGCGTGGTAAGATGCTTTTGGCGTCCGCTTGAGGCTATCAAAGTCGACATGCACCATGCCAAAGCGTTTTTCATAGCCGAACGCCCATTCATAATTATCCAGAAGCGACCAGTAAAAGAAGCCTTTCACATTGGCGCCAGCGTCAATGGCATGTTTGGCCGCCATAATGTGATCCGACACATATTGCATCCGCACAGGGTCATAAACCGCGCCGTTTTCCACGTGATCATCCCACGCCATGCCATTTTCGGTAACATAGATCGGCATATCCCCGACATAGTCGCGGGCCATACGGATCAGGATATTCTTGAGCCCTTCAGGGTAAATTTCCCAGCCCATTTGGGTCACGTCCAATGTGGTTTCGGCGGCTTTCAGGCTTGGCCAGGGGATTGTCGGATCGGGCAGGATTTCGTGGCGGGTGTAATAATTCACGCCTAGCCAGTCCATTTTCTGACTGATCTGCGCCATGTCATCCTGCCAGCCAGCGGGCATATGGTCGCCGAACCCGTCCAGCACCTCTTGGGGGTAGGTGCCTTTGGTCGCGGCTTCGATAAACCAGCGGTTATAGATCGCGTCTTGCAATCTGGCCGCGGCAATTGTTTCGGGGGCGTCATTTGCGGGCGGGCTATGTTCGAAATTCAGCACAATGCCGCAGTTTTTCATACCCTTGGCACGTAGCCGCGTCATGGCTTCGCCATGGGCGAGCATGATGTGGTGCATGGCGCGCGCAGTGGCGCGGATGTCGCGCAAACCCGGTGCGTGGGCGCCGATGAAATGCGACAGGAACGACACGCACCAAGGTTCATTGATCGTCGCAATCGCGGCCATGCGGTCACCGATTTTATCAGTAATAGCATCGGTGTAATCGCCAAAATATTTGGTCGTGTCGCGGTTGGTCCAGCCGCCCTTGTCAGCCAATGCTGATGGAAGTTCCCAGTGGTAAAGCGTCTGGTATGGTTTCAAACCGCGTTCCAAAATCGCATCGGTCAGACGGTCATAAAAATCAAGCCCTTCGGGGTTCACGGTGCGCCCGTCGGGCATCACCCGCGCCCAAGAGGTGGAAAACCGGTAGGCATCCATGCCCGCATCCTTGAGCAGATCGAGATCTTCGGGGAAGCGGTGGTAATGGTCACAGGCCAGCGCGCCATCTTCGGCGCGGATCACATTGCCCGGAGTTGCGGCAAAAGTATCCCAATGGGTGGGTCCGGCACCGCCGAACTTGTGACCCTCAATCTGATAGGCGGCAGTTGCTGCGCCAAACAAAAAATCTTGTGGGAAATCAGAACGTTTAAAGTCCATGTTCATCCTTTCGCGGGGCCGGCCCCGTTGAGTGTCCGACCACAAATGCGCAGTCCAGTATGGTTTGTTGTGGTGCGGAGTTGGGGTGCTTGATAGCGTGCAAAAGGCTTTGCGCCAGTTGCCGCCCCGCGCTGCGCACACAAGAACGCACCGCTGTGAAAATTGGGGTATCCCCGCCGTTTTGCAGATAGGGCAGCATATCGTCATGGGTGACGACCGAAACGTCTTTGCCCATCACCAGCCCACGTTCTTCAATCGCGCGGCGAACGCCAAGTGCGGTGATCAGTGAGGCGCATAAAAACGCGGTAGGGGGCATTTTCGCCCCCAGCAGATGGCGCGCGCAATTATAGCCATTCGTTTCGGTCATTTCGGCTGTATGCATCAAAGCGGGATCAATCCCGATCCCGTGCGCGTGCAGCGCGGCCTCGTAACCCTTTCGCCGACGCTGTGCAAAATCCATCACCTCAAGCCCGTTCAAAAGCGCAATGCGCCGATGCCCAAGCGCAACCAGATAGCCGGTCGCCTGCGCAAACGCGTCATGGTTGTTCACGTCTAAATAGGTATAGGGACGATCATATCGGGAAACACGGCCATGCACCGCAAAGGGCAGGCCGATGTCGGTCAAAAGCGCGGGACGCGCATCGTCAAAACGCGGGCCGTGAACGATGACACCATCGACGGCGCGGCGCTGTTTGAGCCGGCGATAGGTCTCGTGCTCGTTTGTTTTATCAACAATCGACAGGATCATTTCATAGCCGTTTTGCGCATATGTTTCGCCTGCACCTGCAATGAAATCCCCGAAAACCGGATTCACCATATCATGTTGGTCGGACATGGGGATCACATGGCCAATGGCCAGCGCGCGACCGGTCGCCAGGCCTCTGGCGCGTGAACTGGGGTGGTAATTGTATTTTCTGGCAGCCGCCTCGACACGGTGACGGGTTGCTTTGCTCACCTCCGGATAGCCGTTCAGCGCGCGGCTGACGGTGGTTTGGCTCAGGCCAAGCGTAGCAGAGAGTTGTTTGAGATTCATGTGGCTTCGAAATCGCGGCGCTGCGGGGCCTGCTTGGCAGTGTTAAGCCCGAAAATTGGGGCGGGAATGTCGACGTAATCGTTTCAGTAACGGGCATTGTGTCAAATTCCAAGACATTTTTATGCCATGGGCATTGATCCTATCAATTCCGGATCGACCGATTGCAATGAAGGCCAAAGCGCTTTGGGCAATAGATGCACTGCGTGATCAAATTGGTGCCGCGCAAAACGCCCGGGTACGGAAAATAGTGTTCACAGCGATGTGCAGCGTCAAAGTCTCACATGAGACTTTGACCCAAATTCTATTCTAGAATTTGCCTACCCGCGACGGCGGCGTCCTGTACGCGCGCGCCCTTGACCTTCTTTGACGGGTGCGCGGTTGAACTTGATCCAATCGCCGCCCGAAGGGTCGTTGTTTGTCAGGAAGTTGGCCGCGCGAATAGCCGCCATCTCGGATCCGGCTTTTGCCTGCGTCGATCCCATACCCAGCAGGGTGACAAAAACCTCGTCATCGATATCTTCGGGCAGAATTATTCCTGCCGCAGCCAATTCGGCCTTCTTTTCCGCGATCTTTTGCGGTCCGACGGGCAGGCTGATCGGGTTCATAATCGCAGAGGTCATGCCAGAAGCGATTGCCATCGGCAGGAATGCGTTATTGATGCCGTGCCGGTTTGGCAGGCCAAAGCTGATATTGGACGCGCCGCAGGTTGTGTTTACACCCAGTTCGTCTCGCAGACGCCGCACCAGCGTAAACACCTGCAATCCTGCCGTGGCCATCGCGCCAATTGGCATGACCAGCGGATCAACCACGATGTCATGCGCAGGGATGCCAAAATCGGCGGCACGTTCCACGATCTTTTTTGCCACTGCGAAACGTACATCGGGATCTTCGGAAATGCCGGTGTCATCGTTGGAAATAGCCACAACGGGAACATTATATTTTTTCACCAATGGCAGCACCAGCTCGAGCCGTTCTTCTTCGCCGGTGACAGAATTCAAAAGTGGCCGCCCTTCGGCAGCGGCAAGACCGTTTTCTAGCGCACCAGGCACAGAGCTGTCGATACAAAGCGGAATATCAACAACCTTTTGCACCCTTTCGATCAGTTCTTTCATCAGTGGCGGTTCGACAAAGTTATTGTCGGCATAGCGCGGGTCTTCGGCCATTTTGTTGGAAAACACAGCGCCTGAATTGACGTCCAGAATGTTGGCGCCAGCCGCAGCTTGGGCAATTGCATCGGCTTCCACACGGCTGAAATCGCCCCTTTCCAGTTCGGCGGCCAGAATCTTGCGCCCCGTCGGGTTAATCCGTTCGCCGATCACGCAAAAGGGTTGGTCGAACCCGATGATGGCTGTTTTTGTTTTTGATTCAACAATCGTGCGGGTCATTGGTATTCCTTGGTCAAATAGGCAGGGGCCGCGGCTTCGCCCCCGTTCTGGATTGCCCACTGCGCATTTGCCTTGATCCCGCCAAGCGGAAAGAAATGCACATTGGTGATGTTAAAGTCCGGCTGCGCTGCTTTATGGGCGGCAAGTTCGGTCAGCACATCGGTCGGCTCATAAGGCAAAAGCAGCTTTGTCACGTCCATCGCCCGTTTTTGGAGAACCTTTAGCGACGGCCCCACGCCGCATGCAATGGCAAATTTGATCAGGGTTTGCAACTTGGCAGGTCCCGCGATCCCGATATGAACCGGAATTGTGATCCCTGCGTCGCGTAACGCATCCGCCCAAGCGATAATCGGCGCGGCCTCAAAGGCAAATTGCGTGGCCAGCGCCATTTTGGCGTCAGAGGTTTCAGAGAAACGCTGTTTCCAGCGCAGTGCTTCCATGACGTTTTTGTCAGAGCCGTCTTTGTCGATGTCGCGATTGCCCTCGGGGTGGCCCGCGACATGCAAACGTTTGAAGTCACGGAACAAACCGGTTTCCAAAAGCTGCATCGCGCTATGAAAATCGCCATGGGGGGTGGCAATGCCGCCTGCCAGCAAGAGCGCCTGATCAACGCCCGCTTCGCCACTATAGCGCGCGATCCAATCGGCCAGCATTGCCTGATCGGCGATAATGCGCGCCGGAAAATGTGGCATGACGGCAAAGCCGTCACGGCTAAGCCGTTTGGCTGTCGCGACCATGTCCGCGATCGGGGTGCCGTCGATATGGGCGACGTAGACGCGTGTGCCGGCGGGCAGCAACTCTTTGAAGTCTTCGACCTTTTCGGCAGTGCGCGGCATGACCTCGATCGAATAATCTTGCAAGAACGCGGCAAGCTCCGGGTTCGTTTCGGGCAGCGGGTCTTTGCGTTTCATGAAAGGCAGCAGCGACATGATGGTCTCCGATATGCGCAAAAGGGTGATCAGGCCCAGCCGTCGTTTGCGATCAGGGCTTTTAGACGGGTCTGGTCGAATTCGGTATCAATGCGGGCAGCTTCGGCCTGTGCGGCTTCTTGGTCGGTGCCTGCAACGGTGTAGGGGGGCGCCTTGCGAAATCCGGCAAGATAATCGTCTGATTCTGCGGCGCCGGATTTCATTGCGGCGCGGTCGATCGCCTGTTCGAACCGTTCGGGCAGTGGCGCCTTTGCGCCTTTGCGGCCGCGGCCGACGATGACTTGGGCTGGCATATCGCGCCAATAGACGATGGTTACTTCGGGCATCGGGTGATTCCCCCTTTGTGTTAGGTCGGTTTTAGCACTCGGATTCGGCGCGCAGCGTCGGTTTTCGACATCACAGCGCCATTCCGCGACTGTGGTTTGCTAACGCGTTGCAGATGCACGGGCCAGTGCTGCGGGCGGCCATAATTTTCATGATCCAGATGTGCGCAATTCAGGTTGGGTGGCCGCGCGGATGAAACCTGCATGAAACTGACGACAAGCGACTTCGCCCCTTGCGCCAGCGCGCGGCGCGGCCTAGCTTGGGGGTAACTCGAAATGGAGGGCGTAAAGATGGCGCCCAAGCGTCCCACAGGTGCGGGCGCGTTCCCTAAAGCGGTCGAAACCCCCGCGCCAAATCCGCCTGATCCGGCGTCCCTCTATGCGGCGTTGGATTTAGGTACAAATAGCTGTCGCATGTTGATTGCCCAACCCAAGGGCAGTCAGTTTCATGTGGTGGACAGTTTTTCCAAATCTGTCCAGCTCGGGCACGGGCTGGAAAGCACAGGCCGGCTTTCGCGCGGCTCGATGAATCGCACTATATCGGCGATGCGCATTTGCCGCGAGAAACTGAAACGGCATGGCGTCAAACATATGCGGCTTGTCGCGACAGAGGCCTGCCGGCGCGCCCAGAACGGCAGCAATTTCATTGCGCAGGTCAAACGTGAAACGGGGCTGACGCTTGAAATCATCAAGCCGGAAGAGGAAGCTAGGCTTGCGGTTATTTCCTGCGCACCGCTTGTCAGCGTGAACACCGAACAGCTGCTTGTTGTGGATATCGGCGGCGGATCAACCGAGCTTGTCTGGATTGATCTGACAAATGTGCCTAAACGCGAAAGACCGCGCGCAATCATGCGGTTACACGCCGGTTTTAAATCTGATCCGGGCCCATTTGCGGCCGCCAAAGTCGTGGATTGGATATCCGTGCCTTTGGGCGTTGCCACATTGCGCGACCAGTTTGCAGATGTCGAAGATGACGCCGCGCGCTTTGCACTGATGAGCTGGTTTTTTGAAGAAAACCTCGAAGAATTTTCCCCCTATGCCGCGGCGCAAGCGCGCGAAGGTTTCCAGATCATTGGCACCAGTGGTACGGTCACAACCGTCGCTGCAAGCCACCTTGGGCTTAAACGTTATGACCGCACCAAGGTTGACGGTCTGCGCATGACAACCGACCAGATTGATACGGTGATCCGCGATTACCTGTCGCTTGGCCCGATCGGGCGACGTGCCGACCCGCGCATCGGCAAGGACCGGCAGGCGCTGATCATGTCGGGATCCGCAATTTTGCAAGCGTTGATGCGGCTTTGGCCGACAGACCGGCTGTCGGTCGCCGACCGTGGCCTGCGCGAGGGGCTGCTTTATGCACAAATGTCGGCAGATGGGGTCTTGGAAGACGCGCCATTTTAGGCGATAGGCAATAGTATGGCCAAGAAAACAACAAAAAACACATCCGGACGCGGACAACGCGACCTGACCGTTAAGGTAAAAACCGCCAAAGGGCGCAGGATCAGTTCGACGCTGTGGCTCCAGCGGCAGTTGAACGACCCCTATGTCAAACGTGCGCAGGCCGAAGGCTATCGCGGGCGCGCGGCTTATAAGATATTGGAACTAGACGATAAGTTCCGCTTTCTTGTGCCAGGTGCGCGGATTGTCGATCTTGGCTGCGCGCCGGGTGGCTGGCTGCAGGTTGCGGTCAAACGCGCCAATACGCTGGGCGAACGCAAGAGCAAGGCCCAAGGCTATGTGCTGGGTGTCGACCTGCAAGAGGTCGAGCCGATTGCAGGTGCAGAAATCCACCAGCTTGATTTTCTCGAAGACGATGCGGATCAAAAGGTGATGGGCTGGCTTGGTGGCACTGCAGATGTGGTGATGTCGGATATGGCGGCCTCTGCATCGGGGCACAAGCAAACCGATCACCTGCGCATTATCACACTTTGCGAGGCGGCCGCCCATTTCGCGTTTGACGTGCTGACCGAAGGCGGCACATTTGTCGCCAAAGTGCTGGCCGGCGGCGCAGAGGCGGAATTGAACAAACTGCTGCGGATGAATTTCACCAAGGTCGCGCATGTCAAACCGCCTGCGTCACGGTCCGATAGTTCCGAAAAATTTGTTGTCGCAACAGGGTTTAAGGGCCGCCAAACCACGCAAGACTGATCAGCTTTGTGCGCGCTGCCAGATGTCGAATTCATCCTTGTGCTTTTCGCGCAGACGCGCGGCAACATCTGCCGAAAGCGTCAATGCCATCCGCGGAGAGACATTTTTTTGCGCAAGATCCAGACGCGTGTTTAGCCGTTTTTCAAGGAAGGCGGCAATCTCGTCTTGTGCCTCATAGCGAAACAGATGGTCCACGCCGATTTCACCGTCATTGCGGCGCACAAATTTGCTTTGCGAACCGACAGTTGCAAAAGGGGCGGGCTTGCCTTTGCAATATTCCAGCACGAATGCGTCAAAACTGATGTTGGCGGTGCTGTTTTCATGGCCATGCAATGCCGCGCGTGACCGGTAGCGATACCAGCTTCCCAGCCAGTCAACCGGCTCGCGCACGATTGCCATGATTTCGGGCGCGTGGCCGATCGAATTTTCTACAAATGGCCGCAAGAATCGGTGATAGCGCCGCATGTGGGCGTGTTTCATCGACGATGGCCCGCGCAAAACCATCGCGGCGCGTGGCGCAAGTGCCGCTGATATCGCTGTAGTGCCGGTTTTTGGCACCGCGAGAATAACCAGATTTTCTTTTGCGAAAACAAGCATTTAAAATGTGACTTTCATTTCTTTTGCAAGGAACTATAGGTCATCAACACATTTTTAACCACTCTCGTCAAAGCTGTTGATAGGAAAATTTTAGTTGCAATGTTCCTATTTTGATCTCATGTAAGAGAGAACATAAAAAGAACAAAGCAGTGATTGCCGCCCTGACGGGCGCATGAAATAAGGGTTGGAAACATGGCAACGGCAGAGCTTCTCAAAATGGCAGACAAGAAAACCGCGGATAAAGAAAAAGCGCTCGAAAGCGCGCTGGCACAGATCGAACGCCAGTTCGGCAAGGGCTCGATTATGAAGCTTGGCGGTCAAAATCAAATGGCCGACATCGAAGCGACTTCAACGGGTTCGCTCGGGCTTGATATTGCGCTTGGTATTGGCGGGCTGCCCAAAGGCCGCATTGTCGAAATCTACGGTCCTGAATCGTCAGGGAAAACCACGCTGACGCTACATGTGATTGCCGAAGAACAGAAAAAAGGCGGGGTTTGCGCCTTTGTTGACGCCGAACACGCGCTTGACCCGCAATATGCAAAAAAGCTTGGCGTGAACCTTGATGAACTGTTGATTTCGCAACCGGATACCGGTGAACAGGCGCTTGAAATCGTTGACACATTGGTGCGATCGGGTGCGGTGTCACTGGTTGTGGTCGATTCTGTTGCCGCATTGACCCCGAAATCCGAACTCGAAGGTGATATGGGCGATAGCAGCGTTGGCGTGCATGCGCGTCTGATGTCGCAGGCGATGCGCAAATTGACCGGATCCATTAACCGTTCCGGCTGCATGGTGATCTTTATTAACCAGATCCGCATGAAGATCGGCGTGATGTTCGGCTCTCCGGAGACCACGACAGGTGGGAACGCGCTGAAATTCTACGCATCGGTGCGGCTGGATATCCGCCGGATCGGCGCGATCAAGGACCGCGAAGAAGTTGTCGGCAACGCCACCCGCGTGAAGGTTGTCAAAAACAAGGTGGCCCCGCCGTTCAAGCAGGTCGAATTTGATATCATGTACGGTGAAGGCATTTCCAAAATGGGTGAACTGCTGGATCTGGGCGTCAAAGCGGGGGTTGTTGAAAAATCCGGCGCTTGGTTCAGCTATGGTGATGAACGCATGGGGCAGGGGCGCGAGAATTCGAAATCCTTCCTGCGCGAAAACCCCGCCATCGCCGAAGAAATCGAAGACAAGATTCGCGCAGCGCACGGACTTGATGCAACCGGATTTGTCGGCGGTGCCGATGATGATGATCTGGTCGAAATCTAGGACCGCTGATCGCGTGACACATGCAAAAGGCGGCGCTTTGGCGGCGCCTTTTTCCGTTTCCGGCCCGCAACCGCCATAAGATATTGCGCGCCCTGTGGACAGTGGGCGGGTGCGGGGCTATTTCTGCTTGGATTACGCCGCATTTATGAAAGCCTGCCATGACAAGCCTTGCTGAAATCCGATCCACCTACCTGAACTATTTTAGCAAACAGGGTCACGAGGTTGTCGCCTCGAGCCCGCTTGTGCCGCGCAATGATCCGACCCTGATGTTTACCAATTCGGGCATGGTGCAGTTCAAGAACTGTTTTACGGGCGTTGATAACCGCGATTATACGCGCGCCACCACAAGCCAGAAATGCGTGCGCGCAGGCGGCAAGCACAATGACCTTGATAACGTCGGAATGACCGCGCGGCATCTGACATTTTTTGAAATGCTCGGCAATTTTAGTTTTGGCGATTATTTCAAAGAACAGGCCATCCCCTATGCATGGGAAATGGTGACCAAGGAACTCGATATTCCCGCCGAAAAGCTGTTGGTGACGGTTTACCATACTGATGATGAGGCGGCCAATCTTTGGAAAAGGGTTGCAGGTCTGCCTGACGACCGGATCATCCGCATCCCGACAGATGACAATTTCTGGCGGATGGGGCCAACCGGCCCTTGCGGACCATGCACCGAAATTTTCTATGACCATGGCGATCACATCTGGGGTGGCCCTCCGGGTTCGCCCGAGGAAGACGGTGACCGGTTTATCGAAATCTGGAACCTTGTTTTCATGCAAAACGAGCAGTTCGAAGACGGCTCCATGAAACCGCTGCCCAAGCAATCCATTGATACGGGTATGGGGCTTGAGCGGATTTCATCGTTGCTGCAAGGCACGAATAACGTCTTTGAAACCGACTTGATGAAGGCGCTTGTTGATGCTTCTGCCAACGCGACATCGACAGGCACGGATGACAGCATCATCACGCACCACCGCGTGATTGCCGACCATTTGCGGTCTACGTCGTTTCTGATTGCCGAAGGTGTCCTGCCATCAAACGAAGGCCGCGGTTATGTGCTGCGCCGGATTATGCGCCGCGCGATGCGTCACGCGCATCTTTTGGGAGCAAAAGACCCCGTCATGCACCAGCTGGTGCCTGCGCTTGTACAGCAAATGGGGGCCGCTTATCCCGAATTGGGTCAAGGCCAGCGTTTGATCGAAGAAACATTGCTGAACGAAGAAGTCCGTTTCAAGCAAACTTTGGACCGCGGATTGAAACTGCTTGACGACGAGGTAGCCGATCTGGCCGATGGCGCCGCTTTGCCCGGTGAGGCCGCGTTCAAACTATACGATACCTATGGTTTCCCGCTTGATCTGACGCAAGACGCGCTGCGCGAACGTGGCGTGAGCGTCGACACAGACGGGTTTGACACTGCTATGGCCGCACAAAAGGCCAAGGCGCGCGCCGCGTGGTCCGGCACAGGCGAGGCCGCCGATAGCACGATCTGGTTCGATGTGGCCGACAAACACGGCACGACTGATTTTCTGGGCTACGATTCAACCACAGCCGAAGGGCAGATCCTTGCGCTTGTCGCGGATGGCGGGCTTGTCGATAGCGCCGACGGGGCGGTTCAAATCGTGCTGAACCAATCACCTTTCTATGCGGAATCGGGTGGTCAGGTCGGAGACGCGGGGCATTTGAAAACCGAAACCGGCAGTGCGGAAATCACGGATACCAAAAAGGTCGAAGGCGTCTACATTCATTTTGCGCGCGTCACCTCTGGCACGATCAGCAAGGGCCAAGGCGCGGGACTTACGGTTGATCCGACCCGCCGTGACACGATTCAGGCGAACCATTCGGCAACGCATCTTTTGAACGAGGCGCTGCGCGCAACCTTGGGCGATCATATTGCGCAGCGCGGGTCGCTGAATGCGCCCGACCGTTTGCGTTTCGATTTCAGCCACACCAAGGCGCTCACATCGGATGAATTGGCCCGCGTAGAGCGCGAGGTGAACGCCGTGATCCGCCAGAACACGACCGTCGAAACCCGGATTATGTCGCCCGATGATGCCCGTGCACTGGGCGCGCAGGCACTGTTTGGCGAAAAATACGGTGACGAAGTCCGCGTGGTGTCGATGGGCCGCAAGGACGGGTCCGGCAAGGGCACGTCAGGCAATACCTATTCGCTTGAACTTTGTGGCGGCACCCATGTGAAGCGCTTGGGTGAAATCGGCGCCTTTGTCGCGCTTGGTGATAGCGCGTCAAGTGCCGGCGTGCGCCGGATCGAGGCGCTGACAGGGCAGGCGGCGCTGGACTATCTGCGCGCGCAGGATGCGGGGCTTGCGGCGACTGCGGCCGTTCTCAAGGCACCGGTGGCCGAGGTCGCCGACCGTGTGAAAGCCTTGCTGGATGAGCGCAAGGCGCTGGCCAATGAGGTGGCGCAATTGCGCCGCGAGGTTGCAATGGGCGGCGGCGCTGCGCAATCCGTACCGGCAGAGGCGATCAACGGCGTGCCGTTCCAGGCGCAAGTGCTGCAAGGTGTGACCGGCAAAGACCTGCCCGCCCTGATCGATGAGATGAAAGCGGCAATGGGCAGCGGCGTTGTCTTGTTGATTGCGGATACCGGCGATAAGGCGGCTGTAGCGGTTGGCGTGTCCAAAGACTTGACCGACCGTGTGTCGGCCGTGGATATCTTGCGCGCAGTGACCCCTGAATTGGGCGGCAAAGGCGGCGGTGGCCGCCCAGACATGGCCCAAGGCGGTGGCGCGTCCGCTGACAACGCCGAAGCCGCGATTGCCGCCGCGAAGTCTGTTTTGGAGGGATCGAAATGAGCGCACTCTGGATTGCCCATGTCACTGTGACGGATGACGTGGCCTATAAGAAATACGCCGAACTCGCGGGGCCCGCGATTGCCGATCATGGCGGCACATTTATCGCACGCGGTGGCCGCTATGTGCAGCTTGAAGGCAAAGAGCGCCCGCGCAACGTGGTCGCGCGGTTCCCGTCGGTTGAAGCCGCTGTTGAATGTTACAATTCCGCTGCCTATCAAGCCGCGCTTGACCACGCGCGCGGCGCGTCAGAGCGTGAATTGCTGGTTGTTGAAATCTCGGAATAACAAAAGGCGCGGCAATGACCGCGCCTTTTCCTTATACTCTGGTCAGGCTAGGCGCGCGTTCAGCGGTAAGCGCTTCGATCGCGTCGGCCAGATGCACCTTGTCGATACTTGCGTCAGCCGCGGCCACGCGGATTAGATGCGCGCGGTGTAGCACATGCGTGTGGGTGTAGCCCTGCGGCGGCTCAAACCGGTAGCAGGCTAGTTCGATCAACATGCCGCAAGGATCGCGGAAATAAAGGCTGTCCATAAACCCGCGATCCACAGGGCCAGAGTTTGGAATCCGGTGCTCTTTCAGCCGCTCAACCGCCTGATCAAAGCTGACCTTTGAGACGTTAAACGCTAGGTGGTGCAAATAGCCTTGGCTTTGGTCGACTATCTGGCGTTTGGGCGTGCGATCCTCTGAGGTAAAGACTGTAATGAGCCGCCCGTCACCCGGATCAAAGTAAAGATGACCAATACTGGGTTCATCCAGATTGGGCTGTTCAAACACAAATGGCATGCCCAGCACGCCTTCCCAGAAATCAATGGTCGATTGGCGGTCGGCACCCGTGATGGTGATGTGATGCACGCCTTGGCTTTGAAGTTTTTGCATGTTCGGCTCCTGTGCTGATTGCGACAAAGATAACATGTGCGCACAAATAGAAAAGGCGCCCCATGAGGGACGCCTTGTGCAAAAATGTAAAGCTCAGCAACTATGCAGAGCGGGACTGGCGCTTGCGCTCGTGCGGATCAAGGTGGCGCTTGCGCAGACGGATCGCGTTTGGCGTCACTTCGACCAGTTCGTCGTCATCGATGTAGGCAATCGCCTGTTCCAGCGACATGGTGACGGGTGTTGTCAAACGGACCGCTTCGTCAGTGCCGGACGCGCGCACGTTGGTCAGTTTCTTACCCTTCAACGGGTTCACTTCCAGGTCGTTTTCACGGCTGTGTTCGCCGATGATCATGCCTTGGTAAATGGGTGCCTGCGCGCCGATAAACATCTTGCCGCGATCTTCGAGGTTCCACAGGGCAAAGGCCACGGATGTCCCGTTTTCCATCGAGATAAGAACGCCCTGACGGCGGCCTTCGATTTTGCCTTTATAAGGGGTTTTACCGTGGAAAATCCGGTTCAAAACGCCTGATCCGCGTGTGTCGGTCAGGAATTCACCGTGATAGCCGATCAGCCCGCGTGAAGGCACATGGGCGATAATGCGGGTTTTGCCAGCGCCTGCGGGTTTCATCTCGACCAATTCACCCTTGCGCGGGCCGGTCAGTTTTTCGACCACAACGCCGGTGTATTCGTCATCAACGTCGATGGTGACCTCTTCGACAGGTTCCATGCGCACGCCGTCTTCTTCGGTGAAAATCACCTGCGGACGCGAGATTGACAATTCAAACCCTTCGCGGCGCATGTTTTCGATCAAAACACCCATTTGCAATTCGCCACGGCCCGATACTTCGAACGCGTCGCCAGACGGTGTGTCGGCGATCTTGATCGCGACGTTGACTTCGCATTCTTTTTCCAGACGGTTACGGATCACGCGCGATTGCACGTGTTTACCGTCACGACCCGCAAGTGGGCTGTCGTTGATGCCAAAAGTCACTGTGATGGTCGGCGGATCAATCGGCTGGGCAGGGATGGCAGTATCGATGCTGACATCACATAGCGTGTCGGCAACTGTCGCTTTGGTCATGCCCGCGATGGTCACAATATCACCGGCTTCGGCGACGTCGATCGGCTGTTGCGACAACCCGCGGAACGCCAGAATTTTGGACACGCGGAACTGTTCGATCTTGTCGCCCTTGCGCGACAGCGCCTTGATGGTTTCGCCTGCGCGCAATGTGCCGGCCTCGACACGGCCGGTCAGAATGCGGCCGATAAACGGATCGGCTGACAGGGTTGTCGCCAGCATCTGGAACGGTTCGTCCTTGCGGGTAATTTGTTTGGGGGTCGGCACGTGCTTGACGATCATGTCAAACAGCGCGTCAAGGTTCTTGCGCGGCCCGTCCAGTTCATTGTCACACCAGCCAGAACGGCCAGAGGCAAACATTGTCGGGAAATCAAGCTGATCATCGTCAGCTTCAAGCGCTGCAAACAGATCGAACACGGAATCAACCGCCTGATCAGGTTCACCGTCGGGTTTGTCGACCTTGTTCACAACAACGATCGGGCGCAGGCCCAGCGCCAATGCTTTGGACGTCACAAATTTGGTCTGTGGCATCGGGCCTTCGGCGGCATCCACCAGCAGAACAACACCGTCAACCATCGACAGAATGCGTTCGACTTCACCACCAAAATCGGCGTGGCCGGGGGTATCAACGATGTTGATCCGCGTGCCTTTCCATTCAACCGAAGTACACTTCGCAAGGATCGTGATGCCACGCTCGCGTTCGATGTCATTGCTGTCCATCGCGCGTTCTTGGGTGGCTTCGTTTTCCCGGTAAACGCCGGATTGCTTGAGTAGTTCGTCAACAAGTGTCGTCTTGCCGTGGTCAACGTGCGCGATGATCGCGATATTGCGGATATCCATAGGTCTGCCTTTTGGGTAAGTTGACGCGCGGATACCGTGCAATCGCAGCAAAAGCTAGCCCTTAATCGCAAGACGGGGCGTTAGTGTGTGGATGTATTGGAAAATAGGTGGATTACGATGATGCCAAGCAGGATCAGCGATATCCCGAAGACCGCAGGCAAATCAAGCTTTTGCCCGAATACCGCGTATCCGATCCCCGCGATCAGGACGATCCCCAGCCCCGACCATATCGCATAAAGGATCCCGACAGGCATCACCTTGAGAGCAAGCGCCAAAAGATAGAACGACGCCGCATAAGACACCACGACGATCACCGAAGGCCAAAGCCGCGTGAATTGCGCGCTGGCTTGCAAGGCAGAAGTGCCGATGGTTTCGGTGACAATTGCAAGTATAAGGTGGATATAATGTGCAGGCATAGCGCAGGGATAGCGCAACCGCCTGCGGCTGTCTGCGCAAATTTCTTCCAAATGCAAAAAAATCTCAACTAAGCGCATGACACCTATAGAGGTCTGAACAGCAGACGTTATAGTCGGCATAATTGTGCGATCGCGCGCGCTCACGAACAAACATACACAAAGGGTTTTCAATGGTCACCACGGCGACAAAATCGATGGCATTTATGGCCTTGCTTGCAACAACGGCCTGCGGCGGTGGCGGCGGTGACAATCCAGTTGTGTCGCCAACGCCAAACGGTTTGCCCTATGGTGCCACCGGTCAGGATCTGGCCGATGCTGAAGGCGTGCAAATGTCGCTCGCAGCAGCAGCGCTTAGCAGCACTGGCGTTTCAGTGGTCCAAGGCGGGAGCGTGACGCTTGCCACCGATTTTTTGACCGGAGGTCCTGCAAATCAGGGCGCATTGGACGCCACAATCGAAATCTTCGGAGAAGTCGTAACCATCACAAACGGCAGCGGGACATTGTCCAACGGCCATTCTGTGACGCTCATTTACGAACCTGACCGGTCCGGGCAATATGCGGGCGCGGTTTCATTGACAACATTCAACACCTCCGGCGGCCAATCGGGCGAAGTCGGCTATGTCTTTGGTTTTGAAACCGACCCTGCGGATATGCAGGTGACCGGAACGGCGACATATAGCGGCGGGTTTGTCGCAAACGGGTTCGCCGGACTTGGGGCCGCCGAATACGAAGGCACGATCACAATCGCGGTGAATTTCGCGGGCCCTGTTTCGGGGTCGCTTGACGGGATGCTTGATGGCACAACCGCGCTGGATTTGAACCTTTCGGGCGGCGCATTGTCGGGGAATGGTATTACGGCAGGGCTGACATGTGCTGCGGGCTGTACAGGCGGGGCAGGTGATCTGGACGCGTCGTTCTATGGCCCAAACGCCGAAGAATTGGGTGGCGTTCTTGCGATTGACTCAAACGTCTTTGAAGGTGCCGGCACGTTTATCATAACCGTGACAGGGCTTTAGCGCGCGACATACCGATCGGGGCGGTGGTTGACAGCAATTGTCAGGTTGATGATCACCGCGCCCAGCAGCGACCAGATAACAAGGTTGAACGGCAGGATGAAAAACGCAAAGCTGAATAGCACCGCGTCGATCACCAGCTGGAAATAACCGGCGCGAAAACCGGTTGCGTCCTGCACAATCAGCGCCATCACCCCAAAACCACCCAAAGACCCGTTGTGGCGGAACATGGCGAGCAACCCCACACCCGTGGTGCAGCCCGCGATGACAGCACCCAACCAGGGCGTTATGCTGCCCATTTGCCAGCCTAAGGGCAAAAATTCGGTCACCGCAGATAGCACCGTAACAGAAATCAATGATTTGAGCGTGAACATCGGGCCAAGCCGAAAATAGGCCAGCGCGTAAAACGGTATATTGATCACAAAGAACACGGCGCCAAAGGACCAGCCGGTCAAATAGCTGATAATAACCGCAAGCCCTGCAGTTTGTCCGGTGATCAGTCCGATATGTGTCAACACATGCAAACCGATGCCGCACAAGAACACGCCAAGCGCCAGCCCTTGCAGGTCGTCGATGACGCTATGTTTGGGTGATCGCGGAGATTCGGTCATAGTGCGAACCTAGGTCATAACTACTGACCTTTGCAATGTGCTTTGGGGCGGCATGCACCGCCCCAATGGTCGCTTACATCGCGGCGTTCAGGTTTTCGTCGATTTTTTCAAGGAAACCTTCGGTGGTCAGCCAGCTTTGGTCGGGGCCAACCAGCAACGCCAGATCCTTGGTCATGTGGCCGCTTTCGACGGTATCAACGATGACTTTTTCCAAGGTCGAGGCAAACGCCATCAGCTGCGCGTTATCATCAAGCTTCGCACGATGCTTGAGCCCGCCTGTCCATGCAAAAATAGAGGCGATCGAATTGGTGGATGTGGCTTGGCCCGCTTGATGCTGGCGGTAGTGGCGTGTCACAGTGCCGTGGGCGGCTTCGGCCTCGACAATTTTGCCATCGGGGGTCATCAACTGCGATGTCATCAGGCCCAATGATCCGAAGCCTTGGGCAACCGTATCGGACTGCACATCGCCGTCATAGTTTTTACAGGCCCAGACAAATTTGCCCGACCATTTCATCGCGGATGCAACCATATCGTCGATCAGGCGGTGTTCGTACCAGATACCCGCTTCTTTGAATTTATCGGCAAATTCTTCTTCGTAAACCTGTTGAAACAGATCCTTGAACCGTCCGTCATAGGCTTTGAGGATGGTGTTTTTGGTCGACAGATACACAGGCCAGCCGACATTCAGGCCATAGTTCAACGACGCGCGCGCAAAGTCGATGATCGATTGGTCAAGGTTATACATGCCCATCGCAACACCGGCAGAAGGGGCGTCATAGACTTCTTTTTCGATCACGGTGCCGTCTTCGCCGACAAATTTCATCGTTAGCTTGCCAGGGCCGGGCATCAGGAAATCGGTCGCTTTATACTGATCCCCAAAGGCGTGACGCCCGATCACAATCGGGTCGGTCCAGCCAGGCACAAGGCGCGGCACGTTTTTGCAAATAATCGGCGCGCGGAAAACCACACCGCCCAGAATGTTGCGGATCGTGCCATTGGGGCTGCGCCACATTTTTTTCAGGCCGAATTCCTCAACACGGGCCTCATCGGGGGTGATGGTCGCGCATTTTACGCCAACGCCGTATTTTTTGATCGCCTCGGCGGCATCAATCGTGATCTGGTCGTTCGTTTCGTCGCGGACCTCCATGCCAAGATCATAATATTTCAGATCGACATCAAGATAGGGCAGGATCAGTTTCTTTTTGATGAAATCCCAGATGATGCGGGTCATTTCATCACCGTCGAGCTCGACGATCGGGTTCGCTACCTTGATCTTTGACATGGGGTTCTCCGGATTTGGTGGATTCTGTAACTGCATAACGTAAAGATATGCCTACTTAAAGACTGTATACGGTGGTATACTAAAATACTTTCCACGGATTTAGCGGGGATCCTTGCCGAAATTATTAACTCCCGTCAGCAATGCAGTGCGTGCCTGTGCAAATTGGCAACAGCAAAATTTACAATTTTCATAAAGGGATAGTGACTATTTGATCGTTTGGTCAAGGTGCACAGTGACGCGTCACCATTGTCGTGTTTTTATAAAAAAAGGTACAAAAAATGACTTCACTTTTTCATGTCGGCTGTATTGCCATCGCCGCTGCAACATTGGCAGTTTCTGCCCAGGCGCAATCAGTCGAAATTTATGGCGGTGCGACCTTTGGTGGTCAGGATCTTAATTACGGCCCTATCCCGCCAGCGAACCCAAATTTACAGCAGATGGACGCTGGCTATCTGGTTGGTGCCGGTGTCTACACTGCGATTCCCGGCGGATTTGAAGCTGGTCTTGATGCCATGCTAACCAGCCAGGATTATAGCAGCTGGGGCCCCGGCGGGAACCTTAAATCGCTCTCTCTCATGGCGAATGGCCGCTATGTGTTCTCGATTCCAAACGCGAATATGACGGGTTATTTCGGCGTTGGTGTTGGTGCGATCACTTTGACGTATGAAGATACCCCGGCGCTGGCTGATGGCAACGACACAATTGCTGGCTACCAGCTCGAAGGTGGTTTGCGCTATACGCTTGGCGCTTATGAGACCTTTGCCGCGATCAAATACCAAGAAGGGTTCGATGAGGGCCTAATTCAGTCTGAATCAGTTGAATATAATTCGCTGAGCCTACTTGGCGGTATTCGCTTCTAATCACTGATGGCGCCGGAATGACGGCGCCATCATTCCTAAGACGATTGGCCAGAAATATACAGTTTGTAGGGTGTGGTAGGCCCGGAGGGACTTGAACCCCCAACCAAAGCGTTATGAGCGCTCTGCTCTAACCAATTGAGCTACAGGCCCCTTGCGGTCTTGAACTATCAGACCGTGCGGAGCCGTCAAGCGACAGTTTGCGGAAAATATGCAGCGAACGGCAGGCCTATCCAGTTGATGGGTTAATCGCCTGCCGCCGCAAACACCGAAGAGATACCATTGAAGTCGAGGAGGGCTTCGGTCTCGGGACGAATATTGCCCGACAAGTCGTTAACAACTGGTAAGCGGATCGATATTTTATTGAAGTTTGTGCGCGACTACGCGTTGCGTCACAGCGGGGCTTGGGCTATCGCATTTGCATCTTATGAATGGGGTATCATGATGACCAAGAACGGCCTGACCTACGCAGATGCAGGGGTAGATATCGATGCGGGTAATACGCTTGTTGAGCGTATCAAGCCTGCCGCAAAACGCACAGCACGCCCTGGCGTGATGGCCGGCTTGGGTGGTTTCGGGGCGCTTTTTGACCTTAAATCAGCCGGATACACCGACCCGATCTTGGTCGGGGCAACAGATGGTGTCGGCACCAAACTGCGCATCGCCATTGATACCGGCAACGTCGATACAATCGGTATTGATCTGGTTGCGATGTGCGTGAATGATCTGGTCTGCCAAGGGGCAGAGCCATTGTTTTTCCTTGATTATTTCGCGACCGGCAAGCTCGAGCTGGATCAGGCAACGCGGATTATCGAAGGCATCGCCGCAGGCTGCGAAGCATCGGGTTGCGCATTGATCGGTGGTGAAACCGCGGAAATGCCGGGCATGTATCATGACGGTGATTTTGACCTTGCGGGCTTTGCCGTGGGGGCGATGGAACGGGGTGCTGATTTGCCCGCTGGCGTGGCCGAGGGCGATATTTTGCTGGGGCTTGCGTCGGACGGGGTGCATTCGAACGGCTACTCCTTGGTGCGGCGTGTGGTCGAAATGTCGGGGCTTGCATGGTCCGACACCGCACCGTTTGCGGATGCAACATTGGGCGAGGCATTGCTTGCGCCGACCCGTCTATATGTCAAGCAAACGCTGGCCGCGGTGCGGGCAGGCGGCGTTCATGCGCTGGCCCATATCACCGGTGGCGGGTTGACCGAAAACCTGCCCCGCGTTCTGCCCGAAGGTTTGGGCGCGCAAATCGACCTTGGCGCGTGGGAATTGCCGCCTGTTTTCCGGTGGTTGGCCGAAACCGGCGGCATGGCCGAGGCTGAGTTGCTCAAGACATTCAACGCGGGCATCGGCATGGTACTGGCCGTTGATGCGGCCGAAGCCGAAGCGCTGACCGTGCTATTGGCCGAAACCGGCGAAACCGTGCATCACCTTGGCACCGTGACCAAAGGCGCAGGCGTCAGCTATACGGGCGCGCTTTTGTGAGTAAACGCGTTGCGATTCTGATATCTGGCGGCGGCTCCAATATGGTGTCGCTGGTGAATGATATGACGGGCGACCACCCGGCGCGGCCTGTTCTGGTACTGTCAAATGACCCCAATGCGGGCGGGCTGGACAAGGCGCGCGGCTTGGGCGTGCCCACGGCAGCGGTGGATCACAAACCCTTTGGCAAGGATCGCGCCGGTTTTGAAACCGCGCTGAATGCCGCCTTGGATGCGGCAAAGCCCGATATTATTTGTCTGGCAGGGTTCATGCGGATTTTGACCGCAGATTTCACCCGTAAATGGGGTGGGCGGATGCTGAATATCCATCCGTCATTATTGCCCAAATACAAAGGGTTGCACACACACGCCCGCGCTCTGGAGGCAGGCGATGCGCAGCACGGTTGCAGCGTCCATGAGGTCACCGCCGAACTGGATGGCGGTCCGATCTTGGGGCAGGCGGTCATCGCCGTGCGCCCCGATGATACGCCTGACAGTCTGGCCGCGCGGCTTTTGCCGTTTGAGCACCAGCTTTACCCGCAAGTGTTGCGCCGATACGCCGCTGGCGACCGCACGCCGCTGCTGATTGGTGGCTAAGCTTTTCATTGATGGGCCAATCGCCTATCTATCGGTCCACTGTAGCAATGTAATGAACGATTAACGGACGACGCATGAAGAAAATTACAACGACCGAAGCCTTGGCGACCTTTTGTAAAGAGGCGGCAAAGCGGGCCTATGTGACCGTCGATACCGAATTTCTGCGTGAACGGACCTATTATTCGAAACTTTGCCTTGTGCAGTTGGCCTACCGCGACGAGGCGGGCGAAGACGCCGTGCTGGTTGACCCGCTGGTTGACGGGCTGTCGCTTGCGCCGCTTTACGACCTGTTTCGCGATCACGGCGTGGTCAAAGTATTCCATGCCGCGCGTCAGGACCTTGAAATTTTCTATGTAGACGAAGGTGTTATCCCCGAACCCTTGTTCGACACACAAGTGGCCGCGATGGTTTGCGGCTTTGGCGAACAGGTGGGTTATGAAACGCTTGTGCGCAAGATTGCCAAGGCCGATCTGGATAAATCTTCGCGTTTTACCGATTGGTCACGCCGTCCGCTGACCGAAGCGCAGGCGCAATATGCGCTGGCTGATGTCACGCATTTACGCGATATTTACGAATTCCTGTCTGACCAGCTTGTTAAGAACAGCCGCAAGAAATGGGTGGCCGAAGAACTGGCCGTGCTGCAAAACCCGCAGACTTATGAAGCGGACCCCGAAAATGCGTGGAAACGGGTCAAGACCCGCACCCAATCGGGCCGCTTTCTGGCGATTGTGCGCGAACTTGCGCGGTTCCGCGAAACTTATGCGCAGGCCCGCGATATTCCGCGCAACCGCGTGTTCAAGGACGACGCATTGGTTGAACTTGCCTCAACCAAACCCAAGTCAGAACAGGATTTAGGCCGCTCGCGGTTGCTTTTGCGCGAGGCCCGCAAAGGCGAGATTGCCCAAGGCATCTTGCAGGCCGTGCAGGACGGGCTGAATGTTGCGGCCGATGATTTGCCAAGCATTCACAATCCGCGCGCAAAATTGCAGGTGAACCCTGCTTTGGCCGAAATGTTGCGCGTTTTGCTGAAGGCCAAGACCGATCACGAAGGTGTGGCGCCGAAACTGATCGCATCTTCTGCCGATCTTGATGCGCTTGCGGGCGGTGAACGCGATGTGCCCGCCCTGAAGGGCTGGCGGCGCGAGGTCTTTGGCCATGACGCGCTGCGCATGTGTGACGGGCTTGTCGGGCTGGCCGTAAAGGGCCAAAAGGTTGTGACCGTCGCGCTTTGAGCGTAATTAAATGAGACGAATAATGGCAAATGCTGACTTTGAAGAACTGGTCGAAACCTTTGAATTCCTTGACGATTGGGAAGACCGCTATCGCCATGTGATCGAGATGGGCAAGGCGATGGACCCGCTGGAAGAGGCGTTTCGCGTACCCGCGACCAAGGTCGACGGCTGCGCCAGTCAGGTCTGGCTTGTGCCGCAGATAAGCGACGGGGTGCTCACATTTCGCGGGGCATCTGACGCGATGATCGTGCAGGGGCTGATTGCGGTGCTGTCGGCGCTATATAACGGCCAGCCCGTCGCGGATATTCTGGCAACTGACGCCCCTGCGGAACTGGCGCGGCTTGGTCTGAATGATCACCTGTCGGCACAGCGGTCGAACGGGTTGCGCGCGATGGTCGAACGTATCCGCGAAACGGCGGCAGCCTCAGAGAGCTAAGGCGTTGTAAGGTGTGCTTTGCTGCCAGTTATCGTGCTGAAGAAGTGTCACTTCGCGCGGTTTGAGAGAGGGCAAACAGGTTTGGTGCAAGCGCGCGTGTTGGCTGACGTCACAATGCGTGGTTGCGGTAGTGATTTCGTCAATTTTCCGCGGGCCGAGTATGTGATTACTCACGGGTCCAAGCACAAGTGTTTCAGCCCAAATTCCGCCCGCACAAACCAGCGTATGCGCTTCGCACAGCAGATGGTAGTAAGTCACTGTGTTTTCGAAATCTTCAACCGTTGCACGTTGGCCATCAGCCAATGCTTTGGCAGGTACAAGAACATCACTTGAACCAAAATAGAGCGATGCGATCGGACCTGACAGCAAGATACGATGATTGCCCGATAGCCGGATGGCAGGTTGATCCGGCGCACGACCAAATGTCGTCGGCGCGAAGGTTAGTGGTCGTGCGGCAGCATTGGCCGGATTGGTCAAATCGGTAACGTGCTGAACGCCAACCCAAAGAACCTTGGTCGGGTTTCCTTCCCAATCCACCAGACGGTCACCGGTCCGGATGTCCTCTACCTTTTTGTACCCGCCTACAGTCAGGATGGGGGTGCCGCTTACAAAGCAAATTGGTGTCGTTGCTGAAGGGTTATCATCAAGATTAAATATCATTGCGATACGGGAAATGTCGCTAGGTTCGCCGTCTGGAAAAACCATGTACAGCGTACCATCATTTGGATCTTGGAGTAGAATGACAGGCGCTTGCGGGCCAACACCAACCGTAAGTGGTCCAAGTGCGACACCAGCCTGTACGGTTCCCGTCGCAATCACATTCATCACGGTGGAATCCAGTTCGGCGGTGTCGCCCGGTGTTACAATCCCATCTGAATCTTCAACTGTCTGCGTTGTGGCCGCTCCAAAATTGCTCAGAACTATTGTTGTGTTCGATGTGAGCAAGTTCGCTATCAAAAGTGATCCTGTGTATTCTCTGACTGTACAGGTGAGTTGGACCATGCCCATGTTCCCATGCGATGTAGGCAGACTCGGAATCGTACCAATGGGAATTTGGTGTTTCCGAATTCTCCCCTAGATTGCGTATGGTTAATTTCTTGCATTCTTGAGGTGTTAGAACAAGGTGAATCGCACATCTCTAGGGTGTTTTTATTTTCCCTTTCAGCTTTGACTACTTAGAGGGCATTAAGTGTATTTTTCAGATCGCCGTAACCGGTGAACCGGTATTCAAATGCGAGCCCCAGACGGTCGGCGCATTCTTTTGCCTTTTCGACCAGTTCGGGGTTCTCGACCTGCGCCTGATAGACCAGTTTTTCGTAATTGCCGAAATACATGTCGCGCAATTGCGGATGTTTGGACAGGCCCAAAGGTTCCCAGACAAAGGCATCAAACTGGCGCACCAGAAAATCGGTCAGATAGAACGATGTAACCTCGCCCATTTGCGCAAAGCGGTCATTGCCTTCGTAGAAGGAATAGCAATGTGGCCCCGCGATCATTTTCACGCCTAGTTCATCGCAGGTTTTTTGCAACTGCCCGCCGGTGCCACAATCGGCGTAGACGATAAATATCCGGTCGTAATTGTCGCGCTGCGCCGCCACAGCCTTGCGCACGGCGGGTTCAATTTTTTCGGGGCGGCTGTGATAGATGGCGGGCAGGCATTGCAGATCAAGATGGTCCCAGCCGTTGCCTTTGATCAGCGCAAGGATTTCACGCGCAAGCGCGCCGCAGGCAATCAGCAACACGCGGCCATTGCCAATCGGTGCCAGCCCGTCATGGGTCAGGGTGCCGTCACTGGTCATTGTTTTTTGCCCCAAAACCGCAGGGCGATTGTCAGCGCCAATAGGGCCAGAATGCCAAGCGGTGCCAGCTCGCCTGCTCCTGAAATGGCCCAAACGGTCAGTGCCGCAAGGGCGATAACGCTGATAAGGATTATGGCAAATGTCGTGCGCGGCATCGGATGTCCTGTCATGGGCGTTAGATAGGATGCCGCGCCAAAATTGCTAGGTGGCAGCACCGCTATTGTGTTTGCGCGCGATCAGCGCTTTGGCGGTTTCAACGGCGACGGCCGCATCACGACAATAGGCGTCAGCGCCGATGGCTTTGCCGAATTCTTCGTTCAGCGGCGCGCCACCGACCAGCACGATATAATCGTCGCGCATGCCTTTTTCGATCATCGTGTCGATCACGACTTTCATATAGGGCATTGTGGTGGTCAGCAGGGCGGACATGCCCAGAATGTCTGCGTCTTCGGCGATCAGCGCGTCGACATAGGCCTCGACTGCATTATTGATCCCCAGATCTTTGACCTCAAAGCCTGCACCTTCCATCATCATCGCCACAAGGTTCTTGCCGATGTCGTGGATGTCGCCTTTGACTGTGCCGATGACCATTTTACCCATGCGCGGCGCGCCTGTCGCGATCAGCAGCGGTTTCAGGATGGACATGCCGCCCTTCATCGCATTGGCGGCCAGAAGCACCTCTGGAACAAAAAGAATCCCGTCGCGGAAATCATGGCCGACGATGGTCATGCCCCCGACAAGCGCCTCTGTCAGCACCTTGTAAGGTGCCCAACCGCGCGCGATGAGGATATTCACACCCTCTTCGATTTCTTCCTTCATGCCGTCATAAAGGTCGTCAAACATCTGCGCGACAAGATCTTCGTCGTTCAGTTCGGACAGGATGATGTCATCTTCTTCGTCGGACATTTGGCACCTCTTTTGCGTTTCTCCTTACGTAATGCGCCCAAATTGATTTGGCCAGCCAGTGATTTACGACATTCGCAATTTCAATCCCGACTCGCCGTTGTACATGTTCGTCTTTTGTTCTAAATTTGCGGGTGGATGAGGATGATTTGCCGTGATGTCTGATTTTTGGTCCCATTTTCCGCCAATGAACACCCGCACCCACGAGGCATGCGGCGCGGCGGCGCCGGCCTTTGCGGCGGCATTGGCAGGGCATTTATGCGGGGCGAATGGCAAAACCGTGTTCTGGCTGCGCGAATCGTGGGCTGGCGCGCAACTGAATCCGGTTGGGTTTGCGGCCTATCTGGACCCAAAGCAGTTGCTGATTGCAAAAGCTGCCCGTCAGATTGATGCGCTTGCCGCCGCAGAGGAAGCCTTGCGATCCGGCCATATCGCGCTGGTGGTGATCGAACTAAGCGCGCGGATCGGATTGACCGAAGGACGGCGGTTGCAGCTTGCCGCGCAAGAAGGCGGCGCGATGGGCCTGTGCCTGATCCCCGAAGCGATGGGCAGCAATGCCGCGCAAACGCGCTGGCGTTGCACGCCGGTTTTTGATCCCGGCGGGGCGGGCGCGGACTCGACTTTGCAGCATTGGGAAATTATAAAGAACAAATCAGGAACATTAACGGGATGGAACGTAGGGTGGCATGCGCAAACGCGTCGTATCAATGTGGTTTCCAAACCTGCCCAGCGATAGGGTCGCGCGGGGTGGGGCGATCGTGGCCGATGATACGCGCCCGTTTGTTGTCACGCATCACGCGCAAAACACCGACCGGATTTATTGCCTGAATGGTGCCGCTGCCGCCCAAGGGTTGCATCGCGATATGGGGTTTTCGGACGCGCGCGCCTATTGCCCCGATCTGCAAAGCTGTCCGGCGGATCCGGTTGCCGATGCGCGGTTTTTGCGCATGCTGGCAAGGTGGAGCAAGCGCTACTGCCCGTGGGTGGGGCTGGACGGTATCGACGGGCTTTTGCTGAATATCGCAGGGTCGGCGCATCTGTTCGGCGGTGAAGACGCGATGTTGGATGATATGCGCGCGCGCCTATTGCGTGCGGGGCTAAAGGGGCGTGTCGCTGTGGCTGATACGCGCGGCGCAGCGTGGGCGCTGACGCATTTCGGGCGGGGAAGCCCAGGCGAAGATATCGCGCGCCTGCCTGTGGCGGCGCTGCGACTGGATGCAAAAACGGATGCCGCGCTGCAGCGGCTTGGCCTGCGTAAAATTTCGGATCTGACCGCGCTGCCGCGCGCCACTATTGCGCGTCGCTTTGGGCCTGACGTGGTGCTGCGTCTGGATCAGGCAATGGGCGCGCGCGACGAAGATATTTCGCCGCTCAAAGATGCGCCAAATTACGGGGTGCGGATGACATTGCCTGACCCTATCGGGCTCAGCGGTGATGTGATGGCGGGCACTGCACGGCTGCTGGACCGGCTGTGTGCCAAGCTCAAAGATCAGGACATGGGTGCGCGAAAATTGCAGCTGCATTTGCGCCGCGTTGACCAAGGCGCGCAGGTTGTTGAATTGCGGCTGGCCGCCCCCATGCGCGATGCGGGCCGGATTTTGCCGCTGTTTGAACGCGGCGTGGGCGCGGTTGATGCAGGTTACGGCATTGATCAAATCCGCCTGATCGCGGTTCAGGTCGAACATTTGCCCAAGGCGCAGATTACCTATGGGGCGGCAACGCGCAGTGACGGGGTTGATGACCTGATCACGCGGATTGGTAACCGCATCGGGCTGGACAATATCCACCGCTTTTTGCCTGCCGATAGCCATATCCCCGAACGCAGTTTTCAAATCGCCGCGGCGGCTTATAGCCGGTCTGAGGGCGCTTGGGTGGCATTGCGTCCACGCCCGTTACACTTATTTGCGCCCGAACCAATTGCAGGGGCAGGCGCGCGCCCGCCGCAGAATTTTCGCTGGCGGCGCATGGCGTTAACCGTAGGCCACGCCACTGGCCCCGAACGGATCGCGCCAGAATGGTGGTTGCCCGATGAAAATTGGCGGTCAGGCCTGCGCGATTATTGGAAGGTGGACACGGTGCAGGGCCGCAGGCTTTGGCTTTATTATACACCGCAAAATCCGGGCTGGTTTGTGCAGGGAGAATTCGCATGACCGCGCGCCCGCCATCCATCGCACAGGGTTATGCCGAATTGGGGGTGACCACCAATTTCACCTTTTTGCGCGGGGCATCACACCCCGAGGAAATGGTCGCCAGAGCGGCCGAGCTAGGTCTGCAAGCGCTGGCGATCACGGACCGCAATTCACTGGCCGGTGTGGTGCGGGCGTTTTCGGCCCGCCGAGAGTTGCAACGCGCAGATCCTGACCGCCGCCTGCCAAAACTGATCATCGGTACGCGGCTGGTCTTGCGCGATTGCGATACGCATTGGTTGGCGCTGCCGCATGATCGGGCGGGCTATGCGCGGTTGACGCGGTTGCTGACATTGGGCAAACGGCGCGCGCCCAAGGGCGAATGCCATCTGGACCTGCGCGATCTGGAACAGGGCGGGGCAGGGATGACGTTGATTGCGCTTCCTCAAAAAGGCTTGCGCGCCAGTCAGGCAGGTATCACGCGCCTGCGCAAATGCTATCCAAGTGATGTCTATCTGGGGGCCGCACCCCGCTATGACGGCAGCGACCAGCGCTATTTTGACGCCTGCGCGCAGCTTGCCTTGCGCTGTGCGGCACCGATGGTGGCGGTGGGGGATGTGCTGATGCATCACGGATCACGTCGGCAACTGGCCGATGTGCTGACCTGCATGCGCGACCATATCACGATTGACCAGATCGGCACGCGCGCATTGCCCAATGCGGAACGGCGGCTGAAGGGGGCGGGGGATATGCAGCGGCTGTTTGCGCGCCACCCCGCCGCCTTGCGCCGCACGGTGCAAATCGCCGCGCAATCCAGTTTTTGCCTCTCAGAGTTAAGCTATGAATACCCCGACGAGATTTCAGGCGATGAACCACCCCAAGACCGGCTCGTGCGGTTGGCGCATGCAGGGCTGAAAACACGCTATCCGCAAGGGGCATCTGACCGCGCGATTGCGCAGATGTATAAGGAACTGGATCTTGTCAAAACGCTTGATTTTCCGGCCTATTTTCTGACGGTGCATGACATCGTGCAATTTGCGCGCGGGCAGGGGATTTTGTGCCAGGGGCGCGGATCGGCGGCCAATTCTATCCTGTGTTATCTGCTTGGGATCACCGATGTCAGCCCCGAAACCATCACCATGGTCGTGGAACGGTTCGTGTCAGAACATAGGGGCGAACCCCCTGATATTGATGTCGATTTTGAACATGAACGCCGCGAAGAGGTGATCCAGCATATCTATGCCAAATACGGGCGGCACCGCGCCGGGCTTTGTGCCACCGTGATCCATTTCCGGTCGCGTGCCGCCATCCGCGAGGTGGGCAAGGTCATGGGGCTGTCCCAAGATGTGACCGCCAATCTGTCGGGGCAAATCTGGGGCATGTCGAACGGCGGGGCGGACCCTGAACGGATCAAGGAGCTGGGCCTTGATATGTCTGACCCGCGACTGGCGCAGACGATTAAACTCATTGGCGAGATTATCGGGTTTCCGCGCCATCTGTCGCAACATGTTGGCGGGTTTATCATCACCAAGGGGCGGCTGGATGAGCTTTGCCCGATTGAAAACGCCGCGATGGATGACCGCACGATTATCGAATGGGACAAGGATGACATCGACGCGTTGGGTATTCTTAAGGTAGATATCTTATCGCTGGGAATGCTGACCTGTATCCGCAAAAGCTTTGATCTGATCGCGCAGCATGGCGGGCCAGATTATAGCATTGCCAGCGTGCCACAGGCGGATGCGCCGACCTTTGATATGCTGTGCATTGCCGATGCGATCGGGGTGTTTCAGGTCGAAAGCCGCGCGCAGATGAATTTCCTGCCGCGGATGCAGCCGCGCGTGTTCTATGATCTGGTGATCGAGGTCGCCATCGTGCGCCCCGGTCCGATCCAGGGCGGGATGGTGCATCCCTATATCAACCGCAGGCAGGGCAAGGAACCTGTATCTTTCCCGTCGAAAGAACTGGAAAACGTGTTGGGAAAGACGCTTGGCGTGCCCTTGTTCCAAGAACAAGCCATGCAAATTGCCGTGGTGGCCGCCGGGTTTTCACCGTCAGAGGCGGATAAGCTGCGCCGATCTATGGCAACCTTCCGGCGGATGGGCACCATTGGGCAGTTGCGCGACAAATTCATCGCCGGAATGCTGGAACGCGGCTATGAACCCGATTTTGCGCAAAGCTGCTTTTCACAGATCGAAGGCTTTGGCGAATACGGGTTCCCCGAAAGCCATGCCGCCGCCTTTGCGATGTTGGCTTATGTGTCGGCTTGGCTCAAATGTCACCATCCGGCGGCCTTTGCCTGCGGGCTGCTGAATGCGCAGCCGATGGGGTTTTATGCGCCTGCGCAAATTGTGCGTGATGCACGCGAACACCAGATCGAGGTGCGCCCGATCTGCGTCAACACCAGCGATTGGGATAATAAGCTCGAAAAACGCAGCGATGGGACGCTGGCGCTGCGGCTTGGGTTTCGCCAGATCAAAGGGTTTCGCGAGGAAGATGCCGGCTGGATCGTGGCCGCGCGCGGCAATGGTTACCGCGATCCGCAAGCGTTGTGGCTGCGCGCAGGCGTTGGCCCGTCTGTGCTGGAACGGCTGGCCGAGGCGGATGCCTATGCCGATATGGGGCTGGGGCGGCGCGATGCGCTTTGGGCGGTGAAAGCGATTAAGGGCAATGCGCCGCTGCCGCTGTTCAGTGATCCTTTGGATGGTGAAGGGATTGCAGAGCCAAGCGTGACCCTGCCCGCGATGCATCTGGGCGAAGAGGTTGTCGAAGATTATGTCGCGATGCGCCTGTCGCTTAAGGCGCACCCGATGGAACTGCTGCGCCCGCATCTGAACGGGCTCACCCCGCACGCCACCTTGCCGGATGTGCCGCTGGGGCAGGTGCAGGTCTGCGGGTTGGTGATCACGCGCCAACGTCCCGGCACCGCCTCGGGCGTTGTATTCTTGACCATCGAAGACGAAACAGGGGTCGCAAATGTTGTGGTCTGGAAGACGATCTATAAACAGTTTCGCCGCGCGGTGATGGGGGGGCGGCTTTTACGGATCACCGGATATGTGCAGCGCGAAGGCATTGTTGTGCATGTGATTGCGCAGCATGTCGCGGATATTTCAGACCAGTTGCGCACGCTTGGGCACCCGATGGACGCGGCCGTGGGTATTACCCAACCGCAAGCCGACGATGCACCGCGACCGCGCGCGCAACCACGCGCGATGCATCCGCGCGATCAGGCAAAGCGGCTTTTTCCAAGCCGCGATTTTCACTAGGCTTACTTGCGGCGGCGGCCCCGACGCGCAGCCGCCTCTGGTCCGGCACCGTCGGTGCCGTCGGAAGCGGATGAAAACCCGCCCAACTCTTTGGAAATCTGCTCCAATGTCGGGCGGTCCCCGCGCGGCCGTGTTTCCAACGCTTCGCGCATGGCGCGCAGATGTTCTGGCGTTGTGCCACAGCAGCCGCCAATGATCGTCGCACCACAGTCACGCGCCAGCACGGCATAATCACCCATCAATTCCGGCGTGCCATCATAATGGATATGGCCGTCGTGGTATTTGGGGATGCCTGCATTGCCCTTGGCGATGATTGGCGCGGTTGGCCCCGCAGCCGAAAAACCCAGCACAGTGCGCAGCAAATCGGATGCGCCAACACCGCAGTTGGCCCCGAATGCCAGCGGCTGATAGGCCAGCTTGCCGACCTTTTTCACCATATCAGCCGAGGTCAGCCCCATCATCGTGCGTCCGGCAGTGTCAAAGCTCATGGTGCCACACCACGGCATATCCGCCATTGCAAAGGCTTCGGCCGCCGCTTCGAATTCCTCGGCGGCAGAAATCGTTTCGACCCAAAGCACGTCTGCGCCGCCCTCTTTGAGCCCCTCGGCCTGTTCGTGGAACATCTCGACGGCGCGCGCGTGGGTCAACGTGCCCATCGGCGCCATGATTTCGCCGGTCGGGCCGACGGAACCTGCGACAACAATTTTGCGACCGGATGCGTCGGCGATTTCACGCCCCAGTTCTGCGGCGGCTATGTTCAATTCCCGCACCCGCGATTCCGCACCGTGCAGTTTCAAACGTGACGCATTCGCGCCAAAGCTGTTGGTCAGGAAAATATCACTGCCCGCGTCAGCGGCACCTTTATATAGGGCCTTGATCTTGGCGGTTTCGTCGATGTTCCACATCTCGGGGGCGTCGCCGGACATCAACCCCATATTAAACAGGTTGGTCCCCGTCGCACCATCAGCCATCAGCCAGTCGCGTGTTTCAAGCAGTTCTGAAAGGGCGTTTGTCATGATTTTTGTGGCCTTTGATTATGTTGCAAGCGTCGCTTGTCACGTTTGGGCATAAACTTCAATTCCAAAGGCAATAATTTGATCACATGCAACAGTCGCAACGGCAGGTTTGCGACAGGGCGCTGGACCGCAAGCGCGATGAAAAAACCGCTAAGCCAAAAGGCGATCCGGTTGGGCGCACAGTGATAGCGCCCGACCCAAACAGGCGCAAAACTGCGTTTGAACTGTGAAAGGCCCCGCCGGTTGGCCCAAACAGCGGGGGTGCTTTGCGGATCAGGCACACAGGCAAGCGAAAGCTGCGCAATGCATTCGGTGTGGGCGGCCCCAATGGCCGCGACCACAGCCATATGGATTGCCCCGTCAGACAGCCCGCTGCGGTAGCGGATCAGATCAAGATGCCAGCCGTCATGGCCGGTCAGAAATGTCACGAAACCGCGCGGGCACCCGTCTTGCAAAATCAGGAAAACGCGTTGTCGCCCGATCAGTTTCGGGCAAAAACGGCCCATTGAAAACCCCAGCTCACTGCCGTGCGCGCGCGCCCAGTCCCGCGCAATGCCGTGCATCGTTTCGATATATGCGCCGCCATCGACCGCGCGAATGGAAACCCCTGCGCGTTAGGCGATCCGCATTTTGTGCCGCAAACCTTGCTTTTGCGCGCCCTCTACCGACTACTGCGCAGGGCGGATTATAGCCTCGATGGCGATGCGCCGCATATGCCAGCCGGCATTCTTGGCACTATTGGCAACCCGTCCGGAACAATTGTAAAACACTGTACACAGCATTGATCTATATGCATTTCGTGCGAATTTTCTGAAATTTTTGCAAGGCTCTTTTGCGCCGATGCTACATAGGAAAAACGGCAGATGCGCGACCAGATGAAAACCTTGGGTCTGCTTGCGCCGCGCCGCTGACTGCCCCGACAAGCCCCAAAGCGCAGGCTGGCACTCGGGCGGGACAACGCAGCGCTGTGCAAAGGCAATAACCAGCAGCGCAAACACGAAGGGTAACAGATAATAGATCACCCGAAACGCGATCAATGCGGCCACGACCCGTTCGTCACCGCCCAAAAGCATCAAAAGCGTCAGATCGAATGCGCCCGCGCCCGCAGGTGCATTCGCCAATAGCAACGCACCCAAAGCAAGGATGTAGGCGGCAAGCACGGTGCCAAAACCAAAAATTTCTGCCTCGGTAAGCAAAAAGTAAAGCCCATCAGCCGCGCGAAATAGCCGGGTCCGATAAAATAGGCGGCCAGCGCCACCCCCAAACAGCCCAGCCCGACCAGCACCGCAGGCGCGGAAAGCCACCAACCGGCGGCCATTGCGTAAAACCTCCAGCATGCAAAAAATGCCAGCGGCACTGCCGCTGAAACGGCCCCGATCTGTCTTAGCGAAAGTTGCGGCAACATATGCCGCCGGATCAGCGCAGCACTTAATGTGCCGAATCCGACAAATTGGGCAAAAGCGATGGCCGTGGTCCCGCTGCGCGCGGCAATTGCAGGGCTTGTCTCCGTGTGCAAGATTTCATGCCAGATGACATCATATTGCCCCACGGTACGCAGGCTGGCCCACGTCGCCAATAGCGCTGCAATGCCTGCAAACGCGGATAAGTCCCCAAGCGCGCCCCAGATTGCCGCGGCGTCCATCGCACCCAAGCGGTCGCGCGTGATCAAAAGGCAGATAATGCCGATCGCGCAGGCAACGCCGAATTTGATGCCACCAGCGCCCGCCTGCTGGCGGTTTTTAGACGGTGAAAAAATCATGCCTGCTCCGATCGATGGGACCGGCGTAAGCTATTGAAATGAATCGCCCCTTAATGCCCGTGAAAATATTAGCAGCAGGGCGCACCCTTTAGCATTCGCGCAACACTTGTGCCTTTGCTTCTTGTAGCAGGGTGGTCATTTGCGCGTGCAAAGTGGCCCCGTCTACACGCGGGCCAAGATCTGCAGCCAGCTTTTGCAAGATCACGCTATCATCGCGTGCTGCTGTGCCGACTTTGACGATTTCATCTGCATAAGCGGCTGTTTCTGAAATGTTTTTATCCAAAAGTGCCGCAGCCCATTCGCCAAGCAGATGATTGCGCCGTGCAATCGCGTTAAACTGCATTTCCTGATCATGTGCGAATTTTGCTTCGAATGCGCGTTCGCGCTCTTCTAACGTGTTCATGGCAACCTCGTGGTTTTGTTGAACCGATATTGAATATATGGGGGGCTGGGTGCTTGCCCGCAAGGTTTGCTTGCACTATGACGCGCCTATGACGCAGCCCAGGGCGGGCAGGCGCAGCACAAAGGGGTGAGCATGGCACGCCGCAAGAAGATATACGAAGGCAAGGCAAAGATCCTTTATGAAGGCCCTGAGCCCGGGACGCTTGTGCAATATTTCAAAGACGACGCAACCGCTTTTAACGCCGAGAAAAAAGCCGTGATCGACGGTAAGGGCGTATTGAACAACCGGCTGTCCGAATTCTTTATGACCGGCCTTTCCAATATCGGTATCCCGACGCATTTCATCAAACGCCTGAATATGCGCGAACAGCTGATCCGTCAGGTTGAAATCATCCCTCTCGAGGTGATCGTGCGCAACGTTGCGGCCGGATCAATGGCCAAACGTCTGGGCATGGAAGAAGGTGCGCCACTGCCGCGCCCGATCGTCGAATTTTCATATAAAGACGATGCATTGGGTGATCCGCTGGTCCCCGAAGAATATATTGTTGCATTTGGCTGGGCCAGTCAGCAGGACCTTGATGATATCGTCAGCCTGGCATTGCGCGTGAACGACTGGATGTCGGGCGTGATGTTTGGTGTCGGGATCAAACTGGTCGATTTCAAGATCGAAGTTGGCCGCGTTTGGGATAACGAATTCCCGCGTCTGCTTTTGGCCGATGAAATCAGCCCTGACAGCTGCCGCTTGTGGGATATTGAAACGGGTCAAAAGCTGGACAAGGACGTTTTCCGCCGCGATTTGGGCAATCTGACCGATGCCTATACCGAAGTCGCCAAACGTCTGGGCGTGATGCCCTCTAATGTGACCCATGCAACCAAACCCACATTGATCAACTGAACCTGATCCGCCACTAACCTATCAATACAGGGAAACCCGCCGATGAAAGCCCGCGTCTATGTAATGTTGAAAAACGGTGTCCTTGATCCCCAAGGCGAAGCTGTGCGCCATGCGCTTGGCACATTGGGGTTTGACGGGGTGCAAGGGGTGCGTCAGGGCAAGGTGATCGAACTGGATCTTGCGGATGGCACCACCGAGGACGCAATCGCGCAGATGTGTGAAAAACTGCTCGCGAACACAGTGATCGAAAGCTACCGGATCGAGGTGCAGTGATGCGCGCCGCTGTCGTCGTTTTCCCCGGTTCAAACTGCGATCGTGATATGGCCGTGGCCCTGCGCGCGGCGGGTGCCGATGTGCAGATGGTCTGGCACAAGGATGCGGATTTGCCTGCCGATATCGATCTGGTTGCCGTGCCGGGCGGGTTTTCATTTGGTGACTACCTGCGGTGCGGTGCCATTGCGGCGCAATCACCGATTTGCAAGGCCGTGGTCGCACATGCGCAGCGCGGCGGCTATGTGCTGGGTGTGTGTAACGGGTTTCAGGTGCTGACCGAAACAGGGCTGTTGCCGGGTGCGTTGATGCGCAATTCCAACCTTAAGTTCATCTGCAAAGATGTTGATCTTGTTGTTAAAACGACCGATAGCGCCTTTACATCCGCCCATACGGTCGGTGACATGGTTCGCTATCCGGTTGCGCATCATGATGGCAATTATTCGATCGATAGTGACGGTTTGGCCCGCATTACCGGCGACGACCGGATTGCCTTTAGCTATGCACAAAACCCCAACGGGTCGGTTGCGGATATTGCCGGTGTCTTGTCTGAAAACCGGCGTGTGCTGGGTATGATGCCGCATCCCGAACGTGCGGTGGATGCCGGACACGGTGGCACCGACGGGCAGGCGCTTTTCCGCGGGCTGCTTGATCAATTGGTTTCTGCCTGAACCTGCGCGCTTGCTGCGCGGACTGCGGGGTCCTAGACTGCGCGGATGATAGGTGCGCGAAAATCAGGCAGTAGACATGGAAAAGGGCGGTGGTTTCTCCGCCTGTCCATTCTGGTCGTCTGCCTGTTCGCGCTGATTGTCGTTTATGTTTCAAACCAGTTTTTGACGCAGCGCTTTGCAAGCGCCATTGTCGACCGCTCCGAAGCGCGCCTGTCGCTTTATGTGACCAACCTGACAAGCGAGCTGCAACGCAATTCGGTCGTGCCGCAGCTTTTGGCGCGCAGCCCCGAACTGGTGACAGCCCTTGCGACGCGCGATTATACGGATAGTTCTGCCCATTTGGTCAGCTTTGTCGCCGAAATCGGTTCGGCTTCATTGTTATTGCTGGATCGGGACGGGGTGACGGTTGCCGCCACTGCTGTCGGCGAAATTGACGCGCGCCATGCAGATGACCGTTTTTTCGCAGATGCCTTAGCCAGCGATCAAACAGTCTATACGACAGAACGCGGACCATCCGGACAATACCGCTATGTCTTTGCGCGCAAAATCGTCGCGCAAGAACAAGTGCTGGGCGTGATTGCGGTCGAGGTGAATTCAGCGCTTTTGCAAGCGGGCTGGGTTGGCGGATCAGAGGTGGTGCTGGTGCTGGATGGCGCGGGGCAGATCATCATGTCGTCCGAACCAAGCTGGCGCGGGCTGACTGAGCCTGCGGCGCTAAGTCTCAACCACAAGGTGACGATTTCGGAAGGGTTGCGCCGTGCGTTGCGCGCCGCGATCGGGCAGAACGCAGACGCCTATTTGCGCGGCGAAGCAATGCTGCGCCACGAGGCCCGTGTGCCGCATCAGGGCTGGAAAATGGTCAGCTTTACCGCCAATGCGGCGGTGCGCACGCAAGTGAACGGCATTCTTGCTCTCGAGGTGATGGTCTTTGCGATCATTCTGGCGGTGATGTTCTGGTTCATGTCGCGCAAGACCGCATCGCGGCTGGTGTTCTTCCAACGCGAATCAGCAGAGCTTCGGGCGCTAAACCGCCGCCTGCAAAGAGAAGTTGCCGAACGCGAAAAGGTCGAGCAAACCCTGCAAGTGGCCGAACAAACGATTGCGCAATCGTCGAAACTGGCCGCGCTTGGCGAAATGTCGGCGGCGGTCAGCCACGAATTGAACCAGCCATTGGCGGCGATGAAAACCTATCTGGCGGGCGCGCGGCTGTTGCTGCAACGCGAACGCCCCGAAGAAGCAATGTCATCGTTCCAGCGCATTGATGATCTGATCGAACGCATGGGTGCCATCACCCGACAGCTGAAATCCTATGCCCGCAAGGGCGATGACGCGTTCGAGCCGATGGATATCCGCGCCTCAGTGTCGACGGCGCTGGCGATGATGGAGCCGCAGCTAAAAATCCGCGATGTGAACATCATCCGGTCTTTGCCCAATGAACCCGTCATGGTGCTTGGCGACCGGTTGCGGCTTGAACAAGTGATTGTGAACTTGCTGCGCAACGCATTGGATGCCACAAAGGGCGCAAGTAACCCGACGGTTGAAATCCTGCTTGTGTCAGGGCATACGATCAGCTTGCAAATTCGGGATAATGGTGAAGGTATCGAAGACCTTAATGCGTTGTTCGAACCATTTTACACAACCAAACAACCTGGTGACGGGACGGGGCTTGGGCTTGCGATTTCTTCGGGAATTGTCAGCGAATTGGGTGGGCGGCTGACAGCGCGTAATGCGGTTGACGGCGGCGCCATTTTTGAAGTTCAGTTACCGCGTATACAGCATGAAGCCGCCGCGGCAGAGTAGGAAGCAGACGTATGAAAAAGGCGATGAAAGTTGCAATTGTTGACGATGAAACGGATATGCGACAATCCATTAGCCAATGGTTGACGCTTTCCGGTTTTGAAACGGAAACCTTTGCTTCGGCCGAAGAGGCGCTCAAGGGGTTGGGTACGGATTACCCTGGTATTGTTGTGTCCGATGTGCGGATGCCGGGCATGGATGGCATGCAGCTTCTTAAGAAAATCAAAGGTATCGACAGCACATTGCCTGTGATCATGATCACAGGTCACGGCGATGTCCCCATGGCGGTCGAGGCGATGCGCGTCGGCGCGTTTGATTTTCTTGAAAAGCCGTTCAACCCCGATCGGATGACCGAACTTGCCAAAAAGGCCACGCAGGCGCGCCGCCTGACGCTTGATAACCGTGCGTTGCGCCGCGAACTGTCGGATGGCACCGCGCTGATCAAGAAACTGATTGGTCAGTCGCCGGTGATGGAGCGCCTGAAAGAGGATATTCTTGATCTGGGGCAGGCGGACGGCCATGTGCTGATCGAGGGCGAGACAGGCACAGGTAAAACACTTGTGGCCCATGCGCTGCATGCGGTTGGTGCGCGGGCGTCAAAGAAATTTGTGCTGCTCAGCTGTGCGGCCTATGACGAAGAAACCCTTGGCCGCGTGATTTTTGGCCCCGCCAATGATGATGAACCCATTCCCGCAATCGAAGAGGCGCGCGGCGGCACGCTTGTGCTTGAGGATATCGAAGCGCTGAGCCATGCGCTGCAAGCGCGGCTTTTGACCGCGATTAACGAACAGGGCGCACCTGCGGAAACACGTATTGTGGCGATCTGCAACCTGCAAGAACAGGACAAGACCTGCGAAAGCGTGCTGCGCCCCGATCTTTTCTACCGCCTTGCGGCGTTGCGGATCACTGTCCCGCCACTGCGCCAGCGCGGTGAGGATATCCTGACGCTGTTTGCGCGGTTGGGGGAACAATTTGCCGATGAATACGGCTGTGACGCGCCAGAGGTCAGCGCCCAAGAGGCTGCGCAGCTGTTGCAGGCACCTTGGCCGGGCAATGTGCGCCAGCTGATCAATGTCGCCGAACGGGCGGTGCTGCAAAACCGGCGCGGGTCGGGGTCGATCGCGTCATTGTTGATGGCAGACACCGAAGAATCCAAACCCGCGATGACAACCGAAGGCAAGCCTCTCAAGGAATTTGTCGAAGCCTTTGAACGCATGCTGATCGACAACACCATGCGCCGGCACCGCGGATCAATTGTGTCGGTGATGGAAGAGCTTTGCCTGCCGCGCCGGACATTGAACGAAAAAATGGCCAAATACGGGCTGCAACGGTCCGACTATTTGTAAGCATGGCGCGGGCGCGCAGCTGTCGCGCCTGCCCAATTTTGGAAACAGTCCCGTCGATATCAATATTTTTGGGGCTTTTACCGCAACCTCTTGTGCAACGTGACCTTCCTACACTATGTATGGATTACGGACGCCCGCGCAACGGTTGCGCGTCGAGGTCCGATCAAGAATTCTCTGCCCGGTTTGAATAATGAAACATGGTGCAGCTGATTTGATCCTTAAGGATCAGAAGAACGCCCTGGTCGCGCGGACGTTGATGCCGACCGGGCCCTGAATGGGCCTTGGATATCCAAGGTCGGAGAAGCAACGCGATGCAACGCGCGCAACACAGAGGCAAGGATGCAGCGGCCCCAAGGGGCCCCGTATTTGCCCGCGCGCAGATCGCCTTAATCAGACACATCACCCGCAGCGCAGCCCCACCGGGGATGGCGAACGGCTTATGTGCAAACGGAAAATATGCCAAAGAAAATGCTCATCGATGCGACACACGCGGAAGAAACCCGCGTTGTTGTCGTAGACGGCAACAAGGTCGAAGAATTTGATTTTGAAAGCCAATTCAAGCGCCAGGTTGCTGGCAACATCTATCTCGCCAAGGTAACGCGCGTCGAACCATCGCTACAGGCTGCATTCGTAGACTACGGTGGCAATCGTCACGGGTTTCTTGCGTTTTCGGAAGTTCACCCCGATTACTATCAAATCCCGGTTGCTGACCGCGAAGCGCTGATCGCCGAAGAAAAAGCCTATACCGATAGCCTCAAGGCTGCCGCAGAGGCCGAGGACGAAAAGCCAAAGCGCCGTCGCAGCCGTGCAAAGCCAAAGCCGGCCGTCGTCGCAGCCGATGACGCGGTGATCACCGCCGAAGTGGAAACATCCCAAGATGAAACTTCGGGTGATATCGCGGGTATGGAAACCATCGATCTGGCCGATGACGGTGAAGGTGATTCCCCGATGGTTCTGGTCGGTGAAACACCCGTCGAAACACCGCAGGCGGATGATGACGACAGCGATGATGCGGATGAAATCGCCGCCGACGCGCAAGACAATGATGACGGTATCGAAAGTGTCGCCGAAGAAGACGACACCGATGAAGTGCGTCCGCTGCGCAAGCCGCGCCCGAAACGCTATAAGATTCAGGAAGTCATCAAGGTTCGCCAGATCCTGTTGGTGCAGGTCGTCAAAGAGGAACGCGGTAACAAGGGTGCAGCGCTCACGACCTATCTGTCGCTTGCAGGGCGTTATTGCGTCTTGATGCCAAACACTGCGCGTGGCGGCGGCATCAGCCGCAAGATCACCAACGCAGCCGACCGCAAGAAGCTGAAGGAAATTGCCAATGAGATGACCGTGCCAGAGGGCGCAGGTCTGATCATTCGCACGGCCGGATCGCAGCGGACCAAGGCTGAAATCAAGCGCGACTACGAATATTTGCAACGCATGTGGGAACAGATCCGCGCGCTGACGCTGAAATCTGTCGCACCCGCAAAAATCTATGAAGAAGGCGATCTGATCAAACGCTCGATCCGTGATCTCTATTCAAAAGAGATCGACGAGGTAATCGTCGCGGGCGAGGCGGGCTACCGTACGGCCAAAGACTTCATGAAAATGATCATGCCGTCACACGCCAAAAACGTGAAATTCTATACCGAACAGCTGCCGCTTTACGCCCGCTATCAGGTCGAAGGCTATTTGGGTGGTATGTTCAATCCAACCGTTCAACTGCCGTCCGGCGGTTATATTGTGATCGGCATCACCGAAGCGCTTGTTGCGATTGACGTGAACTCTGGCCGTGCCACAAAAGAGGGCTCGATTGAACAAACCGCACTGAAAACCAACCTCGAGGCCGCCGATGAGGTTGCCCGCCAGTTGCGTCTGCGCGATCTGGCCGGTTTGATTGTGATCGATTTCATCGACATGGATGAACGTCGCAATAACGCCGCTGTGGAAAAGCGTTTCAAGGACAAGTTGAAGACCGACCGCGCCCGTATTCAGGTTGGCCGCATTTCCGGCTTTGGCCTGATGGAAATGTCGCGCCAGCGTCTGCGCCCTGGCATGCTTGAGGCGACAACACAGATGTGTTCCCATTGCCATGGCACGGGTCTGCTGCGTTCTGACGACAACGTGGCGCTTGCGATCTTGCGCCAGCTCGAAGAAGAGGGCGTGCGTGGCCGGTCAAAAGAAGTGCTTATCAAAGCGCCGATTTCGATTGCCAATTTCCTGATGAACGGCAAACGCGAACATATCGGCGATATCGAAACCCGTTACGGCCTGTCTGTGCGGATCGAATGTGACCCGACGCTTGTTTCGCCCGATTTCGCAATCGAGAAATTCAAGACAGCGACACGGGTTGTCCCCGAAGCGACCCCCGTTGTGACGGCGGCCGTGATCATGGACGATGACGACGATCTGGTTACCGAAGCTGACGAAGACACCGCGGATAGCCCCATTTTGGATGAAAACGCCGAGGATAAACCAAAGCGCAAGCGCCGTCGGCGCCGGCGTCGTCGGGGTGGCGCCAATGGCGACAACCCGCAGTCCGATGGTGATCAATCCGAGGCAGACGAAACTGCGGATGCGCAGGCATCCGACGCGCCGTCAAACGCGCCTGAAGCAGATGCTGTTGCGACCGATGAAAAACCCAAACGGACCCGCACGCGCACCCGCAAACCGGCAGTTAAAACAGGCGATGCCGCCGAGGACACGCCCGAGGTGACAGCCCCAGAGCAAAGCGCCGAGACCGAAGAAAAGCCCGCGCCGAAAAAGCGCACGCGCAGCCGTAAAAAACCGGTCGCGGATCAGGAACAGGCAGATACGCCAGCACCCGAAGCCGCGGTTGAAGCTCAGGCAGAAGAAAAGCCCAAGCCCAAGCGCAAGAGCCGCGCAAAGCCCAAGCCAAAGGATGCCGAGGCACAGGGTGAAACGGCGGTTGCTGCAAATGCGCCTGAACCCGTTCAGGCCGATGTGATCGAAGCGGAACAGCCAGCCGCGGAACCAATTGTCGAAGTTGCGCAAATTCCGGAACCGGCAACCCAGCCTGCGCCGGAACCCGTAGCCCAACCCGCGCCTGAACCGGTGGCATCTGACGAAGATGAAGCCAACAAACCAAAGCGCAAGGGCTGGTGGTCATTGGGCCGTTAATCACGGGTTTGAAACTTAAAAAACGCCGCTCCGGTCTCGGGGCGGCGTTTTTGTTCAGGCTTTGCGGATCAGGTAGGCTTGCCCGTCTGTGATGTCTTCGCTGGCAATCAGCTGATGGCCGGCTTCTGCACAAAAATGCGGAACATCAATGATCGCAGCGGGATCATCGGCAATCATGCGCAAAACCTGCCCCGATAAGAGCGCTTGCAAACGCTTGCGGGCTTTCAGGACCGGCAGCGGACACAAAAGCCCGCGCGCATCAATTTCAGCATCATGTTTCATACTTCGCGCTTATGCGCGATGTTTCAAAAAGTCCACCAAGTTGTGACAATTTGACCAGTGACCCGACCGGCCCGACCGCTTAGGAATGGCACAGAGGTACCAAGATGTTAGAAGCCACCACTATTCTTGACGCGGCAATTTTGCCAGCAATGTTTGTCGCGCTGGCGGCAGGCATCCTGTCGTTTCTAAGCCCCTGTGTCTTGCCTGTTGTCCCGCCTTATCTGGCCTATATGGGCGGCGTTTCGGTGAGCGATCTTGAACAGCAGTCAGCGGCGCGGCGGCGTGTGTTTGTGACTGCCGTGTTCTTTGTGCTTGGGCTGTCGACGATCTTTCTATTGCTGGGCCTCGCGTTTTCGACGATGGGGCGCGCGCTTTTGCAGTTTCAGGACTATTTCAGCACGGTTGCCGGCATTGTGGTGATGGTGCTTGGCGCGCATTTTGTCGGTGTTTACCGGATCGGCTTTTTGGACCGTGAAATGCGTCTGGACGCGGGCGATAAGGGCGGATCTGCCTTTGGGGCCTATTTGCTGGGGCTTGCCTTTGCCTTTGGCTGGACGCCCTGTTTGGGGCCGATCCTTGGCGCGATCCTCAGCCTCGCTGCATCCGAGGCAAGCATCGGGCGTGGCACCGCATTGCTTGCGGTTTATGCCTTCGGGTTGGGGATACCGTTTCTTTTGGTTGCGGCCTTTTTTCCCCGATTGAAGGGCGTGATGGGCTGGATGAAGCGGCATATGGCGCAGATCGAGCGCACGTCGGGTCTGCTTTTGTGGACGGTAGGGTTGATGATGCTTACAGGGCAATTTGCCGCGATGAGCTATTGGCTGCTGGAAACATTTCCGGCGCTGGCAGCAATCGGTTAAGGCTTATGTTTTATCGGTTGATCCGCTAGCCTGCTGTAAGATGCACATGATGGGATCCGCAATGGATAAGCCAAGCAAACCGGTCAAACGGCGGCGGGTGTTTCACATCCCGGGCTATGATCCGATGCCGCCACGCCGCTACCGCGAACTTTACCGCAGCGAAAGCAAACGGCAGGCCGAGATCTCCGGTTATGAAATCGATATTAAGGCGCGCATCGGCGGTCGCTCGTCGGGGTGGTTCGCCGCCGCCAAGATTGACGGAACCAGCGTGGCAAGCCGCATCGATGTGCTGGTCTGGTCCGATATTGTCCAAGACAGCATGGCCCAATCCATTGCGGCAACCTATTGGCAGCTTTTGCAGACGGCATGGGTTTATATCAGCACCGGCACATTGCGGCGGCTGATGTGGATGCGCAAAGGCCCCGTCATCGCGGCACTTTATCCTGTGGCGATGCTATTGGGGCAGCTGGTTCTGGCGCTTGGACTTGGCTGGTTGATCAGCGGTAGTTTACGGGCGGGGGTTTCATGGCTGCACACCCTGATCGGCCCCGCGACCGTTTCCACAGGGGTTTTGTGGTTTGGCGTGGCATTGAAATATCTGGTGTTCGGGGTGGTCAGCGCGACGGTTTTGCGCTGGTTCAAATCTATCGACAACAAATTATTCGCCTATTACCTGATGCATGACTATGCGTTTTCGGCGCGCGGCGCGGGTCGGATTCCGGCGCCGCTTGACGCGCGCATGGCGCAATTTGGCGCGATGATTGAAGAGGCGCTGCAGGATGACGTGGATGAGGTGTTGGTCGTTGGGCATTCGTCGGGGGCGCATATCGCGGTGACAGTGCTTGCCGATCTGATCCGCGCGGGCAAGGTGACAAAATCCGGACCAAAACTGGCCTTCCTGTCGCTCGGGCAGGTGATCCCGATGGTTTCGTTTTTGCCGCATGCTACACGAATCAGATCCGATCTTGCTTTTCTGGCTGCACAGGACGCGATCACATGGGTTGATGTCTCGGCACCCGGTGACGGCTGCTGCTTTGCATTATGTGATCCGGTTGCGGTTACTGGGGTTGCGCCAACTGGCAAACGCTGGCCGCTGGTTATCTCGGCCGCATTCAGCCAAAGCCTGACAGCACACCGTTGGAAGTCACTTCGCTGGCGGTTCTTTCGCCTGCATTTTCAATATCTTTGCGCCTTTGACCGCCCCAAGGATTATGATTATTTCCAGATAACCGCGGGGCCGGTATTGCTGCGTGACCGTTTTGCGGGTCGCCCGCCGTCACAATCGCGCATTGACGTAGCTGTTTCAAAATACACCGCGATTACGCCACAATGAACGATCTGCCACCCAAGCCTGTTTCGCGCCCTGAAAACGTTTCGCTCTTGCGGTATTTGCGGCTGTTCCGGCGCGATATTCTTTCGGCGCAACCCGCAAAGCTTTACCGCGCGTGGATGGCCGAATTTCGCACGCCGTTTTTTCGCAGCTATTTGATCAATGACCCGAAACTGATCAACACGGTCTTAAAGGAAGAGCCCGACGATTTTCCAAAATCCGACCGTATTGGCGCGGGGTTGCGGCCCTTGTTAGGCAATAGCGTGTTTTTGACGAATGGCGCGGTTTGGAAACGGCAGCGGCGGATCATTGACCCTGCATTTGCGGGCGGGCGGTTGCGCGACACATTTTCAGGGATTTTTGCGGCAGGGCAGGCGGGTGCCGCGCGGTTGCGCCAAGATCCAGAAGCGCAGGAAATTGAGGCGATCACCAGCCATATTGCGGCAGATGTGATTTTTCGCACGTTGTTTTCATTGCCGATCGAGGATGAGACCGCGCAAAAGGTCTTCATCGAGTTCCGGAATTACCAGCGCTCGCAGCCGATCCTGAACCTTGCCGCGTTTATTCCCGGTCCGCGCTGGATGCCGCGGTTTTTTCGGCCTGCAACAAGGGTTTCGGCCCGCAAAATTCGGGTGTTGATCACGCAGCTGACTGTTGCGCGGCTTGAAATGATTGCCGAGGGGACAGCGCCGGACGATCTGGCAACCAAAATCCTGACCACCAAAGACCCTGAAACCGGCGCGACATTCAGCCTGTCGGAAATGGTAGATCAGGTGGCGATTTTCTTTTTGGCGGGGCATGAAACCAGTGCATCGGCGCTGGCATGGAGCCTGTATTTGCTGGCGCGTTACCCCGATTGGCAGGATAAGGTTGCGGTCGAGGCCGCGCAATTTGACGGTGATTTTGCCAATCTGTCGCAATTGAAAATCACGCGCGACGTGTTCCGAGAGGCCCTGCGGCTATATCCGCCCGTGCCGATGATGGTGCGCCAGTCGCTGCGCGAAAACCGGTTCCGTGACCGCGTGATCAAACGCGGCGCGCAAATTGTGCTTTCGCCTTGGCATCTGCACCGGCACAACCGGCTGTGGGACAATCCCGACGGGTTTGATCCTAGCCGTTGGCAAACGCAAAACGGCAAATCTTGCGCGCGCGATGCCTATATGCCGTTTTCGGCGGGGCCGCGTGTTTGTACCGGTGCAGGTTTTGCGATGATCGAAGGTGTTGCATTGCTAGCCGCCCTGACAAAAGACCACCGGTTTATCGCTGATCCCGCGTGCGTACCTGTCCCAATTGCGCATCTGACGGTGCGTGCCAAAGACGGCATCTGGCTTCGAATCGCCGCCAGATGACAGTACGCATTTACAAAGTGCTTAAAAAATAGGCGTAGCGATTTGAATGTTGGCCAGAATAGGGCACATTTCCGCACAATGTGGCCGTGATTGTGCGGGTTTTTGCCTATAGTTAAGGATAACGCGGCGTTTTTGTCGACATTTTGCGAACGGAAGCTGTAAGATAAATATCAACAGGCACTTGCTGTGTTAATGCAATATCAACTTCTATCGGGAAAAGAACAGAAATGACTATCGCGCTTCCAGGATCTTCCAAAAAAGGTATCGGTAGTCTGTTCGGGCGCAAGGCCAAGACGGATGTGAAAAAACCGACCGCTGAAAAGCAATTGTCGCGCGAACAGGTCGCCAAGATGTTCAGCAGCCGGCCCGAAACACGTGAAGCGGCCAAACCTGCAAAATTGAACGATGGCGAACGTCAGGATCGCGCCCAATTGGGCAGCTTGCGCGGGGCGCTTTACTCTAAAGACTGATTTAGCGTATATTCCAGCACAAAGACCCTTAAGGCCGATGCGAGACCGATGTCTCCGCGGCCTTCGTCAATTTCAGCGGCCAAACCATTGATTGTCTTGCCATTTTCGGCGGCAATCTTGCGAAATTTCTGCCAGAAAATATCTTCGAGCGAAACGCTGGTGCGGTGCCCGCGCAATGTTAGTGAATGTTTGACGGGGCGTGCGTGCGCGTTGCTATTCATCATCAAATTTCAACTGAGAGAGCCGGTCACTGGCTTGTTGTTCACGCGCGGCATCCAAAAGCTGTTCAGCCTTGGTGCGGCCAAAGCGGATGGCATTTTCATCCGCTTTGGCTTTGGCCTCGGCGCGGGTGCGCGCCTTGCGGGCCTGATTTAGGTTGATCGGCTTCACTTGGGCCCGATCATGTCTTCGGGGCGCACGACCTTGTCGAATGTGGCCTCGTCAACAAAGCCCAGATTGATGGCTTCTTCTTTCAATGTGGTGCCGTTTTTATGCGCGGTTTTGGCAACGGTTGTTGCGTTGTCATAGCCGATTGTCGGGGCCAGCGCCGTCACCAGCATCAGGCTTTCGCGCATCAGTTTTTCGATGCGGGTCCGGTCCGCGCGTACACCAACAACGCAATTATCAGTAAAGGCAGAAGACGCATCCCCGATAAGTTGCATAGATTGCAACACGTTATAGGCCATCATTGGTTTCATCACGTTCAATTCGAAATGGCCCTGCGATCCGGCAAATCCGACAGCCGCATCATTGCCCATGACATGGGCGCAAACTTGGGTGATGGCTTCGACCTGTGTCGGGTTCACTTTGCCCGGCATGATAGATGAGCCCGGCTCGTTTTCGGGCAACATCAATTCGCCAAGACCACAACGCGGGCCTGATCCCAGCATGCGGATATCGCAAGCAATCTTATAAAGGCTTGCCGCCACAGTTTTCAGCGCGCCCGACATTTCAACCAATGCGTCATGCGCCGCCAGTGCTTCGAATTTATTGGGTGCTGTGACAAAAGGCAGACCCGTAATGTCGGCCATATGGGCCGCAACGGTTTCGCCCCAACCTTTGGGCGTGTTCAGGCCTGTTCCCACGGCGGTGCCACCCTGGGCCAATTCGTAAATCGCGGGCAGGGCGGATTTGATCCGGCGCAAACCCATGGCCACCTGATGGCTGTAGCCGCTGAATTCCTGACCCAAAGTCAAAGGTGTCGCATCCATCGTGTGGGTGCGGCCAATCTTGATGATGTCGGCAAATTCTTCTTGTTTGGCGACCAATGCCGCATGCAGTTTTTCGAGACCAGGGATCAGCACATCGCGGGCGGTGGTAGCAACGGCGATATGCATTGCGGTCGGGAATGTGTCGTTGGATGACTGGCCCATGTTGCAGTGATCATTAGGGTGCACAGGGGTTTTGGACCCGATCACGCCGCCCATGATTTCAATCGCGCGGTTGCTGATGACTTCGTTGGCGTTCATGTTAGATTGGGTACCAGAACCGGTTTGCCAGACAACCAGCGGGAAATGATCATCAAGCTTGCCGGCGACAACTTCGGCGGCGGCTGCGATCATCGCATCTGCCTTGTCGGCATCCAGTTTTCCGCGCTCTTTGTTGGCGATAGCACAGGCCTGTTTGATCACGCCAAGCGCGCGCACGATGGCAACGGGCTGCTTTTCCCAGCCAATCGGAAAATTCATCAATGAACGCTGTGTTTGCGCACCCCAATAGCGGTCCGCCTGGACCTCGAGTGGGCCAAAACTATCGGTTTCTGTGCGTGTTGCCGTCATGGTCGATACCCTTTTGAAATATGATCAAGAGGGGTTTAAGCCGCCACAGACGGGATCGCAAGACAAACGGCTACTTGCGGAATTTATCGAGGCTGACAACCTCGGCTTCTTGCCGTTTTTCGGGCTCGGGCGATGGTTCGACCATTTCGTCCATCGGAGCCTCTGCGATTTCAAGAATATCGGTATCGATGTCATCCTCTTCGGTCTGCGGCGATTCAAACCGAAGCCCGAATTCGACAGACGGATCAACAAAGGTCCGAATCGCATCGTAAGGAATATATAGCCGTTCCGGACTATCGCCGAAATTGAGCGTAATGCCGAAACCTTCGTCAGTGACTTCAAGGTTGTCAAACCAGTGTTGGATCACCACCGTCATTTCACCGGGATAACGATCCGACAGCCAATCCGCAATTTCGACATCCGGATGCATGGTGTCAAAAGTAATAAAGAAATGGTTTTCGCCTGGCAGCCCGTCTTTGGCCACATCGGTCAGCACGTTCTGGATCAGGCTGCGCATCGCGCGGTGCATAAGGTTGCCATAGTCAATGCTGCTGGTCACGGTGATTTCCCCATTTCTAATGGCACTAGCATACGGGCTTTTTGCCAAGAGAAAAGAGCCGTTATCAGCCAAGAAGCGTGAACAGCCCCGCCAGCGCCGTGATGGCCAATACCAGTGGCAACCCTTTGTTTTTCCACAAAAGCAACGCTGCCGCCAATCCTGCAAGGATCACGGTGACCGGCTGCAATGTCACAATATCGGGTAGGCTGATCGTGACAGCACCCCAATGGTATGTGTGAACATTTGCGAAAAACACATGTATCGCAAACCAAATCGAAAGATTTGCAATCACGCCGACAACCGCCGCCGTGACGCCGGATAATGCGCCGCGCAGTCGTGGCCTGCTATCAATCCAGTCAATCAGCGGCGCGCCTGCAAATATCCAGATAAAACAGGGAACAAAGGTGACCCAAAGCGTCACGATCCCTGCCAGAACTGCCAGCGCTTTTCCGCCTTTTGCCATGCCCGCAATCATGGCGACAAACTGCGTCACTAGGATCAGCGGCCCAGGCGTGGTTTCCGCAAGCCCCAGCGCATCCATCATCTGCGCTGTTCTAAGCCATTGATAGGAAACGACAACCTCTTGCGTCATATAGGCCAGAACGGCATAGGCCCCGCCAAATGTAACCACAGCCAAAGTAGCGAAAAACAGGCTGAGTTCGGTCAGGAATTCAAGGTTCATCGCGTAAAGCAACCCAATGGGCACGGCCCAGATGACAGCCCCGATCGCAAGTGTCGCAAATGTGCGTTTCAAGCTAGGCCGCGCGATATGCCCCCGCGCCGGCGGTGTTGCGGGCAGCATCATCCCGATCAAAGCGGCGCAAAGCACTACAATTGGAAAGGGCACCGCAAAGGCAAAAAGCGCGACAAATGCGCCCAAGGCAACAAGCCGGTGCCAATTGTGCAAAAGCGCGCGTTTTGCGACCTTGATCAGTGCCTGAACCACAATGACGGTGACGCATGCTTTGACCCCCAAAAACAGGGCCTGCACGATTGGCAACGCCCCATAGCTGCCATAGGCCAGCGCCAGCGCCATGATGATCAGCGCGCCAGGCAAAACAAACAACCCGCCGCCGATCAGCCCGCCAGTGATGCCTGCACGTTTCCAGCCTGCATAGGTCGCCAGTTGCATCGCTTCGGGGCCAGGCAACAGCATGCAAAACGACAAGGCTTTCAGAAACTCGGCCTCGGTCAGCCACGCCCTGTCGTCAACCAGTTCTTTGTGCATCAAGGCGATCTGCGCCGCAGGGCCGCCGAATGACAACAGACCGATACGGCCGAATACCGTAAACAGTTCGGACCTCATGCCGGTAATCCTGCGGGCCAGTCATGGCCTTCGTTTTGGCCATCGCGTGCCCAACGGTAAAGCGCATCGTAAAGCCCGATACCGGCCTGCAATTGCGCGTTGTCGTCGCGGTACATCCGTGACAGCCCGACAGATATCGCAAGCAAACCCGCCGCTTGCGGGGACAGATCGTGCCGGTCGGTATCTGCCGCGCGCACGACAAGCGCCAGCGCATCAAGCGCCGGATGCGCAAGCCCGAATTCGGTGATCATCGTATCAAAGGTGCAGCTGTCGCCTCTATGGCTCCAGAATGTGTCAGCGATGTCAAACGGTGTCGCACCAAACTTTTCTGCCACCAGCGGGACTTCGGCGGGGGGCACAAACATGAACACGGCCGACGGATCAACAAAACGGCGGATCAGCCATGGGCAAGCTATCCGGTCGATTTTGGGACGGTGGCGCGTGACCCACAAATGTCCGGGGATCGTTTTGGCAGGGACACGGGGCAGGGCGGCATCGCACCACCCGTGATTTCCACCCGTCAGGACCTGCGCGTCACAGCCCGCCGCGCGCAACAGGGCGGCAACGCCATGCGACAGCTTTTTACCCTTTTGGCAGATGATGACCGCCGCGCGCCCGTCAAGCATGGCAATTAACCCCGCGATATCGTCGAACGGGTGGCGGAACGCACTGGGGACCAGATATGGATCGGCAGCAAAGTCATCATCTATGCTGACATCTACCAGCACCGGACAAGCGGGTGTGCCAATCAGCCGCATCAGCGACAAAGGTTCAATTTCGTTAAAAGCAGCCATTGTGCATCCTTTCTGAAAACCGTCAGTGGATGCGACGCTTGGGCCAAAGCCTTACGGGGTGTTCGCGGACCCCATGCGCCGTTTCTGGCAAAATCGGGCACGCGGGTCAACTGCTATCCAAGGACCCTGCTTACTTCGCGCAAGATTTTTGCCCTGATCGCTTGGGGATAGGCATCATGCCTGCGCGCGGTGATCACGAAACCTTGGGGGGTGATCACGGTGGTCTTGTAATAGCTTGAAATCGTCAGCCCGAGAAATTCGATTGCGATGGCATTTATGGTCACCCCGGCGCGCACGGCTGCCTGTCGGGCCAGATTGACATTGCTGCCGGCATTGGGTGTGCCATCACCAGAAATATCAATGACTTGGCGTGCGCAAGGCGGGGCGCTGCGCAAGAGCGCCAGCGCACTATAGATCGCTTCTGCGGGGGCGGTGCCGGACAGGGTATAGGCGCGCGAAATGGCGCGAGCATCCTCAGATAGCATCTGCGCATCAAATGCCGTGCGCACCCGCGTCCATGGAATTGAAACCTGTTGTTCGTCCGCGCCCGACCATTGCATCACGGCGATTGCCACATCGCCCTTGACCAATGCATCGACAATTTCAGGGTCGCGCAGCGCATCGGCCATACCGTCCACCTGCAACCGGTATTCGGCTGAATCGATCGAATTGGACACGTCAATCGCCAGCACAAGCGCCACATCACAGGCCCAGGCTGGCAGGCAGGCAGTGGCAAAGAAAAGCAGTGCAAGAAAACGCATGTCACAGCATCCCTGCACCGCCTTTTTATTGCAAGCCCTATCCGGCAGCGCGGATCATGACAAACCCGCCTGTTTGTCCTTCAAGCGGGCCGTGTTCGGCCGATGTCGGTTTCACAATTGCCGCAAGCAGCGTATCAACCGACGTCCAGTAAGGAATATACCATTCCTGATCCACCTCGAGGATCAACACCATTTGCGCCTCGGCGTCATATGCACCAACAAGCGCGATATGCGGGCCGTCCCAATCGCCGGTGACAACACCTTGGTTGAAATAGACCATAATCGCGTCATCGGCGCTGGCTTCGTTCTCGACCAGCATATCGACCAGCCCTTTGCGGGCCATATCGGACGCGATTGTCGGATTGAACTGCATGACATTGCGATCAAGCCCGACGGCGGCAAGTGCTTCGTTTGTGAAATCAACCAGTTGCTGGAACGTGACGCCGTCGCCGCCTTCGGCGGACACCGCGGCCCATTCGGCGTTTGCGGTCAATTCAAGCAGGTCCTGCTGCGTCATGATCGTTTGTGATGCCCATTCGGGTTGCCCCATGATCCCGTTAATCGCCGCCGTGACAGTGGCGATCGAACAGGCCGAGGTTGTGAATTGCGGTTTCACAAATGATGAAAACGCCCAATAATCAGGGGCTTCGCCGCTGCGCAAATAGGCATTATCGGCCGTAATTGCGACCGCATCGGGGCCAAGTTTGGCGTAATCATCGGCCTCTTGGGCGAAAAGCGGGGCAGGGTTGGCAAGCAGGGTTGTTAAAGCAAGGAAAAGGTATGCACGCATGTTTGCGATCCATCTATGAAATGATTGATTACGCTAAGCAAATCGCGCTGCATTTGAAAAGAGGGAAAGTGCAGGTTTCTGTTGCCAGGTACCTGCGGACCCCGCCATAGACTGCAAGCCTATGGGCTTAAGGTTTCGATATTTCGCACAGCTTACGCTGCGAGAGCCATCGGTGCTTTGTTGTCATTTGCAACTAGCTTTGTCGTACCGATAACGGTGGTAACTCACCGGGATAAAGCAAAACCCCTTTAGACGTTCGTCGATCCTATTTCGTCCCCATGTGCCCTAAATCATACCCCAAATGAGAGTTGATACAGGAGTGATTGGTGGAGACGCAGGGTACCGCCCCCTGGTCCGATCCGGTTATTACGAGCGCGTTTATATCCATAGTCCCGAAGGACAATTAACAGATAGGGGGTCGCGGGCTGCGGCGCAAGGGGGTTACCGCGCGGCTGTGCAAAGCATTTGTGCAGTAAACAGGTTGCGACACATTGTAAGGGTAATTTTCGGGCAAAACCTCTGGTCTGTTGCAAATGCCTGCGCTAAATGGGACCAAGCGCGATTTTTTTTGTGGATTGTTATGTTTGGTTTTATGCGCAGCAGGTTTGCTGCATTGTCATGTGTGTTTTGTCTTGCGACCCCGATCGCGGCCCAAACGGCGGCGGATGGATGGTTGTCGGTCGGGCAAATCGCATCGGATGATCTGGCAACGGGCTATGTTTTTGGCGATTTTACCTTGTCGGCCAGCGGTGGCCATTGGGGCGCAGAAATCGGCATGTTTGGGGTCGTCGGGCGATTGCATGAAACCTATGCCGCGGTCAGTTGGCAAGACGGGCAACACAAGCTGGAATTGGGGTTTCCACGCCCCGCCTATGACCGTTTTGCGGTATCTGGGTTAACGCGGGTGATGCCAAGGCGCGCGCTTGAATCCATTGCAACGACCCGCAGCCGCGCGACGGCCGGTGTTTTCACCGAATCTGAATTCTTGCCCTACGGGCTTGCCTACCGGCGCGCGGATCTGGTGGTATCGCTGCACGGTGTTCCGGATACGGATATTGTCGTGGCTGGTTTGGGCGGGCGCAAAACCTATGCGCATTGGCAACTTGATTACGCGCTAGAGGCCGTTTCCCAAAACAACGCCATCGACTGGAACGCCAAAGCGCAGGCGGCGGTCGCAGCAGGTCGCTGGGATATGGGCGTAGGGATCTATGCAAATGACGCCAATGCCGCCGCCTTGACTGCCGAAATTTTTGCCGCTGTTACGCTTGCGGATCACCTGTCGGTGACCGCGCTTTTGCGTCAGTCGGATAGCGACGACCCGCTTGCTGGGGCAAAATTAACCTATGCGCATGACAGCGGGCTTTTGGCAGAGGCGGCAATCGCGGGTGATCGTAGCAATGGCACAAGCGTCGCCGTTTCGCTGGGTTACCAGTTCTAACGCCTTATGATGCTTGCGAATATTGCGCCGCAATATCGGTAAACCCGTCATAGCGTTGCGCGATGATCCGTGTCAGGGGGCGGCCTTCGGGGGTGATCCGCAAATGTTGACCCTCTTGCACGACATGTCCTGCGAAGTCTTGCAATATCGCGGCATGCACGGGCGCCAAAGCATCCGCACCGGCGCGCGCGTTCAGCAGGTCCAGATCAATCGCAAAATTGCACATCAGCATGTTGATCGCGGCGGCGCGTGTCTGGTCTTCGGATGTCAGCGCATAGCCACGGTGCCCGGCAAGAATGCCGGATTCGATGCGTTGCGTATAGGCGGCCGTGGCAGCGGCATTTTGCACATAGCCTTGGGCAAATTGCGAAATAGATGACGCGCCGATGCCGATCAATGTCGGGCAGCTATCATCGGTATAGCCTTGAAAATTGCGCCGCAAATGGCCGGTATGATGGGCGCGGGTCAGGCTGTCTTCCGGTTTGCCAAAGTGGTCAATTCCGATGGCCGTATAACCGGCGGCGGTAAAGGCGCGCGCGGCTTGCTGCGCAAGGTGATAACGGTCTTCTTCAGCGGGCAGGGCTGATTCTGGGATCAGCTTTTGCCGCTTGGCGAAATTGGGCACATGCGCATAGCCGAACAGCGCGATGCGGTCGGGTTCAAGCGCACGGACTTTGGCGATTGTATCGGCAAGTTTATCGGCGGTCTGGAACGGCAGCCCGTAAACCAGATCGGCGTTCAGCGATGTAATGCCCGCCGCGCGCAAGGCGTCAACACAGGTTCGGGTGGCCGCATAGCTTTGTTCGCGCCCGATTGCGGCTTGCACGTCGGGTGCAAAATCCTGAATGCCGATGCTGGCGCGGGTCATGCCCATATCGGCAAGCGCAGTGATCTTGTCGGCATCAACCAGCGTCGGGTCGATTTCAACCGAGAAACGCAGATCATCGGTTGGTGGGAAGACATCAAAGATCGCAGCGGCCAGCGTGCGGATCATATCGGGGGGCAAGATGGTTGGCGTGCCGCCGCCCCAATGCAATTCACCCATGCGGATGCCCGCGGGCAGGCTGTCACGCAGCAGTTCCAGTTCGGCCCTCAGATATGTCAGATAGGTTTCAACAGGCGCCAGCGTTGTTGTCCCTTGGGTCCGGCAGGCGCAAAACCAGCACAGCCGTTCACAAAACGGGATATGCACATAGACCGAAACAGGCGTGGCAGGGTCCAGTTTACCCAGACAATCGCGTTGAAATGTAGCATCGACCTGCGCGCGAAACGCGGTGGCAGGCGGGTAGCTGGTGTATCGGGGCACGCGGGCGTCAAACAGCCCGCGTTCGCGCAGGCGTGCAATGTTTTCCATAGTGATGGAATGCCAGACCTGCGCGAAGTTTTATTTGCGCCAGATCAAACAGCGCAGATGTTTTTAGCCAATCCTGTCGATAAAACAGGCCGTGGTCTGTGCAATCTGTTCGGGCGTATGTTCGCGTTTGAAAAACGTGGCAAAGCCGGTTTCTGGGAACATCAAATAGGTCTGGGTGGAATGATCCACCAGATAATATTCCGGGTCGCCTTCTTGCTTGCGGTAATAGGTCCGGTAGGCCTTGGACGCCGCATCAACCTGTGCGGCGGTGCCTGTCAGCCCGATCATATCTTCGTGGAAATTATCGGTGTAATCACCCACGATCTGCGCCGTGTCGCGTTCGGGATCAATGCTGATAAAAATGGTGCCAATATCGTGCCCTTGATCGGCAAGCAGATAGGCCGCCGCCGCATTGCGCGCGCTATCAAGCGGGCAAACATCAGGGCAGAATGTATAACCGAAATAGACCAATGTGGGTTTGGTGATCACATCCGTATCGGTCACCGTCGCGCCGGTTTCAGAGACCAGTTCAAACGGCCCCCCGATTGCAGCACCGGCCACGGCCGTATCGCCGCAAGGCACCGCGGACCGGCTGGTGTTCCAAGTATAAAATCCAAGCCCCGCCGCAATGGCGAGCGTGGTCGTGCCAATGATGACAGCTTTCATTGCTTTCTCCTTTAGAAATGGACGCGCCTTGCAGTGCGCAAAGCGCGCTTGGGGTCTAGTGGTTCATGTCGCTATGATTGGCGTCATCATGGTCCATCGCGTCGTGGTCCATGCTGTCGTGATCCATACCACCGTGGGCGGCGTCGCGGGCGATGACTTTGAACATGATGTCGATTTCGCCGGCCTGTTCAAACACCAATGTTGCGGGGATCATATCGCCCAGCGTGAAGGGGGTGCCTTGCAGCCCCATGAACATCACATGATAGCCGCCAGGTTCAAGTACAACCATTTCACCAGCGGGCACGGGGATGCCTGCAACATGCATCATCTTTGCGACCCCGTCAGTGAATTCGGTGGTGTGGATTTCAACGCGCGGATAATCGGCGCGCACGTCGACCAGCACGTCATCGCTGTCGCCCGTATTGTGGATATGCAGAAAACCACCCCCCGCCATCGCCGTGGGCGCGGTTTCAAAGGCGGTGGCATGCATCACGTTGATTTCGGATTCGGCCCATGCACCAGTGGCGGCGAATGTCAGCGCGGCGGTTGTCAGAAGTGTCGTCAGTTTCATTTTCTTGTCTTTCAATAGATGCCTTTGGTTTGACCGCAGGCATAGTCGCAAAACGGGTGGATGTATTTGCGCTAGGACAAAGGCGGCGCACGTGCCGCATTTGCCTGATCGATATTTGAAAGACGCGCCAGCCCCTGTGGTGCACGCGGCACATGGCCGGTCGCGACCACAAGCGGGAAAGCGGATTGCGCAAAGGCCCCGAATGCGCAGGATTTTGCGATAATACAGGCCTGGCACACGGCCGCTGTTTCATCGCGCGGATCGCCCGATTGCCCGCATAAATCGGACCAAGAGCCACCCGCAAGCACATATGCTGCAGCTTGGGCATCTTGCGCAGGTGCAAGCGGTTTATGCCCGAAGCCTACAAGGCAAAGGGCAAATGCAACGGTCAAACTGAGGAGCGCGCGCAATATCATGGGGCAAGTCTTACGCCGGTTGGTTTTGGATTACAAAGGCAAAACCGTCGCAGGCGTGGATCAAGATCCACCCTACAAAACACATCGGGCGGCCCGTTTGGACCGCCCGATTTAGTGTTTATTTGCAGAGGTTTAGAACCCTGCTTTGATCAGTTCGAATGTTTCGGCCTGACGTTCGCGCATGGCGTTGCTCATGGGCAGTTGCGCCAGAACCGGCACGTTGATCGCACCCAGACCGGAAGCGACAAGATCTTCTTCGCTGACTTGCGCCATCAGCGCCACTGCGTTGGCTGATCCGTAGCCTGCGTCAAGCAAAGGCACCACGGAATCTGCTGCCAGCATCGCGTTCAGGTAGTCATAGGCCTTGTCTTCGACGCCAGGACCGCTGGCAAGGTTCACATAGCCGCAAAGCCACAGTGAAGATCCTTCGGTTGTTTCACGCTGGAAGCCGATCGGGCGTTCTTCTTCGACCATTGTCGGGAAGGTTTCGTTCCACGCCCAAGACACAAGGATTTCGCCGGAAGCCAGCAATTGTGCAAGCTCTGCGGGGTCGGTCCAATAGGTACGCAGGTTCGGATGCACTTCGCGCAGCCAGTTGGATGCCGCTTCGAACTGTGCGTCGGTTGCGTTGGTCCAATTGTCGACACCGGTTGCCAGATAGGCCAGCGCATAGGCGTCATCCACGTTATCGGGCAGGGTCAGACGGCCTGCATAGGCAGGGTTGGTGAACACCTGCAGGCTGGCCACATCTTCTGCGGGGACCTGCTCTGGATTATAGGCGATCGCGGTCGAGCCAAAATCGGTCGGAATAAAGTAGACAGCATCATTGGCGGCAATATCTGTGCCGGTCAGGTTGCTATCCAGATCGGCATAGGCCGTGATCTTGCTGGTGTCCCATGCTTCGATAATGCCGCTTTCGGACCATTTGCTGACAGAACCGGCACAGATATGCGCGACATCGGCAGCAAAGCCTGCACGGATTTTCTGGAACGCCTCGTCTTCGTCGCCAAAGAAGGCAAACGCGGGGCTGTCGCCGTGTTGCGCGACATATGCGCCATGAAACGCAGGGTCTTCAAAGCCGGAATAATCAAAAACAAGTAGGTCCGTATCTTGGGCCATAGCTGCCGAGGCAAGTGCTGCGAGCGATACTGCGCCCAATAGTGTTGCGGATTTCATATGCATACTCCCGATGAAAATCTGACGCCTAGATTAGAACCACGTGCAAGGTGCGGCAAGCGCGATTTGCGGCACAGGCAATCGTTGCTTCGCGTGCTGCAATATCAGCCGGAAAATTCGCTCAAGGGCTGGAAAACTGTGCTAAATTACGACTAGTTTGCATGGGCAACGTTCTTGGAAAGGACCAACGCCATGATTTCCCCCGCATATTGTCGCACGATGGCCGCCTATAACCAGTGGCAGAACGCAGGGTTGCGTCGAATCGTTGGCACAATGACCCCCGCCGAGCTGACCCGCGACCATGGTGCGTTCTTCGGGTCGATCATGGGCACGCTTAACCACCTGCTTTGGGGGGATACGCTTTGGATCAGCCGGTTTGACGGCGGAACGGGCACGGATATGACAATCCCGCAAAGCCCGCAATTTACAGACGGCGCGCAGGCATGGGACAGTGCGCGCGCGCAGGTCGACGACCGGATTTCAGCATGGGCGCAGACAGTACAAGAGGCTGATCTTAAAGGTGATTTGCATTGGTATTCGGGTTCCATGCAGCGCGATTTTGCAAAACCTGTGGCCATTTGTGTCATGCAATTGTTCAACCACCAGACCCACCACAGGGGCCAAATTCACGCAATGTTGACGGCGGCCGGAAAAACACCTGATGATACGGACCTTCCCTTTATGCCGTAAAACTGTTCCTTTCGGGGGGACATACAAATGGGGAGGCACCAATGTTTAATGCTTTGATGGTTGATAAAGACGCCGAAGGGAAAACTTCGGCCAAGCTGCAACAGATTGATATCGCACAGCTTCCGGCTGGTGATGTTGTGGTCGATATCGCCTATTCGACAGTGAATTACAAAGACGGGCTGTGTCTGGGGCCGGGCGGTGGATTGGTGCGCAATTACCCGCATATTCCGGGCATTGATTTTGCAGGCACGGTCGCAAGCTCTGATGATCCGCGCTATGCGCCCGGTGATCAGGTGGTGCTGACAGGCTGGCGCGTCGGCGAGGCGCATTGGGGCGGCTATGCCCAAAAAGCGCGGGTCAAAGCCGATTGGCTCGTGCCGTTGCCCGCTGGCATTGATGCGCGTCAGGCGATGGCCGTCGGCACCGCAGGGTTTACCGCAATGCTTGCGATTATGGCGCTTGAAGATCACGGGATCAAAGGCGGTCCTGTCTTGGTCACTGGGGCCGCGGGCGGGGTCGGGTCGATTGCCACGGCCATTTTGGCCAATCTTGGCCATGCGGTTGCGGCTGTCACAGGGCGGCCGGAAACCGCGGATTATCTGAAATCATTGGGTGCCACGCAGATTGTTGCGCGCGCAGAGATCAATGAAACGACCAAACGCCCGCTCGAGGCTGAAATCTGGGGCGGCTGTATTGACGCGGTCGGCAGCGCGATGCTGGCGCGGGTGCTGGGGCAGGTGAAATACGGCGGCTCAGTTGCGGCTGTGGGTCTTGCGGGGGGCGCGGATTTGCCCGCATCAGTGATCCCGTTCTTGCTGCGCGGCGTAAACCTTTTGGGGATTGATAGCGTCATGCAGCCCTATGAAAACCGCCTGCGCGCATGGGAGCGGATCGCCAAAGACCTGCCGATGGACAAACTCGAGGCGATGATCGTGCCCGCGACATTGTCCGACTTGCCGCAATTGGGACGCGATATTCTCAAGGGGCAGGTGCAGGGCCGCGTTGTGGTTGACGTGAACGGTTAGGCGCGAGGTTAGGGTGTCGTGACGCGGACGGGCGGTACAAACATGGATAATCGGCCAATTATTATGTGGTTCAGGCGCGATCTGCGCCTGGCCGACCATGTGGCGCTCACGGCGGCGGTGGCGACGGGGCGGCCGATTGTTCCAGTCTTTATCCGCGACGCGCAATGTGACAGCCTTGGGGCTGCCCCGCGGTTGCGTATGGGGCTGGCGATCGGAGAATTCAAGCGCGCGTTACGTGGTATCAACAGCGATCTGGTCTTGCGCAGCGGCGACCCGCTCGCGGTATTGCGCGACCTCATTGCACAAACGGGTGCGACTTCGGTTTACTGGTCGCGGCTCTATGATCCGGCGCAAAAATCCCGCGATACAGCCGTCAAATCGGGGCTGCGTGCGGCAGGCATTGATGCACAGAGCTTTGCAGGGCATTTGCTGTTTGAACCATGGACCGTTGCCACAAAAACCGGCGGGTTTTACAAAGTTTTCACGCCAATGTGGAAATCGGTGCGCGACCGCGATGTCGGTGCCGCATTGCCTGCACCCGCGACACTGCGCGCGCCCGATGTCTGGCCCCGATCCGAAGACTTGCAAAGCTGGAACATGGGCGCGGCTGTGCGGCGCGGTGCCCGAACACTGGCATCCTATTGTGTTGTCGGCGAAAAGGCCGCTCAGACGCGTTTGGAGACATTTATAGCAGAAAAGCTGGCGCAATATACCGTGCAGCGCGACCAGCCAGGGGTGGCGGGGACATCGGGGCTTTCTGAAAACCTGACCTATGGCGAAATCAGCCCGCGCCAGTGCTGGCAGGCAGGCATGCGCGCGCGGCAATCAGGGATAGCCGCAGCCGAAGATTTCATGCGCGAACTTGTGTGGCGTGAATTTGCATATCAACTGGCGCATCACAGTCCTCATATCCTGACCCGCAACTGGAAACCTGAATGGGATAATTTCCCGTGGAATACGGATGAGACAGCCGCAGTCACTGCATGGAAACAAGGGCGCACAGGCATTGCGTTTGTCGATGCCGCAATGCGCGAAATCTATGTGACCGGAGTGATGCATAACCGCGCACGCATGATCGCAGCATCCTATCTTACCAAACATCTGATGACCCATTGGAAAATCGGCATGGCATGGTTTGCGGACTGCCTGATTGACTGGGACCCGTGCAGCAATGCGATGGGATGGCAGTGGGTGGCAGGGTCGGGACCGGATGCCGCCCCATATTTTCGGATATTTAATCCCGATACGCAGCTTCAGAAATTTGACCCCGCAGGTCACTATGCCGCGCGCTGGTTATGCGAGGGGCGCCAAGCACCAAGTCGCACTGCGCTATCCTATTTTGACATGGTGCCAAGCCATTGGGGATTATCACCCCAAGACCCGTACCCCGCTCCGATTGTCACCCTCGCGCAGGGGCGTGCGCGTGCGCTGGCGGCGTATCATGCGCGCGAAGTAGGTTAATGGGCGGTAAACGCGCAACAGTTTACTGGTGAGTGACTGGCTCACGCGACATGTAAAGAATGCGGCGTAATTCGTTGAATTTAAATGACTAATCTGAATTTGTTTGTCACTTATGGCAGACTTTATTGCGCAATCTGCCGCCGTATTTCCGGTCTATCAGGCGTTCGATGGTGCCGCTTGGCGCTGCGCACTTGCAAGCGCGCGCTTCATCACAGAAAATGGCTGTGGAATTACGCGCTTTGCGGTCACCCTGCGGCGGCGCGACAGGACAAGGAAAACACTGATGCCCACAGCTGGACGGCTTACCGGCGCTGTAATTTACGCCCTTTTTGGTTGGTATATCGCGGGCATTGCGGTGCCCTATTTTCCGGAATCGCATGCGCCGGACTTTTTGATACCGGTCTGTGCCGGGCTTGGGGTTTTTTACGGCTGGCGGATCTGCGGCACAAACGCGGGCAAAGGCTATAATGCGGCCACAGGTCAGGGCCTGACCATGGCCTTTTTGTTTTCGGTCAGCATTCTTTATATCATCGGTTTCACACGGATGATCACGCGGGCGATGCGCATGGATTATGATGGTCCGGTCGAGGCGATTATGGCCTCGTTTACGGAAACATTTCGGGTGGCACTGTATTTTCTTGACGTCAGAATGATTGCTTCGGTTGTGATCGGCGCGGTGATTGGCGCATGGATCACCGAATTTGTCGCGCGGCGATATCCTTAACCGATGGATATATTTGTCTATGGCACGTTGATGTCTGCGCCGCTGTTTGCAGCGGTAGCCGGCGGAGAAAGCTGCAAATCAACCCAAGCAAACCTGCAGGGCTATGCCCGATATCGCATGGCCGAAAATGTGGTGCCGTTTATCGCGCCCGCACCAGACCAGCGGGTAGAAGGGTTTATCTATCATGCGGTTGATGCCGCACAGATCGCGCGGCTTGATCTTTATGAGCGCGCATTCGGCTATACGACCCAATCAGTTCGCGTGCAGACCGCGCAGGGCGCGATGTCGGCGACCTGCTACATGCCACCCGCGGGGATCGTTGCGGATGGCTGTGATTGGGCGCTTGCCGCATGGGAAGATACGCAGCTTGCACCCGCATTATTGGCCGCAGCAGAGATTTTTGCGCATGATCCATTGCCCGACCCCGCAGCGCTGCGGCGCATGTGGCCGATGATTGAATCGCGCGCATGGGCCAAGCACCGCGCGACAGCGGCCCCCGCAACGCGTCGCCATAATCCTGAGCCCCAAGATATTGCGGTTACGGGCGCGCGCGCCCCGCGCGGCGGGTTCTTCCGGATGCAGGATTTCGATGTAAACCACAAACGGTTCGATGGCGCGCGTTCCGCAAATCTGCACCGAGAGGTGTTTGTCGCCGTCGATGCGGCTTTGGTGCTGCCCTATGATCCGGTGCGCGACAGGGTGATTTTGGTCGAACAGATCCGCATGGGTCCGCTTATGCGCCAAGATCCGAATCCGTGGATGTTTGAACCCGTGGCAGGGATCGTCGATGCACGCGAAACACCCCGGCAAGCCGCCCACCGCGAAGCAAAAGAAGAGGCTGCGGTGACGCTTGACCACCTCGAGCCGATTGCAGAATTCTATGCGTCTCCGGGCGCTTCGACTGATTATTTTTACACCTATCTTGGTCTGTGTGATGTACCGCAGGCCGCCCCCTATCTGGGCGGACTGGCCAGCGAAGGCGAAGATATCCGCCTGCACCCTATGGATTTTGACGCCGCACTTGCGCTTGTCGATAGTGGTGAAATTCAGGTTGGTCCGCTGATTTTGATGCTGCACTGGCTTGCACGTCACCGTGACCGGCTGCGCGCGATGACTTGAGTTCATGCGTGCGCAGTTCTACACAGGGTAGATGAATTGAAAGGCGCCGCTATGACCATCCGAAACGATCTCGCCCATACTATCGGCAATACGCCATTGATTAAGCTTCGCGCCGCCTCGGAGGCGACAGGCTGCACCATTTTGGGCAAGGCGGAATTCCTGAACCCCGGACAGTCGGTCAAGGATCGCGCAGCACTTTTTATGATCAAGGACGCGATTGCACGTGGCGATCTGAAACCGGGCGGCACCATTGTTGAAGGCACGGCCGGAAACACGGGCATCGGGCTTGCGCTTGTGGGTGCGTCGATGGGGTTCAAAACGGTGATCGTGATCCCCGAAACCCAAAGCCAAGAAAAGAAAGACATGCTGCGGCTTGCGGGCGCGCAATTGGTCGAAGTGCCTGCTGTACCTTACAAAAACCCTAACAACTATGTGCGCTATTCAGGGCGTTTGGCCGCAAAACTGGCGGCAACATTGCCGGGTGGCGCAATCTGGGCCAACCAGTTTGACAATGTCGCCAACCGCCAGTCGCATATTGAAACCACAGGCCCCGAGATTTGGGAACAGACCGCCGGTAAGGTCGACGGGTTTATCTGCGCGGCCGGATCAGGCGGGACCGTCGCGGGCGTTGGCATGGCGCTGCAGCCCAAGGGGGTCAAAGTCGGGCTGGCCGATCCCGAAGGGGCCGGATTGTTCAAACTTTATACCGGTAACGATAACCCCGGAAATTCCATCACCGAAGGCATCGGGCAGGGGCGGATTACCGCAAACCTTGAAGGGTTCACGCCAGATTTCACCTACCGCATTCCCGACGCCGAAGCCCTGCCGCTGGTGTTTGATCTTCTGCAAAACGAAGGTCTGTGCATGGGCGGATCAACGGGCGTTAATATTGCGGGTGCAATGCGCATGGCGCGCGAAATGGGACCGGGTCATACGATTGTGACGGTGCTTTGTGATTATGGCACACGTTACCAATCCAAACTGTTCAACCCTGATTTCTTGCGCGAGAAAAACCTGCCTGTGCCGACGTGGCTGGATGCACGTGTTGATCTGCCTGCGGTGTTTGAAACGGCATGATCCAGCGCTTTGCCCTGCTCTTGTGCCTTGTTTGGCTTTGGCCAATTGGCGCTGCTGCGCAAGATGAAGAACACGCGCAGGACCTTGCGTGGGAATTGGTCGCGACACGTGCTGAAAATCTGGTGCAAAGCGGCGATGCGTCGCGCTTTGTCGTGCAGCAACTGCGCGCAGAGCTTGTCATATGGCGTGACCGGTTTCTTGAAAACACATCTGTCAACGCGGGGCGTCTTGCCACGGTGAATGCGCAGATTGCGGCGCTGGGTCCGGTGCCTGAAACCGGCGAAGAGGCGCAATCAATTGTGGATCGCCGTGCCGCGCTGGACCGCCAACGCCGCACATTGGATGCGCCGCGCAGGCTGGCAGAAGAAAGTTTTGCACGGGCCAACGGGTTGATCGGCGAATTTGACGCCATTGTGCTGCAACAACAAACACAAGCACTGACCGAACGCAGCGCCACGCCGCTAAACCCGACCTATATCGGTCCGGCGCTTTTGGCGCTGTGGAATGTCGGTACGACGATCGTTGTGGAAACACGCGGCGGGTTTTCAGCGCAGATTGCCCAAGACGCGCTTTGGCCCAAAATACCGCGCGCTGCGGTCTATCTGGTGATCGCTGTGGCGCTGATCGGGGCAGGGCGGCGGCGGATCACGCAGTGGCGCGCTGCTCTCTTGCAATCCAAGGGGCGGTTGATGCCTTTGTGGATTTTCTTGCTGGCGATTGTGCAAATCCTTGTGCCCGTTGTCGGGCTGTTCTTGCTGACGCGCGGGCTGCAAACGCTTGGGGTGTTCGGGGTCATGGGTGAGGCCGTTGTAGACGCGATCCCGACCGCAGGGTTTGCCGTAGTATTTGCATGGTGGCTAAGCCGACAGATATTTCCACTTGGGCCACTGTGCGGGTTTTTGGGATATGCCGAGGACATGCGCGCCGCAGGGCGCCGCTATGCACTGGCGATTGCCTGGGTGCTGGCATTTTGGCTATTGCTGGACGCCGCGATGGCTGTGATTGATGTCGCGCAACACGTTGTTGACGCGCTTGTCTTGCCGATTGTTGCTGTCTTGGGGGTGCTTTTGTGGGGGCTTGGCCACACGGTCATGCAAAAGCCGGTCGAAACCGAGGGTGCCCGTGGGTCATCGGCGCGTTTGCGCGGGGCTTTGGGCAAGATCTGTATCGCAATCGCCATTGTCGCGCCCTTGGCTTTGGCATTGGGATACGGGGCAGGGCAAAACCTGATGCTGTCATGGCTCTACTCGCTGTGTACAATCGGTATGCTCTTGTTTTTGCAACGACTTGTGCTTGACCTCAGCGCGCCCGACAATCCGGAGACAGCCCAGCAAACCGGCCTTGTGGCGCTCGCGCCTATTGCGATCAATCTGGCGCTATTTGTCGCGGCAATACCTGTACTGGCGCTAATTTGGGGCGCGCGTGTTGATGATCTGGCCGAGGTTTGGGCGCGTTTCCGCGAAGGTTTTGCCATTGGGGAGAGCCGGATTTCACCGACCGATTTTCTGACATTCGCGATGGTTTTCGGGCTGGGTTATTTGCTGACGCGCACGGTTCAAGGCACATTGCGCAAGACAGTGCTGCCGCGCACGCGGCTTGATCTGGGTGGACAGAACGCGGTTGTCGCAGGCTTTGGCTATGTCGGGATCATCCTTGCCGCGATCATTGCTATCACCAGTGCGGGGATTGATCTGTCGAACCTTGCAATTGTGGCCGGTGCGCTGTCGGTCGGGATCGGTTTTGGCCTGCAAAATATTGTTTCAAATTTTGTGTCGGGGATCATTTTGCTGATCGAACGCCCCGTTAGCGAAGGTGACTGGATCGAAGTGGGCGGGCAAATGGGCTATGTGCGCGCCATTTCCGTGCGCTCGACACGTATCGAGACATTCGACCGGACCGATGTGATTGTACCAAACGCCGATCTGGTAAGCGGGCAGGTCACCAACTGGACGCGGGGTAATCTTGTGGGGCGGGTGATTGTGCCTGTGGGCGTGGCCTATGGGACGGATGTGAAAAAAGTGGCGCAAATCCTGCGCGAGATTGCCGAGGCGCATCCGCTTGTCCTGATGACACCGCCGCCGACAGTGCTGTTTGTCGGGTTCGGTGCGGATTCGCTTGATTTTGAAATTCGGGCGATCTTGCGCGATGTGAACTTTGTGATGCTGACAAAATCGGAAATGAATTTCGAAATTTCCCGCCGGTTTGCCGAAGAAGGTATCGAAATTCCATTTGCGCAACGCGATATCTGGCTGCGCAACCCCGAGGCCCTGCTTGGAGACAAGACATGACCGATCTGCTTTTTCGTGATGACGCCTATTTGCGTGCAGCCAAGGGCAGGGTGGTTGATGTGACCTCGGAAGGGGGGATCGTGCTGGACCAAACGGTGTTTTACCCGACATCGGGCGGGCAGCCGGGCGATAGCGGCACGCTTGCATGGGACGGGGGCGCGATCGACATCGCCACAAGCGTCAAAGGTGCCGATGACACGGTTGTCTTGATCCCTGCAGAACCTGTGAAAATGCCTGCAAGGGGTGATGTGGTGACCCAGAATATCAACTGGGACCGTCGTTACCGGCTGATGCGCATGCATACGGCACTGCATCTTTTGTCCGTGGTTATTCCGCTGCCCGTGTCGGGTGGTGCGATTGCAAGCGACAAGGGGCGGCTGGACTTCGACATGCCCGATGCCCCCGCCGATAAGGCCGCGCTCGAGAATGATTTGAACCGTTTGATTGCTTGCAACATGGATGTCAGCAGCGAATGGACCACCGAAGATGCGCTTGATGCGCAGCCCGATCTGGTCAAAACCATGTCCGTTCAGCCGCCGCGTGGTGGCGGAAAAATCCGTCTGGTACGGATAGGGGTTGGCAAGGAAACCGCAGATCTGCAACCATGTGGTGGCACCCATGTTGCGAATACCGTTGAAATCGGGCGCGTGCGATTGGGAAAAATCGAAAAAAAGGGTCGCCAGAACCGGCGGGTCTATCTGTATTTGGAGTAAGCGATGCTGCGTATTTGCCTTGTTGTTTTGTTGATCCTGTCAGGGAACGTGGCCGTCGCCGAGAATTTCGAAGGCTGCAACAAGGAACAGCGAAACACCGTTGAAACTGCATTTCGCAACGCCAAAGCGCTGACACTTTCCGCGGCGACTGCCGTGGGTGACACGCCCGAATATGAACGCTGGTTCGGGACCTATTCACCCCAAAACGCCGAAATCGTGCGCGCCAATCTCAAATCCATCGTGAGCGCCATTCGCGGCGGCAATGTTACCGCGCAATGTGATCCGACGGGGTTGGACGGCTGCGAAGGCGGCACCTATGCATGGGTCTATCCGAACGAACACTACGTGATGCACCTGTGCCCGCCGTTCTTTACCTTGCCGCCACTTACCGCCCTCCAGCCTGGTGCGCGGCGCAGCGACAACGGCACACGCGAAGGCACAATCGTGCACGAGCTGTCACATTTTGTCAGGGTGGCTGATACCGATGATCATTGCTATTCACGCAGCGGATGTACGGAAATGGCGGAATATGACATCCGCCGTGCAATCGATAATGCCGATAGTTATCAGTATTTTACCGAAGATACGACCTATTACGCGCGACAATTGGTGCCAGGCAAGCCAAGCAGCAATAACTAGCGCCGTTCGTTGCCGAAAAGGTCATGCTCAATCGGCTGGTCCAGCATTTGTTCTGTTTCAGGCAACCCTTCGCGCGATAGCAAAATCGCAAGCGGCCGCAGACCCGGCACATAGCTGCAAACGACCAGCAGCATCACCATGATCGGCACTGATAGAAACATGCCCGGCACGCCCCATACCGCGCCCCAAAAGGCAAGTGACAGGATAATCCCGAACGACGACAGCCGCAACGCGCGCCCCATCAGCATCGGGTCGATGATACTGCCGTTCACAAACTGAATGATCGCCGAAATCACGAAAATAGCCAGTGTGATATGGGCTTCGCCAATTTGCACATGGGTAATCAGAGCAATCAGAAATGTTGCGACAATGGATCCGATATTGGGAATGAAATTCAGAACAAAGGTCAAAATCCCGATCGAGGTTGCCAGCTCAAGCCCGAATGCTTTGGCCAGCAAGAACACCAGCGCGCCGGTAAAGGCGCTGATGACTGTTTTGACCAAAAGATAATAGTTCACACGGTGAATGATCGACGCGATGATCTTGCCAACGCGGGCGGCCTGGGCTTCGTTGCCGACAAAGTTGATCAGTTTGGTTTCGAACCAGATCCGTTCGGCAAACAGAAATCCTACAAAAAGAATAACTAAAACAGTGGCTTGCATGATATTGCTGGCCTGACCTGCGGCGGATCGCAAATAGCTTGACACATTCGCCGATCGCAGTGCATTCAACACGGCCATTTCGCTGTCTTCCCCCATCCACGCAAAAAGCGACGCAATCGCCGAAGGCGCGCGTTCGGTATAGGACAGGGTTGTGACCAGCACCGTGTTGACCTCTGCCAGCAGTACCGAGGTCAGCATCAACAGCGCCGCCGCGATCAGAACCATCGCCACCAGACTGGCCAGCGCGTTAGGGATACGGAACCGCCCGATACGTTGCCGCGCGATAAAACTGATGACATCACTGGTCAGGCTGAACAGGATAATCGCGGTTGCCAAAGTGATCAGGATAAACCGCGCCTGCACCAACAAAAACAGGACCACCGCAAAGGCAATGATGATCAGCGCACCGGTTTGCAGCCGGTTTGTATCACGTCTTGTGCTGTCATCTTGCGGCGGGTGGTCATAGGGCATTGTTGGTTTCACAGTTCGGTTTCGTCAAACCATCATAAGGCGTTCAACGCGGTGGCGTAAACACTCCCAAAAACATAACTATTGGCCCTTGCAAAGGGGGGGCGTATGGGGCTAAACCGCGCACCATGGACAGGTGGCCGAGTGGTCGAAGGCGCACGCCTGGAAAGTGTGTAGGCGGGAGACCGTCTCCAGGGTTCGAATCCCTGTCTGTCCGCCACCATACCTTTTTGTTTGATTTGAATGGGTCGCATTGGGCGGCCTTTTTCCTTTGTTTATATGGATATTGGGCACAGCTTGCTTTGTCTTGAGTTTCTTTCGATGACATCTATATTCGTTTCCTGAGTGGTATAGATTGTGGTATCGTAGAATGTCCTTATCAGGAAAGCTGACAAAGAAACTCGTCGAGAACCTTGGCCCGGGACGCCATGGCGATGGCAACGGGCTTTACCTTGTTGTCGATCCGTCTGGTGCGCGGCGCTGGATCGTGCGCGTTGTTGTAAAAGGACAGAAAAATAAAAAAGGTGCGCCGCTGCGCACTGACTTTGGCCTTGGTGGTGTGGATATCGTGACGATCAACCAAGCAAGGGATCGCGCGCTCGAATACCGGCGCATGGCAAAACAAGGCCTCAACCCGCGTTTTAATGCCCGGCAGGACGTACCTACCTTTGAGGAGGTCGCTCAGCAGGTCCATATCGATCGCATGCCCACATGGAAAAACGCGAAGCACGGCCAGCAATGGATAAATACATTGCGAGACTATGCTTTTCCAAAAATCGGCCGCATGCCGATCGATAGCATTGGGCAACCGGAAGTCATGATGTGTCTTGCACCGATCTGGACTGAAAAGCACGAAACGGCAAAACGGCTTTCCCAGCGCATGAAGACGGTTTTGGATGTCGCACGCTCTAAAGGTTTTAGGTCCGGTGAGAACCCCGTCACCGCCGTCAAAGATGCGCACGTCCTACCAAAGGTCAAAGCAAAGCCCAAACACCATAAAGCGATGCATTGGAAAGATGTTCCCGCTTTCTATGCTGATCTCGCATCGCGCAAATCTATGGCGGCCAAAGCGCTGATGTTTACCTGCCTGACCGGATCCCGCACCGGCGAAGCGTTGGGGCTGCGGTGGGAAGAGATCGACTTTGACGAGCGCATCTGGACCTGCCCTGCCGCGCGGATGAAAACCGGTGACGCGCACCGCGTTCCACTGACGGACGAAATGCTCTCGATCATTGAACCGTTAAAAGCAATGAAATCGGATTACGTGTTTGAGGGACAGAAACGGCATCATCCCCTGTCCAATATGTCGATGCTGATGCTGCTGCGTCGCATGGACGTTGAGGGCGTCACCGTGCATGGCTTTAGATCGACGTTCCGCGATTGGGCATCCGAAGCCGCAAATGCGCCGCGCGAAGTCGCGGAGAAAAGTCTTGCCCATTCAATTGGTTCAGAAGTGGAGCGCGCCTATGCACGGTCTGATCTGCTGGATAAACGCCGCGACCTGATGAACGCTTGGTCGCAGTTCGTGGCGGGGCGTTAAAATGGCTCACGACATCATCATTACGCATATTACAAAGTCGCCCCCACAGAGCACCCCTGCACATACCGTGATCGGCTATCAGGTCGGCACTCGTCGTTTTATGCTGACCCTCGCAGGGCATGATCAAATTGACGAAGGTGATCTGGCGGGTGCATTGGCAATTGCTGAAGAACGCCTCAAACACTGTGTTCAGCATGGGGTGAGTAATTTTGATAACGGCATGGTCTACGCCGATGATGTGCGTGAGTACGTGGAAGTCCGATTGCGCGAGCTCGGACTGCTGGACGCCGACGACATAGATGCCGACATTGCTAAAAGCCTGGACCAGACAGGTTCACAAAGCGTTGCGACACACCCGGATGATCAGCCCTCGCTTGAAGACCTTGCCAAGATCAAAGCCCAAAATCTTATCGATCGGGTTGTCGCGTCAGGAGATTATCTTTCTGAAGCTGGCTACCTTGCGCGCATTCTCTATCACCTTGATGTCGTACAGAATGACTTCTTAGTTGGTGCTTTATGGAGTGAGATGAACTGGTTCTTAAATCATGAACGGTCAGCCCTTTATGGTGAAAAATTCCTAAAGCCCGTCAATACAGCCCCAGCCACCATAGCGCGGCAGCGCAGAGCCCAAGAGGACGCGCGCGAAGTCGTTGCAATAGCTAAGCGGATCGACCGCGGTACCTATTTGACCCTCAGCGGCAGGATTAAGATCCGACCGCTCGCGAAAGCTGTGAAGGAAGAACTAGATCGCGGGGCGACTCAGCGCAGCTGTGGTCTGCGGAAAATCGAGATGATTTTGCGCAAAGGCCTTTCATAAGTGAAATTACGTCGTATATTCACTATTCAATTCCGTTAGAAACTGCCCATAATTGGGAGCCAATGACAGCAACTTAACGGAGCTGAACAATGGCTGACCTGTTCGACACAAACCGAAACTACGTACTTGGCGACCCCGAGCTAGAGCTCATCGGGGATCGCGAAAAGCTTGCCCAATGGCGACATAAGAACATGGGCCCCGCCTACTACAAGCTAGGCCGGAAGGTCATTTATCGTGGGTGCGATCTCAACGACTGGGCAGAAGCAAGCCGGGTTGATCCAGCAGTGGAGGGACGCGACTAATGGTTTTCCTGCTAGCAGCCGGTTTGACCGGAGCAGATGAACGTTGTGTGGTGCGTGCTTTTGAAGCGTTTGCCGTTAGTGGCACTGCAGCAGCTTTGCTGTGTCCTGAAGCAACGGTCTCAAGCTAATGTGCCCTCCGATCCCATCCACTCAAATGGATTTGTTTAGTGACGATTCAGAACGCATGCTTTCAACGGCTAATGCCAAGCCAATGAACCCAGAGTTCGTGGCATTCACACGTTGCTCAGAACGCTATCTGACCGTCGACGAAGTTGCAGTTCGGTTCTCAGCATCGCGGGCGACAATTTGGCGCTGGGTAAAAAACAATTCGCAGTTCCCAAAGCCCATCAAAATTAGCCCTGGTGCTACCCGCTGGAAGCGGAGTGAGCTGGTGCGGTTTGAAGCACAGATCTTGGGTGAACGCGATGCGAGCCAAAGTGTAATATCCGACGGAACGCTCAAATGAGCAGGTCTTACAAAAACGTCCGCCCAAAGAAAAACTGGGTCTATTCAGTCGAAGACTTGATGGAGCTCTATTCGGTTACGGATAACACTGTTTCGAACTGGGTCGGTGAAGGATTGATGCCTTCCGACAGCCAGCGCCCAAATTTATTTCAAGGCGCATCTGTCATTCGGTTCCATCAACAAAAGCGCAAGCAAACTTCGTTTATATTAGCCGCCAGTGAGTTCTATTGCTTGACCTGTAAAATACCGATCAAGCCAAGCACTGAAATGATGACTTTTGACACTGCGAGTAATGGCAAGCACATGTGTTGTGCGACCTGCCCACGGTGCTCAAGGAAGGTCCAAAAGTTTGTTTCTGAGACGGATCGAGACAACTTTGAGAATTGTCGCAATCCAAATACCACCACGGAGTGCCAACACGAAGAAGACAGCACAGTGCGTGGTGGTGTTGGGAGTAGCAGCGAAATTAATACATCTGACCTGTGCGTTCGGAACGACCGGATTATCTACAAGTGGCTGTCCTATGCAGGGCGCTATGATGTCAAAACAATAGATCGACACCTGGCGGCTATCAGGTACGGTGAAGCCTTGCTACAGGGAAAGCCCTTCCAGACCCTGACGACAGATGATGTTGCTAAGGTCCGGGATGATCTGAAACGGAGAGCAAAGTGGGACGCGACGGATCACCTATCGTCGTCCTCAATAAAACACACCGTGTCTCATTTAATCGCATTTAGCGAATGGTTGCTGAAGCAGGATGGCTTCAAACGCCTGCCAAAAGACATCACAGGCTACCTAAAGCTTCCCAAAGCCACTGTCGCGGCTTCAACGGCGATGGACAGTAAAGACTTCCCAACAATCGAAGAAGCTGAAGATTTGTTGAAACAAATGCCATCAAAGTCTCTTGGGGACCAACGCGCGCGCGCTATTTTTGCCATCGCGTTCTTAGGGGCTCTGCGAGCCGATACGATTGCATCACTGAAGATCAAACATTTCGACATCGGTAATAAACTGATTTTGCAGGACGCAAGCACCGTCCGTGCGAAAGCTGGGAAACATATTAACATCCGTTGGTTTCCGATCCAAAAGACGTTCGCAGACATCGTCATAGACTGGGTGCAAAAACTTCGAAGCTTAGGTTTTACGGGAGACGATAGCCTCTTTCTAGATCTCAAGTTTCTAAAACACCGTCCGGCGCTCGGATCGCCACAAGCTGTCCCTGTTATGAGCACGTCACATGTTGTTACTCAAGCCTTCGCGATTGCAAGTCAAAATAGCGACGTCAAATACACACCCCACGCAGCAAAGCATACAATAGGCGCAGAGAAAGACATGCGCCCCTTGACCCAACTCGAGCGCAAAGCCTGGTCAGTAAATATGGGTCACGAAAACGAGCAGACTACCGAACGTCACTACGGCAAGTTGGCCGACGAACAACGATTTGAAGTCTTAGGGAATATCGGGAAAAACGAGCTCACAAAAAACGCAAATATTTCCGACGAGGTCAAAATAGCCATCTTTGATAGTTTTTTTAGACAATTGAAGCTTTTGCGGACACCTTAAATTGGATTTGTGCGTATTTCCAAGTGAACGTCACCCGATCTGGTCCAACGTGGCTGCGCAATGCTAATATTGTTGCTTGGCTTGGACATTGAGGTCAGACTTGAAGACGTAATTTTTTAGCTACACAGTTTGGATGTGAAATCAGCCACCCCCAGCCCGCTCTCAATTAAAAGGGCTGTAGGGATGGGGCTCAGGTCAGCGACACGGTCAATTTGGTAAGCGGAAGTCGGTTCCGTGCGCACGATTCTGGTCCGGGTCAAAGACACCTTCTACCCGGACCCTGAACGCATCATTGTAGACACCGCATACGGATCAGGTCCGATGCCGGGTTGGCTGGTGGACCGCAAGATCGCGCCGTACATCGCGGTGATTAATAAAGCGGGCGGCACGGACGGGACCTAGATCCGCGCAGACTTCGAATGGGATCCAGAAAACGATCAATATGTTTGTCCAAGAGGCCAATCACTCAAGCAGTTCAGTTGCTACTATTCTGACCCCGACCGAGGCTCAGACGGCAAAAGCGTCGCCAAATATCGCGCATTGAAATTGACATGTCAGGTGTGCCCACCAAAAGCTAAATGCTGTTCCAATGCCGACTTCCGCTCCATTGCCCGCGAAGAACACTAATACGCCCGTCAGGTCGCCCGCGATATTGCCAAGACCGAACAGTATGTAATCTCGATGCGGCTCAGAAAGAAGGTGGAAATGCTCTTTGCCCACCTCAAATGTATTCTTGGGTTGGGTAGGCTCCGATTGCGCGGCCGATGTGGTGCAAATTGCGAATTCCTCCTCGCTGCAACCGCCCAAAAGCTCCGCAAATTAGCCAAGATCGTCCCAGAACCTCAGCAACTGCGCAGGGCTTGATAGATAAGGCACCCGCGCTCTGAAATTGGCACCACTTTCTGCGCCTGCAACACGGTGTTTTTACACAGTATCAGCAGGAACCGGACATTCGCTGCAGGAGCGAAAGGAAAGTGCGAACTTTAGGAAGTAGACATTTTTATGGTAGGCAGTAGAGGTGCAGTCGTATGAGCCGGCAATGTTGTCTAAGCGGCGCGTATGTTTTACTGGCTGCGTTCGCAGTGCAGTGCGTCTAGCGCCGAAATGACGTTCTTGATTGACGTATTCCAATTGGAATCATCAACAAAGGCGCCCATTGCTTTGAACGATGCAGGCCCAAGAACCCCATCAACAGGACCGGGATCTTCGCCAAGTAAAATCAAGAGCCGCTGCATTGTCGCCACGTCATTCGCTTCGTTGACTGTGGCGACACCACAAGCAATTTCGGTTTCGCTATTTTGCGGGGCGACTACATTTTCCTGCGACGTGACTGTAGTGTCCACAATCGGGTTTTCTGGAGTGGTTCGTGCTAGCGTGATTTCGCTACTCAGAAGGCATTGAGTAATCGTGTCCGCAATCTGCAAAGCCTCTGTTGGTGCATCGCCATCCACTGTGATATCGCAGCTTTGCCCCGCAGTTTCGCACGCAATTTCGACAACCCAGTCTTGATTGGGATCGCTTGCTTTGATCTCACCCTCTCCGTTAGAGAATAAACGATATTGATATCCATCAATCAAACCAGTCTGCCAGAACGCAGGAAACTGCGCCGACGGGACATCCGCTATAAAGGACTCAACGCCTGTCGCATGCGGGAATGAGCGATCAAATGTTGCAGACACACACGGCTCGGCCCAAGCTGGCATCGCAATTAGCAGAAATGCTGGTCCGTAAATGTGGTGGAGCCTCATTCGCTTGTTCGGATCAAAGGCCCGTGGGCGCGAAAGGCGAGGGCGGCCAGCACAACCGCATTAGTGTTTACAGTCACCGATGAGTTCGTACTCCCGTCTGCTTCATAGATGCCTTCAGGGAAACCGCGTTCCGGGTCACCTAAAGGAGAAACTGCCGCGACCAATTCGCGGGTGTAATCTGTGCCGAACAGTGCGTCCCATGCGAAGGCAACTTTCGTCGTCACAGTGCGGCGGCTGTCCATACGATCCCCGCTAAACGTCATAACGGCCCAAGGCGCCCCACCGCCCCAAACGGATGAGTAGATAAAGTAGGGGGCAACATCGATGTGGGACTCGCTCACTGCGGTCAGGATTCCTGTTTCACGGTAGCGAGTTTCTTGTGCAGAGTAGATCGCGGTAGCGAAACGGTGCGAACGCGCGTCAAAGCCGAACTCAAGACCATCAAACAAGTAGGGTTCGCTGACAGTGAAGGCCGGTGTTGTCTGGCGGTGCAGGCGCGTGTCTACAGGGATCGGGTGGCTCTCGACTTGTTGCACCATTAAATGGCTTTGAGCATCGTAGGCATTATAGGTGTCAAAACCGAATAGCATCATGGCTTTGGCGGCGTATTGTTCATAGCCGACACGGCCTTCTTGGTCGCGACGCAGATTGCCATCGATCATATTGCCGCCGATAAGCTGGCCATTTTCAACCATAGAGGCAAGGTTCCAACGTTCAATTAGACGGGATGTTTTGGGGGCCAGTTCGGGATAGTTTGCCTCAACATGGGCTAAAGCCGCAACCATGCGCGCGATATCTAAGGCGGACCAACCAAGGCCTCGTTCAACTGGCTGGTTTGCATAGTTCACCAGCTCGCCCGTGCGCACGTTGTAAGCTTTATTGGGCAACGTATCGTCAAACAGACGCATTGTGTTGAGAGTGTCGAGGGCGGTGCCAATACGGGCCACGGCCTCTCCTTCGTCAATTACCCCAAGACGGTTCGCCGCGATTGTGGCTACGAAATAGGACCCCGTTTCCCACATCGTCGTGGACGGGTAGTTGTCGGTTGAATTCACCAGGCCCGTAGTCGTGTCCGTGTTGTTTTCAAAGTAACGCCATGCGATCCGTGCGTGATCCAGGTCCTCGGACGTTGACGTGCCCGTGATCGCGAGTGGCAGTGGCGTGATGTGTTCGAACTGTGCCATCTGTCCTCCGGATTGTGGGTCACCTGCGCTAGCGCTGCGGTTGTCAATGGTCGTCACTAGCGTCAGACCACACCCAAGCGCGACCAAAAAGATGATATGGCTGCGGGCTTTGATCAGGTTTGATTTGAAGCTCATGTCGTTTCACTTTCGTCGTTCGTTTCGGGTACCCAAAGGGCCGCCGCGATGATGCCCGCCATGGCGAGGCAATTGTTAAACCCCCAAAGAACGTTGGACACGACGCCTGTGGCGGAATGGTTAGTGGTTCCTAAGGTAAGGGCGCCGACCGCCCAGACCGTGGCGACCCCTGTCAGTATGACGACGCCAATTTGAGGTTTCACAAGACCAAGGAAATTGCCGGATTGGCGGACCTTCGGGGTCACCTTGAACGAAATCTGCTCGCCCCGTAAAACCGACCAGATTGCGCGCATCCCAAGCGGAAAGAACGATAGATAGCTGGATTTTGCCGCATATCCTGACACGCCCCATGCGCCCACCATCATCGCCAGTTCTAGCGTTACAAGAAACGGAATAAGATGCCAGAAGAAGTCCGCAGAATAGGCTGACACGGGTGAAATGCCAGTGAACAGATAGATGATCGGGGCTAGCAGAAAGATGATGTTCCAGATCGGCGCGAGGTAGGAATAGAAGGTTGCGGCGTACATCATGCGTTGTGAAAATGTCAGGCCACGGCGAAACAGCGGATTGTCATTCATCAGAATATCCAAGCTTCCGCCAGCGTATTTGTAGCGCTGCACTGTCCACGTTAAAAGGTCTTGCGGGGACAGCATTTTGCTTTCAACAATCGGGTGCATCTTTGATTTCCAGCCGCGTTCTCGGTCTGAATGCAGCACGATGGACGTGTAAATATCTTCGGAAACATGGAAGCGGTAGGGCGTCAGGATTTCGGTTGCAGCGGCCTCAGTGCGGATCGCGTCCATTAGGTCAGGCGCGATGTCGCGCTCCTTGCTGGTGACTGTGATAACTTCTTCAGTCGCGTATGTGCGGATTTCGACCTTGGCGCCAAAGCTGCGCAATGCTGCCTCCATCACTGCCTCACGGCGGTGAATAGAACCGGCACCGCAACAAAATGAGGCATTGGCCCAGTTTCGCCGTCTCTGGATGATGTCGTAGAACATTTTCGGGTCGCTCACGAACGGGTCGGTGCCGATCTGAACCGGTCCAACTACAGTTTCAACGGCGCGCCCGAGCTTGGCACCATTAGTGCCAAAACGTCGTTCCAGCAGATCAGGAAGGGCTACACCGTCTGGCAAGTCATAAAACCACTGTGGCGTCTGAACCCACGCCATTTTTGGGTCTTTGAAATACCCTAGCGTGTTTTCGAGAATTGTTTTGAATGGTCGCGTATCAGCGTCGCAGATGATTATCAGATCACCGGATGTTTGTTCCATCGCGTGGCGTAGATTGCCCGCTTTGAATCCCTCGTTGGTGGTGCGCGCGATATAGTTCGCACCTTCCGCCTCAGTTACCGTGCGCATTTCTTCGCGCCGCCCATCGTCGAGGATGTGAATTCGAATATCAATAGGGTGAGGATAGGTGATGGCCTTTGCGTTAATAATGCCAAGACGCACCAATTCGGGGTCCTCGTTATACGTCGCAAACATCACGTCGATGATCAGCGGGCGCGCACCGTCGGGGTGGCCGGGTACGATGTCATTCAGCGTGGCTGGCGGGGCAATGATCTCAATCGGGTTGTCTTTCCAAAGATTGAAAACAAACAACACCATGCCGATAAACGCGCACGTTTCTGCAACGACCAGCGGCACTGCGAACCACATAGCATCTGTGTTTAGTGACGCCGTCCAGCGCCACCAGATGTACCATGCGCCCACGACCAATGCGATGGTCGCGAGGAATTGCCAAAGCAATTCGCGCGGCGCTGAATAGGCGAGGGGTGGTTCGGGCGTACGATTCTCATATTTCAGGAAATAGTCATCCATGCGTTATGCCCCAGCTGCTTTGCGGGCGCGGATGATGTCCCAAGGTGTTGCGCCAAGACCAATTGTCCATGCTAGCGGTTTAAGTTTGGACAACCCAAGAACAAGGGCGAATGATAAAGGCAAAGCGACTGCAAACCGCGACAGAACAATCAACCATGGGGCCATCAACTGTGATGCGCCCGATGTAAAGATCGCGATGTCGAACAGATCAATTACCAACGGATGCACGAGGTAGACACCGAAGGTATACTTGGCCAACTGGCTCCACCGATTAGACCACTGCAAATACTGCCCGCCAATAAAGATGAAGAACACAAAGACTGGCATCAGGAAGTGACCATAGAAATCCCAGCCTGCGCGGATGCCCCATGAACCTGTTTCAAACGCGATATTATAGAAAGGCAAGGTGGCGATGTAGGCGAGTACGGCAAAGTAAAACCCGCAACGCCGGATCAGTCGGGATTCACCGCGTGGCACACCGTCGTTCCAAAGTCCGTAGATGGCAAATGCTGCCATGCCGTATCCGACATACCCGAATATCTTGAGCGCACGGATCAAGTAGTCACGCAGCACATGGTCCATGTCCAAGCCCCATAGAAATCCTTGGACATTGTTCATCACACCGATAGTGATGACGACAGACAGGCCCAAAATGGGAAACCGTGTGGCGCTGCGCATTATAGGATAGAACAGGAACAATGCAAACAACGTGGGCAGAAAGTGCATGTGGTACTGGGATTTCCCCAGGATCAGATAACCCGTCCAACTTTGGACTTGGCCCAACTGGTCCCAGATATAGGGCGTATAGTTAAATGCATTCGCTTTCAGCAATCGGAAGAACGCATAAAACACAGCCCAGAACACAAATGGCACAAGCAACCGCTCGGCCTGTGTTGCAATTGCGCTGCCGTAGGTCGGCATTTTTTTGTCCACGCGCATCGCCATCAAGAACAGCGAAAACATGAAAAACATCTCAGAGCCTGAGAATTCCCCGAGAGAGCGCAAGAATACGGGAATCAAACGTTCGCTGGATGTGGCGTCTGGAAACGCTTGACCGCCAAAATCCGTGGACGAGTGGATCAAGACCACGCCAATCGCTGCGAACACGCGGTTCGCGTCAAACCAGACCAGCCTTGGTTTTGAAGGCCCAGCCATTAGTCAGACGCCGGAATTGGGCAGATGGACGGAAGAACCTGACGCACTTGTGGCGGGGTCAGGTTATGTTCGGTCGTGCTGCATTCGGTTGCGCCGACGTCGCTGCCACCAACGACAGGACGGCAAAATAGGAATTCTTCCACCGGAATGACGGGCGGGATCTGGTTGGCGTTCGCGCAGGCACAACATGGGATTTCCTCGACCAAGCGGTTGGGGTGGCATTTGTTGGCGCGGATATCAGTGCCCTGAAACGCGGTGTCCCAAACTTGGGTGTTGGTGTTCTGATGCTGCAAGATCGGGCCCTGAACCTTATACAACAGCGCGGCTAAAATGATGCCGTTGTTGTTAGCGGTTTGCAGCGGAATATAGCCGTTGCCGTTTTCATACAGGCCTTCAAAGAACCCGCGATCAGGGTCGGACAGGTCCGCGACGGTTTCAAACAAAAGGTCGGTGTAATCAGTTTCCCATAAGGCCCATAGACCAAGTGCGGCCTTGGCGGACACGGCCGCGCGATCAGGCTGGTATTCACCTGTCGGATCAAGTGTGTTCCACGCATAGCCATCCGCAAAAATGCTGTCATAGACAAAGTACGGACGGCCATCTACCTGATGCTCAGACCGCGCAGTTACGATGCCCGTTTGTTCAAAGCGGCGCTGTTGAACGAGGTAAATCCGGTTCGCGAATTCTGCGCGCCAACCATCGGAGGCAACCAAATCGTCATTGCTGTGGTCGGACGGAAGGTCCCAGCCAAGCTCTAGCCCTTCAAGGAGATAACCCTCGGTCAGCACATAGTTTTGGTTCTTGAACACGCGGGGGTCACGTCCATCGTAGGGTACACGAATGTCATAGATCAGGGCGTAATCAAGCGGTTCAGGGGACATCGCACGTTCAACATCAAAGCCCCAGAGCGCGAAGCCTTTGGCAGCGTATTCTTCATAGCCAAGCCGGCCTTCTTGGACGTAGCGGGTCTCACCGTCACTTTGTGTGAAAGAGCCGAACATGCGGCCATCGTCACTCACTAGGTTGCAAAAATTCCAGCGCATTGGCACATTGTCAACTCCATTCGCCAAGTGCGGGTGTCGTTCCTTTAGGATTTGTAGCCAGACCAACAGGCGACCAATATCGTTTGCGGACATACCGATTTCACCGGCCTCATTGGCGTAATTAACCATCTCGCCCGTGGCCGTATTGTATACCTTGTTTGGCGCCTCACCGCGATACAAAGGTAGATTGCGCAGGGTGTTGATTAGTTGCGTCGCGCGGCTGTCGAATTCACGTTTGTCGATCACACAAAGTTCGTAGGCGGCGACCATCGCGCTGATGTACGATGCCGTGTCCCAAAGGGTTGTAGACGGAAACGACCCTACAGCATTCACCAATCCGGTTTCAGGCTGAAAGCTTGTTTCAAAATAGGACCACGCAGTGCGTGCCATGTCCATTTCGCGCGGCGTAAGGGGGCCGTTGCGGCCAATATGTGCGCTGGATTGGGTCTGATTACCACGGATACAATCTTGTGTTGATGTTGATTTTGAGAACTGGAATGACAACGGCGAGTCAGAAGTGATCGTGACACTGCGGTAGTTTTCGCCGTCCACTGAAATGCCATCAATCGTGACGGCCGACGGGCCAGAATCGGCGTCTTGAGCATTTAAGATAGCTGCCGAAGTCATCGCGAAAAGTGTAGTCGCGCCTGCCAAAAGCCAGTTGGTTGCTTTTAAACGGGTCATCAGAAATCCCCTGATTTTGTAAATGTAAGAATAAGGCCGATGCGGCCGTCTTGTGATCCGTAGGTCACAGCGTCCGCGCATTGCATAATAAGGCCCATACCACGGCCGCTTTCGGCCAATGGATCAACAGTGTCCAAGTCGCGCGCATGATCGCGTAGATCAAAAGGCGTAGCCCCAGCCGGATCAAAGATTGCGATGTTCAGGCTGGATTTGGTTTCGGACAATTGGACGAGGATAGGATCGCTTTTGTCAGCTGATGCGGCGTGCTTTACGATGTTACTCAGCGCCTCAGATGCGCAAATCTCAAACTTGAACATCGTGGCGTCATCAAGGACACCTTCCACAGCCGTCTTCAACGACACAACCATACGATCGACGTCGCCCAGATCATTTTGCATATGGAAGGATTTCGAAGTCACTGGTTCTCTGCCATCTTTTGAAGGGCTGCATCGACGTTCGCATAAGTAGTGAACACGCGGTCCATGCGGCAGATTTTGAACATCTGCGCCACATCGGTAGTAAGGCCTGCTACAGCCAGATCACCGCGATGGCCGATCTTTTTGAGGACGCCAACAAGCGCACCAAGGCCGGATGAATCAAGAAACGTAACGTCTTGAAAGTCAACGATCAGTTGCGACGCTCCGTCGTTGATCAACGCGGTTACCTCGTCCTTGAATGCCTTGGCATTAACAGCCGTCAGGCGATCAACTCCGGGACGTATGACTGTGATGTCGGAATCATGCTTGGCTGTGTGTATCATGAGAATTCTTCCTTTCGATCGCGACAACCGTCAGGTCATCTTCGAGGGGTTTGCCGTCACGCCACATGTTCAATGCGTCGACTATGTGTGTTGGAATGTCTTGCACGCCCGCAAATGGTGTTGTTGCGGCGACCATGCGCACACGATCGTTACCAAAGAGTTCGTGACTTGGGTTCTCTGCTTCGCAAGCCGCATCCGAACAGATGATCAACGCACCGCCAGCGTCCAAGTGATGGATTTTGTTTTCGTATGTTGCGCTCGGGATCATGCCGACTGGAAAGCCGCCATCTCCAACAGGCTCTGTCGCGCCTGTCAGGTCTACATAATAGGGCGACGGATAGCCTGCCTGACAATAATCCAAGCGCCCTGTCGCCGTATCGACGATGCCGCAAAACATTGTAAAATAATCGTCATTGTCTGACGGACTGAAGCGATCATTGAGGCTTGTTACCAACGCGGCGGGATCGGGAGCGAGGTCGTTCAACATGGTTTGGGTGCGAAAATAGGCTGGAGTAATCAAATGGCCGATCGCCACAGAAAGCAAAGATGCATGCACACCGTGGCCAGACACATCGACTGCATAAAAACCAAGCTTGGTATCGCTGATTGGAAAACAGCCGAACATATCACCAGACACGATGGCGGAAGGGACAAAAGCGGACGCAATGCGAAAGCCCATGATGTCTTCTTGCAAGTCAGGCAGCAATTGGCGTTGTGCTGTAGCCGCCGCACGCAAGTCTTCCTGAATATGTTCGTTGATTTCTTTCAGGATGCGGCTTCGCTCTGCCAATTCGGCCGCGTGTGAAATCAGTCGTGTCGCCGTACGAATGCGTGCCTTAAGCATCGCTGTGCTGCTACCCTTGGTTATGAAGTCGTCAGCACCGGCTTCAAGCGCCTCATCCCGGATTTCGTTCTCATCTGCCCCTGTGACGAGGACAACGTGAATATAGTGGTCCAGTTCCAGCTCGCGGATTTTGCGCGTGAGGTTGATGCCATCAAGATTCGGCATCTCAATGTCACTGATCACGATCTGAGCGCCAGTTTCCATGACAAGGTTTAGAGCCTCGACGCCGTCTTCGGCCTCAACCGCCTCAAATCCCAAGCCATTGATCAGACTGCAAAGAACCAAGCGCTGCAATTCGCTGTCTTCTGCCACGATGATTTTGAGGCGGTCCACTATCATGAATTACTCTTAGAGTTGCATTTTATTCCCCCCGCTTTGGGGCGAGCTCCTTTACCCCAATTAGACGCTAAATCTGACGCAAAGATGGCCTGATAGGCTTTGATTTCCACTGGGGTCGCAATTTATATGAATTTCTTGGGAAGTTTTGCGGCCAATCGCTCAATTTTGGGTTGATTTATCGCACGGATCAAAGTGCGGACATCTCGCGCATAAATCACCGTCGATCTATAAACAAATTGCCAAATCATTCATGTACTCCTTGAGAGGTGGGGTAACATGGCGCTGTTGGCATTTCATTCGGACGTACGGCTTGGTCGTTAGCGCATCAGAGAGGCAGACCTACCCAAAAGGATAGGATTAAAACAAGCCTGCTTCGCGTGCGATCAAAGCCGCTTGCGTGCGGTTCGCCGCGCCTACTTTGCGGTAAAGCGTTTTCATATGCAGTTTAACGGTCTGTTCTGAAATATCGTGGTCACGTGCAATTTCTTTGTTGGATTTGCCTTCGGTCAAGCCCTTCAAAACTTGCAGCTCGCGCGCTGTCAGTCTTTCGGCCAGTGGATTGCTTTCTTCGTCGTCCACGGCGGTCATGAAATCGATGGGAGCGTATTGTTCCCCCATGGCCATGAATTTCACCGCGTTGACTAAAGATTTGGCGGGAAGGGATTTTGGAATAAACCCTGACGCGCCAGCCTCGAGCGCGTCCTCAGCAATTTTCTTGGTCGCTTCACCTGAGATCAACGCGACCTTTTGTCCGCCGCCCATTGCAATGGCTGCCTTTAGACCATCCAAGCCATTCATGCCCGGCATATTATAGTCGAGAAGAATGAGGTCATAAGGCGCATCAGCCTCAATGCGTTCAACCGCTTGGGCAAAGGTGCCAACAGCATGGGTTTCCATACTGCCTTCGTTTTCCAGAAACATAACCAGTGTGTCGCGCAAAAGGTCATGGTCGTCGGCGATCAAAATTCTCATGTCGTGTCCCTCGTGCTGTTGACGCCTCTTAAAGCACAACTATGACCGTTGAATGGCGTAGGCGATAGGGGGACTTGGCGGTCTTGTTATCCTTTCGAGTAGGTTCGCTGCCCTATTGGGCAGCATCCACACCATCTGCGCTCGTGTTCTGTCCGTCCGCTATGTTGAACGAGCAGGGTTGTTTGGAGCAAAAGGCTTTCAACCAAAAACCATCGAAAGTAAATGAAATGACACATATACGCAAAGCCGTTTTTCCTGTCGCAGGCATGGGCACTCGTTTTCTTCCGGCAACAAAATCCATTCCTAAAGAAATGCTCACACTCGTGGATCGCCCGTTGATCCAATATGCGGTTGATGAGGCCCGCGAGGCTGGGATCGAGGAGTTCATCTTTGTTTCTGCCGCAGGAAAGGGTGCGCTTGAGGATTACTTTGATACGGCCGCGGCCCTAGAAACACGACTTGAAGCGTTGGGAAAGAAAGATGCGCTTGCGGCGCTGGAATGTACACGTATGCCGGAAGGCGCACTAACTATTTTGCGCCAAGCCCAGCCGTTGGGCCTTGGACACGCCGTTCGCCAAGCCAAAAAGCTGATCGGCAATGAGCCGTTTGCCGTCCTGCTGCCTGATGACGTTATCAAGGGAGAACGCGGCGCGCTGGCACAGATGGTCGATGCTCACCGCGATCTAGGTGGGCACATGGTTGCAACGATGGACGTGCCGCGTGCTGAAGCCAGCAAATACGGTGTCCTGGACGTCATAAGCGAAAGCGGCCGTGTCGCGGCAGCCTGTGGCATGGTGGAAAAGCCGCGTGCCGATCTGGCGCCATCGACTAAGGCAGTTATTGGCCGTTACATTCTGGATGGTCAGATTTTTGATCGTCTCGATAGCTTGCGCCCTGGTGCAGGCGGAGAATTGCAATTGACCGACGCGATCAACGCCGACATCGAAACGATTGGCGTGAACGGTTACATGTTTGACGGCCAGCGGTTCGATTGCGGATCAGTGCAAGGTTACGTCCAAGCAACAGCTGCCTTCGCGCTTGACCGCGCTGATTTGTGCGATGACTACGCGACCTTCCTACAAGAGCGTAGAAAACCACTCCGTCTTGTTGCTTAAGGCACGTAATCCTACCCCAAAGGTATGGTCACCTATCCGAAAGGGTAGGGTGTTACCCCGATGCCCGAATGCGCAATCCGTCAATGGATGGCATATATTGGGAAACAAAATGGGAATATATCTATGTTTACGCGCCTTGCTCAATTAACCTTCAGCCTCGTTTTATCTCTGGGGGTTTCCGCCACCTCTTTGATGGCCGACGGGACCGCAACGCCACTTCTGACGATATCTGGTGATGTAACTCTAACCGATGGTGGCGACGTTCTGGTGTTGGACAGAGACGCGCTTGTGGAACTGCCTGCCACCACATTCGAGACCAGCACAATCTGGACAGACGGGGTGCATACGTTCACGGGCGTTGCGCTTGCCGATCTGGCGGCTGAGCTTGGTGTCGAAAATGGCCAGTTCCTTGCTACTGCAATCAACGATTACACAGTCGAAATTCCTTTCAGTGATGCTGTCGAAGGTGGCCCAATCATCGCCTATTTGATGGACGGTGAAGAAATGTCGGTGCGCGGCAAAGGACCACTTTGGGTTATATATCCTTATGACAGTGACGCTGATTACCGATCAGAAGTGATCTATTCACGCAGCATCTGGCAACTCGACAGACTGGAAATCGTTCAGTAACCCTAAGGTAGCCCCAACACGCCAAAGGAACAGCCCGTGACGATAAATCTACCTGAACGCGCAATACGTGGTCGCACCTTCGCTTTGTTGGCGGGGTGCGTTGCCGCCTTTGCGATTGCTTTTCTGACCTACAATGTCTCACACGAGATCCGTTTATTGGGGTCGGCACGTTCAGACAACGTGCAATGGTCGTTGGTGCAAACGCAGGTTGAGTTTTTGAATTTTCAGCGACAAGTCGATACTGATCCTGTTGACCTTGAGCAGCTGCGCCAAGAATTCGACGTGTTTTTCAGCCGAATAACAACCGTTCGCCAAGCAAGTGTTTTTGCCGGACTGCGCGCAGATCCCACTGCTGCACAGCACTTGGACGGGCTTGTTGCATTCCTGGACGACGCCGTTGCAATCATCGATGCACCTGACGCGCAGTTGATTGCGCAACTGTCGCAACTGTCTACGCTAACGACTGAAACTGCGCCCGTTGTACGTGCCTTGAGTATCTCCGGCCTCGATATTTTTGCTCGGTCTGCGGACACCCAACGCCAAGAAGTCGCGCGTACAATGACGGAGCTAGCGCTTGCGATTGTCGCACTAATTGCTGTTTTGACGCTGGTCATCTTGGACTTGAACCGCCTTAACGCGCGCATCTATCGTCGTGAACGCAAGATCAAGCAGACCAGCACGCGCATGACCACCGTCATGAGCACGTCATTGGACGGTGTGATCGTGTGCGATGCAAACGGCGCAATTCTCGAATTCAGCCCCGCTGCAGAAGCGATTTTTGGCCAAACAGAAGCAGACGTTCTCGGCAAAGATATCGGTGCCGTAGTTGTTCCGAATCATCTCCGCGACGCCCATGATGCGGGCATGGAGCGCATGCGTTTGAACGGGGAAAAACGCGTAGTTGGCAAAGGTCGCTTCAAGCTTGAAGCGAAGCACCATGATGGCAGCATTTTTCCGGTTGAACTGTCCATTCAATCAGCGACCACCGACGAGGGCGATATATTCATTGCGTTCTTGCGTGATATTTCGGCCCGTGTCGCCGCCGAAGCCGAGTTGATTGCTGCGCGCGACAAAGCGTTGGCGGGTGAAAAGTTGAAGACAGACTTCCTATCCACAATGAGCCATGAAATTCGCACGCCGTTGAATGGTCTTTTGGGAAATATGAGCCTACTCCGTGATACCAAACTAGACACGAAACAAGACAGGTATGTTGGTTATATGGAAACGTCGGGCCGCCTGTTGATGAGCCATATTTCCGACGTTCTCGACATCACACGCTATGACGCAGGGAAGTTAAGTACCCGATCTGAACCGGTTAACCTGTCTGCATTATTTCAGGACATTATTGATAATCAAAGCAGCACCGCATCGAAAAACGAAACGTCACTGACATGGAACTGGATTGGCGAAGAGATGAAATGGGTCCTGTCAGATCACGACCGTCTGCAGCACGTGATGATGAATTTGATTGGTAATGCGGTAAAGTTCACGAAGCGGGGCAAGGTTGCAGTCACGATCGAAAACACTGGCACACCTAATGATGCAAAGCTGCTGATCAAGATCAAAGACACTGGTCCTGGCATGGCTGACGATCTGGCTGAACGAATTTTCGACGACTTTGTCACAGGAAATACAGCCTATGATCGCGATGTTGGCGGGACTGGCCTTGGCCTTAGCATTGCCAAACGTTTTGTCACGGCTTTGGAGGGTAAAATTGGCGTGCAAAGTGTGATCGGCGAAGGCAGTACGTTCTGGGTTACTCTGCCTGTGTCCGCGGCCAGCGCGCCGACCGGTTTAGCCGAGGAGGTAGCAAACTTTGTCCCGTCTCGCCCGCTATTGATCTTGTTAGTAGAAGATAATGAGATCAATCGTATTGTTGCCCGCGAAATGTTGCAAGCGGAGGGTCACACCGTGATTGAGGCCCACGATGGCAGTCAAGGTGTTCAAGCCGCAAGCGAACACGCGTTCGATCTTATCCTCATGGACATCAGTATGCCTGTTATGGATGGCAGGGCCGCGACGCGTTTGATCCGCAGTGAAGGTGGCCCATCCGCTGGTGCTAAGATCGTCGCTCTTACCGCAAATGCCATGGCGAATGAACAACGCGAGTTCATCACCGACGGAATGGATGAAATTCTGGCAAAACCTCTGTCGCGTGATGCGTTGCACGCCATCCTGCGGAATTGCGATGATGGTCTTGAGGCGTTCGACGATAGTAACCTTGTTGATCATAATCATAGCGCCGAGACCCGTGAGGCTCTCGGCGAGGAAACATTCGTGAAGCTGCGGTCGCGCTTTGTATCAGAGGTAGAAGAGCTACATTTGTGGATTTCCTCGGATGTTTCGCAGGACTTTTTGGAGGTCGCATCGCGGTCTCACAAAGTTGCAGGCAGTGCCGCCGTTTTCGGTGCCACCCAACTTCGAGAAGCGTTGAAATCAATCGAAAGCGCAGCTAAAATGGGTGACATGGACGCAATAAATGTATGTATGATGAAGTTTGCGGACATATGGTTCCGAACAAAGCAAGAGTTTTTAAACTAGTTTGATGCGTGGCGTTTTGATGGCTCTCGTTCTTTTGTATCTAAGGCAACAAAAGAAAGTGATTTTTAATCAAAAAAATTGAGCCACTAATTTACACAAAAATGTAACTTGGAGCGCGCTTGCAGATTGGCTGAGGCGTCAGTCCTAGTTTGGTATTTTCGCTGCTTCAATCACGGTTTCCAGCTTTCTAGGCCAAGTGTGGTGACGCTCTTAAGGGTCACAATACTGGTGTCCATCGTCAGGGTTTTGGAACCAATGGCGGCCTAAACTAAGTGGACCTGTCGCGGTTTGATAAGCTGCGGGCTCAAAGGCATGCAGAACTTGCAACCAAGATTTGGCGCGGGAACAATCATGTCTTTTTGGATTGTAGGGCGCGCTACATATTCCTCAGAGTGTGGTATAATAGATGGTATGCATTGCATATATTGAAATTTAGTTATTAAAAGTCAATTAGATAGTGATTTTAGTAGGCGGACTGTCTGTCCGCCATCCCATTTGATGTTATAGATTAACGGGACGAATTCCTTCCCGCGTTTGGCGATTTTGTGTTTTTGCCTCAAACGTGGGGTATTGGGCGGCTCGGCTGATTTTGGAAAATTTTGAGCTTGATTCCTGTCAGTAACTTGCGTTGTCAGCCTGAGCGGCGCCCCTCGTAGTAGCCATGCTTTAGAAAATGTGCGGCAGGGTCAACGTTGGCTTTGGCAACATCCTTATTAAGCCGCAAGTAACGATCCGGATCAAAATTTTGGGGTAAGATCGGAGAAATCTGCGACTTGAGGTCGGAATGCATCAATCTGTCCAAATATAGACCAAGGTCTTTGTGGGTTTTCAGATGCTTCGGCAGCCGCAATGACCAATGTTTTTCCAAATGGACACGTAGCTGCTCAATTTGTTGTTCTGCATAGTCGAGGATGTCTTGCTTGGTGGAAACTGTCGGCTGGCCCGTTTTGCGCGTCCTCGCATGAGAGGTCGGGTGCTTTTTGGCGGCGCTGGCGACAAGCGTCTTGCTTGGCAGGAATTCGTGCGATCCAAAGCTTTCCAGCACTTTGTGCAGGGCCATCCGATTGCCAAGCACGGTGTCAGAGTCCGGATCGTCATTGGTATGTTCGGCAAAAACCGCAAGAACGGCTGTTGCTTGTGCGCTTAGACAGGTGCTGTCGGGCATTGCGTCCAGCTTTTGCACGTCCAGTCCGGTTCGCGCACAGAAATCGTGAACAATATCATTTCCAATCAGTGCCATAGGATGGCAGGTCACAACAGTAACCTTTGATGCGGCAAAACATTTTTGAATTGTTGCAACGACACTGCTGCTATCGATAGGCATGCGTTCAAGCGGCTGGCGCCAAAACTGCCGCAGCTGCGCGCGCGGGACCGATGTCAGCCCTGCTGCCAGAGTTGCGGCAAAATCATCCTCAAATGGCTGGCCATATGCAATGATTTCAATGTCGTCGAACAAGGTCGCAAGCCAAGCGGAAAGGCGTTTCAATGCAAATGGGGCACAGTGCCATTCTGGGCTTGAAAAGATGACCCGTGATGTTGCCTGCGCCGAAATCCATGATGAAACTTTTGCGCGGATGTCATCGCGTTGCGGGTGCTGTCCCATGTCGCGGCGCAGGTCATTTAACACCCATGCACAAGCATGATAGCGCGGATCAAGATCACTGCGCCCTAGGCGATCAACAAAATCCAGACATGCGTCAATTTCATGCTGTTCAAGCGCACCAGCCAACAATTCCTTGTTTGAGGGGTAACCGGGCGCGACCATATTGCCTGCCGATATGCTTTGCCCGTCATCATAGTTGCGCAATGCAAACTGTAGTCCTGCCGTGCCCGCGTGCGCTAGCGCGACGTGAATAACGCATGTCCGGCCCGTTTGCGCAGGCTGCGCATGCGCGGTCACAGGTTCCGGACGCCAGTCTCCGGGGGTGATTGCCTTTGTCGCGGTTACAAGATGCATGTAACCGGCGCAATCGTTGCCTTGATCGGGCATCGCCTGCAACAGTTTCATCAAGAAGTAACTGCCAAGACGTTCATTGCAATAGCATAAAAAACGGTCTTGATAGTCAGAGCGGTGAACAGGTTGATACCGTGAAAGATAGGCGCGGTTAAGCGTTTCTATTTTGGAAACATAATCAACATAGGTCGACACCGGACACATGCAAAATTCAATGCCACCTGGAATAAAGTGACCATTATCAAGGTATTGCGAAATTTCGTCAGCTTCAACAAGGCCAAGTTCTGTAGCAAGAGCAATGTAGCGGTCCAGATCTTGTGCATAGTGCGCCCGTGCATATTGCGCACGTATCGAGAGACCTTCGCGAAACCCGTCAGCCCATGGGGCCGCGGTCAAGAAAGCATGCGGATGATTATCGGCAATCAGATAGGGGTCGATGTCGTCCGCGTCACTTGATGAAATCGCACATATTCCGGGTTCCGAATGGCTGTCCGGTCCAAGTTTTTGCGGCGACAAAAAACGTCGGTAGTGAGAGACGCAAACGCGATCAGTCGGCGCAGCGTCTACCTGTTTCAGATGTCGTAAGACCGCAAAGCTACCCAGACTGCCGCCCAACCAACAGTGATCGTCTGATAGGTCGGGGACCAAGTCATAGGCGTGTTCAACGCGGTCATGTCCGGCGGTTTTGCTTGCCCCTTTTTGCCCCATTTCGATCACGACGACGCGTGGGTCCGGCTTGAATCGAATTGGTTCGTGTGCAAAGCAATAGTAATGAAGCATAGGCAGTTAAGCCCAGAGAACCCCATTTTTGTCAATATCGCCTTTTGCCGAGGACAACCGGATTGTCTTGGCGTGCTATTGGCACTATCTGCATCGGACGCGCTACCTCGTTCAAAGGAGCGGCTGCTTCGCAACGTTTTTGAAATTTTGATGAGTTGGGTTTGTGTTGCCACCTGTATGGAAACTGAAGCGAGAGTTGCTGCGATTGGCGGCGCAAACTGCGGATATTCCGAGGCGTATCCGGGAGCGTTCCGTTCGCGCGAAATATGATTCTGCGCGTTGGGCAAAAGTCAAAGTGACAGGAACCGCGCAGGCGGCGACCGACAAATACTGTGTCTTGCTTGTGTATCAGCAAGGGGCGGTTCCGGCGTCTTTGATACGCACGTGCAAATTTATGGGGGCAAAGGGCTATAATGTGATTATGGTCGCAAATGGCGGCCTTCATGATAGCGGGCGCAAGTCCGTTATTGCGCATGTTTGGCGGCTGCTTGAACGACCCAATTTCGGCTATGATTTTGGCGGTTTTCGTGACGCAATCCATTTTCTACAACGGCAGCAGATTTCGCCGCAGAACCTTGTCTTGATGAACGACAGCGTTTGGTTTCCGATGTGGACACAAAGCGATGTCGTCGAGCGGCTTGAAAACGCCGAGTATGACGCGACCGGATTGCTTTTTCACGTTCCGACCCGCAACGAATATCCAGACAAAAAGTTCACACCGTTTCAGGTGAAAAAACGGGCTGAACATATTGAATCTTATGTAACAATGGTGCCAGGAAAAACGTTTGAACACCCGGCGTTCAAACGTTTTTGGGACACCTATGAACAAACAGATTCCAAATTTCTGACAATCAAGCGCGGCGAGGTTGGATTTTCACGCGCATTGGGTGATGCGGGGCTAACGGTGGGGGCCTTGTCGCGCCGAAAGTCGTTTTTGGACGCGTTGCAGGGCTGCTCTGATGGGTTCATTGAACAGACATTGCGCTATGCTGCCTATTCGGATCAGGTGTTTGCACAGGAATGCGCCGCGTTGCTGGCCGCACCGCGCGACGAAATATGGCGGAAACGGGCGCTTGATCATATTGGCCGTGTCGTGAAAACGCGCAGGTTTAATGCGTCGTTTTGCTGGGCAACCGAGCAGATTTTTCAGACGTCATTTGTCAAGAAAAACACAGACAGGTTATTTCAGGTCGGGCGCATCCGGTTTCTGGATGCGGTCGAAAATGGCGATATGCAATGTGACAACGCAGAAGCACTTGCAGAACTCAGGCTGGTCGTCGCGGCTGATCGCGATGAACTTCCGAAAAAAGCATGGCGTCCGCACTAGTCAAGAATGGATCGAAGCTGTTGGCCATAGGTGCTTTTCTTAAAGGTATCAGCTTGTTGGCGCAGGTCGTCTTTATCAATCCACCCCAACCGGTAGGCGATTTCATCAGGTGATCCAACCTGCAAACCCTGACGTTCAGTGATCGTGCGTACATAATTTGCCGCGTCAAGCAAGCTGGCGGGCGTTCCGGTATCTAGCCAAGCAAACCCCCGTCCGAGCATTTCGACATTAAGCGATCCTTCGACACGGTAGCGCCTTAGGAGATCCGTGATTTCAAGTTCCCCGCGTGCGGAGGGCGCCACTTTTGCGGCGAAGTCCGGTGCCCGCCCGTCAAGAAAGTAAAGCCCCGTCACCGCATAATTTGAAGGCGCTTGCTTGGGCTTTTCGACGATATCGGTGACGTTACCGGATTTGTCGAAATCGAATACGCCATAGCGTTCCGGATCAGTGACATGATATGCAAACACGGTCGCGCAATTGTTTCTGGCATCTGCGGCTGCAAGCAGTTCGGGCAAGCCGTGTCCAAAAAAGATGTTGTCGCCCAATACCATAGCCGACGGCGCCCCCGCAAGAAACGCGCGCGCCAGCAAATATGCCTGTGCCAACCCCTTTGGTTCAGGCTGCACGATATAGGTCAGTTCCAATCCCCATTGGCGGCCGCACCCCAATAATTTCTGAAACTGCGGCTGATCTTCTGGCGTCGTAATGATCGCGATTTCGCGGATGCCGCTTAGCATAAGAACAGAAAGTGGGTAGTAGATCATCGGTTTGTCATAAATCGGCAAAAGCTGTTTTGACACACCAATGGTGATGGGCCATAGCCGCGAACCTGTCCCGCCCGCCAGAATTATACCTTTACGTTTCATCGGGTTCCCAATCACTCTGTTCTGCCAGAATTTCTCGCAGGCCTTTTCGCCAGTCCGGCTGCGCGACCTTAAACATTTGTGTAAACGACATGCAGTCAAGCCGTGAATTCAGCGGGCGCTTTGCAATGGTCGGGTATGCGGAAGTAGGGATATCGCGGATCTGACAGTGCAATCCGGAATCTTTCATGATTGCGCGCGCAAATTCCGCCCAGCTGACATACGGGTAGCCGGCAAAATGGTGCGTGCCACCCATGTGACCTTCGGCCATCGCCTTTGCTGCAATAAACAGCGCATTTGCGATATCACGTGCCGCGGTTGGCCCGCCAATTTGATCGGCAACAACATTTATGGTCGCGCGGCTTTTTCCAAGTCTTTGCATCGTCTTGAAAAAATTCTGCCCATGCGCGGAAAACACCCAGCTTGTGCGCAAAATCAGATGTTGTGCGCCGCTGGCCCTGATTGCCTGCTCACCTTCCAGCTTTGACCGCCCATAGGCTGACAAAGGGTGCGTTGCGTGGTCCGGCGCGTGTGGCGATGTACCCGACCCGTCAAATACATATTCCGTTGACAGGTGTAGAAACGGAATCCCCATTTGTGCGCAAGCTGTCGCAATTGCGCCAGGTGTCTGCGCATTCACAACATGCGCGGTTTGCGCATCGGTCTCGGCGGCGTCAACGGCCGTGTAGGCTGCGGCATTGATCACCGCATCTGCATCTGCTGCCAAAACCGCGGCTTTGCATTGCGCGGGATCGGATAGGTCTGCATCTGTACGCGCCAAAAAGTGACAAAAGACGTCATCGGGACAATTGCGCGCGAGTTCGGTCGCGACCTGACCTGTCTTGCCAAAGATCAGAATTTTCATGCAGACATACCCAGCCTTGACCCAACGCCGCTGCGCCCCAAAAGTGGACGCCACCAGTTTTCATTATCAAGATACCATTGCACTGTCCGCTCCAGCCCTTCGTGAATTGATACGGAGGTCGTCCAACCAAGTTCCGTACGCATCCGCGTTGCGTCGATAGCATAGCGCGCATCGTGCCCCGGCCGGTCTGCAACATGCGTGATCTGATCGGCATATCCGCCCGTTTTTTTTGGCCGCCTGCGGTCAAGAATGCTGCAAATCATGCGAATAAGATCAATGTTGCGCAGTTCGTTGTTGCCACCGATATTATAGCTGCGACCGGTCTTGCCGTTTGCCAGTACCGTCAGCAGGGCGTCAGCATGGTCTTCGACATATAGCCAGTCACGGATATTTTCGCCGCGCCCATAGACGGGGATATCGCGACCGGCCAATGCATTTAAGATCACAACAGGGATGAGCTTTTCCGGAAAATGGTAGGGGCCGTAGTTATTTGAGCAATTTGTCAGCACGACAGGCAGCCCGTAAGTTTCATGCCACGCCCGCACCAGATGATCCGACGCGGCCTTTGAGGCGGCATATGGTGATCGCGGATCATAGGCGCTGTCTTCGGTGAATTTCAATGACGGGTCATCGGGAAGCGAGCCAAACACCTCGTCGGTCGAAACATGATGGAACCGGAAACTGCGGGCCTTGCCGGTGGCTGTCCAATGCGCCCTTGCGGCCTCGAGCATGTTGAATGTGCCCGTCATATTCGTGGCGATGAAATCCGCCGGTGCATCAATCGAGCGATCAACGTGGGATTCAGCGGCCAGATGCACCACAGCGTCGGGCGCATGGCGGGCGAATATCCGATCAAGCGCGTTCCGGTCCCGGATATCGGCGTGTTCAAAGCTGTACAAAGAAGAATGTTCAACAGACCGCAAGCTATCGAGACATGCAGCATATGTCAGCGCGTCGACATTCACCACGTCATGCCCGCGCCCGACAGCGAGCCGGACCAAGGCCGAGCCGATAAAACCTGCGCCGCCTGTGACAAGCAGCTTCATTGGTCGGGGCCAAATGTGAATGGCGAAACAAATGCGTCAAAAGCGGGCGCAACAGCATCCTTGGCCGAAATGACAGTGGCCGTCGACAGTGGCCAATCAATATTCAAACTGTCCCAGCTGATGGACCTGTCACAGGCGGGGTCGTAATAATCGGAACATTTATATTGCACTTCGGTGTGCGGTTCGAGCGTCACAAAACCATGAGCAAAACCTTTTGGCACAAATAGCTGTTCGCCGGTCTGCGCGGATAATTCTACGCCAGCCCATGCGCCATAGGTTGGTGATCCGCGCCGGATATCGACAGCGACATCGAAAATTGCCCCATTGGTACAGCGCACAAGCTTGTCCTGCGCAGAAGGCGGTGTTTGGAAATGCAAGCCGCGCAACGTGCCTTTGGCTTCAGACAATGAATGGTTGTCCTGCACAAAATCAACCGCAATTCCGACGCCCTGCAGATCGCGCCTGCTCCACGTTTCCTCAAAATAGCCGCGGGCATCGCCGAACCTTTTGGGTTGGATAACAACCAGTTCGGGTAGGGTCAGTTTGCGAACGGAAATGGCCATGGTTATCATCAACTTAGTTAAGAAAGCGGTCGCGGGGTTTTTGTCCGTTGCCGGTCGGGTCAGGGACGAATGCGTAATTGGACAAAGGCTACAGCCTGTCCAACTTGGGCGCAACAAAGCAGGGATGCATTATTTCTGAAGGGTCGGGCGTGTGGACATGGCGGGCAAAAAGACTGTATCAGGAATTTTCGCTGATCCATGATCACATTGCGGCAAGATCAGACGTATACATGCAGGCCACTCTTACCAGATAGGCCCCTATAGCGCATTCCAAGGGGCAGGTTTACCAATTGCCCAAGAGGTAAAAGTGAAAAAATCACATCAACCACGCAAGACGGCAGGGGGCGCAATGTCCGACGCAATCGTGGTCTTACCTGCAAAGCCATTGGGCCAAACCGCCAACTATGTGCTTATCTTGCTTGCAAACTATGTTGCGTTTTACGTCTTGTCTTTGCTGTCATGGATGATTTTGCCGGTCTCGCAACGTGCATCCCGCCGTTTTGCGCGCTCGGCGGCCAAGCGCAATCCCAAGCTGGCGACCCCGAAAAATATTGCTGCAATTCTGGCAGCAAACGCGTTTCAACCCGAATTTTGTTTTGGTGCGCGCGGGTCCACGATGTCGCGGGTCACGGCTGCGCGGACATATTTAAGCCATAGCCATTCCGGTGTTGACCCGCGCAAACCAGAACCGGGTTTTCACCCGCAACTCTTTGCCCAAGCATTGGCGCCAGAACTGAACGAACTTGACGACCCGTATGTTAAGTTTTTGCAACTGGGCCGTCCTGCCGGAGACTGGCAATTTCGCGTCATAGCGGGCGGTAAACCAATGCGGTCAAACGGGGATGCAAACGGCCTATGTGCCGCATTGCATGTGCATGCCTACTACATTGACCAGTTGGCCGATATTTTGGGACGGCTTAATCTCAACCGTTATTGCCCCGACTTGTTTGTAAGCGTCCGCAATGATGCCGATGCGATGATCGCACGCGAAATCCTGTCACGCTATGCCGGTCAGGTTAAGGAAATTGCCGTCTTTCCCAATGTTGGGCGGGACATCGGGCCGATGCTGACGGGTTTTGGGCCGGTATTGATCGGTGATTATGACGTGATCGGGCATGTGCACACCAAGAAAAGCCTCTTTTCCAAGGATGACGCGTGGGTCACTAGATGGGTGGAACTGTCGCTTTCCAATACGCTGGGCAGCACGCAGGCGGGACCAATGATCGACCGCATTCTTGCTGCGATGGTCAAAGATGCGCAAACCGGCATGGTGTATCCCGAAGACCCCCATATTCCCGGCTGGGGGAAAAACGCAGCAGCTGCACAAAAGATCGCCGCGCAATTGGGGGCAGGGCCATTACCAGACGCGTTTAATTTTCCTGTAGGTACAATGTTTTGGGCGCGCGCTGACGCGCTTAGACCTTTTGTCGAACTCGGGCTGACATGGTCAGATTATCCGAAAGAGCCGATAGCAAACGACGGGACAATGCTGCATGCGCTTGAACGGTTGTTTGGCGCGGTGCCAACGCAAAAAGGATGGAAAACCCAAGTCACACATACCCCGGGAATTCACCGCTAGGCGTTAACACGAGTACTGCCGCCACTCGAACCGGCCATGGCCAAGATAGTGCTCAACAGGGTCGACACCCGCCGCCGCTACATCGGGGTTCAGCAACAAATAGACCAAAGGGTCGAACCCGTTTGGCAACAACTTGTGCGGCTTGAAAGGGGGGCGGTTGCGTTCCATCTCCATTGCCTCGCGCACCGTCTCTAGGAGAGGCGTAAGGTCGTCTATGCGATATGTATCAAGACCAGAATCATCATAATCGCGCAGTTGCGTGCGCAGCTGTTCACCTGTCGGTAACTTGCCGTTCAGCGCAGCAAGTGACTGAGACAACGAACCAAGCAACATACGATCAATTTCTCGAAAATAGGGGTCGGGTTGGGGGTCGGGCTCTGCGCAATGCCGGCGGATCAACAATGCTTTCAACAGGGCTGAGCCGACGTGATTGTCTGTCGCCACAATTTGATCGGCCTGTGCATATGAAATCGAAGCGTTACTTGGTCTATCTGTCAGAGCGCGCAATTGTGGCTTGGCAGAATCCAATCCGATTTCATGCAGCAATGATGAAAAGATGTGTTTGCGGTGAATATCATAGTTGATGATGCGCACGTCAAAGCCCGATGATACAAGGCATTCCAAGTTTTCGTAACTCACGCGCAAAGGCGACTCGATGACACTCGAAACATGTGCGCCAAAAACAGGCACTCGCCACCCTAATTTGGCATGATGTTTCCATCCAGAAACGGATTGGTCATAAACGTCGCGCACAAACGCGATCAGCGTCACATCAAAGTCGACCATGAGATTGCGGAACAGTTCGCCCGTTTGCTCGAACTGTCTTTCGGATAGAGTTTCGGAACTGAATATTACCTTGTCTTGACTTGTTTCAGCGGCACCAAGCCGAATTATTTTCTCAAACTGGCGCGTTGAATGCCGAGGGTCTGCGTCTGTGTCGGTATCATTGGTCGCTTGTTTTTGCACCATGTGGACAAGATTGCCTGAGCAAAAGCCGGATGAAACTGTCGCCGCGCTTTCGGGGAATGGATATGCGGCGCCGCACTGGGTAAGGGTTTTTGCGTTGAATGATAATAGCCCCTGCAGAGCTGACGACCCCGTCTTCGGGATACCAATGTGAAAATAGAGGTGTTGCTTTTTCATGGTGGACTCCGTGGTGCGAACGCACGAGCCGTTGCATGCGCGCAAAATCAAATAGGTGGTACCGCACGAGATAGTTTAACGGCGCAATCTATCACAAGCCAGTTGTATGGGCTGTTTTTTACCGGTCGCACGGTTTTTATAGCGGGCAGTTCGGCGCGTTAGATATTCACAGCATGCAGGGGGACGCCTTAGGGTTGTTAGGTTGCGTATTGCGCATTGACTTGGGGTTGGGGAACAATGTTCAAAGACGTAAATGCGCGAAAATATTGGGACAATGCCCGAAATTGCTTTTCGCACGGGCGAAATGGAATTAAGAGGGAGCCCTATTCAATTAACAAGTACAGTGTGGAATTGAAGATGAAGGTCGCCGTTCTTGCTGGTGGTTACGGCACAAGATTGTCCGAAGAAACGGACCTGCGGCCAAAGCCGATGGTCGAAATTGGTGGCCAGCCAATCCTGTGGCATATCTTGAAACATTTTTCGGCATTTGGACTTGATGATTTCACAATTGCGCTTGGCTATAAGGGCGAATGTATCAAACGCTGGGCGCTGGATTTTTCGCCCGCTGATTTAGCAATCGATCTGGTCGAAACAGGTCGCGACACTAATACTGGCGGTCGGATCAAACGGCTTGCGCCGCATCTTGGCGACGGTGCTTTCATTCTTGCTTATGGCGACGGGGTCTCGAGTGTGGATCTGCAAGGGATGCTCGCGTTTCATCGGGCGCATGGCAAGTGCGCGACAGTGATGGTTGTGCGCCCGCCTGCACGCTTTGGGCATTTGTCTTTGGATGGGGACCGTGTGACGCAATTCGAAGAGAAGCCGCCCGAAGCCGAAGGCTGGATCAATGGCGGTCTGTTCATTCTGGAACCGGCGGTATTTGACTACATTGACGGCGATGACATCGCTTTCGAGAACGCGCCGATGGAAAACCTTGCGCGCGATGGTCAGTTGATGGCCTATCGCCACGCTGGGTTTTGGCAATGTATGGACACACTTAGGGAAAAGCGTTTGCTGGAAAGCATTTGGCAAAACGGTCAAGCGCCATGGAAGGTTTGGTAGGAAATAGTATGCGTGTTTTAGTCACTGGTAGCCGTGGTTATATCGGGTCACATCTTGTTCAAAAACTGGTCGCGCAGGGGGCGACAGTTACCGGCTTGGATTGCGATCTTTATCATGGCGCAAGCTTTGTTTGTGATCCCTATGATGTCCCGACCATCGCCAAAGATATTCGCGACGTTGTCCCTGCTGATCTCGAGGGGCAGGATACAGTTATCCATCTTGCGGGGCTGTCGAACGATCCGCTCGGGGATTTGGACCCTGCGCTTACGCATGACATCAACTTTGTTGCAACAAGCCGTCTGGCGCAGGCCGCAAAGGCGGCGGGTGTCGGGCGTTTTGTGTTTTCGTCAAGTTGCTCGAGCTATGGCATTGGCGGTGAAGATCTGCTGACCGAAAACAGCCCGCTGCGTCCGGTGACACCTTACGCCGTATCAAAAATCCGCTCCGAAGAAGCATTGGATAGGCTTGCGTCTGACAGCTTTTGTACGGTCTCGATGCGCAGTGGGACGGCCTATGGATTGTCGGCACGCATCCGGTTCGATCTTGTCGTCAATAATCTCACGGCTTGGGCCAAAGCGACCGGTCAGGTGCGTCTAAAATCTGATGGCTCGGCATGGCGCCCGTTGGTGCACGCCGAGGATATGGCGCAGGCCTTTGTGGATGCCGCATTTGCGCCGCGCGTTGCAGTGCACCGGCAAGCATTCAATGTCGGCAAAACCGAGGATTCAATCCAGATCAAGCATTTGGCGGAAATGGTCAAGGCGGCCATCACGGGGACCGAAATAACATTCGCAGACGAGGTATCGCCGGACATTCGCACCTACCGCGTGGATTGCACCAAGATCAAAAGTATCGGATTTGCGCCCAAATGGACGGTGCCTGCGGGTATCGCGGCACTGCGTGACGCGCTTGATGCAAATCCTGTACCCGTCACCGAATTTGAGGGGCCGCGCTATCAACGCTTGGCGCATATCAAAGGACTAATCGCGAGCGGCGCCGTCGACAAAACATTGCGTTGGCAAAAAAGAGCGGTTGCATGACCCCGATCGCCCCTCATGTTTCGCTGGATTGCTGTCGGTCCTGCGCTGCAGCGCCGCTCCATGTTCTACATCGCTTTGGGGCCACGCCAATCGCCGACCGATTGGTTGACCCCAATGACGCGGGCAAGGATATGCGGGCGCCTTTGACCTTTGTGCTGTGCCCTGATTGCGGGCTGGCGCAAATTCAAGAAACGGTAGAACCGCGTATTCTGTTCCACGAGGAATATCCCTATTATTCGTCCGTTTCGAACGCCTTAAGTCAATATTTTCGTCAAAGCGCAGAAACGCTTATCGCCAAACTGGATTTGGACGGTTCAAGCCGCGTGATGGAAGCCGCATCAAATGACGGCTATTTGTTGCGCTGTTTCAAAGAGGCAGGGATTCCTGTTTTGGGGATCGACCCGTCCGATGGGCCGGTCGATGTCGCGCGATCCAAAGGCATCGAAACAATCCATGGGTTCTTTACCGCCGCGCGCGCCCGCGAGATCGCAGCGGACGGGCCGCCAGCTGACCTGTTTTTGGCCAATAATGTGTTGGCCCATGTCGCGGATCCCAATGATTTCGTTGCCGGAATTGCCGAGGTTCTATCAGAGGATGGCATTGCGGTCCTGGAATTTGCGTATCTTCTTGATCTGGTCGACAACTGCGCATTCGATACGATTTACCATCAGCATTTGCTGTATTTGTCACTTACTGCGGTACAGCCAATTTTTGAACGCAACGGGCTTTACCTGAACGATGCCGAACGTACTGCGGTGCATGGCGGGTCCATGCGGATTACAGTGGGGCGCACGCAATCGCGCACCCCAGAACTGGAACGATTACTGGCTGTCGAGAAGGCGCGAAACGTCGGGGACCCCGCGTTCTTTGCGCCGCTTCTTGCGCGCATGGCGGAACTGAAATCCGCGTTTCGGGCAATGCTGGACGACTATCGGGCGCGCGGCGTTCAATTGGCCGGGTTCGGGGCTGCGGCCAAGGCAACAACGCTGTTGCACCACTTTGATGTCAAACGATCCGATATCGTCTATATTGCTGACAAAAGCACATGGAAACAGGGGCTTGCGATGCCAGGCACGCGCATTCCTATTGTCGCCCCAGATGAAATTGATGAAACGCGGATTGGCGCACTGGTTATCTTTGCGTGGAATTTTGCGAATGAGATAATGACAGAAAACGCCAGTTTTGCGGATAACGAAAGGGCCTTCATCGTGCCAATTCCTGACCTCATTGTGACACGCGGGGCGCATATGCGTGCGGCATTATGAGCACGGGCGCGATCCCAAGTTGCAAGGCTTGTGGCGGTGAACTGGGGCCGGTCTTTTACGCGGCTTCTGCGGTTCCTGTGCATGCATGCTTGCTGTTGGATACTGCGGCGGATGCGCTGGCGGTTTCGCGTGGGGATGTGCAGCTCGCGACTTGCCAGAGCTGTGGTACAATCACAAACTTGCGCTTTGACAAGCGTTGGTCAGCCTATTCGCCCGAATATGAAGATCAACAGGCGTTTTCCCCGACATTCAACTCTTTCGCGGGACGACTGGCGCAGGACTTGGTGCAGCGTCACAGGCTTGAAGGCGAAGCCGTGATCGACATCGGCTGTTCAAAGGGCGATTTTTTGACGCTTATGTGCAACGCAGGTGCCGCGCGCGGCATCGGCATTGACCCAAGCGTCGTCGAGGGCCGTGTTGTTCCACCCAAACATGGACAACTAGACCTGATCGAGGCCTTTTACGCGGACGAACATTTGGATCTGCCCGCCAAGCTGATTAGCAACCGGCATACGCTTGAGCATATTATTGATGTGCATGAAATGCTCGGCCGGATGCACAGGCACGCTGTCAAAGCAGGTGGTGCGATTACGTTCATCGAAGTGCCAAGCATGACGCGAGTGCTTCGCGACATGGCGTTCGAGGACATCTATTATGAGCATTGTTCGTATTTTACACCTGGCGCACTCGCACGCGCTTTGCGACAGGCCGGATTTGGCGTTCAGCGGCTTTGGCTTGATTATGGCGACCAGTATCTTTTGGCCGAAGCGGTTGTTGACCCGACACAGGATAAATCTTTCGACATCGAAGAACCTGTAACTGACATCTTGGAGATGGTTGAAACTTTTGAAGCCGGTATTGCGGCCGCGATTGATGCTTTGCGCACGCCGTTGATCAATGCACTAGACGCAGGCCAAAAAGTGACTTTTTGGGGGTCGGGTTCAAAGTGTATCTCGCTTTGGCATGCTATTGGGTCGCCAAAACAGATCACGTCGATCATCGACATTAACCCGAACCGATGGGGCAAATACGTGCCAGGTATGCCGTTCAAGATTTCTGAACCTGCTTCGCTTGCCAATACGCAGCCTGATATCGTTGTAGCGATGAACGCGATCTATCTTGACGAAATTACACAAGACCTGCGCAAGCTGGGCTGTAACGCGCAGGTAATGACGTTAAGGAACGGATGATTTTGTCCGTTTTCTACATTGTGGCCGCCGGACCAATATCCCTGAAATAAGACGCTTGGGACAGCCATGAAAAGGCAGCGTTTTGTGACCCATCCAACTTGGTTTGATCCGGAACTCTATCTTGCCGTTTACGACGACGTTCGCAAAGCCGGCGTTGATCCTTGGTCCCGTTACCTTGCTTATGGCTATGAAGAAGGGCGCAAACCTTCGGGTGCATCCGATGATTTTGAATTTGACGGATTGCGCACGGCTGTAAATCTGCCCGGCGATTTCGTCGAATTCGGGGTCAACTATGGGATGTTGGCATCCGGCGGAATGCTTGATCTTGATTGGAACGCGCGCAACAAGTCATTCTTTTTGTTCGACTCGTTTGGGGGGATGAACCCCGCGCATCTGTTAGCGGATCAAGAACTTACGCGCGCCAACCGTGACGCGCTTTCAAGCGGCCGCTATGTGTCCGATGAAATGGAAGTGCGCGCGAATTTCGCGGAATTCCGGAATGTGAAATTTTCGCCGGATTTATCCCCGACACATTGGACCAGCTGACCAGCAAACAATTGGCGTCTATCCATATTGATATGAATAATCCGCAGCCCGAGATCGCCGCGCTGCGGTTCGTCTGGGACCGGATCGTGACGGGTGGATCGGTCCTGCTGGATGACTATGCCCAGAAGGACTATGAACCCCAAAAAGTCGCGATGGATGCGCTGTGCGCGCAAATGGGGCTCCATATCCTGTCGTTGCCGACGGGGCAGGGATTCATTATCAAGACCTAAGAACGCCCCAATTGATCTGTGTGGATTTGCGTTTTTGCCTTGGCCAATGCATCCGCGCTGACCCGTCGGTAGTTAACAAATGCGTTTGCGCTGAGCACGACGAAAAAGCTGTCCATATCAATAAGAACGTAACCTTCTTCGAGTATGGCTCGGCTGAGCTGCTGGATATCTTCCGCATATAGCCGTCTGCGCCCCAACAATTCCTTGACCTGCTTTGAAGACAGCCGGAACCGGCCGCTTGGTTTACCGCCAAAGCTGACGGCGTAAAGACCCGCGATCTGCCGTGCTGCGACTGAGAAATCTGACATTTTCTGCCTCATTAGATAAATATACTTACCTATAGACAACATTTATTTGTCTATGTAAACACCGCCCAAGGAGAATGCATATGAATCATTTTGTAGGTGCCATCGCGCAGGACATCGATTTGTCACAACAGCTTCAGGCTGCGGTGGTTGCGCGCGATGCCGACCAATTGAGCAAGCTATTTGCGCAACTGACGCTATCGGAAGCGTTGCGCGAGTTGCTTGGCCTATCGCAAGACGATCGCAGTGCTGTCTTGACGTTGATCTCGCCCGAGTTGGCAGCGGATCTTCTTGAGGAAGCGCCACACGAACTGGCTGCCGATCTTATGGAGGACCTCGAGACCGCGCGGGCTGTCGAAATCATCGAAGAGATGGATTCGGATGTTCAGGCCGACCTGATCGGCGACATGGAAACCGAAGAAGCCGAAGCGATCCTTGAGCAGATGGATGCCGAAGATGCGGCGGATGTGCGCAGGCTTTCGGAATATGATGATGATACTGCCGGCGGTTTGATGATGTCGGAAGTGTTCGAATGTCGCGACACAATGACCGTCAGCGACGTGATCAAGGTGCTTGCAAAAGACGACGAGGATGTTGACCGTTATCGTGGCCAGCACCCCTATATTGTTGACGCGGAAGGAAAACTTGTTGGCGTTGTATCTTTGCGCGGTCTTTTGTCGACCAAACGCGCGACGTTATTGACGACGTTTATGGTCGAACCAATGACCGTTCTCGCGCAGGCACCTTTGTCTGACCTTGAAGATATTTTCGACAAATACGACTTTCTTGGCATTCCTGTTGTGGATGACGCGGGGCGGTTGCTTGGTGTTGTTTCACGCGATGCGGTGTCGCGGGCCTTGCTTGAACGTTCGGAAAGCGAAAACCTCAAACTGCAGGGTGTTGTCGGTGACGAAGTGCGTTCCATGCCGACATGGTTGCGGTCACGGCGCAGGCTTGCATGGCTGTCGGCCAATATCGTTTTGAACATGATCGCGGCTTCTGTGATTTCGGCCTATGAGGAAACGCTAGTCGCGGTGATTGCGATTGCGGTGTTTTTGCCGATGGTGTCGGATATGTCGGGCTGTTCGGGCAATCAGGCGGTCGGCGTCACCATGCGCGAACTTAGCCTCGGGCTAGTGCGTCCAAAGGATGTCTTGCGGGTCTGGCTTAAGGAAATCAGCGTCGGGGTCATCAATGGTATCGCGCTTGGTGTCCTGATCGGGCTGGTGGCCTGGGTCTGGAAGGGCAGCCCTGCGCTTGGGCTTGTGATTGGTATGGCGCTGGCGCTCAATACCATGCTGGCTGTCTCAATTGGCGGCGTTGTTCCGCTTCTATTGAAACGGATCGGCCAAGACCCTGCTGTGGCCAGTGGCCCGCTTTTGACAACTGTAACCGATATGGCTGGCTTTTTCTTTGTGCTTAGCCTTGCAACCCTCATGATGCCATGGCTGGTGTGATTATGAAAAACCCCAAAAAACCAAAGCCCGACCTGATGGTCATCGGCTGGACTGAATATCTTGATCTGCCGGAACTGGGTTTGCGCCAGATCAAGGCGAAAATCGACACCGGCGCGCGGACATCCGCGCTCCATGCGACCAACATCGAACCGTTTGATCGTGACGGCAAGGAATGGGTGCGTTTTCAGGTGCAGCCCGATTCAAATGCTGCCGAAGTCTGGGTCGAAACCCCGATCTATGACCGGCGCGAAATCAAGAATACCAGCGGCATCGCCGAAGAACGGATCGTCATTCGTACCGACCTGAAACTGATCGACAGATCATGGCCAATTTCAGTGTCGCTGACTGATCGCAGCAATATGCGTTTCGAGATGATCGTCGGGCGTACTGCGCTCAAACATCACAACATCGCTGTGCATACGCGCCGCGCAACCCTGACCCGCAAGAACGGTTAGTAAAGCCTTTTAGGCAGAAAGGATTTTCTCATGAAAATCGCTATGATGGCACGTAATGCCAAATTGTATTCGCACCAGCGTCTGAAAGAAGCCGCAGAAGCGCGCGGCCATGAATTCCATGTTATCAATACGTTGCAGTGCTATATGAACATCGCGTCGCGGCGTCCTGAAATGTACTACAATGGCGAAAAGCTCGAAGGGTTTGACGCTGTGATCCCGCGTATCGGGACATCGGTTACCTTTTACGGTCTGGCCGTCTTGCGCCAGTTCGAAATGATGGGTGTTTATCCGCTGAATGAAAGCGTGGCCATTGGCCGGAGCCGCGACAAATTGCGGTCGATGCAATTGCTGGCGCGTGATGGTATCGGCCTTCCTGTCACCACATTTGCGCATGATCCAAAGCAGACCGAACAGGTGCTGAAACTTGCCGGCGGCGCGCCGGTAGTAATCAAACTGCTGGAAGGGACCCAAGGGATCGGCGTTGTTCTAGCTGATACCGACCGGTCGGCAAAATCGGTGGTCGAGGCGTTCCGCGGCGCGGGTGTGAACATCCTGCTGCAAGAATTCATCAAGGAATCCGGCGGCACAGATATTCGTGCGATTGTTGTCGGTGGCAAAGTGATTGCCGCGATGAAACGCACCGGTGCCGAAGGCGATTTCCGTTCAAACCTGCACCGTGGCGGGTCGGCCAAGCTGATCAAACTGTCGCCCGAAGAACGCTCTACCGCTGTGCGCGCCGCCAAATCAATGGGGCTGAATGTTTGCGGCGTGGATATGCTGCGCGCAAATCATGGCCCAGTGGTGATGGAAGTAAACTCGTCTCCGGGTCTCGAAGGCGTTGAAAAGGCGACTGGCCTCGACGTTGCTGGCAAGATCATCGAATACATCGAAAAGAATGCTGCAAAAGGCAACACAAAGACAAAGGGCAAAGGCTAATGCCTATTCGCGCAGCGTTTGAGATTGGCGGGCATCGTATCGCCGCAGGCACCCGTCGGACCGTTGACCTTCCGGTCAGTGTGCTGTCGGATCACACGCCGGTTTCCATGTCGGTGCACGTCATTCACGGTAAGGCCGATGGCCCGACCGTGTTTGTCAGCGCGGGCATCCACGGTGATGAGGTGATCGGCGTCGAAATTGTGCGGCGTCTGTTGCGCGCGCCAAATCTCAAATCGCTGCGCGGCACGCTGATTGTGATCCCGATTGTGAACGCATTCGGGTTCATTAACCATTCGCGGTATTTGCCTGACCGGCGCGACCTTAACCGGATGTTTCCTGGTACTGTGGGCGGCTCGCTTGCGTCGCGGCTCGCGCATCTTTTCCTGACCGAAATTGTTGCGCGCAGCGATCTTGGCATTGATCTGCATTCCGCGGCCATCCACCGCACCAATCTACCCCAAGTGCGCATTTCGCCGGATAATACCTATACCGCCGAACTTGCCGAAGTTTTTGGCGCACCCGTGATTTTGCAATCGCCCCTGCGCGAAGGATCGTTACGCGGCGCGGCCAAAGAGATTGGCAAGGATATTTTGCTGTATGAAGCCGGCGAAGGCCTGCGATTTGATGAAATGTCGGTGCGGGCAGGGGTTGCAGGTATTTTGCGGGTCTTGCGGCACGTCAATATGGTCGCGGCAAAAGGTATCGCCAAACCCAAGGCGCCACCGCAATATTGCAGTTCCAGCAAATGGCTGCGGGCTCCGGCTGGCGGGCTGATCCGCACATTCAAAGCCGAAGGCGATGTTGTCGCTGAAGGTGACGTAATGGGCGTTGTGGCCGACCCGTTTGGCGAAAAAGAAGAGGAAATCGTCGCGCCGTTCAACGGGATTGTGGTTGGCCGCGCCGTGCTGCCCATCGTCAATGAAGGCGACGCGGTATTCCATCTTGCGCGCGTTAAATCCATGTCAAAGGCAGAAGACGCCGTTGGCGATCTGAACGATCAATTGACCGACGACCCGCTGTTCGACGAAGATGAAATCATCTGACCCGCACAGGCCCAACAGTCAAAAGCCTGCGCATCGCCGGCTTTTGATCCTGTCTTAAGGGGTAGGGAAATTCGCGCCGAAGGCGTGTTTGCAGGATCTTAAACGGGGTCTTGCCGCGTGATATTCAAATGCAACATTTCGTCAAAGGCTTTTCGCAATGCGCTAGACCAGCCGGTAGACAGACGTTGAAAATCGGGATCGAATTCTTCGATACGGCGGTTTTGTGCAAACTTCAGCTTGCCCGTTTCAATCACCGACAAATCCAGCGGCATCCCCACCGAAAGGTTCGACCGCAAGGTTGAATCCATCGACAAAAGCGCGGCCGTCACCGAAACATCCAGCGGCGTTTCAGGCGTGATGATCCGGTCAAGGATCGGTTTGCCGTATTTATGTTCGCCGATCTGGAAATAGGGGGTTTCGGGAGTAGCTTCGATAAAATTGCCAGCCGTATAGACATGGAACAGACGGTGCGCCCCACCGGCGCGCTGTCCACCGACAAGAATTGAACTCATGGTGCTTTCGCCGGTTTGCGACATGCCCGGCCCATAGCGGGTTTGCACGACCTGCATCGCATCACCCACCAGTTCGGCGATCCGGAACATCGAGGGCGCCGAAAGAATTGTTTCGAGCCCGTTTTCAGGGTGGTCGATGTTTTCTTGCAGCAACGAGATCACAGCCTGTGTTATCGCAAGATTACCCGCAGTCATCAACGTAATGCAGCGGTCATTCGGGACTTCCCAAGTGAACATCTTTTTGAATTTGGCAATATTATCAAGACCCGCGTTGGTGCGCGTGTCCGACAGAAAAACCATACCGGCATCAAGTTTGATTGCGACGCAATAGGTCATGTTTTGCTCCAGTGGCGAAATTCCAGAGCCGATCTATGCGGCATCTTGGCAGGTGCTGCAAGTTGATCAATGCAGCAGACTTGCCAAAAATGCATCTAAGATTATTGATCAGGCGTTGTGACGGCTCCGAAACCAAATGCGTCCGCAGTCATAGCGGCCAGACTGTTGGTATCAAGAATGAAATTGGTCAGCCATTCATGCAGCCCGAACTGAAATATTTCGTCCAGATCCTGATCAATAAGTAACTGATTTTTATTACGGAATTTCTTGATCAGCTCTTGCTGCGGCGCTGCGTCGGCTTGTGCCAATTCTGTCAGTTCAACACATAGCTGGTCCAGCGCCGTGCGCAGCGATCTTGGGCTATGCGCGTTCAGCACAAGCATATCGACCACACCTTCGGCATCGGGGCTGCGTCCGTATTCATGGCGAAACGCGGTCGCGGAATTGGCTGCGCGCAGGATTTGCAGCCATTGCAAATAATCAAGACCGCCACCAACATCAGCAACTTTGGGCAGCAGCACATGGTATTTCACGTCCAAAAGGCGTGCGGTCGCATCAGCGCGTTCGAACCATTTGCCGATTTGCACAAACCCGAGCCGCTGGTCGCGCATCATCGTGCCCAAGATCGAGCCTACGATCAGCGCAGCGCGCCCCTGCACCCAATCCAGAAATGCGGTTAGGTTCGTGCGGTCGAATTCTTCACTGAGGTGTTTTTTCAGCTGTGACTGGGTTTGGTTAATCGCCTCCCAGACTTCGGAGGTAAGTGAAGGGCGCACAGCCTTGGCATTCTGGCGCGCGGCAAGGATACACGACACAATCGAAGACGGGTTGGTTTCGTCGCGCACCAGATGTTCGCGCACGGTGCTTGATGTCGCCGCTTCGGGACCACCCGGAAAACTGCCAGAACAGCCAGAGGCGATAACGATGGATGTCCATTCGCTTAATGTGGCGCCGCTTTGACGTGGGAGCGCATCCATGCGGCGTCCGGCATCCAAAAGCCGCGCCATATTGTCCATGCGTTCAACATAGCGCGACATCCAAAAAAGTCCTTCTGCGGTCCGGCTAAGCATGTGATGTCCGATCTGATGAGAGTACCCAAGTATCTTTTACGCCGCCGCCCTGACTCGAATTTACCACCAGCGATCCTTCTTGCAGGGCTACTCGTGTTAATCCGCTGGGGATCAATGCGGTTTTCTTGCCTGAAATGACAAAGGGCCGTAAATCCACATGGCGCGGCGACATGCCGTCAGGCGTCAAAACCGGCGAGGTCGACAGCGCCAGCGTCGGCTGTGCGATGTAATTGGTCGGGTTTGCGACCAGTTTGGCGCGGAATTCTTCCACTTGTTCAGGCGTTGATGTCGGCCCGACAAGCATGCCGTAGCCGCCTGATCCATGTACTTCCTTGACGACAAGTTCGGCCAGATGATCAAGCACATATTTCAATTCATCGGGGCGCTCGCAGCAATAGGTAGGTACGTTTTCGATGATCGGTTCTTCGTTCAGGTAAAACCGGATCATATCGGGCACATAGGTATAGATCGATTTATCGTCCGCAATGCCCGTTCCTGGCGCATTCACAAGCGTAATATTGCCTGCTTTCATAGCGCGAATAATTCCCGGAACGCCTAGCGTGCTACCTTCGAAAAACACTTCGGGGTCCATAAAGTCATCATCAAGTCGCCGGTAAAGCACATCAACGCGTTCGGGGCCGTTGGTTGTACGCATATAGACAATGTCGTCTTCGACAAACATATCGGACCCTTCGACAAGTTCGATCCCCATCAGATCCGCGAGAAAATAATGTTCGTAATAGGCCGAATTGTATTGGCCCGGTGTCAGCAGTGCGAGCGTCGGCCGTCCGCTGCAATTTGCGGGCGCCACATCTTGCATGGCCGTGGCAAGCAATTCGCCGTAGCCGTCAACAGGGCGCACATGCCCGCCTTCGAACAGATCGGGGAACATGCGGTGCATGACTTCGCGGTTTTGCAACACATAAGACACGCCAGATGGGGTGCGGCAATTGTCTTCGAGCACATAAAACTGGCCTTCACCGGTGCGTACGATATCAACGCCGATAATATGCGACCAGATATCATTGGGTGGCCGGTAGCCGTTCATCTGTTTGAGATAGGCGGGATTTTTCAGGATCATTTCTTCGGGCATGATCCCTTCTTTGACGATGTTTCGCGCGCCATACACATCGGCAATAAAGCAGTTCAGCGCGTTGGCCCGTTGAATAGAGCCGCGTTCGACAATCGACCATTCGCTTTCGTTAAATACGCGCGGCACCATATCAAAAGGAATAAGCCGGTCGGGGTCGGTGCCTTCGGTATAGACCGCAAATGTAATACCGATGCGGCGGAACAATTCTTCTGCTTCTGCCTGCCGCTCGAGCAAGGCCACTGGCCCATGTTTTTTTAGCCAGGCATCAATCACTGCATATTCGGCGCGCAATGCTGAATCACGAAACATCTCGTTATACATACTCATTCCTGTCGTTTTTTTAGGCATCGGACCTTTGTGACAGCGTTCATTCACGCCAAACTATTTTCATTGATCAAGAAATAACATCTAATGAGCGAAACCAAGCCTCTTGCGGCACTTATTGAGGAAATAGTTCACAGATGTCTATTAAAGTGGCACTTTCACACAAGACGACCTATTCTTATGATCGTCTGATTACCCTCGCGCCGCATATTGTCCGGCTTAGGCCGACACCGCATGCCCGTACACCGATCAAAAGCTATAGTCTGACGGTCGCGCCAAAATCGCATTTTGTGAACTGGCAGCAAGATGCGTTTTCCAACTGGCAGGCGCGTCTGGTGTTTCCCGAACCCACCCGCGAATTGTCTGTCACCGTGGATCTGGTTGCGGATATGGTCGCGATCAACCCGTTTGATTTCTTTTTGGATGCAACGGCCGACAAGGTGCCGTTTCTTTATGACAAGGCGCTTTTGCGCGATCTCAAACCGTACCTCAAGAAAACCGCGCGCGGTGATGCCTTTGAACAATTTGTGGCCAATGCACCGCCGCAAACGGGCGATACCAACAATTGGCTGGTCGCGATTAACCAATATGTCGCGGATTCGATTGCCTATACCATCCGTATGGAACCGGGCGTGCAAACCCCGACCGAAACCATCAAAAAGGCGCTTGGATCATGCCGTGACAGTGCTTGGCTTTTGGTCGCGCTGTTTCGCAGTCTTGGCTATGCGGCGCGGTTTGTGTCGGGCTATCTGATCCAGCTGACCGCCGATCAAAAACCGATCTCTGGCCCCTCTGGCCCGACCGAGGATTTCACCGATTTGCACGCATGGACAGAAGTTTACCTGCCCGGCGCCGGCTGGGTCGGGATGGATCCGACTTCGGGGCTTTTTGCGGGTGAAGGTCATATTCCGCTGGCTTGCACGCCAGAGCCAAGCTCTGCCGCCGCGATTTCAGGCGCCCATGATGTGGCCGAGGTGACATTCGGCTTTGAGATGTCCGTGCAGCGCATCGCAGAGCCGCCGCGCGTCACACGGCCCTTGTCGCCCAACCAATGGGCCGAGATCGACCGCGCGGGCCAAACTATTGAAACCAAACTAAAAGCCCAGGATATGCGGCTGACGATGGGTGGCGAGCCGACATTCATTTCCGCCAACGACCGTGACGGTGCGGAATGGAATACCGATGCGGTAGGCCCGACCAAACAACAATATGCCGATGATTTGCTGCGCCGCCTGCACAAACGTTTCGCCCCGCACGGTGTTCTGCACCACGGCCAAGGCAAATGGTACCCGGGTGAAGCACTGCCTCGCTGGGCCTATTCGATCATTTGGCGCGGTGACGGTCTGCCGCTTTGGAATGATGTGGACCTGATCGCCAAAGAGGGCACAGGCAAAGCAACCACCGAGACGGCCAGCGATTTTGCGTCGAAATTGGCGGAAAACCTTGGGTTTGACGATGATTATGTGCATGAAATCTACGAAGACCCGCTGCATTTCATGGGGACAGAGGCGCTTTTGCCCGAAAACGTCACCGCGGAAGACAGCGAACTGGCCGATCCGCAAGAACGCGCGCGGCTGATCCGCATGATGAACAACGGGCTGGATAAACCGTCCAGCTTTGCGATCCCGTTGCAACTGGCGCAGGCAAAAGCATCAGCGCACCGGCGGTTTAAATGGGCGTCGGAACGTTGGACCACGCGGCGCGGAAAACTATTCTTGACGCCCGGAGATAGCCCCGCCGGATTGCGGCTGCCGCTTGCCACCTTGCGCAAAAGCGAGCGCGACAAGAAGGGCAAACGTATCCGTGTTGACAAACCGTTCCAGCGTGACCCGCTGACCCGCCGCCCGCCAATTCCAGCGCGGCGTCTGATGCAGGTCCCGTTTGATGGTGCTGCAGGGCCCGCCCAAACCTATGAAGCCGATTACTGGCTGCGCGATATTGGCAGCTCTGACGACTGGATCGCGGGCGGCCAGACTTTCTGGGAAGAGGGCACACCGATCCGCACCGCGCTTACCGTCGAGGTGCGTGCAGGTATTTTGCACGTCTTTATGCCGCCCACCGGATCCGCCGACGAATATCTTGATCTGGTCGAAGCCGCCGAAGAAACCGCCAAAGACATGGGGCTGACCGTGCGTATCGAAGGCTACGAGCCGCCGCGCGATCCTTCAATCAACGTGATCCGCGTCACGCCCGACCCAGGCGTGATTGAAATCAACATTCATCCCGCCAATAACTGGAACGGTCTGCGCGACATCACAGAAGCGCTGTACGAAGAAGCGCGCCAATGTGAACTGGACAGCTTTACCTTTATGGTTGACGGGCGGCTGACAGGGTCGGGCGGCGGCAACCATATCGTGGTTGGCGGGCAAACACCCAGCGACAGCCCGTTCTTGCGGCGGCCTGATCTTGCGGCTTCGGTTGTGCGCTATTGGCAGCGGCATCCGTCGCTATCCTATCTGTTTTCTGGCACATTTATCGGCCCGACATCGCAGGCGCCACGGTTCGACGAAGGCCGTTCCGGCAATGTCTACGAGATGGAAATCGCATTGGCCGAATTGCAGCGGATGCAAGACAGCGGGCAGGGGTTCCCTTGGCTGTCCGACCGGATCTTGCGGCATTTGCTGACCGATCTGACCGGCAATACCCACCGTGCCGAAATTTGCATCGACAAGATGTTTTCGCCCGACAGCCCGACAGGGCGTTTGGGGCTGGTGGAATTCCGCGGATTTGAAATGCCGCCGCATTGGCAGATGTCGATGGCGCAGGGGCTTATTATCCGCGCGCTTCTGGCGTGGTTTTGGGATAAGCCTTATACCGAGCCGCTGATCGACTGGAAAAGCGATTTGCACGACAAACACCTGTTGCCGCACCATGTCTGGGATGATTTCAAAGAGGTGCTTGCCGATCTGTCCGGCGCGCACGGGTTTGAGTTCCGCCCCGATTGGTATGACGCGCAATTCGAATTCCGCTTCCCCGAGGTCGGAAGTACCGAAGTCGAAGGGCTGACGCTTTGTTTGCGTAACGCGATCGAACCTTGGCTGGTTTTGGGCGAAGAAAGCACAGGCGGCGGTACGTCGCGCTATGTCGACAGTTCGCTTGAACGGGTGGAAATCACTGTCGCGGGCGAATGGTCCGACCGCTATATTCTGACCTGCAACCAGATCGAAGTCCCGCTGCGCGCATATGGCCCCGATTTGCAAGGGGCGGGCATCAGGTTCCGCAGCTGGCAACCGTGGTCATCCCTGCACCCGACAATTCCGGCACATGCGCCGCTGGTGTTTGATATCTATGACAAGACGGTCGGCCGTTCGGTTGGCGGGTTGGCCTATCATGTGGCCCACCAAGGCGGGCGGGCGCATGAAACGCGACCCGTGAATGAACTTGAGGCCGAAGGGCGCAGACGGGTCCGTTTTGTACCCGGACAGCACACGCCAGAGCGCTTCACACCGATCCACCCGCGCAAGAATGCGCATCAAAACTGGACGCTGGATTTGCGGTTTACATAGGCTGTCTGCGGCGCGTGCGGGTGCGATGAACCCGCGCGCGCCGCGATCTAACGCCCGATAACAACCTCGGCCAGCAATCCGCCCAGCGTGTCGCTTTTGCCCAGGCGCAAAACCCCGCCATGCGTGCGCGCAATATCTGCGACAATCGACAGGCCAAGCCCGACACCGCTGCCCTTGTCTTGGTTGCGGGCGGGGTCAAGCCGGACAAAGGGGCTCATGGCGTCCTCATATTGTGCGGGCGGAATGCCCGGCCCATCATCGGCCACCCAAAAACGGACCGCGCGGTCGGTGACGCTCACACCGATCTTGGCTTGGGTGCCATAGCGCAGCGCGTTGCCGATCAAATTGTCCAACGCCCGCCGGATGGCTGTCGGGCGCAGCGGCACGGGGGTATTCGGCCCGTCGATCCGGTCAAGCGTCAGCGCATGGCCCATGCGTTGGTGGTTGTGCAAAATCGTGCGCAAGATGTCCGCCGGCACCACGAGCGCGATCTCGTCGCTGGCGTCGCTGCGCGCAAAGTCCAGAAACGTATCCACAAGACGCTGCATTTCATCGACATCTTCGATCAACGGTGCGGCGTCTTCTTCGTCAAGAAATGACAGGCCCAACCGCATCCGTGTCAGCGGGGTGCGCAAATCATGACTTACCCCCGAAAGCATGAGCGTGCGGCTCTGGATCTGGCGTTCAAGCCGGTTGCGCATGTCCAAAAACGCCATGCCCGCGGCGCGAACCTCGACCGCGCCTGTCGGGGTAAACTGGGTAATCCGGCCGCGCCCGTAATCTGTCGCGGCTTCGGCCATGCGTTTGATAGGGCGTAGCTGATTGCGCAAGAATATAAATGCAACGGCGGTCATAAATGCCCCCATCACCACCATAATCACCAAAAGCTGGTGCGGATTGGCTGCCGAAACGCGGCGGCGACTGAATTCAAGCCGCAACGGCCCGTGTACCGTATCCACCCAAAGCACAACGCGCCCGCGGTCTTCGAGTGAAACGGTCATTGGCGGTTCAATGATTTCGCGCATCGTCGCAATCACCATGCTGCCGGTCAGATCAACAAAGGGAACAATATCGCGCGCAGGCATATCGCTGTTTGAAAATGCGGGTACGATTTGCAAAGCGTTGCCCAATTCATCAAGCGCCGCCTGCGCAAGGGCGACATCGGGTGCCCTGTTTGCGGTTGCGATCATATATTGCAGATCGATCGTTTCGGCAGTTGTCATCAGCCGCGTTACACCGTCAAAATGGCGCTGGATAAAGACAACAGAAATGAGCAATTGCAGCAGCAAGACTGGCAATATCAGAATAAGGGCCGCACGGGCGTAGATGCCACGCGGCATATAGGTTTTAAGCCAGCGAAAGAACATGGCGCTAGGCTACTTCTCATTGGTACAAACGGAAAGCGCAGATATGCGGCACAGTGAAAACAAGCCACCCGTTGGCAAAGCCGAAAAATTGTTGCCCCGCCTTGCGCGGGTGCTGGCGCCCAATGCTTCGCCAATGACCTATTGGGGCACAAATACCTATATTCTGGGTGCAGACACCGTGGTGATTATTGACCCCGGCCCTGATAATGATGCGCATTTGGCAGCGATCATGCAGGCCCTTGAAGGGCGCAGGGTGGCGCAGATTCTGGTCACCCATAGCCATCTTGATCATTCGGGGCTTTGCGCGCGTCTGGCAGCGCAGACGGCAGCGCCCGTTGCAGGTTTTGGCGACAGCCAATCGGGCCGCAGCCCGATGATGCAAAGGCTTGTGGCGCAGGGGCTTGGCAGCGGAGGCGAGGGTGTCGACCACGGGTTTGCGCCCGATTTCACATTGCATGACGGTGCCGCGATCAACGGCGATTGGGGGGATATTACAGCGCTGCACACGCCCGGGCATATGGCAAACCATCTGTGTTTTGCATGGCAAGACATAATGTTTACCGGCGATCACATCATGGGCTGGTCAACCTCGCTGATTTCACCGCCTGACGGGGATTTGACGGCCTTTATGGATTCGTGTGAAAAATTGCGCAGCTGGCCGGCGCGCCGCTATTTCCCCGCGCATGGCGCCCCGATTGCTGATCCGCAGCAGCGGCTGGACTGGCTGATGATGCATCGGCGTGACCGCGAAGCACAGATCCGCAGCTTGCTGGGGCAGGGGGTAAACACGATCCCCGCGCTAACAGAATCGATCTATCACGACATCGCACGCGAATTGCTGCCAGCTGCGCAGCGCAATGTTTTTGCGCATCTTATCGACCTGTGCCAAAGGCAGGTCGCGGCCGCAATTCCGCGCGTCGGAATTCAAGCAAAATATAGGTTAATCGGGTCGTCAGAAAAAACCGTAACCGGAATGTAAAAAAACGGGCAAAAAGCTCTGGACGTCCCTAATCGGCATTGCTATACGGCCCGCAGTTGTTCCGACGTAGCTCAGCGGTAGAGCAGTTGACTGTTAATCAATTGGTCGTAGGTTCGATCCCTACCGTCGGAGCCAAAGAATTCAAGGGCTTAGTGAGAAATCGCTAAGCCCTTTTTTCATTTGGCGGTTCGTAAACTTGACCGCAATCCGGTGTAATATTTTGTCTTGATGTTGCGATTTGCGGGGTATTTTGCGTCGCTCTTGGCTTGGCATCCGTGCAATTGGGCCTATGCTAGCGCAAAATACGAACGACGAAGGAGTGGACCATGTCACCGTTCAAGATTGCTGTCCTTGCCTGTGGTCTTTTGGCTGCATGCGATCAAACACCCCCCATTGTGGTCGAAGACAATCTGCCGCTGGATGATCCGCGCCAGCAGGCATTGGTGATGAGCGAATGTGCGATCTATTTCGCGGCCGTGGCCAAGCTTGAGGCTGCAGGCCAATCCGCCAATGGCAACCCCACCAAAGACTGCCCCGTAGAGGCGCGCGCGCGTGCGGCGGACATCAACCCGATGGTCAGCGTCCCATCCGTGACGCCAGGCTATCCTGAAACATTGTATCAACGGATGCTCGCACGCGGCATTCCGGCAGATTTGGCCGCAGATATCGCCAAATCCAAAGCTTTCTGGGACCTCGTCGCACAACGCGATTCCGCCTACGCGAATTTTTAGGTTTTTATGAACGGGCTATAGTTGGCTGAGCGGCTTAACGTTGCCTTTGGTTATGTTCCGATTCTACGCCATAATAACTGCGCCGCCCTTTGGAGAAAGCTATGCCTGCTCAGCTTGGCCGCATCATTATATACACTAAAAAGATAGAGGCCGTTACGGATTTCTACTGTACGCACTTTGGCTTTCAAGCCCATAGACGTGAGGGAGATCGAATTGTCGAATTGGTGGCACGGGGGAATGGTAGCGCGATACTTTTACACCCGCTGTCGGCTGGGCGCAAAGAGGGGCAGGCACTCGTCAAGTTGGTATTTGACGTTCAAGACGTTGCAGAGTTCTGTCGCAACTCGGAAATGCAGGGCTTGGCGTTCGGCACCATACACCAGGCTGACGGATATTGCTTCGCCAATGCAAAAGACCCGGCCAAAAACACAGTCTCCGTTTCGAGTCGGGCATTTGTGAAGCGTTAGCCATAAACCATCAACGCCGTGATCAGCGCTTCCGGGCTCGTCTGATACAGTCCTTGATCGGACTTCAGTTGGATCAAACGGGTAGGGCGGTCCTCGGGTGCTATGCCTGCGATGTCCATTGCGCGGGCAATATGGTCGCCACCGCCGTTGACTATATCCCCCATGATCGCTGTGTGGTTAGATTTCACATAGATTTCTACCTGCCCCCTGCGCTGGTTGTAGGCGGCATTGCTAATCCCCGTGCTGAGCGCGGAAAGCGGAAGCAGCAGCGGATTGCCGATGTGGTTTGCCTCTGTGCTGCAACCGCACAGGATGGTAAGGACAATCAGGTGGCGTTTCATTGTGTTTTCGCCCGTTCTATGGGTTGACTTATAAGGGTATTGGTCAGATAAGCCGCCATCCGTACAAGTGTTTTGTGCGGACACAAGTAAAATTACGCCCATCGGGCGCGCTGTTTACAGGCGGTTTTAGCCACTAACGCCGGAATGATCCGGGGCCTCAGAGACGCGAAAAACGAAGGAAGATCATATGTTTGCGGTTTTGAAAACCGGCGGCAAGCAATACAAAGTCGCTTCTGGCGACGTGCTCCGCGTAGAAAAGCTGGCAGCGAGCGCTGGCGAAACAGTTCAATTCAACGAGATTCTGATGGTTGGCGCCACTGTTGGCGCGCCTTTGGTTGCAGATGCCGGCGTCCAAGCCGAAGTCATCGACCAAATCAAAGGTCCAAAGACAATCAATTTCGTAAAACGTCGTCGTAAGCATTCATCGGCACGTAAAAAAGGCCACCGTCAGCAACTGACACTGGTCCGCATCGGCGACATTCTGGAATCAGGCGCTGACAAATCCGGCGTGAAAGCGGCTGTAAATGGCGCGGCCCCGGTTGCTGCGGCACCTGCTGCAAAAAAAGCGGCACCTAAGAAAGCTGCGGCGCCTAAGGCTGCTGCCGGTTCTGACGATTTGAAAAAATTGTCCGGTGTTGGCCCCGCACTTGAGAAAAAACTGCTCGAAGCTGGCGTAACGACATTCGCACAGATCGCAGCATGGACACCCGAAGATGTGGCCGCGATGGACGAAAAACTGTCCTTCAAAGGTCGTATCGAACGTGAAGGCTGGATCGCGCAAGCGGTTGAGCTGGCAAAAGGCTAAGGAGAGACACCAATGGCACATAAAAAAGCAGGCGGTTCATCCCGTAACGGACGCGACTCAGCTGGTCGTCGTCTTGGCGTAAAGAAATTCGGTGGCGAAGTTGTCATTCCTGGCAACATCATCATGCGTCAGCGCGGCACAAAAATGTGGCCGGGCATGGGCGTTGGCATGGGCAAGGATCACACAATCTTTGCAACCGTCGAAGGCAACGTTCAGTTCCACAAAGGCCTCAAGGGCCGTACCTTTATTTCGGTCCTGCCGGTGGCGGAGGCCGCTGAATAAGCCGAATACCTTAAGGTAAAATTTTTGGGGATCGGCGCAAGCCGGTCCCCTTTTTCGTTCATACTCTTGCCATGTTATCAATTTAGACGTGTCTAGGGATGGTCGTGTTTTCGAGGAGGGAAAGCAGTGATTCATGAAGAGATTACAGTTCAAGAGACAATAACCGCAGAACGGTTTGTGCTGCGTCCGTGCCGCAAGTCGGACGCAGGGTTAATCGCGATGTATGCCGCGGATGAACGTGTCGCGCGCGGCACCCGCAGCATTCCGCATCCGTTGCCACCGGGCACGATTGAAGCGATGATCGACCGCGCGAGCGCCGCAGACCGCAGCGAAGACATCTGGGTCATCGACGGATCTGCGCATGGCCATGTTGAGGCCTTGGGCGTCATTACCCTTGAACGGATGGATCGCAACCAATCCGAAATTTTCTATTGGATCGCGCCTGCGTTCTGGAACACCGGACTGGCATCAGAAGCCGTGCGCGCCTTGATCGCTGCCAACCCGCATCAGGCCAAAACCATCTTTGCCGAAGCCTTTCAGGATAACCCCGGATCGGCCCGCGTATTGACCAACTGCGGCTTTGATTATCTTGGCGACGCCGAGGCGTTTTCGGTCGCGCGCAACGCCACGGTGCCGACTTGGACTTATACGTTGAAAGTTGGGGCATAGATCAGCGCGCGCCTTGAGCTGGCGCGCGCAATAGACTATCGCCACATCTGAATAGCGCGGAAAGCAAAAACCTATGAAATTTCTTGATCTCGCCAAGGTCTATATCCGGTCCGGTGCCGGTGGCGGCGGCTGTATTTCTTTCCGGCGCGAAAAATTCATCGAATATGGCGGCCCTGATGGCGGCGATGGTGGCAATGGCGGCGACGTCATTGTCGAGGCCGTGGACGGGCTGAACACGCTGATTGATTTTCGCTATCAGCAGCATTTCTTTGCAGGAAATGGCCAGCACGGGATGGGCAGCCAGCGGACCGGAAAAGACGGTGAAGACAAGGTGTTGCGCGTACCTGTAGGCACTGAAATCATTGACGAAGACGAAGAAACCGTCATCGCCGATCTGACCGAAGTCGGCCAGCGGATCGTGATCGCCAAAGGCGGCAATGGCGGTTGGGGCAACCTGCATTTCAAATCTGCGACGAACCAAGCGCCGCGCCGGTCCAACCCTGGTCAGGAATGCATCGAACGCACCATTTGGCTACGCCTGAAACTGATCGCGGATGTTGGTCTTTTGGGCATGCCGAACGCTGGCAAATCCACGTTCTTGGCCGCGACGTCGAACGCACGGCCCAAAGTGGCAGATTACCCGTTTACCACGCTGATCCCCAATCTGGGCGTTGTCGGTATTGACGAGGTTGAATTTGTTGTCGCCGACATTCCGGGGCTGATTGCGGGCGCCTCTGAAGGGCGCGGGCTTGGCGATACATTCCTGAGCCATGTGGAACGCTGCGCAGTGCTTTTGCATTTGATTGACGGCACATCGGGCGATCCTGCGGGTGATCTGACCACTATTATCCACGAACTTGAGGCTTATGGCGGCGAGATGGCGACAAAACCGCGGATCACGGTGCTAAACAAGATTGACGCGCTGGATGAGGAAGAACGCGCATTTTTGCGTGATGAAATTGCGCAGGTTGCGGCCGGTCCCGTTCTGATGATGTCCGGCGTCAGCCAAGAGGGCATCCCCGATGTGTTGCGTGCCTTGCGCGGCGAAATTGACGACAACCGCCTGCGCCACCGTACAGCTGCGGAGGAAGCGGTGGAGGACGCCCCGTGGCAACCTTAACCGACGCTAAACGCCTCGTCATCAAGATCGGTTCCGCGTTGCTTGTCGATGCGGCAAGCGGCAAATTGCGGCAATCATGGTTGACCTCGCTTGCTGACGATGTGGCGCGGATCCGCGCGCGTGGCACTGATGTTGTACTTGTTTCTTCAGGTTCAATCGCGTTGGGGCGCGGTGTTCTCGGGCTTCCTGCGGCTGCGCTGCCGCTTGAACAATCGCAGGCGGCGGCGGCTGTCGGGCAAATCCGGCTTGCGCGCGCCTACGAAGAAGCGCTCGCAAAACATGATATCATCGCGGGGCAAGTGCTTGTCACGCTTGAGGATTCCCATGATCGCAGGCGCTATCTGAATAGCCGCGCGACGATGGAAACCATGTTGTCGCTGGGTGTCACCCCGATCGTGAATGAAAACGACACAATCGCCACTGACGAAATCCGCTATGGCGATAATGACCGGCTTGCGGCGCAGGTCGCTGTGACGATCGGTGCGGATCAATTGATATTGCTGTCGGATGTTGACGGGCTTTATACCGCCAATCCGCGCATTAGTAGTGACGCAAAACACCTTGATATTGTAGAAAAAATCACTCCAGAGATCGAAGCAATGGCAGGCGATGTCGGATCAAGCCTGTCCAAAGGTGGCATGATCACCAAGATCATGGCCGCGCGCATCGCGACAGAGGCAGGCTGCGCGATGGCAATCGCACTGGGCACCGCCGACAGCCCGCTGGCAGCGCTTGAAAACGGTGCGCGCACAACATGGTTTGCCGCTCAAACCGATCCGCAAGCGGCACGAAAACGCTGGATTGCTGCGATGAAACCTGCGGGCTCTGTCACCATTGATGCTGGTGCGCAAGCGGCGCTTATGCGCGGCAACAGTCTTTTGCCTGCGGGGATCAGCGCCGTGACGGGGCAGTTCGGGCGCGGCGATATCGTGGCGATTTCGGATGCAAAGGGCGTAAAGCTCGGGCAGGGGTTGACCCGCTATACCGCCGCCGAAGCGCGCCAGATCATGGGCCGCAGGTCCGATGAAATTGCAAGCGTGCTGGGCTATGAGGGCCGCGCGGCGCTGGTCCACCGTGATGATATGGTGCTTTGAAAGGTCAAGACGATGCATGATGCTGACGATATCACAAAAATGATGACCGATATTGGCAAGGCTGCGCGCGCCGCTGCGACAGTGCTGGCGAGCGCCGCGCCGCAAGCCAAAGCGCAAGCGCTGAATGTCGCCGCCGATACGGTGTGGGACCAGCGTGCGCAGATCATTGCTGCCAATAAAAAAGACATGGCCTTTGGCGCCGAAAAAGGCCTGTCCCCTGCGATGATGGACCGCCTTATGCTGGATGAGGACCGGATCGCGGGGATCGTCAGCGGCTTGCGCGCAGTGGCCGCACAAGATGACCCGATTGGCGCAGTAACCGAAGAATGGACTCAGCCTTCGGGGTTGCACATCAAACGCGTGCGGACCCCGATCGGGGTTATTGGCGTGATTTACGAAAGCCGCCCGAATGTGACGGCGGATGCCGGTGCGCTTTGCCTGAAGTCGGGCAATGCGGTGATCTTGCGTGGGGGCTCCGAAGGGTTCCATTCAAGCCAGGCAATCCATACATGTCTGGCAGCGGGTTTGCGCGCCGCGGGTCTGCCGGAAAAGGCGATCCAGCTGGTCCCGACACGTGACCGTGCTGCGGTCTCTGCGATGCTGCAAGCCACTGATTTTATTGATGTGATCGTGCCGCGCGGCGGCAAAGGGCTGGTTGGTCTTGTCCAGCGCGAGGCACGTGTGCCTGTCTTTGCCCATCTCGAAGGTATTTGCCATATCTATGTCGACGCCAGCGCAGATCTGGCCAAGGCCCGCGCGGTTTTGATCAACGCCAAAACACGGCGCACGGGGATTTGCGGGTCAGCCGAATGTCTGCTTGTTGATCAGGCGTTTCTGGACCAGCACGGCGATATTCTGACACGCGACCTGCTGGAAGCAGGGGTCGAAGTCCGCGCTGCCGGTACGCTTGCGCAGACCAAGGGCACCGTGCCCGCGCAGGCTGATGATTTCGGGCATGAATTTCTGGATATGATTATTGCTGCGAAAGCTGTCGACGGGATCGACGGGGCTGTCGCCCATATCCGTGAATTCGGGTCAAATCACACCGATGCGATCATCGCCGAGAATGACGCTGTCGCCGACCGTTTTTTCCGCGACCTTGATAGCGCGATTTTGATGCGCAATGCGTCGACGCAATTTGCCGATGGCGGTGAATTTGGCATGGGCGCTGAAATCGGGATTGCGACGGGCAAGCTGCATGCGCGCGGTCCTGTGGGCGCGGTACAGCTGACAAGTTTTAAATATCTTGTCACCGGTGACGGCACAATCCGGAGCTAGAAGCGCGCGGTCAGGCTGCTTTCGCCGACTGTATACGCAAGGGTGCGCCCTGTCTCGGCAAGGGCGGGGGGCAGTAATGCAAACTGTACCTGCGCCGCCGTATATGGGTGCGTGCTATGCACATTTTCAAACCCTTCCCACAGGTCGGGGTCAATTGATACGCGGCGCGCATTGGCGCTAAAATCCCATGTATCACCTGTGCATGACACAGTGATTTCGCCCCCCATAGGCAGCGCGGTTTCAAAGCAAAGCAGCATCAGCAGTGCCAGTCGCACGCTGCGCCGTGGCTGGTCGTCGCTGACATCCCAGATAAACTGGTGCCGCCCGCCAACAGAGACTGCGCGCAGGATGCTTTGCACTTCGGTGCTACTAATCCGCTGGCCGTCGTTGACCGCGCCAAAGGCGATTCGAAACAGGCGTATCCGCGCATTTGCGCTATTCACACTGTCGCTGATCAGCGCCATTTCGGGATCGGTATTGCCATTTGTAAGCCCCAAAAGTTCAACACCATTGCCGATTGCGCCAATTGGGCTAATAAGGTCATGACAAATGCGCGAGCCGACAAGTGCGGCCAAATCAGTTTGCATGGTGTGGTCTCTCCTTTGAGGAACAGAATATGATCGGCATTAACGCCATTTTAGAGCCCGGGATGCTGGTCCAAAATCCCGCCCAGCCAGACTGGGGCACCGGGCAGGTCCAGTCAAATATTGCGGGCAAAATCACCGTCAATTTTCGTGAACAGGGGAAAGTTGTCATTGACGGCACACGTCTGGCCCTTGTTATCGTTGATCGGTAGTCCGCCTTGTGAAAACAGGGGTAGCGCCTCAATGGTTGCCAAAACGTTAATGCGGCAATAGAAACCGCGCCTGAAGGCCAAAGGTACGACATTCATTCATGGCGACACTTTCTCCTCAGTTTCATGTATCGCTGGCGCAAACGCCTGCGGATATTTGTGCGGCGCAACGGTTGCGATACGCGGTTTTTGTGCGTGAACTGGGCGGGCAGGGCGCGACTGTCGATCATGCGGCCGGATTGGAAAGCGACAGGTTTGATGCTTTTGCCGATCATCTTTTGCTACGCGATCTTACCCGACCGGCGGCGGATCAGGTGGTTGGCGTTTACCGTCTGCTAACCGGATCACAGGCGCAAAAGGCGGGCCAGTTCTATTGTGCAGATGAATTTGACCTGACTGCACTTGTGCAAAGCGGCAAACGCTTGCTTGAGCTCGGGCGGACCTGCCTGCACGCGGATTATCGCGGCGGCGCGGCAATGGTGCATATCTGGTGCGCATTGGCAGACTACGTGGCGCGCAATCGCGTCGATATCCTTTTCGGGGCGGCGTCATTTCACGGCACCGATGTCGGCGCACTCGCAGCCCCGCTTAGCCTGCTTTACCACCGCCATCTTGCGCCCGAACACCTGCGTGTTTTTGCAATCGGACCCAATGCGGCCGCGATGAATATCTTGCCTGTTGACCAGATTGACAGGGTGCGCGCCATGCGCAAAACACCCGCATTGATCAAGGCATATCTGCGACTGGGCGGTGTTGTCGGTAACGGGGTATTTGTGGACAAGCCTCTCAATACAATCGATATTTGCATGATTTTGGATGCGGCTTCGGTGGCGCAGTTGCAGCGCGATATCTATGTGCGGGGCGTCTAGGATGGCACAGGCATGGTCCTCTGACGATAGCCCGCCCGTGTTGCCAATCGGCGCAGCGGGGTGGGTGCGCATTCTTTTGCGGGCCATTCCTTTGGCGCTATTGGTGTTTGGCGGGCTGGGCGTGCTTTTGATTGTCCGGCTTTTTGAAGCTGTGATCTGTGGCAAGGCGCGCCCCGTGACCCCGCATATCACGCAGCGCGTTTGCCGTTTGGCGCTTGTGATTTTGGGGATCACGTACCGCAGTGTCGGCGCGCCGATGGATGGCGGTGGTGCGGTTGTTGCAAACCATGTGTCATGGCTGGATATTTTTGCGCTTAACGCGCGCAAACGGATCTATTTTGTCGCCAAATCAGAGGTCGCGGGCTGGCCTGGCATCGGCTGGCTGGCGCGGGCAACGGGGACATTGTTTATCAAGCGCGCCCGCAACGAGGCGGTCGAACAGGTCAGCCTGCTCAAGACCCGACTGGCGTTTGGCCATCGTTTGCTATTTTTCCCCGAAGGCACATCTACTGACGGATTTCAGGTCTTACCTTTTAAATCAACGCTTTTCGCGGCGTTCTTTGATCACGCACTGCGCGATGAATTGGCCGTTCAACCTGTCACAGTGATTTACCGCGCGCCCAAAGGTGCCGACCCGCGGTTTTACGGCTGGTGGGGCGATATGGAGTTTGGCACGCATCTGTTAACGACACTGGCCGCAAAACGGCAAGGCGGGGTCACAGTCGTGTATCACCCGCCTGTGCAATTGTCCGATTTTGCGGATCGCAAGGCGCTGGCAAAAGCGCTTGAGACCACGGTGCGCGCAGGGCTAGACAGCCATCGCGGCGCGTAGAACGGCAAGGGCTTTGGCCGGATCATCGCTGCGCCAGATTTCATCACCGATGCCAAAGAAATCCGTATGCGGCGCGAATGCGCGGATCAGCTCAGCGTCCAGCACGCCTTCGGCGACGACGGGGACTTCGATCATCATTGACCACCATTCGAACAGGTCCAGCCCCGCCTGTTCACCGTCGCCCAAAGGCGATTTGCCGATCGGACCAAAGCTGACATAATCCGCGCCCATCTCGCCCGCTGACATGCCTTCATGGCTCGATGTGCCGCAAAACGCGCCAACAATGGCGTCTTCGCCCAGTTCTTTGCGGGTTTTGATCACGGATTTGGCAGCATCAAGCAGATGCACACCATCAAGCCCCAAGCGTTCGACCATCAGAATATGGTTTTCAATCACCAGCGCCACATCGCGGGCATGGGTGACAACACGCAGCGCGTCGGCGGCTTTGGCGATACGGGTTTCGTCTTTGGTCCCAAGTGCAAGCCGGACACAAGCCACATCGGCGCTGTCCAGACAGGCGGCCAGCTGATCGGGGTAGGTCGAAAGATCAAATTCTGACGGGGTGACCAGATAGATCTGTGGCTGCTCTGGGGTGTCTGACATGGGGCGTTTTTCCGAAAATAAAGCTGTGTTGAGGGCGTTCTAGCGGGGAATGTGCGGCTTGGCTATGGTTTCGGCGGCAGGCTGCGCGCATATTCGAGCGCAAGCCCGACAATTTGCGCGCGCCTCGCGTCATCACCAAACACATCTTCGGCGACATCCACCATGCCGCCCATCTTGCGCCCTGTAAATGACAGCGGGGTAATGCCATCAATTTCAAGCGCTTGTGCTTCGGCTGCCTTGCCCACGCGGGCCATGCCGCCGCCTTGATGCACACCGCAAACCATATGGCCAAGGCGCATGAAACACAGGCCACCGAACATTTTGCGTTCTGTGATCCCCGGTTCGTCCCTCAGGTCTTCGCGCAGCATTTGCGCATGTCCATCATCATAAGCCATCGGGGTTTCCTTGCGTTGCGCTGACACCCAGCGTATCACGCCAGCCGATACCAAAGGAACCCCCATGCCAAGCCCTGATCCACAGCCCGCATTTGTCTTGATCCGCCCACAGATGGGCGAAAACATCGGTGCCGCCGCGCGCGCGATGTGGAATTTCGGGCTTGACCGGATGCGGATCGTGGACCCGCGCGATGGTTGGCCCAATCAAAAGGCCGTCGTGATGGCCAGCGGCGCAGGACGATTGCTGGACGAGGCGCAATTGTTTGACGACACCGCCGGCGCGATTGGCGATTGCGATTTTGTCTATGCGACCACCGCGCGCCCACGTGATCTGACCAAGCCCGTGTTCACGCCTGAGGCCGCGATGAAAGACGCGCGCGCGCGGATTGCGGCGGGCGGTAAGGTGGCAGTGATGTTTGGCCCTGAACGGTCGGGGATGGAAAACGACGATATCGCCCGTGCCAACGCGATTATTTCCGTGCCGGTAAACCCCGAATTTGCGTCACTGAACCTTGCGCAATGTGTTTTGCTGACCGGCTATGAATGGCGGCGCGAGGCCGTGCCAGCGGTTGATATGACTGTGGCCGCCGTGGCCGCTTGGGCCGAACAGATCGAGGTTGAAAAGCTGGGCGCGCATTTTGAAGAACGGCTGGATGAGGCGGGTTTCTTTTTCCCCGAACATAAGGCCGCAAATATGAAACTGAACCTGCGCAACCTTTGGTCACGTATGCCGCTGACCCGCGCGGATGTGCAGATGCTGCATGGTATCCTGCGGCAAATGGTGCGCTGGAAAGATCAGGGGTAGGTGGATCAAGATCCACCCTACGGGTGCTTGCACCGCCCCAACAGCCCACCTAGGTTCCACCTATTACAACCCGTTGGAGATCATCATGGCAACAAAACGGTCCATTTTCGAAGAGGTCGGCGATAGCCCCAAACAGGCCGCAGCCCCCGGCGCGATTAACCGCGCAGGCCAAGGCGCGCGCGGCGCGATCCGCGGTTGGCTGCTGGCGCTTTTGGCCATGGTGATGGTGATGATCGTCGTGGGCGGACTGACGCGGCTGACAGATAGCGGGCTTGCAATTACCGAATGGAAGCCTGTGACGGGCGCCATCCCGCCGGTAGGCGCGCAAGCTTGGGAGTCCGAGTTTGCGAAATATCAAGAGATCCCCGAATACCAGTTGCAAAACAAGGGGATGACCCTGTCCGAGTTCAAAACCATCTATTGGTGGGAGTGGGGGCACCGGCAATTGGGCCGCCTGATCGGGCTGGTCTGGGCTGTCGGGTTTTTGGGTTTTGTCGCCGCACGCAAGGTGCCGACAGGCTGGACCGGGCGCCTTTTCGGGATCGGTGCGCTGATTGGCGTGCAGGGTGCGATTGGCTGGTGGATGGTATCTTCGGGATTGGGCGATGGGATGCTTGATGTGGCATCCTACCGCTTGGCCACGCATCTTGGGCTGGCCTTTGTGATCCTTGGGCTTTTGGTGGTTTACGCCTTGCGGCTCGGGCGGGCGCAGGCGGATCTGATGCAGGCGCGGCGCAGCGCAAACACGGGGCTTGTACGTCTTTCCACGGTTCTGATCGGATTGGCTTTTGTGCAGATCATCCTCGGGGCGCTGGTTGCGGGTATTGACGCGGGGCGCGGTTACCCTGATTGGCCGCTGATGGCGGGGGGATTTCTGCCGCCCAACCCGCTTGATATTGAACCTATGTGGCGCAATTTCTTTGAAAATGACGGGCTGGTGCAATTCATGCACCGGATGGCGGGTTACACGCTGTTTGCCTACGGCATCTTTGTGTTCCTGCGCGCCCGTAGATCCGCCAACCGCAAAATCCGCGCAGCGTTTCACGGCGTCATCGGCATGATGTTTTTGCAGATGGTGCTGGGCGTCTTTACGGTACTTTATTCCGCGCCCTGGCACATCGCAATTGTGCATCAGATCGGCGCGATTGTGCTGTGGATGCTGATCTTGCGTGCGCGCAATCTGTCACAATATCCAATTTCCCAATCTGTCCGAGGCTAAATAAATGACCGCATATGACGCATTGATGCAGTTCCAACGCGAAACCGAAGCCCTCGGCCAGATTGCGGGTCGTCTTGGCTGGGACCAAGAAACCATGATGCCCGAAGGCGCCACGCCGCAGCGCGCCGAGGAACATGGCGCGATGGCCAATATTTTGCACGCGCGCCGGATTGATCCGCGTGTCGGCGAATGGCTGGCAAAGGCGGAACCGGCGGATGATGTCGCCGCCGCCAACCTGCGCCATATAGGGCGCAGCTTTGAACGCACGGCCAAAGTGCCTGCTGCAATTGCCGCAGAGCTGGCCAAAACCACATCACTGGCCCACCGGATCTGGGCGCAGTCCCGCGCGGATGAGGATGTCGCGAGCTTCCTGCCGATCCTGCAAAAGGTTGTTGATCTGCGCAAAGAGGAGGCGGCCGCAGTCGCAGGTGACGCCGATCCTTATGATGCGCTGCTGGATGATTACGAACCAGGCGCGACAGGTGCCAGCCTTGGCGCGATGTTCGATGCATTGCGCCCGCGGCTGGTCGCGCTGCGCGCCGCGATATTGGATCGGCCCGCGCCTGCGCAATTATCAGGTAGTTTTGATGAAGCAGCGCAGCTGAAGCTGTCCGAGAAGCTCGCGCTTGCCTTTGGCTACAACACCAACCACGGGCGCATTGATAAGGCCGTGCATCCGTTTTCATCGGGCTCCGGGCTTGATGTGCGGATCACAACGCGGACCAACCCGACCGATCCGTTCAATTGTTTTTATTCGACAATTCACGAGGTTGGCCATGCTGCATACGAGCAGGGGATAGACCCGCAACACCTGCTGACCCCGCTTGGCGCGGGCGTGTCGATGGGCGTGCATGAAAGCCAAAGCCGGATCTATGAAAACCAGCTGGGCCGCAGCCGCGCCTTTACCGGCTGGCTTTACGGGCAGATGCGCGATGCGTTTGGCGATTTCGGTATTGCGGATGAGGATGCGTTTTATGCCACCGTTAACCGCGTGAGCGACGGGTTTATCCGCACAGAGGCCGACGAGGTCCAATATAACCTGCATGTTTTGTTGCGCTTCGATCTTGAACGCGCATTGATCGCGGGTGATTTGGCCGTGAATGATCTAGAGGCCGCGTGGAACGACCGTTTCAAGGCTGATTTCGGCTATGCGGTTGATCGTCCGTCCAACGGCGTGTTGCAGGATGTGCATTGGTCCGAAGGGCTGTTCGGTTATTTCCCAACCTATACGTTGGGCAATGTCTATGCGGGGTGCCTACATACGGCGCTGCGCGACGCTGTGCCGGGACTGGATGCTGATCTGGCGCGCGGGGATACATCGGCAGCAACGGGTTGGCTGCGTGAAAACCTGCAACAATTTGGCGGATTGCGTACGCCGATTGATACAATTACCCATGCAACGGGTACAAAGCCAAGCGAAGGCCCGCTTTTGGATTATCTTGAGGATAAGTTCAGCAGTATCTACGGGCTGTAGTAACCTGAAAAAAGGGCCGGATTTAATCCGGCCCAGTCAGGAAGATGCAAACGTATCAGGCTTGCCAGAAAGGTTTGGCGATTTCTTCACGTGCAGTCGTCGGATCCAAACCAATGTCTTTTAACAGGTGCGGTGGCATTGAACGAAGGTGCCGCCGCGTCTTGCGGCGTTTGTCCCATGCGGTCACGGCCACTGCAAAGCGAACCGCAAGACGTGCCGCGAGCGGCATGTTTGATGGTGAACTTGGTGCGGCGATCTGCGCCGCTGAGAGCGCGTATGACATGGGAACATTCCTTTAATTGTATTGACACAATGGTGTGCCTTCTGGTAATTGAATTGATACAAAGTGTTTTGTGATAGGTCTAGAAAATGATTGTATCGGGTACAATATGGCAGCCAAATCTTGCTGATGGTGGACGCGCGAAATATCAGGCGCTGGCCAAGGCAATTCGTGACGGCATTGCATCGGGCCAATTGTCACCCGGTGAAAAGCTGCCGCCGGTGCGTGATCTGGCCTACCGCGTTAGTGTCACACCAGGCACGGTTGCGCGCGCCTATAAGATATTGATCGACGAATCCCTGCTTGAGGCGGGGGTCGGGCGCGGCACCTTTGTGGCGCAGCCCAAACCGGCGCCGGTGCGCAGTCTTCCTGCGGCGGACAGGTTTTTTGATCCGGCGCTGGATCGGGACGGGCAGGCGCATCTGCTAAGCCCGAAAATGCCCGATGTCGGACAGACCGCAATCATCCGCGAGGCGATGCACCAGCTGGCAGATAGCACCGCATCCGATATGCTGCTGCGCTATCCGACACGCAACACCGATCTGCCGGCGCGCGAAGCCTTTGCCGCAACGCTCGATCCGGTGCATCTGGGGCCGTTCGATATACATAACATCGTCACAAGCCATGGTGGCCAGAATGCAATTGTCATGATTTTGCAAAGCATTCTGACAGGTACAAACCCCGCCATCGCGGTGGATGAGCTTAGCTATGGCGGGTTTCGCTCGGCCGGGGTGCTATGCAGGGCCGATGTTGTCGGGATTGCATGGGATGATGATGGCCCGCTTGTTTCCGCATTGGAAGCCGCAATTCTGGATCATAATGTGCAGGCCTTTTGCACCTCGGCAGAGGTAAGCAACCCAACTGCCCGACAGACCACGCCCGCGCGACGGGTTGAAATCGCCGCACTTGCAAAGGCGCATGGCGTGCATATCATTGACGATGACTGTTATCGTTTGATGAATACGGATCGCATCGGGCCTAGCTACCGCGCGCTTTTGCCGGGGCTTGGCTGGTATCTGACATCGCCCTCCAAATCGATCACCGCATCCTTGCGGATCGGCTTTACCGTCGCGCCAAAAGGCTGGAGCAAAGCCCTGACCCGCACGGCAACATTTTCGTCCTTCGGGGTGACGCGGCTGGTCACGGATCTTTATGCGGCCATCATGCAGCACCCGCAGATTGATGCGGTCGTCGCGCGGGTCAAATCACGGATCGGCGCGGATATTGACGCGGCCCAGCGGATTCTGGCGGGTTATGACATGCGCGCGGCACCCACTGTGCCATTTCTATGGCTTGAATTACCTATCGGCTGGCGGGCAGGCGAGTTCTGCCAAGCCGCTGAATCTGCAGGCGTTTTGATCAAATCTGCGGATGATTTTGCGCTGCGCGAAAGCAGATCGGTCCATGCGGTACGGATTGCTGTGAACGGACTGGTGCCACACGCGCATTTTGTGCAAGCGATGGAATGCCTGCGGGATTTGCTGGATCATCCGCCGGAAAGAATAGCGATTTGATGGGGTAAAATAATACCTAATTTACAACCCATTGATTTTGCATTGTAAATTCAGAACTTACCCGCTTGACTGCTACTTGAACCTCTCTATAACACCCCAATCCGAATGACGTGGCTATGCGCCACCCCAAACTTCTGGTGAGATATGAAAACCTTTACCGCTACCCCAGCGGATATCGACAAGAAATGGATCCTGATCGACGCTGAAGGCGTTGTTCTGGGTCGTCTTGCGTCGATTATCGCTATGCGCTTGCGCGGCAAGCATAAACCATCCTTCACGCCGCACATGGATATGGGCGACAACGTGATTGTCATCAACGCTGAAAAAGTCCAGATGACTGGCAACAAGCGCGATGAAAAATACTACTGGCACACTGGCCATCCCGGCGGGATCAAAGAAAAGACCAAAGCCGAGATTCTTGAAGGCAAGCACCCAGAGCGCGTTGTCATGAAAGCTGTCCAGCGCATGCTGCCCGGTGGCAAACTGTCCCGTCAGCAAATGACTCACCTGCGCGTTTTCGCAGGCACAGAGCATGGCATGGAAGCCCAAAAGCCGGAAGTTCTGGACGTTAAGTCCATGAACAAAAAGAACACGAGGACTGCATAATGTCTGATCAAGTGAATTCACTCGAAGAGCTGGGCCAAGTCGCTGCATCTGCCGAAGTTGTTGTCGAAGTTGCTGCCCCGCGCGAGCCCGTCCGTGACGAGCTGGGCCGTTCGTACGCAACCGGCAAACGTAAAGATGCGGTTGCCCGCGTCTGGATCAAGCCAGGTTCTGGCAAGGTCACCGTGAACGGCAAAGACATGAACACCTATTTTGCGCGCCCTGTGCTGCAAATGATCCTTGCGCAGCCGTTTTCGGTTGCCGGTGTGACAGGTCAGTTTGACGTTGTTGCAACTGTAAAAGGTGGCGGTCTGTCTGGTCAGGCTGGTGCGGTAAAGCACGGCGTATCAAAAGCGCTGCAACTTTACGATCCAACCCTGCGTGCTGCATTGAAAGCAGCCGGCTTCCTCACACGCGACAGCCGCGTTGTTGAGCGTAAGAAATACGGTAAAGCCAAAGCCCGTAAGAGCTTCCAGTTCTCCAAGCGTTAATCGCGAAGGAAGAATTCTTTTGGAAAAGGGCAGTTTCACGACTGCCCTTTTTTGTGTTCAGACCAATGGGAAGGACAGACATGTATATTCCGGCAGATTTCGAAATGCGCGACCCTGCGGCAGTTGCGGCCTTTATTGCGGCGCACCCATTGGCGCAATTGGTTGCACATGGCGCGCAGGGGCTTGTCGCTAACCCGTTTCCATTGCTTGCCGTTGATGACGACACATTGATCGGACATATGGCGCTGGCCAATGATATGCACCGCATCGTGCCGGATGGGGCGGATGTTTTGGCGATATTTCAAGGCGATAGCGCCTATATTTCACCCAATTGGTATCCGTCGAAACGCGCGGATCACAAGGTGGTCCCGACATGGAATTACGCCTGTGTGCAGTTTCACGGGCGCATCACATTCCAACACGACGCGAAATCAAAAATCGCTGCGGTCGGCCGGCTGACGCAAAATCATGAAAGGGAAACTAACGGCGCGCAGGCGTGGAAAATGGCTGATGCGCCCAAGGATTACATGGCGCAGATGCTGGCAGAAATCGTCGCTTTCAGGATCGACGTCACACGTACATACGCCAAATCCAAGCTGAGCCAGAACAAGACGGCCGATGATGCGATGGGCGCAGTTGAAAACCTGCGTAAAAACGGGGCCGATGCAATTGCGGACAGTATGCAAGCGGCACAAAAGACAAGATAAATTCGTGCGAATGCGATTTGCGTATTGATCTTTGCGCGGGCGCAGTGAAATCATCGCATATGTGGCAGAAATTAACTTCAACTGAATCGGGTCGCGGGCTTCTTATGGTGGGCCCGCCGTTTCTTTATGCGTTGATTTTGATGGCTTTCCCATTGATTGCGATCTTCTTGTTCAGCTTCTGGACACAGGATTTCATGAATTTGGACATGACGTTTACGCTTAATAACTACCGCGAAATTATCGAAAAACCGATCTATGGCGCGCTTTTGCAGCGATCGCTGATGGTGTCGGGGGCTGTGACGGTTGTGACCGTGCTGCTTGCCTTTCCGGTTGCCTATTTCATTTCGTTCCATGTGCGCCCCGACCGCAAATCGCTTTGGCTGTTTTTGATTACTATCCCTTTCTGGACCTCCTATTTGATCCGCGTTTTCCTGTGGAAAGTAATTTTGGGTTATAATGGTGTAATCAACACGGGGCTGTTGAATATCGGTCTTATCGACGAGCCGTTGACGTTTATCTTGTATAACGTGAATGCGGTGATCATCACATTGGCACATGCGTTTGCGCCCTTTGCGATCCTGCCGATCTTTGTCGCGCTGGAAAAAATCGACCGTTCCTTGCTCGAAGCCTCGCAGGATCTGGGCGAAAGCAAATTCATGACATTCATCCGGATCACGCTGCCGCTTGCGATGCCGGGGGTTGTTGGTGCGGTCTTGATCGTCTTTATTCCGACAATCGGCGATTACGTAACGCCCGAATTGATGGGCGGCGCGGGCGGCAAGCTAATTGCAAATATGATCCAGACGCAATTTCTCGCGCTTAATAATGCGCCGTTGGGGGCGGCATTGGCGATTGTTGCCATGCTTTGCGTGACCGCGATCAGCCTTGTTTTTGTGCTTCTTAACCGCCGCTGGCTGAAGGGGCGCTCATGAGCCTGCGCATCTACGCGATTTGCTATCTAATATTTCTTTATGCGCCGATTGTTTTGCTGCCGTTGTTTGCGTTCAACGATGCGACGGTCATCGCCTTTCCGCTAAGCGGGTTTACGACCGATTGGTTTGCTGAACTGGCCACAAACAAATCACTTCACGCAGCGGTAAAGAACTCTTTGTTTATTGCCTTCACCTCGGCGTTGACCTCGACACTTTTGGGGATTTGCGCCGCGCGGGCAGGGGCGATGCACCGGTTTCCGCTCAAGGCGGGGATCATGGGGTTCATCATGTTGCCGCTTGTCCTTCCCGAGATCATCGTCGCCGTGTCGCTTCTGGTCGTGGTTGTGCAGATTTTCGACTGGGGCCTGTCAAACTGGACCATCATCGCCGCGCATGTGTTGATTTGTACGCCATTTTGCATCGCCATCCTGAATGGCGCTTTTCAAAACCTCGATCCTTCAATGGAGGAGGCCGCGATGGACCTCGGCGAAAGCCGCTTTGCCGCGTTTCGTCTGGTGACCTTGCCGCTGGTGATGCCAGGGATCATTTCGTCAATGCTGATCGCATTTACCATTTCGCTAGATGAATTCATTATCGCGTTCTTCCTTTCTGGGGCAAGCCCGACAATGCCGGTCTATATCTGGGGGCTTTTGCGCTTTCCTGCGTCCTTGCCCGTCGTCATGGCCTTGGGCACGATTCTGGTGACGCTCTCTATCATTCTTCTTACAATCGCAGAGCTTTTGCGCCGTCGCGGGATGGCCCGCGCAGGGGTAAAAGACAAAGGGGGGTTCTTGTGACCGCTTTGATCACACTGACGGGCGTTAATAAATATTACGCCGACTATCACGCATTGCGCGACATCAACCTTACCATCAATGCCGGTGAATTCTTTTCATTGCTGGGTCCGTCGGGCTGCGGGAAAACAACGTTGCTGCGCACCATTGCGGGGTTTGAACAGGTCACAGACGGTGTGGTGATGATCGGCGGCGCCGACATGGCCGCAGTGCCCGCGAACCTGCGCCCGACCAATATGGTGTTCCAATCCTATGCGATTTTCCCGCATCTGAGCGTTGCGGAAAACGTGGCCTTTGGTCTGCGTAAATCCAAAGATATCGACAAGCAAACCAAGGCGGAAATGGTCGAAGAAGCGCTGACAATGGTCGGGCTGGCAGGCTATGGCAAACGTGCCGCACATGCGCTTTCGGGGGGGCAGCGGCAACGTGTGGCGCTGGCGCGTGCGCTGATCCTCAAACCCAAGGTGCTGCTGCTCGACGAGCCGCTTTCCGCGCTTGACAAGAAGATGCGCGAACAAATGCAGGTGGAATTGATCCGGCTCCAGCGTCAGGTTGGTATTACCTTTATTCTGGTGACGCATGATCAGGAAGAAGCGCTGGTCATGTCCGACCGGATCGCCGTGATGTTCGAAGGCGAGATCGGGCAACTGGCGGATCCTGAAACGCTATACCGACGGCCAAATTCACGCCGTGTTGCAAGTTTTATCGGTAAAATGAACTTTTTAGAGGCTGAAGTTAATGCAGTTTCCGACGTCATCGCCATTGATGTCGAGGGGCTAGGCCCGTTGCAGGTATCACTCGAACAAGCGCCGGAACCGGTGAAACAAGGCCCAGCGGTTGTTGGTATCCGTCCGGAAACATTGGGTATTTTGTTCGAGGGTGAAACCACCGATCGCAAACTGATTGACGGTGTGGTTGATGAGGTCGTCTATTACGGCGATATGACCTATTACGACATCCGCATTAAAGGCATTTCGCAAGCTATTAATATTGCAATGAAAAACCTTATTGGCCGTCCGGTTCTCGAGGTTGGCGAAGCCGCGCAGGTCATCTGGGATGAACGCGCGCTGGTCGTGCTGAACTAGCGCAGCGCAATCGCATAGCGCAGGGCGATGGTTTCCAGACCGGGGTTCAGGTCCTGCGTATCGCCGTTTGAACGGTGATCATAGTGAACCGAAATTGTCGCCCCGTTATCAAAGGCATAGCCGATCCCAAAGGCAGACCGAAAATGCAGGTTGCCGCCCAGGTCAGGCCCGTCACCCGCGTCGTAATACCCCGGCATCAATGATGTCTCGACGAAAAACGGGCTGTCAAAGACGCCTGTGCTTGACCATTTGACGCCGGCCCCAACCCATGATGCGCCATTGGCCGCAACCGATACCCCGAAAGTCGGCTGAAACGGGCCATAGCGGCGCCCCATGTCATAGCCGACATAGATTTCTTCACTGATGATGGCCTCTTGGAATTCGACATCGGCAAGCTGCAATGACACCCGCGCCGTTGCGCTTTCACTGGCCAGACAGCCATCGTTGCGGCAATCATTAAACCCCATATCCGTAAGGCTGGTGATCAGAAATATTATTGCAAGTGTGCCGTCCATTGTGAAATCCTATTTGTCTGGGTCAATCAGCCCGAGGCCGCGTAAATAGATGCCGATCCCGCTTTCCAGCAGGTCTTCGGGTGAAAAGGGGCTTTTGGTGCCGGGATTGCCCCGCGCAAACAGTTCGACAACCCCGTGCGAAAGCGCCCAGATATGCGCGCTAAACATCTGCGGCGGCGGGCGGCGGTCTGCGGGAATATGCTGGCCCAGCTCTTCGGCGGCTTTTTCCAGAACGCCCATCGCGCGGGTGGCCGCCGCGTGCAGTTCCGGCGAGCGGTGCATCGAAATACCCGATTCAAACATCGCGATATAGTAACCCGGATGGTCACGCGCAAAGGTCAGATAGGCGCGGCCCGTGCGTTCAAATGCGGCCAGATCAGAGGGCGCACCATTGCGATACGCGTCCTCCATCGCATCGCCGAACATCTCGTAGCCTTGTTGGGCTGCGGCAGCGATTAGGTCTTCGCGCCCGTCAAAATGGCGGTACACGGCGGCGGGGGTCACGCCTGCCTCGCGCGCGGCCTCTGACAGGGTAAACCCTGTCGGGCCGCGTTTCTCGATCAGCGTCAGACAGCCTGTTATCAGGGCCTTGCGCAGATTGCCATGATGATACCCGCGTTTAGACATGCCAGAGATCAGGCCCCCCGACGATTTTTGGATCAAGCGCTCCCAGCGCGTTTGTGTCTTTGCCCGCATAGTCAAGCTGGTGCAGAATGTGGCGAATGGTCTGCACGCGTGTGCGCCGCTTGTCATCGGATCGCACAATCGTCCAAGGCGCGGTGTCTGTATGGGTGCGTGTGAAGGTTTCAAAAATTGCGGCGCTATATGCATCCCATTTGTGCAGGCCCTTGACGTCGATACTGCTGAGCTTCCACTGCTTGAGCGGGTCTTTCTCGCGGTCCAAGAACCGTTTCAATTGCGTGGCTTGCCCGACATTGAGCCAGATTTTGATCAACGTGATGCCTTCGTCGACCAGCATTTGTTCAAAGGCGGGCACCTGTCCGAACCAGCGGTCGCGCTGCTGTGGGGTGCAAAAACCGAACACATGTTCGACAACGCCGCGATTATACCAGCTACGATCAAAAATGGTGATTTGGCCCTGATGGGGCAGATGCGCGATATAGCGTTGGAAGTACCATTGCGCGGCTTCAACATCCGTAGGCTTTGACAGGGCCACAACATTGGCCACGCGCGGGTTCAGGTTTTCACGCAACCGTTTGATTGTGCCACCTTTTCCGGCTGCATCGCGCCCTTCGAACACAATCGCAACCCGCTGGCCCGTGTCACGCACCCAAGCCTGCATGCGTACCAGTTGCACCTGAAGCGCGGCAAGTTCTGCCTCGTACTCATCTTTGTCCCAGCGCGTATCATAGGGGTAATTGCTGTTGAGTATACCGGATTTCTTGGCGGATTTGATTGCGGCTTTGACGGCATCGGGGGCTTGATCACGGTAAAACGCGCTAATACCCCCATCAAATGGCAGATCCATGAAAACTCTCCCGATACTCACTTGTTTATATATGGAGATTTCTGCGCCCAAGCGCAATTCGCGCCGCAAAATAAACGCTAGTGTCCGGTCCGGCTTGCCGCGCGGTCAATTGCTGCGATCACGCTATCGGCGTTGGTGTGATGCGGCATATGCCCGACGCCATCCAGCCGCACCAAATTCGCCGAAGGCACAATTTTGATAAATTCATCCGCATGAATATGGATCGGCACGGTCGTATCTGCGGTGCCATGTACAATTTCGATCGGGAGCGTCAGCCCTGCATAGTGCTGCGACAGGGTCACCACATGCGGGCGCAGGGAATTCACCTGCCGCACATTCTCGCGAAAACTATCTGGGCGCAGCGTCAGACCTGCACCGATATAATTGGCATAACCGACAGGCGCGGATTGCGGTGCAAATGTCGCGGCGATCCGGCCATTGACCACGCTGCGCGGCACTAGCGCCGATATCAGCGGCACTGTGACAGCCCCCCCGATGGCGCTGGCATTCACAGTGTAATAGGGATCAAGCTTGCCGGGCCAAGGCAATGTAACCCCTGCGATGGACACAATTGCAGATGCGTTTACGGGGTTAGCCTCTTGCAGTCCTTCAACGCCCCACGCATAGGACACGATCCCGCCAAAGCTGTGGCCTGCAACAATGGGCGCGCTTATCCCCAGTTGTGCTGCGGCCGCCCGTAAAACGCGGGCTTGGTCTTGGGGGCTGGCGCCATCAGTCAGGTTTTGCTGCGCAATAGGGTCCGAATAGCCAAGCCCGGGACGATCAAACGCCGTTACCCGATAACGGTCCGACAGTTGATCCATCAGCGCAAAGGTGAAGTCGCGCAAATTCCCGCCCGCCCCATGCAGCAAGATCAGGTCGGGCCCTTGGCCTTCTTGCACATAATGGACTTGCAGCCCGTCAACGGTGACAAAATTTCCCAAAGGCGGGAAGTCAGCCATGGCGCGTGCGGCGCGTTGCTGCGCGCCAACACCCGCGACCAAGGCCCCAAGACCCAGTGCCAGAACCGCGCGTTTCAACCGCCTAGGTCCCAATATCATTCAGATCATAATGCGTGGTTTGATAGATCTGGTTGATCCAATTGCCATACAAAAGATGCCCGTGGCTTTTCCAGCGGTTCAGCGGCTTTCGTGTAGGGTCATCATTTGGGTAGTAGTTCGCAGGCACGTTTATCGGCGTGCCTGCCGCAACATCGCGGTCATATTCCTGCTTGAGCGTCTCGCTGTCATATTCAAAGTGGTTAAAGATATATAGCGCGCGGTGGGCCGGATCTTCGACCAGACAGGGGCCGGTTTGATCGCTGGTGATCAATGTGTTCAAACCGTTTGCCGCGTCGATTTCATCTTGGCGCATTTCTGTCCAACGGCTGACAGGGATCACACAATCGTCAGAAAACCCTTGCAAATAGGGGGATGTCATTTCGGTCAGGTGATGCCGGAAACAGCCAAACAGCTTGTGATCCAGAATATGTTTTTTGACCCCGTGGAAGTGATTGATCATCGCCATGCCGCCCCAGCAGACCCCAAATGTCGAATGCACATTGGTCTGGGTCCATTCAAAGACCTGCTTTAGCTCGTCCCAATAGGTCACGTCGGTAAAAGGCAAATGTTCAATCGGCGCGCCGGTAATGATCAGCCCGTCGAATTTCTGATCCAGGACTGCGCTGAAGGGCAGATAGAATTCTGCCATATGTTCGGCGGCAGTGTTTTTGGTTTCATGCTCGGACATCCGCAAAAGTGTCAGTTCGATTTGCAATGGTGTCGCCCCGATCAACCGCGCGAACTGGTTCTCGGTCTGGATTTTCTTGGGCATCAGGTTAAGCAATGCGATCCGCAGCGGGCGGATATCCTGACGGGCAGCTTGTTCTTCGGCCATGACGCTCACACCTTCGCGCGACAGAATGTCAAAGGCGGGCAGGGCAGAGGGGAGTTTGATCGGCATAATGGTCGTCCTAAAGCAGCAGGGTTAAGAAATAGGGCTCTTACCCGCGCATCTCAAGTGCGTCAGCGATCATGCTAACAAAACCCTCCGCGTCTTTGACCCGTGCGACAGCATCCATCGGCACGGTGATCCCCCATTTATCAGCCATCGCGCGGTAACGCGGCTGGCGATGCGCCAAAGCCTTGGCAAAGGCCCAGCGAATGAAATCATCCGGGTTTACCTTGTCCGGGGCCACGCCAAATTCATCCAAATAGGCGTTCCATGTCTTTAGCAAAAATACGGGATCATAGGACATCGGTTTGGGTTCGCGGTCAAACCGGCGCACCAGTTCGGCAGTATGCGCGTCCGACCCTTCGATCCAGACCATTAGCGTTTTGGACGCAAGGTCGGTCATGATCGGATCATCAGGGTTGTTGGTGTCCACCCATTCGCAGATGGAACCGCCTGTGTCGCAAATGAAATGCGGGTACTGGTACAGATCATGCGAGCGTTCAATAAAATGCCCCGTATCATGCAGCGCCGCAATTTCCGCGCGCTGGAACTGGTCTTGGCGGCGGGTGTATTCATCCCACGGCAAACCGCCCAGTTCCGGATCACCCGGTTTGCCCAGATAGGATGACATCGGCTTGAGATCGTTGAACGAGATATTCGAGCCGATATAAATACTGTCTGACCGCAAAAGGTCCCGCAAGAACGGCACTTTCATCGCTTCGCGCTTGGCATTATCGGCGATCAATTCACCCATGTAGCGGGTGCCAATTCGGTAATCGATCGAATAGTGGAACCAGTCACCCTGCTGGCGCAGCATCGACGACAAATAGGTCTTGCCCAAGCCCGACATCGCGAACAAAAGGACACGTTTTTGCGGCGCATTACGCCATTCAGAGGCAGAATTGTAAATCATGCCCATTGCCTAGCGGGATGCAGGGTATTCTGCCAGCGATAAATTGACGCGAAGTCCAATTTGCAAGCGCTTGAATGACCTAGTGATGCACCCTACCTGCCAAGTAATCAATTATGACAGTTAAGGAAAACACCATGCGCGCTGCTATTCACGACACATTCGGCGATCCTGCCGCAGTTCTAAAACCCGCCGAAGTGCCTATGCCAACTCCTGCCGCAGGTGCGGTATTGGTGAAAACCATCCTGTCGCCAATCCACAACCATGATCTTTGGACTGTGCGCGGCGAATATGGGTATAAACCCGATCTGCCCGCCGCGATTGGCGGCTCGGAGGCTGTGGGCGTGATTGAAGCCGTGGGCGAAGGCGTCGACGCCGCGCTGATCGGTACGCGCGTCGCGGTGGCTGGCGTGCATGGCACATGGGCCGAATATTTTACCGCCCCCGCAGGTGGTTTGCTGCCTTTGCCTGATGTGATTTCCGATAGCCTTGGCGCGCAATTGATCGCGATGCCCTTTAGCGCGATTTCGTTGTTGGAAACTTTGCAGGCCAAGAAAGGCGACTGGATCATCCAGACCGCTGCCAATGGCGCCGTTGGTAAAATTTTGGCCGTGTTGGCCAAGGCACGGGGCATCAACCTGTTGAACCTCGTGCGCCGTGCCGAGGCCGCCAAGGAGCTGGCCGATCTGGGTATTGGAAACGTGCTTGTGACAACAGATGCCGGTTGGCAAGACGCGGCGCGTACGATCATCGGCAAATCCGGTGCGGTATCAGCGGTCGATTCCGTTGGTGGCGAAATGGCCGAAGACCTGTGCGAATTGCTAGGCGTGAACGGTGAACTGGTGGTCTTTGGCACGGCAACGGGGGCGCCTTTGACCCTGTCGTCGGGTGCGCTGATTTTTAAACATATCACCGTCAAAGGGTTCTGGGGATCACGGGTCAGCAACGATATGCCCGCAGATGACCGCAAGCGTCTGATCACCGAACTTGTGACATTGGCCGCTACCGGCCAGCTGGTGCTGAAAGATGGTGGCACTTACGGGCTGGACGATGTGACCGCTGCAATGCAGGCCGCCGTGACGCCGGGCCGTGCCGGTAAGGTGATGATCAAACCGTAAAAGGGTGGGCGGCGTTTATGCGCCGCGCCATATCCACCCGCCGCCCAAGACCCGCGTGCTGTCAGGGTCGTAGAACACACAAGCCTGCCCCGGTGACACGCCCTGTTCTGCGACCAGCAGTTCAACTTCGGCCTCTGTCGCGGAAATCGGGCGCAGGATGGCATCTGTCGGCGGGCGGGTGGACCGCACACGCACCATGATGTTGCGCTCTTTCATATCGGCAAAGCCGCCGTCACCCAGCCAGTTGATCTCGCGGATCGGCACGCGGCGGGTCGCCAGCATTTCACGCGGGCCGACGATGACATGTTTTTTGTCGACATCGAGTTTTACCACATAAAGCGGATCAGCAAGCCCCCCGATGCCAAGCCCGCGACGCTGCCCGATAGTATAATGGATCACGCCGTTATGCTGGCCCAGCACATTGCCGTTCGTATCCACAATATCGCCCGCTTCCGCGGATCCAGGGCGCAGCTTTTCGATCAGCTTGGCGTAATCTCCATCAGGCACAAAACAAATGTCTTGGCTGTCGGGCTTGTCCGCCACGCTTAGCCCGTATTTTGTGGCCAGTGCGCGTGTTTCATCCTTGGATTTCAGATGGCCCAAGGGAAAGCGCAGGTAATCCAGTTGCTCTTGGGTCGTTGAAAACAGGAAATAGCTTTGGTCGCGATTGCTGTCAGCGGCGGAATGCAGTTCGGCCTTTTGGTCACCCATCATGCGTTGGATATAATGGCCGGTGGCCATGCAATCGGCGTCCAGATCCTTGGCCGTTTCCAGCAGGTCCTTGAATTTCACCCGCTCGTTACACCGGATACAGGGCACAGGTGTCGCGCCCGCCAGATAGCTATCGGCGAATTCGTCAATCACCGCCTCGCGGAATGTGTTTTCATAATCCAGTACATAATGCGGAAAACCCATTTCCTCTGCCACACGACGGGCATCATGAATATCGCGGCCCGCACAGCATGCGCCTTTTTTGGCCAGCGCCGCACCATGATCATAAAGCTGCAGCGTCACGCCAACGACATCATAGCCTTCTTCGGCCAGTTGGGCGGCAACGACAGAACTATCCACGCCGCCCGACATGGCCACAACCACCCGCGTTTCAGACGGGGGCTTGGCGAATCCAAGCGAATTGAGCGGCGAATCAAGGGGCATAGCGTGTCCAGTTAGTTAAACTTCGATATGAAATATAGGAAAATGCGCCGTACTCTCAAGGGGTGGCTATACGGATCATTAAGTCCTTGGCGTCATACCTCGTGTCGGGAGTAACCGAAAGGGGTGCAATATGTATCTAAGAAAAGTTGAGGGACCAAGGTCGATCACATTGCCTGACGGCACAATCATGACGCGCGCAGACCTGCCACCCGAAAACACGCGGCGCTGGGTCGCCTCGCGCAAGGCGGCTGTGGTGCGCGCTGTTGGCGGCGGATTGATTCCGCGCAAGGACGCGCTGGAACGCTACGGGCTTTCTGACGAAGAATTTTCGGAATGGGAAAACGCCGTCGCCGTCCACGGCGAAGCCGCATTAAAGACAACCGCGCTGCAACAGTATAGACAACCGTAGATTGAAATGAAATAAGCGTAGCACTGGTAACGGGTAGTTAACCTTTGGCTGTTTAGGTTAACGCTGTAAACGAGAAAGCGGAGAATCCCGAATGCGTGTTTTGCTGGTAGAAGATGACCCAACAACATCCAAAAGCATTGAATTGATGCTGACCCATGCCAATCTAAATGTCTATGCGACCGATTTGGGGGAGGAAGGGATCGATCTTGCGAAACTGTATGATTACGATTTGATCCTTCTCGACCTGAACTTGCCCGACATGAACGGGCACGAGGTCTTGCGCCAGCTGCGGCTTAGCCGGATTGATACACCGATCCTGATACTTTCTGGCGATGACGGCACCGAAAGCAAGCTCAAAGGATTTGGATTCGGGGCAGATGACTATCTGACAAAACCGTTTCACCGCGAAGAACTGGTTGCGCGTATTCATGCGATCATCCGCCGGTCCAAAGGGCATGCGCAATCCATCATCAAAACCGGTCAAATTGCCGTGAATCTGGATGCAAAAACCGTCAGCGTTGGCAACACAACCGTGCATCTGACCGGCAAGGAATACCAGATGCTTGAACTGCTCAGCCTGCGCAAGGGGACGACCCTGACCAAAGAAATGTTCCTTAACCATCTTTACGGCGGCATGGATGAACCCGAACTCAAGATTATCGATGTGTTTATCTGCAAGCTGCGCAAAAAGCTGAGCGAAGCAACCGAAGGCGACAATTATATCGAAACGGTTTGGGGGCGCGGCTATGTCTTGCGCGATCCTGATCCGGTTGCCCAGGCTGAACCGATTGCTGTCAGCGCCTGACGGACACGGTAACGGCACATCACGCGCGCATTGAACGATGTTAGGTCTGGCGGATAGGCACTGGACGTTTTTGGCAAGCTTCCCTAAGAATTGGAGCGGTTACCAGCAGATGCTGGACGTGAAATTCCGGGGGACCGCGTGACCAAGATCACACCAACCACGCTGCAATTGCCAGTCAATGACCTGACATCGACCCAAGCCAAAGCCGAACTGGCGTGGCTTGCGCAACAGTTGCAAGCGGCGAACACCGCCTATCATGGCGCCGATGCGCCAGAGCTGACTGACGCGCAATATGATGACTACAAAAGACGCAATACAGCGATTGAAACAGCGTTCCCCGCTCTCAAACGTGCGGACAGCCCAAGCGACCAGATCGGCGCAGCGCCTGCTGACGGCTTTGGCAAAATCCACCATGCTGTGCGGATGCTGTCGCTTGGCAATGCCTTTGACGACGCAGAAGTTTCCGATTTTGATACACGCGTCCGCAAATTTCTGGGCCGCGAGGATGACAGCGCACTTGCCTATACCGCGGAGCCGAAAATTGACGGGCTTTCGCTTTCGCTGCGCTATGAAAACGGCAAGCTGACGCAGGCCGCTACCCGCGGTGACGGAGAAACCGGCGAAAATGTCACCGCAAATGCACGCACAATTGCCGATATTCCACATGAAATCAGCGGCGCACCCGCTATTCTTGAGGTGCGCGGCGAAGTCTATATGAGCCACGCCGATTTTGCCGAACTCAACGCGCGCCAAACCGAAACGGGGGGCAAAACATTTGCAAATCCGCGCAATGCCGCCGCCGGATCATTGCGCCAATTGGACGCAAAAATCACCAAAGCGCGACCGCTGCGCTTTTTCGCCTATGCTTGGGGCGATCTCTCGGCACCCTTGGCGCAAACGCAGGCGGCGGCCATTTCGCGGTTACAAGAATTTGGCTTTGCGACCAATCCGTTAACCCACGTGTGCAACGGCCCGGACGCGCTGATTACGCATTACCGCGCGATCGAACAGCAACGCGCGACGCTCGGCTATGATATTGATGGCGTCGTCTATAAGGTGAATGATCTTGCGCTACAGCAGCGGCTTGGCTTTCGCGCCACCACGCCCCGCTGGGCCATCGCACATAAATTCCCCGCAGAATTGGCCTGGACAACTTTGGAACGTATCGACATCCAAGTGGGCCGGACCGGCGCCTTGTCACCGGTTGCGCGGCTGACCCCGGTCACAGTCGGCGGGGTGGTTGTGTCTAATGCGACTTTACACAACGAAGATTACATCGCAGGTCGCGGCGGCGATGGCCAACCGATCCGCGAAGGGCGCGATATTCGGCCCGGCGATTGGGTGCAGATTTACCGCGCGGGCGATGTGATCCCCAAGATTAAGGATGTTGACCTATCGCGACGCGCCAATGATGCGCCCGCGTTCATATTTCCCGATCAATGCCCGGAATGCGGATCTGTCGCGATCCGCGAAGAAGGTGACGCCGTACGCCGCTGTACTGGTGGCATGATTTGCCCGGCGCAAGCCATTGAAAAACTTCGTCATTTTGTGTCGCGCGGGGCGTTTGATATTGACGGGCTGGGTGCCAAACAGGTGGAACAGTTTTATGCTGACGGCTGGGTGCAGACGCCCGCAGATATTTTTACATTGCGCGCGCGGTTTGGCAGCGGCCTTCAACAGCTTAAGAACCGCGATGGCTGGGGCGAGGTCAGCGCGAATAAACTCTTTGATGCGATTGATAACAAACGACAAATTCCACTTGGTAAGCTGATATTCTCGCTCGGTATCCGCCATGTGGGCGACAGTTCCGCGAACCTTCTGGCCAATCACTATGGCAGCTGGGACGCGTTTGAGACCGCAATGACGCAGGCCGAGGTCGGCGCAGGCGCGGCCTGGGAGGCGTTAACCAGTATTGACGGCGTCGGCGCGGTCATGGCGACATCGCTGATCACCGCCATGCAGCAAGCCGCAGAGCGGGCATCAATCGACGCGCTTGTCGCGCAATTGGACGTGCAGGATGCGGCTGCCGTCAGCAGCGACAGCCCCGTCGCGGGCAAGATCGTGGTATTCACCGGTACGCTTGAAAAAATGTCACGGGCCGAAGCCAAAGCCCGCGCAGAGGCTTTGGGCGCTAAAGTATCAGGGTCCGTCAGCGCCAAGACCGATATTCTGGTCGCGGGCCCCGGCGCCGGGTCAAAGGCCAAAAAGGCGGCAGATCTTGGCGTGGAAGCGATGAATGAGGATGCCTGGTTAACCCTGATCGGTACCAAATGACGGGGCGGCCCGAAGTTCTTTTTCCACTGTTTGGCGCGTTGACCAAGCTTGATGGTGTGGGCCCAAAAACGGTGCAGATACTCGAAGGTGCGGGTATCACAAAGCCGCGTGACCTTTTGTTTACCTTACCTTTATCGGGGGTTGACCGGCATCGTCGCGGATCAATTCGCGAGGTGGTTGCGCCCGCTGTTGCGACCGTTGCCGTCACGATCGGTGAACATTACCCGCCAAACCCGCCAAAATCGCGCGGCCGTCCATACCGTGTGAATGTCTCGGATGAACAGACCGCATTTCAGCTGGTCTATTTTCATGTGCGCGGTGATTACCTGCAAAAACTGTTGCCAACCGGCCAAAAACGCGTGGTTTCGGGCAAGATCGAAGTCTTCGACAGTATCGCGCAGATGGTCCACCCCGACCATGTGGTCACGCTCGATGAGGCCGAGGAAATCCCTGCGTTTGAACCGGTTTATGCATTGCATGCAGGGATCAGCCAGAAACTGATGTACCGCGCGACGCAGGCCGCATTGGCAATGACCACACCTTTGCCGGAATGGATTGATCCCGCGCTCAAATCCCGCGAAAAATGGCCGGACTGGCAGGCGGCACTGGCGCGGGCGCATCGCCCGAAATCCCCCACTGATTTGTCACCCCATGATCCGGCGCGTCACAGGCTTGCTTATGATGAATTGCTTGCCCATCAGCTGACGCTTGCACTGGCGCGGTCAGTGCAGCGCCGCGCAAAGGGGATCAAATCGCAAGCCACGGGGCAATTATCGGCAAAGGTTCTTGCCGCACTTCCATATATGCCAACATCCGCGCAAACCCGTGCAATCGCCGAAATTTGTGCTGATCTGGGGTCGGAATTCCGGATGAACCGCCTGTTGCAAGGTGATGTCGGATCCGGAAAAACGCTTGTGGCGCTGATGGCGTTGCTTGCGGTTGTCGAAGCGGGCGGGCAGGGCGTTATGATGGCGCCAACCGAAATTCTGGCGCGTCAGCACCTTGACGGATTGCAGCCGTTGGCAGCCACAGCGGGGATCCGGCTTGAGATTTTGACAGGGCGCGACAAGGGGCAGGCGCGTGCGCAAAAGCTTGCGTCGCTGGAAAACGGCGACATTTCAATTCTTGTCGGCACCCATGCAGTGTTTCAAAAAGACATTGTTTTCAATGATCTAAGGCTTGCCATTATTGATGAACAACACCGGTTTGGCGTGTCCCAGCGGATGGAACTGGGCGCAAAGGGTGGCTTTACGGATGTTCTGGTAATGACGGCAACGCCGATCCCGCGCTCGCTTGCGTTGGCGCAATATGGCGATCTCGATGTGTCGGTATTGGATGAAAAACCGGCCGGGCGCAGCCCTGTGCAAACGGCGCTTGTGTCGACCGCGCGCATGGACGAGGTGGTTGAGAAGCTGCAGCATGCCGTGACCGAGGGACGGCAGGCCTATTGGGTTTGCCCGCTGGTCGAAGAAAGCGAAATCGTCGATATGACGGCCGCGCAAGAGAGGTTCAAACAGCTGCGCGCGCGTTTGGGTGAAGGCGTTGTCGGTCTGGTGCACGGGCAAATGCCGCCCGCCGAAAAAGACGCCGCGATGGCACGTTTTGTTGCCGGCGAAACCAAGGTTCTGGTCGCAACAACCGTGATCGAGGTTGGCGTGAATGTCCCCAATGCATCGATCATGGTGATTGAACGTGCCGAAAGCTTTGGCCTTGCGCAGTTGCACCAGCTGCGCGGGCGGGTCGGGCGCGGGGCTGCGGCATCAACCTGTTTATTATTGTACCAAGCACCGCTGAGCGAGACCGGCAAGCGGCGGCTGGAAATCTTGCGGGAAACGGAAGACGGATTCAAAATTTCCGAAGAAGATCTGGCGATGCGCGGCGCAGGCGATGTCATCGGCACGGCGCAATCGGGCCTGCCAAGGTTCCGCATAGCCGACATCGAGCGCCAGTCAGATCTGATGGCAATCGCGCAATCGGATGCGCGCGCCCTGATCAATACAGATCCAAAGCTTGAGACAACGCGTGGTAAGGCCGCCCGGACGCTGTTGTGGCTGATGGAACAGGACAAAGCTATTCGTTTGATATCAGTTGGTTAACTATTTTGTTCGCAAATGTTCTCAAAAAGTTCTTTACAGGTGGTTAATCATATGAGAACAAAGGAGCAACATAACAAAGGAGCAACACTATGGCCAAGGAAATCAAAGACGTTCTAGTGCGGTCGCGCGACACGATCCTTTCGGATGCGCTTGGTGTTGTTGCTTTGATGGTGATGTTGTTTGTCGGATTATCCCTGCCCGGATTGATCTGACCGCCTGTGTAACGCGGGCATCGAAATTGCGCTGTCCCACCGATGCAATTTTTATGACCTGCCTGTCAATGATCCTGAACGGGGTTTTGCCTCTCCCGATGGAAACGATCGCTTTGCGTTACAATACTATGCCGCCGCCATCCTGTCCCGGATGTGCGGCGGTTTTTTATGTGTGCAGAGTACCTAGCGCATCCAAAGTCGCGTCAAATGCCAGCAAAATGGATGCATGGCGGTTTTTGTAATCTTTTGCGGGAAGCAGGACAGATAGATCATCGAAAGGCGCGGCAGGCGGTGGCCCGTCATGTTTGAGCATCGCAATAAGCTGGTCGCGCCCTGTCCGTATCTGTGCGGCGGACAGCCCCACAATATTGGACCCCAGAACCGCCGCTGCCGCCTGTCCCAAGGCGCAGGCTTTTACGTCTTGCCCGTAGTCCGTTACGATCCCATCTATCAATTGTACATCAACCGTGACCGTTGATCCGCAAAGTGGTGCTCGCCGGTTTGCCGTGGCAGTCGGTGCCGCCAGCCGCGCCGTGCGTGGCATATCCGCCGCAAGTGCCAAAATCCGGCCGGAATAGAGTTTGATCATATCTGTTTCTGCTGACACGTGTTTGCCCTTTTGTCCGGTCCTGCCTAGATAGTATCCAAACCACCAGAAGCAAAGAGGCCGATCATGTCATTTGACCCAAGCACCCTGAAATATAATGACGCCGGGTTGATCCCCGCAATTGCCCAAGATGCCACATCGGGCGAGGTGCTGATGATGGCCTGGATGAACGCCGATGCCGTTGCAAAAACCCTTGCGACTGGGCAGGTGACCTATTGGTCGCGGTCGCGCCAGTCCTTCTGGATCAAGGGAGAAACCAGCGGCCACCGGCAGGAACTTGTGGATTTCAGCATTGACTGCGACCGTGATTGTCTTTTGGTCAGGGTGAACCAAACCGGTGCCGCCTGTCATACGGGGCGCCGCACCTGTTTTTACACCGATGTTGTGGACGGCGTTGAAATTGTGACCCAAGCGCCGCTTGCGGGGTAGGGATGCGCTCCGCGCGGGAGTATTTTTAGCAAGATGATATGGGAAGGCCGATCATTGCGCGGATGTCGGCGGGGCTTGCCCCTTCGGCACGGTATTTGGACAGGGCTTTGGATTTGTCGATTTTGGCAAGCCGTTTCCCGCTTGCGTCTGTGATCAGCTCGTGATGCCAATACTGCGGCGTATTCCACCCCATAAGCTGTTGTAATAGCACCTGATAGGGGGTCAGCCCCCATAGATCCACGCCACGCACCACATGTGTGATTTCTTGGTGCGCGTCGTCATAAGGGCAGGCGAGATGATAGGCGATATCGCCGCTGTCTTTGCGTTTGAGCACCGGATCGCCAAGTTGACCCAAGAGCCAATCGGGTGAAATTTCATGAATGACCGGTTGGCCGCGGCCCAATTCGGTAAAGCTGCGCAGCGCGCCAGTTTCTGCAAGACAGGCCGCGAGGTTGAGCCGCAACGCGTCACCTTGCTGTGCATCCGCCATCGTCCGGTGCCGGCATGTGCCGGGGTAGACCAGCCCTTCGGCACCGGCTATTGCGCCCGCATCAAGAATTTCGCGTCGGCTACAGCTGCAAGGGTAAAGCAAACCGCGCGTGGCAAGCGTAGTCAGCGCGGTTTCATAATCTGCAATTTGGTCAGACTGCCGCCGCACGGGCGTTGGCCATTGCAGCCCGAGCCAAGCAAGGTCATTAAAAATGCCCTGCTCAAAGGCTGGACGCGCCCGCGCGCGGTCGGTGTCTTCAATCCGCAAAAGGGCGGTGCCGCCCAGTTTTTTCGCTACATCCCAGACAGTTAGCGCGGAAAACGCATGCCCCAGGTGCAGCGGGCCTGTCGGCGAAGGGGCAAACCGTGTGCGCATTCAGGCCAGCTGGTCCAGCCATGCCTGCCAATCGGCTTTGGCGCGGTCGGTATAGGCCTTGTAGCGGGTCTTGCGGTTGCGCCGCCCGTTCTTGGTGCCTTCGACAGGCGGGAACAGCCCGAAATTCACGTTCATTGGCTGGAAAGTCTTGGCTTCGGCGCCGCCGGTAATATGGGTGACCAATGCTCCCATGGCCGTAGTATCAGGAACGCTTGGCAGGCTGCGCCCTGCAAGCTCTGCCACAGCCATACGCCCCGCAAGCAGGCCCATCGCGGCGCTTTCGACATAGCCTTCGACGCCGGTGATTTGCCCTGCAAAGCGGATATTGGGTTTTGATCGCAGGCGCATTTGATCGTCAAGCAACGTGGGCGAGTTGATGAATGTGTTGCGGTGAATACCGCCAAGCCGCGCAAATTCGGCATCTTCAAGCGCAGGAATTGTTTTGAAAACATCCTTTTGCGCGCCGTACTTCATCTTTGTCTGGAAGCCGACGATATTGTAAAGCGTGCCAAGCGCATTGTCGCGCCGGAGCTGCACCACCGCATAGGGTTTGTTGTCCGGATCATGAGCATTGGTCAGTCCTACGGGCTTCATCGGGCCAAAGCGCAGGGTTTCGCGGCCCCGTTCGGCCATGACCTCGATCGGCAGACAGCCATCAAAATAGCCAGCGGTTTCACCTTCTTTGAACGCGGTTTTTTCGGCAGCGAGAAGCGCGTCGATGAACGCCTCATATTGCGCTTTGGTCATCGGGCAGTTCAGATAGGCGGTCTGTTCCTCGATCGTTTCGCCTTTGTCATAGCGTGACTGCATCCATGCGATATCCATATTGATGCTGTCGTGGTAGACAATTGGGGCAATTGCGTCAAAAAACGCGAGCGCTTCGGCGCCGGTTTCGGTTTGGATTGCCTGCGCCAGCGCGCCCGATGTCAACGGGCCCGTCGCAATGATCCAATGGCCATCATCGGGCAGGGCTGTAATTTCATCGTAGGAAACTGTGATATTCGGGTGGGATTTGAGAGCGGCCGTCACGCTTTCGGCGAAAGGATCGCGGTCAACGGCCAATGCGCCACCAGCAGGCAGGCGGTGTTTTTCGGCCATTTGCATAATGAGCCCGCCCGCTGCCCGCATTTCCCAATGCAAAAGCCCTACGGCGTTCTGTTCATGATCATCCGAGCGGAACGAATTCGAACAAACCATTTCGCCCAAGTTCCCTGTGCGGTGCGCAAAGGTTTCCACCTTGGGGCGCATTTCGTGGATCACCACGTTTACGCCCGCATTCGCAGCCTGCCAGGCCGCCTCTGATCCGGCCATACCGCCGCCGATGATGTTCAATGTGTGTTTCATAATCGTCATTTAGTGCGCGGACCCGAAAATGAAAAGCCCCGAGGTTTTCCCGGGGCGAATGGTGCGGCGTTTCGATATTTCGTCGCTTGGCAACGTTAGGCCGGACCGAATAGGAACAGGCTTGAACCGTCGCGTGCTTTGAGGTTGTTCCACTGTCTGGACCAAACGAGAACGACGTTCCAATCGTAGTGAAGGTCTCGCCATTTGTGCTGGCATCCGCTTTGGCTGACGCAAGAATTGCTTTTCCATAGAATACTATGCAGAACAGAAAAGGCCCCGCATAACTGCGAGGCCCCATGGAAACTACGCTTTAAAACGGTAGTGGCAGCTCGAGATAGGTCGGCTGCGCAAAGGTTATTCCGCCATCTGGGCCAAAGCTAAATGTCGCGCCGATGGAATAGTAAATCTCATCAAAGCCGGTGCCGTCATCGCTTCCAAGGTTCCCAAGAGTTGCATAGACGGATGCGCCTGCAACGGTTTCGTATGAGCCGCCAAGTTCGATGGTGTTGTATGTTTCGCCACAGTCTGCAATGTCAAGGAAGTCCATTTCGCCAATAGCAGCGATACCGTTACCAAACCCATAAGCACCGGATGCGCCAAATATTGTGATCTCTTGCGTTCCAGTATCGCCATGCCCAAGATAGCCCTGTGCCGAAATTTCACCCGCAGAATAGGCGGCTTCAACACCGTAGTAATCGATATGATCCACGGAAAAAACCTTCAGCGACATCGCGACCAACCCATGCGCCAAGGCTCACATGATCGTTAAGCTTGTAAATCCCGTGCAGCGTATAGTTGCTCAGGCTAGTGTCGCTCAGCGCACCTTCGAAATCGTAGAATGCAGCATCAAGCGCGACCGCGATCATCGGGTCAATCGCATATTCGACAGAGCCGCCAAGTGTCTTTTGGGAATCGTCAAAGTCGGCAAAATTCCCGTATTCGATCCCGATTGAACCGCCAGTGAAACCCTGCGCAATTGCGCCCGATGTTCCTGCGGTAACCAGTGCTGTTGTGAGAATAAGTTTGTGAAGCATAATAATCTCCATGTCATCGTCATGTTGATAATGCGTCGCATTTTTATCGGCAAGGGTGAGAAATTTGAAGTAATGAATTCCTTGCCTAAGGTGCCAGACCGCAAAAAGCCCCCCAAAAGGGGGGCTTTTGCTTAATTTTCGACCGCTTCATCATCGCCTTGATCGGCAATCCAGGCGACGCTGACGACCGTTTCGCCTTTGCCGGTGTCGAACACTTTGACCCCGCCAGCGCCGCGGGATCGGAAGGAAATACCTTCGATAGGCACGCGGATCGATTGGCCTGTGGATGTCACCAGCATGATCTGGTCCGACGCATCGACAGGGAAGGATGTGACCAGCGGCCCGCCGCGCATTGCCTTATCCATCGCCGCGACGCCCATGCCGCCCCGACCACGTACGGGGTAATCATGGCTGGATGACAATTTGCCAGAGCCTTTGGAGGTGATCGTCAGGATCAGGTTTTCTGCCGCCGACATTTCAGCATAGCGTTCCTGGCTGATTGCGCCTGGTGCTGCGTCTTCTTCATCATCTGTTTCGGCATCATCGGCCAATCCGGCCATTGCACGGCGCATTTTCAGATAGGCAGCACGCTCAGGCGCTTCGGCGTCAAAATGGCTGATGATCGACATGGAAACGACCGTGTCATTGCCCTGCAATTTGATCCCGCGCACACCGACAGAGGCGCGCGAGTTGAACACGCGCACATCAGTTGCAGGGAAGCGGATCGCACGGCCCGAATCCGTGACCAGCATCACATCATCATCATTGGACGCAATGCGCGCATTGATCAGCGTTGTTTCGGCGTGTTCGTCTTCGAATTTCATCGCAATCTTGCCGTTACGCATGACATTGGTGAAATCCGACAATTTGTTGCGCCGCACGGTGCCCGCCGATGTCGCAAAGACCACTTGCAGGTCGTCCCATTCTTCTTCGGGGCGATCAACCGGCATGATGGCGGCGATGGAAACACCTTGTGGAATCGGCAGGATGTTCACGATTGCCTTGCCTTTGGCGGTCCGGCTTCCCAGCGGCAAGCGCCATGTTTTCAGCTTGTAAACCATGCCGTCTGTCGTAAAGAACAACAATTGCGTATGGGTATTGGCAACAAATAGCGTTGTGACCACGTCTTCTTCTTTGGTGGCCATGGACGACAGGCCTTTTCCGCCACGGCGCTGCGCACGGAAATCGGCAAGCGCGGTGCGTTTGATATAGCCGCCAGAGGTCACGGTCACGACCATTTCCTCGCGCTCGATCAGGTCTTCGTCATCCATATCGCCGGCCCAATCGACGATTTCGGTGCGACGCGGTACGGCAAACAGGTCGCGCACCTCGATCAGCTCATCACGGATGATTTGCATGATCCGGTCGCGTGATCCCAGAATTTCAAGACATTCACGGATCTTACCGGCAAGCTCTTGCAGCTCGTCCGTGACTTCCTTGACACCGATCTGGGTCAGGCGCTGCAACCTCAGTTCCAGAATGGCGCGGGCTTGGGTTTCGGACAGGTTATAGGTGCCATCATCGTTTGCTGTATGGGTCGGATCATCGATCAACGCGATATATTCAAGGATCGTTTCCGCAGGCCAGCGGCGTGTCATCAGCTTTTCACGCGCAGTGGCGGCATCCGCAGACGACCGGATCGTGGCAACGATTTCATCGATATTGGTGACCGCAACCGCCAATCCGCACAGAATATGTGCGCGTTCGCGGGCCTTGCGCAAGTCAAACGCCGTGCGCCGTGCGACCACTTCTTCGCGGAAATCGATAAAGGCCGTCAGGAACGCACGCAGCGTCAGCTGTTCGGGCTTGCCGCCATTCAGCGCCAGCATGTTGCACCCGAAATAGGTTTGCATCGGCGTAAAGCGGAAAAGCTGGTTCAGCACGACCTCGGCAGTGGCGTCACGTTTGAGTTCGACAACAACACGCACGCCGTTGCGATCGGATTCGTCTTGGACATGCGCGATGCCTTCGATCCGTTTTTCGCGCGCGGCCTCGGCAATCTTGTCGATCATCGCGGATTTATTCACCTGATAGGGAATTTCATCGATGACAATCGCGTAGCGGTCTTTGCGGATTTCCTCGGTGTGGGTTTTGGACCGCACAACAACCGATCCGCGCCCTTCAAGATAGGCTTTGCGTGCACCGGCGCGGCCCAGAATGATCCCGCCTGTGGGGAAATCGGGGGCAGGGATATAATCGATCAATTGCTCTGACGACAGGTCGGGCTCGTCAATCAGCGCAAGCGTGGCGTTGATCACCTCGCCCAGATTATGCGGCGGGATATTGGTTGCCATACCCACGGCAATACCGCCCGCACCATTGACCAGCATATTCGGAAAACGTGCTGGCAAAACAGTGGGTTCGCGGTCTTTACCGTCATAGTTATCCTGAAAATCGACGGTGTCTTTGTCGATATCGGCCAGCAGGAATGCGGCGGGTTTATCCATGCGAACTTCGGTGTAACGCATGGCCGCGGCGCGGTCGCCATCCATCGAGCCAAAGTTGCCTTGACCGTCCAGCAGTTTAAGCGACATCGAGAAATTCTGCGCCATCCGCACCAGCGCGTCATAAATCGCGCTATCGCCGTGCGGGTGGTATTTCCCCATAACATCGCCGACAGGGCGCGCCGATTTGCGGTAGGATTTGTCCGGCGTGTTGCCGCTTTCGTTCATTCCGTAAAGAATGCGGCGGTGTACCGGTTTCAGCCCGTCACGCAGGTCAGGAATAGCCCGTGAAACGATCACGCTCATCGCGTAATCAAGATAGCTGGTTTTCAGCTCGTGTTCGATGGTGACATGCGGGCCACCGTACACATAGGCCGCCGGCTTGTTTTCGTCTTCGTTTTCAGGGGTTTGAGGGGTATCGTTCACGTGGACCGCCTGTTGTTATGCTAACTGCTATATCTCGTTCTCGGCATCCTATCAGACACTTGATATAGGGTGCAATGGGCGATCCAGACCCAATCGGCCAGCCCGCAGAACTGCGGGCTAACCTGTTGTCATTTATCGATTATTTAAAGCGCGATATGGGCTTTATCCCGCCCGTTTGATCATCCCGAACAAATCGCGCGGATCATCGGGGTCCGCAACTAGGTCGATATCGACGTAAAACGGCGTGTCCTTGATCTTTGCATGGACATAGCGCAGGGCGCTGAAATCCTCGATCGCAAAGCCGACGCCATCAAAAAGCGTGACCTCATCCGCCGAAGCGCGCCCTTTTTGCGCGCCTGTAATCACCTGCCACAGTTCGGTGACAGGGTGGTCGGCGGGCATTTGCTGGATCTCGCCTTCGATCCGTGTCTGGGGCGGGTATTCAACGAATATATTTGCGCGCGCCACGATATCGCGGTGCAGTTCTGTCTTGCCGGGGCAATCGCCGCCGATGGCATTGATATGCACGCCTGCGCCGACCATGTTGTCGGTCAGGATGGTCTGCACATCCTTGTCCGCCGTTGCAACCGTGATCACATCCGCGCCTTCGATCGCATCTTCGGGGGTGGTGCATTTGGTGATGCTAAACCCGTGGCCAGCAAGGTTTTTCGCGCATTTTTCAGTCGCTGCGGGGTCAATGTCATAAAGCCGGATGTCGCTGATGCCACAGACCGCCTTGATCGCGAGGCACTGGAATTCGGACTGCGCACCATTGCCGATCATCGCCATGGTTTTTGCGTCCTTGCGCGCCAGATATTTGGTCGCAACCGCAGACATCGCCCCTGTGCGCAGCGCCGTCAGCACCGTCATCTCGGAAAACAGGACCGGATAGCCTGTGTAGACATTCGAAAGCACACCAAACGCGGTGACGGTTTGCAGCCCTTCCTTCATGTTTTTGGGGTGGCCGTTGACGTATTTGAACCCGTAGAATGTCCCGTCAGACGTTGGCATCAACTCAATAACGCCCACGTCAGAATGGCTGCCGACGCGCGGTGTTTTGTCGAACAGTTCCCAACGGGCAAAATCCGCTTCGATTTCGCGCGCAAGATCGGCCATGAACACATCAATGCCGATGTTGCGCACAAGGCGCATCATATCGTCGACGCTCACAAAAGGAACAAGAGCAAGGTTTGAGGCTTTGAGTGTCATGCGTGGCTCCGGGTTGGGCGGTCAAAAACGCGGCGGCCAAGCAATGACGCTGTCAGGTCCACCATCAGGTTTGCGGTCTGGCCGCGGTCATCAAGAAACGGATTCAGTTCGACCAGATCAAGCGATGTGACCAGCCCCGAATCCGACAGCATTTCCATCACCAGATGGCCTTCGCGCACTGTCGCGCCACCAGGCACGGTGGTGCCCACGGCGGGGGCAACGGACGGGTCAAGAAAATCAACATCCAAAGACACGTGCAGCATGCCGTTGACAGCCGCCACACGATCCAGAAAGCTTTGCAATGGCGCGCGGATGCCTTGTTCATCAATCATGCGCATATCAACAAGCGTCACAGCGCCGTCATCCAGCACCGCATGTTCGGCCGCATCCACGGACCGCAACCCGATCATGCAGATATTAGCCGGATCAACACGGATGGGCAGGGATGGAAAGGCATCAAACCCGTCGCGCCCTATGACATAACCTACAGGTGTTCCGTGCAGATTGCCGCTGTCGGTGGTGTCGGGGGTATGGATATCGCTATGGGCATCCAGCCAAAGCGCAAAGAACGGACGGTTTAATGCGGCCGCATGGGCCGCCATTCCGGCCACGGTGCCCGCAGCAAGCGCATGGTCACCGCCCATAAAAATCGGCATGCCGCGCGATGCGTTTTCGCGTGCGGCGTCCATCAGTGTCTGCGTCCAGCCGACATTTTCCGCAAGCTTATAAACCTGCGGATTTTTCGCAGGCGCGACATCCACCTTGGCAGGCGCGAGATTACCCATATCCTCAACGCTATGGCCTAGCGCTGTGATGGCGTCATGAATACCGGCAGTGCGGTAAGCGTCGGGGCCCATGAGGCACCCGCGTGTGCGTTTACCGCAATCCACAGGGGCCCCAATCAATATGCAATGTTTTTGTGTCATAACAGATCATTACCCAAAAAAGCGGGTGTAAACAGACGGCATTTTGTGCAAAATGGCGGCAAACCTACCAAAATGGGAAATCACTATGGACGAAATGGATAATCGACTGATCGGGGCGCTGCGCCGCAATGGTCGCGCGTCGCTGTCAGAACTGGCGGCAGAACTGGGCGTGACGCGCAGCACCGTGCGCACAAGGCTTGACCGGCTTGTCGCGGGGGGTGAAATCGTGGGCTTTACGGTTGTGACCCGTTCTGACATGCGCCCTGATCCGGTGCGCGGATTGATGATGGTTGAAATCGCCGGACGCGGCACCGAAAAAATCTGGAGAAGCCTGACCCGCATGCCGCAGGTCCAAATGGTGCATTCAACCAATGGCACATGGGATCTGATCGCCGAGATCAGCACTGCCACGCTTGAAGAATTCGATCAGGTGCTTTTTGCGATCCGCAGGCTGGAAGGGGTCACACGTTCCGAGACGAGCCTGCTTTTGTCGACACGCCGTTCAGCCTGATCGCTGCAATCCAGAAACCAACAAGGACAAACGAGAAAATGCCGTTCCAAGTGGGCATGGATAGGGACAAGAACGCCCAAGACACCTGATCGCACATGATCACTTTGGGGCCAGTGACCGCCAGCAAATCGGCGCCACCCAAACCGTCAAGCCCGCCATTTCCGGTGCAGCTTGTCGGGCCTTCCCACCAGTCGCGTTCAACCCCCATGTGGAAAAACCCGATGCTGCCGGTTATCGCCGCTGCCAGCGCCCCCAATGCGGGTAATAGCACACCGCGGATTTTCCACGCCAAAACACCGATCAGAATTGCCGCAACATGTGGCCAGCGCTGCCAAATGCACATCGCACAAGGCGGGTAGCCAAGTGCCTGAAATGCGAACGCGCCGGCCATCAGGGCCGCAGATCCGCCTGCCGCAAAAAGCACCATCAAATTACGTGTCATACCAGCCCCACAATCGCGAACCCGCCCAGCAGGAGCACGCAAAAAAGAATAAACATCAGCCCCAAGCGGCGTTCGATAAAGTCGCGGATCGGTTCCCCGAATTTCCACAACAATGCAGCGACCAAAAAGAACCGCAGCGCACGTGCGACAATGGCGGAAATCACAAAGACGGGGAATGACAATTGCGTCACGCCTGACGCGATCGTGATCACTTTGAACGGGAAGGGGGTCACACCTGCGGTCAACACGGCCCATGCGCCCCATTCATTATACTTCATCGCGAATTCTTCGAAATAATGACCCTTGCCATAGAAATCGAGGATCGGCTGGCCGACGCTCTCCATCAGGGCAAACCCGATGTAATAGCCAAACATCCCGCCCAAAACCGATGCCACGGTCGCAACCGCCGCGATCAGAAACGCGCGTGACGGGCGTGCAATGATCATCGGGATCATCAACACATCCGGCGGGATCGGAAAGAACGATGATTCCACAAAAGCCACAATCGCCAGCGCCCAAAGCGCATAGCGCGATTGCGCCAGTGACAATGTCCATTGATAAAGGCTGCGCAGCATGTCCCACCCGTTCGTTTTCACATGCGTTAGGCCACGACGGGCGCGCCGGGTCAAGCGCGCGGAATAATTACACGATTTTGCATTCGACCAATTGACGCCGCCCGCGCACCGCATTAGGAGGTCCGCACTGGCCGATGTGGCGGAATGGTAGACGCAGGGGATTCAAAATCCCCCGATGGTAACATCGTGAGAGTTCGAGTCTCTCCATCGGCACCAGTATTACCTAATAGCTTTCCGATCCATCCAATCGCGGCATGGGCGCGGCATTTTTGCGGTCCAAAACAGGTAATAATGCGTCAAATTGAAGGTTTTGTGCCTATTTCATATACTTACGCATTATTAAGCAGCGGCTGATATTGATTGCAGCGTTCATCAGGTGTTATCGACATTAATGTTCGTTCTGGGTTTGAACGGCTTTTTTTACGAGTTATATGTACAAAATGGGATGTTTGAAATGACCATGCCAACCGACAATCGCCCATCCGCGAGCGGCGCGCTGCCGCATGATGCGGACGACCGGCCAAATACAATTGTGCCTTGCTTTACGCCCGGAACCGCCATCGCCACACCGCGCGGTGAAGTTCTGGTTGAAAACCTGACCGTCGGGTCCCGCGTTTTGACGCGCGACAATGGTATCCAGCATATTTCCTGGGTCGGGCACAAGGTTGTCAGCGCCAACGACATGTCAATCACCCAATCCATCCGCCCGATTACATTTAAGGCCGGATCATTGGGCGGCGGCCTGCCCGAACGGGATATGATGGTATCGCCCTTCCATCGCATGTTGGTCGTGTCGGAAATGGCACAAATGTATTTCGAACAAAACGAGGTGCTCGTCTACGCCAAGGACCTGCTGCGCTTGCAAGGGGTCGGCATTGGTCCGATTCAGGAAACAAAATATATCCATTTCATGTGCGAACATCATGAAATCGTGCTCTCGAACGGGTCATGGACCGAAACATTCCAACCCGGTGACCATTCGCTCAAGGGGGTAGATGCCCCGCAACGCGAAGAATTGTTCCGCCTGTTTCCGCAGCTTGCGACAATCGAAGGGCGTCGGAAATACCGCGCCGCACGCAAGACCCTGCAACAAAAAGAAGCCAAGCTGCTGCTTAGGTCCTAGCGCGCCATTTGGCCCAGTCTACGGGGCTATCCAGATCCAGCAGGGCTTGATCGCCGATCGGCACCAAATGCACAGGCTGCGTTGCAATGATCGCTGCCGCCCCCTGATCGCCGCGAAGCTGCGCAAATGCGGGACGCAGGCTTGCATCAAAAATCACCGGGTGACCGGGCTTTTTTGCCCGTGTCGATGCGCGCCAGACTTTGGCCGCGGGGTTTTCGCTGCGGGCGCGCAATACCGCGTTCAGATCGGCGGTTTGAACTGCGACCAGATCGGCAAGCATGACCATAAACGCGTCAACCTGCGGCAGGGCGCAAACCCCTGCGCGCAGGCTTGCGCTGATACCTGTCGCGCCATCGGGCAGGGGCACCATTTGCGAATCCAGATCGGCAATAACGCGCGCACGCGGATGGTCCATTGCCGGCAGCGTCACAAAAACAGCCTGACCTGTAGCAAGCGCACGGCAAACCTGCGTGCGGATCAATGGCTGGCCATCAACAGTTTCCAATAGTTTGTCACGCCCGCCCATACGGGTTGATCCACCCGCTGCCAAAATCACAATCGGGCAGGGTGTCGCGGTCACGTCAAGGAATGATGCGCGTGTATTTGGTGCCTTCAAGCGTTGCGCCAAGCCGCAATCCCGTTTGCCCGAACACCACCGCAATCACCGGTGACAGCGATGTTGTTGTTTCGGCGCGCAGCATTTCGCCTTGGTTGCTGACGGCATATTCGATGTCGGCACCAGCCGCCCAGCCCGGAGACTGGCGGAATTCCATCAGCGCGTCTTGGGTCATGAAAAACAGGACATGGCTATATTGTTGTGCCCCGATTTGCAGGCCCGCGCTACCCGAGGCCGCGGAATAGTAATCGACGGTGGATTCGCCAATGCGCAACGCCCCGCGTCCGAACGATCCGCCAAGCCCAAGTCCGACTTCGGTGATCAAAGGCATGACCAGCATGCCGTTTGCACGGCTCGCCAAATCGCGCACGCCCGGGTAGGATGTGTAAAGCGCGTTCAGCGTGGTATCGACACGTGCATCAATTGTGCTCGCGCCTCCGCTGCCAATTCCGTTACTACAAGCGCCCAAAGTAGTCGTTGCTAATGCACCAAGCGCAAAGCTGCGTCGTGTGAAAGTGCTCTTCATAATTTCCGCCTTATCTGCCTAGATTGAAACGTTTCCCGTTTCTTATGGTGTGAATTATAGGCAAATCTTCGCAGACTGTCACCCATTGGTTTAAGAATTGGCGCTAGGCGTTCAACAATCGCGCAGCTTCTGGCGCAAAATATGTCAGCACGCCGTCACAACCTGCGCGTTTGAACGCCAGCAGGCTTTCAAGCATCACAGCTTCGCCGTCGAGCCAGCCGTTTTGCGCCGCTGCCTGCAACATCGCGTATTCGCCGCTGACCTGATAGGCAAATGTCGGCACGCCAAAGCCGTCTTTGACGCGGCGACAAATGTCCAGATAGGGCATGCCGGGTTTGACCATGACCATATCCGCGCCCTCTGACAGATCGCGTTCGACAAGTCGCAATGCCTCATCCGCGTTGCCGGGGTCCATTTGGTAGGTTTTCTTGTCGCCTGTCAGCGCGGCCGATGCGCCCACCGCATCGCGAAACGGGCCATAAAACGCTGATGCATATTTCGCCGTATAGCTCAGGATTGCGACATCCTGATGCCCTGCCGATTCAAGCCCTGAACGGATCGCGGCGATGCGCCCGTCCATCATATCGGAAGGGCCAAGAATATCGGCGCCCGCATCTGCCTGCGCCAGCGCCATCTTGACCAGCGCGTCAACCGTGCGGTCGTTCACGATCTTGCCGTTTTCGACAAATCCGTCGTGACCGTTGATATTATACGGATCAAGCGCAATATCCGTCATCACAGCGATTTCGGGGGCGGCTGATTTGATCGCGCGGATCGCCTGATTGGTCAGGTTGTCAGGATCCCACGCCATGGCACAATCTTCGGTGCGTTCCGCCATGCCGGTATAGGGAAAAATGCACATCGCGCGTATACCAAGCGCCTGTGCCTCAATCGCGGCCTTAGCCACGCGGTCAACCGTTTTGCGGGTCACGCCGGGCATTGAAGCGATCGGCGTTTCGGCATCCGTGCCTGCCATCACAAATACCGGCCAAATCAGATCATCCACGCTTAGCGAATTCTGGCGCACAAGTGCACGGATACTGGCCGATTTGCGGTTGCGGCGCAGGCGGGTGGCCGGAAAGGGGGCGATCGTCGGTTTCATGTCAAAGCCTTTGTCAAATGCTGCTGCCTTGGTCGCACGGTTTTTTGCGCGCTACAAGTCTGGGCATCCGCGCGACAGGTCGCTAAGCTGCGGCATAAGAACTGAAATGATTGGGACAATTCCTTGGATCCAAACGACATATTTTCGCAGATACTCAGCTTTCGGACATTTTCGAACCTTTGGTATTGGCTTGCTGTCGGCGTGTCTTGGATGACTGCCTGCTACTGGGTCGCTGGCGTGCCGCTTGACATGATCCATCGCGCGCGCCGGCAAGGCGGTGAAGCGATGCAGGATCTTGAAACGCTGGTCGCGGTCAATGTGCAGCGTTTGAAGATGTTTTCACAAAGCGACAGGATGGCATCTGTCGGATTTGCCGCCTTTATCCTGACAGCGATCACGGTTTGCGCATTTTTCTATGAACTGGAAGTCGCAAAGGGGCTGTTTTTCCTTGTCGTGCCGATTTCTGTCGCGATGGTGGTCAATCTCTATGCGACGATGCGTCTGGATGGTGACCCGCCCAAAGGGCGCGATTTGATCAAATATTTGCAGCGTCTGCGGCTGCTTGTACAGGTGATCGCGATGCTGGCAATTTTTGTCACGATCATCTACGGCATATTCTTTAGCCTCAACCAACCGCTTGGCTACTAGGCGGTTGACACGCGGGCCGGGCAGGGTAGGTCATCGCCATGGCAAATAGCAATCATATCACTGTTTCCGGCGCCCCCGAAGGGCATGATGCGCAGCTTATTCTGGCCGAAGCTGCCAAGGGCGTGCCGGTTGTGCATGTCGCGCGCGATGACAAACGGCTGGCAGCGATGCAGGCCGCGCTTGCGTTTTTTGCACCTGATATACCGGTGTTTACGTTCCCCGCGTGGGACTGTGTGCCCTATGATCGCAGTTCGCCAAATGCCGATGTTTCTGCCGCGCGGATGGCCACGCTTGCGGGGCTAGTGCATGGGATGCCCGAAAGGTTTGTCTTGTTGACATCGCTTGCTGCGGCAACCCAGCGTGTGCCCGCACGCGCCATCCTGCGCGAGGCCGCATTCAAGGCCACCGTCGGCAACCGTATTGACGAAGACGCGTTGCGCAGCTTTTTGGTCCGCATGGGGTTCACGCAAAGCCCGACAGTGATGGAACCTGGCGATTACGCGGTGCGCGGCGGCATCATCGATATTTTCCCACCTGGCCAGTCCGGCCCTGTGCGGCTGGACCTGTTTGGCGACGTGCTGGACGGCGCGCGCCGCTTTGATCCCGCAACCCAGCGCACCACCGAAACGCTTACCGAGGTTGAACTTGCCCCTGTGTCCGAAGTCATTCTGGACGAGGCGGCAATCACACGTTTCCGACAGAATTACCGGATCGAATTCGGGGCGGCCGGCACCGATGATCCGCTTTACGAGGCTGTCAGTGCAGGGCGCAAACACGCGGGGTTTGAACATTGGCTCGGCTTTTTCCAAGAAGACCTTGAAACCCTGTTCGATTATCTGCCGCGCGCAACCGTAACGCTTGACGACCAGACCGGACCGATGCGCCTTGCGCGTTGGGACAGCGTAAAAGACCAATATGGCACCCGTATGCACGCGCTGACCCAAAAGGGCCGTATGGATAGCGTCTATAAACCTGCGCCGCCTGCGCTTTTGTATCTTGATGATGCGGCTTGGGATGCGGCTGTTGCAGGGCACAGGGTACTGCAGTTTTCGCCGCTCAAGCAGGCAACGGGCGTGGGCGTCATTGACGCGGGCGCACGTATCGGCCGCAATTTCGCGCCCGAACGGCAGCAAGAAGATATCAATCTTTTCAGTGCTTTGACAGATCATGTTCGGGCGCGCATGGCGCAAGGGCCGGTGGTCATTGCTTCTTATTCCGAAGGCGCGCGCGAGCGGTTGGAAGGGTTGATCGCCGACGAAGGTATTCCCGAAACCGTGCTGGTCAAGGATTTCAGCCGTGTTGGCAAATCGGGCGTACATCTGGCGGTTTGGCCGCTTGATCACGGATTTGAGGCCCCCGGCCTGACCGTGATTTCCGAACAAGACGTGCTTGGCGACCGGCTGATCCGCCAGACCAAGCGTAAACGCCGCGCCGAAAATTTCCTGTCCGAGGCCAATAGCCTCACCCCTGGCGATTTGGTGGTCCATGTCGATCACGGTGTCGGGCGGTTTATGGGCATGGAAGTTGTCACCGCATTGGGCGCCGCCCATGAATGTCTGCTGATCGAATACGCCGAAGAATCAAAGCTTTACCTGCCCGTTGAAAATATCGAACTGTTGTCGAAATACGGGCATGACACAGGGCTTTTGGACAAGCTTGGTGGCGGTGCGTGGCAGGCGAAAAAGGCCAAGCTCAAGGAACGTATCCGACAGATTGCCGAACGTCTGATCCGCGTTGCGGCGGAACGGGCGTTGCGCACAGCGCCCGCGATGGACCCGCCCGATGGGCTGTGGGACCAGTTTTTGGCGCGCTTTCCCTATGTGGAAACCGATGACCAACTTGCCGCGATTGCCGATGTGCTGGACGATCTGGCCTCTGGCAAACCGATGGACCGCCTGATTTGCGGCGATGTGGGTTTTGGCAAGACCGAAGTCGCCATTCGCGCGGCCTTTGTTGCGGCGCTTGCGGGTATTCAGGTGGCCATTATCGCGCCGACGACATTGCTTGCGCGGCAACATTACCAAAGCTTTGCCGAAAGGTTCCGCGGCTTTCCGGTTAACGTGCGGCCCTTGTCGCGGTTTGTGTCCGCCAAAGATGCGGCGCTGACCCGCGACGGGATCACCAAGGGCACTGTTGATATTGTGGTGGGCACCCATGCGCTTTTGGCTAAGGGGGTGCGTTTCAAGAACTTGGGTCTGTTAGTCATTGATGAGGAACAGAAATTCGGGGTTCAGCACAAAGAGCGGCTCAAACAATTGCGCACCGATGTGCATGTGTTGACGCTGACCGCGACCCCGATCCCGCGCACCTTGCAGCTATCATTGTCGGGCGTGCGTGACCTGTCGATCATCGGCACGCCACCGATCGACCGGCTGGCGATCCGCACCTATGTCAGCGAATTCGACAGCGTCACCATCCGCGAAGCATTGCTGCGCGAACATTATCGCGGCGGGCAGTCGTTTATCGTGGTCCCGCGCATCGCCGATATGCCCGAAATGGAAGAATTCCTGAAAACGCAAATGCCCGAAATCAGCTATATCACCGCGACAGGCCAGATGGCGGCGGGTGAGCTCGACGACCGGATGAACGCGTTTTATGACGGCAAATATGATGTCCTGCTGGCCACAACGATTGTTGAAAGCGGGCTCGATATTCCGACGGCAAACACGATGATTGTCTGGCGTTCCGATATGTTCGGCCTGTCGCAGCTTTACCAAATTCGGGGACGTGTCGGGCGGTCAAAAACCCGCGCCTATGCATATCTGACAACAAAACCGCGCCAGAAGCTGACCGATACCGCGCAAAAACGTCTGCGTGTGCTGGGGTCCATTGATAGCCTTGGGGCAGGGTTCACACTGGCCAGTCAGGATCTGGATATTCGCGGGGCGGGGAACCTTTTGGGCGAAGAACAATCCGGACAAATGCGTGAAGTCGGCTATGAGCTGTACCAACAGATGCTGGAAGACCAGATTGCCGCGATCAAATCGGGTGACGCCGAAGGCATTATCGACGACAGTCAATGGGCGCCGCAGATTAACCTGGGCGTGCCGGTGCTGATCCCCGAAGATTACGTGCCTGATCTGGATGTGCGGCTGGGGCTTTACCGGCGTCTGTCCGATCTGACCACCAAGGTCGAACTCGAAGGGTTTGCCGCCGAGATGATCGACCGCTTTGGCAAATTGCCGCGCGAGGTCAACACATTGATGCTAGTCGTGCGGATCAAGGCCATGTGCAAACGCGCAGGCATCGCCAAGCTGGATGCGGGGCCTAAAGGGGCCACTATCCAGTTCCATAACGATAAATTCGCATCACCTGCGGGGCTGGTTGAATTTGTCCATGCCCAAAAAGGGCAGGCCAAAGTCAAAGATAACAAGATCGTCGTGCTGCAAGACTGGTCCAAGGAACGTGACAAGATTCAAGGTGCGTTCAATATTGCCCGCGAGCTGGCGCAAAAGCTTGCTGATGAGAAAAAGAAATAGGCCGGGTAAACCCGGCCTGATTTTTTGAGTATTTTTGGCAAGATGATATGGGGGTCAGGCTTCACCGGGGCGTTTGATCTTGGTGGTGAGCCAAAGCGCAAGGCCCGCACAGACCAGCGCGGCATAGGCCATTGGCATGGGCGTTCCGTCAAACATCAGCGCCACGGGTGCCGCGATGATGACTGCCCCAACGGTGGCCACAGCAGCGATGACAGAGGCGGCAAGCCCTGCAATATGGCCCATTTCTTCCATGGCGAGCGCATTGAGATTGCCGATTGATAATCCTGCCTGAAAGAAATTGCCAAGCACCCAAATGACATAGGCCCCAAAGCTTAGCCAATAAGGGCCGTCAAACAGGGTCACCGCGATCAGCATCAGGGTCAAGAAAATTTGCGCTGTATACATCGCCTTGATTATCGCGCGCATCCCCAGACGTACCACCAGTCGCGCGTTGATCACGCTGGCGCTTGATGCGCAGATGGCGATGCCGCCAAACCACAGGTGGAATTGCTCGCCCTTGCCGAATGTCTGGTCAAACACCTGCTGTGTCGAAGAAATCACCGTGAACAACATCCCAAACGTAAGGGTTTGCACAAGGATCGACAGGCGCGCGGTGTGGTGCATGAACATCTCGCGCACGGCGGCAATGATGGAAGTGACCCGCATTGGCCGCCGATTTTCCGGTGTCAGCGTTTCGGGCTGACGTGCAAGCAGCCACGTAAGCACTGCTGCGGCAAAGACCACAAAGGCCCCAAATATTCCGCGCCATCCAAAGCCCAGAATGATGTAATGCCCGACCGTCGGCGCAAGTGCCGGAACGATAGAAAAAACCAGCATCACAAAGGACATGATCCGCGCCATTTCGCGACCGCTATAAAGGTCACGCACAAGCGCCATCGCAACCACGCGCGGGCCTGCAGCACCAAGCCCCTGAACCACCCGCGCAAATAGCATCACCTCAAGGCTTTGCGCACGCCATGCGATCACACAGGCCAGAATATAGACAATAGCGCCGCCAACCATCACAGGTTTGCGCCCGAACGCATCGGATAGCGGGCCGGTAAACAAGGTGCCAACCCCCATGCCAAAGACAAAGCTGGTGATAATCAGCTGTGCGCGGTTCAGGTTCAGGGGCGTCAGGTCAAGCCCGATCTGGGGCAGGGCGGGCAGCATCGCGTCGATCGAGAATGCAACCGTGGCGGCTAGCATTGCCATGAGTGCAATAAATTCGGTCTGGGGGAGTCGTTTCATCAGGCAGGTCCATCAATAGGCAAAGGAACGCAGCCGGTCTGGCTGCGGGTCAATGAGATCAACCCGATTACCTATGGGGCCGCTGAAATGCGGTGGTGGTCATTGGTGTGCCAAGCTGGCCGTGGAACTGTCATGCCTCGTCCGCGATGTTTTCCATGATCTCTTTGATCACGTTGACCCAGACTTCGGGTGGTTGCGCACCCGGAACGGCGTGTTTTTGCGCCACGATGAATGTCGGCACGGAATTCACGCCCATATCGCGGCTGTGTTTGTCACGCGCGCGGATATCGGCGGTATCGGCATCAGCGGCCAGAAGTTTCGTCACTGTTGCCGCATCCATTTCGGCGGTATCGGCGATGTCGGCCAGCACTTCGTGGTTGGAAATATCGCGCCCTTCGACAAAATAGGCCTTGAACAGCAGGTCCACGACAAATGTCTGGCGCTGTTCAATCCCCGCCCAGTGGATCAGGCGGTGTGCGTCAATCGTATTAGGGGTGATCTTGATGCCGTCGAAATTGATCTTGGCACCGGTTTTTTCGGCATGTTGCACCACGGGCGCATAGGCGCGCACAGCGCCCTCTTTGCCGCCGAATTTGGTTTCAAGATATTCGCGCCGGTCCATGCCGCCCGCAGGCATATCCGGATTCAGCTGAAACGGATGCCATTCCATCACAAACGGATGGTCGGGAAATTGCAGAAGCGCCTTATCAAGATTGGTCTTGCCGATATAGCACCAGGGGCAGATCGGATCGGAAATAATATCAAGCTTGACCATTATGGCCTCCTGGCGTGTCGTATTTGGCGGGTTTGCATCAGGGTCGTGATACCATGCTGACACCAAAGAACCAGACCCAATTCCTGTGCAGCACAGCACAGTGGCATTGCGCTTGGGCGCGGCACATAGTTGCAAGCGCTTGGCGGGCCAAATAAAAGAACGGTCATGAACGAAAATGACCCGACAAACCTGATCCGTGTGGCGCATGAAAACGGCGATAGCACAATTGCGCAACCGCTTGATCTTGGGGCGCGCGTGCGCGAATTGCGCAAGGCCCGTGACTGGACGCTCGAACAGGCTGCCAAACAGGCCGGTCTGGCCCGTTCAACCCTGTCAAAGATCGAAAACGGGCAGATGTCGCCGACCTATGATGCGTTAAAAAAGCTGGCGGTTGGATTGGAAATTTCGGTGCCGCAGCTATTTACCCCGCCGTCAAAGGGGCAGGTCAACGGGCGTATGGCCGTGACCCGTCTTGGCGCGGAAGGGTCTAAGATTACAACGACTTACGAACATGCGTTGCTTGCCGAGACATTGACCAACAAGAAAATGCTGCCCTACCGCGCCCGTGTGCGCGCGCGGTCGATGGATGATTTTGACGGCTGGGTGCGCCATGACGGCGAAGAGTTTCTATATGTGCTGACCGGCAAGGTGCGGCTTTATACAGAATTTTATGAACCCATTGATCTAGGTCGCGGCGATAACGCCTATTACGATGCATCAATGGGCCATAATGTCGTGTCGATCAGCCAGGACGACGCGACCATTCTTTGGGTCACGTCGCTTGGCTAGGCAGATCTAGTTTTCGGAATACCACCAGACGTCCGGCTGCCAGCCCGGCCAGTCACCAAACACCGGCATATATGCGGGATGGTGCAGGTTCTTGTCATGCGCAATGCGTGACACATTCCATTCGTAGAACGGGATCACATAGCGACCCGCCGTCAGGATCCGGTCCAATGCGCGCACAGAGGCGACAAAATCATCCTGACTGGCCGAATTCAGCATCGCCCCGATCATCGCATCCACCGCTGGCGATTTGACCCCCATCAGGTTGCGCCCGCCCGGCGTGTCGGCATTTTCCAGACCGTAGTAAAAGTATTGTTCGTTGCCCGGTGATAGCGACACACCCCGACGGTAATAGGTCATGTCAAAATCAAAGGCGTCGGTGCGTTCTTTATATTGCGCGGAATCGGCTTGGGCGATTGTCATCGTGATCCCCATGGATTCAAGCGTTTGCGCATAAATATCCGCCATAGCCACATGTTCGGAACTGCCTTGCGACAACAGCAGTTCAAACGCCAGCGGCGTGCCGTCTACATTGGTCATCACGCCGTCCTGAATGGTCCAGCCTGCAGCTTCGAGCTGTGCAAGGGCCACGCCCATATCGGCACGGTTCCGCGGGTTCGCATCCCCTGCGGGCAGCGTATAGCCTTCGATCGTGCCGGGCAGCAGCTCATCAGCAAAGGGCGCCAGCAATTCGGCGACTTTGCCGGTTGCGGGGCCGTCGCGCATCCCCAGTGGCGAATTGCCCCAATAGGATTGAATGCGCGGTTGCGCCATGCCGGTGGCCGCGTCATTGATGATCTGGAAGTTGAACGCATGCAGCAGCGCGTCACGCACACGCCAATCCGCGAAAATCGGGTTGCGCGTATTCATCACAAAACCCGTCATCCCTGTCGGGCGACCATGCGGCAGTTCCGACTTGACCACATCGCCGGCCTGCACAGCGGGAAAATCATAGCGGCTTTCCCAGCGCGAAATGCTGAATTCACGGGTGAAATTCACTTCGCCTGCGGTAAAGGCTTCGAATGCAGGCGTTTCATCGCCGAAGAATTCCAGCCGGATTTCATCAAGATTGAACGTGCCGCGCCGGAATGGCACATCGGCCCCCCAATAATCGGGGTTTCGTTGCAAGGAAATATAACGCCCTGGTTCATAATCCGCGATCACCATCGGTGCAGAGGTGATCGGCACGATATCAAGACTGCTTTCGGCGAAATCGACACCTTCCCATTGGGCCTTTTTCAGGATCGGGCGCAGACCGGCCAACAGGGCCAGTTCGCGGTCTTCGGTGTTAAAGGTGAAACGCACGGTACCAGGACGGATTTCTTCAAGGCTTTCGACCTTATCCCAGAACCCGCGATACCTGCCATGTCCTTGGGTTCCCAGCGTTTCAAATGACCAGATCACGTCTTCGACGGTCACGGGGCTTCCGTCACTGAACGCGGCAGCGGGGTTAAGCGTAAATTCCACCCATTCGCGATTCGGTCCGGTCTCGACCGATTCGGCCAAAACACCGTAAAGCGTGAAAGGTTCGTCCAAAGTGCGCCCCATCAGGCTTTCGCCGATCAGATAGCGCAACTGCCATGGCACGCTGCCTTTGGTGATGTAAGGGTTGAGGCTGTCAAAGCTGCCGACCTCGGCGGTGACCATGCGGCCACCTGTTGGCGCATCGGGGTTTGCATAGGGCAGGGACACAAAATCATGTGGCAATGCAGGAACCCCATACATAGCTATGCCGTGCTGGGGTTCGGCTGCCGCAAATGTGCCCGCTGCCATCAGCGCGACCCCCGCGCCCAAAGCCCGCCATTTACGGTGGAAATTAACTGTCATGATTATGCTACCCCATTGGATTGAATCGCTTTTCAACTGTGACCGTAATGCGGCTTTTGTGAGTATTCAAACTTTTAGCTTGGACCCGCGCGGGGGATTGCTTATAAAGAGATCACTGCTCGATAGGTTTCTTGCCTGTATGAAACCTGCCTCAATAACTTCACGCCCGCCTTGTGCGGGCGTTTTTTTATTAGCGATCCTTGCTTGGGCTGGCCTTTGCAGTTGCAGCATGTAGAGTGAGTCGCAAAGCATTGTTACGGAGCAAAAAATCATGTCATTGACCGGAAAAACGGCCGTTATCACGGGTTCGAATTCAGGCATCGGGCTGGGCGTGGCCCGCGAACTGGCCAAAGCGGGCATCAATGTGGTGCTCAATTCCTTTACCGACCGCCCCGAAGATCACGCAATTGCTGCGCAGATCGCGGATCAGACCGGCGTGAATGCCCGCTATATTCAGGCCGATATGTCCAATGGCGACGATTGCCGCCGCCTGATCGCCGATGCGGGGGCCTGCGATATTCTGATCAATAACGCGGGCATTCAGCACGTCGCCCCGATCGAAGACTTCCCCGGTGCCAAATGGGACGCGATTATCGCGATTAACCTGACATCCGCGTTTCACACAACTGCCGCCGCAATCACCGGCATGCGCGCAAACGGCTGGGGGCGGATCATCAATATTGCTTCGGCACACGGGTTGACCGCATCGCCTTATAAATCGGCCTATGTTGCTGCCAAACACGGCATTGTCGGCCTGACCAAAACCATCGGTTTGGAAACCGCCCAAGAGCCCATCACCTGCAACGCGATCTGTCCGGGCTATGTGCTGACCCCATTGGTCGAAGCGCAAATCCCCGATACGATGAAAGAATACGACATGTCGCGCGAGGACGTGATCAAGAACGTCATGTTGGCGCGCCAACCCTCCAAAGCTTTTGCAACCACCGAACAATTGGGCGGCACAGCGCTTTATCTGTGTTCGGACGCCGCAGAACAGGTGACTGGCACCACAATCAGCGTTGATGGCGGCTGGACCGCGCTGTGATACGGATCAACCTCGCGCTTCAGGGCGGCGGGGCGCATGGCGCGTTCACATGGGGCGTGCTGTCGCGACTTCTGGCCGAAGAAGATATCGAGATCGCCGCGATTTCGGGCACCTCGGCGGGGGCGCTTAATGCGGTTGCGCTGAAATCGGGCTGGGTCACGGGCGGGCGGCAAGGGGCGATTGATAACCTTGACTGGCTGTGGCGCAAGGTCGGGGCCATCACCGACCCGCACCTGTCGGCTTGGGTGTCATCATTTGCGCCAACCGCGCATCTTTGGGCCAAGTCGCTGGAATATTCGCCGCTTTATGCCGCGTTTGATTTCACGACGCGCATGATGTCGCCCTATAGTTTTGGTGCGTTCAACGAAAACCCGCTGGCCGCGGTTGTCGATCAGTTCCACTATGACACCGTCTGCGAAAACATCGGCCCCGAGCTGCACATCTGCGCCACCAATGTCAGATCAGGCAAGATCAGAGTGTTTACCGGCGACGAGATTTCCGCAAATGCGATTATGGCATCCGCCTGTCTGCCCAGTATTTTTCAGGCCGTCGAATTTACCGACCCTGCCACCGGAAAATCAGAGGCATTCTGGGATGGCGGCTATACCGGAAACCCCGCGCTGTTTCCGCTTTTTGAAAAACACCTGCCCGACGATATTCTGATCGTCAACATCAACCCGCTTTACCGCAATACATTGCCCACGGATGTGCAATCCATCCAAAACAGGGTCAATGAAATCAGCTTTAATTCCTCGCTTTTGCGCGAATTGCGCGCAATTGATTTTGTCAAACGGCTGATCACCGAAGGGTCCGTTCCCCAAGGCGCGATGAAAGACGTGCTTGTGCATATGATCGCCGATGACGGCCTGATGAATGATTTGAACGTTGCGACCAAAACCATCGCCACACCGGTTATTCTGGAACGGCTGCGATCGGCAGGGGCGGCGGCGGCAGATGCGTTTTTGGCCAACCACAAGGCCGATCTGAACTCCAGAAGCACGGTCGACCTGACGGATATGTTCAGCTAATCAGCTTGAACGCCAGGACCCACATCACCAAGGCAATCAAAACATCCAGAACCTGCCATGCTCTGGCAGATTGCATCACTGGTGCTAACAGACGTGCGCCGTAGCCAAGCCCGAAGAAAAACACAAATGACGATGTCACCGCCCCGATTGCAAAGGCCATCTTGAGGCTTGCTGTCGTGAACTGCACCGAAATGGCGCCGATCAACCCCAGCGTATCAAGATAGACATGCGGGTTTAGCCATGTCAGCGCCGCGGCCGTTCCCAATGTTGCCCAAAGCCCCGCAGACTTTCCGGCGATCTGCATCGCATATGCGCCTTTATAAGCCGCCCAAAGCCGCATCGTGCCGTAAACGATCAAGAACGCGGCACCGCCCCATGCCATCATCTGCGGCAGTTGCGGATATTTTTCGGTAATGGCCCCGAAACCCAAAACGCCTGCAACGATTAAAACCGCGTCGGACGCTGCGCATAAAAGACACAGCGCAAAGACATGGCTACGGGTCAGACCCTGCCGCAAGACAAATGCATTTTGCGCGCCAATCGCAAGGATCAGGCTAAAGGCAGTCGCAAAGCCGGTAAGCGCGGCACCAATCACCTAAGAGGCGTCCGCAATTTCGGCTTCGGCATCTTTCTTGTTCGGATAGACAAGCCCCGCTGAAATCACGAGCTTGGCCGCGTCTTCGACTGTCATATCAAGAATTTTGACATCGCTGCGCGGCAAGAAAAGCAAAAAACCGGACGTCGGGTTGGGTGTCGTCGGCAAAAAGACGGTTACTGTGGGTTCGCCATCGGACAATTGCGCATCAATTTCACCTTTTGCATTGGTCGAAATAAACGCAATCGCCCAGATACCCTTGCGCGGGTATTCCACCAGACAGGCCTTGTCAAAAGACGTGTCGCGCTGCGAAAACACAGTCTCTGCCAGCTGTTTGGCCGCATTATAGATTGACCGCACCACAGGCATACGGTCGACAAACCGTTCGCCAATACGCAAGAACGACCGCCCGATCAGCCCTTTCCCGACCCAGCCAACAAGCATGGTAAACAGCAAAAAGATGACAACGCCGATTCCGCGCACATTAACCGTGATTTGGTCACCCGCCTCGCGGCCCAACAGCCGGTTAACCAGTTCTTCGGGTTGATAGGCATTGGGCACAAACGGCCAGACCCAGCTGTCGATCCAGCCGACAACCGTCCAGATCAGCCAAAGCGTCAGCCCGATGGGCGCCACAATAATCAGACCAGCAAGAAAATTACCCCGCATACGTGCGAAAAGATGCAACTTTGCGCGCGGCTTGTGGGGGTCGTGGATCGGGTCAATCATCTTGGGAACTCAAATATGTTTGGTCACATCTAGGCACTGCGGCGCAGCACCACAAGCCTAACGCCCATCCTTGCCAGCCAGTTTCACCATTTCGCTGGCAATTTGTGCAGCAAGCCGCGCGTTATTGCGCACAAGTGCGATATTTGCGGTCAATGACCGCCCTTCGGTCAATTCAAAGATGCGCCCCAACAGAAACGGGGTGACGGATTTGGCGCTGATCTTTTGCGCTTCGGCCTCGGACAGCGCCTGGGCGATAATCGGGGCCAGAATTTCGGCGCCAATTTCATCGGCCTGCGGGATCGGATTTGCAACAAGTTGCCCGCCCTTGAGCCCCATCGCGCTGCGCGTGATTTGGGCGCGTGCAATATCTGCGGCAGTATCCATGCGCAAAGGGGCCGGCAGGTCAGACGTGGCCGACCAAAACGCAGGCAGATAATCCTGACCAAATGCAATCACCGGCACACCCAGCGTTTCCAGCACTTCGAATGTTTTGGGCAGATCAAGGATCGCTTTCGCGCCGGCACCCACCACCGTTACCGGCGTTTGTGCCAGTTCCTGCAGATCGGCGGAGATATCAAAACTTGTCTCCGCGCCGCGGTGCACGCCGCCAATGCCGCCCGTGGCAAAGACATGGATGCCCGCCAGATGTGCCGCAATCATCGTGGCCGCCACGGTCGTGGCACCGGTGCCACCTGTCGCGATACAGGCCGCAATATCGGCGCGCGACAGTTTGGCAACGTTTTGGGCCTGCCCCAATGCATCAAGCTGCGCAGGTTCAAGCCCCACATGCAACAGCCCGTCGATCACAGCAATCGTCGCGGGCACAGCGCCGGCATTGCGCACATCATCTTCGACCAGCCGCGCGGTTTCCACGTTTTGCGGAAACGGCATGCCGTGGGTGATGATGGTGCTTTCAAGCGCCACAATGGGTAGACCCTCGGCACGGGCATGGGCCACTTCGGCGCTGTAATGGATCGCAATGGTCATAGGGGTGTCTCTCCGGAAACGTAGGTGGCCGCGGCGTTCAGCGCACGGGTAAGGGCGGCGGCGCGGTCCATGCCTGCGGCTTCGGACGCGATATGCGCCGCCATGAATGTATCGCCCGCGCCAGTCACGCGGGTGACCATAACGGCGGGGGGTGTCTGGGTGATGATATCGCCTGCGGTGCCCTCAGACGCTGATTTGCCGCCATCGGTCACCAACACGCGGTGGGCACCGCGCGCCATCAGCGCAGCGCAAGCACTGGCGCTGTCGTCAAATGTTGTTTGGCACAGCAATCCGGCTTCTTCGAGGTTCACGTAAAGCGTGGCGGACGGGTGGCCAAGCAATGCAAGCAATCGTTCTGCCTTGCCCGGGGACGCAGGTGCAACCCGAAAATCGGCGTTTTGAAACAACGGGGATCGGGCGATTGTTTGCAGCAGTTCAGTGGTCAAATTCCCGTCAAGCGCGATGGTGCCCGCATAAGGTGACTGTGCCGTGCCAAGTGCGCCGTTGGCCAATGGCCGCAAGATCTTGTCGCCTGCGGCCTCCAGAGAATGCGCGTCGGCAATCGCCGCTATCAACCCGTTTGCGCCCTCGATGGCCATATAGACATCGGTGGGCAGATCGTCCGAACGGTAGATATGGTCGCAATTCATGCCCATGCGGGTGGCTTCGGCGATCAGCTCTTCGCCTTCGGGGTCACGCCCGATGGTGGTCAGCAGGGCAGGGGCCATGCCAAAGCGGCGCAGCGTCATCGCGATATTCATCGCAACCCCGCCCGGCAGGCGCGTGATACGCCCCGGCACGTCAGAGCCTACGCGCATCGAACTGGCCGTGCGCCCGATCACATCCCAAAGGACCGATCCAATACAAAGAATGTCAGAAGTCTGTGTCATACCCCCGTTCTGACCGAGCCTTGCGCGATGCGCAAGCACCCGTCAAAGCCCGTCTACAACCATTTGGCGGATTTTGATCGCCTTTTCAAAATGATCCAGCTTGTGGGTTTCGATCCACCATGTTGCGGCCAGCATCAATGTTGCCGGATCATCATTGCGATTGGCAAAGAACGCATAAAACGAAAGACCCACGTTTTCGCCTTTTTGCGCGATTTTCCGGTCGCAGACCGTCACGATCTTTTTGCGCAAATCCGCGTTCATTCCGGCACGCCAAATGTCAGATTGGCCCAAAGCGTTTCCCACACCGCACCTGTCTGCGCGTTCAACGCAGCATCCGGTTCGCGCAGCACAACCGCATCCACCATATAGCTATGCCCCGCAGTGACGGGGAATGTCGCGATGCCGCTTGCATCGGTCCGGTAAAATGTAACTGTGACCTCGCCTGTGCCGTATTTTTCAAACACCTCGACCTGCACGTTGGCGCGCGGATCGTCGCGGTAGAACAATTGCACCGAAAACCCGTCTGACAGATCATCGGTATAGGGGTTGGTAAGTGCGACAATTTCGGTTTCTAGCCCTGTACGGCGGTCAGCCCCGATACTATTGCCGACACCGATCAAGGTTTTTGAATAGCGCGAGTAGACCTCATCAAATCCGGCTTCTGGCAAACCGCGGGCCTGATGGCGGGGCAACACATCGCCCAGGTCTTTGTGGTCCACAAAGCTTTGGAACTTTTCCCATGTTTCATAGCTGACAGTCGCGTTGCGCGCCTGATAGGCAACGATATTTAACCCTTCGGCTACGGGTGCGCGGTTCAACGCGGGCCGGTCGCCAGCACGGCCCGCGACGTTTTCGGTCAGATCACCGGCAAATGCCGCAAAGATTTCAAACCGGCCAGGGAAATACACCTGTTTGGCCCCGTCAAAATCCTGCCCATTGACAATATCGGCTTGCAGGGTACCGTCCGGCGCAATCTGATAGGCCGACGGTTCAAGCCAGAATTCATGGGCCGCTGCGGGCAACGCCAATAACGAAAAGAGAAGTGAGAAAATGCGCATCAAAGTATCCTTATCCAACATCGCAAGGGTTGCGTTTCAGACACTGATGTCAAGCATGATCACGCTGATTGTGATGACAGCCCCCTTGCGCGCGCATGAGGTCATGCCAAGCGTTCTGAACCTGAGCGCCAGCAATGGTGAAATGACAATCGTTATCGACATCAACGCCGAGGCGATGCTTGCAAGTATAAACCTAAGCGAAATCGCGGATACCGATGCGGCCGAAAATGCCCAAGATTACGATGCTTTGCGCGCGCTTTCCGGTCAGGAAATTGCTGACAGGTTCGGTGCCTATTGGCCCACATTCGCAGAAAATTTCACGGTCCTTGCAGACGGTGTTCCGGTTGCGATGGAGCAAAGCGGTGTGATCGTCTTGCCGACCGAGAACATCAACGTTGTGCGCCAATCGCAGATCCGTATGACCGGCACATATCCCGTTGACGCGGACAGTTTCCAGATCGGTTGGGCGCCAAGCTATGGCACGTTGATCGTGCGCCAGAATGACGTTGCCCAAGCACCCTATACAGGGACGCTGACAAACGGCGAATTATCCGCGCCGTTTCTGGTCAATGGCGGATCAGCACAATCGGGCGCGCAGGTTTTTGCCAGCTATATCCCGATCGGGTTTGATCACATCGTGCCCAAGGGGCTGGATCATATCCTGTTTGTGCTGGGGCTGTTTTTCCTTGCTGCGCGGATGAAGCCGCTTTTGGTGCAGGTATCACTATTTACGGTTGCGCATACGATCACGCTGGCACTGGCAGCGCTGGGGTACACGGCGTTTATCGATGATTTCTTTTTGGGCACATTCGGCATTGAATTTATCGCCGTGGTCGAGCCGCTGATCGCCTTATCCATCACCTATGTCGCTGTCGAAAACATCTATATGAAGGGTCTAAGCCCTTGGCGCCCCTATGTGATCTTTGGTTTTGGCCTGCTGCACGGTCTTGGCTTTGCCTCGGTGCTTGCGGAATTTGGTCTGCCTGAAAATGCATTCATTCCGGCGCTGATCGGTTTCAATATCGGGGTCGAGGTCGGACAGTTGGCGGTGATTGCGGTCATGTTCCTTTGTGTCTGGCAGGCGCTGCGCATTGATCGCGGCAAGAACGAGGTCACCCAAGGCTTCGCGCTTTATGTGGTGCTGTTTATCGCGGCGATTGCGCTCATGGCGCTGAACCCCGCGCCGCTGCAAACATTGACCGAAGGGCCTGTCTGGGTCTTTGCCGGACCGCTTGCTGCGGTATTTGCGCTATGCGCGGTATCAATCCGGCTACGCGACCGTGTGGATGCCTACCGCCATCTTGTTGCGGTTCCTGCATCTGTGGCGATTGCGACCGTCGGGGCCTATTGGTTTGTGGAACGGGTATTTTTATAGGTTTTCGCGCCAAATGGGTTGCGCCGGGGGCAAACCCCGGCTAAAGGGCAGCTACTTAATCCCGCAGGCGGGGGCGGGTCCAATGGGGAGAAATCCCAAAGGATCCACCGGTTGGGCATTTGCCTAATCCCCCGCTGAGGTAGAAACCGGAAAAGGAAAAAAGACATGGCTCTTCCCGAGTTCTCCATGCGCCAACTGCTTGAAGCAGGCGTACACTTTGGTCACCAGACCGCCCGCTGGAACCCTAAAATGGGTCAGTACATCTACGGTTCGCGCAACGGCATCCACATCATGGACCTGACACAGACTGTTCCAATGCTGGATCAGGCGCTGCAAGTCATCCGTGACACCGTCGCCAAAGGCGGCCGCGTTCTGTTCGTTGGCACCAAGCGCCAAGCGGCAAAACCAATCATGGAAGCCGCTGAAAAATCAGCGCAATTCTACATGAACCACCGTTGGTTGGGTGGCACGCTCACCAACTGGCAAACCGTTTCTAAATCCATCAACCGCCTGAAAGCGATTGACGAAGCATCAGCAACCGGTTTCGCGGGCCTGACCAAGAAAGAACGTCTTGGCATGGAACGCGAGCAAGGCAAACTCGAAGCATCTTTGGGCGGCATCCGCGAAATGGGCGGCGTGCCTGACCTGATTTTCGTCATCGACGTTAACAAAGAAGATCTGGCCATCGCAGAAGCTAAAAAACTGGGCATTCCGGTTGTGGCTATTGTTGATACCAACTGTTCACCTGACGGCGTTGACTATGTGATTCCAGGCAACGACGACGCGGCACGCGCCATCGCGCTTTACACCGATCTGGCTGCACGTGCAGCGCTTGACGGTATGTCCGCACAGCTGGGTGCAGCTGGCGTTGACATGGGCGCAATGGAAGAATTCGCAGAAGAAATCGTTGCAGAAGAAGCAGCGGCTGAATAAGCGTCACAAAACAGCGGGGTAGGGCGCAAAACCCTGCCCCCGAATTATTTTGAATTCCGCTAAGGAGAAGTAACATGGCAATCACCGCTGCAATGGTGAAAGAACTGCGCGACAGCACGGGCGCAGGCATGATGGACGCGAAAAAAGCGCTGACAGAAACAGATGGCGACATGGAAGCCGCGGTTGACTGGCTGCGCACCAAAGGTCTCGCAAAAGCTGCGAAAAAATCGGGCCGCACCGCGGCTGAGGGTCTTGTCGCTGTGGCTGTCAAAGACGGCAAAGGCGTCGCTGTTGAAGTGAACTCTGAAACCGACTTTGTTGCGAAAAACGCTGACTTCCAGAAAATGGTTGCAGGGATCGCACAAGCCGCGCTTGGCGTTTCCGACATTGACGCGCTTAAAGCGGCCGCAATGGGCGCAAAAACCGTCGAGCAAACAGTAACCGATGCTGTTGCCGTGATCGGTGAAAACATGTCCGTGCGCCGTATGGCCGCGCTCGAAGGTCAGCAAGTTGTGAACTACGTGCACAATGCTGCGGCACCTGGCATGGGTAACATCGGTGTTCTGGTTGCGCTGACTGGCGATAACGAAGCATTCGGCCGTCAGGTTGCAATGCACATCGCTGCAGCGAACCCTGCGTCTCTGTCCGAAGCTGATCTTGATCCGGCAGTTGTCGAAAAAGAAAAGCAGGTCCAGATGGACATCGCCCGCGAATCCGGCAAACCCGAAGCCGTGATCGAAAAGATGATTGTTGGCCGTATGAAAAAATATATGGCCGAAGTCACATTGCTGAACCAGCAATTTGTGGTGAACCCTGATGTGACAGTTGCGCAAGCTGCCAAAGAAGCTGGCGTTGAAATCACAGGTTATTCCCGCGTTGAAGTTGGCGAAGGCATCGAGAAAGTCGAAGAAGACTTTGCTGCCGAAGTTGCAAAACTCAAAGGCTAAGGTTTCGCGCGCAGGCGCAAGCAACAAAAGGCCCCGTTGGATATTCCAGCGGGGCCTTTTTGTTTGCCCATAAACGGGACGCGGCACCATGCTCGGGAAAAGACATGGTGCCGCTATGATGAAGTGCGCCCTAATTTCGGGACGAGAACGCACAATATCAAATGTGTTGATATCAGCGGGCAAACCCGTAACACCAACGTCCGGTAGACCGGCACGAATTGGCTGGCCTTGAAATCGCAAGGGGTCCAATTCGCCGTTCCCAGGCCCAAGGCCACCACTCACGGAACTTCTTTAGTTTGGCAAATGCGGCGACAGCATGAAAGTCAGGTAAACCTGACCTCGCGCAGGTTTATGACATGTCACGTGGCGCCAAATATTCTAAAATTTCAACACAGACAGATGCCGCGCAATATGGCGGATCGCCTAGCCAATCAGACCTCTGCGTCGATGACAAACATCTGGTTGTAAAACGCAGCCTTCAGCACCGCTTGGGCCGTTGTTTCCACATCCAGCGCCTCGCGGGCAAGGCGCAGGTGTTTTTCAACCGTGGCAGGGGTAAGCCCAAGCAAGATAGCAATATCCTGCGTCGTTTTCCCGTCACCGACCCATTGCAAAACCTCGCGCTGGCGCTTGGTCAGGTGGCGGTCACCGGTATAGGGCAGGGTCAGCAATTTAAGGTGCATCACATTGTTCATCACAATGATTTCTTCGCCGTGCTTTGCCCAAACCTGTTCCACAGCGTCTTGTGTCATGCCGGGGCGGGCTGTCAGGGCGATGGCGCCTTTTGTCCGTTCAGAAATCGACCGGAAGCTGATCGTATAGCCCGCGGTGACATTCATACTGCGGTTGAATTCCATCACCCGCTTTTCACTGGCGGTCAGGTTGTCGATCCGCTTCATATCCATCATCCAGCGCCAGCTACAGGCACCGTTATTCGCCAATGCCCATTTGAGCATAGGCGCGTGGTAATAATAGGCTTCGTCAAAGAACACTTGCATATATTCGGGTGTCTGGTTTGACAAAAGCACCCAATCTTGCGGATCACCAAGCGAGCTGGAGGTGCGATAGCGCGTATAGCCATACATCACCCGATCAAAGCCATAAGCGTTCATCTGTTCGGTATGCAGGTTCCACAAGGTTTCAACGCTGCGCGCGCTGGTCAACAGCGAGAGTTGTTCAACAAGCGTTCTCATGCGGGATTGCCCAGATACTCGGCCAGCGCCTGCATCGCCAGCGGATAGCCTGCCGCGCCAAACCCGCAGATCTGGCCGATACAAACCTTTGAAATATAGGAAGTCTGGCGAAATGCCTCGCGGGCATGGATATTCGACAGGTGCAATTCGATCACCGGCAGCATAATGCTTGAAATCGCATCCATCAGCGCGATCGACGTATGGGTATAGGCCCCCGCATTCAGGATCACCCCCGCATGGGTGCCGCGCGCACCGTGCAGCAGGTCAATCATCTCGCCCTCGTGATTGGTTTGCATAAACACGATATCAAGTCCAAGCGCCTTTGCCTTGGCTGCGCAGATAAGTTCAATATCGCGCAGCGTTGTCGGCCCGTAAACTTCGGGCTGGCGGGTCCCGAGCAGGTTGAGGTTGGGGCCATTCAGGATGAGGATAGATTGTGTCATGGCCATCCTTTAACATCTTTAACTTGTTGGTCAAAAGAGAAAATTGATGCAGGTCTTATTGCTGCACAACTGTGTCCGGTCGCACCATCGTGATGCGCGGATTTTTGGCAAGCCGTGCAAGATCTTGATGGTAAAGATTGGTCAGATGCTGGCGTTCCCAGTCGGACCAGGGATCAAAACCGGGGTTTTGCGCATCTCGCGGGAACTCCTCTTGAATGCTACGAATTTGGCCAGCAGCTTGTGCAATGCCAACAGATAGGATCAGTTTCTGGATTTCATCCATCGCGCGTGCAGATGCAGATGGCCGGCGTCGGTCATCCTTTGGGGTTTTGAATTTGGTTATGTCGATGTTCGGGCCCGCAAGATTCCTGATAATTTGATTGGTCATGCTGGGGTCATCACGAAAATCTTCAAATTTCCACATGTAAATTCTGGCATTAGGAAAGCACTTTTGGACCTGTTTGATCACACCGTTCCATCCCAAAAGGTTATTCATAACCCGATCAACCATTACATTTGCAGAGACAACAAATGGGCTCATTGCGCGCAAAGACCTGATATATTCGACATAGGCAGCGGCGAAAAAATCGGGATAGTTTCTTACCGCAAGATGGACCTCACGCACGGTAAATGGAATTTCTTTTGCTGTGACGCTCATGAATTCGTCGCGGAAACGATATAGCGTGCCGCGTTTTGCGCAATGTCCGCAATGCCCCGCCAGGTTTTCATCGCTAAGGATAAGCCTTTCGCAATTGCGTTCCCTGAGAGGTTCAAAAAACGCCGTGGTCAGACGGCGAAGCTCTGCATCATCGATGATGTCATTGCGCTGAATACCAAGATGCAGATAGCCGTTTTCTTGGCAGGGAACAGTGAATTGTTTTCGCATATCGCGGTGATGCACATAGTGCACCCCGCGCTTGTCCATAAAGTTCTTATTCCGTCTCAATATGCGCTGCAAATAGGTCGACGCGGTTTTGTGAAACCCGCCATGTAGCACCGTATAGGGGTCAGTCACGATGCCGCTCGCTTCAGTCTGCGATATTGCATCCGCGCACGTTTGCCCATTTGGTCGCGGCCTTTTTGTGTGAAATACTTTTGCAAAGACCCGACATACCAAGGCAGGGCGCGCCGGCCGCGATACAATTTGTAGAATTCCTGCTCGGTTATCTCGCCGAAAAGACCGGCATGCATTAGCGGCTTGAGCGCGTCGATCTTGCGCAGGAATACAGCTGATTTATGGCTTGAAAACCAGCATTTATAGGGCGTTACATTCGCATCGGTCAGGCGCAGGAAATGTTGGTGGTCGGGCGCGTGATAGGGATCATAGAACACACTGACAGGCCCGCAATTGCCCAAGATTCCTTGCGCATCACTTAGTGGCAACGTCCAGTCCTGCCGCTGGCCGATCCAGTAACGGTCTTCCCACGGCACCAATTCGGGATTCAGTGTGGATTGCGGATTGAATGCCATGACATGCGCGCCGGGCACCAAGGACGCGAACACAAGTGCTGCAAACGCGCCCATGGACGCACCAGCAAAAACAACCCTCTCATAATCCGCAAAAAAGCCGCTATCCGACAGCTGTTGCATGCGGTCGATCAATTGCGGATCGCGGTACCAAAGTTTCCCGTGCGCCAGCACGCCAAGATGCGAAACATGTTGATCACGCGCAAATTTGAACGCCCAAGGCACCCGTTCGGGGCTTTGATCACCAACATTGGAAAGATTGTCGAAAGTCACAAGAAGAACGGGCTGCAAGCGTTTGACAAACATCAATGAATGTCGACTGTTCTTTTCTATGAACCCGGTACCGTCGCCACCTGGTGCCAGCTCTGGAAACCAGAGCGGCAAGGCACCCGCCGTCAGGTCATCATCGCCACCCACGTCATCATTTTCATCTTTATTCGTATCGTCTTGCGTGTCGTCTTGCATATTGTCTTGCATTGCGGCCCTATGATCCATTTTCATCAAGCTAAGCGGTTCTTGGGTCCAAGAAAACCGAATTTTGTTAGCCGGGGCTATGATTTGCTAAAGTTTCCCTGCATATACTGAACGCAACGCGAATTAAGAGAAGTCATTTTCATGAAAATTGCCGTTGCAGGTCTTGGATATGTCGGGCTTTCGAATGCGGTGCTTTTGGCGCAGCATCACGAGGTTGTTGCCGTTGACGTTGATGCGACCCGCGTGGGGCTGGTCAATGCAGGCAAATCCGCAATCGAAGACGATGATATTGCACAATATCTGGCGCGCGGTGATCTGAACCTGACAGCAACGACCGATGCGCAGGTTGCCTTTGAAAATGCCGATTTTGTCATTATCGCAACGCCGACAAACTATGACCCGCGCAGCAATCACTTTGACACATCATCAGTCGAAGCCGTTGCCGCGCAGGCACATGCCATCGCGCCGCATGCTGTGATTGTGATTAAATCGACTGTGCCGGTGAAATTTACAACCGGTTTGCGCGCCGATATCGGCTATGACAACATCATTTTCTCGCCTGAATTCTTGCGCGAGGGTAGGGCGCTTTATGACAATTTGCACCCGTCAAGAATTGTAGTTGGCGCACATACAGATGATGCGCGGCGCTTTGCGGCGCTGCTGGTCGAAGGGGCGATCAAGAAAGACATGCCCGTCCTTTTCACCGATACAACAGAAGCAGAAGCGATCAAGTTGTTTTCAAACACGTTTTTGGCGATGCGCGTTGCCTATTTCAACGAACTTGACAGTTATGCGATTGCGCATGGGCTGAACACACGCGAAGTGATTGAAGGTGTCAGCTTTGATCCGCGCGTTGGCAGCCATTACAACAACCCGTCCTTTGGCTATGGCGGCTATTGTTTGCCCAAAGATACCAAGCAGTTACTGGCCAATTATGACAGTGTGCCACAAGACTTGATCAGCGCAATTGTGCAATCCAACCGCACCCGCAAGGATTTTATTGCCGATCAGATTATCGCAAGAAATCCCAAGACTGTCGGGGTTTACAGGCTGGTGATGAAAGCCGGCTCAAGCAATTTCCGTGACAGTTCGGTTCAGGGCATTATGAAACGGATCAAGGCCAAGGGTATTCAATGCATTGTCTATGAACCCGTGCTTGAATCCGATCAGTTTTTTAACAGTAAAGTCGTGTCGGATCTTGCTGAATTTAAAGAACAATCCGATTTGATCCTTGCCAACCGGCTGACCGATGAATTGGCCGATGTCACGGCAAAAATCTATACACGTGATTTGTTCGAGGTCGATTGATGTCCGTTCAGACTGTACTTGTTACCGGTGCTGCCGGATTTATCGGCTTTCATTTGTCGCAGCTTTTACTGGCCGAAGGGCACCGCGTTGTCGGGCTGGATAGCCACAATAATTATTATGATCCGGCGTTGAAATCCGCCCGCGAGGCGCAGCTGATCGCCCATGACAATTACACCGCAGTAAAGGGCAGGGTCGAAGAACCCGGTCTTCTCATGGGACTTTTTGCGGACCACCACTTTGATGCGGTTGTGCACTTGGCCGCCCAAGCCGGAGTCCGCTATTCGATCGAAAACCCGCGCGCCTATACAGAGGCCAATCTTCTGGGCACGTTCGAGCTGTTAGAGGCGGCGCGCGCGCATCCGCCCAAACATCTATTGCTGGCGTCAACCAGTTCGGCCTATGGCGCAAACACCAAGATGCCATACCGCGAAACCGATCAGGCCGATCATCAAATGTCCTATTATGCAGCCACAAAAAAGGCTTCTGAATCAATGGCGCACAGCTATGCGCATCTTTATGATCTGCCTGTTACAATGTTCCGGTTCTTTACGGTCTACGGGCCGTGGGGCCGACCTGATATGGCGCCATATCTGTTCACCAGCGCGATCTTGGCGGGCAAACCGATCAAGGTCTTTAATCACGGCGAAATGCGCCGCGACTTTACCTTTGTCACGGATCTGGTGCGCGGGATCCGGCTGCTGATTGACGCGGTGCCAATGCGGTCCGCAGACGGGATCGTGCCAGAAGGCGACAGCCTGTCGCCAGTTGCGCCGTGGCGCGTTGTGAATGTCGGCAATGGCGACAGCGTGCCGCTGATGGATTTCATCAGCGCGATTGAACGCGCGTCGAACCACAAAGCGCAAAAGCAAATGCTGCCCATGCAGCCAGGTGACGTGCCTGCGACATGGGCCGACAATAGCCTGCTGAAATCGCTGACAGGCTATGCGCCACAAACCAGCGTGGCAGACGGTATTACACAATACGTCGATTGGCACCGTATGTATTATGGGGTCTAACAGGCTGATAAATATATGGTTTCGCATTTCTATATATTACATAATACCAATTATGCGCCAAATGGATTGTCGAATTTAGACGTCAGACAGCGGCTGCCGCGCGCATAGAAAATTGCGCGATTTTCGCCATAAACGCCGCCCTTTTTACACACGCGCTACGCGCAAAACTGAGCTGCATGATTCTGGGTGCTGAAATGAAAACCTTTATGAAAATTACACCTTTAGGATGTGTAATTGGTATTTGATTTGCCCTTTCGACTTAAAAGAGAATCAATATTTTCTGTTGCTTTGTGCGCTTTAACACATTGAAACCAAATATATATTGCAATTATTTGACTCAGGGATTGCCAGATTGACGGAACCTATGCTCTGCTTAACGTAAGGGCAATTAATTGTTTACCGGATATTTTCTTTTCGCCCTTAGGTAAGCATTACGTTCGCGCACCGCATGTAAATGACACAAATATAAGGGGGCCAAATGGTCTCTTCTGGACGGCTAAACATACCCTGCTCGCAGGCCCAAAAAAGATGGATAATCATCCGTGATTGATGCGGCGCTTTCTTTGACCGTGTCCAAGCTGAATGGGCATCTTTCGGGGCGTTTTGGTGCGCCCGAGGATATTGCCGTTCTGGCACCTTTGACGGATCCTGACGGCAAAGTATCCGAATTGGCGCGCAATCGGTTGGCGATTTTTGTCACGAATATTTCTGAAGATAGCGTGCCGCGCCGCGGACAAGGGCGCGGCGCCCCGCTGGCAGGTTTCACCGCGGGCGAAGAGCCGCTGCATCTGGATGTCTATGCGATGCTGGCTGCATCATATGACGCAAATATCTATGGCGAAGGGCTCAAAATGCTGTCGGCGGCTTTGATGTTTTTCCAAAGCTATCCGTTAATGACCCCGCAAAACACGCCCAATATGCCCAAAGGAATGCAGCAATTATCGTTTGAAATAAGCAATCTGCGGGTCGAAGAAATGGGCCAGATGTGGGGTAATCTTGGCGGGCGCTATGTGCCTTCGGTAATGTTCAAAATCCGCACAATCACGCTGACATCGGGCGCGATTACGTCGCTCAAACCAGCGGTGCGCAAACCACGGCGCAGCCTGTTCCCTCTGCGGGAGGCACAATCATGAGCTTTCACATCGCGCTATCTTTGCGGGTCACGCATGAATATTGGGGCGATGAAACCCCGCCGTTGCGGATACTTCCTTCCGATATGCGCGCATTCACGCGGGCGGGTCTTTTGGCCAAACCAGCCCCCGCCCGGTTGGATGTTGTCGCCGAAACCGCTTTGCTTACCGAACCAACACAGATTGCCTGCGATGTCTACACAACCAGCCCCGACACATATGCGCTAACCCAAGGGCTGCGCGCTGATACGCTGCCGATTTATGATTTGGGGTCGGCGACCGAAATGCACCTCGCCGATGCTGTGCCGCTTGAAAATGTACCGCGCCTGCCTGGTGATCCGCTTTTGCGGCTGCTCATCACGCTTGATGAAACCGGCACCCGCAATCTGCGCCTGCATCTGCAAACGGTCAGCGCGCTTTGGGCCTATCATTTTACCGGAGACGCAGCACCCGAGGGGCTGCAAATCACGGATCCGACGGGCGCCGCATCTTTTGACGATCTTGGCACAGCGCCGATCGCTGAAGGCCATAGTGCGCGCATCTTGCGTTCCGACGCGCCGATCAAACTGCGCTACCGCTCTGACGCGCGATTTACCCTTGAGGCGCGCCAAGACCCGCCCTTTGACCCTATTACCCTGATCCCGGTGCTTCCTGCGGCCGGTGTCAATCTGCGCCCAACAGATGACCCTGCGGCCGCAGCCCCACTTCAATCCGACATTTTTGTCAGCTTATGGTAAAGGAGAATTCCCAATGGTCATGAAGACCCCCGGCGTCTACATCGTCGAGAAAAGCGCCTTCCCCAATTCGGTCGTCCAAGTCGCAACGGCCGTGCCTGCGTTCATTGGCTATACCGAACGGGCGGCAAACGGCAACGTATCGCTGTTTGATACGCCGTTCCGGATCACGTCGTTTTCGGAATATATGAACTATTTCGGCGGCCCGCCAAAACCGCAATATGAACTGGTTCCCTACAAGGCATTCGAAGGCGCATCGCCGCTATCAGCAGATGGTGCTGCCAAGAAAGACGCCCTGCCCCGCGCGGTGTTTTCGGTTGGCGATGCCAAATTTGAATTTGTGCAAAAGAACCCCGCATTTGCATTATTTGGTGCGATGCGGCTGTTTTTCCAGAACGGCGGCGGTGCTTGCTATGTGACTTCTATCGGCGGTTACGAGGTCAAGAATGACGCCGGCCAGATCGAAGACAATGTGATCGACGCCGACCGCATGCTGGCCGCGATTAACGGGCTGAAAAAAGAACCGGAACCAACTATGCTGGTAATCCCCGAGGCGACCCGCCTTGCCCGCCAGAACGCTGTCAAAGTCCAGCAGGCGATGCTGAAACATTGCGGCAACGACATGAAAAACCGCTTTGCAATCTTGGATATTTTTGCAGGCCACCTTGACCAAAAAGACCCGCTTGGCAATCCGGTTGCGACCTTCCGCAATGATGTGGGGATCAACAATCTTGATTTTGGCGCGGCCTATTACCCGTGGCTCGATACATCCATTTTCCAGTCGCGCGATTTTACCTATGAAAATATTGTCGGGTCCAGCCATCCCAAAATGATGTCGCTGATGCGTCAGGCGATGAAAGCAGGCAAGGAACTCGCGACCGAGATCAACCGCATCTCTGCTCCGACCGTTACAGGTGATTTCACGATCTCGGTGCCCAAGGGCGGCACCGTCAAGGTCACGCCACATGATCTGACCGCCGAAGATGACGAAAGCGACAAAACCGGCCTGAAATACAAGATCGCCAAAACCGATCTGATGGGCGGCACATTTGTAAATGCCGATGGCGCTGAGGTGTGGGAATTCACCCAAGACATGCTTGGCGATGATGAAACCGCCAGCGTGATCAGTTTTGTGCATGATGGCACGTCGCCGAAAGGCAAGATCGAACTGGTCGTCAGCGACGAGGCCGATATGGCCACCGATACATTGACCATGCAGATGGAAATGATTGGTGCGATCCTTCTGCCCGCCGCGATCAAGGAACAAACGGCAACCGCGACAATTGATGTTGCTTCGGATCATCCTGACGCCGATGCAGGGTCTATTGTATTGGCCGATGCCACCAGCCCGGATGGCAAGGTCAAAGCCGTTGAAGGTGTCGGCAAATGGTCTGTCGCGGATGCGGGCACAGTGACATTCGCCCCCGACCCTGCCTTTGCGGGCCCCGAAGCCAAGGCAACCTATACGATCTTCAAAGACGACGTAATGGTCGCCAAGCAAGAGCTGCGCGTCTTGGTCGATGGCACCAGCCCAATTGTGGCGCAAGGCCCCTCGCCCGCAATGATCGACAAGACATTGCGGTCGCTCGTCCCGCTATACGGCACAATGATGGACACTATCGCCAAACGTGAAAACAGCATGGCGCCGGGTGCAGGCATGGCCGGGCTTTACACAATGGTCGATAACAGCCGCGGCGTGTGGAAAGCGCCGGCAAACGTGTCCATGAACGCGGTTGTGGCGCCCAAGGTGAACATCAACCACGAAGAACAGGAAAACCTAAACGTCTCGACCACCGGTAAATCGATCAACGCGATCCGGCCCTTTGTTGGCGAAGGCACGCTGGTCTGGGGTGCGCGGACATTGGACGGCAACAGCCTCGATTGGCGCTATATCAACGTGCGCCGCACGATGATCATGATCGAGGAATCGCTGCGACTGGCGTCCAAGGCCTATGTCTTTGAGCCAAACACCGCCAACACATGGATCACGATGAAATCCATGACCGAAAACTTCCTGACATCCGTTTGGAAGCAAGGCGGGCTTGCGGGCGCTGTGCCGTCGGACGCGTTCAGCGTGCATGTGGGCTTGGGCGATACAATGACCCCTGTCGATATTCTGGAAGGGATTTTGCGGATCACTGTTCTGGTCGCCGTCGTGCGCCCTGCGGAATTCATCGAAATCACCTTCCAGCAGCAAATGCAGAAATCTTAAGAGTTTCAGAAAGGATCTAACCCATGGCAGATGATGGCTCCGCCCAAACACAGGCGATCTGGCCGCTTCCAAAGTTCCATTTTCAGGTAAAATGGGACGATACGGAACTGGCTTTCCAAGAGGTCTCGGGCCTCGATATCGAAACGCAGCCGCTGGAATACCGCGCGGGCAACAACCCTGTGTTTTCCACGATCAAGATGCCCGGAATGCTCAAAACAGGCAATATCACCATGAAAAAGGGCGTCTTTGTCAAAGACAACGCCATTTGGGATTGGTTCGCGGAAATCAAGATGAACACGATCACCCGCAAGGCGTTGACGATTTCATTGCTGGACGAGGCTGGCGCGCCAACGATGGTGTGGAAAGTGCAAAACGCCTTTCCGGTCAAGGTCAGCGGCACCGATCTGAAGGCCGAAGGCAACGAGGTCGCCGTCGAAAGCATCGAGATCGCCCATGAAGGGTTCGTGATCGAGAACGCCTAAGATGGACGATTTCAGCGCACCAACCGCGTTCCATTTCGACGTGGCTTTTCAAGGCAGTGATCCGGATATTTCGGACACTGCATTTCAGGAAGTCACGGGGCTCGAGACGGAACTGGTCACAGAGCCGCTGCATGAAGGCGGCGAAAACAGGTTTGTACATAACCTGCCAAAACAGGTGAAACACAAGAACCTGACGCTCAAACGCGCGCTGACAGGTGATGACAGCGGCCTTGTGACATGGTGCCAGAACACGCTTGAACGGGGGTTTGGCGTGGCGATCAAACCGCATGACCTGTTGATTTCGCTGCTTAATGATGCGGCGGAACCGGTGGCAAGCTGGGCGGTGACAAATGCGTTTCCTGTTAAATGGAGCACGGGAAATTTCGACGCGATGAAAAACGAACTGGCGATTGAAACCATAGAGTTGAGCTACCTCACGCTGGAAAGGAAAAGCTGATGGCGATCGAGATTGGCAAACTGGTCGTGCGCGGGACATTTGGTGATGTGGCCCGCAATGATGCGACCATCAGCGAAGATGAATTGCGCGCGCTTACGCAGCGCTTGCGCAAAGAATTTCGCGAAATTATTTCCAAGGAAATCGCCGCGAGTGAACAACGCATCAAAGAAGGTATGTTGTCATGACCAAGCTTACGATCACCCGATGCGACACATCCGTTTCGCAGATCACGCCAAAATCGGGCGCGGCCAATATATTTACCACAACGATCAACCCCTCTGCATTCAACCGCAAATACGGAACAAAATTTTCCGGCACGGGCGGCGGGTCGGATGACGCAATTGGCAAGGCGGCGCCGGTCCCGAAATTCTCGGGCTCTGATCCCGAAGAAGTGTCGTTTACACTCACGTTGGATGGCACCGGCGTTGTCCCCGCGGCCGCCGATACCACAGTGGCGGCCCAGATCGACAAGCTGCGCAATATTGCCTATACCTATTCCGGCGATGACCATGAGCCCGACGCGGTCCAGATCGACTGGGGCACCGAGCTGAAGGGGTTTCAGGGGCGCCTGACGAGCCTTGATATCGACTACACCCTGTTTGACCCTGACGGCGCACCGCTGCGCGCGACGATGAAACTGAAATTCATCGAAGCGCTGACAGACGCGCAAGTTGCGCTCGAGGCCAATAACCAATCCCCCGATTTGACCCATCTGGTGCGTGTGGTCGAAGGCGACACCCTGCCCCTTTTGTGCGAACGCATCTATAAAGATGTCGGAAAATACCTTGAAATCGCGCGGTTTAACGATCTTGACGGTTTCGCGCGCCTGAAGCCGGACACGCTGCTGCGTTTTCCGCCGATGAGGTAATACCATGGCCACGTCACCCATTGCAGATGTCAGCGGCCCGCTTGGGGTTATTGTCAAGATCGCGGGCAATCCGATTGCCGAGGATATCGCGATCAACGGCGCGACTGTCACGCTGGATTTGAACCGCGTGCCCCAGGCGATCCTGCGGTTGGCGGACGGCTCTGTTGCGACCAATGAATTTCCGCTGATTGACGGCGAAGATTTCAAGCCCGGTGCAACCGTTGAAATCGCCGCATTTTTTGGCGCGGGGAGTGAACAAACCCTGTTCAAAGGCATCATCACGGCAACCCGTCTGCGGATCAGCGGCGGCGGCGCAGGTGAATTGGAACTGACCTGCCGTGACAAGGCAATCGCCCTGATGGAGATCCGCAAAACCACCAGCTATGCGCAGATGAAAGACAGTGACGCGATGCAAAAAATCATCGCTGACGCGGGGATGACTGCGGATGTCACGGCCACCAATGCGGACCCTGCGGATCTGGTGCAATATGATTGCACAGATTGGGATTTTCTACGCCTACTGGCAGATCGCAACGGGCAGGTCATCGTTGTGGATGACGGCAAGATCACCACTGCCGCCCCCGATCCCGCCGCCGCAGCAACAATGGGCCTTTCGCTGGGCGTTGATATTCTGGATTTCGATTGCAAAATTGACGCAAGCACCCTGATCAAGGACAGCGCCGTGACAGGTTGGGATCCGGCATCGCAGGCTGTGACCACCGAAACTTCTGATAGCACTGACGCCGGATCATGGGGCAATACGACCTATGCCGACCTGAGTAAAATTACTGGCGATCGCACCCATACGGCCACCACCCCCTATGCCAGCGGGCAGGTAGCACTTGCGGACATTGCCAAAGCCCGCGCGCTACGCGCGCCGCTTGGTGCCATTTCCGGTCGCTGCAAATACCCCGGATCCAGCCTTGCAGTACCTGGTAAGGCAATTGAACTCAAAGGCGTCGGCGACAGATTGGGCGGCACGGCCTTTGTCAGCGGCATCACTCATGAAATTTCGGCAGGGACGTGGGAAACCACAGCGCGGCTGGGGCTGCCTGCGGGCTGGCGCTCTGACAGTTTTGGTCTGTCTACGCCGGGTGCAAGCGGGCTGGGCGCGCCGGTGCAAGGCCTACATGTTGGTACAGTGCTTGCGATTGTTGACAGTGGCGGTGCCAATCCGATGGCGGACGCAACCATGATGCAGATCAGCTTGCCCCTGTTCGGCGACACCCCCGCTGAACTATGGGCGCGCTACGCGCAACCCTATGCCACCAGCGGCGCCGGCATCCAGTTTCTGCCCGAGATTGGCGATGAGGTGGTTTTAGGATTTTTGTCTGCCGATCCGGGTGCGCCAGTGGTGTTGGGGTCGCTTCACAGTGGCAAGAATGCCCGCACCAATGACGCCACTGAAGAAAACGAACGCAAGACCATCACGAGCAAATCCGGCATCCACATCAGCTTTGACGACGACAAGAAAATTCTGACCGCCGAAACCCCTGCAGGCCAATCCATCGTGATTGATGATGACGCAAGCACCATCACGCTTAGCGATGTAACCGGCAATACAATCACCATGTCCGACAGTGGCATGGCAATGGCAGCACAAGGCACATTTGATCTGACCGCCACCGATACGATCACCATCGCCAGCGATATGGATGTAGAAATCACCGGCATGAATATCAGCGCTACGGCAGACGTGGACCTGACCGCTGAAGGCTCTGCCAGTGCAAAGTTTAGCGCCTCTGGCCAATGTACGATCGAAGGGTCGATCGTCATGATTAACTAGAAAGGATCGCAGATGCCACCTGCCGCACGTCTGACAGATATGCACAGCTGCCCCGCGGCCAACGGTCCGGTTCCGCATGTCGGTGGCCCAATCGTGGGCCCGGGCGAGGCCACTGTTTTAATCGGGAAACTTCCCGCGGCCGTGCAGGGCGACAATTGCGTCTGCGTCGGACCACCGGCAACAATATCCAAAGGCTCGGCCACCGTTATGATCGGTGGATCACCGGCCGCGCGCATGGGCGACACAACCGCGCATGGCGGATCAATTGTTGCGGGCTGCGCGACCGTGATGATCGGGGGCTGATGATGGGGCATGATGATCCGGGGTTCTTGGGGCGCGGCTGGGCATTTCCGCCGCAGTTCGACCTTTTTACCGGAGAAGCGCGGCTCGTCACCGCTGAGGAAGATATCCATCAAAGCCTGCGCATCCTGTTTGAGACCCGCCCAGGTGAACGGGTCATGCACCCGACCTATGGCTGCCGGATTTACGACTATATCTTTGACCCGCTAAATGCAGCGACCCTACGCAAGATGGAGGCTGCAATCGCCCGCGCGATCCTGTTTTTTGAACCGCGCATTGACGTGGACCAGACCAAAGTTTCGGTGGCCGACGCCGCCGAGGGCAAGCTGCTGATTGATCTTGTCTACCGTATTCGCCAGACCAATTCGCGCGCGAATGTCGTGTTTCCGTTTTACATCCGCGAAGGCACATTGGTCACCGCCCCACCTGTGGTGGAAGGCTAACAGATGCACCTGCGCGCGATCATATCTGGCATTGCTTGCATCACGGCCTTGCAGGGTTGCGATGCGGTCACAACGGTGGTGGACGCGGCACGGGACACGACCGTTGCCGAAGTCATCGGTCTTGGCCCCGATCTGCCCTGCGATGTCGACCGGTTTGAGGCGCGACGCATGGCAGGCTCCTATCTGCGCACCGCCAATGGCACAGCGGGTGGGACGATCCTTGCGGTTTCGGGGCGGGTTCGCGGCGGCGATGCGCCATTGCCGCGTAATCTGGCCGTCGATGACCGCAAGATCCGCGGGCTTAGCGCTGATGAGCAAGGCGATTTGAGCGGGCGCAAACAGTCGCACGCGACACCGATTGCCGCACTTAACAGCCGCGACAGCCTGCCGCTCGCCTATCAGCTAGGCTACCGCGCGGACGGGGTAGATTACGGCGGCCCGCTGGTTGTGGGCATACCGCCTTTGCAGGATAATATTCCGGCTTCGGGTCAGGCGCTTCACGCGGGTGCTGTGGCGCTGACCTATACCTTTGTGGATGATGATGGCAGCGCGCAAACCACACAGGCGATTGGTGATTTTGCCATGCGTCTTGGTTTTGGTAGCGGGCGGGCCATTTTTTCCATCGACAATCTACAAATTGAAAGCGGCCCCACCCTGCCCTTTGCGCGATTGCGATGGACCCGTTTGGGGCTTTGCGGTGCGCGTGTTGTCAGTTCTGGTCAGGGGGTGGTCAGCATGTATGACCACGCTGGCGGGCGCATCCCGACATTTGGGCCAAATGCAGACCCGAGCGCGGGTGTATTGGTGTTTCAAGCCACCCAATTTGCTGCCAGCGAAACCACGCTTGGCCCAACGGAATTGGGCGGCGTGTTTGCGATCCAAGGCGATGCATCAAGCCTGACCGCCGTATTCTTGTCGCGTGGCGGCGGCAGTGCCCCGATCCCGTAACCTCAAACCATGCATAAGAAAAAACAATTGCAGAAAGCAACAGTCACACAAAAATGGTCGGACATCAGCGTCACCAACGGCGCGCAGGGCGACCGGCGTCTGCCCGTTCCGCTGCGCGGTGGCGGCCCGTTGATCAGGCCCGATGCTTTGGCTGAGAACCTTGTGCGTCTCGCCGCGGATGCAGTGCCGCCATGGGACAAGATGCTCAAGGCAGAACCGCTCTGTGTTGCCGCGCAAGTGGCCCGTTTCCGTATCGACGACGAAATCACACGGTTTGATCTGGCCCTTGAACAAGACGTTGACATAGCGGCGCGCGAAATCCGCAACCTTGCGCAATTGCTTGATGACTGGATCACGCGGTTGCGCGCGCAATGGGCCGATGCATTCGGACCGGTTCTGCAAGGGTTGGATCAACAAATGGACCTGACCGCGCGCACCCATGCTTTGGCGCGCTGTTCTGGTGCGCGTATGGTTACAGCGTTGCAAAACCACGGCTTTATCCCAAATGCCGCGGGCGATAGTATCGCACAGGCACGGGCACTGCAGGCCGGACTTAGCGCTGCGCACCGCCAGTTTGTGCATGCGGTGTCGTCGCTACGACCCGCAGCCCGACTGGCATTTGATCAACGCCTGAAATCGGGGATAGTTGATCCTGCGATCGGGCTGATCATCGCCGAACTATCTGCAGCGCAATTGGTCGACACGCGGCTAAACCGGTTCACCCAACGCCACAGCGATTTTTATTATGGCGAAATTATCGGTCAGCCGCGGCGCGGTGCGGCCCCCGAACGCGCATTGCTGCATCTGCCATCGGGGGCGGTGCCAAAGTTGCTGCCCAAGGGGACACCACTATCAGCGCAGCTGACAGATGGGACCAAGCTGCGCTTCGAGACCGAAACCGACGTGCCGATCACCCCTGCCAAGGTTGCGGCAACGGCGGTGCTTAGCTATGACACCGACCCGCAGGTTTCACTGTTTTCGACGCTTGGCTGCATTACAGGTGTGCGCGGCGGGATCGAACCGGCCGACACGCAACCGCTCGGGCGCGGGGTCTTTTTGGGTCGGGCCGCACAGAATATCGATATGGGGCTCGATATTGCTTCTGATATGTTCCAACTGGCCGAAGGGCAGCGCCAGATCGATGTGACATTTCATATGCGCCGCGCCACAGATTTACCCGCCGCATCAACGCCCTGCACGGCAGCCCAAGATGCCGCCCCCGATCCGGATGTCGCGCTTGAACTGCGTTCGGATCCTGCATTGATCCGTGCGCTGGGCTTTGACAATTTGAACGCAGGCGTTGCCGCCATCGCAGATCAGGTCCATCAGGCGGCAGTTGCGCGCGGCTGCACCGCGTCGATGGATCTCATCTACGAGGTGATCGCCGACAAGATCCTCACGCCCTCCGCGCTGCGCGTCCTATTGGGGCGGATTGTGACCCTTGGCCTGATTGAAAACCACCCTTGGCCCAGCGGCACCTATTGGGACAAGCTCGCGACCCGTATATTGGCTTGCGAAACCGCATTGACCGGCCAGCATAACCCCGCGGCCGCAACCGGCGATATCGGCCAGATCGTCGAGGCATTCGGTCAGGAAAACGGCCGGTTCATCTATACGCCAGCAGACATGTTCGAAAAGCTTCTGGGTGACGCGTTTGAGATCCGCCTGTCGACCGACCAAGGCCCGCTCGCGGCCAAACTGACCCAAATCATCCCAAAAAACGACGGCGCGGGATTTGTGGTCAGGCTTGGCTTTGCACCCGATATGCCGCCGATCACTGCGGTCAAAGGGGGCACGCCTGTGCTTTGCTTGCGGTGGAACCAGCAGGCGCGCATTTGCCCGATCACATTCTTTGAACGCTATGCGATTGATCAGGTTGCGATTGCGGTGCAGGTGACGGGAATATCCCAATTTGCCGGCTTTAGCGATGACGGGCCGGTGGCGACCGCGCAATCGTTCCTGCCCTTTGGCGCACGTCCCAATGAGGGTGCGACATTTACGCTGGCCTGCGCGGAACTTGCGGCAAAACCGGTGACATCTGTGCAATTGGACCTGCGCTGGGCAGATGTCCCAGATTTGCCCGGCGGGTTCGATGCCTATTATCGTGGCTATCCCGACAGCGTCAAACGCCCCGATCCGACATTGCAGGCCGAATATCTGGTCGACGCGCATTGGAAGCCGATCACCGATGCGCCCTGCCCCATGATCCGGACAAATGCCTATGATGGCACATTGATTGCCGATTGGTCGCTGCGTGCCGCCGTGCAAGGTTCCGAAAGTCCGAATTTGAAGGATGGTCACAGCCCATTGCCCAAAAACCGCGCAAAACTGCGCGATGGCGCAATACGGCTGACGCTGCGTGGCGGCGGAGACTTCGGGCAGGCGCAGCATCCGCTTGCCTTGGTCAAGGCCATGCGCCCCAACCCGAACCCTTTGCGCCCGCGCGTGCCGCCAAATCCGCCATGGATCCCGCGTATCGACCAACTAAGCCTTGGTTACACCGCATCGCGCGTGATGAGCCTTGCCGCCCCTGATACGGCCCATCAAGGCGACCGGATTACGCAGGTCACCCCGTTTGGCGCGCGCGCAGCCTATCCTGACCGGATACGGCGTGATTTAGGGCTGTTTGCGCCACGTTTGGGGCTTGGGACGCTTTATATTCAGCTCTCCGGCGCAGGGGCACTGCGGCAATTGGGGGTCCTGTTTGACATCGCCGATAGCGGGCATTTGCGGCTGGTGCCGCCTGCGGTGCCGCTCAACTGGCATTATCTGACGGCTGACGGTTGGGTTGATCTGCCGCCCACCGCAATTTCATCGGATACAACGGACGGGCTGCTGCGGTCGGGTGTCGTCACGCTTGATCTGCCGGATGACGCGCAGACCCCTGCCGGCGAAATGCCCGAAGGCGGGGTTTGGGTTGCGGTTTCTGCGCCCTGGCGCGGGTTTGAAACCCACCCTACGCTGTCCTATGTGCGCACAAATGGCGTCTGGGCCGTCAGCACCGATCCCGATAGCGCGCGCACGGGCGGTGACAGGCACTGGCGTTTTCAACTGCCCCAACCCGGATTTGCCCCGCCACAAGAAACCGAAAGACGCGCCCCGCCACCACCGCCAGAGGCCCGTCCGGATTACCTCGCGCGGATGGGTGAGCGGCTGCGCCACCGGCAGCGCGCGGTCACCCCCTATGACATCGAGCGTCTGGTGCTTGACGCTTTCCCTGATATCTGGCGCTGCAAATGCCTGCCGCATTTGTCGCGCAAATCACCAACCCCCTGTGCAGGCACGGCCACAGTGGTGATCGTGCGCCATCCGCCGGAATTTGGCCAAGGGCGCCTGCCCCACGCGCAAGAAAGGTATTTTGACGTTGGCACGCTTGAACGGGTGCGCGCATTTCTACACCGCCACGCGAGCCCTGACGCCAATTATGAAGTGGTCAATCCGGCGTTTGACCGGCTTCATGTCCGTGCGGCCCTGCGGTTTGTGCCATTTCAGGATGACGGCGCCCTGACCCATAAGTTGCAACATTATGTGTCGAAATGTCTGTCAGTCTGGACGGGGGCGGATGATATCGCGCGCTTTGGCTGGCAGTTGAACGTGTCCATGCTCAAGGCGCAGATCGCGGCACATCCGGATGTCGTTGATATCACAGAATTTTCAGTGCTCCACTTTGTCACCGATGACGCAAGGCACTATGCGCTTGGTGATACGGCGCAGATTGACCAGCGTGGTCCGCTCGGGTCCGTTATCAGGCCGTCGCGGCCATGGGCACTGCCGCTTTCAGCCGCGGATCATGCCATTTCAACCTCCGAACGCAAACAACCCGTCACCCCCACCCAAAGCGGGATCGGGCGGTTGCGTATTGGTGATATGCTTATTGTAGGTCAGGAGGGTCATCCATGACCAAAAAAGATCGCACCACGCTCAAGGCGTTTTTCCGCGACGGGGCGCTGCCCACAGCGGAACATTACCGCGACCTGATCGACAGCGGCGTCAACCAGATCGAAGATGGTTATTCCAAAACGGCGGCAGACGGGTTGCGGCTCACTTCGGTTGGCGGCTCGCAACGGGTGCTAAGCCTTTATGAAAACCTGAGCGCGCAATACCCCGCATGGGTCATTGATCACGGCACCGAAAGCAGCAGCTTGCATTTCCGGCGCGGCGCGGATGCGGGCGGTGAAAACCACGGGGTAAGCTTTTCTGCCGAAGGGCGGCTGGGGCTGCGCAATGATGCGCCGGAATGGCAGCTTGATGTCAACGGGGTGCAGCGCGCACGCGGGCGGATCGGCTTTGCCAGTGATGATATCCCGCATGTGCCTGCCGATGGCAAATGGCACGATATCACACGCGAATTGACCGGCTGCCAAGCCTTTGAAATCATGGCCGGCGCTGGCGCCGAATTGACCCAAGGACGCTATTCCATGGTGCATGCCACCGCACTGAACGCGTTTCATCCGCGCAACTGGGTGCTAAACTGGCTGTTCGGACGCCGCCGGATCAAGGCGCAAACCGCCGTCTATGGCAGCTATGCGGATCGTATCCGGCTGCGCTGGGTGGCAACCAAAAACAGCCACCACTACAAATTGCAAATGCGCACCAATGCAAATTTCGGGCGCGATAAGGTGATCCGCTATTATCTGACACGGCTTTGGTTTGATCCGACAATGGCCGGATCACGCGGCGGACCCACCCGCGAGGCAGATTTGTCATGACGGACGCCCCGCTTTCATTCGATATCTTGCGCGCAAGCGCAATCGCCGCGGCGCAAGATGCCTCTGGCAAGGTCTGGACCGATTTCAACCTGCATGATCCAGGTGTGACATTGTTGGAACAAACGGTCTTTGCCCTGTCGGAAATTGCCTATCAGGGCGATCATAGCGTGCGTGATCTTTTGACCGACAAGACCGGGCTGGATCTACAGGCGCGCGCGGTTTTTGCCCCCCAAGACGTGCTGCCAGGGCGCCCTGTCACCCATGCCGATCTGGCAGGCCGGCTTTCACAGCTTGACGGGATCGCGAGGGTATTTGTGACACGCGGACCTGCCGCGGGGTTGGTCGATCTGCTGCTCATTCCGCAAAAACAGAACGCCGATGCCACCCTGATCGCGCAGACCCGCGCATGTTTTGAGGATAACCGGATACTGGCAACCGCGATTAACCGCATTGATATCGCGACGCCGCAACCAGTTGTCATCACGGGTGAAATCGCCATCAGCCCGCTTGCGCAGCCCGACCGTATTGTCGCCGAAATCATCTATCAATTGCAGCTTTTGTTCAAGGGCATGCCCGTGACAAAGGCGGGCAAAGACGCGGCAACGGGTGCCACCCGCGTTGATCTATTTGCCGACCCTGCGGGTTTATGGCCGCAACTGCCAGCCGACGCGCGCAATACCACAAGGCTTGAACAAGCGCTGGCCGGATTTCGCGATATTGCGGGCGTTGTGCAAGTTGGTGACTTTGGTCTATTTGACCCAATAACACAGCGGCCTATCGCGGACATCCCGCATGACCCGCGCAGCTATTTTGCGCCTGTTTTGCCGCAAATCGGCCAGCCCGTTACCATCACTGTAACCCGTGACGGCGGGCCTGTGGTGCTAAACCCGCACACCATCCAAGAAGAGCTGGGCCGGATCACCGCCGCAGCCATCGCACAGCAAGGCAACCATCGCGACAAATCCGACTGGGATACCGGCTTTGCGGGCAAACAGCGCAGGATTACCGGCCCCAATGTCAATTCCACGCTGCCAACGGCCTACCGTATTGCCTCTGACCAGCCTAAAAATGCGGGGCTGAGCGACTACCGCACAATGATTGACCATCATTTGCAGGCCATGCGCGCGGGGCTTGGGGATATTCCGGCGCAATATGCACAAGACGGTGATTGCGACCTGCGCGATCCGGCGGCTGTGCGCGCGCGCGTTGAAATGCTGGACTATTTGATTGCGTTGCAAGGCGAAGAAATGCCCTTGTGTGATCCCGCCAGCCTACACGCCTACCGCTCGGTGGCAGAGCGTCTGCAATGGGATGTGGTATGGCGCGCGCAATATCTTGCCCGGCTGCCTGCCTTTAACTATTTTTCGGGAACCATGCATCCGCAATTCGGTCTTGCCGCGCGGCTTGCACATCTGGCCGATCTTGCGGTGGCCAGCCATCAGGGTGTCGACGCGATTACAGTTGACCCGCAGATGGAGCCGCCGGCCCCGCCGATCAAGGCGGCGGATGTCATATTACCCGTGCGGCCGATGGATGCATTTGTCCAACGCGACGATACGGTCGCGCCGCTGACGCTCGCAAAACTTGCCATGAGCTGCCCTTGGGTTGTCGATGCCCGCACGACGCCCGCGCTTTTTGCCCGCGCGGCACAGGTGGACGCCTATATCGTCGCACGCAATCGCAAAAGCGATTGGGAGGTCATGTTTCAACCCGTCGCGGGCGGTGATCTTTACCCTTGCGGCAGCAGCCACAACCGCCAGACCACAGTGGAATGGGCCAACCGCCTGCGCAACAGCTTTGTTGAAATGCACCGCAACGCGGAAAAATTCTGGCTTTTTGAAGATATCGCCCTGCGCCAGAAGCAAACTGATTTCGCGCCCGCACAAGCAACAATCATGTTGCCCGGATGGACCGCGCGGACCAGCCGCCCAAGTTTTCGGCTTTTTGTTGCGGATCTGGTCACGCGGCTTGCGCCTGCGCATGTTTTTGTCAGGCTCTTGTGGTTAACGCCGCAAGAAACGCGAACCTTGCGTCCTATGCTTGCGGATTGGTACCGCGACCCGCAACAACATGCCGCCAATATACGCCAAGCAATACAAACATTTAGCCATGCGGCGCGCGACCCATGACCCAGACCGCAGTGCTGACCCCCAACGCAATTGGCAGCCTCGAATTTGATCTGCAAGTGACACCTGCGGCCAACAGCATCGACAGCCCCGACCGCCTGCTATTGGCGGTCAGGCAAGAACTGTTGCAGGTCCTTGACCAAGTGCTGGATGATGCCGGCAATAATCATGCGCCCCTGCGCATCGCCGCGCTGACGCTTGATATCGGGGAATTCGACAGCCCCGTTGATTGGGATCTGGTGCGTAATACCCTGCGCGACCGGCTCGTTTCCGCGATCCGTCCCTATCTGACGCCGCAACAACCGGACACCGCTAATGCCCCATTTGCCAGACAAACGCAGGCGCAATTGCGCGCAATGGCTGCCGCGCGCGGTTTGCCCGTTTCAGGGCGCAAATCCGAACTGGTCGCGCGGCTTGTGGCCCATGCACAAAGACCGTGGGAACACACTGCAAAAGCGCTGAAACGCGCGCAAACGGATGCCAATCTTGCACTGATACTTACGGGGCAGGAAAACCCGTCTAAATCCACTGCACGCCATATCATCGGGCAAATGGCAACGCCTGACATTCACAACGCATTGCGCGTCGTCCATGGAGAAAATATCGATATTTCAGGTGATTACAGCGCGCAATTACTAAATGCAATCTGTGATCTAGAAAGCGCGGAACCGCGTGCCAACCCGGTAATCACGCAAACACCACTGACACGTGCGCACGCGCGCTATCTGGTGTTCATGCAAGATGCATCGACAGAAGACGTCGAAAAAATAGCCTCAAAGAACGAAATTTATTCACATATTATTAGCTATTTACAAAGCGAAACTCAGGTCAACGCAGCGATCGAGCAACGCATCCCCGCGACAGCGACCCATCTGAAAAAGGCGGTCGCTGCGCTGGACATGGCACCCGAACCGCTTGCGGCCAAACGACATGTGCTTGCCGCGCTCATTGCAAAAAAATCGATTGATATCAACGCGGCACAGGCCAAAACCCATGACCCCGCCATCGCGGCGCGCGCAGCATTGACGCGCGGGCTGAGCGCCTTGGGTGAGGATCCCGCGCAGGCAATTGATCGCCCCGCACCTTCTGATCAGACCTGCAAACAAATGCTGGTCGATACAATCGGACCATCCGCGCAAGGACTGATTGCGATGGTCGAACTGATCTATTCCGCGCTTTTGCCCGCTTTGCCCAGCCAGAGCAGTTCTTCGGTGCTGTTTTGGGGGCATCTTATTGAAACAATCGTGGCAAGGAATGAGACGCAAACCGTTGAAACTGTGAAAAATTTCATTGAACGCCTAATCCCTGACCCGCAAAAGCGAGACATCGCCTTGCGCGCGACAATTGCGCGGCTGAATTATCCTGCTGTTGCCTCTGCCACGGCCCGTGCAGAGGCACGCGCTGTGCTTGAAAACGTGCTTTCACCCGAAACGGCCGCAGCGCGGCCCGCCAAGCAAGAGACACCGCGCAGCGCCACCCAAGTCGCTGGGCTTGTCTTGTTTCATCCCTATCTTGCGATGCTGTTTGACCGGCTTGAAATCAGGCGGGACAGCGGAAAAATAGTACCGCAGGACCTGCCCGTCGCGCTGGCCGCATTGGCGCGTCTTGCATTGGGTGACATGCGCACAACGGTTGCGTCTGATCCGCTTTTTGATTGCCTTTTAGGGCGTCCGAACGATGGGGCACCCTTGCCTGCAAAGGGGCTTGCGCCCGCGGGTTGTGCGCTGATCGACGGGTTGGTGCAATCCGTAATTGCGCAATGGGGGCGGCTTGGAAGTACGTCCGCAGACGGGTTGCGTGCGGCGTTCATCCAGCGCGGTGGCCTGCTTGATCTTGATGACCCAAAGCAGCCGAAATTGACGGTCAACAAGGGCGCATATGACATGCTTCTTGACGGGTTGCCATGGTCGTTCAACCTGATTGCCCTGCCCTGGATGCCCGCGCCGCTGCATATAGACTGGAGACAGCGAGATGACTAACCAGCCCCCCGCAAACTGCCCGCACGCAATTGCCATATCGGCCGAACTGGATTGGCTGGGTACTGTTATCGCCGCGCGGCTGGCACATTTTTTCGCAGGCGAAACCGCGCCTTTTGCCCCCCCGAATGCACCGCAGCATGCGCGCGGATCGGCGCTGGGGGATCTGATTGCGCGCGCGCAGCTTGATGCATCGGCGCGGATTGTTTTTGCGCTTGCGCTTGCGGTACAGGTTAATCCGGCCGTGCTTGACCCGTTTTTTGTGCGCAACAAGGCCATTGATCGTCCTTTTTCCGAATTCGGGGGGCTGCGCACAGAAACCAGCAGCTTTATTCCCACTGCAATTACGGCGTTGTTTTTGCTGGGCGGCGGCGATACTGCCATGCGGATCGCGATGATGGCGCTTTTTGCGCCCGATCATGCGCTGCGCAAGCTTGCGGGGCTTGAACTTGGCGCATTGCCTGCGACGGGCGCAACGGCTGGCACGTTTTTTGGCGGGCCGCTCTTGATCGCACCGCACAGGGTGTCAGAGCTTTGCGCAGGCCAGAAACCCGCCCCTGATTTTTCACCGCAGTTTCCGGCAAAACGGCTGCAAAGCGGGCTGACGTGGGCCGATCTAATTTTGCCGCGCGAGGTAAAGCACCATCTGGATCATATTGCTGCTTGGCTCGCCAATCGCGATAAAATTCTGGATGAATGGGGTTTGAAAGCTCGGCTGGGTCACGGATTTAAGGCCTTGTTTTACGGCCCCCCCGGCACAGGCAAGACGCTGACCGCGACGCTTTTGGGTCAGCGCACGGGGCTGGATGTCTACCGCATTGATCTGTCGATGATCGTGTCGAAATACATCGGAGAGACTGAAAAGAACCTCGCGCAGGTCTTTGATATGGCAGAAGAAAACAACTGGATCCTGTTTTTTGACGAGGCGGACGCGCTGTTTGGGGCGCGCGGCGCGGCCAGTTCTGCCAATGACCGCCACGCCAATCAAGAGGTCGCCTATCTGCTGCAAAGGATCGAGGAATGTCCGGCCTTGGTGATTTTGGCAACCAATCTGCGCAGCAATATTGATGAGGCGTTTTTCCGCCGTTTCCAAATGGCGGTCGGGTTCCCCAAACCTGACGCGGCCCTGCGCACGGCGCTGTGGCATAGCGTTTTGGGAAAAATGCCGCTGGCACCCGATGTCGATCTTGCCGCGCTTGCGCGTGATACGCCGCTTGCCGGTGGGCCAATCACAAATGTCGCCCGACATGCCGCAATTTCGGCGCTACGGCGCGACGCAACTCATGTCAGCACCGCAGATTTGCAGCAAGCAATTGCAGGCGAATTACGCAAAGAAGGACGCACCCGATGAACAGAATTTTTGTCGCAATCCTCGTGTTCCTGCCTGCAATGGCGCAGGCCGATTGCCGCGATTTGCGCAGCATTGCGGATGATCCGCCCAGCATTACCCAAGTGGACGACATCCAACTTGGCCTGCGCAGCGCTTTGGATGACGACAATATCCTTCTGTCCGACAGCAGGCTGGGTGCCTATACCAAACAGGCTTTGGTACGGCTGTGCCAGCAGGTGCCGTTGCAAACAAATGCGGCACTGACCGACGCAACGCTCGAACTTGCCGATGCTTACGGGCAATTGGCCGCGCTTGTGCCCGATTGGAAACAGCTGTCGGCGGATACGGCATTTGCAAACGCGCTTTTGCCTGCGGATGATAATGCGTTTAATATCAACGTTATGGCGGTCGTCGGGGCGCCTGCTGGCACCGCAAACCGGATGCTTGACCAGACGGGGGCCACGGACTGCGCAGATCTGACCGACACGGGCCTGCCTGCGCTGGCGCGCGCGGGCCAGTTGGCGCTGGGTGCGCTTGATCCCGATATCTGGCCCAATGCCGCACAAACCTGTACCGCGCTTGATCTTGCCGGCGGCGCGCAGGCCACAACGGATGTGTTAACAAGCTTGGGCCGGATCGAAACCGCCCTGCCTGCCGGTGTGGCGCAGGTGCTGTCACCTGATTTTGCGCTTTGGCTCGGCGAGGATATAACCACACGCGGGCCGCGGCTTGTCGGGAGCGACGCGGCGGTGATCGCGCTGATTTCGGATTACCGCGCGGCCAACCGCGCCGCCGCACCGCGCGACTATGCAGGCCTATATGCCACCCTGCCCGCCAGTTGCCAGCCCGCGACTGGTGCGCTGATCACCGATTATATCAGCTTTGACCAAACCGCGCTGGACGGGCTGGTTGATCCCGTCGACATCAGCGGGTTACTGGCCGATATTGCAGGGCAAACCTTTGATTCCGCTGCGGATTTATCCAAAGCGATTGATACCGCCCTGACCGGACAGGTCAGCACCTGCACCCGTGATCAAATCATGCGCGCGGTCAACAGCCCCGACAATCTTGGGCGTGCCTTCCAGCTTAACCCCGAACGGGCAGCGAACCTCGCGCTTGTGCCTGAATTTGCGCCAAGCGCGCCAATTATCGCCGAATATATCGGTCTGACAGCACAAAGCCGCGCCGCACTTTTGACGGGACTGCGTGCCAATCTACAAACCGCTACAAGCGCGCGCATCCAAGCGCAGGTCGAAGCCGCCGCCGAAGTGCTGGCCGCTGCCGCCGAGCCGATGTCGGATACGTTTGACACATTGCCCGAAGGCGTGCCCGCGTTCGAACCGCTTGAGGTGAGCCCGACCATTGGCGTCACGGATGCAACCGATAGCGCGGTTGCCGCCACTGTCACAGATGCGGATTTTCGCGCCGCACTGCTGGGGGCTACCTATGTGCCTGCTCCGAATGTCGAAGTTCTTAGATCTGATGCGCGCAAATTGCTGGCCCCGATTGCCCAAGACAAAATCGCCACGTCCGTCAACCGAGATATGATCCAGCTATCGGGCGCGGTCGAGGCGCGCTGGGGGCTGACCGACAGCCTGACCCAAGCCATTGCCGCCGCCCCCGCCGCCACAGCAATTCAAGAGGTGATCACCGATCCCGCCGCCGCCGCCGAGTTGACAGCGCTTTTGGGCGTCGAATACCCGAATGCGCGCCTGCTGGACACGGCGCTGGCACAGCTTTCGCCCGCGCTTTCTGCGGTTTCAATCGCTGACATCCGCGCCAATGCCAGCCGCAATATCGCCGACACGGGCGCCGCCTACGACACGGCAATTGCCCTGCCCGACTGCGGCTGTGTCAGCACCCGTAGCGCAAGCGCGCAAATCTACAGTTTTTACCCCTACTGGTTTGCGCCGCAGCAAGATGCACCCCAAGACGCCGCGCCAGGCCGGATGGTTGATTTCAGCATTGTCAGCCGCGCGGCGTTCTACGGGCTGGAATTTGCGCTCAGCGACGAAGGCACATTGGTGCTGCACAACGAGGCCCAGTGGACAACCGGCCAGCGCGATTTTGTGAATGCCTCGCACCGGCATCGCGCACAGGCGGATCTTGCGTTGAAACTTGCGGGGTGGGATCAATGGTCGGATGTGCAAATTGCCACAGCCGTGCAAAAAATTGTTACATTGTCAGAACCTTACGCGCGCACCGATCGCAACGATCTAGCCGCGTGGCGCGCCGCATTCCCGTATATTCTGGACCGCCCGCAAGTGGACGGGGTGACGCTTATTATCGACGGCTATGATGGCACGGCGCAGCATCAGCCCAATATCGAACGGCTTGTTTCTCTGGTGACCTTGCTTGCGGCTGAACTCGGGCCGCGCGACCAGACCATAAATCTGGCGTTTGATCTGTCACTTGCAGATTCGCCTGCAAGCGCGCCGATCTTCACCGACATCAAATCGCTGCTGACCGGCAGCACGCCTGTCGTCGATTATGTGCTGCTATTTCTTGAACGCCCGACAACCGACAGCAAAAAGATGCTGCGCGCACGGATGGAAAACGGGGCGTTTCGCGGCATTGATCGTGCGCGGGTCCTGCGCCGCATTATCCCCGTTCTGCCGCCGTCCGGCCATGAACATGTCTTGCAAAGCCCTGCCGCCGGTGCCGCAGCCGATGCGCCCGACCCTGGACCGTTCAGCCAGTTGGCCGATGATCTTGTCTATTTCCACGACAATTTTGCAGGCGTCGGGTTCTGGCCTGCGCCGGACCCGACCGCCCCCGAGACTCCGACTATAAACGCCATGTTTACACAAAACTGGTTCACCCCCCGCATGCCCGGTTTTTTGGCGCATTATCAGTCCGATATGGACCGTGCCTGCACCATTATCTGCCCCAACCGCAGCTATGTGGCCGCCGGTGCGGCATTGATTTTCCTTGCGACGGCGTTGCTTGTCTGGCGGTCATTTTATAGCGGGTTTGTCGACCGGCTTGCCTTTGGGCTCGGCTTTGCGTGGCTTGGCGGGGGGCTCGTGTTTGCGGCCATTCTGGCGCTGACGATCTGTGACGCGGTGGCAATCTGGCCGCCGGTTCTTTTGTTCATGATCGTCTTGGGGGTCGGGTTCCTGATTGCGTTCCATATCTATCAAGGCGCGCGCAATGGTCCTAAGCCCTGAACCCAACAGCAACACAGCGCGCGATAATTTCCGCATGAGGGCTATTCACGCAATCCGCGGCCATGCATAAGTGCGCAAACGACCCCAAGCGAGACGGAGCAAACGCCGGTGATTCTTCCTAACTACGATCTCTTTGTACTTTCTGCCGGCGCGATTCTCTTTGGTCTTTTTCTGCTGATTAAAGGCGGCGACTGGACAATCGACGCCGCGGTTTTCATCGCAGAGCGCACAGGGCTGTCACCGCTGTTTATCGGGGCTACGATCATTTCATTCGGCACGTCGGTGCCTGAATTGTTCACGTCGGTGAACGCAAACCTGCAAGGTTTCCCCGGGATCGCGCTGGGCAATGTGCTGGGGTCGAATATTGCCAATATCCTGCTGGTACTGGGCGCCACGGCGATTGTGTTCCAGATCGAAGGCAAGGCGAAAGATCTAGCCAAAGATCTCTTTATGATGTTGCTGGCGACCGCGATTTTGACTTACGGCATGTATCAGGGCGTGTTTTCGATGCTCTTGGGTCTGGTGATGTTCGGGATCCTTGTCTGTTTTGTCTTTTATCAGTTCAAAACCGACAGTCTGGAGATCGAGATCGACGATGTTGATGATGACGCCGATTGTGCCATTTCATCGATGGGCATGGCGCTTGTGATCTTGTTGGCAGGGCTTTGCGCCTTGGCTTTGGGCGCTGAAATGCTGGTCAAAGGTGCGGTTGTCACCGGCACGTTGATTGGCGTACCAGAGGCGATTATCGGCATGACAGTCGTGGCCTTCGGGACCTCTTTGCCTGAACTATCGACATGTATTGCGGCCGCGCGCAAACAATCCGTCGGGTTGATTTTGGGCAATATCATTGGTTCGAACACCTTTAATATCCTGTCAATTGTTGCGCTGACCGCAATTATCAAACCGCTTGATGTGACACCGGTTCTGATGGGCATGCAGCTTTGGGCGACGGTTGGCATTGCCGTCGGCTTTAGCATCTGGATGCTTGTTGTCGGCAAGATCACCAAACCCGTTGGCATCACGATGGTCACTGCATATGCTGCCTTTATGGCCTTGCAATACATCTTGCCAAACGGCGCCTGACCGCCGCTGCGCAGTTTTTCCGCAAGCCCCGTTTCCATCCCCCTGCTGACAGCCTATACCAACGCAAGTTTCGGCAAATCTTGGGGATTCATACGATGAGCAAAGCAGAAATCGGCCTGATCGGCTTGGGGACAATGGGGGCCGCACTGGCCTCGAATATTGCGGACAACGGGTTTGATATTGCCGTTTGGAACCGCACCAGCAGCGTCACAGATGCGTTTCATGCTAACGCCGGTGATCTGGCCGCTAGGATCACACCGACGCAGACACTTGTCGATTTTGTCGCCGCCATCGCCGAGCCACGTGCGATCATCCTGATGGTGCCTGCAGGTCAGCCAGTCGACGATCAAATCGCTGCGTTGCGCCCCTTGCTGGGCGATAATGACCTGATCATCGACGCAGGCAATGCCAATTTCCACGACACCAACCGCCGCGCGGTTGAGGCTGGCGATCTGCCGTTCTTGGGCATCGGTGTGTCCGGCGGCGAAGAAGGCGCGCGTTTTGGTCCGTCAATCATGGGTGGCGGCAAACGTGAATATTGGGACCGTGTGGCCCATATCCTTAGCGCGATTTCCGCCAAGCATGAAACCACCGCCTGCGCTACATGGATGGGCCAAGCGGGCGCCGGACATTTTGTCAAAGCCGTGCATAACGGAATTGAATACGCCGATATGCAGATGATCGCCGAAGTTTACGGCATCATGCGTGACGGGATGGGTATGGATAACGCGGCCATCGCGGCGACATTCGCCAAATGGGATCAGGGCCCGCTAAAATCCTACCTGATTGAAATTTCTGGCAAAGTTGCCGCTGCCATTGATCCGGCGACGGGTCAGCCGATGCTTGACGTGATCGTGGACGCCGCCGGCCAGAAAGGCACCGGTCGCTGGACCGCCATCGAGGCACAGCATCTTGCAGCACCCATCCCCGCGATCGAGGCTGCCGTTGTCGCACGCAACCTGTCGTCGCAGCTTGAAACCCGCGCCGCCGGTGAAGCACTGTTTGGCACGGGGCCGCGCAAGCTACCGCATGACGCCCTGGGCTTGGACACATTGGAACAGGCGCTGATGGTCGGCAAAATCCTGTGCTACGCGCAAGGCTTTGACATGATCAGCAAGGCATCGGTTGAATTCGGCTGGGATCTACCCCTGCCCGAGATCGCCAAAGTCTGGCGCGCCGGCTGTATTATCCGCTCGGATATGCTGGATGATATGGCACAGGCCCTTGGCGAAGACGCGAACCGCAACCTTTTGTTTGCACCGCGTTTTGCCGATATCGTCAAGGCCAACCATGATGCGCTGCGCCAGACGGTGGCCATGGGTGCGCTGCACGGTGTCGCCCTGCCCGCCTTGTCGTCCGGGCTTGCCTATTTCGACGCTTTGCGGACTGCGCGCGGCACCGCCAATATGATCCAGGGCCAGCGTGATTTCTTTGGCGCGCACGGGTTTGCGCGCACCGATGGCGGATCAGGCCACCATGGCCCATGGGGCAATAGCTGATAAAACGTAGGGTGGGTTTTAACCCACCTTACCCCAACGCATAACCTGCACCACGCACCGTGCGCACCGGATCAGCGCCGCCGTGCTGCGTCAGCACTTTGCGCAAGCGCCCGACATGTACATCTACGGTGCGCGTATCGACATAGATGTCGCGCCCCCAAACACGGTCCAGCAGCATATCGCGCGACCAGACCCGACCGGGTTTTTCCATAAACGTGGTCAGCAGCCGAAATTCTGTCGGCCCCAGTTTGAGCGGCGCATCATTGCGGGTGACGCGGTGCGTTTCCGCATCCAGCACGATATCGTCATAGGTCAGCGTCTGCCCGACAGTGCCCGGACGCACGCGGCGCAGCTGGCTGCGCACACGCGCCATCAATTCGGACACGGAATACGGTTTGACAACATAATCGTCCGCGCCCGTTTCCAGCCCGCGCACCTTGTCGACCTCTTCCGAGCGTGCAGACAGCATAATCACGGGAATGCCACTTGTATCGGGTCTAACCTTTAACCGGCGACAGACCTCGATGCCCGAAAGATGCGGCATCATCCAGTCAAGAATGATCACATCGGGGGTGTCTTCATCCACGCAAATCAGCCCTTCCTCGCCGTTTTCGGCGCGCGTGACGCGGATCCCTTCGGCCTCGAGATTATAGGCCAGAACTTCGCGTTGGGCTGCTTCGTCCTCGACGACCAGAACATGCGGTTGCTGTGCCATTTGACTTACCCAGTTTCGACCACAAAGGCGGTTTTGTCACCCTTGGGGCGCGCTTCTTCGGGCATTTCGCCGGTGACAAGATAGATCACCTGCTCGGCCATATTGGTGGTCAAATCGCCCATGCGTTCGATGTTTTTTGCCATGAAATGCAGGTGCATGCAGGCTGTAATATTGCGCGGGTCTTCCATCATGAATGTCAGGAATTCGCGGAACAGGGCGTTATACATCTGGTCAACTTCTTGGTCGCGCTGGCGCACCACCTCGGCCAGTTCCGCATCACCGCGCACATAGGCGTCCAACGTGTCCTTGAGCATCTGTTCCACTTCACGCGCCATCCGGCGCAGCGCCGTATCCGCGCCGGGCACAGGGTTCATTTCAACCAGCACGCTTGTGCGTTTGGCGATGTTTTTTGCGTAATCCCCGATCCGTTCCAAGGATGCAGACAGACGCAGCACAGACAGAATTGTGCGCAGATCCTTGGACACCGGCGCGCGCAGTGCAATTGTGCGGGCGGCTTCTTCGTTGATCTGCTCTTCGAGCGCGTCAATTGCCTCGTCAGCCTTGCGGACGGCTTCGGCCATTTCCACATCGCGGTTGGCAAGCGAATTTGCCGCGCGCAAGATTGCTTCTTCGACCAGCCCGCCCATTTGCATGATCAGCGTGGTGATCCCTTCAAGGTCACGGTCATAAGCGGATGAAATATGTGCGTTCATCGGTCTGGCTCCTTACCCGATCCGGCCGGAAATATAGCTTTCCGTGCGCGGGTCTTGGGGGTTGGTGAAAATCTTGTCTGTGTCGTCAAATTCAACGAGGTTACCTAGGTGAAAAAACGCTGTTTTCTGGCTGACGCGCGCGGCCTGCTGCATCGAATGGGTCACGATGACAACCGAAAAGCTTTGGCGCAATTCATCGATCAGTTCTTCGACCTGCGCCGTCGCAATCGGATCAAGCGCCGAGCAAGGCTCGTCCATCAACAAGACTTCGGGCGCGGTTGCAATGGCGCGTGCGATGCACAGCCGCTGCTGTTGCCCGCCCGACATGCCGGTGCCTGCCTCATGGAGCCGGTCCTTGGCCTCGTTCCAAAGTGCGGCCTTGCTCAAAGAGCTTTCGACGATTTCGTCCAGATCGGACTTGGTCTTGGCCAGCCCGTGGATTTTCGGTCCATAAGCCACATTGTCATAAATCGATTTCGGGAAGGGATTGGGTTTTTGGAACACCATCCCCACCTTGGCACGCAGTTGCACCGGATCAACCCGCGGGTCATAGATATCTTCGCCGTCGATATGGATATCGCCCGTCACGCGGCAGATATCAATCGTGTCGTTCATCCGGTTCAGGCAGCGCAGAAACGTGGATTTGCCGCAGCCTGACGGCCCGATAAAGGCGGTCACGGTCTTATCCGAGATCGCGACGTTTACGTCTTTGATCGCATGGGTTTCGCCATAAAAAACCTGGACGTTTTTGGCTGTGATTTTATTGTCTTGCATGGTGCCTACCGCCCGATCTACGTGATATTTGTCGTCTAACATGATCTTTCCTTACCACCGGCGTTCAAAACGGCGGCGCAAAATGATCGCTATGATGTTCATCGTCATGAGAAACACCAGCAGGATGATGATACCGCCCCAAGCGCGCTCGTAATATGCAGGGTCGGCGCGTTTCGCCCATTCGAAAATCTGGGCGGGCATGGCCGAGTTCGGATCAAGAAACCCAGAGGCAATTCCGTCAGGATAGTTTGACGCAATGTAACCCACCATCCCGATCAAAAGCAGTGGCGCGGTTTCACCCAAGGCCTGTGCCAACCCGATGATTGTGCCGGTCAAAATTCCAGGCATCGCCAATGGCAGCACGTGGTGGAACACGGTTTGCATTTCGGATGCACCCACCCCCAATGCCGCAGCGCGGATCGATGGCGGCACAGCTTTAAGCGATGCGCGCGTTGAAATCACGATTGTCGGCAGGGTCATCAGCGTCAGCGTCAGCCCCCCCACAAGCGGCGCCGATTGCGGCAGATGCGCGAACTGGATGAATACAGCCAGCCCCAGAATACCAAACACAATGGACGGCACCGCAGCAAGGTTGGAAATATTCACCTCGATCAGATCGGTGATCCAGTTTTGCGGCGCAAATTCTTCAAGATAGATCGACGCGGCAACCCCGATGGGCAGCGACAGCAGCAAAACGACCAGCATCATAAACACCGATCCCAGCATCGCGACCCCCATGCCCGCCTGTTCGGGGCGGCTTTCGGATGCGTCGGACCCCAGAATAAAGTCCCAGTTGAACTTGCGCGCAACCCCACCGGTTTCAATCAGCGCATCGACCAAATCCAGATGCGCCGCATCAAGGTTCTTGTCACGCGCCAGATCTTCGCGGGTCACACGGCCTTTTAAATAGCCGTCCACCCGCGAGGAGGCCAAAAGCTCGAATGCTATGGTTTGCCCGATCAAATCGGGGTTTGCGATCACCGCGTCACGCACGGCCGCACCGGCCGATGATGACAACATCTTTTTAAGATCACCGTCTTCGACTTCGGTCTCGATCCCAGCAACTGCAGCGACAAGCGCATCCTCGATCAACGGGTTATAGCCAAAGGTCGAGACCTTCTTGATATCTTCGATATCGCGGTTGCCGTTTTTATCCAGCACATCTGCGGGCAATGCGATTTCGATGGTTACAAATGTCTGCGTGAATGCAGGCACCCCGTTGCGGATGATCGCAAAAAGCAGCACCGCAAGAAACAGGATACTAAACCCGAGCGCGGCAATACCGTAGGCCTTGAACCTTGTTTCTGCTGCATTACGTTTGCGGGTCCGCGCGTCTTGGGTCAGCAGGGATTTTCCCTGTTGCGCAGGCGCAGCCATATCAGCGGTGTCTTGGGTCATTCGTACTGTTCCCGATATTTGCGCACGATATAAAGTGCGAGGATATTCAGCGCCAAGGTGATCACAAACAGCGTCATCCCCAGCGCAAAAGCCACAAGCGTTTCAGGGCTGTTGAATTCACCGTCGCCAGTTAGTTGGCTGACGATTTTGGCGGTGACCGTGGTCATCGCGTCAAAGGGGTTCATTGACAGGGCGGCTGCAGCCCCTGCCCCCATGACAACAATCATGGTTTCGCCAATCGCGCGGGATGCCGCCAGCAGCACCGCGCCAACAATCCCCGGAAGCGCCGCGGGCAAGATCACCTGCCGCACGGTTTCAGAATGGGTTGCCCCAAGCCCGAGCGATCCGTCACGCATGGATTGCGGCACTGCATTGATAATATCGTCCGACAGCGATGATACAAACGGGATCAACATAAACCCCATCACGAGACCCGCCGTAATTGCCGCTGTTCCGCCCGACATCCAGCCAAGCTGAAACACGCCGTTGGCGCCAAAGGCGTTCAGCAAAAGCGGCCCGACTGTCAGCAGCGCAAACAAACCGTAAACAATTGTTGGCACCCCAGCGAGCACTTCGACCATTGGTTTGGCAAAGGCGCGCACGCGCGGTGACGCATATTCCGACAGGTAGATTGCCGCAAACAGCCCGACCGGCACCGCAACAATCAACGCAATCAGCGAAATAAACAGCGTCCCCCAGATCAGCGGCAAGAACCCCAGATCAGAATGCCCGCCGCGCCCAGAGAAGCTCGGCTCCCAGCGGGTACCAAAAAAGAAATCTTTTGCGGGAAAGGCTTTGAAAAACTCGATCGTGTTGAAAACAAGCGACAAAACAATGCCCACCGTCGTCAACACAGCAACAGAAGCTGCGGCAATCAACATCAGCTTGATCGCGCCTTCGACATAGCGGCGGGCGCGGAAATCCTTGTTGGTCAATTTGTATGCAATTGCTGCCCCAACAAGGGCCAGACCGACAATGGTGACGACCCGCAACATGTTCCCGAATGCGGTGGCGGCGCGGTAGCGTTGCGCCAATGCCAATGTCTGCGCGTCAACATCCGCCCCGAGCGCCACACCAACCGAGGCCAGCATGGCGCGGACATCAGTTGTTTCAACGTTCAGCGTTTGCGCATCGTTTTCGGTCATCGCGCCCTGGGCCACGGCGGCATCCAGCCCCCCTGCGATCCGGTTTACATCAGCCATCGCAAGCGAACGTGCACCCTCATCGGCGGCAATATCGGCGGGCAGATATTGTGTCAGCGCGCTGTTAACCAGCAACGGTTGCGCAATCGCCCATACCAAAAGCACAAGCAGCGCAGGCCCCGCTGCGGCAATTGCCGCATTTGCACCGTAATAGACCGGCAGCGAATGCAATTGCCGCGGATCCGACCCTGCGGATGCAAACGCGCGTCTGCGTGCGAAAAAGTAACCTGCAGAGGCGATCACCAGTACAATCGCGATAATCCAAATTGCCGGCATGGCAGCGCAACCCCTTTTAGGTCAGTAATCTACTTGGGCCGCCTATACCAAAGACAGCGCCAAGAACAAAGTCAGGGCACCCCAAAAGGGATGCCCCGTGTCTCAATACTTTGATTACAGTGTTTCTTCGTTTGCAACAGCTGCTTGGGTCGCAGCCAGTTCAGGATCGGAAACCAGACCGTAATCGGACAGCGGGCCAGATGGACCAGCAATTTCGTCAGCGATAAAGAATTCTGCGAATTCTTTCAGGCCCGGGATCACGCCGATGTGGGCTTTCTTGATGAAGAAGAACAATGGGCGCGACACAGGGTATTCGCCTGACGCAATGGTTTCGGTGCGTGGCTCAACACCGCCGATTGTCGCAACTTTGAGCGAATCTGTGTTGTTCTCATAAAATGCCAGACCAAACACACCGATACCGTTGGGGTTTGTGTCCACGCGGGCCAGCGTTTCTGTATAGTCGCCGTCGATATCAACGGTGATACCGTTGCCGCGTACTGCGATACATGCATCTTCTGCGTCATCTTCGGACATGCCGCCTGCGATCATCGCGGCAAGTGCGCCAGTGTCTTCACAGCCCTGCATCAGAACCTTGTCTTCAAAGACTTCGCGTGTGCCGTGCTTGGTGCCAGGGATGAACGCCAGAATGTCAGCCGCCGGCAATTCAGCGTTGAATTCAGACCATTGTGTGTAAGGGTTGGCAACAACTTCGCCGTTTACCAGAACAGTTGCACCCAATGCGTTGAAAATGTCGCTTGGCTCGAACGCGGTGAATGCAGGACCGTCGATTTGCGACGCAAAAACGATGCCGTCATAACCGATGCGGACTTCGATGATGTCTGTCACGCCGTTTTCAGTGCAAAGCGCGATGTCGCTTTCGCGGATCGGGCGCGATGAATTTGCGATGTCGATTGTGTTTTCGCCAACGCCTTCGCAGAAACGTTTCAGACCAGCAGAAGAACCACCGGATTCAACAACGGGTGTCGGGAAGTCAAAGTTTTCGCCAAAGGCTTCGGCCACGATGGACGCATAAGGCAAAACAGTCGAAGAACCGGCAATTTGCACGTTGTCACGGGCAGAAGCAGCGGTTGCGGTAAGGGCGGCAAGAACTGCGGTTGTCGCAGTCAGTTTCATGATCGACATCTCATTACTCCAGTCAGTCAAACATCAGCTACGCGCGAACCGCGCAACCATTGCGGCCCGTTTAGGCGCCGGTTTCAAACCTTTTGTGACAGTTATGTAAAAGTTTTATGACAGGCTAGGAAATCGGCAAGAAAATAGAAAAAACTGTGCCTTTGCCGATTTCGCTTTCGATTTGCAGTCGCCCGCGGTGCCGGTTGACGATATGTTTGACGATCGCAAGCCCCAATCCGGTGCCGCCAACGGCGCGCGATCTGTGGCTGTCAACGCGGTAGAATCGTTCGGTAAGTCGCGCAATATGGTGGCTTTCGATGCCTTCGCCGTAATCCGCGACCGCGATTTGTATCGCAGTGCAGCGCAGCCGTAGGTCATCGGCGGGCGCATAAATAGTGACATCGACCTTACCACCGGCGGCCCCGTATTTGATCGCGTTTTCAACCAGATTGGTAAAGACTTGCACCAATTGCCCCGCGTCACCGGGAACCAAATCGCCCGCGCTGCGATTGTGCAGTGCCACCGTCACATTTGCGGCGGCAACTTGCGGCTCGAGCGCCTTGATCACCGAGCCAAGCAAAGCGGCAACGTCCAGCGGCGCACGCGGGCGCACGCGTTCGTCCTCTTCGACGCGCGAAAGCGACAACAGATCATCCACCAGTCGCGTCATGCGTGCGGCTTCTTTTTCCATGATCTGCAAAAACCGGTCACGCGCGTTGGGGTCATTGCGTGCGGCCCCCCCCAGTGTTTCGATAAAACCCATCAAGGCCGTTAACGGCGTGCGCAATTCATGGCTGACATTGGCCACAAAATCGCGGCGCATTTTGCCGGCTTCTTCTGCCGCGGTCTGGTCTTCGAAGCTAAGCACGATATCCTGATCTGCCGGCGCGACAGTCACGCGGTAAACGGTATCGCGATCCCCGTCTCGGCTGATAAAGCGGACTGTGCTACCGCCGCCACCTGCCCGCAAGGTTGTGATCGCAGCCACAACGCCCGGCTGGCGCAACGCCGAGATATAATGTTTGCCAACCAGATTTGGCCCCAATATCGCCTCGAGCGCCGGATTGGTCGCCCGCACACGGTCTTCGGCGCTGATCACAAGGACCGCAATAGGGAGCGCCGAAATAACATCGGCAATGTGATGATAGACCACGGATCATTTCCACAAATAGAGCTAGGGACTGTTTAACCGCGAAAAACACATTGCGCCAACCCGTGATTTCCGCAAACAATAACACACGCTTATATTGTTTTCGGGTTTACCGGCCTCCAATTTTCAGGGTGAATAAATGGCATCTTCCACAACAGCGGCGCAGGTTGTCAACTTTGATAGCCCCGCACGCGCGCCCAAGCCGAAAACGCTTGTGATCGGGGATGTGATGCGTTGGCAGGCGCAGGGCAGGAATATCGCGCCTTTTGACGGGCTTGAATTCCACGCATTTGACGCTTTGGGCGTGGAATTGCTGGCGGAAACCGCGCCGGAAACTATCTTTTCACCGCTGATCGCAGACACGTTTGACGCCTATGACCTAGCGCAGTTTCTGGGGGATTGCGGTTTTTCGGGCCGCTATTGCGCGATTTCAAACCCGCTTCCCGATCGCGACGCCGTAATTGCAGAGGTCAAACGGCGCGCGCCCGCGCTCTGGTTCGATATATTTATTGTGCCTGCCTAAAGCGGGGTCAGATCCCGCGCAAAACGTGCGGCATTGGCTTGGTAGTTTTCGGCGGATTTGCGCAGCATCGCCAGCGCCGCCGCATCAAGTGTCCGGATCACCTTGCCTGGCGCGCCCATTACCAGCGATCCGTCGGGGATAACCTTGCCTTCGGTGATCAAGGCACCCGCGCCGATCAGACAGCCTTTGCCGATCACCGCACCGTTCAACACGGTCGCGCCCATGCCGATCAGGCTGCCGTCACCGATTGTGCACCCGTGCAGCATCGCCTTATGGCCAATGGTGCAATCCGCGCCGACCACAAGCGGATAGCCCATATCTGTGTGCAAAACGCAGTTTTCCTGCACATTACTGCCCGCACCAACGGTGATCATCTCGTTATCGCCGCGCAGGGTTGTGCCAAACCAGACCGATGATTTTGCAGCCAATGTGACCTTGCCAATCACATGGCAGCCCGGTGCGACCCATGCGTCTGCGGCAATTTCTGGGCGATCTGCACCCAATGCATAAAGGCTCATGTGCGGTCTCCGAATTCGGATTGCAGTTTGCGAACGTGATCAACCAGATCGGGTTGCTGCGCGCGGCGCATGCGTTCGGCGCTGATGATGGTTTTCAACTGTTGTTCGGTAGCGTCCAGATCGTCATTCACAAGCACATAGTCATAGCCGTCCCAATGGCTGATCTCGTCCCAGCTTTTTTGCATACGCTGGTCGATGACTTCGGCGCTATCCTGGCCGCGGCTGACCAGACGGCGGTGCAATTCGGTGATGGATGGCGGGAGGATAAATATCGACAGCACATGTTCTTGCAGTGCCGAATTGCTGATCTGCTGCGCACCCTGCCAGTCGATATCAAACAAGACATCGCGCCCCGCCTCGATCGCGGCCTGCACGGGGGCTTTGGGTGATCCGTAGTAATTGCCAAAAACCCGCGCATGTTCGAGCATATCACCGCTTGCGACCTGATCCTGAAAATCGGGCACCGAGACAAAATAATAGTCTTTGCCGTCTTGTTCGCCTGTGCGTGGCGCGCGGGTTGTGGCCGAAACCGAAAATTGCAGTGTCGCGTCCCATGTGCGCAGACGACCGGTCAGGGTTGATTTCCCCGCCCCCGAAGGCGAGGACAAAACGATCAAAAGGCCACGACGAGACATATCTTACTCCACATTCTGGATTTGTTCGCGCATCTGGTCGATCGCGGCTTTCAGGTCAAGCCCAATCGCGGTCAGCGCGGTTGACTGCGCTTTTGCACAAAGCGTGTTGGCCTCGCGGTTGAACTCTTGCGCCAGAAAATCAAATTTGCGCCCCGCAGGCGCATCTTGGGCCAAAAGATCACGCGCGGCCTGTACATGCGCCTTAAGCCTGTCGATTTCTTCGGTGATATCGGCCTTCATCGCGACGACGGCCAGCTCTTGCGCGACGCGGCCTTCTTCGATCAGGCCCGCATCTTCGGTGATCCGCATAAGGGCGGCTTTCATGGTTTCGCGCATCTGCGGCAGCCGTGCGGCGGCAGCTTTTTCTGCGGCTGCGGTCAGCGCTGCAATCTGGTCCAACTGGGCGGTCAGCACATCATGCAAGAACGCACCTTCGCTGCGGCGCATGGCGCAAAAATCCGCAACCAAAGGCGCAATATCGGCAATGAGTGCCGTGGCAAGCGTGGCGTCATCGTCTTGCGCCTGCGCAGCAACCAGAACACCGCGCTGGTTCAGAACATCTGCCGCCGTGGGCTGGCCAAGCGTCACACCTTTGGCAAAGGCGCGTTCCTGGATCGCATCAAGCGCGCCAAGCACGGCGTCTAGCCGCGGCTCGTCAATTGTCAGCTGTCCAGCGGTTTCTTCGCGGGTTAGCCGCAGGTTTACCGTCACATTCCCGCGCGTTACCGCATCGCCCACGGCTTTGCGCAGGGCGGGTTCCAGCCCAGTGATGCTTTCGGGCATGCGCAGGCGCAGGTCATACCCGCGCGCATTCACGCTGCGCATTTCCCATGCCCAAGCAACTGTTTCATGCGCGCCCGCGCGGCTGGCAAAAGCTGTCATGGATTGGGTCATTGGGATCACCTGCGCTGCTGTCTGCCAATGGTCCTATTGGATAAAGGGGGGCATGGGCAAGCCTTGGCGCATTAACCGATTAATACTTTGTTAAGTGAAACTATGCGTAAACTGTGTTAAATTTGATTTAAGGGATCGGATGTTTCTGGCCCCCGATTAACGAAATATGCATTGGTGCGAGGTTCAGATGACTGTTGTTAACGATTTTTCCTTTTCGCGTGGTGACGCCATGCCGGGCGCCGACAATCCGGTCTTGATGCAACTCGAATCCTATTGGCGCGCCTTGCGCCACGCCCGACATATCCCCGCACGCAATGATATCCGCCCGCATGAAATCGATAGCGCCCTGCCCCATGCATTTATCCTGCAACGGGTCGCACCGGGCGTGGCGAGGATGCGCGTCGCTGGTCAACAATTGCATGATCTGCTGAAAATGGATGCGCGCGGCATGCCGGTATCCAGCTTTTTTCACGCCGATGCGCGCGCACAGATCGCCGATCTTGTGGAATTGGCGTTTTCGGAACCCGCAATCGTAGCGGTCCCGTTGGTTTCACAGGGTAATGTCGTGCGCGCGCCATTGACCGGCACCATGCTGTTGCTGCCATTGCGCGATGATAACGGGCAAACCAGCCGTGTTCTTGGCGCGCTGATGACGCAAGGCCATCGCGGCAACCGCCAACGTCGGTTCGAAATTGATCGCAGCATGGGCATTCGCGTGGACCGGCTCGGGATCAAGCTTGCCGCGACGCAAAGCCTGCCGCGCCGTGTCAATGAAAAAGGGCCAGACGCGCAACGCCCGGCCCTTCAACTTGTGGTCAATAACGCCTGATTAACCGGCTTTGGCCTGTAGCAATTTGTTGCGGCGGGCCGACAGCTCTTCGGAGACCAGGAACGCAAGTTCCAGCGACTGCGACGCGTTCAGACGCGGATCGCAGGCTGTGTGGTAACGGCTGGACAGGTCTTCGTCGGTCACTGCCCGCACGCCGCCGGTGCATTCGGTCACGTCTTTGCCGGTCATTTCGAAATGCACACCACCTGGCACGGTGCCTTCGGCATTGTGGATGCCAAAGAACTCTTTGACTTCGCGCAGCACGCTGTCGAATGGCCGGGTTTTATAGCCGGTTGTCGATTTGATCGTGTTGCCGTGCATCGCGTCACAGGTCCAGACAACATTTGCGCCTTCTTCTTCGACGGCTTTGATCAGACGTGGCAGATGGTCACCCACTGCTCCCGCGCCAAAGCGCGCGATCAATGTCAAACGGCCCGCTTCGTTGTTGGGGTTCAAAGACGCCATCAGCGATTTCAGGTGACCAGAGGTCATAGAAGGCCCGCATTTCAACCCGATCGGGTTCAGAACACCCTTGCAGAATTCAACATGCGCGCCGTCAGGCTGACGGGTACGGTCACCGATCCAGATCATATGGCCGGAACCGGCCAACCATTTGCCAGATGTGGAATCAAGACGGCACAGCGCCTCTTCGTATTCCAGCAAAAGCGCCTCGTGGCTGGTGTAGAAATCAACCGTCTGCAATTCGTGATTGGTTTCGGTGGTCAGGCCCGCAGCCTCCATGAAATCAAGCGTGTCAGAGATACGGGCGGCCATATCACTGTATTTCTTGACCTCATTGGCATCGGTAAAGCCCAAGGTCCATTTGTGAACCTCGTGGACATTGGCAAAACCACCGGTCGAAAACGCGCGCAACAGGTTCAGGGTCGCTGCGGCCTGCATATAGGCCTGTGACATGCGCTCTGGGTCTGGAATGCGCGATTCCGGGGTGAAATCGAAACCGTTGATGATGTCACCACGGTAGCTGGGCAATTCCACGCCGTTTACGGTTTCGGTGGGCGCCGAACGCGGTTTCGCCATTTGGCCGGCCATACGGCCAACTTTGACCACGGGCACTTTGGCACCATAGGTCAAAACCATCGCCATTTGCAGCATGACCTTGAACGTGTCGCGGATGCTGTCGGCACCGAATTCGGCAAAGCTTTCGGCGCAATCGCCGCCTTGCAGCAAAAACGCCTCGCCGCGGCTGACCGCGCCCAGCTGTTTTTTCAACTTGCGTGCTTCGCCTGCAAAAACCAAGGGTGGATAACTGGCAAGACGACCTTCTACAGCGCTAAGCGCGGCTGCGTCGGTATAGTCGGGCATCTGAACCCGGAGCTTATTGCGCCAGTCAGATTTTTGCCAGTTAGTCATTTTCTTGCTCCAATTGCAGTATATGTGAACGAAATTTAGGTGGACCGTATAGCGCTATCAGTCGCAAGGGCCAATACGAAAGTGCGCGCGCAGCTTGAAACGTCGTTTTCGGCGCATTCGGGCTTGATTGCGCGGGTTAAAGCTGGTTCCGTCGATGAATAGTTTTTTGGAAAGCCCGCATGACCTCACAGCCTCAGATCGTCGATGTAGATCACAGCGGCAAGCCAAGGCATTTTGTCTTTGTTTTGTTAGACGCGTTCACGATGCTTAGCTTTGCGGCGGCGCTGGAATGCCTGCGCATTGCCAATCGCACCTCTGGCAAGACCCTGTATTCATGGACAATCGTGAATGAAACAGGCGCAGATACGGTCTGTTCAAATGGCTGCGCATTTCGGGTGGCGCATCCGCTGGCAGAAACCGCGCGCGACGACACGATCATGCTGTGCGGCGGGGTTAACATCCAGAACGCCACAACCAAACCCCTGCTGAACTGGCTACGCCGCGAGGCGAGGCGCGGCGCAACCATCGCTGGGCTGTGCACGGCGGGCTATGTGATCGCCAAAGCCGGCCTGCTGGACGGTCGCACCGCCGCGATCCACTGGGAGAATCACGACAGCTTTCTTGAAGAATTCGAAAATGTGACCTTGACCAAATCGGTGTTTGTCGTGGACGGCAACCGGATCACGGCCGCAGGTGGCACAGCGGCGATTGATCTGATGATCAAATTGATCGCGGATGACCACGGCGAAGATCTGGCCAATGCGGTGGCCGATCTTATGATCTATTCCGCGATCCGCACGAGCAAGGACACACAGCGCCTGTCGATCCCCACAAGGATCGGCGTGCGGCACCCGAAACTGTCGCAGGTGATCAAGATGATGGAAGCCAATATCGAGGATCCGATCAGCCCTGCAACGCTGGCCAGCGATGTCGGCATGTCCACGCGCCAGCTCGAACGGTTGTTCCGCCGCTATTTGGCGCGCAGTCCGAAACGCTATTACATGGAACTGCGGCTGCAAAAGGCACGCAACCTGTTGATGCAAACAGATATGACAGTGATCAACGTGGCACTTGCCTGCGGTTTTGCATCACCATCGCATTTCTCGAAATGCTACCGGTCGCATTACGACACTACACCTTACCGCGAACGCGGCAGTCAGGGTGCGCGTCCCGCCTGATAACAGGTAAATAACCTGAAATTCCGCCATGATTCAGTGAAATTTACCTTTGGTTCCGACTTTCCTTTTGGAAACACGCTGATAAGCTGGCGCGCAGGACAAAAGATCCAATTGGGAGACTAAAAATGAAAAAACTACTGATGGCGACATCTGCCATGACAATGATCGCGGGCGCCGCAATTGCGGAAGACGTGAAAATCGGGGTGATCCTTGGTTTCACTGGACCGCTCGAATCGATCACACCGGCAATGGGTGCCGGCGCAGAAATGGCGATGGCCGAAGTGACCGCATCAGGCGCGCTTTTGGACGGATCAACCGTCACGTCCGTGCGCGGCGACAGCACATGTATTGACGCAGGTGCGGCGACCGCAGCGGCCGAACGTCTGGTCACATCCGACGCCGTCAACGCAATCATGGGTGCCGATTGTTCCGGCGTTACCGGCGCGATCTTGCAAAACGTGGCACGCGCCAACGGTGTTGTGATGATTTCCCCATCTGCCACATCCCCTGGCCTGTCATCTGCCGAAGACGATGGTCTGTTCTTCCGCACAGCCCCATCTGATGCGCGCCAAGGCGTGATCATCACCGAAATCCTGCAATCACGTGGCGTTGAACAGGTCGCGCTGACCTATACGAACAACGACTATGGCAAAGGTCTGGCCGACGCGTTCCAAGCTGCATTCGAAGCAGCAGGCGGTTCGGTCACTATTTCCGCAGCCCATGAAGACGGCAAGGCCGATTATTCGGCTGAAGTCGGTGCATTGGCATCCGCAGGCGGCGAAGTGCTTGTTGTTGCAGGCTACGTTGACCAAGGTGGTTCGGGCATCGTGCGTTCATCGCTTGATTCCGGTGCATTTGATACGTTCTACTTCCCTGACGGGATGGTTGGCACAAAGCTGAACGATAACTTTGGTGCTGAATTGAACGGTTCATACGGCGCATATCCGGGCACAGACAGTGCAGGTGCGGCGAAATTCGTTGAACTGGCCGAAGCAGCCGGTTTTGACGGCACAGGCGCGTTTGCCCCTGAATCATATGACGCTGCGGCGCTGATCATGCTGGCAATGCAAGCAGCCGGTTCCAGCAATTCGGCCGATTTCAAAGACCACGTGTTTGACGTTGCTAACGCACCAGGCGTTGAAATCTTCCCGGGCGAATTGGCGAAGGGCCTTGAGCTGATCGCAGCAGGCACAGACATCGATTATGTCGGCGCATCCGCCGTGGAACTGATTGGACCCGGTGAATCTGCGGGTAACTATCAGGAAATCGAATTCGCCGATGGCGTCTATTCGACAATTGGTTACCGCTAATCCAGCGATTTAAGAACGGGGCGGCGCGGGATACCTGCGCCGCCTTAACAATAGACATGCCGCAAAGGCGTGCGAGGGGAAGATATGATCGTTGTTGAAAATCTGGTGAAAACCTTTGGTGGTTTTCACGCCGTTGACGGTGCGTCACTACGCATTGAGCAGGGATCAATCACCGGATTGATCGGGCCAAATGGCGCTGGAAAAACCACACTTTTCAACGTGATCGCGGGCGTTCTTAAGCCAACCTCCGGCCGCGTGACCATGATGGGCGAAGACATCACCGGCCTGCCGCCCCACGAACTTTTCCACAAAGGTCTGCTGCGCACCTTCCAGATTGCGCATGAATTTTCATCAATGACGGTCCGCGAAAACCTGATGATGGTGCCGGGCGCGCAATCAGGTGAAACGCTGTGGAACGCATGGTTTGGCCGCAAGGGCATCGCGCAAGAAGAACGCGCGCTGATGGCGAAGGCCGACGAGGTTCTGGAATTTCTGACCATCGACCACCTGAAAGACGAAAAAGCAGGCAATCTTTCTGGCGGACAGAAAAAGCTGCTGGAACTGGGGCGCACCATGATGGTCGACGCCAAGATCGTGTTTCTGGACGAGGTCGGTGCAGGTGTGAACCGCACCCTTCTCAATACCATTGGCGATGCAATTATTCGCCTCAACAAAGAACGCAACTACACCTTTGTCGTGATCGAACACGATATGGATTTTATCGGCCGTCTTTGTGACCCTGTTATTTGTATGGCCGAAGGTCATGTTCTGGCCGAGGGCACCTTGGCCGAGATCAAGGCCAACGAGCAGGTGATCGAGGCTTACCTCGGCACCGGATTGAAAAACAAAGATAAGGTCATGTCATGAAATTTCTCTTCACAGTGTTGCTGGGCGCCATTCTGGGCGCTGCCGGCGCATTCTACTACATCTACCTTTACCACGCAGATGCGGGTGAACAGGCGCTGATGCGCGACACGATCACCACCTATCTGCCTTTCCTGTCGGAGTATATTAACCCGTGAGCGATCCGTTTCTGATCGGCGATGCCATGACCGGTGGTTATGGCAAAGGCCCTGATATTCTACATGGCTGCACCATTGCCGCCGAAAAAGGCGAGATCGCCGTGATTGTCGGCCCCAACGGGGCTGGCAAATCCACCGCGATGAAGGCCGTGTTTGGCATGTTAAATGTGAATTCAGGCTCTGTCCGGTTGGACGGCGAAGACATCACCCGCCTGACCCCGCAAGAACGCGTCGTCAAAGGCATGGGGTTTGTGCCGCAAACGTCGAACATTTTCACCTCGATGACGGTGGAAGAAAACCTTGAAATGGGTGCGTTCATCCGCCGCGATGATTTTCGCGATACGATGACGCAGATCTATGATCTGTTCCCGATTCTGAAAGAAAAGCGCAACCAAGCGGCTGGCGAACTATCCGGCGGGCAACGCCAACAAGTCGCCGTGGGCCGCGCACTGATGACAAAACCCAAAGTGCTGATGCTAGATGAGCCGACCGCAGGCGTGTCACCCATCGTTATGGACGAACTTTTTGACCGCATTATCGAGGTCGCGCGCACCGGCATCCCGATCCTGATGGTCGAACAAAACGCACGGCAAGCCCTTGAAATTGCAGATAAAGCCTATGTTTTGGTGCAAGGCCGCAACGCGCATACTGGGACGGGGAAAGAACTATTGGCGGACGAAGAAGTCCGCAGATCGTTCCTAGGGGGTTAATCATGGACTATCTTAACGCCCTCGTGGCCTTCTTGAATTTTGTGTTTGTACCGGGCCTTGCTTACGGTGCGCAGCTGGCCATTGGGGCGCTGGGTGTCACGCTGATTTACGGCATCTTGCGGTTTTCCAACTTTGCCCATGGCGACACGATGGCCTTTGGTACCGCGATGACAATCATTGGGACAAATGCGCTTTTGGCGCTGGGGATCACCTTTGGCCCCTTGCCGACTGCGCTGCTCGCCCTGCCCTTTGGCATTGGTGCGACGATTCTGTTGGTGCTGTTCATCGATTGGCTGGTCTATAAATTCTACCGTGATCAAAAGGCCAAGCCCGTGATCCTTGTGATCGTGTCGATGGGCGTGATGTTTGTGATGAACGGCGTTGTGCGCTTTATCATCGGGGTGCGTGATATCCAGTTTGCGGATGGTGAACGGTTCTTGATTACCGCGCGTGATTTCAAGGAAATGACCGGCCTTGACGAAGGGCTGGCCATTAAGACGACCCAAGCGATTACCGTGGTTGTCGCGCTGATTGCAATGGCGCTGCTGTTTTGGTTCCTCAACAAAACCCGCACAGGCAAATCGATGCGCGCGTTTTCGGATAACGAAGATCTGGCGCTGCTATCAGGCATCAACCCTGACTGGGTGGTCAAGGTCACATGGATGATTGTTGCCGCATTGGCCACAACGGCTGGCGTGCTGTACGGGCTGGATAAGTCATTCAAAGCATTCACCTATTTCCAACTCCTGCTGCCGATTTTTGCTGCCGCCATCGTCGGCGGTTTGGGCAACCCATTGGGCGCAATTGCAGGCGGGTTTGTCATCGCATTTAGCGAGGTCACAATCACCTATGCTTGGAAAAAGGTGCTGGTCTATCTGTTGCCCGAAAACCTAGAGCCTGACGGGCTCGTGCAGCTGATGTCGACCGACTATAAATTCGCGGTCAGTTTTGCGATCCTGATTATCGTGCTGCTGTTCAAACCCACCGGCCTATTCAAGGGGCAATCCGTATGAACCCTGCATTGAAAAACACACTTCTGTTTTGTTTTGTCGGCTTTTTGCTGCTGATCACGGGGATTTTGCAGGGCTGGAACTCTGCCCTGTTTATTCTGAACATGGGGCTGGTATCGTCGATTCTTGCGCTTGGCGTGAATCTGCAATGGGGCTTTGCGGGGCTGTTTAATATCGGGGTCATGGGGTTTGTGGCGCTGGGCGGGCTTGCGACTGTTCTGGTCGGCATGCCGCCTGTGGGCGAGGCATGGTCAGCAGGCGCATTGCAGGTCTTTGCCGGTCTGGCGCTGGGGGCTGGCACGGTTGTCGGGGCTGTCGTTATCCGCAAGAAACTGGTGGGACGAGCCAGAACATTTGGCACCCTAGCCATTCTGGTCATTGGGTTTTTCGTCTTTCGCGCCGTATTTGACGCGGGCGTTGTCGCAATCGAGGCCGTTGATCCGGCGCTGACCGGCAACTTGGGCGGCATCAACATCTTTGGCCCGCACCGCGATGCCAATGACATGCTTTTGCCTGACTATTTTATCCTGCTTGCATGGCCGATGGGCGGGCTTTTGGCGGCGGGTGCTGCATGGATTATCGGCAAAACCGCGCTTGGGCTGCGGTCGGATTATCTGGCGATTGCGACGCTGGGCATTGCCGAGATTATCATCGCCGTGATGAAAAACGAAGACTGGCTGGCGCGTGGCGTCAAGAACGTGAACGGCCTGCCGCGCCCCGTGCCATACGAGGTCACGTTGCAAAGCGATCCGGGCTTTATCGCGCGGGCTGCAAGCTGGGGTCTGGATCCGGTTACGGCCTCAACGATCTATACAAAACTGTGCTACACGGTTCTTTTTGCCGCTGTCCTGCTAATCTTGTTGTGGCTCGCACAAAAGGCGCTCAATAGCCCTTGGGGCCGGATGATGCGCGCGATCCGCGACAATGAGACTGCTGCCGAAGCCATGGGCAAAGACGTGACCGCGCGGCATTTGCAGATTTTCATTCTGGGGTCGGCCATCTGCGGGATTGCGGGGGCAATGATGACCACGCTTGACGGACAGTTGACGCCGACGTCATACCAGCCGCTGCGCTTTACCTTCCTGATCTGGGTGATGGTAATTGTCGGCGGATCGGGCAACAACTTTGGCTCGGTGCTTGGTGGATTGCTGATCTGGTGGCTGTGGGTGCAGGTTGAACCGATGGGGCTTTGGGTGATGAACCTTTTGACCAGCGGTCTGGCGGATGGCAGCGCGCTAAAAGACCACATGATCGAATCCGCCGCCCATATGCGGCTGTTGACGATGGGTGTTGTCCTGCTTTTGGTGCTGCGGTTCAGCCCGCGCGGGTTGATCCCCGAACGCTAGCTTGTTCTTTGGCGCAGCATTGATACAACGGGTGAAAATGAACACCCCGAGGACCCCATGGCGCTGATTTTCCGCTGGCTCATCCGGCTTGCCACTGCATTGGTTTTCCTGTGCGTTGCGGCTATTTCACTGGCGTATTACTTCGCCGCGCGGTCCCTGCCCGATTATAACGCGCAGACCGATGTTGCCGGAATCAGTGCGACTGTCGAAATCGTGCGCGATAATGCCAATGTGCCGCATATTTTTGCTGCCAATGACAATGACGCGTTTTTCGCGCTGGGTTACGCCCATGCCCAAGACCGGCTTTGGCAGATGACGATGCTGCGCCGCACGGTGCAGGGGCGGCTGTCGGAACTATTTGGCACCCGCACGGTCGAAATCGACAAGGTCATGCGCCGCTATGATCTTTATAACCTTTCAGTCGCTTCCGTGGCGGCGCAAGACGCACAGACTTTGGACGCGCTGACGGCCTATTCGGCGGGTGTAAATGCGTGGCTGGCAGAGGTGAACAGCGGCGCGCGCGGGCGTGGCGCGCCCGAAATGTGGTTGTTCAGCCATCCGGTGTCACCATGGCAACCCGCTGATTCCATTGCGATTATGAAACTGATGGCCCTGCAACTGTCGCCGCATCTGGAAAACGAAGTCTTGCGTGCGCGCACCTCGCTTTTGATTGATCCTGACCGTCTGGCCGACATTATGCCCGACGATCCGACCAGCGGTATTGCCGCCCTGCCCGCCTATGCCGCGCTGGTGCCCGATGTTGCCCCCAATAGCACGGGCACCCGCATGGCGGCTGATCCTTTGTCGCCGTTTCATCCGCCGGAACTGGCGGGCGCGTCCAATGCATGGGCGGCAAATGAAACGCGCTCGGCGACCGGATCAACATTGCTGGCAAATGACCCGCATCTGGGTTTGACCGCGCCGACCATCTGGTATCTGGCACGGCTAGAACTGGAAACAGGCGGCGTGATCGGCGCGACCATACCAGGCATGCCGATTGTGCTTTCTGGGCGCGGCGACAGTCTTGGCTGGGGGATTACGGCCGCCTATGTCGATGACGTCGATATCCTGATCGAAGAAGTGAACCCCGACGATCCCACCCAATACCGCAGCCCCGACGGTTGGGCGCCGTTTCGCAGCCGCGACAGTATAATCAATATCAAAGACGCGCCTGCGATCACGCTGCGCCTGCGCTGGACAGCCAACGGGCCGGTTATGCCCGGCACACAGTTCAACCTTGGCACCATCACCCCACCCGGCCATGTCACAGCGATTGCATGGAGCGCGCTTTCGGACCGCGATACATCCATTTCGGCTGCAATGGGGATCATGCGCGCGCGCACCGTGAACGCGGCCATCCGCGCCGGAGAAACATTTATCGCGCCTGCGCTGAACCTCACGCTTGCCGATCGCAACCGGATTGCAATGAAAACCATCGGTGCACTACCCGCGCGTAATGCCAACCACCAAAGTCAGGGGCGGTTCCCGTCGTTTGGCTACTTGCCTGAAAACCGCTGGCAAGGGCGGTTTCCCTATGCTGAAAACCCGATTTTCCTGAACCCCGAAGGCGGCATTATCGGCAATACCAACAATAAGACGGTCGACCGCGATTTCCCGCATCACCTGTCGTTCTTGTGGGGTGATACGCAGCGGATCAACCGTTGGCGGCTTTTGATGCAAGCCCGCGAAGTCCACACCCGTGACAGCTTTATCGAAGCGCAGCAAGACACGGTCAGCTTTACCGCGCGCACGCTCTCGGCGCTGATGGGGGCCGATCTGTGGTTCACCGGCGATGCCGCCCCCGAAGGCACGCCCGCCCGTAAACGCCAGATCGCGCTTGATCTTTTGTCCGCTTGGAACGGTGAAATGAACGAACACCTGCCAGAGCCGCTGATCTACGCGGCTTGGGTGCGTGCGGTGCAACAACGCCTGATCCGCGACGAACTGGGCCCGCTGGCGGCAGAATTCACCCATGTCGATCCGGTGTTTATTGAACGGGTGTTTCGCGATATCGACGGGGCCAGCATCTGGTGCGATGTGATCCAATCCGCACCTGTTGAGACCTGCACCGATATCGCGCGGCAGGCGCTTGATGATGCGATTATCTGGGTGACCGAAAACCACGGCGCCGCGATCGAGGCCGTGCGCTGGGGCGATGCCCATGTCGCCACGCATGACCACCCTGTGCTGGGCAAGACCCCGCTTTTGCATTGGTTTGTGAATATTCAACAATCCACCAGTGGCGGTGACAACACGTTGCAGCGTGGCAAAACATCCGGTGTCGGCCCCGCGCCATTCCAGAATGTGCATGCGGCAGGCTATCGCGGCGTTTACGACTTTGCCGATCCCGACAGTTCGGTGTTTGTGACCAGCACAGGCCAATCGGGGCACCCGCTGTCGCGCTATTATGACAATCTGGGCGAACTATGGCGGCGCGGCGAATACATCCCGATGTCGCTTGATCCGGCATTGGCACGCGCCGCAGCGGTTGGGGTTACGGTGCTGACGCCCGCACCCTAAGTTCAAATTATGGCAAGTTGGGCGGTTTGCCGTGAAAATCAATGTATAGATTCTGCAACCGTGGTGGCATGATACGCCATGTAGGTTCGGCGCGATGCGGGGGAACTTGCCAGAACAAGTTTTCGACGAAAGACGTATCAATGCACGCCCGCACCTCGGCGCTGCCGGCGCCCCAATGACCATCTATGAACGTCAATACACGACTGATCTGTGCCTCAAAATCTGAAATGCCCATGCGTGCATTCAAAACGCTGGCGAGATCCTCAAACCACAGGTAAACGAGCGGATCAGCTTCTGCGCGAATTGCTTCACCATGCAATTCATCTGTTGCATCGGCCAATTCGGCAAAGCTTGCGCGAAAGCTGGCATAGAGCTTTAGAACTGTCATCACACCCACTTGGCGCCCATTTGCGCCGTGCTACAACCGCGCAAACCGGGTTCGCTGCAGTTCTGTCCAGAACACAGTCAGGTCATAGCCCGTTTCTGTCTGCGTCTCTGCCGTGACGATGCCCGCGTCAAACAGCCATGCCCGTTTGCGCCCTTCCGCGAAACCGAGTGAAAGCTGCGCTTCGCTGCGCGGATCCTTGAGCTTGTCGGGGATGGCCGCCAAAAGCGCTTCCAACCCTTCGCCCGTAACCGCAGAAAGCGCAAAAAGATCATCAGTGCGCGCCGCTTGAGTGACCATTGCGTCGTGGTCTTCGGGCGCAAGCAGATCAATCTTGTTCCAGATTTCGATGATCGGGGCCTCTTCGGCGACACCAAGACTTTGCAGGATTGTCATCACGTCTTGGGATTGTTCTTCGGTCTGCGCGTGGCTGATGTCGCGCACATGCACGATCAGATCAGCGTCAAGCACCTCTTCGAGGGTCGCGCGAAATGCCGCAACCAGTTCGGTTGGCAAATCACTGATGAAACCCACCGTGTCGGACATGATTATTTCATCACCGGTAGGCAGAACGATCTTGCGCATGGTCGGGTCAAGCGTCGCGAACAGCATGTCCTTGGCAAACACTTCGGCACCGGTCAGGTGGTTGAACAGCGTGGATTTTCCGGCGTTGGTATAGCCCACAAGCGCCACAATCGGATAGGGTACCTTGGCGCGGGATGCGCGGTGCAATTCGCGGGTTTTCACGACTTTGGCCAGCTGGCGGCGCAAACGCCCCAGTTGATCGTCAATCGCGCGGCGGTCGGCCTCGATCTGGGTTTCACCCGGACCGCCGACAAAACCCAGCCCGCCACGCTGGCGTTCAAGGTGGGTCCACGCGCGCACAAGACGGGTGCGCTGATACGAAAGCGCCGCCATTTCGACCTGCAACACACCCTCAGAGGTGCGCGCGCGGTCGCTGAAAATTTCAAGGATCAATCCGGTGCGATCCAGCAGTTTCACGCCCCAGTCTTTTTCAAGATTGCGCTGCTGCACAGGGGTCACAGGCCCGTCAATCAAGACCAGTTCAACCTTATTGGTTTCGAATACGGCCTTGAGCTCTGCGATCTTGCCTTTGCCAAACAGTTTACCAGGATGGATTTTGGGCAGGCGCACGATATCGGCCCCGACAACCTCCAGATCCGGCAAAGCCGCGGCAAGCGCCACGCCTTCTTGGAGCGCGGGGCCAGCGGCACGGCGCCCGTAATCCGTTTTCAAATCAGGGTGCAAGACCCAAGCCCGAGTGACCGGACGATCATGTTCTAGCAAGGTTATTCTTCGCCTTCATAAAGGCTGATCGGCTGCGATGGCATAATTGTCGAAATTGCGCTTTTGTAGACAAGCTGGGCCTGCCCGTCGCGGCGCAATAGCACGCAAAAACTGTCAAACCAAGTGATCACGCCCTGAAGTTTGACGCCGTTCACCAAAAAGATCGTGACCGGAATCTTGGCCTTACGCACATGATTTAAAAACGCATCTTGCAAATTTGCTTTGTCGGCGGCCATTTTGACACCCTTTTTTTTGTTATTGTGGCCTCGCTTCGGCCCTCGCTGTTTGGGTCAGTATGTCGCGCCAAATCCCAAGTTTCCAGCCCCAAAACAAAATCGCAAAATGCCTGTGTCACCTGCGCCAGATTTCGGGATTTAGCAGTGCAATGATCGCCAATGTCTCGAGCCGGCCCAAAACCATCGCAGCAGCCAGAATGATCTTGGCCGGATCGGGAATGCCCGAATAGGCAATCGGGTATTCAGCGGCGACAGACGCCAACGGACCGGTTGTCGACAGCGCCGAAACCGCAAGCACCATAGAGGTTTCGAACTGCACGCCTGTCAGTGACATCAGCGTCATCACCGCCGCGATACTGAGCGCGAAAAGCATAAAGAACACCCACGAAATATAGGCACCTTGTTTGCGGATACGCCGTGCCTCGCGTCCACCGCCACCAACGGACGACGGGTGCAGCAGCCGTTCCTGTTCGCGTTCACTGTGCCGGAACAGCGCGTAGATGCGCAGCAATTTGACCCCGCCTGCGGTGGTCGCAACCCCGCCCCCGATAAGCGCCATCCCAGCAAGAAACAGCCCCGGCGTTTGCAGCCCCGACCAACGTGTCGCGCCACCCCAATAGTGGGATTCAAACCCTGTCGTCGTCAAAAACGACGTCACCGTGAATAATGTCCCCCAGAATGCGGCCGCCGTTTGCTGCAGTGTCACAATGGTCTGGCGGTCCGCAGCGCCGACAAAATGCCGCAAGAACAGCACAGCGGTGACAAGACCGATCAGCACCAGCGCGGTGCGAAATTCGGGGTCGCGGCGCAGCCCTTGACCGCCCTCGCCAATCAAGCCGCGACTAAAGGTCAGCCTTGAAAACGCAAATATAAAAAAGCCGAAGATCAGCAATTCACCCCAGAACCGCGGGGCTGCGTAATACAAGCCGTTGATCGGTGAAATCCCCGAGGTCGCAAGCGTCGACATCGCATGGCACAGCGCGACATAGGGCACTTCGCCCGTGATCACGAGCCCGAGCCACAAAAGGAAGGTCAGCCCAAGATAAAGTGGCGCAAGCGACAACGTATAGCGCACCAGACGTTCGGACGGGTCGGCAATGCGCGCGATCTGCGACAGCCCACCCCCTGCGCCATTGCCGATATTGGTGGTTGCGCGCACTTCGAACCCGCCAAGGTTCATGGGCGCAAATATCGACACAGCCGTGACCCACACCAGCAAACCGCCCAGCCAGCCAACCAAGGCACGCCATAAATGCAGCGAAGGCGTGAGCCGCCCGTAAGTGTCATAAAGCGTGGCACCTGTTGTCGTAAAGCTCGACACCATTTCAAACCACGCATCAAGAAATCTTGTATTGCCAACCGCTTCGTAGAACGGCACCGCAAAGATCAGCGGCAACACCGTAAATGCGGACAAAAGCCCGATCAACTGGCTGCGCGCCACATTCAGCGGCGCGTAACCGGCGGTCGCAAGCCCGACCACCAATGTCAGGATCGAAAACAGGATAAACCCGTAAAAGAATACGCGCATCGCCACAAAATCTTCGACAACCGCGCCATGGGCGGCAGGCACAAGCATTGCCAGCGCGCCCAGCCCCATAAGGGCCACAAAAAACGGAAGCTTCAGGATCCAGTTCATCAGAAGAAATCAATCGAAACCTGAAGCAGGCGTTCAACTTCCGGCACATCCGGACTCATTGCGAAAATCGCAATGACATCGCCTTCTTCGATCCGCGTATCGCCGACAGGTTTGACAAATTTGCCCTGTTTCATAAGCCCGCCGATCATCGTGCCTTCGGGAAAGCTGATATCCTTGATCTGCTGGCCCGCAATGGGTGACGTGCCAAGCACTTGCGCTTCGATCACTTCGGCCTCGGCGTCACCGATCGAATAGACGCCGCGCACGCGCCCGTGGCGGATATGCCGCAAGATCGAACTCACGGTTGTTGCGCGCGGGTTGATATAGGCGTCGATGTGCAGCGGCGCCATCAAGGGCACAAGCGTTGGATCATTGACCAGACAGATCGCCATCGGGCAGCCCAGTTCTTTTGCGCGCACAGAGACCAGAATATTGGTCTTATCGTCGTCCGTGACCGCCAGAACCGCGTCGGCGTTCCCGATGTTCGCTTCTTCCAGCAGTGCCGAATCAAGCCCGTCGCCATGCAATACAATCGTGCGGTCCAATGAATCGGCCGCGTTTTCGGCGATGCTGCGGTTCTTTTCGATGACCTTAACACGGACCCGTTCGGTGCGCGTTTCAAGCGCTTTTGCCACGCCCAAACCCACGTTCCCGCCGCCAATAATTACGATACGTTCTTGTTTTGAATTCTTTTTCCCGAAAATCTCGAGCGTGCGTGTCGCGTCTTGGGTGATCGCGAAAATATAACAATCATCACCGGCAAAAATCTGGTCACCGGCCGAAGGCACAAACAACACCCCGTCGCGGCGGATACCAACAACAACGGCGCGCAAAGTCGAAAACAAATCCGTCAACTGGCGCAGCGGCGTGTTAATCACAGGGCAGTCATCGCCAATGGTGATCCCCAAAAGCTGCGCGCGCCCCTCAAGAAAGCTTTCCGTGTCAAAGGCCGCGGGTGCCGCGAGCCGTTGTAGCGCCGCTTCGGCAACTTCTTTTTCCGGCGAAATCACAACGTCAATCGGTAGGTGGTCGCGACGGTAAAGATCGGAATAGATGGCATCAAGATAGCTTTGGGCGCGCAGGCGGGCGATCTTGCGCTGGACGGCAAAAACCGAATGGGCAACCTGACAGGTCACCATATTTACCTCGTCCGAATGGGTTGCGGCGATAATCATATCCGCGTCGCGCGCACCTGCACGGTCCAACACATCCGGATAGCTTGCGTGGCCGGCAATGCCTTGCACGTCCAGCGTATCGGTGGCGCGGCGCACCAGTTCGGGGTTGTTATCGACAACCGTTACATCGTTCTTTTCACCGGACAAATGGCGGGCAATCTGCCAGCCGACCTGACCTGCGCCACAGATGATGACCTTCATTGGGCGTCTTCCTCGATATAGGCAACTCGGCTACCCGCTTTGGTGGATGTGACCACACCCAGCGACTTCAGTTTGCGGTGCAGCGCCGACCGTTCCATGCCGACAAAGGTCGCGGTGCGGCTGATATTGCCCCCAAAACGGTTGATCTGGGTCAGCAAATATTCGCGTTCGAACAGTTCGCGCGCTTCACGCAGCGGCAAGGTTGCCAGACCACCCGCAAGCACGATGCGCCCTTCGTCGCTGCCGCCGTGATCTTCGCCTGACGGCAATTCGCGCGCAGCAATATCACCTGTGTTTTCCCCAAGAATAAGAACGCGTTCCACGACGTTCTTAAGCTGGCGTACATTGCCCGGCCAGATCATCGTTTGCAGCAATGCGCGGGCATCATCGGCCAGCTTGCGCAGCGGCAGACCTTGCGCCTTGTTAAACACTTCGATGAAATGCTCGGCCAAAAGCGGAATATCCTCGCGGCGTTCTTCCAACGAGGGCACAGCAATCGGCACAACATTCAGTCGGTGGAACAGCTCCTCGCGGAATATCCCTGCCTCGATTGCGGCGGGCAGGTCGCGGTTGGTGCTTGAAATTACACGCAGATCGACCTGTATCTTGTCGGTGCCGCCGACACGCTGGAACCGCTGGTCCACAAGAACACGCAAGATTTTCGACTGTGTTCCCAGAGGCATATCAGCAATTTCATCAAAATAGATCACGCCGCCGTTTGCCTCTTCCAATAGGCCCGGCTCGATACCGCGCGGACCATCCTCGCGGCCGAACAGAACTTCTTCCATACGGTCGGGTTCGATCGAGGCCGAATTTACAGTCACAAACGGGGCGCCCGAACGGTTGGAATTTGCGTGGATATAGCGGGCGGATATTTCCTTGCCCGACCCTGCCGGACCCGTCAGCATCACGCGCCCGTTTGATTTTGTCACCTTATCAAGCTGCGATTTCAATGTGCGGAACGCGGCGCTTTCGCCCAGCATATCCGCGCCCGCAACATCCCCGCGCTTAAGAGCGACATTCTCGCGGCGCAGGCGCGAGGTTTCCATCGCGCGCCGGATAACGACCAGCAACTGGTCGATATTAAAGGGTTTTTCAATAAAGTCGTAAGCGCCCTGTTTGATCGCAGCCACCGCAATTTCGATATTGCCATGGCCGGAAATAATGACCACCGGAATATCGGGGTTGTCGCGTTTGACGGTCTTGAGAATATCGATCCCGTCCATGTTGCTATCCTTGAGCCAGATATCAAGGATCATCAGCGCCGGTGGGGTCTTGGCAATTTGCGCCATACATTCGTCGGAACTGCCAGCAAGCCGCGTCGTATAGCCTTCGTCAATCAGAATATCCGAAATAAGTTCGCGGATATCGCGTTCGTCGTCGGTAATCAGAATATCGCCCATAATGGTCCTCACGCTGGTATTTTTATGGCCTGCGCTGCGGCAGGCGTTATTGGTAATTGTACGATCGCGCAGGCACCTGCGTGATCTTCGCCGTCAAATTTTTCGGCATCGACAAGCGCCAATGTGCCGCCGTGTTCTTCGATGATCTTTTTGACAATCGGCAAGCCAAGTCCGGTGCCCTTGTCGCGCGTTGTGACATAGGGTTCAAACAAACGCGCGCGGTCGGATGGCAGCCCGACGCCATTGTCGGAAATGGTGATCTTTACATGCGTACCCTCTTGAGTCATCGCCACACGCACTTGCGGTTCATAGCCATCAGTATCAGTATTTTCCATATACGTTTCAGTAGCTTCGCCTGCGTTTTTAATCAAGTTCAACAAGGCTTGCGAAATCATCGTGCCGTCCATATCGGTCAGAATTGGCGCATCGGGCAATTCCGCAGATATTTTTACAGACGGCTGCCCGACCTGTTGCAATGTCACCGCATCAGTCACAAGCTTGGTCAAATCGGCAACGGACAATTGAGGTTCCGGCATGCGTGCAAACTTCGAAAAATCATCAACAATGCGCCGCAAGTCATTTGTCTGGCGAACAATCACATCCGTCAGTTGCTCCAATGCCTGCGCATCATCGCCCAGCAAACGCGCAAATTTACGTTTGATGCGTTCCGCGGACAGTTGGATCGGGGTGAGCGGGTTCTTGATTTCATGGGCGATCCGGCGCGCAACATCGCCCCATGCGGCCATGCGCTGGGCGCTGACCAGATCGGTCACATCATCAAAGGCCACAACATACCCTTCAAGCGCCCCGTCGGCATTGCGCCGCGGCGACATGCGCACCAGCAGGCTTTCTTGCTTGCCCATCCGCACGAGGTTGATCTGATCTTGCACATTTTCGGCCCCGTCCCCGCGCAACCTGTTGAAAAGCTGTGAAAATTCCGGAATAGCAACCGGAAGCGCCGTCGGACCATGATCAGGATCGACCGACAAAAGCCGCTGTGCAGAGGGGTTCATCATCGTCACGCGCCCTTCGGCATCTAGCCCGACAACGCCCGACGTCACCGAACTGAGCACAGAATCAAACAAGCGCCTGCGTTGCTCTGTCAGGCGGTTGGTTGCCAGCAATTCGTCGCGCTGGCCCTTAAGCTGACCGGTCATCTGGTTAAAATACTGCCCAAGCTGCGCGATTTCATCATCACCATCATCTTCGATAACGCGCACATCAAGATCACCGGCACCCACGCGCTGTGACGCCGAAACAAGCCGCCCGATCGGCCGCGACAGGCGTTCAGCGAACCAAAGTCCGGCCCAAATAGCCGCAAGGATCAAGATAACCGCAAACCCGAGGTATAGCAGCCCGAACTGGAACAGCATCTTACCGCGCTCGCTCGACAATAGTTCATATTGTTCAACGGTTTGCGTGGTGTCATTGAGCAGCGACAAAACGTTGCCATCAACCGACCGAGTCACATAGAGATACCGGTTCTGAAACGCCGAGAGCGCGACAAGCGCACGGAATTCGTTGTTTTGCGCGTCTTCGATCAGGATCAGCCCCTCGACATCGGCGCGCGCAATATCATCCGCGCTCGGGCGTTCGAAATTGAAATCATAAGAATTGCCGCCCCGCGCTTTGATGTCGCCGGATCCGTCGATCACAAAAGATTCGGTCAGTGATCTTTCGATCTGGGTTTGCACATCTCCCAAGGCGCGACGCACGGCACCGTCATCCATGAAAAGATCGGCTTGGCGTTCGCGGTTCAGGTAATTGGCCAGACCGCGCGCATCGCGTGTCAGTTCCTCACGGTGTTCTTGTTCGTAGGCCTGCGCGGTGGTGAGCGATGTGCGCAAAACATTGCCCACAGGCTCCGAAAACAACCCGTCAAGCGCGACCGAAATCAGCAGCACCGAAAACACAGCCACCAAAACCGTAGGGATCAATGCCCATGCTGCGAAAACGCCCGTCAGTCGGAAATGCAGCCGCGATCCGGCGGATTTGGCGCGCCGTGCGGCCACCATGCGTGCCACCTGCCGCATTACCACGGCCATAACCACCAACACATAAACCAGATCGGTCAGCAAGATAATGCGCAGCGGCGGCGAAGACGCGCCCTGCCCCAACGGGCCAATCACTAGATAGGTGGCAATCGCAAGCACGGGTCCGGCGACGATCAGGACGCTGGTCACAAAGCTTTGTACATGCCGCCGGCGCTGCCAGTGCGTGAACGCCTTTAGATTTGAGGCCAGAAAAGAACGCCGCACGCCTCGGTCTCGATTCTATTAGGGTGGGTCTTCCCCACGTTTACGCCAGAAAACAGTGGCTATTGCGCATCAATGACACCCAACAGCCACGGTCCTGTTGCGGTTTTACATCAATTTGCGACGGCGTGTCACGCGAATATCGAGATCGGTAATCTTCTTGCGCAAAGTATTGCGGTTGATGCCAAGCAAATCGGCGCATTTGGCCTGATTTCCACCTGTCGCATCCAGTGCTATTTCGATCAGCGGGCCTTCGACCTCTTTGAGAATACGGTTATAAAGTCCGGGCGCAGGCAAAACGCCGCCATGCAGGTCAAAGTAGCGGCGCAAGTGTTTGCCGACGCTGACGGACAGTTTTTCGCCCTCGCCGCCCGACCGCAGCGGTTCAATCGCAGGCTGGTTGCCCAGCACGGTTTCGACCTCGGCGCGCGAAATTTCCTCTTCGGCGGCGGTAAACACCAGACGGCGCACCGCGTTTTCAAGCTGGCGCACGTTGCCCGGCCAGCTATAGGCGCGCACCAGTTCCAGCGCCGCATCGCCAAAGCGCCGAACAGGCGCGCCGTCACGTTCTGATCGGGCAAGAAAATGTTCCGCCAAAAGCGGGATATCATCAACCCGTTCGCGCAAAGACGGCACATCAACCGTGACCCCGCCCAGCCGGTAAAACAGGTCTTCGCGGAATTTGCCGTCTTCCATGCGGGCCATCAAATCCGACTGCGACGTCGCCATAATGCGCGGCGCATTATCGCCAAGCGCATCAAGCATGCGCACAATCCGCCCTTGCGCCTCGTCGGACAGGTCTGAGACCTCGTCGAATAGTATCGTGCCGCCTTTTGCACGGCTCAGCACAGCAGACGGGCCGTCCATCCCTTCGAGATCCGCCGCAGAGACCACCACAAACGGCAGGCTGCGCCTGTCGGAAAAATCATGGACCGCGCGCGCGATCAGCGATTTTCCGGTGCCGCTTTCGCCGGTGATCAGCACGGGCAATTGCGTATTCATCACCCGCGCAACCAGCCGGTATAGCGACTGCATGACAGGGGTGCGCCCGACCAGCGGCAGATCGCCCGAATTTTCGCTTGCCGTTTCAGAGGGCCGCGATTGCGGCGCGCGGCGCTTGACCTCAAGCGCGCGGGCGGCGCGTTTCATCAGGTCAGGCAGATCAAACGGTTTAGGTAGGTAATCATAGGCGTCGGCTTCGGCGGCTTGGATCGCGGTCATGATCGTATTTTGCGCCGAAATCACGATGACCGGCAGGCCCGGGCGTGCCGCCGCGATTTTTGGCAGTTGTTCCAAGCCGTTACCATCGGGCATGACAACATCGGAAATCACCAGATCGCCTTTGCCTTCATCCACCCAGCGCATCAAGGTCACTAAAGACGATGTCGCGTGCACCTTGCATCCTGCCCGCGTCAAGGCTTGGGTCAAAACCGTACGGATCGTCCGGTCATCATCTGCAACAAGAACGGTTCCGTCCATTAGTTTTCTCCTGTTTCGCTGTCTTTGGGGGCCAAGGGCAATGAAATGCGGAACACCGTGCGGCCCGGCACGCTATCGACGGATATCCACCCGCCGCCGTCGCCGATCAGTTTGGACACAAGTGCAAGACCCAGCCCCGTTCCGTTTTCTTTGCCCGAGACAAAGGGTTCAAAAATGTCGTTTGCAATCGCGGGCGGCAGGCCTGGCCCGTCGTCGATGATTTCGATCTGCAAAGGCAGGCGCGCTTGGGTGCCATCGGCACGCCGCACACGCAAAGATGTATCATAAAAACTGTGCAAGCGGATCATGCCGCCCGTCTTGTTCGCCTCGGACGCGTTTTTCAAAAGGTTCAGAAACACCTGCAAAAGCTGGTCCGCATCGGCCATGGTTTGCGGCAGCGATGGGTCATAATCTTCGACAAACAGCATATGCGCGCCAAACCCGACCGAGGCCGATTGCCGCGCGCGGTCCAGCACGTCGTGGATATTCACCGGTTTCAGGAGCGGCGGGCGCAAGTTCCCGAACTGTTCAACCTGCTCAAGCAGCTTCACGATCCGGCGGCTTTCTTCGACGATCAGGTCGGTCATTTCCTGATCTTGCGCGCTAAGCCCCATCGACAGCAATTGCGCCGCACCCGTGATCCCCGCCAGCGGGTTCTTGATTTCATGCGCCAGCATTTCAGCCATGCCAATCGCGGATTTTGCGGCTTTTTCAGTGGAATGGTGCTGATTCATCCGGCTTGCGATTTCGCGCGGGCTGATCATCACGATCATCACATCCTCACTGCCCTGAAGCGGCGCAAATTGCAGGTTGCAGGTCAGTGGCGCGCGTTCGCCGCTGCCGACATCAACGTCGTTCACAAACAGCGACGACCGGTTGGCGCGTGCGCGCGCAAATGGCGCTTCGAGAGGCGCATCAATCATGACCTTCTCCCAAATGCGCTGTCCGGTCAGCGATCTGGACGACATGTTCAGAAAGCTTTCCGCGGCCGCATTGCTTGTGATGATCAGGTCATCCTTGTCGATCATCAACGCTGGCACAGGCAGCGATGTCCAAAGTGCGGTATCAAGTATCATGCGGCCACCTTTTGGGTCAAAGCATCTGGAAGATCGCGCAGCACATCGCGCGGGTTGATATGGGTAAGAATGGCCTTGCGCAGGGCCGGATCGGTTTGTGTACCGTCCATGTACCAGCCGAGATGTTTGCGTGACACGCGCCGCCCCAGATCAGTGCCATAAAACGACAGCATTGCCTCGTAGTGATCGCAGACCAATTGGGTCAGCGCCCCACCGGTCGGGGCAATCACCGTGCTGCCGCCGTGCAGCGCGGCTGCAACCTGCGCCAGCACCCAAGGCCGCCCCTGCGCGCCGCGTCCGATCATCACGCCGTTCGCGCCGGAAAGATCAAGCGCGCGCCTTGCCGTGGTCGCGTCAACAATGTCACCGTTCGCAATCACCGGAATGCTGACCACGTCCTTGATCGCGGCAATCGCCGCCCAATCTGCGGCACCCTTGTAGAACTGGCAGCGCGTGCGCCCGTGGATTGTCACCAGCTTGATCCCTGCATCTTCGGCCCGTTTGGCAACATCGGCCGCGTTCAGGCTGTCATCATCCCAGCCAAGCCGCGTTTTCAGCGTCACCGGAATATCTACCGCATTCACCACGGCTTCGATCAGCGACAGCGCATGGTCGGGCGTGCGCAACAGCGCCGACCCCGAATAGCCGTTGGTGACTTTTTTCGCGGGGCAGCCCATGTTGATATCGATCATCGCCGCTCCATTGGCTTCGATCATGCGCGCGGCCTCGGCCATCCAATAGGCGTCGCGCCCCGCAATCTGGACGGCGGTACCAGCCTGATCATAGCCCAGTTCAGCACGTTCGCGCACGCCAGGTTTAGCCTGCACCATTTCCTGGCTTGCGACCATTTCGGAAACCACCCAGCCCGCCCCGAATGACGCAACGAGCTGGCGAAACGGCAGATCCGTGATCCCCGCCAGCGGCGCAAGCGCGACAGGTGGTTGCAGAGCCACGTCGTTCAAAAGGATTGATTCGTCATTTGCCAAAGGATCAGTCATTCGCTTAATAGGTGGGCGTTGCCTCTGAATTACGTAGAAATGCCTGATTTCACAACGAATCTGACCCACAAAACACCAAATAAATCAGCATACGCCTAAAAATTAGGCACAATGCCGCGCAAACTGACGAATTGCACCAATCCCCTGTGCGGCATAAACCTGTGCCACCAAGGAAAGAACAAGATGACAATCACCGCCATCATTGTCGCTGCCGGACGCGGAACGCGCGCGGGTGGTGACACCCCCAAACAGTGGCAAATGCTGCACGGCAAGACGATTGCAGCGCGCGCGATGCGCCCTTTTGCCGGTCATCCGGCGATTTCGCAGATGGTGCTGGTCGTCCATCCCGACGATGATCCGGTGCTTTGGGCGGATACACCTGCGGCAACCATCGTCAAAGGCGGCGCAACCCGACAAGCATCAGTCCGCGCAGGGTTGCAGGCCGCGACCGGTGAGCTGGTGTTGATCCATGATGCGGCGCGCCCACTGATCAGCACAGCAGTGATCGACCGCGTTATCGCCGCACTTGCACATCACACAGGTGCTGCCCCAGCGATTGCAGTGACAGATACGCTTTGGCAGGGGGCCAGCGATCGGGTTAACGGCGTGCAGGACCGAACAGGGCTGTACCGCGCGCAAACCCCGCAAGGGTTCCATCGCGCCCCGCTATTGGCTGCGCATCTGGCATGCGACACGGACGCCACGGATGATGTGTCCGTCGCATGCGGCGCGGGACACCATGTTGCCATTGTTGCTGGCGACGAAAACAATATAAAAATCACAACGCCCGGCGATTTCGCCCGCGCAGAACAGCTATTGGGGCAAACGATGGATATCAGATGCGGCAACGGGTACGATGTACACCGGTTCGGGCCAGGCGACCATGTCTGGCTGTGCGGTGTCAAAGTACCATTTGATCGCGGCCTGCAGGGCCATTCGGATGCGGATGTTGGCATGCATGCTGTAACCGATGCGATTTACGGCGCGCTGGGGCGCGGCGATATCGGCCAGCATTTCCCGCCCTCCGACCCGCAATGGAAAGGCGCGGAAAGCCATATTTTCCTGACCCATGCCGTCACGCTTGCGCGTGATCTGGGCTATGTGATCAGCAATGTCGATTGCACGCTGGTTTGCGAATTCCCGAAAATCGGCCCGCACCAACCCGCGATGAAGGCCGCGCTTGCGCATATCATGGGGCTGGATGCCGACCGGATCAGCGTCAAGGCGACCACTTCTGAACGACTGGGCTTTACCGGTCGTGGCGAAGGCATCGCCGCAATCGCAACTGCAACATTGGTGAAACCATGACACATCTGATCGCGACTTTCTTTTATGTGGGGCATTTTCGTCCGGCCCCGGGCACTTGGGGGTCGCTGGCCGCCCTGCCCGCTGCATTATTCATCTTTACCCTATTTGGGGCTTGGGGGCTGCTGGTGGCGGTGTTTGCGTCCTATGCGCTTGGCGTTTGGGCAACGGCTGTGGAAACACGCGGCAAGGACAACCACGACCCGTCCGAAATTGTGATTGATGAAGTCTGCGGCCAATGGATTGCCCTGCTGCCCGTCGCGTTCGGGGCACAGATAATGGGCGCACCTTTCATGGCGCTTTGGCCGGGCTGGATCGCGGCATTTGCACTATTTCGCTTCTTTGACATCACCAAATGGGGGCCAATTGGCTGGGCGGACCGGATGCACGGGCCGACAGGCGTGATGCTGGATGACGTGATCGCGGGCATCTTTGCCGCCATCGGGGTTTGCCTGCTCGCGGCGGCGGCGCATTTGTTGTGAGCCTTGCCGCCGATATTCTGGCCAAGGCCCGCGCAAAAGGCGTCATGATCGCCACTGCCGAAAGCTGCACCGGCGGCATGGTTGCCGCTGCACTTACCGATATCGCAGGCAGTTCCGCGATTTTTGATCGCGGCTTTGTCACCTATACCAATGCGGCGAAAATGCAGATGCTGGGCGTGACCAAGACCAGTCTTGACGCGCATGGCGCTGTGTCCGAACAGGTTGCAATCGAAATGGCGCTGGGGGCCATCGCGCATTCTGCGGCGCAAATTTCCGTATCTATCACAGGCATCGCAGGCCCCGGCGGGTCGGACCATAAACCCGAGGGGCGGGTTTGTTTCGGGGTTGCGCAAGCGGGCGAATGTCTGGCGCAAACGATCGAGTTCGGGGCCTTGGGGCGCGCCAATGTCCGGCAAGCGGCGCGCGACCACGCATTGCAACTGCTGCTAACGACGCTTGATTCATTTGCGCCCAAAAATTAGACAAAGCGCCAAAATTCCGGTCATTACCCGCGCAATGTGCGAAGTGATGCAAACTTAGGCGGGTATTTGCGTGCTTGCCACTTTATTTAGCAGATCAAATCCGCACTAAGCCATTCCAACGGGGACATCCCAACGGAGGGGAACACTATGAACGGAGCCGATACCGCCTGGATCATCGTAGCCACGGCGCTTGTATTATTCATGACTTTGCCAGGGCTGGCATTGTTTTACGGCGGGCTTGTACGCGCGCGCAACGTGCTGAGCGTGTTTATGCACTGCTATGCAATTGCCTGTCTGATGAGCATTCTATGGCTCGCATTTGGCTATTCCATCGCCTTTGGCGGATCTGGCAATGCGTTCTGGGGCGGTTTGGACAAGATGTTCTTGCTGGGCATTGATGCGGACACATTGGCAGGCACCCTGCCCGAAGTGCTGTTCTTTGCCTTTCAAATGACCTTTGCGATCATTACGCCCGCGCTAATCGTCGGTGCATATGTGGAACGGATCGGCTTTGGCTTTGTCTTGCTGTTTTCATCGCTTTGGATGCTGTTGTGCTATGCGCCGGTGGTGCATTGGATCTGGGGCGGCGGGTTTCTGGCTGATGGCGGGATTTTTGGCGACACAGGCGTGCGCGATTTCGCGGGCGGGATTGTTGTGCATGAAACCGCAGGGCTTGCCGCGCTGATCCTTGCGGTCTTCCTTGGCGCGCGGCGCGAAGCCACCAAGCCGCCGCATAACCCCGGAATGGTGATGATCGGGGCGGCGATGCTTTGGGTTGGCTGGTTCGGCTTTAACGGCGGATCACAGCTTGCGGCCGATGGCGGCGCGGCGATGGCGATCACAGTCACACATATTTCGGCGGCAACCGCATCGTTGACATGGGCATTGTGGGAACGGATAAAATTTGGCCGCGCGTCACTGGTTGGCATTGTCACAGGCACCATCGCAGGGCTTGCGTCGATCACGCCGGCATCCGGTTTTGTCGGACCGATCGAAGCGCTGGTCATCGGGGCCGTCGCGGGCATCATGTGTCAGGAAATGGTCAATTTGATCCGCAACAAATTCAAGATCGACGACACATTGGACGTCTTTGCAGTGCACGGCGTCGGCGGGATTTTCGGCACGATCATGATCGCGGTCTTCGGGGCTGGCGCATGGGCTGCGCAGCTTGGTTCGCTGGTCATTGTGGGCGTCTTTACCACGGTCGTGACAGTGGCGCTGATCTATATCTGCAAAGCGATCACACCGCTGCGCGTGGATCACGAATCAGAAAATCTGGGGCTTGATATCACTGTGCATGGCGAAAGCGCCTATCACCTGAATTCGTAAATAAATCAAGGTGCTGCGCCATCTAGGCGCGGCACCTACCCTAGAGGTAAAGCTCTGCTGCACGCCGTTCAAACGCGCGCACCACACGCTGCATCGCCTCGTTAAAGAACATCCCAGCGGCCCCTTGCAGCAGACGGTTCTTGAATTCGAAATCCACATCAAACGACACTTCGCACCCGCCCTGCACATCACGAAACTGCCACTGGCTTTCAAGATGTTTGAACGGGCCGTCCAGATATGCCGTGTCGATCTTTTGCGCTTCTGGCCACAGGGTCACTTGGCTTAGGAATGTTTCGCGGAACACTTTGAACGAAATCACCAGATCCGCCAGCATCACCTGTTTTTTACCCTGATCATCCACACTGCGCACCCGTGCAGCCGCCGTCCAAGGCAGAAATTTCGGATAATTACCCACATCAGCCACCAAATCATACATTTGCTTTGCCGTATAAGGCAGCGTTTTTATCTCTGAGTGGCTCGGCATTTTGCGTCTTTCGCGGGTGACTTCACGCCCTGATGTCGTAAACTGCGGCCAGAAATGCAACCCTTGTCTAAGGCCACCAAATGACGCACCGCCCCTATGTGATTGATGAAATGATCAGCGCCAAGGCCATTGCCGCCAGAATCGAAGGGCTTGCGCGTGAAATCGGGCGCGAATTTGCCGATACCAACAAACTGGTCGTGGTCGGCCTGCTGCGCGGATCATTTGTGTTTATCGCTGATCTGGTGCGCGAATTCGACCTGCCGGTCGAGGTCGATTTTCTTGAGGCGTCGTCCTATGGCGACGGCATGGAAAGCAGCCGCGAGGTGCGTATTCTCAAGGATCTGCGCGGCCAGATTGAAGGGCGCGATGTGCTGGTCGTCGAAGACATCGTTGATACGGGCCATACGCTCAAACATGTGACCGAATATTTGCAAACCCGCCACCCCGCACGGCTGCGCAGTATTGCGTTGCTTGATAAACCCGCACGCCGCGAGGTCGACTTTAAGGCCGACCTGATAGGCTTTGAAATCCCTGATGAATTTGTTGTTGGCTACGGCATCGACTTTGCGCAACGCAACCGCAACCTGCCGTTTATTGGCAAGGTGCGGTTCACGGATGATGTATGAATATCCGCTGGCTTTTGCGCGCAAAACGAATGGCCCAAAACCCGCCGTCAGAAGCCAGATTCTGGCTTGTCGTGGGGGTTATCGCGGTTTGTGCGCTGCTGTGGGGCATCGAACATATCTTTGGCTGGCCGGAATGGCTTAGCGCCGATGACATGCGCAAGCTGCGCGTGAAACCGCAGTGATCAGGCGCCGAATTTTGCCAGACGTGCAGCCCGCAAACGCGCAAAATCATCGCCCGCATGATAGGATGACCGCGTAAGCGGCGTGGCAGAAACCATCAAGAACCCTTTGTTATAAGCGGCTTTTTCATAAGACGCGAATTCTTCGGGGGTCACAAAGCGGTCCACCTTATGGTGCTTTGGGGTTGGTTGCAGATATTGCCCGATCGTCAGGAAATCGATGTTGGCGGCGCGCATGTCTTCCATGACCTGAATGACAGCTTGGCGATCCTCGCCCAGCCCCACCATAATGCCCGATTTGGTAAACATAGTCGGGTCAAGTTCCTTGACACGTTGCAACAGGCGCAAGGAATGGAAATAGCGCGCGCCGGGGCGGACTTCGGGGTAAAGGCCGGGCACGGTTTCAAGGTTGTGGTTGAATACGTCAGGGCGTGCTTTCACAACAACTTCAAGCACTTCCGGCGCACAGCGGATAAAATCGGGCGTCAGGATTTCAATCGTCGTATCGGGTGACTGGCGGCGCACGGCACGGATTGTCTGTGCGAAATGCTCGGCTCCGCCGTCTTCAACATCGTCGCGGTCCACGGATGTGATCACAACGTGTTTCAGGCCCAGTTTCTTGACTGCATCGGCCACACGACCCGGTTCAAATACATCCAAGGCTTCGGGCGGTTTGCCGGTTGCGATATTGCAGAATGTGCAGGCGCGGGTGCAGACCTCGCCCATGATCATCATTGTTGCGTGGCCTTGCGACCAGCATTCACCGACATTGGGGCAGCCCGCCTCTTCGCAGACAGTTACCAGCTTGTTTTCGCGCATAATATCGCGGGTTTGCTTGTAACCCTCCGAAGTCGGCGCCTTGACCCTGATCCATTCCGGCTTTTTAGGTTGCGCAGAATCCGGACGGCGCTGTTTTTCTGGATGGCGCTGCGCCGGAATTTTCAGATCACGAGTGGTCATGGCGGTCTCCGCTGGTTTAAACGGATATTTAGCCGCGGGCGGCATGTTTGTCCAACGCTGATAGGCACGTCATGACGGAGCTGCATGTGACGCATAGACGCTATCCGATCAAAGGGCCAAATTTGCCGCCCGTCGTTTCATAGTGCCGCTGCAACCGCTCGAGCGCGATACGCAGCACGATCTTGCCCGAGCGCGCCGACCAACCCATTGATTTTTCTGTGGTTTCCAACCCCTCAAGAAAGCAGCAACATTGCAATACGATATCCCCCAAACCTGGCCCCAGTTCCGCAAGCGCCGCACGCACACGCATGCGCGCAGGGTCATCGGGCGTCGGGCCATCCATAATATCTTCCCACTTTGTGATCACATCGCCGGACAATTGCGCCAGTTCAAAGTCCTCGCGCAGCCGTTCACCGACAACGACCAGCGCGCGGTCCAGAAACGGGCTGCCATCGCGGTCTTTGCGGCGGGCAAGCCCCACCAGCGGGCTTTCGGTGCCGTGATAGCGGCGCGTGCGACGTGAACCGCCTTCGATAGCATCCAGATCCCATGCGGCCTCGGCCGCTGGATCACCCCGCCGTTGTCCCAGACCATGGGCGCGGTTTTCATCTTCGGCGGTGAGACGCCGCAGCGCCGCGCGCCCGTTATTGGTAATGAAATAACGCGCGATCCGGTTCTCGGGCTCCGGACAGCTGATCCAGTCCTTGAGCGCCATCGCCTGCGCAATTTCGCGTTCAACCATGGCCGTGCGCAGTTGGTCATCGTGACCTGCCGCGCGCACGACAACGGCCGTTTCCATCTCGCGCGCGACAGCCAGCACCGCACCCGGTTCGCAAAGACGCCGCAAAATGCGCTTTGCTTCCTGGTCAATCCGGCGCTGTGTTAGCTCTTGGTTCGGATCTGCACGGTCAATTTTCCGCTGTGTCATCAATTTGTTTTCTCCCCAGTTTTTTGTGGCCTCAGCAAGTGCAACCTGATCAGAAAGCGCATCAAGCGCCGCATCAATCAGCGGATCGTCGCGGCGGGTTTCAAAACGGCGGATCTGGCGCAATACGGTTGACGGATGACAGGCGCATTCACGCGCAACCGCCCGTATTGACAGACCTTTTTGTGTATGCGCCAAGTAATTGCGCGCCGCATGCGGAACCCAAACCGGGAACCGCCCAGACCGCAGCGGTCCCTTTTGTGCAGTCATCATCACGCGTCCTCTTTCGCAGGTTTCGATGCGCCAGCACAAAGCCGAAACCCCTACAAGCACATCGAAAAATCAACCTATGAATGCTTGGTTACCTAAGTGTTAACGGCCATGTTGGCCCGTCAACTATTCTTGCCAAAAGATAAACAAACCTGAGCGAAGCGTTCTTAACAAATCGGCATCCCGCAACACCCGCCCACGGCGTGCCATAGTTCGGCGACTCGGTAATTTGCTTGGAAAGGATTGATTATGCTGGATTTGGAAACACGGATCGCCGCGCTCAAACGCCCCACGTTACTGGCACGTGCGGCGCGCTTTGGCGTTGATGACTACCGGCGCGAGGTGCATTTGCCGCGTATTCTGGGGGTAGGTCACCTGCCGCGCCCTGCCGATGCAATCATGCGCCTGCTTGATCACGAATCCCAGATGAATGCGCTGCGGATCGCACGCGCAGGCGACTACCGGCTGGCGCAACATGTCGACATTCTGATCGCGATCGCAGCCGAGGCCCAATTGATGCGCGCAACCCGATTGCGGCTTGTCGCGCCCTAGCCGAATGCGTCGGGCATACTATCTTTTTTCGCGGCGACATAGGCGCGCAAACGGGTCTCGATCTCGGCGTCCAAAGGTGGCTGCTGATAAGTATCAATCATCTTTTTGACCCGCACCGCGGCCAGCGTCTGCGTGTCGCGCGCGCCTTCTTCGTCCCATGTCTCGAAGGGTTTATAGTCAAGTAGATCAGTGCGCCAGAAGGCGTTTTTAAAGTTAGCTTGCGTATGCGCGCAGCCCAGATAATGCCCGCCGGGGCCGACCTCGGCGATGGCATCCATCGCCTGCCCGTTTTCGGACAGATCCACGCCCCGCGCAAAATGGTGCAACGTACCCAGTTGATCCGCGTCCATCACAAATTTTTCAAAGGATGCAACCATCCCGCCTTCAAGCCAGCCACAAGCGTGCAACATAAAGTTCACGCCAGACAAAAGCCCCATCTTCAAGCTGCTGCCGGTTTCATAGCCCGCCTGCGCATCGGGGAGCTTTGATCCGCAAAAAGACCCCGCAGAACGGTAAGGCAGCCCCATCCGCCGCGCCAGTTGCCCAGCCCCATAGGTGATATGCTCAGCCTCGGGCGTGCCAAATGTCGGCGCGCCAGAATTCATGTCGATCGAGGTCACCATGGTGCCGAAAATCGCCGGCGAACCGGGGCGCACCAATTGTGAATAGGCCACGCCGGCCAGCACCTCGGCCAATGTCTGCGTTAATGTGCCTGCGACCGACACAGGGGCCATCGCACCACCAACAATGAACGGGCTGATGATCGACGCTTGGTTATTTGCCGCATAGACCTCGAGCGCGCCCATCATCGTGCTGTCAAATGTCAGCGGAGAGTTAATATTGATCAGCGAGGTCATCACTGTGTGGTCGCGCACAAATTCCTTACCGAACAGGATTTCACACATTTCAACGGAATCCTGCGCGCGCGATGGTTCGGTCACGGCGCCCATAAACGGTTTGTCGCTATAGACCATATGCGCAAGCAGCATATCCAGATGCCGCTTATTCACCGCAATATCAGTCGGTTCGCAGACGGTTCCGCCCGAATGGTGCAGCCATTTCGACATATAGCCCAGTTTCACGAATTTTTCGAAATCCGCGATTGTCGCATAGCGCCGCCCGCCTTCGACATCACGCACAAACGGTGGTCCGTAAACCGGCGCAAGCACAAGCGTATTGCCGCCAATTTCCACATTGCGCGCCGGATTGCGCGCGTGCTGGGTAAATTTTGACGGCGCCGTCGCACAAAGCTTGCGCGCAAGACCGCGCGGGATTCGCACCCGTTCGCCGTCAATTTCCGCACCGGCAGCGCGCCAGCGTTCCAGCGCGGCAGGGTTATCAACAAAATTGACGCCGATTTCCGCCAATACGGTTTCCGCATTGGTTTCAATTGTTTGCAGCGCTTCTTCGGTCAACACCTCGTAATTGGGGATGTTGCGTTCGATGTATTTCGCAGTCTCGATGCTGATGGCTGTGCGTTCGGCACGGCGCGCGGCCCCGCCGCCGCCACGTGCGCGCCGCCCTGTTGTTACTGGTGCATCTGACATGGTGTTTCCCTTTGCTATTGGCACCAATTTACCAACGCCCGAATTTTCGCCATGTATGCTTTGCGCCACTTTCCAATCGAAAACGACATTCACCGACAAAGCAAATTCGCGCCCGTTGAATCGCCCGCACCCTCTTGCACAAACGGGCGTCTGGCTTTACCGAAGCGCCATGGAAAACAGCACCCACGAACGCCTTCTCATCATTGATTTTGGCAGCCAGGTTACGCAGCTGATTGCGCGCCGCCTGCGCGAATTGAATGTCTATTGCGAAATTCACCCCTTTCAACTGGTGACAGACGCGTTTTTGGCGGAATTTGCGCCAAAGGCCGTGATTTTGTCAGGTGGCCCCGACAGCGTGACCCGCGAAGGGGCACCGCGCGCGCCGCAATCCGTCTTTGATCTGGGCGTGCCAATTTTGGGCATCTGCTATGGCCAGCAAACGATGATGACCCAATTGGGCGGCAAGGTCGTTTCCGGTCACGGCACCGCTGAATTCGGCCGCGCCTATGTCACCCCGAAAGACCCGCTTGATCTGTTGCAGGGTTGGTTCACCGCCGACAAAGAACAGGTATGGATGAGCCACGGCGACCATGTGTCTGAAATCGCACCCGGCTTTGATGTTTACGGCACATCGCCCAATGCACCGTTTGCGATCACCGCAGATGTGTCGCGCCATTTCTACGCAGTGCAATTCCACCCAGAGGTCCACCACACCCCGAATGGCGCCAAATTGTACGAAAACTTTGTGCGTATCGCGGGGTTTACGGGCGATTGGACGATGGGCCTTTACCGCGAACAGGCGATTGCCGCGATCCGTGAACAGGTTGGCGATAAACAGGTCATTTGCGGTCTGTCCGGCGGGGTTGATTCATCTGTTGCCGCCGTTCTGCTGCACGAGGCGATCGGTGATCAGCTGACTTGCGTCTTTGTCGACCACGGCCTGCTGCGCTTGGGCGAGGCCGAAGAAGTCGTGACCATGTTCCGCGACAACTATAATATGAAACTGATCCACGCCGACGAACAGGAATTGTTCTTGGGCGAATTGGATGGCGTCAGCGACCCCGAAACCAAACGCAAGATCATTGGCCGCCTGTTCATCGACGTGTTCCAGAAATACGCCAATGAAATCGAAGGGGCCGAATTTCTGGCCCAAGGCACGCTGTACCCTGATGTGATTGAATCCGTGTCATTTTCCGGCGGCCCTTCGGTGACGATCAAATCGCACCACAATGTCGGCGGGTTGCCCGAAAAAATGGGGCTCAAGCTGGTTGAACCCTTGCGTGAATTGTTCAAGGACGAAGTGCGCGCGCTGGGTGCAGAACTTGGGTTGCCGGCCAGCTTTATCGGGCGTCACCCGTTCCCCGGGCCGGGCCTCGCCATTCGTTGCCCCGGCGAGATTACTCGCGAAAAGCTGGAAATTCTGCGCAAGGCTGATGCCGTCTATATCGACCAGATCCGCAAACACGGGCTGTATGACGAGATCTGGCAAGCATTTGTCGCCATCCTGCCTGTGCGCACCGTTGGCGTGATGGGCGACGGGCGGACCTATGATTTTGCCTGTGCGTTGCGTGCGGTCACGTCTGTTGACGGGATGACGGCGGATTATTATCCGTTCACCCATGAATTTCTTGGTGAAACCGCCACGCGGATCATCAACGAAATCCAAGGCATCAACCGCGTGACCTATGATATCACATCAAAACCACCCGGCACGATCGAATGGGAATAGCGGGAAAATCGGGCAATGTGCGCCTTACCGGAACTATCACAATTCCGGTGGCGCAGATTGCGGATCTGCAGCCCCTGCTAGAAGAACATATCGCCCTGACCCGCGCAGAGCCGGGGTGCCTGCATTTCGACGTGACCCAAGACGCCAAAACACCCGCACTGTTCCATGTCAGCGAATTATTCACGGATGCAAATGCATTTGACGCGCATCAGGCCGCAGGCCGCGCGCGGGCATGGGGGCCTGCAAGTGCCGGATTGACACGCGATTTTTGCAAAGAAATTCTCTAGATGGTTGCATTTCACCGCTTGCAATCACGGCTATCACAGGCGCAACTGTCACGATGAATAACACCCTCAAAGCCGCGCTTTGGATGCTTGCCGCCATTGCCTCATTTACCAGCATGGCCGTCGCAGGGCGGGCGGTCAGCGGTGATCTTGATACGTTTGAAATCATGCTGTTTCGCAGCCTGACCGGAATTGTCATTGTCTTGGTCGTTGCCAGCGTCACGGGCAATCTGGGGCAAATCGGGCGTAACAAGCTTGGCCTGCATATGCTGCGCAACATTTGCCATTTTACGGGGCAAAATCTGTGGTTCTTTGCGATTGCGACGATTCCTCTGGCGCAGGTCTTTGCGCTTGAATTCACCACACCAATTTGGGTGATCCTCTTGGCCCCGTTGATATTGCGCGAAAAAATGACAGCTGTCGGCATGTTCAGCGCGCTTTTGGGGTTTGTCGGTGTGTTGATCGTTACCCGTCCCGATACAGCCGTGATGAGTCCGGGACTGATTGCAGGCGCGATCTGCGCGATCTTCTTTGCGCTCTCTGCGATTTTCACCCGCAAGCTGACATTAACCGAACCGATTACCGTCATCATGTTCTATTTGACAGTGACCCAAGCCGTCTTTGGCCTGATCTGCGCGGGCTACGACGGCGATATCACCCTGCCAACCGGCACCACCATCCCGCTGATCATCCTGATCGGTTTTGCGGGGCTATTCGCGCATTTCTGCCTGACCACCGCACTTAGCATTGCGCCGCTTAACGTTGTGATGCCGTTCGATTTTTTCCGCCTGCCGACGATCGCTGTTGTCGGGATGATCTGGTTTGACGAGCCAATTCAAATGATGGTTTTTGCGGGCGCTGCGCTGATATTTGGGGCCAATTACCTGAACATCAGCTACGGGTCAGCAAAACGCGGCCACGTTCATAAATAACTAAACAGTTCAGTTTATTGCAATTTTATGACGCCACGTTCCGAACCCTCGACTGACGCAGCGTCAAGAATTGACGCAAACCTTGCGTGATCCATAGGGTCACATCACGAGGAGATTCATGACAGGGATGAGGACATGAAAAACGTAATGACCGTCAGCGCAGCACTGCTGCTGACAACCACAATCGCACATGCGGGCGGGCTAGACCGTTCAGGACAAAGCATCAGTTTTATCTTTGAAGAGGGTGATGCAGCTTTCGGATCATTCGGGATCGTAAGCCCGACAATTAGCTCTGATCCAGAAGCGGCTGCCGGTGATACGGGCCAGAACTACACAAGTCTGAGCTTTGGTTACAAGCGCGCAATTAACGATAACATTGAACTGTCTGTGATCTTTGACCAGCCATTTGGCGCGGACATTGCGTATGAAACCGGCCCGCTTACCGGCACTAACGCAAGCGTGACTTCAAACGCGATCACCAGCATCTTGCGCTATTCTGCAAATGAAAACATCAGCGTTTATGGCGGTTTGCGCCTGCAATCGCTGCAAGGCGAAGCCGCTGTTCCGGCAGCCGCGTATACGCTCACAACAGATCCGTCATATTCTGGCGGCTATCTGGTTGGTGCCGCATACGAACGCAAGGATATCGCGTTGCGCGTTGCGCTGACATATAACTCGGCGATTGAGCACACGCTTGCTGGCGAAGAAACCTCGCCGATTCCGGGCGGGCCGATCACAGATTTCGACGTCACAACGCCGCAATCTGTTAACCTTGATTTCCAGTCAGGCGTTGCCGCCGATACGCTTGTTTTTGGCTCGATCCGCTGGGTCGACTGGTCTGAATTTGATATTACGCCAGCGCGTTACGCCGGTGGTTCGCTTGTTGATTACTCCGAAGATGTGGTCACATATACTTTGGGTGTCGGGCGTCGCTTTAGCGATGTGTTCTCTGGACAATTCTCGGTTTCTTATGAAGAAGCACAGGGTGGTCTGGCGCCAAACCTCGGGCCAACTGACGGCTATATCAGCTATTCGATTGGCGGCGAATACAAGGTCAACGACCAGACCAAGATCCGCGGCGGCATTCGTTATGTTGATATCGGCGATGCGACAACAACAGCCGGCATTCCTTTTGCTGACAACAGCGCAATCGCGATTGGCGCGAGTGTCGTTTACTCGTTCTAAGCGGTTTGCAATAATATGCAAAAGCCCCGTCATTATTTGGCGGGGCTTTTTATTTGGGCATCCGGTCCAGCACGGCTTGCGCGGCACGTAGCCCCGGCGCCTGCCCGCCCGCCCCAAGCCGTTTCATCGTCGCACGCATGGCATCTGTTTGGGCCTCCGGATTGCGCAGGGTTGCAACCACCGCATCGGCAATCGGTCCGGCCTCGCAGTTTTTACCAATAAATTCAGGAATCACACGGGTTTCCGAGACCAGATTAACCAGCGTCACCGTATCGATCCGCAACATGCGTCCGATAATTATCCTGCTCAGCCACGCCATATCATAGGCGATCACCATTGGTGTTTCGCTGGCGGCAAGTTCAAGTGAAACCGTTCCGGACGCAGCTAACGCGACATCCGCGCGCCGGAACCACGCCGCTTTATCCACTGAGCCGGGGGGCAGGATGGCGAGCGGCACGTCCCATGTGGCGGTTTTTTCGCGGACCAGATCGACAACGCCCGCAGTGGTGGGCACAACAAACATCGCATCAGGGATCTGCGCGGCGATCAGCTTGGCTGCCTCGCCAAACCGGTCGGACAGCCGCCCGACCTCGCCTTTGCGGCTGCCTGGTAGCAGCAGGACAACCGTGCCCTGCCCCAGCGCGTCGGCCTGTTCTTGCGTTGGAATCGGATCGGTCACAACCGGATGCCCGACAAAATCGCAATCCATGCCCGCGGCCTGCATATAAGGTGGTTCAAACGGGAAAAGTGCGAGCACATGATCAACATGCGCGGCCATTTTTTTGGCCCGTCCAGGCCGCCATGCCCAAACAGTCGGGGCGACGTAATGCACGGTGCGGATATCGCTTTGCGCCTTGACCAGTTTCGCAACCCGCAGACAAAAATCGGGGCTGTCGATAGTGATCAACACATCGGGTTTGGTGGCAAGAATTGCATCCGCCATTTCCCTAATACGCGCCTTAAGTGCGCGGTATTTGGGCAGGATTTCAGCCAAGCCCATTACGCTCAGCTCGTCCATCGGAAAGCGGCTGACCAGCCCTTGGGCCTGCATCAACGGCCCGCCAACCCCGTCAAAGGTCACATCGGGACGCAACTGTTTCAGCCCATCCATCATGGCTGCACCCAATTTATCGCCCGATGCCTCGCCCGCGATAACAAAGACCTTCATGCGCCACCTCTGGGCCGGACCCATAAAAACATGCCCTGCGCGTCAAGAACCTTGCGAACTGTGGGCAGGTCCAAAACCATGACGCCGCCCGCCTCGATCACGATTCCGTCGAGCCCCGCTTCGGCTGCCATCATCACCGTGCGTAGCCCGATCAGCGGCAGATCGGCGCGTTGATCTTGGTCGGGTTTTGGAGCCTTGAACAGGATGCCACCCTTGCGCGCGCCCTGCCCGTCTGGTGCACGCTTCAGGAATTTTTTGACCGCATTGCGCAGATCAACCGCCGCATCGGCCATCCAATCATCGGCAACAGGCGCGCAAAGTTTTAGCAGCATCGCGTCCGTGCCTTGCGCATCCTCGCGCAGGATCACATTGCCCGCACGGATCACGCAAGCCTGCCCGCTATCGGCCCTGCCCATCTGCACAAGACAGGCCTCGCCCGCGAATGCATCATTGGAATGACCGGAAGCCGGCCCGATCTTGCTGCGCACACCGGGTGCCGGCAAAAGATCGGGTGCGATCCGGTGCGCCGCGACCACCTGAAAGCCATGTTCTTCGATAATCGCAATGATGATGCGCAGCGCGCCGTCGTCGCCTTGGGTGAGGGCCGCTTGGACGCGCGGCACCAACGGCATTGTTGCCTTGTCGATCTGCGCGGGGTCGATTTGCGGGCGGCGCACGGCCCCTGCCATACAAATGCGGGTTACGCCGCGTGCGCGCAAATCGGCCAGAAAACTGCCCAGATGTTCCATCCGGAAAGTAATATCGACGGTCAGTTTCGGGGCAAAGCCACGCATCGCACAGATCAACGGGCGCTGCGGCAAACGTGCGACCAATGCGGGCGGCAAATCCCCCGTCCCTGCAATCAAAGCCAGCATCAGCCCGGCGTCAGGAAATTGCGGTCAGTATCGCCAAGGATAAAGGCGACCATCTGCTGCACATAGTCGCTTTCGCTTTCTTCGCCCAATTTGCGGGCGCGGTCCTGAAATGTGCCTTCGCCATCACGCAGCATCTGAAACGCGGCGCGCAATGCGGTGATATCGGCGCGCGCCACACCTTTGCGTTTAAGCCCGACAAGGTTCAGCCCGTCCAGAACCCCGCGCGGCCCTTGGACCAAACCATGCGGCACCACGTCATTTGTGACCATCGTCACCGCGCCGATAATGGCCCCCTTACCGATGCGCACCCATTGATGCACGCCGCAAAGCCCGCCGATGATCACATCGTCCTCGATCACGCAATGCCCTGCAATCGCAGAAGAATTGACCACGATCACACGATCGCCAATCTGCGCATCATGCGCAATATGACAACCAGCCATAAACAGCCCGTCATCACCGACACGTGTTTCACCGCCACCTTGCGCCGTGCCTGTATTCATTGTCACATGTTCGCGGATACGGTTACGCGCCCCGATCCGCAGGCGGGTGGGTTCACCGTCGAATTTCAGATCCTGCGGAATTTCACCGATGACAGCGAAAGAAAACGCCACTGTGTCCGCGCCAATATGTGTGTCGCCATCAACCACAACATGGCTTTTGAGCACCACCCGATCCCCCAAGACCACATTGGCGCCAATCACGCAAAACGGACCGATGCTGCAATCAGCGCCGATCACAGCGCCGTCGGCAATCACGGCAGAGGGGTGGATGTTGCTCATGCTTTTGGGATGTCCATCATTGCGGTGAATTCGGCCTCGGCAGCCATTTCGCCGTCAACCGTTGCCACGCCTTTGAAACGCCAGACCTTACCGCCCGGTTTTCCGCGCGTTGTTTCCACATGCATTTCCAGCACATCACCCGGCACGACCTTGCGGCGGAATTTGCAGCCGTCAATCGCCATAAAATAGACCAACAGATTGCCTTCGGTCAGGCCCAATGTTGCGCCGACCATAACGGCGGTGGTTTGGGCCATCGCCTCGACAATCGTGACGCCGGGCATGATCGGATTGCCGGGAAAATGGCCCTGAAAATGCGGCTCGTTCATTGTCACATTCTTGATCCCCACAGCAGAGGTCGTGCCATTGATGCTATGGACCTTATCGACCAGCAAAAACGGGTAGCGATGCGGCAGGATTTTCTGGATCAGCAGAATGTCGGCTTCGGTGACAGGGTCAGACATCTTTGGGGTATTCCTTGTATTTCGTCAAAACTGACTAGCAATTCCGTCGCACACGGGCAAGCGCGCTAGGGCTGTGTCCCGTCGCCCAATTCGGCATCAACACGTGCGATTACATCGTCGGTAATATTGGCCGCTCGCACAGACATCACCACGCTGCGTTGTTCCAGCACAATCACCGCGCCGCGTTCGAACATGACGTTTGCGATAATGCCCTGCACACGTTCTTCGAAAGCGGCCCTTTGTTCGGCGCTTGCGGTTTGCAGTTCGACGTTTTTGGCATCGCGGACGCGGCGCACCTCTTGGACCTTTGCATCAAATGCATCTGCTTCGGCGCGAAAATCTTCGGGCGTCATTTGCGGGCGGCGTTCGGTCAGGCTGCGTTCTTCTTCGGTCAGGGTCGCAACGATTGCCTCGTTCTCGGCCTGAACGGCAGTTGCGACCGCGTTCAGATCATCGGCAATGCGGCGACCATAAAGCGTTTCGAAATAGATCCGGTTCATATCAAAAACCAGAATCTGCGGCGTGACCTCTTGTGCGCGCGCGGGCAGAGCCGCGCAAAGACACATCAAAAGGACACGCCAGATTTTCATCAAAAGCTCGTCGAGATGGTGACGTCAAATGATTTGGTGTTGTCGAATTCTTCGGACTGCAGCGCCTCGGTAAAGTTGAACCGCAGCGGACCGATCGGGGTGGTCCAGAAAACTGACAGACCGGCAACCGCACGCGGGGTGAATTCGTCATAGATCACCGTTTCGCCAAAGGTTTCACCGACGTTCCAGACAGAGCCATAGTCGATGAACGCACCGCCTGTGATCCCGTATTCGCTTGGCAAACCAAGCGGGAATTCGGTTTCCAGACGCACGACAGCAAAGGCATTCCCGCCAAGCGCATCATCGGTCAGCGCGTCGCGCGGCCCGATCCCGCCAGCCTCGAACCCGCGCATCACGCGGCTGCCCATAAAGAAGCGGTCGGTCACACGGCTGGTGCCTTCTTGATAGGCGAGATGGCCGCCTTCAAGGGTTGCACGCAATGTCACCTCTTCGTTCCAGACCTTTGTTTCGGCACCGACAAGCGCTGTCGATTTGATGAACTGCGCGTCACCAAAGCCATATTCCTGACCAAAACGCAGCAACACACCCGCATTCGGGTTCAGACCCGAACGGCGCGTGTCATAGCTATAGGTGTAGCCCAAGGAATGGGTCGAAACGCTGCCGATCGCGGCTTCGTTGATGATAATCTGGCTGGCAGAAGCAGACACATCGGTCAAATCCGCATAATCAAACGCATATTGCAACGTCAGGCGGCCGTTTTCGCTCACTGGAAAGGTCAATGACGGGCTGAACCGGAATTTTTCGGTGTCATATAGCGCATTTTCGTTATCGGTTGTCGAATAGGCAAGGTTCAGGCCCATGCGCAGGTCGCGGCCCAAAAGCGCGGGCTCTGAAAAGCTGAACGACAGGTTGCGGTTGGTTTCTGCGGTCGACAGATCAAAGCTCAGGCTTTGCCCACGTCCTTGAAAGTTGGACTGCTTGTAGGATGCAACCAGACCAAGCCCAGTATCACTGTTATAGTTGGCACCAAAGCTAAGGCTGCCAGTTGGGCCTTCGACCACGTCAACGTCAACGATGACCTGATTTTCAGTCGTCCCCTGACGCGCATTCACAGCCACATCCTGAAAGAAGCCAAGCGCGCGGATACGGCGCGCGGAATCGCGGATTTCGCGCGGATTGAACGGGTCACCTTCGACCACGTCAACCTGGTTGCGGATCACACGGTCAAGCGTGGTGCCGTTGCCTTCGATATCAATGCGTTCCACGAAAATACGCGGGCCAGGCACCAGAACATAGTTCAGATCAAGCGTCAGATCACGCGGATTACGGGTGATACGTGTATCCACCTGCAAGAAGTTCACACCACGATTAACCGCAAGCCGTTCGATGCGGGTGATATCCGTTTCAATCGGTACGGGCGAATAGGTTGCACCCTGACGCACGCGGATCGCGTCCTGAAAGGGTGCGGGGTCAAGCCCTTCGATTTCAGAAGTGACGGTCACAGACCCAAAGGCAAATTTCTGGCCTTCGCGCAGGTTATAGGTGATCAGATAGGCGTCGCGTTCGCGGGTCAGCGCCACATCGACGTTTTGCACGACAAAATCGGGATAGCCGCGTGAATTGTAGAAATCGGTCAGCAATTCGCGGTCGGCGGCGACCCGTTCGGGTGAATAGGTGTCACGGCTGATGATTGCGCGCAGCACGCCTGCCTGTTTGGTGTCCAGCACCCGCTGAAGCCGCGAATCCGAATAGGTGCGGTTGCCCAGAAACGAGATGCGTTCGACTTCGGTCACTGCGGATTCGGTGACGACAAACACCAGATCAACGCGGTTGTCTGACAGCGGAATAATGCTGGGGGTGACGGTTGCGTTAATGCGGCCCTGCTGTGCGTAGGCTTGGGTAATTGCGGCGGTGTCGGATTCAGCCTGCGTCGGATTATAGGCGCGGCGCGGCTGCGATTGCACGAATGGCAGCAATTCAGAATCACGCAAACGCGCGTTGCCTTCGATATTGATGCGGTTGATCGTCGGATATTCGACCACGCGGATAAGCAACGTGCTTCCGCTCGGGATCACATCAACACTTTCAAAAAGCCCCGATGCGCGGATCGCCTGTGCGGCGTCATTCAGCCCTGCGGTTGTCAGGGCCTCGCCTTGCGAAATCCCTGCATATGTGAGGATTGTGCCAACAGCGACGCGTTGGTTACCTTCGATCGAGACGTTGTTGAACACAAAGCTTTGCGCAAACGCGGCCCCTGCTGTGAATGTCGCAATGACCGCTACGGTCGCAATCCGGCGCGCTGTTGCGCCGCCCTGCGCCAAAAGACGCCCCACAAATCTATGCATTTTGTTCGCCTGTTTTCGCAATTCAGTTCCCATCGAATTAGCCCGATTAAGGGGTAATGTCAAAACGACAAACCGGCGCGCAGCGCGTTTAGGGGCAAAGCACCGTATCGTTCAGCAGCGTAAAGACCATCAAGGTCAATATCAGCGTCAGCCCGACCGACATAAACAGCTGGATCGCCTTGTCAGAAGGCTTGCGCCGCGCCACGGCCTCATAGGCGTAAAACACCAGATGCCCGCCATCCAGCACCGGAATCGGCAGCAGGTTCATCAGCCCCACGGCCGCGGAAAGCATGCCGATCAACCAGATAAAGCTTTGCGTGCCCTGCCGCGCCATCGACGCGCTGGTTTCAGCGATTCCCACAGGGCCAGACATATTGCAGGTGGAAATATTGCCCAAAATCATATGCTTGACGGCAGAAAACGTCGTCGTGGCCGTGCGCCAGACGCCGTTTGCCCCATATTTCAAACCGTCTTGCAGTGAAACTGTTTCAACCATGGGATCAAAGAAGAAATCGCTTGTGACGCCAATCAGAAAGCGCGTTTCGAAACCGCCATCGGGCAGCGGCGTGTCGGTTTGACGCGCGGTCAGCGTAACCTCGCGCGTGCCGCCATTGTTCCAAAGCTGCAAGGAAACCGGACGCCCTTCGGCGGCAAAGACTTTGGCCTGCACCTGCATAAATGAAAACACAGGCGCTCCGTCGATGGCGGTGATCACATCCCCCGCAACCAGTCCGGCCTCATCCGCAGCAGAACGCGGCGAAACGCTGCCAATGCGCGAAGGCATCAAAAACGGTCCGCTGACAGTCATTTCAGCGCCATTGCGTTCGACAATATAATCAAGCTGCGGCGCGCTTTGCACCAGATCGACCAAGTTCTCGGTCCGCGCGGGGTCGTCGAACAGAACGCCACCAACGGCGATCATCACATCGCCCTGTTCCAGCTCGTTCACAAATGCGGACGGCAAGGCTTTTGCACTGTCATATGTCAGCGGGTCCACCGCCTGCCCCTGCACCATCACTGATCCCGCAAAGACCAGTATTGCAAGTATAAAGTTAAAAACCGGACCCGCCGCAACGGTTGCCGTGCGTGCCCAAAGCGGCGCGCCTTCCATCGTGCGGCGCGGGTCGATATCGGATGCGACCTGCGTGGATCCGACACTGGCTGCATTCGCATCGCCCAGAAATTTTACATAGCCACCCAATGGCACGGCGGCCACCTGCCAGCGCGTGCCATGCCTGTCAACGCGACTAAACAGGCGCGGGCCAAAGCCCAGTGAAAACACCACTGCGTGAATACCGCACCAGCGCCCGACGATGTAATGCCCGTATTCATGCACCGCGACGATCACCGATAGTGCGACAACAAAAGCCGCAATCGCAAAAGCGAGATTGCCGAACATCGGAACGATTTGCGAGATGAATTCCAAAGGTCTATCCTAGCTTTGCAATGGCTTCGCCCGCGTAGATACGGGCCAATCTGTCTGTCTCTAGAACATTATCAAGCGTAATGGCACCCGCAGTGATGCTCGGGTCCGATGACATTTTGTTCAACGTGGCCCCCACGACCTGCGCCATGTCCAAGAACCCAATCCGTCCAGCGATGAACCCATCAAGCGCGCGTTCCTTGGCCGCATTAAACACAGCCCCCGTCAGCCCACCCGTTTCCATCACCTGATGCGCGATTTCCAACGCGGGATAGCGCTGCATATCTGGTGCCTCGAATGACAATTGGCCGATTTTGGCCAGATCAAGCCGTTCTACCGGCAGTTTGCGTCGCTCGGGCCAGTGCAGCGCATAGCCAATCGCGTGGCGCATATCGGGTGGGCCGACATGGGCCATCAACGCCCCGTCGTTGAACCCCACAAGCGCATGCACCATGCTTTCGCGGTGGATCAGCACTTCGATCATTTCATGCGGAACGCCAAAGAATTCTTTGGTTTCAATAAGTTCCATTGCCTTATTAAACATCGATGCGCTGTCAATCGTGATCCGCTGGCCCATATCCCAATTGGGGTGGCTGGACGCCTGCGCCAGCGTTGCAGTCTTAAGCTTTTCCATCGGCCAATCGCGGAATGCGCCGCCGCTGGCAGTGATGATGATACGTTCGACCGCGGCCATATGTTCGCCGGTCAATGCCTGAAAAATGGCGGAATGTTCGCTGTCGACGGGCAGCACGGTCGCGCCATGCGCCTTGGCGCGGCCCAACAAAAGCGGGCCTGCAGTGACCAGCGATTCCTTATTGGCAAGTGCGAGCGTCGTGCCATGCGCCAGGGCAGTCAGCCCGGGCACCAGCCCCGCGGCGCCGACAATCGCCGAAAGTGCCCAATCAACGGGGCGCGCGGCGGCCTGCGCAATAGCGGCATCACCTGCGGCAACCGCGACCCCTGTCCCCGCAAGCAATTCTTTCAGATCGGCATAGCATTCATCATAGCAGGTCACCGCAATTTCGGCGTTCAACGCGATCGCATCGGCGGCCAATTGCGTAACATTGCGCCCGCCCGTCAGCGCAACCACGTCATAGGCGTCCTTGTCGCGCTTGATCAGATCAACGGTGCTTTGCCCGATTGATCCGGTGGCACCAAACAGCGTGATTTGCCTCAAAAGGCTACTCCCGGAACATTAAAGACGGACGCAATCAGCAGCAAAAACAAAGCTGCACCAAGCACCGCATCAAAGCGATCAAACAGCCCGCCATGACCGGGGATCAGGGTGGAACTATCCTTCACCCCCATGCGCCGTTTCAGCGCGCTTTCCCCGATATCGCCCATTTGCCCGGCAAAGCTGATCACCATAGAAATCACAATAATCCAAAGCCCGGCATTGGTGAAAATGGTAAAGATATATCCGACAACCGCCGCGCCAATCCACCCGGCGACTGTACCGCTCCAGGTCTTTTTTGGGCTGATTTTGGGCCAAAATTTCGGCCCGCCCAAGGTACGCCCCGCAAAATAGCCAAAAATATCGGTGACAATAACGACGGACATCATCCAAAGCAGCCAGACAAACCCGTAGTCCATCCGGAAATGCACAAGCCCCCAGCCTGCGACTTGAATCGCAAGCGCAAAGACAAAGAACGTCACCTGTTCTTTTTTCAGTTGGGTCGCGCCGATGATCGGCACAACAAAGAACAGCAAAAGCCCGAGCGATGTCCCGTCAGCGATCTGGCCAGAAAGGACAGAAGCCACCAATGCAGCGAGCAACATGCCCTTTGTTGGCTCGTCGCTGCGGATCATCATCCACAGTTCCCACACCATCACGGCGGTGACAAACACCACCAGCATTTGAAACCAAATGCCACCCGCGATCACGCCAAACGCACCAATAATTGTCATCGCAATTGCCGAAAGCACACGCGGTTTCAGGTCATCCCAATTGCTTGCCATCTATGCCTTTACCCCGCCAAAACGCCGTTCACGGCTGCCATAGCTGCCCAGCACATTGGCAAATTCCGCAGCCGTGAAATCCGGCCATAGCGTGTCAATAAATTCATATTCCGCATAGGCAGACTGCCAGAGCAGAAAATTCGAAATCCGCGCCTCGCCGCTGGTGCGGATCACCAGATCAGGATCGGGCAGCACATGGGTATCCAAGAACCCCGACAGTGTTTCGGCGTCGACATCTTTGTAGTTGATCCGCCCCTGAGCCACTTCAAACGCCAGCCGTTGCGCGGCGCGCGTGACCTCGTCGCGACTGCCATAGTTAATGGCCACTGTCAGATGCACCAGATCATTATCCGACGTCAGCAGTTCCAATTCATCCATCAGGCTGACCAGCTTGTCGTCAAGCTTGATCCGGTCACCGATAAACCGCACCCGCACGCCGTTTTTCAAAAGCGCTTTGGCCTCGTTTTCGATGTACTTGCGAAACAGGGTCATCAGACCGGATACTTCGGTCTGTGTGCGCTTCCAGTTTTCCGTCGAAAAGGCAAAAATCGTCAGATATTTCACGCCCAGTTCAGGGCAAGCCGCGACAATCTCGCGGACACGGCGTGCGCCTGCATGATGCCCGAACAGACGCGGGCGCCCGCGCTGCTGCGCCCACCGCCCGTTGCCATCCATGATAATCGCCACATGGTTTGGGCCGGTCTTGGATTTGTCTTGATCCTCTGGCATCACGCAGCCCCTTGGTTTTGCTATCGCGGGTTAAACCTGCATGATCTCTTCTTGCTTGCCCTCAAGCGCTTCATCGACCTTTTTGATATGCGCATCGGTCAGATCCTGCACTTCGGATTCCCAGAATTTCTGATCATCTTCGGACATGCCGTTTGCCTTGGCTTTTTTGATCTGGTCCATCCCGTCACGGCGCAGGTTCCGGATCGACACCCGCGCGTTTTCCGCATAGTTGCCCGCAACCTTGGTCAGTTCGCGGCGGCGCTCTTCGTTCAGCTCGGGGATCGGCAACATGATGATCGTGCCGTTCAACTGCGGGTTAATGCCAAGGCCGCTTTCGCGGATCGCTTTTTCGACCTTCCCGACAAGCCCTTTGTCCCAGACGTTAATTGTAACCATCCGCGGTTCGGGCACGTTCACGGTGCCAACCTGGTTAATCGGTGTCATTGACCCGTAAGCATCCACCATCACCGGTTCAAGCATAGAGCCCGACGCGCGCCCCGTGCGCAATGATGCGAATTCCGTGCGTAGGTTGGCAATGGCGCCATCCATCCGACGGGACAAATCGGTGGTATCTAGTTCAAAATCGTCTGACATATCTTCTGCTCTTCCTTGGCGGGCATCGCCCTGCTTTGCGTCGTTTTATGCGAAACACCTGTGATTGTATAGCTTAGCAAATGTGCAGCATTTGCGCAGAACAATCGGCGCGCCTTGTTATTCGTGTACAATCGTATGGGTGCCCTGACCTGCCAGAATACCCCGAAATCCGCCCGGTTCATCCAGCGAAAACACGATAATCGGCAGGTTGTTGTCACGGGCAAGCGCGATTGCGCTGGCGTCCATCACCCCAAGATGCTTTTGCAAGACCTCGTCATAGCTGACCTTGTCATAGCGGACCGCATCGGCATGTTTGGCAGGGTCTTTGTCATAAACACCGTCAACTTTGGTGCCCTTAAAGATAGCCTCGCAGTTCATTTCGTTTGCCCGCAGTGTTGCAGCGGTATCGGTCGTAAAATAGGGGTTTCCGGTGCCCGCGGCAAAGATACAAACACGTTTCTTTTCAAGATGGCGCACAGCACGGCGGCGAATGTAGGGTTCGGCAACCTCGTTCATCGTAATCGCCGAAATCACGCGCGTGTGGATGCCCAGTTCTTCGAGAGCGGATTGCATCGCCAGCGCGTTCATCACGGTTGCCAGCATCCCCATATAATCGGCTGTAGTGCGTTCCATCCCTTGGGCCGATCCTTGCAGCCCGCGGAAAATATTACCGCCGCCGATGACCATGCAGATTTCAACGCCCAGATCATGCACGGATTTTACTTCTTTGGCGATCCGTTGCACGGTTGGCGGGTGCAGACCAAAGGTCGTATCGCCCATCAGCGCCTCGCCCGAGATCTTTAACATGACGCGCTTGTAAGTCGTCTTCTCAGTGTCGCTCATGGTAGCCCCCAGCTATCTATTGTTGTGTGGCGCAAAATGTCGCAAAACGGGGCTGAATTCAATGGCAGCTTGCCCACAAAACGCAAAGCGACACAAATAGCGCGATGATCACCATCCCCCCCCACAAACCTGTGCTGATCGCGGGGCCGACGGCCTCTGGCAAATCGGCGCTGGCGCTGCATATCGCGCGCACCCAAGGCGGGGTGATTGTGAACGCCGATGCGCTGCAGGTCTTTGCCGGCTGGCGGATCATCACTGCGCGCCCTGATGATGCGGATCTGGCGGCGGCAGAACATGCGCTTTACGGGCATATCCCCTTTGATGCCGACTATTCTGTCGGCCATTGGCTGCGCGATGTAACCCCGTATTTGCATGGCGATCAGCGGCCCATCATTATTGGTGGCACGGGGCTGAATTTTGCAGCACTAACCCAAGGGCTGGCCGATATCCCCGCCACGCCAAATACATTAAGATCGCTAGGTAATACGCTGTCATTGCAAGATTTACTGTCGCAACTTGATGCAAAAACAACGGCCCGTATCGACATCCAGAACCGCATGCGCGTGCAGCGCGCGTGGGAGGTTCTTAAATCTACCGGCCGCCCGCTTGCCGACTGGCAGGACGCAACGCCGCCGCCGCTTTTGCCTTGCGATCAGGCGATTTGCCTGAATTTGAATGCCACCCCTGACTGGCTCAACGATCGGATCACCCGCCGCTTTGACCAGATGCTGGACATAGGCGCTCTGGACGAGGCGCGCGCCATGCTGCCAAGTTGGGACCCCGCCCATGCTTCATCCAAGGCTATCGGCGCGCCCGAACTGATTGCGCATCTGCGCGGAGAATTGACGCTCGCACAGACGCGCGACGCGGTGATTACCGGCTCGCGACAATATGCAAAACGCCAGCGCACCTGGTTTCGGTCACGCCACAAACACTGGCATCAATTGCAGATTGACAAAATCGACATTTCCGCAACACTCGACCTATCAACGTGACTGACCCGTTGATTTAAAACACTTTTTGATCAGACTGCAAAAAACGTTCAGCATTCGGGACGATGTGATGACGCATATGACGCAAATCAAGGCAGCGGTCGCGCTTGCGCCGATCAAACACGCGGGTCCGCAAGGCCGCTGGCGCAATGAGGCCATGCGCAGCCATGCCACGCCGCGCCTGATCCATATCACCAAGGGCCAAGGCCGGATCACCGTTGCGGGGCTGACCAACGGCTACGGTCCCAACAACCTGATCTATATTCCGCCCCATACCATGTACGGGATAGAGGTCGGCCCCACCGTTTTTGCACAAATCCTGACCCTGCCCGATACGGCTGGCCTGCCCGCCGCGCCCTTTCACATGCGCCTGCGTGATGTCGGCCCGCAAAAGGAACTGACGGGGTATTTCGAAGCGATCGAGCAGGAATTGCAGCCTTCAGGCGATGTGCGCGCTGTCGCCTGCCATCAGGTCTTGCTGACGATCTTTATCGAACGTCTTATTCAAGCCGGCGAGGCAAGCACCATTGATCCGCGCCGCAATTCTGCCGCGGCAAAACTGGTATCGCGCTATACCACATTGATTGCACAAGATTTTCGATCTGACCGCACTGTCGCCGATTATGCCCGCGATCTTGGCGTCACCGCAACGCATCTGACCCGCTGCTGCCAACAGACTTGCAACCGCTCTGCCCTAAAACTGCTGAACGACCGGATACATTTCGAGGCTTGCACGCTCTTGCGCGAGACACGCCAGCCGGTGCAGGAAATTGCGCAAACGCTGGGGTTTCAATCGGCCGCCTATTTCACCCGCACCTTTAAGGATCGCACCGGCAATACGCCGACAGGTTTTCGCAATACGGGCGTTATTGCCCCAAAATAACCTGCACATAGTTCTGGGTTTCCGCATAGGGTGGCACATCGCCATAGCGGTCAACCGCCGCAGGCCCCGCATTATAGGCCGCAAGCGCCAGCCGCCAGTTGCCAAAAGTATCATATTGCTGGCGCAGATACCGCGCGCCACCGCGCAGGTTTTGCGTGGGATCAAGCGGGTCAACGCCCAGATTGGCGGCGGTTTGCGGCATCAGTTGCGCCAGTCCCAGCGCGCCTTTGGATGATACCGCCTGCGCATTCCAGCCGCTTTCTTGCTGCACAAGCCGCAAGAACAGATCAACGGGGATGTTGTGGTCTTGGGCGGCGCTGCGCGCAATCGCCAGATAAGGGCCTGTGTAACTGCCTTCAAACGGTGCCACAAATGCGGCCAGATCCGCGCGCGGCGGCAAAAGCCTGTCGGAATCCGCGTATTGCGTTGCTGCACGGTTGTCCAAAACGGCCAATTGGTTTTGCAATAACTGGGTGCGCGTGCGCGTCGAGACTTGCTCTTGTGCCAATGCAGGCGTTGAGATGGCTAATAAGACCGCCCCGATTACCACTGATTGCGCCCGCATATCATCGCCCCGTTTGTGCTTGGATGCGCCTATGTAGGGTTTCTCGGGCATTTCGCCAACCCTTCGCGTTACAACCATTCCTTAACCTTGTTAGCCCATCCCCAGTCTGTCACAAAAGCGCAAACAAGAATCGTGGGAGATACCGCTATGGCCGGATCAGTGAACAAAGTCATCCTTATCGGCAATCTGGGCGCCGACCCGGAAGTCCGCAATTTTCAGAACGGCGGCAAAGTGTGCAACCTGCGCATTGCGACCTCTGAGACATGGAAAGACAAGAATACCGGCGAACGCCGCGAAAAAACCGAATGGCATCAGGTCGCGATCTTCCAAGAAGGTCTGGTACGCATCGCCGAGCAATACCTGCGCAAAGGTTCAAAGGTCTATGTCGAAGGCAAATTGCAAACCCGCAAATGGCAGGACCAGTCCGGCGCCGACCGCTATACAACCGAAGTTGTTCTGCAAGGGTTTGACGGCACACTGACCATGCTTGACGGGCGCGGCGAAGGCGGCGGCCAAGGTGGTGGCGGCGGCAATTACGGCGGCGGGCAATCTGGCGGCGGCTATGGTGGCGGCAGTTCAGGCGGCTACGGCGGCGGTCGTTCCGACAGCGGCGCGCCAGCAGGTGGCGCCAGCGACATGGATGATGAAATCCCGTTCTAAATGTGATGGCATTTACACCCGAAACGCAGATTCTGGCGCTCAACCTTGTTATATTGGGCGTCGCCTATCTTGGCATTTACCCAAGTTTGCAAAACAAGACTATGGACCGGATCATGCAGATTGATCTGGTTCTAACGGCCCTTGCACTGATTGTTTCGGGTGCATTGTTCTGGGGAACCGGTGTCCGGTTCAACCTGTTTTTTTTCCAATCGAATTGGGCCGTCTTTGCGCTGGTCACCTCGGCGCTAATCGAAGTGCCGCTGTTTGCGTTCTTTGTAAAACGGCACAATATCAAAATCTGCGGCGACTAGCGCGCCGCACGCATCGCAAGCGCGTCGTCAAGCACACCCAACACCACATCCGTTGGCACATCCGATGCCATGAACGCATCGCCAATGCCGCGCGCCAGCACAAAGCGCAGCTTGCCATCCAGCACCTTTTTGTCCTGCCCCATCAGCGCAAGCAGCCCTGCGGCATCAGGCAAATCGCCAGCGATATCAGCGATATCGACCTTCATCCCCATATCGCGCAGATGCGCGCGCACGCGGCTGGGGTCTTCTTGGCTGCACAGGCCCAGACGCGCAGAAAGTTCAAACGCCAGCGCACAGCCAATGGCCACACCTTCGCCGTGCAACAGCCGGTCGGAATAACCCGTCGCCGCCTCGAGAGCATGGCCGAACGTATGCCCAAGGTTCAAAAGCGCGCGATCGCCGTTTTCCTTTTCATCGCGGCGCACAATATCGGCCTTCATCTCGCAAGACCGCGTGACGGCCCGAATGCGGGCATCCATGTCACCTGCGGCCAAGGCGGGCCCTTGGGTTTCCAGCCAATCAAAAAACGCCGCATCCCCTAGCAGCCCGTATTTCACGACCTCGCCATAGCCAGCTAGAAAATCGCGGGGCGCGAGCGTGCCGAGCAACACGGTATCCGCGAGCACCAGACTTGGCTGATGGAATGCGCCGATCAAGTTCTTGCCATGGGGCGAATTGATACCCGTCTTGCCACCAACAGAACTGTCGACCTGCGCCAGCAATGTCGTGGGAATTTGCACAAAACGCACGCCACGGCGCATGATTGCTGCGGCAAATCCGGCCAGATCGCCGATTACCCCGCCGCCAAAGGCAATCACGACATCGCCGCGTTCGACCTTTTGTGCGAGCAGCCATTCGACGCTGGTTTCCAGCTGCGCCCAGCATTTTGTCGCCTCGCCCGCAGGCAGCGCCAATGCAGCACAGGTCAAGCCCGCAGCGTGCAGCCCCGCCTCGAGCTGTGCCAGATGCAAGGCGGCAACGGTTTCATCGGTCAGGATACAGACATGTTTGCGCCCGCCAAACGCCGCCACATATTTGCCGGCCTGATCCAGAAATCCGGGACCGATATGGATGTCATATTCACGGCCGGGCAGGTCTACATGCACAGTGGCGGTCATCTATTTTCTCTCCAGAATATTGGTATCACCCGCAAGCAGATCGATTGCGTTTTGGGTTGTGTCATCGATGGTTGCATTTGCGGCGATCGCAAGGCGCAGCCCTGCTTTTGCATAGATCGGGCGGCGGGCGTGGAAAATTTCAGTCAGTGTCGCCTTGGGGTCGGCGGTGCGCAGCAAGGGCCGCGTGTCCTTGTGGCGAACGCGTTCCCATAGGGTTTCAAGATCCGCATCAAGCCAAAGCGCCACGCCCATTTCCGCGATAGAGGCGCGATTGCGCTCTGCCATAAACGCGCCGCCGCCGGTGGATACGATACCGGGCGGGCCGGACAGGATGCGCCGCAGCACTTCGGCCTCGCGCTCGCGAAAGAATGCCTCTCCGTCGCGGGCAAAGATTTCGGCAATTGTCAGCTGTGCTGCCTTTTCAATCGCTGCGTCGCTATCGACAAATGGCACCGCCAGCCGCTCGGCAAGGTTACGGCCAATTGCCGATTTGCCGCAGCCCATCATTCCAACCAGCACAACAGTGCGGTGCAAGCACAATTGCGGTCCCTGCGTCATCTGATTTGCCCCCTGGCGCTTGGCATTTTACCGCCTCATGTAAAATTTATGAATGAATGCCGTGATATTGCGTAAAAGGCCAGTTATAATGACTTTAAATGTTGGCATTCAGACCACATATTGAGGCAAATCGAAAGAAACGGGGCAGATCATGTTACGGCTCATCAAAGTAGTGTTGTTCTTGGCGGTCCTTGCGGGCGTCGGATTGGTCGCATTTGCCTATATCGGCCCCATTTTTATGCCCCATGATTTTGCAGCCCCCACAAGCGAGGTAACGCACCCTGTCACGCTTGACACACATTAGGACATTTGCGCTTTGCAGCTGTCTGATGTCCGGCCCGCTTGCCGCCCAGCAAGAACCGCTGTCGGCGATCGACTGGTTGTCGCGCAGTGTGGAACCCAATGCCCAGACCTTTGAGCCGCCGGTCAGCAATGGCGCAACAGCACCGCAGATCACCGTCACCCCGCTTGACCGCCCGTCAAAGGACATGTTCGGCCTGCTGCCGCAATCTGTAACCGGCCTGCCCCGCAGCCTGTGGTCGGCCAGCGACGAGGACATGCTTGTCGCGCTGCTTCAGGCCGAACGCGTCGAAGCCCTGCCCGCGATACAGGATTTTCTGAAGGTAATCATCCTTGCCGAGGCCGATCCGCCGCGCAACGCCAGCCCCAGTGGCACATTGTTTTTGGCCCGCGTGGACAAGCTTTTGGACCTTGGCGCGATTGAACCTGCGCAGGCGCTAATCGAACAAGCATCGCCTGACACCGCGCCGCTTTTCCGGCGCTGGTTTGATGTGGCGCTTTTGACCGGTACCGAGAACGCCGTTTGCGATGTGATGGGCCAAAAACCGTCCATTGCCCCGACCTATTCGGCGCGGATATTCTGCCTTGCACGCAATGGCGATTGGGCGACGGCAGCGCTGACACTGAATACGCACCGCGTGTTGGGCGATGTGACCGATGCCGAAGAAATGCTTTTGACGCGGTTTCTTGATCCTGAAATATTCGAAGGCGCGCCTGCGCTTGCTGCACCTGCGCGGATCAGCCCGTTGATGTTCCGGATGCACGAAGCCATTGGCGAAGGGTTGACCACGTCCAATCTGCCGTTGGCATTTGCGCATGCGGATCTGCGCGCGACTGTCGGCTGGAAACCACAGCTCGAGGCGGCAGAACGGCTGGCACGCTATGGTGCGGTTTCCGAAAATGTGTTGCAGGGGTTTTATACCGCGCATACGCCTGCCGCTTCGGGTGGCGTCTGGGACCGTGCGCGTGCAGTGCAGCAGTTTGATCGGGCAATTACGGCGCAAGACCCCGCAGATATCGCAGCCACCCTGCCCGCCGCATGGGCCGCCATGCGCCAATCGCGCACCGAAGTCCAATTCGCCAAGCTTTACGGGCCCGCTCTTTTGCAGATGCCGCTGTCGGACGATGCGCAGGAACTGGCAATCACTATCGGGCTTTTGTCCCCCGACTATGAAACATTTGCGCGCGGGGCTGCGCATACATCGTATGACCCGTTCTTGATCGCGCTTGCACGGGGCCGCCCGCAAGAACAGGTTGCAACATCGCCAAAGGCCCGCGCAATCCAGGCGGCGTTTAATGGCTCCCAGCCACCGCCGGTGCTTTTGACGCTGGTTGATCAGGGCAAGCTGGGCGAAGCCTTGCTGCGCGCGATTGCGCTATTTAACGAAGGGTTTGTCGGGGACTACCGGCTGGTTACTGATGCGCTTGCGCTGATGCGTCATGTCGGGCTTGAAGATGTCGCGCGCAGATCGGCGTTGCAGCTGATGCTTTTGGAACGCACAACGTGACCCAAATTGATCTGCCGATGGCGCGCTGGATTCAGGTATTCCTAGAGGCCCAAGCCGCCGAACTGGATGCCGCGACCAACACCCAGCTTGCCTATGCGCGCGACCTGCAAGGCTTTGCTGAATGGCTTTTGGACAAGCGCCTGCATTTTGCGACCGCCACGCGCGATCACGTCGAAAGCTATCTGATTGATTGCGAAAACGAAGGGCTGGCGCAGGCCACCCGCGCACGCAGGCTATCGGCGATCAAACAGCTATACCGCTTTGCCTTTGAAGAAGGCTGGCGGGCGGATCATCCGGCGATCAAGATCAAGGGACCCGGACGCGCCAGACGCCTGCCCAAAACGCTTGATATTGCCGAGGTCGACAGGCTGCTTGACGCCGCACGCAACAGCAAACGCGACGCATTGCGCAATTGCTGTCTGATGGAACTGCTATATGCGACAGGCATGCGGGTGACCGAATTGGTCAGCCTGCCGGTATCGGCTGCGCGCGGCGATCCGCGCATGCTGCTGGTGCGCGGCAAAGGCGGCAAGGAACGGCTGGTGCCGTTGTCGCCGCCTGCGCGCAAAGCGCTGGCCGCCTTTCTGGTTGCACGTGACGCCTCCCAAGAGGACGCGCGCAAAGTGGGCGCGGCACCTTCACCCTATCTTTTCCCTTCACGCGGCAAATCGGGCCATCTGACTCGGCACCGGTTCTTTGGCCTGATCAAGGAATTTGCCGTCGCGGGCGGGGTTTCCCCCGATAAGGTCACACCGCACACGTTGCGGCATGCCTTTGCGACCCATCTGCTGGCCGGTGGCGCAGATTTGCGGTCGATCCAGACCATGTTGGGCCATGCCGATCTTGCAACGACAGAAATCTATACACATGTGCTTGATGAGCGGCTAAAAGAGCTGGTTCTTGGCCATCATCCGCTGGCAAAAACAGGTAAAATCGAAAGAAACTAATGGACACCCTGACTTCTGACGCCACGTTCTGGATCACAGCCGGCGCAATTCTCATTCTACTTGTTCTCTCCGCGTTCTTTTCGGGCTCGGAAACGGCGCTGACGGCTGCGTCGCGCGGGAAACTGCGCACTGCCGCCGACAGGGGTTCAAAGGGCGCGCAAACTGCGCTTGAAGTCACCGAAGACAGCGAACGGCTGATCGGCTCGGTTCTGCTGGGCAATAACGTGGTGAATATTCTTGCAACATCGCTGGCGACGGCATTGCTAACCAAGATATTCGGCCAAAACGGGGTTGCTGTCGCAACGCTGGTGATGACGCTTTTGGTGCTGATTTTCGCCGAAGTGCTGCCCAAGACATTTGCGATCACCTATCCCGAAACTGTTGCGTCGCGGGTGGCGGGCCCGATTGCCTTGGTAGTGTTGGTATTCTCGCCCATGGTTGCGGCTGTGCGCTATCTGGTGCGCGGGGTGCTTTATTTGTTCGGGGTCCGTACCGATCCCGATAGCAATATTCTGGCGGTGCGCGAAGAAATCGCAGGCGCACTGCAGATCGGCCATTCCGAAGGGATCGTTCAAAAAGAAGACCGTGACCGGATTTTGGGGGCGCTTGACCTCAACGAACGCGCGGTCGAGGAAATCATGTTGCACCGGTCCTCTATCCAGATGGTGGATGCGGATCAGGCGCCCCAAGACATGCTGGTGCAAATTCTCGACAGCCCGCACACGCGCCTGCCGCTATTCCGGGGCGATCAGGAAAACATTATCGGCGTGATCCACGCCAAAGACCTGCTGCGCGCTATGCACAAACTATTGGCCGGATCAGATGCCCAAGGGCTGGCAGCCTTTGACGTGATGAAGGTCGCGATGCCGCCGTATTTCGTGCCGGAGACCACGACACTGGGCGATCAGATGCGCAATTTTTTGAAACGTCAAACCCATTTTGCGCTGGTCGTGGATGAATACGGCGGATTGCAAGGGCTGATCACGCTCGAGGATATTCTGGAAGAAATCGTTGGCGAGATTGCCGATGAATTTGACGACCATGAAGAAGACCAGATCGAAGCCATGGCAGACGGTGCCTTTATGGTGGACGGCGGGATGACCATCCGTGACCTGAACCGTGCGCACGACTGGAACCTGCCCGACGATGAGGCCAACACGGTTGCCGGTCTGGTGATCCACGAGGCGCAGATGATTCCGGTCGAAGGACAGGTGTTTTCTTTCCATGGATTCCGGTTCGAGGTGCTGCGCAAAGAAGAAAACCGGATCGCGACGCTAAAGATACGCAAGCTTTAGGCATGGGTGGATCAAGATCCACCTTACGGCGCATTTGACACGTAGGGTGGATCCTGATCCACCTGCCCGCGTGTCTAGCGCCCCTTGAACAACCCGCCAAACAAGCCGCGCACAATCCGGCGGCCGGTTGTGCCCTTTAGCTCTTTGACCACGGCACTGGCGAAAGCATCCTTGATGTCGCCGCCGGTGGTTTTGCCCGATATCTGGCGCGACCGCGCAGATTGCCCGCCACCATAGCGCCGCGCATGGTTCAACCCGTCATCGTCATCGTCAGCGGCACCTTGTACCTCAGCCGCGCCCTTTGCGGCAGCTTCCGCCTTTTTCGACAGCCTTTCATAGGCGCTGTCACGATCGACGGGCGTCGTATATTTCGCCCCCATATCAGATGCATCCATGATCGCCTTGCGCGCCGCATCCCCCAGCGGGCCAAGCTGCGACGACGGCGGGCGGATCAATGTCCGTTCGACAACTTGCGGGCTTCCCTTGCGGTCAAGAAACGAAGTCACCGCCTCGCCCGTGCCGACTTCCTGGATCGCCTGAGCCGTATCAAAGCCGGGATTGTCGCGGTAGGTTTCGGCAGCGGTCTTGAGTTCCTTGCGGTCCTTGGCTGTAAAGGCGCGCAACGCATGCTGCACCCTGTTGCCTAGCTGGCCCAGCACATCATCAGGAATATCGCCGGGGTTTTGCGTCACAAAATAGACCCCGACCCCCTTGGACCGGATCAGCCGCGCCACCTGTTCGACCTTATCAACAAGCGCCTTGGGCGCATCATCAAACAGCAGATGCGCCTCGTCGAAAAAGAACACCAGCTTGGGTTTATCGGGGTTGCCGACTTCGGGCAGTTCCTCGAAAAGTTCAGACAAAAGCCACAAAAGAAACGTCGCATATAGCCGCGGACTGCCCATCAGCTGGTCGGCCGCCAGAATATTAATCTCGCCGCGCCCGTCGCGCAGCCGCATCATATCTGCCAGATCAAGCGCGGGTTCACCAAACAGCGCTGCCCCCCCCTGATTTTCAAGCACCAACAACGCGCGCTGGATCGCCCCGACCGAAGATGCCCCCACATTGCCATAGCGCAAGGACAGATCGGCAGCGTTTTGCCCGACCCAGACCAGCAGCGCCTGCAGGTCCTTGAGGTCCAAAAGCGCCAGCCCGTCTTCGTCGGCGACACGGAATGCGACGTTCAGCACGCCTTCTTGCACATCCGTCAAATCCAATAGCCGCGCCAGCAACAGCGGACCCATTTCCGCGACCGTCGCGCGTACCGGATGGCCCTTGGCCCCGAACAGATCCCAAAACGTGACCGGAAAGCTGTCATAAGCCAGATCAAGCCCGATCGTTTGCGCCCGCGCCATAAAGGCATCATGCAGTTTGAAATCGGCGCTTCCTGCGGCGGCAAGCCCCGATAGATCGCCTTTTACATCCGACAAGAACACCGGCACACCTGCGCTGGAAAACGCCTCGGCCATGATTTGCAGCGTGACGGTTTTACCCGTGCCTGTGGCCCCCGCAATCAACCCGTGACGATTGGCCATATCAAGCCGCATTCCCTGAGCAATGCCGTACTCCTGCCCTCCGCCGCCGATAAAGATGTGGTCTTTCATGTGGGTGCCTCTCGAAACCAGTCGCTGTCAAAATACATTCTTAACCAATTGATGCCACCCTAAACCATGTCAGGCGCCCCTTTGTGCGCCGGATAAATTTCCTCCCTGTTGAACTGCCGTGCCTGCGGGCACGGCTTTTTTACGGCCCGCCATTTTTTACATGTTTTGCTGTTGACGGCTTTGAAAGCATTGCGTAACTTTCGTTTCAAATAGTCGGCCAAGTTCGACAGGGAGAAAGAAAAAGGGTGCCTTCGGGGGCCCTTTTTTAATGCCACGCGCAATTGTGATCAGAACCCGGCCGACGCCACGCATTCGCCACTGACAGCCCCTTTGTGCCATGCTAAGCAATGAAAAAACTGAAAGGACCTCGCTTATGCGCAGTGCACTCAAATCTATTTTTCTTGCTGCAATGGTGATGCAAGCCAGTGTCGCAATTGCCCAAGACACCGCCGAAACACCCGCCACCGAGACCGCCCAAGTGGGCGACGATCTGGATCTGGGCCAGCCTGCGGGTCCGGCTGTCGGGCAGACCTATCTGCTGCAGCAATTTGGCGATTGGGCTATGCGCTGTGTACGCGCACCCGAAGGCGAATCCGATCCGTGTAATCTTTATCAATTGCTGAGCGATGATCAGGGCAACGCGATTGCCGAAGTGAACTTCTTTCGCTTGCCCGAAGGCGCGGGCGCCGCAGCCGGCGCGACGATCGTTGTGCCGCTGGAAACATTGCTGACCCAACAATTGACCATTGCGGTCGATGGCCAGAACGCGCGCAGCTACCCGTTCCGTTTTTGTAACGCGGGCGGCTGTATTGCACGGCTTGGCTTTACTCCCGAAGAAATCGACCAGTTCAAACGCGGGGCCAAAGCCACCGTTCGTCTGGTACATGCCGCAAACCCCGGGCAAGAAATCATGCTTGATCTGTCACTGAACGGATTTACCGCAGGGTATGAAGGCACAGTCGATACCGGCGAATGATATCAGGCGCGACCCGATGCCAAAATCGGGTCGCCGCCGCCTAGCTGAATTTGCGCAATGCGATCACCGCGTTCAGCCCGCCAAAAGCAAAGGCATTTGACAAGGTCACATCCACTTTGGCCTCGCGGGCGGTATTGGCGACCACGTCCAGCGCGCATTGCGGATCGGCCTCCTGATAGCCGATTGTCGGGGCGATGACGCCTTCGCGCAGCGCCATAATACACGCCAGAAGCTCAACCGCTCCGGTGCCGCCAATCAGATGCCCATGCATCGATTTCGTAGATGAAATCAAAACCTTATCGGCGTGCCGCCCGAATACGTCGGCAACAGCCGCGCATTCGGTTTTGTCATTGGCGGCCGTGCCGGTGCCATGCGCGTTGATATAGCCGATCTGGTCGACAGATGTCTTGGCATCCTTGACTGCCCCCGCAATTGCGCGCGCGGCCCCCTGTTTGGACGGCGTCACGATATCAGAGGCGTCAGATGACATCGCAAACCCTGCGACCTCGCAAAGAATCTGCGCGCCGCGGGCCTTGGCGTGTTCATAGTCTTCGAACACGTAGACTGCGGCCCCTTCGCCCTGCACCATGCCGTTGCGGGTGGCGCAGAACGGGCGGCAGCCGTCTTTGGACATCACCCGCAGCCCCTCCCATGCCTTGATTCCGCCAAAACACAGCATCGCCTCAGAGCCGCCGGTGATCATGACCTGCGACATGCCCGAACGCACCATGTTAAACGCCTGCCCCATCGCATGGTTTGACGACGCGCAGGCGGTTGCCACGGTAAATGTCGGCCCACGCAGGTTCCATTCGATCGACACATGGCTGGCGGCGGCATTGTTCATCAGGCGTGGCACGATAAACGGATGCACGCGATTCTTGCCTTCTTCATAGACAGCGCGGTAATTTTCATCCTGCGTGGTCAAACCGCCACCAGAGGTGCCCAAGACAACGCCCGACTGATCCGCCAGTGCGCCGGAAAATTCCAAACCCGATTGGGCAATCGCCTGACGCGCAGCCAGTAACGCAAATTGCGTAAACCGGTCATAAAGCACCAGCTGTTGCCGGTTAAAATGGGTTGCCTGATCATAGTCTTTGATCTGCGCCCCGATCTGGATGGTAAGCCGGTCAACATCACGGATATCCAATGGGCCGATTCCACAGCGCCCTTCGCGCATGGCTGCAAATGTCGTGGCAACATCTGGCCCAAGCGGGTTGATCGTGCCCGCCCCCGTGATCACGACGCGGCGCATTATTTTGCCTGCTCTTGCTTGAGCATCTCGACGGCTGCGATAATTGCGGCGACCGACGATATATCAAAATCGCTTTCGGTCGGGGCGTTTGCGTTAAACGGCACAGTGATGTCGAATGTTTCTTCGATGGCAAAGATGCTTTCAACAAGCCCGAGACTATCGATCCCCAAATCTTCAAGCGTATGATCGGGCTGCACATCTGCGGGTTCGACCATCGCCTGATCTGCAATTATTGCAACTACCTGTTCTTTGATGCTCATCTTTTGAGACCTATTTTTGTTTCTCTGGCATTTAGGTCGTTTTGCCTAAAAATGAAACAGTTTCTTAAAATTTCGAAAGTTTGTGCAACAATCGTGGCAAGCGCCGAAGCGCCTTGTAGCTGTCGATATGGGTGGTCATTTTGGTTGCCGGATAGCCCATCATCACCCGCCCTGCGGGCACGTTGGACAAAACAACTGATCCACCGCCCAAAACCACATCGGCGCCAATGCTAAGATTATCAGCAACACCGGCCTTGCCGCCAATGACCACGCGGTCACCAACGACCGTTGATCCGGCAACCCCCGCTTGCGCGCAAAGCAGGCAGTCTTCGCCGACAATGACGTTATGCCCCACCTGCACCAGATTATCGATCTTGGTGCCGCGCCCGATTCTTGTCGCGCGGATCGTGCCTGCGTCCACCGTGGAGCCTGCACCGATTTCGACATCATCCCCGATTTCAACGGCCCCAAGCGAATGAATGCGGTGCCAAGTGGCATCCGCGGGGGGCTGCAACGCATCAACGCCCAATGTTTCCCGCGCGCGTTCAACGTTGGATGGTTCAGTGCTGACAAACGAAAACCCGTCGCCGCCGATCACCACATTGGGTTGCAAGATCACGCCTGCACCCAATCGCACCGCGCGTTGCAGCCGCACGCCCGCATGGATTTGACAGCGCGCGCCAATCGTGACCCCTGCGGCAATACTGACATGGTCGCCGATCCATGTTCCTTCGCCGATCTGCGCCCCCGCGCCGATAACCGTAAATGCACCGATTGTCGCATTGGCGGCGATACTGGCGCTGGGATCAATCACCGCATGCGGGCTGATTCCACGGCCGGCTAAGGGCGCGTCAAGCATCCGCGTCAGCCCCGCCATTGCCAGCCGCGCCCGTGGCGCGATAATCGCAGCCTCAAGCCCCAGCGCCTGCCAATCGGCGTCGGGCCAGACCACAGCGGCACGCGCACGCCCTTGCGCCAGTGCCGCGCCATAGGCCGGCGTCATCGCCAGCGCGAGATCATCGGGCCCCGCTGCAGCCGGTTCGGCGGCGTTGCCCACCAAAATGTCAACGGCGCCAAAGGCTTTCGCCCCAAGCGCCGCTGCGATATCTTTGACTGAATGTGGCATGCTGATCCCCGGAAAAAATCCCGCGACCAGATTTACCCGCGAACGGCGCGGATCGCCACCCCTTCACGCGCCAGAGCGTTCCAAATCCGCCCGTCACGCCCGTAAACGTCGCGGCGATATTGCATCCGCCCGTCAGCCTGCGTGAAGGCCGTACGGTAAACCAGATGCACCGGCACCGGTTCAACAAGATCGACACGTTGTTCAACGCCTGTCGCCAGACGGCTTTGAAAGAATTCTTCGGGGTTGGCAACCTGCCGCGCCAGCAACGCATAGGCAAAATCGAACGGATCAGCGAGCCGGATACACCCGTGGCTGAACGCCCGCACTTCGCGGCCGAACAGGCTCTTGGCGGGGGTGTCGTGCAGGTAGATATTGTGCCGGTTGGGGAACATGAATTTCACCAGCCCCAGCGCGTTGCCGTTGCTTGGCGGCTGGCGCATCGAAAACGGAAAGTTCGAAGCCGTGTATTGGGTGAAATCGACCTCGGCGCGGTTGATGGTCCGGCCGCGCGCGTCCGTAATCTGCAACTGGCTGACAGAATTGGGGTTTTCCTGCAATTGGGGCAGATATTCCTTGGTGATAATCGAACGCGGGACGTACCAGCTCGGGTTGATGACCATAAATTCCATCACGTCCGAAAACTCGGGGCTGACGCGGTCGCGCTGGTTGGCACCGATCACCGAACGGGTTTCGAATGTGACAACATCATTGTCGACGATTCTTGCGGTGAAATCGGTCAGGTTCACCCAGATATGGCGGGTGCCGCGCGGGCGGTTGTTCCAGCGCTCGCGCTCCATCGCGACGATGATCGATTGCAACCTGCTTTCGGGGGTTGCGTTGATCTCGCGCAATGTGCCCTGTCCGGCTGTGCCGTCAATTGCCAGCCCGTGCGCCTGCTGGAAACGCTGCACCGCAGCCACCATTGCCGCATCATAGGTTTGCGTGTTTGTACGCTCAAGAAAGCCCATCGCGATCAAGCGGTTACGCAGCGCAACAACGCGGTTCCCTGTATCGCCCGCCTCGAGCTTGCCACCCGGAACAGTCGGGCCCCAGCCGCCGTCCGCAAGCAGCCGCTCCATCGCCAGTTTTTCGCGCATCAGGCGGGTATATTCGGGCGAGCTGGGCGGCAGCGCGCGCAAGAAACTGTCAGGGTTTGACTGCACAAATGCGCGGATTGTTGACAGGCGCGACCGGTAGGGAACCTCGCGGAGAATACTGCTGTCGATCTGCGAAGGAACCAGCATGCCGGTCTGCACGTCCCGCGCATATTGCATGAACAAACGGGTCAATTCGACCTCGACACTTGCCTGTTCGGCGGGCGTTGTCGCCGCCTGCAGACGCGCCGTAATCGGGGCCGGATCATAGCGCGACGTCGATAGCCCGTGATCACCCGCAGCGGCAAAAGCCGCCATCAGCGCGTTGCGACGGTTACGATCCGCACTGCCGCTCCAGATGCCTTCATAATTGCGTTCACGGTAAAATGCCGCAATATCAGCGTCAGAGGCGGCCGCTTGCGCCACGGCCTGACGAAAATCGGTGACCTGAGCCTGCGCCACAGGTGCGGCCAAAAGTAGCGGTGCCACCGCCGCACAGCCCAGCCATGTCCGTACCATCGTCGCCCGCAAAATATTACGCATTATCATCTTCACCGATCCCCCGAAATTCATCTGTCGCAGTAGTATAGTCGTCGCAAATCTTAAATAAGAGTATGAATATCCTTACTTTGCCCATGTCCATTCATAATCCCGCGAGGCAAAATCCGGCGCCAAAAGTGTTGCTAGGATGTCGATGCCGGCTCATGTGCCAAGGCCCACATTTGCACAATATTTAGGCAAGGTCCCGCCTGTTTTTCCATATATTCATATAAACCACATAAACAGCACTTGGTGAACGAATCAAATTGTGCCATAAAACCAGGACATCTGGGGACAAGGTGTAACTGCCGCAAAGCGGCAACTTCGAGCGACGGGACAGGCGCATTAATATGAACAAGAAAAACTCCTCTGGGATTACACGTCGCGGCTTGCTTGGTGCGTTTGCCGCTACCGCCGTTTCAGCGGCACCGACATTCGCGAATGCAGCCGGTTTCTTGCGTGGCGCAGGCGATATTCGCCGAATCGCGATGTATTCGGGGCGCACGGGCGAACGGCTTGATACGATCTACTGGATCGAAGGCGAATATATCGCCGAGGCGGTCCGCGAGATTAACATCCATATGCGTGACTGGCGTACAGGCGAAGCCGTACAAATGGATTTGCGGACCATCGATATCATGGCTGCCGCCGCGAATCTGATGGAAGTAAACGAACCCTATATGTTGTTGTCGGGCTACCGTTCGCCGCAGACAAATTCGATGCTGCGCAACCAGTCATCCGCTGTTGCGCGCAATTCGCTGCATATGCTTGGTCAGGCCGCCGATCTACGCCTGCAAGGCCGCACAACCGGCCAAATGGCCAGCGCTGCTGTTGCCTGCCGTGCGGGCGGTGTCGGGCGCTATAGCGGGTCAAATTTTGTGCACATGGATTGCGGTCCGATCCGCACCTGGCGCGGCTGAACAACAAATCCATTGCAAGAGTACATGCGCGCGCCCGACAAGGGTTGCGCGTTTTTTGTTGTCAGACCTTGCGATTGAAACTGATTTGGGCGGCTTAAGCGGATTTTAACAGGCGTGGTGCAAAAGTCATCGTGAACCGATGAATCTGCGCGAGGCCTCAATGAATTTTCTGAACGCAATCCGTATCTCGAAAAAGCTGCCGATGCTTGTCGCGACCCTGTGCCTGACAGCTTCGGCTTCTGTGGCGCTGCTTGGGTATTTTGATCTGCAGCGCAGTATATTGAAAACCCAGCACGATTCTTATGTATTGCTTGCCGCGGAACGCATTTCGGCACTGGATACCTGGCTCGAGAAAGTCAGCGATGATGTCATCCGACTGGGCAATGATCCGACAGTTATATCGGCGATCAGCGCGTTTAGCGCCTCTTACAACCTGATGATCGACCCCCCTGGCCTGCAAGCGGCCTATATCACCGACAACCCCAATCCGGTTGGCGAAAAGGAACTGCTGGATCAGGCGGCAGAATCGCTGCCCTATCACTTCCAGCATGGCAGTTTTCATCCGTTCTTTCGCCAAACCAAAGAGGTGAACGGCTATTACGACATCTTCTTGTTCAACCTTGAAGGGGATCTTCTGTATTCCGTCGTCAAGGAACCCGATTTCGCAACCAATTTCGAAAGCGGCCCCTTTAAGGACAGCGGCCTTGCGGATGTGTTCCGCGCAGCCCGTGACGGCACGGCTGGCGACGTTCATTTTGCCGATTTCACCGGATATGCGCCCAGCCACGGCGCGGCGGCGTCGTTCCTTGCAACACCGGTCGTCAACACCCAAGGCGCGGTGATCGGCGTTGTTGCGGCGCAGCTGCCTTCTGATCGTATTGACGCGATTATCAACAATCCGATCGGGCTTGGCGCGACCGGCGAATTATTCGCGGTCGGGCCGGATGGGCTGGCGCGCAGTGCGTCGCGGCTGACAAATGATTTTTCCGCGCTGACCCCTTTGCCTGCCATTGCGCATCTGCTTGGTAATCCCCACACCTATCATACCGACGTTATTGGTGTTTCCGGAACGCCGGTTGTTGCCTATGTCTCGGAACTTGACGTGTTTGACAGTCCTTGGCATGTGATCGCCCAGATGGATATGCAAGAGGTGATGGGCCCCGTTGCCGTTGCACGTAACAAGATGTTGCTGGTTAGCGCGATAGTTGCAGCCGGCGCCACATTGCTGGGCTGGCTGACCGCCCGTTCGGTTGTCACGCCGCTTAACCGGCTGGGACAATCCATGCATGCGGTTGCGGATCATAAATTCGACGATCCGATCAATGACCAGTACCGCGGCGATGAAATCGGAGAATTAAGCAAATCTCTCGTTGCGCTGCGCGACAAACTGAGCGCGGCAGAGGCCGCTGACAAAGCCCAAAAAGAAATCCAGCAAGAGCAGACGCGCGTCGTCCAGCGCCTGAGCACAGCGCTCACCAGTCTTGCCGATGGCGATCTTACCCAAACAATCGAAACACCGTTCAATGAAACCTACGACAAACTGCGGCTTGACTATAATCGGACGCTCGAGACGCTTCATGCAACGATCAGCGCTGTGGTTCAGGCAACCCGTGGCATCAAAACCCGCTCTGACGAGATGAGCAATTCTTCGGACGAATTGTCACGGCGCACCGAAAACCAGGCTGCGACGCTCGAACAAACGGCCGCGGCACTTGACCAGTTGACCGTCAGCGTAGGCGCTGCCGCGCGCGGCGCCAAAGAAGTCGAAATCATTGTCGCAGATGCGCAATCGGACGCGGATACCAGTGAAATTGTCGTGCATAACGCCGTTTCGGCGATGACCGAAATCGAAAAATCATCAACCGAGATATCCCAGATTATCGGGGTTATCGACGATATCGCGTTCCAGACCAACCTGCTGGCTTTGAATGCCGGGGTGGAAGCCGCACGCGCGGGCGATGCCGGTCGCGGGTTTGCCGTTGTCGCCTCGGAAGTGCGCGCGCTTGCCCAGCGTTCGTCCGAAGCCGCGCGACAGATCAAAGAGCTGATCAGCGGCAGTTCCGAACAGGTCGACCGCGGCGTGACGCTTGTCGGTCAGGCCGGCGAGGTGCTGACGCGCATCGCAAACCACATTGGCCATATCTCGAGCCATATGACAGAAATCGCGGCTGGCGCCGCCGAACAATCAACTGGTCTGGGCGAGATCAACATCGGTGTTACTCAGCTTGACAAAGTGACCCAGCAAAATGCCGCCATGGTCGAAGAAGCCACCGCAGGAAGCCATTCGCTCACCAATGAAGCAACGCAACTTGCGACCCTTGTTGAAAAATTCAAGATCGACACGACACGAAACACACCGCGCCATATGCGGACGCCAGCCGGCGGCAATGTGACGGCATTTGCGACACGGCGAAATGTCGCCCCGCCCGCGGCCGCGCCCGTAAAATTGGCGGTCAACGCGCCCCGCCCCGCAATGCCGAATGATCCCGAAGTCGGATGGGAAAATTTCTGACACTGCAAACCGAGCGGCCGAAAATTTTGGGGCCGGAAATCATGCCTACCCACAAAGGCCACAAAGGCAAACACTCACGCAGTCACGCTCAAATCCGCAACATGCAAAGTATGCTGAATGCAATGCACGCCCGAGCACACATTCAATCCAGCAATTGGTCGCACCAAAACGAAAAACTGCCAGCGCTATAAAGGGATTAAATGGCGCACCCGAGAGGATTCGAACCTCTGGCCTCTGCCTTCGGAGGGCAGATGCACGTAAGAAACTTCTTTAAAAACAACATGAATATAGCAATTCACCTCCCCTAATGTCATTGAATTCTCGCCCAAACAGGGGCGAAACAGGGGCGAATATCCATTGATGAAGCGTAAATCCAGGGAAGCGCGTTAACTCTTGAATCAATGCGCTATCTTAGCAAATGTAGTTTTTTTGGTGTCCATGAAATCTAAGGGGTAGTAGCCACTTTAGGCAAAAAAATTGCGGAGTAAGCCGAAACCAAGCTCTGTTGCGTGTAAAGGAAGCGGGCATGGCGCAAGCTATCAATTTCATACTTTAGAGCGCATTACCTAAAGGCGTTTTCACAAGATCCGCAATCTAGACTAGTTCAATTAGATTCAGTGGACTTCGGTGCAATTCCTAAAGAGGTTTTTAACTGCACAAGACGTCAAACAGCATGGATGCTGATGGAAAATGCCGCGACCAATATGTATTTACTGCTCTGCAGCAAAAATCCCCGTAGCAAAATGGTCCCCAACAAAACCATCGGCATTGCCTCCAATAGCTACTAAGTCACTTCCGAGAAAGTACCCCTCAAATGCCATCATGGTTGGAAAGGTTGAGCCATTATTAGCGAGGTCACCTTCAAGTGTAATGGATATTTGTGGAACGTCGCCCGTCGCATCGCTTCGTATAATACCAGTTCCGGCCAAAGTGCCGGTATACTCGCCGTTGCTTTCATGAATGAAGTTCCAAGCTGTCCCATCAAGCGTAGCTCCACTAAAACTTGCCGCAATGGAAACTTGCCCAATAAGACCTTCGCCTTCCGTGCTTGCTACGACAAAACCACTGAATGTAGCCGCTCCTGTCGTAGGCAATTCACTTTCCAGACTGCGGGGCAAAATAGGAGTACCATTTGAATCAACAAAGGCATCTGTCAGTATGGTTGAATCAACCTGAATCTCGCTAAAAGTTGCGTAATTGGTTACTGGGGCAACGACAACAGGTTCGTTTCCCCCTGTTCCTCCGCATCCAGATGCAGCAGCCGAAATGCATATCGATACACCGAGCTTCAGTCCAGGCAAGGCGCAAGTATCGGCCCGCGACCTAAAATATCTGTATTCAAAAAAGGAGATCATTCGCTACCTCTACAAATTCATCATTTAGAAATACAAAATCATCGATTGTAATTTGCTCGGGCAAAGTGCCCCTTACAATCATTAGGCTATCACCTAACTGGATAAGCGAGCCGCCGTCGCCGTATTGGGTAATTTGGATTTCGTCAAAATCAGCTTCGTCGCTTCCGAACAACGCAATTCGATCAACCCCATCTTCAAAGTCGTAGACGATATCCAATCCTGAATCGTCCGCGAAAACGAAGACGTCTGCTCCGGAACCGCCCAGCAGACGATCTATGCCGGCACCGCCGTCCAATATGTCGTTTCCTTCATTCCCGTCGATGTAGTCGTTACCAGCCAACCCACGGATCCAATCATCGCCGGCGCCGGCAAAAAGAAAATCTGAATTCCCAGTTCCTTCGAGCTCGATTGCAGACCCGTACTTTGCGTTTTCACCCTGAAACGTTACGTCAATTCTAACAACTTCGTATGGATCTAGTGAAAGGACAATGTTGCCATCAGAATCAAGAATGTGTTCGGCGCTAAGCTCGGTTATGGATGCAAGAACATCGTGCTCGTTGTAGATTTCAACTGGCAACATTCCGGCGCCCCTGACGAAATGCATCCCATCGCTAGTTGCTTGATCAACGCCCACCAAGGTGGCTTGAATCGAAAAATCAACAGCAGATAAAAATTCTTCCCCCAACAAGTCATCCATATTTAGGGTGATTGTATTTGCTGCATCACTTCGTAGGGTCACAAACACGTGGATTACAGAAGTATTCTGATATGCCGATACCTCAAATTCTTGTCCAAAATAATTATCGTCTAACAATGTGCTGCCGACTAAGACATCAGACATAAGAGCGAAGACCGCGCCTTGAGTGGTAAGGCCAGAATTTTCACCTGGTCGACCAGAAAGGTCATTTGTTGTGTTGTGTTGCACCGCCCAGATTTGAGCTGAATCCACGCCTGCACGCAGCATGTTTTCGAACTGTTGAAGATTATTTGAGGCGGCTTTCATCCCAAGTTGGTCGTAGGATTGACTATTGACGTTCCACTCCGTGACGTGAAAGTCAATATTTTCCAGTCCAGGTTGCGATATCCAGTGATCGAAACTGCTGGACATGGAGACGCTCTCAAAGTGTTGACCGCCCCACTGACCACCCTCGCCACCATTATCCTTTAAGTAATAGTGATGAACGACACCATCGATTGCTACCTTTGTCGTATCACTTAAGTTCGACGTAATGATCTCATTTACATAGCTTATCTTTTCATCCCACTTCCAAGTCGTTTCCGTACTATGTGGAGGGAGTTCTAGATAACCGCCGGCCTTGAATTCAGGTGCCCACGGCTGTCCTACCTGAACGATAATTCCGGGTTGAATTGTTCCTGTGACCAAATCTCCTTCTCCAGCAAGCCGATCAACAATCTCCTTTATTCTCGGCACAAGGTAGTCCACAACAAGCGCATATTCTGCAGTTGTCATATTTGCGGCGCCCCAGTACTCATTTCCTATTTCAATCGCTGAAATACTTGCGTTCGGGAGAGATGGGTCACTTTCTGAAAGTAGCTTCGTTACAAGCTCCAAGGTCGCATCAATTTGTTCGAAGTCCAGAGCTCTTGGAACTGAACTGCTAGGATCGCAGTCGCCAAGCAAGAGCTTCCGTGTAGGTATCACGAACGACGATGAAAGATTGTTATCATTGATGAATTCCAAAAATGTACTTAGTGGAGTTAACGGCAGCCCTCCGTCAAAACTGGAATAGTCAGCATCGTAATCAGTTACATCAAAAGCTTGCTCAGTCACTGTTCCACCTGGAAACCGAAGGTTATTGACGTTTAGAGTTTCCAACAAATCGCTATAGCCAGATGATGAACTAACTTGATCAATATGCGTAAGTGTATTGGCCCCAAAATGACCTGATGAAACCGTAAACTGGGTACTGCCAGAAATGTCTAATGTGTACATTCGCCCCTCCATCTCTAAGGTCGAAGATGCAAGAATATGCTTTAATATTCGTTTACGCTTGTTCCTGTGCCCAAACAGAAAAAAAACTAATTGAATAGAATCTTCCTATCGTGAGTAAGGACTGAGAAACCAAGGTCCAGCTCACACAGCGGCACAATTAACACTTTGTTAGTGCCCGCAGCATAGATTTGTATCGAGAAAACCGTTAAGGAACCGGTCTCATGCTAGTTAGACGACTTATGGCATTATTTCCAGAATCTGAACTTGACAGCATTGACTCATCTGACCCAGCTCAAGTTGAGCGCCTAATCCAAAAAATCGAAAAGAAATCAAATGCCGCCTTTGAATGCGGCAATATTTCCGATTACAAGAAGATCTCGTTAAGCCTCTACCTCTTGTATGGTCTACGACACGACCTGCATGAGCAGGTAACTTGTACAAGACACTAGAGAGTGTTCGAAATTAAGCGCAAAACTGTTGGCGAGATAGTCCGAGGCCACCTAACTCGCAATTTGCTAGCGCTAAGTGTATTTCAAGAGGGTCGATTTCAGTCTTTGCTAGTAGTTTTTTATAGCCGTTGGACTTAACGTGCCAGCTTGCTCGTTGATCGGAAATAGACAATGTCTGGTCTGCGTCCAAGAAAACCAGTTTCTTACTGCGCTCAAGTATTCGATGAATAGTGTTGCCGTGTAACGAAAGCTGCAAGCCGCCTAGGTCTAGGGCTGACATCAATCCAGCTAGAGCGACAATGAGTTCATCAACAGTTGAAATACATATTTGGTCACCAAGATCTTCCAACGTGCCGTTCCATTCTGGCCGCAGATTGCAATAGTTTTGGCTGTCGTGCATAACTCCGTTCACTTTAGTTTTCGGAGATAGTTCAACGGCCGCTAGAAGGTTGCCATTGCAATCTTCGACTACTGCGTAGAGCGGATTGTAATAGGCGTATTGGGCCGGGGACAACCTAAATTGGCCTAAAGTCCCTTGGTAAAGACCAGAACTCGATCCGTAATGTGATCGTCTAGCACAAATACAACTATATAGCGCCGGATACTTCGCTGCCATTGAGCCTCTTATGAACCTAATCATGGTTTCCTCGCCTTTGATTGAGGCCTAAGAATACCTCTGCGAAGATTGTTTTTTACTCAACCTACAGTGCCATGAGTTTACCAATTATTAACGTAACCGCGCACCTGAACCATCAGCCGTGGTCACGAATGGAGCTACACGATTTTGATGCCGCTTCCTAAATGCTCACGAAAGTAGGTGGAATAAGCTTAGCATATAATTAACCAACATCGATCAATCTGCACTAACTAGCCATCAAAGGAGAGCCAAAATGTCTTTTCAAAAAAAATTGCAACTTGCTCAATCTTCTTGTGAGGTGGTTTACAGAGATTCAAACGAACTTGCTCTGCATGACCACGAGCAACTATTACGCCTCGAAGAGCTAATCCTCGATATGGAGGAAACGGCTTACTCATTGGTTCGACTCGATAAAAAAAGTTCCGCACATCGTCTCTTTGAGTGCGTTGCGAGTCTACACAGGGAGTGCTTAAGCTCGAATTTTTCTATTTAGGTGCTCTAAAAAGTATCGGTAATTCGGCGCAAGACAACTAGATATCCAAATCTTCGGTGAAGTATATCCAAGTAAGAAATTGTAAAAAAAAACAAGAGGCTCAACACTATTCTCCACACTCAAGATCACCGAATTGAAGCGCAAACGGGTGCGAAACAAAGGTGAGTGCGCATTGGAGGGGCGGACAGACAGGGACAGGTGTTTTGCTTTGAATTCAAAGCAGTACGTTGGCAAAAGCCATTCTTACCGCTTCAATGATATCAATGACGTAGCTTCGGAGTTGGCAAAAATGGAATCGGCCAATAACGGTTTGCTCATCGTGTTGCATATTCGAAAAACGCATCGATTTCGAAAATAAGGCGGACAGCGTAGCTTTAGGTAGTTTGCGAAAACTGTGATTAACCTGCCGCTTGATAACGCTTGGCAAATGAGAGCGCATTCAACTCAAGTGGGTAGCTGTTTAGATATTCTGCGGCTGATAGCTCATTTAGGCTGGCAAGCCTGAGAACCACCTCATTAGGAGAAAACGGAGCAAACCATTTTATTTTTGATGCCTGGTCCATTAGTTCCCTCCTGAGCGATTCAATGTCGTCGATTTCTCGCTCATCCGCATCCTTAAGGATTGCCAGGATTGTTATTGGAACACTTTCAGGGTTGTCCCAAGGCTTGTGTGGAAATACCCGGAATTCAGATACTGAGCGTATAGCTTTCCCAAATTCTGAGTTCGGCTTGCCATACTTCCCATTTACCGCCTTCCTAAATGTCTCCATGGATTCATTGAATTCGTCAGGGTAACCAAATCTACCAAAAAAGCGCTCAAGCGATCTCGCGAAATTCTGTAGATCCACTTCGCTGGGGCAGCCACGCTGCTTATTCCATTTAACCAAGAGATCTTTCTTTACGCTCATCGCACGCGTAAAATCAACGACCGTGTTTTCTGGGGCTCCAACAAGCATACCAAATCTAGGAACCTCACCCTTTTCAATGGCTGAATTGTGCGCTGCGTTTAGCTTTACAAGAGGACACACAGTCACATACGAAATTGTACTTCTTTCTGGGTCGCGGACGATATCGCATGTCTGTGAGATTACACATATGCCCTGATGCTTTTCCTCAATATCAGCTGAAAACGGTGCGCCCTCATCTTCATCGTCAAGCGGGGAAGTGCAAAAAAGAAATTCACCACAATCAACGGTAAAATCGCCTTGCTGCCATTCAGCAAGGCGATCTGAAACACTTACTTCATCAACCTTTTTTGCGGACAATAGAAGGCCCCTTTACGCCTTCTCTCGACGAATGTTCTTCCGCCGAGTTTGTGGGCGTTGAAGAAGTTCTACCTCATTAAGTTGGGCAATTTCTGCAGATGGCATGAAGCTCTGAGGGGCATTTTTCAATCGGGCTTCATTGGTGAGGACTTTTCCGAAGGAAACTCGACCAACTCCCTTGCCAGCTATGTCCCTGATAGAACGGAATTCTGCATGCTTCATGAGATCAAGAAAAGTCCTCCCCTCAGATGCTTCACTCAATAATAGTCGCCTATTTTCTTCTGCTGTTCCGCGGTCAACAAATCGAAGCATGGCGATTGCAGCCCCCAATTTCTGGTGATTTTCAGCAGAAACTCTCTCTCCGCATTTCCAGTAATGAAGGGTCCGCGAATTAACCCCGAAAACATTGGAAATTTGAGCCCATGTGAGGCCGCTAAGACGTTTTAACTCAGCAATCTGTTCACTGGGTCGTTGCTCTGCAAAGCCTACCCCATTCGAGATCGTTGAAGTAAAAGATACACGAACACCGTCAGATGAAGACACTGAAAGCATCTTTTGCCGTCTGAGTAATTGAATTGCATTTTCAACTGAAATGGAAATACTGGGTTTTTCGGCAAATGGTGCAGCAATTCCTGGCCGCTCATCGTCGGGTATTATGTAGGGAATATCTGGGCGACCCGTAGCACCAACAGGAAGGCACATGGCCACGGCGGTGACTGCACTTTGAAATATCATAACTATCCGTCCTTAAAGCGCGTCAAAAACTTATCGGTGATACTCCACCGAAAAAAAGCGTAGGCCCTTGCCGCAACTTTGTCGAGTTCACCGTAAAGAAAATCTGGTTCTAGTTGATTGCCCGCGCAGTTAGTGCTGAATGAATCAACATCTAGCACCCAACTTGGCTCACCTACCGGAGGCGCCATAGCAGGATCATGGCTAAAACCTTTGGGGGCGAGGCCATAACGCGCAATCAACTTACCTTCAGCGGTCCTCCCAACAACTTCAGTCATCGATATTTCGATATGTTCAGCCAAGTTCGGTCGCAACACATTTAAAAGATCGGCCTGAATTAGATCTGCAAGAGCCCCCATACAATCCTCCCCCTCAAGACGATCCACGTACCGAAAACCGACACGCTCCACTAATGGTGGCTTCATACTGTTCGAAAAAGCTTCTAGGACAGTATGCATTTTCCCAAGAAAGTCGGCGCGCGAGACATAATTAGCCGTTTCGATCCCGATAAAATCGGTTGCAAGAGAAACGCGAACTGTCTTATTTGGATCAAGAAACCTCCACACAGTTGTTTCAACGGCTTCGTGGTGAATCTCGTCGTCTGAGACCCTAATTTCAACAGACTTTACCTTCTCCGCTTGAACATGCGGGTAATTTGACCGAAGAGCTTCTTGAAAATCAGCGATATATCTCTCGTCGCTGATCTTCGAAATCTTGGAAAACTGGACTAGCGCGAGAACGCGAACCAAAGGCGCACCCAAGAGTGGCACACTTTCCGGAATTTCTCCAAAAAGGGGATCATTTGATCGATTCGTCATGTTACTTCCCATCTTTTCGCCCGACTATAGCATGTGAAGTATAGTGTGAAGTGAAATTTTCTATAGGTATTTTCTAAATCTTTTCCTTTCCCATAGAACGCTCCTGCTGAAACCTCTATTGAGTGTGAGCTTTCTAGTATGAATCTGGATGAATCAGGTTTGTGATTTCGCCGTCAGAACATTCAAAACCTCAAAGCGCGGTCACGATTGTCGATGTAGTAAAACACCGCCCATGCCCGACTCCGCAAATGGTGATGTTGATAACATGGAGAGCTTCAGCCATCGGTCACGGCCCGCACGTAATCTTGCAGCCCTAAGAATGTGGCGCGGAGCTTTTTAGCGCGGTGTGCAATCATGCAAAAACGTCCGAAAGGTCCAGCTTGGCATACGAGGCGTGCGCATAGTGGCCAGTCTCATCAATGTAGGCGATCACACAACCGTCTGCGTCGATGGCTTCGCGCACCGTCGAATTCTTTTCAGGCCAGCCCCATACGCCACCAAATGCCTCTGCAACCCTGCATGCCTGCCCTGCTGATACCTTTGTGAAACCACGCATCGTCCATCTCCCATCTTTGCTGGTTCACACATGGAGCAGACGTCTTCGATGTGAAGTCTCCGGCAGCAGCTATTTTGATCAATTTGGGAGAACGGTCGGGACTGTATAGAATGGCCCAAACATGACCTGAATGGCATTCAGGGATGCCGCAGCCTGCAAGACGGAAATGGAATATTGAATCAACTATCTAGCCATTTGCTGTAGGCACCGATGTCCATCATTGGGACAGTACCGAGCGATTGCAGTCTAGCGATCAATTCAAAGAGGAATCTTGTCGTTGCCGACGACGATTCGATGCGCTTATGGGCAGTAGCTTCATCAACGAATGTGAAGACTCCGTGCGCTGCTATGCAGCCCAGATCCAATCTTTTCAAAACGCTCCGATCGCCATCCAGTTTTTCTTGAAGGGCATCACCAAGCGGTGGACTTTTCCAATCACTCTCCAGCGTAACCAGCCCTCCAAGAATGTGCTTCGGCGGTACGGCTGCGACAGGACCGTTTGCTGTGGGGATAGGCATACTGGTTCTACTGAGCGATCTAACCGTCGCCACCTTGCCTCTCGCGTAGTCGATCATCGCTGCATTGATAGATTGCTTCGCTTCAAAAACAGCGTACACGCTTTCCGCTGGGATCACTTTTGCGCCGAGAAAATCGAAAACGAACGGCGAATATTGCCGGTCAAAAATGACAATATCAATTTGGTCGCTAAAAACGCCTTCACTGTCGACGATATGCGCGCTGCACACGCGGTAACGCTCTGGAAGGTACTGTCGCAGCAAGCCAATCCATATCGCCTCTGAGGTGTCGCCTTTAGTCCCTGGGTGGTTGAGAGCTTCGCGAGCTACGCTCAGCTCCGTATCGATTTTGCGATGTAAGCTGGCGAACAGCTTGGGCAGCGACCATTCACTCATCGTATCAAGCTCTCCCAGCTACCGCTCAATGCTCTCCGTGCCGCGGTGGCAACCGCATGCTTGCCCGAGATTGGTAGGTCGTCAGATATCACATTGTTTGTGTTTGCCGGATCAACAATACGTGTGGTGGTTAGTCTACCTGATAAGAACCTCAGTACATCCGCGACGTTTTCAGACAGTCGTCCAATTGGTTTTCCATGCAATGCACTTAGGGTAGCAAGTTCAAGGTAGATTGAAGGGAAGCTCAAGTCCCATTGATCGCGCCAAAGTTTAACAACCCGGATTTCTTCTGTACGGCGGCTATCTCGGACCAATTTGATATGGGTTTGAATATTAGTTTTCGTCCAAGTGTTTGCCTTTTTTCGGTAAAGACTGTGATCGCTACCATATTGGCTCTGGCGTTTACCAGGTACCAAATCAACTTGATAGCCGGCCACTTTGACACCAAGAGAAACATTTTGATCTCGATACTGATAACCATAATGATTGAGGCAGTTCCCGAGCGAGCTTCGTATCTGTGCCAGTGTGTCGGGTGTACTACTCGACAAAGTCAGAAAGAGATCAATATCTGTACTGCTCTTGTTTGCCGTGCCTTTTGCGAACGATCCACTTGGCTCAATGGCAAGAAGGTAACCATTGCCCCACGAGTTGAGCATCGGTGTAAGCGTGGTGGCGATAGAGCGCACCGGAGAAAACGAGCCGGTGTCCACTTGCTCGCGAGTTAGGACGTTCCGGAGATAATTATCAGATGACATTTTGATGGGACCAAGGTTCACCGACTGCATTAATACAATGCATAAGGTGATCTCGTCGGGAACCCAACGACTTTGTCTTAAAATTTTCGAAAGGCAGGTGTGTTCGTCAACTCACAAGTGCTCTTTGGGTAATTAGGGTGGCAATAGTGAAGACACACCGAAAAGTCATTGCTACGTCAAGCGTTGCCATGGCAGAAAAAACAGATGTCTGCATTCGCTTCCTCCGGAGCGCTTTATGGCTGTCGCAAAGAAGGTCCGGCCCTCCTTCGCAGTATCGATCGTCTCAAACAACCCAAAGCCGCCCTTCAAAGGGTGCACAGTGAATGGCAGCTTACAGACTTTCGTGACATTCCCGTCTAAAGGCGCAAAATCTACAATTGCGGACGAATCAGGAAAAATCATGTCGGACGACCCCTCGAAGCCTTCGGAGCCCCTACACAATTTGCCATATCCACAATTGGATCAGTTTGAGGTGCCATTGAGCTTCGCTGCAACGACTAAGTATCATGGCGTATATGAGACTACCCGCTTCGTCTTGCGTCTCAGTCCGATCAATCATGAGTACTTGGAAAAGTTTGAAGCCAATGCCTTTGATGATGGTCCCGTGCCGTGGGAGGCCATAAAGGCTTACTCCACCTACTTACATGAAACCATGCATTGGTGGCAGCATGTAGGTTCAACATCGGGGTTACTACTAAGTCTGAGCTATTTTTCGCAATGCCATTCGGCCATGGGCGAACTTCGAGAGTGTTTGGAAAAATTCGGGCCAATCAAACCCCTGAAACGGTGGTCGGATCAAATTCTGCAGGAAGAGGGGTGGGATGCACAGGAAAAACTCGCGCCCGCAAATTTTGCAGTAAATAATGCGCTCGATGTTTTCTATTATAAATCCTACGCGTTTCGCCCACGGGAAGCCATAAAATGGATGATAGAGCAAAACCATTTTGAAGATATCGGCTATACCTACAGTATTGTTTATGGAATGCTGATCGGCTTGATTTCAGATGCAATCGATCCCGATTTTGAATTTCTTCAGAGTATTGAACAGTTAGGCGACGAGACCTTGCGGCTATATGACGAAGGCTTTGAAGGCTTCAAAAAGGGGTCGAATATTCATCTTCCATATGTGGGCCTCCAAGCGATTTACGAAGGGCAAGCTCATTTCATTCAGCTGGATTTCCTGAGCCGTTCCCGTACTGAACCGATGACATGTGAGGAGGCGCGGACAGAAGGTTATCTGTCAGGTATATATGTCGAGGCGTTTGAAAGCTTTCTGAAACTGACTGATACATGTTGGCCATCGTCCCTGTCCGATCCAATCGTCTCTCTGTTTCTTTTGGTATGCGACCTTGCAATAAATCCGACGCGCGGAATACCATTCAAAGTAGGCCCCTTCGAAAACCTCATTGGCCAAGTAGATGTCGGCATACGATTTGCTGAATTCTGTTTTGCTATCAAAACCGCACCACATCTTAAAGCTGCTATTAAGGATCTATCCCTCGAAGAATACGTTGAAGTGTCTGAGGAGTTGTGCTTGGCGAAAGGATACGATCACCCGATGGCTGCGTTAGAAGAAGTTGTAAGGTGGATTGAGGATTATCCAAGCGTCCAAAAACTCATGGAGGAGCACCGGACATTTGAGTTTGAACCTACAAATTTAACCATACGAGTATTCCTTTCACACTACATCTCTATGTGTGCCGACAAATACGAGAACCCCCATTTCTTCTGTTGGCCGGGCGCATACATGGCAGGCCATCCGAGCGTTGCTGACGTTGAAGAAATATGGCTGCGTCACCTTTCGCTATTCAGCGATGGGAAAGACAAAGATGGCGTGTACCCGCGCAAATGGCCAAATAGATCAGACAAAGCGGTTAAGCAGACTTTTGAGCGCTTTTATGGGTCGATGGCGGTTTACGAGCTGACCGAGCAATGGATTTTGCGCGACGGTTCCTTCAAGTTAGATTTTAGTTGGATGTCGGATAACTACGATCAAGAAGTGTTTGGTGGCTGGGCGAATGACTCCTTCAAGAAGGTGTTCGGAGTGAACCTCTCGGACTTCACCATCGTAAAGGCGAAGAAGTAGCTGCGGTTGCTCACATGTGCAGCGAATGACCGCTGTCCCGCGCTTCGTGTCGAAAGATGCTACTGGCCCTTTACGGACATTCAGGAATGTATTTGGGAACACGACCGACAGATACCTGCGCACAGCTGCCGTTGGTACGGGTCGCAGCGAAAGTCCGCATTTCGCCCTTTCTCCAAACACAAATAAACCGCGTGCCGATTATTGGCGCGCAGGGTTCAGGTCATAGCAGCCCGGTCTTCACATCCCGATTAGTGATAATCAGCTCGCGCGCTTGCTTTGCAGCACACGCTGCAACGGTGTACTTCAATGACACCTCGCGGAAATTGAATGCGGCGAACAGGTCGCGCACTTCGGGCCGGTCGTTGATTGATAGCACGAACGCGCCTTCGATCGCGCCGAGCGCATCGGCGATCAGGGCGAATTGATTGCGGTCAAACATGCCTTTGCCATAGTCGTCTTCACCGCCCCAATATGGCGGGTCGAGGTAGAACAGCGCCGATGGGCTGTCATAGCGGGCCAGCACGTCAGCCCAGTCCAGGTTCTCGAACACGACGCCGTCAAGGCGCGAATGCGCGGCGTCAAGCAGCGGTTCCAGCTTTGTCAGGCTGAACCGTGGCGACGTGTCCTTGGACACGCCAAAGACGCCACCCACCTGCCCGCCAAACGCCAATCGCTGCAGAAACAGAAAACGTGCGGCGCGCTCTAGATCCGTCAGCGTTGCGGGATCACATAGGCGCAGCCGCTCAAATTCGCGCCGGGACGCAATCTGAAACCGCATTACCTCCATAAACTGGGGGTAATGGCGCTGCAGGATGCGAAACAGATTTGTGATTTCGCCGTTCAGATCATTCATGACCTCAAGGCGCGGACGCCACTGACGGCGCAAGAACACACCACCCATGCCCACGAATGGCTCGACATAGGTTTGGTGCGGAATTGCATCGATTACTTCGATGATCTTTTGATTTAGGGCCTTCTTGCCGCCAAGCCACGCAGCTATAGGTGCAGCGGGTGACACTTTAGTCATTGTCATGGTTGTAGATTCCAGAATATCAGGGCCGCACTCTCGCGAGAGTCGGGCGGCATATTCTGTTTGGGATGTCGGCGCAGCTGGGTTCCAATCAGGCTGCGTGGTGGTCGTAATTGGCCACCCCCGCCCGAAGGCGGATTTGGCATTGGTTATCGATCGGATTTCGGGGCAGCTACGGCGTCACTGCGCCCTGCCCCAACGCCCGCACGTAATCTTGCAGCCCTATGACTGTGGCGCGGAGCTTGTCAGCGCGGTGTGCCATGTCTCGATATTTTCCTGTGCATTCGGCAAGGAGGGATCGGGCGCGGGCTGCATCAAGCTCGCCGGGGGCGCCGGGATCTGCACGGGCGTTGGCGTCACGTATGGTTTGGCGCAGCCGCTCAACGCTATCGTCAGCAGCAGTAAGCCGCGATTGCATCGCATTGCGTTCCTGTTCGGCATTTTCGGCCACCCTTTCGACGGCCCGCATCAGGGCCTTTTGTTGTTCCGCTGCGGCTGCCTCGGCTTCTGCATAGGCAACGGCATATTCACCCTGTGCCCGCGCATAGCCGCGTTTGTCGCCCAGCAGCTGGCCACCCGCGAAAACGCCACCAAGGGCCACAATGGCCGCGAGGATCAGTGACAGGCGGTTCATGCCGGATAAGGCGTGTCACGGATGCGCGCCCAATTCTTGAATGCCGCTTCAAGCTTTGTGTGATACCCGTACCGGGCATAGCCTGGACCGTTGTAACCGCGCGCAAAGCCGCGCCAGTCGTGCGACCGCAGTTCGTCATCAAGGCCCGCATTGACGATGAACATCACCATGCCCGCCAGCTGCGCCTCTTCGTCGGCCGCAAAGGCTTTCACCATCGCTTCGGCACTGGCGAACCCTGCCAGCCCCGCGTTGAACCCCATCATTTGCGGCAAGCCCCAAGAGGTCGACCGCAGGGCCGCGTCACGGTCGATCACGATTGCGGCTTCGATGCGCGGATAGCTGTCGCGCGGGTAGCGCTTTTCACCCCACCGGCGATAGGCAAGCCCCTGGGCAACAGCCGCGTCACGCTTGGCCCCCTCTCCCAATTGGCGGTAAAAGATATGCGGCTCAAACAGCGCCTTGAGCCGCCCCTTCGCGTCAAAGCCCGACCCCGACGCCTCAACATCCAGCACCGCGTGAATTTCGTCTTCACCCACGCCGATGGTCGCACCGATGCGCGGCAGGTCGATGTCATCAAGCCGCTTCGCTTTGCCCTTCCAGATGTTCATAGCGGAACCTCGCTTGTTGTTTGCGTGAAATCTTTGCAGGTGAACGGGGTATCAAACGCATTGCCAAGCCGCGTAACCCCGTCATAACGAAGGCAGATGCGAAACGGCGCACTTGGCCGGCCACATGAAAGCGGATCGCTGCTTTCTGCCCAGCTATCCCACGACCAAGGCTTTCGAACAGAGAGGTTCGGGCTGTAGGGGTAGCTCTTTGTCGATCGGTATGAGCAGACGACCTGGTCATCTGTTGTGCGCGTTTGCAGCGTAAAATGCGCATGCACGGGGCGGGCAGCGACGGCACGATAAAGCACGTGCCAATCGCTCGCATCGGCAACAAACTGAAAATCGGCAATGACGCTGTCGCTCAGGTCTTGTCGCTTTTCAACGGTTCGCGCGATTGCCGGCCAAAGAACAAAGATGAGCAGGGCCATGAACAAGCCCACCCTGCCCGTTTGCCACATCGTTTCGCCCGGCGTTTCCGTCGCTTTGCGGATCTTAAGCACTTCCATTGTTTGCATCCTTCTCGTCAACAAACCGCCCAATAATCATCGTGCCAAACAGGCCTATGGCAAAGGCGATGCCGCGCGTGGCCTTATCGCCAGACAGCACCTCACGCAGGAAGCTGTCGTCGCCTTCGCTGTTGAGGTAGGTAGCGATCAGCGGGCCGCCCAATGTGTCCAAACCAACGGCCAGTAAGACGCCCAGTGGCACCCACGACAGGTTTGAGGTCCATTTGACGCGACTGGACCCGACCCAGCGTGCCATGCCACCCAAGCCGCCATAGACCGCCGATTGCATCACGGTATCTGGAAACACATCACCAAACATGGCCATCGACGCCGAACTCACGCCAACGCCAAACAATGTGTTGAGTGTCAAACCACTTGGCATCAATAATGCCCCCCGTCCTGAGAATTGAGAAAACCGCCCAGCATATCGGCCAGCTCGCGCCGCCATACGTCAGGGGATGTCTTGTGCCGTTTCAATCGGGATGTCGTGAAAAACTCGCGCGGCCATTCGCGGAAAAGAACCGTGCAAACGGTCCAGTTGTGCAGCGTGTTGAGCACCGCGAAAAACACCAGATAGGGCGAGGCGACATACCACCACCACAGCAGGTGCCCCAGCTTGCGATCCATCCAGTAGCCCAAGGAATAGACCACGTAGACCAGGGCGATGGCGGGTCCAAGCAACATCAGCCCAAACACTGGCACAAACCCGATCAGGCGGGTGTCAGCTTGCATGTTCATGGCCAGTGCACATCGTCTGCAAAATCGGCGGGGATTGGGTCGGAGTTGGTCAGGATCGTAGCGGCACCCATGATTACACCCGTTGCCGCCGCAAACGCCGCATTGAGAGTCAAAACACGGTCGGCCATCTGGTCAACGGTGAACCCGCGCGCACCAGCAAGGCTTGCCAGCATAGGCGTGGGTGCCATGTTGTCGGCCTTGTATGCCGTGGCCTCACTAACCTGCACAGGCCACGTTTCGCGTTCTGGGCGCTTATACGTTGATACAAGCGCTTCCATACGGCGGTCGCGTTCAGCTTCGATCCGTTCAATCAGTTGCGCTGGTGGCAACGTGCGATCCGCGACATCCTGTTTGGTTAGATCAACACGCTCTTTGGCAACCTTGCCCGCGTTCTTGCGAATGACGACTTTCATTAGCGATACCCCCGCACAGTGATGTTGCCGTTTTGGGACGTTCCAGGAAACACGAACCGGATAGCATCGTGGGCTTCCTTGGTGTCGTACCGCCCGCCCGCAGATGAGGTGCGGCTGCTGTCAGACCCAGCGATGCTGCTATGAGCGGTGTATTGCGCCGCGTCATTAAAGTTGAACAATCGACCACTTCCGCTGGCATAGTCCGAACTCGTGCGGATAACGCCAAAACTGCCAGTGACAGACGACGACGATACACCGTCGACAATCCCGCCGACATAACCAGTTGTTCGCCAACTTGTGCCATTGTTGTGGGACACCTGGATATCGAAACCCCCATCTGCGTTTGTGTCTACAGTGATGTCGTACTCAATGAACCTGTAATCGCCAAGGTCCAGAAATTCGACGGTCGAAGCCGCGCCATCTATGGCGTGGTCAAAAGTAAATTCATCGTAAACGTTGGCCCGACGAAACGAAATTCCACCCGCGCCGTCTGTGGCCAAGACCTTGTCTTCGTCGCTGTCAGCGGTCGGCAACGTCAAAGCGGCGAGGAAGGCGGTCAGGTTGGCCGACTGAGCCTTTGTTTCGGCATGCACTTGCGCCACCCAATCGGTGAACACCAGCGGATCCCCGGTCCCGGTGCGCGTATAGATCTCAACTGCGGAGCCGCTAATGCTGACAATTTGCGTGATGCTGGCTCCGCCGCTATATGCGCGCTTCACAACTTGCACCGTGGCGGAATATCCAGTTGAGGCACCAGACGCCAACGGGCCATTAACCCAGTCGCCGGTGATCGTGTGGTTGCCGCTTTCGATGAGCGCACCGGTGTCAAAGTCACCGCCGTCCGGATCGGTATCATCAGTAACCGGCGCATCGCCCAACAGCTCTTGCAAATCCGCGACAGCGTCGACAAGCGTCTCTGCACCTGCCAGCGCTGCATTCATCCAATCCAGGTTGGCGTTGATGCCCGGAATAATGTCGGAGGCCATGTGTTCAAACACATAGGTCGCGTCGGCATGAAAATTTGTCTCATCCGCTACATCCGGGATGCGACCTGCATCAAAGTTAACGATCGGCGTGCTGGGCATTAGCTGACCCCCTGTGTTGTGATTTCAAACATGAAGTTATTGGGGAGCTCTGCTGGCAGCTCCCAATCAGTGATGAAGCCGTAGTTGATGAACTGCTCCCATCCGACTGCGGCAAAAGTCACAACGCGCAACCCATCAACGCTGTCGAGGAACTGCGCCTTTGCGCCAAATCCAGCGCGCTCTGCGGCAATCGCATAGGTGACATCGCGCGCAATCGCCCGGCGTGTGACAGTCACATCGCCAAAGTCATTTGTTTCGATCTTCGTGAACGTGCGACGGCGCAGCTTTGTGGCGCCATCCATCAGTGATGTTCCAATGCGAACAACCCGCCCCACGACCAGCTCACCCAGTGCAGGCGCATCGCCATTGATGGTGATCCGAATGATTGACCCCGAAAATCCGGACAGACCCGTCAAGACAAGCCGGTCTGTGCTGGCATAGAAGGTTGTGTTCAGCCAATCCCACCAGTTATTGACCGGCTCTGCACCGGTAAAGATCGTCGCAACCTCGGTGGTTGTCGGCCCGGTGATGATCTCAACGGTCGTTTCCGATGCCACCAATCCGAACATAGCAATGGCCGTGAACCGCTCGGACGCCGTTACCTCAATGACAAGTGGATCCGTGCCAGTTGTCTTGGTTGATGGCGATGCGTCCATGAACTTGCGAATGTTGGTGGCACCCCGCAGCACCCAGCGAACACCCGTCAATTCTTGCTGTTCGAGCGACGGATCAAGCCCCAGATTGCTGTCAATCGATGAAACGTAGACAAGCCCATCCTGCATGACGGAATCGCCAAAATCATAAGTGGTTCCGATGTCCCAAACGGGCGCATCATCTTCCAGCTCGCTGATGCTAGTGAGCGTGAAATCGACAGGCTTAATGACTTGCATAGTTATCCCAAGCTGCTTTGAAAATTGCTGTCGGCGGCAGCATTGGATTGCTTGACCAGTTCCTTTTGCATCTTTTCCAAAAGGTCGGACTGTCGGCGCAATTCAATGTTCTGCGCTGTGATCAGGTCTTGCGAAATCTTGCCTTGGTTCGCGGCCTCATAGGCGATCTTTGCATCAAACGCTGTGGCATATCCTGATGCATCCAATTGATATGCGCCGCGCATTTCCAACGCAGCGCTTTCCAATGCAAGCGCCGCATCAGTGACGCTGTCGAACACCGGTGCCAATTGGATCAGGCTTGCCGCGAGATCGGTGTCACCACCCTGCATCGCGGTCTCAACCATTTCGCGGAACGCTGCGTTGGTATTAGGGACAAAATCCACGCCCAGCCCTGCAAGGCTTTCAGTCAAGCGCGCCGTGGCGTTGGCGAGCTTCTCTTCATCGGTATAGAACTGATCGTAATAGGCAGTCGTTGCTGTGCCGAAGTTTTCGAGCGACCCAAACAGATCCGCGAAATATGCTGCAGCATCGGCGCCAGCCAGCGACACATTGTAGGCATTGAATCCAAGGTCGCGAAATACATCGTTCACCGTCACCAGTGCCGTTGATAACCGCGTCAGCGCCGTATAGGCGCCCTCGCCCATCATTGTGAATTCGTCCAGCCCATCAATCTGCGCGGCCATTCTGTCGCCAAGGCCTTCAAGCGCGTCGGCGATTGCAGCTTCTTTGGCCGCTTCGTCGAGACCTTTCAGCGAGACCTTGAATTGGTGCGTAAAGCCGTCAAACACATCCGACGAAATACCAAGTGCCTCGGTTGCGGAAACCACCCCATCCTGCACGCCGCGCACCGCATCATTGAGCGGATTGCTTTCCCCTTCGGACAATGCGCTATATTTGTAGCTGGTCTTTTTCGACAGCCCCCAGAACTTGCTTTTCTGGATCTTCTCAAAACTCTCGAACATGGCGCCTTCCATGTCGATGGTCGCGCGAATGCCGCTGTCTAACAGTTTGGTCTTTGTCTTGAAGAACGACACCGCTGCTGCGGCAATGCCGATCACCGGCAAGGCCGCGCCAATGCTGGACATCAGACCCGCACCGCCGCCAATGCTACGGAACAAGCCGCCAATGCCGCCGCCCGCCCCGAACGTGCCGGCTAATGTATTGCCAAGCCCACCCATGAGGCCACTACCACCCGCAAGCCCGCTAAACCCAGCAGCAAGGCCCCCACCGCCTGTCAGCGCGCCCATGATGCCACCGGACCCGCCCATGCTGCCCATCAGGCCGGAAAACAGATCTCCGCCCAATCCGCCAGTAGCACCAGCGATCCCACCCCCACCGATACCGAGCGCCAACTTGATAGGGTTAGAGATTGCAAATTTGATCGCCTGTTTGATTGTGTTTTTGACGATATCGAGCAGGCCAGAAAACCCATCCTTAAAGCCGTCCAGCGTGTAGTTCAAAGCGTTCTCAAATCCCTCTTGGAAAGTCTCGGTGAATGCACTGGTCGCACCCTGCGCGGCGCGCAACTCTTCCGCCAAACCTTCCACCGCAAGCGCATATGCACCGTCAGACAGGCCAGCCAGCTTGAGCGCATCCAGTTCCGCCATCCCGCGTGTGTATTCGCGCATCGGATCGGCTGCATCTTCGAGCACGCTAATTTGCTGCCGCAAGGCGTCCGTTGTGGACTTTACTCGTGAAGCACCACCGCCCGATCCGCTATTTAGGCGCGCCAACCAAGCGTCCACATCGCGCGTGTTCCATGAAAGGAAGTCACCGCCAAATTCGCGCGGATCACCGCCACGACCGCCGCCCGCGCCGACCGGCGCTTGCTGCTGACCCAGCGCATTCATGCGCGCCGCAAGTTCAACTGAAATCCCCAACGCCGCAGCAAGACGTGCGGCACTCGCTTCAGCTTCAGAGAAATTTATGCCCTCGGTAAGTACCGCGAGGCGCTCTGTGAGATCAGTCGCTGTGATAACCTCGCCATCAAATGTGACCATGCCGTCAACGGCATTTGCAATCGCCTCGCGAATGCGCGCCACAGTTTGGGCAGCTTCATCATAGTTGCTGTTGAGCGTACTTTGAATCGTACGTAGCTCCTGCATGTGCTGCAAGATCTCGACAGTTACTGCCTCTTGCTCCTCATACGCATCTGTGCCCGCACGGATGTTACGCAATTTGGCCTGCTGGTCTCTGTAATCGTACTGCGCCTCTGCCATCTGCAGAGCAATTACCGCATTGGCTTCTTCCCGTTTGGCGTCCGCCGCGCGAAGGTGTGCTTCGGCTTCCGACAACGTAGCCAACGCGGCAGACTGTGTCATCGTGGTGCCAGTGCCCATCAAGGTAAATAGCGCGTTCGCTTGGGTAATTTCATCACCCATTGCCAATGTCACGTTATCGATAGCACGCGCCGCATTTGACTTGGCAAGCTCTAACCCCTGCACGCCCTCGACCAATGAGACAAACCCGGTTGCGGCACCCTCCAACGCAGGCGCAAGCGAACCAGCGATCCGATTTCGGAGCGCCACCATTGTTTCTTTTGCTTCGTTCATCGCCATGTCTGCGCGATGCAACGACACAACGGTGCTGTCATCCATCACAGAACCAAGCGCGTCCGCACTGCCAGCAAGGCGGTTCATTTCAGTGGCGTTGTCGCGAAGCAACGGCAGCAACAACGTGCTGTCACTGGCCATTGCCTCCATATAGAAGGTCATTTCGGCCTGTGAGAGATTGGCCTTTTCAAGGCTGCTAATAAAGAGCTGCAATGACTGCGGACCCGATAGATTGCGAAACGCATCGGCTGTGATTCCGACTTTGGGCGCAACGTTCTCAAAGAAGTCAGCCATCGGACCGCCGCCGGTCGTTAGAAAGTCGCCAACGCGGTCATTCACATCCTTAAGAATGTCCGAGAGCTTTTCCTGCTCAATACCTACTGTTTTCGCACCGACTGCCCACAGCTGGAAAGACCGAGGCGTCGTGTTCGCGACCTGTGCCAGCCGTGTAATCTCTGTTGCCGTCTTGGACGCCGAAACAGTGATGCCCGCCATAGCTGTGCCTACCGTCGCAGCCACACCTGCGAACGCAAGAAACCGCTTTCGCGCAACGTTAAGGTCTCGATTTGTCCGGCTGAGGCCACGCTGGAACTGGGCACTATCAAGCCCAAGATTAACGCGAAGGCTGCCGATAACTGATGATGTCATATCGTAAGTTCCTTGTAGATTCAGCAAAACAGCCCTAGCGTGCAAAGCTTGAACTTTTTGGAGAAACGCTGTGTGGAAATTCGTAACTGTGGGCGTGTTGGGTTTGGTTGCAGTTGGAGCCTGGGGCTATGTCTACAACGGTGATTGCAGTAAGAGATCGCTGTACAGCGCCTTGAAAACAGTTGCGGCTGAACAACTTCGATCACCCGCCACAGCTACTTTTGAAGATGCGAATGGCGCAATTACGCTTTATAGCAAGGATCAATGTTCGATCATTGTCGATGGATTTGTTGACAGCCAAAACGGATTTGGCGCGACCGTAAGGAGCAGTGTGAGCGGCGTCGCCAAGTACGCAGGTGGCGACTATGAAGTGAACGTCTTCGTGACTTCCCGCTAACCCTTCGATCGCAACGCCAACGCAATAAATGCCCCGCGTGCTCTTGCTTGCTGCGCCTCATCTGAAACTAGCTCAGACTTGGCAGAAACAGCTTGATACTTCGGCATCTTCTTTGGGTCGTGCTGCGCAAAGATGAACAGGTTTGACAGCTCATAGTTGCGGATGCGCGCCGCCTCATGGTCCTGTTTGTCGCGGGCACGGACCGCAGTGACAATCCGAATGACCTCGGCTGGTGTGAGTTCCCAAAACAGCAGGTACTCTTGGCGCGCATCAATCCACGCGCCAAGAAGATTATCTATGTAGTCGGTTTTTTCGGCTTGGCGGCTTTCGCCGCTCTCCCGTTTCCCACCGCATCCCCATCACTGGGCTGCGGGAATGCAAGCGCGGCAGCTTCAGACACCTTCTCAAGCGCTACTGCAAACCCAACTTCATCCATCAGATCGCCTGCCTTCTCTGGCGTCATGTCTTCGATGTGCGAGACACCAGCCCAGAACAGATTGCGCATACGGCGCACGTCGCTCTGGCTGGTCTGCAACGCGGCGATTCCATCCAGAAACGACTCCCCCGAATGGTCTTGATAGCGAACCATCGCGTTTGTGGTGACGCGCACGTCGTAGTTCGTGCCGTCGACCAAAAGCGTCACGCCGCCGCGTTTGCTGTTCATTAAGCCGCAGTGCCTTTCGTCCAGGTCACATCGCCCGTTGTGCGGATGCTGATGGCCATACCAATCAACGCGCCGACATCATTGGCTTCGAGGGATGGGGTCGGAAACCCGCGAAACTCGAACTTGTCGCCAGTTGATTGTGACGGCTGCGGTTTAAGCGTGCAGCGGTAATAGATCGCGGCAGGTGCGGCCTGATCGGCCAGCTGCTGTTCATAGCCGGCGGCAGTGTAGCCAGCAGGCACGCTAATCACGCCAGCGTCCTTCAAGCCTTTGACGTATTCTTTAAACCCGTTCGGGCTGTCCAGCGAGGTTGCTTCCTGATATTCCGTTTCAACAATTGGGATTGCGACGCCCTTGCATTCCGGGATTGTATCCCAAGCTACGCCGTCAGTAGAGCGCTCTACGGTCGCGCCATATGCAATAATCTGTTCGCTCATGAGAGCCTCCTAAGTGTTTGTGAATTGGACCATAAAGTCCATTGAAGTGCGGTAGGGCCGTTCCGCATCATTTGATCCGCCCTCACGGCTGTCCCGCGATCCCGCGAGAAAGACGCCCTGAAACGCGCCGTTCTGATAGCCGCTCAAGAGCGACCGCACAGCGCGCGACAATAGTTTTGCAGCGCCGTAGCTGTCCGCATAGCAATCGACCTGCACGCGCGCCTCACTGACGCCGTTTGGCCCTTGCAGCGTGTACCCTTCGCTGTCGCTGATCGTGGTCAACACGACAGCAGGAAATGGCTGGCCTTGCGGGTGTGTGCCAAAGTTGACGCGGTTCGCGACATGGCTTGAAATCCCGCCGTCGTTCAACAGCAGCGCGCGCAATTGTTCTTCCATGTCGGCTTACCCCTTGGCTGCTTTACGTGCGGCACGCTTGCGTGATTTTTCAAACTCATCCCAAAGATGACGTCCCAGCCGATCCAAAGTTGGCTTCACTTCAGCGTCAAAGGCGGGGCGTGCAAACGGCTGTGCGCCGTGGTTCACGTTGCCAAATTCTTGGTTCCAAGCAGCGGGATCTGGCCCCGGCCCGACAAACATCTCCACCGCCGCGCGGTCATCGCGAAACATCTTGCGGTGCAATCCGGCCTGCCGCTTCGACAACTTCGATCCGATAGTTACAGAATCTGCCAGCTCATCTGTCGCCGTGTCGCCGCGTGGCGCTAGGTCTTGCATCAGATCCTTCATCGGTGTAGCGGCAATCTTGAGTGACCGACGCAATACCCCCTTGCCCGCGGATTTTGTCAGTTTCGCCAGCTCACGCTCAAGTTCGCTAAAACCTTCAAGCTTAACCGTTGCCATTGCTCACCTCCGCACCTGCGGTGATCTCCAATCGGTCATTACGCCCGATCTCTTTGATCCCGAAAATCTCAAACGCGACACCGCGATAAACAAGCCTGTCCTTGGCGGTCAGATCGCGCGTGAAGGCCGATGACCGAACAACAAAGCGCGCGGTCAGCGAGGCTGATACATTGCCCGCACTCATCCGTTCACCGTCAGAGACATCTTTCTTGCTGGCCCACACCGGGCCACCATGATCTGCAAACGCTTCGACCTCTTGAAATCCATCATCGACCAATGCTGCGCGGCGAAATTGAATGCGCCGGTCGAGTGATCCTGCGCGGTGGTCATTCATGGTTGCACCTCTTGACGGTTAATCGGCGGCGCGGCGTTCATGCCAAGCAACGCAGGCCCGACAGCAGATCCTTCACGGCGTGCGGCAGCGCTGAACCAGCCCCGCCATCGGCTGTTGGTTCGCGGTGTTCGTACCAGTGGCACGTCAGCAGTCGCACAGCTTGATCTGCTTCGAACGGCCATCCGTCTGGAAACTCAGTGTCCAGATCACGACGCAGATACCGTGAGACATAGGCCTGCGCCGCTGATAGATACCGACCGATGACGGTGTCTTCATCGGCATGGTCCACCCGCAAGTGGGCCTTGATATCCGCGAGATTAACGGCGCTGGCCATCTTATTTGCCGTCCTTGTCAGCTGCGGCTTTATCGGCGGCAGCCTTGTCAGCTACGGCCTCGTCAGCGGCAGCTTGGTCGGCGGCAACCTTGTCAGCAGAGGCCTTGTCAGCAGCTTCCTTTTCAGCCGCAATCGTTGCAGCCGAAGCTACAACCTCGTGGCCCTTGGCGTTGATTTCAGCCAGTGCCTTTTTGCTGATCTTTTCAGCAAACTTGCGTTCCAGCAGGTTATCCGCGTCCCGCTTTTGAAGGTGCTTCTTTTCGTCGATTTCGTAGATCACACCGCAGCGGTATGTTCCCGAGACGCAGCTTTGGCTGCGAAGCATTTTGATAAACATAATTGGCCCCTTGCCATTGGTCATTTGAATTTGCCGGGAAGCAACAGGCCGCCCGGCAATGTCACGTCAGCGCCGCGCTTATGCGAAGGTGAAGTCGCCAGTCACCAACGACGTTGGGCGTGTGACGGCCAGCGCGAGGCGCTTTGTCGATTTCACAGTGACCATGCCAGTGACGAAGTTCTGATCGTGCTCGGTCGAAATCAGGATCTCGTTTTGCTGGCGATCATAAAGCTTGGCCGCCATATACATTGACCCGACCAGCCATTCCCCTGCGGTCATGGTGTTGCTTTCGACAACGGGCAGGCGCCACAACGCAGGTGAAGCCGCTGTGCCAGGAACACCAAACAAGAACGCGCCGCCCGCAGTTTCGCGCATCAATTCAATTGCGGCCCAATCTGTCGGGTTCAGGACAATGCCGTCAGCCGCATAGTCAGCCAAAGTTACCTGCAAAATGGCAAGGCGCAGGCGCTCGATGCGATCCGTGTTTGGAAGGCCGGCCGCAGCAGAAAACGCAGTTGCTTCGGTGATCAAGCCCGACAGGTTTTGACCCGTACCGTCGCCGCTGAGCGTTTGCGCTTCTTCTGCCAAGTCGGTGCCATAGGCCAGTTCACCATCGATTTCGCCCGCAAGCTGGTCGCTATCAGCCAATGCTTCTTCGCTGACATTGATGTGATGGCCAATTTTCTTGACGCTTGCCTGCGCGATTTCCCAGCCGTAATCCGATTCAGGAAGCGCCGCGCCCTCGGCAGTCATTGCCGCATTGTTGGTCCGCAAGACCTGCTTGGAATAATCAACAGCGTTGGATCCGGTTGGCACCACATTCAGCAGGTTCCGGATGAACAATTGACGACGCGGCAAATTCACCGGCGTCTTGTCGCGTTCAGACCAGATCAGACCGCCCGCATCCCCGGACACAGACGTGATCGCGGCTTTCGGGTCATATTTGAACTGGCCTTGTGCACCACCTGCAATATGCGCTTTGAACGCATCGCTTTCAGCCATTTCGCGGCCAGCAGACACCCGATCCGACTTACCACGACCGGAACCGGCAATCGCCTGCGCCAGATCGAGGTTTGCGGTTTCAAGCGCTTCAATCTGGCCTTGTAGCTTCTTTTGTTCGCCAGATGCCGCGTTGTAATCAGCTAGCACCTTATCGATTGATGCCTTCAACTCATCCGTCAGCTTTTCGCCTTTGGCAGCAAGTTTGAGCGCCTCTTCGGCTTTTGGCATGACATCTTCACGCAATGCCTTGATGCTCGCACCAACTTCCGTCAACTGCGCAGACACACCGCCCGCATCAGCGCGCGGTGCTTGCAGCAGGCCGTCAGGAGTGTTTGCGGCATGCGCCATCAAGGCGGGCACTGAAAGCGCCGCCGTCATCATCGTCTTTTTCATTGGATTATCCTTTGAGTGATTTAACTTGCGCAAGAAGGTCGGCGACCCCTGCGTCGATTTCGGCAGCGCCAGACATGCCGGATGGGGCAGCGCCAGACTTGCCCCCTTTCAAGCTGGCGAGCAGATCCCGCCCAGCAGATTTCGTAACGCCCGCGCGGGCAGCCATGACATCGAACATGCGCTCTGCGCGCTGTGCCGATGCCGTAGCATCTTCGTCGTGAGACACGCTCACCTGGTCGCGCGGCAGAAAATCGTCAGCAAAGCCAAGATCAACAGCATCCTTGCCACCGATCCAGGTTTCTTTGTCCATCATGTCGGTCAAGCTCTTGACGTCTTGGCCGCTGCGATCGGCGTAGATTTCGGCCATTGATCCATCGAACGGCGCCAGCCAATCTGCCACCTCGCGCAGCGCATGCTGGTCACCCATCGCGATGACCCATGAATTGTGGATCATAAAGAACCCGGATTTGGCGATTTGGATTTCATCGCCGGCCATCGCGATGAATGACGCCGCGCTTGCCGCAAGCCCGATCACTTTGACCGTGACCGCTGCCGGGTGTTCGCGCAGCAAATTGTAGATCGCGAGACCTTCAAACACGTCGCCGCCCGGCGAATTGATTGTGACCGTCACCGGGTTGTCGCCGATGGCACGCAGCTGCGCCGCGATGCGCTTGGCTGTGATCCCGTCGCCCCAAAAATCCTGCCCGATCACATCAAGAATTGAGATCGTGTTCTCGGTTTCAGTTGATGCCAGCAAGTCAGGCGTCCAGCGCGACAGGGCTTGCTGGCTAATATCCGAACGCACACCGGGTTTTGCACCAATGTCAGCGGCTGGTAGTTTGCGCAAAGTCATGTTTCGCTCGCTTTCGTGATAAGTTGTTCCAAACCAGCCATTGCGGTCTGGGCCATGAGTTCATCAGCCGCGCCACCGCGCCGCTCTTCGTTGAGTTTCACACGGGCCTCGTCGCGGCTGATGATGCCGACAGAAACCATCTTGGACAGGAATTCGGACTTCGCTTTGCTGTCCATCTGCATCATCGCGTCGCGGTTCCATTCCCAGTACCAGACATCGCGCTTATTGGCCGGGATCAGGTCACGGTTGATCCGTGCCTCGATCCGCCGCAGCAGCGGGTTGATCCCCATCGTGCGCCACGCCAGCATGATCGATTCAACGCCGCTGCCCCACATCGTCGTGCCTTCGGATGCATGGCCGATGACAATCGGCGGCGTGCCAAACCAGCGGCAAATATCGTCGACTTGGAAACGCCGCGTTTCAAGCAACTGGGCGTCTTCGGGGTTCATGCTGATCTGTTGGTATTTCAGCCCAGCTTCAAGCGTGAGCGTCTTGCCTGCTTTCTTCGATCCGATGAACGTCGAAAGAAGGGTCTGCAAATCTGCGCGCTGTTCCGATGACAATGTCTGATCTGATTGGATAACCCCGCCAACGGTCAAGCCATTGGCAAAGACCGTGCCAGCAGCTTCATCCGCTGACAGGGCTGAACCCAGCGACTGCACACCATAGCGCACCGCCGACAATCCATCGCCGTCACCCGCACCAAAACCCGGAATGTGAAACACCTGATCGGCTGCCAAAGTGCGCAGCCGGCCATTTTCGCGCACCTCAAAAACGACCTTGCCGTCGCGCTTGATCCGGCGCTTGGCATTGAACAATGGGCGCAGGCCCACAAGCCGCCCCCCGATCATCAGCTTTTCATTGTAACCATTACCCTGCAGCAGGATTTGCGCAGTATTGCCTTCCCAAAACTCGAAACCCGTTTGCCCCGGATTTGGTTGCGCCGCGAGAATGCGGGAAAGATCGTTGACGACCTTCTTGCGACCACCATCTGCCTGACGCTCATAAAGCGCGCCGGGCAATGAACCGATCAATCCCGATGTCCGCGCCACACATGCCCAAACCGCCGACAGCTGCAGCACCGACTGCTGATTTACGTTCTGTCCGGACTTCGATACCGCACCAAGCACATTAAGCGCCTGCTGCTGGGTCATGCTCATCCAGCCGCTATCGCCAGCTGCGATTTCAGCACGAACGCCGCGAACGGCTGCTTTGATAAACCGCCTCATGCGACCATCACCGGATTTGCCAGGAACGAGCCAACATCGACAAAGTTGGACTGCGGATTCATATCCATCAGGATTGTCGCATTGAAGAGAGCAATCAGCGGATCAATCTTCGATACCCCTGCCCGTTCTTTGGTAATCATGACGTTGTTGCCCCGCGCTTCCGCTTTTGCATTCCCAACACACCAGGTCATCATCGGTTGCCCCGCATGCAGCAATGTTTTGTCCATCAATCGGCGCTCGATACCTTTGATAGCCCCATTCAATTTGAACCCCTGCCCCACGGCTGCGATCTGCTCGATTGTGAAACCTTCCAAGAGAAGCGCATCAACCAGACCAGCCACGCCCCAAGGGTCGAGGCCGATCGCGCTTTCCGAAGGCAGCAGCCCCGCATCGCGCACCTGGACACAGAGCGCGACCATGCCATCAACATGCGCGCCCGTATCCGCTTCGATAATCAGGTCGCCCGTTTCCGCGAGATCCAGCAACTTCGGTGCGATCTCTTTGCGACGGTCCAACACATCCGGGCTGCACCATGCTTTTGCCCAAGTCAGACGCCGCCCTGTTACCTTTTCGCGCCCCAAGACATTCAGCGATGCAAGGTCATCCGCGCCGCCCATATCGCCCCCCAAAACCGCGACTTCGCAACGGTCCAGAATTGCGGCCAGATCAAGAGCCTCATCCGTGCAGCCCGCCCAATAATCAGCGGCAAGCCATCGCTGGCTGTGCAGCCCGATGCCAATTTCAACATTCAGGTGTTGCGAGGCGAACAGCGCCATCGCATCGGCCCCATCCGCGACCGCCTTTTTGAATTCGTCGCGCAGATAGTCGAGCGACACCGACACATCGAGGTTCGGATTGATCAGGCCCCAGGTTTCCTCGTTGCGCCAAGCCTCATTTTTGGTCATCTGCGGTGGCAGTTCATAAAGCACCGCCAGGACAGGCAGCTGCTCTGTGCCATCGCGTACCGCGCGGGCCCGCATCAATTCGCGCTTGAACTGACCTTGCGGTTCTTTCTTCGACTGCGTCGTGATCGTCAGCAAGAAGCCTTCGGGGCGCGATGCCAATCCACCGCGCAGCTCGGTCATAATCTCGTCTGCCTTTGGCTTTGCGCCCAAGACATGCAGCTCATCGATCAGGATGAACGATGCTTTCGACCCGGTCACCAGATCGCCGTCAGCTGACACAATTGCGATTGTCGCTTCGGTGTTGATCAGCGTGATCATTTTGAGATGCGGCTGCACGTGAAACGTATCGCGCAATACAGGGTCAAGGGCGATGATACCCTTGCAGGTCTTGAACGAAATACTCGCAATCTTTTGCGTCGGTGCGATCAGGAACAACTCCGCCTGTGGCCGGGTGTTCATGATCGTCGCGGTCATGATGATCCCTGCGGCAATCGCAGATTTTCCGTTTTTCTTTGGGACCAGCAAGAAGAACTCGCGCAGCATGCGCTTTTTCAACACCGGATCATATGACCCGAAAATTGTGCGCACCAGATCAAACACCCAGTCTTCGCAAACCTCACCAAACGTGGGACACCCCTCAAGATCAGGGATCCGCATCCGTTTGAAGATCACAAGCGCCTTTTCGGCGACCGCGTCGAACAAAGGCAGTGTCGGGACCAGGCTTTCGCCGCGCACGATCCGCTGTTCCCAATCTGGAACCGCCGTTGACCAATCTGAGGTGCGAACAGGTGCCGCCATCAGTGAGTCATCTTCGCTGGCAAGAGTTCACCCCAGCCGCTGCTCGTCGCCGCATCGTCGGCGGCCTGAACTCTTTGTTGCTTCACGCCAATGCGCGGCGCTTTGGGCAAATCATCCCCATCGCCAAGTTCGGCAATCGCCTTTGCACGGTCGCGGTTGACCATCAGTTTGCCCAATTCCTTGAGCGCAGAAACATTGCCTTCATTCGCTAACTCGGCCAGCTGGTGCACCCGCCACAATTCGAACCGGTCACGCTGCATGTCGCGGCGCTTCAACTCGGAAAAATAATACTTGCGTAAAGTAGGCGAGGTAATCCCCAGACCGTTTGCAATCTCATCCGTGGTCATGCCCATCGCCAGCCCCAAGATCACCTTGTCGGCAGAACTTTTTGACCATTTATGAGCAGGCCTTCCACGACGCCCCGAGGGCAGCGTGACAGCGTCCCCAAAAAGGTCAGTCGTCAAAATATCACTCATGTCGAAAAAAATCTCCGCGTTGCTGGGCGCGGGTCTAGGGAAATCAGGGTTTCTGACTTTTGCCCTACCCCCCTATGCGAGGCCGCGCCGTTCTAAACTTTGCTTTGTGCTGTCGTGATAGGCTTTTGACACTGATTGCAGGTTGTCGATGTCCCAGAACAGTTTCGGGTCACCGCGATGCGGCACCTTGTGGTCGACGACCGCGCTGTCATCGGCAGGGTATGCGCCGACCAGCAGCACGGCCGTTTGTTGGCAAACGTAGCCGTCGCGCTTCAGAACCTTCAGGCGAAGCTTTTGCCAGCGCGCGGTCTTGTACCAAGCGCGCCAGCCTTGGCTGCGGTCACGCGACCGCGAGCGATCCGCATCTGATTGCAGCGGCGCGGCAAGGCGCGGCTTTGCCGAACTCAGACGCGGCTGCGCTGCAGTGAGGCGAACCATAAGGGCGCTCCCAATTTGGTGCGGGGCTTTCCCCCGCCTGGTGCATGATGCACTCCGTTGATTTTCAGATGATCAAACGCAAAGCGCCCGACCGGAATTTCCAATCGGGCGCAGTTATGTTGCTGGCTGTTTAGCAAGGGGGCTAGGATTTCGTCAACAACTATTTTTGACACCACACGAAAAGCAAGCCACCCAGCACGGCCATGCAGCACCCCGCACAGGGCCGCGCAAAGGCATTACTGAACAAACCAAGGGCGCAGCGGTGGGAGTTGATCACTCACAACCCATGAGGTCAGATCATTCGCAAACTGGAATGTGGTGCGCAGTTCCAGCAGTGCCGCGCGGAACAGCAACCAATGGCGACGGCGCGCCGCGACAACAGCCGCACTGCCCTGCACAATCACAGGGCAATAGCGTACCGCGTCGGACACACGCACACCCTTGCGATTGACCCGCTGCTGCGCAGGCCAGCCTGTCACACCCAGCGCCGCAGCATCGGCGGTCTTGGCTGTCTCCCCGTGACGGTTGATAAACCAATCACGCGGCTTGATGGATGTCTCAACCCGCCAATCAGGCATGGTGTTTGCGCGGGCATGTTCAACGATGGTCAATGCCATCTTCTGGCCACCGCAGCCTTCAGGCAAAACCGAAAGCGCCGAAGCCACGAGATCAGCGTCGGGATGCGGATCAGAGCGGCCGCCACCATCAACACGGCACCCCAGCTTTTCATGCTCGGCAATGATCGCGGTCATGCTGGTATAGCCAAAACCCTGCAACCAATCACCACCGAGGCCAACATGCTGCAAATCCAGTTGCGCGGCCTCGCGCTGAAATGCCCAGACGATCAGGCCCCAGATATCAATGGATTGACGCGCACCGGTCGCCGCAGTCGGGCGCATGCCTTGCACCGCCATCATGCGTCCACCCCACCTGATTGCCCTAGAGCTGCGATGTCGCGGCATTTGCGCAGCGCAGCAAGGCGACGGGCGCGCCAGCCAGACACATCAGACGAAAGCGCATCGCCGCGCGCCAGCGCCTCATCGCAGCGGGTCAAACGGGTCACGCTGTCGCCGGCCGCCTGCTTGATCTGGGTGATCACATAGGCGTTCGGCCAACGGCGCGATTTCTTGAGTTCGGCCAGCAGCTCAGGTGCCCAACCGCCGACCAACGCATCAGCGCCCAACTGCGCGGCAAACACGGCCCGGATCAATGGCGATGCCTCATCGCTGGGCGGCTGGATCTGGCCCGCCCATTCCAGGATGCGATTGGCAATTGGAAACCGGTCACGGTCTTTGCCAGCGGGATTGGATGCCGCCTGCTCTTCGAGCGCCATAAGGTTTGGCTCGGTCATGTAGGCCAGCCGGGCGCAAAGGTCTTTGACCATTTCATCGAATTGAAGCTTGGTCAGGCTTCCCGGCTTTGCCAGACCACGCCGCTGCAACGGTTGGATCAAAATCATATCGACGCGCTTCTCGCCATCGGCCTGTTGCGTGCTATCCATCAGCGCTTTCCCCTTCTCAGCAAATCTACGTTTCGGCGACACGCAATGCGTGCGTGGTCATTTCATCGGTCGAGAGCAATTCCAAAGCTGCGATACAGCGGCGAACCCTGTCGCCAACAGCTGCAGCGTTGATGCGACCACCACCGCGAATGTGATCGGCGATTTGCTTGGCTTCGGTGCGCTCATCGGCGGTGAAGAATGGCGCAGCATTTCTCGCGCGCGCTGTTCTTTTCTGGTTCCCTTCAGGTTCGTGTCCGACCGTCCGGACACGGGATTGGCCATTTTTCGGACACGGGATTGGCTGTTTTTCGGACACGGCTTTGGGCTTTTTCCGTGTCCGGTTTTCGGACACGGGTTTATCTACATCTTGTGGTTTTTCCTCATCACACCCCAAGACATAAAGCGTCCGTTTTTGGGTCTTCGTGCGGGCGTTTGAACGCTGGACGCGGCGGATATATCCGCCGTCTTCAAGCGTTTTTAGATGCAGGTTCAGAGTTGATCGCGACATCTCACACTCACTTGCAAGCAGCGCCTGCGATGGGTCACACTGCTTGGTGTGCTTGTTGTGGCAGTCCGCCAAAAAGACCAGCACAAGCTTAACGGCAGGCTTCAGGCCACGTTGACTAAAGGCCCAGCTTGTCGCCTCAATGCTCATGATCAATCCCCCCATCGGATCCTGAAACTACGTCGTCGATTGATTGTGCCCGTGTCCGAATTCCGGACACGGGTTTTGCGAACCGAGCGCCCGCCTCCAGTTCGGGATATGGTTCATTGGACAGCCCATATGCCTCAAGGCGTTTGACGATGTCCGGGACTGCTCGCAGGCGGTGCCAGCGCTGCTCTATTGCGATGCAGGGACGGCCCAGCCGATCAGCAATTGCGGCAATGCCATCTCCCGCCGATTTGGCGGTCAACAGCGCGCGATCGTCGCGCGAACACCAACGCGGATGGAACACAGATGCGAGATCCCTGTGTATCGGTCTCCGCTGTACAGGGGGGGGCTTTACGGCCACCAGCGGGGCGACCTCATTGGGTTCGGGTACCGATTGCGCGCGGCGCAGGCCAACGCTGTTGAGCCGCCCCCGCGCCTGCGCCGAGCAGACCGCCGCAGGCTTCACACCCAAGGCACGTGCCGCCTGCGCCTGCGATAGGTAGGTGACGCCGCGGATGACGATCGGCTGGCCCTTGCGGTCAGATGCCGGTTGTGTCATTGCCGCGCCCCCTTGCTGGTGGCCGCATATTGCATCGCAGCCGCAAAGACGCGTTCAAGCATGGATTGGGAATTGCGCTTAAAGGCCTTCTGAACGTAATCCTTACCAAAACCCAAAGCACGGTCTGCATCGCGCATCGACCGGAATGAAACCGGACCGATGACCACGGGCTTGGCAATGTGCTGGCCGCGCGCGTTAGGCCGGCCAATGTCGTTAGGGCGACCAGCGGCCAGTCTGCGATAGACAACAGAGATGTGAAGCCCGAAGTGCGCCGCCGCCGCTTCAGCACTTTCAAAATCGACACCGCGCACGCACACAGGCATCGGTTCCACACCGCTTTTGCCAGCACCACACCGGTGCAATGTGCCCGCACGGGCATGGGCACGCACGTTAACGGGATGAACCTTCAATTTAGCGGCAGCATGGTCTGCGTCACGATAAGTGACACCGCGAATGGTCAAATTAGTATGGCGACGCGCTGTCATTGCAGTCCCCCATTTTATTCATGTGAAATCACCCACTTGCGATGCGTCGAGAATGCCCGCCACAGCGTCCCGACAACCAAGATCGCAAGACCGCCACAGCAGCCATTCACGCGCGGCAGGCCAGCCGTTACGGGTCGCCTCCAAAGGGTTGCGCAGCTGCACAAACAAAAACGCATCGAGATAATCGACCAGCTGCAGGCAGTCCGCGTCATCCAGCGTCAAATGTTCATCGAACCCCATCGCACGCAACACCTGCGTCTCTAGTGCGGCATGGGCGACAACAAGATCGCCACCACATTCCTTGAATGGGCGCGACAGATCACCGACGCGGCTTTCGGCAGCATCATGCGTGACAGCCGCGCGCAGCAGTGCAATCGAATGATCGGGAAACAGAGTGATCACCAGCTGGGCGCAGCGCCCCTGATGTCCGCAGTTGTAGTCATCGAAACATGACATCGCCGGGTTCATATGCCAGCGGCGGGTAAACCCCGTAGCCCAAAGCGCATAGAGGCGGTCCCCGAGACCAGTCAAACCCATATCGGCATCAGAATTCATTGCACCACCCCCAAGCAAGTCTGGGCGCGCGGCATCACCCACGCGCCCAGCCCCAACAGGGAGGAGGTAGAGGGGCACATCATTCGGGCCACCACGCCCCCCTCGGTATGGTGCATACAGGGGAAAGGCACCCTGCCCGGATGTTCTGACTTTGCGCGCGGCTTGGACATCCGAGCTCTGGCGCGCTCAACTAATCGTTTGAAAATGGGGGGCACATTGATTGCGACCGGCCACGCCCCCCCGGTATGACCTTCCCGGCGATCCAAGCCCCAAGTGGGAAAAAGATCGTGGTCGCATGTTTCGAAAAAAGCGGGTGCAGCGAAGGGAAACGCCGCACCCGCAGTTGGCCGCGCGGCAGTTGGTGCGCGGCTTGGCAGGATCGGATGGTTGATCACCTGGGGAGGAAGACAGGCAATCCGATCTGATAGGTAAGCGACATGATGCGCCGCCATAATTTGTGTCGGAACTTTCGTTCCTACAGGCGCAGGGTGCATGGGCTGTACCACCATCCCCATGACCCTACGCCGCCCATTTCAAAAACGTTGCCGCACCAGCGGGATGGGTTTGATAGGCGATGGCGACCTTCGCGCCATTTGGCCCGCCGATCCCCAGCCACCATTTTTCCGCCGCCTTCTCAGTAACGCCATAGCAATAAGCGACCTCGATCTGGTTGCGGTAATGCGCATGCAAAAACGCGCGCCACATTTCAGGGAACGCTGCGCCAAAGGCATAAGGGTCAGCGGCCTGCGACTTTTGTGCGGATGCATTTCCAGACGACTGTCGTGGGCGCAGCGCGATAACGTTGTCGCATGGAACAGAAACTTGATTATCAGATATGCGGGCGGCTTGCGTCATGCGGATTGACCCTCCGTCACTGGATTATCGACCGGCAATGGCTTCGCGTGCAGACGCACAATCAAGTCCGCGTCGATTGGAAAGCCGCGCGCGACACCGCACTGAATTACTTGTGCATGAAACGCCGCAGGAATTGCGTTACTCAACGCCCACTTGTGGACACGATCGGCACTTACACCAACCTCATCGGCAAGGGTTCGGCGAAACGGCCACAAATCAATCAGGTCTTTTATCGTTTGAATTTCCATAGTCAGGATATTTCTGGAAGATTTTTCCAATTGTCAGCACTGGAATTTGTTTCAATAGATATTTTTTCCAGCATGGATATGTGTGACGTATGAAAATTGACCTCGAAGGCGTCGGCATACGACTGGAAGCAATACGCTCCGCACTCCACCTCCCAAAAGGTGAATTCGCCAAATCATTTGGCGTTGATCCCTCAAGCTATTCCAAGATCATCAAGGGCGAAAAGCCCTTGCTGGCAGATGCTGCATTTCAAATTTCAGAGCAATGGGGCGTCACAATGGACTACATCTATCGCGGGCGCCTTCTGGGGCTACCGGAAGAAATTGCAGACGACCTCCGCAAGCGCAGCGCAGCCAACCAGCCATAGGCTCTGTCAATCGAAACCCCGGTAATGCCACAAAATCCAAGCAGCAGTCGCTCCCTTACAGGGTATTTCACAATCATAAATGTACTCCAGCAAAAAATTTACTGCTTTTGGTAGCATAGCTTTAGGTCGACGCTATACGAAAAATGGAATATTTTTCTAATTTGCATTTGACAATGGAAACATCTTCCAATTAAACATTGCCCATCACTTCCCGATGGAGCAACAAAAATGCAAACCCAAAAGACCACGCACCCGCCTTCCAATAATCAATCCCTGCGCGATATCGTCACCGACCCGCAGCGCTGCGCGGATGACCCACAACTGCGCCGGAACACATGGCAGTTGCTGATGAACAGCCGCGGCAAATCCACGAACCACAAGCAGATTGTCAAAATGCAGCGCGCCGCCGGTCTCTACGGTCCATTGGCGCAGGATCAAATCCGCACAACCGAAGCAGAGCGCGCGTGATGGATGGGTATGCTCACCCGCTGATGGGTCTGCAAATACGCTGCGCCAATTGCGACAGACTATTGCCCCTGCAGATGCGCGAAACCGCCGACAGCTCCTTCAACGGTAGCGGCATATACCCAGAAAACTGGTCGCACACCAATAACGACCGCGAGTTTCACAAGGACAAGCATTCGATCTATCCGCTCGTTTTCACGATGGTCGCCCACCCCTGCGAGACCTGTATCGACAATGTAACCGCCCCCGCCCGCGCGCTGACCGATGCGATCGCCAACATCACCGATGGCAAGAAGGCGAAAAAATCATGACACCACTCTTTCAGCACAGCCCTATGGTGGCGTTCCTGGACCGGCTGACCCGCGACAGCACAGATGGCCACAACGACGCCTTCATGAACGAGGTCATGGAAAACGGCGGCAGCTATGTACCCCCAGCTGGCACCACTACGTCCAGCCACCTATTTGAAATCAGCCTGCACAACGTCAGCGCTTTCGGTGCGACCGAGGCCGAAGCGATCCGCAACTGGATCAAGGCCGCGACTGCAATTGTCGCCCGGACCGAAGACGACGGCTTTATCACCGTTCACCCTGCCATCGCGGAAAACTGCACAAACACGCCAATCGGTGGCCAGTGATGCGCAGACGCGAAAACATCCTCTATGCGCCGACGCATTCGCAAAGCTTTCCGATCTATCGGGAACTGCTTGCCCGCGATCAGGCCAAGGCGCGGCGCGCCAAGACCCGCCGCCGGATTGTTCTACTGACCGCCCTGATCCTTGCCCCATTTTGCGCAGCGCAACCCGCCGATACCCAACAGACGCCACCAATCGCAAAGGACCAGTTTCAATGATCACTGAACCCGCATTCATCTTGTTCGCGTTGAACCTCAAGAACACCACTGAACTCTCCGCGATCGTAGAGAAAGATGCCCCGAAGAAGCGCACTACCAAGCGCAAGGCAAAGGCATCCAAGTGACACGCCCCACCCCCACTACTCACGACGAAAAACAGGGGCTGGCCGCGCTGCGCCTTAGTCGGGCACAGCGACTGGGCTGGGCGCGCGGCATCCTTGACGACATCGAAACCCACTCTGATGCGCGCATCCGGCGCGCCTGCCGGACGATCTTGAACCACAGCGCCGATCACGCCGAACACCAACTGGCCAAAGACCTGTGGCGGATGGTGAATGACGGTAAATCAGCAGAAGCGAAGGCACGCAAATGACCAAGCCAGAGCGCAAGCCATTCAACACGCTGGAACCCGCCCAACAGGCAGGGATCCTGTGCAACGACCCGCAGTTCCAAAAATTCGCAGCCACGCGCAGCGGTCTGCCCGATCAACAATTCAGCGCCAGCGCAGCCGCGCAATACCTGCGCGATTGCTGCCAAATCCAAACCCGCCGCCAGCTGGCATCCGAGCCAGCCGCCCGCACCAACTTCCAGATCCTGCGCACCGAATTTGACGCATGGGCTGGCCGCATTCAAGCACCGAGATAGATCATGGCGGGACACACTTCATGTACAGCGGCACCCGCTACACAAGCGCCCCCTGCCATCGGCCACAATAGCCAACAAGCCATTGAACCCAATGAGCCTTTCGGGCTGCGCGCGGCATGGCTCCATTTCGCAAACATGGTCGAGGTGCGCCGCCTGGCCAAGCTTCACGGGCGGATAACCCGCCGCAAACAAAGCCTCGATGAACTGGTGGCAGAGCGCCAACTGATCATGAACCGTTGCATCCGGCGTATGCGCCGCGCTCAAGGAAAGAATTGACAAATGAAAAACAAGCTCTCCGATTTGAACGATCACCTCTTTGCGCAGCTCGAACGGCTATCCGATGAAGGCTTAAGCCCCGAGCAAATCGAGAATGAGGCAAAACGTGCAGCGGCAATCGTCTCAATTGCCGATCAGGTAAGCCGCAATACGGATCAGCGCCTGAAGGCAGCTAAGCTTTTTGCCGACCACGGGGCCGTTATCATGCCGATGCTGCCGGAGATTGGTAACGGTACAAAATGAACCGGCGCGCGATCAGATACAGCGATGCCGAACTCGCATGGATTGCCGCGCGCAAGGATTGGACGCGGCGCGAGCTTCATATCGCATTCGTCGCGCGCTTCAAGCGGCCAGACGTGAGCCGGCAGAACCTGACTTCACTGTGCAAACGCCGCAACTGGCTGACCGGTCGCACGGGTCACTTTGTCCAGGGGCAAGTGTCGCACAACAAGGGCAAGCGCGGTGAATGCGCAGCCGGCAGTGAAAAAGGCTGGTTCAGGAAGGGTGCAAAACCCGCCAACCGCGTGCCGATGTGGACAGAGCGTAGTGGTAAAGACGGCTATATCGAAATGAAAGTGCCGTTAGAAAACCCTTACACCGGCGCGAAGACACGGTTCATGCACAAGCACCGTTACCTTTGGGAGCAAGAGAACGGCCCGCTGCCCGATGGTCATTGCCTCAAATCGTTGGATGGCGACAAACTCAACTGCGATCCCGCCAACTGGAAAGCCATCCCGCGCGCGCTTCTGCCACGCCTGAATGGGCGTTTCGGGCGCGATTATGACAGTGCCGCGCCCGAGGTAAAGCCGACCATCCTTGCGATCGCAGAACTCGAACATGCCGCGCGCGTCGCAAAGGCGAACAGGAAAGTCGAAAAAGCGAATGACTAGACAACTCCTAACTATTGATGACGCCGCCCTTGAATGGGGTATCCCAAAGGCCCCGCTATTGCGTGCCGCCGAAAAACACGGCTATCTGATACGATTCGGGCGATCATCACGCATCTACGCCCGCGAAATGCCGGAGCTTATTGAAAAATGCCGATGCCCTCAAAAGGTGCCCGTCTCTTCTTACGAAAACGAAAAGGGCGAAAACCAACCTTCGTCATCAAGGATTCTGGCGCCGAAATCAGCACAGGCACGTCAGATCGCGGAGCAGCTGAAGTCCAGCTTGCACAATACATCTCGACCAAAAACCGCCGCAGTGGTCCAGTTGAAACCCGCGAAATAACGATATCGGATATTCTGTCGATTTACGGCAGCGAACACGCACCCACGGTCGCAGACCCCGTACGGATCGGCTACGCGATGTCCGCCTTGCTGCCGTTTTGGGGTGATCTTGCAGCCGATGCCGTCAAAGGCGAAACATGCAGGCGGTACGCAAAAATGCGCAACCGCGCACCCGGTACCGTCCGTCGTGAATTAAACACACTGCAGGCCGCGCTCAATTATTGCCAGCGCGAGGGTTACATCCTCACTGCCCCCAACGTAACGATGCCGGCCACACCAGAAACAAACCAGCGTGCCCTAACCCGTGATGAAGTCGCAGCATTGATCCGCGCCGCACGCGCCCGCAAACAAGATCACATCGCTCGATTCATCTTGGTCAGCATCTACACAGGAACGCGCAAAGCAGCCGCACTCAACCGGCGCCTTGCTGGCCCGTCCGTGAATGGTGGTTGGTTCGACCTCGACGCCGGCCTTCTTTATCGCCGTGGCGAAGGCGAGAGAATCACAAACAAGCGACGCACCCCCGTCCGGCTACCACGCCAGCTCTGGGCGCACGCCAACCGGTGGCAGCGCTCTGGGAATACATGGGCAGTCGAATGGCGCGGCCAACGCATTGCCGACCTCAAGACCGCGTGGGCCAAGATCGTCAATGATGCGGTCGACGATGAGGATTCAGTTCTGGATTGGAAGCCCACACCGCACAGCCTCAAGCACACAGCTATCACCTGGGCAATCCAAGGCGGCGCATCAGTCGCAGACGCTGCAGGCTTTTTCGCAACCAGCATTGAGACAATCGAGCGAACCTATTGGCATCTTTCGCCCCATTTTCAAAGCGGGGCACTTGCCGCAATCGAGGGGAACCGAGGGCGAAACAGGGGCCAATAAAGTAGAACAAGAACAAAAGTCTTTATTTTATTGGCGCACCCGAGAGGATTCGAACCTCTGGCCTCTGCCTTCGGAGGGCAGCGCTCTATCCAGCTGAGCTACGGGTGCGTTCGGGCCCTGATACCGAGGCTCTCTCTCTAGCGCAAGTCATTCTCACCGGTTGCTACCGCAATTTTGGGTTAACCGAAAAGATCGTGACAGAGTTCAAGCGCATCAATCAGCGTGTCGACCTCTTGGGCCGTGTTGTACATTCCGAAAGATGCCCGGCACGTGGCGCCCACACCCATATGCGCCATCAATGGCATCGCACAATGGGTGCCCGCCCGCACGGCTACGCCTTTTTTGTCGAGCACGGTCGAAATATCATGCGCATGGGCCGCGCCATCAATGGTGAATGAAAAAATTGCGCCTTTGGTTGCGGAATTTCCCTGTATATTCAGCCAGTTCAAACCGTCCAATCGGTCACGGGCATAGGCACATAACTGCTTTTCATGGGTCGCAATCTGCGCCATCCCGATATCCATCATGTAATCAAGTGCTGCGCCAAAGCCGATTGTTTGCACAATGCCGGGGGTGCCTGCCTCGAACATCATCGGCGGATCATTATAGGTCACCGCGTCGCGCGTAACCTCGCGGATCATATCGCCGCCGCCCATAAAGGGCTGCATTTCGCGCATCCGTTCAGGCGAAACATAGATCGCGCCAGAGCCGGAAGGGCCATAAAGCTTGTGCCCTGTAATCGCATAAAAATCGCAACCGATATCGGCCACATTGACCGGTATATGGACAGCAGCCTGCGATCCGTCGACCAGTACAGGCACGCCCTTGGCATGGGCGCCTTCGGTGATTGCTTTGACATCAACAACAGTGCCAAGCACATTTGACATATGGGTGATGGCAACCAGTTTCGTGTTCGGCCCGATCGCAGCAATTACCTTTTGCGGGTCAAGATCGCCATTGGCATCGACATCCACCCATTTGATCACAACGCCCAAACGTTCGCGCAGGAAATGCCAAGGCACAATATTGGCGTGATGTTCCATGATTGACAGCACGATTTCGTCGCCAGCCTGCATCCGCGGCATCGCCCATGCATAGGCAACCATATTGATGCCTTCGGTCGTGCCGGAATTGAATATGATGCTATCTTCGGAAGGCGCATTCAGGAATTTGGCGACCTTTCCACGGACAGATTCGTAGCGGTCTGTCGAAAGATTACTAAGATAATGCAGGCCACGGTGCACATTGGCGTATTCATGGGCATAGCCGCGCGTGATCGCATCAATGACGGCCTGCGGTTTTTGCGCACTTGCACCATTATCGAGATAAACCAACGGCTTGCCGTTCACTTCGCGCGACAGGATTGGAAAATCCGCGCGTATTTTCTGGACATCAAAGCTCATGTCATATCTCCGGAAGGGGTGATCCCCAGCAGCGCCATCAATATGACGACCGCAATAATTGTACCGATCAATGCGACGATCAACGTGACCGTCGCCTTTCCAAGCGAATTGAACCCGTGCAGCACGTTGACAAAGTTAACCGTGCACCACGCCAGCGCAAAAAGCGCCGCAAAGCCAAAGAAAACGGCAATCAGCGGACTGAGCAGCATCAACAGGATTTGCGCCCCGTCAAGCGTAAGCCCGACGGCCTGCAACCAAACCACCGCCGTCAGCGCGCCGTCAAGATCGCCCACCCCGCCAAACATCCGGCCGATTTTCGCAATCGCCGCGGCAAGGATACACATGCTTCCCGCAATCAATATCACGAGCGAAAGCGGCGTTACATGCACCGCGCCATCGATCGATGTGGGGGTGATGAGGCTGACAATTGCCAGCAATATCATATTTATAATGGACAGGACGACAACGGCCTGCAGCAAGGTGGACCGCGCAAAGCGATAGGAAAACACCCGCTCGGCCGCAGCGTCGGGTTCTTTTAGCGTCGCGGTAATTGCGTCAAACCAACCTTGCAGGGACAGCTTCATGGTGCTTCCGTTTCGCGCATACATTGGATCCAGATATAGCCGAACACGACAGCCCAAATCCCGCCGATCAAAACCGACTGCGTTCCAGGCCCGATAAACCCGCGCACAAGACCGTGCAAAAGCAAAAGCGGTGTCGTGGTTAACAAGGCCCAAAACAAGGAGAGCCGCGCCGCATACCAGCTGCCCTGCCCGCCCAAAGCCCGCGCGACCAGATGCGCAACCGCCGCAAGCCCGTACATGACCAACGGCAACATGATCACAACCGCGTAAAACGTATAGGTCATCATGCCTTCGAAATTGATCTCGGGCGGCCATGGGGATGGCTCGAACCCGTTTGCGATTCGCGACAGCCGCGGCCATTGCGCGACAAAGATCAAAAAGCACGCGATCATGACAAAGGCGACAGCGCGATCTTCGCGCCGCCCCTGGTCAAGCAAGCGGCGGATGACGGTGCGCGGTGCGCGCCATGTGCGTATGATATCGGCGGTCAGTGCCATCAGCCGTGCCGCGCCAGCCAGCCCTCGAGCCGATCACGCAATTCATCTGCCAAGGCAGAATCAGCAATTTCATCAAGCGCTTCGGCCATGAACGAAAGGGTCAGCAGATTGCGCGCCACACGTACTGGCACCCCGCGCGAACGCAGGTAAAACAAGGCTGTTTCATCAATCGCCCCAGATGTGGACCCATGCGAACAAGCCACGTCATCGGCGTAGATTTCCAGCTCTGGTTTGGCCAGAAACTGTGCGTCTTCGTCAAGCAAAAGCGATTGGCTGATCTGGTAGCCGTCGGTTTTTTGGGCGCCTGCCTTGACCAAAATCTTGCCTTGGAACACGCCTGTGGCCCCGTTGCGCAGCACCTTTTTGAACACCTGCCGGCTTTCGCCATTCAGCGCGTCATGGGTAATGAACACGGTATCATCATGGTGGAAATCCTTGCCATCACCCACACAGACACCCGCAACATGCGCAACCGCGTCATCGCCGATAATGTCCAAGACGCATTCATTGCGCGTCAGCACGCCGTTGACTGTCACGGTGAATGATTTGAACGTGGATTCCGCGCCAACCCTTGCAAAACAATGGGTTACAGTGCGGCGTTCATGGTCGCGTCCCTGCGTGCGTACGTGATGAAACGCGCCCGTGTCGGCAATATCAACCTCAAGACAGGTTGAAAAACGCGCAGCACCGGGGCCGGTTTCAAGCAATGTCACCTCGGCGCCCGCATCGACCTTGACCAGATTATGCAAGTTCGCATCGGATGTTTCATCCGCATGCAGGTAAGAGATATGGATCGGCTTGGCGACTTTGGCTGTGGCGTGGATCACGACACCATCGGTTGCCAGCGCCGTATTCAGCGCGGCCAATGGCCGTTCCACTGGGACCTGCCCGCGCGTTTCAAGCACACCGTACAGGTCTTTGGCCCAATGAATATCTGCCGCCATCGCATCACAAAGACGCATGATTTCAATGCCTTCGCCCGCCAGCGGGTCAGATGCCTGCGCATCGAACACGCCATCAACAAAGACAATATTCAGACATTCCTTGTCACCAAACAGCGGGGCTTCGCCGCCGTCGAACAGCGCAGCAGAAGGCGCATCAACCGCCGTCAGATCTGACGGGTTGGTGTATTTCCAGTATTCGTCACGCTTGGACGGCAGGCCCATCGCGCGCACCCGTGCTAATGCATCGCCCCGCGCGGCGCGCGCCCATTGGGCGCCATCAGGCAAGGTGACACCGGCCAGCCGCGCCTCTGTGGCGTCTGCTTTCAGTTTCGCAATCGCCATCAGGACACCTCTGCCAGAATGTCGGCGTAACCGTTGTTTTCCACCTCGAGCGCCAGTTCCGGCCCGCCTGTTTTCACAATCCGGCCATCGGCCATGATATGCACGACATCCGGTTTGATATGATCCAACAGCCGCTGGTAGTGGGTGATCACAAGGAACGACCGCCCCGCATCACGCAGCGCGTTCACGCCGTCGGCGACAAGCTTCATCGCGTCGACATCAAGCCCAGAATCGGTTTCATCCAAGATGCACATTTTGGGCGAAAGCATTGCCATCTGCAGGATTTCATTGCGCTTTTTCTCGCCACCCGAGAAACCGACGTTGACAGGGCGTTTGAGCATATCGGCGTCGATTTTCAGATCTTTTGCCTTGGCGCGTACTTCTTTCAGAAAATCGCCCGCGCTCAGCTCTTCTTGCCCGCGCGCTTTGCGTTGTGCGTTCACGGCGGTGCGCAGGAATGTCATATTGCCAACACCAGGGATTTCCACGGGGTATTGGAACGCCAAAAACAGGCCTAATGCGGCGCGCTCTTCTGGCTCCATCTCGAGCAGGTCGTCGCCCTCAAGAGTTGCGGAACCTTCGGTGACCTCATAGCCATCTTTTCCGGCAAGCACATAAGACAGCGTCGATTTACCCGACCCGTTCGGCCCCATAATGGCATGTACTTTGCCAGTCTCGACGGTCAGGTCCAACCCTTTGAGGATTTGCTTGTCTTCATCTTCAAGTTTGACCTTCAGGCCTTTGATTTCTAGCATTTTATTTCCTTCGGCATAGCGGCACGACTGCGCGCACAAGTGGTGAGGCGACGCCGGAAACCCGACGTTGCAATTTGTAAATCTGGATTGATTGGAACAGCATAAATCACCCCGTACGGGGCGTTATCAGCTGGTAAAAACGGTGTGTGCGGGCGGTCGTCTAGTTTGACATGAACGCAAAAACGTTGCCCTGAACGACAATCGAACCGACCTCGGTTGTGGCTTGAACCTCGGCGACATATTCCGGCGTATAGATTTTGCCCATCAGGTCCGGCCATTTCCAGATCAGATTGTGGCCGGCAACCAACATGGCGCAAAGCCCCGCGATCTGCCCAAGCCGCCCGATCGGCTGGCGCCGTTGCATCAGTGCGGAAAGCACCAGCACGAACCAGAACCCGATCAGAATATCGGTGAACGTCACCGCGGTATTCCCGCCCGACAGGCCCAGATACCGCACCCGCACGACCTGCGCGCCGAACATCGCGACCCCGCCCAAGACCATCGACACCAAGAACGCTGTTAACGCCTCGTTGCTTTTTGACGGTGGCTTTTCGATCTTGGAACGCGCGACGCGTTTGGGGATATGCATCTGCAAATCGGGGTCGTAATAGGAATTGTTGCGCGGGTTCTTGATACGCTTGATCCGCGCGTCGAAATCCTTTTGCCCCATATTCGCCATCGTTTATCGCTCCGGATTGCAATTTATCACAACCGTTTACGCGCAAACTACGGCAACTTTCGGGCCGCGCGGTGGCGCTTGCTAGGCAAGATCGCGTATGTCCAAAGACATGTCGCATCAGCCCACAGACCCTTCCAGTGAGATCGCGACAAGCGCTTGCGCTTCCATCGCAAATTCCATCGGCAGCGCTTGCAGCACCTCTTTGCAGAACCCGTTGACGACCAAAGCGACGGCTTCTTCTTCGTCCATTCCGCGTGCGCGACAGTAGAACAATTGTTCGTCGTCAACCTTCGAAGTGGTCGCTTCGTGCTCGACGCGGCTGCTGTTATTTTTGACCTCGATATAGGGCACTGTGTGGGCGCCGCATTTATCGCCGATCAACAGGCTGTCACACTGCGTATAATTGCGCGATTCCTTGGCTTTGGGGTGCATCGACACAAGCCCGCGGTAGGTGTTTTGCGCCTTGCCCGCCGAAATCCCTTTGGACACGATCCGCGATTTTGTGTTCTTGCCCAGATGCACCATTTTGGTGCCGGTATCGGCCTGCTGCATGTTGTTGGCGATGGCGATGGAATAGAATTCGCCTTGGCTTTCATTGCCGCGCAGGATGCAGCTTGGGTATTTCCAAGTCACCGCCGAACCTGTTTCGACTTGCGTCCACATGATCTTGGCGCGATCACCACGGCAATCGGCGCGTTTGGTTACAAAATTATAGATCCCGCCAACACCGTTTTCATCACCCGGATACCAGTTTTGTACGGTCGAATACTTCACTTCCGCGTCTTCTTCGATGATGATCTCCACCACCGCCGCGTGTAGCTGCGCTGTGTCGCGTTTCGGGGCGGTACAGCCTTCCAGATAGGACACGTATGAGCCCTTGTCGGCGATGATCAGCGTGCGTTCAAACTGGCCGGTGTTCTCGGCGTTGATCCGGAAATAGGTCGACAATTCCATCGGGCAGCGCACGCCAGGCGGCACATAGACGAACGAACCATCTGAAAACACGGCGGAATTCAGCGTGGCATAAAAATTGTCGGATGGTGGCACGACGGTGCCAAGGTATTTCTTAACCAACTCAGGATGTTTTTCGATCGCTTCCGAGATTGAACAGAAAATCACGCCGGCCTTTTCCAGTTCTTTCTGGAACGTCGTGCCGACCGACACCGAATCAAACACCGCATCGACGGCCACTTTGCGGCCCTCGGCGGGGGCATCTTCGGCGCCCTCAACACCCGCAAGGATCATCTGTTCCTTCAGCGGAATGCCCAGTTTCTTGTAGGTTTCCAAAAGCTTGGGATCGACATCATCCAATGACTTGGGCTTTTCGGCCATGCTTTTGGGGCGGGCATAGTAATAGATGTCCTGAAAATCGATTTCGGGATAACTGACCATCGCCCAAGTGGGTTCTTCGATCTGTTCCCAACGGGCAAAGGCCGAAAGCCGCCATTCGGTCATCCAGTCGGGCTCGTTATTCTTGCCCGAAATCAGCTTGACGATATCGGTGTTCACGCCTTTTGGGGCATAATCCATCTCGATCTCGGTATTCCAGCCGTATTTATAGGTACCAGACAGTTTGGACACCGCATCAACGGTTTCCTGATCAACGCCATCTTTGACTTCTACGTCTTTGATATCAGACATTTTCTTTTCCTCTAGGCGGCCCGAAGCCGCGCCCGTTTTTGCGTCCAAGCCTGCACAAAGCGCATGACTTCATCTTCTGTTGTTTCAATCCCCAGCGACACGCGAAGCGCGCTTGCTGCGGCATCATTATCCAGTCCCAACGCGCCCAGCACACGGCTGGTTTTCACCTTACCCGAAGAACAGGCCGACCCTGCCGACACGGCAAATCCGGCCAGATCCATCGCCATCACTTGGGTTTCACCCTTCCAGCCAGGCGTTGCAAAGCAACTGGTGTTGGGCAATCTGTTCGCGTCTTTCCCGACAAAAATAGTGTTCTTTTCGGCGGTCTCAATGGCCTTTTCTAGAATATTTCTAAGTTGTGCAACCCGTTCCCAACGGCCAGCGGCCAAATCCGCCTGCGCAGCCATGGCTGCGGCGCCCATTCCGGCAATGGCGATCACGTTTTCCGTGCCCGAACGGCGGCCCATTTCCTGCCCGCCACCCTTGATTTGCGCGGCGACATCTGTTCCTGCGGGAAAGATCAGCGCGCCCACACCTTTGGGGCCGCCGAATTTATGCGCCGACAGAAAAACCATCTGCACCCCCGACCACGCAAAGGCAAAAGGCACTTTGCCAAACCCTTGGGTGATATCGCTGACAGCCAGCCCTGCTGGCAAATCCTGCACAACGCCCGTTTCGGAATTGGCAAGCTGCAATGTCGCCACCGCCGGATCATCCACAACCGCAAGCCCGTCATGCAGGCGTAAAACCGGATCTATCCATGCATGCACCGCGTCATGCTCAATCATCGCACCCTTCAGACCGCGCCCCGCCAACGCCAGCGCCGCGGCCTCGGTCGCGCCTGATGTAAACACCACATCCGCGCCGGATGCGCCCACCGCTTCGGCCAGCTGCAACCGCGCTTTTTCAACAATTGCCTTGGCCGCACGGCCTTCTGCATGCACCGATGACGGGTTGCCCACCACATCCATCGCCGCAATCATCGCCGCGCGCGCCTCGGCCCGCAAAGGCGTGGTCGCATTATGATCCAGATAGGTTCTTCTCATATCATCTTGCCAAAACTACTCCGGGGGAGGCCGCAGGCCGGGGGCAGCGCCCCTCTTTATTCCTCATCAACAACCTCGAACAATGCGGGCACCGCAGGACAGGGGGCCAGACCATTGGCAACAACATCCGAAAGTCGCGCCTGATGCAAAAACACATAGACATGCGCACTTAGCCCCTCCCACAACCGGTTAGTCAGCGATTGTGCGCGCGACCCCGACGCGCCGCCCGATGCCCCTGCCCCTTTGTGCATGGCTGAAACGGTTTCGTCGACGGCGCCCAAAATTTCAGACACCCGCATCTCGGACGCGGGGCGGGCCAGCCGGTAGCCCCCACCCGGCCCACGTACGGAATCGACCAATCCGGCGCGACGCAGCTTGACAAAAAGCTGTTCAAGATAGGGTAGCGAAATATCCTGACGCTTTGATATCTCGGTCAGGTTCACCAATGTGTCTTTGGGTTGCAGCGCCAAATCGGCCAGTGCGACCATCGCATAGCGACCTTTTGTGCTTAATTTCATCGCTTAATCCCTTATGCAGGCGCAATTTCATTGACGGCGCGGCGCTGCGTGATTACTTCACCGTGACCAGATAATGTGGGATCTCTCCCAGATTAGAACCTTTCTAAGGTGCCTGAGCGTTTTCGTCAACAATGCACAAGCACCACAGCAGCGACGGAATCTCAATGCCCGAAGTCATCTTTCCCGGACCCGAAGGACGCCTCGAAGGGCGTTACCACCCGCAAAAAGACCGCGATGCACCTATTGCCATCGTCTTGCATCCGCATCCGCAGTTTGGCGGCACGATGAACAATCGCGTTGTCTATAACCTGCATTACGCATTTTATAACATGGGATTTACGGTTTTGCGGTTCAACTTCCGCGGTGTTGGGCGCTCTCAGGGTGAATATGACCAAGGCGTTGGCGAATTGTCGGATGCGGCATCGGCGCTGGATTACCTGCAATCCATGAACAGCAACTCCAAACATTGCTGGGTTGCCGGTTTTTCATTCGGGGCATGGATCGGCATGCAGCTTTTGATGCGCCGCCCCGAAATTACAGGGTTTATTTCCGTCAGCCCGCCCGCGAATATGTATGATTTCAGCTTCCTTGCGCCCTGCCCTTCTTCGGGCTTGATCATTAACGGATCAAACGACCGTGTCGCGCCGCCAGCCGATACTGTCAATCTGGTCAACAAGCTGCACGAACAAAAAGGCATCACCGTCACCCATGACGAAATGCAGGGCGCGGGCCACTTCTTTGAAGATCCCTATATGGATCCGATGATTGACACCGTCAAAACCTATGTGCGGCGGCGATTGACAGAAAACACACGGTAGCAACATGGCTGATTCCTATCTTGATAAGGTCGCAGACGAGCTGGCTGATCTGGCATTGGCGGATCAGGCAGCGTCCGGTGATATTGCGATTACGGAAACCATTGGCACGCTGTTGGGTGCCTCATCGCAAACCCTGCAAGAGGCGTTTTTGACCGCCGTGCGCGTGCGCCGCGCCGAAGAACGCGCACGCGCCCTGCTTGCCGAACGCAAGGCCAATAACTACCAAGATGGGCCCAAGCCCCAAGCCGCACCGCTGCAAGGGCTGTCGGACGAAGAAAAAGAAGCGCAGCTTGACGAAGAGGTTGCTGATCTATGGGGCGGCACGGTCAAACCGTCAGAAGACGAAGCAGACGCGCCAGAGCCGGAACCATCCGTCAACATGCCGCGCCGCGTCAAACGCTAGATGGCGGACCGGATCACCGCGCAGCTTGCGTTTTTGACTGAGGCCGACAAGCTCAAATCAACCCTGCGCGCGACCACGCTATGCGATGCATCACGGCGCGAAAATTCCGGCGAACATAGCTGGCATATCGCACTATATGCGATGGTCATGGCCGAACATGCGGTGCGGCCCGTGCAAATCGACCGCGTAATCAAGATGCTGTTGATCCACGATATTGTCGAAATCGACGCGGGCGATGCGCCCATTCACGGCGATCATGACCCTGCGGCCCAAGAGGCCATCGAACAGGCCGCCGCCGACCGGATATTCGGGCTTTTGCCCGCTGATCAGGCGGACGCATTCCGCGCGCTTTGGGATGAATTCGAAGCCGCCCAAACCGATGATGCGGTCTTTGCCAAATCCATCGACAGGGTGCAGCCCGTGATCGCGAACCTTGAAACAGGTGGCGGCACATGGCCCACCTATAACGTCACGCCCGCGCAGCTTGAAACCCGTGTCGGGGCCAAGGTCACACGCGGCGCGCCCGCGATCTGGGCGGCGCTAAAGGCGCGCATTGATCGCTGGTTTTTACAAAACACCTAAATTAACGCTATTATTAGCCGTAACATCACGTCTTACCCCTATACAAACGCGGCCCTTGCGCGTAGTGCGCACGCTTACCCGCCAGAAAGCCCCCCGATGACCACGATGATCCAGACACTTGCCGACGCCCTTGCCAAACAGGGCTACACCGAATTGACCCCCGTCCAAGAGGCCGTCACAGCGCCCGAATTGGAAGGCAAAGACCTGCTGGTTTCAGCGCAGACCGGATCAGGCAAGACCGTGGGTTTCGGGCTTGCGATTGGATCAACAATTTTGGGCGAAGATGGCCATTTTGGCCCTGCAGGCAGACCATTGGCATTGGTGATCGCACCAACACGCGAACTGGCGTTGCAGGTGAAACGCGAATTGCAGTGGCTTTATGCGGGTGCGGGCGTGACGATGGCGTCAACCGTGGGCGGCATGGACATGCGCGATGAACGCCGTGCGCTGGATCGCGGTGCGCATATTGTTGTCGCGACACCGGGCCGTCTAAAAGACCACATCATGCGCGGCAGCCTTGATATGTCCGACATGCGCGCGATTGTTTTGGACGAAGCCGATGAAATGCTTGACCTCGGGTTCCGCGAAGATCTTGAATTCATTTTGGGCGAAGCCCCCGAAACACGCCGCACCTTGATGTTCTCGGCGACTGTGCCGCCGATGATTGCCAAGCTCGCAAAGTCGTACCAGCGCGATTCCATCCGTGTTGCGACCGTTAGCAAGGAATCCCAGCACAGCGATATCGAATACCGCGCACTGACCGTCGCCAACCATGATATTGACGCTGCGATTATCAACTGCCTGCGGTTTTATGATGCGCCGAATGCGATTGTGTTTTGTAACACGCGCGCCTCGGTCACACGGCTGACGACGCGCCTGTCCAACCGTGGCTTTGCCACAGTGGCCCTTTCAGGCGAATTGTCACAAAACGAACGTTCGCACGCGCTACAAGCCATGCGCGACGGGCGCGCGCGGGTTTGTGTGGCGACGGATGTTGCCGCGCGCGGGATCGACCTGCCGAACCTTGAACTGGTAATCCACGCCGAACTGCCAACCAACGCCGAAACCTTGTTGCACCGCTCTGGCCGGACGGGTCGCGCGGGCCGCAAAGGGATTTCCGCACTGATCGCTCCTGCGAAAATGCGCCGCCGCGCGGAAAACCTGCTCAAATGGGGCAAGCTGACCGCAACATGGGCCGTGCCGCCAACTGCAGATGAGGTCAAAGCGCGTGACGAAGAACGCCTGCTGCAAGATCCGGTCTGGTCTGAAGAATTCAGCGAAAGCGAACAGGAATTCGCAACACGGCTATTGGCCGCGCATGCGCCCGAACAAATCGCGGCGGCCTATCTGCGGCTATATGCGGGCAAGCAATCCGCGCCAGAACATCTGTCGGAATACGCAGACGGACCGCAACGCGCCGAACGCGGCGACCGCCCCGAACGCGCGCCGCGCGAACACAAGGCCTTTGGCCCGTCCAAATGGTTCAGCGTCGATGTTGGCCGCGAAGGCAAGGCAGAAGCCCGTTGGTTGCTGCCGATGATCTGCAAGGCCGGTGACATCACCAAGAATGAAATCGGTGCGATCCGCATCCAGCCCAACGAGACCTTTGTCGAGATTGCAGAACCAGCGGTTGCCGGATTTTTGAAATCCGTCGGCAGCGATATGAAGCTCGAAAATCAGGCCAACCTGACCGCACTGGACAGCCCGCCACAATTGGGTGAACGCGGACCGCGCAAGACCAAGCGTGATTATGACGACCGCCCGAAACGCGATTTTGGCGACAAGCCCAAACGTGACTATGGCGATAAACCCAAACGTGACTATGGCGATAAACCCAAACGCGCGGCCCCGCGCGACCGTGGCGCCCCGCCCCCGTCTTCGCAGCATGATGTCGCAGCAATCCAGCCCGTACCGGGTGCCGCCGACGATTATTCCGCACGCAAACCGCGCCATAAACCCGAACGCCGCGATCACGGTGACGCGCTTGTCGCGAAAAAGGGCAAGCCGCCTTATAAGGCAAAATCAGACAGTGGAAAGCCGCCCTATAAGGGAAAATCCGACGGAGCAAAGCCAGCCTATAAAGGCAAATCCGACGGCGGCAAGCCAGCCTATAAGGGCAAGTCCGACGGCGGAAAACCGGCCTACAAAGGCAAGTCAGACGGCGGCAAGCCTGCTTTCAAGGGCAAATCTGATGGCGGCAAGCCACGTGCAAAAGCCAATGACACCTCCAAGCGGTTCACCCCGCCAGGCGGCAAGGCCAAACCGCGCAAGCCACGCAGTTAACAAATCAACAGCCGCATCCATTGATTTGGGTGCGGCTTGATTTCTCTGGGCATCCTTTTGCGCTGCGCGTATTCTGGACGCATGACAGCGCTGACATCCATCAAAAATATCGGCCCCGCTTTTGAAAAATCGCTCAAGGCTGCCGGGATAACGACCGCCGAGCAACTGCGCGAAATGGGCGCGGACGCGGCCTATCGCCGGTTGCTTGAAAATGGCGGACGCCCGCATTTCATAGGCTATTACGTGCTGCATATGGCCCTGCAAGGCCGCCCGTGGAATGATTGCAAAGGCGAAGAGAAAAAGGCGCTGCGCAAATCATTCGACCAGATCAAAGCGGGCAGTTTCGACGCTGACCGGTCCGAGCTGGAACAGTTTTTGGACCGCATTGGTGTCAGATAGGCCGACACGCGGACCTATGGCCACACATTGGTTAATGCCTATTCACATACCGCTGCCCATGCTAGGCAGGCCACGCACAAATCATTTCCGAGGATAGATTATGAATATCCATACTGGCATTGTTGCGCTGGCACTCGCGGCAATGTCGCAGGCAGTATCCGCGCAAACGCTTTCATACGAAGCCTACCTTGGCGGCGCATTCGACCTTACCGCCGACGGGCTTGGCTACAATGGCATTGATTACCCGCTGGATAATGGCGGCGCGATTGGCTTTGGCGTCTATACCGACCAGTTTGGTGAGATCGAAGTCGGTGTCGATGTCATGGCCACCGACCGTGGGTACACAGAATATGGGGATCACCTGCAAAGCCTGTCTTTGATGGTTGTTGGTCGCTATCCCATTGCTGACTTCGGCGTCGGAAACGCCTACGCGGCCGCTGGTTTGGGCGTGATTAATGTGCGTTATGACGGCAAGGATGCCTACCCTGATGCTACTGGCAGCGCGATCACAACAGGTGGCCAAATTGGCCTTGGCGCGCGGTTCCAAGCTGGTAGCGGTCAGATATTTACCGAACTCAAATATCAAACGGCATTTGACATGGTCGATATTGTTGACCCCGACATTGAATATAACAGCACGTCTTTGATTGTCGGCTATCGGTTCTAGATCGCCTTACGTCAAACAGCTCGCCCTACAGGTCGTCGGGCGAGTTATTTTTTACCCTGCGCCGAAGTAAATACCCTTCACATTTACGCGCGAATCGTTTATGTTAACGTCATGAACATTGAACAAGACATTGATTTTGAACTGTCCCGCCTGCGCAAAACCGCGCAGCGTATGGACGCGCTTTTCTATATTCCGCGCACCCGCGTGTCTGTGGGGTTTGATAATATATTGGGGCTTGTGCCGGTTGTCGGTGACTTCGCGGCACTTATCCCGTCGCTGTGGATGATCAAACAGGCGCACCGTCTTGGCGCAACACCGGGCACTTTGGTCTATATGCTGGCGAATACGCTGCTTGATTTTGCCATCGGGTCGATCCCTGTGGTCGGCGACCTGTTCGACCTTTTGTATAATGCCAATATCCGCAACTATCGCGCGCTTGAAATCAATCTGAACAAAAAAGCCGCCCGCGCCAAATCGGTGCGGACGGCCCCAAAAGATATTGCTTGGGCGCACCCAAACCTGCTGGCGGATTAACCGACCAGTTCAAGACCCGAGAAGAAGAAAGCGATTTCTTCTGCGGCTGTTTCAGGTGCGTCTGACCCGTGAACAGAGTTTTCACCGATAGACAGCGCGAATTCCTTGCGGATTGTGCCTTCGGCCGCGTCTGCTGGGTTTGTTGCGCCCATAACTTCGCGGTTTTTCGCGATCGCGTCTTCGCCTTCCAGAACCTGTACGACGATTGGCTCTGAAATCATGAATTCGCAAAGTTCACCAAAGAACGGACGCTCGGAATGCACACCGTAGAATTGCTGTGCCTGTGCCAGTGTCAGCTGGATACGCTTGGACGCAACGATGCGCAGGCCGGCTTCTTCGAATTTAGCGGCGATTGCGCCAGTCAGGTTACGTTTTGTCGCGTCAGGTTTGATGATCGAAAATGTACGCTGGATAGCCATGTTTTTAGGTCTTTCATTGCGATGGGTTTACTTTGTGGCACCCCCTAACATGGGGCGGGCGCTGTGAAAAGACCTCGCTTGTCGACTTTGCACAAAACAACAGCAGCCGCCCGAAGCGATCGGGCGGCTGCAGCTAAACGGCGCGGCGGCGCCTAGTTGTCCAGACCGTCAATCGCCCAGAACATCGTTTCACCCGAATGATCATCAACGCCGTCATTGTCGGTGACCACATAGGCAGTGCCGTTTGGCGTGAAGGTCAACCCTTCAACTTTATCAAGCACATAACCACCGGTTGATGTCAGGTCGGGGATCAGGTCGCGCACAATTTCCTTGCGCACGACAGGCAGATCGCCACCCAATGGCGCGGGCACCATCTGGTCAAGCGACACGCGGGTGATTTGTTTCACAACAGCATTCGCGCCGATCTGGTTGTCGCGTTCGATCAGGTAGACATAATCACCTTGCGCGACGATCTCGGACAGGCCGATCCAGCCTGTTGCAGGCGTCTCAAGCGGATAATGCACTGCACCCCATTCCCCGGTCTCAAGGTTATAGGCGACGAGCTTTGCCAAACCTGCGGCGTCGTCTTCCCATTCGCGCTGTACGGCCACCCAAAGCGTATCACCGACAAGGGTGATCCCTTCGAACCCAAACCGTTTCTGGACACCCAGCAACGCGTTCGGCAGGCCGATTTCCTGATCAATCGCCCCATCTGCATCCACATGGTAGATCGCGTGTGGCACGTTCCGGTCGATCCGGCCTTCGGAAGCGACCCAATAGCCGCCCTGCCCGTCCACGGCGATCCCTTCCATATCCATCAATTGCGCAGGGTAGCCCGCGCGGGTCACAGGCGTAGCCGCGATGATTTGCGCAGGTGTGACGCTGACATCAACGGTAAAGATTGTTGGCTGGTAGCTGTAAAAGCTGTCGTTGATTGCAACCAATGTGCTGTCATCAACTGCCGCCAGCCCCGAAAGCGCGCCCCAGCCAATCAGGCTGTCTGCACCCGCCGAAGTGATCATCGGATATGTGGCATCTGCGTCTGAATATTCAAAGATCATCACATGGCTGCGCACGCCGCCATCTGCGATAAGGTCGACCTCGTTTGCGGAAACAAGCAGGTTGCGCGATGGAATGGCAACATAGCCTTCTGGCCCGATCCCTGACGGCAATAGCTGGGTCAGGACGGGCGCTGACAGATCGGACACATCATAAACCCCGACCATTGACGCGCGCTCAGCGCCGACAAACACCATTGGCGTTTCGCCAAATGTTGCTGTTTCAATGGATTCAGGCTCGACACCTTTGCTGTCGGACCGTTTATCAGGGTAGTGGCCCGCCTGAATAATCGCATATTCAAAAGATGTGCCTGCATCATAAACGACTGTGCCGTCAGCGTTGAAAATGGTCCAGCCACGTGTCCCGCCGTCCATGTCGCCTTCGTTCGCGGTGGCAAAATGCGTGTCGTCGATCCATTTTACTGCATCAGGTTCGCGCGGCAGACCGGATTGGCTTTCGGTGAATAGCAGTGCCGCGCGTTCATCAGTGGCGTCGATCCCATCAAGATCAACGGTGCCCGCGCTAAAGTGGTTTTTGATCGCACCGTCACGGCCTACAACGACCATATGGTTGTTTTCTTGCATGCTGACGATCACGTCACCTGCGGCGTTAATGTCCACGAATTCGGGTTCGGGGTCTTCGGGGCTGATCGCGGCCAGATCGGTCATCGCAACATTGATCAGCGTGTCGCAATCGGCAACACCATCCGCGATTTGCACCAGTGTCAGCGCACCGGCAGGCAGTTGGCCGGTGCGGCCATCGCCCAAATCCTCGTCACGCTCGTTTTCAATCGCCACCGCAACAAACGAACCGTCTTTGGCAACCGCAATACTGTCCGGCTGCCCTGGCAGTTCACAGCTTGCCAGCTCTGCGCCGGTTGCAATATCGACAGCAGCCAAACGTCCCGACGGCGCGGTATAGCTTTCCGAGGTATTCACCCCGACAAAGGCCACGTTGCCCACGATCCCAACCGATGTCGGTTCACCGTTCATATCGATATTGCCAAGCGGCGCAGGGTTGGCAGGGTCGGTAATATCAATCCGGCCAATCGCACCCAAGGGGCTGTCAGTATATACAAGCGTCATGCCATCGGCGGTCGCTGCGATGATCTCGGCGGATGTTTCAACGGCTTGGTCGCCCGCGCCGATATTCAAATGCGTGGGGAATGATGCAATGCGGTTAAATGTGTCGGCTTGCGCAATTCCAGCGGTCAGCGCAATCACGGATGTCAGACAGTAAAAACGATAGGTCATGATGATCCTCAGGGTTAGTTGCCTTCGCCGCATGCGCCCGCGATGTGACAACGGTGTAAAGCTTCGGTGACGATTTCATGACCGAAGAAAAATCACCGGATTGACCCGCCCGTTAGGATCGCGCATAGCCCCTCTCATGCTTAAAATATCTGACATCACATATTCCGTCGAAGGCCGCACATTGGTCGAACACGCCACCGTCACGATCCCCACAGGCCACAAGGTTGGTCTGGTCGGGCGCAACGGGTCGGGCAAGACAACCCTGTTCCGTGTGATCCGCGGCGAAATGGTGCTTGATACCGGCACGGTGACCATCCCGCGCGGCTGGAAAATCGGCGGTGTCAGCCAAGAGGTTCCCGGCAACGAAGTGTCACTGATCGACACCGTGCTGCGCGCCGATACCGAACGCGAGGCCCTGCTGGCCGAAGCCGAAACCGCAACCGACCCCGACCGTATCGCCGAGGTGCAAACGCGGCTTGCCGATATCGACGCATGGTCCGCCGAAGCCCGCGCCGCCACGATCCTCAAGGGGCTCGGGTTTACGCACGAAGAACAACAACAGCCTTGTTCCGCCTTTTCGGGCGGCTGGCGGATGCGCGTGGCGCTTGCGGCAGTCCTGTTCAGCGAACCGGACCTCTTGCTGCTCGACGAACCGACAAACTATCTTGATCTTGAAGGCGCGCTCTGGCTCGAGGCCTATCTGGTCAAATACCCGCATACCGTGCTGATCGTCAGCCATGACCGCGAATTGCTCAACCGCTCTGTGGGCGGGATCTTGCATCTCGAAGACAAGGGGCTGATCTACTACACTGGCACCTATGATATGTTCGCCAAACAACGCGCCGCCAACCGTGCGGTGCAGGCTGCGGCGGCCAAAAAACAAGACGCGCAGCGCCAGCATTTGCAGGCCTTTGTCGACCGGTTCAAAGCCAAAGCATCCAAAGCCAAGCAAGCCCAGTCACGGGTCAAGGCGCTTGAAAAAATGGAAACCATCCGCGCGCCAGAAGATGCTGCGCGCACTGTGTTCACATTCCCCGAACCCGAAGAATTATCTCCCCCCATCATCGCAACCGAAGGCGCATCCGTGGGTTATGGCGAAACCGTTATCCTGCGCGACCTGAACCTGCGCATCGACCAGGATGACCGCATCGCGCTATTGGGGCGCAACGGTGAAGGGAAATCCACACTTTCCAAGATGTTATCAGGTCGTCTTGATGTGATGAACGGCAAGATGGTGACATCAAACAAGCTGCGCATCGGCTTTTTTGCACAGCATCAGGTGGATGAATTGCGGGTCGAAGAAACCCCGCTCGATCACCTGTTCCGCGAACGCGCGCACGAAGGTCAGGCCAAACTGCGCGCGCGGCTCGCGGGCTTTGGGCTTGGCGCCGATCAAGCCGATACAGAGGTCGGTCGTCTGTCCGGTGGGCAAAAGGCACGCCTGTCACTGCTGCTGGCCACCCTGCCCGCGCCGCATCTGTTGATCCTCGACGAGCCGACAAACCACCTTGATATCGAAAGCCGCGAAGCGCTGGTCGAAGCGCTCACCGCCTATTCGGGTGCTGTCATCCTTGTCAGCCACGATATGCACCTGCTTTCTATGGTCGCGGATCGTCTGTGGCTGGTCAAAGACGGGCATGTGGACCCCTATGATGACGATCTCGAATCGTACCGTAAGCTTTTGCTGACCCCTGAAAAGCAGCTTGAAAAAGCAAAGCCGAAACCCGCAGCCGCGCCCAAGCCCAGCCGCGAGAAAATTCAGGCGATGCGCGCGGACGTGCGCAAAAACGAAGAACGCGTCAATAAAATCAACGACATGCGCGACAAACTTGCCAAAAAGCTCGCTGATCCAGCGCTTTATGAGGACGGCAAAGCAGGCGAATTGGCGACATGGAACAAGAAATATGCCGAAGTCATGGATGCCCATGCCCGCGCTGAATCCATGTGGATGGTGGCCCTTGAACGGCTGGAAAAGGCAGAGAAGGCGTAATTCAACCGCTCTATTCGCCAAGTGCGACTGCCGCATCTGCTATGCACTGCGGCAGCAATCCATTGAACATATACGGCTCCTCTCTTGCCGCCATATTCGACAGGCCTTTCATCAGCGCCGACACTGCCCGTTCAGAGTTGTCGTAATCGCTTGACGCGATCAACCCGCTACTGAAAAAATCTCGGGTAAATCGGTCAAGTCCGACAATCTCGCCACGCGCGACACATTCCGCGACTTCTGCGCCGCATAAACGTTCGCAAACAGTCACCAAAGGACGCAGTGACGTCGTATAGTCTGCCTCTGCGATCAATAAGTCGCCCATCGTGACCAAGTTATCATCCCCATCCAAAGACTCCGGATTACGGTCTCTAACCATAATCGTTTGCAGATAGAATTCGGCTACTTTTTCATGCTGTTCAGCATACCTAAGCTCTTCGATAATCGAAGGTCGAAAACTGGGTAGATACGCGCGCAATTGAACAGCGTGCCAACGCCCATCGCGCAGGGCCGCATCGAGCGCATACGTGTCCTCGGCCCGCCAAGGCAAGCCACCCCAATGCGCCACGATCGCTTCCGCTTCGCCCGGTTCAAGCATGTTATTGGCCTCAACAAGACCCGCGTGGAACATGCGCATCCACCAAACAGTTGCGCGTATCTCCATATCTAAGGGAAATCTTGTTTCAAGATAGCGCGCGATGTCGATTTCCAGCAAACGCCTATTGTTTCTCAAAGCCGTTACCATACGTGGCTGATACCCTGCGGCCCATGTGCGTTCTGCCAGCGCGATCCAAGTATCAATATCTTCGACACGATCAATTTCTCTAAGCGCGGCCATCGCGGGAACCGTACCCGAATCAACATAATATGGTGAAGATATCGTCGTTCGCGCGCCTGACCGATCCGCAGGAACCAACGCCTTGCGTTCGTTCCGATCAAGTTCTGGAAAGTCGATATCCATATGAACCGCACCCATTATTCGGTTGACGAACATCCGCGCCGCAATATTTCCATCAGCGGCAATTTCACCCAAAGCCCAAAGATCCTCAGCTGGGCTTTCATTACCCAACCAACGCTGCGCCGCGATACGCAATACTGGGTCATCAGCGCCAGAGATCACCTGAGCAACCGCGGGCTGCATCATGAAAGTGATCCCAAAGACCAACGAGAGTGATTTCAGCATGGCATAATCCAAAAACCTGTTTGAACGAAACCTAAGCGAGGCAAACACCCAATACAACCATAGCATTGCATGGACAAAACCGACAGAAACGCGCTGCATATCATCTTGCCAAAAATACTCCCGCCGGAGGCATCAAATTCCTAGGAATTTGATCGGCCTTGCCGCATAAGGTTGCCATGACAGATATTACCGCGCTTATCGCTGCCTTCACCACGATGTTCATTATCATCGATCCGCCTGGCCTTGCGCCTGTGTTTATTGCCATGACCCAAGGCATGAATGCTGCGCAACGCCGCGCAATTGCGATCCGCGCTTGTCTTGTTTCTGCCTGCCTGATGATGGTATTTTTGTTTCTGGGCGAGGCCGTGCTCGGCTTTATCGGTATTTCGATGGATGCGTTCCGGATTGCGGGGGGTATCTTGTTGTTCCTGACCGCGCTGGACATGCTGTTTCAAAAACGTCAGGCCCGCCGCGAAGATAACGCCGCCGAAGGGTTGGAAGAACATCACGACGACCCTTCCGTATTTCCACTGGCTTTGCCGCTGATCGTCGGACCGGGCGCGATCACCACAATCATCCTGCTGGCCGGCCAAGCCCAAGGGGCCAGCGATTTTGTGGCCATTACGGGCGTGATCTTGCTGGTGCTGTTTATTGTGCTTTTGGCGTTTCTGGCATCAAACACGATCGAACGCGCCTTGGGTAAAACCGGCCTGAACATTCTGACGCGGGTCTTGGGGATGCTGCTGGCCGCGCTTGCGGTGCAGTTCATTCTGGACGGGTTGCGCGGTTTTGGCATTGGCGGTTAAGGGCGGATCATGACCGGCGATCAAATCGCGCGTGCGCTGTATCTTGGGATCTTGGGGCTCGCGATTGCGGGGTCGGTTCTGGTCTCGGGGCGCGAAAACCTGAACCGGACAGTGCAACAGGCCATGATCTGGCTGTTTATTTTTCTCGGGGTGATCGGGGCCTACGGGCTTTGGGGGGATATCAGCCGCGACGTGGCGGGCGGTCAGGCGCAACGCGCCGACGGGCGGATATCTGTGCCGCTGGCGCGCGACGGGCATTACTATCTGACCTTGCAGGTAAACGGTGTCGACGTTGCATTTGTGATCGACACGGGCGCCAGCAGCGTTGTGCTGACCCAATCGGACGCCCGCGCATTGGGGTTTGACCCGATAGCGCTGGATTATAACGGGGTCGCGATGACAGCCAATGGCAGCGTTTCAACCGCCACAATCACGCTTGACCGCGTCTCATTGGGCGATCAGACCGATCTTGCGGTGCCAGCGTTTGTGAATGGTGGCACGATGGATCAGTCATTGCTTGGAATGTCCTATCTCAACCGCTTTGCGCATATTGAAATTTCGAACAATTACATGGTGTTGACCCGATGAAATATGTTGTTCTTTCTCTCTTGGTATTGGCGGCCTGCGCCCCTGCCCCCACTGAACTGCCCGAAGATTTTGATTCAAGTTTTACCTTCTAAGGCCGGCGCAATTTACCCGCACTTAATGATTTGCCGCGAAGCTGCTGCAATGGATCAAACCCGCCAATTGCACCCGACGGTCATCGCGGTCATGGCAAGCTGTGCGTTTTGCCTGACATTGGCCGCGGCACAATGGGTACAGGGCAATCTTTGGGTCTGGGACATGCTGCGCGCGCTTTGCGGCGGCTAGTTCTTTTGCGCCTTTAGCACCCAACGCCCGTCTTCTTGCGCGTGATATTGTGCGGTGCATCCCGCATCGGTCAGGGCCTTCCACTGGCTGCGTGCATGCGCAAGCGCCGCCTCGTCCCAGCCGTCGAACATAATACAGCTGCGCGCCAGCGCTGTGACCTCTGCCGCGGTCAGATCGGCCCCGCCGACACAAATTACATAGTCAAACCCCTTAACAGGTACATCGCCGATCAGCACGGGTTGCGCGTCATCATGCGGCCCGCCCGCGATCCCGTGCGGCAAAAACGATGCATCCGGCCCTTTCCACAACACAGCGTCCAGCCGCGCGGCCAAATCAGGATCAGCCGTGCGGATCAGCACCCGCAGGCCTTGCGCGCGCGCCATGACGACGAGTTTGGGCAGCGCCACGTCAAGCGGGCTTTCCTTAAGCTGATAAAATTTGGCCGCGCCCATATCAGTTTTCGTATTTATCCGCGATCAACCGGTTAAGCGCCATCACTCCCCAGCCAGTCGCGCCCGCAGGCGCAAGTGCGGTTTCGGATTTCACGCTAGCCACACCGGCAATATCGATATGGCACCACGGCACATCTTCTTTGACGAATCGTTGCAGGAATTGCGCGGCGGTGATCGATCCGGCCATGCGCCCGCCAATGTTTTTCATGTCTGCAATGCGCGATTTGAGCATATCATCATAGGCTTTGCCCATCGGCATGCGCCATGCGCCTTCGCCTTCGGCGCCTGCGGCTTTGATGAATGCATCCGACAGATCATCCGAATTCGAAAATACCCCTGCGTTTTCATGGCCCAATGCAACCAGAATAGCGCCTGTCAGCGTGGCAAGGTTGATCATGCCCACTGGTCTGAACCGTTCTTGCGCATACCACATCACATCGGCCAGCACCAAACGGCCTTCGGCGTCGGTGTTGATCACCTCGATCGTGTCGCCCTTCATGGATTTCACCACATCACCCGGGCGCACCGCATTGCCCGATGGCATGTTTTCGACCAGCCCAACCAGCCCGACAACATTGGCCTTGGCCTTGCGCAGCGCCAGCGTGCGCATGACACCGGCCACAACACCTGCGCCGCCCATATCCATGGTCATGTCTTCCATGCCTGCAGCCGGTTTGATGCTGATCCCGCCAGTGTCGAACACCACCCCTTTGCCAACCAGCGCAAACGGGGCCTCATCGCCGCCGCCGTTCCACGACATGACAACAACCTTGCTCGGGCTATCAGACCCCTGCCCGACGCACAGCAAGCTGCCCATGCCGAGCCGTTCAAGATCATCTTCTTCAAGGATTTCGACCTCCAGCCCCAGTTCATGCATCGCCGCCAGCCGCGCCGCGAAATCATCCGTGGTCAGGATATTGGCGGGCTCGTTCGTCAGGTCACGGGTGAAAAACACGCCTTCAGAGATTGCGGCCATCGGGGCGGCGGATTTTGCGACAGCTTCGGGTTTGGCCACCATAAAGGTCACCGCGCCTCTGGCGGGTTTGTCCCCTGTTTTATGGCTGTCAAAACGGTAGTCACGCAGCGCAAGCCCAAGCGCGATTTCATCCGCGCGCGCAATGCTGCCCGCGACCACGGTGATATCGGCGTCACCCATCAGCTTGGCCAGTTGTGCACCCGCTTTGCGTGCCTGTGCCTCGCTGGGGCGGCGCGGTAGTTTGGCCACCAGCACCGTTTCCGCCGCCAGCCCGACCGGATAGGCAAGCACCGCTACATCGCCCTGCGCCATTTTTTCGAACTTTTCGCCATCCACAAACCGCGCGATCGCCTTACGCGTCAGCGTGTTCACCTTGCGCGCGCCCGCGTCAAGCTTGCCGTCTTCTCCAACAAAAATGGCAATAACCCCGCGGGCCGTTGCAAGTTGATCAAGATTGACGTCTTTGAACTGAATTTCGGCGGGCGTTGTCATGGTGGCTCCTTGGGGTGGATATGTTTCGCGCATTGGTAGCGCGCGCCCTGCGTAAATACCAGATAGCTGTTCAATCCCGCCTGTGAATGCGATAGCTTGGCAGATATACAAGCCCCGCTTGCAACAAGGATATCCGATTGGCCAAGTTCGACCGATACTTGCTGTCTCAATTGATGGTGATGTTTGGCTTTTTCAGCCTTGTTCTGGTGCTGATCTACTGGATCAACCGGGCGGTTGTTCTGTTTGACCAGCTGATCGCCGACGGGCAATCGGCGGGGGTTTTCCTTGAATTTACCGCGCTTTCCTTGCCATCGGTGATCCGGCTTGCGCTGCCTTTGGCGGCATTTGCGGCGGCAGTTTATGTGACCAACCGGATGACAACCGAATCTGAACTGGTAGTGGTGCAAGCCACGGGCTATTCCGCGTTCCGTCTGGCGCGTCCGGTGTTCTATTTCGGGTTGATTGTGGCTTTGCTCATGTCGCTGTTGATGCATTACCTTGTACCGCTCAGCTCTGCGCGGCTGGATCAGCGGCAGGCGGATATTTCGCGCAACATCACCGCACGGCTGTTGACCGAAGGCCAGTTTATCGAGCCGGTCAACGGGATCACCTTCTACATCCGCGACATCACACAGGCCGGCGAATTGCAGGATATTTTCCTGTCGGACATCCGCAATCCCGAGGAACAGGTCACCTATACCGCCACGCGCGCGTTTTTGGTGAATGACACCGCCGAGACACAATTGGTCATGATCGACGGGCTGGTGCAGGTGTTCGACACAAGCACCGAGCGGCTGACCACGACCGCGTTTGACGATTTTGCCTATAATATCGGAAGCCTGTTCACGGCCCAAGGATCGACCAAACGCAAGGAAAACCATCTTTCAACCGCCGAATTGCTATGGCCCACGCCAGAAATTATCGCCGAAACCAACCGCAGCGCCGCTGTGCTGATAGCGCGCGGCCATGACCGGTTCAGCCAAACCCTGCTGGGGACGGTCGCAGCACTGCTGGGTTTTTCTGCGCTGATGGTCGGGGGGTTCAGCCGCTTTGGTGTCTGGCGCCAGATAATCGCGGCGATTCTATTGATTGTCGTCGTCAAAGCCATGGAAACCGCAGGGATCAACGCCGCACGCAGCGATGACCGGCTGTGGTTTGCAGTCTATTTGCCGGTTGTGGCCGGATTTCTGATCATCTGGTTCCTTTTGTTTTGGGCCACTCGCCCACATCTCTTCAAGCGCCGCCGCAATGCGAGGGTCGCGCCATGATTTTGCACCTGTATTTTGCGCGCCGTTTCCTGATGACGTTTCTGGGCGTTCTGGGCATTTTCTTTGTGATCATGTTGTTCTTGGACATCGTTGAACAATTGCGCCGCTATGCAACGGCGGATGCGAGTTTTTTTGATATTCTGGCGTTGTCGTTGCTGAATATCCCCCAAGGCGTCTATGTCATCTTACCGCTGATCATGATCCTTGCCGCGATTGCATTGTTTCTTGCACTGGCGCGTTCTTCTGAAATGGTGGTGACCCGCGCGGCGGGGCGTTCCGCGCTGCGGGCGCTTGTCGCGCCCTTGGTCGTTGCCTTGATGATCGGCGTTATCGCTGTCGGCGTGGGTAATCCGATCGTGGCAAGCACATCCAAAGAATATGAATCGCGTTCCGGCGCGCTCCGCGGGCGCGAATCTGTGCTGTCTGTCGGGTCTTCGGGGCTTTGGCTGCGGCAAGGCACAGACGCGGGCCAATCCGTGATCCGTGCGCAAAGCGCAAATCTGGACGGCACGCGGCTGACCGATGTGAGCTTTATCCGCTTCGGGCGCGACGGCACGCCCACACAGCGCGTCAACGCCAAGACTGCGCAGCTTGTGCCTGGTGCCTGGGCGTTAACCGACGCAAAGCAGTGGTTTTTTGGCACCGGCGTAAACCCCGAAGCCGCCGCGATCAGCCACGCGACATTCAGCATTACATCGACACTAACGCCGGATCAGATCCGCGACAGTTTTGGCACGCCTTCCTCGATTCCGATTTGGGAATTGCCTACCTTTATCAAGCGGTTGCAGACCGCCGGATTTTCCGCGCAGCGGCATCTAGTCTGGTTCCACGTCGAACTGGCACAGCCGCTATTTCTGGTCGCGATGGTGCTGATCGGCGCGGCCTTTACCGTGCGCCACCAGCGCGGCGGGCGCACGGGGCTGATGGTGATGTTTGCGATATTGCTTGCATTCGTGATCTACTTTATCCGCAACTTTGCGCAGGTCTTGGGCGAAAACGGGCAATTGCCAGCTGTTCTTGCGGCATGGGCGCCGCCATTGGCCGCGATCGGCATCGCCTTTGGTATTTTGCTGCATAACGAGGATGGCTGATGCGCCTGATTGCGATACTTTTGCTGCTTGTTCTTCCCCAGACCGGTCTCGCGCAGGGCGCGGCAAGCCTGATTGCGGATCAGGTCCGGCTGACCACGGACCAGCAGTTGATCGCCAGCGGCAATATCGAAGTGCTTTATGACGGCACGCGACTGACCGCGACGCAGATTACCTATGACCGCGCCAGCGACCGACTGAGCATTGTCGGGCCTATCGTCATCCAATTGGCCGATGGCACTGTTGTTCTTGCCGATAGCGGCGCGTTGGATCCGACTTTGGAAAACGGGATATTGCGCGGCGCGCGTATTGTGCTTGACCAGCAATTGCAACTTGCGGCCAATCAGGTCGACCGTATCGACGGGCGTTATTCGCAGCTTTACAGGACTGTCGCGTCATCCTGTCAGGTTTGCGCGGATCAGGCGCCGCTTTGGTCGATCCGTGCGCAAAGGGTGGTCCATGACAGCGTTGAGCAGCAATTATACTTTGAAAACGCAACGCTGTTCATTCGCAATGCGCCGGTGTTCTGGCTGCCTATGATGCGCCTGCCTGATCCAAGCCTTGAACGGGCAACAGGGTTCCTGATCCCAAGGCAGCGCAATAACACCCAATTGGGTTTCGGGATCAAAGTGCCGTATTTCATCACCTTGGGCGATCACCGCGATTTGACGCTAACGCCTTATGTGTCGGCGGAAACGCGCACGCTGGAACTGATCTACAGGCAGGCATTTCGTAACGGGAACCTGCGGATACAGGGCGCGGCCAGCGATGATACGCTAGAGGATGACAACCGGTCCTATGTGTTTGCGCAGGGCGCGTTTGAACTTTCCGGCGGTTACCAGCTGGATTTCGATATCGAAGCGGTCAGCGACACCGCCTATTTGCAGGACTACGGCTATTCCTCAAAGGACCGGCTCGACAGCGCGATATCGGTGACACGTGCGACGCCCGACAGCCTGCAGCAGGTGCATCTGACCTATTACCAGACCCTGCGCGACGACGAATCAAATGCATCATTGCCACCCCTCGTTGCCGATGCCCAATACGAGACCCGCCAGCCCGCACGATGGGGCGGCACGTTGACCTATGGCGCCAGTATCGACAGCGCCTATCGCTATAGCAGCACTGACGGGGATGCGGGGCGCGATGTAACACGGGTCGGCGGCTTTGGCAGCTGGGAAGAAAGCCGCATCCTGTCAGGCGGGTTTGTCGCCCAGACCAAACTTTCGCTGCGCGCCGATTATTATGCGGTGCAAGACGACAGCAGCTATGCCGCGGGCGCAGTACAGGTGGTGCCATCCTCGCAGGTCACATTACGTTGGCCCTTGGCCGCTTATAGCGACAGCGGTGCCGCACATTTGCTGACACCTGTGGTCAGCCTAGCTTGGGCCGATGCCTATGGCGATACACCCCCAAACGAGGACAGCACCCGCAGCGAATTGGACCGCGGCAATCTTTTTGATCTGTCGCGGTTCACCGGCGAGGACGCCGTTGAAACAGGCGGGCAGATGGCGGTCGGGCTGACCTATACGCGCATTGGCTCTGCGGGGCTGGATACGACACTGGCGTTCGGACGGATCTTGCGCAGCGAGGCGCAGGAAGATTTCACCAGCGCCTCTGGTTTGGACGGGTTGCAATCCGACTGGCTGGTTGCAGGGCAGATTGCGGGCAATAACGGTTTCTTGTTTGACGCGCGCGCATTGTTTGACGACCGTGACGGGCTTACGGTCGCAGATGCGCGTATTGCGTGGCAAAACACACGGGTTTCGCTGGCGGCGCATTATATCTGGCAATCTGCGGATGCCGCAGAAAACCTGACCAGCACCGTGTCGGAATGGACCGTTGATGCGGGCGTTGTTTTGTCGGACCGCTGGCGCGTTGAACTTGACGGGCGCTATGACATTGCCGCCGATTCCCCCGTCAGCGCGGGGATCGTACTGGGATGGCAAAACGAATGTGTGAAAATAGACGTTTCCGCCTCGCGTAGCTATACGTCTTCCACTACAGTTGATCCAAGCACGACTTTTGGGCTAAGTGGCTCTTTGACAGGCTTTTCTGCAGGGCGTTCTGCAGCGGGCCGCGCCACGAGTTGCCGGAATTGATGATAAGAACGAGGACCCCGATGCGCGTATTTACCTATTTCGCCCTGATGCTGGCTTTTGCGCAGACGCTTGGCACGCAAGCCAGCGCGCAGGGGCAGCTGACCCCTGTGATCACAGTTAACGACATGGTTATCACCCGCTATGAGCTTGACCAGCGCATGCGGCTGCTTGAACTGTTTCGCACCCCTGGCGATCTGAACGAGGTCGCGCGCGAAGGACTGATCGAAGACCGGCTCAAGCAGCAGGAAATGGACCGCGTCGGACTGCGCCTAAACCCGGGCACGCTTGAAACCGCGCTCGAGGATTTTGCGGGCCGTGCCAATATGACCTTGCCGCAGTTCACCAATGTTCTTGCGCAAAACAACGTTGATCTTGAAACCTTGCGCGACTTTGTAAAGGTCGGGGTTGCATGGCGTGACTATATCCGCGCGCGTTATAGCCGCGAGGTCACCGTGACCGATGCCGATGTCGAACGCGCGATTCAGGCCCGCGGCACCCAGCCGACCCAGATCGAGGTCCTGCTTTCCGAAATCATCATCGCACCGCCGCCGGACCGGATTGCCCAAGCACAACAAGCAGCGCGCGAAATCTCGCAATTGCGCTCTTTTGCCGAATTCGAGGCCGCCGCGCGCCAGGTCTCTGCACTGCCATCACGTGAAAACGGTGGCCGTTTGGGCTGGTTGCCAATTTCCAACTACCCGCCGCAATTGCAGCAGGTCCTGCTTGACCTTGCACCGGGCGAAGTCACCGAACCGATTGATATTCCCAATGCGATTGCCCTGTTCCAAAAACGCGGCATGCGCGAGGCAACCCGCCCGCAACAGCCGCCATTAAGCATTGATTACGCGGCCTATTATATCCCAGGCGGTCAGTCCGACGCGGCATTGCGGATCGCGGCAGATGTTAAGGATAACGTGGATAGCTGCGACGATCTTTACGGGGTTGCGCGCAACCAGCCTGCCGAAATGCTTGACCGTCTGGTCGTCGCCCCGTCAGAGATTTCAGGCGATGTCGCACTGGAACTGGCGCGGCTTGATCCGGGCGAAGTGTCCTATAACCTGACCCGCGACAACGGGCAGACATTGGTGTTCTTGATGATGTGCGCGCGCAATCATGCCGGCAGTGAAGGGCTCGACGCGGGCACTGTGCGCAACCAGATTGTCAGTCAGCGGCTTGCCGGACTGGCCGAAGCATTGGTCGCGGATTTGCGTGCATCGGCTGTGATCACCGCCCGATGAAACCCGTCGCGATCAGCTGCGGTGAACCTGCGGGCATCGGCCCGGAGGTTGCGGCGGCAGCTTGGGCGGCGCTGCGGAATGAATTGCCACTGTTATGGATTGGTGATCCCGCGCATTTGCCCGCAGGCACCCCGTTTCAAGTGGTCCGCGACGCCGCCGATGCGGGCGGCATAAGCGCCGATGTGCTGCCAGTTCTGGCACAGGATTTCGGCCCCGCAGCCACGCATGGCACGGCCAATCCGGCCCATGCCCAAGGCGTGATCGACGCGATTGCAACAGGGGTCGCGTTGACCCAAAGCGGCGCGGCAAGCGCGCTTTGCACCGCGCCTATCCATAAGGCCGCGCTGATTGACGGGGCAGATTTCCCCTATCCCGGCCATACCGAATATCTCGCGGCTTTGGCCAAGGTCGACCGCGTTGTGATGATGCTTGCCTGTGATGCATTGCGCGTTGTGCCGACCACCATTCATATCGCGATTGACGCAGTGGCCGCCCAGCTGACCGCCAGCCTGCTGACCGATACCATGCTGATCACACATGCGGCGCTGCGCCGCGATTTCGGGGTTGCCGCGCCGCGTATCGCGGTGGCCGGTCTGAACCCGCATGCCGGCGAAAACGGCAAGATGGGCATGCAAGAAATCGACATGATCACCCCCGTGCTGGACGCTTTGCGCGCGCAGGGAATGAATATTGCAGGCCCCTTGCCCGCAGATACGATGTTTCATGCAGGCGCACGGGCGCAATATGACGTTGCTGTGTGCATGTATCATGATCAGGCCCTAATCCCGATCAAGACTTTGGATTTTGCAGGCGGCGTCAATATCACCTTGGGATTGCCGTTTATTCGCACCTCACCGGATCATGGCACTGCGTTTGATATCGCGGGCAAAGGCATTGCCGACCCGACATCGATGATCGCGGCCCTGCGTATGGCGGCAAGAATGGCACATAGTCGCGCGCAAATTTCGTAAATTTGCACGCCGCTCCGCGGGGAGTATTTATGGGAAAAAAGAAGACATGAGCACCATTGATAACCTGCCTGCGCTGCGTGACGTGATTGCAAAGCATGAACTGGCGGCGAAGAAGTCGCTGGGTCAGAATTTTCTGCTGGATCTTAATCTGACCGCAAGGATTGCACGGTTGGCGGGCGATGTTTCGGCGGCGGATGTGCTTGAAATCGGGCCTGGTCCGGGCGGTTTGACCCGCGGGCTTTTGGCCGAAGGCGCGCGCCGTGTTCTGGCGATTGAAAAGGATCCCCGTTGCATGGCGGCGCTGGCGGAAATCTCGGATGCCTATCCGGACCGGTTTCAGGTGATCAATGGCGATGCGCTGGAGGTGGACCCGCTTGCGTATTTGACGCCCCCGATCAAGGTTGCCGCCAATCTGCCCTATAATGTCGGCACCGAATTGTTGGTGCGCTGGCTGACCCCGCCCGCATGGCCACCGTTCTGGCAAAGCCTGACCTTGATGTTCCAGCGCGAAGTTGCGCAACGCATTGTGGCGCAGCCGGGCAGCAAGGCCTATGGGCGGCTTGCCCTGCTTGCGCAGTGGCGCAGCGATCCGCGTATTGTTCTTGAACTGCCGCCCGAGGCCTTTAGCCCGCCACCAAAGGTGAATTCGGCAGTGGTGCATCTGACCGCACTGCCCGCGCCGCGTTTTCCGGCGGATCCTGCGATTTTGAACAAAGTGGTCGCCGCCGCCTTTAACCAGCGTCGCAAGATGCTGCGGTCGGCGTTGAAATCCGTCAGCCCTGATATCGAAGCGCATTTGACGGCAGTGGGCATCAAACCGACAGAGCGCGGCGAACAGATCGGACTAGAGGCCTATTGCGCCCTTGCCCGCCGGATTGCCGACAACCCCGCCTAAGAAAAAGCCCCCCGCAAACCGGAGGGCCAATCGTTTAATCCGCGGCTTCTGTTGTGTTATCGCTTGGCGGTGTCTTGGGCTTGCGCGGTGCGCGTGGTTTGCGCGGGCGCGGCTTTGGCTTTTCTTCGGGGGTGTCCACCAGCCCCGAACCGCCATCATCGTTTGACGTGGCATCGACATGCTGGTCAATTGCGTCTTGCGGTTGCGCATGGTCAGGCTGCGCGTTTGCGGCGGCTTCCTGCGCGCTGATCCGGTCCTGGCGTTCGCGGTCCCGTTCGGCCTGACGTTCGCGGTTTTGCGCCTCTTGCTCTTCGCGCCGTTGATCAACCTCGCGCTGCGCCTCGGCCAGAAGCCGTGTGTAATATTCGGCGTGTTGGGCAAAGTTTTCGGCATTCACCCGATCGCCTGCCAACTGCGCATCCCTGTGCAATTGATTATATTTTTCAATGATCTGCTGAGGTGTTCCGCGTACTTTACCATCCGGACCGGAGCTATCAAACACGCGGTTGATAATGTTACCACCCGACGGGCGTGGATTGCGGTTCTTGTTCCGTGACCGGGACTTAGATGATCTCATTGATTTGCTTTCAAGCCTTTGGCTGTCGTTGCGCTTGCCATTTCACGCCTTATGCGCGTCTTGAATATTTGGCCTTGCGATGTTTTGGCGACTAATCGGGGAGAGATCCAAGCGGGCTCTCTTACCGTCCGATGCATTTGAATAACCATGTGCTGCGGGTCAAGACAAGTAAAAATTTCGCAATTGCTGTGCTTTTTGCGCCAATATCACTGAAAACCCGCTATTGCGGCATATGGGCCGCAACAATTCTGTCGCGCCCGTCAAGATCTTGCAGCACCTGCACCTGAACCAACCCTGCGTCTTGCATCATTTGTGAAACGGCCGCGGCCTGTGTTGGCCCGATTTCAACCATCAACCGCCCTTGCCACGTCAGATATGCCGGTGCCTGCGCGCAAATGGTCCGATATGCCGATAGCCCGTCCGCCTCGTCGGTCAGCGCCAGCCGCGGCTCGTGCAATTGCACTTCTGGCTGGAGCCCGTCCATTTCGTCAAGCGCGATATAGGGCGGATTGCTGACGATCAGATCAAACGTGCCGTCGATGGCCTGAAACCAGCGCGATTGCACGAAACCGATCCGGTCAGCAACAGCAAGGCTTTCGGCATTGCGCCCAGCCACGTCCAAAGCCTGCACCGAAATATCTGTGGCAATCCCTGTCGTTGCGGGCCGCTCTGCGGCAAGCGTCACAGCAATGGCGCCGCTTCCGGTGCCAAGGTCCAAAAACGTGGCAAAAGGCGCCGCGAGCGCCGCAGCGATCAGGCATTCCGTCTCGGGGCGCGGGTCAAGCACATCTGGCGTGACCGTAAACCAGCGGCCATAAAATTCGCGCCCACCCAAAAGATGCGAAACAGGAACACGCGCCGCCCGTTTTGTCAGCAACCCGTCAAACGCGATTTGTGCAAACGCATCAAAATCATCTAGCGGATCATGCATATGCAGGCTGATCCGGTCGGGCGCGATACCCAAAGCCGAGGCCAAAAGCCGCCGTGCGTCCTTTGGTGCCGTATCGATACCCGCCGCGCGCAGCTGCGCAACAGCCGCAAAAAGCGCCTGCTGGACAGTTGTCACGCGCCCATTTCCGCAAGCAATGTTGCTTGGGCATCTGCCTGCAAGGCCGAAATCGTTTCCTCAAGATCGCCCTGCATCACCTGATTAAGCGAATAAAGCGTCAGGTTGATGCGGTGGTCGGTCATCCGCCCTTGCGGGAAATTATAGGTGCGTATGCGTTCCGACCGATCCCCTGACCCGACCTGCGCCTTGCGGTCCGCAGACCGTTCACCGTCCACCCGTTGCCGTTCAAGGTCAAACAGCCGCGTCTTAAGCACCTGCATCGCAATTTCGCGGTTGCGGTGTTGTGACTTTTCGGCGCTGACAACGATGATCCCCGTCGGAATATGCAAGATACGCACTGCAGAATCGGTTGTGTTGACGTGCTGCCCGCCGGACCCTGACGCGCGCATCGTATCAATGCGCAGATCGCCCGGATTGATTTGCACGTCGACGTCTTCGGCCTCTGGCAGGACGGCCACGGTCGCCGCCGATGTGTGGATGCGCCCGCCGCTTTCGGTTTCGGGCACGCGCTGCACACGGTGCACGCCGCTTTCATATTTCAGCTTGGCAAAAACGCCATCGCCCGCGACCCGCGCGACAACTTCCTTGATCCCGCCCAGTTCGGTTTCGGACATTTCCAGAATTTCGAACTTCCAGCCCTGCCCTTCGGCATAGCGCTGGTACATGCGCAGCAAATCCCCCGCAAAAAGTGAGGCCTCATCGCCGCCCGTACCGGGGCGGATTTCAATCAATGCGGGGCGTCCGTCGGCGGCATCTTTGGGCAAAAGCGCTAGCTGCACCTCATGCTCTGACGCGGCCAGTGCCGCCTTGAGATCGGGCAGTTCGGCTTCGGCAAGCTCTTTCATTTCCGGATCGGAAAGCATGGCGCGTGCGTCGGCAATTTGCGCGACTAGCGCCTTATAGGCGGTCACGGTTTCGACAACCGGACGCAGCTCTGCATATTCGCGGCCAAGTGTTGCAATTTCCTGCCCCACAGAACCATCGGCCATCTTGGCCTCGAGGAACTGGAACCGGTCGATAATTTGTTCAATTTTGTCAGGTGCTATCATGCCCACCGGATTGGCGGATCACAGCGGTTCGGTCAAGGGGGCAAGCGCGCGCAACCAGCCCAAGATGCGGGTTTTATTGACCCCCATATCCGACCGGCCATAGCGCAAGTGCCCCGCAATCACGACAAGATCGCCCTGAATGGCGATCACGGTATAATCCGGAAACCCCCAAAAAGCGGAACGGGTCTCAAAGGTCAGCGACCCTTTTGCAATATCGCCGGCAATCTGTCGGCTGCGCGGCGTGGCCAGCACGGCTTGCGATGCTGCTTCAAGCACCTTTGCAGGTGGCGCCGTGATCCTGCGCGCCGCCTGAAACCCGCCCGCGCGCAGCACATCACCTGGGGCGCTCTGCGCGCGCTGCTCATGAATTGCGCCCATATGCAAAGGTGCAAAACGGACATAGACCCACAGACAAGCTGCGGCTAGTACAAGAAACAATACGATATATTTCAAAATCTTACCTGCCGAACCTTATGCGCTATCCGCGCGTTTCGCGTCTATTCCAAAGTGCCAGACAACACAGCTCCATCGCAATATGCGCACCCGCAACCGCCGTGGCGCCAGTGGTGTCGTAGGGGGGCGATACCTCGACAATATCACCGCCCACCATATTGATCCCCGCCAGATCACGCAGCATCGCAGCCGCCTGCCAGCTTGCCAGCCCGCCCCAAACAGGCGTGCCTGTGCCTGGCGCAAAGGCAGGGTCAAGCGCGTCGATATCAAAGGTCACATAGGTCGGATGCGCGCCGACAATCTGCTTGATCTGTGCCACCACGTCCGCCGTGCCGCGTTCGTGACAGGCGCGCGCGTCTATATAGGTCATGCCCAGATAATCATCGCATTCGGTGCGGATACCCACCTGCACCGACCGCGCCACATCCACCAGACCCAGCTTTACGGCCTTATACATGAATGTCCCGTGATCTATCCGGCTCATGTCGTCATCGGCCCAAAGATCCGAATGCGCGTCAAACTGGATCACCGCTAGCGGCCCGTATTTCGCCGCATAGGCGCGCAAAATCGGCAAGGTCATGAAATGATCCCCGCCCAAGGCGACAGTGCCCGGCCCGGCATGCAAAATGCGGGCAAAATGTGCTTCGATGAGCGAAGGCACCTGCGCCACATTGGCATAGTCGAACGGCATATCGCCATAATCAATGATCGCAAATTCGGACAGCGGGTCGAACCCGTCCCAGCCATATGGCGGATCATAGGGCTGCAAACACGATGCCTCGCGGATCGCGCGCGGGCCAAATCTTGTGCCAGGGCGATGCGTCACCGCCTGATCAAAGGCAATGCCGGTAATCGCCAGATCCACATCCGACAAATCCTTTGTATAGGTCCGGCGTAAAAACGACGGCGCGCCCGAAAACGCGTTCTCATAAGCCAGCCCTTTGCGGCCCTCGCGCGTAAACGCCAGATCTACCTGCCCCTTTGCATCCTCAAGCGCCATCGCCTATCCCTTCTTTTTTCCAACAAATACTCCCCCCGGAGGGGACGACAGATCAACCTAGCGGCAAGGCCCGCTCGACCAGACGCGCAAAATAGGACGCGCCGTAAGGCGCCGCCTCATCATCAAAATCAAATTGCGGATGATGCAGACCGGCCGTATTCCCGTTGCCGATAAACAGATAGGCGCCGGGGCGTTTTTCCAGCAGATAGGCAAAATCCTCGGCCCCCATATCGCGGCTGGCGGTATCATCGACATCGGCGGAAATTTCGCGCGCGACATCCACGGCAAAGGCGGTGCGTTCAGGATCGTTGATCGTGGCAGGATAGCCGACCTCATAGGTCAATTCCGCCTGCACGCCAAAGGCCGCCGCCTGCCCTGCGACAATTTGCTCTAGCCGTTTCATCACCATCGCCTGCACATCGCGGTTAAACGTGCGCACCGTGCCGCTTAATTGCGCAGATTCGGCAATCACGTTATCAGCCGATCCTGCATGCATCTGGGTGATCGATACCACCAGATCTTCTTGGGTGAAATGATTGCGGCTGACGATGGTTTGTACGGCATTATAGATCGCAACGGCCACAACAAGCGGATCATTGGTTTCGTGTGGCAGCGCGGCATGGCCACCGACACCGGTAATTTGCACGCGAAATTCATCCACCGCTGCCAAAACCGGCCCTGGCGTTGCGTAAAACGCGCCTACAGGCGTGCCCGGCGCATTATGCAGCGCATAGACCTGCGCGATATCGAACCGTTCGAGCATACCTTCGCGCACCATCACATCGCCACCGCCGCCCGCCTCTTCGGCGGGTTGAAAAATAAGCGCGACACGGCCCGCAAAATTGCGCGTTTCTGCCAGATATTTCGCCGCCCCCAAAAGCATGGTCGTATGCCCGTCATGGCCACAGGCATGCATCTTGCCGGGTACGGTTGATGCATAATCCAGCCCCGTCAGTTCATCCATCGGTAGCGCATCCATATCCGCGCGCAGGCCTATGGTCGGGCCTGCCGCATTGCCTTCGATGATGGCAACAACGCCGGACGTGGCGATGCCTTCGTGGATGTCCGAAATCCCGAATTCGCGCAGCCGTTCCACCACAAAAGCCGCCGTTTTATGGCAATCGAACTGGATTTCAGGATGCATATGCAAATGCCGCCGCCAAGTTTTCATGTCTTCGGCGTAATCGGCAATCCGGTTGATAATGGGCATAGTCGGCTTTCTGAAAGACTTTTCTGATCCGACCGAGAAGCAGCCAAATCCGCGTGGCTGTCAAGCCCTGTCAAGGCAGGCTTGGCGCGGGCGCGCAGCTTGGCTAAGGTCCGCCGGAACAACAAAGGTCCAATAATGCCCGATGATACCCTGATCCACGACCCCGCTGGCGGATTGCCGCGTCTGCTTGAAATCATGCGCCGCTTGCGTGACCCCGACACCGGCTGTCCTTGGGATATCGAGCAGGATTTTGACAGTATCGCCCCCTATACGATCGAAGAATCATACGAGGTTGCCGATGCTATCGCCCGCAAGGACTGGCCCGAATTGGAAGGCGAATTGGGCGATCTGCTGCTGCAAACCGTCTATCACACGCAAATGGGTGCCGAGGCCGGATTGTTTGACTTTGAATCGGTAGTGAAATCCGTAGCCGACAAGATGGTCGCGCGCCATCCGCATGTGTTTGGCGACGAATCGCGCGATAAATCCGCCGAACAGCAGACCGCCGATTGGGAAAAGATCAAAGCTGCGGAACGTGCGGGCAAGGCGCAGGAACGCACGTTGGACGGGGTGGCAACCGGCCTGCCCGCGCTGACCCGCGCGGTCAAATTGCAAAAACGCGCCGCGCGTGTCGGGTTTGACTGGCCCGAAACCACCCAGGTTATCGCCAAAATCCAGGAAGAAGCCGCCGAACTGGTCGAAGCGCGCGACACATTGACCCAAGCCGAGATCGACGAGGAATTTGGCGATCTGATGTTTGTGATGGCCAATCTGGGGCGGCATCTGGGCGTCGATCCTGAAACCGCGCTGCGCCAAGCAAATGCCAAGTTTACAAGGCGCTTTGAGGGGGTTGAGGACGCGTTAGCAGCCCGTGGCAAGCTGCCATCAGAAAGCAATCTGGCGGAAATGGATTCGCTTTGGGACGCCGTGAAAGCGGGAGAAAAAATGCCAAAGTAAAAAAGTCACCTATTGACCCGAGTAAAATAGTCAGATTAAAGCAGGGCAACCAATAACGGAGCCTTGGACATGACCCTACGTACAACCTTGCTTGCAACTGCCTGCGCGGCAATCGCCGCCCCTGCCGTCGCTGATGTGAACATCTACACAACCCGCCAGCCTGAATTGATCCAACCGGTGATGGATGCGTTTACCGCACAAACCGGTATTGCGGTAAACCTTGCCTATGTCGACGACGGGCTTGTTGAGCGGCTCAAGGCCGAAGGCGCGCGTTCACCCGCCGATCTGGTGATGACTGTCGATATCGCCAACCTGATGCAAATCGTCGAAGCGGGTGTGATCCAGCCCGTCGAAAGCGATGTGTTGACCGCGGCCGTGCCTGAAAACCTGCGCAGCAGCGACAACCTGTGGTTTGGCCTGACAACACGCGCGCGCATCATCTACGCATCCCGCGACCGCGTGGCCGATGGCGAAGTCACCACCTACGAAGATCTTGCTTCCGACAAATGGGAAGGCCGCATTTGCACCCGTTCCGGCGTGCATAACTATAACCTTGCGCTGACATCCGCCGTAATTGCTCATCTGGGCGAAGAAGGTGCATCGGCTTGGGCCGCTGGCGTGCATGAAAACCTTGCGCGCAAACCCGAAGGCAACGACCGCGCGCAGGTCAAAGCGATCTGGGCCGGCGAATGCGACATCAGCCTTGGCAACACATATTACATGGGCCAGATGCTGTCGGATCCGGAACAGACCGAATGGGCAAATTCCGTGCGCATCATCTTCCCGACGTTTGAAAACGGCGGCACACATGTGAATATTTCCGGCGTTGCCATGACAAACGCGGCCCCGAACCGCGCCGAAGCCCTGCAACTGATGGAATATCTTGTCTCGCCCGAGGCGCAGGCCATCTATGCCGAATCCAACTTTGAATACCCTGTGCTTGCGGATGCGCCACTGTCTGAACTGGTCGCAAGCTGGGGCACATTTGACGCCGATACCGTCAAGCTCGATGAGCTCGCCGGACACCGCCCAACAGCGTTGCGGATCATGGAAGAAGTCAACTTCGACGGCTAAATGACACCAAACGGGCGGGGGCAATGCCCCTGCCCACCCCATTGTAGTGGCTTGCACATCTGGTCCTGACTTCGCATTGTTGCGCCATGTCAGATGTGCGCGACCAATATGAATCCTTTCCCTATCCCGCCCGCGATCCACGTGATGAGGCCAAGCGGCTGATCACCGGATCGCCTTCGATTCCTATCGAGATGGATCACTGTCTTTGGGCCGGTCAGCGCGATTGGTCGCAGCCGCTGCGTGTGCTGGTCGCGGGCGGCGGGACGGGTGACGGGCTGGTGCAATTGGCGCAATTGCTGACAGATGCCGGCAAACCCTATGCGATCACCTATGTCGATCTGTCGACAGCATCGCGCAAAGTCGCCGAGGCGCGGATCAAGGCGCGCGGGCTGACTGGTGTCAGCTTTCACACCGGATCATTGCTGGACGCGCCCGATTTCGGGGTCTTCGACTATATCGACTGCTGCGGTGTACTGCACCACCTGCCCGATCCGCGCGCCGGATTGCAGGCGCTGCGCGCCGCACTGGCCCCCGGTGGCGGGCTTGGGTTTATGGTTTACGCGCCATACGGGCGTAGCGGCGTTTACCCGTTGCAAGCCGCGTTCAACCGGCTTTACGGGCATCTGCCGCCACGCGCGCGGCTCAAACACGCCAAAAAAGCCTTTGCTGCGATCCCCGAAACCCACCCGCTGCACCGCAACCCGCATCTGGGCGATCATAAACAAAGTGACGCAGGCTTTTACGATCTTTTGGTGCATAGTCAGGATCAGGCCTTTGATGTGGCAGCATGGGTTGGCGCGCTGAACGATACCGGCTGGGCGCTTGCCGCATTTGCGCAGCCGGGGCTATATGATCTGGGACGGTTGGTTGACGTGCCTGAAAACATGGATGACATCACCCGATTGGCCACGGCCGAACAGCTGCGCGGCACGATCAAGGTGCATGTCGGCTACGCCCGTGCCGCCACTGACCCCACCCCGCATTGGCAGGCTGCGCCCGACCGTGTGCCGCATTTGCATAACGTGCCTGCCGCCGCTTTTGCGGCAGCGATCGCCGCGCAGAAAATCCCGAAACTGCGCATGGGGACCGAACAAATCGACGTGCAAATCCCCGCGGCAGCGGCCCCGTTGGTTGCGGGCATCAACGGGCAAAACAGCATTAGGGCAATCGCGCAAGACGCTGGTATTGCCGAGGAAAAAGCTCTGAAGCTTTGGACAAAAATAGACGCAGCACTGACCCCTTGGGGGACGCTGCGCTATTCTGGCATTACCCGTTAACCCGCCGCTTTTTCTTCCAGCATCAGCCATTCGTCTTCGGCGTCCGAACGCGCGTTCTGGCGCGCGATCAGCGCATCGGTTGCCTTCTGGAATTTGGCCGGATGTTTGGTAAACAATTCCGGATCGGCCAGCAGTTCTTCTAGCTTGGCGATTTCGGCTGTCAGTTTGTCAATCACGCCAGGCAATTCTTCAAGCCGGTGTTTTTCCGTGAACGACAGGCCGGATGTAGATTTCTTTTCGGCCTGTTTTTGCTTTTTAGCCAAAGGCTTGGACGCCTCTTTGCTTTCAAAGAAATCCCCGCCCCGCTGCGCGCGGTAATCAGTCCAGCCGCCCGCATAAACGACCGCCTGCCCGTTGCCTTCCATCGCGACTGTCGTAGTCGCCACGCGGTCCAGAAAATCACGGTCGTGGCTGACCAGCAGCACGGTGCCGTCATAATCGCCCAGAATATCCTGCAACAGATCCAGCGTTTCGATATCGAGATCATTGGTCGGTTCGTCCAAGATCAACAGGTTGCTTTCGCGTGCCATCAACCGCGCCAGTAGCAGACGCGCCTTTTCGCCACCCGACAGCGACCGGACAGGCGCGCGGGCTTGGGCCTCGTCGAACAGGAATTCTTTTAGATAGCCGACAACATGTTTGGGCTGTCCGCGTACCATGATCTGGTCCGATTTGCCGCTGACCCCAAGCACCGGATCAGTGGCAAGGTTTTCCCAAAGTGTCATGTCAGGGTTCAAGGCCGCGCGCGTCTGGTCGAACACCGCGATGTCAAGGTTGGTGCCTAGTTTGACAGTGCCTGCATCTGGTTCAACCTGACCCAGCAGCATTTTGATAAGGCTTGTTTTTCCGACACCGTTGGGGCCGACAAATGCAATCCTGTCACCGCGCTGCACAGTAAGGTCCAGCCCCTGCACAATTTGTTTTCCGTCAAAGGCTTTGGTCAGGCCGATTGCTTCGACCACTTTTTTGCCTGATGTGCTGCCGCCATCAAACGCCATCGCCGCGGTGCCCTGACGCCGGATTTGCCCTGCTTTTTCGGCACGCAAATCCTGCAGTGCGCGCAGCCGCCCTTGGTTACGGGTACGGCGGGCAGAGATGCCTTCAACGGCCCAGCGGGCCTCGGCCTTGATTTTGCGGTTCAGCTTGTGGCGCTGCTGGTCTTCTTCTTCCCAGATTTTGTCGCGCCATTCTTCGAATCCGTCAAACCCCTGTTCAGCGCGGCGCACGGCCCCACGATCAATCCACAGGGTTGCACGGGTCAGCGCGCGCAGGAACGCACGGTCGTGGCTGATCAGCACAAAGGCCGCGCGCGTTGTTTTCAGCTCGTTTTCAAGCCACGCAATTGCTTCGATATCCAGATGGTTTGTCGGCTCGTCCAGCAGCATCAATTCCGGTGCTTCGGCCATCAGTTTGGCCAATGCCGCGCGGCGGCGTTCCCCGCCTGATGCGGTTGCGACCTTGCCATTGGGGTCAAATTTCAACCCTTCGGCGACCATATCGACCTTATAGGCCTCGTCTATGTCCAGCCCGCTGGCGGCATATTCGCCAAGGGTTTCAAACCCCTCCATCGTCGGGTCCTGTTCCATATAGCCGACCTGCACGCCCGGTGATGCCACGCGGGTGCCGCTGTCGGCCTCGACCAATCCGGCCATGACTTTCATCAAGGTGGATTTGCCCGATCCGTTGCGCCCGACAAGCGCCACGCGGTCGCCAGGTTGAACCACCAGCGACAAGTCTTGAAATACGGGATCGCCGCCGAATGTCAGCGCGATGTCGGAAATTTGGAGTAAGGGTGCTCTAGCCATAGCGCCTGCTAGAGCGCGGCGCGTGCGCCGTCAACTGGCAACCGTACGCAGCCGCGCTACACGGGCCGCAGACATGGCAGCAACGGGCAGACAGGTGAACACATGCAGGGTGTTCATTGCAGGGTCAATCACCGCATGATCGCCGACCCATCCCCCTAAGGAGAGGTATGATTTGAGCAGCGCAGGCATTGGCGCAATACCGCGCGGCGCGATATCTGCAAGCCGGACCGCCTGCGCCGCCGTGACCGCCGGCAGCAGCGCATCAGGCCCTTGGTGGTTGCGCAAAAGCCGCTGGAACGCCGCCCCGTAGATAGCGGGGTCGGTACCTGCAAAGCTTGTGCAGCCGAACAGCAATTGCACGCGGTGCCGGTCGACAATCCGCGTCAGCGCCCCCCAAAGCATCCGCAGCAAATCCGCATCCAGATCACCACGCGCTGTGCAAAAGCGCCCGATTTCAAGAAAGGGGCCTGCCTGCCCGTCCCAGCCTGACAAATCATAATATTGCGCCACATAGCCCTGCGCCAGATCGCGGGGTGTTTGCGCCAGCCGGAACCGCAATGTGGCCCGCAGCACCCCCGCCCTGTCATGGATCATCAGATGTTGGAATGCAGGGTCCAGCGGGTCCGCATCCGCACCCGCACGCCCATAAAAACAAAGATGCCGAAGGCCCTGACAGGCGCGCAAATCCGCCGCATGCGCTGCCAAGCGCGCGCATAGCTGTCCCTTTTGATACGGAAATGTCATCACGGCATCCCTTGGCGATCCTCTTGCATCAGCTTAGGTTAGATCCGAGAAATGCAAAAGGATTATGACCGATGGGTAAGATCGTGAAAACGGACGCTGAATGGCGCGCGCAACTGTCCGATGAGGCTTATCGCGTCGCCCGCAAACACGGGACCGAACGCGCAGGCACGCATGACAATTTCCCCAAGGGCCCGGGTACATTTAGTTGCGTCTGTTGCGATGCGCCGCTGTTTGACCAATCCGCCAAGTTTGAAAGCGGCACCGGCTGGCCATCGTTCTTTCAACCGATCAGCGCTGACGCGGTGGGCGAAAGCGTGGACCGCAAGTTTTTCATGAAACGCACCGAAATCCACTGCGCGCGCTGCGACGCCCACCTCGGCCATGTCTTTCCCGACGGCCCGCAGCCCACAGGGCTACGGTACTGTATGAATGGGGTGACGATGGTGTTTGAGGGGGATTAACCCGCTTCGTCCTTCATCACCCAGGCGCTTGCCCCAATAATCACAGCCGCGCCGATCCACATCATGCCAGGTGGTGCAAAGCCGAAGAAGATGATCCCAAGCCCGACATTGAGCGGCAGTTTCAGGTGGTCAAACGGCTGGAGATACGCGGCATCCGCCACCGAATAGGCCTTTGCGATCAGGTATTGCGCGGCGGCGATCAGCAGTCCCGACAGCGCCACAAGCCAAAGCGCCGAAGCCGTGACCGCAAATCCGCTGCTGATAGCCGCGACCCCGTTGATCGGCACTAAAAGCACCAAAAGTGCCAACGTCAGCGTGCCTGCATTCTCAGACTTGGTCAGTTCCTTGGTCACCACGGATGAGGCCGCCCAGAACGCTGCGGCGCCCACCGGCAAAAGTGCAGATAGTTGGAACGCATCGGCCCAAGGGTCCAGAATAATTGTGCCACCGACGGCCCCGACAAGAACTGCAAGCACGCGCGGGGGTGTCATCCGCTCGCCCAGAAACAGCCAAGCACCAAGCGTGACAAATAGGGGCGAAGTAAGAATCAGCGCAATCGCCTGCCAGATCGGCACAACGGCCAGCCCTGCGACCCAGAATTGCACCCCGATTGCCGCCAAACCCACGCGCAACAAATGCGCCAGCGGGCGGTCACTGCGCCATGGTGCGCGCCAGACCAGCGGGATTACAATCGCGCAGGCCAGCGCATATTGCCAGAATGCAATCGTGGCCGATGGCACCCCGTGGATCATGCCAGCGCCCTGCACGGCTGTATTGGCGCCCGCAAACAATGCGCCAGCAGCGACAAAATAAAGCGGGCCCATGATGGCACCGCTGTTCATGACTTTCATTTGGATCATCGCATCTGTCCTTTCATCTTGCGCGTGACCCAAGGCAAAACAGGACAGACCCGGCGCGAAAACGCACCTGGTTTGCACTATTCTCTTTCATCCGGACTATGACCGTCGGCTCAGGCATCGCACCTGATCTGCTGACCAAGGGAAAACCCCTTGCGCTCGCGGGCTTATCCCATCGGGACATACCGCCGGTGGGGAATTGCGCCCCGCCCTGAGAATATGCCGGCACAATTGCACCGACCCCATGCCCGATAGGCAAAAGGCGGTCCAAATTCAAGCGCAGATTGAATGGCTTAGCTATCGCCGAGGAATGTGCCCGCGTCGATCCGGCCCAATGAGCCCAGCAATTGCCCGATAAAGGTAATATCCTGAATCCCGTCGTCCGTGACGCGCCGGTCAAGCGACACGACCTGCCCGTCTTGCAACGTATAGCGCGCAACGTCTTGGGTGATGTTGTTTTCGTCAAAGCGGAAAGCCACAACCTGCCGGTCGACCTCTTTGGGGGCGAAGGCACCAAAATGCACAAACTGGCTCGAGGCGTAGTAAACCGCGTTATTGGCAAGCGTGCCTTCGGACATGGGCGGGCCAAAACGCGCGACTACTTCGGCGCGGGTGGTCAGGCCAGGCGTAATTTCGGTCAATTCTTCGGGCGCAGGCGCGTAGCCGTGGAATTTGTCGATCTTGCTGCAGGCCGATGTGGCCGCCAAAACCAGCGCAATCCCTGCGATCCGTGCAGCGATTTGGAATTTTCCTGATGTCTTGCTCATGACTGGCCTCTTGCTTTGGCGACTTATGCCTTTTATCCCCACTATATCACCGCCCGCCCCTGATCAAGAATGGAAGCACCATTGGCCCAATTGCCGTCATCACTGTTACGTTTTGCCGACCTGCCAACCCGCAAAGCCACGGGGTTTGAACTGATACCCACCGCCGAGCAACGCAAAGCGATTGCGCAGCTGTTGAATATTGTTGCGGTGAAAAAGCTGCGCTTTACCGGCGATCTGGCCCCGCAAGGGCGCAAGGACTGGACGCTGAACGCGTCGCTGGGCGCAACCGTGGTGCAGTCTTGTGTTGTCTCGCTTGATCCGGTGACCACCCGCATCGACGAAAACGTCAGCCGCCGCTACATGTCGGATATCGCCGAAATCGAAGCCGCCGAGATCGAGATGCCCGAGGATGACACGATTGATCCTTTGCCCGACTCGCTTGATGTGGCGCAGGTGATGATCGAGGCCTTATCACTGGCCCTGCCCGCCTATCCGCGCGTCCCGGGGGCCGATATTACACAGGTAAATTTTAGCGCACCGGGCGCCGCACCAATGACCGACGAGCAGGCAAAACCGTTTGCAGGCCTAAGTTCGTTAAAAGAAGCCCTTGAAAAAAAGGACAAATAGGCGTCTAAGCCGGATATCGCAAAAAAGGTTGCGTCACAATTAAATCGCAGTATGTTCGCGACCTCTTTTATATCTCTCTCGACAGGGCTGCCATATTGGCGTAGGACCCGCCGAGAATGCACGAAATCAGGGCCGCGGCCCTACTTATCATAGGGTTGAGACATGGCTGTCCAGCAGAATAAAGTATCCAAATCACGTCGTAATAACCGGCGCGCGCACGATTCACTTGTCGCGGCGAACCCCAACGAATGCGACAACTGTGGTGAGCTCAAGCGCCCACACCACGTTTGCCCATCATGCGGCCACTACGCGACTCGCGAAGTGATTGCAGACACAACAGAAATCGATCTGGACGAAGACGCAGCGTAAGCTGCGGCATAGGTACCTGTTGATGCAAGATAGCCAGATGGACAACGCTCCTTTGCCGGCTACCAATGCATCTAATGTGCTGTCGGTCGACGCCATGGGCGGAGATAAAGGGCCTGCAACAGTTGTTGCGGGCCTTTCCAAGTTTCTGGGCAAGAATCCCGATGCGCAGGTCATACTGCATGGCCCGGAATCAGAACTGGCCCCGCTGCTTGCCAAACATAAGATCACCGGTCGTGTCGCTATTCATGACGCCGCCGAAGTGGTCAAAATGACCGACAAGCCCAAGGATGCGTTCCGTAAGGGTGCCGCCACGTCGATGTGGTCGGCGATTGCGGCTGTGCGTTCTGGTGATGCGTCTGTCTGTGTCAGCTGCGGCAACACAGGCGCGTTGATGTTGATGTCAACAATCCGGTTGCGCAAGACCGACGGGGTGAACCGCCCCGCCATTGCCTGCCTTTGGCCGTCACGTAACCCTGCGGGGTTCAATGTGATGCTGGATGCGGGTGCCGATATCAGCGCCGATCAGGATGATCTTTTGACCTATGCGCTGATGGGGGCGTCTTATGCGCGCAACGGGCTCGACATCGCGCGCCCGCGCGTCGGGCTTTTGAATGTCGGGACCGAAGACCACAAAGGCCGCGCCGAACTGAAGGTCGCGCATGAAATGATTGCAGCGGCGGCGGATGCCGGCGGGTTCGACTATATCGGCTTTGTCGAAGGTGGCGATCTGCCAACCGATAAGGTCGACGTTATTGTCACCGATGGGTTTACTGGCAATGTCGCTCTCAAAACCGGTGAAGGCACGGCATCGCTGATTGGTGATCTGCTGCGCGAAAGCCTGCTCAAGACACCGCTTTCGATGCTTGGCGCGTTGCTAGCGCGCGGGTCTCTCAAGCGCTTGCAAAAACGCATTGATCCGCGCCGTGTCAACGGCGGCGTGTTTTTGGGTCTGAACCAAACCGTGATCAAAAGCCACGGTTCATCCGATGCAACCGGTGTCGCGGCCGCGCTGCATCTTGCTTACCGCTTGGCGCAAAACGGTTTTTCGGAAAAATTGGCGGCGCGGGTTGCATCTGTCGCGGCTCTTGCCCAAGATGTCCCACATGACGCTGGCACCGACAAACCAGGCACCAAAACAGGTTAATACGTATGACACGCCGCGCTGTTGTTAAGGGAATCGGACACTATCTTCCCGAACGCGTTGTCCCGAACGCCGAATTCGAAAAGACCCTTGAAACATCCAGTGAATGGATTATCGCGCGCTCGGGGATCGAGCGCCGCCATTTTGCCGCGACGGGTGAAACCACTTCCCAGCTTGCCACCCATGCCGCCAAAGCCGCGCTCGCGATGGCGCAGATGGATGCCGACGATATCGACGCAATCATTGTTGCGACCTCGACCGCTGACAACACCTTCCCTTCTGCGGCGACCATGGTGCAGGCCGCACTTGGCAATACTTCCGGCTTTGCCTTTGATATACAGGCCGTTTGCGCCGGATTCGTCTATGCGCTGAGCAATGCAAATGCGCTGATCCTGTCAGGTCAGGCAGAGCGGGTTTTGGTCATTGGTGCCGAAACATTCAGCCGGATCATGGATTGGACCGACCGGTCTACCTGTGTGCTGTTCGGTGATGGTGCGGGCGCGCTGATTCTTGAAGCGCAAGAAGGCACAGGCGACACTAGCGACCGCGGGATTCTGGCGACTGATCTGAATTCCGATGGCCGCTACAAAGACCTGCTTTATGTTGATGGCGGGGTGGCCACGCAAAATACCGGCGTGCTGCGCATGGAAGGCAAAGAAGTCTTTCGCCACGCCGTCGAAAAGCTGGCGCAAACAGCCGATACAGCACTCGAAAAGGTCGGGCTGACAGCGGATGACGTCGATTGGGTTGTGCCGCATCAGGCCAATATCCGGATCATCCAGTCGACGGCCAAAAAGCTCGGCGTTGAAATGGACCGCGTGATCGTCACGGTTCAGGACCACGGCAATACCTCTGCGGCATCGATTCCTCTGGCGCTCTCGGTTGGGGTCGCGCAGGGCAAGATCACGCCTGGCGACCTTGTCGTGACCGAAGCCATCGGCGGCGGGCTCGCTTGGGGTGCGGTTGTACTGCGCTGGTAGCCGCAAATGACCGTGTTAAAGCGACTTGCCAAGCCCTTGTTATTGACTCTGAATTTCCTGCGCGCCTATGCTGGGCAAAATAGGTAGGGGAAGAGTAATGGTCGACAAAACATTAACACGTATGGATCTTGCGGACGCTGTCCATTCACAAGTGGGCCTTTCGCGCAATGACAGTGCCGATTTGGTCGAAAGCGTGCTGACCCATGTGTCGGATTCTTTGGTCGCTGGCGAATCCGTGAAGATCTCGTCTTTCGGGACATTCTCGGTCCGTGAAAAGGCCGCCCGCGTCGGCCGTAACCCCAAGACCGGTGAAGAAGTGCCTATTCACCCGCGCCGTGTCCTGACATTCCGCCCCTCGCATCTGATGAAAGATCGCGTAGCCGCAGGAAACAAGTCCTAGCACTATGGCCAAAGCCAAAGACGCATTTCGAACGATCAGCGAAGTCGCTGAATGGCTTGATACGCCCACCCATGTCTTGCGATTCTGGGAAACGAAATTTTCCCAGATCAAACCCGTCAAAGGTGCGGGCAGCCGCCGCTATTACCGGCCGGCCGATATGGAATTGCTTGCCGGCATCAAACAGCTATTGCACGAAGACGGGCTGACCATCAAAGGCGCACAAAAAATGCTGCGCGAACATGGCGTGAAACATGTGGCCAGCTTGGGCAAATCGCTGGTCCCTGCCGCCAATTCGCCCGCGCCGCCATCTGCGGCCGCATCCGCCCCCCTGACAACCGCAGCACCTGCACCCGCCCCCAAACCGCAACAGCCGCCATTTCAGGACAGTCTGCCGTTTGAACAGCAACCGGCATTTACGCTTGATATCGCGCCCCTGCCCGATGAATTCCCGACCTTGCCTGCGCGGCTGGTCGGAACCCGATTTGCCGACAGCGCCACGTTGCAGGCGCGCGCGGCCCGAATTGCGCCATTGCTTGCGCGGCTGGGCGCACTGCGCGACCAGATGCACAAACAGTCATGATAACCATGCGTTTCGGGCTTGCCCCCACAGGCAATTCTTGTATGAAAGCGCCTAGTCGGGCTATAGCGCAGCCTGGTAGCGCGTCCGTCTGGGGGACGGAAGGTCGCAGGTTCGAGTCCTGCTAGCCCGACCAATCATAACCGCCCGCTTGCGTTTTCACGCAGCGGGCGTTTTGCGATCCAAAGGGGGGTATGATGCAAACACCCGGCGTTTTAGCTGATCACCAAATTCGTGCGCTTATCGCGGCGGGCCATATCCGCGCCACCGCTCCGGTGACCGACGCTCAAATCCAGCCCGCTTCGCTTGATCTGCGGCTTGGCACGACTGCCTACCGTGTGCGCGCATCATTTCTGGCAGGGCGCAACCGCAGTGTGCGCGACCGTTTGGCAGATTTCCAGATGCATGCCATTGATCTGGACGGTGGTGCCGTGCTGGAAAAGGGCTGTGTTTACGTGGTCCCCCTGATGGAAAGCCTGTCCCTGCCCCAAGGCATGACCGCCGCTGCCAGTGCCAAATCATCCATCGGGCGGCTGGATCTGCTGACCCGTATCATTACCGATCACGGTGTCGAATTTGACCGCGTGCCAGCGGGCTATGACGGCCCGCTTTACGTCGAAATCTGCCCCCGTTCGTTTTCCGTGGTGGCCCAACCAGGCCAGATGCTGAACCAGATTATCTTCCGGCAGGGCAAGACCATGATGTCGGACGACGACCTGCGCCGCCTGCACGCGCAAACGCCGATTGTGTCGGGCGATCCGGTGATTTCGGACGGTTTGGGATTTTCGGTCGATCTGCGCCCAGAAACAGGAAATCTGGTCGGATACCGCGCCAAACCGCATACGGGCGTGATTGATCTGGCAAAATTGGACCACTACGCCCCCGCCGATTTTTGGGAACCAGTGCACACGGATGATGGCTGGATCATTCTTGATCCGGGCGCATTCTATATTCTGGTCAGCCGCGAATCGATTGTGATCCCGCCGATGCAAGCCGCCGAAATGGCCCCCTATCTGGCGATGGTTGGTGAATTTCGGGTGCATTACGCGGGTTTTTTTGACCCGGGATTCGGCTATGCGGATGCGGGCGGGACAGGGTCGCGCGGCGTGTTAGAGGTCCGCTGCCACGAGGCCCCGTTTGTGCTGGAGCATGGGCAGGTCGTGGGGCGGCTGGTCTATGAACATATGGCAGCCATGCCCGACGCGCTTTATGGGCGCGAGATCAAATCAAACTATCAAGGACAGGGGCTAAAGCTGTCCAAGCACTTTAAATCTAACGCATAAAGCGGCGCATCATCCGCATACCGCGGCGCGCCTTTTTTAGGTTTTGCTGGGTTGCCTGCGCGGATTGGCGTTCTTCGGGCGTCATATCCTCGGGGTTTTTGCCACGGTTTGCCGCCACTTTGATGCCGTTGTTCATCAGCATCCGCAGCCCCATGTTGATCAGCCTGTTCATGTTCATTTGCGCTATCCTATCGCTATGTTGCGCAAACTATCAGAAAAAGAACTAATCCTCAAATAATTCTGTCTGGTTATCATCGCCCTCTTCGCGGTCGTCGTCAGACTGACCCAAGGCCCCCGGCGGCGGCCGGTTTTCAAGCAGACCCGCAGCGCGCAGGTCTTTCAGCCCCGGCAGATCGCGCGCACTTTCCAAGCCAAAGTGATCAAGAAAGGTCGGCGTCACCACAAATGTCACGGGCCGCCCAGGTGTCATGCGGCGTCTGCCAAAGCGGATCCATTCCAGTTCGATCAGCTGGTCCAGCGTGCCGCGGCTGACACTGACGCCACGGATTTCTTCGATATCGGCGCGGGTCACCGGCTGGTGATAGGCGATAATCGCAAGCGTTTCGATCGCGGCGCGCGACAGTTTGCGGGTCTCGACCGATTCCTTTTGCATCAAGAACCCGAGGTCGGGCGCAGTGCGGATCGCCCAAGCATTGTCGATCTTAACGAGATTCACCCCGCGCCCGTCATAACGTTTGCGCAGGTAGGCGATCGCCTCGGCAGGGTCGCAGCCATGCGGCATCCGCCCAACCAGTTCTTGGACGGTGACCGGTTCGGCCGATGCAAATAGTATCGCCTCGACCATGCGTTCTTGTTCGCCCATTGGCGGGGCTTCGAACAGGCTGTCGTTTTCGGATTTAGACATCACGCGGCGCCCTTTTGCGAATTTCAATCGGCGCAAAGCTTTCGCCCTGTCGCAGTTCAATCTTGCCTTCTTTGGCCAGTTCCAGACTGGCGGCAAAGGTCGCGGCGGTCGTCGACCTGCGGCGCTGCGGGTCAGCATCCCAGCCTTCGGGCAGATAGCTGACAAGATCGGTCCAGTCACCGGCAAAGCCGATCAAATGGCGCATATGTTCCAGCGCCTGTTCCATCGTCATTACATGCTGGCGGTCCATCACAAAGGGCCGGAAATCATCGCGGGTGCGGATCCGCGCATAGCCTTGCATCAGGTCCAGCAATGACGCCGTATAGGTCACGCGCCGCACGCGCTGCACATCTTCTGTGATGCCACGCGCAAAAAAATCGCGGCCCAATTGATCGCGCGCCATCAATTTGGCGGCCACATTGCGCATGGCCTGCAAGCGTTCCAACTGAAACGCAAGATGCGCGGCCAGCTCTTCGCCTGACGGGCCTTCTTCTTTGGGATCGGGGGGCAACAGCAGGCGCGATTTCAGGAACGCAAGCCAAGCCGCCATCACCAGATAATCCGCCGCAAGTTCAAGCCGCAGCTGTTTGGCGCGTTCCACAAAGGCCAGATATTGCCGCGCCAGTGCAAGAATGGAAATCTGGCGCAGGTCCACCTTTTGCGTGCGCGACAGGGTCAACAACAGATCAAGCGGCCCTTCAAAGGCGCCCACATCTACGATCAGCGCCTCGGCGGCGACCCGGTCGCTGACGCTGATCTTATCATTGGAAAGGTCGAAATTCTCTTGCATCAAAACTCACGCTAATAGCGTCTCAAGTTCGGCCTCCAGCGCGCTGATGTCAACAATTTCGGGCGCTTTGCGCAGCGATAAAGCCTGATCCGCGCGGTTTTGTGCGGCTTGGGTCATGGCACCTGCCGCATTGGCGACCGATTGCATTTCAGTGGCGACACCATTGCAGTGCAAAACAATATCACAACCCGCCACAATTGCGGCCCGCGCGCGGTCGGCCACGGTGCCCGATAGTGCCTGCATCGACAGATCATCAGTCATCAACAACCCGCCAAAGCCGATATCGCGGCGGATCACGTTGATCATCGCGGGCGATGTGGTGGCGGGTGCGTCGGGGTCAATCGCGGTAAAGACGATATGCGCGCTCATCCCCATTGGCAGATCGTTCAGCGCTTTGAATGGGGCGAAATCTTTTGCATCCAGCGCGGCGCGATCCGCTGTCACTGTGGGCAGGTTCAGGTGGCTGTCGACCGCCGCGCGCCCATGGCCCGGAATATGTTTCAGCACCGGCAAGACACCCCCCGCCAGTAACCCGTCCGCGCAGCTACGCGCCGCCGCAACGACCGTTTCGACATCGCGCCCGTAAAGGCGGTTTTGCAAAAACGGGTGGGTCACATCCTCGGCGATATCTGCTAAGGGCGCGCAATTCACATCAATGCCTACGCTGCGCAGATCAGCCGCGATCAGCCGGTTGCGAACCCATTGCGCGCGCAGGGGATCACGGGTGCGGTCCATTTGGTCCAGCGCAGGCAGAAATTCGCGCCAATGCGGGCTGCGCATCCGCTGCACCCGCCCGCCTTCTTGATCAATCAGTATCGGGGCATCGCGCCCGACGGCTGCGCGCAAATCGGATGTCAGGCGTTTTAGCTGGTTCGGGTTATCAATATTGCGCGCAAAAAGAATAAAGCCAAAAGGCTGCACATCGCGGAAAAATTTACGTTCCCATTGTGTGATTTCTTGACCTTCAGGCGCAAAAATCGCGGCGTTCAGTGTCATTAATTGACCACAACGGCGATGCAATCCGCGCCTTCGGCGGTTAAGGCTGCACAAAAACGGCGGGCTTCGGCGCGGTCTTCAAAACCGCTGGCGCGCAGGCGATACCATGTGCCGCTGGACTGGTCGGAAACCTGAATGACCCGCTCCTTGCCGCTCAGCAATGTGTCAAACTGCCCTTCGATCAGCGCCCATTGGGTCGCCGCCAACTCAGGTGACGGGAACGCGCCAAGTTGCACAAGGTTGGTGCCTGCGGTGAAGCTGGCAGAGTTTACGGCGACCTCGCTATTTGTTGTAGCCGCTGGCGTGCTACGCAACGCTGCAGGGCGCAAAATCGGCCGCAATGAGCGCGCAACGCCAGGCACATCGGCGGAAATTGTCACGATCTGTTCTGTTTGCGGCGGTGTTTGAGCCGTGATCTGACTTGCGGCTTCAAGGATTTCCGCGACAACGGCATCCGCTTCGGACTGGGCCAGATCGGCTGCGGCCCGCGGGTCTGCGGCTTCGGCGATGGGTTGCGCGTCCAGATCTTCTTGGGCCAGCCCTGCGGTTGTTGGTGCCAGCACAAGCCGGTCTTCAGGGCCGCCCGCCTCGCCGATTGCGGCGACTTCATTGACAGAAAGTCCGGTATGCGCGGCAACAGCCCCGCCCGGATTATCGGGCAGCACCCGCATTTCACCTTCCATGGCGCGCACAACGGGAATGCCGCTGACATCGCGCATGATCAATTGGTAACCCCAAATACCGACACCAAGCATCAATGCTAGTGACAGTCCGGCGCCTGCAAAATTCATAATGGAATTGGTGCGCGATGCGTCACCCGACGGGGCGAACCCTTCGTTGTATACTGCCATTTCTGCCTCACTGCCCGTGCCTTTTTGGCTTTTGGGTCCGTTAATTCAGCTTACTCTGGCAGCATGTGCGTTAGCGCATCTCTTCTGCCGGAGTGACCCCAAGAATACCCAATCCGTGCGAAATGACAATCGCTACGGCGCGAATCAGGGCAATTTTCGCCTGTGTGGCATCTGAATCACTCTCTTGGACAAAGCGCAGCGCGGTTTCATCATTGCCACGATTATAGAGTGCGTGGAAATCCGACGCCAAATCATAAAGATAAAACGCAATCTTGTGTGGCTCGTGCCCTTTGGCGGCAATTTCAACAAGTCGCGGCCACTCGGCCAGCTTTTTGATCACGCCCAGTTCCGCGTCATGCGTCAGGCCAGACAGATCAACACCCGCCAAAGTCGCATCATCGACCGCCGTAAAGACGCCCGCCTTTTTCATCGCCGAATTCACCCGTGCATAGGCGTAATTCACATAGAAAACGGGGTTGTCCTTGGATTGTTCCAACACTTTATCAAAGTCGAAATCAAGCGTCGCATCGTTCTTGCGCGTCAACATATGGAACCGCGTCACGTCCGGACCGACAAGATCAACGACATCGGCCAGCGTGACAAATGTCCCTGCCCGTTTGGACATTTTGAACGGTTCGCCGTTTTTATACAGCTTTACCAATTGCGTCAGCTTCACATCCAGCGGCACCTTGCCGTCAGACAGCGCCGAAACGGCCGCCTTCATCCGTTTGACATAGCCGCCATGATCGGCGCCGAATACGTCGATCAGCTGGTCATAGCCGCGCTGCACCTTGTCATAATGATAGGCGATGTCGGGCGCAAAATATGTCCACGCTCCGTCAGATTTCTGCACGGGCCGGTCCACGTCATCGCCGTGTGCGGTGGATCTGAACAGCGTCTGTTCGCGCGGTTCCCAATCTTCGGGCAGTTTGCCTTTGGGGGGTTCCAGCGTGCCGCGGTAGATCAGGCCTTTTTCGTCCAGCTCTGCGATCGCTTTTTCGATCAGGCCGGTGCCATAAAGCGATTTTTCGGAAAAGAAGCTATCCATCACAACACCAAGCGATTCCAGATCGGTGCGGATCAGGTCCATCATCGCTTCGGTTGCGAATTCACGGATATCGGCAAGCCAGTGATCTTCGTCCTTTTCGACGTATTTATCACCGACCTTCGCCTTAAGCGCCTCTCCGACCTCGATGAGATAATCGCCCGGGTATGTCCCCTCGGGCCACTCCACGCTTAGGTCGTGGGCCTCAAGATAGCGGTTATACACCGACCGCGCGAGCACATCGACCTGCGCCCCGCCGTCGTTGATGTAGTATTCCTTGGTCACGTTATAGCCCGCGTAATCCAGCAGACGCGCGAGCGCATCACCAAACACGGCGCCGCGTGTGTGGCCGACATGCAAAGGCCCTGTCGGGTTCGCCGATACGTATTCCACCAAGATTTTGGCGTTCTGGCCCAATGTGGATTGCCCGTAAGTCGGATCGGTCAATGCGGTTTTTACCACCGCCTGCCAGACACCCGCATCAAGCCGCATGTTCAAGAACCCCGGCCCTGCGACCTCGGCCACGGTGATCATCGGGTCGGCCAGCAGTTTGGCCGCGAGCGCATCTGCAATCGCGCGCGGGTTCATCTTGGCGGGCTTTGCCAGCACCATCGCTGCATTGGTTGCCATATCGCCGTGGGCGGCGTCGCGTGGGGGTTCAACCGCGACGGCATCTGTCGACAACCCTGCGGGCAATGTGCCTTCGGCCACCAGTTGATCAAGGCAGGCAACCACACGGGTACGGATATCAGCAAACAGGTTCATAGCAGTCCTTTGGCCCGATATCGGGCATCATAACATTTGGTCAGGGTTTACCACCCTAACCGCGCAGGTCAATGGACCCTCGGCGTTTGCAGGCCCGCACATAAGTCACACCGCGGTTCACCCGCTAAAGTGCGACACAATCCGCAAAATAGGCCGATGTCCCGTCTTCGGCGATCTCGTGCACAAGCCCGTGAATGTCATTTTCAAACCCGGGGCATTCGCGCGCAAATTCGCGGTTGAATTTCAGATAATCGACAATTTTCTTGTTGAACACCTCGCCCGGCACCAAAAGCGGGATACCTGGCGGATAAGGGGTGATCAGGCTGGTTGTGATCCGCCCTTCGAGTTCATCAATCGGGACCCGCTGCGTGGTGCGCTGTGCGATATGGGCAAAGGCCGCGCTTGGCGTCATCGCGGGGGTATGATCGCTCAGGTAGATATCGGTCGACAGGATCGCTACATCGTATTTGGTATAAAGCGCATGCACATGCTGACACAGATCGCGCAGCCCCATTTTTTCATAGCGCGGGTGCTGGGCACAGAATTTCGGCATCGTCCGCCATAGCGGCTGGTTGCGGTCATAATCGTCTTTGAACTGCTGCAATGCCGCCACAAGCGTGTTCCAGCGCCCTTTGGTGATCCCGATCGTGAACATGATGAAAAAGCTGTAAAGCCCTGTTTTCTCAACAACGACACCGTGTTCAACCAGATATTTCGACACGATGGACGCCGGAATGCCGGTTTCTTCGAACCGGCCGTCCAGATTCAAGCCCGGAGTGATCAAGGTCGCCTTGATCGGGTCAAGCATGTTGAAACCGGGTGCCATATAGCCGAACCCGTGCCATGAATCTTCACCGTCCGAGGCCTGCACACCGTCCGCATCGGTCCGTTTGAGCACCCAATCCTTGGTTTCGCCGATCCCCTCGTCGCCTAATGCCTCTGGTCCCCAGACTTCGAACCACCAGTCGTCTTCACCGAATTCTTCATCGACTTTGCGCATCGCGCGCCGGAAATCGAGAGCCTCTGCGATGCTTTCTTCAACCAGCGCGGTGCCGCCTGGCGGTTCCATCATCGCCGCCGCCACATCACAGCTTGCGATGATCGAATATTGCGGGCTGGTCGATGTGTGCATCAGATAGGCTTCGTTGAACAGGTGACGATCCAGCTTGGTGTCTTCGCTGTCTTGCACAAGCACATGGCTTGCCTGTGAAATCCCCGCCAACAATTTGTGGATCGACTGGGTCGCATAGGTCACGGAATGCTTGGTGCGGCCACGTTTGCGGCCCATCGCATGATAGCTGCCATAAAACGGATGGAACGCAGCATGGGGCAACCATGCTTCGTCGAAATGCAGGTTTTCGACATAACCGTCCAGCAGACCCTTGATGGTTTCGGTGTTATAAAGCACCCCGTCATAGGTTGATTGGGTCAGCGTCATGATCCGCGGTTTGATCGCATCAACATCGACACCTTCAAGCAACGGGTTGGCGCGGATTTTGGCCTTGATGCTTTCGATCTCGAATTCGCTTTGCGGGATCGGGCCGATGATGCCGTAATGGTTACGCGTGGGCTTCAGGAACACAGGGATCGCGCCGGTCATGATAATGCTGTGCAGGATCGATTTGTGGCAGTTGCGGTCAACCACCACCACATCGCCGGGTGCAACGGTGTGATGCCACACCATTTTGTTGGACGTCGATGTGCCGTTGGTCACGAAATAGCAGTGATCTGCGTTGAAAATCCGCGCCGCATTGCGTTCGGACGCGCCAATCGCGCCGTTGTGATCCAACAGCTGGCCGAGTTCCTCGACCGCGTTACACACATCCGCGCGCAGCATGTTTTCACCGTAAAACTGGTGGTACATCTGCCCGATAGGCGATTTCAGAAACGCCACGCCGCCCGAATGGCCGGGGCAGTGCCACGAATACGACCCGTCTTCTGCGTAATCCAAAAGCGCCTTGAAAAACGGCGGCTGGATGCCTTCAAGATATTGTTTGGCTTCGCGAATAATATGGCGCGCCACAAATTCGGGCGTGTCTTCGAACGCATGGATAAACCCGTGCAATTCGCGCAGGATGTCGTTGGGCAGATGCCGGCTTGTCTTGGTTTCGCCGTACACATAGATCGGCACGTCTTCGTTTTTCCAGCGTACTTCTTCGATGAAATTGCGCAGATTCAAAACGGCAGGGTCAAGGTCGGGACCGGGCGTGAACTCTTCGTCGTCGATGGACAAAAGAAAGGCGCTCGCGCGCGATTGTTGCTGCGCAAATTGCGACAGGTCGCCATAGCTGGTGACGCCCAGCACCTCGAAACCTTCTTCCTCGATCGCCGTGGCCAGCGCCCTGATCCCGAGGCCCGATGTATTTTCGGACCGGAAGTCTTCGTCGATGATGACAATGGGAAAGCGGAATTTCATGTTTGATTCCTTCTTGCGCTGAATTTGGGTGCATCGAACTCCATGGACTATGCAGGCAAAGCTGCCCGCATGTCCATGAAGCCGGTCTTAAGTGGACACAGGAGCCGGTTGTTCGGGCTCGTCCGATCCAGGCGGGCGCAGGGCAATGATGCGCACATCGGGGGCGGGTTTCACCTCTTCATCTTTGCGGATCAGTTTGATCGCGCCATTTGTGCCGATCCGCGCGAAAAGATGCGCATCGGGCCGTTTTGCGCGCCAGTCCTCAAGCGTGTATTCTTCGCTCAGCCGCGTGATCCGGAATGTCCAACCATCCGCAATCATACGTTCCAACCCGCGGTGGGTTTCTTCAACGCCAAACTTGCGCCCGCCCAATGTCCGCGGCAACTGGTGGCGCGCGCTGTCGTTTTTGGCGCGCATGACTTGGAACACGGAATCGCGGCCGAATTCTGGTGCCAGATCGGTGGCGACCAGCGTGTTATAGGCGTCGTTATCTGTGGCGGCGACCAATGTCGCATAGCTGATCAATTCCAGCCGCTGCTCGGCGGCCTCGGACAGGATATCGCCCGAAAACGTCGGGATGCCCGCCGCGCGCGCGCCGCGCAAGTTGCCAAAGTTCGGGTCGGTCATCAGCACTGGCACCTCGGCCTTTTTCAATGCTTCGGCAAAGGCGGTTGTCCAGTTTGACCCACCAATCACCACAACCCCCGGCACGTCCGCGCCGGTCAACCCCAGCCAGCGCGCAAAAGGCGCGAGCGTGAACCCGTGCAACACCACGGTGACCGCAACCAGAACAAAGGCCAGCGGTGCAATCAGCGGCGCATCTTCAAAACCAAGCCCGATCAGCCGGTCCCCGAACAATCCTGCGACAGCAACAAGAACCACCCCGCGCGGGCCGGTAAATGCCACAAGGATCTGTTCACGATACGGAACCCCCGACCCCAAAAGTGCCACAAACACTGTCAGCGGGCGGGCAACCAAGATCACCAGCAGAACAAAGCTGATTGCGCGCAGATCAAGCTGACGTAGCGCGGAAAAATCAAGGCTCGCTGCGAGCAGGATAAACACGCCTGAAACCAGCAAGACCGTGGCGTGTTCCTTGAAACGCCGCAGTTCTTCGTAGCTGGGCAGGTTCGCATTGGCGATCACGATCCCCATGATGGTAACCGCCAAAAGCCCGCTTTCGTGCAGCACGTAATCCGACAGGCCAAAAATGCCCAAAAGCAACGCAAACAGCACGGGCACTTTCATATACTCAGGCACCCAGCCCCGTTTGAACGCGCGCGCAAGCCCGTAGCCGGCAAGGATGCCCAGCACGGTCGCAACCGTGATCCCGATGACCAGATCCATGATCGCGGCATTCACCGTGGTGGCCGTGTTCATTACCAGCACGACCTCGAATGCCAGCACAGCGGCCAAAGCGCCGATCGGGTCGTTGACGATGGCCTCCCACTGCAGCAAGGCCGCGGGGCGTTTGGACAGTCGCGCGGTGCGCAACAACGGTGCAATCACGGTAGGACCGGTCACGATCATGATGCCGCCGAAAACAGTCGCGCTTTCCCACGACAGCCCTGCCCCGTAGCGCAGCGCCAATGTTGACGTCAACCAGCCAAGCGGCGCACCGATAAACACCAGCCGCCGCACACCCTTGGCCGCATCCGCCAAATTATGAAAGTTCAAGGTCAGCCCGCCCTCGAACAGGATAATCGCAACCGCAATCGATATCATCGGCCCCATCAGCGGCCCGATATCACGTGCCGGATTGAAAACGCCCGTTACCGGCCCGATCAGCACCCCCGCGACCAGCATTAGTACAATCGCAGGCATCCGCAGGCGCCAAGCCACCCATTGCGACCCGACCCCAAGCGCACCCACAAGCGCAAATGCCATGACAGGCGCCATTGCGCCAATGTCCGATTCAACTGCCATCGATAACCCCTGCTGGTATTTCTTCGCCACCGATCAGCCGGCGATGTTCCTGAATCGCGAACCTATCTGTCATGCCTGCAATATAATCCGCAACACTCCTTGCCAAGGCGATTTCATCGGGCGCATCCGCCACATCCTTGCGCCATTGCTTGGGCAGTTCATCCGTATTCTGCATGAAAAACGGAAATAAATCATTGACCATCTGCGTCACCACCACCCGCATTTCCACAACCGCAGGCGCGCGGTACATGCGGGTAAACAGGAATTTGCGGATGACCTTCAGGTCGGTCCACAGTTCCGGCGAAAACTGGATCATCATGCGCCCCGCGTGGCGGATGTCATGCACGGTGGACGGGTTCAGGTCTGTCAAATTGCGCTGGCTGACCTTGATCACATCCTCGACCAGCACCCCAAAGAACCGGCGCAAGGCCTCGTGGCGGCGACGGTAATAATTCAGATCGGGGTATTTCGCGTCCACACGCGCAAAACAATCGCGCAGGATCGGCAGTTCTGCCAGATCATCCGTGCTGAACAGCTCAGCACGAAGACCGTCGTGTAAGTCATGGTTATTATAGGCAATATCGTCGGCAAGTGCAGCAACCTGCGCCTCGGCGCTGGCATGTGTGTGCAATTCAAGATCATGGCGCGCGTTATAGGCGGCCAGCGCATAGGGAATATCGCCCGTCACAGGACCATTGTGTTTGGCGATACCTTCCAATGTCTCCCACGTCAGGTTCAGCCCGTCCCATTCGGCATAGTGGCGTTCCAGATCGGTCACGATCCGAAGCGCCTGCGCGTTGTGGTCAAACCCGCCGTAAGGCTGCATCAAGGCATCCAACGCCTCTTCGCCGGTATGGCCAAAGGGCGTGTGACCCAGATCATGCGCCAATGCGACGGCTTCGGTCAGCTCGACATTCAGCCCCAATGTGCCCGCAACAGTGCGCGCGACCTGCGCGACCTCGATCGAATGGGTCAGCCGCGTGCGGAAATAATCACCTTCATGTTCGATAAATACTTGGGTCTTATGTTTGAGCCGCCGGAAGGCTGACGCATGAATGATCCGGTCGCGATCGCGTTGAAAAGGCGAGCGAAAATAGCTTTCTTCTTCGGGGTAAAGCCGCCCGCGCGGGTTTTGCGGGTCGGTTGCATAGGGGGCTGCCATTGTTTTGCCTGTCTTGTCCGTCTTGCTTATGGACCCTATATTGCAATTGAACACAAACGCATAGGTCGCAAAATGCTGACAATTCCCCCAAAAGTAACGCCACGCGCCTTTGAACGGCTGGCCGAGATTGGTGCCGCAGCCCAAGGCAAGGCCCTGCGCATCGCGGTTGAGGGCGGCGGGTGTTCGGGATTTCAGTATGAAATTGATCTCGATGAGGTCAAAGACGATGACCTTGCCCTGACAGATCAGGGCGAAACCGTGGTGATTGATGCCGTGTCCCTGCCCTTTCTGGCCGATGCGACGATCGATTTTTCCGAAGAACTGATCGGCGCGCGATTTGTGATCAACAATCCCAATGCGGCATCATCTTGCGGCTGCGGCACATCATTTTCGATGTAGCCTGCCCTTGTACATCGCCGCGCCCTCCTGCAAAACTGGCCAAAACAGGGGCGGACAATGAAAATCGCGACATTCAACATTAACGGCATCAAGGCGCGGATGAACGCGCTGACCGATTGGCTGGACGATGCCAATCCCGATGTCGCTATTTTGCAGGAAATTAAATCCCAGGACGAAGGATTCCCGCGCGAAGCCCTTGAAGACAAAGGCTATAACGTCGAAACCCATGGGCAAAAAGGGTTTAACGGTGTTGCGATCCTGTCCAAGCTACCGCTTGAAGATGTGACCCGCGGCCTGCCCGGTGCGGCGGGTGCCGGACGTGAAGGTGTCGACGATGAAGAGGCGCGCTATATCGAAGCCACGGTCGTGGGCGATGTCGCGATCCGCATTTGCGGGCTGTATCTGCCCAATGGCAACCCTGCCCCTGGCCCCAAATATGATTATAAACTGCGCTGGATGGACCGGCTGTATACCCGCGCCCAAGAATTGATGGCGGCTGAAATGCCCGCGCTGATGGCCGGTGATTACAACATCATCCCCCAGCCCGAGGATGCCGCGCGCCCCGCCGATTGGACCGATGACGCGCTGTTCCGGCCCGAAAGCCGCGCCGCATTTCGCAAAATCGTGAACCTTGGCTTCACCGAGGCTTTTCGGTCGTGTGAAACAGGCGACGGGCATTATTCATTCTGGGATTACCAGGCGGGCGCATGGGAAAAGAACAACGGCATCCGCATTGATCACTTTCTTTTGACCCCGCAATGCGCGGATTTGTTGAATAATTGCTGGATCGAATCTGCGGTTCGCGGGCGCGAACGCCCGTCGGATCATGTGCCCGTCTGGGTTGACCTCGCGGCCTAGGTTCATCGATAATTAAGACAGGCGCATTATGCTATGCGCCATTGTTAAGGTGCATCTTGTAAGGAGCATGGCAAAAATGCTCGGTAAAACAATTGCTTTGGCCTGCAGTCTGGCCTGTTTTTCGCCTTCTATTGCGGCGGCGCAATGCCTGATGGCCAACACCAGTGCCAGTTGCGTCACCGCGCCCGTATCCACAACCCCGCGCCCAAGCCCTGTTGAAATCGGCAGCTATCTGGAACGTGGCGAACATTCGATCATGATGAACGCAGACTATTATGGCCTGCCGCCGGTACGCGATGGCTGGGTCTATATGCGGATCGAAGATGACGTTTACCGCGTTGATTTCAGGACGTTTCAGGTACTGGAACAGGTGACCGACCAGACCAATTACTATTTTCGCTAGGTAGACACGTCAAAATCATACAGCCATGACAGCCGGTTCAAAAACGCATTCGGCGCGACAGCCCCCATTGCACGCAGGCCACTATGGGCGATGCGGCGCTTGACGCCTGAAAAATGGTAGTTGCGCGCATTGGCATTGGCTGCGTTGATCGCACGGACCACACGGTCGCGGCGGTCCTGTTGATACAGGCGCAGACCTGTCGCAAGCGTTTCATGGCGATTGCATGCGCGCGCCAGAACATATGCATCCTCGATCGCAAGATTCGCGCCTTGTGCCAGAAATGGCAGCGTCGGATGCGCCGCATCGCCCAAAATCGCCATGCTGCCCATCTGCCAGCGCTGCGCCACCGGATGGCGGAACAACCCCCACAGGTTTACCTTTTCGACATCGGCAAGGATCGATTTCAGCCGCCAGTCGCAATCCGCAAAAGCGTGCCGCAGATTGCCCGGATCATCATTGTGATTCCAGCCTTCATCGGCCCATTGGCTGCGCTGCTGCACGGCCACAATATTCAGCCGTCCGCCCGGCAGCGGATAGGTGACCATATGACGCCCAGGTGCCATCCAGATCCGCGCCACCGGTTCATGATCTTCCGATTGCACCAAGGCGCGCCATGCAACCTGACCGGTAAAAAACGGCTGCGCGGGCGTGTTGATCACGCTGCGCAGCACAGAATGCAGCCCGTCCGCCCCGATGGTCAGATCAGGCGTCACGGTTTCGCCGGTTGCAACAAACGATCCGTCCTGCCTGATATCGCTGATCCGCGCGTTCAGCTTCACCACAACGCCGGTTGCCGCGCAGGCACGCGCAAGCAAATCAATAAGTGCGGCGCGATGAAAAAAACGGTAGGGGGGCGATTGTTCAGACAGGTCAAAACGGGTGATCGCCCGCCCGGTAAGCGCATCCATGGGCACAACCGCCTGCGCCTGTAGCCCCGAAAGGCCCAAAGGTTTTTCCAGCCCCAGCGCATAAAGCGCGCGCATCCCGTTGGGGGTAATTTGCAGCCCCGCCCCGACTTCGGTCAATGCGGGGGCCTGTTCGTAGACAGTGACAGAGGCGCCATGTCGCGCAAACGCAAGGGCCGCGGTCAGCCCTCCGATGCCGCCGCCAATTATGGCGACGTTGCGGTTTGCGTTATAATGCATCCTAGTCGTCGCGATGCACCTTTTCACGGCGCTCGTGGCGTTCTTGCGCCTCAAGGCTCATGGTGGCGATGGGGCGCGCGTCCAGCCGCTTGAGCGAAATCGCCTCGCCGGTAATTTCACAATAGCCGTATTCACCTTCGTCGATGCGGCGCAAGGCGGCGTCGATTTTGGCGACCAATTTACGCTGGCGGTCACGTGTGCGCAACTCGAGCGAACGGTCGGTTTCTTCGGATGCACGGTCGGCGACATCGGGGATATTGCGGGTCTGGTCTTTCATCCCTGCAACGGTGTCACGGGTATCTTCGACAAGTTCCGCCTTCCAGTTCAACAGCTTACGACGGAAATATTCCGTCTGGCGTTCGTTCATGAACGGCTCGTTGTCGGCAGGGGTATAGTCTTCTGGCAGAAACGTTTCGGCTTTCATCTTCATACCTTATCAATTCTCCGGCACGGCCTTGCCACAATCCAAAAGTACAGTAGCGGGGGCCATATTTACGCGGGGGTTTACTCCTTCGGATGGCAACTGTCACCCCCTGTTTTTGACGATTAAGGGTTGTTGATGATCGGCACGGACCTGATAGGTTGCGACCACAATAACTGGATTTGCGAAGATGAAGTTTACAGGCACCGACACATATGTAGCGACTGAAGATCTGGGGGTTGCGGTGAATGCGGCGATGGTTTTGCAGCGCCCCTTGCTTGTCAAAGGCGAACCCGGCACCGGCAAAACCGAACTGGCCCGTCAGGTCAGCGCGGCGCTGGATATGCCGATGATCGAATGGAACATCAAATCCACCACCAAGGCGCAGCAGGGGCTTTATGAATACGACGCCGTCAGTCGGTTACGCGACAGCCAATTGGGTGACGCCAAGGTCAATGATGTGGGCAATTACATCAAAAAGGGGAAGCTCTGGCAGGCGTTTGCGTCTCCCGAACGTGTGGTTTTGTTGATTGATGAAATCGACAAGGCCGACATCGAATTTCCCAATGATCTGCTGCAAGAACTGGATCGCATGGAATTCCACGTCTACGAGACGGGCGAAACCGTGCAGGCGCGCCACCGCCCCGTGATCATCATCACGTCCAACAATGAAAAGGAATTGCCAGACGCGTTTTTGCGCCGCTGCTTTTTCCACTATATCCAGTTTCCCGATATCGACACCCTGCGCAAAATCGTCGCCGTGCATTTCCCGGGAATCAAGGACGCGCTTTTGACCACGGCGCTGACGCAGTTTTATGACATCCGCGAAACCGCAGGACTTAAGAAAAAGCCGTCAACATCCGAAGTTCTGGACTGGCTGAAACTGCTCTTGGCCGAAGATCTGACGCCCGAGGATCTTAAACGTGACGGCGCCAATGCATTGCCCAAATTGCATGGTGCCTTGTTGAAAAACGAACAGGACGTGCATCTGTTTGAACGGCTTGCCTTTATGGCCCGCGCGGGGCGGTAATACGGGCGTGACTGGCGGGGGCCGAATTTCCCGCTATGCTTGGCGCAATCAAGGGGCCAATAACATGACACAGACCATCATCCGCCCGCTGCGCAGCAGCGACAGACCCGCATGGGAAACCCTATGGACCGGTTACCTGACATTTTACAAAACGTCATTACCGTCAAATATTTACGACACGACTTTCGCGCGATTGATCGGCGAAGATTCGCAAGATTACAGCTGTCTGCTTGCGGTGCAGGACGATCAGCCCGTGGGCTTGGCCCATTATCTGTTTCACCGCCACTGCTGGCGCGTTGAAAATGTCTGCTATCTGCAGGATCTGTTTGCCGCCCCGCATGTGCGCGGCACCGGTGTCGGTCGGCAATTGATCGAAGCCGTTTATGCCGCCGCGGATGCGGCAGGGGCGCCAAATGTCTACTGGATGACCCAACAGGACAATCACACAGGTCGCCAGCTTTATGACCGGGTGGGCAGCTTGACCGATTTCATCAAGTACCAGCGCCCAACATGAAGCGGATCGCGGCCTTTGCATTTGCCTGTCTGACAGCCTGCACGCCTGCGCCACAGGCCAGCCAGACGGCGCAGCCGACCCTGCTGGAATTTCCGCAGATGCGCAGTTTTGGCACCCCGACCCCGACGCCGCCCCAGCGCCCTAATTCCGAAATCGCAGGGGATATTCTGGACCTCGCCTTTGCGATGGAAACCGGACAGCCGCTGCCGGTCCTGACAAGGTTTGAACAGCCGATCACCCTGCGCACTGCAGGCAACCTGCCCGCCCATATGAGCCGCGATCTGGAGCTGCTTTTAGCACGTTTGCGCGCAGAGGCAGGGATTGACATCAGCCGCAGCAACGCCGCCCGCGCCAATATCGTGATCGAAATTGTCACCCCCGCGCAGATGCGGCGCGTGGCCCCCAATGCCGCCTGTTTTGTTGTCCCGCGGGTGCAAAGCTGGGCCGAATTGCAACGTTCGCGGCGCAATGGCGCGCTGAACTGGGCAACGCTGACCACACGTGAACACGCGGCGATTTTCATCCCTTCGGGCACCCCCCCACAAGAAGCCCGCGACTGTATGCACGAAGAACTGGCACAGGCGCTTGGACCGCTCAACGATATGTACCGGCTGCCGGATTCAGTCTATAATGATGATAATATCCATGCCGTGCTGACGGGGTTTGACACGCTGGTTTTGCGGGCCTTCTACGACGACCAACTGCACAGCGGCATGACCCGCGCACAGGTCGCAGCCCGCCTGCCCGGCATTCTGGCGCGGATCAATCCGGGCGGGCAACGGGCGGGCGGCGCTGCCGATCCCGCCACGCCACGCGACTGGAAATCCGCCATCGAAACCGCGCTGAACGGTCGCCTGACACCAGCTGCAAGGCGCAACGCCGCCGCGCGCGCCATAGATATTGGCGAAGAAATCGGCTGGACCGGTGCGCGCAGGGGTTTTGCCTATTACGTCTACGGTCGGTTACAAATCGCGCATGATGCATCGGCTGCGTTGCGGTCGTTCAACACTGCCTTTGCGATATTTTCGCCGGATCGCACGCTTGATATCCATGCCGCCCATGTGGCGGTGCAACTAGCCGCCGCAACGCTGGTCGCGCGCGACCCCCAAGCCACAATCGCCATCACGGATCAGGCGATTCCGATTGCGCAACGCTACGAAAACGCAGCGCTGTTGTCGCAGCTTTTGATGTTCAAGGCCGAGGCGCTTGATCTACAAGGCAACACCGAGGCCGCATCCGCGCAACGGCTGGACAGTCTGGCATGGGGGCGTTACGGATTTGGCAGCCGCGATGAGGTCATCGACCGGCTAAACGAAATCGCGTCGCTTGCGCGTGATAATCCAAGCTAACAAAGGATAAACGCGATGATTTTTCCACTTATTGGACTGGTATTTGGGGCCATCTTTGGCGGGTTTCGCGCCAAATCGCGGGGCGGATCGGGCAAGGATATCGCGCAATGGTCGGCGGTCTTTGCGATCATCTTCGGGTTGGTTGGTCTGTTCACCCTGATCTACATCGAACGCAGCCTGACCTAAGCGATGTTTCTGCCCTTCTTTGACAATTTGCGCAAACATGCCGTTCCGGTATCGCTGCGCGAATTTCTGGCCTTTCTCGAGGCGATGAAAGCGGGGCTTGCCACCTATGATATCGACGCGTTCTATTATCTGGCGCGCACGATCATGGTCAAAGACGAACGCAATCTGGATAAGTTCGACCGCGCCTTTGCGGCAACCTTTGAAGGGCTGGACGCGATCCCCCCCGAAGCCGTGATGGAGGCCGTCGATATTCCTGCCGATTGGCTTGCGAAGCTCGCCGAGAAGCACCTGTGCGCTGCGGAAAAAGCCGAGATCGCGGCGATGGGCGGTTTTGACAAGCTGATGGAGACGCTCAAAAAGCGGCTTGAGGAACAAAAGGGCCGCCATCAGGGCGGGAATAAATGGATCGGCACTGCGGGCACTTCGCCCTTTGGCGCCTATGGCTACAACCCCGAAGGCGTGCGCATCGGCCAAGCCGAGAGCCGCCACCAGCGCGCGACCAAGGTCTGGGACAAACGCGAATTTCGCAACCTTGATGACAGCGTCGAACTCGGCACCCGCAACATCAAGGTCGCGCTCAAACGCCTGCGCAAATGGGCGCGTGACGGGGCGCATGAGGAACTGGATCTGTCAGGCACCATCCGCGCCACGGCTGAACATGGCTATCTTGATGTGCAAACACGGCCAGAGCGGCGCAATGCAGTTAAGGTTTTGTTATTTCTGGATATTGGCGGTTCAATGGACCCGCATATCAAACTGGTCGAAGAACTGTTCAGCGCCGCGAAATCCGAATTCAAACACTTTGAGCATTTCTATTTTCACAACTGCCTGTACGAGGGCGTCTGGCGCGACAATGCCCGCCGCTGGGATGCGCAAACCCCGACTTGGGACATTTTGCGCACCTACGGGTCTGATTACAAATGCATTTTTGTCGGTGACGCCAGCATGTCGCCTTATGAAATCGCCTATAAGGGCGGTGCGAATGAACATTGGAATGCCGAAAGCGGCGCGACATGGCTGGCACGCGCGCGCGACCAATGGCCCAGCCATCTGTGGATCAACCCTACCGACGCCCGCTATTGGGGCTATACGCAATCGATCCGGATGATTCAGGATATTTTTGGCGCCGACCGCATGGTGCCGATGACATTGGCCGGCATTGAAACCGGTATGAAAGCATTGGGGCGATAGGTGGAAATCTTAGGCATCCAGATCGGCAAACCCGAACCGACCAACGCCAAATCGGGCCTGACAGGGCATTTCAAAAAACCCGTGCCAAGCGTCCAGATCACCGATCAGGGGCTTGTCGGCGATACCATCTGCGACAAGAAACACCACGGCGGCGTGGATCAGGCAGTTTATATTTTCGGGGAACCCGACCGTCTGTGGTGGGAGGCTACGTTGAAACGCCCTACCCCGCCCGGATTTTTCGGCGAAAATCTTTTGATATCCGATCTTTGCAGCGCAAAGCTAAACCTTGGCGATATCTTTGAGATCGGGGAAACCCTGCTGCAAATCACATCGCCGCGCATTCCTTGCGCCACCTATGCCGCCCATATCGGCAGTGGTCAGGCGATCAAACAATTCTATGCCGCCGAACGCCCTGGCGCCTATGCGCGGGTGCTGCGCGCGGGCAGCGTGACCACCGGAATGGCCGTGCGCCACCAGCCGTTTGACGGGCCAAAGATCACGATTATCGACAATATGCGCGCCTATCTGGACGGGTTTTCCGACGCGGATTTTCTGTGCAAAGCCCTGCAAACCCCCGCCCATTACAAGCTCCATGCCGAGGCCAGACAGCGGCTGGGGCTGCCCTTGTGATGGGCCGATTCACCCCCATATTAACCCTATGATCAAATTCACCCCGATCCTTTTGGCCGTGCTTTACGGTTTGGCGATGTACCGCTTTTCGGTTTGGCGCACAGCGCGCGAGCTGGATGCAAAATCCACCGAACTGGTTGATCCGGGGCTGGGCCAGATGCTGCGCCGAATGGCGGATGCTTTGGATATCGCGCGCATTCGCGTCCATATCTATGAGATTGAACCAGTGAACGGGCTGGCGGTCGAAGACGGGCGCATTTTCATCACGCGCGGGTTTTACGAAAAATACCGCGAAGGCAAGGTCAGCGCGGATGAAATGGCCTCTGTGATCGCACATGAATTGGGGCATGTGGCCTTGGGACATGCGCGCCGCCGGATGATTGATTTTTCAGGACAAAACGCAATGCGCACCGCGCTGGCGATAGTTCTGGGGCGGTTCATTCCGCTGATCGGCCCATGGATTGCGGGAATGGCGATGCGGCTGCTTGCGGCGGGAATTTCGCGCAAGGACGAGTTCGAGGCGGACGCCTATGCTTCGGCGCTTTTGATCAAGGCGGGGATCGGAACCGCGCCGCAAAAGGCGCTGTTTACCAAGCTTGAAACCCTGACCGGCGCGCGCGGCGCGACCACGCCTGCGTGGCTACTGAGCCATCCCAAGGTCGCGCAACGCATCGCCGCGATAGAGGCAAACGAGTCCAAGTGGCACTAGCCGATCAGCGCTTTGCCGAACCTTGGAAGCCGCGCTTTTTTCATCAGCGCGCGCATTTCCCACGGGCGTTCTGACAGGCGGTTTGCTTCGGCCAGTACGCGGTCTGCAACGGGCCGCACGGCATCAGGGGATTGCGCGAACAACTGGCACAAAAACCCGTCAGGGTCGCGGCGGATCAGCCCTTCTTCGGCAAGGATATTGCCCGGAAAATCCTTGGCGTTCATCGTCAGGATCGCGTCACATGACCCGATCACCGCCGCCGTCAGCACATGGATATCGCCCGCGTCAGGCAGCCAGAATTGCGCCTCGCGCGCGGGGTCGTAGGTGACGCAGGCCTGCGGGAACTGCGCGCCGAGTGCGGCGATTTCACCGCGCGCGAAAACTTCCGCTTCTGGCCCAATCTTGCGCGTGGCCCGCGCCCATTCTTCCAGAATTCGCGGGCTCCAGCGGGGTGCGAACAGCCCCGCCTGCGCGCAGCCAAGCACGGTTTCGCGCATGACCGTCGGGTAAAGAACGCAGGCGTCGATCATCACCCTCATAGGCGGAAGACAACGACCTTAAGATAGCCGCTTTCGGCCAGATGCGGCAGTTGCGGATGATCAGGGCCGGCAAAACCGGTATAGATGATCTGCCCGCGCCGCCCTGCGCGGCCAATCCCGCGCGCGGATGCGTTGCGAAATTTGGTCAGATCGGCGGCATGTGAACATGAACACAGCACCAGATACCCGCCTTCGGTGACCAAAGGTGCCGCCAGCCGCGCCACACGTTCATAGGCGCGCAGGCCTGCTTCGGCGGCGTTGCGGGTTGGTGCAAATGCGGGCGGATCACAAACGACAACGTCGAAATTTGCGCCCTCTTCGGCCAAGGCGGCAAGCACGTCAAAAGCATCACCCTTGCGGGTTTCAAACCGGTCACTGGCCCCCATTGCGGCAGCGCCCTGTGCGGCCAGTTCCAGCGCGGGTGCGGATCCGTCAACCGCCAGCGCCGATGCAGCGCCCCCCGCCAATGCCGCCAGCCCAAAGCCGCCGACATGCGAAAACACATCCAGAACCCGCGCATCCTTGGCCAATCCGGCGGCAAAGGCATGGTTGGGGCGTTGGTCAAAGAACAGACCGGTTTTCTGGCCGCCCATGACATCGGCCATATAGATGGCGCCATTCATCGGCACTGGGATCGGCCCTTCGGGCGCTGTGCCAAGCACGATTTCGGTCTTTTCTTCCAAACCTTCCAGTGTGCGCGCGCGGCCTGTGCCGTTCATGATCACGGTTGTGACGCCGGTCACCTCGGCAAGTGCGGCCACCAGCGGGGCAATCAGCACATCGGCCCAAGCCGCGTTCGGCTGTACCACGGCCACATCGCCAAAACGGTCGATGACCACGCCAGGCAACCCGTCGGATTCGGCATGCACAAGGCGATAGAACGGCGCATCATAAAGCCGCGCGCGATGCGCAAGCGCGCGGGTCAGACGGGCAGCAAACCATGCCTGATCAATCACCGCCTCGGGATCTTGGTCGAGCATCCGGCAAATGATTTTTGACGCAGGCGTGACTGCGACAATGCCCATAGGCACGCGGTTCGCGTCTTCGAGCATTGCAATAGTACCGGGCGCAAGATTGCGTGTGCGGCGGTCGGTGACCAGCTCATTGGCGTAAACCCAAGGAAAGCCGTGACGGATCGCACGGGCTTCGGCCTTGGGGATCAGGCGGACAACGGGCATGGTGGCGGGGGAGGTGTCAGATGTGTTCATATCTGACCTCCTACCCCTATTCGCCCCTGCTTGGGAAGATGTCGCGTGATGTCTTTAGATCAGGTTGTTGCGCAAGGTTGCGGTCAGGAAATCTGTGACCTCAACCTTTTCGGTGCGCCCTGCAGCCTCAAGCGCTTGGGCGCCGCTGCCACCAGGTGCATCAAGATTGGCGACAATCCGGCGCGCGGGTTCGATCACTGCACCTGTGCGCGCATCGCGGACCGTCATCATAAAGATGATGTTATAGACGCCACCGATCGAACCACGTGTGCGTTCGGTCACCCCGTGAAAGCGGATCAGCTGGATATCAACTGTCACCGGCGTGTCCCCGCGGATCACGGATGTATTGCGTGCTGCGGCGGTTTCGAACATCGCGCCGATCTGGGCAATACGCGGTCCGGGCGCATCGCCGCGCCAGACGATATCTGCTTGCGGGTAATAATTATTGGCTTCGGAGACCACCAGACCTGGGGTTGCGGTAAAGTTCAATGATTGCAACGTATAAGACCGGTCAACCGCAGGGCGCGGGTCTGAACCCGGTCCCGCACAGGCAGCCATCGCGCCAATCAGCAAGACAATTCCAAAAAATCGTTTTATCATCGTTATATCCTTAACCGCAGTCACATATTTCGGGCAGGCGTATCATACCGCACCAAGTCGGGTAAATAGGTACAACACAAGGGCTAACAATTAGACAACGGTTTGACGCACGATAGACTTGTTAGCGCTAACAGAATATGCTACGCCCTGCGCGAACACATGTTATGAGGAAGCCAATGCCACTTCATCCAGTAATTGCGCAAGTCACTGACCGCATTCGTGCACGCTCAGAATCAACGCGCCAGACCTACCTTGAAAACATGGCACGTGCCGCATCCGAGGGGCCGCGCCGCAGCCATATGGCCTGCGGAAATCTGGCCCACGCCTATGCGGCAATGGGCGAAGACAAAGACACGCTGGCCGCTGGCCGCGCACCCAATATCGGCATCATTACCGCTTATAACGATATGCTTTCGGCGCATCAGCCGTTTGAACAATACCCGAATCTGATCCGCGCCGCGGCCCGTGCGGCCGGTGGCACCGCACAGGTTGCGGGTGGCGTGCCTGCAATGTGTGACGGCGTGACCCAAGGCCAGACCGGCATGGAACTGTCGCTGTTTTCGCGCGATGTGATCGCGCTCGCCGCCGGTGTCGGCCTGTCGCATAACGTGTTTGACGCTGCAATCTATCTGGGCGTCTGCGACAAGATCGTACCGGGTCTTGTGATGGCCGCCGCCACTTTCGGCTATATCCCCAGCGTGTTCCTGCCTGCGGGGCCAATGACATCCGGCCTGCCCAATGACGAAAAGGCCAAAGTCCGTCAGAAATTCGCACTGGGCGAGGTTGGCCGCGAAGAATTGATGAAATCCGAAATGGCGTCATACCACGGGCCGGGCACCTGTACGTTCTACGGCACAGCCAACACCAACCAGATGTTGATGGAATTCATGGGATTGCATCTGCCGGGTGCGTCATTTGTGAACCCCAACACGCCGATGCGCGATGCGCTGACCGTAGCAGGCACCGAACGCGCGCTTGAGATCACCGCACTAGGTAATCAGTTCACCCCGACCTGCGATGTCTTGGACGAAAAGGCGTTTGTGAACGGGCTTGTCGGGCTGATGGCAACCGGCGGGTCAACCAACCTTGTGCTGCACCTGCCTGCGATGGCGCGAGCGGCGGGGATTATCCTTGATTTGCAAGACTTTAGCGATCTGTCCGATGTGACCCCGCTAATGGCAAAGGTCTATCCAAACGGGCTGGCCGATGTGAACCATTTCCACGCCGCAGGCGGGCTTGGGTACATGATTGGCGAATTGCTGAATGCCGGTTTGCTGCATGACGACGTGAAAACAGTCGCGGGCGACGGGCTGCATCTTTATACGCAAGAGCCAAAACTGACCGACGGGCGGATCACCTATGCGCCCGGAGCAGGCAAATCACTGAACGAAAAAATTCTGCGCCCCGCCAGCGATCCGTTCCAGCCACAAGGCGGGCTCAAGCAATTGAAGGGCAATCTTGGGCGCGGCGTGATCAAAGCCTCCGCCGTCGCCAAAGAACGCCATATCGTCGAAGCCCCTGCCCGCGTTTTCCACACCCAAGAAGCCGTGAAGGACGCGTTCAAAGCTGGCGAATTCACCAGCGACACAATTATCGTCGTGCGCTTTCAAGGGCCTAAATCCAACGGCATGCCCGAACTGCACGGGCTGACGCCAACATTAGCCGTGCTGCAAGACCGCGGGCTGAAAGTCGCGTTGGTCACGGACGGGCGCATGTCGGGCGCATCGGGCAAGGTGCCGTCGGCAATCCATCTGTCCCCCGAAGCCGCCGATAACGGGCCGATCAGCCTGATCATGGACGGCGATATCGTGCGGCTTGACGCGACCAAAGGAACCATTGATGTACTGGGCGTCGATCTGGACACACGCAGCCCTGCGATTGCGGATCTGACTGGCAACGGCAACGGCGTGGGCCGCGAATTATTCGACGTCTTCCGCCGCAATGTGGGCCTGTCATCAGAAGGTGCTGCGGTGGTTGTCTAACCCGACCACGACCTGATAGTATGCTAGTATGGGACTTAAGAAACCCCCTGCGCCACAAACCAACGATGAAAGCCAATAAAATGACCCCACAAGAAGCCTCTGCCGCCGCCACCAAAGTCTGCCAATTGGCGCCTGTTGTGCCTGTTCTGGTTGTCGATGATGCAAGCACTGCCGCCGATCTTGCCCGTGCGCTGATTGCTGGCGGTCTGCCCGCTCTGGAAGTGACATTGCGCACCCCCGCAGCTCTGGACGTGATCCGCGAAATGGCCAGCGTGCCGGGCGGTGTTGTTGGCGCTGGCACATTGCTGACGCCAAAAGACGTTGAAAACGCCAAGGCCGCAGGCGCGACATTCGGGGTGTCACCAGGCGTGACAGAACGGCTTTTGGATGCTTGCGAAGCCAATGATCTGCCGCTGTTGCCCGGTATCGCAACCGCAACCGAAGCCATGTACCTGCTCGAGCGCGGCTATACAGTGCAAAAATTCTTTCCCGCCGAGGCCAATGGCGGCGCGCCCGCCCTTAAGGCGATTGGCGCACCGATCCCGCAGGTCAAATTCTGCCCGACTGGTGGTGTCAGCCTGAAAAACGCCAATGATTACCTCAGCCTGAGCAATACGCTTTGCGTGGGCGGGTCTTGGGTTGCGCCCAAGAATCTGGTCGACGCGGGCGATTGGGCCGGAATCGAGGCGCTGGCCCGCGAAGCCGCGCAACTGACCGTCAGCTAGTTATTCAGACACCCGCGCCCGTCTACCGCCACGGCGTTTGGGCGGGCGCGCGGTTTCCAGCGCAGCGTTTAACGTTGCGATCATCGGATGTGCAGGGTTAGCGTTGCTGTGTCGCGCAAGATGCGTCTTGACCGCCGCCAATGTATCCACATCCGCCGAAATCCCCATCGCCCATTCCAAAAATATCGTCCGGCATTCCGGCTCTGATATGTTTGCGATCAGGAACGATTCCGCAATCAATCCGGTGGGGTCGATGGGATCAATGGCCATCATCGATCCCCAGTTTCCGGCAAATCACCGCTGCCGCTGCTGCCGCGGAACGGATCAGCTGCTGTGACAAACCGTCAAGATCCTTGCAATCTGTTTCGCGCAATATCAACCGTTTTGCCCCTTCGCTCATTTCGTCAGGGTGTAACGGCCCTGCGGTGACCAGACGCGCCACTACCTGCACCGACCACATAAGCCGCGCCGCATGGGTTAATGCCTGCGCATCAGCGGCATCCAGCCAGCCGTCAACGACACCTGCCTGCAATTGCCCCGCCATATCGCATGCATTGGCACCCGCACGTAGACAGGCTGTCTGCGCAAGCAATTCGATATCTTGCAAACGCCCCGCCCCGATCTTGGCATCCCATGCACCCTGCGGCGGTTTTGCCTCGGCGATGCGGCGGCGCATGTCGGCAACATCGGCCAGCACAGTGGCACCTTGACCTTTGCCCGTCAGGATTTTTTGGCGGAATGTCTCGAACTCTGCGGCCAGTTCAGGGTCACCGGTAATGGCGCGGGCGCGCGTCAACGCCAGATGTTCCCATGTCCATGCCTCGTCCGCCTGATAATGCTGGAACGCATCGAAAGAGGTCGCAACAGGGCCGGACCGGCCAGACGGGCGCAACCGCATATCCACCTCATAAAGCCGGCCTTCGGACATTTGCGCGGATAATGCGGTCACAAGCGCCTGCGTTAGCCGCGCGTAATAGGTGCGCGTCGCCAATGGGCGGCGCCCGTCCGACATTTCAACGCCACTTGCGTCATAGATCATGATCAAATCAAGGTCGGATTCCGCATTCAGCCGCCCCGCGCCAAGCGACCCCATTCCCAAAACAATACCGCCGCGCCCCGGCATGTCCCCGTGTTTTGTCGTAAATTCAGCAACAATAGCAGGCCAAAGCCCCGCCACCACAGCACCGGCAAGATCGGCATATTGCGTTCCTGCAACATCAGCGGAAACCAATCCGCGCAGCAAATGCACACCAATACGGAAATGCCATTCTTTGGCCCAACGGCGCGCAGCGATCAGTTGCGCCTCATAGTCGGGCGCTTGCGCCAGAACATCGGCAAGCCTTGCCTGTAACGCAACCTGTCCCGGCCACGGATCAAAAAACGCGCCGCCGATCACCGCGTCAAACACGCCCGCGTTGCGCGACAGATATTGCGCCAATGCAGGGGCCGTGGCGGCAATATCGACGATCAACTGGGTTAGTTGCGGGTTGGCCTCAAACAGCGAAAACAGCTGTACACCGGCGGGCAGTCCAGCCAGAAACCCGTCAAATTGCAACAAGGCCTCGTCGGGTTTGGCGGCCTCTTTCAGCTTTGACAGGATTTCGGGTTTCAGACGCTCGAAAATCTCGACGGCGCGGGACGAACGCAGCGCAGGGTAATTGTGCCAACGCGCCACGGTTTCGGCCCCCCAGTCGTCGGTCAACGGCGGTGCGGCGTCGGGTGCAAAGAAGCCTTCGGTCAGCGCATGCACCTCTGCGCAGCGGTTTGTTATCTCTTGGCGCAGCGCGGCAACTTCGGTGCCCATGAATGCCGCAAGCCGCGCGAACCCCTCTGCATCGGCGGGCAGATGATGGGTTTGCTGGTCGTTGATCATTTGCAAACGATGCTCGACTTCACGGTGGTATTTATAATGATCATAAAGCGTTACAGCATCATCTTCAGGCAACCAATTCGCCGCAGCCAGCGCGTTCAGCCCGTCGCGTGTCCCGCGCACCCGCAACGAAAGATCGCGCCCGCCCGCAATCAACTGGCGGGTCTGGGTGAAAAACTCGATCTCGCGGATACCGCCGCGCCCAAGCTTCATATTATGGCCTTCAAGCACCAGGTCGCCGTGCAAGCCCTTGTGATCGCGGATCTTGAGCCGCATATCATGCGCGTCCTGAATGGCCGCAAAATCCAGATGTTTACGCCACACGAACGGGCGCAGCGTGTCTAGAAACCGTGCGCCCGCGGCGGCGTCGCCGGCACATGTGCGGGCCTTGATATAGGCGGCACGTTCCCATGTACGGCCAAGGCTTTCGTAATAGCGTTCGGCCATTTCCGCAGACAGGCATACAGGCGTCGATGACGCATCCGGACGCAGCCGCAGATCGGTGCGGAACACATAGCCGCCTTCGCGCACATCAGACAGAATCGCCGCCATTTTGCGCGTGACGCGGATAAAGCTGGCGCGCACCTCGTGGTAATCGTCGGCGCTGAAACGGGTTTCGTCAAACAGGCAAATCAGGTCGATGTCGGAGGAATAATTCAATTCGCCCGCACCCATCTTGCCCATCGCAAGCGCAAACATCCCCCCCGCCTGCGCCGGATCATCCCCGCTTGGCAGTTTGCCGCGCGCGGCCTCGGCAGCGACAAGTTGCACCAATGCGGCCTGCACGGCGGCATCCGCAAAATCGGTCAGCACCTGCGTCACTGTTTCCAAAGGCCAAACACCCGCAAGATCGGCTAGCGCTGTGATCAGCGCGATCCGGCGCTTGCATTGGCGTAAATGTGCGGTCAGATCATCAAGCGCCACCAGCGGAATTTTCGCGAAAATTCCGCGCACCGCCGCCTCGGGATCATCGAGCGCGGGCACGATCCACGCCGCTTCTTTTTCAAGCAATCCCGCCAGATAGGGGCTGCACCCCGCCGTGCCAATAACCAGCGGAGCCAGCGCGCGCGGCAAATCAGGCAAATGGGTCAGCACATCCGCCCCGCGATCGGGGTCAAATGCATGGGGGCAACGGGTTTGGCGATCAAGAAATGACATGGGTTACAGTTACTCTCTGGGGCATGCGGGTCAATTGCTAGCAATGATAGCCTATGCCCAAAAACATCATAATGGTCATGAAAATACCCCGCAATCATTGCGCACACCATCTAAATATCGAGCTTAACAATTTGAAATAAAACGCATTTCAAAGAAAATGTAAAAAAGATTCACATTAGCCCTTGAAGCAAGACCCCAAGATGCCGATATCTATTCATGTGAAAGGCATTCACATTAACAACGCAACCAAAGGAGCCCACAATGAACACCGCAACCACCCAGACGTCGATGGGACACAGCAACCCTATCGGGTTTTTCGCCCGCGCAGAGGCCTGGCTAGATGAGCGTGGCAAAGGCGCGTGGATCGCGGCCATGGTTCTGGGCTTTATCTTTGTCTGGCCCGTCGGCCTCGCCCTTCTTGCCTATATGATCTGGAGCAAACGCATGTTTAACAAATCTTGCAGTCACACTTCCCACCGTCGCACCATGCGGCACACCAGCGGCAATTCGGCCTTTGACGCCTACAAGCACGAAACGCTGCGCCGCCTTGAAGAAGAACAAGACAACTTCGAAGCCTTTCTCAAGCGCCTGCGCGATTCGAAAGACAAGGCCGAATTCGACCAGTTCATGAACGAGCGCGCCAGCAAGGCTGATACCGATGCCCTGCCGGAACCAAGCCACTAATGGCGATCGGGTGGCCCAGTGCGCTGGGTCGCCCCCCATTTTTAGACGAGATTTCCATGACCACCTATTCGTATGATCCCACTGCCGCCTATGCCGGTGTCGCCCTGAAACGCGGGCTGGCGTGGGTTTTTGACATGATCGCAATCGGGTTTATCTGCACCCTTGCCCTGCCGTTTACCGCCTTTACAGGGATATTTTTCTTTCCGTTCTTGATGCTGGTGATCGGGTTCTTTTACCGCTGGTTTACCATCGCGAACGGATCGGCCACTTGGGGGATGCGCATGGTGGGGATCAGCTTGCGTGATCACCATGACCGCCCGCTGACATCACAAACCGCGTTTTTGCACACGCTGGGCTATTCGATCAGCGTCTGCGTCGCCCCCTTGCAATTGATATCCGTGATTTTGATGCTGGTCTCACCACAGGCCAAAGGGTTGACCGATTATTTGCTGGGGACCTATGCGATCAATCGCGACTATTGATCGGGAATTCGCAGATTTGCCACATGCCCAAAAGGGATAGGTGGCACCTAAAATGAGGGGCTTGGCCAATGTAAAACGGATTGCTAAGCTTTTTGCTGCAACAATCCGGATTTCCTCATGCGCCATACGCTTCCTATTGCACCGCAGTTCTATGTCACTGCACCGCAACCCTGCCCTTATCTGGACGGCAGGATGGAGCGTAAATTATTTACTGCATTGCAAGGCGACAGCGCCACAAAACTGAACGATTCCCTTTCCAAGCAAGGGTTTCGCCGGTCGCAAAATGTGCTTTACCGCCCGTCTTGCGCCGAATGTTCGGCCTGTATGTCGGCCCGCATTGATATCTCGCAATTCAGCGCCTCGCGCAGCCAGCGCCGTATCACCAAACGTGCGCAGCATCTGGCGCGCCGTGCAACATCGCCTTGGGCGACCGAAGAGCAATACGATCTGTTTCGCGACTATCTTGACGGGCGGCACGCCTCGGGCGGGATGGCGGATATGGATATGTTCGAATTTGCGGCCATGGTCGAAGAAACCCCGATCCGGTCGCGCCTGATCGAATATACCGATGGCCGCGCGCTGCGCGCTGTCTGCCTGACCGATATTCTCGATGATGGGCTGTCGATGGTTTATTCCTTCTTTGATCCTGCGCATGAAAAACTGTCGCTTGGCACCTATATCATTCTTGATCACATCGCGATCGCCCAGGAACTGGGCCTGCCCTATATCTATCTGGGCTATTGGGTCCCGGGCAGCCCCAAGATGGATTACAAGGCCAAATTCGAAGGGCTAGAGATCTATAAGGGCGGGCAATGGACGCCGCTGGGTGATCCGGCGCATCACACTGCGGATGTGCATCCGCTGTCGAATGATCCGATTGCCGAACAGGTCGCGCAAATCCGCCTGCCCGACGGCCGTATCTGACCCCCCCCCAAACGCAAAAGGCGCCCGCAGTTTCCTGCGTGCGCCTTTGTTTTGTGATCTTCCCGGCCGCTATTTCAGCAGGTTCGGCACGATTGTCACCACGCTTGGCACCAGCGCCAAAAGCAAGAGCGCGCCGACCTGAATGGCAATAAACGGCATCACCCCGCGGTAGATTTGCCCTGTCGTGATCGACTTGGGCGCAACCCCGCGCAGATAGAACAGCGCAAAACCAAAGGGTGGTGTCAGGAACGATGTTTGCAGGTTCACCGCGATCATGATGGTCACCCATTTGGGATCAAACGTGCCGCCATAGATGACCGGCCCCACAATCGGGATCACGATGTAGATGATTTCAAGGAAATCCAGCACAAACCCCAAGATGAACAGCACAAACATAACCAGCAGGAAGACCTGCCATTCATTGTCGAACGACCGCAGGAACTGTTGGATATAGTGTTCCCCGCCAAACGATATCAGCACAAGGTTCAGCAATTGCGAGCCGATCAGGATGGTGAACACCATCGACGTCACTTTGGCCGTTTCGCGCACAACAGGCGACAAAACCCCACCCGACAGCAAGATCCAGCACGACCAGCCCAAACCGAACATCGCATAAAGGAAGCTTGCAAAGGCCACGAGGTACGCAATCGTGTTTTCGAACAAGACAACTTCCTGCCCCATGCGCATGTCAAAATTCACGCCAACCAGCAGCATCAAGGCAATGGCACCTGTTGTATATAGCACGATATTGCCGGACAGCCCTTGGTCCTGACGTTTGCGGTAGGCCGCAAGCAACAGCGCGCCGCCCGCCCCCAAGGCCGCAGCCGGTGTCGGGTTGGTGATCCCGCCAAGGATCGAGCCAAGCACAGCAACGATCAAGACCAGCGGCGGGAAGACCACGCGCAAGATTTCATTGCCCGCAAGATACCCCACGGCCCCGCGCAACCCGCGGTAAATCACATAAAGCGGAATTGCGATCAGCAATGTTGTTTTGCCAGGCGATGTCAGCGGCGTGATCATCACAAGATCAACCACCAGCAGCAGCGCGATGCCAGCGGCACCGATCAACAGCGGGCGGGCGTCCTTGCTTGGCGCGACACCGCGCGCGATCGCAAAGGTCAGCGCAAGGAACATCGCGGTGATGCCGATGCCTTTGCCAATCGGTGCGGCGGCTTCGACTTTGGCAGCCATGATCGTGGCACGTTCTTCGTCGGACAGCGCGCGCGCTTCTGCGACGCCGCCTGCGGCCTCGATCGCGGCTTGTTCTGACAGTGCGGCTTCCCAAGCTTCGGTGCCGTGCAGTTCTTGCATGGCGACAGCGCAATCGTCACCGACATTGGTGCGCAGTGATGCGGTTTGACCGGCATCGGTAAAGCTGTCCACAATGATCGACTGCGACCCCAACAGGCCCGTTTGACCCAGACCGATGGTCAGCCCGATAATCGCCACAGGTGCCGCAAGGAACCATGTAAAGGCTTCATTGCGGGTGACCGCCTCGCCTTTGCCAGAGGTTTCAAATTGCACAGGCGGGGCTTTGGATGGGTTGATCAGCGCAAACACAAAGGCGTAACCAGCATAAAGAACGGCCAGCAAAATACCTGGCAGCATCGCCGCCTGGAACAATGTGCCGACCGATACCACGGCGGGTTCACCCAGATAGGTCAGCGCATCGGAACAACCGACAAGCTGCGCGCGTTCTTCTTGCGCGGCAGAATACAAATCGCCCGCAAGCGTGCCCAAAAGCACGATCACGATGGATGGCGGAATGATCTGCCCCAATGTGCCGGAAGCCGCGATAACACCTGTCGACAGTTCGGGTGAATACCCGTTCTTGAGCATGGTTGGCAGCGCCAATAGGCCCATGGTTACAACCGTCGCGCCAACGATCCCTGTGCTTGCTGCCAGAAACGCGCCCACGATCACGATGGAAACAGCCAAACCACCTGGCAACGGGCCAAAGACCTTGGCCATTGTGGTCAAGAGTTCATCCGCAATGCGCGACCGTTCCAGCACGATCCCCATCATCACGAACATGACAACGGCAAGCAGCGTTTCAATCGATTGCCCCGCCAGAACCCGTTCGTTCATCCGGTTCACAAGGAAGCCGATATTGCGGTCAAGCGCCTGTTCCCAGCCATTGGGGAACAGCACATGTTCGGCACGCGGCAGATCGGGGTATCGGAAAACCGAGATCGCATCGGTGCGCACACCTTCGGCAATCAGCCCTGCGTATTCCGCGGAATTTGTATCAATCGCTGCATGGATCAACAGACCCGAACTATCCAGCGCCGCAATCACGGCAAATGAAATAACTGCAGATCCGGAAATCGCAAATGCGACCGGAAAGCCTGACAAAATCCCTGCGAACAATGTCAGGAAAACAATGATAATGCCGATTTCAACGCCATCTAAACCTAAAAGCATGTCTTCGGTCCTACCTTAGTGAATTTCAGCGACAAGTTCGGCGGTTTCATCGCCCAGAACGTCGCGGTCAAGATGTTTACCTTCGCTTTGCTCGCCCTCTATCAGTTCGAGATACGAGCGGTAGAAAAAGGCAACCGCCTGCAGCATCACCATCGCGGTGAAGGTGATCAGAAGGATTTTGAACAAGAAATAGGCGTTAAACCCGTTGGGCGAAAAGCCGATGAATTCGATATTCCAGCGTAGCGCGCGCGCCTTGGTGATCAGCCGGTCAAGCGTGTCGGAGGCAGAAGGGTTTGGCACCACCAGATGCCGCCACAAGAAAAACCAGCCGTAAAGCCATGTGACAATCGCCGCAGGGATCATGAACAACATCGAACCGACCATATCAATGATCCGCTTGGTGCGGAAACTGACGGCGGAATAGACCAGATCAACCCGCACATGGCCGCCTTGGACAAATGTATAGCTGGCGCACATGCAGACGATCATCGCGTTATAAAGCTTGAGCTCTTCGGACCACCAGCTCACGTCTTTGGCGAAATTCACCCCGAAGCCGATGCCGATTTCAGACACGGCAAAGACACGTTGCATAAAGATGATCACGATCTGCTGCAGCACCATCAACAGGCCCGCCCATGCGAAAAAGCGGCCCACCTTATTGGCAAAGCCTTCAAGAACGCGCACGCAGCCCCACATGAAGTTATTATTGATAAACCCAATCACGCTGATGACGAGGAAAACCGCAAAGACGACAAAGAACAATTCGACCGAGGCACCGTAGTAGATAAAGCGCATCAGCGCTTCTTTGACCTCTAGGTCCGCCATTGCCGCATTTGTAAAGGGGACCCATGACAACCATTGGCCGGGATGTGTGACAGCGTAACCAAAATTGTAAAATGCTTCGATGAGGTTCGCAAAGAACCACCCAACGGGGTTCCCCCCCCAAGCTTCGACCAGGCCCATGTCCCACCCCTTTTGAAAATTCTGACGGTGTTTTGAACAAACACCTGACGCATGAGGGCCCCTATGCATGCGCATCGGGCCCTCATGACATTTGGTTCACATTGCGCGAACGGGCTTAGCCCATTACACGGTCACGCTGTGTACGGTAAACACCTTCGGATTTCTGGATCCAAGAAGAAGATGCCGCCATTGACGCGTTGTAGCTTGCGCGGAGACGATCATAGATCTCGTCGCCAGCATATTCATCAAGCGTTTCTTTCGCAGCAGCACCCATCGCATCCCAAACGCTGTCAGGGAATTCCAGAACCTTCACACCACCGGCTTGCAGACGCTGAAGCGCTGCACCGTTGTTGTTCATGAACTGTGCAAGGTTCCACTGGTGCGCTTCGCCAGATGCGATTTCGATAATCTTCTGATGCTCTGGGCTCAGGCTTTCGTACACGTCAAGGTTTGTTGCCAAAGACAGGGCTGCGCCCGGCTCGTGCATACCAGCAGTGTAGTAGAACTTGGTGATTTCCTGGAAACCGGCTTTTTCGTCAGCCCACGGGCCGATCCACTCGGTGCCGTCGATCGCGCCAGATGCCAGCGCCTGGTACACTTCTGCACCTGGAAGGTTCTGGATAGATGCGCCCATTTTGCCCAAAGCTTGACCGCCAAGGCCAGGCATACGGAATTTCAGGCCTTGGAAATCTTCTGGGCCGGTGATTTCTTTTGAGAACCAACCGCCCGCTTGTGGGCCAGTGTTACCCGCGAGGAATGACTTCAGACCAAAGATCTGGCCCAATTCGTCGTGGAATGCCTGACCTTCGCCTTGGTAATACCAGTTAGAGATTTCTTGCGCGGTCATGCCGAATGGCACGGATGTGAAATAAGCATAGCCCGGGTGCTGGTTTACAAAGTAGTAATCAGCGCCGTGGTACATGTCGGCCTGACCGGATGTTACGGCGTCGAATACTTCGAACGCACCAACCAGTTCGCCCGCTGCTTTCAGGTCGATTGTCAAAGACCCGCCTGACATGGCTGTGATTGTGTCTGCGGCGCGCTGTGCTGCGTCATGTACACCGGCAAGGCCGCGGCCCCATGTGGTAACAAGCGTCAGCGTGCGGTTGCCTTGTGCATATGCAGGTGCTGCAAGCGCTGTTGCGGCTGCGGCTGTCCCGCCAAGTGCAGAATTCTTTAGAAATGAACGGCGATCCATGAAATTTCCTCCCAGATATTATTCCCTTGGCCACATCTGGGGCCAAGTCGCGATCGTTTTTCGTCCGAGCAGACTAACGCGGGTTTTGCGAACGTAAAATACGTAGTTCTACGTAGTTCGGGTGTTTTTGGTACATTTTCTGCACCAATCTGCATTATTATTAGGCGATCACTAAACAGTGACCACACGGTTGACGAAAGTGAGGGGTTTGATTCGCATGTGATTCCCCGCTAACGGTCGTCCTATGACAAGGCCGTTCGCAAGTTTACGCAACATCATGACAATCGGTTACGGGCAAAAGGTGTTCCTTCTGGCTACCCTCCCGCTTGTGATTGCGGTGTTCTTGATTTCGATTGTGGTCGCGCGGCAATCTACGCAACTGGCCGAACGCGAAATTCAGGCGCTCGAGACGCAACTGATTGCAACCAAACGCGAAGAGCTGAAAAACTACCTGTCAATTGCGCGTACGGCGGTGGTGAATACCTACGGGCGCGCGGCACCCGATGACGAGGCGGCCAAACTGACTGTGACGCAAGAACTATCGTCGATGCTTTACGGGCAGGACGGGTATTTCTTTGTGTTCGATTATGACGGCAACAATCTTGTCGCGCCCCGCCAGACCGATCTGATCGGCCGCAACTGGCTGGGGCTGACCGACCCAAACGGCACCGCCATCACCGATGAATTGATCCGGATCGCGCGCACAGGGGGCGGCTTTCACAGTTTTGTCTGGACCAAGCCATCGACAGGCGAACAGGCCAGCATGATTGCCTATGTGAACGGGTTCCAGGATTGGCGGTGGGCCATCGGCACGGGGATATTTATCGACGATGTGCTTGAAAACGTGGCGGCATCGCGCGCCGAAGTACAGGCGCGGGTCAAACGCACATCATTCTACATCGTCGCCATCGCGATTGTCGCGCTGATGGGCGTATTTCTGACGGGGATGCTTCTCAATATCCGCGAAAGACGTCTGGCGGATGTAAAACTCAAGGAACTGACGCAACGGATTATCGACACCCAAGAAGAAGAACGCGGACGCGTCGCGCGCGAATTGCATGACGGGATCAGCCAGATGCTGGTGGGGGTGCGCTATGCGCTCGAACTCACCCGCCGCAAGCTCGACCCGCAAAGCAGCGATAGTCTGGATAAGGGGATCGAGGGGCTGAGCCAGACAATTCAGGAAGTCCGCCGCATCAGCCGCGACCTGCGCCCTGGTGTTTTGGATGATTTGGGGCTGGGGCCCGCGTTGCAGGCGCTGACAGATGATTTTCGCGCGCGCACCGGCATCAATACCGAATTCGAAACCGTGGTTTTCCGCAACCGGCTTGATCAGGACGCGCGGATCGCTCTTTACCGGATCGCGCAGGAAGCGCTGACAAATATTGAACGCCACGCTGGTGCGCGCCAAGTTGTCATGTCGCTCAAGGGGCACCGGCACGGCGCGATGCTGCGGATCGCCGATGACGGCGTCGGGATGGTTTGGCCGCCGTCCAAACACGGGCCTGCGCATGGTCTTGGCTTGCGAAATATGCAAGAACGCATCGAACAGCTGGGGGGCAGCCTGCGGATCACCACCGCCCGCAACGGCCAGACCGGCACGATAATCGAAGCACAGGTTCCCTTGACCCACCTGCTCAACCCGCAAAAGGAAACGGCATGACGATCCGTATTTTGATTGTAGATGATCACCCGATGGTCGCGCAGGGCATTCAGGCGATCCTTGAAAGCTATGACGATATCGAAGTCGTCGGGACGCTGAACAACGGGCAGGATGCCGTAGATCAGGTGGTGGCACTTGCGCCCGATGTGATCTTGCTTGACCTGAATATGCCGCGCCTGTCCGGTCTTGCCGCAACCGAGATGATTCTCGAAAAACGTCCCGAAACACTGATCGTGATTTTGTCGATGCATGACAGTCCGGAATATATTTCAACCGCGCTTAGCCACGGGGCCTGCGGTTATATCCTCAAGGACGTGCCGACCGATTCAATCCGGCAGGCGATTGACGCCGTTCTGGCGGGCGAACAGTATCTGTGCACCGGCGCCAGAGGGTCATTGCGCCCAAAAATCAGCGGCGGACGCGAACCGTTGACCAGCCGCGAACAGACGATACTTCTGGAACTGGCGCAGGGAAAATCAAACAAGGAAGTGGCGCAGAATTTGAACATTTCCGTGCGCACCGTGGAAACCCACCGCAACAATATCAAAGGCAAGCTGGGGATCAGTTCGACCGCAGGGCTGACGCGCTATGCGTTGGAACACGGGGTGTTGCAGGGAACCGGCATTTAAAGAACCACGCCTGCGGGGGGCAGGCGTGGTATTGCGTGATCAGTTTTCGACGGTCTCTTTGATGCCTTCACGCACGATCTCGAACCATTCGCCCGACAGGCGCAGTTCTTCAAGACCCGCGTTGATGATATCCATATAGGCATCACCATTGGGATTGTTTTTGGAAACAAAGACATGCAGCGTTTGTTGCGATGTCAGATTGGCGATTTGCGCCACGACGTCCTTCATCCCTGCGTTATCAAGATCTTCTTCTGCTGGCAGCGCGTCATAGGTCACGATGTCAACCTCGCCGTTGCGCAGCAGTTCCCAGCATTCCATCTGCGGCACCTGAACAAGCGAGATCGTCGGATCGACCAGCTGCTCGGCTTCGAGATCGAAAGTGAACCAGCTTTCTGGGCGGCACAGACGCGCGCCAAACAGTTCAGGATAGGTTGTCGCGCCGTCATAGGCGCTGCCCGCTAATGTGTAGTAGCCGACCAACGCGTCATAGAACGGTGCCGAGTGGTTGAAATCGGTACAACGGAACGCATTCGGGGCTGACAGGTTTTCAACCTTGTCGCAATCGGGCAGAAACCAAGGGAAGGCCATGTCAAATGCGCCCGATGGCAGCAGGTCGTTCAAATGCGACCCCCAATCATTCACGAAAATGATGCTGAAGGCCTGATCAGGGTTTCCCAGTTCCATGGAACGGCGGACCATTTTTGTTAGCATACCGCCGCCGTCCATCGATTCTTCGGTAAAGGGCGCATAGCCGCTGGCCGTTACAAACCGCAGCGGACGATCCAGACTTTCGGGCTGCAAACGCGGGGCGGATTCTGCGGGCGCGGCTGCTGCGGTTTCGGTTGTTGGCAACGATCCGTCTTCACAAGGGATTTTCAAGACTTGCCCGACTTCAAGCAAGTTCGGGCTGGCCAGAATATCGGTATTGGCGTTGAACAGCACTTGATAACCGCCACGCACATTTGCGCGTCCTGCCACCTGACTAAGCGTATCACCGCGCACGATGGTATATGTCGAACATTGTTCTTGGGCATGAACCTGACTGGTGGACGCCACAACCAGCCCGAGACTTGCTGCACATAGCGCGCTTGCGCCCGTTGACGTAAGCCTCGACAGCCGCTGCTTTGCGATGCTGGTGCCATAAGTATTTGATTTCGACATAGGCCGACCCTTTCAGATATCACGTTTCCGTAGGGTCAGTATTTCACAGAAAACGAAAATGTCTTGCGAATAATTGAATTTATCCAATATTTTTCAACCCTGACGATATAAGGCCTGCACGCATTCGCAGGGTCGGTTATTGAAATGTCTGCGCGCAACTGTGCGCGCCCTCTTGTTGGCAGGCAGATGCTTGATATTAGTCAGGCACACAAATTGCGGAGACACTCATGAGCGACCAAAAAAATTATGTTCCCCCCAAAGTCTGGACTTGGGATGCCAAGAACGGCGGCGAATTTGCGAGCATCAACCGCCCCATTTCGGGCCCGACCCACGACAAACCCCTACCCGTCGGCAAACATCCCTTGCAGCTATATTCACTGGCGACACCAAATGGTGTTAAGGTCACAGTTATGCTCGAAGAGTTGCTGGCAGCTGGGCATGACGCGGAATATGACGCATGGCTGATCAAGATCGGTGATGGCGACCAGTTCGGCAGCGGCTTTGTCGAAGTGAACCCCAATTCGAAAATTCCCGCGCTGATGGACCACGGCACCGGCAGCCGTGTTTTTGAAAGCGGTGCGATCCTGTTGTATCTGGCGGAAAAATTCGGGGCGTTCCTGCCCAAAGACCCCGCCGCACGGGTCGAAGCAATGAACTGGCTGTTCTGGTTGCAGGGATCGGCCCCCTATCTGGGCGGCGGCTTTGGCCATTTCTATGCCTATGCCCCTGAAAAATTTGAATATCCGATCAACCGTTTTGCAATGGAGGCAAAACGCCAGCTTGACGTGCTTGACCGCCGCTTGGGCGCGGTGCGGTTCCTGTCGGGGGATGACTATACAATTGCCGATATCGCGACCGCCCCGTGGTATGGCCGTTTGGTGCAAGGTGATGCCTATAATGCCGGCGAATTTCTGGATGTGGGCATCTATAAAAACGTAATCCGCTGGGCGGATGAGATCATGTCGCGCCCTGCCTACCAGCGCGGTGCGATGGTGAACCGCACCTTTGGCCCGGATGAAGGCCAATTGCACGAACGTCATGATGCGGCGGATTTCGCGACAAAGACGCAAGATAAGGTCGAAAGCACCAGCTAGGACACACCCCCGGCGTCAGGCAACGGCGCTGGGGGGTCTTGCCGCAAAGGCCGATTCCGACACGTACCAGACGATGCGGGCGCGTCCTGCGGCCTTTGCCTCGTAAAGTGCATGATCGGCCTTGCGCAGCAATGTTGTCGTATCCACGCCGCGATCGGTCCAGTAGCCGCCAACCGAAATGGTGACCCGAATGACGCTGTTCGAAAACGGCTCCACGTGTTGGGCCCCCTGAACAAGCCGTTCACCCAATGCATGGGCCGCATCCCCGTGCAGACCCGGGGCAAAAATGGCAAATTCCTCGCCCCCGAGCCGCCCGACAATATCCCCGCTGCGCACTGCGGTGGTCATCGCCGCCGCAACCACGCATAAAACGTCATCGCCCACCAGATGCCCGTAGGTATCATTGACCTGCTTGAAATGATCAAGATCAAGCATATAAAGCGCGCCGCCCTGCTGGTTGCCCAGCTCTGCGAGAAATGCACGCCTGTTCAGCAGGCCGGTCAGCGGATCATGCGAGGCCATGAACATCGCCTCGTGCCGGAGCTGGTTTGCATGGCGCACAAGCAACAAGGCAAAGATAACCAAAGGTGCCGCCGTCAACACGGTTTCCGGAAAACTTAACAAAATGGTCTGGTCCGGTTCCCCGTAAATCATGATGTCCACAAAATGCGCCACCAGCGTCGCAATCCCCCCCCACAAAAGCAGCGAGAGCGGCCAATGCCACCATAGGCGCGGGACAACGCGTGCAAGCAAACTATCCATATTGCGACCAGTGCGAAAAACCATATGTCACCCTATTCATAAAGCCGCTAACAGCCAGTTAATCACCGGCCGAATGCGGCTTTCGCAAGAAAGTTCCAAAAATGCCCCCACAGACGACATTTTCTCCAATATGCGGTTGACCCTTGGTTTTGACACCCCTATTGTCGCCGCACACGCAAAGGAAACCCGATGACCAAGGTCGTACTAATTGTGAGATACACGCGCATGGGCCGGTAACGGTAAGACCATAATGATCCCATGCGCCTCCGACACTCTCGGGGGTTTTTTTGTGACTAATAGAAACCAAAGCGGATAGGACGCGAGAACAATGACAAAAGCCATGACGGGCGCAAAAATGGTAGTACAGGCCTTGATCGATCAGGGTGTGGAAGTCGTCTTTGGATACCCTGGTGGTGCCGTCCTACCGATTTATGACGAGATTTTCCAGCAAAACAGCATCACCCATGTTCTGGTGCGCCACGAACAAGGGGCTGTACACGCCGCCGAAGGCTATGCGCGTTCAACCGGCAAACCGGGTGTTGCGCTGGTGACATCCGGCCCCGGCGCGACCAATGCAGTGACTGGCCTGACTGATGCGCTGCTGGACAGCATCCCGTTGATTGTTCTGACGGGGCAAGTGCCGACATTCATGATCGGCTCGGACGCGTTCCAAGAGGCGGACACCGTTGGCATTACCCGCCCCTGCACCAAACATAACTGGCTGGTCAAAGAAACCGACAAGCTGGCCGCGACCCTGCACGAGGCATTTCATGTCGCGACATCTGGCCGCCCGGGTCCGGTGCTGATCGACATCCCCAAGGATGTGCAATTTGCAACCGGCACCTATACAAAGGCGCAGCAGGTCGAAACCCATTACAACCCGCAAGTCAAAGGCGATCTGGACGCGATCACCGAATTGGCCAAGGCGATGGAAACGGCCAAACGGCCTGTGTTCTATACAGGCGGCGGCGTCATCAACTCTGGCCCTGCGGCCTCGCAATTGCTGCGCGAACTGGTAGCTGCGACCAACTTCCCGATCACCTCAACCCTGATGGGGTTGGGCTGCTACCCCGCATCCGGTGACAATTGGCTGGGCATGCTCGGCATGCACGGGCTGTACGAGGCCAACATGGCGATGCATGATTGCGATCTGATGATCAACATCGGCGCGCGGTTCGACGACCGGATCACCGGCCGTCTGGACGCGTTCAGCCCAAAATCCGTTAAGGCGCATATCGATATTGATGCTTCATCTATCAACAAGGTGATCCATGTCGATATTCCGATCCTTGGCGATGTTGCTCATGTGCTTGAGGATTTGCTGAATGTCTGGAAGGCACGCGGGCGCAAAACCAATGCCGAAGGCCTGTCCAAATGGTGGGATCAGATCAACGAATGGCGCGCGGTTGAATGCCTGAACTACAAACAAGAAGGTAAGATCATCAAGCCGCAATACGCGCTGCAACGTCTTGAAGAGCTTACCAAAAAGCACGACCGCTATATCTGCACCGAAGTCGGACAGCACCAGATGTGGGCCGCGCAATATCTGGGGTTCGAAGACCCCAATCGCTGGATGACATCAGGCGGTTTGGGCACGATGGGCTACGGCTTCCCGGCATCCATCGGCGTGCAAATGGCGCATCCCGATGCGCTGGTCATTAACGTCGCGGGCGAAGCATCATGGCTGATGAACATGCAAGAACTGGGCACCGCGATGCAGTACCGCCTGCCCGTCAAGCAGTTCATTCTCAATAACGAACGGCTGGGCATGGTGCGACAATGGCAGCAACTGCTGCATGGCGAACGCTATTCATCCAGTTGGTCGGAATCCCTGCCCGATTTCGTAAAACTGGCCGAGGCTTTTGGCGCCAAAGGTATCCAGTGCCATGATCCTGATACGCTGGACGATGCGATCATGGAAATGATCACCTATGACGGGCCGGTGCTGTTTGATTGCTTGGTTGAAAAGCACGAAAACTGCTTCCCGATGATCCCGTCAGGCAAGGCCCACAACGAAATGCTGATGGGCGACGCATCAACCGAAGGCGCGATTTCAGGCGCTGGCGAGGCGTTGGTATAGAATTGTGGGGCTAATAACGGTTTCGTTCCAGAAAGAACCCATTCCCTGGAATATTTGGGTGATGGCAGAGCTGAGTACCTTTGCTTCTACGGAAGAAAAGGAAAAGCTCTGGAACGAAGTATTTCGACCCTATGAACATGGCTTGAACTCAATTTACGCTGAACAAATGGAACCTACCGATCTCAAAAACTTCATTGCCTTACTGCAACGTTTCAAGATTACCTCATCACAAGAGGAACATGTAAACGAGGTCATAGAGTTATTGAAAACTGAACTGGAAATAAAATGTCCGCACTAAAAATCAAAAAAGGCGCAACAAGCCACTCAGCCTATAACCTACGGCCCAACTATTCTGACACCGTTGAACGGCACACGCTGGCCGTTCTGGTTGAAAATGAACCGGGTGTTCTGGCCCGCGTGATCGGGCTTTTCTCTGGGCGTGGCTATAACATCGATAGCCTGACCGTGGCCGAGGTCGATCATCTGGGGCACCGGTCGCGGATCACAATTGTCACATCCGGAACACCGCAGATTATTGAACAGATCAAGGCGCAGCTGGGTCGAATTGTCGATGTGCATCAGGTCAACGACCTGACCGTCGAAGGTAAAACCGTGGAACGCGAACTGGCGCTATTCAAAGTATCCGGCAAGGGCGACAACCGGATCGAGGCCGTGCGCCTTGCCGATATCTTCCGCGCCAATGTGGTTGATAGCACGCTGGAATCATTTGTGTTTGAAATCACCGGCACGCCCGAAAAGATCGACGCATTTGCCGAACTGATGCGCCCGCTTGGCCTGCAAGAAATTGCACGCACCGGTGTTGCGGCCCTGTCACGCGGCGCAGTTTAACCTGCCGCGCCGGGCCACGCGTTAGCGCGGTAGCAGCCCGGCGGCTTGGCCATTGGCGATCTCATCGGCGTTAAGCAGCCCGTCGCCGGATGTATCAAGCACCTCGAAGGTGGTGTCGGTCAGATCGGGCATAACGGCGGTGAGTTCGGGGTAGCTATACATGCCGTCGCCGTTTATATCGATATTGGGGTCTTGCGCCAGTGCGGGACCCGCCAGAAAAATCGCGGCGGGGATCACTGCTGAAATCAGTTTGCTCATCTTTGTTCTCCGATAGCTCTGCGTTTTTGTGGCCTTGAATCGCATATGGGGATGCAGGCCATGGCTTACCAGCTTTCAGCCAAAATCAAAGCAATTTTCCTGTGCCGGCGTGGCATTATTGCGCCCCTTGAGCGCAATTGCCCCCTTGCCCCTGCCCGATTGACGCGACACTCTACCCCAAAGAGAGACAGGAAACCAAATGCCCGCGCGCAAAATTATTATTGATACCGACCCCGGCCAGGATGATGCGGTTGCCATTCTTCTGGCGCTTGCCTCGCCCGAAGATATTGACCTGCTGGGGATTACCGCCGTGGCGGGCAATGTGCCGCTGGCGCTGACGCAAAAGAACGCGCGGATTGTTTGCGAACTGGCAGGCAAACCCGACACGCGGGTCTTTGCAGGCTGTGACGCGCCGATGCACCGCAAACTGGTTACCGCCGAACATGTGCACGGCAAGACAGGGCTGGACGGGCCACAGATGGACGACCCGAAAATGCCACTGCAGGCCCAGCACGGCGTTGATTTTATTATCGAAACCCTGCGCAGTGAACCGACTGGCACGGTGACGCTTTGCCCGATTGGGCCACTGACAAATATTGCGACAGCCTTTGAAAAAGCGCCCGACATTATTCCGCGCATCCAAGAGATCGTATTGATGGGCGGCGGTTACTTTGAGGGCGGCAACATCACGCCCGTCGCCGAATTTAACATCTATGTTGATCCCGAGGCCGCGAAAATCGTGTTTGATTCCGGTGTTCCGCTTGTCGTGATGCCATTGGACGTGACGCATAAAGCGTTGACCACAAAGGCCCGCATCGACGCATTCCGCGCGATGGGCACCAAGGTCGGCGATATGGTCGCGGCCTGGACCGACTTTTTTGAACGGTTCGACATGGAAAAATACGGATCAGAAGGCGCGCCGCTGCATGATCCGTGCACGATTGCCTATCTGATTGACCCAACACTGTTCACGGGCCGTCATATCAACGTTGAGATCGAAACAGAATCCGAGCTGACCCTTGGCATGACCGTTGCCGATTGGTGGCGGGTGACCGACCGCGCACCCAACGCGCTGTTTATCGGTGATCTGGACGCCGAAGGGTTTTATGCTTTGCTGGCTGACCGGCTGAAACGCTTGTGAAAATTCCATTTGATAACAGCTATGTAAACCTGCCCGCGCAGATGTTTGTGGCCACGGCCCCAACGCCTGTGCCAGCACCTGCGCTGATTATCTATAATCAGGCGCTTGGCGATGCATTGGGCATTCAGGGCGATCCTGACGCGGCAGTTTTTGCAGGCAACCTGATCCCCGAAGGGGCTGCACCTATTGCCCAAGCCTATGCGGGGCATCAATTCGGCCAGTGGAACCCGCAACTGGGTGACGGGCGCGCCGTGCTTTTGGGCGAGGTTGTCGCGGCTGACGGCACCCGCCGCGATATTCAGCTCAAGGGTGCAGGCCAGACTCCGTTTTCGCGGCGCGGTGACGGGCGCGCATGGCTGGGGCCCGTATTGCGCGAATATCTGGTGTCAGAGGCAATGCATGCGCTTGGCGTGCCCACAACCCGCGCGCTGGCCGCTGTCACCACCGGTCAGGATATCTACCGCGAAGAAATCCTGCCCGGCGCAATTGTGACACGTGTGGCATCGAGCCATATTCGCGTCGGCACATTCCAATATTTCGCAGCGCGTCAGGATTTAGCGGCACTGCAGGCACTGACCGATCATGTGATCGCGCGGCACTATCCGACGGCGACTGGCCCAACCGATCTGCTTGATCAGGTGATCGCGCGCACGGCAAAACTGGTCGCGCGCTGGATGGGGTTGGGGTTTATTCACGGGGTGATGAACACCGATAATATGTCCATCGCGGGCGAAACCATTGATTACGGGCCTTGCGCCTTTATCGACGGGTTTCATCCGGGGCAGGTCTTTAGCGCGATTGATCGCCAAGGCCGCTATGCCTATGCCAACCAGCCGCAGATTGCGGCGTGGAATATGGCGCAATTTGCGACGGCGCTGATTCCATTGATGCCCGACCAAGACGCGGCGATTGAGCAGTTCACCCAAGCCGTGAACCGCTTTGGCGATATCTATCTGGCGCAATGGCGCGCGGTTTTTGCAGCCAAACTGGGGATCACAGCCCCCGTGGCCGAAGATACCGCGCTGATCACCGATCTGCTTGATCTGATGGCAGTCGAGCGCACGGATTTCACCAGCCTCTTTGCGCAGCTTAGCGGTGAAAACCCGCGCGACCTGTTTATCGACCGCCCCGCGTTTGATGCTTGGGCGCTGCGTTGGCACGCGCGCAGAGCCCCTGATTTTTTAAAGATCATGGCTGGCGCAAACCCGCAAATTATTCCGCGCAATCATCAGGTTGAAGCCTGCATTCAATCCGCTGTTTCAGGGGATTTTGCGCCGTTCCACGCGCTTTTGGGTGCCGTAACACAGCCCTTTGCCCCGCTGAACGCGGCAACCGCGCAATTTGCAAAGCCGCCAACAGATGCTGAATTGGTCAAGCAGACGTTTTGCGGGACCTAGGCGGGCGGTTGATCAGCAAAATGCCGACGGCCACCAGCGCCAGCGCGCCAATCAGATCAAATCCGACCTGTTCGCCCAGCAAAAGCCAGCCCAACCCAACGCTCAGCACCGGCGACAGAAAGCTGAACGACGCCACGCCAGAGGCCGGATAGACCGACAACAGCCAAAGCCAGAAAACAAAGCCTGCGCTAACCACAACCACCGTCTGGAACAACAGCCCCGCAATATGGATCGGCCCCAGATCACGAATAAATGGCCCGAAAAAGAACGCCGCCCCCAGCAGGATCGGCGCAGAGACAAGCACCTGCCAATATAGCTGCAATTCGGGGCGCAGGCGGGCCATTGGCGATGCTTTGGCCATCATCGCGGTCACCGCCCATGACAGCGCCCCGCCAAGCGCTGCAATATCGCCCCAGATGCTTGCCTCGCCGCTGCCGCGGTTCAGCATGGCCCATGCCACGCCCGCCATCGCAAATACCAGCCCCAACGCCTTGAGCGCGGAAATCTTGTCATTGGGCATCACAAAGTGCGCAATGATCGCCAGCCAGACAGGCATGGAATAAAATATCACCGCAGAGCGCCCGACCGTTGTCAGATCAAGCGCAACAAAAAGGCACAAAAACTGCAATCCAAAGAAAAAACCGGTGACCAGCACGGCCATGCGCGTGCCTGCTTCGAACCGGATCGGAATGCCGCGCCAGCGCAGATAGGCCCAAAGACAAACCACTGCGCCCGCTGATCGCAGCCCCGCAAAAAACACCGGTTGCAGCCCGCCATTGGTGACCTTGATCACCACCTGATTAAAGGCCAGAAACAGGGCAAACCCCGATAGTGCTACCGCGCCGAACATGTCGATATGTGATTTTCTTTCCATGCGGGCACCCTTTGCCGATGCCCTTGCAAAGTCAAGGCGTTAGCCCGGGTCGATCATCCATTCGCCGTCGGGCCAGAAGGCGTGAAAGGCAAAGGCAAATAGCACATCATGTGCAATGTCGGCACCCGCAGCGTCACGCACGCGGATATTGCCCACATCGCGCCCCTGCCCAATGTTGCGGCTGTCCAACGCTGAGGCCTGACCGGCCACCCACGTGAGCGTCAGGCCGGATTCGCTAATGGCACCCGCTGCGGCAATCCGCCCAAGCGGCCACGCCTGATTGCCCACGCGCACCACACGGGCAAGGGCCGGGATATCATGCGGGGGCAATGCGCCAGAATAAAGAAACGGGCGGTGGGAACTATCATAATTCACATAAGGGTTTGCGCCGTAATCGCGGTTAAAATCGGGCTGCGCCATCACGCGGGCGTCCGGATTACGGGCGCGGAATGTGTCCCAGCTTTCCATCCATGACGGCAGCGTTTGCAATTGCGTCCCGGTCAATTCCCCCACAATTGCCGTACCGATAGCTTGCTGCCACCAGCTTTGGGTTTCGCGGTCAAACATGATCATATCCGAATTGCGCAGTTTGCCCGAAACCCCGAACCGTAGGGTGCCTGCGGCGGTGCGCCGGTCAAATGTTATGCCTGAATTGCACAGCGGGCAAAATGTGACCGCGATGGGCAGATCGCCAATCTGGTCATTCACGATTTCATGCCAGATCAAATAGCGGATCGGATAGGCGCGCGGGCTGTGTCCGGCGATTTCGACAGTGATCACGGGTTCATGCGGGGTTAGGGCAGCGTCTGCCACCGCGATAAACTGCGGATCGTCGATTGCGGGGATGCCGTCTTTGGGCGGGCCGCCCGACAGGATTTCAACCCAGCTTGCGACGTTTGTCTTGGAAAAATCGGTCGCGGGCCATTCATGCACCCAGAATTCGGGGCTGGCGCTGGCGCTATGGGCAGCCAGAATTAATGCGGCGATGGTTTTGATGATACGCATGGCGGGTCTCCCTGATCTTGAGGGTGACTGAAGCGGGCGCGCGGGACTAGCCCCCTCGCAAAGATGTGAGGGGGCTTGAAGTTTGCTATTCGGTGACGCGCACGGCGGTCATCACATCGGGGCGGCCAATGACCGCGCCGTTCTGACCTGCGCCGCGTTTGATCGCATCGACGATGTCCATGCCTGCGGTGACTTCGCCGACAACCGTATATTGGCCGTTCAGGAAATAGCCGGGTTCGAACATGATAAAGAACTGGCTATTGGCAGAATTGGGGTTCTGCGCGCGCGCCATGCCGACAATGCCACGTTCAAACGGCTGGTCTGTAAATTCGGCCGGAATATCGGCAAATTCGGAACCACCGGTGCCCGCCATCGACAGATCACCGCCCAAGATGCCGTTTTGTACATCGCCAGTTTGCGCCATGAAACCGTCGATCACGCGGTGAAACACAACACCGTCATAAAGACCGGATTCCGCGATTGCGGCGATTTGGGCCGCGTGCAGCGGGGCGGTTTCTTCGAACAGGTCGATGGTGATTGTGCCGTTGGCCTCGCCTGCGACATCAATCTCGAGCCCGACAGCAAGCGCAGGGCCCGCCAAAAGCGTCAGAACAGAAGCGAGCTTAAACATCAGCAGCAACTTTCACGGAAATCATGCGGTCTGGGTACATTGGTGGCTCGCCTTTGACGATCGCATCCACATGTTCCATGCCGGAAATCACCTGACCGTAAACAGTGTATTGGCCGTTCAGGAAATCATTGTCTTTGAAGTTGATAAAGAACTGGCTGTTGGCCGAATTCGGGTTCTGGCTGCGTGCAGCACCAAGTGATCCGCGTGCGTGCGGCACCTTGGAAAACTCGGCTGGCAGATCAGGCAGGTCGGAACCGCCGGTGCCTGCGCGCCCAATGTCAAAGTTTTCTTCCATGTTGCCATTGGCCACATCGCCCGTCTGCGCCATGAACCCGTCAATCACACGGTGGAACGCCACGTTGTCGTATTTGCCAGCGCGCGCCAGTTCTTTCATCCGCGCAACGTGCTTTGGGGCCACATCGGGCAACAGTGCGATGGTCACATCGCCACCGGCAAGGGTCATGATAATCGTGTTTTCGGGATCTTTGATATCGGCCATTTTGGGCTCCTGTTAGCTATATTGCCCACTGACATATGACCAAGCGCACAAAATGCCAAGCGGGTCTGGTTGACGTGACGCAGCATTTGCCGCAACAAAGCGTGAAACATGGCCCATAAAGGAATCTCACATGGCTTGGAAAACGCTCGACGACATGGATTTCGCCGGAAAACGCGCTTTGGTGCGTGTGGATATCAACGTGCCTGTCGAAAACGGCGTGGTCACCGACACCAGCCGGATCGCACGTATTGCGGCCACCGTGGATGACATTCAGGCCAAAGGCGGCAAAGTGATCCTGATGGCGCATTTTGGCCGTCCCAAAGGGCAGGTTGTGCCTGATATGTCGCTTGAAATCATCGCGCCTGCCGTGTCCGATGTGCTGGGCCTGCCTGTCACCTTTGTCAGCGATGATTACGCCGAAGCCGTGGCCGAAATGGACGACGGCGATGTTTTGCTGCTTGAAAACCTGCGGTTTAACGCGGGCGAAGAAAAGAATGACGCGGCTTTTGCCCAAGAACTGGCAAGCCTTGCCGATATCTATGTCAACGATGCGTTTTCGGCCGCACACCGCGCCCATGCCAGTACCGAAGCGATTGCAAAACTGCTGCCCGCCTGTGCAGGCCGTCTGATGGCCGAGGAATTGGGCGCGTTGGAAAAAGCGCTTGGCGCCCCTGCCCGCCCTGTTGTTGCGGTGGTTGGCGGCGCAAAAGTGTCCACGAAACTGGACCTTTTGGGCAATCTGGTTGGCAAAGTCGATCATCTGGTGATCGGCGGCGGCATGGCAAATACGTTCTTGGCGGCGCAAGGGATCAACGTCGGCAAATCGCTGTGCGAACATGATCTGGCCGACACCGCCCGCGATATTCTGGCCAAAGCAGATGCCGCAGGGTGCGAAATTATCCTGCCCCGCGACATCGTGATCGCCCGCGAATTCAAGGCCAACGCCGCGCATGAAACCGTGGCTGCAGCTGATTGCCCCGATGACGCGATGATTTTTGACGCAGGCCCGCAGACGGTTGATTATATCAACGGGGTCGTCAAAAATGCGAAAACGCTGATCATGAACGGGCCTTTGGGCGTGTTCGAGCTGACACCGTTCCACGCCGGCACATTTGGCATTCTGGACGTGATCGCCACCCAGACCAAAGCGGGTGCATTGGTGTCGGTTGGCGGCGGCGGCGATACGGTTGCAGCGATCAACGCATCGGGTCACGGCGCTGATTTCACCTATATCTCGACCGCTGGCGGTGCGTTCCTTGAATGGATGGAAGGCAAAACCCTACCCGGTGTCGCGGCACTTGGCTAATTCTACGAAGACAACGCTTGAACAGATCCCCTGTGCGCCTCCGCTGCGAATGCAATTTCTTGCGGGGACGAACGATCACTTGGTTGTTGCATTTAGTGGCGTCGGGGAAAGGCCCAGGGGCTATCAGCCTATTACATTTTTTGCGTCTGCTTCACAGGGCGGGAAAAACAGCGTGCTCTTTGTGAGCGACCGGAGTCGTAGCTGGCTAAACGCAGCGGGCATCGATACCGTCATCCGTGATACGATTGCGATGATTATGAAGCAGCACGCCCTCTCCAAGCTTTCACTGCTAGGAAATTCAATGGGGGCAAGCATGGCTCTCTATTTGGCACCGCTGACAAATGCTGACGTTGTAATCGCCTTTACACCGCAATATGCCGCTAACCCCGCCACGATGCCGGACGAGCGACGTTGGTTACGATTTCGCAAGGTAATTTCAGAATTCAAATACGATGTTGTCCCCTTACAACCGCGGGTCGGGCAGTTGATTTACATTGTACACGGCGGGAATCCTAGCGAGCTGCGCCATGCCAAGAAATTTCCGGTGGTTAAAGGTGTCCGTCATTTCATCTTTCCGCAGCACGGACATAACTTTATTACAGATCTAAGGAAACAAAAGTTACTTTCGCCATTGATTGGCGCAGCTCTTGATGGGCGCCCCTATCGGTTTCGGCGCATAATACAAAAGTTCGGTGGAACATGGCGCAACAAGACACCGGGTTAACCATCCCGCCTGCCATTGCCCAAATCACGCGTTATTTGCCACCGATGATGTGCGGCGCGTCATAAACCATTGGTGCGATCACCGTGCCGTCGTTTTCGAATGCATGCGCGCGATAGGTGGGAAAATGCGGCGGGATCACGGTACCTTTCCACGCAGAATCCAGAAAAATATGCTTGGCATTTTCAGGGCTGATTTGCAGCCAGTCGGGATCATCAAAGGTTCCACCATACACCCCGACAGCGCCTTCAAAACGCGCGAACGTCAGATAGATTTTTGTGCCGCAGGTATCACAGAAGTGGATATATACTTCCATTCCGCTGCCCTCTGACACATGCGTATAGCGTTTGGGATTGCCGCGAATAAGCGCAAAATCCGAACTATCGAACACGGGTTCAACGAGATAGGCGCCACCAGTCGCACGTTGGCAGAATTTGCAATGGCACATGGTTGTGCGCGAAGGCTGCTTTTTGACCTCATACCGCAATGCGCCACAAAGGCACCCGCCCTGAGAAGACATCATCTTAGATCCTTTTCGATAGGTTTGGCCCGACCCTAGCACATATTCGGTTGGCTGTCAGATGGGCCGGTTTTGCGCGCGTGGCCGCCATGGGTGCCCCCGAAACTTTGTTGATGTTGCAGCGTATTCGGCCCGCAATCAACTTTTGTCTTGCAATGTGAACGGCGTTCATAAATGATGTCCCGATAGAGGAGATCATTATGAACAAGATTTACAGCCTATCCACCACCGCGCTTGCGCTTTGCCTGTGCACGCCTGCGCTTGCTCAAACCCGCGACCCGCTGCCGACATTGGGCGAATTTTTCAGCCCCGACCGGATTGCAACAGCGATTGCACATGCGGGGATTTCGGGGCTGCGCACGCAGATGGAACTGCAATATGATCACATGTCGGTCGATCCGATGCGCGGGATCGTGTCGCTTTCGGGGATCGTGGCGCGCCCGCAGCTGCCCTATGATCAGGCCAGCCAATGCGAAATCACAATCGCCCGCGTGACCCTATCGAGCGATTTCACCAGCCCGTTCCAAACCGCCGCCGAGGTCAATCTGAACGTGATCGGTGCGCGGGCCAATCTGGCTTGTTTTGAACGCGATATGGCGGTGGGGCTACGCACGGCGGGCTACCGCGATCTGCCGATTGATCAGTTCAAGCTGCGCGGGTCATATACCTATGCAACCGGCGCGACCGCGATTGATAGCACAGTGGCAATCAACGGGCTGGCGGTGCTGGATTATTCCGCATCGGGCACGATCCTGCCGCGTTTGGGGCGCTACGGGGTGCCTGCCGAACCTGCGATCCGCGTGACCCGCGCGGTTGCGACGCTCAAAGATGATGGCGGCTGGGCCGCTATTTCGCAGGTACTGCCCGAAAACCTGCGTGATCCGGTGATGATCCGCGAAATGGGCACACAAGGCGTGTCAGGCATGCTGAGCCAAGACGGGTTGCGCCCGCTAGGCGCGGTTGAACGCCGCTTTGTCGGGGATCTGATGGCGCAGGTCGAAGCCTATGTCACCGATCCGGGCGAAATCACCATCGAAGCCACCCTGCCCGAGAACGGCATCACGCTTGAGCCTGAAATGTATGCCGATCCGCTGGATCTGATTGCGGGGCTCGGGCTTCAGGTACGCGCGACACCGCTGGCACGCTCGCAAATCCTGAGCCTTGATGCTTTGGCTGCCGTGCAAACGCCCGAAACCCTGTCGGATGATGCGCGTATTGCGCTGGCCACGGCGCTGCTTGACGGGAATGGCGTGCCGCGCAGCACGAGCATGGTCGTCGGCCTGCTGGAACCGCTGCTTGATGCCCCCGCAACGGCGGGCGCTGCGGCCGTTTTGCTGGCGCGCGCGCAGCAAGACAGCGATGTGCCCAATGCCTACCGCCATGCGCTGGTTGCGGCAGCCGCGGGCGAAGCCGGTGCGATCGGACTGCTTGACCGGCTTGAAGCGCGGATGACCACGCAGGCCGTACTGGCCGCGCAAGACCTGCACCTGACCACAACAGGCGCACCCGCACCTATCGCGCTGGTCACTGGTGATGATCCGCGTGATCTGCGGACGCTGGCGTTGGATTACCTGACCGGCACAGGCAAGGCGCGGTCTTATGCGCACGCTTATTACTATGCGCTTTTGGCCGAAGCCGCGGGCGATATCGCCGCCGCATCACTGCGCGATGAAATCACCGCACGGTTTGGTGCGCGCGGGCCCGATGTCGCGCAGGCTTGGCACGCGATTGCTGCGCAGGTCGAACAGCAAGCGGTCACCGATTGGATCAACGCCGATCTTCCCGCGCGCTATCTGGTCGCGGAATAAACATTGCTGGCCCGCAGGCAACCCTGCGGGCCATTGCCCTAGGCCATGCCACCATTGGCGCGTAGGGTCTGGCCGTTCACCCAACCCGCATCGCCGCGCACCATTGCTGCAACCAGATTTGCGATATCCTCGGGCTGCCCGATCCGCCCCATAGGCGACAGGCCTGCAACATGTTCCAGCTGCTCCGGCGTTTTGCCATCAAGATAAAGCGCTGTCGCGACCGGTCCCGGGGCAATCCCGTTCACGGTGATATTGCGCCCAGCCAGTTCCTTGGCAAAAATCGGCGTCATCGCGTCAACCCCTGCTTTGGCCGCGCAATAGCCTGCGTAACCGGGAAAGTTCACTGTTAGCGCCGTCGTTGAAATGTTGATGATGCGTGCCCCATCTTGCATTGATCTTCCCGCCGCGCGCAGACAGTTGAAAACGCCCTTGAGGTTGATCGCAACCATCCGGTCGAAATCCGCGTCAGATGTATCAACCAAAGGTGCCAGCGTCATGACGCCCGCGTTATTGACCAGCAGGTCAGGCGCGCCAAATTGTGCGACGCATGTTTCGAACATTTCGGTGACCTGCGCGGGATCGCTGACATCCGCCCGCACAGCTAGCGCCCTGCCACCTGACGCCGTGATTTGCGCGACAACCTCTTGGGCGGCATCCGCGCGGCCTGCGTAATTGACGATCACCGCAAAACCATCTGCCGCCAAACGCTGCGCAATTGCGGCACCAATCCCGCGCGAACCACCCGTCACGATCGCCGCATTCAATTTCTCTTGTGTCATGGGTTTCTCCTTTAACCATGCCGATTGGTACGCCGCGACCCAATTCCGGACAATTCGCGCATTTTCGGTTTTACTATCCGGATTTTTCGAACAATAATGCGGCATGGACCGGTTTTCAGAAATGCGCATCTTTATGCATGTGGTCGAAGCGCGCAGTTTTCGGGCTGCAGCAACGGTGCTTGGCATGCCGCCGTCGACGGTATCGGATGTTGTAAAACGCGCCGAAGCGCGGCTTGGCACCCGTCTTTTAGATCGCACGACGCGGGTAGTTGCACCAACACCAGACGGGCTTGCGTGGTATGAACGCTGCCGCGAGATTGTCGCACAGATCGAAGACGCCGAGGCCGCCTTTCGCGGGGTGCCAGCCCATGGGCGCGTGCGCATTGACGCTGTCGGGTCATTGGCCCGCGAGGTGTTGCTACCCGCCCTGCCCGCATTTCTGGATGCGCACCCTGAGCTTGATCTGGTCATTTCCGAAGGTGAACGGCTTGTCGATTTGATCCGCGAAGGCGTCGATATTGCGCTGCGCACCGGCCCGCTTGACGATAGTGATCTGATCCGACGCCCGCTTGGTACGCTGGACGAGATTACAGTCGCGGCACCTGCCTATCTTGCGGGACGCCGCATGCCGAACTCACCGGATGATTTTGGGGGACACCATATGGTGGGATATTTTTCGTCGCGCACCCGCGATGTCTTGCCACTTGATTTCGCGGTGCAAGGCAAGGTTGTCACGCGCAGGCTGCCATGTAAATTGACCGTGACAGGTACAGAGACGCTGATCGCAGCGGCGCGTGCAGGGCTTGGTATCGCGCAGCTACCACGCTACCGCGTGCTTGCGGATCTGACGCAGGGGCGGCTGGTTGAAATCCTGCCAAACTGTCAGCCGACACCGTCGCCATTGGCCGCTGTTTACCTGCGAGACAGGCATTTATCACCACGGGTACGTGTCGTGCTTGATTGGCTTTCTGGTCTGTCATTTGGCTAATTTTGCCCCGTCCAATCGATGTTAACGCAAACATCTGGTATGTTAGCGCAACCGTCATTGTACCCTTGTTTCAAGCTGTTAAAGCGCGCTTAGCGAACAGCAAACAAAGGGTGCGATACCATGAAAACCACAAAAGCCGTCCAACGTATTCTGGCCAATTACGAAGGTGAAACACCCGGCGTTAAGGCAAACCTTGCCCGCATCATGATGGCCGGCAAACTGGGCGGCACCGGCAAGATGATCATTCTGCCCGTGGACCAAGGGTTTGAACACGGGCCTGCACGGTCGTTCGCACCCAACCCTGCCGCCTATGACCCGCATTACCATTACCAGCTGGCGATTGACGCAGGGCTGAACGCCTATGCGGCACCCTTGGGCATGCTCGAGGCGGGCGCAGATACATTTGCTGGGCAGATCCCGACGATCCTGAAAGTGAACTCGGCCAATTCGCTGATCCCTGACGCGGCACCAAAAACCCAAGCGATCACCGCATCGGTTGACGACGCCCTGCGCCTTGGTGCATCGGCCATCGGGTTCACGATCTATCCCGGGTCATCGGCTGCGCTGAACATGTTTGGCGATATCGCAGAAATGCGCCGCGAGGCCGCGGCCAAGGGCGTTGCCACTGTGATCTGGTCCTACCCACGTGGTGAAGCTTTGGATAAAGACGGGGAAACCGCGATTGATATCGCCGCCTATGCTGCACAAATCGCAGGTCTGTTGGGCGCACATATCATCAAGATCAAACTATCCACCGATCATCTGTCCCTGCCCGAAGCCAAAAAAGTCTACGAGGCCGAAGGGATCGATATTTCCACCCAAGCTGCTCGGGTCAAACATTGCGTTGACAGTGCGCTTGGCGGGCGGCGTTTGATGGTGTTTTCGGGTGGTGCGGCCAAAGGTGCCGACGCGGTTTATGACGACGCGCGCGCGATCCGCGATGGTGGCGGCAACGGGTCGATCATCGGGCGTAACTCGTTCCAGCGCGACCGTGCGGATGCGCTGGCGATGTTGTCCAAGCTGATGGATATCTATCGCGGCAAGGCGTAATTCCGCCAAAATCCAGTGATTATCCCCTATCTGCGGAAAATAGGGGATTCACATTGCGAATCAGATGTGCGATTCTATGGCCAGTTACCCGCAAGAGGTAACATCTGAGGCAAGCAAATGTTCCGACGTCACCGCCCCCAAATGGGCACCCTTTTGTATTTCCTAGGCGCTTTGATGCTTGGGCTTTATTTCACTTTTGCCGCCGTGCAGGGTGATTATGGCCTGTTCAAGCGTATCGAGATCCGCGCGGAGGGCGCAGCGTTAGAACAAGAACTGGCAATCCTTCAGGCAGAGGTGGGGCGCATGGAAAACCTCACCTCTCGCCTGTCGGACGATTTTCTGGACCTCGACCTGCTCGACCAGCAAGCGCGCGACGTATTGGGACTTATCCGGGCGGATGAGGTTGTTATTCGCTAGTTCGCCCGAATACCCTATTTACCCTGACTTGCCGCGAATGCCTGAACCGCAGCTTCTGCCACCGAAAGATCCTGCGCGGGTGACCCGGAGCTGACACCGATACCACCGACAACCTCTTCGCCTGCAAATACCGGCAGACCGCCGCCAATTGCGACCATGCGCCCGCCCAAAGCAGATGAAATACCATGTGCCGGCTGGCCGGGTTGATTGGCATCGCCAAGCAAATGGGTGCCTTTGCGAATGCCGATTGCGGTAAAGCTTTTATCGATCGCAAGGGTAATCGCGGTGACCTTGCCGCCATTCATCCGTTCAAACGCAATCAGATTGCCGCTTTCATCGGTGATCGCGATACACATCGGCACATCGATCTCTTGCGCTTTGGCGCGCGCACCCGCGATTAGGACATAGGCATCGTCAATGCCAAGACGTTTGATGGTGAGCATGGTGGCCTCCTACAAATTTGATTTCTGTATTCTAGTATACAAGATATGCATTTGAAAGAACAACTGGCCATAGATCATGCGCGCAACCGGCCAATGGCTGGCGCTGCAGGCTGGCACACGCCGTATTAACATTTGCGCAGGCATTTTTACCCTAGGTCACATTAATTTGGGTCCGCATCGCAGAATCGCACAGTTTTCGGGGTGTAAATCGCTGAAAACACCTCCAAAACAACAGTTTTCACTTTACCCCTCGTAATCTTGACAGTCCTCCTGTATAAGATAGTTTAACGTTAAACTATATTTGCAATAAACGCTGGAGGAGCACCCATGCCGCCCAAAAAGGCCGCCGCGAAACCAAACGTCTCAGCCGAGGAACTGCTGGGGCATTACCGTGAAATGCTGCTGATCCGGCGATTTGAAGAAAAGGCAGGCCAACTTTATGGCATGGGCCTGATCGGCGGTTTCTGTCACCTTTATATCGGTCAAGAGGCCGTTGTTGTCGGACTTGAGGCCGCAGCTGATGAGGGCGACAAGCGCGTGACATCCTACCGCGACCACGGCCATATGCTGGCCTGCGGCATGGACCCCAAAGGCATTATGGCCGAATTGACCGGCCGCGAAGGCGGCTTTTCAAAGGGCAAAGGCGGCTCGATGCATATGTTCTCTAAGGAGAAACATTTCTACGGCGGTCACGGCATTGTTGGGGCGCAGGTTCCACTGGGCGCGGGTCTTGCATTTTCGGACAAATACAAAGGCAATGACCGCGTGACATTCGCCTATTTCGGTGATGGCGCGGCGAACCAGGGTCAGGTCTACGAGACCTACAACATGGCGCAACTGTGGGACCTGCCGGTTATTTTCGTGATTGAAAACAACGGCTACGCGATGGGTACATCTGTAGTCCGCTCCACCAAATCCCCATCCTTGTGGGAACGCGGTGCCGCTTATGGCATCAAAGGCGAAGAAGTTGACGGGATGTCGGTTCTGGCCGTCAAAGAGGCGGGCGAACGCGCCGTGGCACACTGCCGCGCAGGCAAAGGCCCCTATATCCTCGAGGTCAAGACATACCGCTACCGCGGGCACTCCATGTCTGACCCCGCAAAATACCGGACCCGCGACGAAGTGCAGAAAATGCGCGATGAACGTGACCCGATCGAGCAGGTCCGCGATATGTTGCTGACAGGCAAACATGCATCCGAGGATGACCTGAAAGCCATCGACAAAGAGATCAAAGCCGTGGTGAACGAAGCGGCTGAATTCTCGAAGGAAAGCCCCGAGCCCGCATTGGAAGAGCTTTGGACAGATATTTACGCAGAAGTGGAGGCTTAAGCCATGGCAACTGAAATTCTCATGCCCGCCCTGTCGCCCACCATGGAAGAAGGCACATTGGCCAAATGGTTGGTCAAAGAAGGTGACACTGTTTCATCCGGTGACATCATGGCCGAGATCGAAACCGACAAAGCCACGATGGAATTCGAAGCTGTTGACGAAGGGATCGTTGGCAAAATCCTGATCGCTGAAGGCACCGAAAACGTCAAGGTAAACGAAGTTATCGCGATCCTGATCGAAGAAGGTGAAGCTGTCCCCGAAGCGGGTGCCGCCCCTGCGGCCGCAGCGCCTTCCGCGGCAGAGCCTGTTGCAGCGGCGCCTGCAGCAGCTGCGGCCCCTGCGGCCCCGGTTGTTGATGCCACCCCTGATTGGCCCGCCGATACGCCCGTGACATCAACCACCGTCCGCACCGCCCTGCGCGATGCGATGGCCGAAGAAATGCGCCGCGACGATGATGTGTTCTTGATGGGGGAAGAGGTCGCCGAATACCAAGGCGCCTATAAGATCTCGCAAGGGCTGCTGGATGAATTCAGCGCCAAACGCGTGATTGATACGCCCATTACCGAACATGGTTTTGCCGGTATCGCGACAGGTGCCGCCTTTGGTGGATTGAAGCCGATTGTCGAATTCATGACTTTTAACTTCGCCATGCAAGCCATTGATCACCTTATTAACTCTGCCGCCAAGACGCTTTATATGTCTGGCGGCCAGATGGGTGCGCCGATGGTATTCCGTGGGCCAAACGGTGCCGCTGCCCGCGTCGGCGCGCAGCATTCGCAGTGTTATGCCGCGTGGTATATGCAGGTGCCTGGCCTCAAGGTTGTGATGCCCTATTCTGCCGCTGATGCCAAAGGTCTGATGAAAACTGCCATCCGCGACCCCAACCCTGTGATCTTCCTTGAAAACGAAATCATGTACGGCAAATCCTTTGATGTGCCTGACATGGATGATTTCACTATTCCCTTTGGCAAGGCCAAGATCGAACGCGGCGGCGATGATGTAACCATCGTTTCCTTCGGGATCGGTGTCGGCTATGCGCTTGAAGCCGCCGAAAAACTGGCCGCTGACGGGATCAGCGCCGAAGTGATCAACCTGCGCACCCTGCGTCCGATGGATACCGCAACGATCCTTGCCTCTGTGCGCAAGACAAACCGCTGTGTCACCGTCGAAGAAGGCTGGCCGCAAGGGTCCGTCGGCGGATATATCAGCAACGTCATCATGCAAGAGGCGTTTGATTATCTTGATGCCCCAGTGATCAACTGCACCGGCAAGGACGTGCCGATGCCCTATGCTGCCAACCTTGAAAAACATGCTTTGCTGACCGTCGACGAAGTCGTCGACGCCTGTAAATCAGTGACCTACCGCTAAGGAGACAATGCGATGCCTACAGAAATCCTGATGCCCGCCCTGTCCCCCACAATGGAGGAAGGCACATTGGCCAAATGGCACGTCAAAGAGGGCGACACCGTGTCCTCTGGCGATATCATGGCCGAAATCGAAACCGACAAAGCCACGATGGAATTCGAAGCCGTTGACGAAGGGGTGGTCGGCAAGATCATCATCGCCGAAGGTACCGAAGGCGTGAAAGTCAACACAGTGATTGCCGTTTTGCTTGAAGATGGCGAAAGCGCCGCCGACATTGGCGCAACACCGGCTGCGGCACCGGCGGCAACGCCCGCCGCGGGCGCAGAGGCGGCCCCCGCAGGGGGCTCCGATAAGCCCGCAACCCCTGCCCCGGCCGCACCCGTCAAAGACGGCAACCGGATCTTTGCAACCCCGTTGGCCCGCCGGATCGCGGCGGACAAGGGTCTTGATCTGGCGGCGATCACCGGTTCTGGCCCGCATGGTCGGATCGTGAAAGCCGATGTTGAAAATGCAACCGCTGCGCCAAAAGCTGCTGCTGCGCCCGCCGCCAAAGCCGCAGCCCCCGCTGCCGCGACAATGGCCACCGGCCCGTCAACGGATGTTGTGTTGAAAACATATGCCGATCGTCCGTTCGAAGAGGTCAAGCTCGACGGGATGCGCAAAACCATCGCCGCCCGTCTGACCGAAGCCAAACAATCCGTGCCGCATTTCTACCTGCGCCGCGATATCCAGCTTGATGCGCTGCTCAAATTCCGCAGCCAGTTGAACAAGCAGCTCGAAGGGCGCGGCGTCAAGCTGTCCGTCAACGACTTCATCATCAAGGCCTGCGCGATTGCCTTGCAGCAAGTTCCCGAGGCCAACGCTGTTTGGGCCGGTGACCGGACGCTGAAATTCACAAAATCGGATGTCGCGGTCGCGGTCGCCATCGAAGGCGGGTTGTTCACACCTGTGCTGCAAGATGCTGATAGCAAATCATTGTCGGCCCTGTCCGAGCAGATGAAAGACCTTGCTACCCGTGCGCGCGACCGCAAACTGGCACCGCATGAATACCAAGGCGGGTCTTTTGCGATCTCCAACCTTGGCATGTTCGGCATCGACAATTTTGACGCCATCATCAACCCGCCACATTCCGCCATTCTGGCCGTTGGTGCGGGGGTTAAAAAACCAATCGTTGGCGCAGACGGCGAACTGACTGTCGGCACGGTCATGTCATGCACATTGTCGGTCGATCACCGCGTGATTGACGGCGTTCTGGGTGCAAACCTTCTGAACGCAATCAAGGACAATCTTGAAAACCCGATGACGATGTTGGCTTAAGCCACCAACGAAAACCCCTAAAACGACACGGCACCTTGCGTTAAATCAAGGTGCCGTTTTGCATTCCACGTCATTCAGGAGCCAACTTGCAATCAAGAAAGTCATCTGACATGGACTGGAACAGCGAACTGGCCGAAGCCAGCAGCAACATCGAAAACTTTCGCAAAGTACAAAGCCCGGCCGGAGATGGCTTTACCGCAATTCACCGTGCGGCGATGACGCCAGGGGCGTTGGATGCAAAGCAAAAAGAGCTGATCGCGCTGGCAATAGGTATTTCCAAGCAATGTGTCGATTGTATTGGCTTTCACGTTCGCGCAGCCATCGAAGCAGGTGCCACGCGTGATGAAATCGCCGAAGTGATTTCAGTTTGTATGATGATGGGCGGGGGACCTGCCTATATGTACGGTGTCAAAGCACTGGAAGCCTATGACCAGCTAGCGATACGGTAGCTCTATGCCCGATTTCATTTGCCTTGACTGACTATTTGCCCTCAATCACAAGTTAGATCGACATTGCGGGCTGGGCACAGCCCGCTTCACCAACGATCTGCCTACACACGGCCGTGACGCGGCACGTCGTCCTATACGTCCGACTCAGCCGCGTGACCGCGCGCGCCGTTTAGGTGGGCGGCACCAGTGCAACGACGGTGATCGATATATCCGAAATATCGCGGGCGCAGTGCACCGTTGCTTGTCGGCCATCATGTTCAACAAATGCTTCACCCGGCCCGCTTGATAAGACCAGCCAATTATCGCCTTCGCGTTCGCGCACCCATTTGGCGACAGTGCGTGATATGTCACCTGAACTCAGGTTCGGCCGGAGCGGGCCATAGGAAATCAGGTCGTCGGCGCCACCAGAAACAAAATCATAATCACTTGTCGTCAATCCTGATGCTTCGCCGATATCAAGAAAACACGGGATCGCCTCGGTTGTCCTATCCGCAATTGCAGGCCTGCGCCCCATCAACGACAGCTGCGCCGTTTCGACAATGCTTCCTTCAGGAATAGCGGCAAGATCGAAAAATGCTTTGCCCTGATAGGCGTGATGTATCCATGTATTACAAGGGATCGGGTCTTGGCCTGGGATAAGCGTAGATTCGAAGCCGACCCGCACATCGCCACGGTCGCGCCCCCCAGTATCACGCCAGTCGTGCATCAACGCCGAGCCAGTTCCGGTACGTTGCAGGAACGGGCAAACCCCGGTTGTGTAGGATGCCGCGACATGATGCACGCCTTGCACAGTGGGTCGCAACACAAATGTCTGCCGTTCGCGGTCTGCAAGATTATCAAGAATGTCGCAGCCGGCCAAAGCTCCAAGCGCTGAAAGAACAGCTATTTGTCCAAGTTTCATCTCTAAAATGCCTCCAATCAATCAAATAATGACTGATTGTAGCACAAATCGAGCGCCTTCATAACAGCGTAGTGTTGGCCGGTCGTTAGCTTCCGTTGGGCAAAAGCTGATTCATTGACATTGCGGGCTGCGAACAACCTGCTTCGCCGACGATGCGTGCGGGTACGCCTGCGACCGTTTTCATCGGCGGTACGTCTTCGAGAACAACAGATCCGGCCGCGATACGACTGCAGTGACCAACAGTAATATTGCCTAGCACCTTGGCCCCTGCGCCGATCAGCACGCCATTGCCAATCTTGGGATGCCGGTCGTCGTCTTCCTTTCCGGTCCCGCCAAGCGTGACGGAATGCAGCATCGATACGTTGTCACCGATCACAGCCGTTTCACCGACAACGATCGAATGCGCGTGGTCGATCATGATCCCTTGACCGATCCGCGCGGCGGGGTGGATATCAACGCCGAAAATCTCGCTGACGCGCATTTGAACAAAATAGGCCAGATCGCGCCGCCCCTGCTGCCAGAGCCAATGCCCGAGCCGGTAGGCCTGCACAGCCTGAAACCCCTTGAAATACATCAAAGGTTGCAAGAAACGCTGGCAGGCGGGGTCACGGTCAACGATGGCCACGATATCGGCGCGCGCCGCCGCGCATAGCGACGAATCTTCGGCATAGGCCGCATCGGCGATTTCGCGCACGATCTGTTCGGACATTTCCGCCGAAGCCAGCTTCATCGACAATCGGTAGGCCAGCGCCCCTTCAAAGCTGTTGTGGTGCAAAATGCAGGCATGGATCATCCCGCCGATCAGCGGCTCTGCCTTGATCGCGTCTTCGGCTTCTGTGCGGATACGCCGCCAGACCGGATCAACTTCGCGCAAACTTGGGTTCGGATGTGCCATCGGGGTTTCCTTTGCCTCTCAGACTTCCTGTTTAGAACAAAACGGCGCCTGTGGCCAAGAACAAAGCTGTGATTTCACATATCAACCGGCGTGATCCCCCCGAGATGGGCGCAAAGCAGCGCAAGACTGGTCAAAAACGCAGGCTCTGACGTGGCAGGTTTGACAGGTTGCGGGTGTTTCATCGCCGCTGACATCAGCGTGCCGGTGCCGAATTTCGGGTGTGCAAGGCCACAGCCAAGCCGGTAAATGTCGGCCATATCCGCCTGATCGCACAACAATTTGACCATCGCGCGCCGTGCCGGCGCGGGCTGTGCTGCCACAACCCGCGCCGCGATTTCCAGATCGGCCAACTGTACGGGCCGCATGGTTACACCTGCATATCCACGCCCATATACGGCCCCGCGCCATAACGGGCCGAGACCTGCGCAACCTCGATCCGGTAGGGCAATGCGCCGACGTCAGCGGCGCGTGCGGTATCCGCATAGGACCAGTCGGGCGTATTTGTCACCGCGCTACGTTTCACCAGCCCGTCTTGTATGACCCTGATTTGATAGCTTTCTGTATCCTCGCCCAGCGGGATTTCCCCGTCTGCCCAGATATCGCCGTCGATCCGGCTGCACCGTATCCATGACAGATCGGTGCCGCCCGCCCCCGCCTGTGCGCGCAGATGCGCCACCGGATAGGGCCGTAGCCCGTTGCCTTGGAATGTGTGCACCGCATAGCGAAAGCTCGCGTCTGTGATGGGTCGTTTGGCCGGCCCAAAACGCAGGTGCCGCGGCAGACCGCGCAGCGCCGAAGGGATCGTGATCTGTGCAGGCGTCCCATCCAGCACGACAATTTGCGATGCGGCGGGCCAGATAGCGGGCATCAACCCGCGGCTTCCTGCTTGCCCGCGCAGCAGTCCGGTTAACCGGTAGCTGCGCGTGGCCGTGGGCGTGGCGGTTTCAAACTGGATGATTTCCCATTTGTCGGGCGTCCCGTCCCCGATTGCAATTGTGTTCGCCCCTGACAAAAGCGCTGCTTTACTGGCGGAACTAAGTTCGCCGTTGATCAGCGTCACCTCGAACCCGCTTTGGCGGTCCCATATCCCGACAGGCCCCGCGCCCAGCGCCGACTGGCTGATCCCGATTATTGCGGGGCTATCCGAGATGGATTGCAGCGTATAATCGCTATCTTGCGGAGCACCATATAGCGCGATGCTGCCTGGCCATGGCCGCCCAGCCGCAGCGAAGTAAGGCGCGGTTGGTTGTTCGTCACCTGTCAGCAGCGGCAGATCCATGAACAGCGCGGTGACCGGCACCGGCCCGAAATAGGGCTGCAAAACCGGACCAGAGCCGTCATCGGGCGCGCTGCGATAGGTTTCCGCGTCAATCCGCGTCGCCTCGATCAGCCGCAAGCCGGATTCTTCGATCCGGTCTACGCGGTAGCGGCCAGCGTGATCAGCCGTGTGCAACGCAACCACATCACCCGCCCCAACATCAAGCCGTGATGGCGGCAGCGCAAAGCTGGCCTGATCGCGCGCGATCCGCGCCTCTTGCAGCCAGCGGGTGACAGCATTGCCGGCCTCGGCGCGGGTCAGGGCCAGCGGCACCTCGGTCTGGTTCACACCGTAGGTTTGTGTGTCAGGATGCACGGCCTCTGCCGCGATGGCGGCGTAATCGGCATCATTGTCGAAATGCACAAGCTGGATACGCGCAGCAGTTTCGGCCGCTGGGCTGCGGGTCAGCGCGATGGATTGATCCTTTTCAGGATCAATCGCCAGATCATCCGCACCCAGTTGATGATCCGCCCGCCCGACGCGGTTTTCAAACACCAGCATCCCGTCGCGTTCCATCGCGTCAAACCCGTAGGTCATCATCAACGGCTGGAGCGCCGCGCGCCCCGATCCGATATCGCGCACATCATAGCCGCGCACGACACCGTATAGCCGCGACACATCAAAGCGCGTGACCCCAGAGCGCGTACAGATTTCCGCAACAACAGAGGCAAGACTGCGGTTACTGACCCGCCCGTTCAGCCAATGCCCGCGTGCATAGTTATCCCCGTCCGACCAAAGACTGCGATTGCCCGGAAAGAACGGATAGGGTCGTGCGTCCCATGCCCAGACATGCATGCGGGCCGTGTCAACCATCGGGGCGCCGTATGCGGTTGACACGGGGTTGTTGGCGACATCCCCGAAATGCCCGTAGACCGCGCGCAAATATTGCATCTGCATGAAATCATCGCGGTTGCCGTTGGAAAAATGCGGCAATTGCGATTCAGATGATTTGGGATCAAGGAATTTATTGGGCTGGTTGGCGCCCTTGTCGATGGCCGCACAGCCAAATTCGGTAAACCAGAACGGTTTGCTTTGCGGTATCCACGCGGTTGGGCTGGTGTCGCGCACCCCGCCCACGCGGTTATGGTGCGGGTTCTCCCACCAGCCTTTGAAATCCTTGTATCGCCAGATCCATGGTTCCCCCATCCCGTCAGTGATCGGGGTGCGCCGCTGGGATGCGCGGGCTTCGGGGCTGGGATAGTACCAGTCATAACCTTCGCCACCTGCGACATTGCTGCGCAGATAGTCGAGATTATAGATCGCACCCGCATCTACATCGGCATGATCATCGCCATCGCGCCAATCGGACAGCGGCATATAGTTATCCACGCCGATAAAGTCGATATTGGGATCAGCCCAAAGCGGGTCAAGATGAAACAGTTTGTCGGCAGTGCCTGTGGGCTGATACCCGTGATATTCCGACCAATCCGCCGCATAGCTGATCTTGCAGGTGGGCCCAAGAATACCGCGTACATCTGCCGCCAGTTGGATCAGCGCGTCCACCGCCGGAAAGCTGTTCCCCGCCCCACGTATCTGTGTCAGCGCCCGCATTTCTGAGCCAATACAAAAGGCAGACACGCCCCCTGCCGCCGCACAAAGATGCGCGTAATGCAGGATAAAGCGGCGGTAGCCCCAATCGGTGGGGCCCACATAGGATACTTGCGTGCCGCTCACGGTGAAATCGGACGCCTGCGCATTGCCCATAAACGCGGCAACCTCTGCCGCTGCCCCTGCGGTCCCGTCGGTGGTGCCATCCATATAGGGGGCGAGCGCCGTGGTAATCCGCCCGCGCCATGGCAGGGCGGGCTGGCCCGTGTTCCCCGTCCACGGATCGGGGAGCGTATTATCCGCCAGTTGCTCCATCAGAATGAACGGATAGAACACAGGCGACAGACCCCGCGCAGTCATATCGCGCAAGGCTTCCACCACAGATGCATCCGTCGGCGTGCCGCCATAGACGGGCGCGCCGTCCAGTTGCGGGATCACCTGCGCGCCCGAACGGGTTACGCCCGACACGCGCCATGGCATCAAATCTGCGTCCACGTCATTTTGTTCGACCTTGGGCATAATCTGGCAATCACCGCAGCGCAGATCATCACCGAACCACGACACCACCATCATCACAGATCCGCAGGCGGGCACCTCGCCCTGCAGCGCATCCATGGACGTACTGAAATCGCTTTGCCCCATTGGCGTGTTGGTGTTGACCGCCACCTGTTCACCGTAGGACGGCGACATATGCACCTGTGACGTGGCCAGCGCATATTCGCCCGTTCCGGGGATCAATGCGACACCAGAGATCAGATCGCCAAGTGCTTCATCGCCGGGGCGCATGACCTCGAACGTCAGCTGCGGGATACGGTTGCCGAATTGGCCCAGTGGCACATCTTCAAGCACGACATAGGCCGTACCACGGTATGCGGGGGTGTTTTCAATGCCTTCAACCGCGGCAATTTTCGGGTCGGGTTGCTGGTCAAGCGCGCCAGTATAAACGCGCATGTTCAGATCATCTTGGGCCACTTCGGTGCCATCCGCCCAAATGCGCCCGATGCGGCTGATTTCACCTTCACAAAGCGCGATGGCCACGCTGACGCTATAGGAAAATTCGGTCACCTTTGGCGTGGGCGGCGCACCTTTGCCGCTGCCCGATGTCTTGCTACTTTCTTTGAACTCGGACGCCCAGATAAGCTGTCCTGGCACGCGCATCCGCCCGTATAGCTGCGCAAGGTCCGCGCCCTCGTTCGCGCCGGTCAGGCGCAAGCGGTCTACCCGCCCCGTTTCCACAGGATCAGACCCCGCACCCATGATCCGCTGGTCAATCTGGCGCCCCAGCGCCGCCCCCGCCGCGCGGCCGATCGTTGCCATAGATAGCCCCAAGACAGAGCCGCCGATTGACCCGCCCAGCGCCATACCCGCTGCGGAAAGAACGATTGTCGCCATGACCTGTTATCCTTTTGAAATCTCGAATTGCGCGGCAATCCTGCGCCGCCACGGGTGCGACAGCGGGCTTTCAACCACGCCGTGCCCCGCATATGAATGGATGAAAGCAGGCTGCACGCCTGCACGGCTGATAATGCCGATATGTTTGGCCACAGCCCCTGTGCGCATCCGAAACAAGATCACCTGCCCCGCGGCCAGCGGATCGCCTGTGACCTCGTGCATATGGGTGCGCGCGCCCCTATAAAGCGCCTCATCCCCTTGGGGTTCGGACCAATCGGCGGTATAGGCGGGCACCTGTGCGGGCTCTGCGCCGTACAGCTCGCGCCAGACCCCGCGCAAAAGCCCCAGACAATCGCAACCAACACCCTTCACGGACGCCTGATGCAGATAGGGCGTGCCGATCCATGCGCGCGCGGCGGTGACAATTGGCGGGCTCATCGGAACAGGCTTCCGCCCGCATTGGCCCCGTCACTGCGCGGCACGCTGACCAGCCAGTCATTCCCCGGAATATCGGGAAAGCCCTGAAAGTTGATGAAGTTGCTGAATTTCTCGCGGCAGGTATCGGCACGTTTGTTGCACCCAGCGATCAGGCGGATCTGATCGCCTGCCACAATCGGCGCTTTGATCTGGTCCCAAAGGGTAATCTGGCGACTGCCACCTGCCAGCGCATCCGATTTGATCACGCCGCGCAATCCCTGTGCGGCCCCTGTTAGCACTTCCAACTGCCCTTGTTCAAACCAGCGGTCATTGAACGGCGCCATATCCGCCAATGCAAAGACCTGCCCGTCAGTGTCACCCGCCACAGCTTCGGCCATGCACGCAGGGTCCGACAGATCAACACCACAACGCGCATCGCCCAGGACCGCGCTACAGGTCTTGAAATAGGACCGCCCTTGCGGCTGGTTTAACGCCTCGGTCAGCCCGCGCAATTCGGCCTGAAACCCGCCGCGCGCGCGGGTGATTTCGCCGATGGTGCCATAAAACCGCAGCTTGCGCGCGCTAGGGTCATCCCATTGCACCAGCCAAGTCTGCACGACGGCCCCGTCATAGCGGCCCGCGTTGATATCCGATTCCGTAATCGCATCGGCTGACAGCACGCCAATAGCCTCGGTATTATCAACCGAAAGCCCTGTGGAGCTGGCCAGCGCGCGGGCGCTTAGCCCCGATTCCGGTGTGAAATCAATGCCATCAAAGGAAAGCGGCAGATCATGATCGGTAAAGCCCAGCGTCACGCCGTTGCTGCGCGTGACCGCCCAGCAGGTGCATAAATGTGTGGCGCCGGTTGCCAGATGGTTTTGCAATGGCGTGGTCATACCCGCACCTCGACCACTGGCACATCGGGGATTTCGCCCGCCTGAAAATGGGAAACAGATGTTTTGATCGCATCGGTGTCAAAGCGCACGGGCACGTCAAAATCAAAACCAGCCGTAATATCCGCTCCCAGATCCGGCGGATGGCCAAAGGTCAAAAGCCCTGTGGTATGATCAATCGTGTAATCCACCCCGTCGGTTTGAACCACGCCGCCAATGGCCACACGGACCGACCCCACCACAGGTTTGGCAACGGGCCGCAAATAGCTGGTATCGCCGGACCGGTAGGTCTTGGTCAGTTGAAACACATCTGCGATCTCATCGCCTGTGCCGATCAGCTGGTCCTCTGCATCGGTTTCCGCCGACGGCGCGCAGGATTTGAAATCGCTCCAGTCTTTCCAGCGAAAGCCGATCAGCTGACCCTGACGGGCCTCAAAAAACGCAATCAGCGTGGCGATATCATCCAATGACCGCAGCCCCATGCCCGCGTCATAGCGGCGGCGCGCGTGTGCCCATGGCGTATTACGTTCTTCAAACCCGTTGGCGAGCGTGACAATATCGGTGCGCCGTTCCGGCCCGCCCACAGACCCAAGGCTTAGTGACGCAGGAAAACGTATCTCGTGAAATGCCATTTTGGCCCCCTTACCGGTTCCGCTGGCTGCGGCCCAAGGCGCGCGCCATCTGTGATGCAACCTGCCCGCTTGAGCGCTGGAAGCTTTGCGCATCAGGTGTTGAAATGTTCATATTGACGGTGACAGCGCCGCCGCCTTGGGTGCGCACCCCCAACCGCCCATCCGCGCCACGTGACAGCGGCATGATGGCTTCGGGGCCGGCTTCGCCCATCAGACCCGTGCCGCCGCGCATCGGGAATGCGACAGGGCTGCTAACAACCCCGCCTTTGGCAAAGGGCATGACGCGGCCTTGGGAAAATGGCGCGCCATCGGCATAGGGCATCATCGACGACACAGCCGCGTTGATCCCGTCTGACAACATGCCGCCCAGATGGTTCATCACCGGATTGACGGCCGCCGAATAGGCCGTGTTGACCATAGATTGCGCCAGCCCGCCCAAAACATCCGACAGTTTCGCGCCATCCAGCACCAGCCCGTCAAATGCACGGCGCAGCCCGCCCGAAAACCCGCGTTCAAGATTGCCCAGATCGCGGGTGGTGTCCGATAGCGACCCCTGCACCCCGCGCAACTGGCTATCAAAGGCGGCGGTCACTTGCGCCGCATCGCCGATGGTTTGTTCCAGCGCGCTGACATTACTGTCCAGCTGGTCGATCTTATCTGCGTCGTCCATCATTCTCTCCAAAACTCGCGTCAGGATATGCCTGTTCGAGTTCGGCCAGACGGTTGCGCCCCATCGGCGCGACGGCTTGCGTCTGGCCCAACATGGTTTGCAGCTCGAACGGGGTAAGCGCCCAGAACTGGGCAGGTGTCAGGCGCAGCCCATGCAGCCCCGCCCGCATCAACCCCTGCCAATCAAGCCCGATCATGGCGGCGGCGCGAATGCCCGCGCGAGCAAGGTTGCCGCCAGTTGCGCAGCCCCCACCGGACCGCCAGCAATATCCGCCGACATCAGATCAGCCGATGTGCCGCGCCAGCCGCCCCCGCGCAGCCCCGCCACGATCACGGCCATCACATCGCGGCTTGAAAATGCACCGCTTTCAAAGCGGCGGATCAAATCAATCAATGACCCTTCGCCAAGGCCCGCCTCCAGCTCGGCCAATGCGCCAAGTGTCAGCTTGCAGGCATGGGGCGCACCATCGATGCGCACTTCGGCCTCTCCCGTCCAAGGGTTTGCCATCAGATCAACGCCGTAAATGTCAGCGCACCCGCCGAGGCCAGCGACAATTCATATGTTGCCTCGCCATTGTGCGACCCTGCATATTCGATTGACGTGATCTGGAACGGCCCTTCGACGGTGCCAAAATCGGGGATAATCACCTGAAAATCGGGCGTTTCACCGTCAAAGAAAATCTGGCGCGCGCGTTCATCGGTGGCTTCGTCCTTGAACACGCCTGATCCTGAAATCGATGCGGATTTCACGCCCGCACCGCCCAGAATTTCGCGCCAGCCGCCTGTGCTTTCCAGACTGGTCACATCAACCGTGTCGGCGTTAAAGCTGATCCGCGTGGCGCGCAGCCCCGCCGCCGTTTCAAACAGGCCTCCGCCCGTCATGTCGATCTTGACCAAAAGGTCTTTTCCGTTTTGCGCTACCATAGCCCGTTCTCCGTTGTATGAAATTAAGCGTCATCCGCGACACGTGCGCGAAAGATCAGGTTGATTTGGCGGACATCGCCCGTGCCGACACGCGCGGCCTTTGCCTTGTAGAAATTCAGTGACACCAGCGCGCCGCGCGTCAGCGTCAGATTGGCATCAACCAATGCGTCCGATACCGCCGCTGCCGCGGTTTTTGCGGTCGAAAATCCGGCACTTTCCGTCACGACCGTGACCGTGAATTCATGCACCGCACCGCCGCCGGTTTTATCGGACGCATCGCGCACGTCCTCCGCGCCCAAAACCACATACAGCGCGGGCAATGTGCCGCTCGGTAGCGCGTCATAGATCGCCGCCCCCACAAGCGCAGTCAGGTCCGGATCGGCGGCCAGATGCGCGTAAACAGCCGTTTGAAGTGCCGAAGCAACGCCATAGCTCATGATGCGGTCTCCTCGGTTGCGTGGCAGGTCAGATAACGCTGGTCGGCGTCATGCTCGGCCACGGCGGTGATTTCGAAAAACCGGTTCCCTTCGCGAAACCGCTGCCCCGCGACAGGCCGCGAAGCCGCGCCATGCGGTGCCGCGCGCACGGTAATGCGGTAAGGCACCCGCGACACAGTCGCGGCAAAAGCTGCCGTCTCGCGCCCAGATCCGGGTTTGATTGCAGCCCAGTGAACGCCCAGCGGTTCCCACTGACGGATATATCCGCCCGCGCCATCACTGACCTGCGTCGGAGCCTCGAGAACAAGCGCGCGGTTGAGATGCGGCATCTTCATAGCGGGCCACCCATGAACAGGCGCACCGTGCGGTACTGTTCAATGAGCGCGCTCACGCCAAAAGGCATCGCAGGCGTGCCACGGGCCACATCATGGCGGTATTCGTAATAATGCGCGGCCAGCATCAAGACGGCCTGCGCTAGATCGGCAGGCAGGTCCGACCATTCCGGCCCGAACCCCGCCAGCAAACCGATCTGCACACGGCCATTTGTCGGCACTGTGGGCAGGCTTGCGCCGCTGGCCTTGAGGCTGGGGCGTTGCATGTCGGGTTCCAGATACCAGCCATCGGTCACGACGGTTTCATCGCCATTCATCGCGATCAATGTGACTTCGGAAATCGCGCTGACGGGCGCCACTGGCAGCGGCTGGCGCCGCGCATCACGCCAATCGGTCAGGGTCCAACTGAAATCGCGCGCGATCAGGATCTTGCCGGTGCGCGCCTCGATCGCAGCCATTGCGGCCCGCAGATAGCTTTCCAGCACCCCATTCTGCAGCCCATCATCCGAGAACCCCGAACCAAGGCGCATATGGTCTTTGAATTGTGCGACCGGCAGCGCCGATTGCGGCACGGTGGTCTCTTCGACTAACATCATGGAATTACTCCGAAAATATCCGATCTTGCGACCGTTTTGATCAAATTCCCCGGACGCGACCCCCTCGCATCACTCGGACGGAAGCAAGTAGCTAGACAATGCGAGACTGCCCAATGCGTCCGGGGACCAAGGGCGATTGCGCCCTTGGGGTTTCACGCCAGGATTAGCTGGTCGCGAACTTCAACAATTTGATCGCGCCAAAGTCGCTCACGGCACCGCCCACGCGTTTGGTTGCGTAAAACAGCACGTGCGGCTTGGCCGAAAACGGATCGCGCAGCACCCGCAGATCAGGGCGTTCGGCCACGGTGTAGCCCGCGCCAAAATCACCGAAGGCGATCGCCATTGCGTCAGCGGCGATATCGGGCATGTCTTCGGCGATCAGCACCGGATAGCCCATCAGACGTGCAGGTTCGCCCGCCGCCAGACCGTCAGACCACAAGAAACGCCCGTCATTGTCTTTGAGCTTGCGGATGGTGCCTGCGGTTTTGGAATTCATCACAAATGTGCCGTTAGCGCGGTATTCGGCACCCAGTGCATAGACCAGATCAACAACCGCATCGCCACCATCAATGCCGCCCGCCGTGCCTGTCGGCACATAACCAAGATTGCCCCAGACCCAGATATCATTATCCACCGCTGGGTAGCTCATGATGCCCTTTGGCTTGTCGATCCCGTCACCGTTGATAAATGCACCGGCCTCGGAACGGGCGAATTTATCGGCGATACGGCCAGCCAGCCAACCTTCGATGTCAAAGGCGCTGTCATCCAGCAAACGCTGGGACGCTTTGGGCAGGGCTGACAATTCATGCAGCGCAATTGTGATCCGGTCGATCTGGGGCGTCGCGGTTTCCACGGTTGCGGCCGTCTCAGTCGCCCAGCCTGCCCCCATTTCCGTGTGATCGACCAGCACGTCATAAGATGTCGCATCGACGCTGACCACATTGGCAATTGCGCGGATAGATGCGGTGGACGACAGCGTGCCCTTGATCGTATCCGCGGTTTGCGGATCGACAAGATAGCCGCCGTCCGCCGCCACAGATGTGGTCATTGATTTACCGTCAAGTTCCAGCCCGCGCAGCGCATCATCATCGCCCGAACGCAGGTAAGCTGCAAAGGCTTTTTGATGCGGCGCTTCTGTTTGCGCGCAATTGGCCAAAGCGGCACGTGATGTCATCATTGTTTTTCGATCCAGCTTGTTCATCCGGTCATCCTGTTTTTGAAGTTTGGCATTAATGCCGTGGGAAAAGTCTTTGAATTCGCTTACGAATCCGGCAATTGCCGCATTCAGCTCCTGTGCCGGAGACATATCTTCCCCGACCCGAGACTTGCTCTCAGTCTTGCTCATCAATCTGTCCTTTGATCGTGATCTGGGCGGGTTAATCCCGCGCCATCAAACGGCGGGCATCGTCAAATGCCTTAGCCAAACCGCGCATGGTAGCAGCAGCGGGGTCGTCGCCCTTGGCCGCAACACGCGCCTCTTGCAGCATCGGAAATGTCACCAGCGACACCTCCCACAGCTCCAGCTGAGACAAAAGCCGTCCGCCTTTGTCGTTCTTTTGGGCTTTGACGGTCCGGTAGCCGATCGACAGACCGTCAATCGCACCCGCCGCCACCAAGGACGCGGCTTCGCGCCCTTTGGCCACATCGGTCAGCAGCCGCCCCTTGACCCAAAGGCCTTTGGCGTCTTCGCGGACTTCATCCCAGACCCCGATGGGTTGGGCCGGATCATGCTGCCAAAGCATCTTGATCTGGCGACCCTGCGCCAATGACGCAGCATATGCGCCCGGCTGAACCGTATCGCCGCCCTGATCCGCCTGCCCGAACAGTGACGCGTAGCCGCTGATCACAGATCCGTCCGTTACGGTCACATCCGCGCCCAATGCGCAAAACTTATGTTCCAAACTCATAGCGTTCTCCCGCTGAGTGCTTTTACAATTTCGAAAACCAGCAGCCCGAAACAACCGCAGACGATCAGCCAGATCTGCCATTCAAGACGGGTGATCATGGTCTCGATCCGGCCCAGCCGGAGATCAACCTGTGCAAACCAGAAATCAGAAACGGGCGGGCGGTGCGGCTGGCCTTGCAGGTCGACAACTTTATGATCCATCGCCAACCTCAAGCGTTGGCAAGCCCAACAATGCGCGCTTCTCGGCATCCGTCAAAAACGCGGCCTCGCCAACACGGCGCCACTGCGCATCGCGCTCAGCCGAAAGGGCGGGGATCTGGTCCAGATCAGGCCGCAATTCAAACCGTTCGCCGGTAAAGTCTGACAGCCAGTCCGCAATCGTGCTTGTGACCCGCGTCACCAGCGGCAGCACGGTCAGCCGGTAAAACGCGCGGTTCGATTCCTGGTAATTGGCATAGGTCGCATCGCCCGGAATACCCAAAAGCATCGGCGGCAACCCGAAAGCAATCGCGATTTCGCGCGCCGCGAGTTCCTTGGTTTTCTGGAATTCCATATCCGAAGGCGAAAACCCCATCGGTTTCCAATCCAACCCGCCTTCAAGCAACATCGGCCGGCCCGCATTGCGCGCCCCTTGGTGCTGGGTTTCCATTTCCACCAGCAGCCGGTCATATTGATCCGCCGAAAGCGACGCCTGCCCGTCCGCGCCGCGGTACACAATCGCACCTGATGGGCGGGCCGCGTTATCCAGCAGGGCCTTAGACCAACGCGACGCGGCATTATGCACATCCACCGCATTGGCGGCGGCCTGAAGCGCCGACAGACCGTAATGATCATCCTGCGGGTGAAAGCTTTTGAGGTGGCAAATTGGGCCCTGCCCGTCGACCATGGCAAAACGGTGCTTGCGCCCGTTCACCGCATATTCATAGCCAACAGGCCAGCCATCAGCGCCCGGCACAATCGACATCCGGTCGGACCGCAACACATGCAATTCAAGCGGCAGACCTTCCTCGCCCACGGCCTCAAGATAACCATTGCCCGTCAACAAAAGCTGGCCGACAGCGGCCTCGATCAATTCCGCGCGGCCCTGCGCCCCGTTCGGGCGGTTAAGCAGCGCCAGCACCGGATGCGTGTCATAGCGGCGCGTCGAGTCTTGCAAGACCAGCGGGATGGCAGCAGCGGCTTCGGCGATCATTTTGACCGCGCGAAACCCGATGGGGTTGTTGGTAAACCCTGTGCGGGTCAGTGAAGCGGCGTCACGCGGGCTCCAGGCGACGCGGCCCGCACCTGACATCGCCATCACACGGCCCGTTGCCGATGCTTTCGCTTCGGGAACCGTGTCGTCTGACGTGGTGCGGTTAAAGAATTCGAACATCCAGATCTCCTTGGTGCAATCGTTGAAAACAATTTGCGCTGAATTGATTGTGAAATTGGTAGGGGCGCGTACGCACCCCTACGCAACGCCGTCAAAGCCCACGAATGCTGGGGTTTCGCCATTTCTGGGCGGGCTCCACCATCAAATCATAAAGCGCCCAAACCAGCGCATCGACACGGTCAGGCGACCCGCGCCCTGCGAATCCCTGCGTCGTCATCTGGCACATCTGGTCCTCAAGCTGCGCCAGCCCGCGCAGGTGTTGCACGCGGCCCTGCTCATAAAGGGCGGCAATCGGTTCCGCCCGCGCGACTTTGCCCTTGGACGCATGCACCGACCGGTAAGACACCAGCGGGTCGACCTGCCGGATGACGGCTTCGACCATATCGCCACCTTGATTGACCTCAGCCACAAGACGATCCGCCCCAAAACGGTCCATCGCATCAATCGCGGCACGCGCCCAGTCGGTTGGTCGGGCCGCAGACATCGACACATCCGCCAGAACATAAGCACGCCAATCCTGCGGTGGACCTTCCATGACGACACCTGCCACAACGATACCGCACTCATCTGACCCTTTGTGCGATGTGCCCGGTGGATCAATCGCCACGACAACGCGAGTGCAAACCGGATGATGATCGGTTTGCAAATTTGCCAGCTGATCCGTCCCCCAAAGCGCGCCTTCGACATCATCCAGCAGCGCACCGTCAATTTCTTGGCGGCCCAGCGACGTGCCCGCATAACGCGCTTCGATTTCAGTGAGAAAGCTTTGCGCAAGATTGGCACGGTTGGCTTGGGTCGGCGCATGGGTTTGCACCGTGGAATCCAAAGCAAGCAATTCGCGCAACGCAGCCGTACGGCGCGGCGTGGTGGTCACACAGGCCTGTGGATGATCGCCAAGTCGCAAGCCGAACTGCAACATATCCCACGTGTCCCCCGCCTTGCGCCATTTTGCCAGCTCATCCGCCCAAAGCGCATCAAACTGCGGGCCGCGCAGGGATTCAGGCTCGTGCGCCGAAAACAGCTGGGCCTGCGCGCCATTGGGCCAGACCAGCAATCGCCGTGTTGCGATCCAGTCGGGGCGGCGATCCGGCGGACAAACCGCCATGATCCCGCTTTCACCAAACACCATGACCTCGCGGGCCTGATCCATGGTTTCGGCCACAATTGCCAAGCGGCGCGCGCGGCCCGGCACTGTGGGGCGCGGCCCTTCGACCATCGTGCGCACCCATTCGGCACCAGCGCGCGTTTTGCCCGCCCCGCGCCCGCCCAAGATCACCCATGTGCGCCAATCGCCAACAGGCGGCAACTGGTGCGGCAAGGCCCAGAATGCAAACATATAGGGCAGCGCCGCCACCTGCGCCTCTGTCAGCCCGTTGATAAATTCAATCTGCGTCAAGCGCGGCGCGGATGCGATCAAGCTGGCCCCCGATGTCATCGCGCAGGGCGTCATAGTCGATGGTTGTGTCGGGTTCGTTGGCTTGTTGCAGGGCATAAAACGCCTCCTCTGCGGCAAGCACCTTAAGATGTGCTGCCTGTAAATCACTGAGCTTGCTCAGGATGGCTTTGGGGGGGATGGCAGTGGCGGTTTCAATTTCCGCAATCATTTGCCGCAACAGATTACGGATCGAAAGATACAGCTCCGCAGTCTCGGCCACACGGGCCGCAGCATCATCAAAGGCGGCAGGCCCTTGATCGTCTAAATTATTCATGTGGATTTTGCCTGTATTAGGCTTCCGTGTCCCCGAGAGGTGCCAAGCACCTTCTAGCAGGACCACAATAGGCATATCAGCGCCCAAAAGTCAATCAGCCGGGGGCCCATCTAAGCGCCCCCGGCTGACAAATAGTTAACCTTTACAAAGCCTTAATTGTCCGTGCTTTGCTCTGCTTCCAGCGCACGCCAACGGGCGACATTGCGGTTATGTTCGTCCAATGTGGTGGCAAACGCATGCCCGCCCGTGCCATCCGCCACAAAGAAAATGAACGGCGTCGTGTCAGGATTTAGGGCAGCTTCGATGCTCGCACGGCCCGGGTTCGCAATCGGTGTCGGCGGCAGCCCGTCTATCACATAGGTGTTCCACGGGGTTTCACCACGCAGCTCACTTTGGCGCAACCCACGGCCCAAGACGCCTTCGCCTTGGGTGATGCCGTAAATCACGGTCGGGTCCGTTTGCAGCTTCATGCCTTGGTTCAAACGGTTGATAAAGACGCTGGCCACCTGACGGCGTTCTTCGGCAATACCTGTTTCTTTCTCGACAATACTGGCAAGGATCAACGCCTCTTCAGGGGATGCAAGCGGCAGGCCGTCAGCGCGTTCAGCCCAAGCAGTGGCAAGGATTGCGGCCTGACGTTCGGACATCTGCGTCACCAATGTAGAAACGCGCATATCCGCCGCAATGTCATAGCTGTCGGGCGCAAGCGTGCCTTCGGGCGGGGCTTCGCTGACGTCGGCAACCAGCAAATCAATCGCGCCAAGCGCATTTACGATCTGCCAGCTTGTTACCCCTTCGGCCAAAGAAACACGGTAGCGCGTATCCGACGATGCACGTACTTGGGTGTAGGCCTCGGGCGTTTCTTCGATCTCCGGCTCGTAGCTGACCAGTTCGACAAAACGATTTGTCGCGGGGTCCAGTTCGCGCACCTGCACCTGCAACCGGTTGATCCCCACACGGTAGACGACTTCGGTGCCGCAGGTATTTTGACCGCCACGGGTGACGATGCTGACAATTTCTTCCATTGAGGCCGCTTCAGGCACCAAAAAGCTGCCAGCCTTAAGCAGGCCGGATTTATTGGCATAATCTGCACCGGTCTCAAAGATGAACTCGGATGAAATTGCTTCGCGTTCGGCCAGATTTCCAGCCACGCGCGACATATTTGACCCCGGATCGACCTGAAAACAAATCGCCTGCGCCAACGGGCCGGGTGCGGAATATTGGCTAATGCCCCATCCGATTGCGCCAACCAGCAAGAACAGCGCGACAATCATCAGGTTCAGAAAATTGGACGCGGTATGGCGCCACATCAGCTGACCTTTCCGAACACGACGCTGGCATTTGTACCGCCAAAGCCGAATGAATTCGACAAGGCGATGTCGATCTTGCGTTCGCGTTTCGCGTTGGCACATAGATCAACCGTGGTTTCCACAGCCGGATTGTCCAGATTGATTGTCGGCGGGGCCACCTGATCGCGGATCGCAAGGATCGAGAAAATCGCCTCGATCGCGCCTGCGGCCCCCAAAAGATGCCCTGTTGCGGATTTTGTCGACGACATGGTCAGTTTGGCTGCGGCCTCTGGCCCGACAAGCCGTTCCACTGCACCCAATTCGATTGTGTCGGCCATGGTCGAAGTGCCGTGCGCGTTGACGTAATCAATCTGCGTCGGGTCAATGCCCGCATTGCGGCAGGCCGCGCGCATGGCGCGTTCGGCGCCTTCGTGATCAGGTGGCGGCGCCGTGATGTGATGCGCGTCACCGCTAAGACCGTAGCCCAGCACTTCGGCGTAAATACGCGCGCCGCGTGCCTTGGCGTGTTCGTATTCTTCGAGCACAACCATGCCCGCACCCTCGCCCATCACAAAACCATCGCGGTCAGCGTCCCACGGGCGGCTGGCCTTTTGCGGGTCATCATTATGCTTTGTACTCAGTGCCTTACAGGCATTAAACCCCGCGATCCCGATTTCGCAGATTGCTGCCTCGGCGCCGCCTGCGATCATAACATCCGCATCGCCATGCTGGATCAGCCGCGATGCATCACCAATTGCATGGGCACCGGTTGAACAGGCGGTCACAACGGCGTGGTTGGGACCACGGAAACCGTATTTGATAGACACCTGACCGGAGATCAGGTTGATCAGCGCGCCTGGCACAAAGAACGGCGACACACGGCGCGGGCCTTTTTCAGCCATCATCACGGCGGTATTTGCGATTGAATTCAGCCCGCCGATGCCCGACCCCATCATGACACCGGTGCGTTCCTGATCTTCGCGGTCCTGCGGCATCCAGCCAGCATCCTCGATCGCCTGCTGCGCTGCGGCCATGCCAAACAGGATAAAGGTGTCAACCTTACGCTGTTCTTTGGGTTCCATATATTTATCGGCGTTGAACGTGCCGTCGGTGCCATCACCAAGCGGCACCTCGCAGGCATATTGAGTGGTCAGCGCGCTTGGATCAAAGCCGGTAATGCGCCCTGCCCCTGATTGCCCCGCGAGAATACGTTCCCACGATTTTTCGACACCATCTGCCAGAGGTGTCACCAACCCCAAGCCCGTTACTACCACACGACGCATATTCTGCCCTCACCTGATTGGCGTATTTGAACGCAGTGATAACCCAGCCTGTCAGGTCGGGGCAAGTGCGCGCAGAGATTCAGGTGGTTACCGCGCGAATCTTCACCGCAAATTAACAGATCAAAAGCGATAAATGCAGCGTATGAACAGGCTGGCGCAGATGAACGCACGACTTCGGCAATACATCGTTTTACTTTTGCTGACCTGCTTTGCCGGTCGGGCCTGCGCAAATTGCGCGGTGATCAATACAATCGACAATCTGCACAGCGTCGAAACACGCCTGCTGCACAACCCCAATTCGCCACTTTTCATCTCCGAGATTCGCTATCTCACCAGTCAGGCCCGCCAGCTAAGCGGGTCTTCCATCACAGAAGGAATCGGCGCAAACCCGATGTCCGAAAAAGGGGCGGCGCTTCTCTATTTTATCTACTACGCGAAAAAGCTCACGCTTGAGGTCAGTATCGACGAACCGAATACTGCCATGCGGCATCTACAAAATCCGCAGGTCCTAGAAAATATGGCAACAGTCGGCACTTACCTGAATTCAATGCGCTGCACCGAGGCGCAGATTGCCAGCGCCGAAAAGCTGCCGATCGTCGTCTCGGACCAGATTGATATTGATCTGCTGGTCGCGCGCGCCTTTGTGACGGCGGCGTTTAGCATGCGCAATATCGCAATTGTGCTGGTGATCGCGCTTTGCCTTCTGGTCTGGTCGTACCTGCGGCAACCGGAAAATACGCGGATAAGGCAGGCAAAACGCGATTGATCCGCCATACGCGGCTTGCTTTATCGTTTCTTAACGCACTGCCGCTTATCGTTGGCCCACCCAAAATGGGAATGACGATGGCCCGTGGTTTACGCATTTATTTTGCTGTTCTTTTGCTTTTGCTTGGCACGCAGTCCGCGCGCGCGAACTGTCTTGTGATCGCTGTTCTTGATAGTATGCACAGCGTTGAACAGCGTCTGGCGCGGGGCGACGACAGCCCCGATCTTGCTGCCGACATTTTGTTCTTGCAACGCGAACTGGCGCTGGTTGCGGATCTGGATCTGACCGATGCGGTCGGGCCTGCCAATCTGGCCGCGTTTGAAACCTTTGTGGACAATACCGCAGTTTTCATACGCATATATCTGCGCGGCGATGCGGTTGTTGCGCGCGCGCATTTAAGAACCCGCGCAGTTGCCGACAATCTGCACGCGGTCGCCGCACGGCTGCCCTATCTGCGCTGTGATGCGCCGCCAAATGCGACCCCGGATCTGCCCGCCGATGAAACCGGATCAAACCTGTCTGGCGTTGCGCTAAACTTCAGCCTGAACCTGCGCCGGATATTGGGTGTGCTTGCCGCGCTGATCGGTGTTTTCTTGACAGTTTTCACGGGGTTCCATTTGCGGGCGCGCAAGCATCGGCGCGAAAAACGGCACCGTATCCACTACCCCACCAGCTATGAGGCGATGAACAGCACATTTGACGGCGTTCTTCTTGATGTGAGCGCCGCAGGCGTGAAACTGCGCCATGACCCGATGCATCCGCTGACAATCGGCGCCAAGGTCAAGGTGCGTATTCTGGACACATGGACCGCCGGAACCATCCAATGGGCGAACCCGAATTACAGCGGGATCCTGTTCAGCCACCCGATGAACACACGCGAGGTTCTCAAACTTGTGCGCGCACCAAAGACATAGCCGGTCCAACAAAAAACGGCGCCCGAAACGGACGCCGTTCTAGATCAATCAGACCAATGGGCTTATTGCGCGCCGTTGATGAATTTAACCGCGTCACCAAATGTCTGGATCGTTTCGGCCGCATCATCAGGGATTTCAATCCCGAATTCTTCTTCAAAAGCCATAACCAGCTCAACTGTATCAAGGCTGTCTGCGCCCAGATCGTCGATGAAAGACGCTGTTTCTGTTACTTTATCTTCTTCAACACCAAGATGCTCTACTACGATCTTGCGTACGCGGTCTGCAACGTCGCTCATGTCAAATTCCTCATGTCTTTCTGGGCAGTTGCCCGTTCTAATTTGGGCTTGCGCCCGACTTAATCTTTCCCCTCGCGGGGTTTCACCGATCTGCGCCACAAACATCCGACGTGACGTCACATGCGCTTTTTCGGCAAATCTGGATGGCCTATAGCAGAGAAATCCGCTTAGGCAAACGGTTTCATGCCCATCATTAAAGCATGGCCATCCCGCCGTTCACATGCAAGGTGGTGCCGGTCACATAAGCGGCCTCTTGACTAGAAAGATACAGCACTGCCGCTGCGATCTCGTCTGCGTTGCCCATGCGGCCTGCCGGAACTTGCGTCAGAATGCCTGCCTTTTGATCATCTGTCAGTTTATCGGTCATTGCAGTGGTGATAAACCCGGGTGCCACGCAGTTCACGGTGATCCCGCGGCTGGCAACCTCGTAGGCGATGGATTTCGACATGCCGACAACACCGGCCTTTGACGCCGCATAGTTTGCCTGACCAGGGTTTCCGGTGGCCCCCACGACGGATGAAATATTCACAATCCGCCCCCAGCGCGATTTCATCATGCCACGGATCACGCCTTTGCACAGGCGCATGGTTGATGTCAGGTTCACATCCAGCACCGATGACCATTCATCATCCGACATGCGCATAAAAATATTGTCGCGGGTGATGCCTGCGTTATTGACCAGAATATCCACCGATCCCATCGCATCCGCTGCCTGTTTTGGCAGCGCTGTGACGGCCTCTGCATCGCTTAGGTTACAGGGCAGCACATGCGCGCGGTCGCCCAGTTCGGCGGCCAGCGCCTCGAGCGGGGCAACGCGTGTGCCAGACAGCGCAACAGTTGCACCAGCCGCATGAAGCGCCTTGGCAATCGCGCCGCCAATCCCGCCAGAAGCCCCTGTAATCAGGACATTTTTTCCATTCAAATCAAACATATATTTTCCTTCAAGCATTCAACGCGGCAACGGCTGCGGCCACATCATCAGGGGTGCCAACAGCCGCGGCTGTCAGGCTGCGGTCGATCCGTTTGACCATACCACATAGCGCCTTGCCAGCGCCAATTTCATAGACTTCCGTGACCCCTTGCGCGGCCATATAGCTGACACTTTCGCGCCAGCGCACAGATCCGGTGACCTGTTCCACAAGCAGCGACCGAATCGTTGCAGGGTCGGTCACGGCGCTGGCTTCGACATTGGCAACAAGCGGCACTGTGGGCGCGTCAATCGCGACACCGTCCAGCGCCTTCGCCATTGCTTCAGCGGCGGGGGCCATCAGGGCACAGTGGAACGGCGCGCTTACCGGCAATAGCAATGCACGTTTGGCGCCTTTTTCCTTGGCAATGACAGTGGCGCGTTCCACGGCATCTTTATGCCCTGAAACAACCACCTGCCCTGGATCATTGTCATTGGCAGCCTGACAGATTTCGCCTTGCGCAGCCTCGGCCGCAACAGCGGCCACGGTTTCGAAATCAAGCCCCAGAATTGCGGCCATCGCGCCAACGCCAACCGGCACTGCCTCTTGCATGGCGGTGCCGCGCAGACGCAACAGGCGTGCGGTATCGGCAATGCTGATCGCGCCCGCAGCGGCAAGCGCGGAATATTCGCCCAGTGAATGCCCAGCGACAAATTGCGCCGCTGTGATGGCAACGCCTTCGGCCTCTAGCGCGCGCATCGCGGCAAGCGAGGTGGCCATCAACGCAGGCTGCGCATTTGCGGTCAGCGTCAGATCGGCAATATCGCCTTCCCAAATCAGCTGCGACAGTTTTTCGCCCAAGGCGTCGTCCACCTCGTCATAAACGGCTCGTGCGGCGGGATAGGCATCGGCCAATGCCTTTCCCATCCCGATTGTCTGTGCCCCTTGGCCCGGAAATACGAATGCGCGCATGCGACCTCTCCCTTTTGATCACGGTTTGCGCCTAGGCTTACCCTGCGGCGCGCAAGCGCACAAGCGAACCCTCATGTGATCGTGACCGCACAAATCCCATGCACAGGCACACATACGCGGCAGTTTGCGCGAATCCTTTGCCCTGCTAGCCTGTGGTAAATTATTCCGGAGATTGCGATGCCTGCCACCAATTCAAACAGCGCCTATGGCTCTGTGAGCAAAATTTTTCACTGGCTGACCGCCCTGCTGATCCTGACAGTTATCCCGCTGGGGGTTGTGGCGAACAGGCTGGCCTTGGACGCGCCGCTAAAGGTGCCGCTGTTTTCAGTGCACAAATCGCTGGGCGTGATCATCTTTTGTGTCGCACTTGCACGGATTCTCTGGGCGCTTACCCAAGAAAAACCGGGCGATCTGCACCCGCAGCGCAAGGTCGAAACGCTGGTCGCGCATATCGTGCACTGGCTGCTTTATCTATCGCTGGTTCTGGTGCCGCTGTCGGGCTGGCTGCATCATGCGGCAACTGACGGGTTTGCGCCGCTGCTGCTGCCGTTTGGCGATAACCTGCCGTTTATCCCCAAAAACGAAAGCATTGCCGCGGTGTTTTCGGGCCTGCATTGGGTCTGGAGCAAAGTTCTCGTGGCATCAATATTGCTGCATTTCGCGGGTGCGATGAAGCACCAGATCATCGACAAGGACGCCACGCTGCGCCGCATGTGGTTTGGCAACCCGACCTTGCCAGAGACACAAGCGCCGGACCGCCAACGCGCAGCCCCGATCGCCGCTCTTGCCATCTATCTGGTTGCCGCAGCAGGGGCCGGACTGGCGGGGCTGTTCTCGCATAATGATCTGGAAAACCGCGCATCGCTTGCGCAGGTGGCGACCGAATGGCAAGTCACCGAAGGCACGCTTGGCATCAGCATTACCCAGCTTGGCAACCCTGTCAGCGGGCAGTTTGACGATTGGACTGCGGCGATCCAGTTTGACGAAAACGCCAGCGGCACGCTTGGCAGTGTCACCACGACAATCGCTATCGGATCACTGCACTTGGGGTCTGTTAGCGGTCAGGCCATGGGCGCCGATTTCTTTGATGCAGCCGCGTTCCCCACCGCGGCATTTACCGCCGATATCACGGCAGACGGGCCAGACTATCTGGCGACAGGCTCGCTACAGATCAAGGATATCACCCTGCCCGTGGTCCTGCCTTTTGCGCTTGATCTTGATGGGGACACGGCAGAAATGTCGGGAACGCTGGCGCTTGACCGCCGTGATTTTGCAATCGGCCAAAGCGTTGCGGATGAAAGCAATCTGGCGTTTGCGGTCGCGGTTACAGTGAACCTGCGCGCGACACGCAACTAAAAAAAACCCGCGCCCGGATCACGGGCGCGGGTCAAAAATTGCATTGGCGCTATGGCCTATTCGGCTTTCATTGCCTCGACAGAGATCACGACCGAAACTTCGTCGCTAACATAAGGGGCAAAGGCACCGACGTCGAATTCAGAACGCACGAGGGTGGTTGTCGCAGTGAAACCGGCCCAAGGCTTTTGCGCCATTGGGTGATCGCCGGCCTGATTAAGCACCGTATCAAGCACCACCGATTTGGTCACACCGTTCAGAGTCAGATCACCAGTAATCAGCGCCGTGTTATCGCCTGTGACCTCGATTCCGGTCGACGTGAAAGTCACCATTTCATCGGAATCCGCGCCAAAGAATTCACCGGACATAAAGTGTTCGAACCGTGCTTCCCAGCCTGTCATCATGCTGCGAACGGGGAAAGATACCGAAACGCTGGATGCTGCGGGGTCTTCCTGATCAAAGGCGATTTCGCCCTCAAACCCAGAAAACATGCCATGGCTGGTCGAATAGCCAAGGTGGTCATAGGAAAACACGATCTGGCTATGGCTTGCATCAAGCACATAGGTTTCAGGGGCGGCAACTGCGGGGGCTGCTGCGGCCATCAAAATTGCGGTGGCAAAAGTTGTGCGTATCATTGGGGGGCTCCATTAATGAGAAATTACCCATACACCAGAAGCCCGATCGCCCCACAAAGCAATTCAGCAATTCCAAACAAATTGTGTTCGGCAATACACGTAAGCCGCAATCAGGCCTTTGTGCCACCCCCGACCATCAGATCCCGTGCCAGCCGGTCACGCAGCGCAATCAGCTGCGCCTCTAACCCTTCGGCAACGCTAATCTGTTGATCTGTATCGCGATATTGCAGCACCAAAAGCGACATCGGGCCATGCCCGTCAATGATGTGAACGCCGCCAATTGTGTCAAACCCGTATGCACCCACCGTAGTCGGCCTGCCCGCGCGGTTGCTGATCACCTGCCGGATTTCGCCGACGCTTGTGTCGACATGGATCTCTGTTTGGGACCCGCGGCTTGCAAACCACAGCAAATAGAACGCTGCCGCCCCCAATAAAACGGAAGCCACAATGCGCATGGTGCCCACGCCCTCGCCCGTAAACAAAAGCGGCACTATAGTGATGCTGACCGCGGAAATCATCAGGCACGCGCCAAAAAAATAAGAAGCCGATTGCGCAAGGATCACGCCAAGTGCGGGGCTGGTGCCCGACCGGATCTGGTAGCCCCAAAACGTATCTTCAACCGAAAACTGCGTATTATCTGTCATGCGATTTTGCCCGTCTGTGCGTTCTGACACCAAGCTACCGCTCGCGGCGCCGCTTGAACACTGTTTTTGCGAAAAAAATTGCGATCATTCACATCAATTGCGGCCAGAATCACACAGCGTTACAATAATGCGACCGACCCGCATTCAGGCAATAAAGACTGGGCAATGCGGCTTGCATCATGGCTCAGGACATGTATAAGGCCGCAACCTTTCTGTGTAAATTTGAACTGCGCAGTCTCTCGTGGATGGGGTGCAGAAAGGGTCACTGCCCCATACTTTGAAATGCGCTGATAAATGAATGGAGTACGCATGCCGCTATACGAGCATGTCATGATTGCGCGTCAGGATCTTTCCAACTCGCAAGCAGAAGCCCTTATTGAACACTTCGGTTCGGTACTTGCTGACAACGAAGGCAAGTTGCTGGAAAGCGAATACTGGGGCGTCAAAACGATGGCCTATAAGATCAACAAGAACCGCAAGGGCCACTATGCCCTGCTGCGCACCGATGCGCCTGCACCTGCGATCCAGGAAATGGAACGCCTGATGCGCCTGCATGACGACGTCATGCGTGTGCTGACCATCAAGGTCGACGCACATGAAGAAGGCCCGTCAGTTCAGATGCAGAAACGCGAAGAACGTGGCGAACGCCGCGAGCGCCGCTAATCAGATCTTAGATAAGGACCACAATCATGGCTACTAAACCATTTTTCCGTCGTCGTAAGTCCGATCCGTTTGAAGGCGAAAACGCGCCAAAGATCGACTACAAAGACACTCGCCTTTTGCAGCGCTATATCTCCGAGCGCGGCAAAATCGTTCCAGCCCGTATCACAGCTGTTGGTGCCAAGAACCAGCGCAAGCTCGCCCAGGCGATCAAACGCGCACGTTTCCTTGCCCTGCTGCCATACGCAGTCAAGTAAGGACACCGACACATGGATATTATTCTACTGGAGCGCGTGGCCAAACTGGGTCAAATGGGCGAAGTCGTTTCTGTCAAAGAAGGCTACGCACGTAACTACCTGCTGCCACAAGGCAAAGCACTGCGCGTCAACGCTGCCAACATTGCCCGTTTCGAAGCCGAGAAAGCTCAGCTCGAAGCACGCAACCTTGAAAGCAAAAAAGAAGCAGAATCACTGGCTGAAAAGCTGGATGGCGAAACCTTCATCGTTATCCGCTCTGCGTCTGACGCAGGCGCGCTTTACGGTTCTGTGACCACACGCGATGCCGCAGAAGCTGCAACGCTTGCCGGTTTCACCGTCGACAAGAAACAGGTCGTTCTGTCTGCAACAATCAAGGATCTGGGCCTGCACGACGTTACCGTCAACCTGCACCCCGAAGTTGCTGCAACAGTCACCCTGAACGTCGCCCGTTCCGCCGAAGAAGCCGAGCTGCAAGCAGCCGGTAAATCTATCGCTGAACTGGCCGCCGAAGAAGAAGCAGCCGCTGAATTCGAAATTCAGGAACTGTTTGACGACATCGGCTCTGCCGCTGACGAATTCGGTGACGACGAAGCACCGGCAGCAAGCGAAGACGAATAATAATTCGTCCCTGCTTATGCAAGAATCAAGGCCGCGCCAGAAATGGGGCGGCCTTTTTCGTGGCCATCCGCGCTTCCCGCTCCGGATGTATACACCCTTGTTACGAATCCCCATCAGATGTCTAATCACCACACATCTAGAAATCCGGGGGATTATCTTATGACACTTCGCTTAAACCGTCGTCACTTTCTTGCAGGCTCTGCCGGGCTGATCGCCATGCACCCGTTTTCCGTCAACGCCGCCACCGGCCAAGCGCATTTGCGCCTGATGGAAACCACCGATCTGCACGTGCATGTGTTCCCATATGATTATTACGCCGATAAGGCCGTTGATACGGTCGGCCTCGCGCGGACCGCATCCATCATCGAAGGGGTGCGCGCGGAATCGACCAACTCGCTTTTGCTCGACAATGGTGATTTCCTTCAAGGGAACCCGATGGGCGATTACATCGCCTATGAACGTGGTATGGCCGAAGGCGACATGCACCCTGTTATTACGGCAATGAACACGCTGGGCTATGATGCATCTACATTGGGCAATCATGAATTCAACTATGGCGTGCCATTCTTGATGAAGTCGGTCGCAGGGGCTGCATTTCCGGTTGTGTCCGCAAACGTCATTAAGGAAATGGGCGCAACCCCAACGCAAGACACGACATTGCTGCCGCCTTACACCATTCTTGAGCGCACCCTGACCGACGGCACAGGTGCGGCCCATCCGATCAAGATCGGGCTGATCGGCTTTGTGCCGCCGCAAATTATGAACTGGGACCGCAAGCATCTCGAAGGGAATGTGCAGGCCCGTGATATCGTCGCTACCGCCCGCGCCTATGTGCCGCAAATGAAAGAACAAGGCGCCGATATCATTGTCGCGCTTTGCCATTCGGGCATCGGCGAGGCTAATGAATCTGACGGGATGGAAAACGCGGCAATCCCATTGGCGGGTGTGGACGGGATCGACGCGATCCTGACGGGGCACAGCCACCTTGTATTCCCGTCATCGAACTATGACGATTGGGCGGGCGTTGATGTTACCGCTGGCACGATCAACGGCAAACCCGGCGTGATGGGCGGGTTCTGGGGCAGCCATATGGGTCTGGTTGATCTGCTGCTGGAACGTGACGGCAACGGCTGGCGCGTGCTGTCGCACACATCCGAAGCCCGCCCCATTTCGCGCCGCGAAGAAGACCGCAGCATCACCCCACTGGTCGCGGATTACGCGCCGGTGCTTGCATCCATCCAGGACATCCATGATGAAACCTTGTCCTATGTGCGTACCGCCGTGGGTAAAACCGATGCGCCGCTGCACAGCTATTTTGCGCTGGTCGCGGATGATCCATCGGTGCAGATCGTATCCAATGCGCAGACATGGTACATCGCCGACCAAATGGTCGGCACCGCCTACGCAGGTCTGCCGATCCTATCAGCCGCAGCCCCGTTCAAAGCAGGCGGACGCGGTGGCCCTGAATATTTCACCGATGTGCCTGTGGGTGATGTCGCGATCAAAAACGTCGCCGATCTTTACCTTTACCCCAACACCGTCCGCGCGGTGAAAATCACCGGGGCGCAGGTAAAACTTTGGCTGGAACGCTCTGCGGGCATGTTCAACCAGATCACGCCGGGATCATCCGATGCGGTGCTGCTGAACCCTGACTTCCCCAGCTATAACTTTGATGTGATGGACGGGGTGACATATCAGATTGACCTGTCACAACCCGCGATGTTCGACCGCGAAGGCGCGGTGATCAACGCAGACACCAACCGGATTGTGAACCTGTCCTTCAACGGCGCACCGATTGATCCGGCCCAGGAATTCATCGTCGCGACCAATAACTACCGCGCATCCGGCGGTGGTTCTTTCCCTGGTGCGGACGGCTCTACCGTGATCTTTGAAGGGCCCGACACCAACCGCGACGTGATTGTGCGCTATATCGTCGACCAAGGCACAGTCAGCCCCCGCGCCGATGCCAACTGGTCATTTGCGCCTATGGCGGGCACCACGGTGATCTTTGAATCCGGTCCTGCGGGCGCGCAATATGCAGATAGCGTCGCGGGCATGGATATCACCCCTGCGGGCAATAGCGACACGGGCTTTGCCCTGTTCCGCATCGCGCTATAACGCAAAAGGCCCGGCATCCGCGTGGATACCGGGCCTTTCTTTACTGTCAGATCGGCTTAGCGATCAAATGTTTCCATTGACAGGCGCGCATTGCAATATTCGCCGTCATAGGTCCCTGCCCAGATATCAATCCGGCCATCCGCCGGACGCGTCAGAACGATACGCGGATCAAGATTGCCGTTATCGTCATCATCGTAATACCAATTGGCCGAAGATGTGTTGATCAGCAGCGCAGAATCGCATTCGCTGATCATGCTGATTACCAACTGATAACGGCCCATGCCGGAAACCTGAAACGAGAAATCAGGTGCGGTGGTGAAATATCCGGCACCTGTATCTGTGCCCGGACGCACGTTTGAACAGTTCCAAATATAGTTTTCACCGCCCGCGATCACGTCAAACGTGCGCTCTTGGTAAAGCTGCTGACCTGTCGCCTGATAAGAGGCCGCAGGTGTCGCATTAAAGTTAGGGCAGGCAACCGCAGCCGAGGCAAAGCCCAGCATCGCTGCCGCAGTCATCAAAATAGATTTCATCATTATCTCCCAAAGGTAAGCTATCACAATTATGGTCGTTAAATATAACGGCCCACTTGCGGTAGGCGTATGACAATACAGTGGCAAAATAATGCGCACTGCGTCAAATAAAAAGGCGCCCCGATGGGACGCCTTTTCATAAAATATCGTTTGGTCGTTTACTCTTCTTCGAGCTTCTCAACCGCAGCCTGCAGATCGTCTTTGCTGACCTCTTTGTCGGTCACAGCGGCCTTTTCAAAGATGTGGTCAACGACCTTATCTTCAAACATCGGCGCCTGAAGCTGCTGACGGAACTGCGCGTTTTGCTGCACGAATTCAAAGAACTGACGTTCCTGACCCGGGTATTGGCGCGCCTGGTTCATGATCGCTTGGGTCATTTCCTGATCGGTGACTTTGACTTCGGCCTTTTGACCGATGTCAGCCAGCAACAGGCCCAGTTTCACGCGGCGCTCGGCCAGTTTCTTGTGCTCGTCAGTGGCTTCGATGGCAGGGTGATCATGGCCTTGCACATCGGGGTTTTCTTCATGCCATAGCTGATGCGCGATCTGGTTTGCCTCGGCGGTAACCAATGATTCCGGCAGCTCGAATGAAACGGCTGCGTCCAAGGCATCCAGCAAGGCGCGTTTGGCAACCGCGCGTGACGCGCCGGTGTATTCTGCTTCCAGACGCTCTGTGATTTGGGCTTTCAAACCGGCCAGATCTTCGGCGCCGAATTTCTTTGCCAGCTCGTCATCAAGTGCGGGCGCTTTTGGCGCTTTGACTTCTTTGATGGTGCAGGTGAAAACTGCCTTTTTGCCCGCAAGATTTTCCGCTTGGTAATCTTCGGGGAAGGTCACTTCGATGTCTTTTTCTTCGCCCGCTTTGACCTTGAGCAGGCCATCTTCGAAACCGGGGATGAATGAGTTGGAACCGATCACCAGCGGGTAATCTTCGGCAGCGCCACCTTCAAAGGCAACGCCGTCAACCTTACCAACGAAATCCAACACGACCTGGTCGTCTTTCTTGGCTTGGGTTTTCTTTGGCTCGTAAGTAACGGCCTGCGGTGACGCGGCAAGGTTATCAAGCGCTTCTTTCACCGAATCTTCATCCGCTTTGACGACCATGCGCTCAAGCTTGATGGCAGAAAAATCCGTGTCAGCGATTTCCGGCAGTTTCTCGTAGGAAACTTCGACTTTCACGTCGTCGCCTTCTTTCCAATCGGGATCAGCCATTTTCATTTCCGGCTGCGCCGCAGGACGGTCACCTGATTCTTCAAGGTGCTTGCTCATTGCGCCGTCGATGGCTTCTTGCATCGCTTCGCCCATGACGCGCTGGCCAAACTGCTTGCGCAGAAGTGCCATCGGTACTTTACCCTTGCGAAAGCCCTTCATTTCAACGGTTGGCTGCGCTTCTTTCAGCTTTTCTTCAACCTTCGCGTCCAGATCGGCCGCGGTCACGGTGATCGCATAGCCGCGCTTGAGGCCTTCGTTCAGGGTCTCAGTAACCTGCATGTGCTGTCCTTCATAAACTTATGGTGCGGGTGAAGGGACTCGAACCCCCACGCCTCGCGGCGCCAGAACCTAAATCTGGTGCGTCTACCAATTCCGCCACACCCGCATGATTAAAGGGGCAGTCTGTTAGGCCTGCCCCATGGTTGGGCGCTGTCTAGCAAAGCCTTCCACCGGATGCGAGAGGAAAAATGCGCTTTCTTGATGCGATTGCGCAGAAACTTCGGATCAGCTTGCTTCAAGCGCGCGCAGAACCGCGGGCAATTGCTCGGGCAGGTCTTCGGCGATCAGACCGGGGCCGAATTTCAGGGCGCATTCCGTATGCAACCATGCCCCTGATTCCGCAGCCTGTTGGGGCGCAAACCCGCGCGCCAAAAGCCCGGTAATGAACCCCGCCAACACATCCCCCGATCCGGCCGTCGCCAGCCAAGGCGCTGCACGCGCGTAGACAGACGCATTGATACTGCAGCGCCCCTTTGGGTCGGAAATTACCGTGTCCGGCCCTTTGAATAAAACAACGCAGCCTGCCCGCTTGGCCGCCTCGCGCGCGGCGTCCACTTTGGAATAGGCGGGGCCCTTTGTCGCGGGCGCGTTCAGCCTGTCGGCAATATCCGGAAACAGCCGCGCGAATTCGCCCGCATGTGGAGTCAGGACACAAGATTTATGCAGCTTGGCAAAAAGCCCTGCATCGCGCGCAAGCAATGTCAAAGCATCCGCATCCAACACCGCCGCACGTCCGCTTTCCAACACAGTGCCAACCAGCGCCGCCTCCCGCGCGCCCAGTCCTAATCCCGGCCCGATGCAAAGCGCGTTGATCCGCGCATCCTCCAGAATCCCCTCAAACGCGGCCGCATCATCCACAGAGGTCAACATCACAGCATTCAACTGCGTCGCATTCTCCACCAACGCAGCCTCAGGACAGCCAACCGTGACAGCCCCCGCACCAATCCGCAAAGCCCCGCGCGCCGCGAGCCGCGCAGCGCCACCTTTGGCGATGCCGCCAGAAAGGATGAATGCGTGACCGTGAGAGTATTTATGGCCATTCCCCTTCCCCAAAGCACCAATTGTATGACATTGCGCCAGCCGCACATGCGCCTGATGCGCCACTGCAAATCGCCCGAGCCCGATATCAACGACCCGCAGTTTGCCGCAATTTTCAGGCCCCGCTTCCAGTAAATGGCCCGGCTTTCGTGTGTGAAAGGTAACCGTCAGACGCGCTGCGCCAACACCACCCCACATTGGCGATAGCATCATGCCTGTGTCGCTGGACAGCATGCTCGGCACATCAATCGCGATGCGCGGACAGTTCACAGTTGCCATAAGCACATTTCGTACGGTGTCAGGCAGCGGACGGCACGCACCAATTCCAAACACGGCGTCAATTACAAGCGGCTGCCCGACCCAGCGTTCCGATGTGCAAGCCGACATTGCGCACACGCGACCCAATTCCAACCACCGCGCATAATTCGCCTTTGCATCCGGCGGCAGCTTATCAGCATCGCCATACAAAAACACCTCAACATCCCAGCCTGCCGCAAACAACAAGCGCGCCACAACAAATCCGTCACCGCCGTTATTGCCCGGCCCACACAGCACGACCGCCCTATGCTTGCCCTTCTCATCATCTTGCAAAAAATACTCCGGGGGTTTGGGGGCTGGCCCCCATGACGGCGCCAGTTCCGGCCATTCTTCAAAAATGGCAGAAACCACCCCGCGCCCTGCGCGTTCCATCAGTTCAAGACCGGTGACATCGCCACTCGCAATCGCCGCGGTCTCGATGGCGCGCATTTGGGCAGCGGTTAAAACTTCGGTCATCAAATAGGCATCCAGTTTATATTTCGCTCAAAAATCGGGACAGTTGCACAATTTTTAATCACATGTGGCGCTTTACCCCATTGCATATGCCCTTATCGTTCGCCACGAATTGTCCCGATGCAACAGAAATGTTCTGACCAGCTTGAAACACCGTTAGGGGAGTCGCAGCCTATGAAAAAGATCGAAGCGATCATTAAACCATTCAAACTCGACGAAGTGAAAGAAGCACTGCAAGACGTGGGCGTGCAAGGTCTTTCCGTGGTCGAGGTCAAAGGCTTTGGCCGCCAGAAGGGTCACACAGAATTGTACCGCGGTGCAGAATATGTGGTCGACTTCCTGCCAAAGGTGAAAATCGAGATCGTCCTTGCCGATGATCAGGTCGACGCCGCTGTTGAGGCCATCGTCGGCGCTGCCAAGACCGACAAGATCGGCGACGGCAAAATCTTCGTCTCGACAATCGAGCAAGCCATCCGCATCCGCACCGGCGAATCCGGCGACGAAGCGCTTTAATTCCACGCCGCAGCCTGCTGCGGCACGCAACACCACGACAAGATACTCAGAAAGGCACCAACTATGGACAACAAAGCTTTCCTTAAGCTGATCAAAGACGAAGAGGCCGACTATGTCGATATCCGCTTCACTGATCCACGCGGCAAACTGCAACACGTAACTGTGGTTTCTGATCTGGTTGACGAAGACTTCCTTGAAGAAGGCTTTATGTTCGACGGTTCATCCATCGCCGGTTGGAAATCAATCGACAAATCCGACATGAAACTGATGCCAAAGGCCAGCAGCGCCTATGTTGATCCGTTCTATGCGGAAAAAACAATCTGTATCCACTGTGACGTGGTCGAGCCCGACACAATGGAACCCTATGACCGCGACCCGCGCGGCACAGCAGCCAAAGCCGAAGAATACCTGAAATCTACCGGTATCGGCGACGCCGCATATTTTGGCCCAGAAGCAGAATTCTTTGTCTTTGACGACGTGCGCTTCCAGGTTTCCATGAACAAAGTGTCCTATCAGGTTGACGCGATTGACGGTGCTTGGAATTCCGACACCGAATATGAAATGGGCAACACAGGCCACCGTCCAGGTATCAAGGGCGGCTATTTCCCTGTGAACCCGATCGACGACGCACAAGAAATGCGTTCCGAAATGCTGTCCACCATGAAGCGCATGGGCATGAAAGTTGACAAGCACCACCACGAAGTGGCGTCTTGCCAGCACGAGCTTGGCCTGATTTTCGGCACGCTTACACACCAAGCGGACGAAATCCAGAAATACAAATACGTTGTGCACAACGTCGCCCAAGCCTACGGCAAATCAGCGACATTCATGCCAAAGCCAATCTCTGGCGACAACGGCACCGGTATGCACGTGAACATGTCGATCTTCAAAGACGGCAAGCCACTGTTCGCAGGCGACAAATACGCGGACCTGTCACAAGAAGCGCTGTATTTCATCGGTGGTATCCTCAAGCACGCCAAAGCGCTGAACGCGATCACCAACCCCTCCACAAACAGCTACAAACGCCTGATCCCTGGCTTTGAAGCCCCTGTTCTGCGCGCCTATTCTGCGTCTAACCGGTCTGGTTGTGTGCGTATTCCTTGGGCCGAAAACCCGAAAGCAAAGCGCGTCGAGGCACGTTTCCCCGATCCGTCCGCAAACCCATACCTGTGCTTTGCAGCACTTCTGATGGCCGGCCTTGACGGCATCAAGAACAAGATCGATCCAGGCCCCTCTTCTGACAAGGATCTTTACGATCTGCCACCAGAAGAACTGGCAGGTATCCCAACTGTTTGTGGGTCACTGCGCGAAGCGCTTGAAGCCCTCGAAGCAGACCATGACTTCTTGATCCAAGGTGACGTGTTCACCAAAGAACAACTCGAAGGCTACATGGAACTGAAATGGGAAGAAGTGTACGCCTACGAGCACACACCACACCCGATCGAATACAAAATGTACTACAGCTGCTAATTTCCGGCAGTTGCGAATTTGGAAAAGGCATCGCGCAAGCGGTGCCTTTTTTGCATTGGCTAGCGCGCAAGCCGGACGGTCGCCAAAACCCCGCGGTGATCAGACCCGAGCAGATCACGGTAAACCACATGCCCGCCACCGGGCGCGGCAACGTGATCCAGAAACAGGGGCACCCCGTAAAGTGAATAAGTCGGGCGCAGGGGGCGGGCCAGAACACTGCCCGCCGCCTGCCGGATACGGCGGGCAGAAGCCGCCCAGGGAAAGATATTGAAATCCCCGCCCAGCACGACCGGCCCGTCCAGCTGCGCGATCAACGCGACAGCCGCATCAGCGGCGCCCGCGTGATCATAGGGATAGGGCCACGGCAAATGCACCGAAGCCACCCACAACCGCTGCCCGCCGTTTTCGATCTGTGCTGCTGCAACGCCGCGCTGCGCAGAACAGCGGGCTGGCGCGGTGAAAGCCGTCTTTGACAGCACAGCAACGCCGCTCCAGCCGGAAAAGCGGCACAGGTGCTGGTAGGGGTATCCAGCCGCCAGCAGCTTCAAGATCGCGTCATTGCGGTGCGAGACCTCTTGCAATGTGACAACATCCGCGCCGCTGGCACGAATATCGGCCGCAAGCACAGCCAAAGCATCATTGCGGTACAGCAGGTTCTTGGAATAGACCGTCAACGCGCCACCCTCGGGTGCGCCAATCATCGCAGGCACCGTCGTTGCAAAGGCCGCACAAGCAGCAACCAAGGCAAAAAAACGCAAGACCGCGGACAGGCGAAACCCCAGATAAAGACAGCAGACCACCCCCAGCGGCATACGCAGCAGCGACAGGCTGTCGCCCAGCGGATGCAGTCTGCCCGCAAAACCCAGCGCCACGCCCGCGCAGGCTGCAAGCAAAGCCAATGCGCCCAGTCTTCGAAACCATAGCATGCGCGTCCCCTTCTCTTGCATCACCTGCCATCCATAGCGTGCAGCGACATCAGGATATGACAAGCATCTGTGCAAAGTTTGCGCAGATCCCACAGGTAGGGTGGATTTAAATCCGCCTTGCGTTTGAGCAATCGTTTGCTCCGAGCCTTCCGTTACCAACTTTGCAAGCACCGAGAACCTGACTTTCGCGCTTTGCGCAGCTAACGGAAGCAAAGAGGAAAATGACCATTGTTGCGGCGACTGGCGCGCTGTACCTTGCCTTTGTGTTGCGGTCGCACAAGATGTAAGTTGAAAGTTCAAAAGCCGTTTCTTGGGGAGATTGCTCAAGGCATTTTGTTGAGCCGCGCTTTTGCAGGCAGATTTGTGTCTTAGTTTCATCTAACCTTAATACGAAATTCGAGAGACTCCCACGGGCACAGATAATAGGATGACAACATGGACAGTACACTTGGTCTGATCTGGCTGCTGACGAGTTTGACAGATATGACGTTGAATGATTGCCCCAACGGTTGCCTGAAAACCGAAAAGCTGGAACCACAGATATTTTATCAGCTGGGACAACTGCATTCTGATGAATTTCAGAATGCGAATGAGTTCTACCTTGGTTACGACAGCCATCGTCGTCGCGGCCCGTCTCGCCCCACTTATGGCCTATCGCTCACAGCTGATGGGGCTGCATGGTTCGGGATTGGCGGGAAATGGAGCAGCCAGTACGTCTACGACTCCCCATTGTTCATCGAAACCTCACTGATGCCTGGTTTGTACAGGCAAGGTGACGGCGCTGATCTTGACGGGACTCTGCAAATTCGAGCGGCACTTGGTGTTGGATATACGTTTGACAACGGCAGTAACCTAACGATCATCTACGACAGCATGTCTAATGCAGATTTTTTCGATGACAGCCCGAGCCGCGAGACACTCGCCATCCGTTGGACGACGAACTGGAACGGTTAGAGCCATCCAATGGCTGCTTTTGGTTGGCTGCCGACATTGTCGAAAAACGCGTAATTGGCGAAGACGTCCCGCATAGCAGCACATAACCAAGATTTACTGAAAGTCGGGTATGGGCCAATATCGCGTCGTGCGACCCTTCAGTGAATGAGTGAAATTTCGCGGCATCGTGCCATTGATGCGGAACGTGACACACTTCCACTTGAGCCTTTGCCCCCTGCCCCTTATGACGCAGGGGAATATTGCTGCTCACCCCAAGAAAGGTGCCCCCCATGATTCCACGCTATTCCCGCCCAGAAATGACCGCCATCTGGGAGCCCGCCACCAAATTCAAAATATGGTACGAGATCGAGGCCTATGCCTGCGACGCACAAGCCGCGATTGGCGTGATCCCCGCCGAGAGCGCCGCCGCAGTCTGGAAAGCCAAGGACGTGGAATTTGACGTGGCCCGCATCGACGAAATCGAAGCCGTGACCAAACACGACGTTATCGCATTCCTGACCCATCTGGCCGAACATATCGGATCGACCGAGGCGCGCTTTGTGCATCAAGGCATGACATCTTCCGACGTGCTTGACACAACATTCAACGTGCAACTTGTCCGCGCCACTGACATTTTGATTGCAGGCATGGACCGTGTTTTGGCCGCGCTCAAAACCCGCGCGCATGAACATAAAGACACGATCCGCATTGGCCGCAGCCACGGTATCCACGCCGAACCCACCACGATGGGGCTGACATTCGCACGGTTCTACGCCGAAATGGACCGTGGTCGTGCCCGTCTGGTCGCTGCCCGTGCAGAAATCGCAACCGGTGCTATTTCAGGTGCAGTCGGTACTTTCGCCAATATCGACCCATCGGTCGAAGAATACGTCTGTGAAAAACTCGGTCTGTCACCGGAACCGATCAGCACACAAGTTATCCCGCGCGACCGTCACGCGATGTTCTTTGCCACGCTGGGTGTGATCGCATCATCTATAGAAAACATCGCCACCGAAGTCCGCCATATGCAGCGCACTGAAGTGCTTGAAGCCGAAGAATTTTTCTCGAAGGGTCAAAAGGGATCGTCCGCGATGCCGCATAAACGCAACCCCGTGCTGACCGAAAACCTGACTGGCCTTGCGCGCCTGGTGCGCATGTCCGTTGTACCCGCGATGGAAAACGTGACACTTTGGCATGAACGTGACATCAGCCATTCATCCGTTGAACGTGCAATCGGGCCCGATACCACAGTGACGCTTGATTTTGCGCTGCACCGCCTGGCGGGCGTGATTGAGAAACTGGTGATCTACCCTGACAACATGCTGGCCAACATGAATAAATTCCGCGGGCTGGTGATGTCACAGCGCGTTCTTTTGGCCCTGACCCAAGCCGGCGTCAGCCGCGAGGACGCCTATAAGCTGGTCCAGCGCAACGCGATGAAAGTCTGGGAGCAGGGCAAGGATTTCCAAACCGAGCTTTTGGGTGACGCCGATGTGCTGGCGGCGCTTTCAGCCGACGAAATCAAGGAAAAATTCGACCTTGGCTATCACACCAAACACGTCGAAACGATCTTTGCACGTGTCTTTGGCGACAGCTAAACACATGCGGTCGGCCCTGCGCAAACACGGGCCGACCGCATTCCCCTGCTAGACAACCGACGGCGCATGAAGCGCAGCCACAGCCGCAGCACCGGTTGCCTTTGGCGCGGCGACTGCTGCAATCGGCTTTTGGCGACGGGGCTTGGCGGGCATGCTCATTGCGACATAGCGCCGTTGATCGTGGCAATTCACATAGGGATCGCCGATCAAATCCACCTCATAGCCAAGCTGGCGCAAGGTGCGCGCAAAAACCGGCGGGCAAAGTGCGATAATTTCGGTGCCGCCATGGGCCTTGGTTTGCGCCACCACCCCGTCCAGCACAAGCCCAAGACATTCGGACCGCTCGGCCTGTGTCGTGACCTCGTCTGAAATGACAACGCGGGTTGCTTCCCAGACGTTGGGCGTAACTGTCGCGACATTGATAATATCCTTGGGAATGCCAATCAATTTACCGGCAACCGCATCACCCAGCATATAGGTATGCGACCCCCATTGCGCCGTTGTGGACATGGCGCGCATGCCGCCGATCACCTTGCCGTCGCGCAAAACAAGCGAATAATGGGCGTTGGGATTGTCATATTGATCCATCTCGACGTTATCGTCATGCGGGATATCCCAGCCAAGCTGGTCAACAAAAAACTGCTTGCGAAGTGCAAGGAACTCATAAAATGCGGTGCCGTGCTGATGCAGCTGGGCAAAACTAAACGAAATATTTTCCATGGTGATTTCTCTCTACCGAAAAGCGATCTCAACGCCAAATTACACCTGCTAATTGTCACATAAACTGTGACTTAAGCAAATTAGCGTTAAATTTTACATAAGTAATGAAAAAACGACCAATGGGTCTAGATTAGCCCGTACTGGTTCGCAAGTGCCGCAGCCTGCGTGCCGGTTTTTGCACCCAGTTTCAATTTTGCGTTTTTCAGGCGTTGCTTCACCGCACCTTCGCTGACGCTCAACTCAAAGGCGATCTCCTTGAGCCGTTTACCATCCTTGACCATGCCCAATGCCTCCAGCTCGGCGCGGGTCAGATTGGTTGGCGGTGCGGTTTCATTGTGGCGCCGCACCAGCAAGGCTTTCAGCAATTTCATCTCAAGATCGGTATACTCGCGGTCGCTGCGGGTAAACGATGCAAACGAACGCTGCGCATCAACATTCCCGTCAAATACGGAAATTGTTACACCGTAGGCCATGCCGAATGTCTTTGCCTGGGCAATGATGCGTTTGGGGTCGTCAATCGGGATTTCGCTCCAGCGGCATGTGCCTGTATTGCTATAGGCCCACCGCACTGCCGGATCGAACAGCATAAACCTCTGGGTTGTATAATGTTGCACCCACTCTGGCGGAAATGCATTTACTTCCTCCATCGGAAAGGCAAAGCCGATCCGCAGTGCAATATAATGTCCAGACGGCGCGAGCTGCTCGATTTCGTCTGGTCCCATCAGTGTCGACATTCTGATTCCTTAAGCCCCGATATTTTTAAGGCCTTGTTGTTAATCCACTGATATCTGTACAATGCAAAAACGCGGTGCTTCGAACAGTAGTATTGCGAAAACGCAGCCCATGGCAACCGGAAAGCGAGTAAAGCAATGTCGCAAACACAATTCGAGATTAGCGAAGTCTTAGAACAGCTCAGCGAATGTGCACCCGCAGGTTATGCATTGGGTTTTCATATCGCGTTCACAACGCCAAAATTTATGTTCCAATCCTATCCAAAAGCGTGGCTCGATTATTACTCACAAAATGGTCTTATTATGGCAGACCCGATGGTTGCATGGGGCTTTGAAAACACGGGCGCCTGCCGTTGGTCGGACCTCGACGATCCGGGTGGCGTGATGAAAAAAGCGGCCGAATTCGGCATGCCCTACGGCGTTGTTTACGCCATCAAAGCCGACGATAGCCTTAGCATATGCGGCTTTGCGCGGGCGGATCGTGAATTCTCGGACAGCGAAATTGACGATATTTCGAACAAAATCAACTATCTCCACAAATCCACCGCGGATCAGGCGCGGCTTTCACCCGAAACCGTGCAAGAACTTAAGAACATGTCGATCCTGTTCACGCACCCGGGGTCCTAGGGGCGGCTTCTAACCTTTCGTTTACCCCAGCAGGCTAGATTGCGGGGATGAGCATGCACTTTGACACATCTGATTCTCCGGCGCTTTCGCGTCGACGCAAGGCCGCAATGATTGTCCAGATGATGATCAGCGGCGGCAGCAACCTATCGTTGTCCCAACTGCCCGAATCGCTTCAGGAAGTGTTGACCGATGAACTGGGCGCAATCAAACTTGTTGATCGTGATACAGTTGCCGGCGTCGCGGCAGAATTCACCGCACAGCTTGAATCCATCGGGCTTTGCGCACCTGGCACGCGCGACGGTGCCATTGCCGCACTATCGGATCACCTAAGCCCTGATTTGGCCGCAAGGTTGCGCGCGCAAACCGCAAAAGTGCGCAATGGCGATCATTGGCATGTGATCGCGGATCTTCCGACCGCGCGGCTTGTTGACATCATGACCCGCGAAAGCATCGAAATCTGCGCTGTTGCGCTGTCCAAGCTACAAGTCGGTAAAGCTGCAGAAATCTTGACGCAAACACCTGGCGAACGCGCGCGCAGGATTACCTATGCAATGGCGCTAACGTCCGAAATATCCCCCGATACTGTGCACCGGATCGGGGCATCTTTGGCGAAAGAATACGGGCAACCCGCCAAAATCGCCTTTGAAAAACCGCCCGTGCAGCGCCTTGGTGCCATTTTGAATTCAACCGTCACCGATACCCGCGAAGACGTACTGGCATCACTTGGTGAAGCAGATCCCGCATTTGCCAACGACGTGCGCAAGGCCATTTTCACCTTCAAGGACATCGCGCCGCGGGTCAAACCGACCGATATTCCCAATTGTATCCGCGCAGTCGATGCAGAGGTGCTAACCCGCGCGATTGCCGCTGGACTTGCCGGTGAACAGGCAATGGTCGATTCCGCAGAATTTATTCTTGGCAGCCTGTCGCAGCGTATGGCCGGACAACTGCGTGAAGATGCCGAGGAAATGGGAACCATCAAAAAATCCGAGGCAGAGGCAGCTATGTCCGCCATCACAACAGCCATCCGCGAAATGGCCGAAAGCGGGGTCATCACCCTGATCGATCCGGACGAGGAGGAGGAGGACAAAGACGAATAGCGCGTGGACAGCCCCCCGCATATCGCCCTATCATCGCGCGATGATTCAGACCGAAACAAATGCACCGCGATGACGCCGCGCAGTTCACCACAAGGCACTAATGCAGACTGGATCGCCAACCGTGTTTTACGGGGCTTGATCGCGACAATGCTGCGGCTTCCTTACGAAAAACGCGTCCCCGCGATGGGGCGCGCGCTGAGTGGTGTCATCGGCCCGCTTGCTGGCTATCGCAAACGCGCCGAAGCGAATCTTGCGTTGATCTACCCCGATATGCCCGCGGCACGGCGGCATGAAATTGCTGTGGCCTGCTGTGATAATTTCGGGCGCACGTTGATTGAAAACTATTCTTGGCAGGAATTCTCTGCGCGACTGGCGCAGGTTACGCCAACAGGCCCGGGTGTTGCGGTCCTTGCCCAAGCCGCAGCCGACAAGCGGCCCGTGATGTTTGTAACCGCCCATTACGGCAATCACGAAGCCCCGCGTCAGGTGCTTACAGCCATGGGATACAACATTGGCGGGCTATATCGGCCGATGGAGAACCCCTATTTCAACGACCATTATGCCCAGACAATGACTTCTTGGGGAGGACCAGTGTTTGCACAGGGACGGCGTGGAACGCTCGGGTTTGCGCGGCACCTGAAATCGGGCGGCATGGGCACGCTTTTGTTTGACGTTTCTGCCAAAGGGGTCAGCCTGCCGTTTTTGGGGCATGGCGCACATACCGCGACCTCGGCCGCTGATATTGCGCTGCGCATGAATGCCGTTGTCATTCCCTATTTCGGTATTCGCCAGCCGGACGGCCTGTCCTTTGCGGTCGAGATTGAAACCCCGATCACCCCTGCAAGTCCGGAACAGATGATGCTGGAAATGACACAGCGGCTCGAAGCGCAGATCGGCCGCGATCCCGCACAATGGTTCTGGGTCCATCGCCGCTGGAAGCCGCGGCGCAATCACTAGCGCAGTTGCGCGGCCCCCACGATCGGCCCGTTGCCCGCATGTTGAACAAGGACAGCAACCGGATCGTCGCCATGCATTTCCGCACGCACGGTCAAAACCCCTGCACCATCCCACGCCGCCACCTGATCAAAGGCGGTCACAACATTGGAATAGGTCAATTGCTTTCCGGCATTTTCACCATGGCGAATGTCAACAATTTCTTCGGGTGTAAACCGCACGATTTCAACGACATAGCTTCCTGTTGTCTGTGCGACCGCTGAAATCTCCAGCTGGCCTTGGGTCCGTGTCAGTGTCACCGTGACAGGGTAGACCTCCCGCCCATGCGCCTGCAAAAGCTCCATCACCTGCATGGGCCGCGACCCGATCACATGATCCACACCCCCGATAATCATCTGCGGCGTATAGACTGTTGGCGCATGCGCCGCACGGGCATAGGCATGTTGGCGCGCCGTGTTTTCTGGGCGTCCAAAGATATCGGTCCAGCCGATATAATCCCAGTAGTCGACATGCAGCGCAAGAGCGATCACATCGTCACGTTTAGCCAATTCATGCAGCAACGCATCTGCGGGCGGGCATGATGAACAGCCCTGTGATGTGTATAGTTCGACAACCACTGGGTCGGCCTGCGCCGTGTCGGTTGCTGAAACTATAAACCCACAGACTGCTAGAGCAGATAATATCCTAAGCATTGTACATCCCGATTTGACTTGCATCCGGTGTAGCCCGCCCCGCCTGTAATGACCAATCAATGAATTGCGAACAGTTTGTTATGTATGTTTCAATGGCAGCAGCGTGAACCTTGTTAAAAAGTCCGTGTTTTGGTAAGGTTAGCCGCACGCATACGTTGATCATCTTACATTGTTTCGATAGTCCAACAGTGCGGCTTTCTTAAACAGACTTGGGCTATCGTGGACTGGACCAACCTACTTCGTGAATTTGTCACACTCTTTGTGGTCATCGATCCGGTGGGTTCAATTCCGGTGTTCCTGTATTCCGTCGCATCCGTGCCGTCTAGGCTACACCGCCGTTACGCAGTGCGCGCGGTGTTTGTCGCCACAATGGTATTGTTTACGTTTCTAATCGCCGGGCAGTTTGTGTTAGAAACGCTGGGTTTACGATTTGGTTCATTCCAAATTGCAGGCGGGATCATCCTGTTCCTATTCGCCTTAAGCATGATCTTTGGTCACTCAAAGGCGGAAACCGAAATCGAAGAGGCAGGCAAGGATCATCTTGCAGGTGCCGTTTTCCCGCTTGCTATGCCGTCAATCGCGTCACCTGGCGCAATGTTGGCTATTGTCGTATTGACTGACAATCACGAACAAGCTTTGACAGAACAATTGATTACTGCAGGCTTACTAATTGTCATAATGGCCTTTACCTTAATACTATTGTTAGCGGCAACCTACGTTCACCGGATTATCGGGAATACAGGCGCGAGCGTAATCAGCCGCGTGATGGGAATGATTTTGGCAACAATTGCAATTGACTCCATAATCGGAGGGATGGAGGCGTTGGAAATGATCGTCCTACCAACCGAACAATCTGCAGATGGGCTTTTGAGCGATTAGCCTACTTAGCCGCTTCCAACAGGGCTGGCAAAAACCGCTGTTCATAATCTGATCCGACCAGCGGCCCGACATAGCGAAACAGCACAGTGCCATCACCGTCTACGATAAATGTCTCGGGCGGGGCTGTGACCCCCCAGTCGATCGCCACCCTGCCCCGCAAGTCGAATCCGGTGGCGAAAAACGGGTCTTCGTAGTCAACCAGATAAGCGGATGCCTGATCTTGTTGATCGCGGAAATTGATGCCTGCCACGCGGTAGCCTTGTTCGGCCAGTTCCAGCAGTTTCGGGTGCTCTGCGCGGCATGGCGGGCACCAGCTTGCCCAGAAATTGACGATGGTCAATTCACCACTGCGCAGGTCCGCATCTGTCAATTGCACGGTGCCTGACACCGCCTCGGTCGGGACTGCGGGTGCTTGCTGTCCAATAAAGGTTGATGGCAGGTCGTCCGATTTTCCCTGCCACATGCTTACTGCGAACATCCCCGCGAGTGCGGCAAATATTGCTGGCGGCAAGATCACAAGCGGCGATATTTTAGCCATTTTTTTCAATCCGTTCCAAGGCGGCGCGCACCCGCACCGACCGCCGCCAGCTGATCACGATGATCACAGCCAAAAGACCCAAGCTCACCCCGTAAGCGGCCAGCACTTCGACGGCGTATTTCCCCAATTCAGGCACGGCGCGCCCTCGCTTCTAGGGCCCGGATACGGCGGGCGCGAATTTCAGTCCGCGTGCGCAGCAGCACAAGACCAATAAACAATAAGACAAATCCGGCGATACAAATCACCAGCGGTATCCAGAATACGTCCGACACGTTTTCTTCGGCATCCAGTGACAGTGACGCGCCTTGATGTAGCCCTTGGTTCCAGAAATTCACCGCATAGCGGGACAGGATCGCAAAGACCGACCCCACCATGCACAGCACCGATGTTAGATCAGCGGCGGTGTCGGGGTCTTCGATCGCTTCCCACATGGCCATGTAGCCAAGGTAAAACAGAAACAGGATCAGGAATGACGTCAGGCGCGGATCCCACGCCCAATAGGTGCCCCACATCGGCTGGCCCCAGATCGCGCCGGTGAACAGGGCGATCAGCGTCATCACCAGCCCGATTGGTCCAGCCGCCCGCGCGGCCAAGGCCGATACATGGTGGCGACGCACAACCCAGATAAGCGAGGCCACCAACATCATAATCCATGCGTTAATCGCCATCAGCGCTGCGGGCACATGCAGATAGATGATTTTAACAGTTGATCCTTGGCGGTAGTCATCAGGCGTGAAAAAGAACCCCCAAACCAGCCCGACCGTCAGGCACAGTGCCGCCGCCCCGAAAACATAAGGCAGCACGGGCGCTGTCCAGCCCATGAATTTCTTTGGATTTGCGTATTCCCAGAATGACATATCGCCTACCTACCCTGCCCTTACTGCTGCATCAACGCAGATTGATGCGTAACGTGGCCGCAGTCGCAAAGGGCAGCACCGCAAAACACCCTGCGGTGATTACCCCCAGCAAGATCAGCGCGCCCGATGCGTCCTGCCCGTCCGCGCCGCGCCGCACAGCCTCGGCCCCGTAAATCAGGGTCGGCACGTAAAGCGGCAGAACCAGCAGCGACAAAAGCAAACCGCCACGCCGCAGCCCGACGGTTAATGCGGCCCCAAAGGTGCCGATCATCGACAGGGCGGGTGTACCAAGAAGCAGCGACAACAGCAGATAGCCATAGGCTTCGGGTGCGAGCGACAGCAGAAAACCCAGCGCGGGCGCCGCCAACGTCAGCGGCAGCCCTGTGGTGATCCAATGCGCAAGCGCCTTTGCCAATGCGGCCCCTTCCATTGGCAGCGGTGACGTGGCCAAAAGCCCGAGCGATCCGTCTTCAAAGTCCAATGCGAAAATCCGGTCCAGCGACAAAAGCGCTGCCAGCAATGACGCAACCCAAAGAATGCCAGGCGCGATGCTGGTCAGCAGCGCGGTCTGCGGCCCGACGCCAAGCGGCACAAGCACGATGACAATCAGAAAAAATGCAAGTCCAAGCCCAAATCCGCCGCCTGCGCGCACCGCAAGGCGCAGATCACGCAGCAAAAGCGCGATCACAAGAACGCCTCGTCGGCGGCTCCGCCCGCATCAGGGGCGGCTTGAAACGGGGTCAGGTCCATTTCGGGCGCATCAATTCCCAGATCAATATGCGTCGCGATCACCGCGATCCCGCCACTGGCAAGATGGGTGTCTTGCAGCCATTTCGCGAATAGTTTGACGGAAAAACCGTCGAGCGACACAGTCGGTTCGTCCAGAAACAACACCTTGCGCCCGATCACGCCAAGCCGCGCGAGCCCCAGCCGTCGCTTTTGCCCCGCCGACAAGGTGCCCGCAATCCGCATCCGCAGGTCGGCCAGATCAAAGGCCTCCCAGATTGTGTCGGGAACAGGATTGCCATAGATATCGGCCCAGAATTGCAGGTTCTCGGTCACGCTCAGCGCGGTCTTGATGCCGTCGGCATGGCTGGCATAGGCCAGTTCATCCTCGGGCGCGTCCACATGCCCCGATAATGCAGGCTGAAGCCCCGCCAATGTGCGCAGCAATGTGGTTTTGCCGATCCCATTTGGACCCCGCAGCACCAGCGCCTGCCCTGCGGCCACATCAAAACTGACATCGCTCAGCACCGGAATACCGCCACGTGCACAGGTGACTTCCTTGACGCGCAGCATCAGACGGGGATCAAGGCAACCGCGACACGCCGCCCTTCGGACAAAAGCACATTATAGGTGCGGCAGGCGGCGGGTGATGCCATGGATTCGACCCCGATACCGGCCTGTTCTAGCAGGGTGCGAAATTCGGCGGGCAAATGCGCAATTTCGGCGCCCGTACCGACAAAAAGCACATCCAGCGCATCGGCCAGCGCGGTCAACGTTTCAGTGTCGACGTATCCGCCCCAAGCCTGCACACCGCTGGCAGAGGCCACAACCGCACCGTCATAGCGTTTGCCGCCAATGCGAAAGAAACCCGCGCCATAGCCATCGACCGGAGCCGAATTGTCATAGCTGATTTCATTCATCCGCATCGGCGTTCCTTAGGTATCAATATGGGCGTAACGGGTGCCCGCACTTGGGTCTTTCTTGGACCAGTCGCGTTTCACGCCAAGTACCAGCAAAATGGTCGAGGCTACAAAGATCGACGAATAGGTCCCGATCACAACGCCCCAGATCATCGCAAAGACAAAGCCACGGATCACATCGCCGCCCAATACATAAAGCGAGACCAGCGCAAGCAAAGTAGTAAACGATGTCATCAGCGTGCGGCTAAGCGTTTCGTTGATTGACAGGTTCAGCACCTCTTTGAGGTCCTTTTGCTTGTATTTGCGCAGGTTTTCACGCACGCGGTCAAATACGATCACCGTATCATTGATCGAATAGCCCACGATTGTCAGCAACGCCGCAATGATGGCCAGATCAAATTTGATCTGCAATTCCGAGAAAATCCCGATAGTCAGCAAGACATCATGCACCAGCGCCAACACCGCACCGACCGCAAACTGCCATTCAAACCGCATCCAGATATACAAAAGGATCGCGCCAACTGCCAATGACACGGCCAGAATTGCAGTATTGATCAATTCACCCGAAACCTTGGGACCAACGGATTCAATGGACTGGAACGACAGCGTGGGTTCAAGCGCGACCAACGCGGCTTCAATTGCGTCCACGGTTTCTGACGCGATCCGCTCGTCCCCTTCTTGGGACTGGATGCGGATCATCGCGACATGCTGGTCATCGGCAAAGCCGGGGTCGTTGACTTCGGCGATGGACACATCGCCAAGCCCCAGCGGCGCAATCGCGCCACGGTAAGCGGCAACATCAACCGCAACTTCGGATTGGGTGCGGATGCTTGTCCCGCCTTGGAAATCAATCCCGTATGCCAGCCCTTGGACCAGAAACGACCCAAGCGCCACAACCATCATGACCAGCGAAATACCCAGCCAGATCCGCGCCTTCGAGAAAAAGTCGATCGCCGTGTTATCACGTACAAGTTTCAGGCGCATGTTAAACCTCGATTGTCTTGGGGCGGGCGCGGGCGAAGTAAATCGCGATCAGCGAGCGGGTCACAAAAATGGCCGTAAAGACCGATGTCAGAATGCCGAAACCAAGCGTCACCGCAAAGCCAGACACCGGACCCGATCCAAAGATAAACAGGATCACAGCCGTCATGAATGTTGTAAAGTTGGCATCAATGATCGACGACAGCGCCCTTTCGTAGCCCAGTTCAACCGCGCGTGCGGCGCCCTTGGCTGTTTTCAGCTCTTCGCGGATGCGCTCGAACACGATCACGTTGGCGTCTACGGCCATCCCGATGGTCAGCACGATCCCCGCAATCCCGGGCAATGTCAGCGTGGCCCCGATGATCGACAGCAGGCCAAAGATCAGCCCGACGTTGATCACCAGCGCGATATTGGCAAAAATCCCGAACAGCCCATAGCTCAGCACCATATAGCCAAGAACCGCAATGCCTGCGACCAGACAGGCAACTTTGCCGGCGTCAATGCTGTCTTGGCCCAACTCTGGCCCGACTGTGCGTTCTTCGAGAACCGTCAGCTTGGCCGGCAGTGCGCCCGCGCGCAGCAAAATCGCAAGGTTTGTGGCTTCTTCGACGCTGAAATTGCCTGTGATAATCCCCGAACCGCCTGGAATGTGGCTGTTAATGCGTGGCGCAGAAATGACTTCGCCATCCAGCACGATCGCAAACAGGGACCCGACATTTTCCAGCGTATAATCACCAAAATCGCGCGCGGCAGAGGTGTTGAACCGGAAGGCCACCGCAGGTGATCCGTTCTGGTCAAAATCAAGCTGCGCGTTTTCTAGATCTTCACCCGTCACGACAGGGTTCTTTTCAAGAATATAGAACGCGGCTTCGTTTTCGGCATCAGGTGCCAGAATATTGCCTGTCCCCGGTGATGCAGCAGGGTCGCTTGTGCTGCCCAGAACGGGGTTGAACGTCAGCTGCGCGGTGGTGCCGATCAGGTCGATCACCTCTTGGGCAGACCCGACACCTGGCACCTGGATCAGCACACGGTCGGTGCCTTGGCGTTGAATGGTGGGTTCGCGTGTGCCTGCTTCGTCGATACGGCGGCGCACGATTTCAAGCGTCTGCGCCATCGTGCGATTGTTCATCGCTACGATTTCGGCCTCGCTTAGCTTGATCGTCAGGACTGGCCCGTTAATGGACACATCCAGATTGCTGCCGGCAGCCCCTGTCAGCGATGTGACCGGCTGGCCAAGGCCGCGCACGATCTCAAGCGCGCTTGCGGCGCCGGCCTCTTGGGAAATGCGCACGCGCAATTCATCGGCAGGGCTGCCATCGCGGGTCACAAAACCGATGGTGTCGCGTTCGGCGGCCAATGCATCGCGCACATTTGGCCATAACCCTTCAAGAAAGGATGCCTGCACGTCTTCTAGCTGCACTTCGACCAGCAAATGCGCACCGCCGCGCAGATCAAGCCCGAGGTTCACAAGCCCCGACGGCAAGAAACCGGGCCAAAGCGCGGCATCAGCGGCAAGCGCATCATTGGTCTGGCCACTGTCGATGATCGCAGCCGCGTCATTATGTGCTTCAACCCGCGTATAGAATGCGTTGGGCATTGCAAACAAAAGGCCAAGAACCACAGTTCCCCAAATCAGAATCTGCTTGGTGAGTGAAAAATTAAGCATGACGCGGCCCTTCGGCGTTTAGGATTTCGCCGGATCGGTTTTGTTCAGAACGGTCGTGATCGTTGATTTCACAACGCGCACATTCACGCCAGCCGCGATTTCAACTTCAACTTCGTTGTCGTCCTTAACTTTCGTGATTTTGCCTTTCACGCCGCCTTGGGTCACGATCTGGTCGCCACGGCGCAGCGATTCAAGCATCGCCTGATGCAGTTTCAGCTTTTTCTGTTGGGGCCGAATAAGCAAGAAATACATGATCCCGAAGATCAACGTCAGCATTAACAGGTCGGCAGGTCTCATTTCAGCATCCTTTAATTCGCGCAGGGCCAAACGGCCCGAAAGTCGCGGCACGTTACTGGCGAGATAAGCAATTGGCAACCAGATGCAAGGCCATAAGCCGCCCATTACAGTGATTTGAAAGCATATCAGGCGCGCGCGCGTAATTACGGGTTCACTTGGCCTGCATGATGATGCATATCACGCGCACTATAAACATCCCAAAAGGACCGATGCCATGCATGATATCCGCGCCATCCGTGACAACCCCGCCGCTTTTGATGCGGCTCTGTCTCGTCGTGGGATGTCACCTGCGTCGTCCGAAATTCTGGCACTGGACGAGGCGCGGCGCGCCAAAATTCTGGCCGCCGAAACAGCGCAAGCCGAAGCCAACAAAGCCGCCAAAGAAGTCGGTGCCGCCAAGGGCCGCGGCGACGAGGCGGAATTCCAGCGCCTGCGCGCATTGGTCGGCGAAAAGAAGGCTGAAATTGCTGCATTGAATGACGAGGCAAAAGCCCAAGACGTTGCGCTGAATGATCTTTTGATGGCCATTCCGAACCTGCCTGATCCGTCGATCCCTGATGGGGCTGACGAAAATGACAATGTTGAAATCAACCGCGCAGGCAGCCCGCGCAATTTTGCCTTTACGCCAGTGGAACATTACGAAATTGCGGGCATCCGCCCCGGCATGGATTTCGAAACCGCTGCCAAACTGTCCGGCAGCCGTTTTGTGCTGCTGTCAGGTGCTGTGGCACGCCTGCACCGTGCGCTGGCGCAGTTCATGCTGGATACCCATGTCGACGAACACGGGCTAACCGAGGCCATCACCCCCGTGCTAGTGCGCGAGGAAATGATGTATGGCACCGGCCAACTGCCGAAATTCGGCGATGACAGCTATCAAACCACCAACGGCTGGTGGCTGATCCCTACAGCCGAAGTCACGCTGACCAATATCGTCAACGGGCTGACAGTCGATGAATCCTACCTGCCCCGCCGCTATGTCGCACATACGCAATGTTTCCGGTCAGAAGCCGGATCAGCGGGCCGTGACACATCGGGAATGCTGCGCCAGCACCAGTTTGAAAAAGTCGAAATGGTCAGCGTAACAAAGCCCGAAGATAGCGCGGCAGAGCATGACGCGATGACCAAACGCGCCGAGGCGATCCTTGATAAACTCGGCATCCCCTACCGCACGGTTGTGCTGTGCACTGGCGATCTGGGGGCTGGCATGCGCAAGACACACGATATCGAGGTCTGGCTACCCGGCCAGAACGCATATCGTGAAATCGCGTCTATTTCGGTCGCGGGCGACTATCAGGCGCGGCGCATGAATGCGCGCTACAAGCCAACCGGCGGCGGCAAACCCGAATTCCTGCATACGCTCAACGGGTCGGGTCTTGCGGTCGGGCGCTGCTTGATTGCTGTGGTCGAAAACGGCCAGCAAGAGGACGGATCTGTTGATCTGCCCGCCGTGTTGCACCCTTACTTGCGCGGCAAGACACGCATCACCGCTGACGGTCAACTGGCCTAAGCACGCGGGAGCAGATCATTTTTGGTGATCTGCTCTTGCAAGGTTTTCATGATTTTTTCCAATGACTTCGGCAGGTAATCATTGTCGCAGGCGATCCGCGCGCGGGTGATGTCGCTGACATCTTCAATCCGCACGGGCCCTGCGCGATGATGTTTGCGTAGGCTCATGACTTTGGTCATCACGCTGCGCTTGCTCTTGTTGATCAGATGTTCGCGGATGTTTTGCCCTGCGCGCACCTCGTCGATCACGCGCGCGTCCATTTCAAGCCCGACACGCTGCGCGCCTTGCGCAATCCAGTCGCAAGCAAATGTCGACAGCCCCAAGCGGTCCCCGCCGCCGCCAATCGACCCGTGATCGCCTGGAAACCATTCCTGCCGGTAGGCCCAGTTATCGCGGGTGGTCGGTTCAAGCGATGCATCGCTTTCCAGCCCCAGAGCCGCAAGGTTCATCCGGTCGAGCTTCTCAGACCAAAGTGCCGGCGGAAATGTCTTGCGGTGTTCATCAATGGCCACGGCATGGCGCGCGGATGTCACCATGCTGCTCAGATGTTCATCATGGAATTCATGGCGTTTGTTGAACAGCTTGGCCGTCATCCAATGACCCGGCACGCCCAATGCGCCCACCGTGTCCCAGACCCCAAGGTAATTCACCGCAAGGTTGACACAAAGATTTGGTCGCGTTTGCAAACGCCACTGCCATTCCTTTGCGCTTGTGGCCGTATAGGGGGCAAAATCCGACCGGAACAAGAAACTTTCAGGATCATCGGGGTGGGTATTGGGATCACGCGAGCGATAGCGGGTCATCGCCTCGCCCAGCCGATGCACATGATTGCGCGGCGGGATACCGCACGACCGGATCAGCCCGGCCAATGAACGCGCGGTATAGGCCCCGCGCGAAAATCCGAAAATGTAGATCTCATCGCCCGGCTCATAGGCAAAAACAAGCGCGCGGTAGGCGTCTTCGACGTTTTCGACCAGCCCCATGCCCATCGCGCCGCCAAGAAAGCGATCCAAGAAACGCGCGACACGATTTGAACCGCGCCCCGCCCCGACGCCCAACACATAGAAAACCTCTTGCTTGACGCCATCTTTGGCCGTGTGTTTCACAGCCTGCGCTAAACGCACCACATTGGTCTGATGTGCCGCGTCATGGCGGTTCCACGTGCCGTCACAGAAAATAGCAATGCGCTTCATCTTAAATCACCCTTTGCGAATACGCAGATGCTGCGCAACGCAAAGGAGAAATTCAAGTCAGCTTTTCCCGACCTAACGGTCAGAACCACCCTTTTTAAGGTGCTTGGACAGGCGCGATGGCTGCGACGATTTTTTATCCTTATATGGGTTCTTGTCGCCCTGATCGCGCAGGAACAGCCGGATCGGTGTGCCGGGCATGTCAAAATCGACGCGCAACCCGTTGACCAGATAACGTTTATAGCTTTCGGGCATCATATCGGGATGCGATGTCATCACCACAAAGGCAGGCGGGCGCGTCTTCACTTGGGTCATGTAGCGCATTTTGATGCGCTTGCCGCCCGGTGCGGGTGGCGGGTGCTGTTCCAGCATCCCAACCAACCAGCGGTTCAGGTTGGCGGTGCTGACGCGGCGGTTCCAAACCTCATGCGCGCGCATGATCGCCTGTTGCAGCTTGTCGACGCCCTTACCGGTCTTGGCCGACACGGTGACCAATGGCGCACCGCGCAGCTGCGGTAGCAGACGTTCAAAGCTTTCGCGCAGTTCTTTAAGCTTGGTTTGCTTTTCGTCTTCGATGTCCCATTTGTTCACCGCAATCACCACGGCGCGGCCTTCGCGTTCGGCCAGATCGGCGATCCGCAAATCCTGTTGTTCAAACGGAATTTCCACATCAAGCAACACAACGACTACCTCGGCAAATTTCACCGCGCGCAACCCGTCGGACACCGACAGTTTTTCCAGCTTTTCCTGCACTTTGGCCTTGCGACGCATGCCGGCAGTGTCGAAAATCCGCATCGGCACGGGCACACCGTCCGGCCCCGCCCAGTCCTGCTGGACAGAGATCGCGTCGCGGGTAATGCCCGCTTCTGGTCCGGTCAGCAGACGTTCTTCACCGATAATCTGGTTGATCAGCGTGGATTTACCCGCATTCGGGCGGCCAACTACGGCAATTTGGAGCGGCTTTGCCTTGGTCGGGACGCGCGGCGCATCCTCGTCATCATCACCGACTTCAACGTCGATATCGGGCGCGTCGGCCGCGGCACGTTCTTCGTGGGCTTCATAAATAGGGCGCAGCACATCCATCAATTCGCCCATGCCTTCGCCATGTTCAGCGGACAAGCGGATCGGTTCACCCAGCCCGAGCGAATAAGCCTCTAGGATGGTGGCATCAGCAGCTTTGCCTTCGCCCTTATTGGCGGCAAGGATCACATTGGCGTTTTTCTTGCGCAGAATTTCCGCGAACACCATATCGGCAGGCAGCACCCCTGCCCGCGCGTCGATCATGAACAAGCAAACATCAGCCATTTCAACGGCACGTTCGGTCAGACGGCGCATACGGCCTTGTAGGCTGTCGTCGGTGGCCTCTTCCAGACCGGCACTGTCAAGCACGGTAAATCGCAGGTCGGCAATCCGCCCTTCGCCTTCGCGCAGGTCGCGCGTTACCCCCGGCTGGTCATCGACCAAGGCCAGCTTTTTGCCAACCAGACGGTTGAACAGCGTGGATTTGCCCACATTGGGGCGGCCCACGATCGCAAGGGTAAAACTCATTGTCTTCGGCTCCTGACGGATGTTGAGGCCCGCCGATACACCAATCAGCGGCTAACGGAAAGCATGCAATTTGCCGTCTTTGCTGACAACATACAGCACCTGCCCCGCAATCACCGGCGCAGAGGCCGCACCACCTGGAAATTCGAGCGTGCCAATCAATGCGCCGGATGCCGGATCAAACTGACGGATCAACCCGTCGGATGAGGCAACAATCAACCGGCCACCGGCCAAAACAGGGCCATAATGCGCGTGAACGCGGCGTTGGCGGGCTGTGCGTTCGCTGGTAAAGTTCGGCAGATCAATCCGCCAGACCGGATCGCCGCTATTGGCGTCAAGCCGCACCAGTTCATTTACATCATTGATCAGATAAACGGCATTGCCCACCGGCCAAACGGGGCTTAGCGCGCCTTCGCCTGCGGTCCAGATCCGGCTGCCGTCCTTGATATCAAGCGCCACGATTCGTCCGCCAAAGTTGCCGATATAGACGCGGTCGCCCATGATCACGGGATCGCCCGCAATATCGGTGACAAGCGACGCCGCACTGCCCAGACGTTCACCCGAGACGACCGTGCTCCAACGGCGGATGCCGCCTTGGGGGTAGACAGAAACAACTTCACCCGACGGGAAAGGCAGGATCAAATTGTCGCCTGAAACCGCAGGGGATGCACCGCTGTCAAAATTCGCAACTGATGGCGTGCCACTATATTGCCAGCGAATGCGGCCGTCATTGATATCAAGCGCCCAAGCCGTGCTATCGCGGCCCACAACGTAGACCAGATCGCCGCGCAGCGTCGCCGAAGCATTCACCGGCGCGTCCAGATCCTGCACCCAGTTAATTGCGCCCGTTCCCGCATCGAGCGACGTGATTTCACCAAAGCCGGTGGTCGCATAGACACGCCCGCCGCCAACCATGACAGCGCCGCCCGAAGCATCGCTTGCACGGTCGCGTGACGGGGTCAGATCGCGGGTCCAGACGGGCTGCCCGTCAACGGTGGTGGCGGTCACGGTAGCGCGTGCATCAACCGTATAGACAATGCCGCCAGCAACCACGGGTTCGGCGGTGATCCGCGCGCGGCGGCTGTCGCCTTCGCCGATGGACACAGCAAACAGCGGCGACAGGCTGGCCCCAAGCGCCGGATGGTTAATCTGATGTGACGGCCCGCCGTTGCGGTCGGACCAATCGGCGTTGACCTGTGCTTGCGGCAAGGTCACGGGCAGCACCGTGTTTTCAAAAACCGGGGCGTCACGCAGGGCAAAACGTTCTCCTGGCAGGATCACGTCTTTTTCACCACATGCGGACAACAACGCCAAAGCGAGCCCCGCGCCGAGAATAGATTTTGCCATCACGGTGCGTTCCAATCTGGGTACTATTGTGTCACAGGCTCGGGCAATGGTTCGCCCAAGGCAATCATCATATTTTGCACACGCTCACGCAAGCCTTGCGTCGACGCGGCGTCTTCTTCGATCTGGCGCAAAATCACCAGCGCGGCCTCTTTATCGCCGCCGTCCAGATGCACATAGGCGATCTGCTCCATCGCCAGCAGATAATAGGGCTGGCCAGGCTGCGACAGTGGCGTCAGTGCTGCGATTTTTGCGGCGGCGTCGTCATTAGGCAGCATCGCCGCCTTGAGCGCAGCAAGATCACGGTACATTTGCGGCGCGGTTTCATCGGCAGCAAGTGCGGCAAAACCGGCGGCTGCCCCTGCAAAATCATCGGCTTCGACCATTGCGGATGCGGCCAGCATTGCGGCCACGGCTGCGGCGGGGCCATCAACCGGAACGGCTGCCAGATCTTGTGCCCGTGCGCTCGCATCGGTGCCTGTCAGCGCATCATAAATCGCATCACCTGCGGCCTGCGCGCGCGCATTTTCCTGCGCCGACTTATATTCGGAATAGGCCGCACCGCCCACCAAAGCGAGAACCAGCGCCACAGCGATAGGCCCGTATTTGCGCATCTGCGCATAGAGCTTGTCGCGCTTCACCTCTTCGGTGACTTCGTCGATAAAACTGTCCGAGTTGCTCACTCTGGCCCCCATTTAACGCTGAATGTTTCACATCCTTTGCGCGTTCATATCGCGAAGCGGCCCAGATGGACAAGTAAGAAGGCGCGCATCACAGCATTACACGCTGATTTTATCGCCTTTTTCTGTGCCCGCCTGCCCCATCAGCCGAAACGTGCGCAGCGCCGTGATCAAACCAAGCACCGCACAAAGCGCGATCCCCGCGATCATCGGAACGGCGGTGCCATCAAAAAACAGCCCCGTCACAACGACCATCATGCCTGCTGTAACCATCTGCAACGTGCCGCCAAGGCTAGAGGCAAGCCCCGCGATTTCGCCGTGCGGATCAAGCGCCACAACCATCGTCGTTGGCAATATCAGCCCCAGACAGGCGTTGGCGCAAAACAGCCCTGCGATAATCACGGGCAGGCTTGCAAATCCTGCCAGCCCGATCCCCAAGAGCACAAGCGCAAAGCCCGCAAACCCGATGACCGCAAGCCGCATCACCGGCAAAATGCCAAATCTTTCGCCCAAAGGCGCCGCCATCTGCGACGCCCCGAAAAAGCCCACCGCGTTGATTGCAAATGCCACGCTAAACCCTGTCGGGGTTAGCCCGAACTGGTCAGTATAGACAAAGGCCGCGCTGGCGATGAACACCAAAAAGCTGGAAAACCCAAATCCGCCGATCAGCGTCAAACCCATGAACACCGGATCGCGGGTCAGAACCTTTGTGCCGGACCAAAGGTTGGCGACGTTCACCTTGACGCGATGTTCAACCAAAAGCGTTTCGGGCAGCACAGTCCCGACAAGCACGAGGCTTAACACTGCGGCAAGCGCCAGCGCCCAAAAGATGGATTGCCAGCCCGATATGGCGATCAAACCCGATCCGGCCAGCGGCGCCAGCATCGGCGAGACGGAAATCACCAGCATGATCATCGCCATCAATCTAGTCGCCGCTGTGCCTGTATGCATATCGCGCACAATCGCGCGCGGCACGACCATCAACACGGCCCCGCCCATGCCCTGGACGGCGCGCGCTGCAATCAGCCAGCCGATTGTGGGCGCCAGCGCACAGGCGACAGACCCTGCGATAAATATCCCGACACCAGTATAAAGCGGCAGCTTGCGCCCGACCTGATCCGCCCAAGGACCATAGAACAATTGCGCCAACCCGAAGGCCACAAAATAAGAGGTCAACGTGAGCTGCACAGCCGTCACATCAGCCGCCAATGCCGCCGCAATCGCGGGCATCGCAGGCAGATACATGTCAATCGCGAAAGGACCAACAGCGGATAGAAGCCCAAGAATAAGGGCCGCGCGAAACAAAGACATGAGAATACCTGAAGTTGTGGTGATTTGCCCCTTCAGTATGGGCGCATCACCGCAATTGCAACCGCTGTCTTAGGCGGCATCTTCTTCGGATTGGCGGTTCCACAGATGCGCATAGCGCCCCGCAAGCCCCAGCAATTCATCATGTTTGCCCTGCTCAACAATCACCCCGTCCTCAAGCACGACAATCTGGTCGGCATCGGCAATTGTCGACAGGCGGTGCGCGATTGTGATCACAGTGCGCCCCTGCCCCATTGCCTTCAGCTCCGCCTGAATTTCCATTTCTGTTTGGGTATCCAGCGCCGATGTGGCCTCGTCCAGCAGCAGGATCGGCGGATTTTTCAACAAGGTGCGGGCAATGCCCACGCGCTGTTTTTCGCCCCCCGACAGTTTCAGCCCACGTTCGCCCACAGATGTCTGATAGCCATCTGGCAGGCTGACAATAAAATCATGAATTTTGGCAGCTTTGGCGGCCGCGATAATGTCGTCTTCGGTCGCATCAGGGCGCCCGTAGGCGATATTGTAATGCACGGTATCATTGAACAGCACGGTGTCTTGCGGCACCACGCCGATCTGTGCGTGCAAGCTTTCTTGGGTCACGTCGCGCAGGTCTTGGCCGTCGATTTTCAGCGCGCCTGAATTCACATCATAAAACCGGAACAACAGCCGCCCGATGGTGGATTTGCCGGAACCCGACGAGCCGACAATCGCAACCGTCTGCCCCGGAGCAACCACCAGATTGATCCCCTTGAGGATCGGGCGCGCGGCATCATAGCCAAAACCCACATTTTCAAGCGTGACCTGCCCGCCTGTGACCGCCAGCGCGGGGGCGTCTGGCTTGTCTTGCACCTCGGCGGGTTGTTCAAGCAGGTCGAACATGTCACCCATATCAATCAGCGCTTGGCGAATTTCGCGGTAAACCGTGCCCAGAAAATTCAGGGGCATGGTGATCTGGATCATGTAGGCGTTGACCATGACAAAATCGCCAACGGTCAACGTGCCGTTTTGCACACCAATCGCGGCCATTACCATCACCGCGACAAGCCCGCCGGTGATCAGAACCGATTGGCCAAAGTTCAGGAAAGCGAGCGAATAATTCGTGCGCACCGCCGCTTTTTGGTATTCGGCCATCGCCGCGTCATAGCGGTCCGCCTCCCATTTTTCGGCACCGAAATATTTGACGGTCTCGAAATTCAGCAGGCTGTCAATCGCCTTTTGGTTGGCGTCGGTGTCCTGTTCGTTCATGATCTTGCGGATTTTGACGCGCCATTCCGTGACCTTGAAAGTAAACAGGATATAAAGCGAAATTGTCACAAAGACGACGGCCAAGTACCAGACATCAAACAAGAAAAACAGAACGGCTGCGATCATCAACAACTCGAGGATCAGCGGCCCGATGCTGAACAACAAAAAGCGCAGCAGAAATTCGACGCCTTTGACTCCGCGTTCAATCACGCGGCTTAACCCACCGGTTTTGCGCATGATGTGATAGCGCATCGACAGGCGGTGGATATGGGTAAAGGTTTCCAGCGCAAGCTGGCGCAACGCGCGCTGCCCTACGGGCGTAAACACCACATCGCGCAACTGCTGGAACCCGACCGTCATCAGCCGCGCGATACCGTAGGATAACGTCAACCCCACCGCGCCAAAGCCAAGAATTGTGGCCGCTGACGCGCCTTCGGGGGCCAATGCATCGACGGCTTGCTTGTAGAAAAGCGGGGTCGTGACCGCGATCAGCTTGGCCGTGAACAAGATAACCATCGCCAGAATAACACGGCGTTTGACCCAAGGTGCGGATTTCGGCCAAAGATAGGGCGCCACGCGGCGGATCACATCCCAGCCTTGCACTTTGGTATTTTCAAGGTTGGCGGATGTTGTGGACAGGTGACGCATGTTGGCTCTCCGGCTGGCAGCCCCCTTACCTAGGACGCCGCCCGCCTGATTACCAGTGCACGCCGCCTATTGATTGATGTCGGGCACGCGGAATATCTGTCCCGGATAGATCAGGTCCGGGTCGCGGATCAGATCGGCGTTGGCTTCGTAGACCTGCACATAATAAACACCGTTGCCCAATGTTTCTTCGGCAATCGCCCAAAGCGTCGACCCCGGTTGCACGGTACGCACGGCAACCTCGAACCCGTCCTGACCGGTTTCTTCAGCCAGAACGGCGGCAACTTCGGATGCTTCTTCGCGCTTGAACGGGGTTTCAAGCCGCGACACAACGTCTCCGGCATCGTCGACCTCATCCACCCGGAGCGTGTATATACCGGTCTCGATCTCGGGGAGGTCAATGCGCCAGTCGCCGCCTTGGGTCACCGGCGAGGTCGTCACGGGTCGGTTATCAAGATAGATCTGCACCGCCCCGTCCCCGATTGCACGGCCCGAAAGCTGCACTTCCCCGGCGGGATCATATGTGATTGCGTCCAAGCCCACATTTGGCACCGCCAGTTCGGGCCCCGATTGCACCACGCGCACGCCCTGCGCATCGGCTTGCAAAACGGTTGGTGCTGCGGGTGGTGACAGGGTCGGGGTCGGTGCTGCCGCGACTTCGGGTGCGGCGGGCGGCGCGGGCGCGGCAGGGGTTGCGGGCTGCGTGGGGGCGCTATTTGCGGCGGGTGCAGTGGCGGGAGCAAGTTGCGTGTCTGTTTGGTCGGGCAATGCGGGTGCAGCAACCTGCGCCACGACAACAGCAGGGGCGGCTATCGGGGCTACAATATAGCTGGTTTCAGACCGCACTGCCGTCGCATCAGGATCCGCAATGAGCAGCAGACTGCGCGGCGTTTGCGATGCCCCTGCAACGGGCAATGCGACAAAATTACCTGCAGCGTCAGCGGTCACACGGTCCAGTTCCTCTCCGCCCAGCATGATCGCAACGACCTGCCCGGGTTCGGCGCGGCCCGCGATCACGATACCGCCGTCGGGGTCTACGCGAAACGTGTCAAACTGCGGGCCAACAGTGGTTGGCGGCGCCGCTGGTTCTGCGGGTTCGGGTGCAACAGTGGCAATTGTGTCTTGCGCCTGCGCCGCTTGGGCGGGCGCGGGGGCTGTTTTGGCAAAGTACACGTAAGCGCCGATCCCGACCGCCACTGCGACCACCCCGCCCAGCGCCATCGGCACGGCGTTTGATTTGCTTGCTTCTGTCACGTCTTTCCCCCTAAAGGCCATTGTATTCGGTGCCCCCACCGCACAAGGTAAGCCACCGTAACAACGCTACATTCATGCGTCAAAGTGAAGCTGCACAAAAAGGGACCATATGTCTACATTTCCAAAATCCGTTTGCGTCTATTGCGGGTCACGCGATGGCGCCCTGCCCGCCTATGCGCAGGCCGCTGAAGCCACTGGCCAGATGCTGGCACGCAACGACTGGCGGCTGGTATACGGCGCGGGCGATGTCGGGCTGATGGGACGGGTCGCAAATGCGGTCCAGGATGCGGGTGGCCGCACCTTTGGGGTGATCCCGACCCATCTACTGGATTGGGAAGTCGGCAAGCGCGATCTAGACAGTTTTGTGATCACCGAAACCATGCATGAACGCAAAAAGGTGATGTTCATGAATGCCGATGCAGTGGTTGTGTTGCCTGGCGGCGCCGGATCGCTTGATGAATTTTTTGAAGCACTGACATGGCGACAGCTCAAGCTCCACGAAAAACCGATTATCTTGCTCAATACTGACGGGTTTTGGGATCCGCTTTGGGCGCTACTGACCCATGTGGTTGATCAGGGTTTCGCAGGCGATGATATTCTGGGCTATGTCGATATTGTGCCCGATGTCGCAGCGCTTGAAACCCGTTTGCGCGCGGCCCTTTCCTGACGCAGGGCCGTGACAGAATAAATAATCACACCGCCCCAGATCATCGGAAATGCGATCATATGGGCGGTGCCAAAGGGTTCGGCAAAGATCAGCACCGCGACCAGAAACTGGAGCGTCGGGTTGATATAGAACGCGATGCCCGTTGTTGCCATCGTCACCCTGCGCGCGCCATAGCTGAACATCAACAGCGGGATCGAGGTAATCGGCCCCGCAAGAACCAGCATCAGACTATCCGATAAATCGCGACCGAATCCGCCGCTGCCCGTGTGACCCCCCGAAAAATACCCCAGTCCCAGCCAAGCAATCGCAAAAGGCAGGACCAATGTGACCTCGCCCGCGACGGTCAACAGCGGCCCCGCCGATACACCTTTTTTGATCAGCCCGTAAATCGCAAATGTGCCCGCCAGTGACAGCGCAACAATGGGCACAGTGCCAAGCCCAAGGGCCAACACCATCACAGCCGATAAGACCAACACAATCGCCAGCCATTTGAGCGCGCTCAGCGCCTCGCCCAGTACAAACCGCCCGATCAGCACCGACAAAAGCGGATAAATGTAATAGCCGATGCTGGCCTCGGTCGAGCGGTCGATTTGCGACGACAGGATAAAGATAAACCAGTTGGCGGATATCATCAGCGCCGCCAGCAGCATCAGGCCGGTTTGCGTGGCGATCAGTTCAATCATCTGCCGCATCCGGCCTTGCACCAGCAAGATCACTGCAAAGAACAGGAACGACCACAGCGCGCGGTGCGAAAGGACTTCGAGAGGCGGCACATGCGACAGCGCCTTGTAATAGATCGGCGACAGCCCCCAGATCACACAAGTACCAACGATTGCAAGAATGCCTTTGGCCGGATCGGTCATTGGGCCAGATCACCCATCAGCGCGGCATAGCGGGTCAGCGAAACATTGGACCCGCAAGCGATAATTCCGACATGACGGTCGCGCAATTCATCGCGCAACGGCCCCAGCACCGCCGCCAAAGAGGCGGCACAGGCCGGTTCCGCCGTGATCCGCAAAATCCGCTGGTAGTGATCCATCGCCTGGCGCATTTGATCATCCGTAATCCGCACGATCCGTTCCGCATAGGCACGCGCAATGCCGAAAGAATAGGGCAGCGCATAAGGCGCGCTCAGGCTGTCGGCGATGGTATCGACTTGGTCAAGCGTCGCAGGCGCCCCCGCTTCAAAACTGCGATACATGCTGTCCGCGCCAAATGGTTCCACACCAATCACCGTGGCGTTTGGGTGCAGTTGCCTGATCGCGCAAGCCATGCCCGAAATCAGCCCGCCGCCACCAACGGGCACCACATATGTGTCAATCTGCGGGGCCTGCGCGTGATATTCCACGCCAAGGGTTGCCGCACCCAATGTCATATGCGCGCCCTCAAACGGGTGCATCAGGGTGCGGCCTGCATCGGCATAGGCGTTCATCGCAGCAAAAGCATCGGCCATCGTGTCAAAAAGCTGCACCGTCGCACCCAAACCCTCGCAACCTGCAATGCGCGACGGATCAACGCTGCGCGGCATACAAATAAGCGCTTCCACCCCCGCCGCCTGCGCGGCCCAGGACACGGCCAAAGCATGGTTGCCACCGCTTGCCGCGACAACGCCCGCTGCCCGCTGCACGGGGTCAAGCTGCGTCATCCCAAGATAGGCACCGCGCGCCTTAAACGACCCCGCCTGTTGGAACAGTTCAAGCTTAACAGTCACGCTGGCGCAATCAGGCAACACCCCCGCCCAGCGCGACGATTCCAGCGGCAGGATCGGGGTCTGGATCAGAACGCCATCAAGCTGCTTGGCAGCCGCGTCAATGGCTTGCAAATTTGGAAAAGACATCGCGTACCACTTTTCAGAATGTTTGCGCGACCTTTTCACGCCCCTGATTCATTGTCTACGCGTGAAATATATAGCGGGGCTTCAAATTAAAGGCCCGCCGCGGGGTGCGCGACGGGCCTTTTCAATCACACATTGGATTTGATTACAGGCGGCCTGCGACGTTTTCCCAGTTCACGAGGTTATCAAGGAAGTTGGTCAGGTAAACAGGGCGTTTGTTGCGGAAGTCGATGTAGTAGGAATGCTCCCACACATCGCAGCCCAAAAGCGCCGTTTGCCCAAAGCACAGCGGGTTCACGCCGTTTTCGGTTTTTGTCACTTTCAACGCGCCGTCGGTGTCTTTGACCAGCCAGCACCAGCCGGATCCGAACTGGCCTGCGCCTGCTGCGGAAAACTGTTTTTTGAATTCATCAACAGACCCAAAGCTTTCGACCAAGGCTTTTTCCAGCTCGGTTGGCATCGCATTGCCGTCTGGGCCCATCATTTCCCAAAACTGGTTGTGATTCCAAAGCTGAGAGATGTTGTTGAAAATGCCGTTTTGGGCAACCGCATTGGCATCATAGGTGCCAACGATAATTTCTTCGAGGCTCTTGCCTTCCCACTCGGTGCCCGCAATCGCTGCGTTGCCATTGGTGACATATGCGTTGTGGTGCAGGTCATGGTGGAATTCGAGCGTTTCGGCAGACATGCCTTTGGCAGCCAAAGCGTCGTGTGCGTAAGGAAGATCGGGGAGAGTAAATGCCATTGTATTAACTTTCTGTGTTGGTGACAGGATGCATTGATACATGTCACATGCGCGCGCGGCGTCAAGCCCGCTGGCCGGACATTACGTCATTCTTATAGCACCCAAGTTATGACATTTGCATGTAAATCGCACCGATTGCATGCGCTGCCTAGGCAAAAAAGCCAACCCTGCCTGCTTTGGCCGAGGTCGCCAAAAGATCAAACGCGTATTCTGCAACGGACCGAAAACAGATCACTGCAATCGTGTCTTGGTCACGCATCCAGAACGCAGCGGCCACTTGCCCGATATGCGAGCGCCGGAAATCACCGGGCTGGAAAGCATCCGGATGCAGATCAACAGGCGCGAGTTTCGCGATGACCTCGCGGGCGAATGTGCCTTCGACGGTGATCAGCGCGCGCGCATCCGATACATTTTCGGCCAGATGATGTTTATTTTTCAATGCCTTGGCGATTTGTTCAAGCGCATCCGCGACGGTATCATATGGCACAAGAATCAGAACCTCGTCCGGTGACATCCAGCACAGCCCCTTAGCGTCATCGCAATTGGCCTGACCGCTACTCGGGAACGCAGCGCCTGTCAGGCTGGTACAAATCGACTTCACTTTACTATCGGACAAATCCGCGCGCAGCGTGATCATGCCGCGCAGACCCGCCTCGCGGATCGTGACTTCTCCGGCGGCGACCTTGCCGTTCAAGGCACTGACTGCATTAGACATTTTGCTTTGCCCCTTCTTTGTCATAGAACACCGGATCAACGATTTTCGCCGCGATCGTCGTGCCGTCGACCTTGTTGAATTCAATCACCTCGCCCATGCGGTCGGGGCCTTTGTGGACCAGCCCCATCGCAATCCCGCGATCCAGCGTGGGCGAATAATAGGTCGACGTCACACGCCCTTGGGTGTTGCGTTGGCCGTTGGCGTTTTCACCTGTCGCAATCGCATAGGCCCCATCAGGCAAAACAGACCCATCGACGGTTTCCAACCCAACCAGTTTCCAACGGTTCGGATCGGCCATATGGCTGCGCAGATGCGCGCGTTTGCCTAAGTAATCCTCTTTCTTCTTGGATAGCGCCCAGTTCAGGTTCAAATCCTGCGGGATCACTGTCCCGTCGGTTTCATCCCCGATCATGATAAAGCCCTTTTCGGCCCGCATGATATGAAGCGCCTCGGTGCCATAGGGCATCACCCCGAATTCCTCGCCCGCCGCGATCAGCGAATCCCAGAATGCGGCACCCTGCCCGGCGGGCACGGCCACCTCGTATGACAATTCACCTGAAAAGCTGATCCGGAACACGCGCGCGTCAAATTCTCCGATCCTGCCAGCCTTCCACTGCATAAACGGCAGTGCCTCGGCAGACAGGTCCATATCGCCGCCCAATTTTTGCAGCAGCTTGCGCGCCTTCGGCCCGACCACGGCGATCTGCGCATATTGTTCGGTGACATTGGCGACATAGACTTGCATGTCCCACCATTCGCATTGCAGCCAGTCTTCCATATGGGCATGAATACGCTCGGCCCCGCCGGTTGTGGTATGACAAAGCCACGTGTCGTCATCCATGCGGACCACCACACCGTCATCCATCAAGAACCCGTTTTCCGAACACATCAGCCCGTATCGGCATTTGCCGACAGGCAACGTCGACGTCATGTTGGTATACATCAGATCAAGGAACTTCCCTGCGTCCGGCCCTTTGACAATAAGTTTGCCCAATGTCGACGCATCGAGCAGCCCCACGTTTTCACGCGCATTCTTCACCTCACGGTTCACGGCGTCATGTACGCTCTCACCCTCGCGCACATAGGTATAGGGTCTGCGCCATTGGCCAACAGGTTCGTTATCAGCGCCATTAGCATTGGACCATGCAGACACCGGTGTCTTGCGCACTGGCAGAAACAGATCATCCCGCGCGGCACCCGTAATCGCCCCCATCGAAATCGGCGTATAGGGCGGGCGGAATGTGGTTGTGCCCACGTTCGGAATATCGGCGTTCAAAGATTGCGACAGGATCGCAAGCCCGTTGATATTGCTTAACTTTCCCTGATCTGTCGCCATGCCAAGCGTGGTATAGCGCTTGGTGTGTTCGACGCTTTCAAAACCTTCTTGCGCGGCAAGCTGCACGTCGGACACTTTCACGTCATTCTGAAAATCGAGCCAGGCCTTTGACCGCAATTCATGGCTTGCGCCTTGCGGCATCAGCCAGACAGGGGAAATCGGGCCTTCTTCGGCATCTTCGCCCAGCGGGGATTGGGAACCGCGTTTGCTATGGCCCGCAACCTTTGCCGCAGCGCGCCCAGCCGCCCAGCCGTCACTGACAGCTTCGGCGGTAAACAGATGCCCGTTTGCCGTGCCCGCGGTGATCACAAACGGTTGCCCGTCAGCACCTGTCGGCGGCTTTTCATGGTCGGGGCGGAACATCACCTGATCGGCATCCCAAATCAGCTTGCCACCGCAATGTGACCACAGATGCACAACGGGCGACCAGCCGCCCGACATCGCCACGCAATCGCATGCAATTTCTTCCAGTACCGCGCCTTCACCCGCTTGGGCGCAGATACCGACAGATTTGACGCGCTTGCCGCCTTTGACCTTGGCGATGGCTTTGCCTTGCTCCACGCGGATGCCCAAAGCGCGGGCTTCATCAATCAGCGGGCCTTCGGCATCGGGGCGCGCGTCGATGATCGCGGGGATATCCAGCCCCGCCTTTTTCAGGACCAAGGCCGTGCGGTAGGCATCATCATTATTGGTCACAACGACCGTGCGGTCGCCCATGGATACGCCGTAATTTACCACATAGTCGCGGACGGCGGCTGCCAGCGTGACACCCGGAATATCATTGCCCGCAAACGACAGCGGACGTTCAATGGCCCCAGTCGCGGTGATGATTTGCTTGGCGCGGATACGCCAAAGCCGGTGGCGCGGCCCCTCAATTTCCGGCGCGTGGTCCGTCAGTCGCTCGTACCCAAGCGCGTAACCGTGATCATAAACCCCTGCCCCCATGCAACGCAAACGCATGTCAACATTCGACATATTTTCAATCGCTTGAACGGTGTTTTTCACCCAATCTTCCGCTGGAATTCCATCAATCATCGGGGCATCAACAACTGCACGGCCGCCCCAATCGGCGGTTTGTTCCATCAGCAGAACACGCGCGCCCGCTTCGCCGGCAGCATGGGCTGCGGCAAGTCCGGCGATCCCGCCGCCCACGACCAGCACATCAACATGGGCGTGGAAATGCTCGTATGTGCTGGCATCGCGGTCCTTGGGCGCGCGGCCCAATCCGGCTGATTTGCGGATCACAGGTTCATATACATGTTTCCAGAATGCACGCGGATACATGAACATTTTGTAATAAAATCCGGCAGGTAGGAACCTTGCAAAGGCCGTGTTGATCGCACCGACATCATATTCAAGGCTCGGCCAGTGGTTCTGCGATTGCGCCTGCAACCCGTCAAACACTTCGGTCGTGGTGGCGCGCTGGTTTGGCTCAAACTGGCCGCCTTCGCCAAGGTTGACAAGCGCGTTGGGCTCTTCCGCGCCCGCGCCCACAACGCCACGCGGACGGTGGTATTTAAACGACCGCCCCATGAGCATCTGGTCATTGGCCAAGAGCGCCGAAGCGAGCGTATCGCCTTCAAAGCCACGCAGATTTTTTCCATTAAAAGAGAACTCTACCGCTTTGCCTTTATTGATCAAACGGCCCATTCCGGTCAGACGCGTGCTCATCGAAAGTTCCCCCATGACCAACCGGGCCGCTGCGCGGATATGGCGTCTTTGATGTCTTGTGGTGGCTCATGCGTTTGCGCGCGATACGTGCCAAACACCTGCAATGTCGCAGTGCAACGTGCCGCCAGAAACCATTTGCCGCAGCCGTAAGCATGGCGCCAGCGTTCGAAATGCACGCCTTTGGGGTTTTCACGCATGAACAGGTAATCCTCGAACGCATCGTCGGATGATCCGGTGCTTGCGCGTTTCAAATGCGCCTCGCCACCTGCGTGCAGGTCGGTTTCATCGGCATCAACGCCGCAATAGGGGCAATGCAAGGTCAGCATGGGGACACCTCGGAATTTAGAAATAGTTGCGCGATATCCAACATCAGTGTGCCACCCCCGCTGCGACGCTTTCGTCGATGAATTTGCCTTCGCGGAAACGGTACATGCTGAATTCGTCGGTCAGCGGCGATTGCCCTTTGGCCATGAGTTCGGCCATCGCCCAGCCTGAACCGGGGATTGCCTTGAACCCGCCGGTGCCCCAGCCGCAGTTCACAAACACGCCGTCCACGGGCGTCTTGGACAGGATGGGCGACCGGTCGCCGGTGACATCCACGATCCCGCCCCATTGGCGTAACATCTTAAGCCTTGAAATCATTGGGAATGTCTCGACCAATGCGCGCACGGTTTCTTCGATATGGTGGAATGATCCGCGCTGGGTGTAGTTGTTGAACCCGTCCGTGCCGCCTCCGATCACCATCTCGCCCTTGTCGGATTGCGACATATAGCCGTGCACGGTGTTCGCCATCACAACAACATCCATGCACGGTTTGATCGGCTCTGACACCAGCGCCTGAAGCGCAACGGATTCGATCGGCAGCCGGAACCCCGCCATTTTGGCCATCACGCCAGCGTGGCCGGCAACAACCATCCCCAGCTTATCGCAATCAATCGCGCCTTGGCTGGTGTCCACACCGACAACCTTGCCGTTTTGCTGGCGCACGCCCGTAACTTCGCATTGCTGGATGATATCCATGCCCATATCCGAACAGGCCCGCGCATAGCCCCAAGCCACGGCATCATGGCGCGCCGTGCCGCCGCGTTCTTGGTAAAGCCCGCCCAACACCGGATAGCGCGGCCCTGAAATATTCATGATCGGGCATAATTCCTTGACCCGCTGCGGGCCGATCCATTCGGTTTGCACGCCTTGCAGCGCGTTGGCCTGCGCCGTGCGCTGATAGCCGCGCACCTCGTGCTGGGTCTGGGCCAGCATAATCAGGCCGCGCGGGCTGAACATCACGTTATAGTTCAGGTCCTGCGACATGGTCTCGTACAGGCTGCGCGCCTTTTCATAGATCGCCGCTGACGGGTCTTGCAGGTAATTGGAGCGAATAATCGTCGTATTGCGACCGGTATTGCCGCCACCAAGCCAGCCCTTTTCAAGAACGGCGACATTGGTGATCCCGAAATTCTTGCCCAGATAATAGGCGGTTGCCAGCCCGTGCCCGCCTGCCCCCACGATAATTACATCATATTTTTTTTTGGGCGCGCGTTTGGCCCATGCGCGGTCCCAACCCTTGTGTTGGCGCATGGCTTCGCGGGCGACGGCAAAGGCGGAATAGCGTTTCATGCGATCATCGATTCCCTGATAAGGCCGGTTTAGGTGCTGCATTCTAACTGGACCGATCACAGTGCCAAGAGGATACTGCCAGCGGCGTCTGGCTGCACAATTGCGACATCGCAACTGCCACGTGGTCGCAGCCCCCTTTCCAGTGGCGGCAGTGATGGTTATGTCACCCTTGACTGGCTTGGATGGATAGAATGATTTTTTGGCTGATATGTGTGGTGCTGACGCTTGGGATCGCGGGGGGTCTGGCGGCCCCGATGCTGCGACCTGCGCAAAGTGACGCGCATAACCCCGATATTGCGATCTACAAAGCGCAACTGGCGGAAATCGCGCGTGATCTTGAACGTGGCGTGCTGCCCGAGGCCGAGGCCGCGCGCGCGCGCACCGAAATCGCACGGCGCCTATTGGCGGCAAGCAACAGCGCAACCACCCCGACACAGTCGGGGCCGACATCACCCGTTTTTACAGGCGCGGTGGTGCTTGGGCTGATCGGGCTGAGCTTTGGGGTCTACGCCTATTTGGGCGCGCCGGGCTATGCCGATCTGCCGCTGCATACGCGGATCGCAACCGGCGATGAAATGCGTGAAAACCGCCCCAGCCAAGAGATGCTCGAGACATTGGCCCCGGCCCCTGCGCCGGTTGATGTCCCGCAAGAATTTCTGGACGCGATGGCGCAATTGCGCGCGATCGCACCGCAGCGTCCGAACGATACAGAGGCCTGGGCGCGGCTTGCCTATTACGAGGCGGATTTGCGCAATTTCGCGGCGGCAGCGCGCGCGCAAGCGCATCTGTTGGAAATCTTTGGCGCGGATGCAACGCTGGATGATATGCGCTTGCTAGTCGATTATCGGGTCGCGGCGGCAAACGGCTATGTCTCGCCGCAAGCCGAGGAAACGATCCGCGAAATTCTGGCGCGCGACCCACAAGATATTGCCGCACGCTACTATCTGGGCGCGCTATATTACCAGACGGATCGGGCGGACTATGCCTTTCAGCTATGGCGCGAATTTGCGGAATCCGGTGACCCGCGCAGTTATTATGTGGCCTCGGCAAGGGCGCAGATCGAAGATGCAGCCTACCGCGCTGGGATTGATTACACATTACCCGAAACGCGCGGACCTACTGCCGCCGATATCGCAAATGCCGCCGATTTGACAGATGAGGAACGCGCCGGAATGATCAACGCGATGGTCGCCGGGCTGGCCGAAAGACTGGCAAGCGAAGGCGGGCCCGCAAGCGATTGGGCGCGGTTGATCACAGCCTACGGCGCGCTTGGGGATACGGCCAACGCGCAGGCGATCTGGGTGAACGCACAGGCGGCCTTTGGCGCGGATGAACCCGCGATGCGCATGCTGCGCGAAGCAGCGCAGGCAGCGGGGGTTTTGCAATGATTTTTGAAACACCACAGGAATTTGCAGCGCAATTGCCGGATTTCGGGGCGATTGCCGGATTGGATCTGGGGACTGTGACTATCGGGGTTGCGGTCTCTGATTTGATGAAATCGGTGGCGACACCGCTTGAAACGATCCGGCGCAAGAAATTCGGGGTGGATGCGACCAAGCTCTTGGCGATCACCGATGCGCGCCAGATCAAGGGGATCGTGCTTGGGCTGCCGATGAATATGGACGGCTCTGAGGGGCCGCGCTGTCAGGCGACGCGCGCCTTTGCGCGCAACCTGTCCGGTCTGACCGACCTTCCGATCACCTATTGGGACGAACGGCTGTCGACGGTTGCGGCGGAACGCGCGCTGCTTGAGGCCGATACTTCACGCCAGCGCCGGTCCGAAGTGATCGACCATGTTGCAGCAGCCTATATTTTGCAAGGGATGCTGGACCGTTTGGGCAATCTGCGGGCCGCGACATGAGCGATGAAATCTGGGCACGAGACGAGGTCGAAAGCCCCTGCGTCAAAATCTGCGTGATCCATCCGGCCAGCAGACTGTGCACCGGATGCCTGCGCACGATTGAAGAAATCGGGGAATGGTCACGGATGACGCCGGACGCGCGGCGCGCAGTGGTGGATGATCTGGCAGCCAGAGCCGGAAAAATCACCAGACGGCGTGGCGGACGGGCCGTGCGGATTGCGCAGAACGGCGATTAGGGGGACAGACTTTCATCGAAAGTCTGTAGCCAATTTCTGTACCAGAAATTGGCGCTAGCGGCGCGGGAATACAAAACAGCGATCGCGGCGGATCATGATCCACAGAGGCGTGCCGGGTTTGGGCAGAAACACCGAGGGCACGCTCGCTTGCAAAAACGACCCGTCGTAATCCATCCGGAATGTAATCAGGCTCGATGCGCCGATAAACCGCGCCCGCTCGACCACGCCGCGCGCAGGTGTGCCATCTACCGCCGTGGGATTTGGCCCGCGCCCTGCCCGATCAAAGTCGATCTTCAGATGCTGCGGCCGGATCACAATATCAACCTCTGTTCCGTTTGGCACGCCTGGCGCCAAAAACTGGCCAAAGGGCGTATCTGTCAGCGCACCTTCAACTTTGCCCTTTATCACGTTGATATCACTGAAAAATGCGGCCGCTTTCAGATCGACGGGTGTGTTGTAAATATTATATGGCGCGCCTTGCTGCACAATCTTGCCGTCACGCATCAGCGCAATTTCGTCTGCCATGCGCATAGCTTCGCCAGGTTCATGGGTAACCAGCAACACGGCTGTGCCTTCGCCTTTGAGCACCTCTAGGGTTTCATCGCGGATATCGTCACGCAGCCGGTCATCAAGCCCTGAAAACGGCTCGTCCATCAGCATCATCCGCGGGCGCGGCGCCAAGGCACGTGCCAATGCAACGCGCTGTTGTTCACCGCCCGACAGCTGGTGCGGGTAGTCGTCAATATAGCGGGACATGCCGACCTTTTGCAGCAATTCCTTGACCCGTTCGCGCGCGCCCTTGTCGCCACGCAGGCCAAAGGCCACGTTTTCGCCGACACTCAAATGCGGAAAAAGCGCAAAATCCTGAAACATCAACCCGATAGAGCGCGCCTCGGGCGGGACCCGAAAGACCGTATCGCAGACCAAAGCGCCATCGACATGAATGGTGCCGCTATCTTGCATCTCTACGCCCGCAATAATGCGCAGGGTCGAAGATTTACCGCATCCGGACGGCCCCAAAAGGCATGTCACCTTGCCCGGCATGACGCTCAGGCTCAGATCGTCGACAACCCGTCGCCCGCCAAAGGATTTGACAATATTCTTGATCTCGAGACGGGGCGTCGACATGCGGGGATTGGTCCCTGACTGAAACATTAAGGTAAACCGCACCTAACAAGCGGCGCCGTTCAGGGCAAGCTACCGCAACGTGAAATCACAGCTTTGTACGATCCGCCCGTTGATTTGCACATGGATACGGTGCGCACCGGGGTATAGCCGGAAGGTTGTCGCATTGCCTTTGAACCTGTGCATTTTGCGGATTGTAACCGGCACGCCCGGGACCGCGGCAATCTGTTTGCACTTGAACACTTTGGGTGCGGTCTTGCCGTTTGATTTCATGAAATCAATGGCATAATCGATAATCAACGGTGCCGGTCGGGGCACGTGCACGGTGAACGCGATCTCGGCTGTTGCGTCGATTTCCAACGGCTCTGGCGTGATCGAAAACCCCGTTACGCTGACATCGACATCAGGCCGGAAACCCAGATGGCGCAGCGCCGCGGGGTGGCCGCTCTTGATCAGGCTGCGCAGCGCATGCTTGCGCATATAGTCAAGTTCGGGCGCGGTTTGCGCTTCTAGTTCCTGCCAGTCTGACAGCCGCGCAATTACCGCATCGGCGTCTGTCTTTGCGATATCATTCAAATGGTTCGCAACCGATCGCGTCACATAGCGCGTCCGATCCGCGTGCAGCGTGTCAAGCAGCGGCAATGTCTGCGCCGGCAAAAGCCCGACCCCCTGCCCCCAAGGCAGTTTTGGCCGCGTCCCTTCGGATACCAGCCTGCGCAAATGGTAATTCTCATGGCTGGCCCAATCTTGCATCCGTGCCAGCGTTGCGCCCTGATGAGCATTCAAAAACGCGCGGATCGAAAACTCCATCGAAAACCGCTGGGTAATTAACGCAAGCAAATCAAGGCTTTGATCCAGATGGCAATCCGCAATTCCCTTGGTTTCGACAAAAACGCCAAGCGGGGCGTAGATGAAATGCCCGAAATCATTATCCGTCTTTTCCGGATCTAGCGGTGGCGGCAGCGCGGCGGCAATCGCTTTGGCGGCGGTAGGGAAATCGGCGGGCAGAAAATCCGCAAGAACCTGCGCAATCAGATTGATCCGCGCCTTGAGTTCCAAAGGCGCCATCCGCGCCAGAACGGCATCGACAAAGGGGGCGGCATCAAAGACGCCCGCCTTTTCGAAATCATTGCCTAACTGCGCAACGGTTTGCGCGTTAAACAGCTGATCTTTCAAGCTAAATCCAGCGGCCACTAGATTGTCGCGTTGATGGCACCGCCGTCAAGCACAAGGTTCTGCCCGACAATAAAGCCCGCGTGCTGCGAACACAGAAACGCGCAGGCCGCGCCAAATTCGGCTGCCGTGCCATATCGGCGTGCTGGAATTGTGGCCTGCCGTTGGGCGGTGGCGGCAGCAATGTCGATGCCTTGGGCCTTTGAAACGCCGGCATCAAGGCTTGCCGCACGGTCAGTGGCATGGATACCTGGCAGCAGATTGTTGATATTGACGCCATATTGCGCCACCTGCCGCGATGTGCCCGCAACATAGCCGGTCAGCCCCGCGCGCGCCGAATTCGACAGCCCCAGTTGCGGGATCGGCGCTTTTACCGAACCCGAAGTGATATTAACAACCCGCCCCCAGCGACGTTCGATCATGCCCGGCATCAAGGCCTTCATCAGGGCAATCGGGGCCAGCATATTGGCATCGAGCGCGGCGATAAAATCGTCGCGATCCCAATCCGACCACAACCCCGGAGGCGGGCCGCCCGCATTATTGACCAAAATATCAACATCCCCCGCCGCCGCGAGCAGGGCCGCGCGACCCGCGTCGGTCGCCACATCGGCGGCAACGGTGGTGACGTTTACGCCGTATTTGCTGCGAATATCTGCGGCGGTCGCCTCAAGTGCTTCGGCGCCGCGCGCATTCAAAACCAGATCTACGCCAGCCTCGGCAAGGCTTTGCGCGCAGCCGCGCCCCAAGCCTTTTGATGATGCACATACCAGCGCGCGTTTGCCCTTAATTCCCAGATCCATTGTTTTCTCCAAACTTGATTTGGGTCACTCCTACCATTGCCGCCGCATGGGGTCTATTCCCTTTGGAAAATGTCACGTATAGCTTGGCCATATGACTGAAAACCTGCTGAATATTGACGTGTTTTGCGCCGGAGATTTTACGGTTGCCGACGGGGTGCGCATTGGCGAGCCGCTGTCGTTTGCCGACGATCTGGTCATGGATGACCAGTACCGGATGCGCGGTGGTGCCCGTACCATCGGGTTGGCGCTGCAAGATGACGGGCAATCCTTGCGGCGGGCGGACGGGGCGCACAATCTTGTGCATATTGATTGCTGCCTGACATTGATCGCGCCCGACGGCGGCACCCACGAAGCCGTGATCCTTGTCGAGGTCGCAGCCGACATAATAGCCGCGATCTATGTCTTGCCGCTGGGTGATTTCATCGCCGCGACTGAATACCGGCTGATCGGCGTCGAACGCCACAGCGCAACCAAACGGTTTGCGCAATCGGCGGGTGGTTCATTTGCGCGCGGCACGCTGATCACTATGGGCAACGGGATGATGCGCCCGATCGAGGATCTTGTCGTCGGCGACGAGGTATTGACCCGCGACAGCGGCAAACAACCCATCCGGATGATTGATCAATGTACCTTGCGGGCCTCCGGTCGTTTCGCCCCGATTGTGATCACCAAAGGCGCGCTGCACAATGAAAACGATCTGGTGTTACGCCCTGACCACCGGCTGATGGTCTATCAGCGTGCTGATTTTCTGGGGGCGGGGCGCGCCGAAGTGCTGATCAAGGCGCGCCAGCTTGTTGACGGCAAAACCGTGGTGCGCCGCAAGGGTGGCTATGTCGATTATTACCAGCTGATCTTTGACGAACATTACATCATTTTTGCCGAAGGGATCGCCGCGGAATCACATCTGGTCAATGCCCGCAGCCGGAATGCGCTGACCGCGCAGGCGGCCGTGAAATCACATCGCCCGCGTGATCCGCATGACTACGAGTTTCAGAGCAATCTGACGCCGGTTGCGGATATCGCAAAGCTGTTGCGGCGTGCGTCGCGCGGCTAGGGTGTTAACGTGCCCGCAAAGCTGCCGTCAAAAATATCAACTATGATACCTTGGGTAATATCCCCGAATACCAGACCTGCGATGCCGTCCCATTGCGGACCGTAAAGATCACCCGCAAGCGTTCCGTCAATCACATAGATTGTGCCGTTTGCATCCAGATTGCCGTCAAGACCGGCGAAAAACTGGTAATCGACGGCGGGTTGCGCATGCGGGTTCAGCACACCACTGTCGATCTGCAACACGCCCACAAGCACCTGCTGGCCGTTTGCGAGCTGTGACACGCTGCCCAACACAGGATTTGCACCTGCATCAAACCCGATGCTGATCTCTAAAAGGCCCTGATATTGCTGCGCGGGTCCGTCAATTGGCAGGTCAAGCCGCACACGCCCCGCATATTCATAGCGGCCTGTAACAGGCAGGCTGGCGACAGGCGTCACACCCGTGCCGGTGATCTGGTTGAAGTAATCGTCAAAATCCGCAGGCGCGCCCCCGTTGCCGCCCCCGTCATCACCGCCACCACCGCAAGCGCAAAGCAGGCTGAAAATTAACACTTGATGCTTCATCACATGAAGATGCGCGCAACATCGTTAACGGATGGTTAAGGCGACAGGACCGTTTCACCGACCACCACAAAAGTCGCATCGACAAGCGTGCCGTTATAATACACTGCGGCGTCAAGCTCTGACGCGGCCAACGCCGCAAGCGGGTCGCCCAAGAACATTCCCGTGAGCGTACCATCAAACACCAGTGTATTTGCCCCTTCGGTTAGCGCGCCGGCATAATCAAACGATAAATCGGGGCTTACCGCGCCCGCATCAATTGTGATCGTGCCGGTATAATCGACAAGCGCGCCACTGTCGTTGGTGCCAAAAAACGCATCCATCGTGCCTGTTACACTGCCCTGTGCAAAGCTGATCGTCACAACCGAATCACCATAAAGCACAAGCGGCGCCGCCGTGTTTTCGACGCGGATCGTCGCAAACCCGTCGAAATCCGCGCTGCCCACAACAGGCACACCGACCGCCGGGGTCGGATCCATGCCGGCCACGCCCGTTTCAGCATCACCCAGCACGCGCAAACGTTGCATATCATAGGCGTCAATGCGGGCCACGCGCGGATCAATCCCGGAACCGGGATCATCGCCGCCCCCGCCACAGCCCGCAAGGCAGGCCAGCGCAAGAAATTTTATCAAACCTGTATTCATGCATGCAACGATACCAGCGAAATCCAAACCACTGGTTAAGCGCAGTGTGGATTGCCCTTTGCGCAGCAACCGCATAAAGCATCAGCCATGACAAAACGCCCTGACCTGCCCGCTGAAATTGCCCGTCGCCGTACCTTTGCGATTATTTCGCATCCGGATGCCGGCAAGACGACATTGACCGAAAAATTCCTTTTGTTTGGCGGCGCCATTCAAATGGCCGGACAGGTGCGCGCCAAGGGCGAGGCACGTCGCACGCGGTCCGACTTTATGCAGATGGAAAAGGACCGTGGAATCTCGGTCTCGGCCTCTGCCATGTCGTTTGATTTCGGGAAATACCGGTTCAACCTTGTTGATACGCCCGGTCACTCCGATTTTTCGGAAGATACCTACCGGACGCTGACAGCCGTTGACGCCGCCGTGATGGTTATTGACGGCGCGAAAGGTGTGGAAAGCCAAACGCAAAAACTGTTCGAAGTGTGCCGCTTGCGTGACCTGCCGATTTTGACATTCTGTAACAAGATGGACCGCGAAAGCCGCGATACATTTGAAATTATTGATGAAATTCAGGAAAACCTTGCCATTGACGTAACCCCTGCCTCTTGGCCCATCGGGGTGGGGCGCGAATTTATCGGCTGCTATGATATCTTGCGCGACAGGCTTGAACTGATGGATCGCGCCGACCGCAACAAGGTCGCCGAAAGCATCCAGATCGCTGGGCTTGATGATCCCAAGCTTGCCGAACATGTGCCTGCGCATCTGTTGACGAAATTCCTTGAAGAAATCGAGATGGCCAAGGAATTGCTGCCTCCGCTGGATCCGGAAGCGCTGTTGAACGGGTCGATGACGCCGATCTGGTTTGGCTCGGCGATGAATTCATTTGGCGTCAAGGAATTGATGGACGGGCTTGCCACCTATGGCCCCGAGCCGCAGATCCAATCCGCCCTGCCCCGCAATATCGCGCCCGAGGAACCAAAAGTCGCCGGATTTGTCTTTAAGGTGCAGGCGAATATGGACCCGAAACACCGCGACCGCGTGGCGTTTGTGCGGCTCGCCTCGGGGCATTTCCAACGCGGCATGAAACTGACCCATGTGCGCGCGAAAAAGCAGATGGCGATTTCAAACCCTGTGCTTTTCCTTGCTGCCGACCGCGAACTGGCCGAAGAGGCATGGGCAGGCGATATCATCGGTATTCCCAACCACGGGCAATTGCGGATCGGCGATACATTGACCGAAGGCGAAGATATCCGTGTTTCCGGCATCCCGTCATTTGCCCCCGAATTGCTGCAAGCCTGCCGCGCGGGTGACCCGATGAAAGCCAAGCACCTTGAAAAAGCGCTGATGCAATTCGCCGAAGAAGGTGCCGCCAAAGTGTTCAAGCCAACCTTTGGTTCCGGTTTCATCGTCGGCGTGGTCGGTGCGCTCCAGTTCGAAGTGCTTGCCAGCCGGATCGAGCTTGAATACGGGCTGCCCGTGCGGTTCGAACAATCGCAATTCACCTCGGCGCGCTGGGTTACCGGCAACAAAGAGGCGGTCGATAAATTTGGCGCGGCCAACAAACAGCATATCGCGACCGACAATGACGGGGACACGGTTTTTCTGACACGGCTGCAATGGGATATTGATCGGGTCGGGCGCGACTATCCCGATGTGACGCTCAGTGCGACCAAAGAAATGATGGTCTGGTAAGGTATGGCGGGCGCTTCCCCGCCGGTTCAGGTAAATGTGAATTTATCGGACTGGCGGCACGCAACCCAAAGCTGATATAGATATGCGCAACAGCGACCCATGTTTGAGGAAAGAATGAAACAAGTCAGCACATTTGCGCTAGGCGCGGCACTTTGTTCAACCGGCACGATGACATGGGCGCAGTCCAACGACTGGGACCTTTTGCGCGGTATCACCATTCAGGAAATCGTCACCGAAACCAGCTACCGTGTCGACAAGACCTACCCGCCCGAAATCGCGGATGGACGCAAGGGGATGGTGCTGACCGGTTACGCCGCCCCCATATCTGCGGGCAGTGAAATCAGCGAATTGATCCTTGTTTCTGACATGGGGTTTTGTCCGCTTTGCGGCGACCCCGATCACGGGGCCAGCATCCGCGTCACGCTGCAAACACCTGTCAACGGCATCCAAGAAGGCGCCCGCATAACCCTGCGCGGGGATATGATCCCCGATGCGGATCCCGAGACGTGGAATGCCGCGATTCTCGAAAATGCGGAAATCATCCGAAGCTAGCGATAATTGCCGTAATTGGCAGGCGCTGGCGCGCATCTGTGCGCATTGCTTGACCAACAGCCCCAATTTCGCTATCCGATCACCTGACGGCACGGGCCGTTCAGACTGGGGCGCTCGGGAAAATGCGTCCTTTCACACTTGCGGATCGATCCCGCACACTTAGGACGCACATGACGAAATTCACTGATTTGAACCTTGATCCCAAGGTTCTCAAGGCTGTAGCCGAAACCGGCTATGACACCCCGACACCTATTCAGGCCGGCGCGATTACGCCCGCACTTGAAGGGCGCGATGTTTTGGGGATCGCGCAAACTGGCACAGGCAAGACCGCCGCATTCACATTGCCCATGATTACGCTTTTGGGTCGTGGACGCGCACGCGCACGCATGCCCCGTTCGCTTGTTTTGGCGCCGACCCGCGAACTGGCTGCGCAAGTTGCCGAAAACTTTGACACTTACGCAAAATACACCAAACTTACCAAGGCCTTGCTGATTGGCGGCACGTCATTCAAAGATCAGGACAAGCTGATCGACAAAGGCGTTGACGTGCTAATTGCGACGCCTGGGCGGTTGCTTGACCATCTTGAACGCGGCAAACTTATTTTGACCGATGTTAAGGTCATGGTGGTCGATGAAGCCGACCGGATGCTCGACATGGGGTTTATTCCCGATATCGAAGAAATCTTTAAACGCACCCCGTTTACCCGCCAGACCCTGTTCTTTTCCGCAACGATGGCGCCGGAAATTGAACGGATTACCAACACGTTCCTGTCAAATCCCGCCAAAATCGAAGTGGCGCGCGCGGCGACGACAAACACCAATATCACCCAAAGCGTTGTGATGTTCAAAGGTTCGTCCAAGCCCAAAGAGCCGTCAGAAAAACGGGCGCTTTTGCGGCAGTTGATTGATGCCGAAGGTCCAAGCTGCACCAATGCGATCATCTTTTGCAACCGCAAGTCTGACGTCGATATTGTATCGAAATCATTGAATAAATACGGTTACGAGGCCGCGCCGATCCACGGTGATCTGGACCAGGCCCATCGCACTCGCACACTCGAATCTTTTCGCGATAACAAACTGCGTTTCCTTGTGGCCTCTGACGTGGCGGCGCGCGGGCTGGATATTCCGGCGGTGACGCATGTGTTTAACTTCGACGTGCCCAGCCATGCCGAAGATTACGTGCACCGTATTGGCCGCACGGGTCGCGCAGGGCGTAGCGGCACCGCGATCATGATTTGCATCGGCCGCGACGACAAAAACCTTGCCGATGTCGAAACATTGGTAAATCAGGAAATTCCGCGCAAGGAAGTGCCCGGCAAAGCGGCCCCTGCCCGCAAATCCACCGAAAAAGCGGATGCGGATACCGAAGCCAAGCCGAAGCGGACCCGCAGCCGGTCACGTCGCAAACCCGTAGATGCGGATGCGCCGCAACCCGTTGCCGAAAACACAAGCGCGCCCAAAGCACCCGCCAAAGCCGCAGCACCTGCACCGGCCCCCGCGGCCGAGCAAAAGCAGCCGCGCGACCAAAAACCGCGTGAACAAAAACCACGCGAAGATCGCCCACAAGGCGGGCGTGGCCGCAACAACTATCGCGACAACGGGCCTGCTATTGTCGGTATGGGCGAAGACACCCCTGCGTTTATCGCGCTGAGCTTTGCGGAACGCGCCAAAGTTTAGCACGCGGGTCACTGTACGCTGCATTTAGGGTTCCGGCGGAGCCCAATGCGGCGCTACATCCGTCGCGCGGCATCCCTGATCGCCGCCACAATCTGTTCAGTGCGGATATATGGCGTCTCTATTGCAGACCCGTTGACGGGCAGCAATTCTGACGGCCCTGTTTGTGCGCTGCCGTTTCTCACGCAAGGTTTCGCGGCCATCGCTGCCTTGACACGCATACCATGCTTGAGCCGGCGGTTCATCGCATCCGCCATTGCAATACCGCGATCTGCTGGCACAGGCCGTTGCGAAATGGGGTCAAAATACTGCGGATAAAGCACATAGGCACCTGCCACCACTTCGCGCAGGCTTAGGCTGCGCTGTCGTTTTTGTGCAATATCGGACGGGCCGTGATCGGTGGTAAACCCCCAGCCCGCGTAAAACGGCATACCATAGGTATGCACTTCAAGACCCTGAATTGCCGCCTCGAAACCGGCAAGAGAGGTCATCGCATGCACCTCGTCAACGATTTGAAATGTCTCGTTCAGGCTCCATCGCCGGCCAACAATCTGGCACATCCCGTTGACATCATTCGGATTTGAATAATGTTTCTTGCGCCGTTCAATTGCCTCGGGATGGGGGCGGTAGAAAATATTTGCGTCGGGGTAATTTAGCGCGACCAAACGGACGAAATCATTGCCCGTCATCGGTTTTGCCATGCCGCACAGGATGGACATATCGTCTTCGACCTGACCAAGCACCAGAATATTGCGCACGCCCGGTTCGCGGTAGAAATGATCTGCAATATTATCGGCGCTTTCGGCCGAAATATATTTGGTGACGCCTGATTTTGCCAAGGTAATCACGCGATCCGCCAGCCCAAGCGCATCGGGTTCATTGCTGAATTCAACGGTATTCAAAAGCCTGTCCAGCCCGCTAACGCGGTGCCTGTCGAAATGCATTGCCGATTTATCAAACACCAGCGAAAGCGGCGCCGATTTCTTGATCCCGAGCCCAACCGAACGGATAAAACCGTCTTCGACATAGACCATATCAATATTATTGGCGGCGCAGATTTCATTCAGCGCATCAGGGTATTTATAGGACCAGACGAAAACCGTCACATCGTCAAATTTCGGAATTGCCCGCAAGAGTGCATCAGCAACCCGTGGCGAATGCCCCAGGAAAACAACGTGATAGTCGGGCAATGCGTCAACCATCCAAGATTTCCAATCCGAAAACCCGACCAGCACTGCAGTCGGTTTTTCCGATGCGTTTGCTTCTTTGATTTTCGGGCGCAATTTGCGCAACGGGTATCGTTTATCAAGCGCGTCACGCATGAAAATGCGCGGCGTCCTGACAAGTTTGGTTAGTTTAGACATAGAGCATCCATAGCATTGCGCTGAACCACTGGTATGGGTTCAGCACATTGCTAACAGGCGGCTCCTAAGTTTTGGTTAACGCAAACCGGTTAGCTCAACCGTGACACGATAACTGTGACTTCGGGTTTCTTGCCAATCTCGGCAGCGGCAGACCGGCGCGCGATTGTCTTCAGCTCTTTTTCAAGCTTCACCTCGTCGCGCAATGTCTTGGCATTGGCGCGGTTCACAAACTGGCTCAGGTCCTGTTCAACCACGTCGACAAGCGCCGCGTTGTTGCGGCCGGTTTCCGCAATACCCGAGATTTCGACCCATGGATCGCCCAGCGGCTCATCGTTTTCGTCAATGATCAACGTGACAATCAGATGCCCGTTCAGCGCCATGCGGATACGGTCGCGCACGATGCCGTCCATCGCGCCGATTTGCACGGTGCCGTCCAGATAGGTGCGGCCTGTTTCGATATATTCCGCAACTTTGGGCGTGTTGCCCGACAAGTCGATCATCATACCGTTGACCGCAACAATCCCGGTCAAGCCTTTGGCATTGCCGACTTTTACATGTTCGCGCAGGTGGCGGTGTTCACCGTGCATCGGGATCAGGATTTGCGGTTTCACGATTTCATGCAGGGTTTCCAGATCGGGGCGGTTGGCGTGGCCGGAGACATGGTATTTCCCGCCGGCATCGTCGATCACATCAACGCCCAGTTCCGACAATTGGTTCATGATGCGGATCACACCGCGTTCATTGCCAGGGATCGTTTTGGATGAAAACAGGAAGGTATCCCCTTCCTTCAGCTTCAGCCCCAAATATGACCCTTGCGCCAATTGCGCGGATGCGGCGCGGCGTTCGCCTTGCGATCCGGTCACCAGCAACATCACGTTTTCGCGCGGCATGTTCAGCGCGTCCTCGGGGGACACCACGGGAGGGAATCCCGACAATATGCCGACTTCGGTCGCGGCTTCGACCATGCGGCGCATGGCGCGGCCAAGCAGCACGACAGAACGCCCGCCCTTTTCAGCGGCAATCGCCAGCGTTTTCAGGCGCGCGATGTTGGATGCAAATGTGGTGGCGACGACCATGCCGGTCGCCTCTTTCATCATATCGGCAATCGCATCGCCGATTGTGGCCTCTGACCGGCCGGGAGCCTCGGAAAAGATATTGGTGCTGTCGCAGACAAGCGCCTTAACACCGTTTTTGGACACTTCTTCCCAAAGCGCCGCGTTCCACGGATCACCGACAACGGGGGTCTCATCAATCTTGAAATCACCCGAATGCAGAACCCGCCCGTCAGGGCTGTCGATCAAAAGCCCCGCGCTTTCGGGAATTGAATGGCTGATTGGCAAATAGGACACTTTGAACGGCCCGCATTCGATAACTTGCGGATAAACGTCGACAACCGTCACAACGCTGTCCGGCAGCCCGTGTTCGGACAGCTTGCGCCGCGCGATATTTGCGGTAAAGGGCCGCGCATAGACAGGCGCGCCCAGCTGTTCCCAATAATGGCCGATTGCGCCGACGTGGTCTTCGTGCGCGTGGGTGATAAAGATCCCGTCAATCTGGGATTTGCGTTTCTTCAACCATGAAATATCCGGCAGGATCAGGTTGACCCCCGGCGTGCCGTCCATATCGGGGAAAGTCACACCCAGATCGACAACGATCAGCCGTTCCTTACCCGGCTTGCCGTAGCCATAAACATAGGCGTTCATGCCGATCTCGCCGGCGCCCCCAAGAGGCAGGTAAATCAGGCGGTCGGTCATGTGTTTTCCTTATTGTACTTATGGATCACGGTCAGCCCGTGCATCGTCAGATCTTCTTCGAATACGTCAAACAGGTTTGACGCCTGTTGGAAAAGAGGCGCAAGCCCCCCTGTTGCGATCACTTTCATCGGCGTGTCGCGTTCCGCTTTGATCCGCGCACATATCTCGCGGACCAGCCCGATGTAACCCCAAAAGACACCCGATTGCATGCAAGCCACAGTATTTGTGCCCACAACGCGCTGTGGCATGGTGATATCGACATGAGGTAGCGCGGCAGCGGCGTTGTGCAATGCCTCAAGGCTAAGGTTAACGCCCGGTGCGATCACACCCCCGACATAGGCACCATCGGTTTCAACCACGTCGAATGTGGTGGCTGTACCGAAATCCACCACGATCAGATTGCCGCCGTGGCGGTCAAACGCGCCTGCTGCGTTCACAATCCGGTCGGGGCCGACAGCCGTACCTGCGTCTACACGCGGCGGCTGTTCGAGCAGGCAGTCAGGCTTGCCCACAACCAACGGGCGGCAGTTGAAATAGCGGTCGGACAGCACGCGCAGGTTAAACACGACGCGCGGCACGGTCGAGCTGATGATCACCTCGTCAATCGTGACATCCAGCTTTTGCACGCCCATCAGGGTCGACAGCCAGACATAATATTGATCAGCCGTGCGCTGCCATTCGGTGCTGGTGCGCCATGTCGCAATAAAGCTTTCGCCGTCCCAAATGGAAAACACCGTATTGGTATTGCCGCAATCAATTGCCAAAAGCATGGGGTCTCTCCCGTCTAAAAATACACATCCGCCGCAGGGATAATGCGGGGGCCTTGGGCAGTTTGCAGCACAAGGTTTCCGTCAAGATCAACGGTGTCGAAACGTCCGGTAATTTCTTCGCGACCGGTGCGCGCGGTGATCACCTCGCCCAGACGTGCGGCCTTGGACAGCCAGTCGTCGCGGATGCGCGCAAAGCCGAAGGTCCGCAGTTTGTCTTCTTGGGTGGCATAGGCATCGGCCAGAACGGATAGAAAATCAACCGGATCGACATCCCAGCCACCGGCGGCACGCAGGCTAGTCGGCGCAAAGGCGGCATCGGTCACGCCTTCCGGCACGGCCGCAAGGTTCACGCCGAACCCAATTGACAGCCAGTCGACAAACGGGCCCTGCCCGCTGGATTCGAGCAATATGCCCGCCACCTTGCCACCCGACAGCAGCACATCATTGGGCCATTTGAGCGACAGCTTTTCCGGCTGCACATAGATCGCGAGTGCTGCCTCTAATGCATTTGCAGCCAGAAACGAACGCTTTGCCGCTTCGACCGCGGTGCAGGCAGGTCTAAAGACAAGTGTCGCATTCAGATTACCCGCGGGCACCACCCAAGGCCGCCCGCGCCGCCCGCGCCCCGCGGTTTGGGTGCGCGCCATAATCCAAGTGGGTTGGGTCAGCGTTGGCGCCAGCCGCGCGGCCTCGGCCATTGTGCTATCCACGCTGTCGTGGATGACACGCGCATAGGCTTCGGGCCAATGCGCGTGTGAATTGTCGCTAGTGGACAAGCGCTTGTGCTGCTGCTTGGGCGATGGGTTCGATCCCGAACAGGTTGAACACCCCGATTACCATCGCCAATGACGCGGCCATCAAGAAGCCCCACAGAACAGGGTTCAGCTTGCCGTCAAGCGGCTCTGCCTCTTCGCCGAAATACATGTAGAACACGATGCGCAGGTAATAGAAGGCACCGATCACCGATGCGATCACACCAGCCACAGCCAACCAGCCAAGACCGGCATCATAGGCCGCGCGCAGCACGTAGAACTTGCCAAAGAAGCCGACCATCGGCGGCACGCCCGCAAGGCTGAACATCAGCACGAGCAGCGCAAGCGCGCGCAGTGGCTGACGCTTGGAATACATGCGCAGGCTTTCGATTGATGTAACCGGACGGCCGTCACGCTCCATCCCAAGGATAAACGCGAATGTGCCGATGTTCATCACCACATAGATCGCCATGTAGATCAGCATCGCCTGCACGCCCAAGACCGTACCAGCCGCCAAGCCCATCAGGGCAAAGCCCATATGCGCGATGGATGAATAGGCCATCAGACGTTTGATGTCTTTTTGGCCAATCGCCGCGACCGCCCCAAGGAACATGGACACAACGGAAAGGAAGGCCACGATCTGCTGCCAGTCGGATACAATATGGCCGAATGCATCATGCACAACCCGCGCAAACATCGCCATTGCCGCGATTTTTGGCGCGGTAGCAAAGAATGCGGTCACGGGAGTTGGCGACCCTTCGTAAACATCAGGTGTCCACATGTGGAACGGCGCTGCGGATACTTTGAACGCCAGCCCCGCCACAAGGAACACGATGCCAAACAGCAAGCCCAAAGACGGGTGGTGCGCGCTCGCTTCGATAATGCCCGAGAACAATGTTGTGCCCGCAAAGCCGTAGGTCAGCGATGCACCGTAAAGCAGCAAACCCGATGACAGCGCGCCAAGCACAAAGTATTTCAAGCCCGCTTCGGTCGATTTCACGCTATCACGGCGCAAGGATGCCACAACATAAAGCGACAGCGACTGCAATTCGAGCCCCATATAAAGCGCCATCAGATCGCCGGCCGAAACCATCACCATCATCCCGACAACCGCAAGGGCCACAAGGATCGGGTATTCGAACCGCAGCAAGCCGCGGCGTTTCATATAGGCTTCTGACATCAGCAAAACAGCGGCGGCAGACAGCAGGATTGCAACCTTCGCAAAACGCGAAAACGCATCATCGTTGAACATGCCGTCAAAGGCCGTTTGCGTGCCCTGCCCGTTCACCCCGATCCACAGGCCCAGCAGGACGAAAAGCCCCGATGTGACCCATGTCAGCAAGGACGCGGATTTGTCTTTGTTGGTATAGACCGCCGCCAAAAGGGCCAGCATGGCGTAAACAGCCAGCAGGATTTCAGGCATGACGATTTGGATATCTGCGGAAATCATGTCATCCGTTCCTTAATGCGACGCGACAGGGCTGGCAGGGGCAAAGCCCGCAACAGCCGTTTCGTAATTTTCAACCAGTGCTTCCACGCTTGGCCCGATGATATCAAGAACCAGCGCCGGATAGACACCCAAAAGCAAGGTCATTGTGACCAGCGGGACAAAGATCAGCTTTTCACGTTTGCCCATATCGGTGATGGATTTCAGGCTTTCCTTGATCAGATCGCCCATCACAACACGGCGGTACAGCCACAGCGCATAAGCAGCCGAGAAGATAACGCCCGTTGTCGCAATCGCCGCCACCCAAGTATTCACTTGGAAAATACCGACGAGCACCAAGAATTCACCGATAAATCCGGATGTCCCCGGCAGACCGACGTTTGCCATCGTGAAGAACATAAAGATCAGCGCATAGGCCGGCATCCGGTTCACCAACCCGCCATAGGCGTCGATGTCGCGGGTGTGCATCCGGTCATAGATCACCCCAACGCAAAGGAACAACGCGCCAGAGATAAAGCCGTGGCTGATCATCTGGAAAATCGCCCCATCGATACCTTGTTGGTTGACCGCAAAGATCCCCATGGTCACGTAACCCATGTGTGCGACGGATGAATAGGCGATCAGCTTCTTCATGTCTTCCTGGACCAGTGCGACCAGCGATGTGTAGACAATCGCAATGGCAGACAGCCACAGCACAAACGGCCCCATGACCTCTGACCCGATGGGGAACATTGGCAGGCTGAAGCGCAAGAAGCCGTAGCCGCCCATTTTCAACAGGATCGCCGCCAGCACCACAGAACCCGCAGTCGGGGCTTGCACGTGTGCATCTGGCAACCAGGTGTGGACTGGCCACATCGGCATTTTCACCGCGAAGCTTGCAAAGAACGCAAGCCACATCAGGGTCTGCATGCCGCCAACGATCTGAATGCCCAGCAGGCTAAAGTTTTCAGACCCAAAGCTATGCGTCATCAGCGTCGGGATATCGGTCGTGCCCGCATCCGAGAACATCGCAACCATCGCCACCAGCATCAGCACAGAGCCAAGGAAGGTATAGAGGAAGAACTTGAAGGACGCGTAAATCCGGTTCTTGCCGCCCCAGATACCGATGATCAGGAACATCGGGATCAGACCTGCCTCGAAGAACAGATAGAACAGCACCAGATCAAGCGCCATGAACACGCCCAGCATCAAGGTTTCCAGGATCAGGAAGGCGATCATGTATTCTTTGACGCGGGTTTTCACGTTCCAGCAGGACGCGAAAACAAGCGGCATCAGGAATGTGGTCAGCATCACAAACAGAATGCTGATCCCGTCAACGCCCATCTTGTATTGCAGACCAGCCAACCAAGTGCGGGTTTCCACCATCTGGAAGCCGGTGTCGGACGGGTCAAAGTTGGACAGGATGAACAGCGACACCACAAAGGTCACCAGCGATGTCACCATCGCCACCCATTTGGCGTTTTTCTGTGCGGCCTCATCATCGCCGCGCAGGAATAGCGCAAGGATCACAGCCCCGATCAGCGGGATAAACGTCGTAAGCGAAAGAATATTGCCCATTAGTTTGCCCCCCCTGACATCGTCACAATTGTCAGAAGTACCGTGATCCCGATAACCATGCCCAATGCATAGGTGAACAGATAGCCAGACTGCGCACGACCTGCGAGCCTTGTGAAGAATGGAATGATGCCCATGGCCAAACCGTTAATCCCACCGTCAATAATTTGTGTATCTCCGCGCTTCCAGAAGATGCGCCCGATGGCCATGGCAGGCCGTACGAAGATCACATCGTAAAGCTCGTCAAAGTACCATTTGTTCAGCAAGAACCGGTATAGCGGAGCTTGCTGTGTGGCCAATTTTGCAGGCAGATCAGGTCGGCGGATATACATGATATAAGCCAGCGCCAGACCAAGGATCATCGCGACAAACGGCGATACCTTGACCCATTTTGGCGCGTGGTGCGCATCATCCATGACATGGTTGTCATCGGACATAAAGATCGCACCTTTGCCCGGAACAGACGCATGTTCCGCATCCGCTGCATGATCATCGGTAGCAACCGCGTGATCATCGCCATGCGCGTCAGCCTCTGCGGCATGATCATCGCCATGTGCATCAGCATCGCCGTGACCATCGTCCGCGTGCATTTCAGCATCCGCGATCCCAAAGAAGGTTTCGACCTTATGGTGATCGCCAAAGAACGAATTATACCAGATCATCCCCGAGAACACGGCACCAAGGCTAAGCACACCCAGCGGCACCAGCATCACCATCGGGCTTTCATGCGCGTGGTCATGCGTATGCTTGTCGCCGCGTGGCTTGCCGTAGAAGGTCATAAACATCAGGCGCCAGCTGTAGAAACTGGTCATAAAGGCCGCGATCACCAACATCCAGAAGGCATAGCCCCCAGCGGTGCCTGCATAGGCGCTCTCGATCACGGCGTCCTTGGACAGGAAGCCCGCAAAACCGATATGTGTCAGCGGGATACCAACACCGGTGATCGCCAATGTGCCGATCATCATCGCCCAGAATGTATAGGGGATCTTTTTGCGCAGACCGCCATAGTTGCGCATGTCCTGTTCGTGGTGCATCGCGTGGATCACAGAGCCCGCGCCAAGGAACAACATCGCCTTAAAGAACGCATGTGTCAGCAGGTGGAACATGGCAACCGAATAGACGCCAACACCGGCAGCAACAAACATGTAGCCCAGCTGCGAACACGTTGAATAGGCAATCACGCGTTTGATATCGTTTTGTACAAGGCCCACAGTAGCAGCAAAGAACGCCGTTGTGGCACCAAGGAACACGATGAAAGCAGTGGTTTCAGGCGCGTATTCCATCAGCGGCGACATGCGACAGACAAGGAACACACCAGCGGTCACCATGGTTGCGGCGTGGATCAGCGCAGATACAGGTGTTGGCCCTTCCATCGCGTCTGGCAACCATGTGTGCAGGATCAATTGTGCCGATTTACCCATCGCGCCGATAAACAACAGCATCGCGATCAAATTGGCCGCGTTCCAGTCACGCCACAAGAAATGCAGGTTTTGTTCGGCCAGATGCGGCACAGCTGCAAAGATATCATCAAAGCGAATGCTATCCGTCATCATATAAAGCGCAAAGATACCCAGCGCGAAACCAAAGTCACCGACGCGGTTCACGACAAAGGCTTTGATCGCAGCAGCACCCGCAGATGGTTTTTTATAGTAGAAACCAATCAGCAAATATGAGGCTACGCCCACGCCTTCCCAGCCAAAGAACATCTGCACAAGGTTGTCAGAAGTCACGAGCATCAACATCGCAAAGGTAAAGAACGACAGATACGCAAAAAAGCGCGCCTTGTAGTTCTGGCCTTCGCTAAAGTGCTCATCATGGGCCATGTAGCCGAATGAATATAGGTGCACGAGCGCGGACACGGTCGTGATCACGATCAACATGATCGCGGTCAAACGGTCCATGCGGATTGACCAGTCAGTCGACAGCGTGCCGCTTTCGATCCAGCGCAGGATGTGGATTGTCTCGGTTGTGCCGTCAAATGTCAGGAAAACGATCCATGACAAGAATGCCGCCAGAAACAACAGGCCGGTGGTGATCCACTGCGCGGCTGTTTCGCCGATCAGTCTCCAACCAAAGCCGCCAATAAGCGCGCCCACAAGCGGGGCAAATAGGATGGTGGTTTCCATGTGCCTTAACCCTTCATCACGTTGACGTCTTCAACGTCGATGGTTCCGCGGTTGCGGAAGAAACAAACCAGAATGGCCAAACCGATCGCAGCTTCGGCAGCGGCAACAGTCAGCACAAACAAGGTAAAGACCTGACCAACCAGATCATCAAGATAGCTTGAGAAGGCCACAAAGTTGATATTCACCGACAGCAACATCAATTCGATGCTCATCAGCAAGATGATCACGTTTTTGCGGTTCAGGAACAGACCAAAGATCCCGATAACAAACAGGGTCGCCGCCACTGCCAGATAATGTTCAAGTCCGATCATTGCATCGTTCCTTCTAGGCCAAAACCGTTCACAGAATTGTTCGTCATCACAGCCCCTGCCCCGGTTTTACGTCGATAAGTTCCATCGCCTTGGCGGGATCGCGGTGCATTTGCGCGATCACGTTCTGGCGTTTGATGTCTACGCGGTGGCGCAGGGTCAGAACAATTGCGCCAATCATCGCAACCAGCAGGATCAGACCCGCAAGCTGGAACAACATGATGTATTTGTCATAGATCAGCAGGCCCAAAGCGGCAGTATTGTCCGCGTCACCTTGGGGTGCGGCGACACGGCCGGCCACGCCGTCCGAGAAATCCCAAACACCCACGGCCATGATCAATTGCATGATGATCACGATCCCGATCAACAAGGCCAGCGGCATGTATTTCGCCATTTCCGCCTTAAGTTCGGCGAAATCAACGTCGAGCATCATGACAACGAATAGGAAAAGCACCGCGACCGCGCCGACATAGACGATGATCAGCAGCATCGCGACAAATTCAGCGCCCAGCGTGACAAACAGGCCCGCCGCAGACAAAAACGCGAGGATCAGCCAGAGCACCGAATGCACAGGATTGCGGCTCACAACGGTGAACAGCCCGCCAACGACCGTTGAGATCGCAAACAGATAGAATGTGAACGCAAAAACACTCATGCGGTTTCGTCCTTTTCCAACACTTCATTGGCCAATTGCATGGCCTTATTCATCGCAGGCACACCGCCAAACATGCCCATCTGGGCGATTGTTTCGGCGATTTCCTGTTTCGTTGCGCCCGCTTCGGTCAAATGCCGGACAGTCAGGCGAATTTGGGATTCGGCTTGGGCGCCCAGCACTGTCAGCCCTGCGAGGGTCAACAAAAGCCGGGTCTTGGCGTCAAGCCCGTCTGGGTTCACGCCTTTGCCAAAAAACATTTCCATGGTTTCCTTTGGCATCGTCGGCCAGAGGTTTTCGAATCCGGCGGGCGTAAAGGCATCCATGTCGACATTCATCGACTTGGCCCAGTCTTGGCCCATCTTCATCATGGCTTCAAAAGGATTCTGATCGCTCATGCTGTATCCAATCGCGCGCGCAGCGTCTTCATTTGGGTCAGCCAATCGTCCAGCTCATCCGTTTCAGCCCATAGATCATAAAGTTCGGACGTTTCCGCATCCCCCATCAGCGCCTCAAGCGCCTCGGAAGTGCGGGCCTGCACGTTGTCGACATCCATCAGCGCGTCTTTGTGGTTCTCAACGGGTTCTTCCAGCTGGTCAGCCAGATCTTCGTCAGGTTTACCAAGGGCGGCAGCGACAACCTCGGCCAGTGCCACAACGCCCATCCCGATATCACTATCAACATAGCCGCTGGCGACAGCATCAGCGCAGGCGTCAAGAATATCGGTGGCCGCAGTCGCCCCGAATTCAGCAAAATCGGTCAGCCAGTCCTGACTGCCGTCATTGTCGAATGATCCTACGCCCCAAGCGCCCATTGTTCTTCCCCTACCGGTACGGTGCGTCAAGCTCGAGATTGCGCGCAATCTCGGATTCCCAACGGTCGCCGTTCGCCAGCAGTTTTTCTTTGTCGTAATACAGTTCTTCGCGGGTTTCGGTGCTGAATTCGAAATTCGGCCCCTCGACAATTGCGTCCACTGGGCAGGCTTCCTGGCAGAAACCACAGTAGATGCATTTGGTCATATCAATGTCATAACGCGTGGTGCGGCGTGACCCGTCATCGCGTGGCTCCGCGTCAATGGTGATCGCCTGCGCGGGGCACACAGCCTCGCAAAGTTTACAAGCGATACAACGCTCTTCGCCATTCGCATAGCGGCGCAACGCATGTTCACCACGAAAACGCGGGGACAAAGGCCCCTTTTCATGCGGGTAGTTCAACGTCGCCTTGGGCGAAAAGAAATACTTCAACCCCAGCTTAAAACCGACATAGAAATCCTGCAGCAGGAAATACTTTACGGCGCGTGTGTAATCCATTTGTGCCATTTTTATCCCTCAGAGCCTTCCGTAGAGATGATTTCTTTTGTCCATGTCCGAATCTGAGTGAAACTTACCCCTCCTTCGGATGGCAGTTCGCTCCCAGCGATATCAAACCCAGTTTCACGCCCTAAGCATTCAGACGTATTTGAAATTGCAGCCAGCAAAGCAATGTCCGCTGGATCCGCATCCGGAGACGCAATCAACTTTGCCCCGTCCGGCGACGGTACAGCAATTGGCAAAAAGCTAGAAATATGTGTAGCAAAAACCATTACTTTCGCCGCATCCTCCAGCGACACCTCTGGGTTTATGCCATTTTTTGCAGTCATAGCTACAAGGTCATGACTAGGACTAATTTCACGAAGTGCAGCAAATTCAGCCGAACAATTTTGATCCATAAACTCTGCAATCGTTGCAGGCTCGTCGTCCCAACGCGCCCAAAAACCGCCTGCTACTTCAAATTTCGCGAGGAATGAAATCAGCACAACCCAGATCAAAGACATTGGAAGGAAGACTTTCCAGCCGATCCGCATCAGTTGGTCATAGCGGTAGCGCGGTGTGATCGCCTTGACCATTGAGAAGACAAAGAAGCAGGCGGACATTTTCAGCACCATCCACAGGATGCCATCTGGCAGGCCCGGAATTGGTGACAACCAGCCGCCAAAGAACAGCAGTGAAATCAGCGCGCACATCAGCACGACGGCCATCAATTCACCGATCATGAACAGCAAGAACGGCGTTGATGAATATTCAACCTGATACCCCGCAACCAGTTCTGATTCCGCTTCGGGAAGGTCAAACGGTGGCCGGTTGGTCTCAGCGAGTGCCGAGATAAAGAACAGGAATAGCATCGGGAAATGCGCAACCCAGTACCAGTTGAACAGACCCGCTTTGCCGTCTTGGGCCGCGACGATATCGCCAAAGTTCATGGAACCGGTTGAGATAATCACACCGATGATAATCAGGCCCAATGAGACTTCGTAAGAAATCATCTGCGCGGCGGACCGCAGCGAGCCAAGGAATGGGTATTTCGAGTTCGACGCCCAGCCGCCCATGATCACGCCGTAAACCTCGAGCGAGGACACCGCGAAGACAAACAAGATGGCCACGTTGATGTTGGACAGCACCCAACCATCGTTGAACGGGATCACCGACCATGCGACTACAGCCAGCACAAATGAAATCATCGGCGCAAGGAAAAAGACAAATTTGTCAGCGCCCGCAGGTACGACAATTTCTTTGACGATGTATTTCAAGAAATCCGCAAAGGATTGCAGCAGACCAAAGGCACCAACGATGTTTGGCCCTTTGCGCATCTGAACAGCGGCCCAGATTTTGCGGTCCGCATACATCAAGAACGCCAAAGCGACCAGCAATGGGACCAGAACCAGCAGACACTGGGCCAGAATCACAAGGACGATCCCAAGGTTGGTATTGGTGAAGAACTCGACCATATTTATTCCCTCACACCGTGAACTGGTGCCAACATGATGCGGCGCGCATGCATGTCACGCCGCTGGTGCCAGCCCAAAGGCTGAAATTATGGGGCGAACCCCGTCTTACTCTGCCGCGACAGCGGGGTTAGCCCGCGCTTTGGCGTTTGCGCTCAGCTCTGCCATCAGGCCAGAGGCGCGCGCGATTGGGTTCGTCAGGTAGAAATCCGTGATTGCGTACTTAAATGCGGCCTTACCAGGCTTTTTCGCCTTGATAGGTTGCCATTCATTTTCCGTGACTTCGTCAATCTGTCCCAAATGCGGATGTGCGCTTACAATCGCCTGACGCAGTTGCGCCATGCTGTCGTAAGGCAATGTTGCGCCCAGTTCTGCAGAAAGTGCGCGCAGGATCGCCCAGTTTTCTTTGGCCTCACCCGGAGGGAAGCTGGCCCGCAGCGCCAATTGCGGACGCCCTTCGGTGTTCACAAACAGCCCGTTTTCTTCGGTATAAGCGGCGGCTGGCAGGATGATATCAGCGCGGTGTGCGCCACGATCCCCGTGCGAGCCCTGATAGATCACAAAGGCACCAGCAGGCACATCGCCCTCGTCTGCGCCAAGATTATAGACCACTTCGGCACCATCAAGCGCAGCCGTCAGCCCGCCATCGGTGACAGCACCCACATCCAGCGCACCTACGCGCCCAGCGGCGGTGTGCAAAATCATGAATGTCGACTTGGTGCTTTCAGCAAGCGCCATGACAGCCGCCAAGACCGCATCGCCATCTTCACGCGCAAGCGCACCGGCACCGACAATAATCATCGAAGATTTCTTGGCCACTTCACTATGGTCGCGCCCCAGAAGGTCGGTGATCACGTCAGGCGAATTCCCGATGTGGGTATATTCATAGGTCAGATCAACCTGCGGACCGACCAAGCCGACATTCGCGCCGCGAGACCATGCCTTGCGCAGGCGGGCGTTCAGAACGGGGGCTTCAACACGTGGGTTGGTGCCGATCAACATGATCGCTTCGGCGGTATCAATGTCCTCGATGGTCGCGGTGCCAACATAGGCAGACCGGTTTCCGGCAGGCACCTTAATGCCATCGGTGCGGCACTCGACGGATCCGCCTTGGGCTTCGATCATTTGCTTGAGCGCAAAAGCCGCCTCGACCGGAGCCAAATCGCCCAGAAGACCGGCAGGTTTCTTGCCCTTCATCGCGGCGGCAGCAGCTGTCAGGGCCTCGGCCCAGCCTGCTTTGCGCAGTTTGCCGTTTTCGCGGATGTAAGGTGTATCCAGACGTTGGCGTTTCAGACCATCCCAGACAAAGCGGGACTTGTCGGAAATCCATTCTTCGTTCACGCCGTCGTGGTTGCGCGGCAGAATCCGCATCACTTCGCGGCCTTTCGTATCGACGCGGATGTTAGACCCAAGCGCATCCATCACGTCGATTGATTCTGTTTTGGTCAGTTCCCAAGGACGGGCGGTAAAGGCGTAGGGCTTGGACACCAGCGCGCCCACGGGGCACAGATCAATGATGTTGCCCTGCATGTTCGAATCGAGCGTTTCGCCCAGATAGCTGGTGATTTCCGCATCTTCGCCACGGCCAGTCTGGCCCATCTGGGCAATACCCGCGACTTCGGTTGTAAAGCGCACGCAGCGTGTACACGAAATACAGCGGGTCATATGCGTTTCAACAAGCGGGCCAAGATCAAGATCATCGGTCGCGCGTTTGGGTTCGCGGTAACGGCTAAAGTCGACGCCATATGCCATCGCCTGATCTTGCAGATCGCATTCGCCGCCTTGGTCACAGATCGGACAATCCAGCGGGTGGTTGATCAGCAAGAATTCCATCACGCCTTCACGGGCCTTTTTGACCATAGGCGAATTGGTTTTCACAACGGGCGGCTGCCCTTCTGGACCGGGGCGCAGATCGCGGACCTGCATCGCACATGACGCGGTTGGTTTTGGCGGGCCGCCGACGACCTCGACCAGACACATGCGGCAGTTGCCCGCAATCGAAAGACGTTCGTGATAACAGAATCTCGGGACCTCGACCCCGACCTGTTCACAGGCCTGGATGAGGGTCATCGCCCCATCAACTTCGACCTCAGTTCCATCAATGACGACTTTGCGTAGATCAGACATGGCGTGCCTTTTTATTCCCTTGCGCGCCTTCCCCGACAATTTGGGGTGGGACCGCGTTAGCCGCGTTCTAACGCGACAGGGAACATGATGCCAGTCAGTTTGACAAAAAAGACGCCAATTTTCGTGTCAAAATCGGTTCCTTAGCGCAACAACCACCCAACACGGGTGTTTGCAGCCATTTGCGCGCGCCCAACGGCGCAATATGTCGCAGGGTCATCGGCCACGACACCAAGCAGTGAAAGCTGTTCGCGCGCAATCGCCTCTAGCCTGCGTTTCTCGTCGCGGTCGCTGACATAGGCGTCAATTTCGGCCTCCGAATAGCCCAGTTCCGCAGCCCGCCGTTTCAGCGATTGCAGATAGCTGATGCCACGAAATGTGCGGGCGCGGATTTCATCGCATTGCTGTGAAATCTCGTAGGCCATGCCGACCTGAATAATGCCGTCGCGCACTTCGGGCTGGTCGCGCAGCGCGGTTTGCGCCGACAGATTGCCCGCAAGCCCGCAAACAAGCGCGGCGGCGGCAATAATAAACGGGGTCTTGGCCATGTGTCGTCTCCTGCTGGGCGGTTCTTGATGCGCCTTTGATCCGTTCAGACATCGGCATTCACGCCGCGCTATTCAATATCAAAGCGGGGATATCCCTTTTGGCACGCCGATTTTCGCACAATCGCCAATAAAAAGGGCCGCGCAGAAAACTGGGCGGCCCGTGGGTTCGGTTATGGCGCAAACCGGCCTAGACCGGCACCAACAAAGCGCTGAGCGCCGAGCCTTCCAGCGTTTCGGCCGCAGCCGCAGCACATAGATCGCCACCATCGAGCGCAATCCCGTGTTTGGCCTCAAAGCTGCGCGCGCTGACGCTTGTTTCCGTCTCGATCGCAAGGCGCAACGGAATCGCGGACAAGGTGCCGCGGCCCATTTCATTGCGCCGTTCGTTCAGTTCCGCATCCAGCGCGGCATCATAGCGGTAATCCGCACAATTGCGAGCCACATCATTGGCGATTTTCAACGTCGCAAAATAGAGCGGCGTCGACATTGTATAAAGCTTTTGCACCGCAGGATCATCAAACGGGCGCGCCGCATTTGATCCGGTGGAACAGGCGGCAAGCGTCAAAGCTGCGCCGAAAATCAGACCTGATTTCATCATTCTGCTGCAATCCCCGCGACGCGTTTATGCTTGATCCGGTCTTCAATTTCGTCGCGGAAATTGCGGATCAGCGCTTGAATTGGCCATGCGGCCGCGTCCCCAAGCGCACAAATTGTGTGGCCCTCTACCTGTTTGGTCACGTCAAACAGCATATCGATTTCTTCGACAGATGCATCACCTTTTACCAAACGCTCCATCACGCGCATCATCCAGCCGGTGCCTTCGCGGCACGGCGTGCACTGCCCGCAGCTTTCGTGCTTGTAAAACTTGGACAGGCGCCAAATTGCTTTGATCATATCTGTCGATTGATCCATCACGATCACGGCAGCGGTGCCAAGGCTTGACCCTTTTTCTTTCAGCCCGTCAAAATCCATGATCGCATCGCGCATGTTTTCACCGCGCACGTTGGGCACGGATGACCCGCCAGGGATCACGGCCTTAAGATTGTCCCAGCCGCCTTTGATCCCGCCGCAGTGCTTTTCGATCAGCTCTTCGAACGAAATGCCCATTTCTTCTTCGACAACGCAGGGGTTGTTGACGTGACCCGAAATCGCGAACAGCTTTGTGCCTGCGTTATTGGCGCGGCCAATGCCTGCAAACCAACCACCGCCACGGCGCAAGATAGTTGGAACAACGGCGATTGATTCGACGTTATTCACAGTTGTCGGGCAGCCATAAAGACCAGCACCCGCAGGGAACGGCGGCTTCATCCGCGGCATACCCTTTTTGCCTTCAAGGCTTTCGAGCAGCGCAGTTTCTTCACCGCAAATATAGGCTCCAGCCCCGTGGGTCAGGTAAATGTCGAAATCCCAACCGGATTTGGCAGCGTTTTTACCAACCAGACCGGCAGCATAGGCTTCGTCGATCGCGGTTTGCAGGGCTTCTTTTTCGCGGATGTATTCGCCGCGGATATAGATATAGCAGGCGTTCGCATTCATAGCGAATGACGCGATCAAGCAGCCTTCGACCAATGTATGCGGGTCATGGCGCATGATTTCGCGGTCTTTACATGTGCCCGGCTCGGATTCGTCGGCGTTCACAACAAGGTAGGACGGGCGACCGTCAGATTCCTTGGGCATGAACGACCATTTCAAACCGGTCGGGAAACCCGCGCCACCACGGCCACGCAGGCCAGAGGCTTTCATCTCGTTCACGATCCAATCGCGCCCTTTTTTGATGATATCGGCGGTGCCATCCCAATGACCACGTGCTTGTGCGCCTGCCAAGGTGCGGTCGTGCATCCCGTAAAGGTTCGTGAAAATCCGGTCTTCGTCTTTGAGCATCAGCTTTCGCCCTTGTCGTTCTGGCCACTCCGCCAGAGTTGAAATGTCTGCCACAGCGCAAAGCCGAAACCAGCAAGCGCCGCAAGGTCAAATAACGCGCGGACCCGATTGGTCCAACCAAAATGTGACCCTGCCCATGTCGCTATGATCCATAAAGCACCAGTTCCGGCAAGAATCAACGCGGCGCGCTGTCCGGCCTTGGCCCGTTTATGATCGAGATCGTTGCGCATGTGTGAAACGGCCCCAAACGGTGCCGCCTTTCGTGTCTATTATACGGCCCTTTATCCGGCCGCCAGTGTCTTGGCCTGTTCTACCCATTTGTCGCGGGTTGCACGACCCTTAAATCCGGGCAAATTCTCATCGACCCATTTTTGTTCAGCCGCCCCCCACGCTGCGACCTGATCGAAATGGTAGAATCCCATCTCGTTAAGCATCACCTCAAGCTTCGGCCCAACACCTTTGATCTTCTTAAGATCGTCCGCACCCTCAGCACGCGCAGCATCTAGTGTGGCAGGTTTGCCTGCTGAAACAACGGGTTCTGGAGATGATGTAGGCGCTACCGCGGGTTCGGGCATTGGTGCTGGCGCCGGTTCTGGGGCGGCCTCTGGTGCCACGGCGGTCTTTGGTTCGGGCGCGGCAGCAACTGGGGTATCGGAAATCACCGGCGGCGCAGATGTGGGCGAATCTTCACCAACAAGCGCATCAAGCAACCCCAACATCATCGCAAACAAAATGGCAGCGGCGACAAGCGCGCCAATCAGCAATGCTCCGAAAAATCCGATTTTACTAAACAGCAGCAAAAGAATCGCAAAAACGATACCAGTACCGCCGGCAATTGTCAGCATCCGCTGGGTCATAGGCTTCAAATCATTCATTGTGCAGTCTCCCTTCAGGTGAACAAGCCGCCCAACAGTTACCTGCACGCGCGCAATTACCAAAGGATTTTTGCAAATTGGGCGATTTATCTGATGTTATCGCCCAATTCCTGCGCAAAAGTTACTTTTTCGCCAATTCCTTGGCCTGCGCCATCCAGTTGTCGCGTTCGATGCGGCCTTTGAATTTCAGGCGGCTATCAACCCATGCAACCTGCTCTGCAGTCCAATCCGCGATCTGGTCAAAGTGCCAGAAGCCAAGATCATTCAGCACGCCTTCCAGCTTTGGACCAACACCAGAGATCAATTTCAGATCATCGGCACCGGTTTCGCGTGCAGCATCCAATGTCAGCGGCTTTTCTTCGGCCACGTCCGCAGGTGCAGCGGCGGGTTTCGCGGCTTTCGGCGCAGCGGCTTTCGGCTTTGCGGCTTTCGGCTTTGTGGCGGGCTTTGGCTTGGCCGCTTTTGTCGCGCTATCTTTGACCCATGGCGTCAAAAGTGGCACTTCGGTGCCGTCGATGCGTTTGACCGTATCGCCAATTTCAACAGCCGCCTGCACAGAGGCGTTGTGTTTGGTCTTGCCGCTGTCAAAGCCGCGCAGGCTGGACAGCCCCTTGAGCGGCTCAGCGGCAAAGCGGCCGTTTTGCGGGCCGGGCACCGGCACTTTCCCTGCAGCCAGTTCATCGATGATTTCACTCAGGCGAGCGGCGGTCAGGTCTTCGTAGTAGTCCTTGCCGATCTGGACCATGGGCGCATTTGCACATGAACCAAGGCATTCAACCTCTTCCCAAGAAAACTTGCCGTCTGCGGACACTTCATGCGCTTTGTCGGCGATCTTGTTTTTGCACACACCGATCAGATCTTCGGCGCCGCAAATCATGCACGACAATGTGCCGCAAACCTGAATATGGGCAATCGACCCAACTGGTTGCAATTGGAACATAAAGTAGAAAGACGCGACTTCCAGCACGCGGATATAGGCCATATCCAGCATATTGGCGACATATTCGATCGCGGGGCGGGTCAGCCAGCCGTGCTGTTCTTGCGCACGCCAAAGCAGCGGGATCACCGCCGAGGCCTGCCGGCCTTCGGGGAATTTTTTCATCTGCGCCTCGGCCCATTTCTGGTTGTCTGGCGTGAATGCAAATGATTCTGGCTGGTCGTGATATAGGCGGCGTAGCATTAGTGTATCCCAGTCATTACGGCGGCTGATGTGATCAGCGTGAACAAGGCGGTGGGGACAATCCCACCAGGGTTAAGAGCGCCCAACAAAAGCACCAGACCAGGCAATCCAATATTGGTCATCATGCTGGTGGCTTCCATCACAGGCAGTTCGCGGAAATAAGTTCAAAGGACTGCTGGTCGGCAGCAATCTGCCCGCGCCCTTCAGCCCGAAGCTCGGTCATGATGCGTGCAAGGTCTTCGCGTGACAGCGTCGCATCGGCAAGAATAATGGCAGAGTTGGCTTGGTTCACCACACAGCCGTTTTGTTCAACGGTCGTGACAAACCGTTCCTTGGCCGAAAGCGGGTTGACCACGGGGGCTGCGACCGGTGCGGGCGCTGGCACTGTCGGGGCAGGCCGGAAATCTGGGATTTGAAACATCGCGCCCGAACAGGCGGAAAGCGTCGCAAATGAAAGTCCGATCAGATATTTTTTCATGCCTATCCCCTACCCTTTGCGCCTAAAGCATACCGCGAACAAGCGTCGCCAAAAATACGGCAATGGCACCCGCCAAAGCAGATTTCAACAAACGGCTGCGGCCTGTGGCCACCAGCCCGCCCGCAATACCGCCAACGGCGCCCAAAACGAGCAGCCAAATATCAAGCGTGATCGACCCCATCAGCGGTCAATCTCACCAAACACAACGTCCATCGTCCCGATGATCGCGGCAACATCGGCCAATTGGTGGCCGACCGCGACGTGATCCATCGCTTGCAAATGCAAGAAACCCGGCGCGCGCAGTTTTGCGCGATACGGTTTGTTGGACCCGTCTGCGACCAGATAGACACCAAATTCGCCTTTGGGGGCTTCGACAGCGGCATAAACTTCGCCCGCAGGTACGTGGAACCCTTCGGTATAAAGCTTGAAGTGATGGATCAGAGATTCCATTGATGTTTTCATCTCGCCGCGTGTCGGCGGGGTCATCTTACCGCGCGCCATCACGTCGCCTTTTTCATGGCGCAGCTTTTCGCAGGCCTGACGGATGATCGATGTGGACTGGCGCATTTCTTCCATGCGGCACAGGTAGCGGTCGTAGCAATCGCCGTTCTTGCCAACCGGAATTTGGAATTCAAATTCGTCATAGCATTCATAAGGCTCTGCGCGGCGCAAATCCCATGCAAGGCCAGAACCGCGCACCATCACCCCCGAGAAACCCCATTGCTGGATGTCTTCTTCGGTGACGATACCGATATCGGCGTTGCGCTGTTTGAAAATCCGGTTCTCAGTCAGCAGCCCGTCAATATCGGCAAGCATTTTTGGGAACTCAACAGCCCATTGATCAATATCCTCGATCAATTGGTCTGGCAGATCCTGATGCACACCGCCGGGGCGGAAGTACGCCGCGTGCAGACGCGCGCCACAGGCCCGCTCGTAGAATGTCATCAGCTTTTCACGTTCTTCAAAACCCCACAGCGGCGGGGTCAGCGCGCCAACGTCCATCGCTTGCGTGGTGACGTTCAGCAGGTGGTTCAGCACCCGACCGATTTCGGAATAAAGCACGCGGATCAGCGATGCGCGGCGCGGCACAACCGTACCTGTCAGCTTTTCAATCGCCAGACACCACGCGTGTTCCTGATTCATCGGGGCCACGTAATCCAGCCGGTCGAAATACGGCAGGTTTTGCAGATAGGTGCGGCTTTCCATCAGCTTTTCGGTGCCGCGGTGCAGCAGGCCGATATGCGGATCGCAGCGCTCAACAATTTCGCCGTCCAGTTCTAGTACCAGACGCAACACCCCGTGGGCCGCAGGGTGTTGCGGGCCAAAGTTGATGTTGAAATTGCGGATCTGCTGTTCGTCGGTCGCAGCATCTGTTGACCCGTCATCATACGCGTTTGTGCGGATATCACCGTCCATCATGCTACTGCGCCTTCTCTTTTTTCTCATCGCCGGGCAGGATGTATTGGGCACCCTCCCATGGCGACATAAAGTCGAACTGCCGGTATTCTTGCACCAGCTTCACCGGTTCATAGACCACGCGCTTTTGAACTTCGTCATAGCGCACTTCGGTATAGCCGGTTGTCGGGAAATCCTTGCGCAGCGGATAGCCGCGAAAGCCGTAGTCGGTCAGGATGCGGCGCAGATCGGGGTGGCCCGTAAACAAGATGCCGAACATGTCAAAGACTTCGCGTTCGAACCAGTTCGCCGACGGATGCACGGAAATAATCGACGGCATCATTTCGTCTTCGCGGATCTGTACGCGCAGGCGGATACGGTGGTTCTGGTACATGCTCAGGAAATGATAGACCACGTCGAACCGCTTGGCGCGGCTGGGGTAATCCACCGCGGTAATATCCACGAGGCTGGAAAACTTGCACGCCTGATCGGTTTTCAGAAACTCGACAAAGGGCACAAGCGCGGATGGCGCGACGGTGACCGTCAGCTCGTCATGGGCAACTTCCCATGACAGCACGCAGTCACTGCGCTTCATTTCAAGATGGGTGCCGAGTTCGTTCAGTGCTTCGGTCATACTTATTATTCCTTTCGGCACGCAGCTTAGCGCACGATGGTCCCGGTGCGGCGGATTTTGCGTTGCAGCTGCAAGATACCGTAAAGCAGCGCTTCGGCCGTGGGTGGACAACCAGGCACATAGATATCTACAGGCACAATGCGGTCACAGCCGCGCACGACAGAATAGCTATAGTGGTAGTAGCCGCCGCCATTGGCACATGATCCCATCGAGATCACATAGCGTGGCTCTGGCATCTGGTCATAAACCTTGCGCAGCGCAGGGGCCATTTTATTGGTCAAAGTGCCTGCAACAATCATCAGGTCAGATTGGCGCGGGGACGCTCGGGGCGCGGTGCCAAACCGTTCAAGGTCGTAGCGCGGCATCGAGGTATGCATCATTTCAACCGCGCAACAGGCCAGACCAAAGGTCATCCAGTGCAACGATCCAGTGCGCGCCCAATTAATCATATCTGCGGTGCTGGTCACAAGGAAACCCTTGTCCTGCAATTCGCGATTAAGGGTCTGGGTGGCAGCTTCCTTGTCGGCGCCCGCATCATTCAGGCCGGTGGCGATCCCCATAAGTGCGTCTTTCCTTATCAGTTACCATGCAGACCAAGGGCCTACCTTTTGCTAATTAGGAACTACGCGCGGTGCCCTCTAAGGTCAAGTCGACACAATGCCCCAGAGGGGCCTGTTTTGGGCCAATCGCATGAATTCTTTACTATGCGCGCACTGCTGCGACAAAAAATGCCGGCTGCAAGCGCAACCGGCATTCAAGAATTCACATTTCAGGGCGGGTTATTCCCACTCAAGCGCGCCTTTTTTCCACTCGTAGGCAAAGCCGGCTGTAAGCACACCCAAGAATACCATCATCGACCAGAAGCCGACCATGCTGATGTCTTTGAACGCGACCGCCCATGGGAACAGGAACGCAACTTCAAGGTCGAAGATGATGAACAGGATCGACACCAGATAGAACCGCACGTCGAATTTCATGCGCGCATCGTCAAAGGCGTTAAATCCGCATTCATAGGCCGATACTTTTTCCGGATCAGGGTTACGTACTGCAACAATCGCGGCTGCGAGAATCAGGATCAACCCGAGCGCAATAGCCAGCCCTAGAAAAATCATGATCGGCAGATATTCAGCAAGCATTTCCTGCATGGCGGGTCCCTTTTGGCACGGCGCGCCGGTCAGAGCGCGCAAAATTAGCTTTGGGTTGCATACAACTGCCCCAAGGGCGGGTCAACAAGCAGTGGCCGCAAAATCGCCTGCGCGGTGTGCAATTCTAGTGCAGCAAAGGCTGGCGCGGCGATAAGACCACGCCGGCAAGCGACAAAAACGACACTGCATGTGCAAGCCCGTTTGCACGCGGCGGGTCCGATTGTAGCAATTCTGCGACCTCGACCAGATTGTCGGTCTGCTGGTCCGTCAGCCAAAAAAGCGCATACATGCCGTAGGTGAAATCACCCGGCACTTCGGTCACCGTGACCGTGCAGCCCCGTGCCAGCGGGGTAAACCGCTGCGCCGTCACCGTGACCGCCCCGTCCGGCAACACCAGCATGGTTTTGTGCGTATGACCATCGGACGACAGAATTTTGGCGTCCAGCTTTACCACAAGCGGGCAGCTTGGGTCTGCGGGGTCGGCCATTTGGCTGGATACGACAGCGACATCAAAGAACCCGTGATCATCAACCGGACCGGCCATCACCCGCCCGCGGCGCGTGTCAGGACGCAGGCCAAATTGACGATGTGCAAATTCCGGCGCATGCGGCACCCAAAGCGCGGTGCGCAGCCGCAAATGCACCGTTGGCCCCGCGTAGACACAAATTTCCAGAAATTTGTGCACCACCATGGTGCAAGCAAGCGCCAACAGCACCGCCAGAACCGCCGCAAATGTTAACGCAGCCTGATACAATGTAATCGGCGCAAATCCTGCAAGATCGGGCAAAACCGGCAACAGGGTGGCAAACCCCGTGCCCACAACCGACAGGCTGAGCGTTTCAAGCGCGACATTAGGGAACAGCATCACATGCAGGCACAAAAGCAATGCGATGGCTGCAAATATGCGCAAGATTCGCGCGGCAGTCAGCAATTCGGGCGCAATGACCGCCGCACAGCACAAAACCGTTGCCGACAAGACCAATGCCGTCAATATCAACCGCCGCAGCCGCATAATGCGGTAAGTTGCCTGTGCCAATGTTGGCCATGAAAACGACATCGCAATCCCTCTTGCGCCCGCAAATGACCCGCAAATCGGTCATAAATGAGACGGAATTCTGACATCTCGGGCGCGGCAAACCCGTCGTTTTAGCTACCGCGCGATCGGGCCTGAAATACGGTTCCAACCTCGGCGCGGATGATGCGCGCGATGCAGGCGCAATCGTCCAGATCAAACGTCAGCGGCAGGCGCAAATCGACCAGACCCGCCAGCACGCGGTCGGTGGTCGGCATCGGTGCACTGGGCGCATAGCGCCAGCTATCATAGCGCGATGTAAAGCCCGCAGGCTCTGCCCCGCCAAACCACTTTAATGTGACCCCGCGCCGCGCGCAGCGGTCGATCACGGCAGCCACCGCATCGGCGGACCAGTCCGGCAGCAAAAACTGGAACGACGATCCTACAAAACCTTCGGCGGCGGGGCGCGCAACCAGCCGCAGACCCGGCGTTTCTTTCAGCCCGTTTTCAACGACTGCATAGCGCGCGTTCCACCGCTGCACCCGCCCTTGCAAGTCTCGCAACTGGGGCCGCAAGATGGCCGCGCGCAGATTATCCATGCGCCCCGAAATATTGGGCGTTTCATATTTGATCTGCGCAAAAACCGCAGGCGGCGGGGCCGCGCGGTGCCGGTCAAACAACATATAACTGCCCGACAACATTATCGCGCGCGCCATCCCTTCGGCGTCATCTGATATCAGCAAGCCACCTTCGCCGGAATTGATATGCTTATAGGTCTGCGTGGAATAACAGCCAAACCTGCCCCGACGCCCGCTTGGCACCCCGTTCCAATGCGCGCCCATCGTATGCGCGCAATCTTCAATCACCGTCACATTGGCCGCATCACATAGCGTCATGAGCCGATCCATATCGCAAATATGCCCGCGCATATGGCTCAGCAGCAGCACATTGGATTGGTCCAGCTTTGCCGCCAGATCATCCAGATCAATCACCAGATCTTCGGTCACGCCGACAAAGACGGGCACCCCGCCCACCGCCGCAATCGCGCCCGGCACGGGCGCAAGCGTGAAGGCGTTGGTCAAGACCCGGTCGCCATGCTGCACACCACATGCCCGCAAGGCCGTGGTCATCGCATAGCCCCCCGAGGCAACCGCAAGGCAATATGTTGCGCCGACGCTGGCGGCGAATTCTTCTTCGAGCAGGGCAACCTCGGCCACTTCGCCGTCAACGGTATTATAGCGGTGCAACCGCCCGTGCTGCATCACGGCATTGGCCGCTGCGATCCCTTCTGCGGGAATCGGTTCTTGCTGGGTGAAACTGCCGGTGAATTTTTCAGTCATATGATATCCATCGCGGGCATGGCATGCGCCGGTTTTCCTTATCCAATCAACTGCGCGACAACCGCGTCAAGCTCGTCAAAATGGTCGATTGTGGCCTCGGGCGACAATGCGCGCACGTCATGTGGCCCCGGCCCGAATGTCACCAGTACCGAAGGCACCCCCGCATTGCGCGATGTATCGCGGTCGGTCGCGGTGTCGCCCACCAGCAATGATTTGCGCGGATCACCGCCCGCACGGCGCACCGCCTCAAAATGATGTTCCGGGTCGGGTTTGCGTACTGGCAAAGTATCCGCACCGATCAGCGACGCAAATTCACCGCGTACCCCAAGGCTTTGCATCAAGGTTTCAGCGAGGCCTTCAGGCTTATTCGTAGCAATCCCCACCGCATAGCCCGCCGATTTCAGCCGCGTGACGGCATCCATCGTGCCAGGGTACAGGAATGTATGGCTGTTGATGTCGCGCGCATAGGCATCAAGCAACACAGGGTATTGGCGGTCCACCTCGCCTGGATCAACGCCATCGACACGCGAAAATCCAAGGGTCAGCATCGCCCGCCCGCCGCGTAGCGCTGTGCCCGCATCATGGCGCGCATCCAGCAGATCCCCCAGACCCAGCCCGCGAAAACAGGCGTTTGCTGCTGCAATCAAATCGCCGCTGGTATCGGCCAAGGTGCCATCAAGATCAAAAATCACGGTGCGCATCTGCGGCCCCTTTGCCAAATCATTCGCCCCCATCTGTAACGCCCTGTAAACTGATGTGAACCCCCTCCCCCTTGTGATAATCACAAACCCAAGTAGAAGACGTGTAAACAAAAGATCCGAGGCAGCAATGGCGACCGCATTAATCATCCTAGCCGCAGGCATGGGCACACGCATGAATTCCGACCTGCCCAAGGTGCTGCACCAGATCGCGGGCGCACCCATGCTGGTGCACGCCATGAAGGCCGGCGCGGCGCTTGACCCTGCACATACGATTGTTGTCGCAGGACACGGGGCGCAGGCGGTTGAAAAGGCGGCACAGGCCTATGATCCCGATGCTGTCATCGCGCTGCAATCAGAACAATTGGGCACCGCCCATGCCGTGGCACAAGCCCGCGAGGCGCTGGCAGGCTTTGACGGTGACGCGCTTGTACTTTATGGCGACACGCCTTTTATCCGGCCTGAAACTCTGGCCGCTATGGCCGCCGCACGACTGACCCATGATGTTGTGGTGTTGGGCTTTGATGCGGCTGATCCGGGGCGCTACGGGCGGTTGATAATGGACAATGACCAGCTTGACCGGATTGTCGAATTCAAAGACGCAACGGACCAAGAACGTGCCGTCACATTGTGCAACAGCGGCGTTGTGGCCGCCAATGCAAGCACGCTTTTTGACCTAATTGACGCCGTGGGCAATGATAATGCGGCGGGCGAATATTACCTGACGGACATTATAGGGATCGCCCGCGCGCGCGGGCTTTCGGCGACGGTCGTGCGCTGCGACGAGGCGGAAACGCTGGGCGTGAATGCGCGCGCAGAACTGACCCGCGCCGAAGCCATGTTCCAAACCCGCGCCCGCGCTGCGGCCCAAGAAGACGGGGTCACGCTGGTCGCGCCCGACACCGTGTTCTTTGCGCATGATACAGTAATCGGGCGCGACACGGTGATTGAACCAAACGTGGTTTTTGGCCCCGGTGTGTCGATTGAATCAGGCGCCACAATCCGCGCGTTTTCGCATCTTGAAGGCTGCCACGTGTCGCGCGGGGCGGTGGTTGGCCCCTATGCGCGGCTGCGCCCCGGTGCGGAACTGGCCGAAAACACCAAGGTCGGCAATTTTGTTGAAATCAAGAATGCCGAGATTTGCGAGGGCGCGAAGGTCAACCACCTGTCCTACATCGGCGATGCGACCATCGGCGCGCGCGCCAATATCGGTGCTGGGACAATTACCTGCAATTACGACGGGTTTTTCAAACATCATACGCATGTAGGACCGGATGTGTTTATCGGGTCCAACACCATGCTGGTCGCCCCCGTCAGCGTTGGCGCCGAAGCCATGACAGCATCGGGGTCGGTTATCACGCGCGACGTGCCTGCGGGCGATCTGGCACTGGCGCGAGCACGTCAAGAAAACAAATCCGGCCTAGCCGTGCGGCTGTTTGACAAGCTGCGCGCGCTCAAAGCGAAAAAAGGGAAATAGGACATGTGTGGCATTGTTGGGGTTTTGGGCAATCACGAAGCTGCACCGATCTTGGTCGAGGCGTTAAAGCGGCTTGAATATCGCGGCTATGACAGCGCGGGGATCGCCACGGTCAACAACGCGCGGCTGGATCGACGGCGGGCGGTTGGCAAACTGGTAAACCTTTCGGATTTGCTGGTGCATGAACCTTTGGCGGGCAAAGCGGGGATCGGCCACACCCGCTGGGCCACGCATGGCGTGCCCAATGTCGGCAACGCGCACCCGCACCGCGCGGGCGGTGTTGCCGTAGTGCATAACGGAATTGTCGAGAATTTCCGCGAATTGCGGGCGTATCTGGCCGAAGCCGGCATCGGGTTTGAAACCGACACCGATACTGAAACCGTCGCGCTTCTGGCACAGCATTTTTGCGACCAAGGGCATTCGCCGGTTGATGCCGCGGCCAAGACGATTGCGATGCTTGCAGGGGCCTATGCGCTTTGTTTCCTCTTTGACGGGCATGACGATCTGCTGATCGCCGCGCGCAAAGGGTCGCCTCTGGCCATCGGCTATGGGGATGGCGAAATGTTTGTCGGCTCTGACGCGATTGCACTTGCGCCGATGACTGACAAGATCAGCTATCTCGAAGAGGGCGACTGGGCCGTGATCACCCGCACGTCCGTCGAAATCCGCGACAGTCACGGCACAATCGCAAACCGCGAAATCAGAACAATCAACATCGATACCGCCCAAGTTGACAAAAGCGGCTATAAACATTTTATGGCCAAGGAAATCGCCGAACAGCCGACCGTGCTGCAAGGCGCTCTTGCGCATTATATCAACGCTGATGCAACGGGCGTTGCCCTACCCGCACCGGGTCTGGATTTCACGAAAATCGAACGCATGACGTTGGTTGCCTGCGGCACGGCATTCTATGCCTGCATGGTTGCGAAATATTGGTTCGAACAGATCGCGCGTATTCCGGTAGAGGTCGATGTCGCTTCTGAATTCCGCTACCGTGAACCGCCGGTGACGCCCGGCACTGTCGCACTTTTTGTCAGTCAATCGGGCGAAACCGCCGATACACTGGCCGCCCTGCGCTATATGCAAGGCAAGGCCAGCAAGATCGTGTCGGTCGTGAATGTCCCTGAAAGCTCCATCGCGCGCGAAAGCGATCTGGCGCTGCCCATTTTGGCGGGCACCGAAATCGGGGTGGCGTCAACCAAGGCGTTTACCTGCCAACTCACCACGCTTGCCATTTTGGCGCTGAACGCGGCCCACGCACGCGGGCAGATGGATGACGCGACGCTTGCCAAACACCTTGCGGACCTGCGCAGCCTGCCCGGTATCTTGAACCTCGCACTGGGGATCGAGGATAAGGTTTCATCCATCGCCGCAGAGCTTTCCGAAGCGCGCGATATTCTTTTCCTTGGGCGCGGCGCGATGTATCCACTGGCGCATGAAGGTGCGCTAAAACTTAAAGAAATCAGCTATATCCACGCCGAAGCTTATGCATCAGGCGAATTGAAGCACGGGCCAATTGCCTTGGTCGATCCGCATGTGCCCGTGATCGTAATGGCCCCGCGCGATGCGCTGTTCGATAAGACAGTTTCAAACATGCAAGAGGTCATGGCGCGCGGCGGCAAGGTGCTTTTGATCACCGATCAAAAGGGCGCGACCGAGGCCAGCGAAGGCGTTTGGAACACCATCATCATGCCTGAAATCGACCCGCTGCTTGCGCCGATCCTTTATGCAGTACCTGCGCAATTATTGGCCTACCATACCGCTGTCGCAAAGGGTACAGATGTGGACCAACCCCGCAACCTAGCCAAATCGGTGACAGTCGAATGACCTCAAAACGAGCAGCCTTGGACGCATTACGCGCCGCGGGCGATCCAGAAAAAGCCAAAGACATGCACCGCTATCACAAGGTGGACCGCCCCTATCTGGGGGTCGCAAACCCGGTGATCGACGATCTGGTTAAAGCATGGCGCGCGGATATTGATCTCGATGCGCGGCTGGTACTGGCGAATAGCCTGTGGAAAAGCAATATCCACGAGGCGCGCGTCGCCGCAGCGAAACTGCTGACCCAAGCCCGCCTGCGCCCCGATGATGGCCCTGCATGGGATTTGATCGTGTCTTGGGTGCCCGATTTTGACGCTTGGGCTATTGCGGATCATGTCTGTATTGCGGGGCAAAAGCGGCTGGTCGCGGACCCGGCGCGGCTCGATGTTGTCGAAGGTTGGACGCGGTCCGATCATATGTGGACGCGGCGCGCGGCCCTTGTGATGTCCCTGCCATGGACCAAGCAAAACAACCCCAAACCCGCCGAACTGGCCGCGCGCGACCGTATTCTTGGCTGGGCTGCGGGCTATAGCACCGATCACGATTGGTTTATCCAGAAATCAATCGGCTGGTGGCTGCGCGAATTGTCCAAACATGACCCCGTGCGCGTGCGCCAGTTTATCAGCCATCACGGCGCGGATATGAAACCCTTTGCGGTCAAAGAAGCCACGCGCAAATTACCAGCGTAGGGTGGATCAAGATCCACCTTACTTTTTGTAAACCACAAGTTCCGGCAAGCTGGTCAGCGGCACCCCGAGCAGTCGCATCGCCGCAAGGCTGATCTGGCTGCCAGACCCGGGTGCGCCGCCAGACGGGCGCAGTTCAAGGTTCACGGATGTGCCGTTGTAATCCACGCGGCCTTGCGTCACTGCATCAACCAGCGGTGTTTTCAGCCATATGCCCGGCGCGGTCGGTGGGCCAAGCGATGCAATCGTCACCCCCAGACGCACATCCACATCCGCGACAGCTGCGGTCGCGGCGGCACGCTCGTCCGCGCTAGTTGTGTCAAATTCTTCGACCGTAACCGCATCTGCGGCGGGTGCGGCTGTCACCACGGTTGTCTCTTGCGGCGGCGCAGAAAGATCAGACGCGGCGGGCGTGAATGCGCCATCAAACGAAGCGGTCGTACATCCGGCGACAACCAGAAACGGAAGGGTGAGTTTTGCTTTCATACGCCCAACATATGGTGGCGTGCGCGATGTTACAACATGGCGTGTTGCGCTTGCGCGCCCCCGCGCGCAGCCCTAGATTGACCGGATGAACCAGCCGCTTATTGACCCATTTGCACGCGCGATTGAATACCTGCGGGTATCGGTCACGGACCGTTGCGATTTTCGCTGCGTCTATTGCATGTCCGAAAACATGACCTTTCTGCCCAAGAAAGACCTTTTGACGCTCGAAGAACTGGACCGGCTATGTTCCGCCTTTATCCGGCTGGGCGTGCGTAAACTGCGCATCACTGGCGGAGAGCCATTGGTGCGGCGCGATATCATGACGTTTTTTCGGGCGATGTCGCGGCATCTTGAAACCGGATCACTACACGAGCTGACGCTGACCACCAACGGCAGCCAATTGGAACGTTTCGCAGGTGATCTTTATGGCGCAGGAGTACGGCGGGTGAATGTATCGCTTGATACGCTGGACGCCCAAAAATTCGCCGATATCACCCGTTGGGGGCGCCTGCCCCAAGTTTTGCGTGGGATCGATGCTGCCCAAAATGCCGGACTGCGGGTTAAGATCAATACCGTGGCCCTTAAAGGGTTCAATGAGGACGAATTATTCACTTTGACAGATTGGTGTGCATCGCGCGACGTGGACCTGACCTTTATCGAAGTCATGCCGATGGGCGATATCGGGAATGAAGACCGTTTCGGGCAATATTGGTCGCTTAAAGACCTGCGCGCGCAGCTGGCGACGCGCGGCGACATCACTGATTTGCCCGAAAAAACGGGGGGGCCTGCGCGCTATGTCCGGCTGGAAAGTACGGGCCAAAAGATCGGGTTTATCACGCCTCTGTCGCATAATTTCTGCGAAAGCTGCAACCGTGTGCGGATCACCTGCACGGGCGAAATCTATACCTGTCTGGGTCAGGAAGGGCATTCCGATCTGCGCGGCCCCTTGCGCGGCTCGCAAACCGACGCCGATCTTGACGCGGCCATTCGCGCGGCCATCGCCCGAAAACCCAAAGGCCATGATTTCGACTATTCACGCCAAAGGGCGGATGGGCAGGTCAGCCGCCACATGTCACACACTGGCGGCTGATCCGTAGGGTGGATCCTGATCCACCGCGCCTAGGCGGCAGGCATCCGTTTTTCAACAATTTCCGCCCACCAGCTACAGCCCGCCGGAATTGCGTCATCGTTGAAATTGTAGTGCGGGTTGTGCACATCGGCGCTGTCGCCATTACCCACCAGAATATAGGCGCCGGGACGTTCTTCGAGCATATAGGCAAAATCCTCGCCACCCATGACCAGCGGTGCCTCGGCGCAATCGCCCGATATGGATTTCGCCACATCCGCCGCAAATGCGGTCTGTTCGTCATGGTTCACCATGCAAGGATAGCCGTGATAATAGGTCACGTCGGCCTTGGCGCCCAAGGTCGCCGCCGTGCCTTCGCAAATCTCGGTCAGGCGTTTTTCGGCCAGTGCGCGCATCTCTTTTGACATGGTGCGCACGGTGCCTTTGATCTGGACACGCTGCGCGATCACGTTGAACGCTTTGGACGATGATTCAATCGAAGTCACCGACACAACAACCTGATCAACCGGATCCGCGTTGCGGCTGGCGATGGTTTGGAGCGCGTTCACGACCTGTGCTGCAACCACAATCGAATCGACTGTTTGGTGCGGTTTCGCCGCGTGACCGCCAAGCCCCTCGATGGTCACATCAAATTGGTCTGTGGCGGCAAAAAACGCGCCCGGACGGATCGCAAATGTGCCCACATCATGGCCCGGCCAATTGTGCATGCCGTAGACCTCTTGGATGCCCCAGCGGTCCATCATCCCGTCTTCGCACATCTCGCGGCCACCGCCGCCGCCCTCTTCGGCAGGCTGAAAGATCACCACAACTGTGCCGTCGAAATTGCGGGTTTCGGACAGGTATTTGGCAGCGCCCAGCAGCATGGCCGTATGGCCGTCATGGCCGCAGGCATGCATCGCGCCGTCAACCTTGGATTTGTAATCCAGCCCTGTTTGCTCAAAAATCGGCAGTGCATCCATATCCGCGCGCAGGCCAACAACCTTGCCGGATGTGTCGGATTTGCCTTTGATCACACCGACAACGCCCGTGCGCCCGATGCCGGTGACGATCTCGTCACAGCCGAATTCCTTGAGCTTTTCAGCGACGATGGCAGCCGTCCGATGCGTTTCAAACAGGATTTCGGGGTTTTCGTGCAAATCGCGGCGCCAGGCGGTGATTTCTGGCAGCAATTCTGCAAAACGATTCTTGACGGGCATGTCGTCTCTCCAGTGGGATATTTAGGTTTGTTAAAGGTTCGGACCAAGCACCAGCTTGGACCCGTCGGTAAAACGGGACAGCCTGAACCGCGTGATATCATGCGTCGGGGTTTTCCCAAGTGCAAGCCGTGCCGCAACCCGCCCAAAGCCGGGACCGATCCCGAACCCGTGACCGCACATGCCTGTGGCAATTGTCAGCCCCGCAATGGACTGCACCGTGTCGACCACCGGCACCACGTCCGGCATCGTGTCAATCATCCCCGCCCATGCGGTTTTGATCTGCACATCACCAAGCTGCGGGAAGGTATCGCAAAAGGCCTGGCGCATGGCCGCAAGCTTTCTGGCATTGGGTTTCGGGTTCAGGACACGCATTTTTTCAAACGGGCTGATTGCATCTGCGGCCCAGCGCCGCTGCGTTCCCCATGCATCGGGAAACCCGCGCGGGGCGCTTGCACGCAACCTTGTGCCAAGCGGGTTTTGCAGCAGTTGCGGTGCAAATTTTGCAAGCGCCCGAAACGCATCAGGCCCTACAAATATCTCATTATAACCGGATGGCGCCAGCGTATAGCCGCCATCAGCGCGCCTGCGAAATGCAAGCCGGTGATCCACGGCCGCACCGTCATGCACGTTATCGACCGGTTCGGTCGCCGCGACGGTGGCGCGCACGGATAGCTGCGGGATATTGATCCCGTGCCGCCGCAAAAACAGCGATGACCACGCCCCGCCCGCAACGACAACGGCACTGGTCTTGATCAGCCCCTGCTCTGTCACGACACCGGCTATGCGTCCGGCCGCAAGATCAAGCAGGCGCGCAGCGCAGTTTTCGACAAAAGTCACCCCATCTGCCGTTGCAGCACGCGCAATTGCAGGCACCGCCGTCCACGGCTCTGCCCGCAAATCCCCCGGCGTCCAAAGCGCGCCGGCCCAATCACCTTGCGCCCGTGGCAAGACATCCGCCAAGCCTGATTTGGTCACCACCCGCGTATCAATCCCGTGCGCCTTTGCATCGGGAATCCATGATGCATAGCGGTCCAGATCGGATTTGGTCTTGGCCAGAAACGACACGCCACCCTGCCGCAGCCCGATATCCGCACCGATCAGCGTGTTCATTTCGTGCCACATCTGCGCCGCTTCCTGCATGATCGGGATTTCGGCAGCGTCGCGCCCCTGCACCCGCACCCACCCCCAATTGCGCGAGGATTGTTCCGCCGCGATGCGTCCTTTTTCCAGCACAACAACCGATTGCCCCTGTTTGGCAATCTCCCAAGCGGTCATCACCCCGATGATCCCGCCGCCGATCACAACCACATCCGCCTTCGCCGGAGGCGGACCGGCGTAAGTAATTGGCGAATCAATAGAAATGGGGAATGGGGTCATCGTGATAGGCTTTCGATCAGATCTTTCATAAAGGCTTCGCCTTTTTCGAATTGCGCGGCCGAGATATATTCATTTGGCTGATGCGCCTGCGCGATATTGCCCGGACCGCAAACAACCACCGAATAGCCTTGCGCCTGAAAATGCCCGGCTTCGGTGCCATAGCTGACGACTTCGCTCGCATTTGCGCCGGTTAACCGCCGCGCGAGCCTTTCGGCGCTGCCATCGGTTTCAGGGGCAAGCCCAGGCAGTTCAAAGAATTGCGTCGCAGTGATTCCCGCATCGGGGTGGATCGCTTTCATTTCGGCCGCAAGCGCGGCCACTTTGGCCAAAAACCGATCGCGCCACGCGCCAATGCTTTCGCTTGGTACCACACGGAATGTCACGTCAAAGGTGCAGTCTTTGGCGGTGATATTATGCGCGGTGCCGCCGTTGATCGTACCGACATGCAGCGTGGTATAGGGCGGCACAAAACCGGCATCGCGCGCGGCGGGTGTTTTGGCGGCGTTCTCCGCATTTACCTGATTCGCCCAATCAATCAGCTTGGCACCCATCATGATCGCGCTCACACCCGTATGCAGCAGCGATGAATGGACCTCGAACCCGTGAAAATGCAGCTTATAGCCAATACCGCCCTTATGGCCCGTAACCACCGACATCATCGACGGTTCGCCAACAATCACGGTATCCGCGCGCGGCATGCCCATGCTGACCATGTGGTCAATCATTGGCGGCGCGCCGGTGCAGCCGATTTCTTCGTCATAGCTTAGCGCGATTTGCAGCGGGCGTTTCAGATCGGCTTTGGCCGCCTGTGTCAGCGCCCAGATTGCCAGCGCGTCAAACCCCTTCATGTCGCAGGTGCCGCGCCCGTAAATCTTGCCCTGACGCGTGGTCAATTTGAACGGATCACTGTCCCAGTTCTGCCCCGCCACAGGCACAACATCCGTATGTCCCGAAAGCACAACACCGCCGTCGATTTGGGGACCGACATGGGCATAAAGCGCCGCCTTGGTGCCATCTTCATTTGGCACGCGTTGTGACGCAATCCCGTGACCTTCCAAATATTTTTCAACAAAACCAATAAGGTCCAGATTCGAAACCGTGCTGACCGTGGGAAAGGAAACCAATCGTTCCAGCAATTGAGCAGCGCTCATTTCCATAAATAATCCTTTCTGTGCCGCGTTTGCAGCGATTTATCTGTGCAAGTGTTCAAATGGCTGGCAAATCATGTCTGGCGCGGCATCATCCGCATGGCAATTACGAAACGTCTTGCGGCCTCCAAAATAACTGTTACCGTTTGTTCAAAATCGCAATGCCTAATAAAAGCGCAATTGCAAAAAAATAATCCGAACCACGTGGGAGGTTCTATATGCCCGATGGGGCCTTGCCTGTTCTGGATGTCCAGAATCTCAAAACTGTATTCCAAACACGATCCGGCGAAGTCCATGCCGTGAATGACGTCAGCTTTTCGCTGCGCCCGGGTGAATTGCTGGGTGTTGTCGGCGAAAGCGGATCGGGAAAATCGGTCACGATGATGTCGCTTCTGGGGCTGTTGCCCTCGCCGCCCGCCGATGTGCGCGGCGGATCGGTGATGTTTGACAACAAGGACCTGCTGCACGTGGATGCAGAAACCCTGCGCGCCGTGCGCGGCGGAAAAATCGGGTTTGTGTTCCAGGACCCGATGACATCGCTTAATCCGGTGTTCAATGTTGGCATGCAGATCATGGAACCCCTGCGCAAACATATGGGCATGAACAAAAAACAGGCGGCGGCGCGCGCGCAAGAGCTGCTTGAACTTGTGGGAATCCCCGATGCCAAACGCCGCTTGGCCGATTACCCGCACCAGTTTTCTGGCGGCATGCGCCAACGCGTGATGATCGCAATCGCGCTGGCCTGTGATCCGCAGGTGCTGATTGCGGATGAACCGACAACGGCGCTTGATGTCACCATTCAGGCGCAGATCCTTGAACTGATGAAAGAGCTGCGCACGAAACTGGGCATGGCGGTGATCTGGATCACCCATGATCTGGGTGTGATTGCCGGTATCGCCGACCGCGTGATGGTCATGTATGGCGGTCAGGTCGTTGAACATGCGCCGGTGCATGATCTGTTTACCGACCCGCAGCATCCCTATACGCGCGCCTTGCTGAAAACCATTCCGTCCATCACAGGGGCGCGTGCCGCCCGCCTGACCGTGATCGAAGGCCAGCCTCCTATCCTCAAGGACGCGCCGGCCGCCTGCCCTTTCCGCAACCGCTGCGACGTTGCATTTGACCGCTGCGCAACCGAGAACCCGCCGCGTTATGATCTGGGTGCCGGTCATGACGCCGCCTGTTTTTTCGATGCCCGCACCGGAGCCCCACGCAATGCTTGATTCATCCCCGAAGCCGCTGGTCAGCGTGCGCGATCTTAAGATGCACTTTCCGATCCACGCAGGCCTTTTGCGCCGCCGTGTCGGCGAGGTCAAAGCCGTCGATGGCGTCAGTTTCGATGTGATGGAAGGCGAAACGCTGGGGCTTGTCGGCGAATCGGGCTGTGGTAAGTCTACTTGTGGTCGTGCTGTGTTACGGCTTTATGACATCACGTCGGGCGCGATCATGATTGATGGCGAAGACATCGGCGACAGCACGCAGGCGCAATTGCGCACCAAACGCCCCACCATGCAGATGGTGTTTCAAGACCCGCAAGCATCGCTGAACCCGCGCATGACCGTCGAAGCAATTATCAAGGAACCGCTTGATGAACACACAAAGCTGACCGAGGCCGAAAAGCGCGAAAAAGTCGGTGAACTAATGGATGCGGTCGGGCTGAACCGGCAATTTGCCAAACGCTACCCCCAAGCCTTTTCCGGAGGGCAGCGGCAACGGATCGGGATTGCCCGCGCGCTTGCGCTGAACCCTAAATTTATTGTCTGCGACGAACCGATTGCGGCGCTTGATGTGTCTATTCAGGCGCAGGTGGTGAACCTGCTCGAAGACCTGCAACAACAATTTGGGCTGACCTATCTTTTTATCAGTCACGATCTGTCGATGGTGCGCCATATCGCAACCCGCGTGGCGGTGATGTATCTGGGCAAGATTGTCGAACTCGCCCCGCGCGAGGCGCTTTATGCGGAACCCTTGCACCCCTATACCAAAGCATTGCTATCAGCGGTCCCCGAGCCGGACCCGAGTTTGGCGCGCGCCTCTGAACGGATCATCCTGCAAGGCGATGTGCCAAGCCCCGCGAACCCGCCGCAAGGCTGCAATTTTTGCACCCGTTGCCCCGCGGTCATGGACATCTGCAAGACAACAGAACCGGAATACAAAGAGGTGCGCCCCGGGCGGTTTACGGCCTGCCACCTCTACGAGAATAAGACAAACACTGCCGGATAAACGGCAGGTATCGAGGTCAAAAATGAGCACAACCAACAAGGAGAAGACAATATGAAACTCAAGACAGCACTGCTTGGCGCTGTTGCGACCGTTTCCCTCGCGCCCGCGGCATTCGCCGACGCGCATATGGGTGAACGTGGCCGCGACGGTCAGCTGAACATCATCTATTGGCAAGCGCCATCAATCCTGAACCCGTATCTTTCAGGTGGGACAAAAGACATTGAATCTGCCAGCTTGGTGATCGAACCGCTAGGTCGTTACGACCAAACCGGCGCATTGGTCCCTTATCTGGCTGCTGAAATCCCAACAGTTGGCAATGGCGGCGTGTCAGAAGACCTGACAACCATTACATGGAAGCTGCAAGAAGGCCTGCTTTGGTCCGACGGCACACCGCTGACATCAGCTGACGTCGTGTTTACGGCTGAATACTGTATGCACCCCGAAGGCGGCTGTGCGCAGCTGTCAAAATTCGAAGGTGTTGAAACCGTCGAAGCGATCGACGATCTGACTGTCAAAGTCACATTCAGCGGTCCACAGCCTAACCCATATGGTCCGTTCATGGGCGGCCAGTCCCCGATCCTTCAAGCCGCTCAATTTGCGGATTGTCTGGGCACAAAAGCACCGGAATGTACGGATGCGAACTTTGGCCCGATCGGCACAGGTCCGTTTGTCGTCACTGACTTCCGCACAAACGACGTGATCCAGCTGGTTGCGAACGAAAACTACCGCGATCCGAACAAACCAGCCTTTGCGACTGTGACCTTCAAAGGTGGCGGCGACGCAACTGCAGCGGGCCGTGCGGTTCTTGAAACCGGCGAATTCGACTATGCCTGGAACCTGCAACTGGCACCCGATGTGATTACATCAATGGCTGCTGCTGGTGTGGGTACGCCCGTATCCGCGTTCGGGACATTGGTCGAGCGTCTGGAAATGAACCTCACCGATCCATCTTCAGCACTTGAAGAAGGTGTGCGCTCTACTTCTGCAGCACCGCACCCATTCCTGAGCGACGAAGCCGTGCGCCGCGCGTTGTCTATGGCCATTGACCGCGACCTTCTGGTCGAAGTCGGCTATGGTCAGGCGGGTCGTCCGACTTGTAACCTTGTGCCTGGTCCAGAAGTCTATGCTTCAACTGAAAACACTGGCTGCTTGGTTCAAGACATCGAAGGCGCAAAAGCGCTTCTTGACGGTGCAGGCTGGGTTGACAGCAATGGCGACGGCATCCGTGAAAAAGATGGTGTTGAACTGCGCATTCTTTACCAAACTTCGACAAACGCCGTCCGTCAGGATTTCCAAGCGTTGATCAAAGAATGGTGGGGCGAAATCGGTGTTGAAACCGAACTGCGCAACATCGATGCGTCCGTGTTCTTTGGTGGCGACCCAGGTTCGCCTGATACATTCCAGCGTTTCTATGCAGATGTTGAAATGTACGCCAACAACTTTGACGGCACAGACCCACAAGCATATTTGTCAGCATACACATGTGACAAGATGCCAAGCCCTGAAACACAGTGGCAGGGTGAAAACATCAACCGTTTCTGTGACCCAGCCTATGACGCGCTGGTTGCGGAACTGGGTGCCACTGCTGACCAAGCAGAGCGTAGCCGCATCGCAATCGCGATGAACGACATGCTGACCAAAGACACGATGACAATCGTGCCGCTGGTTGACCGTGGTCGTGTGTCTGCGCATGCAAACAGCCTTGGTGGTGTGGTTCTGAACACTTGGGATTCCGAGCTGTGGAACGCAGCTGACTGGTACCGCATCGGCGACAACCGCTAAGCCCGCAACGTAGGGTGGATCATGATCCACCCTACCCGAAATATCCGACAGGGCGTTTAGTGGCGCCCTGTCACCAATCAAAGCTCTGACCAAAGGCGTTGCTACCGTGCTGATCTATACCATTCGCAGATTGCTCTTATCGATCCCGACGCTTTTGTTCATCGCTTTTGTGATTTTCATGCTGCTTGAACTTGCCCCCGGCGACCCGATGGCGCAAATGCCGCTGACAATCCCCCCCGAAGTCAAAGAAAAGATGCGCCTCGCCCTCGGGCTAGGAGAGCCATGGTACGTGCGCTTTCCGCTTTGGCTGAAACAGTTCTTTATTGTTGAGCCGCAATATTGGATCGACGGGGCCTTTGGCACCAATTTCGCCGATGGCGCACAGCGTATTATCAGCTTCCAGTCGCGCAGCCCCGTGTTTGACACTATCGCGCAGCGTATGCCCCAGACGCTTTGGGTTGTGGGTATGTCCTATGTGGTTGGCGTGCTGATCGCGCTGCCGATCGGTATCATCAGCGCATACCGCCAATATTCGGTCTTTGATCAGGCGGGTACATTCGTTTCTATGATCGGCTTTTCCGTTCCGCCGTTCTTTTCGGGGGTTCTGCTGATCGTTATTTTCTCGGTGCAGCTCAAATGGCTGCCGTCCATCTATGACACCACCCATGTCGTCACCGACATGGACAGCTTTGTTTTCCAGCTACGCCAGATGGTGATGCCCGTCATGGTACTTGCACTGCAAACCACGGCCCAAGTCAGCCGCTACATGCGGGCGTCCATGCTTGACAACCTTGGCCAAGACTACGTGCGCACCGCCCGCGCCAAGGGCATGTCCGAAAGCACCGTGGTCCTGAAACACGTGCTGCGCAATTCCATGATCCCCGTTGTGACCGTTATCGCGCTGGGTATTCCGTCAATCTTTGGTGGCGCGATCATTACTGAGCAGATCTTTAAAGTGAACGGCCTTGGCCAACTGCTGATCATTGCTTTGCAAGGCAACGATATTCCGATGGTCATGACCATCACATTCCTGCTGGCGGTGCTGATCGTCATGATGAACCTGATTGCCGATATTCTTTACGGTATTCTGGACCCGAGGATCCGCTATGACTGATACGACCGTGACCCCCGTCGAAAAACCCCGCAACCACTGGTGGGATGTCTGGGCACAGTTCCGCACCCATAAGGGCGCTGTCGCCGGGCTTGGCTTTCTTGTCTTTATCACGCTTTTTGTGACCGTCGGCCCCGTGATCTGGGACGTTGACCCAGGCAAGCTGAACATCCGCAACAAGGACGTGCGCCCGATCTATATGGCGCTGCTGGACAGTAACGCCAAGGTCAACTGGGCCAACCCGATGGGCACCGACAACCTTGGCCGCGATATTATGGCCAATATCATGGCCGGCGGGCGCGTGTCGCTGGCCGTGGGCTGGACCGCAATGATTTTGGCCGTGTTTATCGGCACGTTGATCGGCGTGTTGGCCGGCTATTTCAAACGGCTGGACGGGCTGTTGATGCGATTTACCGATCTTGTGCTCGCGCTGCCACTCTTGCCGCTACTGCTGGTTATGATGCTTTTGTTCCGCGATCCATTGCGGGCAACATTTGGCCCAGAAAACGGGATTTTCATCCTGATCGTAACCGGTATCGGCATCACGTCATGGATGCAGACCGCGCGGATTGTGCGCGGCGATGTGATGGCGCTGAAGGAACGCGAATTTGTGCTGGCTGCGCGGTCGATCGGGACACCAGCGCGCCGGATGATCACGCGGCATTTGTTGCCAAATGTGCTTTCGCCGATCATGGTTTCGGCCACACTGGGGCTGGCCACTGCGATCATCACGGAAAGTGCGCTGTCGTTTCTTGGCCTTGGCTTCCCGTCGGATTTCCCGACGTGGGGGAAGATCCTGTTTGATAGCGTTGACCGCATGACCGCATTCCCCGAACGGGTGATCTGGCCGGGCTTGGCGATTTCGCTGACCGTTCTGGCGGTGAACTATATCGGTGACGGGCTGCGCGACGCGTTGGACCCACGCATTCGCGGACATTAAACAGCTATGGGTTCAGATTGCGCCGCGATAATACGGTCAATCTCGGCCCGCGCATAGATACCTAGCTGGCGCTGTGCATCGCGCGCGGCGCCGTCCGGCAGATCTAGATCGCCCAGCACAATGATGTTTTCATCATTCACAAGGTTCGCAGGACCGGTGTAGTTAAAGCTACCCAAGATGATCAGGCCATCGTCCATGACCATCAGCTTGTGGTGGATTTTGCGCACACCGGTTCCGGTGCGGTTCTGATGCAGCGTCACACCACCCGACACAAGCGTATCCTTTGACGCCCATGTCTGGTTGGCCTGCCGTCGATCCAACACGCCATTCACACCGAGCCCCTTTTGCCGCGCATTCACAAGCGCATCGTCGATCCCGGAGGATTGCGAAAAGGTAAAGACCGCAAAATCAATCCGGTCCCTGGCTTTGATCATCTGCTTGATGAACTCCATTTCGGGCATGTGGTCGGGCGCAAACAGCGGCTTGATCCGGATGCCACCCACAAAATGGCCCTCAAGCGGTTTACGCGGCGTGGTCAGACTGCGCGCACCAAAAATACCTTGGCGTAGTTGCCGGAATTCACGCCCGTATTCGCGCGCGACTTCCACGTCATGGATCACACAGATATGGTTGAGGTTCTTAGTAACCCCCGTGGTGGTGAAATTGGTTGATCCGGTCAGCACGCTCGCCTTGTCGCGGATCATGAATTTCTGGTGGAAAATGGCGGGGTTATAATCGGCCTTTGCGTCCACCCCTGCCCGCAATATCCGCATCAGCAATTCGCGGTTTATTTCCTGCACCCCCAGACTATCGGGATCAGGCGCGTTTTTCTCGCGCAGGTAATCTTGCTCCATAATCGCGCGCACCCGCACGCCGCGGCGCGAGGCGGCAATCAGCGCATCCGCTATGGGGCGGTGGTCAAGCTCTTGGACACAAACCAAAAGTTCCGCCTGTGCGCCGTCAATAAAATCAATGATCGGCGCTTCCAGACTGTCGGGGGCCCCAAGCGTATCGGGGCCCATATGCAGGGTGATCGGGCCAGTCGTGATGAGCATTACCTGTCTCCATATCTGCGGCTGTTGCGATATGGTGCACCTTCTTTGCCAGCGCAGACAAGTGTGGTTTTCCTGACCGCCCCGCGCTGGCAGCCCCGAGGACCCTATTGGGAAACTGTGCGGACACCCCATGTTTGATAGGCAGCCAGTTCATCCGAACAGGGTTCAATCGTCAGCACCTTGATCTGGTTTGCATCACTGCGCCCCGAAACCGTGTCGGCACCAACCGTTACGCACATTTCGGCAGCAGAGGCCGGAACAATGGTGCCTGTCCCTTCAAAGGTGAATTCTTGCGCCGCACGCCCGTCACAAGCGGCAAGCGACAATGCGCTACCGGCATCGGTTGCATCGAGTGTCGCGCAAACGTCAAAATTGGTCATATAAAGCAGCCCTTGCGCAAATTTTTCAGTCTCGAAGGTCTGGTCATAGCCCAGTGCGCCACCGGGGCTATAGCAGGTATGCCCCTGCAAGCCGTCATCAGGGTTGGCCGCCTCTTCGCGTCCTTTTGCAATATCGATGCAATAGCCCGCTTGGGTATTGTCGAGCATATCAAGAAGATAGATTTCGACCGCCTCCGCCTGCGCGGTAGAGGCAGCACAAGTCAGCGCAAGCAAGGATGCGACGGGAAGGAATTTTTTCATCTGGGTTTTTCCGAATGTTTGTCTCGTTGAACTTATGTCAATTAAACGCGCGCGCATTGTAATCCCGTCGCAAAACAATCAAAAATTTCCGGCCTTGTCGCAGGCGCCAAATCCGGGGTGCCCGCGTAGGGTACTGCTAACCGACGACAATCCAAACGATGGTCAGCAGAACACAAAGATATACAATCATATTCATCATCGACCGGATCAGACCGGCATCCGCCTCTGGGTCGACCCCCATGCGTTCGCAGATTTTAGTTCCGGGCCACAAGATCAGGTCTGTCAGGGTCATTGCCGCACTCACTTTAAATAGGTATTTTGATTGCGTAATTTATGGCATTGTTAAATCCGCATTGCAAATGCTAATTAATGCCCATGCAGTTAGACAAATTCACAGATTACGCGCTGCGCATGCTAGTGGCCCTTGCCATGCGCGCGCCAGAGCGCGCCACCGCATCGGCGATCGCACAAGCCTATCGCATCTCGGAACACCATATGGCCAAGGTCGCGTCGCAACTTGCACGCGAAGGCTTTGTCATTTCCGAACGTGGACGCGGTGGCGGGCTGACGCTGGCGCGCGACCCCGCACAGATCAACATCGGCGCGGTTGTGCGGGCGCTCAAGGCCGATAGCCCTGTGGTCGCTTGCTTTGGCAGTGACAAATCATGCGTGATCATGCCCGCCTGCGGGTTGCGCACCCCGCTACAACGCGCGCAAGAGGCGTTCTTTGCCGTGCTTGATGAATACACGCTTGCAGATGTCACGACGTCACGCGCCGGACTATCCGCGCTGCTGACCCCGCAGACTTAAAAAGGCCCCGCCAATTTAATGGCGGGGCCAATCCGTAGGGTGGATCTTGATCCACCGCCCTTAGTCGATTTTTGGCAGCAATTCGTCCAGCGACTTTTTCGCGTCACCATAGAACATCCGCGTGTTTTCCTTGAAGAACAGCGGGTTTTCGATACCTGAATAGCCAGTCCCCTGCCCGCGTTTGGATACAAACACTTGCTTGGCCTTCCAGCATTCCAGAACCGGCATCCCAGCGATCGGGCTGTTTGGATCGTCTTGCGCCGCAGGGTTCACGATGTCGTTTGACCCGATCACGATAGCAACATCCGTTTTCGGAAAGTCGTCATTGATCTCGTCCATCTCCATCACGATGTCATAGGGCACTTTGGCTTCGGCCAGCAGCACGTTCATATGGCCCGGCAAACGTCCCGCAACGGGGTGAATGGCGAAACGCACGTTCTTGCCCTGCGCACGCAGCTTGCGGACCAGTTCTGCAACGGATGCCTGCGCCTGTGCCACGGCCATGCCGTAACCGGGGATGATCACGATGCTGTCCGCCTCGTTCAGCGCGGTAGCAACCCCGTCTGAATCAATTGCGATCTGCTCGCCTTCGACTGCCATTTGCGGGCCCGAAGTACCACCAAAGCCGCCAAGGATCACCGATACAAAACTACGGTTCATCGCCTTACACATGATATAAGACAAGATCGCACCGGACGAGCCGACAAGCGCACCGACAACAATCAACAGATCATTCCCAAGGCTGAAACCAATCGCCGCTGCCGCCCAGCCGGAATAGCTGTTGAGCATCGACACAACGACAGGCATATCCGCGCCGCCAATCCCCATGATCAGGTGGTAACCGATAAAGAGCGCCGCCAATGTCATCACGAAGAGCGGAAAGAAACCGCCGGTGTTGAAATACCAGATCAGGCAGATCACAGATAGCGCGGCAGCACCCGCGTTCAGCATGTGACCGCCGGGCAGTTTGACCGCCTTTGAATTCACCTTGCCCGCCAGTTTGCCATAGGCAATGACTGATCCGGTGAATGTCACCGCACCGATAAAGATGCCCAAGAACAATTCAACCCGCAGGATGTTGATCTCGACGGGTGACTTATGCGCGATCAAGGCCGCAAATGTGCCAAGGTCTTCGCCATGCGCGCCGCCCAAAACATTGCCGATCTCGAAATGCGCGATAAAGCCCACGAATACCGCGGCCAGCCCGACAAGGCTGTGCATCGCCGCGACCAGTTCGGGCATTTGCGTCATCTGTACCTTGGTAGCCAGCATATAGCCGATAGCACCGCCGCCCGCGATCAGGATCAGCGACAAGAGCCATAGCCCGCTGCCCGGTCCGATCAATGTTGCAAACACCGCCAGCGCCATGCCCGCAATGCCGTACCATACTGCGCGTTTTGCGCTTTCTTGTCCTGATAGCCCCCCAAGAGAGAGAATAAACAGAACCGCTGCGACCACGTAAGCCGCTGTTGTAAATCCGAAATCCATTTGTTCTTACTCCGCTTTAAGACTTTTGGAACATGGCAAGCATGCGCCGTGTCACGAGGAACCCACCAAAGATATTGATCCCCGTCATAAAGACCGACAGTGCGGCCAATAAGATCACGAGGAACGACCCTGATCCGATCTGCATCAAGGCCCCCAAAATGATGATCGACGAAATCGCGTTGGTCACCGCCATCAGCGGCGTGTGCAGTGAATGCGATACGTTCCAGATCACCTGGAAGCCCACGAACACCGACAGAACAAACACGATAAAGTGCTGCATAAAGCTGGCGGGCGCGACAAGCCCAACACCCAGCAGAAGCGCGGCACCAACCACCAACAATGTCACTTGGTTTTTCGTCTGCGCCTTGAAATCGGCCACTTCTTTGGCGCGCTTTTCTTCGGCTGTCAGCTCTTTCGGGGCCTCTTTTTTCGGGGCCGCCGCGATTGCTGCGATCTTGGGTTTGGGCGGCGGGAATGTGACTTCGCCTTTGTAGGTTGCGGTCGCGCCACGGATCACATCGTCTTCCATGTTGTGATTTGGCTGCCCGTCTTTCTCAGGGGTCAAATCGGTCATCATGTGGCGGATGTTGGTTGCATAAAGCGTTGACGCCTGCGCCGCCATCCGGCTTGGGAAGTCGGTGTAACCGATGATGGTCACGCCGTTTTCAGTGACGATTTTTTCGTCTTTGACAGTCAGTTTGCAGTTCCCGCCACGTTCTGCCGCAAGGTCAATGATGACGGAACCGGGTTTCATGCTGTCGACCATATCTTTGGTCCACAGTTCCGGCGCGTCACGGCCCGGGATCAACGCGGTGGTGATCACGATATCCATATCGGGCGCGATTTCGCGGAACTTGGCCAATTGGGCCGCCGCAAATTCGGGGCTGGACACGGCGGCATAGCCACCTGTTGCGGCGCCGTCCTGCTGTTCTTCCTTGAAATCAAGGAACACAAATTCCGCACCCATCGATTCGACCTGTTCGGCCACTTCGGGGCGCACGTCAAACGCATAGGTGATCGCACCAAGGCTGGTAGATGTGCCAATTGCGGCCAATCCGGCAACGCCTGCACCAACGACCAGAACCTTAGCCGGCGGCACCTTGCCCGCTGCGGTAATCTGCCCAGTAAAGAACCGGCCAAAATTGTTGCCGGCCTCGATCACAGCGCGGTAGCCTGCGATATTGGCCATGGACGACAGCGCGTCCATCTTTTGCGCGCGGCTGATGCGCGGCACCATGTCCATCGCGATGACAGTAGCGCCTTTTTTGTTGGCAGCCTCCATCAATGCGGCGTTCTGGGCCGGATAGAAAAATGAAATCAATGTCTGATCTGCTTGCAGGCGTTTTACTTCTGTATCAGATGGCGGCTGGACCTTGGCAACAATATCGGCGGCCTTGAACAGCGCCGCACCCGTTTTCACCACCTCGACGCCCGCGTCGATATAGGCCTGATCAGAGAAACCTGCCGCAATGCCCGCGCCGGTTTCAATCAGGCAGGTATAGCCCAGCTTTTGCAAATCCTTGGCCGAGGCAGGGGTCATCGCGACCCTGTTCTCGCCCGGAGAGCTTTCTTTTGGTGTCCCGATTTTCACAGATAATCCCCTATTTTACCAGTCAGCGGTCGGCGCGTAATTACATAGTATACTAACATATTACAACTCCCGAACCCCTGTTTTTCATATGTTATGCGCTAACAGTCACAGCCAGCGCGGCGTTTTTTGACAATAACGCGCGAATTCCGCATGGAACTTGCGTCGCAGCCTGTCCTCCTCTGGAATGATAAACCGCTGCTGAAGCGTTGCCATCAGCAAAGCAACCAAAACCAAGCCAACCGGCGCGTCCCAACGCAGGCAAAGCCCTGCCAAGACCATGAGATCGCCCAAATAAATCGGATTACGCGTGCGCCCGAATATCCCTGTGGTCACAAGTCTGTCCGCGTCGCGGTGCGGCACGATTGTTGTGCGATGCCGGCGCATTTCAACGGCGGCCAGCAGCATCAGAACGATGCCAGCGCCAACGGCCAAACCGCCCAGTAAATCGGTGAACGGGCCACCAAAACGCAATGCCATCGGCTGCACGCGCCCGACCATCCAGACACATACGGCGGCAAGCCCAAGCCAAACTGGCGGTATATCGATCCATTTCATGCAATGACATTGCCCCGCACATTTTGGCTTGTCCATGTGGATTCAACAGATACGCTGGGTCAAAAATGGGGGCGGCATGGAACATACCGGAAAACACGCGCTGGTTACGGGCGGCGGCACGGGGATCGGGGCGGCGATTGCCACCGCATTGGCGCAAGCCGGCGCCGAGGTCACGATCACCGGCCGCAGGTCGGCACCGCTGCACGATCTTGCCGCCAAGCAGCCGCGTCTGCACCCGCTTGTCATGGATGTCAGCGATGAAACATCTGTCCACGAAGGCGTGGCCCAAGCCGCCGCTGCGCGCGGTCCGGTCCGTATTTGTGTGGCCAACGCGGGGATCGCAACCGCGCAACCCTTTGCCAGAACCCGCCTGAATGACTGGCGTGAAATCATGACGACGAATCTGGATGGGGTTTTTCTGACCCTGCAAGCCGCGCTTGCAACCCTGCCCAAAGACATGTCGGGGCGGATGATCGGGGTTAGCTCAATCGCCGGCGTGCGCGGGCTGAAAAACGGGGTCACATATACGGCCAGCAAATACGGGGTGATCGGGCTGATGCGCGGATTGTCCGAGGAATACATGGGCGGTCCGGTGACGTTTAACGCGCTTTGTCCAGGATATGTCGACACGGATATTGTGCGCGGCCAAGTTGCAGGGCTACAATCAAAATTCGGCATGACCCGCGATGCCGCCACGGCAGTATTTGCCGCTGGAAACCGCCATGGTAGATTGCTAGGCGTTGATGAAATCGCCGCTGCGGCCATGTGGCTAGCCAGCGACGGCGCGCAAAGCGTGAACGGCCAAACACTTGAAATATCGGGCGGTCAAACCTGCCCCTAAAAGGATAATCCCATGATTTTTACGATCTTCGCACTGATAATTGCTGCGATCCATGTCTATATTGCTGTACTTGAAATGCTGCTGTGGGATAAACCGCGCGGTCGCCGTGTGTTTCGCACCACCGCCGAATTTGCGGCCCAAACAAAGATGATGGCTCTGAATCAAGGGCTGTATAACGGGTTTCTGGCTGCCGGAATTCTGGTGGGGCTGGTCTTGGGCAATACGCAACTGACCGCTTTCATCGTCAGCTGTGTATTGGTTGCGGGTGTGGTTGGCTATCTGAGCGGGTTCAAGACCGCGCTTTATGTGCAGTCCATTCCTGCGGCGATTGCCATTTCAGCGCTGACTGTCGGCCTATGACGGATTTTGCCGCGACCAAGGCCCAATTCGATCTGCCCGAAGGCATGATCTATCTGGATGGCAATTCACTGGGGCCCCTGCCACAAGCGGCCAAAGCCCGCGTTGCGCAAGCGGTGGCGGATGAATGGGGGCAGATGCTGATTACTGGCTGGAACAAGGCCGGTTGGATGGCGCAGCCCACCGCATTGGGGGACCGTATCGGGCGGCTTATCGGTGCCGAACAGGGGCATGTGGTTCTGGGCGACACATTATCGGTCAAGGTCTATCAGGCCCTTGCCGCCGCCGTGGATCTGGTGCCCGACCGCCGCGTGATCCTGACCGATAGCGGCAATTTTCCGTCCGACATCTATATGGCCGAAGGGTTGATCAAATCGCTGGGGCGCGGATACGCGCTGCGCGTGGTTGCCCCCGAAGATGTCGCCGACGCCATCACGGATGACGTGGCCGTCCTAATGCTGACCGAGGTCGACTACCGCAGCGGGCGCATGCATGACATGAAGGCGCTTACTGCCAAGGCGCATGCCGCAGGCGTGGTCACGGTTTGGGATCTGGCGCATTCAGCAGGCGCATTGCCCGTGGATGTCGCCGGATGCGGCGCAGATTTCGCGGTAGGCTGCACCTATAAATATCTTAATGGCGGGCCGGGCGCGCCTGCGTTTATTTATGTCGCACCTCGCCACATTGACCGCTGCCAGCCTGCGCTTTCGGGGTGGCTGGGGCATGCGGCGCCATTTGCCTTTGATCTGGATTACCGCCCCGGCACGGGGATTGAACGGATGCGCGTCGGCACCCCGCCTGTCTTGCAAATGGCCGCGCTTGGGTCCGCGCTCGATATTTGGGATCAAGTTGATATGCAGGCACTGCGTGCGGCTTCTATCGCCCTGTCTGAACAGTTTATCGCAGGGGTTGAAGCCACCTGCCCGATGCTGGTGCTTGCCAGCCCGCGCGACGCGGCGCTGCGCGGCAGTCAGGTATCGTTCCGTTTTGAACAGGGCTATGCCGCGATGCAGGCCTGTATTGCACGCGGGCTGGTCGGCGATTTTCGCGCGCCAGACATCATGCGGTTTGGATTTACGCCTTTGTTTATTGACACCGACGACATCACCCGTGCCGTGAACATAGTGGCGGATGTGATGCAAAACCGGCTTTGGGATGATGCCAAATATCAGACCCGCGCCGCGGTGACCTAAGCCTCATCCAAGAACGACGTGTCCCCCGATGCGGGCGGCACGTCATAGCCGTGGATTTGCAAATTCAGCGCCGCCCCGAGCAAGATCAGATAGGCGGTGACATATAGCCACAAAAGCAGCCCGATGACCGCACCGATTGATCCGTAGACCTCGTTATAGCTGGCGAAATTCGTCAGATAGAATGACAGCCCCAAAGAGGCCGCGATCCACAAGATCACCACAACAAATGCGCCGACCGTCATCCAACGGCCGCGCGGGCCGATGCGGGCCGGCCCAAAGCGGTACAAAAGGCTTAGGCCCATCATCAGCACCGAAAGCGCGATCAGCCAGCGCGCACCTTCTACGATCCATGCGGTTGATGCGGCAACCGGCACAAACGCCAGCACAAGCGGCAGGATCACAACAGCAGTCAGCGCGACAATCGCCAAGGACACCAGCGCAATTGTCAGCGCAAAGGCAATCAACATTTGCAAAATACCGTTGCGCTGCCGCTGCCCCGCGATCGCGTTCAGCCCGCCGATCAACCCGCCGACCCCCGCCCGACACGACCAAAGCGCCAGCACGATCGACACGACCGTCGCCCAGCCCAGCTTTTCGGGCGGGGCCATCACCAGCCGGTTCACTTGGGTCGATAGCAACCTGTAAGCATCTTGCGGGATGATTTCATCCATCAAAGCAAGCTGTTCTGCAATCACCAGCGGATCGGCCAGCAGCCCAAAAATAGCGATGACCGCCGCAATGCCCGGAAAAATGCCAAACATGCCAAAAAATGCAACGCCTGCCGCGATCAGCCCGAGGTGCTTTTTTCCGGCCATGTCCCAAACCGCATAAAGGACACGCCACAGCTGTTTGACCTTTGCCATTTCCGGCACCCTTAAACCTTTGCGTTCCGCTATACTTAGGCCATCACAGGCGCAATTACCACGCAGCACGGCACATCCGAAAATTTCATTCGCCAGCTCGCAAGTCTCGGGGTAGGCTTGGGTTAAGCGGCACAAAGCCCGCATACAGGCAGAGCATTTTGGACAAGTTGACACAGCATATTAACACGCTGGCAGAGCATCTCTTGCAGGTCGGGGACGCACGCCAGATCATCGCAATCACCGGCGCGCCGGCTTGCGGCAAATCCACATTGGCCATTGAACTGGCGCGGCGGTTGACTGCCCAGCGCCGTTCGGCGGTGGTGGTGCCGATGGACGGGTTCCATTTGGACAACGCGGTGCTGGCAGACATGGGGCTTGGCCCGCGCAAGGGTGCGCCCGAGACATTTGACGCCGACGGGTTCATCCGGCTGGTCCACGCGCTGAAATCCGGCCGCGATGTTTATGCGCCGAAATTCGACCGCACCCGTGATCTTGCAATTGCAGGCGCGGTCAAAATTCCTGCGGCCACGCAATTTGTGATCGTCGAAGGCAATTATCTGATGTTCGATGAAAACCCATGGCGCGAACTTGTGCCGCTTTGGGATGTCACTGCGCGGTTAGAGGTCGCGATGCCCGAATTGCGCGCCCGCCTGATCCACCGCTGGCTAAGCCTGAACCACACCCGCATGGTCGCCACAAGACGCGCCGAAGGCAATGATATTCCCAATGCGCAGCGCGTGGTCGATCGCGCCTTGCCCTGCGATTTCACGCTCGACGGGCAACCGCACCTTAGCTGATCCACACCAGCGTCAGCGCCGGAAACAATAGCAAAAGCGCCACGCGCACAATATCCGAACAGACAAAATACAGCACCGCGCGATAGGTCTGGGATATCGGCGTGTTGCGATCCATGTTGTTGATAATAAACAGGTTCATACCCACAGGCGGGGTGATTAACCCGACTTCGACCACGATCAGGACGATGATCCCGAACCAGATCGCGACCTGTTCGGTTGTCATCCCGAAATCCAGCCCACTGATCACCGGCCACAGGATCGGCACGGTCAACAGGATCATCGAAAGGCTGTCCATCAGACAGCCCAAGACCAGATAGCTGAGCAGAATAAGGATCATCACCATCCACGGGTTGAACCCCTGCGAGGTGACCCAAGTCGCCAGTTCTTGCGGCACATGGGTGAGCGCCAGAAACCCGTTATAAAACGCCGCCCCCAGCACGATAAAAAAGATCATCCCGCTGCCTGTCGCCGTCTCGATGATCGCACCGCGTAGCGCAGTCCAGTTTAGGCTGCCTGCAAACAGCGCAATCAGCGCTGTGCCTGCTGCGCCAACAGCGGCCCCTTCGGTGGGGGTGAACCAACCTTGGTAAATGCCGCCCACAACCAGCCCGAAGACCGCAACGACCGGCCAGACGGCGCCCATCGCCTTGATCCGCGCGCGATATGGCATCGGTGCTTGGGTGCCTGCCGCATCTGGGTGGCGGCGCACATAGATTGCGATGGTGATCATATAGCCAAGGGCCGCCAGGATGCCGGGGATAATCGCCGCTGCGAACAGTTTGGCGATATTCTGGTCGGTCAACATAGCATAGATGACCAAAATCACCGAAGGCGGGATCAAAATGCCCAATGTCCCGCCTGCTGCCAGTGTCGCGGTCGAAAACCCGCCCGCATAGCCGAACTTGCGCAACTCTGGCAGGGCGACCCTGCTCATGGTGGCGGCGGTGGCAAGCGATGATCCGCAGATCGCACCGAACCCTGCGCAGGCCCCGACCGCGGCCATTGCCATACCGCCCTTGCGGTGGCCAAGCCACGCCTGTGCTGCGCGAAACAATGCTTGGGACATGCCTGACAGGGTTGCAAATTGCCCCATCAACAAGAACATCGGGATGATCGACAGGTTGTAATTGGAAAAGGTCGCATAGGTTTCGGATTTCAGCCGCGCCATGAATACGGTGGTGCCATCCGTGGCCAGATACAGCCCGCCAATGCCGCAGATCAACATCGCCAGCCCGATCGGCGCGCGCGCAAAGATCAGCACCAAAAGCACCGGAAACGACAGGTAACCAAGGGCAAGATCACTCAGCATCGGCCCGCCCTCCCATGATCTGCACCGCCGCGCAATAGGCGCTGACACAACAGGCAATGACCGCCGCGCCAAAACAGGCCGCATAGGCCCACCAGACCGGAAACTGGATCAGATAGCTGGTGTCGCCATAGCGGTATTTATCTTGCAGCCCGTCAAACAGCCGCCAGCTGATCAGCAACATAATGGCCAGCATCACAAGCGCCCAGAACGCATCCATCTGCTGTCGGGTATTGGCCGAAAGCCCCGTCGTAAACACATCAACACGCGCATGTGCGCCCGATAGTTGTGTGATCGGCAAGAACGCAAAAACGGCAAAGGCAGTACCGGCTTCGACCAGTTCAAAATCGCCAAGGATCGGCCCCAGCCCCCGCGCCAGCAGCCAATCACCGGCCGCCCCCAGATAGCCTGCATGTGCCAGATCCCCCAGCGCGCGCCCGCCGACACTGACACAAACAGCGCCAATAACCGCACAAAGCGCGATCCCGCCCAGCAGCGCCATGGTTCTGGCGCAAAAACCTATCACACGGTGGGCGATCATCATTTTATCGCTTTTTGGCTTTCGGGGTGGGACTGCAAAGCAAATGCACCATCACGTGATTTCTATGTTTATTGCGTTGTTTTGACACCGGCACTACCCTATTTACGTCTCACGCGATAGCTTCGCGCTTAACTGGGGGCAAGCCCCCTTTGCAGATCAGGATAGTGATAACCTTGTCGCAGTCATTGCCACCCCTTGATGATCTGGTTGCCTGCCATCATTGCGATACGTTGCATGTCGCACAGGATCTTCCCGATCGGGCCCGTGCCTATTGCCAGCGCTGCGGGTCGGTCATGATGACCACCCAGTCGACGGCAATTGCGCGTGTGCTCAGCCTTGCGATAACGGCGTTTGTCTTGCTGATTGCAGCGATCAGTTTTCCGTTTTTGGCGCTGGATGCCAAAGGGTTACATAACACAACTTCGGTGATTGATGCGGTACTTGCCTTTAATGAAGGCTATGCATTTCCGCTCGCTGTTGCTGTGGCTTTCTTTATTATCATCATCCCGCTGACGCGGTTGGGAGCGCTGATCTACGCGCTGGGACCGCTTGCGCGTGACAAGCCTGCGCATGCTGGTGCCAAACGCGCCTTCGGGCTTGCCGAACAACTGCGCCCGTGGAGCATGGCCGAAATTTTTATCGTCGGGGTCACTGTGGCCCTGATCAAAGTGGCCGGCCTTGCGGCGGTCACAATCGGGCCCGCGTTCTGGGCTTTTGCGGGGGTGGTGATTGTCACCGTTCTCAAGGATCAAATGATTTGCAGGTATTCGATTTGGGAAGCACTGGAACAACAGCCGGATTGATCACCGCACGCAACGCAGGGCTGGTTGCATGCCAGCGGTGCGGGCAGGTGCATGCAATCGGAACAGCCTATTGCAAACGTTGCGAAGGGCGATTGCAAAGCCGCGACACGCAAAGCCTGCAAAAGGTCTGGGCCTGGCTGATCGCCGGAATAATTGCCTATTTTCCGGCAAATATCTATCCGATGCTGCTGACCAATACATTGGTGGAACATTCCGAAAGCACAATCATCGGCGGGGCGGTGGACCTGATGCATCACGGGGCAATCGGCATTGCGCTAATCGTGCTTTTTGCATCGGTGGTTATCCCGATTGGCAAGTTTGGGGCAATTATTTATCTTGCCCTAAGCGTCCAAAGCAAATCGGCCCGTAACCCCCATGAACGTCACAAAGCCTATGAACTTGTCGAATTTATCGGGCGCTGGTCGATGATCGACGTTTTTGTTGTTGCGATCCTTTCGGCCATGGTCCAACTGAACACAGTTGCCACCATCAACCCAGGTATCGCTGCACTTAGCTTTGCGTTATCAGTTATATTCACGATGCTATCGGCGCAAAGCTTTGACTCGCGCCTTATTTGGGATGCCGACAAACCATGACCGACACAAATCCGCCTCGCCCTGCACGTCTAGACGTGCGTCCGGTCAAGCGCCCGATCTGGCAACGGTTTTCTTTGGTCTGGCTTGCGCCGGTGCTGGCGCTTGCGGTCTCGCTGGGTGCGGCGTGGAAGAACTATGCCGATCGTGGCACGCTGATTGTCATCAGCTTTGAAAATGCCGCCGGCGTTGCGGCGGGCGAAACGTTGATCAAATACCGCGACGTCACTGTCGGCAAAGTCGAAACTGTCGAATTTGCGCCCGGTCTTGGCGATGTGCTTGTGCATGCGCGGATCGACAAGGATGTCGCCCCCTATCTGGATGATGATGCCGAATTCTGGGTGGTCCGCCCCGATGTCTCTGTGCGCGGGATTACCGGGCTCGATACAGTGCTGTCTGGCGTTTATATTCAAGGCAACTGGGACACCGAGGCCGATGTCGCCCAGTTTGAATTCACCGGCCTTGAACGCCCGACCCTGACCCTTGCAGGTCAGGACGGCACACGTATTATTCTGCGCGCAACCGACGGCAGCACCGTATCTGCGGGCGCGCCTGTGCTGCACAAGGGGATCGAGGTCGGCTATCTTGAAACCCCTGAACTGAATTTTGACGGCAGCGAAGTTATCGTCGCGGCCTTTATCGAAAGCCCCTACGACCGCCGGATCACAACAAGCACCCGTTTTTGGGATACGTCGGGCTTCTCGGTTTCATTTGGTGCCGGCGGGGTTTCATTGAACGTGAATTCGCTTGCCTCGTTGATCGAAGGCGGGGTTGCTTTTGACACAGTCGTATCAGGCGGTGCCACCATCGATGACGGGCATCTGTTTTCTATTTTCAATAACGAACAATCCGCCCGCGAAAGCCTGTTCACCGATCCCGATGCTGAATTGCTGCATGTCGCCGTCCTGTTCGAAGAATCCGTCAGCGGCCTGACAGTCGGATCCGAGGTCCGGTTCCAAGGGATCCGCGTCGGCGAGGTTTCCGAGATCAGCGCGATTGTTGTCGGCGAAGGCGATACTGCACAGGTCCGGCTGCAAACTGTTCTCGCGATCGAACCTGCGCGGCTAGGTATGCCCGCAGGATCGACCAATGATGATGCGATTGCGCTTTTGTCTGATTTCGTGTCCCGCGGGCTGCGCGCCCGTATGGTGACCGGCAATATTCTGTCAGGCTCATTGATGATCCAACTGGCCGAAATCGAGGATGCGCTGCCCGCCATTATGACCCGCGCGGTCGGCCCCTACCCCGTCATCCCGACCACGGATTCGCAAATTTCGGATGTGGCCGCCACCGCCGAAGGCGTTCTGGCGCGGATCAATGCGCTTCCGGTCGAAGAACTGATGGATGGCGCGATTGATCTGATGGACAGTCTGGAACGGCTGGCTAACGACGACAGCACCCGTCAGGCACCGCAATCGCTGGTCGCGCTGCTGGATGAAAGCCGCGCATTGATTGCCAATGACGATTTGCAAAACGTGCCTGCGGACCTGCGCGCCGTGATTGCGGAACTCGATTCCATCGTGGCCCGCGCCAATGAACTGGACATTGTGGGTGATATTGACGGCGTTGTTGCCAGCGCCGCGCAAACCGTTGCCAGCATCCAAACCGCCACACAAAACCTGCCGCAGATCACCGCCAACATCGAAGCCCTGACCGCCAAGGCCAATGCGCTCGAGCTTGAGGCGCTTGTGGCATCAGCGGGCAGCACGCTTGATTCCATCGACGCACTGATCGCCAGCGACGACACGATGGACCTGCCTGGCACGGTGAATGGCGCGCTTGATGAAATGCGCGTATTTCTGGCCGAGGTCCGCGAAGGCGGGGCCATCGAAAACGTCAACGCCGTGCTTGCATCCGCGAATGAGGCCGCCCAAGCCGTCGAAGAGGCGGTCGCGGGCCTGCCCGAACTATCCGCGCGCGCCAACAGCCTTGTCGCGCAAACCCAAGCCGTGATCGAAAGCTATGGCGAACGATCGCGCTTTAACGCCGAAACCATGGCGACGCTGCGCGATATCCAATCTGCGGCAGATGCGCTGACCGCGCTTGCACGCACCATTCAACGCAACCCAAGTTCACTGCTGACAGGACGTTAAAATGCTCAAAAATGTAACAATCCTTGCCGTTGCCGCTTTGGCCGCCTGTTCTGCCCCTGCCGACCGTCTTGCACTGACAGCAGCGCCGTCAGCGCTTGAATTGCGCCCGCTTGTGCGCAGCGCGATGGTGCGCACCGTGTCATTGCCGACCTATGCCGCCGCCGAAGAAATCGCCACACAAACCGCCGAAGGGTTGATTGCAACCGATGACAGCGTGCTTTGGGCGGATGATCCGCAGCGCGCGATCACCTTGGTCATTGCCGATACGTTGGGCGATATTCTGAACACCGATGTCGGCCCCGATCCTTGGCCCTTTGTCGGGCTTCCAGACGTTGCGATTGATATTCGGGTCACCCAGATGCTGGCAGGTGCCGACGGGCAGTTCCGCCTGTCCGGCCAGTTTTTTGTCGGGGGTGACGGGATCGATTTTCGCAATAGCGCGCACCGCTTTGCGATCAGCCAGCCGATGCCGGATCAGTCTTTGTCCAGCATCGCGACCGCACAGGCCGCCGCGTTGCTGGTATTGTCAGAAGACATTGCGCGCACGCTAGCCCGCTAGTTTGACCCAAGCCGCATCGCGTTTGGATGACCGCACGCAGGCATCCACAAAGCGCATGCCTTGCAGCCCGTCCTCGATGGTCGGGTAAAGCACGTCCTTGCTGACCTGTTTGCCGTCGCGGTGCGCCTCGATGGCTTCTGCGGCCTCATTATAGATGGTCGCAAAGCCTTCGAGGTATCCTTCGGGGTGGCCCGCCGGAATGCGCGTCACACGCGCAGCCGCGGCACCCGTACCAGCACCGCCACGGGTCAACAGGCGTTTGGGTTCACCAAAGGGCGTAAACCAAAGCTGGGTCGGCGTTTCTTGCGACCATTCGATCCCCCCCTTGTCGCCGTAAACCCGCAACCGCAACCCGTTTTCATTGCCGGGTGCAACTTGTGAACACCACAAGGTGCCCCGCGCGCCGCCTTCAAAGCGCATCATGACATGCGCGTTATCGTCCAACGCACGACCCGGAACGAACGACTGCAAATCCGCGCTCAGCGTATCAAGCGTCAGACCGGTGACAAAACTGGCAAGGTTAAACGCATGCGTGCCGATATCGCCGGTTGACCCGCCAAGACCCGAACGCGCAGGGTCAACGCGCCAGTCGGCTTGCTTGCCCTCAACATGTTGGGTCAGCCAGTCTTGGACATATTCCACCTGCACCAGACGGATATTGCCCAGATCACCATTCGCAACCATTTCGCGCGCTTGGCGCATCATCGGATAGCCGGTGTAATTGTGGGTCAGCACGAACAGCGCGTCACTGTCATCCGCAACCTTCGCCAGTTTCTTGGCGTCAGCCATTGTCGATGTCAGCGGCTTGTCGCAGATCACATGAATGCCCCGCTTCAGGAACTCGCGCGCGGCGGCGTAATGCACGTGGTTCGGGGTAACGATAGCGACGGCTTCGATCCCGTCTTTCAGGCGGGCCTCGCGGATCGCCATGGCTTTGAAATCATCATAGGTACGGTCAGGCGCAAGACCGAGTGCCGCACCCGATGCTTGCGCCTTTTCTGGGGTGGACGACAAAGCGCCCGCCACCAGATCAAACCGCCCGTCAATACGCGATGCGATGCGATGTACCCCACCGATAAAGGCATCGTTGCCGCCCCCTACCATGCCCAGTCGAATTGGTCGTTGTGTCATCTTACAGCCCCAACATTTTGCGGTTTGCCGCGTGATCAATGTCACCGCCAGCAAAGTCATCAAAGGCGCGTTCTGTCACGCGGATGATGTGGTCTTTGACAAATTGCGCACCTTCGCGCGCGCCGTCTTCGGGATGTTTCAGACAGCACTCCCATTCAACCACGGCCCAGCCGTCAAAGTCATTGGCGGCCATTTTCGCAAAAATCGCGCCAAAATCGACCTGCCCGTCACCAAGGCTCCGGAAGCGCCCCGCGCGGTCCACCCAAGACTGGTAGCCGCCGTAGACACCCTGACGTCCGGTCGGGTTGAATTCGGCATCCTTGACGTGGAACATCTTGATCCGGTCTTTGTAGATGTCGATATTATCAAGATAATCAAGACATTGCAGCACATAGTGCGAAGGATCGTACAGCATGTTGCAGCGCGCATGCCCGTCGAGGCGTTCCAAGAACATCTCGAAGGTGACACCGTCGTGCAGGTCTTCGCCGGGGTGAATTTCATAGCAGACATCCACACCGCAGTCTTCGGCGTGATCCAGAATTGGGCGCCAACGCGCAGCCAGTTCATCAAAGGCGGCTTCAACCAATCCGGCGGGGCGCTGCGGCCAAGGGTAAACATAAGGCCAAGCCAAAGCGCCCGAGAATGACGCCATTTCGGTCAGTCCCATATGTTTGGACGCTGACAGTGCGTTTTTGACCTGTTCAACCGCCCACGCCTGACGCGCGGCAGGGTTGCCCTGCACCGACGGATCGGCAAAGCCGTCAAACGCCGTGTCAAACGCGGGGTTTACCGCGACAAGCTGCCCTTGCAGGTGGGTCGATAGTTCGGTGACAGCAACGCCATTTGCGGCGGCCTGCCCGACAAATTCATCGCAATAATCTTTGGATGCAGCGGCCTTGGTCAAATCGATAAACCGACCATCCCAGCTGGGCACCTGCACGCCCTTATAGCCGCAATCAGCCGCCCATTTTGTGATACCGTCCCAAGTATTAAACGGGGCTTCGTCGCCTGCAAACTGCGCTAGGAACAGCGCGGGTCCTTTGATCGTTTTCATTGAAATCCTCCCTGAATCGGGAAAACTATATCGTTTTCGTAATATTACGCCAGCCTAAAGTATACGTTAACGCGCAAATTGACCGGCAGACCCGCAGGAGTAGCGCAAATTCAGTCGCGGGTTTGCGCATTAAATGTGAACAGGGGCGTGCCGTTGATCGTATAGCCATTGATCAACTGCGCGGCATCCGCGCCCGTCAACCATTGCTCTAACTGTTGCGCCAGTTCATGTTTGACATGCGGGTGCCGCGCAGGGTTCACCGGAATATAGGCATATTGGTTAAACAGGACCGGATCGCCGGAAAACAGCAGTTCAAGTCCGGCCTTATTGCCAAAATTCAACCAGCTCGCGCGGTCGGAAAGGACATAGGCGTCCATCGCTGCGGCAGTGTTCAGCGCGGCCCCCATCCCTGCCCCGACAGACCGATACCAGTCGCCGCCCGGTGCGCTTTGCGCGCGTTCCCACAGCGCGCGTTCCATTTGATGGGTGCCGCTGTCATCGCCGCGGCTGACAAATATGGATTCTGTGCGGGCTATCCGCGCCAGCGCGTCACCGGCGGTTGGCGCTAGGGCAATTGCGGCGGGGTCGGCGCGCGGGCCGATAAGCACAAAGTCATTATACATGATCTCGCGCCGGTGCGTGCCATGGCCCGCGGCAATAAACGCTTCTTCTGATGTGCGCGCATGCACCAAAATCGCATCAACATCCCCCGCCTCGCCCAATCGCAGTGCTTGGCCGGTCCCGACGACCAGTAATTGCACCTCAATGGCCGTATCTTCGGCAATCGCGGGCAACAAGATTTCCGCAAGCCCCGCGTTGTGAAACGACGTGGTCACTGCCAATCTTAGGGTTTCTGCATGGGTGGCGGAAGCAACCAACGCCAAAACACAAGTAAACAAACGGATCATTCGACAATATCCCCCCTTAGTAGCGCAGCAGCCTGCGGTGTTTTCGGACTGGCGAAAAACGCGGCTGCGGGGCCGTTTTCGACGATGGCGCCCCGCATCATGAACACCACCTCGGTCGCGAGCCGTTTTGCCTGCCCGATATCATGGGTCGCCATGACAATCCTTGTACCTGACGCGTGGGCCGCAAGCAAAATGGTTTCGATTTCGCGGGTGGCACGCCCGTCAAGGCTGGCACATGGTTCATCCAGAAAAACGATCTCGGGGGCGGTGATCAGCGCACGTGCCAGCGCCAGCTTTTGCTGTTCGCCGCCCGAAAGCTGTGGCGCGGGCTGTTCCAATGCGCGGTCAAGCCCCACGCGCGCGGCCCAGCCACGCGCCATTTGCGCAGCCTCCGGTTTTGCCATCCCGTTCAGCCGCAAAGGATAGGTCAGGTTGTCCAGAACACTGCGCCGCAACATGATGGGCGATTGAAACACAAAACCTTGCCGTGCGCGCGCCTGATCCAACGGCACCTGCCAGACAGTATCCCCTTGCGCCAGCCTTTCCAGCCCGTGCAGCGCGCGCAAAAGCGTGGTCTTTCCGGCGCCGTTTGGCCCCAGAACAATCGTTAACCCCTGCCCGCCAATGGTCAGATCAACCGGGCCAAGCACGATCTTGCTGCGCCGTTTCACAACGGCACCCGACATTGTCAGCGGTAGAACCGGCGTTACCATTTGCCCTCCCTTTCCGTGCGTCCGACCGTGTGGATCACGATATTGACAGTCACCGCCAGCCCGATCAGCACAAAGCCAAGCCCGAGCGCGCGCGCAAAATCGCCCTTACCCGTTTCCAACGCGATGGCCGTTGTCAGCACCCGTGTTGCGTTGTCGATATTGCCGCCCACGATCATGATCGCGCCGACCTCGCCAATGGCGCGACCAAACCCCGCGAGCGCCGCCGTCAAAAGCGCGCGCCGCCCGTCCCAGATCAGCGTCTTGACGCGCTGCCATTTGCTGGCCGACATTGAAATCAGCAGATCATGGTAATCGGCCCAAAGGTCACGCATCGCCTGATGCGCAATTGATGCAATCAGCGGTGCAATGATGATGACCTGCGCGATGATCATGGCCGTGGGCGTAAACAACAGCCCCAGCACCCCAAACGGCCCCGAGCGCGAAAACAGCAGGTAAACGATCAGCCCGACCACCACCGGCGGCAACCCCATCAGCGCATTAAGCACTGCAATCACCAACCGCCGGTGCCGGAACCTGCGGATCGCAAGCCACGCCCCAAAGGGCAAAGCGATGCACGACGCAATCAGCGTCGCGGTTACCGTAACGCGCAACGACATCAGCGTGATCGCGACCAGATCCGGATCAAGGGTCACAACCAGCCAGAAACCGGATGCCAGCCCTTCCCAAATATCCCCCATGCGTTGCAGCCCTTATGTCGTCCCTTGGGCAGGGTTTCACGCAACGCGCGGGCGTTCAATGAAAATCAGAAAGTTGCGGATGCCTTGCGGGTTTTCTGGCCCGCACGGATAAACGCGCCGACAAAGATCAGGGTCAGCACAAGGATCACGGTCGGCGCAGGCGCGCTGTCGATGAAAAAGCTGATATAGATGCCCGCAAACCCTGAAATCAGCGTTACCGCCACGGCAATCACCAGCATCAGCCCGAAACGCTTGGTCAACAGGAACGCAATCGCCCCCGGTGCGATCAGCAGACCGATGGCCAGAATGATCCCCACCGCCGAAAGCGTGGCAACAATTGTCATCGAAATCAGCGTCAGCAGCCCGTAATGCAGCCAGCCGACCCGTAGCCCCACGGCCTGCGCTTGCACCGGATCAAAGGCATGTAGCAGAAAATCGCGCCGCTTGGCCAAGATCACCAGCGCGACAAACCCTGCGATAATCCCCGCAGTCCACAGATCGCCCGCGCTGACCCCCAGCATGTTCCCGAACAGGATATGATCCAGATGCATATCCGTGGTGATTTTTGTGTAAAGCACGATGCCAAATCCAAACATCCCCGAAAACACGATCCCCATCACGGTGTCTTGCTTTACGCGGCTGTTATCGGCCAGAAATCCGGTGCCCACGGCGCAGACCATCCCCGCGACAAAGGCCCCGATAATCAGCGGGATATGCAGCAGATAGGCCAGCACCACACCGGGCAAAACCGCGTGACTGATCGCATCGCCCATCAGCGACCAGCCCTTAAGAACAAGGTAGCATGACAGCAGGCTGGTTGGCACCGCGATGATTGCCATCATCAAAAAAGCTTTGTTCATAAAGGCAAATTGGAATGGGAAAAGAAGCGTCTCCATCATGATGCCCTGAGTGCAGCGGCGGCGCGGCGGCGCGCGGCCAGATAGCCATGTTTGGGCGCAAAGATGAACACCGTCAAAAAGATCAGCGTTTGCAAGGTCACGATCAACCCGCCCGTGGCACCATCCATAAAATAGCTTAAATATGCCCCGACAAAGCTGGTCCCTGCCCCGATTGCCACGCTTAGTATCAGCAAACGCGGGAAACGGTCGGTCAGCAAATAGGCGGTCGCCCCCGGTGTTACCACCATCGCGATCACCAGAAACGCGCCGACCGTTTGCAAGGCCGCAACGCAGGATGCCGACAACAGCGTGAAGAACACCACTTTCAATGCATCCACCCGCAGCCCGATCGACCGCGCGTGGGTTTCGTCAAAGAAGGTAACCATCAGGTCTTTCCACTTGGCCAGCAGCACCGCCAAGGTCACAAACCCGATGATCGCAAGTTGCAATGTGTCCGACGGGGTGATTGCCAGAATATTGCCCATTGTAATGGTTTCCACGCTGACCGATGTGGGCGAAAGCGACACCATAAACAGGCCAAGCCCGAAGAATGATGTAAAGATGATCCCGATGATCGTGTCTTCTTTCAGGCCCGAACGCTGGTTCAAAAACAGCATCGCCCCCGCCGCCAGCCCGCCTGCCGCAAAGGCGCCCAGTGCAAATGGCAGCCCCAGCATATAGGCCCCCGCCACTCCCGGAACGATGGCGTGCGAAAGTGCATCACCGATCAGCGACCAGCCTTTGAGCATCAGATAGGCCGATAAAAACGCACAGACACCGCCCACCAGCGCACTGACCCACATGGCGTTGAACATATAGCTATAGCCGAACGGTTGTAGCAGCGTGTCGATCAATTGCCGCCCCCTTCATCATAGACGACAAAGGGGCGTTCATCGTCCGAGATCACGGTGATCTGACGACTATCGTCATCGTCATGCAGATCCGACCCGCCCAGTACGAAATGGCGCAACACGCCACCAAAGGCCAATTCAAGGTTTTCGCGGGTAAATGTCGTTTCAGTCGGGCCAAACGCCAGCACGGTTTCCTTGACCAGCACGGTGCGGTCGCAAAATTCGGGGACAGAGCCAAGATTATGCGTCGACACCAGCATCACCCGACCTTCATCGCGCATATCGCGCAACAGTTGGATAATCGCGTCTTCGGTTTGCACATCGACGCCTGTGAACGGCTCGTCCAGCAAGATCACCTTGCCGTCTTGTGCCAGCGCGCGGGCCAGAAACACACGTTTACGCTGGCCACCAGAAAGCTCACCAATCTGGCGGTGCCGGAAATTTGCCATGCCAACGCGCGCCAAGGCAGCGGTGACGGCATCCTGATCGGCCTGTTTGGGGCGGCGCAGGAAACCCATATGGCCATAGCGCCCCATCATCACCACGTCTTCGACCAGCACCGGAAAGGTCCAGTCGACTTCCTCGGATTGCGGCACATAGGCGACGATGTTCTGGCGCAGGGCTTCTTTGACCGGCATGCCCAGCACGCTAATGCTGCCGCCCGCGGCAGGCACAAACCCCATGATCGCCTTGAACAAGGTCGATTTGCCAGCCCCGTTGACGCCGACAAGTGCGGTAATTGTGCCTGTAGGTATGTCAAAACTGGCGTGGCGCAAGGCGGTATGCCCGTTGCGATAGGTGACCGTCACATCATCCGCGACAATGCCTAAGGTCATTGGGTCAGCCCCAGCGCGATGGTTTCAGATGTCACACGCAGCAGGTCAATATAGGTGGGCACCGGCCCGTCAGATTCTGTCAGGCTGTCCACATATAGCACCCCGCCATAGGTCGCACCGGTTTCACGCGCGACCTGTTCGGCAGGGGCTTGGGATACGGTACTTTCGCAGAAAACGGCGCTGATATTGTGTGCGCGGACGGTATCGATCACGTGGCGCACCTGTTGCGGCGTGCCTTGGGCATCGGCGTTAATGGGCCACAGATACAGTTCTTGCATCTCGAAATCGCGCGCCAGATAGCTGAACGCGCCTTCGCAGCTGACAAGCCAGCGGTCTTGCGCTGGGATCGCCATAATGGCCGCGCGCAAGGGTTCAATCGCTGCGGTAATTTCGGCCTTATAGGCATCGGCATTTGCGATATAGGTTTCGGCGTTGGCGGGATCATGCAGCACAAACGCATCGCGGATATTATCGACGTAAACCAGCGCGCTTTGCAGGCTCATCCATGCGTGGGGGTTTGGTTTGCCTTCATATTCACCCGACGCAATGCCGATCGGCGTGATACCGTCGGTCAGTGTGACACTTGGCACGTCACCCAGATTGTCCAGAAACTGCGCAAACCAGAGTTCAAGGTTCATCCCGTTCCATAATATCAGATCGGCATCATGGGCGCGGATAATATCGCGCGGGGTTGGCTGGTAGCCGTGGATCTCGGCGCCGGGTTTGGTGATGCTTTCGACAATGGCCGCATCCCCCGCCACATTGCGGGCCATATCGGCGATCACGGTGAATGTTGTGACCGCCTTGAACCGGTCATCCGCAAGCCCCGCAGTCCCCGCAAAAAGAAACGACAATAAGATCAATGCACGCATTGGAAGGCTCCGGGTTATTTGCTTTGTTTCTGCATATGAGAATTATTCGCAACTGTAAATGCCGTAAGTAAAAGGAAATTCTTGGCGGCCCCCAAAATTGGCAAATTCACGTTTATGCGAAATCGCGCAGGAATCCTGCGCGAAAAGCAAATTCCAACCAAGAAGCGCAACACGTATGAAGCAGGCGATTTTCCCTAGATTGCAGAATGGGCAGAACATATGGCCCAAGTATTGCGCATTTCCCACCCACATCGCCTGAAACAAAGAATCTTTGCCTTTCACGTTGCAAATTAACGTCATGACCGTTTTAGTTGGAGGTGAAAATACCAATCCTCGGGGGAGCTGGTTTGTCAGAAGCGATAAGCGACACAGCGTTTGTAGAATTCGAACGCGTACAAAAAAGTTATGACGGCGAAAATCTTGTTGTAAAAGATCTGAACCTGTCGATGCCAAAGGGCGAATTTCTTACCATGCTTGGGCCGTCAGGGTCCGGCAAAACCACCTGCCTGATGATGTTGGCGGGCTTTGAAACGGCGACACACGGGGCAATCCGGCTGGACGGCGTTTCTATCAACAACATCCCGCCGCATAAACGTGGCATCGGCATGGTGTTCCAGAACTACGCGCTATTCCCGCATATGACAGTGGCCGAAAACCTGTCCTTCCCACTGGAAGTGCGCAAAATCGGCAAATCAACCCGCGAAGAAAAAGTCATGCGTGCTCTAGGCATGGTGCAAATGCAGGATTTCGCCGGACGCCGCCCTGCGCAGCTTTCTGGCGGGCAACAGCAGCGGATCGCGCTGGCGCGTGCGCTGGTGTTTGAGCCGGAACTGGTGTTGATGGATGAACCGCTGGGCGCGCTTGATAAGCAATTGCGCGAAACGCTTCAGTTCGAGATCACAAATCTGGCGCATGAATTGGGCATTACGGTTGTTTATGTGACCCACGACCAGACCGAGGCGCTGACAATGTCGGACCGCGTGGCCGTGTTTGACGATGGCCGCATTCAACAACTGGCCCCGCCAGATGAACTTTACGAAGCACCCCACAACAGCTTTGTCGCGCAATTCATTGGTGAAAATAACACACTTGAAGGCGTTGTTCAGGAAATCAAGGGTAATAGCTGTATTGTACGCCTTGACAGTGGTGACGTGATCGACGCGATCCCTGTTAACGTCAGCAAAGTCGGCGAACGGACCAAGGTTTCGATCCGCCCCGAACGGGTCGAGGTCGATAAATCGCGCCTCAGCCCCGATGCACATACGCTCAAAGCCGAAGTGCTGGAATTCATTTATATGGGTGACATTTTCCGCACGCGGTTACGGGTCGCGGGCACAGACAACTTTGTTATCAAATCACGCAACGCCCCTGATCAGGTCCGCCTGACACCGGGCAGCCAGATCGATATCGGCTGGCTTGCAGAGGATTGCCGCGCGCTTGATGCGTAACGGCTGAAACAGGGCTGGCCTTCGCCCGGAAGGCCGGCTCGCACGCAATAATCCGGGTAAACTAACGGGAGACTACAATGAAATTGACCAAAGCACTCATGGCCACTTCGGCTCTGACGCTGGCTGGCACAACAGCCATTGCTGACGGCCACATGGCCAACGAAATGACAATCGTCAGCTGGGGCGGCGCGTATTCCGCGTCACAACAAGCTGCCTACCATGACCCCTATATGGCGAACACTGGTGTCACGATCGTCAACGACGAAAGCTCAAACGAAGCGGTTGCGAAACTGCGCGCGATGAACGAAGCGGGCAACGTGACCTGGGACGTTGTTGACGTTGTTGCGTCTGACGCGATCCGCCTATGCGACGAAGGCCTCGCAATGGAAATCGACGCGGATGAAATGCTCGCTGATGGCGATGACGGCTCAACCGCCTCCGAAGATTTCGGCGACTTGCTGGTATCCGACTGCTTTATTCCGCAGATCGTTTATTCGACAACTGCGGGCTACCGCACAGACATGGTTGGCGATACACCGCCAACATCGATCTGCGCATTCTTCGATCTCGAAGCTTACCCAGGTATGCGTTCGCTTGAAAAGCGCCCAATCAACAACATGGAATGGGCCCTGCTTTGTGACGGCGTCGCCAAAGAAGACGTCTATGACGTTCTGGCAACCGAAGAAGGCCAGGCACAGGCATTTGCCAAGCTTGACACCATCAAAGACAGCGTTGTCTGGTGGTCTGCTGGTGCGGACACCCCTCAATTGTTGGCCGACGGCGAAGTCGTCATGGGCACAACATACAATGGTCGTCTGTTCAGCCTGATCGTCGAGCAAAACCAGCCTGTTGACATGCTGTGGGACGCGCAAGTGTTTGACCTTGACGGTTGGATCATCCCCGCGGGCCTGAGCCCAGAGCGTGAAGCACGCGCATTGGACTACATCCGCTTTGCGACAGACACACAGCGCCTTGCTGACCAAGCGAAATATATTTCCTACGGTCCAGCACGTGCATCCTCTGCGCCACTGGTTGGTCAGCATGCGGAACTTGGTATCGACATGGCACCACATATGCCAACCGATCCTGCAAACGCGACAAACACCTTCTTGTATAACTACGAGTGGTGGGCCGATTATCGCGACGATCTGGATGCAAAATTCCAGAGCTGGCTCGCACAATAAGCCATAATAATTGCGCAAGGTGGGGCAACCTGCCTTGCGCATTTTCATCTTTGGGAATTTATGATGCCAAAAGGCTATATCATCGGCCATATCACGGTGAATGATCCTGATGCCTATCAGGAATACATCACCAGAGACACGCCCATGATCGCAGCCCACGGTGGCAAGCCTATTGTGCGCGGTGGACCGTCAGAAGTGCCCGAAGGGGCCGTATTTGACCGGCACGTGATCTTTGAATTTCCAGACTACGCAAGCGCCAAGGCGCTTTATTATTCCAAAGAATACCAAGAGGTCGCGCGTATTCGCCGCGAAAACGCAACAAGCATGATCATCTTGGTCGAAGGGGTTTAGACACATGGCAGAGCAAGTCCTCGCCGCAGACGGCACACCACTCAAGGCGAGCCTCAACCGCGCATTGCGCCGCCAAAAGATGCGTGCGCTGGTCCTGATCGCGCCCCTGCTTTTATTTATTATGCTGACATTCATTATCCCGATCGGACAGATGCTGTTCCGCTCGGTTGAAAACAGCATTGTCGCAGATACAATTCCACGCACCGTTGTCGCCTTGGACAATTGGGATGCCTCGGGCGACGCCGAACCCGACGAAATTGTGTTCCAAGCGCTTTTCTATGACCTGTTTGTGGCATCCGAAGCCAAGCTTCATACACGACTTGGATCACGCCTGAACTATGAAAGCTCTGGCATTTCATCACTATTTCGCAAATCCGGCCGCGGGCTTGATGATATCGCGGACGTCTATAAAGACGCCTTTGTGGACCAAAACGACGTATGGGCTGATGGGGCGTTCTGGTTCGAAATGATGAATACGGCCGATGGCGCGCCAAGCGCCGATGGTGTATTTGCACAACAGCGCGACCTGCTTGGAAACCTGACATCGTCAAGCGTGCGCAAGAACATCGGCTTTCTTCCTAATCAAGAAATTGCACGCGCACTGCCCCTCACCACGCAAACATATACCGAATGGGCGCTTTATGTCGCGAACTTCGACGACGACGTCGTTGCAGACGAAAAACCTTGGGAATCCGTCTATGCTGCTCTTTTTGACGACCTGCATGCACCTGGCGCCGCAGAGCGGTTGGCAAACTATACCGGGACTGGCGCAGACGAACTAAATTCCGCGCTCGCAATCGTGGATACGATTCCAGATCAACCTTACCACGCCGCGTTTGCAGATCTGGATGATGGTTGGCTGTCACCGGACGTGTGGCGAACCATTCAGGCATACGCGCCGCGCTTTACGAGCGGCTATTTCTTGAATGCAATCGACCTGCAAAACACAGATGACGGCGTTGAATGGCGCCCAGAAAACGAACAAATCTACCTGACCCTGTTTGTACGCACGATGATCATGTCAATGACCATCACCATTAGCTGTATCTTGCTGGGTTACCCCGTCGCTTGGATGTTGGCGAACCTGCCTGCGCGCAAAGCGAACATGCTGATGATCCTTGTGCTTTTGCCGTTCTGGACATCGCTTTTGGTGCGCACATCCGCATGGAAGGTGCTGCTGCAAAATCAAGGGGTGATCAACGATCTGCTGGTCTGGGCCGGTTTTGTGGCCGATGACAACCGGCTGGCGCTGATCAACAACGCGACAGGCACCGTCATTGCGATGACGCATATCCTGCTGCCGTTCATGATCCTGCCGCTCTATTCTGTGATGCAAACCATTCCGATAAGCTATCTGCGGGCGGCCAAATCGCTGGGCGCGACCAACTGGACAGCCTTCTGGCGGGTCTATTTCCCGCAGTCTGTGCCGGGTATCGGGGCGGGGTCGATCCTCGTGTTTATCCTGTCGATCGGCTACTACATCACGCCCGAAATCGTCGGCGGGACCAAAGGTGTCTTTATCTCCAACCGGATCGCCTACCATATCTCAAGCTCGCTTAACTGGGGTTTGGCAGCGGCACTGGGGGCCATCCTGCTGGCTATCGTTCTGGCGCTTTACTGGGCCTATGACCGGATCGTCGGCATCGACAATGTAAAACTAGGAGGCTGATCAGATGAGCTTGCCAATCTATGCAACCACCGGTCAAAAGATCTGGTACTACAGCTTTCGCGTGATCGTGGGGTTGATCCTGTTTTTCCTGATCGCCCCGATCATCATCATCATCCCGCTGTCGTTTAACGCCGAAAACTTCTTTACCTTCACGCCCAAGATGCTGGCGCTGGACCCCGAAGGCTATTCGCTCAAACATTACCGCGACTTTTTCTCGAACCCTGACTGGATCAGACCGTTGCAGAATTCGCTGATTATCGCACCATTTGCGACGATCATTTCGGTATCATTGGGGACATTGGCGGCAATCGGCCTGTCGCAATCGCATGTGCCGTTCCGGCGCGGGATCATGGCCATCCTGATTTCACCGATGATCGTTCCGCTGATCATTTCGGCGACGGGCATGTTCTTTTTTTACAGCCAGATGGGCCTGTGGATGGAGGAAACATTCGGGATTTCCAAATCGCTTTCGGGCTATATCAAAGTGATCTTGGCGCATGCTGCACTCGGTATCCCCTTTGTGATTATCACGGTAACCGCAACGCTTGTAGGCTTTGACCAATCGCTAACGCGGGCTGCCGCCAATATGGGCGCTACACCCACCGTCACGTTTTTCCGGGTGCAAATGCCGCTCATCCTGCCCGGTGTGATTTCAGGCGGTTTGTTCGCCTTTATCACATCATTTGATGAGGTGGTTGTGGTGCTCTTTGTAGGGGCGGCTGCGCAGAAAACCCTGCCTTGGCAGATGTTCACAGGGCTGCGCGAACAGATCAGCCCGACGATTTTGGCGGTGGCGACGGTACTTGTTGGGATTTCAATCCTGCTACTTGCCACGGTTGAAATGCTACGGCGCCGGTCGGAACGCCTGCGTGGCATGTCACCCAGCTAAATTCAGCGCAAAGGCAGATCCAATCGGGTCTGCCTTTTGCATTGGCGCAGATCATTTTTTGCGAAAACTGATCCCCCGCCGCCGCTAGGCCAGAATATGCAGCCAACCCCAAACCGTCACAATCGACAATCCGGTGCCGATCAACACCGCAGAGGCCGCGACCCTTTTGGCCCGCCCGTACATATTCGCAAACACATAGGCATTGACCCCTGGCGCCATTGCGCTGGTCAGGATGGCCGAGCGTGTGGCAGACAGGCTCAGGTCGTTCAGACCCGCCAGAAGCCAGACAATGACCGGATGCAGCACCAGTGAAATCGCGACCACAAACAGGATGGCGCGCATATCGCCTTCGGGCCGATATTGGTACAACACGCCGCCCAAACCGAACAGCGCCGCAGGCAAAGCCGCCCGCGCAATCAGCCCGAGCGCATCGTTCATCACATTTGGCACAGGGATCCCGCCAAGGTTCACCACAAACCCGAGGCTGATCCCGATGATCAACGCATTGCTGAACATCGCCTTAAGCACCTTGCGCGGCAGTGCGGCGACACTATTGCCCCAATTACGCGCAATCTCCATCGCGGTGATGCCAACCCCGTAACAAAACGGCGAATGGATCGCGATAATGGCATAATTCGCCTCGAGTGCGTCAGGCCCGTAGGCGCGTTCGGTAATCGGCAGGCCAAGCAAAAGCGAATTGGAAAACAGCCCGCAAAATCCGAAGGCCACGCAGTCTTCCCAGTCGCGCTGAAACAACACACGCGCGCCGGTGAACGCCGCAATGAACCCCGCCAAAGCACCGGTGTAGAAGGAAAACAACAGCGAAAAGTCGAAATTCTGTTGCAGATCTAGCGTCGAGATCGCCAAAAACAACAGGCAAGGAATGGCGAACCCTTGGGTGAATTTCATCAGCCCGTCGACGGCACTTTGCGAAAAATACCCTTTCCAGACTGCCAGATAGCCAAATCCGATCACCAAAAAAACGGGCATGATTACGTCGATCAATGCGCTCATGGCGGGGGATCCTTTGGGTTAGGGCAAATCAAACGATAGCGTCATGCCATCATAGGCGGGCTGTACATGTGCAGGCGTTTCTTGCGCCACTGTCGCATAATCCAGATCATTATGCATATTGGTAAGTACCGCCTGTTTGGGCTGCGCGCGTGTGATCCATTCCAGCGTTTTTGCAAGATGCGCATGCGACGGATGCGGCGCACGGCGCAGCGCGTCGATAATCCAGCAATCAAGCCCCTGCAATTTGGCCCAAGTTTGTGCGGGAATGTCGGACACATCCGGAATATAGGCAATATTCCCGATACGGAACCCGAACGCGCCGATTTCGCCATGGGTGACGCTAAGCGGGGACAGCGTGATCGCCCCCCCTGCCCCTGAGATCGTCACATCGCCGTCCATCACATTAAGATTGCAAATCGGCGGGTACGATGACCCCTCGGGCGTCTCGAAAATATAGCCGAACCGGTCGCTAAGCGCCTTTGCCGTGTCAGGGTCCGCCCAAACGGGCAGCATTTCGCGGGTGTTGAAAACTACCATGCGCAGGTCATCAATCCCGTGTACGTGATCCGCATGCGCGTGGGTATAGACCACCGCATCCAATGTCCCCACATCCGCAGCCAGCAACTGGCTGCGCAAATCAGGCGAGGTATCAATCAGCACACGTGTTGCGCCCTGCCCGTTCGTGCGGGTCAAAAGGATCGAACAGCGCTGCCTGCGGTTCTTGGGGTTTTCGGGGTCGCAATCGCCCCAAAGCCCGCCCAGTCGCGGCACGCCGCCCGACGACCCACAGCCCAGAATGGTTACTGCGATTTGGTCGCTCATGCGCGTGCTTTCCAAAACAGCCGGTCAAAATTTTCGGTCGTCTGGCGCGCGAAATCGACGTAATCCATGCCGAACGCCTCTGCCCCGATTTTTGCGGTAAAGGCCGCATATGCGGGTTCGTTGCGTTTGCCACGGTGCGGCGGTGGCGCAAGGTAGGGGCTGTCGGTTTCGACCAAAATCCGGTCAATTGGCGCGCTTGTGAAAATATCGCGCAATTCCTTGCTTTTGGGGAATGCAGCGATGCCCGACATCGACAGGTAGAACCCCAGATCAAGCGCCTTTGCCGCCAGCGCGGCAGAGCTGGAAAAACAATGCATCACGCATGTATAGGCGCCGTTTGCATATTCCTCGGCCAGAATACGCGCCATATCGTCGTCAGCCGCACGCGCATGGATGATCAGCGGCAGCTTGGTTTCGCGCGCCGCCGCGATATGCACACGCAGGCTTTGCTGCTGAATATCCATGCTTTCGGCGGTGTAATGGTAATCAAGGCCGGTTTCACCGATGCCCACAAATTTGGGATGCGCCGCAAGCGCGACAAGTTCATCCACACTCGCCAATGGCTCCTCGGCCGCGCTCATCGGGTGGGTGCCTGCGGCATAGAACACGGGCGCAAATTTTTCGGCGATGGCGCGCACTTGGGGTTCCAGTCGCAGCCGCGTGCAAATTGTCACCATCCGCTCCACGCCTGCGTCCAGCGCGCGCTGGATCACTGCGGGGCGTTCTTCATCGAAATCCGGGAAATCAAGATGGCAATGGCTATCGACGATTGTAGGCTGTGTCATGGGGCGGCTTTCAGGCGGCAGCGACGCCAAGCGCCGTTTCTTCGATCTTGAAAATCATATCAAGGATCAAGGCCGCGGGGTCAAGGTTCACCGCGCGCCCATGGCGCGACCTGTTTGACAGATCTTGCTGGAGCTGCGCCCATTTGCGGGCCATGTGGTCATTCGGCGCGATCCGTGCAAGCAACGTCGCCTCGCCCGCCGCACCTTCGGTCAGCGGTTGCCCCAACAGGCCTGCGCGGGCTGCGCGCGACAAGAATAGATCAATCAGGTCCAGCGCCATACCATAACGCACATCCGCCGCACGCCCCGCGCAGCTATCCGCAAGCTTAAGCGCCAGCGGCCTGTCAATGCGCGGCATGCCGTCGAACAGGCGGATCAGTTCGGCATAAAGCTGTAGACCATTGTGGTTCAACAACCGGATCGCATCGCCCGCCGACCCGCCCGCCAATGCGGCCAGATGATCGGCATGCGCGGGCTCTTGTCCGGCTTGTGTCAGTGCCTTTTGCAAATCATCAGTGCCCAAAGTGCTGCAGCGCAACACCCGACAGCGCGACCGGATCGTCGGCAAGAGCCGCGAAGGCTGGTGCGCAATCAGCAAGATCACCGTGTTTGCAGGCGGCTCTTCGAGTTCTTTCAAAATAGCATTGGCCGCGTTGCGGTTCAATTCATCCGCCGCATCAACAATGACAACGCGCCGCCCGCCATCGGCCGATGACATCTGAAAAAATGTCTTGAGCTTGCGCACAGCATCCACCGTAATTTCGGCGCGCAGTTTTTTGGTCTTATCATCCCAAGTGCGGCGGATCACCGAAAGGCGCGGATGGGCGCCCGACTGGATAAGGCGGGCATCGGGATGCGCAGGATCAACGGCAAGCGTGGGATCACCAAACAGCCCTCCCCCCTGATCAGCCAGCAAGAATGTCGCTATTTTCCAGGCTAGTGTGGCCTTGCCAACCCCGCGCGGCCCCGTGATCAGCCAGCCCGAATGCATACGGCCGGATTGATAGGCGTCCAGAAAATCAGCCTCGGCTTGGGTCTGCCCGAAAAGCACAGGGGTCTCGCGCGGGTGCGGCGCGCCCTCGATCCGGTCGGGTTCTGGCAGCGCGTCGTCGCTCATAGGTGCGCTGCGATTTCGCTGGCGATCTGGTCTTGGGTGCGGTTGCCGTCAATCAACACACAGCGGTCCGTCTGCGCATGGGCCAGCGCCAGAAACCCGTGGCGCAGGGTTTCCTGAAAGCCCAGACCAAAATCTTCAAACCGGTCTTCGCCGGATTTGCGTGCAAGCCCGCGCGCCAGCGCCGTGGCCGGATCCATATCAATGATAAAGGTCAGATCGGGTTCGCGCCCGATCATCAGGCTATGCAACCGGTCGACCATCGCGCGCAAATCGCCACGGGTCGAACCCTGATAGACGCGGGTGCTATCGGCAAAGCGGTCGCAAATCACGATCTGCCCATCTGCCAGCGCGGGCTGGATCGTCTTTTCAAGATGGTCACGCCGCGCTGCGGTAAACAGCAAAATTTCGGTTTCTGCCGACCAGCGGTCAGTGTCACCAGTCAACAGCAATTGCCGGATTTCTTCGGCACCGGCGCTACCGCCGGGTTCGCGGGTCAAGATAACTTTACGTCCGCGCGCGCGCAGGTGTTCGGCCGCCATCCGTGCCTGCGTGGATTTTCCGGACCCGTCGATCCCTTCAAAGGTAATAAAATGCGGCTGGTTCATGCGGCGTCGTCAGCCGCACCGGATTGCGGGCCGAATTTTGTCCAAAGCACAAGCGCCGCCGTCCGTAGCCGCGTGGCAAAGCCGCCAACAGGCACATCGGCATCCGCCACAAGCGGAATGCGTTTTTCGGGCAAGCCGTCAAGGTTAATCACCAGTTCCGCCAGCGGATCACCCGCCACAATCGGTGCCTGAATCGGGCCGTTATAAATTACTTGGGCCTCAACGTTGCCTTGGTTCAGCACAGGCACCAGCATTGACAGATCTTCGGCAACGGTTAGCCCGACCGTTGGCCGCGCGCCCATCCAGACATCCGCCGTCGCAATCCGGTGACCTGCATCCACGACATCCTTTTGCGCAAATTGCCGGTAAGCCCAGTTCACCAGCCGTTCGGCCTCTTCTGCGCGGGCCTGTTCGGATGGCAGCCCCGTCAGCACAAAAATGATCCGGCGGTCGCCCTGTTTGGCAGACCCGACAAGCCCGTAACCGGCTTCGGTTGTGTGTCCGGTCTTGAGCCCGTCCGCGCCGATCCCCAATGACAGTACCGGATTGCGGTTGCGCGAATTGCTTGGCACGCGGCCGTCAAAGGCAAATTCACGTTCGGCGAACAGCGGGTAATAGGTTGGAAAATCGCGGATCAGCGCATCGGCCAGAATGCCAAGATCTTCGACCGACATGCGGTGCCCTGCCGCGGGCCAGCCGTTGGAATTGGCAAAGGTAGAATTTTCCATGCCCATCTGTTGCGCGCGCTGGGTCATCATCCGTGCGAAACCGGCTTCGGTTCCGTCAGGCGACAGGGTTTCAGCCAGCACCGCACTTGCGTCATTGCCCGAAAGGATAATCACACCGCGCAGCAGGTCTTCGACGCGCACGCGGTCGGTGGTGTCCAAAAACATCGAAGAGCCGCCATAAGCCGCCGCATGGGTAGAAACAGGCAATTCCTCGTCGATATTGAGCCGGCCATCGGCGATGGCCTCGAAGGCCATATAGATGGTCATCAGCTTGGACATAGAGGCAGGCGGCAATGGCACGTCTTCGTCCTTGGCCAAAAGCACGGTGCCGGTCGTCTGGTCAAAAACATAGGCCGCGCGGGCGCTTGTATCGAAAGTCTGTGCAAAGCCCGCTGTCGCACCAAAACAAAGCGCGATCACGGCGAAACGTAGCTTGAAAAAGGTCATCTGGTCTATGCTCCGAAGTTGGGGGCTATTCGGCGGCTTCAAGGACAAAGGCATCCACAAAACCAAGCGATTTCAGCTGTGCCAGCGTTGCATCATCGGGCACTGGGCCGGCCACGACGCGCCACACCGTGCGCCCGCCCGCATCCTGCGGCTCGACCGCGGCAGGAATGCCCGCAGCGCGAATGGATTGCGCGGCGTTATTTGCGTTTACCTCGACGCTAAAGACACCGATCTGCGCAATCGGGGCGCTGACGGCGGCAGTGGTCGCGGCGGCACCACCATCAAGCGCCGTCACGCTGACTGCCGCGCTTTCGGCGGCTTCGACTTCGGCAATTGCAGCCGCAGCCGAAGCAATCGGATCAGCGGCAGGTGCGGCATCCAATGCGGTTGCGGCAACTGTGACCGGCGCCGCAAGGCTGGCAACAACCGCGTTATCGGCGGGATCTTCGGCGACCTCTTGCGGCTCTTGCGCCACGTCGATTTCTTCGCGGCGCAATGCGATCACGCTCAGTTCGGTCGGGGCGCCCGCCAAAAGCCCCAGCGACTCTGCCGCGTCAGACGACACTTGCAGCAACGGTCCGGGGTTTTCGCGTTCACGGCGGAACAATGCCCCGACAATCGACTGGCCATTGGCAGGGTTGCGGATGATCACGCGCTCGGGGTCTTGCACATCAGGGTGGGCCACCCAGATACCTCCAAGTGACGGACGCCCATCCCATAGCCCACGATCGGTCACGTCAAAAATGTCAGGGCGTTCCACATCGCGGTCACCGCGCACCACGCGCGACGCATCCGCCGTTGCAGGGGCCGCCGCTGTATCTCCGCGCGCGCCAAAAATCCCGTCGCCGCCTTCTTCGCAGGCCGCCAGCCCCAATGCTGCTACCAACATAATCCCGAACGGTGCGCGATGCCCGATCTTGAAAAAACTGCCTGTCATGTCTCGCCCCTATGTTCCGCCCCTGAAATTTCACGGGGATCGCGCCGTTTTCCAGCTGCATTCATAATCTACCGCCAAATAAGACGCTGCCACCTAAGGTGACAAACGTGCGACGCGGCATCTGCTTTGGCGAACGATAACGCCATGCGGCAAATTAGGGAAGTGGCATCACAAAAATGTCGGCGAAATCCCCCAATGCAAAAAGTTGCTTTTCGAATCATTTCTTTACCGTTAGAGACCGCCCCACGGAGGCTTGGCAGAGTGGTCGAATGCACCGGTCTTGAAAACCGACGAGGGTGAAAGTCCTCCCAGGGTTCGAATCCCTGAGCCTCCGCCATTACCCATATGACGCACCGGGTAAATCGCAAAGCTGTTGCAGCTACATCATATTTCACCTCACATTGCGCAACGCTTGACGCGTTACGAATACCCTATGTTTACGGGTCGTGACGCACGCATTGTATCGCGAGGAATGGCGGAACAGCTTGGCTGGCTCACCCCAGCCCGCGACGCCCTGGATATCTTGCCACATATACAAAGGCCCCGATCCGCTGATCGGGGCTTTATGTTTGCTAGCGGCGGCCTTTTGGGCGTCTGATGAAACGCAGCATATCGCCCGCCATGATGCACCCGTACGGATCGATCCAGTCGACGATCTGCGCCATTCCAAAAGATTCAAATTGCGCGGCAACCGCAGCAGCAGGCTTATAGCTCGATGGCAGCTCGGACGCGTCAACCTTGCCACGAAGATAAATATCCCCGCGCCGAAAGACGAAATTATGCTCGTTCCAGAACCTTTCGCTAGCAGACGCCCCGGCCGCCTCCATCGTCGCCTGATGGATTGAGTTATGGTTAGTCTTTGTCCACTTGCGGATAATCTGCAACGCATCCCAATAGGCCGTAAAGAGCTTTGCCCCTGGCCCACGCGATCCGTGATGCGTGATCAGCGCCGTATGGCCCGTCGCGCGCGACTTGCCAACAAACAAGAAATGGTTGCCAGAGTTTGAATAGGTGCACTGTACCAGCTTGATACATGCGCAAACAGGCAAACGAGGATCAATGATTGCAGCGCGTCAAGAAAACCAACAACGCTTGGTCATTTCAAATCGGACCAAGCTTTACAGCTTAACAATGGTGTGTTCGGCATCCACTTCATGAAAGGCATATTGCCGTTAAGGAGCGCTGAAGTGGCGCGAGCGGAATTCAAAGTACGCATCGAGCATGTGCCGTTTGGTCTCCCCGATATGTGGAACTGCTCAAAAATGATACAGAAACAGAAAAATATTAGCGCGTTCGCGGTTTTTTCTTAACTTTGTTACGGTTTTATGAGAATTATTAGCCGAATAGCGTGTATTGGATCACGCATTTGGTGTTTTGGCGCTTTGTGTTCTCAGGAAGGAATTAAAATGAAATTTGATCGTAATATTTCAACAGGATTGGTATCAGTCGCCGCTTTGGCTGCAGCCGGATCCACAGCAGCAGCTCAGAATTTTGACGGCACATATGTCGGTATGTACTACGGTGCAGTGTCTGGTGACTATCCGTCGACTTCTTCAAGTGAAGACTACGCGTTTGAAGATCAGACTGCATTTGGCGTATTTGCCGGTAAAAACTGGTCCGCGTCCGGCAACCTGACCGCTGGTTTGGAAGTCGCGCTTCAGACAACCAACACCTATGAAGAAGACAGCGAATATTACCTGAACCACCTGACTGACGTTAAGTTCAAGGTCGGCACAGAATTCGCTCTCTCTGACATGCCTGTTCTGGTTTACGGCTTTGCCGGCGTAAGCTTGGGTTCAGCTACCGCTGAAGATGGCGACGAGCCATATCTGGCAATCGGTGGCAACCTCGGCTTTGGTGCTGACGTGAAGGTATCAGATATGCTGTCAGTTGGTATCGAGCATACACAGCGCGAGATGTCGTCACACTACACCGACGACAATGCGACTGTCGGTAACGGCACAACTTCATTCCGTGCGGCGATCCACTTCTAGGACCGCTTTTTCGACGAACGCAAAAAGGCCCCGCTTGCGGGGCCTTTTTTATTGGTAAATCAAGCCGAATTTGTGTTCAGCCAAAGCGCCATAGGGCTACGGAAGTTTGATGACGCAACCCAATCTTCGGGTGGGTTGGGCAACGCTATTTCCGGAAACTGGTCCAACAAACGACCGATGGCTGTCACGGTCACAAGTCGTGCAAGTGACGTGCCCAAGCAGTAGTGTTTGCCCGCCCCAAATCCAAGATGCCCACTAGGCTTGCGCCGGATATCAAAGGTATCTGCATCAATAAATTTACGCGGGTCACGGTTTGCCGCGCCATACATCAAAGCAACTTTGTCACCTGCGCGCATCGTTTGTCCGTGCAATATGGTATCGCGGGTCAAGACGCGCTTGAACCGCTGCGCAGACGTATTGAAACGCAAGGATTCTTCCATCGCATTGGGCAACAGGTCCGGCACGCTGACGATGGCGCGGCGGGCGTCATGAAAGCTGGCCAAATTCAGCATAAACATGCTCATAAAGCTTGAAAGCGATTCAACGCCTGCAACAACCAGCATTGCAGCGGTTAGCTGAACCTCTTGCGGGCTAAGATGGTCGCCATCAATTTCTGCGGTCGCGAGATGGGTAATCAGATCATCCGCAGGTTCACGTCTGCGTTCCTGAATATGTGTGTCCAGCAATGCTGTAATGCGCCGAAACGATTGTAATTGACCTTCGTTCTTGCCCTTGTTCGCCTTGTCCGTCGAAATTGCATTCACAACGTCACTACGAATTTCTTTGGGGTTACGCACGGGCAGACCAAGAAGTTCGAACAGAACTTTCACGGTTACAACGCTCGAAAACTCGGCGACAAAATCAAAATCACCCATCTGCCGTATCTGTGTGATTTGCCTATCTGCGATATCGGTAATAGGCCCGACAAGGTGGGTCAGGTTCTTCTTTGCAAAAGCGGCATTCGTCAGGCCGCGCAGACGGTCGTGCCGAGGCGGATCCGTGGTGCCCAGCGTATTGCCTGAGCGACCGGGTATTTCATCAATAAGATTTCCCGATAGGCTTGAATAAGACTGCCAGTCCATCGCGGCGGTGGACACATCGTCATAGCGGCTCAGCAGCCAGATTCCGGCGTCCTCGCTCCAGTAACAGGGAAAATTATCGCGCAAATCCGCGTAACCCGGAAAAGGGTCGCGATCAATTTGCGTGGAATAAAGCTGGAATGGTTCAGCCATATTAGCGTAACCTCAATAGGCGCAAAGCCCGCAAGAAAAGCCCGACTTTTACCACTTTGTTCAATGGGCTCGTCGGAATTTTCATGATGAAATCGCGCGCCAGTTCTGGTTTCGCACCTGGTCCTTCCAGCCGAAACTGCGTCGCCTGCGCTGGACCGTAGACCAAGTGTCGCCAAAGACGTGGGCGCGTAAAAGCGTAACGCCAAAGCGGCGGCGCACAGCCGACAAGCGCGGCAAGCTGGTCCATGTAACCGAAATAGTCGACCAACCCGCGCACGCGCGCACCGGTTGCCTCGAACTGGTCCAGATAGCGGTCCTTGTCGGCACTTGCTTGCGCGATCATCGCATCCTTGGCCGGCAAACTGCACCGCCCCGATATCAGCTGCGCACAATAGCGTGCCTGCATTTCCATAATCGGAAACTGACTGCCGAAAGTAGGCCGTGCAAAACCGATCCAAAACAGGCCAAGCCCGATATCAGGGTGTATCATATGTTTGAACAGGGCGCGCGGATCCATATCGGCAAGCGGCGCATCCAGAAAAGGCACGTGGCTACGATAGCCGGTTGCAAATACCACGCAATCGATCGGTCCAATCTTTTTCCCGTCAGCGCAAGTCAGTGTCCGGCTTGCCTCATCAATTGCGGTGACTTCGCCGACGATCTGACAGCCGTATTCTGCAATCGCACGGGGCAATGAGAATGACTTGGTGCCATAAGTGCCCCATATGCCTTTTTTTGCAGTTACGGCTTTGTTCAGCTGCGCAAGCGCGGCCATCGCCGGATCGGATTTGCCCGCTTTTGTATCCCGATCAAGCAGCGCCCTGCTGATTTTAGCACCGTCATCACGCGGTAAGGTCCAAAGCCCACGGTGTGTGGATAAATCGGTCGCATTGCCATTGCGTTCGCGCGGTACAACCCACCCTGTGCCATTGCGCAGGCTCACTGAACATTTGGCAGCAACCTTTGAGATTTCAAGCGCAATATCCGAGGCGGATTCGCCACCGCCGACAATCAATACGTTTTTGCCAACGAAAGCATCGGCATTTTTATAGTCACATGCATGGACATATGAAATTGCGCCTAGACGCGATGCCCAATCGGGGGTGACAGGGTGGATATTGTTGCCCGGCGCGATTAACAGATGATCCGCCTGCAACCGGTCACCATTGTCGAGCGTCACAGTCCAACGCCCGTCATCCGATTGTGCGGCACTGCTGACATTGCAGCCAAATCGAATTTTTTCGGTGACCCCAAAATGATCTGCATAGCACGTCCAGTAATCGACAACTTCGGCTTTAGTCCAGAATTCGTGTGCCTTGCCGTCACCGATCCAGAAGTCCGAAAACATGCTAAACGCGGCTGAGGACGTCAAATACAGGCTGTCGTAGCTACGCTTGAATATCCCGCCTACCGAGGCGTCCTTTTCCAGACAAACGACATCTGTGATGCCTGCTTCGAGCAGCTCTTTGGTGCAAACCAACCCGCCGGGCCCTGCCCCGATGACAATACAATTTGGCATCAGCTGCTCCAGTCTTTGCGCAGCAATTGCCGCAAATCAGCATCAAGCGAAAGCGTTTCTTTTACACGGCATAGCCGGCGCTCGTGCCCTGTGCGCGCCATCGTGACATTTCGGCCAAATTGACCGGACGGCGTTTGGAATAGTCCGCGCGTAGTCACCCGCACCGAAATTCCGAAATCATGCAGCAACTGGCCGAACAAATTATCGCCTTCGCGCAGCCTATCGATCAACGTCGCCGGGACCTCTGATTTTCCGACTTCCAGCGTGGCCTTGAGGATCAGTGCGTCATCAGATCTGCGCCGCAGTTGCGAATTGCGTTGATAGGTACTTTCGGTATCGGTTGCCGATGTTTGGACGGCCTTCAAGGGACCAAAGGCGTCGACCAGTCTTGGGGTCATCAGCCCGTCGTGATCTAACAGCCAGACCGAGAGGCCTTGACTGTGATTGCACACATCCGTCTGAATTGTCTCGCGATCGGTCAAGACTTGCCTCTGGCCGCAGCTTCAAGCACCATTTGTGCGCATTTCGCGCGATCAGGTTCGCCCGTTGGGCAGCGTGGAACAAAATTAATCGGTCGTATATGCTTGGGTACGGTCAGTTCACCCAGTTTTTCTTCAATAGCAAACTTTGCAGATGCGATGGACTGCATTTGCGTCACGCTGTCATCAAAGACTGCAAAGGCCAGCAATTCGTTCAACGCGCCTTCTTTGGGGTTCTTAAAGCAGATCGCGTCGCTGATACCGGCTGTCTGTCGCATCAAATGATCCACCGCCAGCGCATTCACTTTCACGCCGCCCAGATTGATGACGTGGTCGGCGCGTCCTTCAAATACCAATTGGCCGTCTTCCCCCCAATGCGCAAGATCGCCGGGGTAGAACCATCCGTCACGAAAGCACTGCGCCGTTGCAGCCGGATTATCAATGTAACCCTCTGCGAGGTAGGGGTTTTTGATCCGTACAAACCCGCTTTGGAAGGCTTTGCATTTCTGGCCGTCGCTATTGACGATTTCCACTTGTGAATCGCGGGCTTGGCCGGTGGTCACAAGGTTGCCAACGATATCCAACTGCTTGATATTGTTAAAGCTATGGTTCGTTTCACTGGCGCCATATGCATCGACCACCCGTTCAAACGACTGAAGAAGGCGCGTTATCAGTGCGTCATCTGTATGTGCCCCGCCGATGTGCAAAAGATCTATCTTTTGGGATAGGGACACGTCCTTTAGGCGCGCCTGCACTTGAATGGGGCTACCCATCACAAATGTGACGCCGGATTGCAGCCAGAACGCAGGGGATTTGCTGATAACGATCGTGGCGCCGTTCAACAGTGCGGCAAACGCACGTGACAAGAATGGACGTGCGGTCGGCCCAAAAAGCGAAACAAATCGGGTCTGGCCCGCGATAAATTCATCGCTTGCAGCATGCGAGCGTGCGCGCACGCAATTCTGACTAAGTCCAATAAACTTGGGCAAGCCAGTACTGCCAGAGGTATGCACAATCAGCCAAGGGCAGTCTGCGTCGATCTGCGCAACGGCAACCGGTTCAATATCTACGCTGCCGTCATTGCCGACCGTCCAGGATTGATCGATGCATTCGCTATCGCCGGAATCTTCGCGCACGATTTCGTCGGTATGAAAGAAATGCGTTGGCTTGTATGCTTTCAGCATAGCGACTTCTTTGCGCGAGGTTGCAAATTTCGCGCCCAACGATGCAGTCGCAATTGCTGTCGCTATGACAACCAACGCATCGGCGCTATCGAGAACCACAAAACTTTGGTGGGTGATACCGCGCGCCATCAAACGCGCACGAACGGTTGCGACGATCCGAACGAGATCAAGGTAAGAGACCGTCAAGTCTTCAAAAACCAATGCGTCGCTTGCTGGCGCTGCCTGAGCCACCTTGAAAAGCGCGGTGCCGATATTGCCCATTTTTTGATTTCCTTGATGACCGCAGTCAAATACCTAAGTTACCATAACTTATGCGTTTAGCGCGCGCGGCGCAATAATTCTTGGGCCATTTGCTGGCATTGGTGGCGGCGCACTGCCCCGTCTTCTGTGCGCGGGATATGGGGAACCACAAAGATTTGGGATGGAGAGTAGAGCGGGCCGACATTTGCAACGCAGACCTCATGCGCGCCTCTTACGGTTTGCGCGGCGTTAGCGCCTTCGGCAATTTCAACGAAAGCAAACAGGGTCGGTTCATCGTTCTCGGTTGTGCCCGCAAAACATGCCGCCGCAAGTACATTTTCTGACAGGGCCAATGCGTCATCTACGCGTTTGGGATCAAATTTCAGGCCGTTCAGATTGATTAGCTCATCTATGCGTCCGGCGATGACCAATACGCCTTCGCTTGTGAGATGCCCTATGTCGCCGGGGTAAAACCAACCGTCGCGAAAATGCTTTGCTGTAAGTTCTGGCGCGCCAATGTAGCCGTCAATCAGGTAAGAATTACGAACGCGCACCTCGCCGGATTCACCGGCAGCACACACCGCGCCCGCTTGCGACACGATCTGTAGGTCACAATGGGCAGGCAACGCGGACTTTGTTATTTTACCGTCAGAGACAGCGACAATCCGTTGTGCGTAGGACTTGCTTGTTTCACCGGCACCGTAGACTTCGGTGACTGTTTCAAAACTGCGCAGCAGAAGTTCTGCGATATCGGCAGATATTTTCGCGCCCGCCGTTTCATATTCAGGCAACATGACGTCGCTTTTTTGATCTTCCAAAAAAACCTTTGCATGCTGGGGTGACCCCGTCACTAGTGTCGTTCCTGCTTTTTGTGCAGATACAGGATCAACGGTATCAACAATTGCACAGCCATACATGAGTGCGGCCATTGCACGTGCAAAAAACGGGCGGCTTTGGCAACCATACAATGAACAAAGCCGGACCTCGGGTCCGGCAAACTGGTCATGCGTTGCGACAGCGCGCCGGCGCACGAGATCCGCAGAAAGCCCCATATATTTGGGCGCACCCGTTGTCCCCGAAGAATGCAAGAGCAGCCAATGATCTGACGGTTTTGCAAAACCAACACATTGCTGCATTGAACGAGAGACTGGGGTGATCGCGGGTGACCATGTGTCGTCGATGACGTGAAACGGATGGTCGGGGAACGCGTTTGTTTCAGCAGAGCGCAAGAAATGCGTTGGTGTAATCGCAGAATGGTCAAACCAAAATCGCGATGCTGCGGCGTAGCGTGCGCCAAGCAACGCGGCCGCAATCGCTGAAGCCAAAGAAACAATCATGTCAGAGCTGTGCACCGCAACAACGGATGATCGATCAACGCCCAACGCTTTCATCTGAAAGACAAATGTATCAATTATCCGGCCAAATTTATTGTAGCTGAGCGTGACGTCGGGCGCGATGATCGCGGGATAATCTGCAAATCGTTCGGTCGCTTCAAGAATTGCAAATGCAATGTTGTTATCGGAATTCTGGCGCATCAGATTGCGCCCAATTCCATTGCGCGCGCAAGCAACAGTTTGGCGCAGGCGGGTCTGTCGACCTCGTGTTTTTCGGTGAGCGGCAGAGTGTTGACCGGCCAAAAATTCGCGGGTGTCGCCTGGGCGCCCAGTTTTTGCAGACACATGTGTCTTGCCTGCTCGATGCAATATTCTTTCTGCACAGCCGGCCCCAAGACAATAAACGCGATCAGCTCGTCGGCTGCACCCGGCTTGGGGTTCTTGAACGTTGCCGCACGCGAGATGCCGTCAACAGATTCAATAACCATATCGACAAGCAGGGCGTTCACCTTGATGCCAGCAAGGTTGATAACATTGTCAATCCGGCCAAGCAGTTCCAACCGGTCATCTTTTGTCCAAACCGCAGTGTCGCCACTATAAAACCAGCCGTCACGAAAGCTGCTGTCAGGGGCGTTGTTACCCAAATACGACTGAATGCTAAAGCCGTTGCGCACACGCACACGTCCGACGGTTCCAGCGGAAACAGGTTGGTCGGCATCGTCTACCACCTGTATTTCGCCTTCGCAGTGTCCTCTTTCGCATTTGATTTCGAGAGCTTCATCAAGCGCGTAAATATCGCCATAAGATTTTGATGTCTCGCCAGCGCCGTAGGCATTTTCCACCTGCACAAAGCTCTTGAGCAGCTCCGCGATTTGGGATGCGCGCAGCTCGGTCCCCGAAACTTCTAGATTTGCAAATCTTGGCGAAAGTATACGGTCGCCAATATGGCCATGGATCTGGTTAAGCGCACCCGTTACAAGCGTGACACCCGCGCGATACCAAAAATCTGTATTGGTACTGTCAACGATCGTACAACCATTCAGCAAGGCAGCCATGGCGCGCGCATAGAACGGCCTGCTTCCGGCGTTTTGCAAGATCGCAACACGTGTTTGTTTTCGTTCAAATTCGCGCGACATCGCGAGCGAACGTCGCAGTACCATTTGGTCTGAAAGCACAAAATACTTTGGCGTACCTGTCGACCCCGAGGTGTGCAAATAAATCAAAGGATCGGTCGCATGATCTTGGCGGGGTAGACCTGCAATGATCTCGGAAACCGGTGCAAGGCGTGTAGGCTGCCAAGAGGCATCAATAGTTTGGAATACGACCTGCCTGCTGCCCTGCACTTCTGGCGTTTTTAGAAAAAAGTCGGGACGTACCGCCTTGGTGCTTGCCAGTACCTTGTTTGCTGTGACAAGTCGGGCACCCGTAAACGCCAGCGCCAAAAGGACCACAACAGCATTCGGTGCATCGCGCGTATTCAGCGCGACAATAGATCCACGTTTAACGCCTAGTTCTGCAAGGCGCGCGCCATAGGACACACAAAGATTAGCAAGCTGCGCATAGGATATTGTTCCACGTTCATGAATGAATGCCGGAAAATCCGGCTGTTCGGCGCAAATCTCCAGAAAACGGCGACCGACACTATTTACGTAATTGTCATTGATTTCGTGCGTCACGGCTTTCCTCGGGAAATTGGATCAATACTGATACTGCGGGCGCTATCCCGTATGCATCTTTTCATACTTCTGGACGCACAGCCAGCGCTGGGCGCCGCCATCATGCGCGCGCGGGATTGCGTCCATCACGACGACGCGCTTGGGGCGTTCAGCTGGCTTCAGGTGCTTTTCGAATGTCGCGCTTAGCTGGTCACTCAGCGTTGCCAGCGCCTGTCCTTCCGCTGGCACGATCGCGCACATCAGCAGGTTCGGCTCGTGTTCGAAAGGGCTGCGAAAACACAGCCCGTCAGCCACACCGTCCACACTTTGAATAAGCCCATCAATCATTACCGCATTCACTTTCACACCGCCAAGATTGATCACGTCATCCGTTCTGCTGACGGTTACCAATGCGTTTTCGGGCGACCAATAGGCAATATCGCCCGGATAGAACCAACCATCGCGAAAGCTCGCCCTTTGTGCTGTCGGGTTATTAAGATAGCCGGTCGCCAGATACGGATTTTTAACACGTACAATTCCTTCAACCCCTTGCGGACAAGGGCCCCCGTCGGCGTCGACAATTTGCACTTGGCTATCAAGCGGCTGCCCTATGGTCGTTACCGTGCCATCGGCATTCCGCCGCTTGATGTTCTTATAGCTGCGGTTGGATTCCGAAGAGGCATACAGGTCGATAACAGTCTCGAAGCTGTCGAACAGGCGCGCCGCAAGCGCATCGGGGAGCCGCGCACCAGCAAGATGGATTTCGCGGATTTTCGGGCGAATTTGGACATCTGCCAAAATCTGTCCGGCGTGACTTGGTGAGCACATCACAAGGTTAACGCCTGCGCGGGGCCAATGCCGGGGATCTATGCCATAGACCAACGTGCATCCGTTCACAAACGTAGCAATTGCGCGTGTAACAAACGGGAAAGCCACGCAATCGAACAAGCAGCAGCAAACCGTTTCGCGTTCACGGTAATCATCTGCGACGATGATCGAGCGTCGGTAAATCGTGGATTGGCCCATACCGATCAGCTTTGGTCGGCCGGTGGTCCCCGAGGTGGCAACATAAAGCCACGGCACATCAAGCGAGATTTCCGCGTCCGGTACGAACGGCGCATCGATCGGTAAATCCGAAGTATCCCAACTGCGATCAATTGTGACAAACCCCGGCCCGGGTGGGGTACCAAGTGCGCAAAACCGGTGCGTCGGAATTACCAAATCTGAAAGCGTATTATAGCTGCGGTAAGAAATCCAACGCGCACCCAGCAAGGCCGTCGCCAGCACCGTGGCCATCGCGACGGTTACATCCGTGGTTTCAACCAGAACAGTGGACCCGTTCTTTACACCGCGTATCTGCATGTTTCGGGCATAGGATTTGGCGAGCCGGGCAAGCTGCGTGTAATTGAGCATGTAGTCTGCGGTAACAATCGCCAAGAGATCCGGATTGCGCGCAGCCGCTTCTAGGAAGGCAACGCCGATGTTCTTGTCATTACCCACGCCCGTACCCAATTTCTTAGTGCCACATTAATACACCAAAATTAACGCTAGCGGCCAACATTGTCCACGCGCTATGACCCTATCCAAGGCACGTACTTACAATTGGGGATACGCATTGGGACTTGAAATCATCGGTGCAGGATTTGGGCGCACAGGCACGGATTCTTTGAAGAAAGCATTGGACATTCTGGGGTTTGGCCCCTGCCACCATATGTACGAAATTCGCGAAAATCTTGATCTGTTGCCTGCCTGGGTAGACGTATCCCAAGGTGGTGCGCCCGATTGGGACACAATGTTTGACGGGTTCAGGTCGCAGGTTGATTGGCCCGGTGCTGCCTATTGGGAAGACCTTGCTGCGCACTACCCCCAAGCTAAGGTCATACTGACGACGCGTGACTTTGATAAATGGTATGCGAGCATGCAGGCGACAATTATCCCGTTCATCGCGGCGCGCGGGCAATTTGAAGAACCGCATCAAAATGCCATCGGCAATATGGTGCAGCGGGCTGTGGTCGACCGCATCTTTGACGGGGCGTGGGACGACAAGGATCACGCAAAGAAATGCTTTGAGGCCCATATCGCACGTGTGAAAGCGCGCCTTTCACCTGAACGCCTGCTTGTCTTTGATGTTTCAACCGGATGGCGCGATCTATGTCAGTTTCTAGACGTGCCAGCGCCAAACGAACCATTTCCCAAGGGAAACAGCGCGGCAGACTTTCAGAAAAAGCGTCAACCAACAAATCCCGAATAGCCGGCAAGCGGCAGGAAAGGTTAGCAACAAACAGCACAAGCATACCACAAGATCCGCGCAGCTATTGCGGTTGCACCTGTCCAAAGCGTTCACAGAATTACCTGTTTAGCTTATCTTTTTCTCGTAAATGCGGTGTGTCATCCGGATGTCAGCGCCGCACATCGCCGCTGTGCGCTTCATCATTTCATTGTCTTCAAGGACTTGGCTCAGTTCGACATATTTTACCCCAGAGCGCGTGCCGATAGCGTGCTGGTTGGCATGAAATATTACATCTACGCCGCGATTACGCCAATCTTCGACAACCCCCATCGCGATGACACGCATGGTTTTTACGGCGTTCTTGCGACTGTACCATAGTATCCTTGCAAGGCCTGTCGGCAGCAACCGGCCGCTCGGCATTTTTGCAAAAACCTCGTTCATGTTCGGAATCGCGATTGAAAAACCGACCATGCGCCCTTCCGCATCTTCGGCGATTTGCACATATCTGAGATCCGCAACTTCAAGAAGGCTTTCGACGATATAGGCAAATTCTGCTTCGTTGGCGGGGCGCCAAGGCCAGTTTTCTTTCCACGCGCCGTTATAGACTTCTTGCAAACGATGCACATCCGCCCTGACCGATGCCTTGGTGGGTGACCGCACGGTCAGTCCAAACCGCGCCTGAATCTTTGCACCAAGCGTAATCACGCGTGCGGGCATGTTCTCCATCGGTAGACCGTAGCAGAACAGATCGACGCATTTACGATATCCTGCTGCCTCGACAAGGGCCGGATAATAGTGCGGATTGCCGGGAACCAATAAGAAATTCTGCTGGTCAAATGCATCAATTTGCAACCCGATTTCGTCATGCACTGAATAGCTGAACGGCCCGCGCACAACGCTGCGCCCTTTGGTGCGCGCATGGTCGGAAACCCAATCGAACAGGGCTTGCGCTGCTTGCGGATCATCCTCGCAATCGAAAAAACCAAAGTGAAGCGCATTGTCATTATAGCGCGCGGCATGGCCCAGATCATCAATTGCGGCAATGCGGCCGACAGCGCGACCATCACGCAGCGCGATGACAAAAGCCGCATTTCCATTGTTAAAGAAAGGATGCTTTTTTGCGTTCAGCGTCTTGCGTGCCTGAATGCGCGGCGCGCGCACCCAATTTGGCCATTTGCGACCAATTTCATAAGGCAGGTCGACAAAGCGACGCATATCATGTGGCGATTGACAAAGATGGAGCGTCAGTGACATCGGTTCGTTCCTAAAAAACCATCGCAGTCGACAGCATAATTAACTTTTCATCCCCGATGTATCTGTAATGATAGCAAAGGGGTAGTACCCGCAGACCATGTCCCATCCGGAGGCCACGACCATTTCACCTACCCCCCAAAACAAGCCGCGGCTGGCCATCGTCAGCACATTCAATGACCAATGCGGCATTGCCGGATATACACGCGCATTGCTGACCCAGTTGCACAACGCTTTTGAAATCGAGGTCTTTGATCTTGACCAGTCGCTGATGCGCGCGACCCAAGGCAATCTTTTGACCGCGGCGGATGCCCAGATTAAATCGTTTTGCGATGCATTCGCTGGATTTGACGCTGTGAATATTCAGCTTGAATATGGTACGCTCGGGTCCATGCCTAGCGATATTTCGCGTCGTTTCAAAGCATTAGTAGATGCAGCGCCAGCACTATCGGTGACCTTTCACACTATTTTGCCCAATCAGGAATTTCCCAAAGACAAGTTTCGTGAACAGTTTTTTCGCGTCCAGATCTGGAATTGCTACGCTACAACTTCGCGCTATCTGGCCGCAAAGCGTTTCCGCAAACAGATCTACGATACTTTGCTTCTGGCCCAAACCCGAAAACCCGTAAGCATCATCGTTCACACCCCCCGCGATGCCAAGGCGATGCGCATCGCCGAAGGCTTCAAGACGGTTTATGATCATCCGCTGGCTTTCTTGACGCCCGAAAAAATAGCCGCATTAACCGCGCTAGATGGCCCCAACGCTCTTGCCTCCCTGCCCGGCCGACAGCGCGAACGCGTTGTGGTTGGCGTGTTCGGGTTCTTAAGCAGCTACAAAGGGATCCAGACGGTAATCCGTTCTTTGCGGCATTTGCCCGACAACTTTGAACTCGCCATTTTTGGCGGGTTGCACCCGGGTGAAATCAGGCCGTCAGAACATGGCGGCCCCGCCGAAACCCACCCCTATTTGCAGTCACTGCTTGAAGAAGCAAAGATTGATGAAACCATTGCGCAGGCGGTTGCGGGCGACGGAAAAACACCTAAACCGGCGACCTCTCTGCAGGAATTCGTCAAATCACCACAGAATTTGCGGGATCGGGTCCATTTCATGGGGGTGCTTGACGATGACCGGCTTGCCGCTGCGATGGGCGCCGTCGATGTCGTGGTCTTGCCGTATTTTGAAACCGGCCAAGCATCATCCGGCCCGATGAGCATTGCAACGGAAATGGGCGCGCGGGTGATCGCGTCACGTATCCAGGCGTTCATGCAGTTCGAAAAATACAAACCCGGTCGCGTGACATTCTTTGATGCGGGTAACTATCTTGAACTTGCGCAACGCATCGAGTCTGTGGCCCGGACGCCAAAACAGGACTATGCTGATACCTATAACACCGGTTCAAACCGTGAAACCTATATTGCAGCCCATCAGAACCTTGTATCCAACGCATAGGTATCGATGGCTGACAAAGGCATGGAGATAGCGCGTATTTTGTCAGATTCGCACAAGGCGCGCACGCAAGAGGCCAAGCTGCGCAAAGCCATCGCCGGCGCACAAGCTACCGGCGATAAACAAGAAATTGCGGGGCTATGGCAGGCGCTGGCCGACCATTGCGCGGACAATCGCATTTTCCAGCGGCAAGCGGCGCATGCGTTATCGGCGATTGGGGATATTGCTGCCGCGCGTGACTATGCACAGCGATCGCTTGATCTGGACCCGAACGATTACCTTGCCAGACTTTTGTTGGGTCGCTTGACGCTGCTTGGCAATGACCCGCGTGCGGCGATGGCGGTACTTGCGCCAGGATTTGACCACCCTGACTGCAGCGCCGAGCTCTATCATCTGACATCGCGCGCGGCGCTTGAATTGGACGAGGCGGATCTTGCGATCGAATTTGCGCAAAAAGCATGGCAGCGCCAACCGGACCGACAGGCGCATGCTATTCACCTGCTGAATCTCCTGGGCAAGAACGAACGTTATGCAGAGGCCGAAGCACTGGTCGAGATACTACAAGAAAAGGCCGATGTCGCAGCTTCTGCGCTACGCTCGCTGAGCGGGCACCTCATGCAGGCGGGTGATGCAACCAGCGCACTACGGCGGATCAATGCAGCACTTGGCCGCGATAGCACAAACACCGATTACAAACTTCACAAAGCAGGCATTCTGCGCCGTTTGCAAAGATTTCCGGAAGCCGAGAACCTGCTTGAACAAATCGTTGCACAAGACCCCGACCATCTGCGCGCGCGCCGCATGTTGGTTGCCCTTTATGCCGAAACCAACCGCCACGATGCCGCCATTCAAACGGCAGCTGGCCTTGTTGCGGCAGATCCCGAAAATACAGAGTACCGCAAGAACCTTCATGCGTTGCTAACAAGTCAATCCAATGGGGTGGATCGGGCAAGCACGGATGAAGAACCCGATGTCGCATCGCTAAAAACAGGAATTTCAAATCGCCCCGCGCGCATACCGCTTTCGTTTGGCAGCGCGGCACAACGCAAGGCACAGATATTGGCCGCGTTGGTCATGCGCGACATCCGCACACGCTACGGGCGCAACAGGCTCAGCTTTGTCTGGGCCTTGCTCGAGCCCTTGGCGCATGTCGCGGTTCTTGCGGTGGTGTTTTGGATAACGATGCGCAGTGACCCGCCATTAGGCGACAATTTCTTGCTCTTCTATTTTACGGGCGTCCAACCGTTCCTGTTGTTTAGCAAGATTGGCGGACAAGGTGCTGCCGCCGTGAGCGGCGGGCGCGGAATTCTGCAGCTATCGGCGATTACACCCGTTGATTTGATCCTCTCGAAAGCAGCCGTGGAATTGTTTATCACAGGCTGTGTTGTGATTGCCTTTGGCATGGGGTTGTTTGTGATGACGGGTCAAGGCTTGCCCGTGCGTCCGGGATATCTGTTCCCGGCACTTGGCCTCTCGGTCTGTCTCGGTGTCGGGTTTGCCGCAACGAACGCAATGCTGCGCGAGGTGAGCCATGCGTTCGCGCTGTTCAACATCGCATTATTGCGCGCGTTATATTTTACTTCCGGCGTCTTTTTTCTGCCCAGCGCAATGCCGGAAAACATTCGCAATACATTGCTATGGAACCCGCTGACCCACATTGGTGATATGTGGCGGCAGGCCTATTACCCGCTTTATGATGCCCCCTATACCAGCCCGCTTTACGCCGGATTGTTCGCGCTTGGCTTATTGACCTTCGGTATTTGCTTTGCGGTCCTTGGCACCGCCAAACTAAGGGCAATAAAGTGATCTGGCTTGACCGTGTAACCAAACTTTACCGGACTCCTTTGGGCCAACGCATGGTGCTAAATGACGCGAGCTATCATTTTGAGCCCGGTCATAACTATGGCATTCTGGGGGCGAATGGATCGGGAAAATCAACGCTTGTGCGGCTCATTTCCGGGGCAGAGGCACCAACCAGCGGGCGGGTCGTTCGGCAGGCAAACGTGTCGTTTCCGCTCGGGTTTTCGGGCACATTCAATAGCTATCTTACCGGCAGGCAGAATGCCGTATTTGTGGCCCGTGTTTACGGCGCCAATGTTGCACGCGTGCTAGAATTCGTTTGGGATTTCGCCGAACTCGGGACGTTCTTCGATATGCCGCTCAATACGTATTCATCCGGCATGCGCGCGCGGTTCGGGCTTGGCGTAAGTTTGGCCATCGACTTTGATGTTTATCTCATTGATGAGGTGACAGAAGTCGGCGACAAGCGCTTTCGCGCGAAATCACAGGCGGCATTTCGTGAACGGGCCTTGACGAGCGATGTAATACTGGTGTCGCATAACTTGCAAACGGTGCGCGCATATTGTGACCGCGCGCTGGTTTTGCAAAACGGGGAACTGACACCTTTTGATTCAGTAGAAGATGCAATTGCAGTACATGTCGAAAATCAAAAATATGCCAGCGATGAGTGAACAGACCCCAACCGCGCAAACCGATCGGGAACGGAGCCTGTCGTTGGTAACCGCCAAAACGCATGACCTACAGGTTGTTGCCCCACCGTCTGAACCGCGCCCACCGCAGCCCGCCTATCAAAGCTATGCGCCCAAGGCACGGCGCTGGCCATATTTCCTGTCATTCGTAATGGTGGTTATTTTACCTGCTTTTTCGGCATGGTGGTATCTGACGGAAATTGCCTCTGACCGGTTCACATCCGAATTTCGGGTCGCGGTGCGTTCAACGCAGGCCCCTGCGATCAACGGCATGGGGAGCATGCTTGGCCTTGCCGGCGGTGGCGGCGCAAGCAGTGACGCGCAAGCGCTGGTGCAATATCTGCAATCGCATGCCATCGTGAGCGACCCGCTTAATGATATAGATTTGGCTGCGATCTATTCCGCGCCTGATATTGACTGGGCATCGCGCCTGGTGGCAGCGCCGACAACCGAAGAGCTTCTCAAGACATGGAAAAGATATGTTGCGATCACATTTGAAAGCGGCAATGTCACCGTGGTGGGTCAGGTCACGGCCTTTGATCCCGATGATGCCTACCTGATTTCAACGGCACTAGTGACCCGCGCAGATGAATTCATCAACCGTCTTTCCGAAGTCGCGCGCCTCGATGCATTGGCCTTTGCCCGCCGCGAGGTCGCGCAGGCGGAAACGGCGCTAACCAATGCCCGCAGGGCCGTCGCGGATCTTCAGGATCAGGAATCGATTGTTAATCCGGCACGCAACATCGAAGAGGCGCAAAGCCTTGCTGCGGGGCTGCGTGACCGCATCGCACAAAGCCGCGCGCTGCTTGCCACACAGCGCAGCCAATTGGCAAGCGACGCGCCGTCAATACGTGCTACCGAACGTGACATCCTCGGGCTGCAAGAGGAACTGGACAGGGTCGAACGCCTGACAATCACACAAACGGACGAAGCCGACACCCAACAAGAAGATCGCCCGCTGTCTACGCTTGTGCGCGAATTTTCCGAGGCAACCAATACGCTGGACTATGCGCAACGGGCCTATGAAAGCGCCCTGACAACCTTCGAGGCCGCACGCATCGAAGCAGATCGCAAACAGATCTATCTTGCATCTGTCGTGGCGCCATCATTGCCACAACAGGCAAGTTTCCCCAAACCCGTCGAGGGAACGATGCTCGTTGCCGCTGTCAGCCTTGCGCTCTGGTTGCTTGGGCTTATTGGTGTCTTCGCAATCAAGGACCATATGTGAATTTGGCACGGTCCGCCCTTCCCGCAACAAACTGGCGACAAACCACCGAAATCGTACCGTTTCACGAGGCAATATTGCTTCGTGCGATAGTGCGCTGGCACGTGCTGCCCTTTGCAACTTTGCGCATCGGTGGCTGCACATGTTTGCTTGTCGCCCCAAGCTTCGGCGGCAAATCAACACTTATTGCACACGCGCTTGCGCAGCGCCGCATAGCCAGTGCGCAGGTCACGCTTATTGATGACAACACCACATGGATTGATCGCAGCGGGCGCGCCGTTTGTGTGCGCAGACCGCTAAAAATCCGCCAAGAAACGCTTGGCCAATTGGCCCGTAATTTGCCCCCACACCGGAAATCCACGCCGCACCGTGACGGATCGCTTTATGTGACGCCGACAGCATCGGCCAGATATTTGAGCCGGCATCGCATCAACGCGCTTGTTGTATTGGACCGTCATGTCGCGCACCCGCGACTGGAAATTCTCAGTGCGCGATCGGCAGACGAGGCATCATCATACCACCTGCGCCAACGCTTGGGGCGCCTGCCTGCAGCCGGCTTAGTGACAACGTTGGCGCGGGTTCTGCGCACGCCGGACATCGGGCTGTATAAGCTGAATTACCGCGCGTCTGATGACGGTTTGGCGCTTTTGGCCGAACTCAAGTCCCGCCACCCGCGATGACGCCATAGCCACCACCCCAATACCCATAAAAACGGCTCGAGGATATCGCGCAGCACCAATCCCAAATGCATCATAGGCGACCATCGCCGCACCACGCGCGCCCAAGCCCAGCATTCAGACAGGTGCAAAACTATCCAGACGGCTATTATTGTCAGCCCGATTGGCAAATCCAGTTGCGCAGCCAACACGCCAACAATCACCAGCACAAACCAGATCGCCGATAGCGGTTCCATCGCGTAGCCAAAGCAAAGATCGCGGCTACGCAAAAAACGCCAGCGTAGATTGCGCGCAAAAACGTCGCCAGCCAAGCGTTTGCCCAGTGGAATTTCTTGGTGTTGCGACGTTAATGCAATCCGCGCCCCTGCATTTCTGGCCAAAGCCACAAGCGCTGTATCTTCAGCCCGTTTTGCATGCAACTTGGCAAACCCGCCCTGCCCCTCCAGCCATGATTTGCGGAACGCCAGAAGTTTTCCATGTGCAAAGGGAAACCCCGATCGCGCAAGCGCATGCAGCCAGCGCGCATGGCTCAGGTTCAGCACCGCCGCTTCAAAATAGGCCCAAACCCCGTGTTCATCTGTTGTTACCGGAGAAGTTGACAAAACATCAATCTGGCTCTCCCAGTCCGCGCAAATCGCGTCAACATAGTGCGGCCCAAACCGCAAATTCCCATCCATAAAGATAATTTGGTCGGTCGGCGCGACGGCATATGCTTGGGCGATATTATCGAGCTTGGGATTGCGCGTATGCGCATTGCGTCCGGTCAGTATCTGAACATTAGAGCGGTCGTCAAACCCGCCTGCTTGCAATTGTTTGCGTAAGAATATGACTGCGGGATCGGCTTCATCAAATGCGCAATAGATCAAATGTGAAGACGGCGTCAGATAGCGTGCCGCGTCTACAGCGCCCATCGCCTCGTCACTTGCAAGTGCGGCTATGGGTACCACCACAGTCACAGCAGGCTGAGAAGCGTTGTGCTTTCGCGGCGTCGCTGCGCCGCGCCCAAAAAATAGCGATGTGCAGACGTGCGCCGCAGTTAGAAAGCCGACCACGCCTAAAAGCAAAAGGATCAATTCAACCTCACTTGCGCGGTGCGACGACAACGATATCGGCGCTTTTCTTTTCGCGTTTTTTACACTACCCGATCCCGAGAGGTAGCTCAAAAGTAGAATTTCCAACGCATGATCATTATCATTTCGACTGTTTCCCTCGGGATCGCGGTATTTGCGCTGTTAGAACTGCGTATTATTTTGGGATACTGGACACGGGTGCACCCCCATAAGCAGCCGGATTGCGCCGCTGACTACGATAATCTTGATGTGGACAACCTGCCGACTGTTCTGATCCAGCTGCCTATTTATAACGAACCCTCGGTCGCCGCGGCGCTGGTTCAGGCGATAGACGCGCTGCGGTATCCGCGCGACAAACTATCCGTGCAGTTGCTGGACGACAGTACTGATGAAACGACACGCATAATTGAATCTTGTCTTGCCGAAGTTGACCCATCAGGGTCGCTGTTTACGCATATCACCCGCGCTGACCGTGTCGGGTTTAAGGCCGGCGCGTTACAGGTTGGGCTTGACCAATCCGATGCCGAATTTGTTGCCATCTTTGACGCCGATTTTCTGCCGCCCGCGAACTTTTTGTTGCAGGCCTTTGCACCGGGATCGCCGTTGGAAAATCCGGATATCGCGTTCCTGCAAGGACGCTGGACATTCTATAACCAGCATCAAAACATCCTGACACGGGTTCAATCGATCCTGATCGACCGTCATTTTTATATCCAGAAACCGTTTCAAAAATCCGGCCCGTTGACGCTTCATTTCAACGGGTCCGGCGGTATCTGGCGCCGGTCAGCAATTGCACAGGCCGGGGGCTGGTCGTCCGATACACTTTGCGAAGATCTTGACCTGACCTATCGCTGCGCGTTGATGGGGCATTTCGGGGCCTACGATCAATCGCTCGAATGCCCCAGTGAAATTCCGCCCAATCTTCAGGCCTTTAAGATGCAACAGCGCCGCTGGGCAAAGGGCAGCGCACAATGCGCGCGCAAGCTTATGACGCGCGTCCTAAAGTCGCCGGCCTTGGCGTCGCGCATTGACGATGTCCATATGCTGTTGGGCTATCTTATCCACCCGCTCTTGTTTGTGTTTGTCATGATCTGGCCTTGGGTCGTCTTTAGCGGGGTTGATGACCACGTCTTGTTGCCGCTGCAAACCACGCTTGTCTTGGGCAACTTTGCCGCATTGTTTGGCTTTTGGTCCACCTACCGGCTTCGTGCGAAAGAAAACACGACATGGAAAGACGCGCTGATCGAAGTGCCCGTGGCACTTGCTTTGGCTGTGACGCTGATGGTGAACAACACGGTCGCCTTTTGCGCGGGCCTGTTATCGGACAACGGCACCTTTGAACGCACGCCCAAACAAGGCGGTGCATTGGGCAATACGCTTTCACATCATATGGCCACACATTGGGTGATTTGGATCGAGGCGGTCGTCGGGATTTACGGGATCGCGACAGGTGTCATGCTTTTTGCCGATGGCCACTATATTTGGGGGCAGCCAAGCCTGTTTATGGGGCTGGCACTATTTGGGCTTTTGCTTGTGCAGCTTGGCCCAATCGCAAAACAACGGTGGCGCCAAAAGGCCGTGATTGTATCGTAGTGCCTAGCTTTGCTGTATGATGGTCGCGCCAAAGATCTGCAATCCGCGCGGTTCTTCCAGATTTTGATCCGCCAACGAAATGCTAAGCAGACAGAATTCCCGCGGCTGTGGCGGTACTGAAACCGTGAGCGTTTCGGCGTCAATATCCGCGTCAAATGCGCATGCTGTCCCGTTCACGGCAAACTTCAGATTTTCAATCACACTGTCATTCGGGCGCCAGCCCATATCCAGCTTGAGCGTAAAACCAACCTGCGCCGGAGTTTGGATATAGGTTTCGAATGCTGTGCCGAACCGGACATAGATACAATAGCGGCCATCTGGAATCTGGACGCGCCCGTCATGACCGGTGGCGACAAAGGGTTGCGCCAGATCCAGCCCAACAACCTGATGGCCGGCATGGTGGTTGATCGCGGCAAACCGCCTCTGTAGCGGCCCGTTCTCGTATTCGTCTTTTTGCCGTGTCGGGTATTTTGCCCGCGCCGCATCAAACAGATCTGTCGCCGCTTCGTATAATAGCGCGTCTTGGGCGGTCAGACGGTTAATCACATCTTGCGCGTCCTGCACCTCATCCGCATCCAAGAGAGCACGGCTCGTCTGGTTGAGGACCGGCACATAGGTAACGGGCATCCAGTCAAGCGCCGATGCAAGCACGGCATTATTCGCCGTGCCCTGCTCCAGAATACCAACAAAATCCATATCCTGTTCAAGAACATCAAGCGCGACAGGCAAAATTTGCTGAACATCTTCAACGCGTTCGGCCAATAAACCCAACCGGTTATAAGCAAGCGCCCGGACCATGTAGTTATCAAAATACATATGGTGCCCTTGCACCTGATCGCTGTGCTTGATCAAAAACGCGCGCAGCGGCATTGCCTTGGCATCCTTAATCGCGCGCAAGGCAATCGGATTGGCTGTTGCCATGCTTTGTGCAGATAGACGGCGGTAGTCGCGCACCTGCGATAACAGGCGGTCTTGCGCATTGCGCAGCATCGTCATCCGGAATGCCCCCGCTGGCGCGCGACAGACCAAACCCAAATGGGTATGCGTGAGATCACGGTTTTCAAAGATAGAGCTGGCAAAGCGTCGAACCTTGGCGCGGTGGTTCATATAGGGGCTGCCCTCTTCCGACTGTTCGCCAAATATCTGCTTTTGCTTTGCACGCAAATCGTCCGGATAGACCGGATACTGCGTATCAAGCCAGGCGTTAAACGATGTCCCGCCACATTTCTTGAGGTGATGGCAGCAAAGTTTGCGCAGTGCCGGGGCATCTGTTTCGGACAATGTAGACGATCCCATTTTTATAACCCAGCGGTCGTAACGCGCGCCGTGACAAACGGCAGTTGCACCAGCCTTAAGAAACGCTCGAATTCATTGGCAGAGGCACCCGCCACATACAAGATATCGTCAGGCAAGATCTCGAACTGGCGCGCAAGAAACAAGCTGTTCGGGTCGCGGAGGTCGGCACTATAAACGACATTTACTGTCGATTGCCCTGCCGCGGCGACAAATGCAGGATCAAGCACCGTAGCAATCGCTGCCGGCTCTTGTCGCAAGATGAATACGCCGCTCGGGTCCGCGCGTGTTTGCGCCAGACCGCCTGCTTTTGCAACGGCCTTTTCCAGTGTTAACCGCAACGTATCAAACGGGATCAGCGCGTTTTGCCCCGTCGCGCCAAGCGCCGTAAACGTGCGCGGCGTGCGGGTCAGCGAAATCGTATCACCGCGCGTCACCGTGATGTTTTCACGCGGGATGCGCACGACCGAATCCATTGGCACAGACATGATGCGGCCCTGTCGCGTAAGGGTCACCGTGACCTCGTGCAGTTCCTCGCCTGCACCACCTGCGGCGGCGATCACATCCAGCAACCGGTCGCCGCCCCGCGACAACGCAATGCGCGCGCCCCCGACACCGGTGCCACTTACCGTGACAAAATTCGAACTGTTATCCGTCACGGTCACGATGACTTGCGGATCAATCGCCTTGCCAGCCAAAGACGCGACAATGCGGCGTTCGATTTCAGCCAGTGTTTGGCCTGCGACAACGACCCTGCCCGCATAGGGTACGGAAATGGCGCCGTCATGGTCGACCTCTTGCACCGGAAACGTGACACTATTGGCGCCGCTGCCGGTTTCGGGCGTGCCGCTCGCAAATAGCCCGCCGCTGCCCGCCTCCCAGAGGGTCACCGCGAGACTGTCGCCGATACCCACCGCGAAAACCTGTGGTGCTGGCGTCGCGCCAAAATGTCCATGCAGGCTTTGGGTTGCGCGCCCGGAAACGGCTTCAATGACTTGCGGCGATATGGGTGCCACGATGAACCCCGCCGTTTGCATCGGTGCTGACGGAGCTTGGGTCTGTGCAAGACTTTGGGCGGTCGGGCCTGCACCCGGCATGCTTGCGCAGGCTTGCAATAATGCGACACACAAAAGGACACTAGATTTTTGGTGAATGTTCACATGTACCTCTTTCAAAGTGCCTTTGGTTGAACACCAACTATGGCCAGTTGGCCCGACCATGTGCAAGCCCGAAGCGTGAACCTATGCCCGCGTGCGGATACATCGCAGTTCATCCGCGCTTCACCAGCTTGCCAATTACTTGCAAGCCATAGCGCATTAAACCAAATGGGTTCTTGCCACGGTTGCGACGCAGTTTTTTGCGCCACACCACATGCGTCGGCCGTTCGTCAAACCCGTATGCGCGACGGCGGCGGCCGGTTTCTTGTAGTAGCGCACGCAAAATTGGCTTGGGCATGATGTTGTGGAAATGGGCAATGGGCTTTGGCCATTCAGCGGCGCGCATATTTACCAGATCTGCCGTCCAGTGAATCGGCGACGGGGATGGCATCGCATGAATCTGATGCCGTCCACCAGCAATCCCAAATGCCAGCTCGTCATTTGCAAAAGGTATCATTAGCGGGTCTAGCTGTTCCAGTTCCGCATAAACCCGCACCGCGTCATGCATGACCTTTTGGGCGGTGCGGCGCGTATAGCAAAAGGCACCTGCGTGGTTCTTGAAAAACTGATCCGTTTTGAAGTGTTTGCAAAGAAAACCAATGTTTGCGCCATGAAATCTAGGGAGTTCATGCGCCTGCCGCAGCTCTCCTATCATCGTCAGCCCGTCGTTGAATGCATATGCACGCAACCGGTCCAAAGGTGCCACAACGATGCAGTCGGCATCAATAAACACAGCATGCGCAAGCGGCGCATGATCCCCGAGCGCGCATTTTGATAGAAAACCGCGGTTCACCCCCTCTGGCAACACAACGATCCGGTCAAACGCTCCCGCATAGCGCCCCTGCACAAAGTCCCGACCAGCAACATCTGTCATCAAGACAACAGGGTCTTGGTGGAATTGCCTGATCGACAGCGCGAGGTCGACCGCCATTTCAAAATAATGCGGCGCGCCAGTCGCGATTGTCACAAAGCCAAACGGCAGCAGGTCAGCAGGGTCTTCCAAAGTGAGCGTTCATTCATGCGACCGCGAGCCTCAAGTTAGCTTGTTCGCAGTGGTGGTCAGGGATAGCTTCTTGGTCAGAGTTACTAGGAATAACCGCCCATGTCATGTGTATTCGATGAAACCCATTACCGCGTTTTTGTCACCCGCCCGACTGTCCCCAGCCGTGGCACAATAATCTACTACCAACTTGTCGGGCCGCGCGACCCCGATACAGGTTTTGCGCCCAAACGCGCGCCAAGCGACAAGAATTTTATCACCTCTGCGGGGTATACTGCTGTGATGGTACAGCCAGCACGCCAAGACTGGTTTCAACACGAAAGCTTTGACGCGGCACTCGACGCGATCCGGCGCATCCCCGACTTGCCGCGGCCATGGCTCAGCTACGGGACAAGCATGGGCGGCTATGGTGCAATTGTTGGCGCCGCCGCGCTTGAGGCCGATTTTTTCCTGAGTGGCTCGCCCCAGGCGTCGATCAATGACGCTTATATGCGCAAGATTAAGGACGGCCGCTGGCGTCCCGGGCGCGCATTCTATCGCGTCGATCCCATTCGAAATGGCGCTTGCGCAGGCACAAAGGGGGTCGTTTTGTGTGATCCGCTCCATGCGGCCGACCAGAAACATGCTCTGACGATCCTGCGCAATACTGACTCACAGCAGATCAATTGCCCCGGGACCGCACATTTTGGAATTGTCCGCATGATGCGCGACGTCGGGTTCGAAAATTTCACCGAACAGTTATTCGACGTCATGGCCGGCAAAGAAACGCTTGCCGCCTTTGTCAATCGCGCGCGCCAGACATTTGATGCCTCTATTCCAGGTGCCTTTTTCAAGGCGGATCCCGCGACGCAACAAGACATGGTTGCCACGCTGGGTGCAGATGCGATCTTGCAAAGCACCCACATTTCGGCGCTCGCGGATCATCTCAATAGAATGCCTTCTGTTGAATACGCGAAGCTACTGGTCGGACTTCTTCCGCATGTCGCCAAAGGTGGCGCAAGCAATTATGTAAAACGGGTCATCGGCGAAGCGGATATGGATTATCTGCTGGAAACTTCCGAAGCGGGTGCGGCCTAGCGACGGCCGGCGCGCCTTGCGGATTTACGGTGCTGCGCGTTTTGCGATGCGACCCATCGCCCTTGCGCCGCCCGTGATTTGCCGCATCAAAGGGCAAAACGGCGGAGACAGTATGCACTGCGCCAATTTATCCCACGTAGAAACGCGTATCCTTTATTGCTCCTTTAGCCCCAAGGCATTAGAACCAGCCCAAAGCTGCGTCATTCTTCGGAATCGGCGCACCTGAAAGGTAGCCAACTTGAGGAGAGCCACAATGGCAGATGCAGCCATCCACGGCGATGAACATCACGACGACCGGGGGTTCTTTACCCGGTGGTTTATGTCGACAAATCATAAAGATATCGGGATCTTGTACCTGTTTGTAGCAGGGGCGCTGGGTTTCGTATCCGTCTTGTTCACCGTTTATATGCGGCTCGAACTGATGCACCCGGGTGTGCAATACATGTGTACCGAAGGTGCGCGTTTCATCGCCAATAGCGCTGAAACATGTACTCCCAACGGGCATCTGTGGAACGTGATGATCACCTATCACGGCGTTCTGATGATGTTCTTTGTGGTTATTCCGGCCCTTTTCGGTGGCTTTGGTAACTACCTGATGCCGCTACAAATCGGCGCGCCAGACATGGCGTTCCCACGGCTGAACAACCTGTCATTCTGGATGTTTGTTGCGGGCGCCTCTATGGGCGTTGCATCATTGCTTTCACCAGGCGGCAACGGGCAGCTTGGCTCTGGTGTTGGCTGGGTACTTTACCCGCCGCTTTCAACCAATGAGGCCGGCATGTCGATGGATCTGGCGATCTTTGCGGTTCACCTGTCTGGTGCCTCTTCGATCCTTGGTGCGATCAACATGATCACCACGTTCCTGAACATGCGCGCACCTGGTATGACGCTGCACAAGGTGCCGCTGTTTGCTTGGTCAATCTTTGTGACCGCTTGGTTGATCCTTTTGGCTCTGCCTGTTCTGGCTGGCGCGATCACAATGCTGCTGACTGACCGCAACTTTGGCACCACGTTCTTCCAACCCGAAGGCGGCGGCGACCCGATCTTGTACCAGCACATCTTGTGGTTCTTTGGTCACCCAGAAGTTTACATCATCATCATCCCCGGTTTCGGGATCATCAGCCACATCATCGCGACATTCTCGCGCAAGCCGATCTTTGGCTACCTGCCGATGGTTTATGCGATGGTTGCGATTGGTGTTCTGGGCTTCGTCGTTTGGGCGCACCACATGTATACCGTTGGCATGTCGCTGACCCAGCAATCCTACTTTATGCTGGCGACGATGGTTATCGCGGTGCCGACAGGGGTTAAGATCTTTTCTTGGATCGCGACCATGTGGGGCGGCTCGATTGACATGAAAACCCCGATGTACTGGGCGTTCGGCTTCTTGTTCCTCTTCACCGTTGGTGGGGTTACAGGGATCGTTCTGTCGCAGGCTGGCGTCGACCGCGTTTATCACGACACCTACTATGTTGTGGCGCACTTCCACTATGTGATGTCGCTGGGCGCTGTGTTCTCGATCTTTGCGGGTATCTATTTCTACCTGCCAAAGTTCTCGGGCCGCATGGCACCTGAATGGGCTGGCAAGCTGCACTTCTGGATGATGTTCATCGGTGCAAACCTGACTTTCTTCCCACAGCACTTCTTGGGTCGTCAGGGCATGCCACGTCGCTACATCGACTATCCGGATGCCTTTGCGACATGGAACCTTGTATCCAGCTGGGGCGCGTTCCTGTCGTTCGCTTCTTTCGTGTTCTTTATCGGCGTTCTGGTTTGGACACTGACCAAGGGCAAGCGCGTCACAGAAAACAACCCATGGAACGAATATGCAGATACGCTGGAGTGGACATTGCCTTGCCCACCACCAGAGCACACATTCGAGACCCTGCCAAAGCAGGAAGACTGGGACAAATCTCCGGCGCATTAGGCACCGGGTAACCGTTAACAAAAGGCCCCGCAGTTTTGTGGGGCCTTTTTCGTTTGATGCCGGTCATTGCGACGGGATCAAAAAATCCGATACGCATTTTGGTGAAGCAATGCCTTACGAATGGTCCCCTGCCCCACATGCACAAAACTGGCGTCTGTCGCTTTGGGCGTACAGGTCGCTGCTGCGCCGCGATTTTGTGATTTTTATGGGCGGCACTGCGTTGCTGGTGCTGCTGCCGTTGCTAGCGGTTATCGGCACCGGCGCGCTGTGGTTCATCCTGCCGTTTGCGGCAGTGATGTTTGCCGGTCTTTGGGGCGCGCTGCATGTTTCTTACCGCCGCGGAGAGGTGCTTGAAGAACTCATCGCCGATTCGACCCATCTGCGCCTGATCCGGCACAATCCGGATGGGCAAACCCTGCACTGGCAGGCCAACCGATATTGGGTGCGGGTAGAAATGCACCCCAATGCAGGCGGGGTCGAAAATTACATCACCCTGAGCGGGGGCGACCGTAAAGTAGAGCTGGGCGCATTTCTGGACGCCACCGAACGCGCCGCCCTATACGCCCAATTGCAGCAAAGGCTGCGCTAGGTTTTAGCCGAGCCGTGCCTTAACTGCAGGGCCTGCTTTGCCAAAATCCATGCGGCCAGTGTATTTGTCTTTCAGCGCCGCCATGACCTTGCCCATGTCGCGGATGCTTTGGGCGCCTGCGTCCTTGATGGCGGCATCTACGGCTTCTTCAACTTCTTCTTCTGACAGCTGGCGCGGCAGGAAATCTTCGATCACCTTGATTTCAGACAGTTCTTTCTCTGCCAGTTCAAGCCGCCCACCTTCTTCATAGGCGCGCGCGCTTTCCTGGCGCTGCTTGACCATCCGGCCCAGAATGCCCAGAATATCGTCGTCACTGACCCCGCCTTCTTCGTCGGCAGTGCCCCGCAAAGCGATATCCTTGTCTTTGATCGCTGCATTGATCAGCCGCAAGGTCGACAGGCGGTCTGCCTCTTTCGATCTCATAGCATCCTTGAGGGCCGTGCTGACCCGGTCGCGCATGTTCATGAATTTTCCCGATCACGAAGCTGTAAAACGAACGCGCACCATACTGCGCCTGTTAGCGCATGACAAGCCATCAAGGCGCAACGTCACCCCTTGTTTCAAAGGGTGCGATACGGCCTTGACCCGGCCTGTCCGGCCTCGTAAACCCTGCACAATTTGACTGATCGGAGACATGAGATGACGCTCAAACCAACAGCCTGTTTGGCACTCGCGGATGGCACGATCTTTTACGGGGTTGGATTCGGGGCTGCTGGTGAAACGGTCGCCGAGCTTTGCTTTAACACCGCGATGACGGGTTATCAGGAAATCATGACCGATCCTTCTTATGCGGGGCAGGTCGTGACATTCACCTTCCCGCATATCGGCAATACGGGCGTCACACCCGAAGATGATGAACACGCCGACCCGATCGCCCAAGGGATGGTCGTCAAATGGGACCCGACCACGCCGTCAAACTGGCGGATGACCCAAGACTTGACCACTTGGCTGGCCGCGCGCGGCCGTATCGGCATGGGCGGCGTTGATACCCGCCGGCTGACCCGTGCAATCCGCCAGCAAGGCGCGCCGCATGTCGCACTTGCCTATGATCCCGAAGGTAATTTTGATATCGCCGCATTGGTCCAGAAAGCCCGCAATTTTGCAGGGCTTGAGGGCCTCGATCTGGCCAAAGACGTGACCTGTGCGCAATCATATCGCTGGAACGAGACGCGTTGGGAATGGCCCGACGGGTTTGGCACGCAAGACGCCCCGCGTCACAAGGTTGTCGCGGTCGATTTCGGCGCAAAACGTAATATCCTGCGCTGCCTTGCCTCGGCGGGCTGCGATGTGACGGTTCTGCCCGCCACGGCAACCGCGCAAGAGGTTCTCGCGCTGAACCCCGACGGCGTATTTCTGTCCAACGGTCCCGGTGATCCGGCGGCAACTGGTATCTATGCTGTGCCGATGATCAAAGGCGTTTTGGATGCGGATATCCCCGTTTTCGGGATTTGTCTGGGCCACCAGATGCTGGCACTCGCGCTTGGGGCCAAGACCATCAAGATGAACCACGGCCATCATGGCGCGAACCATCCGGTCAAGGATAATGAAACCGGAAAGGTTGAAATTACCTCTATGAACCATGGGTTTACCGTCGATGCGCAGACCCTGCCCGCAGGTGTGGTTGAAACGCATGTGTCGCTATTTGATGGTAGCAACTGCGGGATCAAGGTCACTGGCCGCCCTGTGTTCAGCGTGCAATACCACCCCGAAGCCAGCCCCGGCCCGCAAGACAGCTATTATCTGTTTGAACGGTTTGCCGCCGCGATGGCCGATGCATAAGCCGCGACGTTCTTAACGGCGTATTAACCATGCAACCTGCATGATCGCTTGGGTCAACAGCCAAGAAGCGATCATGCAAGAACGTAACCACCAGACCCCGCGCACGCCTGCGCCAGACCGCGATTTTCTGTGTCAGGAACTGGTCTATCGCGGGCATGTGACAGCCGATATCGCGGATCGCGCGGCGGAAATTGCGCGGCTGCGCCGCATCCCGGTGGCGCAGGTTTTTACGCGCGGGTTTGGCGTGTCGCAATATGCTGTCGCACAGGCCCAAGCCACTGCATTGGGCGCACAATATATCAATCCCGTGACCGAAGCCCCCGACACTTCGTTGATCGCGCGGATAGGTGCACCCCAATGCATCAAAACGGGGCTGATGCCGTGGCGGCAGTTCGGGGGCGAAACGATTGTCCTGACATCGCGCCCCGAACAATTTCGCGACGAGACCCCCGCGCTAGTTGCAATATTCGGCCCCGTCCGCCTAGCCATCACAACCGAAGACCACCTGAACCGCGCGCTTAGCAGGCTGTGCAAACCTGCGCTGGTTGCCCAGGCGGAATGCAAAACCGCCCCGCGTGAAAGCTGCCGCAACTGGGCCCCGCGCCGCGCTGCGCTTATCGGTGGGTTTGTCGGAATTTGTGCTTTGGTTTGCGTGGTTTATGCGCCGGAATTGTTGCTGGCAGCGCTGACATTCTGGGCGGTTGCGACGCTTTTTCTGAGCACTGCGCTCAAGGCGGCGGCGGCTTTTATCGGCTGGCGCGATGCCCCCGATGGCGCGCAAAACGTGATCCCCGTGCAGTTGCCGGCCATCACCATGCTGGTGCCGCTTTACAATGAAACGGCGATTGCAAACCATCTTTTGGCGCGGCTATCGGGTTTGGATTATCCACGTACCCTGCTCGATATCTGTCTGGTGCTTGAAGAGGATGACAAGACAACGCGCGCCACCTTGGGCCGGACCACCCTGCCGCAGGGTATCCGCGCAATTACTGTCCCCAAAGGCAGGATCAAGACCAAGCCAAGGGCGCTCAATTACGCGCTGGATTTTGCGCGCGGCGATATCATAGGGATTTGGGACGCCGAAGACGCGCCTGCCGCCGATCAATTGCACCGCGTTGCGGTCGGTTTTGCCAATGCGCCGCCAGATGTGGTCTGCCTGCAAGGCAAGCTTGACTATTACAACGCGGCATCCAACTGGCTGACGCGCTGTTTTACGATTGAATATGCCGGCTGGTTTCGGGTGATCCTGCCGGGTTTGCAACGGCTTGGGCTGGCAGTGCCGCTAGGTGGCACAACATTGTTTTTCAAAAAGGATGCGCTGCACGCTTTGGGCGGTTGGGATGCGCATAATGTCACCGAAGACGCAGATCTGGGCATCCGGCTGGCGCGGCACGGCTACCGCACATGGCTGATCGACACAGTCACCGAAGAAGAAGCGAACGGCCGCGCATGGCCTTGGGTGAAACAGCGGTCGCGCTGGCTCAAGGGCTATGCGATCACATACGGGGTGCACATGCGCAACCCTGTGCAGCTTTGGCGCGATCTGGGCGCTTGGCGGTTTTTCGGGGTGCAACTGCTGTTTCTTGGCACGCTGTCGCAATTTGTGCTCGCGCCGCTTTTGTGGACATTCTGGCTGCCGGTGTTTGGCGTGACCCACCCTTTGGCTGCGGTCATGCCCGCTTGGGCGTTCTGGACACTTGCGGGCCTGTTCATCGGTTCCGAGATCATTGGCTGGTTGGTTGCCTATGTTGCGTTAAAAAAGGCGGGCAAACGCTGGCTGTTCAAATGGGCGTTCAGCCTGACGCTCTATTTTCCGCTTGGCGCGTTAGCGGCGTATAAAGGGTTGTTCGAGCTGCTAACAAAACCGTTTTATTGGGATAAAACCGCGCATGGGATTTTACTGTCAAAGGAGTGGCGGACCGCTACTCCGCCGCCTCAACCGCCTTTGCATCCAGCCTTAGACGGGTGACAAAAGCTTCTGAAATATGATCGCGCAACGCGCGGTAGGCGGCATCGCCGTCGCCTGCCTCGATTGCGGCGACAATTTCAGCGTGCTCGTCTAGCGTCTTTGCGCCGCGCCCTTCGGCGGCCAGCGATGTGGTCGCCAAAAGCGCCATTGAACGGTGCACAAGATCAAGCTGACGCACCAGAAAGCGGTTATGCGACGCAAGGTGGATCTGCTTGTGAAACCGCCGGTTTGCGCGGCTTAATGCCTGCGGATCATTGACCAGCCGCTTGTCATCCTCAAGCATATTGCGCAGCACACGAATTTCTTCGGGGGCCGCGTGACGGGCGGCAAGCCTTGCTGCCAGCCCCTCCAGCTCTCCGCGCACCACGTATAGCTCTGCCAGTTGCGTGTGATCCAGCGACGCCACAATCAGCGACCGCCCGTCACGCGCAAGCAACGACTGGGTCTCAAGCCGTTGCAAAGCCTCGCGGATCGGGGTGCGCGAGACACCGAACCTTTCGGCAAGTTCGCTTTCGACCAGCCGGTCGCCTGGCTTGTAGATATGGCTGTCGATCGCCTCGAGGATCAGGGCGTATGCATCTTTTTGGGTCGCGCGCGGGTCTTGCATGGGCGAAAGCCTTCTGTTGGTTCGCAGACCCTACCCCCGCACCGCCCCCGCAATCAACCCAAACCGATTGCACCGGTCAAATCAGGCGCATATTGTCCCGACATGGTTGCGCAGCATTTTGAACATATCGATACGTGGGTCTTTGATCTTGATAACACGCTATATCATCCTTCGGCCGACCTGTTCGGGCTGATGGACCCGAAATTTGCCGCCTATGTGATGCGCGTCACCGGTTTTGACGCGGCGCGGGCCGCGCAGCTGGCGATTGATTACTGGCATTCCCACGGATCAACGATGGCCGGCCTGATGGAAGAACATAACGTCGATCCGCATCATTTTCTGGCCGAAGTCCACGATATCGACATTTCGCACCTGACAACCGATCCGGCACTGGCCGAAGCCATCGGAACCCTGCCCGGTCGCAAGATTGTCTATACAAACGGGTCCAACCACCACGCCGCGCGGGTTCTGAATGCGCGCGGGCTGACCCATGCGTTCGACGCGGTTTTCGGCATTGAAGAGGCGGCACTAACCCCCAAACCCCACGCGCAAAGCTTTGCCACCGTCTTTGGGCGCGCGGGCGTGACCCCGACAACTGCCGCAATGTTCGAAGACGAGGCGCGCAATCTGGTGGTGCCGCATGATCTGGGGATGCGCACTGTGCATGTGCATGAAACCCCGCTGGACGCCGCCCATGTGCATCACGGCACCGATAATTTGACGGCCTTCTTGTCGCAGGTATTGCGCTAGGCCTTTTCGTGCGGCGCGCATCGGCCTATGTCTAAGCCATGAAACGCAAATCAACCGATATTTTCATTGCAGGTGGCGGTGTCGCGGGGCTTACCGCGGCGGCCGCCTTTGGCGCGGCGGGTTTTGACGTTGTGGTCGTTGACCCGATGCCGCCCGTGACCACGCAAAACGCCAAAGACGCCGATCTGCGCACCACGGCATTTTTGCAGCCCGCGCAGCAGCTATTGGCTGCCGCAGGGCTTTGGGAACGGCTGGCCCCTTTTGCGGCCCCGTTGCAAATCATGCGCATTGTGGATGCCGCACATGATCCGCATATCACCCGCGATTTTGATGCATCCGACATTTCCGACAAACCCTTTGGCTGGAACCTGCCCAATTGGCTTTTGCGTCGGGAAATGGTGGCGCGATTAGACGAATTGCCAAATGTTGATTTCCGCCCTGGCACAGGGTTCAAATCCATGCTCGCGCGCGACAAATCGGCGATTGTAACCCTGACGGACGGTAGCCAGCTAGACGCACGCCTTGTGATCGGCGCAGACGGGCGCGGATCGGCTGTGCGCAATGCGGCGGGCATTGGCGTCAAAACAAGACGCTACGGGCAAAAGGCGGTGGTGTTTGCGGTCACGCATGACGCGCCGCACGACAATGTATCAACCGAAGTGCACCGCGCTGGTGGCCCGTTTACATTGGTGCCCCTGCCCGATTTTGACGGGCGGCCCTGCTCGGCCGTGGTCTGGATGGAAAGCGGGCCAGAGGCGCTGCGGCTCAGTCAATTGAATGCCGCGGAATTTGAAGCCGCGGCATTCGACCGCTCTGCGGGAATTTACGGGCCGCTCAAACTGGCCTCACCGCGCGGGGTCTGGCCGATAATCAGCCAGATCGCGGATGAAATTACCGGCCCACGCATGGCGCTTGTCGCCGAGGCCGCGCATGTCATGCCGCCGATTGGGGCGCAGGGGCTAAACATGTCGCTGCGCGATATGGCCAGCCTTTTAGACCTCGCGACGGCATCGCCCGACACATTGGGCGACCGCACCATGCTGGACCGTTACGCACGCGCGCGCCACGGCGATATTAAATTGCGGATCGCGGGAATTGATGCGCTGAACCGCGCGTCCATTGCAGGCGGACCACTGGCGCAGGAACTTCGCGCGCAAGGCATCAAACTGCTTTACGGGCTGTCACCGGTGCGGCGCAAGCTGATGGAACTTGGGCTTGGTGCCGGCCGCTAAAGCGGGCCTGCCAATCGTTCTTCGGAAAGCAACACATTCGCCTCGACATTGCCGACGCCGGGAAGTGTCATGATCCGGCGGCGCAAAACCCGTTCAAAATCCGCCAGATCGCGGGCAACCACACGCAGCCGGTAATCATAAAGCCCCAGCACATGTTCAACCGATTGCACCTCTGCAATCCCTGAAACGGCGCGCTCGAAATCCTCGAGACTGACGCGGCCCTTGGTGGCCAGCTTAATACCCAAAAACACCGTCACGCCAAAGCCGACCTTTTGCGCGTCCAGCATCAGACGCCGCCCTGCGATCACGCCCGCATCTTGCAAGCGGCGCAGCCTGCGCCAAGTCGCAGGTTGGCTCAGGCCCAGCTTTTGGCCCAGCTGCGTTGTCGACTGATCGGCATCCGCCGCCACAGCCCGCAAAAGCGCGCGATCAATATCGTCCAGCGTCATAGCGGCAGGCTTTCGTCATGTTTGACCTGCGCAACCGTCATCAAGGCTTCGATATCCGCGATATGCGGCAAGGTCAGGATTTCTGCACGGTAAATCCGCTGATAATCCGGCAAATCGCGCGCAATCAGTGACAGGCGCACATCCACCCGCCCCAAAAACGTCTGCATCTCGATAACTGCACGGACTTTGCGCGCCGCATCCATAAATTCATCAAAGGCACGCGGCACGGTTTTGTCTAACGTCACGCGCAAACTAACCTCAACCGCGTAACCCAGCACGCGCCAGTCTATGATCGCACGTTGCCCCAACAACACCCCGTCTTGGCGTAGCCTATCCAAACGCCGCGTGACCCGCGCAGGGGTCAACCCCGCCAGCGTCGCCAGTTCAGGCAGCGGCTGGGCAGGATCACTTTGCAACAGGCGCAATATACGGCGATCAACATCATCAAGCATAATAATACGCATAATTCGAAATACGACGCATAACAATCTTCTTTTTTTCAAAAATACTCGAAAATCAACACTCGCAATTCTAAGCAACGCCCGCCATAAACCACGCAGGATAAAACTCATAAAGGATGCGGATATGCGCGTTTATTACGATCGCGATTGCGATGTTAACCTGATCAAAGACAAAAAGGTCGCCATTCTTGGCTATGGCTCGCAAGGTCACGCGCATGCGCTGAACCTGCGCGATTCTGGCGCGAAAAATCTTGTTGTTGCCCTGCGCGAAGGCTCCCCTTCACAAGCCAAAGCCGAAGGCGAAGGCCTGAAGGTCATGGGCATCGCCGAAGCTGCGGCTTGGTGTGATGTGATCATGTTCACAATGCCCGACGAATTGCAGGCCGAAACCTACAAGAAATACGTCCACGATAACATCAAGCCGGGTTCAGCAATTGCATTCGCCCACGGCCTGAACGTCCACTTCGGCCTGATCGAGCCAAAAGAAGGCGTCGACGTGATCATGATGGCGCCAAAAGGCCCCGGTCACACGGTACGCGGCGAATATACCAAAGGCGGCGGCGTGCCCTGCCTGATCGCTGTCGACACTGACGCATCTGGCAAAGCCCAAGAAATCGGCCTGTCCTACTGTTCTGCCATCGGTGGCGGTCGTTCCGGCATTATCGAAACCAACTTCCGTCAGGAATGCGAAACTGACCTGTTCGGCGAACAAGCCGTTCTGTGTGGCGGCATCGTTGAACTGATCCGCATGGGCTTTGAAACCCTGGTCGAGGCTGGTTACGAACCTGAAATGGCTTACTTTGAGTGCCTGCACGAAACCAAGCTGATCGTTGACCTGATCTATGAAGGCGGCATCGCGAACATGGATTACTCCATCTCGAACACTGCAGAATACGGTCAATACGTCACCGGCCCACGCATCCTGCCATATGACGCCACAAAGAAAGCGATGAAAGAAGCGCTTGCTGACATTCAGTCCGGTAAATTCGTGCGTGACTTCATGCTTGAAAACGCCGTTGGCCAGCCAACAATCAAAGCATCCCGTCGTGCCAACGACGAGCACCAGATCGAACAGGTCGGCGCAAAACTGCGCGCAATGATGCCTTGGATTTCCGAAGGCAAAATGGTCGACAAATCAAAGAACTAATCCGGTTCAGACTGGATTTAAGGGGCTGGCGGAAACGCTGGCCCCTTTTGCATTACCGCCGCACAAACCGAACCACAAACTTCACCAATTTTTCGACAGTCGCCGTATAGGGCGGGAATATCAGGGGTAGCGGGATGAAGCGATTGCGCAGCAATGGGCGCATATGGCTGAATGCGTCGAACCCGTGTTTTCCATGCGCGGCCCCCATCCCTGAATTCCCGATGCCCCCAAAGGGCAGGTTTGGATGGATAAAGGGCAGGATTGTCAGGTTGACCCCAACAGACCCCGAGGTGGTCGCGGCTGTGACCTGATCGGCAAGGGATTTCCCGCCAAACACATACAGCGCCAGCGGATGCGGCGCGTCGTTGATCTGCCCCAGCACGCTGTCCAAATCATCGTAGCTGAGGATAGGTAACACAGGCCCAAAAATTTCTTCTTTCATGATCTCCATATCAGGGGCCGCACCCGTCACGATGGTTGGCATGATCCGCCGCGATTCACGGTCGGTATCGCCGATCACCGTTGCACCCTTGGCCTTGGCATCCTCGATCAGCGCTGTGATCCTGTCCCAATGGCGGGCGTTGATGATCTTGGCCAATGCCGCGTTGCCTGCGTACATTTTGGCGATCTGCGCGTATAGTGCTGCGACAAATTCATCATGCACATCCGCATGCACATAGGCATGGTCGGGCGCGACGCAGGTCTGCCCCGCATTGAAAAACCGCCCCCATACGATCCATTTGGCAGCCTTGGCGATATCGGCATCCGGCCCCACGATAACGGGCGATTTTCCCCCAAGCTCGAGCGTCACACTGGCCAGCGTTTTCGCGGCTGCGGCCATGACAATTTTGCCAACCGCGGGGCTGCCAGTGAAAAAGATGTGGTCGAATGGCTGCGCCAGCAATGCATTCGCGACATCCGGCCCGCCTTGCACCACAGCCACCAGTTCAGGATCGAAATTGTCGGCAATCATTTCCGCGATCAGCGTCGATGTCGCAGGCGTCATCTCGGATGGTTTGACAATCGCAGAACAGCCCGCGGCAAGCGCCGAAACCAGCGGGCCAAGCGCGAGATTAAACGGAAAATTCCACGGCGCAATGACCAGCGCCACCCCTTTGGGCGTCGGGCGCAACCGTGCCGAAGTGCCGATCATTGTCAGGCCAGGCATGACCCGCTTGGGCCGCATCCAGCGGCTCAGATGGCGCAGGGCATGGTTAATCTCTTGATAGACAGGCAGAATTTCTGTCAGCCGGACTTCGGCGGGATGTTTCCCAAAATCAGCCGCAAGCGCCGCGATGATCGCATCTTCGCGCGTATGTACCGCATGCTTCAAACGGCGCAGGGTATCACGCCGCGCTGCAAGGTCAAAATGCACCCTGCGGTGGGCGACGCAAGTTTTGTGGCGTGCAAAAAGGTTTTCGATGTCAGTCATTGGTTCAGATTGTCAAAGCATGCTAAGGACGCAAGCAGAACGCCGCGTCACGCGGCGCGCACCGAGCACCAACCATTTTTTCGCGGACACCCCTATGACCACCCAGCCCAGCCTGTCAAACTGGCTTTCCATTCTTGCGCTTGGCCTGATTTGGGGCGGCACGTTTATGGTCGTATCTATCGCCTTGCGCGGATACGGTCCGTTAACTGTCGCCTGCGCGCGCACGACATTGGGGGCCGTGGCGCTTTTGACATTGATGGGGGCGATGCGCCGACCGCTGCCCGCATTCACCCCGAGGATGATCAAATATCTGGTCGTAATCGGGCTGCTGAACACGGCTATTCCCTTTGCCTTGCTCAGTTGGGGGCAACAATATGTGCCTTCTGCATTTGCGGGCATTTCAATGGCCGCTTTGCCACTTTTTGTGCTGCCGCTGTCACATGCGTTTACCGATGAAAAGATGGACCTGCGCAATAGTCTTGGCGTGGTGCTTGGGTTTATCGGGGCAGCGGTACTGATCGGCCCGGGGGTCTTGCGGATTGGCACCGGACTGGAACCGCTGGGGCAGATTGCCTGCGTGCTTGCGTCGTTTTCCTATGCGGTGTCCAGCATCATGACCCGCCGCTGCCCGCCCATTGACCCGATCACGCTGGCCGCACTTTTGCTGGTGGTCGGCGCCTGCGCGCTGATCCCGGCGATGTTGATCGTCGAAGGGGTGCCGCAAGTGGCGGATATGACAACGACGTTTGCGATCATTTTCCTTGGCTTCGTGCCAACAGCGCTGGCCGCATTGATCCGGGTCACGGTGATCCGGTCGGCAGGCAGCATATTCATGACGCTGGTAAACTACCAAGTTCCGGTATGGTCGATGATTTTCGGCGCGCTGATCCTAAGCGAAACCCTGCCGCTGCGATTCTTTGCGGCGCTCGGGTTAATCATGTGCGGGCTTGTAATCAGCCAGTGGAACAGCCTGCGCAAATTGCGCAGGGCCTAGATCACGGCGGCGACCTCGGCGCAGATGCCGTCAACGACCTGCACCAGAAGCGCGTCATCTTCGCATTCTGCCATCACGCGGATCAAGGGTTCCGTGCCGGATTTGCGGATCAACAAGCGACCCTTGCCTTGCAATGACGCCTCTGCCGCTGCAATCGCATCGCGCACGGATTGCGCCGCAAGCGGGTCCTGCCCTGCGCCATAGCGCACGTTCTTAAGCATCTGCGGCACGGTTTCAAAGCTTTTGCTGAGCGCGCTGGCCTTTTTGCCTGTCTCGATCATCGCGGCCAGATATTGCAGCCCCGCAAGCAGCCCGTCACCCGTGGTTGCATAATCGGTCATCACGATATGACCTGATTGTTCGCCGCCAAGATTCCAGCCGTTCGCGCGCATTGCTTCGACCACATAGCGGTCACCAACGGCGGTGCGCGCAAGGTGTAACCCGCGCCCTTCAAGGTGGCGTTCAAGCCCGAGGTTCGACATCACTGTGGCCACCAATGTGCCACCGTTCAACCGCCCCTGATCCGCCCAACGCCCCGCCAAAAGCGCCATCAGCTGATCGCCATCCGCAACCTTGCCAGTTTCGTCGATCATCATCACGCGGTCGGCGTCACCATCCAGACAAATGCCGACATCTGCACCGGTTTCCAAGATCTTGGCAGCGGCCGCCTGCGGGCTGGTTGACCCGCAATTTTCGTTGATATTCAGACCATTGGGGGCAACCCCGACAGGGATCACCTCGGCGCCCAATTCCCACAACACTTCGGGGGCAACGCGGTGCGCAGCCCCGTTGGCGCAGTCAATCACCACTTTTAGGCCGTCCAGACGCATCCCGCTTGGGAAGGTGGATTTGACCCGTTCCGCATAGCGGAAACGCCCGTCATCAACACGTTTTGCGCGCCCGATATTTTCAGCCTTAGCGGGGATGATTTCGCTTTCGATGAGCGCTTCGATCTCGGCCTCGGCTGTATCGGACAGTTTGAACCCGTCGGGGCCAAAGAATTTGATGCCATTGTCGTGGTGCGGGTTGTGGCTGGCGGAAATCATGATGCCCAGATCGGCGCGCATAGACGTGGTCAACAACCCCACGGCTGGCGTCGGCACTGGCCCCAGCAACAGCACGTTCATGCCCGTACTGGTCAGCCCTGCAGTCAGCGCGTTTTCGAACATATAGCCCGACAGCCGCGTGTCTTTGCCAATTACAACGCGGTGCCCGTTGGACCCGTCATTGCGGAAATAACGGCCCGCCGCCGCACCGATTTTCAACGCCATATCCGCCGTCATCGGATAGATGTTTGCCTTGCCGCGCACGCCATCCGTGCCAAAGAATTTACGTGCCATGATCTAACTGCCTTGGTTAATTGCCCATTCCAGGTCAAGCGCCTGTTTGGTTGCACTTATATCGTGAACCCGCAGCAGTTGCACCCCTTGGCGTGCGCCGTGCAGCGCCACCGCGACCGACCCCGAAGTGCGATCCGCTGACAGATCGCCGCCAATCGTGCCGATGAATTTCTTGCGCGACGCCCCCAGCAAAATCGGGCATCCCAGCGCATGAAACAGCGACAGACCGCGCAAAAGCGCCAGATTGTGGTCCAGCGTTTTGCCAAATCCGATACCGGGATCAATCACGATCCGGTCGCGCGCGATCCCTGCGGCGGTTGCATGGGCAATGCGCTGTTCCAGATAATCATAAACATCCAGCAGCACGTCGTCATAGGCCGGATTTTGCTGCATGGTCGCGGGGTCACCTTGGGCATGCATCAGGCAAACGGGGGTGCCCGCCGTTGCGGCGACCTGCGCGGTGCCGGCGTCATAGCCAAGCGCGGAGACGTCATTCACCAGATCGGCGCCCGCCGTGATGGCGGCCTGTGCTACGGGGGCTTTGCGCGTGTCGATCGAAATCGGGATCGGGCTTTGCGCACGAATGGCAGTGATCACCGGTAGAACGCGGGCGATTTCATCGGCAATGGGGACAGTCTTGGCGCCGGGGCGCGTGCTTTCGCCGCCGATATCAATGATCGCGGCACCCGCCTGCACCATGGCAAGCGCATGGGCCACGGCAGCCTTTGTGGCTGCGAACTGCCCGCCATCCGAAAAACTATCGGGCGTGACATTCAAAATGCCCATCAGCTGCGGGCGATCCATCGCCATGCCCGCAATCGGGGCCCGCGGGCGCGTGAGCCGGTCCAGCACATCAGCTGGAACTGCATCCGCCGTGATCCAGCGATCCACCTGCCCCCGTGCGCGCAAGGTGACACGATCAAACCAACAGAAACCACCCGCAAGCGGGTAAGCCCCCGCAGGCCGATCCGCGCCCCAACGCACCGCCGGCTGGTAGTAGCGGCTCACAACAATACCTTTGACTGCCCGTCGCTCATGCGGGTGGGCAGATCGGAATCAGGGGCTGGCGCGCCAATGACCAACAGTTCCTTTGCGGTGATTTCCTGCGCGAACCACGCAGCAAGCCGCGCGGCATCACGGGGGCTGACCGATGGGCTTTCGACCGCATCAAGCACAATTTTTGACGGTGCCCAGATACAAATCTGGCCGTTTTTCATTGCCCAATCCAGTTCCGTGCGGGTGCCAACGACCATGCAGCGGCTGTCACGGCTGGCCAGCGCCCAAGCATTTTGTTCGATGGCGAGCAGATCAATACGGCGCTGTGCAAGCGCGTTTTGCGACTGCGGCGCAGGCACATCAGCGGGACCGACGCAGATAATCAGGGGCGCAGCGCGATCGACAAGTTGGTCGATCCACGCGCTAAAATGCGGTGATTGCATCGTATCATTTGACAGGTAGACAACACGCGGATGCGGGGTTTCGACATGGGTCTGCCCCGCGCGCGCCACACCTTCGCGCGCACGCATGATTTCGACACCAAGCGAAAACGGCCCGCGATCCAGCTTTTCAATGCGCACAAAGACCCGTTCGGCTTGGGGCTCCAGCAAAATCCGTTCTGCAACACGCGCGGCAAGCGTTTCAAGCAGATTGATCCGCTCTGCCTCTAGCTCGATCCCGATGGCTTCGGTGACTTTATCGTATGAAAGGATGCGGTCGACATCATCGTCAATCACGCCCAAAGGCGAGACTTCGACGACCACGTTAAAGCGCACCCGCTGCAAATGCCCGCGTTCTTGCTGGAACGCGCCGATTTCGACCTGCACAACATAGTCACGCAGGGAAATACGGTCACAAGGGGTTTGGCTGCTGGCCTCTGCGCGTTCGCTGGGGTGTGCAAACGCAAGCCGGATTTCATCAGTCATTTGCGCGCGCGTCCCGTCTATCAGCATGTGTTGCGGATCAATTATAGATCAAACGCCGTGCCGACAACCGTTAGCCACGACACGCGCCGTGACAATGGCGACGTTATTTCGACGCTGTACGCACAGGCTGGCGATAGAAATAATGCGACCCGATAGATGCAGTCCGCGGGAAACGCTGCGCCCAAGAAGGGTTAACCGCCTTTGTGTGGTAATGCGTTGCACCGCCGGTCAATACGCGCGGCGCGCCGTCGATCAATATCCGTGCGACCTTGCCAACGCGTTCCCATGCGCGCGGTTCATTGATGACCTCGGCGCGGCCATCACAGGTATAGGTAAACTGGCAGGCGTATTGACGCCCCGTGCCTTGGTTAATCACACCGCACAGCGTGGCCGGATAATCACTGCTATCGACGCGGTTCAAAATCACTTCTCCGACGGCAAACAAACCTTCAACAGTTTCGCCGCGCGCCTCGAAGTAGAGCGCCTCGGCGAGGCATTGCCATTGGTCGCCGCCCTGTGCTTCGGCTTGTGCGGCAAGATATTCCGCGCTGTAAATTTCGTCGGTAAGGGTTGGCACGCCACGTTCATCAGCTGGGGGCAGGCTCGTCAACAGGCTCAGACGTGTATCGGGCACAATCGATAGCGCATCGCGCTCTTGTCCCAAAATCGCACCCAGGCGGCTTGCCAATACTTCGTCCGCAAACGCCGCAGGTGCGCCAAAGGATACAGATGCCGCAATAACCGCGGCCCAAACTGATTTCGAAAACGTCATGGTGATCCATCAAAGCGACTACGCAGAAAAGCCCCACGCCAGCGTCGGTTTCTTTAGGGGAAAGAATGCAATCCGTCTACCCCTGGGTCAGGGCGCGCGCGAAAAGACGCCGCGGAAAAGCAACATTTGCCTTGATGGACGTAATAATTGAACTATTTCAACGGGATTGCAACAACATTATGTGTCAGTTTTGTTGTTAACGCGCGCAGCAAGCGCCAGTTGTGCGGCAGTTAGTCGCGCAACGGGCACACGAAAAGGTGAACAGGACACATAGTCGAACTTGTGTTCGCGGCAAAACGCGATCGCCGTCCGGCTGCCCGCGTGTTCCCCGCAAATCGACAGGGTCACATCCTTGCGCCCCTTACGCCCGCGCTCGGCCCCCATGGCCACCAGTTCACCGACACCTTCGACATCCAGCGTGTGAAACGGATCTTCGGCATAGACGCCCTGCTGCACATAGGCCGACATGAACCGCCCAGCATCATCGCGCGACAAACCATAGGTCATTTGGGTCAAATCATTGGTACCAAAAGATAAAAATGATGCGTGTTCCGCAATATCTTCGGCACGCAAGGCCGCGCGCGGTGTTTCCACCATCACCCCGAGCCGGTAATCGAGCGCCGATTTGCTTTTGCTAAGCACGGTATTGGCAACCGCATCGACGCGGGCCTTAACCAGTTCGACCTCGCGCATCGCGCTAACGAGCGGGATCATGATTTCGGCGGAAATGGCAACACCCGCTTCGCCGACGGCGACCATCGCTTCAAAGATGGCCTGCGCCTGCATGTCGTAAATCTCGGGGATCGCGATCCCCAGCCGTACGCCACGCATCCCCAGCATCGGGTTATATTCAGACAGCGCATGCACGCGATCCGTCACATCCGACAGCGGCAGCGCAAGCTGCTCGGCCAGATCACGCAGCCCCGCCTTGTCCGAAGGCAAGAATTCATGCAGCGGCGGGTCAAACAGGCGCACGCAAACGCTTTTGCCGGCCATGATGGTAAAGAGCGATATAAAATCGTCACGCTGCATCGGCAACAGCCGCTCAAGCACCGCGCGCCGGTCGTCAGAGCTTTCGGCAAAAATCATTTCCCGCATCACGCCCAAACGATCGCCGTCAAAGAACATATGTTCCGTGCGGCAAAGTCCGATACCTTCGGCGGCAAAATTCTGGGCCGCTTGGGCATCGGCGGGGGTATCCGCATTTGCGCGCACCCCGATATCACGAAACTCGTCCGCCCATTCCAGCAGGGTTTGAAACGCGCCATCAAGTGCGGCCTCGAGCATCGCGGGCGCGCCTGCCAGCACCTGACCGGTCGTGCCGTCCACCGTAATCACATCGCCCACGGCAAATTTGCGCCCGTCCGGCCCGCTGATTTCGGATTTCTTGCGATCAATTGTCAGATCAAACGCCCCCACGACACAGGGCAGACCCAAGCCCCGCCCGATCACCGCGGCATGGCTGGTGACACCGCCGCGCATGGTTAATACGGCTTGGGCGGCATGCATACCGCGAATATCTTCGGGGGTGGTTTCACGGCGCACAAGCACACAAGGCTCTCCGCGCGCGGCACTTGCCTGCGCTTCGGCGGCGGTCAGCACAATACGGCCCGACGCAGCACCGGGGCTAGCGGCAATACCGCGCACGATAAGATCGCGTTTGGCCTTCGGGTCCACCTGACGGTGCAGCAATTCGGACAGGGCCGCAGGTTCGACCCGCATCACGGCTTCTTCGCGCGGAATGATCCCGTCATTAGCCAAAGCCACGGCAATCCGGACCGTTGCACGCGATGACCGCTGCACGCGAATACCGTCAAGAATATGCAAGACACCGCTTTCCATGGTGAATTTGATCTGCATTTCCTCGCGCAACTTACGCCGGATCAGCGCGCCATATTCGATCAGCTCGGCAAAGGCTTCTGGGCATTGTTCCTCGAACGAAGGACCACGATCATCGCGCGTCAAATAGATCGCACCGGCGACATCCTGAATACGTTCGCGCCCTTGGCTTTGGTTCACGTAGCGGCCGACAATTTTGGGCAGTCCGGAATTGGCGTCAACAAATTCGATCACGCCGGTGCCACAATCGCCCTGCCCCACGCCCAGCGCCATACGCTGCACAACGAGCCCAAGCCCCGCGTCAACCGGCGCGCCTTTGGCCTGCCGCAAAAGCCGCGCAGTGGTGCCATCCCATGCCCGCGCCATGGACCGCAAAACTTCGCCCAACTGCACTTTGGCCTGTTGGGGAAAGGGTTCGTCTGTCTCGAATTCATAGGTTGCCAGCATTGCGTGCAGGCTTTCTACGGTGGCCACATCGGGCAGATAGAATTCATCCGGATCCAGACGCGCAACATGGATCGCATAGGATTGCACAAACCGCATGTAAATTGCGGTTGCCGCCGTGACGCCGATGTCTTTGCATAACTGCGCATAACGCGCGTCATTCATGCCAACATTCAGTACCGCACTAGGCCCGCCCCAATCGGGGTTCAGGCTGGACGGGCGCACCGACAAGAGCGGCTGATCCCCGAACGGGGCCATCAGCGCCTCCATATCGGGCATTTGCCCGTGGGCAATTCCGTTCACCGCCCCGAACGACAGCGCCACGGTCGTGGGCACCGGCATTTCCAGACGGATCAGCCGTTGCAGGCATTTCGCGCGCCCCCCATGCACACCTGCCGACATCGGTGCCGTCGGCGTGATCAGGGTGAGTGGCTGTATATCCGTCATTTGCTGCACTGCGGCGCACCTCCATACTGTGGATGCAGCATAGAGGGTTGCCTACCGATTAAGCAAAGGAAACTTAAACGTTTTGTAACTAACCTTCGATCTTGGTCAGATCGGCAACCGAAAGACATAGATTGCGGATGCGCGACAAGAGGTTAAGCCGGTTGCGGCGCAGCACTTGGCTATCCGCATTGACCTGCACATCGGTAAAGAATGCATCAACAGCGGGCCGGATTGCCGCCATCGCGGCCATGGCAGTGCTGAAATCTTCAGCAGCCATCGCAGGGGCGATTTTTGCATCTGCGGCATCAAGGGCAGCAAACAGCGCCTTTTCGGCGTCGTCTTCGGCGAATTTGATGTCAGCGCCATAGGAATATTCAACACCGTCTTTTTCTTCGGCCTGCGTCAGAATGTTATTGGCGCGCTTGAACCCTTGAATAAGGTTTTCACCATCATCCGTGGCCAGTGTTTCCGCCAAAGCCTCTGCCCGTTTAACCAACAACGTCAGATCATCATTGCCCGGCATCGCAATGCAAGCGTCGATGATGTCGTGACGAATGCCTTTGTCTTTGAGGAAGACTTTCAGGCGGTCATGGAAGAACGAGAGGAGGTCAAAAGCGTTCGCAGAAATTGTTTCAGTCAGCGATCGATCTTTGTGTAAAGGGATTCCGACCATACTAAAGCGTTGCTGGCCGTGCCCGTCAATCGCAGCAGTTAAAGGAACTTTATTGCCATTTTCCAAAACCAATCGAATAACACCAAGCGCAGCCCTACGCAGCGCAAACGGGTCTTTTGACCCTGTCGGCTTTTCATCAATCGCCCAGAACCCGGTCAGCGTGTCGACCTTATCGGCGAGCGCCACGGCCACGGATAAAGGTGCCGTTGGCACATCATCTGATGGACCAAGCGGGGAATAATGTTCTTGGCAAGCGGCGGCGACGGATGCGTCCAGCCCTGCTTCGGTTGCGTAGTAGCGGCCCATCAACCCTTGCAGTTCAGGGAATTCATAGACCATTTCAGACGACAGATCGGCCTTGGCCACACGTGCGGCCTGTTCAGCCAAATCCGGGTCCGCGCCAACGGCTGGCGCGATTTCGCGCGCAAGTGCCGCGATGCGCTCAATCCGGTCTTTCTGGCTGCCCAGTTTGTTGTGGAATGTGACGTTTGATAGGCCTTCCAGCCAAGGCTCCATCCCCGCCTTAGCCACGCGCAGATCATTTTCCCAAAAGAATTTTGCATCCGCCAAGCGGGCGAACAGCACCTTTTGGTTACCTGCAAGAATGGTCGCGCCATTGTCCGCTGTGACCATATTGGCGACGGTCACGAACCGTTCAATCCGGCCCGTTTTCGGGTTGCGCACGGAAAAGAACTTTTGGTGTTCTTTCATGGATGTTTGCAGCACCTCGGGCGGCAGCCCAAGGAAATCATCGGCGATCTGCCCCAGCAGGACAACGGGCCATTCAACCAGTCCTGCAACCTCTGCCAACAATCCGCGATCTTCGACCACCTCAAGCCCCAGCGCAAAGGCTTGGTTTGTGGCGTCATGCCAAATGAGTTCGGCGCGTTCATCGGCGCGCAGGATCACATTGGCGCGCTTCAGCTTTGCCTCGTAATCGTCAAACCCGTTGACCGAAAACGCATCGGGCGCAAGAAAGCGGTGCCCGCGCGTCGTATTGCCCGCACTGATGCCGTCAATATCCAGCGGCACAACCTGCGCGCCGCCTTCGTCCGATAGGATACAAATAATCGAATGCAGCGGGCGCACCCATTTCAGCGGAGCGTCGCCCCAGCGCATGGATTTCGGCCAAGGGAAATTGCGGATCGTGTTGTCCAGCACTTCGGCAATGATATCGGCCGCCAAACGCCCCGGTTTTTCGATCACGGCAAAGTACACCTGACCTTTTTTGTCGTCGCGGATTTCAAGCGCGTCGCGTGTCACCCCTGCCCCGCGCAAGAACCCTTCGATCGCTTTATCAGGCGCGCCGACCTTTGGGCCTTTGCGTTCTTCGCGGGTGGCTTTGCTTTCTGCTGATAACCCGTCAAGCGACAGCGCAAGACGGCGCGGTGTCGAAAACGCCGCGGCACCCGCATAGGTCAATCCGGCCTCGACCAGACCATCCGTGACCAGTTTTTTCAGATCATCCGCCGCGCGCGTTTGCATACGGGCGGGAATTTCTTCGGAGAAAAGTTCAATCAGCAGATCAGGCATCAGTTCTGGCTTTCGGGTGGGCAGGTTTCGGGGGCTGGGTTTCCGTCAAAGACGACCTCGCCACATGCATTGATTTGGTGCCACGCATAGGCGCGGCCATCGGGGTAGACGGCAACAATGCGGTCGATCCCGTAGTGGATGTTTTCGGTTCCCAGAAACGCAATCGCATTTCCGGTTTCAAGGTCCGCGCCGATTTGTTCGGCGTCAAAGCAATCAAACCAATCGGGTGCGATGCGCGGCTCTGCTTCGTCGACAATGACATAGGTTTCGGTCAGCATGGCCTGGCTTAACACGGTGGTAAAACAGGCGCGGTAGCGGATCGGGCTGCTGTCGGAATCGATGGCGTCAAAGCTGTCATAGATGATCGGCTCTGCCTCTCCGGTCACGACAGAGGTCAGTTCGACCTGCGCGTCTGCCGCGTCAACTTCGACGTAATAAGCGTAAACCTGAAGGTAATAAAGCGCGGCACCTGCGATCAAAGCTGACATGACAATCCCCACAATTGCGATACGGACCCCCGACATCAGGCCGCGGCCCCGGCGGCACCGGTTTGCATAAACGCGTCGGCGCATTGTTTGGCCAGCGCGCGCACGCGTCCGATATAGGCTTGGCGTTCGGTGACCGAAATCACGCCGCGCGCGTCAAGCAGGTTGAACAAATGGCTGGCCTTGATGCATTGGTCATAGGCGGGGTGCGCCATGATGATGCGTTTGCCGGTTTTGGGGTCTTGGGCAGGTTGTTCAAGGATACGTTGGCATTCGGCTTCGGCGTCTTTGAAGTGCTGCAGCAGGATATCGGTGTCGGCCACGTCAAAATTCCAGCGCGCGTATTCTTCTTCGGTCTGTTTGAACACATCGCGGTAGGTCAGCGGGTTTGGCGCGTCGGGATCGTTGAACGGCATGTCCATCACATGATCCACGCCCAGAATATACATCGCCAGACGTTCCAGCCCGTAAGTCAATTCGCCGGACACAGGTTTGCAGTCATAGCCGCCAACCTGTTGGAAATAGGTGAATTGCGAGACTTCCATCCCATCGCACCAGACTTCCCAGCCGAGGCCCCACGCGCCCAATGTCGGGCTTTCCCAGTCGTCTTCGACAAAGCGGATGTCATGCAGGGATGCATCAACCCCAATCGCCTTGAGCGAGCCAAGATAGAGTTCCTGCAAATCCGGCGGGCTTGGTTTGATCAGGACCTGATATTGGTAATAATGCTGCAAACGGTTCGGGTTTTCGCCGTAACGCCCATCTGTCGGGCGCCGTGAAGGCTGCACATAGGCGGCGGCCCATGCTTTGGACCCAAGCGCACGCAGGGTTGTGGCCGGATGGAACGTGCCCGCGCCGACTTCCATGTCGTAGGGTTGCAAGATGGCACAGCCCTTGCTGGCCCAATAAGTCTGAAGCCGCAGGATAATGTCCTGAAAACTGCGTGGTTTGTCTGCCATGGTGCCCCTCGTCTACAATCATGCGTTCAATAGGCTGCTGCGCCCAAAGGGTCAATTGGGCAACGGGTTGCAAGAAAAAGTCATAATTGTGTAAAAACTGTGGCAACACGTCTTGCACCGAACATGATCCCACGCCAGTCATGGGGTATTGGTTCCAAAATTTGCCTGCGGAGTAGAAATGATCAAAGTAATTATTGCATTTGTGCTATTCAGCGTTTCAGCGGTTTCCGCGACAGCACAAGACAATTTTTGGGTTCAGGTCGAAGCCCAGACATCGTTGACCGGCGCGCAGGACCGCGCCCGCGATTATGCGGGCACGCTTGACAGTGTGCATGGATATTATCTGGGCAACGGCTTTTATGGCATCTTTATCGGCCCCTATTCCGAAACCAATGCTGAAACCGCGCTGCAAACATTGCTCAGCCTTGGCGTGATTCCTTCAGACAGTTTTGTAAAAGAAGGAAGCCGGTTCCAACAGCAATTCTGGCCAATCGGCGGGCGCACGGTCCAGTCGGTGCAAACCACGGCTGACACGCAACCGACCCCAACGGATACGGCTGTTGCGATTGCCGCCCCTGCCGATGAAACCGTCGCCGAAGCCCGCGCGAGCGAGGCCGCACTTGACCGCCCCGCCAAGGAAGACTTGCAAATCGCGCTGCGCTGGGCGGGTCATTACGATGCGGCAATCGACGGTTCATTCGGGCGTGGTACCCGCGCGGCAATGGAAGCATGGCAAATTGCCAACGGCGAAGAACCGACAGGTGTTTTAACCACGCGCCAGCGCGCCAGATTGCTTGAACAATATGACAGCATTCTCGAAGGAACCGATTTGCGTCTAGTGCGCGATGACGCCTCTGGCATCCAGATGCAAATCCCGACAGGGCTTGTGGCATTTACCGAATATAAACCGCCTTTCGTGCGCTTTGACCCCAGTGCTGATGAACCGCATGCGCAAGTCTTGTTTATTTCGCAAACCGGCGACGCGGGCCGGCTTGTCGGGCTCTACGAGATCATGCAGGTGCTTGACATCGTGCCCACCGAAGGCCCGCGCAATCTGACCAGCACAGGGTTTGAAATCGAAGGCATCGACACTGAGCGCCATTCTTACACATCGGTCACGCTGGAAGGTAACGATATCAAGGGGTTCACGCTTGTCTGGCCTGCGGGCGATGACGCGCGCCGCATCCGCGTTCTTGAGATCATGAAAGACAGCTTTGAACGGCTGGACGGCACGCTTGATCCGGCGATTGCCCCCCCGGGCGAAGACCAATCCATTGATCTGGTTTCAGGTCTGACCGTGCGCCAGCCCAAGCTTTCACGTTCGGGGTTCTATGTCTCTGACGACGGGGTAGTCGTCACCACAGACGAGGCGGTCGCGCAATGCGCGCAGATCACCGTGGACCGCGATACCGATGCAGAACTGATTGCAATGGATGCCGACCTTGGCATCGCGCTGTTGCGCCCGACCTCGGCGATCACGCCACATGGCACCGCCGCGTTCCAAACCGGCACCCCGCGTCTGCAGGATCAGATTGTTGTCGGCGGCTACCCCTATAGCGGCGCACTTAGCGCGCCAACGCTCACCTTCGGGCAGGTCGTTGATATCCGCAGCCTGACCGGCGACGACCGCCTTGTGCGCCTGTCGATTTTGCCGCAACCCAGCGATGCTGGCGGTCCGGTGTTCGATAAATACGGCGCTGTCATTGGCATGCTCTTGCCACGGATCGACGGCAATTCGCAGGTGCTCCCGCCCGAGGTCAATTTTTCCGCAGATGCGGCGCAAATCATGGCACTGCTCGAGACCAACGCAGTTTCAGCGCAGGTCAGCACAGACCTGACCGAAGTCGGCCCCGTACAAATGACCCGCCACGCGGCAGATATCACTGTTTTGGTCAGCTGCTGGTAATCAGTTTTTCCAGAACTTGATCGAAAGAATGGTCAGCACGACCATAATCTCGAGCCGCCCCACAAACATCGCAATGGACAATATCCATTTTGCGCTGTCGTTGATGTGCACAAAATTGCCGGCGGGCCCGATTTCAGAGCCAAGCCCCGGACCGATATTTGCAATTGCCGTCGCGGCACCTGAAATCGACGTGATAAAATCAAGTCCAGTTAGCGCAAGCAGCGTGGCAGTAACCCCCAAAAGCAATACAAAAGCCACAAAAAACGCCATAACAGAGTTCATGACATCTTCGCTGATGGCGCGCCCTTCAAACCGCGGCGTGAATATGCCGTGCGGTGAATGGATCTGACGGATATGAGATTTGATCGACGCAAAAAGGATCTGGTAGCGAAAAACCTTGACCGAACAGGCCGTCGACCCCGCGCAGCCGCCAATCAGGCCGACAAAAAAGAATAGAACCACGGGAAAAGTGCCCCAAGTCATATAGTCCGCGCTTGAATAGCCGGTGCCGGACATCACCGAAACAACGTTGAACAGCGCTTCACGAAATGCGATTTCGGTAAATGTGCCTTCGCGCCCCCAAACCCAAGCCGTTGTGAGCAGCACGCAAACGCTGATAACCGATAGAAAAGCACGTATCTGGCTATCGCGCATCAGCGGCTGCGCAGTGCCTGCCATCAGTTGCACAAAGCGCACGAATGGCAGCGCCGCGAGGATCATGAACACGGTTGCAATATAGTGCGCTGCGGCACCAAAGCCACCGAACGAACTATCGTAGTTGGCCATCCCTCCTGTCGAAACAGTTGTCATCGCATGGACCATTGCATCAAACGGTTCCATTCCGGCGAACCCATAAGCCAACCCGCACGCAACGGTTAACCCGATATAGATGACAGAAATACGGCTCGCAATTTCACCTGCGCGCGGCAAGATTTTCCCCATTGTATCAAAGGCTTCTGACCGGAAAATTTGCATACCCCCAACCCGCAGTTCGGGCAGGAATACCATTGCGACAACGATGATCCCGACACCGCCCAACCATTGTAGGATTCCGCGCCAAAGCTTGAGCCCGTCAGGCAACGCATCAAGCCCTTCAAAGGTTGTGGACCCTGTTGTCGTCAGCCCTGACATCGCCTCGAAAAACGCGTCTGTAAAGCTGGCTTCGGGCACGCCCAACATGAAGGGCAAAGCGCCAAAAATCGGCAAGGTCAACCAGACCAGCGATGTCAGCAAGAATGTCTGGCGCAGCGACAACCCTTCCCCGACCCCGTTGGCACAGGCCATGGCCATCACGCCGCCGGTCAGGATTGTAATGATCGCGCATTCAAAAAACACCGACCAATGCCCGTTTTGCGCCACCAGATCCGCAGCTAGTGCAGCAAGCATGGTCACACCAAGTGCGGCAACCAGCAGCCCGACAACATATCCAATGGGTCGAAAATCAATCATAATGCAGCGTTGGACTGACGCGGCTTGCGTGTCAAGAATAGGTCGCAAAATGACAGGCAAACGCTGTCGCTTGGCCCGCGCAAGATGGGTTGACGCAACAGCTTTGCCTAAATTGCCATCGGCACCGGACGCGCGGCCCAATCACGACAGGCCGCGCCAAAGGCTTCGAACAAGGGGCGCGAAACCGGATCATCACCCGCATTCCATTCAGGATGCCATTGCACCGACAGGGTGAACCCAGGCGCATCGGCGATGTAGATCGCTTCGGGGGTGCCGTCGGGTGCATGCCCGTCGATAATCACGCGCGCACCGGGCTGCTTGATCCCCTGACCGTGCAGCGTATTTGTCATCACCTCTTGCGTACCCAGCAATGCGCGAAACGGGCCGTCGTGGGTGAATGCAACCTTATGGCGGAGCGCAAATTTCTCCTCCAACGTCCCGTCTGGGGGCATGCGGTGATTATCGCGGCCCGGCAGATCGCGGATTTCGGGATAAAGTGTGCCGCCCATGGCAACGTTAACCTCTTGAAAGCCGCGACAAATTCCCATGATTGGCTGTCCGCGTTCAACACAGGCGCGGATCAAGGGCAAGGCGATCCCGTCGCGCGCACGGTCAAACAGCCCATGCGCGGGGGTTTCTGGTTCGCCGTATTCTTCGGGATGCACATTGGGCCGCCCGCCGGTAAACAAAAAACCGTCGCAACGCGCCATCAGTGCTTCAAGACAGACCATCCCCGCGCCCGCGGGTACGATCAAAGGCAACCCTTGCGCCACATCCGCGACAGCCCGCACATTCATTTCAGCGGCTGCATATGCAAGATATTCATCATTGATCATATGGCTGTTGCCGATAATTCCGATCACTGGTTTCATGACGCCTGCCCCTTCTTTCAGGGATTCAATACCGCGCCCGTCAAAGCAACAAAAGAGGTTTGCGCGCACAACCGGCCCGTCCGAAATGCACAGCCAACCCTTTGGGCAGCCATCCGCAGAAATGCTAAAAGCCGCGCCTTTTTGCAAAAAGCGCGGCCTATCTCGTGTGGTTCGGGTGGATCAGGCTTCTCCGGTCAATCCGGCCCCTTCGAGCCCCGCCAGCCCTGCGATGACATCATTGTCAGATGTATCACCGGTAACGCCGATCGCGCCAATCACAGCACCGCGTTTGTCGCGCACCAGAATACCACCCGGTACAGGCACAACCTGTCCGCCGTAAACACCGTTTACCGCTGCCATGAAATAGGGTTGCTGTTCGGCGCGCGCCATTTGGGCCGTGCCCGCCATGCCCAGCATCACAGCGCCATAAGCCTTGCCATGCGCGATGCCAAAACGCCCGGGCGCAGACCCATCCGCGCGTTCAAACGCCTTCACATGCCCGCCCGCATCCAGCACCACAATCGACAAGGGCTTAAGCCCCATTTCGTCACCCTTTGCCATTGTCTTGCGGATAATTGTGCGGGCTTTACTGGCTGAAATCTCTGCCATTTCTCTCTCCTCGTAGGGTGGATCTTGATCCACCCGCGTTAATGGTTGCGTTGCGCTTTCAGTTCAAGCCGACGTTGATGCAACACAGGTTCGGTATAGCCCGAGGGCTGGATGCGCCCTTTGAACACCAGATCACAGGCGGCTTGAAACGCGATCCCGTCAAAATTTGGCGCCATCGGACGATACGCCGCGTCCGCGACGTTTTGCCCGTCAACAACCACAGCCATTTTGCGCATGGCATCCATAACCTGCTCTTGGGTCACAACATCGTGGTGCAACCAATTGGCCAAAGCTTGGCTCGAAATCCGGCAGGTTGCGCGGTCTTCCATCAGCCCAACATCATGAATATCGGGCACTTTGGAACAGCCTACCCCCTGATCCACCCAGCGCACAACATAGCCCAAGATACCTTGGGCGTTGTTTTCAATCTCTTGGGTGATCACATCCTCCGGCCAATTGGCATCAGCCGCAAACGGAATAGTCAGAAGATCAGTCAATGTGCCACGCGCACCGCCTGCCTTGATCTCGTCCTGGCGGGCGATCACGTCAATGGCGTGATAATGTGTAGCATGCAGTGTGGCCGCCGTGGGCGACGGCACCCACGCACAATTCGCGCCCGCATTCGGGTGGCCAACCTTGGCCACCAGCATATCCGCCATCAGATCAGGCATCGCCCACATGCCTTTGCCGATCTGCGCCTTGCCCTGCAAACCGCAGGCAAGCCCGATATCAACATTGCGATCCTCATAGGATTTGATCCATGCGCTGTTTTTCATCTCGCCTTTGGGCACCATTGGACCGGCTTCCATACTGGTGTGGATTTCGTCACCCGTGCGATCAAGGAACCCTGTGTTGATAAAGGCGACCCGTGATTTCGCCGCGCGAATGCATTCTTTCAGGTTCACCGATGTGCGGCGCTCTTCGTCCATGATCCCGAGCTTGACGGTATTGGCAGGCAGGCCCAACGTGGCCTCTACACGGTCAAAAATTTCGCAGGCAAATGCGACCTCTTCGGGGCCATGCATTTTAGGTTTCACCACATAGACCGATCCATGCAATGAATTGCCACCATCGCGCTGCAAATCATGCATCGCAATCAGGGTTGTGCACATGGCGTCCATCAGGCCTTCGCCGACCTCATGCCCGTCAGCGTCCAGAATGGCGGGGTTGGTCATCAGATGGCCCACGTTGCGCACCAACATGAGCGAACGGCCCTTATGTGTCTGTGCGCTGCCGTCGGGGGCCGTATAGGTCACATCGGGGTTCAGCTTGCGGGTAAATGTCTTGCCGCCCTTGCTGACCTCTTCCTCAAGATCGCCGCGCATCAGCCCCAGCCAGTTGCCATAGGCTGCGACCTTGTCTTCGGCATCCACAGCCGCAACGGAATCCTCGCAATCCATGATCGTGGACAGCGCCGATTCCAGCACGATATCAGAAATCCCTGCCCCGTCCGCGCTACCAATCGGGCTGGTCGGGTCAACGACAATCTTGATTAGCAGGCCGTTGGCGCGCAGGAAAATTTCCGCATCGGCGTTATGGCCCGCAAATTGGGTCACGTCCTTTAGCGCAGGCGTCAATGCGCCACCCGCAACCGACAGGCCGCTGATATCGGCCCAAGACCCGTTTGCCAGCGGCGCAACCTTATCCAGATGCGCACGCCCCCAAGCAATCACACGCGCGCCGCGCGCGGCGTCATAGCCTTTGCCGCTTGGCAAATCGCCCAGCGCATCTGTGCCATATAGCGCATCATAAAGACTGCCCCAGCGCGCATTGGCGGCATTCAGCGCAAACCGCGCATTGGTAATCGGCACCACAAGCTGCGGCCCCGGCAATGTTGCGATTTCAGGATCGACATTGACGGTTTCAATTGCAAAATCAGGGCCTTCGGGAACCAGATATCCACTGGTTTCCAAAAATGCCTGATATGCAGCCGCATCATGGGGTTTGCCCCGATGCGCCACATGCCAGTCATCAAGTGCGGCCTGCATATCTTCGCGTTTTTGCAGCAGATCGCGCCCGCGCGGCCCCATTTCGGCGACAAGTCCGGCAAAACCCTGCCAGAACGCATCCGCGCTGACGCCTGTCCCGACAAGCGCCCTTCCATCGATAAACTGCGCAAGTTCGGCTGCAACCTGCAACCCATGCTTTTCAATCCGGTCTGTCATGGTGTTCCCCCGTTTTGCGGCGCGCGCAGGCTTTTTGCGCGCTTTCCCAACGAAGTAGAACAGATATCGCGCAAGAACAACAAGCCCGCAATTGCTGCAGCACTTATCGCTAAGGCCGATAAATCATTTCTGCGGTGGGTTCTTGCGGGCAATGGTGCGCGCACATATCGTCTGCGCAAAGAATAAGGAAACCAGATGCAAAACGCCGCGCCACAAACGATTTATCTCAAAGATTATACGCCGCCCGCCTATCTTGTGGACTCCGTGCATCTGACGTTCAAGCTCGCGCCGACAACAACGCGGGTCATCGCGCGGATCGCGTTCCGGCCTAACCCGCAGGCGCAATCGCGTGAATTCTTTTTGCACGGCGAACAGCTGCGGCTGATTTCGGCGGCGATTGACGGGCAGCCGGTCACCCCTGATGTGACGCCGACAGGATTGACCTGCGCGGTGCCAAACACGCCATTCATTTTTGAATCCGAGGTCGAAATCAGCCCGCAGACCAACACCGCGCTTGAGGGGCTATATATGTCCAACGGCATGTATTGCACCCAATGCGAGGCCGAAGGGTTCCGCAAGATCACCTATTATCCCGACCGCCCCGATGTGATGGCCGTATTTACCGTGCGGATTGAAGGCGACCTGCCGGTCCTTTTGTCAAATGGCAATCCGGTGGCAAAGGGCGAAGGTTGGGCCGAATGGCACGACCCTTGGCCGAAACCGGCCTATCTGTTTGCGCTTGTCGGTGGCAATCTGGTGAACCACGCGGACAGTTTTACCACGATGGAAGGGCGCGACGTTGCGCTCAATATCTGGGTCCGGCCAGGTGACGACGAACATAAATGCGCCTTTGGCATGGGCGCGCTCAAAGCATCGATGAAATGGGACGAAGATGTTTACGGGCGCGCCTATGATTTGGATATTTTCAACATCGTCGCCGTTGATGATTTCAATATGGGCGCGATGGAAAACAAGGGTTTGAATATTTTCAACTCTTCCGCCGTATTGGCCAGCGCCGAAACCGCGACCGATGCGAATTTCGAACGGATCGAAGCGATCATCGCACACGAATATTTCCACAATTGGACCGGCAACCGGATTACCTGCCGCGACTGGTTCCAGCTATGCCTCAAAGAAGGGCTGACCGTGTTTCGCGACCAGCAGTTTACCGGCGATATGCGCGGCCATGCCGCAAAACGGATTGATGATGCCGTCGTTTTGCGCGCGCATCAGTTCCGCGAGGATGGCGGCCCGCTGGCCCACCCTGTACGCCCCGCCAGTTTCGTTGAGATTAACAATTTCTACACCGTCACCGTCTATGAAAAAGGCGCCGAGATTATCGGGATGCTGAAACGATTGGTGGGGGATGACGGATATAAAAAGGCGCTTGATCTCTATTTTGACCGCCACGACGGCGATGCCGCCACAATCGAAGATTGGTTGCGCGTTTTTGAGGATGCAACAGGCCGCGACCTGACCCAATTTGCACTGTGGTACGCCCAAGCAGGCACGCCGCGTGTCACGGTGACGGATGCATTTGACAATGGCAATTATCAGCTGACACTGACCCAAATGACACCCCCGACCCCGGGGCAGCCTGAAAAGGCGGCGATGCATATTCCGGTCGCGGTCGGACTGTTGGATAATGCAGGCAAGGAAATCGTTCCAACACGGATTTTGGAACTGACCGAACCCGTGCAGACCTTTACCTTTGAAGGGCTGGCCGGCAAGCCTGTCGCGTCGATCTTGCGCGGGTTTTCTGCCCCTGTGATCTTGGACCACACACAAACCAATGCGCAGCGCGCGTTCTTGCTTGCCCATGATACCGATCCGTTCAACCGCTGGGACGCGGGGCGCGCGCTGGCACAGGATGTGCTGCATGACATGGTGCGCGACGACAAGGTTCCGGATGCCGCGTTTTTTGACGGGCTTGCGGCGGTGCTGCGCGACGACCGGCTTGATCCGGCGTTCCGTGCGCTAGTTCTTGGCCTTCCGTCACAAGATGACACCGCGCAGGCATTGGTTGATGCAGGTCAAACCCCTGATCCCACAGCTATTTTCCAAGCACACGAAGCTCTCGGGTTGCAGATCGCACAGCATTTGCAAGACACATTGCCGCGCATCTATGCCCAAATGGCGGTCACCGGCCCCTATACGCCCGACGCGAAGAGCGCGGGCAAACGCGCGCTTGGCAATCGGGTTCTGGCGCTCATGTCAAAAATTGACGGCGGAAGGCAGGCAGCGGCGCAATATGCGGAGGCCGACAACATGACCCAACAGCTTGCGGCGCTTGGCGCGCTGCTAAATATCGGCAAAGGGTTGGATGAACTGACCGCGTTTGAAACGCAATGGCAGCATGACCGTCTGGTTATGGACAAATGGTTCGGGCTTCAGGTCACCTGTGCAGGCCCCGAAAATACGGCCAATGTGGCAGCAAGGCTGACAGCACACCCCGCATTTACCATGAAAAACCCCAACCGGTTCCGCGCGGTTTTTGGCGCGCTCAAAGCCAATGCAGCAGGGTTCCACGACCCGTCGGGCGCGTCCTATGACCTGCTGGCCGACTGGCTGATCAAACTCGACGCGCTTAACCCGCAAACCACTGCGCGGATGGTCACATCTTTTGACACATGGAAACGCTATGACACTAACCGCCAAGACAAAATGCGCGCTGCACTGGGCCGGATCGCGGGCACGCCAAGCCTTTCACGCGATACCACCGAAATGGTGACCCGGATCTTGGGCTGATTCACTTGAAGCCCGGCCAAGGTTCTTTTAGACAACTGTGAAACTTGCCAAAGGATGCGCAGATGCTCGACCTGACATATGAAACGCCGACCCCAAAAGTAATTGCAGGTGCCAAGCACGACTGGGAGCTTGTAATCGGTCTGGAAGTCCACGCGCAGGTCGCGACCAAAGCGAAATTGTTTTCAGGCGCATCCACCCTGTTTGGTGCCGAACCCAACAGCAACGTGGCCTTTGTGGACGCAGGCATGCCCGGTATGCTGCCTGTCATCAACGAGGCATGCGTCGCCCAAGCGGTGCGCACGGGGCTGGGGCTAAAGGCCGAAATCAACCTTGTGTCCGCCTTTGACCGCAAAAACTATTTCTACCCCGATCTGCCGCAAGGCTACCAGATTTCGCAGCTTTACCACCCGATTGTGGGCGAAGGCGAAGTGCTGGTTGAAATGGGCGATGGCACCGCGCGCAACGTGCGCATCGAACGCATCCACCTTGAACAGGACGCGGGCAAATCGATCCACGATATGGACCCGAACATGTCATTCGTGGACCTGAACCGGACTGGCGTGGCGCTGATGGAAATCGTCAGCCGCCCCGATATTCGCGGCCCAGAAGAAGCCGCCGCCTATGTGCTGAAACTGCGCCAGATCCTGCGCTATCTGGGCACTTGCGACGGCAACATGCAAAACGGCAACATGCGCGCGGATGTGAACGTGTCGATCTGCCGCCCAGGCGATTACGAAAAATATCAAGCAAGCCAAGACTTTAGCCATCTTGGCACACGTTGTGAGATCAAGAACATGAACTCGACGCGGTTTATCCAAGCCGCGATCGAGGTCGAGGCACGCCGTCAGATTGCCCTGCTTGAGGACGGCAAAGCAGTGGTACAGGAAACCCGTCTTTACGATCCTGACAAAAACGAAACGCGGTCCATGCGGTCAAAAGAAGAAGCGCATGATTATCGCTACTTCCCCGATCCTGATCTGCTGCCGCTCGAGATCGAACAGGCATGGGTTGATGATATCGCGGCGGCGCTTCCCGAATTGCCCGACGCCAAAAAGGCACGGTTTATCGCGGATTTCGGCCTGTCCGACTATGACGCATCCGTGCTGACAGCCGAAGTCACCAATGCCGCCTATTTTGAGCAGGTCGCCGCAGGACGTGACGGGAAACTGGCCGCGAACTGGGTGATCAACGAATTGTTCGGCCGCCTGAAAAAAGACGGTGACAAAGACATCGCCGACAGCCCCGTGAGCGCGGCACAGCTTGGCCAGATTATCACGCTGATCAAATCTGACGTTATTTCCGGCAAAATCGCCAAGGACGTTTTCGAAATTTGTTACACAACCGGCCGCGACCCCGAAGAAATCGTCGAGACCGAAGGCATGAAACAGGTCACCGACACCGGTGCGATCGAAGCGGCGGTCGATGAAATCATCGCAGCCAATCCCGCACAGGTCGAAAAGGCGAAAGCCAACCCCAAACTTGCGGGCTGGTTCGTGGGTCAGGTGATGAAAGCCACAGGCGGCAAGGCCAATCCGGCGGTCGTAAACCAATTGGTTGCGGCCAAGCTGGGGTCATAGACCTGTGATAAGGTCGGTGCGTGCTTGGCAATGCGCACCGTTCGCGTTAACAATCCGGGTCTGATTAATTGAGGTGACGCAATGTCATACGAATACATGGTTGTGCCGGCGCCAACGCGCGGGATCAAAGCCAAAGGTGCCAAAACCGCCCAAGAACGGTTCGCCATTGCGCTTGAGACAAAGATGAACACGATGGCCAATAACGGCTGGGACTACGTGCGCACGGATACGCTGCCGTCCGAGCAGCGCGAAGGCCTGATGAGCAAGACCACCGTTTACCAAAACATGATGGTCTTTCGCCGCGCGAAAAAGGCGCCGCGTAAGGTTGCGCCTACGCCGGCACCCGTCGTTGCGGCACCCCCTGCCCCGCCGCGCCCTGCGCCATCGGTGCGCCCCGCAAGCGAGCCACCAAAGGTCACGGCCAAATCAGAGGATGACGCGGAAGCGTAACTATCTGATATCAATCGCAAGCGCATGAATGCGGTTGATAATATCAGGGCCCAATGCCGCATGAATGGCGCGGTGGCGGGCGATCCGCGACATGTTTTCCAACTGCGCTGCCTTGATCACGATACGCCAATGGCTTTCGCCGGACCCGTCGTCACCGGCATGGCCCGCGTGTTGCGCACTTTCGTTGATCACGGTGACCTCTGACGGTGAAAGTGTCGCCAAAGCTTCGTAAATTTCTGCCTGAATTGCCATTATTTTTCTTCTACCCTCTTCAATCTCTCGCTGTGGGGTTTAAAGTCTGTTGTCCGAGTCGGAAAGGTGAGACGCACCATGAAAAAGAATGACCCCTTTGGTTTTGACATGTCCGTGTCGAGTTCAAAGAAGAAAAATCCGCGTGGGCGGCGTGGCCTGTCGGGGGCTTCGGAAACCGCGCAGCGCGTGTGTTGCCAGGACGGCTGCGAAGAAGAAGCGAAATTCCGCGCGCCGAAATCACCCGATATTCTGGACGACTACTATTGGTTCTGCCAGCAGCATGTGCGTGAATACAATCTCAAGTGGAATTTCTTCGAAACCACGACAGAGGCAGAGCTTGCCGCGCAGATGACCAGCGACCGCGTGTGGGAACGGCCGACAAAGCCCATGAAACGTAGTGTCGAGGAGCGCGCATGGGCGCGCTTGGGCATTGAAGACCCGCATCAGGTGTTGGGTGAAAACGCGACCCGCAATCCCGGCCGTGGCGCGCCAACCGGCCGCAAACTGCCCCCAACCGAACGCCGCGCGATCGAGGTGCTGGATGCCAAGGATTCATGGTCAAAACCGCAAATCCGCAAGGCCTATAAGGCGCTGATCAAGGTGCTGCACCCCGATATGAACGGCGGCGACCGCAGCCAGGAAGAACAGCTTTCCGAAGTTGTCTGGGCTTGGGACCAGATCAAAGCCAGCAAACATTTCCGCGAAAAAGACTAAAAAAGGGGCCTTCTGGCCCCTTTTTTCACGCTAACAGAATAATCGTTAATGTAAGTGATTGCGTTTGCGGTAGAACTGCGCCTGCGACAGGGCGCTTAGCTGGCTCACCGCAGCGATATCGGCCAATTGTGTCATCCGGCGCATATCATTGGCCCGCCGCACCAAAAGCACATGCACCATCAGCACAACCAGCCCCCATGCAACCGCAAGCCAGGGTTTCATCCCGAAAGCCGCGATCACCATGATTGGCGCAAAGAATGTCCCTGAAAGCGGTGCAATCAATGTGCCCGCGATCATGGCCGCAACAAGCGCCATCACGCAGCCGCCGAAAATGGCACGCGCGCCACCAACCCAGCCTGACAGGCCCAACCAACGGCGGGAAATATGCAACGCGATAATACCGCTAAGCCCGCCAACCATCACAAGCCCGGCGTCGGTCCCGAACAGCGAACGCGCAAGCACATCCACATTACCGCCGTGTGAGGTCAATAAATATGTCATCCCCGCAGAGGTTGCGCCAATCGCGGCATAGGCGGTTGCCAGTGCTTTTGCGCTGCGCGAAGGATTGAAAACCTGTCCGAATATTTTTGTCATCATAAGCCCTCTAACACTCGTAATTAAAGGTAACTTACCCTCGGGATGGTCAATGATCCGTGTCGCACAACACAGATAAATAAATTACCTGCCTTTTTTGTGCCATATTTGGCCCGATTTTTCAATAATTAAAGCCGTGTCTGCGATTTCGCAAAAACAGCTAAAAACATAAGCAAGGTCAATTCCCTAGCCTGCGCACCGAAAACCGGTCGAAAAAAATCTTTATCAGTACACAATAGTACACCGTATTTTCGCCACATTCTGCCCGAATATTTGCAACCCCGCGCGCCCGTCGTCAGGCAGCCCCGAACACCAGACTTACCCCGTTCAGGCAATGCCGCTTTCCAGTGGGCTGCGGCCCGTCATCAAAGATGTGACCAAGATGGCTGCCGCAACGCCGGCAATGGCATTCGGTACGCACTGAAAACAGTTTGCGGTCTTCCATTGTGCCAATTGCATTGGGCAGGCTTTCAAAAAAGCTTGGCCAGCCGGTGCCGCTGTCATATTTGGCTTCGGATGCGTAAAGCGGCAGATCACAGCCGCGGCAAAAATAGGTGCCAGCCGCATAATTCTTGTCCAAGGGCGATGATCCGGGGCGCTCGGTCGCTTCCTCGCGCATCACCTGATATTCCAGTTCGGTCAGCATCGCGCGCCACTCAGCCTCTGTGCGGGTGACTTCAAACGCGGCCTGCGCCTGGGCTGTGCGCGCAAGCAGTAAGCTGGCAAATGTTGTGGCGATAAATTCTCGGCGGTGCATGGGTTATCCTTTCAGCGTTTAGGTGGATTGTAATGCACCGCCATGTTTCAGGCGATGCACTTTGCAGTGAGGACGGCGTCAACCTATGCGTTGATACCAACCAAAAATCCGTCTTTCACAACCTCTTAACCTGCAACAGCAGGCAGCATGACAGTGTCGATCACATGGATCACACCATTTGATTGTTTTACGTCCGCAACGGTGACAGTGGCGATCTGGCCCTGCTCGTCCTCGAGCATGATTTCACCGTTGCTATATGTCGCTTGCAATGTGCAACCGCCCAAGGTTGGGACGGGGTGACGGCCGTTGTCATCCGCGATCATACCCTGAATGGCGTCAGACATCGCGTTTGCAGCCACCACATGGCAGGTCAGGATTTGCACCAGACGGTCCATGTTTTCCGGCTTTAGCAGTTCTTCGACCGACCCGGCTGGCAGTTTTGCAAAGGCGTCGTCAGTTGGGGCGAATACGGTGAACGGGCCTTCGCCAGATAGCGTTTCGGCCAATTCAGCTTGCACGACAGCGGCGACCAATGTCGTGTGGATCGGGCTGTTGACCGCGTTTTCAACGATATTCATGGTCGCGAGCATCTCCGCACCGCCAACGGTGGGGTTCATTGCGTGGCTTTCGGCAAATGATGTGCCTGCAATAAATGTCATGGCGACGGACGCTGCGATTGTCTTTGTAAAAGTCATTGTGGTCTCTCCTGGTTAAATCCGTGGCGTGTTTGCCGCGGTCGAGAGAAGCCACGCAGAAAGCGTCTTAAGAGTTTCAAACTTTTATAGTTTTTCTCAAATTATTATTTAAACAACTGAATACAAACAAAAAGTATCCTGTATTTTTACGCTGGCCGCCTTTAAGCCTATCACTTCAATCGGTGTTTTAGAATGTCAGTCGGCTTTGACCTTTACATCATCAACCGCACTAAATTCAGAAAAACCAGCGAAGCTGCCTATCGTTCAAGCCGCAGTGAATGGCAGGAACGAGCCGCGAGCTACCGATGCCGCAGGGGTCATAGATGTCGGCTTTTGCACGCGTATCTCTAAGTCAACAACTGTGCAGCAATCGCTTTTGCGCGGGCATAACCCGCCTTGTCGCCCAAAGACATATGAGTCACCGTTGCGCCCTCGATAAGTAAGAACAGCGAGCGGGGTAGGTTATCTGGCTGTGCCAGACCGAGCGGCAAACAAAGAGAGTACAGGCGATCCAAGAAACGCTTTTTGTATTGCCGTGCGATTTCGCCGATTTCATCCTGAGAATCACCATATTCCGTAAGAGCGCTTACGAAATAACATCCATTGAAATCTGATCTTTCAGCCCAGTCTTGCATCCCGTCAAAGCAGCTTAGAATTTGATCTACCGTTCTAGGGCCTGCGGCAGCAACATATGTTTCAAGATGTGTTGCCAACCGATCGCCGCGTCTTCGTAACGTTTCGCAAATTAGTTCGTGCTTCCCTTTGAAACCCTTATACAGCGTCATTTTCGCGACACCGGCTTCCGCCAGCACACGATCAACAGAAACCCCTTTGAAACCTTCTTTCGAAAAGACGGCTTCGGCAGTCTGCAGTAAAAGTTCACGCTTTGGGGCAGGCATGGGCAAGGCTCCGAACAAGATGCTTGCAAAGGGTAGACTATTTCGTCTACTCAATGCAAGCAAGTGGACGAAATAGTCTACCCTTTTGTTTGCTGAGGAGATGACGGTGAAACGATTTTGGACAAAGGCCCTTGGGACAGTTCTCGCGCTGGTATTAGGTATAGTTGGCGCTTCGGAAATTTGGCCCGAGCGTGCGGCTAAACTACTACTGGCTGGCCTGAATTTGTCAGCAGGCTTGCAAAGCGAAACGGTGGAAACATCCTTTGGTGAAGTGCACTATTTGGAAGGTGGCAAAGGCCAGACAATCGTATTTCTTCATGGCATATATGCTTTGAAAGAACATTGGATCGACACGTCTCGCTACATTTCCGGCGACTACCGTTTGATATTGCTTGATCTACCAGGGTTTGGCCAAAATCAACGGCTTGATCCTGAGCAATACGACTACCAGCGTCAGGCGCATAATGTGCTTGAAACGCTGGATGCCATCGGTGTTGAACAGTTTCATATTGCCGCGAACTCGATGGGGGCACAAATCGCTGGTCAACTTGCTGTGTCGATCCCCGAGCGTGTACAATCGGTTGCTTTTATCGGTAGCCCTGTCGGTGTTAGTTCCCCCACCCCAAGTGACATGGAGCTTGCGATCGAAGCCGGTCATAAGCCATTGGTTGTTACTTCTTATGATGAATATGAAGCCCGTATGTCTTGGTTGTTTCCCAAAGAGCCTTTCATACCGCGGCCAATAGCGCGTTTCTGGGCCTCAAACGAAGTGTCTAACGCGGAAAGCAATGCGGAAATTTGGAACGCAGTTGCCTCAAGTAACGTTCCCAAGCTTGAGGAATTGGCGACAGGCATTGTTCAACCCACACTCGTGCTTTGGTGTGACGAAGACAGAATTTTTCATCCTTCCGGTGCTGCAGTTCTTGCGGAAGCTCTACCAAACGCAACACTTGTCAACGTCTCCGGCTGTGGGCATTTGCCTATGTTGGATAAGCCTGCAGAAACTGCGCGCATCTTAAGTGGTTTTCTAAATTGATGTTTGAAACCAGACCGAGGCGAAACCGCAGCGAAATCCCGCCTTGTCCCGCTCACCTGACCTTGGCCTAGCTCGCGGTGGTCATCCGGTCTGGATCGAAAACGTCTGACGATTAGGTCAACATGCGTGACGCGGCGCGTTCATAGGAATCAGAAAATCCACCGTCTCGAGGCAAATCTGCAAGACATTCCGCAGATATTAGCCGTTTGCAAACGGGGCAACAGCAACCACTGGGCCAGTTGCGACCCCAGTTGGCGACCCTCCGGGGGGCTCGTCACTTAGCGCAATAATGCCACCATCAACCAGAACGGCGAGTTCCGCAGTCAGCTGGACCTGTCCGGTTTTTGCTTCTGGCAATAGGCCCAAAGAAATCGGTGCGGCCTCTCCGGCAATGAGCCATATCTCAAACACGCGCCCTTCTGCGGGAGCGCCTGTAACACGGTCAAAAAGTAGCGTGTTGGTGTCAGGATCAAATGTCGCATCAACGCGCAGGCCGATATCGGCTCCAACCAGACCTGCAACCAGATCATTGCTTGTCGGGTTTGGCACGGGAATCACCACAATCATCACCGCCGCCACCACGATGGCCGCACTGGCGGCCCCCGCAAGCCATCCAAACCAGTTGCGGCGCGGTTTGGGCGCATCAAACAAGCGGGATGTAATCGCGTCAAATGTCGCTTTGGGTGGGGCCACCGGGGCGATGTCATCGGTCAGCGTAACAAGATGCTCTTGCCAATGCGCCAGTTCGGCTCGCAATGACAGGTCACTATTCATCTCGGCCTCAAACGCGCGCGCCTGTGCCGGGGTCAATAGGCCCAGCGCATATTCGGCAGCAGCCGAAAGGGGGGCATCATCTGTGACGTCATCGGTCATTGCGACAGACAGTCCTTTAGTTTGATCAGGCTACGGCGCAGCCAGGTTCGCATTGTATTCAGCGGAACCTGCATCGCGTCCGCAAGATCCTGATAGGTGTCACCATCGAGATAGGCGCGGCGCACCGCTTCGGCGCGGTCCGCTGGCAGCGCGTCCAGACAGTTATTTATTTGCGCACGCGCCGAAGACGCGATTGCTTGTTGTTCGGGGCCGGGTGCCTGATCCGCCAGCTCGGCGACCTCATCCAGACCTGTTTGGCCTTTTTTGCGGGTCCGCAGCCGGTCAATGGCATGGTTGCGTGCGATAGTGATCAGCCATGTCATCGGGCTAAGCCCGTTGGATTGATAACGGTCAGCGGCCCGCCAAACCTTGATATAAACCTCTTGTAATGCGTCGTCAGCTTCGGCGCGGTTATTTAACACACGCAAAGTCACGCCAAATAGTTTCGCCGATGTTGCATTATATAATGCAGCAAAGGCCACGCGGTCGCCCAAGGCGACGCGGTCGATATAGGTTTCGATCTCTTCGCGTGTTGCCAAGGGGGTCTCCGACTTTGGGCAACCAGAACACACATTACGAGCCCCGCCAATCGAAAACGACAAACATACGCGTGACCTCTGGCACTTGCAGTGCAGCGCGATATGTTGCATCCGGTAGCACAACATTCGACGAAAGATGCAAAGGCACGCACATGGCTGACGGTACACTGGATATGAACGCGAAACCGACCGAAGATATTTCGGTACGCGAGGTCTTTGGCATCGACAGCGATATGAAAATCAAAGGCTTTGCCGATCGCACCGACCGCGTGCCTGATATCGACAGCACCTACAAATTCGATCCTGATACCACGCTCGCGATTCTGGCAGGTTTTGGCTATAACCGCCGTGTGATGATCCAAGGCTACCACGGCACCGGAAAATCATCGCATATCGAACAGGTTGCCGCCCGCCTCAACTGGCCAGCGGTGCGTGTGAACCTTGATAGCCATATCAGCCGGATCGACCTGATCGGCAAGGATGCGATCAAACTGCGCGACGGCGTGCAAGTCACCGAATTCCACGAAGGCATCCTGCCTTGGGCACTGCGTAACCCTGTTGCGATTGTATTTGACGAATATGACGCCGGCCGCGCCGATGTGATGTTTGTGATCCAGCGTGTGCTCGAAGCGGACGGCAAGCTGACCCTGATGGATCAAAACGAGATCATCACACCAAATAAATTCTTCCGCCTGTTCGCGACGGCCAACACCGTTGGTTTGGGCGACACAACCGGCCTGTACCACGGCACGCAGCAAATCAACCAAGCCCAGATGGACCGCTGGTCATTGGTGGCGACGCTGAACTATCTGTCCCATGACGCCGAAGCCGCGATTGTTCTAGCCAAGTCGCCCCATTATAACTCCGACAAAGGCCGCAAAATCGTGTCGCAAATGGTAACCGTGGCCGATCTGACCCGCACGGCATTCATGAACGGCGATCTGTCCACGGTGATGTCACCGCGCACCGTTCTGGCATGGGCCGAAAACGCACGTATTTTCCAAAACGTGGGCTATGCGTTCCGCCTGTCATTCCTGAACAAATGCGACGAGCTGGAACGCCAGACGGTTGCCGAATTCTATCAGCGCTGTTTTGACGAAGAACTGCCCGAAAGCGCGGCAAGCCTGAGCCTGGGATAAACGCGCCGCGACGCGAAACTGCCGCGCGCGCGTCACATTCCGGTCTGCTTTGTACGCATTATATCATCCACGAGACTAACCGGGAGCAGACCATGAAAATGAAAATTGGCACCGCGTTGCCCGCAGATTACGTCGTCAGCCACGAAGACCTGACCGATGCGGCAACCACATTGATCGCACAGACATTGTTGCCCCTTTTCGCCGAAAGCATGAGCGAAGAAGTCGCGCGCGCCAATGTCCAAGGCATCGTGACCGAACTTGCCTATCTGTTTGACGAAGGTGCCATTGAAATCGGCGGCAAATCTTACATGCCCCGTCTGGCCTTTGTGGACGAACAAGGTGCTATCTTGCCCGGTGTTGCCGCGCTGACCACTATGCATGAATGCGTCGAGGATCTGTTTGATATCGACCCTGCGGCTCAGATCACCTTTGAAGAACCCGAATACGACGAATAAGGGCTGATCATTTTGACGGTCTTGGCTCTGGTCATTGCGCGGTTGCCTCATTAGTTTGCGCCTTAACAAAGGACGCAGCGCATGAAGAACCCGACCGACAACCCCGCCGATCCGTTTAAAAAAGCGCTGGCCGAAGCGACCAAGGTTCTGGCCGACGATAGTGAACTGTCGGTCACCTATTCCGTTGATCCGGCTGGACAAACCGCCGATAGCATCCGCCTGCCCCAAGTCACGCGGCGCATGACCCGCGACGAGGTGCTGCTTGCGCGCGGGACTGCAGATGCATTTGCGCTGCGCCATAAGTTCCACGACGCGAATGTTGCGGCCCGCTATATGCCCCAAGGGCAGATGGCGCGTGACCTGTATGAGGCGATGGAAACCGCGCGGATCGAAGCCGTCGGCGCACGCCATATGCCCGGCACGGCGGGCAATATCGACGCGAAAATCGCAAACGAAGCTATGCGCAAGGGTTATGACCAGATTTCGAACGCCTCTGACGCGCCATTGGCCGTGGCGGCGGGCTATATGATCCGGCAAATGGCGACCGGGCGCGCGCTGCCCAAAGGCGCGGATAATGTGCTCGAACTATGGCGCGGCTTCATCGAGGAACAATGCGATGGCACGCTTGAAGGATTGGGCGATGTGCTGGCCGATCAAAAAGCCTTTGCCAAACTGGCGCGCCAGCTGATCAGCGATCTGGGCTATGGCGACCAGCTGGGTGATGACCCTGACAGTCTTGATGATGATCAGGACGACACCGCCGAAGATGGCGGCGAAGAAGAACAAGAACCAGATAGCAACGGCGATGATGACGAAAGCGAAGGCGAAGAAGCCGACGCATCGCCCGAGCAATCCCAAGACGAACAGCAAGACGCCAATCAGGCGCAGGTCAGCATGGATGATCAGGCTGATCAGGAAATGGGCGAAGAGGCAGAAATGCCCGAAGGCGAAGCCCCGCTTGACCCGCCCGCGCCGCAACCCGTATCGGACGCGGACCCTGACTATACCGTTTATAGCACTGAATTTGATGAAGAAATCGGCGCCGAAGATCTGGCGGAACCGGCTGAACTGGAACGGCTGCGCGCCTATCTGGATCAGCAGCTTGAACCGCTCAAGGGCGCAGTTAGCCGCTTGGCGAATAAATTGCAGCGCCGCCTGCAGGCCCAGCAAAACCGGTCGTGGGAATTTGACCGCGAAGAAGGCATTCTGGATGCCGGACGGCTTGCGCGGGTGGTGGCATCGCCGACCACGCCCTTGTCGTTCAAGGTCGAAAAAGACACCGAATTTCGCGACACTGTCGTGACATTGCTGCTTGATAACTCGGGGTCCATGCGGGGTCGCCCGATTTCTATCGCGGCAATCTGTGCCGATGTCATGGCGCGCACGCTGGAACGCTGCGACGTCAAGGTCGAGATCCTTGGCTTTACCACCAAGGCGTGGAAAGGCGGCATGTCGCGCGAAAAATGGCTGGGTGACGGGCGTGCCGCAAAACCCGGACGGCTGAACGATCTGCGCCATATCATCTATAAATCCGCCGATGCGCCATGGCGGCGGACACGGCCCAATCTGGGTCTGATGATGAAAGAAGGGCTGCTGAAAGAAAACATCGACGGCGAGGCGCTTGAATGGGCGCACCGGCGCACTGTGAACCGGCCAGAGGCGCGCAAAATCCTGATGGTCATCTCGGACGGGGCACCGGTGGATGATTCTACACTTTCCGTGAACCCCGCCAATTATCTGGAAAAACACCTGCGCGACGTGATTGCGATGGTCGAAAAGCGCAAGGCGGTGGAACTGGTCGCAATCGGGATCGGCCATGATGTGACCCGCTATTATGACCGCGCCGTTACGATTACAGATGTTGAACAGCTTGCCGGTGCGATGACCGAACAGCTTGCCAGCCTGTTTGACAGTGATCCGCGCAAACGGGCGCGGGTGCTAGGCATGCGCAAGGCAGGCTAGCGGCATTCAAATTTCGCGAAATTTGATTTACGTCCTGCGCCGCGTCTTTGGCTGCATAACAAATAGGGTAGATAATGTTCCAAACTTTTGCTGCACAAACGACCCCTGACCAAGGCCCGCCAAGGCTGGCAGCCCTACGCGCGCTGATGCGCGACCGGAGCATTGATGCGTTTATCGTGCCGCGTGCCGATGCGCATCAGGGCGAATATGTCGCCCCGCGCGACGCACGGCTTGCGTGGCTGACGGGGTTTTCAGGCTCGGCAGGGTTTTGTGTGGTGCTGCGCGATATCGCGGGTGTCTTTATCGACGGGCGTTACCGCGTGCAGGTCCGCGCAGAGGTTGCGGATGTGTTCACCCCTGTGCATTGGCCGGAAACGCAACTGGCCGATTGGGTCTTGGATCATCTGCCCAAAGGTGCGGTTATCGGCTTTGACCCTTGGCTGCACAGCGCGGCTGAGATTGCCCAGCTTGCAGATAAGCTAGAGGGTTATGAACTGCGCGCCACCGATAATCTGGTCGATGCAATCTGGCCCGATCAGCCACTTGCCCCCGCAGCACCATTCACGGTGCAAGCGCTTGAATTTGCAGGCGAACCCCATGCCGATAAACGCGCGCGGCTGGCGAATGCGCTAACAGCGGATGCCGCGGTGCTGACCCAGCCCGATAGCATTGCGTGGCTGTTGAACATTCGCGGCAGCGATATTGAGCGCAATCCTGTCCCGCAAAGTTTTGCGATCCTTTATGCATCTGGCAAGGTTGATCTTTTTGCAGGTGCTGGCAAAGCGGAGAGCATCCGCGATCATCTTGGGACTGATATCGGGCTGCACGCGATTGACCAGTTTGAAACGGCGCTTGGGCAGATCTCGGGTATGGTGCAAATCGACCCGAAATCCTGCCCCGAACACATTGCGACGACGCTGCAGAACGCGGGTGCAAGCGTCAAACATGCGCCCGACCCCTGTTTGCTGCCCAAAGCGATCAAGAACCCGACCGAAATCGCAGGCGCCAAAGCCGCCCACCACCGCGACGGGCTTGCGATGGTGCGGTTTCTGGCGTGGCTGGATGCCCAAGCCCCCAAGGGCCATCTGACCGAAATCGATGTTGTGACAGCGCTTGAAGGGTTTCGCGCGCAGACAAACGCGCTGCGCGATATCAGCTTTGAAACCATTTGCGGCGCGGGGCCAAACGGGGCCATCGTGCATTACAGGGTCAGCGCGGACACCAACCGCGCGGTGAAATCCGGTGAATTGCTGCTTGTCGATAGTGGCGGCCAATATATCGACGGCACCACCGATATCACCCGCACCGTGATCATAGGCACCCCAACCGAAGACCACCGCCAATGCTATACCCGTGTGCTGCAAGGGGTGATTGCAATCAGCCGCATCCGGTTCCCCAAAGGCGTCGGCGGGCAGCATCTGGATGCGCTTGCACGCGCGCCGCTTTGGCTGGCGGGGCAGGATTATGACCACGGCACCGGCCACGGCGTCGGCAGCTACCTGAGCGTCCACGAAGGCCCGCAAGGGATATCGCGGCGTTCGGATGTGGCGCTCGCGGCGGGTATGATCCTGTCGAACGAGCCGGGCTATTACCGCGAGGGGGCCTTTGGCATCCGCATCGAAAACCTGATCGTGACGGTCCCTGCCCCCGCATTGGCGGGCGCGGATGCGCGTGACATGCTGGCCTTTGACACGCTGACCTATGTGCCCTTTGACCGGCGGTTGATTGATGTGGCGCTTTTGTCGGATGCAGAACGGGACTGGATCGACCAATATCACAGGCAAACGATTGGGCTGTTGGCGTCGGACCTTGACGAAGCAACGCGCAGTTGGTTGACTGCGGCCTGCGCGCCGCTTTGACATCATCCTGTCACATCGCCCAACAACTCTCTGGCGGCAAACCTGCCGCCACCACCAAAGGAATCGTCCATGGCTGATCACATTCAAATTCGTCCGGCAACGGGAACATGGGTTGTCCGCGCCGGCGGGGCGGTTCTGGGCGAAAGCCAGGACGCGCTTGAATTGACCGAAGGCGACAATGCGCCCGTGATCTATTTCCCGCGCAGCGATATCGCCATGGCCTTTCTAGAGCCATCACAGACCACAACCCAATGCCCGTACAAAGGCACCGCATCCTATTTTTCAATCGTCGCGAAAAGCGGGCCGATAGCTGACGCCGTCTGGTCCTATGAAAACCCGAACCCGCAGGTCGCGCAAATCAAGGACTACCTTGCCTTCTATGCCGAAAAAGTAGCGGTCGAGCAGGTCTAAGAATGTTCCTCGGCGGCTGTTTCAGATAGCGCGCGGTTCATCGCTTTTAGTGCATCCACCTGAAACAGCGCGCCCCACAGCGCGGGCGGGCTATCTTCGCCACCCAATGTGACAACAGGGATAAATGTCTGACCAGCCTGGTCAAACATCGGCATCGCCTGTTCCAGCGTGGCATTGCCATCAATATAGACCCCGTCGCGGATCAGATCCCAGCAGATTTCCTCTGGAGCGGCGCGCGGCGTATCCGTGGGGCGCATGATAGTGGACACTTTGAACGTCGCCAAAAGATAGGCTTGCGGCCCTGCCGCCAAATGCACATTGCGCCGTTCGAGCTGCGTAAGGAAAAACGACCGGTCCACCAGCCGCGACGACAGTGCCGTTGACAGTGACACAGCCACCATAACCGCAAGCCCTGTCTGCCAGTCCCCAGTCAGTTCAAACACAATCAATGTGGTCGATATCGGCGCGCCCAGTACGGCGGCGGCAACCGCCCCCATCCCCGCCAGCGCATAAAGCGTGCCTTCGCCAGAAACGGTTGGAAAAATTGCCGTGGCAATTGCGCCAAAAGCCAAACCTGTCAGCGCCCCCACCATCAACGAGGGCGAAAACACACCGCCGCCCATGCGGCCGCCCATGGTAATCGCCACCGCCACGACTTTGAGAATGCCAAATGTGATCGCCTCATGCAGCAGCAACTGCCCCTTGAGCGCGGCTGACGTGGTTTCATAGCCCACCCCGATCACATGCGGCCACCAGATTGCGAGCATCCCCACAAGCCCACCCGCAATGGCCGGGCGCAAGAATCGCGGCAGCCCAATTTCACGCTGCACATAGGTGCCAAAATCATCGGCCCAAAAAATGGCCTTCATCAAGATGACGGCCACGAGGCCACAAACCATGCCAAGAATCAAGAAAGCGGGCAGTTCGACATAAAAAGCAAGCGCCTGCTGCGTGGGCAGCACAAATTCCGTCACATCGCCAAACGCCAGCCGGTTAATCACCGTGCCCGCCACCGATGCAATGACAATCGGGGCAAAGGCATGCACTGCAAAATGGCGCAACACGACCTCGAGCGCAAAAAGCGCCCCTGCGATTGGTGCGTTGAAACTGGCCGAAACCGCCGCCGCCACCGCACAGCCCAACAGGTCGCGCCCCGTAATCCCGTTGGCATTGATCCAGCGGCAAACCACGGTCGATATCACCGCTGCCAGATGCACCACGGGGCCTTCGCGCCCTGTCGATCCACCCGATGACAAGGTAATGAGCGAGGCCAGCGCCGAGGCAATCCCCCTGCGCGCTTCGACCCGCCCTTCGAAAAGCGCGGCAGACTCGATGACATCCCCGACCGAACGCGCCCGCCCGTCATCGGTAAACCTGTCCAGAATGATCCCGACGATCAGCCCGCCAATCACCGGAATCGCGACGATCTGATACCAAGCAAGCCCCGCTACAAAACTATGCAGGTTGCGCACATCATCGGTGCCATAAAGGCTCGACTGAATAAATGTAATGCCAAGACGGAACAGCAGCGCAGCCAGCCCGGCACCAATGCCAATCGCCAGCGCAATAAACCAAAACTGAACTTGCGTAGGGCCGCGGGTCTTGATCACGCGCGCCGCGTCGAAACAGGCTGTCTTAGCCTCATCGACCCCTTGCCGTATCAGTTTCTTGATCGGCTCGCCCATGCCGCTGATCATCCCAAATCGCCCATCGGCGCGCTGCGCCTTAATCTTTGGTGTATGCGATCCGTAGCGCTTGTCCAAGCGCGAAGGCGCGCGCTGCAGTTTTCATTGCATTTGCACAAAACCGAATCAGTTTTGGCAAATTTTGAATCATCGCACCCGCAGTGGATGTACACAAATATCGACGTCAGCACTGGGCGCAAATTCGTTAGCGCAAGCACAGAACCCTCATAGATTGTATTTTGCCGTCTTCCGCACTATGATGGACATTTCAGCAAATCATCTTTTTTGCATTACTATCAATACATAATGTATCTGAAATCGATTACGTAAAATTTCCGCAAAAATGCAAGAATTTCGGACCACTCCGCAGGGTTGCGGCGATTGCTTTGCAATTTAGGTCAGAATTAGTGACATACTTTGGTACAGGTTGATCCACCCCTTCTCGCTCTGGTAGATTGATATTCAGAGGCTATTTGTCCTCGTGTTTTTGCCAGTAAAAAAAGATCATTTGTGTGTTTGTTAACGATCATCGCGCTGAGTGTGAGATCAGTTTTGTCTCGATCAGCGATTGTGTGAGATACGCATCTTTGACGTGAGTGGAAAAGATGCGGTGTAGTGAGTGGGTCGGGTAACAATTTCTAGGGGTGGAATGTTTGCATTCCGCCCCTATCTTATTTCTGGCCCGCGATAAGCGCTTGCGCCGCAGCACGGGCGGCATCGGTCACACGGTCCCCCGAAATCATGCGCGCGATTTCATCCACCCGCGCCGCCGCATCAAGTGCCACAACCGTTGATGTTGTTGCCGTATCATTCTGCCGTTTTTCAACCCGCCAATGATGCCCGCCCAATGCGGCCACCTGCGGCGAATGGGTCACGACCAAAACCTGCCCGCCATCCGCCAGCTCCGCCAGCCTGCGCCCGACGGCATCCGCAGTGGCACCGCCAACGCCGCGGTCGATCTCGTCAAAGATCATGGTAAGCCCGGCATCGGCTTGGGTAAGGCAGACCTTCAAAGCAAGCAAAAACCGGCTGAGTTCCCCGCCCGATGCGATTTTGTTGAGCGGCCCCGCAGGTGCGCCGGGGTTCGTGGCCACGGTAAAGGCCACCGCGTCCTGCCCTGTCGGGCCGGGATCGGCGGTATTGATATCGGTAGCAAAAACCGCGCGCTCCATCTTCAGCGGTGCCAGTTCTGCCGCCATCGCCTGATCAAGCGCTTTGGCCGCATTCTGCCGCTTTTGGGTCAGCTGTGCGGCGGCTTCTGCATAGATCGCCTGCGCCGTCTGCAAATTTCCGTTCAGCACCTTAAGATCACGCGCACCATCATCAAGCACCGCAAGCCGCGCGCGCAGATCATCGGCAAAGCCGCGCAGATCATCGGCCAGCACCCCGTGCTTGCGCGCAAGCCCGCGAATGGCAAACAGCCGTTCTTCGACGTTCTCAAGGTCGGTCGTGTCGAACGACAGCGCGTCCAAACAGCGTGCAACGCCGTTTTGCGCATCATCCAGCGCCAGTTGTGCGCGCTCAATGGCGGCCAGCGGTTCATCAAGCTGCCCTTCGGCCTTGCCTGCCACGCCGATCAGCCAGCGCGAGGCATCGCTAACCATGCCTTCGGCACCGTTGAGCCCCAAGGCCTCGCCTGCTTTGCTGATGTCTACACGGATCTTTTCGGCGGCTTGCATCATGCGGCGCTGCGTATCAAGCGCGGCTTCCTCGCCTGCTTCGGGCGATAGCGCATCAAGCTCGGCTACCGCGTGGCGCAAATATTCTTCTTCGGCTTGGGCGGCGGCAATGCGCGCCTGCGCCGCAGCAAGCGCCTTTTGCGTCTCGGCCAGTTGCCGCCATGCCGCGCGGGTCTTGTCCAGATCAGGCGCAAGACCTGCATAGGTATCCAGCATATCCTGATGCCCGCGCGGGTTCAGCAGCCCGCGATCATCGTGCTGTCCGTGCAGTTCGACCAAAGTTTCCGACAGGTTGCGCAAAACCTCACCGCTGACGCGGCGGTCGTTGATCCATGCAGTTTTGCGCCCGTCGCGGGTATTGACGCGGCGCAAGATCAATTCATCCTCGGCACTGATCCCCGCATCGGCAAGAACGGCAAAGGCAGGGTGCCCAGCGGGCAGGTCGAACCATGCTGTGACCTCGCCCTGATCGGCACCTTGGCGCACCAATTCGGCGCGCCCGCGCCAGCCCAGGACAAAACCAAGCGAATCAAGCAAGATAGATTTCCCGGCGCCGGTTTCGCCGGTCAGCACATTCAGCCCCGGTTGAAACGCAAGTTCCAGCCGGTCAATGATCAGCATATCCCGGATATCAAGACCGCGCAGCATATCAGCCCCCGAGCCTCGCGGTGATTACAGCCATTCGCCGCGCAAAACCTGCCGGTAAATCGACGCCAGCCAATTGTCTCCGGACACATCCGCTGCCAGCCCTTGACCCGTCAACAGCGCATAGCTGGATTCGTACCATTCGGTTGACCGGTAGTTGTGGCCCAGAATCGCGCCTGCGCTTTGGGCTTCGGCGGTCAGACCAAGCGACAGGTAGGATTCGACCAGCCTGTGCAAGGCCTCGGGCGTATGTACGGTAGTCTGGAAGTCTTCGACCACGGTGCGGAAACGGTTGGCGGCAGCCGCATAATGGCCCCGCTTAAGGTAATAGCGACCGATCTCCATTTCCTTGGCGGCCAGATGATCAAAGGCCAGATCGAATTTTAGCACGGCCGAACGTGCATATTCACTATCGGGATACCGCTCGATCACGGTGCGCAAGGCTTGCAACGCCTGAAAGGTCAGCCCCTGATCGCGGCCGATGTCGTCAATCTGGTCATAATAGGACAGCGCCAACAGATAGGCCGCATAGGGCGCATCCTGTTCGGCCGGATAGAAATCCAGAAAACGCTGCGCCGAGGCGCGGCTGTTTTCATAGTCTTCGTCGCGGTGGTAGGCATAGGCCTGCATGACCAGCGCTCGCTGGGCAAATTCCGAATAAGGGTACAAACGCTCGATTTCGCCAAAGGTAAAGGCGGCATCATCTTGCCTGCCGCTTGCCAGTTGCTGTTCGGCGCGGGCGAAAATCTGGTCAGCGGTCATATCGTCCAAAGGGGCAGTTGCGTTACCGGCCCCACATGCGGACAAAACCACAAGCGCCAGAGCGGCACCCATCTGTGTTGTCCGAAAACGGAGTGTGTCCAAGCTGACTGACATGAAGCGACCTCATTACTAGACGGCGCGCGCAGGGCAGGCACCAATTGTTAGGCATTGGTCTAGCATAGAAAAATCTGGTGCAAAATGCCTTTTGAGCGACCAGTGATCAACTGTGTGATGTGCGCCTAGGCAACTGCGTGCAGATCGGCCGCACTTACCCCGACACCAGGCAGGCGCGCCGCAATTTTTGCGTCGCAATTGACCCAGCGCCAAGCAGAAGAATCGGCAAAAAGCGCGTGCAGCAGCCGATTGGTCAGCGCATGCCCCGCGCGATTACCCGTATAGCGCCCCAAGATCGGACCGCCTGCGGTATAAAGATCGCCCAATGCATCCAGCATCTTGTGACGCACGGCCTCGTCTGTGTGGCGCAGACCGCCGGGGGTCAGCACCTGTGCGCCATCAACAACCACTGCGTTTTCCATCGACCCGCCAAGCGCCAGACCATTGGCATGCATCGCATCCACATCCGCAGAGCGGCAAAATGTCCGGCTGTCGCAAAGTTCGCGCACAAATGTGCCATTGGCCATATTTAGCGTCTTATGCTGCTTGCCAATCGCCGCATCGGCAAAATCAATTGCAAAATCGATTTGCAAAGAGGTCGCGGGCGAAAGCTGCGCAAAGGACGGACCTTCGGAAACTGAAATCTCCTTGAGAATTTCGATCGCTCGCAAAGGTGCGGATAGACGGGTCAGCCCCGTCTTTACAATGCCCCGCACAAAGGTTGCAGCGCTGCCGTCAAGAATAGGCACTTCGGGCCCATCAATATCGATCAGTACGTTATGCACGCCACAGCCGGAAAGTGCGGCCATCAGGTGTTCGATCGTCGAAACGATCACCCCGTCCGCATTCTCGAGCCGCGTGTTCAAAGGCGACACAATCACCCCGTCCCATTTTGCAGCCAGACGCGGCATATCGGGCAAATCAACCCGCCGGAACACAATACCGGCATTTGCCGGCGCCGGATGCAATACGACTGAAACAGGCGCACCCGAATGCAGACCCGTGCCATCAAAGGCAACTTTGGTTTTCAGTGTCGTTTGCACGGTTGTGTGGCGCCTTTGGTGATTCCTGTGGTTAACAATAGACCTAAGGCCAAGGGCTGTGCGGCTCAACTCACTCTTTGTAACGGGTTGAAACATCACATGGCAATTCTGTGGCACCCCAACTAACCCATTACTATTAAACGAAAAAGGCCGCCCGAGGGCGACCTTTCCAATTCACTAACGCAACGTCACGGCGGCTCTTAATTGGCCTGACGACGCAAGAAAGCAGGGATTTCGATGCGATCTTGATCTTCGTTCGCTTCGGGTTCCTGGTGCAGCGGTGTGACCTGCGGCTGGGCGCGTACGGGTTGGCCGGCTGCGGCTTCTGCATGTGCGCCAGTCATCCGGTTGATCAGGGAATTGATCCCAAAGCGCGGCTTTTCAGCCTCTTCGCGTGCGGTCGCGACCTGTGCTTCGGCCTGTTGTGGCTTGGGCGCGCGGTTCACGGCGGCTTGCAAGCGGGCAAGCGCCTCTGGCGATGGGGTGCCAGGCGCACGGGGTGCCACAAATCTGTCGGCTTCGGTCACGGTTGGTTCCGCGCGCGGCGTATAGGCAGGCGGTGGCAGATCATCCGCTGCTGCGGCCTGCTGTGCGGGCCGCGCTGGCGTGGCGGGCATGTCCAGATCCTGGAACAATGTCCGTTCTTCGACTTGTTGCTGCGGTGCAGGTGCAGGTGCGGCCACTTGCGCGGCAGTTTCCTGTACAGGTGCCGGTGCGGGCGCAGGCACAGGCGCAGGCATTTCCGCTGCGGCTGGTTGCGCCAATGGTGACGCCATGCTGCGGCGTGGCAATGGTGCGTCGGCGCTGCCTTTCGCGGCATCGATCCCTGTGGCAACCACAGAAACGCGCATCCGGCCTTCCATGCTGGTATCAAGCGTAGAGCCGACAATGATGTTTGCTTCTGGGTCGACTTTTTCGCGGATCTTGTTGGCCGCTTCGTCCAGTTCGAACAGGGTCAGATCGTGTGAACCGGTGATGTTGATCAACACGCCCTTCGCGCCTTCGAGGCTGATTTCATCCAGCAGCGGATTCGCGATCGCTTTTTCAGCGGCTTGAATTGCGCGGTTTTCGCCTTCGGCTTCGCCTGTGCCCATCATCGCCTTGCCCATTTCGTCCATCACGGCGCGCACATCGGCAAAATCAAGGTTGATCAGGCCCGGACGGACCATCAGATCGGTCACGCCTTTGACACCCTGATACAGAACGTCATCTGCAAGTGCGAAGGCTTCGGTGAACGTGGTGTTTTCATTGGCCAGACGGAACAGGTTCTGGTTCGGAATGATGATCAGCGTATCAACAACCTTTTGCAGGGCTTCGATACCTGCATCGGCTTGCTTCATACGCTTTGCGCCTTCGAACTGGAACGGTTTGGTGACGACACCAACAGTCAGAACACCCAGTTCACGGGCTGCTTGTGCAATGATCGGGGCCGCACCGGTGCCGGTGCCGCCACCCATACCTGCGGTGATGAAACACATATGTGCGCCCGCAAGGTGATCAACGATTTGTTCAATGCTTTCTTCGGCAGCGGCCGCACCGACGGTTGCGCGCGCGCCAGCACCCAGACCTTCGGTCACTTTCAGACCCATCTGGATTTTTTGTTCAGAGCGCGACTGCTGCAATGCCTGCGCATCCGTGTTGGCCACGACGAATTCAACACCCTCAAGCGCTTTTTCGATCATGTTGTTTACAGCGTTGCCGCCAGCGCCACCCACACCAAATACAGTGATACGTGGTTTCAGTTCGTCATGCCCTGGAAGGGAGAGGTTCAATGTCATTGCTCAATCCGCCTGTTTTTATGAGCCCGTCCCACCGGGCGCTGACTGCTTATTCCCCCTATCCTATCGGGGTGATGCCGAAAGGTCACGGGAAAAACACAAAATCGCCACCAAATATGGACAAAAATTGACAGATAACCGCTTGATTTCGGCCTGTCGGCAAAATGTTGCGCATTACCAGTTATCCTTGAACCATTTTACAGCACGTTTAAGAGACCGCGCAGGGTAGCGATCGGCCGGAATTTCGAAATCCCACCATTCGTCTTGCGGGTTCGACGCAAATAGCGACAGCCCGACGGCGCTTGAAAACGCAGGGCCAATCGCGGCTTGCGGCAAGCCTTGCACCCGCAACGGGCGTCCCAGTCGCACTTGCTGGCCAAGAATTTTGCTGGCCAACCCGTCAAGACCCGGGATCTGGCTACCGCCGCCTGTCAGCACAATCTGCTGGCCTGCAAGATGTTCAAAACCGGCAGCATCCAGCCGCGCGCGGACCTCTTCAAGGATTTCTTCGACGCGCGGACGCATGATGCCGATCAGTTCGGCGCGGCTTACAGTGCGCCGGTCATGTTCCCAATCACCCGTCTCACCGCCGGTTTCGATCATTTCGCGGTCATCCATGCCTGTGGCAACAACCCCGCCATAAAATGTCTTGATCCGTTCGGCGGTCGCCGTCGGGATCTGCAAACCCATCGAAATATCCGAGGTAATATGATCCCCGCCCATCCGCACAGAATCCGCATAGATCATGTGCTTTTTCATGAATACCGAAATGCCGGTCGATCCGCCGCCCAGATCAATGCAGGCTGCGCCCAGTTCCTGTTCGTCCTCGACAAGCGAAGACATCCCCGAAACATAGGCCGAAGATGCCAGCCCCGCGAGTTCAAGATCGCAGCGTTTGATACAGTAAAACAGGTTTTGCAGCGTCGCTGTATCGACCGTCAGCATATGCATGTCCGTGGTCAGCCGGTGGCCGATTTGGCCGCGCGGATCCGCCAGACCAGAACGCTGGTCGAGCGCAAAATTGACCGGCTGCGCGTGCAGCACTTCGCGGTCCGCACCGTAATCGGGCACTTCGCAATTGGCCATTACCTGACTGATATCTTGTTCAGTGACCGCGCCACCGGACACATCAAGCGCCCCTGCTAGCCCGTAAGAACGTGGATGCCCGCCCGAAAGCGATGCAATCACGTGATCCACGCGCACTTTGGCCATTTTCTGGGCGGCCTGCACAACCGTGCGCACGGCGCGTTCGGTTTCTTGCATTGCGTCAATTTCGCCAAAACGCACGCCGCGCGACCGTGTGGTCGCAGCACCGATCACGCGAAATTGCGACTGACCGGCCATCGAGCCGACACCATCCACATTGCGGAACCGTTCCGGCCCGTCAAAACGCAGGACCAAACAGGCGATTTTCGAGGTGCCCACGTCGAGAATGGCCACAACACCGCGCTGCATCGCCGCTTTGCGCATTTGGCGCATCGCGCGCTGATTGTCGTAGAGATCGCCCATTAGTTCCCTGCCCCGTGTGTCGCTACTGTTTCATTGGTGCGGCGCATCGCTGCGACGGCTTCATCATTCATGCGCAATGTGGGTCGGTCAGCATTGCGCATATCCACAACCGTCACATCGCGATCCAACATGTCTTGGGCCGCATTCAACGCGACCACACGGTCAAGCGCGGCGACCGCCCCTTCGCTGGGCAGGAAAATGCGCTGCCCGCGATCCAATACGATATCCCAACGCCGTTCGCCCATGCGCACAAGGCCGCGCACACGCGGACCCAATGGTCCGGCTGCGGCAAACAGCGCAAGCGCCTCTGCGATATGCTGTTCGGCCCCGTCGCCCGCGATCAATGGCAAATCAAGCCTTTCCGAGCGCGCGGCAACAACGCCCGAAACGACGCCTTCATCATCGATCAGCCGCAAAACCGCACCGTCGCGCCATAGCGCCGATGGCACGCGCGGCACCAGCCGCACCTCAAGCGTGCCGGCAGCGCCCACGCGGACACTTGCCGATTTAATGGGATCAAGCGCCTCGATCGTGCGGCGCGTCTGTTCAAGATCAAGATCAAAAGACGACACCGGATAATCGCTGGGCAACAGACCGATAACCGCCGTCATCGTGGCCTGATCTGCGCCTGTGATTGTCATGGCTTTGACCATGAATTGCGGGCGGTCCTGAAACTGCTGTTTGACAGATTCAATTTGCGCGACAACCGCGGCGCGGTTTTCCGGTTTGGAAAAGTATGTGCCTGCAATAATGGCGATAAGCGCTAAGGGCACACCGATGCGCATGGTCGCCCGAAATCCTGGCGTCAAAAGCAGACGCTGCCAGCGATAGCCCAGCTTTGAAGGTGCCGGATCATGCGGCGCAACATATGCCGGACGCCGGATCAGGCGTCGCATTTTACGACCTCGGCAACCCAGACGCCTGACGACGCCGCCAATTGACCTTCGCCGGTGACGATCACTTCACATTGTTTGCCCCGAAAATTCGCCCCCGAATCCATGCCCGCCGCAGCAACGCCTGCCTGCGCTGCCATCGGCTGTTCAAAAATTCTCGCGCTTTCCGGGTTTGCCCTGCTCGACATACCCAACCACCTTATTGCGGATCTTGGTGACCCGTCATTTTGTGACCCGTTGCGGGCCTAGCCATTATTTGGCCGATTATTTTGCGGGATCATTGCCTGTGCGTTCGCCGACCCGCATAATTTCCCACTCTAGTCTAATTGCTTGCGAATCGTAAACCTTTTTCCGCACCAGCTCGCCCAAATCTTCGAGGTCGGCGGCCGTTGCCCCGCCCGCATTGGTCAAAAAGTTGGAATGTTTCATATTCATCACAGCGCCGCCAAGCGTGGCCCCGCGCATACCTGCATCATCAATGACCTTCCACGCCTTCAGGTCATGCACATCATCGGCGCGGCCGGTGGATGAAAACCCCGCGGGGTTGCGAAAGGTCGATCCGGCGGTGCGGTCTTTGGTCGGCTGGGTTTCATCGCGTTTGGCAAGCTGTTCGGCCATGCGCTGCGCAAGTGTTTCAGGATCGCCTTGCGGCGCGGCAAATGTGGCGCTCACGATAATCGCACCGTCCGGCAGGTTGCTTTGGCGATAGGCCAGTTGCAGATCGCTGGCAGGCAGATCCACCACAGCACCATTGCGCATCACCACGGTCACAGAAATCAGGACATCAGCAACATAGAACCCGTAGCAGCCCGCATTCATCCGCACAGCGCCACCGATGGTTCCCGGGATTGTGCGCAAGAATGTCAGATCAAATCCGGCGTCTGCAGCTTTGCGCGCCACATGCGCATCCAAAGCCGCAGCGCCTGCGACCACATGTTCGCCGCTGGTATCAATACTGTTGAACCCGCGCCCCAACCGGATCACGACACCGCGAATACCGCCGTCGCGCACGATCAGGTTGCTACCGACGCCCATCGCAAAAACGGGGACATCAGCAGGCAGCGCCGCCAGAAAATCCGCCAGATCATCCAGATCGGCCGGTTGAAACAACAGATCAGCAGGCCCGCCCACGCGCATCCATGTCAAATCCGCCAAAGCACGGTTTGCGGTCAGGGTGCCGCGCACCTGTGGAAGATCATGCATCACAAATCCTTTCGCCCGCGCAATTTAGCGCCCAGCCAGAGATAAAGATAGTAAAGCGGCCAGCGAAACACGGACGCGCCCAAAACAAGGACCGCCAAGCCAATCCAGATGCCATGGACAAAAAACGCCCAGATCAGGATCGGCGCACCAAGCGCCATCAGCACATAGGCCCGCCGCCAGTGATTGTCGTCAGACGGGATCGATTGCAGCACAAAGGCCAGAACGGCCCAAAGCGCTGCAGCAACAAGCGGCATCATTTTGCCAAAAGCCGCGCAGGCAGCCGGTTGGCCCAAGTACTGATCGTCCCCGCCCCCAGACAGACAACCATATCACCCGGTTTGGTGGTTTCACGCACCAGCTTTTCCAGATCATCTTCGCAGGTGACGCTGCGCGCATCGCGGTGCCCGTGGCGTTTGAGCCCCGCAACCAGATCATCGCGCCCTGCACCCGGGATCGGGTCTTCGCCAGCCGAGAAGATATCGGAAATGCCGACAACATCCGCGTCATTAAAGCAGGCACAAAAATCGTCAAAGTGATGGGACAGGCGGCTAAAGCGGTGCGGTTGATGCACGGCAATCACGCGCCCTTGGGTGGCTTGACGGGCCGCTTTCAGAACAGCCGCAATTTCAACCGGATGGTGACCATAGTCGTCAATGATGGTCACGCCATCCACTTCGCCAACTTTGGTAAAGCGGCGGTTCACGCCTTTGAACCCTTTCAGGGCGGCGCGGATTTCATCGCGTTTCATCCCCAGATGCCGCGCCACAGCAACGGCAGACAGCGCGTTGGACACGTTGTGATCACCGGGCATGGGCAGTTCGCAGCCGTCGATTGTGGTGCCTTCGTCCTGAAGCGCGATGTCAAAATGCGCAACGCCCGCGATATATTTCAGGTTGATCGCGCGCACATCGGCCTGTGCATTGAACCCGAATGTGGTGACGCGCCGGTCGGTGATCCGGCCAACCAGAGCCTGCACAGCCGGATGATCGGTGCAACAAACGGCCAGCCCGTAAAACGGAATATTGGACACAAAATCGTCAAAGCCTTTGTGCAGCGCTTCTTCGGTGCGCCAGTGTTCCATATGCTCTGGGTCGATATTGGTTACAATCGCAATGGTCGCAGGCAACCGGTTAAAAGTACCGTCGCTTTCATCTGCTTCAACCACCATCCATTCGCCCTGCCCCATGCGCGCATTAGACCCGTAAGCATGGATGATCCCGCCGTTGATCACGGTCGGATCAATACCGCCTTCGTCCAGCAGGGCCGCAACCATCGTTGTGGTCGTGGTTTTGCCGTGGGTGCCAGCAACGGCGATATTGGATTTCAGGCGCATCAGTTCAGCCAGCATTTCCGCGCGGCGCACCACCGGCAGCCCGCGCGCGCGCGCGGCATCAAGTTCCGGATTACCTGGCTTGATCGCCGATGAAATCACGACCACCGCAGCATCATCAAGATTTTCGGCGCGCTGACCTTCAAAAACCGTCGCGCCAAGCGATTGCAGGCGGTCGGTGATTTTCGAAGTCTTCAGGTCGGATCCCTGCACCGTATAACCGTGATCCATCAGCACTTCGGCAATGCCGGACATGCCGATGCCGCCAATCCCGACAAAGTGGATCGGGCCAATATCAAGCGGCAGTTTTGTTGCAGCAGCGTTCATCGCGTCAGTTCCATTTTATTTTTGGGCCGGATTGGCCAGTTCTTCGACAAGTGCGACCAAACGGTCGGTCGCGTCCGGCACGCTACAGGCAATTGCAGCCTGCGACATTTGCAGCGCGCCAGCCTCATCGGTCAGCAGTTTTTCAAGCATCGCCGTCAAAGGCGCCACATCAAATTCGGCTTCGGTCATCATTACGCTCGCGCCGCTTTCGACAAGCTGACGGGCGTTTGCGGTCTGCTCGTCGCGGATGGCGCCGGCATAGGGCACCCAAATTGCGGGGCGGCCAATGATGCTGACATCGGCAACAGTGGACGCGCCCGAGCGCGAAATCACCAGCTGCGCTTGGGCCATGCGGTCAGGTACATCTGCAAAAAACGTCTGCACATCGGCGCTGATAACCTCATCCGCGTAATATTTCGTAACCCGGTCAAGATCTTCGGGACGGGCCTGATGGCTGACGCGCACATTGCGGCGGATATGTTCGGGCAGTGCCGAAATCGCTGGCGGCACACAATCGGACATGATCCGCGCGCCCTGACTGCCGCCCAGCACGACAACCGACATCGGGTAATCGCCCGGCGGGATATAGGGCGCGCCTGCGCGTTCCAGCACGGCCGCACGCACGGGGTTGCCGGTGTGTTCGCCTGTCACGCCCTTGGGCAGGGCCGTGGGCCAGGTACCGCAAGCGACCTTGTTCACCCTCTTGGCAAACAACTGGTTCACGCGGCCCAAAACGCCATTTTGTTCATGGATCATCCGCGGCACGCGCAAGGCCCATGCCGCCGCCATCGCCGGAATCGCAGGGTAGCCGCCAAAGCCCACAACCACCGCAGGCCTATCAAACAGCATCCGCCATTTTGCAGCGGCAATGCCCCCCAGAATGCGAAACGGCACGGCAAGCTTTGCCAGAATGCCGCCGCGCGCGAATGTGGCGCTGCCGACAACGTTGACTTCGACCGCGTCAGGAAATCCGCCCGCGTATCGTGCGCCGCGCGCGTCCGTGGACAGGCGCACGCGCCAGCCCTTTTGCAACATTGCCTCGGCCAGCGCCTGTGCGGGAAACATATGTCCGCCCGTGCCGCCCGCCGCAATAATCATCAGTGGAGATGCTGTCATCTATCTGCCCTACGCCGCAAAATATCTTCCATCTCGCCTTGCGGGCGCGCGCGGGTAAATGCAAGCAACATTCCGACCGTAATCCCCCCCGCAATCAGCGATGATCCGCCATAAGATACAAACGGCAGGGTCATGCCCTTGGCTGGCAGCAACCGCACGGCCACGCCCATGTTGATCATCGCCTGCACACCGAACACGCAGGCCAGACCCGTACCGGCAAGCCGGATAAACGGGTCGCGTTCTTTCATCAGGCGCAAAAGCGACCGCACGACGATGATGCTATAAAGCGCGATAATCACAAGCACGCAGATCAGCCCGTATTCTTCGGCGGCCACGGCAATAATGAAATCCGTATGGGCATCGGGGAGCGACCATTTCACTTGGCCCTCGCCAACGCCGACGCCAAAAAACCCGCCTTCGCGGATGGCATTGGTGGCATAGCCAAGCTGTGTTGTCGGGTCCAGGTCAGCCGACAGAAAACCGTCAATGCGGCGGGCAAAATGTTCCGAACCGTTATAGGCGACCATCCCCCCAAGGATCACCAATCCGGCCAGCATCAACAGCAACAGCATCGGCGCCCCAGCCACAAAATACATCACCCCCCATGAAAACAGGATCAGGCAGGCCTGACCAAAGTCGGGCTGCATCGCCAGCAAAAGGACAATGACAATCGTCAGGACAAAAGAATACAGCTTGCCCGGCGGTGCGCCCAACTGCTGCGACGCGGCCAGCAGCCACGCGGACATGACGATAAAGCCGGGTTTGAGAAATTCGGAAGGTTGCACCGACACAAAGCCAAGCGAAAACCAGCGGGTCGCGCCTTTGCCAAAATCCGTCCCGAAGACAGGCAGCATAACCAATGCCGCAAATGCGCCCATAAACCCGAGAACCGCCAAACGACGCGCCATTGTCGGTGACATCATCGACACGACAAACATGACAAACATCGCCGCGCCGCCAAATATCGCCTGACGGGTGACATAATGGAACGGGTCAAGCCCGTTTTTGGCAGCCAATGGCGGCGAAGACGCAAGGCCGAGCAGCAATCCGATCCCGAACAGCACCAGAATGCAAGACAAGGTCCACTTGTCAATTGTCCGCCACCACCGTGGGATCACAGGGTCGCCGGATTGCACCGGAACCGCACCATAGACCATTTCCGTCATGGATCACCGCCTTATTGCCTCAACCGCCCGTTTTCCGGGTCTCGCTACAGCATAGCCAGCAATTGCGTGTGATTCTACTGAAAATTACGCAGGCCACAAATGGCCGGACGCACCGGACCAAATTTCGCGAAATTTGATCGCGCTTGCATGGTGCGCCGATCCAAGGCACATGCAAATGATGAATATCAACACTTTGATCATTGGTGCAGGTGCCGCTGGCATGATGTGTGCCGCCCATGCCGGGCCTGGCACTTTGGTGGTCGATCACGCCAAAGCGGCAGGCGAAAAGATCCGCATTTCGGGCGGCGGACGCTGCAATTTCACAAACATGCATGCAAGCGCGGCCAATTTCATCAGCCGCAACCCGCATTTCTGCAAATCCGCGCTCAAACGCTATACGCAGTGGGATTTCATCGCGCTGGTCGATGCCTACCGGATTGCGTGGCACGAGAAAACGCTGGGGCAGCTGTTTTGTGATGACACCGCAAAGGACATTGTGGCGATGCTGCGCGCCGAGATGGACAAGGCGCGCGCGCAGCTTTGGCTGCAAACATCCGTCGGCGCGTTGCACCATGACGGGACGCATTTTCATGTGCAGCTGATCCGTGACGGGCAGATGACACAGGTGGTTGCAAAAAACCTTGTGGTCGCTTGCGGCGGCAAATCCATCCCCAAGATGGGCGCAACGGGGCTTGCCTATCAGATCGCCGCGCAATTTTCAGTACCGGTGGTTGAAACGCGTGCAGGGCTTGTGCCGTTTACCTTTGGCGAAGACCGTTTCAAACCGCTTGCCGGCGTTGCACTGCCTTCGCGGATCAGCGCCGATGGGCCAGCATTCGACGAGGCACTTTTGTTCACGCACCGCGGGCTTTCGGGCCCCGCAATCCTGCAGGCGTCATCCTATTGGCAACCGGGCAATTCCATCTGTGTCAATCTCGACCCGCACGGCGGGTTGCTGGCATTTCTCAAAGAGCAAAGACAGGCGCAAGGGCGCAAGGCCCTGACTACGGTGATGGGGCAATATCTGCCCGCGCGGTTGGTCGACTATCTGTCGGCAGAGCTGCAACTGGCCGGCAATATCGCCGATCAAAGCGACGCGCGACTGCAAGACATCAGCGAAGGGATCTGCCGCTGGATCCTGCCCCCGACAGGCACCGAAGGCTACCGCACAGCCGAGGTTACATTGGGCGGGATCGACACCGATGCGCTATCGTCACGGACAATGGGCGTAAAATCTTTGCCCGGGCTCTATTTTATTGGCGAAGCTGTAGATGTGACGGGCTGGCTTGGCGGCTATAATTTTCAATGGGCATGGTCGTCAGGCTGGGCCGCCGGTCAGGCAATTGCAGCGTAGGGTGGATCAAGATCCACCTTACATTGTTTCAGCTTCTACACAGGCGATAAAATCGTCGCCGCGTCGTTCAAAACTGTCATATTGGTCAAATGACGCTGCCGCCGGTGCCAACAGCACCACATCTCCCGGCAGGGCATCTTTGGCAGCTTGTGCCACAGCCGCTGCCATTGTGCCGCAAATCGCGGCGTCGACGCCATCCAGCTGGCGTGCGAATTCGGTTGCTTCGCGGCCGATCACATAGGCTTTGGCAACATTGCCCAAATGCGGGATCACCGCGTCCAGACCGCCTTCTTTTTGCAGCCCGCCGCAGATCCACCGGATGTTGGTAAAGGCCTGCAACGCCTTGGAAGCGCTATCGACGTTGGTCGCCTTGCTGTCATTCACATAGCGCACGCCGTTATGTTCCTTGATCAGCTGCGAGCGATGCGGCAGCCCCGGATATGAGCGCATCGCGGCCTCGATCCCCTTCGGGCCAAGCCCGAGACTGCGGCAGACCGCATAGGCCGCACAAGCATTCTGGTGATTATGCGCACCCGGAAGCCCCGCAATTTCGCGCAGGTCAATTGACCCGACCTGCCGGCCCTTGCGGACCTCGCTTAGAAAACCTTTGCGGGCAAACACGCACCAGCCTTGCGACAGTTTGCGCCCCGATGAAATCCGGATTACGCGGTCGTCGTTTGCACCTTCGCCCAATTGGTTGGCAAGATAGCAGCCTTCCGGCTCGTCCACGCCGATAATCGCGCGGTCCGGCCCGCCTTCGGCAAACAGGCGCCGCTTGGCCGCGAAATAGCCGCCCAAACCGGCATGCCGGTCGAGATGATCAGGCGAAAGATTGGTAAACACCGCGATATCAGGGGTAAGCGCGCGCGCAAGATCGGTTTGATAGGACGACAGTTCAAGCACAACAATTTCGCCGTCATGGGCAGGGTCGATATCAAGCACGCCGCGCCCGATATTGCCCGCCAATTGCGCCGGACGCCCGTTTTCCACCAGAATGTGATGGATCAGCGCCGATGTCGTCGACTTTCCGTTTGATCCCGTCACCGCCACAATCCACGGGGCGACATCAAAACCGTCCCATTCTGGTGTCGCAAAGGACTGGAAGAACAGGCCGATGTCATTGTCGACACTAACGCCCGCATCCCATGCGGCCGCGATCACAGGATTGGGACGCGGGTAAAGATGCGGAATGCCGGGGCTGACGACCAGCTTGGCAACGCCGTCGAATGCGCCTGCTTTGGTCAGATCGCGGATTTCAAACCCATCTTGCGCCGCCAGATCGCGCGCTGGCACGCTATCGTCCCAAACAACAACATCTGCGCCGCCTGCGCGCAATGCCGCAGCGGTTGCGCGGCCGGATCGCCCCAAGCCGAGCACGGCAACTGATTGGCCCACATAGCCCTGAACTGGAATCATCCTTGCCTCTTTCAATATGCGCCCCGACTTTGCCCTGCTTGGCGGCGCAGGTGCAAGGGATCGCTGCATTTTCCAACCCCTTATCCGGTTTATGCGAGCGCTTGCAATTCCCGCCGTCCGCGCATCATTGCAAGCCTGCGTCAAGCGTGGCCAGATCGCCGGTTTCACTGATCTGGCGCAACAGGCGAATAGCGCTCGGCGAAGTCGCGGCGACCATATGGCCCAAGTGCGCAAGCGAACTCATCTGGGTCAAATCAATGATCACAACATCCAGATCCGCAATTGCATCCGATTCCGCCAACTGCCCCAGCTTTGTGCGCCCCCCAACCAAAAGCGACGACATACCAAGTGCCTGATCGGCACTATTTGTCAGCATGATATAGGGGTTGCGGCGCGCGCCGATCGTTGCAACCTGCCTGCGGAAAATATCCGGATCAATGTCGGGCGAAAACAGCACAACTGTGCCGATATCATCCAAAACAGACGTTTTTCCGGCAATTGCCAGCTGGCGCATGGTTTCCATGATCAATTGCGATCCCAATGAATGCGCAATAATTGTGATCGACTTGTTGGAAAAACGCGAGATGTCAGCCAACAGACCGGCCAGATCGTCACGGGCAAAAAGCACGCTATCGCGGTCATACACATAGCCCGCAGGCACCCCTGCAGATGCCCAAGAAAACACAGCCGTCGTATTTTCAAACCCGAAATCATGGCTCATCTGTGCAAAGCGGAACACCGCCTCGGTGGTCGTGGTATTGTAGCCGTGGACATAAATAAGGATCTCGTCGCCCGGACCTGCGTCAAGTGCTGCAATAAATGTGTCACGGTCCTGCGGCGTGTATCGGGGCATCGTAAAGCCCCGCGACGGGTCATAAATATTCTCGATTTCGCCAATCACATGATCGGGCGGAATGGCCACTGCAATCTGCGCGAATGCTGCGGCTTCGGGGCGATCATCATATGTGATGTCTCCGGTCGGCGATACACGCTGCTGCGTTGCGACAAAAACCGTCTGCAATGTCGCGCCCGGTTCTGCGGGAGATACGGTAATTGTATAGGGACGCGCGCAGGCGCCAAGCGCCAGCAAACAGACCGCGACGCGCCAAATGCGCGGAATGCGTTTAATCAAGTTCGGTCCACGGCCATGGTTTGACTTCGCTTGCGGCCACCTGATAGCGCGCGGCCTTGGCCATCCAGACACCCATTGTTGTGCCGATTTCGGCCAATTGTTCATTGGGTTCGCGTTTTTTCACCAGCATGATGACAAACTGCCCGACGGTCAGCAGGCCCAGCAGTGAGCTTGCCATGCTCATCATCACAGCGATGATCACCATATGCACAAGGCGCAGCCACATGCTTTCGAAATCGGATTCGGCTTGTGTGTTGTTTTCTTCGGACATGCCGATCTCCTACTTGTTGCCGGCGGCAAAAACCATATCCATCATCTTTTGCGTTCCGCGCGAAAATTCAAGGGGGCACGGGTATTTCGCGCCAGATTCGACGCAATTGCCAAAGTTTTCAACCTGCTGCACATAATGATTAACAGCCGGAAACCTTTCAATGGTCACAGTGCCAGCCGTGGTTTCCAGTCGTAGGCTTGCCTGATCAAACACGCCCGCATTGAACGGGCAGGTCATTTGCAGCAGGCCCTTTTCGCCGTGGAATACAACTTGTTGGCGGTTAAACAGCCGCATGGAAACAATTGCCGCATATGTGAATTCCGGGAAATCTGCGGCCACTTGCGCAAAGACATCGACATCGTTCTCAAGCCGGAGATTGGCATAGGGCACCGCCAAAGGTTCTGCGCCTGTGACAAAGCGGGCCGCGCCAAACGTATAAACGCCAATATCACGCAGACCGCCGCCGCCCGCGTTGGCCTGATTGCGAATGTTACCCGCATCGTCATTGTAATAGGAAAACACCGCATCCACATGGCGCAGCGCACCAATCGCGCCGCCTTGTACCAATTCACGCGCGCGTTGGAATTGCGGGTGATGCACGATCATGAACGCCTCGGCGGCCAGTTTGCCCGATTTGTCGCGGGCCGCAATCAGCGCATCAAAATCGGCATCCGACAGCGCAATCGGTTTTTCGCAAAGCACATGCTTTCCCGCTTGCAGCGCCTTGATCGTCCATTCCACATGGAGATGGTTGGGAAGCGGGATATAGACCGCATCGATCGCAGGGTCCGCCAGCAGGGCGTCATAGCTGTCATGCACCTTTAGCCCCGGTGCAAAGGCCTGAAACGGCACAGCCTTGGCCGGATTAGACGTGGCAAGCGCTGCCAATTCGGCCCCGCGCGCAGCATGGATCGCAGGCGCCATATGGTTGAGCGCGAAATTTGCAGCGCCCAAAACGCCCCAACGCAGTGAAGTCATTTTTGTCTCTCCCGATTTTGGCGCGATGTTAGCGCTAAAAATGCGCAAAGGGAAATAGGCAGAAACCCCCAAAACAAAAAACCCGCCAGAACAATCCGGCGGGTCAGAGGTGTTTTTTGTGCAGTGGTTTTAATCCGCTGGCACCAGCATGCCCTTTTCCTTGGCAAGCTCTTGCATCTTTTCTTGCAGCTTTTCAAAGGCGCGCACTTCGATTTGACGAATACGTTCGCGGCTGACGTCATACTGGCTGCTCAGATCTTCAAGCGTGACAGTTTCGTCCGACAGTCGGCGCTGAACGAGAATATCTTTTTCGCGCTCGTTCAGCACGTCCATTGCCTGAGCCAAAAGCGCACGGCGCACGTCCAATTCATCGTGTTCTTCGTAATCGCCAGCGGTGTTCGCGCTCTCGTCCTCAAGCCAATCCTGCCATTGCATGGTGCCTTCGCCGTCAGAACCAACCTGCGCATTCAGTGACGCATCCCCGCCCGACATGCGGCGGTTCATCGAAATCACTTCATCTTCGGTCACGCCAAGATCGGTCGCAATGCGGGCCACGTTTTCAGGACGCAAATCACCCTCTTCAAGCGCTCCAATCCGATTCTTGGCCTTGCGCAGGTTGAAAAACAGCTTTTTTTGCGCCGATGTCGTGCCAAGTTTAACAAGCGACCACGACCGCAGGATGTATTCCTGGATCGACGCGCGGATCCACCACATCGCATAGGTCGCCAAACGGAAACCTTTTTCCGGATCAAAGCGTTTGACCGCCTGCATCAGGCCGACGTTGGCCTCGGAAATGACTTCGGCTTGGGGCAAGCCATAGCCACGGTAGCCCATCGCGATTTTCGCGGCCAGTCGCAGGTGCGATGTGACCATCTTATGCGCGGCTTCGGTGTCTTCGTGATCGACCCAGCGTTTGGCCAGCATATATTCTTCCTCAGGCTCCAGCATCGGGAACTTGCGGATTTCTTGCATATAACGGTTCAGCCCGCCCTCTGGGGTTGGTGCTGGTAAATTCTTATAGTTGCTCACTGTCGTGCCCTCCTATGTTTAAAGGCTTAACATGGATATGGTAACGCTATCAAATCGTTTCAAGACGCGATATTGATTTTCTGTTAAGACAATATGAACCGAGCAGTTCAGTTATGCGAGGGGAAAACATGTGCGTTCACGCACATGGGAACGCATGTTTCAGCCCTGATAACCCAAATCCGCCAAAAGTGCGCGCATATCAGCGGGCAAAGCGGCCTCGAACTCCATAAACTCTTCGGTCACCGGATGTACAAAGCCCAAAGTCGCCGCATGTAGCGCCTGCCGCGAAAACGCGGCAACGGCATCAACGCCCGCCTCACCGACTGCCTTTGGCGACAGTTTGCGCCGCCCGCCATAGACCGGATCACCGATCAACGCATGGCCACAATGCGCCATATGCACCCTGATCTGATGGGTGCGCCCCGTTTCGAGCCAGCATTCGATCAGCGCCGCACAGGGCGGCATGCCCAAAGGCTGCAAGATCCGCGACCGCGTGACCGCATGACGGCCAGTAGTAAAGGACACCGCTTGCCGCTGCCGGTCGGTTTTATGGCGCCCCAAAAACGTCTGCACCTTCAAAATATTGCCCGGCTCGAACGAGGTGCCTTTGATGCCGCGCAGGCGCGGATCATTGGCGTCAGGCACCCCGTAACAAATCGCCAGATAGCGCCGTTCAACCGTGTGGGTCGCAAATTGCGCGGCCAGATGATGGTGCGCACGGTCCGATTTCGCCGCGACCAACAGACCTGTGGTTTCCTTGTCAATCCGGTGCACAACGCCGGGGCGTTTCATACCGCCAACGCCCGACAGGCTATCGCCGCAATGATGGATCAGCGCATTGACCAACGTGCCGCCCGGCGTACCGGGGGCGGGATGCACAACCATACCGCTGGGCTTATTGACGACAATCAGGTCATCATCCTCATAAACCACCTCAAGCGCGATTTCCTCGCCAACGATATGGCTTTCTTGGGCGATTTCGACTGTCACATCGACCTGCGCGCCCTCGAGCACGCGGTGACGCGGGTCCGTAATGACAACGCCATCTACGGTGACCGCACCCTCTGCGATCAATTTTGCCAAACGCGACCGGCTAAGCGACGCATCTTCGGGCACGTCCCGGCCCAACGCCTTGTCCAAACGCGGCGGCGGGGCCGGTTGGATCACAAAGGAAATCACATCAGACATAGAAAATCAGTTCTCACATACGAAAATGGACGCCAAAGATGCTGGTGGCCTGGCTTTCGGGGTTTGCGGGATTGCCCAACAAATAGCAAGTGTGCTGGACGGCGTTAAATGTAGACCAGCAAGCATCCAAAGAAGCGACGCTCGTTTTCCGGTGCAATGGACAGGCAGTGGCCTGCTAAACAGTCGCCTAGCGCAGTGCAGGTAGTCATGGCTTGATCACAGCGGCATGCGACTGGCGATCACGGCGCGGGACATCAAAAACACCGCCGATAGCCGCTCCGCGGGACAAAGCGACTTTGGTTCAGTTTCGTTTTTCCTGCGAAACGGCTTTCTACTCAAATGCCGATGCGTAGCAGAATTGCTGCGGCAACTGCACAGCCAACACTAGCGAACATGAAGCTTTCAAAACTGCGGCCCAAAAGCAGCCCTGATTTATTGCCTGAAAACAGCATCAAGAGCCACACACCCGAACAAATCAGAAAACACAGCAAAGCAATCAATCCCAACATTTGTTTTTCCTATGGAAGCTACTGAATGTGAGTAAACTGTCGGTCGCCATGTAACGTTGAATTTAACTAAAATAGCTTGGCAACACAATGGGCTCAAACCTGCCATTCGCTGCATTCCTCTCGAAAGTCCGGTTTTCCATCTTGGGGAAGGAGATAGTGGTAAGGTAAGGTCAAATTTGACCACCGCTTTTCACCAAACACTACGAAATTTGAGAATGGTACCGCCTCCCCGGCTTGAACGGGGGACCCCTGGTTCCACAAACCAGTGCTCTAACCAACTGAGCTAAGGCGGCATTGCGCGTGATTTAGCGGCACGTGCGGATGAATGCAAGTGCCTCATGCCGAAAAACCCGCGTCAAAGCATGGCGCGCGACGACACCCTTGCCAATTATGCCCGCGCCCTTGTAGGAAACCCCATCAATAAAGGAATGACCATGGGCATTAACAGCGAACGCGACATCGAAGCGAATATGCAAATCGGGCCAACCGACCAAGGGATGGTGCGCATCTTTATCGAATCCGGCGGCACCGAAATCCCGATGGATTTCGAACCCGAAGAAGCCGAAGAAATCGCCGAAGAAATCCGCGCCGCCGTGATGGCCGCCCGCGCAATCAAAAAGCGCTGATAAATCCGGGGTCTTGCGCCGCCTGCGCCCGAATGGCGGCATGGCGCGCGATTTTTTGCACCAACACCTTGCGCCGCGCTGGCGCAAGCTTGGCCTCTGGGCCCATCCGGATAATTTCCGCGCCGTATGCATCGGCAAAGATCAGCCCCGTATCATCCGGCAAAAGATCGGTCGGAAAATCGCTGTCGACCGCCCAAAAATACCGGTCACACCAATCCAGATAGCCCTGCCATTTTTGGTCTGTTGTAAAATCCGCACGGCTTGATTTGCATTCAACGATCCAGACTTCGCCCTTTGGGCCTAGCCCCATCACATCCACCCGCAGCCCTTTGGCGGGGGCAAGCTCTTGTACTGAGACGAAATCATAGCTGCGCAAATGCCGCGCAACCCCGCGCGCCAGCAACTGGCCGGGCATTAAATCGCAAAGAGGTGAGTCGCCTGCCATGCTAATAATGTGAACAATACGTGAACAAATGGCAATAACCCAAAACTTTTCCTAAAAATATCGACAAAATTACAGAATGCATAAAATTGAAGGCAATATTAACAGCATTAGCCTCCTCCCCTTATTAATAAGGCGCAAACGCGATCTTTGGGTCGCTATGCTGCGACACCCGCGACAAACATTGTTCACAATAAGGCAGCTTACGTAGGGGCAATGCCCAATTTACCTCCCCAAGGTCACGGTTTTGTCCAGTTTATGCGCGAATACATAAGTGTTGGTTAAGATGCGGTACAACACGGCGTCGCGAAAACCAGAACCGAACGGCAGGAGAGCAAGATGTCACTTTTTAGCGGGATTACTGTTTACGAAGTTTCAATGGCCCTGATCATGGTCGGTCTTGCCGAGCGCGTTCTCCTGGCCTACGCGCCGATTGAAATGGTTGGCCCGAATGGCTGGCTGATCAAAGGCGACATCAAAGAATAATCTGTGATCCCTACTTGCCCTGCCCCATAATCCACCCTACCTGTAAACACGGCGGGTTTCTGCTCTTCTCGTTATCCCGGGTACAAATCCAGCGGCCTTAAGCAAATCCTAGGATGCTGGCTCTGTTCTGACCCTGGTTAGTTTACCTGGCGCCCACCTGTACATACAGGTCCTCAGGATTAGTTACCCCTACGGCTGCCGCGGTTCCCGCCACCTTTACCGCTTACCGCCGCATGTTGGGGGTTGAAAATGAACCAGTTCACCGGAACCTGCCTGTGCGGGGCAGTGCAATTCACGGCCTCGGAACAGCCCCTGCGCATCGGCATTTGCCACTGCCGAGATTGCCGCAGGCACCACGGGGCCGCATTTTATGCCGCCGCCGTTTTTGACCGGCATGCCGTGACAATCACCGGAACCTATGCCGCCCACGCAGGGCGCGCGTTTTGCCCCGAATGCGGATCATCCGTGTTTGCGCGCTGTGGCGACGAAATTGAATTGCATCTCGGCGCGCTATCAAACGGCGAAACATTGGTCCCGACATACGAACTTTGGACAGAGCAGCGATTGCCTTGGGTGCAGCCACTGCCAGCGGCGCAGCAATTCGCGCGTGGGCGCGATTAAAACTTCTCTGGCTGCGCTTCGCGGGCCATGTGATCAAGCACTGCGTTCACGAACTTCGGCTCTTTGCCGTCATGTGAAAACGCTTCTGAAACGGCGACAAATTCGCTGATCACGACTTTGGGCGGGGTTTCGCCCTGACGCAGTTCAGCCCCAGCAGCGCGAAACAGTGCGCGCCATGTCGGGTCGATCCGTGCAATCGGCCATTTAGCTACAAGCGCGCGGTCGGTCATCTGGTCAATCGCGGCCTGTTCGTTCACCGCGCCGTCCATAAGCGCGCGAAATGTGTCCAGATCGCCCTCGATCATTTCAACGTCATCATAGGTCGCGCCAAAGCGGTGGTCTTCGAATTCGCGCATCACCTGATCGACGGTCTGGCCCGAGGCCTCCATCTGGAACAAGGCCTGCACAGCATAAAGCCGTGCGGCGGATTTCATTTTGCGACGTTGGTTGTTCGAAATGGTCATGCGTTTGTTTTGCCGTCTGTTTGACCCGCGAGCAGAATTTCTTGGGTAAAGCCCACCGGTTTTTCGGATTGGCCCCACTTACGGGCGAGCGCGACAAGGTGCAAGGCCGCAGCGGCCGCGCCGCCACCTTTATTCATTTGTGCGGGATCTGCGCGCACTTCGGCTTGTGTGCGGTTTTCGACCGTCAGGATGCCATTGCCAATACAGACGCCTTGCAGCCCCAGCAGCTGGATGGCGCGCGAACTGTCATTGCAGACCGTGTCATAATGGGTGGTTTCACCGCGGATCACACAGCCCAATGCGACATAACCGTCGAAATTCGACATGCGTTCGGCAATGCCGATGGCGGTTGGGATTTCAAGCGCGCCGGGGACTTCGACGATATCCCATGTGGCGCCCGCTTTTTCGATTTCAGCCTTGGCGCCCGCGATCTGGTTGTCGGAAATATCCTTGTAATAGGGCGAGGCCACAATCAGGATTTTCACCGGCTTTTCAAAGGTTGGCAGCGGCATGATGTAATGCGATGGTCCGGCCATTATCCGATCTCCGAAATTTTGCGTGTGCCTGTGATTTCAAGCCCGTAAGCGTCAAGACCCACGACCTTGGGCATTGGGGAGTTGGTCAGCAGCTCGATCTTGTGCAACCCGAGCGAGCTGAGGATCTGCGCGCCCAGCCCGTATTGGCGCAAGGTCTTGGGCGATGCTTCGGCGTCCGGATCGACCTGCATATGCAGATCACGCAGCAGGACAAGCGCGCCGCGCCCCTCATCTGCAATCAGCTGCATCGCATCACCAAATTCGTTGCGCCGCCCCGCAGGGCCCGCGCCGATCACATCCAGCATCGGGTCAAGCGCATGCATCCGCACCAGCACAGGTTCAGGGGTGGTGATGTCGCCTTTGACCAAAGCGATATGTTCGGCCCCTTGGGTTTCATCGGTGTAAATCCGCATTTCCCAGTTACCGCCGAATTCGGACTGGATCTGGCTGACCTCGCGGACGCGTACCAGATTGTCGTGGCGGCGACGGTAGGCGATCAGATCGCTGATCGTGCCGATCTTCAGCCCGTGCAATTGCGCAAATGCGATCAGGTCCGGCAGACGCGCCATTTCGCCGTCTTCTTTCATGATCTCGCAAATCACGCCGGATGGGTTCAGCCCCGCAAGCCGTGAAATATCGACGGCGGCCTCTGTATGGCCTGCGCGGACCAGAACGCCGCCATCGCGCGCGCGCAGCGGGAACACGTGGCCCGGCGTGGCGATATCGGCGGCACCTTTGGATGCATCAATCGCCGTGGCGACAGTGCGCGCGCGGTCATGGGCAGAAATGCCGGTGCTGACGCCTTCGCGGGCTTCAATGCTCACTGTGAAAGCGGTTTCATGGCGCGATGAATTATGCGAGGCCATCAGCGGCAGACCCAGCGCATCGATACGGCTGCCGGGCAAGGTCAGGCAGATCAGCCCGCGCCCGTGGGTCGCCATAAAGTTGATCGCGTCAGGCGTGGCCATTTGCGCAGGGATCACCAGATCGCCTTCGTTTTCGCGGTCCTCGTGATCGACAAGCACGAACATGCGGCCGTTGCGCGCGTCTTCGATGATATCTTCGATCGTGCTGATCGCATCCGCCCAGTCTTGTTCGACCGGACCGGGTGTTTCGAAATTCTGGCTCATGCGGATCCCCGAAAAATATGTTCCTTCGCAGATAGACCAGCCGCCCCAGTTTGAAAAGGGTGGTGGATCAAGATCCACCCTACGACGTTACGATGCGATGAGTCCGTAGGGTGGATTTCAAACCACCGCCTGCGCGAAATAGACATCCGCGGGCACATAGCCCGCCATTTTGCCTGTCTCGACCCATTCGCGCTCAAACGCGGTATCACCGACCAGCACCAGCCGGCTTGCAGGTGTTTTGGCATCGGCTGTCATGGCACGAAACTGGTCGCGGACGCTTGACCAGCTATCGGTAAATTGCGGCGCGCGGAATGCACGGTCGATTTGCGGCAATGCCTGCAAGTGTTTGACCATCGCAGGCGCATGCGCCAATGCAATACGCTGCGCACCAATCAATTGATCAAGCTTGCGTTTCCGGTCCGCAGCCATCGCCTGCCCTGCACGCAAAACCCGCAGCGCGTTATTCGAGAACATAAACCCGATCAGATCATCGCCGGAACTGGCCCGAATGCCTGCATAGGTCTTGTAGGGCAGCCCCAGTTCGGCGGCGCGGCGCACCCGCATACGGATCACCTCGACCGGCAGGGTGGGCATAAGTTTCTTGCGCGCTTTGGTCCAGACATGTTTGCGCCAGGTATGGCCGGGTTCAATCACGCGGCCCGAATTATGCCCGATGCCCGCCATCACGCAAACTCTTGTAACCGCGCGACATAGCGCGCCATCGTGTCGATCTCGATGTTGATCTCATCGCCGACCCGCGCATCGCCCCATGTGGTCGCTGTTTTGGTATGCGGGATAATATTGATCCCGAATTCCGCGCCCGACACTTCGTTGACCGTCAGGGACGTGCCGTTGAGCGCAACCGATCCTTTGGGTGCGATAAATCTGGCCAGCGCATCAGGCGCACGGAACGTCACCCGCGTGCTATCGCCTTCATCATGCATCGCAATCACCTGTGCGACCCCGTCCACATGGCCCGACACAATATGCCCGCCCAATTCGTCCCCGACTTTCAACGCGCGTTCGAGGTTCAGTCGCGTGCCGACAGCCCAGCCGCCAACATTCGTCGCACCCACCGTTTCAGCCGAGATTTCCACATCAAACCAGTTGCGCGGCGCATCGCCCAGCGCGATCACCGTCAGGCAAACCCCGTTGCAGGCGATCGACGCGCCGATATCAACCCCGCCCACATCATAGCCCGTCGCGATCCGCGCGCGCAGGTCGCCGCGTTGCTCAAGCGTGATCACTTCGCCAATATCTGTGACAATCCCTGTAAACATGCACCCGTCCTTTATTGCTGTCATTTGACTAGCCCGTGGCGTGCAGCCACGCAAGCGCGCGCACATCATATCTTTACGCTTAACCGCTTACCTCGGCGCGCATCAGCCGTTATATGTGGGCCTTATGGATAGCACGCGTAACTTTTTGTTTCTCCAAGGGCCGCACGGGCCGTTTTTTGCGCAGCTTGCAAAAATGCTGGTTGCGGCGGGGGCTAACGTGCACCGCGTGGGCTTTAACGCAGGTGACCGCGTGTTTTGGGGGCGGATGCCCAATTATATCGCGTTTCGCGCGGCGCGCGATGCGTGGCCAGAAAGGCTCTGCGCTATTCTGCGCGACCGCGCGATCACCGATATTGTGATCTATGGCGATACCCGCCCGATCCACGCCACTGCCGTCGCCCAAGCCAAGGCCGCTGGCCTGCGTATACATGTCTTCGAAGAAGGCTATCTGCGCCCCTATTGGGTCACTTATGAACGTGACGGATCCAACGGGCATTCCGCGCTGATGGATATCCCTCTGCCCGAGATGCGCGCCCGACTGGCCGCAGGCACCACCGATATCCCGCCGCCGCCGTCGCATTGGGGCGATATGCGCCAGCATATTTTCTATGGCGCGCTTTATCATTGGTTTGTGATGTTCTGGAACCGTGGCTACCCGCAATTCAAACCGCACCGCGCCCTGCCTATCCACCGCGAGGCGCTGCTTTATTCCAAACGCCTGTGCTTGATGCCGTTTCTGGCGCTTAGCCGGATATATGCCACGTATAAAATCAAAAAAGCAGGCTACCCCTATCATATCGCGCTATTGCAGCTTGAACATGACGCAAGCTTTCAGGCGCATTCGCCGTTTGACGATATGCACGGGTTTCTGGCGCTTGTCATCGACGGGTTCGCGCGCGGCGCGCCGGCGCATCATCACCTTGTGATCAAGGCGCATCCGCTTGAAAGCGGGCAATCGCCGCTGCGCAAGATGATCCGCAAACTGGCGCAAGAACACGGGGTTGCCAAACGGGTGCATTATCTGCGTGGTGGCAAGCTGGCCGGTATTCTAGCCCAAGCGCGCAGTGCGGTGACGGTGAACTCCACGGCGGGCCAGCAAGCGCTTTGGCGCGGCATTCCGCTCCGCGCCTTTGGCACCAGCATTTATGAAAAACCCGAATTTGTATCCACGCAGCCCCTGCCCGCATTCTTTGCCCACCCCATGCGGCCGGATGCCGAAGCCTACCGCGACTACCGGCAGTTTTTGTTGCAAACCAGTCAGGTTCCCGGCGGGTTTTATTCTTCCAAGGGGCGCGATCAGCTCAAGCGGCAATTGGTCGACAAGATGCTTGCGCCCCAAGGCCCCTATGCGCGCGCGCCACAGTCCAAAGCGCGTACGATGAAGGTCGTGCGCTAGGACATGCGGGTGCCGGATCGCAAAAACCTGTTTGTCTATAATGGCGGGCTGCTGACCAAAGGGCGCGTGCGGCGCATAATCGAACTGGCGGGCTATGAAATCCGGCTGGGTGTCCCCGCAGAGGGTGATCAGGTCGGGGTTTGGGGGCATAGCCCCACTGCCCCGCGCGGCGAGGCGGTCGCCGGTCGCAAGGATTCGCCGATCGTGCGGGTTGAGGATTCGTTTTTGCGTTCCGTCAGGCTGGGTCGCGATGGTGACGCGCCAATCGGGCTGAATATTGATACGCGCGGCGTGCATTTTGATCCCAGCGTGCCCAGCGATCTTGAAACGATCCTGAACGAAGACCCGCTGGATAACACAGCACTATTAAACCGCGCGCGCGCAGGAATTGCGCTGCTCAAATCCGCGCATCTGTCGAAATACAACGCCTTTGACCCTGCCCTCCCTACCCCCGAAGCGGGTTACGTTCTGGTCATCGACCAAACCCGCAAGGACGCGTCGATCAAGGCCAGCGGCGCCGATAGCAACACCTTCCGCGAGATGTTGTTTTTCGCGCTCACCGAACATCCCGGCGCGCGCATTGTAATCAAAACCCACCCCGAAACTGTCGCGGGCCACCGCACGGGGTATTTCACCGAAAAAGACTGCGATAGCCGCATTGAACTGTGTGACGCGCCGCTGTCGCCTTGGGCGCTGCTGGAAGGCGCGATTGCGGTCTATACGGTCACATCACAACTGGGGTTCGAGGCGATTCTGGCAGGGCACAAGCCCGTGGTCTTTGGCCAACCGTTCTACATGGGTTGGGGGCTGACCGATGACCGCAAGCCGCTGCAACGCCGCCAGCGCAACCTGACGCGCGCGCAACTGTTTGCAGGGGCGATGCTGATCTATCCCAAATGGTACGACCCCTTCCATGACCGCCTGTGCAGCTTTGAAGAGGCAAGCGTCACATTGGCCGCCGCTGCACGCGCATGGCGTGACGATCACAACGGCTGGGTCGCCGCCAATATGCGTCTGTGGAAACGAAAACCCCTGCAAGACCTGTTTGGCGCGCATAAACGCGTGATCTTTGCCAAAGGCGCGCGCGCCGCGCAACGCGCCAACAAGACAAATCGCCGCCTTATGCGTTGGGCCAGCACAGGCGCCACAGACGCCACATTGGTCGAAGACGGGTTCTTGCGTTCGCGCGGGCTTGGCGCTGATCTGGTTGCGCCGCTCAGCCTCGTGCTGGATGACATCGGCATTTATTATGACGCAACGCGGCCCAGCGCGCTTGAAAACCTGATCAACGGCGCGGATGACCTTTCTGACGGCGACCGCGCCCGCGCACAGGCGCTGATCACGCGGCTGCTGGATGCGCGTTTGACGAAATATAACCTGTCAAAACCCGCCACAGTAGACCTGCCAAAAGGGCGGCGCATTCTGGTGCCCGGACAGGTCGAGGATGACGCCTCTATCCGTTTGGGCTGCACGGATGTGGCGACGAACCGCGATCTGCTAAGGGCCGCGCGCGCGGCGAACCCTGCCGCGATTATCGCCTATAAACCCCATCCGGATGTCGAGGCAGGGCTGCGCCCCGGCGCTGTGCCCGACGCGCTGCAATGGGCGGATGTTGTGCTGCAAGACGCCGACCCGCTTGCGGCCCTTGAACAGGCTGATGCGGTCTGGACCATGACATCATTGATCGGGTTTGAGGCGCTTTTGCGCGGCAAGCAAGTCACCTGTTTGGGGATGCCGTTTTATGCAGGCTGGGGACTGACAGATGATCGCGCCATGCCAATCGCGCGCCGCCATGCGCAGGTTGATCTGATCGCGCTGACCCATGCCGCGCTGATCAGCTATCCGCGCTATTTTGATCCGCTTACAGGGCTGCCCTGCCCTGTCGAGGTGATCGTCGACCGGCTTGCAAATGATGACATTCCCGATGCCAGCGCGCTGAACCGCAGTCTGGCCAAACTGCAAGGCGTCTTTGCCAGCGCCGCCCCTTTGTGGCGCAGACGCTAGGCCCGCCGCCAGATATGCATGATATCGCCGCCCAAGGGCTGCACCTGTTCCAGCACAAAACGCGGCGCTTGCGCCAGACGGTCAATGCCCATTGCGGCCAGCGCTGGCGTGCCTTCGGCGCCGATGGCCTGACCTGCGGTAAACACGACCAATCGGTCGACCAATCCGGCCGACAAAAGGGACGCAGCCAACATGCCGCCGCCTTCGCAAAATACACGGGTAATGCCCCGATCCGCCAGCGCGTTCATCGCCGCAAGCGGGTCAATCTGGCCTGCGGATACGGCGCAAGGCAGGCTTTGCGCGCCTTGATCCACCCAAGCGGATGCATCGCTATTGGCACCGTGGCACAGATAAACGGGGGTTTCACGCGCGGTCCGCGCAAGCTGGCAATCGGCGGGGATTTTCATCCCGCGCGACACAACCACCCGCACCGGCTGGCGCGCAATGCCAAGCCCGCGCACAGTTAGCGAAGGATCATCGGCACGCACCGTGCCCGCCCCCACCATCACCGCATCATGACGCGCGCGCATCATATGCACGGCGCGGCGGGCCTCAGGCCCCGTGATCCATTGGCTTTCGCCCGTCGCGGTGGCAATCCGCCCATCCAAAGTGCCCGCAAGTTTAAGCGTCACAAAGGGGCGGTTGTGCGTGATGCGCAGCAAGAATCCGGCGTGATCGACGCGGGCCTGATCAGCCAGAATATCGGTCGTCACGGCAATCCCCGCGTCACGCAGCATCTGCACGCCGCGCCCCGCTACGCGCGGATCAGGATCGCCCAGCGCAATCACCACACGGGCCACGCCTGCATCAATCAGCGCCTGCGCGCAGGGCGGGGTTTTGCCAAAATGCGCGCAAGGTTCAAGCGTGACATAGGCGGTCGCACCACGCGCAGCGGCGCCAGCTTGTGCAAGTGCTGCCGTTTCCGCGTGGGGCCGTCCACCATCGGCAGTGCGCCCGCGTCCGACGATCACGCCACCCTGCACAATCACACAGCCCACAGCAGGGTTCGGCCAAACACGGCCCATCCCGCGCCGCCCCAAATTCAGGGCAAGCGCCATAAACCTTTCGTCAGATTGCAGGCTCACTCTTTTGCGGGGTCGCTGGGGCGCAATTCACTGACAAATTTGTCAAAATCATCGGCCGCTTGGAAATTCTTGTAGACGCTCGCAAAGCGCACATAAGCCACCGTATCAATCCGCGCGAGGCTTTCCATCACGATTTCACCAATGGTGCCGGACGGGATATCGGTTTCACCCATGCTTTCCAGACGGCGCACGATGCCGCTGATCATCTGGTCCATGCGTTCAGGCTCGACAGGGCGTTTTTGCAAGGCGATACGGATAGAGCGTTCGAGTTTCGGACGGTCGAAATCTTCGCGGCGGCCATTGGATTTGATCACCACCAGATCACGTAGCTGCACCCGCTCATAAGTCGTAAACCGCCCGCCACAAGCCGGACAAAGCCGCCGTCTGCGAATTGCGGAATGATCTTCGGCTGGTCGTGAATCTTTGACTTGAGTGTCAACATTTCCGCAAAATGGGCAACGCATATCCGGTCCTCGTCAGTTCGCAATTGGGGGAAACCCCAAGTTATCCACAGCCACTATAGGAACCCGCACAGGTTTTGGGTAGTGGGCAATTCACACCGCTAGATGATGGGTGCAAATCGTGGCGATTGGGACTCAGTTCCTACACGCGTCCCGATCTGCTGGCCGGTGCATCAAACCCGTCTGGATACAGCGGTTTCAGCTGGGCCTTCAACGGTGCAAGATGTGCGTCATACCGCTGCCAGCGTCGCATGGATGACGTATAAAGCGGTTCACGCACTTGCCCCGCTGAGAGTGTCTGCACCCGATTTTTAGAGGTTTGGTATTCAAGACAGGCCGGATCCCAATCGAGCCCCAGGAAATCAACAGCCCTGCGCCCTTGGGTTTCGATATCACGCACGACATCTTCATAATTCACCTGCAAAATCGGGTTTGGCAGCACCTTTTCCCAATGCGCCATCAGGCGATCATATTGCATATAGGCGTGCCCCAAACTATCGAGATCTTGTGTGTATTTATGCCAAGCTGACAGGTTTTGCATGTAACACGAAACACAAGTGTCAAGCGGATCGCGGCGCATATGGATGATCCGTGCACGCGGAAACAGGACCGCGAAGAAGCCCAACAATTCAAAATTATGCAGGGACTTATCCAACGTCCGCAGCGCGCCCGTTTGGGCGGTTTCTGCCAAATACCTTGCCGCCATTTTTTGCGCTGCGCCATCGGGAATTTGCTTGATCGCACGGACCAGATCTTCGCCGTTGTGACTGCGCGCTTTGGTGTCTTGCACGATCACGTTCAGGCTTGGGCTTTCGCCCGCGCTACCAATTTGGCCGTGGCTGGCGAGCACCTGTTCCAGCAGGGTTGAACCGCTTCGCGGCATCCCCACGATCAGCACTGGCGCGTCGCTTTGGCTGCCCCGCGCAAAATAGTCGGCCCGACTGATGTTTGTACATTGGGTACTCACAAAGTTGGCGTAGTGTTTGGCGTCATATTGCATCGGCAAGACCGCCTTGGCCCGCGCAAACAGGTTAAATGCCCCGTCATAGTCACCAAAGTCATTAGACGCCTTGGCCAACTGCTTGACCACATTTGAAAGATGCATTCCGCCAATTTTTTCCGTTGCTGGCAATATAACGTCGCGCAAATACACAAAAATCGGGTCATCTGACTTGATCCGCGTTGCATGAATATAAAGCCCGATCACATTCATATCGTCGGGATTGGCCTGCAATAGATCGCGGCAAAGCGATTGTGCCGTCGCCAATTCGCCCGTAGCGACCAATGCCCTGGCAGATTGCAACATGGATTGCCTGTGCCCCGGCCGGATTTCCAAGGCATGTGTTAAATGGCCTAGCGCGGTGTCATATTCTCGCTGTGCCATTGCAACATGGGCTGCAATAAACAACACGTCAGGGTCATCGGGCGCCAGCGCCAACGCGGTTTGCGCATGCTGACTAGCAGAGGCCAACCGCGCACAATTACACATTGTTTCGGCGGCCAACGCGTGGCTGCTTGCGGCTTTGGGCCGCAGTTTCAACAGCAATTGCAGCATTGGTAACGCGCGCCGGAAACGCATACTATAGCGGTTGTGAAAACTGATAACGGCGCTAAGGACAACAATATTTTGCGGCTTTTGCGCCAGCAGCTGCTCGTACATCTGTCCCGCATCGGCAGTGCGGCCAGCCTTGGCCAATGCCATCGCATGACCCAAAGTGGCGACCTTATTCAGTTTATTGGCCAAGATGTGCGCCCCCGCGGCGGTTGAGCGAATGATCGCGTTGTTCAAACAAATAGACGCCTTGGGCAAACCCGCTTGAGCGATCGGCAAATTTGCAAAGCCCGGCGCCACGGGTCGTGATTTCAAATGTTGTCTGCATCTGCCCAGTTTGCACGTTCCAAGATCCAAGCACAACTACCCGCGCTGCACTTGTGGGAAACCTCAAAACATGGTTTTCAGCGGGCATAGTAACGTAGCGAGACCCAAGATGGCCAAAGCACCCAAAGACCCGTTTATCAGGCAGGCCAAAGCCGCCGAAGCAGCCGGACAACTTGCGGCGGCCGAACAGCTGCTGAAAAAGGCCATTGCACGCGCTCCCAAAGACCCCAACGCCTATGCTGTGATTATCCATCTGTACATGCGCCGAATGGACAAAACAGAGAAAGCACACGCGCTACTGCCCAAACTTTTGAAACTTGCCCCGCGGGCCGCACTGACCCATGAACTGGCTGCCGAGTGTTATTGCCGGCTCCATATGCTGCCCAAAGCAAAAGCGCATGCTGACAAAAGCCTGCAGCTCGGACCGAAATCACCCGACGGATTATATGTTGCCGCAACAGTCTATTCGACAATGGAAGACTTTGCCGCCGCAACCGTTTGCATGGAAACATGCCTTGCCATCCGGCCCAAACACCTCCCCTCGCGCCTGCTTTATGCAAAGTCACTGCGCAGCACAGGCGCGCTCAAGACCGCTGAAAACATCTGTCGCGACATATTTAGGGAATTTCCGGATAGCCTTGCGAACTACCTGATCTGGAACCAGACGTGCAAAATCACCGCCGACGATCCCATTTATCTACGCATACGCGACAAGACCCTCCCGTTAATGATCGAAAAGAAATTGCCAGGCCAGATTGAATTGTTGCGCGTGCTTGGAAAAGCGGAAAACGACATCGGCAACTTTGAAACCTCTTTCCGGCATTTCACCGATGCGAAGGCGCTTGAAGCTAAACGGCATAACCGCGCGGTCAACAGGGTATTTGTCAACACCGTGCTGTCCGGCGTCTCGAAGGCCGATTATTTTGGGGCGCAGGGCGATGACAGCGATAGCCCCGTTCTGATTGTGGGGATGCCCCGTTCCGGCAGCACGTTGCTTGAACAGATCCTTTCAAGCCATCCGCAAATCGGCGGCATCGGCGAAAGCAGGAACCTGCGCGAAATTTCGACAAATGCCGGTGTGAAGCCACAAAATGGCCCCGCAATTGTTAGCGCGATCCGCAATATGAGCCCCGAACAGACGCAGGCACTCGCGGCCAAATATCTTGAGGCGTCTACAACTGCGCAGCCAAACAGGCTGCGGATCGTTGACAAGAACCTTCACAACTTCGAAGTCTTGGGACTATTCGCCAAAATGTTTCCAAAAGCGCGTATTATCAACGCTCTGCGGGACCCGATGGATAATTGCGTGTCGTGTTATCTTGCTCCGCTCAACAGCTTTCACAGCTATACCCAAGATCTGACGTCATTGGGCCAATATTACTGCGAATACCGGAGCCTTATGGCGCATTGGAAGAATGTGGTGCCAAACCCGATCATGGAAGTGCATTACGAGGACATTGTTGCCGACACCGAAGGTAAGGCGCGCGAGGTCATTGATTTTCTCGGGCTTGACTGGGACCCTGCATGTCTTGACTACCAGCAAAACGAAAATCGGGCACGAACAATCTCTACATGGCAGGTGCGGCAGCCGATTTACAAAAGCTCGGTCAAACGCTGGGCGCGCTATGAAAAGCACCTTGATCCGCTAAAGGCGGAACTGAAACAGTTTTATCCCGACGGTTTTTAGGTTTCGCCTTGGCCTCGGGCGTGGCTGCTGATTAACTCTGCCCAAATTCAGGGAGCCGAATAATGTTTGCAAAAGAAAAAATGTCCTATAGCGCCATGCCCCTGCCCGATCATGCGCAAATGACGGATGCAGATGCCCAAGCCGCGGCCGCCGATTTTCGCGCCTTTATGGCCAAGCGCCATTCGGTGCGCGATTTCACAGACCAGCCGGTGCCGCGCGAAATCATCGAAGATTGCCTGATGACCGCGGGCAGCGCGCCGTCTGGCGCCAACCACCAGCCATGGTTTTTTGCCTGCGTGTCTGACCCTGCGCTCAAGGCGCGTATCCGCGAGGAAGCCGAGGTTGAAGAACGTAAATTTTACGACGGCGGCGGCAGCGACGAATGGATCAAAGCGCTCGAGCCCATCGGCACCAATGCAGACAAACCGCACCTGACGACCGCGCCCTGGTTGATCGTGATTTTCGCACAGCGCTGGGGCGAATTTGACGATGGCACGCGGTATAAAAACTACTACGTCCCTGAAAGCGTGGGCATTGCAACGGGGTTCTTGATCACCGCGCTGCATAACGCGGGGCTGTCGTGTTTGACGCATACCCCCAACCCGATGAAGTTCCTGAATGCCGCGCTTGACCGCCCCGATTCCGAAAAACCGGTGATGATCCTGACGGTCGGTCACCCGTCCAAGGACGCAACCGTGCCTGCGGTGGCGAAATACAAAAAACCGCTTGATAAGATCGCGCGGTTCTTTTGATCAACGGAAAATGCTGTCGCCCTGCTGGTCAATGACCACGCGGGCCTTGGCCGCCCCTTCGGTCCGCGCGACATTCTCGCTTTCAAGCATATCCGCGCGGATCAATTGGTGCACCTTCAGCTCTCCGTCGATCTCTTTTTCGATCTTCGCGGCCAGACGAAACTTACCACCTTCGCGGATCGGCTCTGGGGTGATGGTGTAGCCGTTGTATTCTTCCGAAGGGACCACGGCGGGTGCGGCACTGCCGCCGAAAAGGCGTTTGAAAAGGGACATGAGAAGGCTCCGTGTTTTCGGTTTTTTACCGTACCGTCCAAGCGACAAAAGCGAAAGAAGTCAGTTTCCAATCGCAATCAATCAGCCTGAACAACTATGTCCATACGACGAGCACATAGCCCATTTGAGTCGAGGTTATCGACCGCACCAAGGACAAATCTAAATTTACTGTACCATTCGAAGCTTTACTAAGGTTGTACACTTGAAACAACCCTCTGAATGTCCACGATTGGCATAGGGTGGGCTCGAAGATATGAAGGCCTATCCTCCATCTCCATTATCATATTGAAAATATTTGCTAAATACCGATCTCTTGCAGGAGGTTTTTGCTCTTTAGACCATTTTACAAATTGCAAACTACCACAGCGGGTTTCGACGTACGGCTCGTCAAAACTGATGGTCGCACGATGAGCAAACTTGTTACGAATTTGCGTCAAAATCTTTAATGTGTCCCGTTCATCTTGGGAGATGAGGCCTAAAGAAAGACATAAATCGGCAACTGTCGAAGACCGCATGTTCGAAACCAGCTTTTCCATATGAGCTGTATTTTGCGCGTAGGCGACTAATATTTCTTGTAATATCTCATCCAAAAAAGCTGACCCTACGATCACCGCTCCACGGTCACTTTCAGCGCTCAATTCATCAATAATTTTTTTGACGTTATTGTAGGCGGCATCACCACCACCCAGCACCACAAACCGTTTAGTCTTTTCTTGAGAGGGCCAGTACTCTAGCATAATTTATGCTCCACGCTTCCAAAACAAAAACGCCCCCGTTTCCGGAGGCGCCTTTCTAATTATTGATCCAAGAAGCTCCGCAGCTTTCTACTCCGGCTTGGGTGTTTCAGCTTCCGCAGTGCTTTCGCTTCGATCTGGCGGATACGTTCGCGCGTTACGCTGAATTGTTGGCCGACTTCTTCGAGCGTGTGGTCGGTGTTCATGCCGATCCCGAAACGCATGCGCAGCACGCGTTCTTCGCGTGGGGTCAGGGATGCCAGCACCCGCGTTGTGGTTTCTTTCAGGTTTTCCTGAATCGCGGAATCCAGCGGCAAGATCGCGTTTTTGTCTTCGATGAAATCGCCAAGCTGCGAATCTTCCTCGTCGCCAATGGGCGTTTCCAAAGAAATCGGCTCTTTCGCGATTTTCATAACCTTGCGGACTTTTTCCAAAGGCATTTGCAGTTTTTCTGCCAATTCCTCTGGTGTCGGCTCGCGGCCAATTTCGTGCAACATCTGGCGCCCCGTGCGAACCAGCTTGTTGATCGTTTCGATCATATGCACCGGAATACGGATCGTGCGCGCCTGATCCGCGATAGAGCGCGTGATCGCCTGACGGATCCACCATGTCGCATAGGTCGAAAATTTATAACCGCGGCGATATTCGAATTTATCAACCGCTTTCATCAGGCCGATGTTGCCTTCCTGAATAAGATCAAGGAATTGCAGGCCACGGTTTGTGTATTTCTTGGCAATCGAAATCACCAAACGCAGATTGGCTTCGACCATTTCTTTCTTGGCCTGACGCGCCTCTTTTTCACCTTTTTGGACCTGCTGCACAATGCGGCGGAATTCGGTGATGTCGACGCCAACATATTGGCCAACTTGGGCCATGTCGCCGCGCAGCTCTTCGATTTTATCAGTCGATTTTTCGACCATCATCTGCCAGCCACGGCCCGCCTTTTCGCCCATTTCCTCAAGCCAGTTCGGGTCAAGCTCGCGACCACGATAGGCATCAATAAATTCGCGACGGTTAATCCGGGCTTGGTCGGCCAATTTGACCATGGAGCTGTCGATCTGCATGATCCGGCGGTTGATGCCGTAAAGCTGGTCAATCAGCGCTTCGATCCGGTTGTTGTGCAGGTGCAGTGAATTCACCATCAGCACGATTTCCGACCGCAGTTTCTGGTATTTCTTTTCCTGCTTGTCGGTGAACGACGAATCCTCGTTAAGGGTCGCGGACATCCGCGCGTCTTGCATATCGGACAATTCGGCAAAATCATGCGCGATGACTTCAAGCGTTTCGAGCACGCGCGGCTTCAGCGCGGCCTCCATCGCGGCAAGCGACATATTGGCCTGATCGTCTTCGTCCTCTTCGTCGTCTTTGGCAATCGGGTTGCCGTCAGCGTCCAGTTCTTGGGTTTTTTCCGATTTAGCCGGCGCACCGGCAACGGCTTCGACGACGGGTTCTTCGTCTTCGCCCAACTGGTTGCCAAAGGTGGTTTCCAGATCAATCACATCGCGCAGCAGAATGTCTTCGGACAAAAGCTCGTCGCGCCAGATCGTGATCGCCTGAAATGTCAGCGGGCTTTCGCACAGCCCGAGGATCATCGTATTGCGGCCGGCCTCGATCCGTTTGGCGATGGCAATTTCGCCTTCGCGTGACAGCAGTTCAACCGATCCCATTTCGCGCAGATACATGCGCACGGGGTCGTCGGTACGGTCGAGTTTTTCGGTTTCCGCACCACCAAGCGCCACTTCGCGCGAACCGGCAACGGTCGCGACTTCGGTGCCGGACTGGTTTTCTTCGGATTCTTCTGATTCTTCTTCTTCGGTGACCTGAATGCCCATTTCCGACAGCATGGACATCACGTCTTCGATCTGGTCGGACGAAACTTGCTCTGGCGGCAAAACGGCGTTCAACTGGTCGTAAGTGATGTAGCCCCGTTCGCGCGCATCAGCGATCATCTTTTTGACCGCTGCCTGGCTCATATCAAGGCTGTCATCGCCGTCCTGGTCCGCATTCTTACGATCGTCGTTGTCTTTCGCAGCCATCAAAAGGACCTTTCCAAGTCGTCGTTTGCGCGCCGAAGTGATTCGGCTGATTCGGTTAGCGTCGAATCAAACCTGCATTGCACTGATTCGCAAGCAGATCGCACCTTGTTTTCAAATATGTGACACTCCAGAACCGTCAACTCTACGGCATGGCTCATCCGGTCGCCACCAGAACTAACTTCATGACCATGTTTGTAATCAGTTATTTCTTCGGTTTCTTGGTGTTAGATATGATGTCTGCAACAATTTTTGCAAGGGCGTCCCGCTCAGATCGATCCATTGAAAGCCCGTTACTACTCACATCATATTCCACTGACTGTTCGAGGGATGTGCCACCCGAATCATTTAGAGCGTAGTTGGCGAGCTGCACGCGGTGCGTCAGGCCTTCATCTACGTAACCTGACATATCAAATTCTGCATCTTCCATCGCTTGCCTATGACCTCGCTCTGCATCAAGCTTGGCAAATTGCTCGGCCAGAGTCATGCGTGGAACTTCAAATTGCACATCGCGCTGCATGGCTGGCAAAACTCGGACCATGGGATCGTTGAAAATTTTTGATACGACGGACTCCAGGCCGAACTTACCTAAATACATCAGTATTTCATCATCTCCATGCGACAGCGCCACGTCGATCAAACGCAATGCCAGTTCTTGATGATCAGGCTCCAAGAATTCGAAATTTTCCAATGCGGCCTCAAACTCGGAACGCATTTGTGCGTGACGTACACATAGCGCCAATATGACCCGCTCTCGCAGAGCCTCGATCGAACGGCCGTTTGGGTCATTTACTAGCGCTGAAGCTTTAGTGCTTGCTAGTGGACCGCCGGGGGCCTTCCTACGATCAAATCTATTCGCGGGAGCATAGTAGTTGGGGCGGAACGTAATCCATCGAAGTTCCTTTATTGCTTCCGCGTAATAGCGCTTAACATCTTGGTTTTGAATTTTGCCGATAGCCATTCTCAACCGTAGATCAAGTCCAGCGCGTTGCTCTGGCGTCGAAGCTGGTGCTGCTTCTAGCTCTCTATCCCAGAGCATTCGTACCATCGGAATCGCGCCATCCAGCAGTTTTTGCATTGCGCTGGCACCTTGGGTTTTGATCAGATCGTCGGGGTCCAACCCTTCGGGCATCAGCGCAAAGCGCAGCGATTTCCCAGCCTCAAGCAGCGGCAGCGCAATGTCGATCACACGCATCGCCGCGCGCAAACCGGCCGTGTCGCCGTCCAATGCGATGATCGGCTCGTCCGCGATCCGCCACAAAAGGTGCAACTGGTTGTCGGTGATCGCGGTGCCAAGCGGCGCAACGGTCGCCGCAAATCCGGCCTCTGACAGGGCGATGACATCCATATAACCTTCGGCGACGATCAGCGGCTTGCCCTTGCCTGCGGCCTCGCGGGCGGGGCCTTGGTTATACAGGCTACGGCCCTTGTCGAACAAATCGGTTTCCGGTGAATTATAGTATTTCGCCGGATGGTTCGGGTCCATCGCGCGACCACCAAACCCGATCGGCCGCCCGCGCCCGTCACGGATCGGAAACATGATCCGGTCGCGAAACCGGTTATAAAGCCCGCTTCCGCGGTCGCTTTGCGCCGCCAAACCAGCGTCAACGATCAGTTTTTCGGCGACCCCTTTGCCCGTCAGATATTCAAGTACACCGCCCTGCGCAGGGGCAAAACCGATATCCCAGCGCGCTTGGGCCTCGGGGTTCAAACCGCGGTGTTCAAGATATTCGCGGGCCTGTGCCGCCGCGCCGGTTTGAAGCTGCATCTTGTGGAACTGTACCGCCTGTTCCATCACCGCAACCAATGCGCTGCGGTGATCCGTCTTTTGCTGCGCCTGCGGGTCGCGTTCGGGCATGGGCAACCCCGCCTCGCCCGCCAGAATGCGCACGGCCTCCATGAAATCGACATTTTCGGTTTCGCGTACAAATGTAATTGCATCGCCTTTGGCGTGACAGCCAAAGCAGTAATAAAACCCTTTGCGGTCATCGACATGGAAGCTCGCGGATTTTTCCTGATGGAACGGGCACGGCGCCCAAAGATCGCCCTTGCCCTGATTTGACTTGCGCGTATCCCACATGACTTTGCGCCCGACGACCTGCCCCAAGGACAGCCGGCTGCGCAATTCATCAAGGAAACCGGGCGGCAAACTCATGCGCGCAGTATCGCGCAGTTGCGGGGCAATTGCCATGTGCTTATGCGTGAATTTGCAGCCGCATGTACGGCACGCAAAACCACGCCTTCGCGCCGATTCGCGACATTTTTGGCAGCACAATGCCCGCAAGCACAATCAGACCGAGGCGAAACGGCAACAAATTGCCGACCCGCAAATCGCAGAACTCGACAAATTCATGAACAATTGCCGCCCACGCATCGAATTGTTCGCAGTTTACCGCAGGTCAGCAGCCTTGCGCCAAAGTATCGCCACATTCTTGCCATCACATGCTCTGGCGTTCATGTCATGTTTATATTCAGTTATGCAGCCCTTTCAGATTAGCGTATGAAAGCCTTGGTGTATTGCCGCGGGGAAAAATCAGCCGATGACAAAGAATATTCAGACTCCAGTGATCGATCAGCGCGACAGCGTTTTGCGGCGTTTTGCCAAAGACGAGGACGGCGGCATTATTGTGATGACCCTGCTCTTGCTGGTCACGATGTTGATCATGGGCGGCATGGCCGTGGACTTTATGCGGTTCGAGGCAAAGCGCGCCGAATTGCAAAGCGTTGCAGACCGCGCTGTGCTTGCCGCGGCCGAACTTGACCAAAGCCTCGACGCCAAGGATGTCGTCGTCGATATGTTCGAAAAAACGGGCTATGGCGATAATATTATCGGCGAACCGTCTGTAAACAGCATGGCCGCTTCGCGCTCTGTGAGTGTGCAGTCGCGGTTGAATCTGGATACTTTCTATCTGCGTCTTGCCGGCATCGACACACTGTCTGTTCCCGCCCAGTCAGCCGCGATTGAGGGTGCCGGTAACATTGAAATCTCGCTGGTGCTTGATATTTCCGGGTCGATGGGGTCCAGCGCAACCGATGCCAATGGCAATAGTAGTGACCGCATCACCATCCTGCAGGAAGCGGCAAACAATTTTATCGACCAGTTGTTGATCGAAGACTACGAAGACCAGATCTCGATCAACCTTATTGCCTATTCACAGCAGGTGAATATTGGCGATGCGATTTTTGACCAGCTGACGCTGGATGAAGACCCATCAATGTTCGAATTTGAAACTGACAGGCTCTTGCCCGCAGCGAATCGCGTGGGTGACTGGTATACGAACCCAAGCCGTTGTATCGATTTCGACTCGGACGAATTCCTGACAACCACATTTGACACATCGCGTGCCTACCATCAGGTTGAGACATTCGATCACTACTCTGGTAGCAGCACAAGCACGGTTCGCCTGCCGCTTTGCCCTGCGACAGTTTCCGGCGGCATGCAAACGCATATCATCCCGTTGTCACAAGACGCCGACGAGCTGAAAGCCGCGATCAACAGCTATGAGCCAACAACCTTTACGGCGATCCATCTGGGTATGAAATGGGGCGTGTCCCTGCTTGATCCGTCGATGCGCACATTGCTGGGCAATGCATCAGGCATTGATCCTGCATTTGCCGGTGAACGCCCGTCGAACTATTCTGCCAATGATGATGGTGTCTCGACGGTGAAATACGTCATTCTCATGACCGATGGTCAGAACGTGGCCGGCAAGCGCATACTACCCAGCCGCTATGATGAACTTGACGAACGCATTATCTGGGGCACATACCCGCACGCCTATTGGTACAACTGGAACCGCTACCAGAACATCACCCCCGTCATTCCGCGCGAAAGCGAAAACACCGTTTCCTATTCGGGCTATTCAAAGGCTGACGCCGACCGGCAGCTCGAGGAAATCTGCACCGCTGCAAAGGGCGAAAACATCATCGTGCATGCGATCGCAATGGGTGCCGGTAGCTCGCAGATGTCAAGCTGCGCATCATCGGTGGCGGGCCACTATCACGAAACACAAGGTGCCGAGCTGGAAGCAATTTTCGAACAGATTGCCGAGCAAATCACCGAACTGCGGTTGAGCCTGTAATGCGGCACCTGATGTCAAAATTCCGGCAATTCGCGGGTGACGACTCTGGGGTCGTCACCGTCGAATTTGTGCTTGTCTTTCCGATGTTCTTTGGCTTTTTTCTGATGACCTATGAACAGGGCGTCATATCGCTGCGCAATGTGATGCTCGAGCGTGGCGTTGACATGGCCGTCCGCGAGATCCGTATCGGCGCGATGCCCGAACCGACCGGCCCCCTGCTCAAAACCGCGATCTGTGGCTACGCCGAGATTTTGCCAGATTGCGAAGAACAGATTGAACTTGAAATGGTTGTGCGCGACGTGCGCAACTGGGTCGATATTCCGTCACAAGTGCGCTGCATCGACAGGAGCGTAACAACCCAAGCCTCGGTTGAATTTGTCAACGGCGGAAATAACAAACTGGTTTTCTTGCGGGCCTGCATCCGGCTTGACCCGATGTTGCCGACTTCGGGCATTGGACGCTCGATCGTCACTGCGGCCGAAGGAAATGATGCCGCCGGTGGTTCATATGCGCTGGTCGCATCTGCCGCCTTTGTAGTGGAGCCATTTGCAGATGAAGATGAAGAATAACTTTAGGTCGCTTGTCCGGAATTTTCATCAAGACGAAAGCGGTGTAATCGCGATCGAACTCTTGCTTGTCGTCCCGATTCTCGTTTGGGCGCTTTTGTCGACGCTTGTGTATTTTGATGCCTTCAAGGCGCAGTCAATCAGTACCCGCATGAGCATGACGCTCGCTGATATGTTCAGCCGCGAAACCGATGTTGACTGGACCTTTATCAACGGCGCATACGACCTGCTTGATGCGCTTTCGCATTCTGCCAGCGCGCCGGACTTGCGCGTCACCGTCTACAGCTACGACGAAGCGAATGACCAATATTCACGCGAATGGTCACGCAACAAAGGAAGCTATTATTCCAACCATACCAATGCGACGCTGCGCGCTGAATCGGACCGCTTGCCGATCTTGGCGGATGGCGACCGCGCCCTGCTTGTTGAAACGCACACCGAATATTCTGCGCCATTTTCGATTGGCATCGGCCCGTTTTTGCAAACCGATCTGGACGATTTCACGTTCGACACTTTTACAACCATCCGTCCACGCTATACCGAATCCGTCTGCTTTGTAAAAAACAACGGTGATCTGCTTTGCTAAAGCCGTGCTGCGGTTATCCGTAGCGCGATTTGTTCGGCCATGAATTTGGCTTGGCCTGCGGATGTTACCCCACCGACACCAATGCGGCGACCATACCGCCACCAAAGCCCCGGCGCCCATGAGCGGGGCTTTTTCTCTTTGAGTTTCAAGGTAAAACCGTTGGACGGTTTGAACGCAAATGCGCCACGGTCGACGGCGATGATTTCATCCATCCGCGCCAGAACAAAACCGTTGCTGGCGCGCAATTCGGTTTCGGTCAATTCGATCGACAACAGCGTGCAGCGGCGCATCGTCTCTGCCAGCCAAAGCATCGCGCCCCCGAACGCCAACATAAACACCAGCCACACCGGTGCAGGCGGCTGCACGAGCGCCGTATAGATCACCAGCCCCCCCAGCCCGAGCAAGACCCCAAAGGCAAAAATCCGGCGCAGCGCAGAGGCTTGCACGGTGGCATAGACGCCGTTTTCATCGGATTGAAACATGGTGATCCTCTTGTTTGTTGCAAGTGATCTAACCGATCTGTTGATGAATGCCCAGTTGCACTGGCGCGCGCGGAATGCAAAACATCACACTATGCGTTTTATGCCCCTTCTTCTTGTCGCTTTGGCCGGCTGTGCACAAATTCCGGCGCTTGATGGCAGCATCAGCGATGCGGCGCGTGCGGCCCCCTATCCCGTGCTGACACCAATGCCCGGCATTGCCCCCGTCACAGCCGCGCAAGATTCGGATCTGGCGGCCCGCGTGGCCGCATTGCACGCCCGCGCAGCTTGGTTGCGCCAGATCGACATCGCTGCGTTGCAGTAGCCGCGCGGTTTCGCTAGTACGGCGGGAAGACAAATCAACCATGGACGGACCCTGATATGACAACACCTTTGCGCCTTGGAATTGCGGGTCTGGGCACCGTTGGCGTCGGAATCGTCAAGATCGTACAAAAACACGCGACACTACTGGAAACTCGCGCAGGCCGTCCGATTGTGATCAGCGCCGTATCCGCACGTTCAAAAGACAAAGACCGCGGCGTTGACCTGTCAGGCTACGCTTGGGAAAACGACCCTGTCGATCTGGCGAAGCGCGACGATATCGACCTGTTTATCGAAGTCATGGGCGGCCATGAAGGCCCGGCCAAAGACGCAACGATCGCCGCGATAAACGCTGGCAAAGACGTGGTTTCAGCCAATAAGGCGCTGCTTGCGATCCATGGTCAGGCGCTTGCGGAATCGGCCGAAATGGCCGGTCGCGTGATCCGCTTCGAAGCGGCCGTTGCAGGCGGTATTCCGGTGGTCAAGGCACTGACCGAAGGGCTGGCGGGCAACGGTATTTCACGTGTAATGGGCGTGATGAACGGCAGCTGCAACTATATCCTGACGCGCATGGAAAACGCAGGGCTCAGCTATGAGGCGGTCTTTGAAGAGGCCAATAACCTTGGCTATCTGGAAGCCGACCCCGAACTTGATGTTGGTGGCATCGACGCAGGGCACAAGCTGGCGATATTGGCGGCAATAGCCTTTGGCACACAGGTGGATTTCGAAGCGGTCGAGCTTGAAGGCATCGGCGCGGTCACCATCGAAGACATCCATCAGGCGGCCGACATGGGCTATAAAATCAAATTGCTTGGCGTGGCGCAAATGACGGGTCGCGGGTTGGAACAACGCATGTCACCCTGCCTTGTGCCCGACACCTCGCCTTTGGGGCAGCTTGAAGGCGGCACCAATATGGTTGTGCTGGAAGGTGACGCCGTCGGGCAGATCGTATTGCGCGGCCCCGGCGCAGGCGAAGGCCCGACCGCAAGCGCTGTGATGGGCGATGTGATGGATATCGCGCGCGGGCTGCGCATGTCGACATTCGGACAGCCTGCCAAAACCCTGCGCAACGCGCGCGCCGCCCGCGCGGCTGTATCCGCACCCTATTATCTGCGGATGCAACTGGTCGATAAACCGGGCGCCTTGGCCAAGGTCGCCCACGCGCTGAGCGAAGCAGGTATTTCGATCGACCGCATGCGCCAGTATGGGCATCAAGATACCGCAGCACCTGTGCTGATCGTCACCCATAAAACCACCCGCAGCGCGCTTGACGAAGCGATTGGCGAATTCGAAAAAACCGGCGTTGTTTCTGGCACACCGGTCGCGATCCGAATCGAACAGATTTAGGCGTCCAAAAATTCGCGAATTTTTGGTTCCAGAATTTGTTTCAAATTCTGACGCCGCCAAAGTTAGCGCAAACAGTCTTGCGGCGCGGCAGCTGACACGGTTTAGGGAGACCAACCATCAAAGGAGTCCCATCGTGACCAAAGCCGCCGATTTCAATGACCGCTCTCTTTCACTTGGGCTTGCCCGTGTTTCCGAAGCGGCCGCGATTGCCTGCACCCCGCTGATCGGGCGCGGCGATGAAAAGGCCGCTGATCAGGCTGCTGTGGATGCGATGCGAAAGCAGCTCAACAAGCTTGATATTGCCGGTGTCGTTGTGATCGGCGAAGGCGAACGCGACGAAGCCCCGATGCTTTATATCGGCGAAGAGGTCGGCACCGGTGACGGGCCAGGTGTTGATATTGCGCTTGATCCGCTGGAAGGGACAACATTGACGGCAAAAGACATGCCAAACGCGCTGGCCGTGATTGCAATGGGCCCGCGCGGATCCATGTTGCATGCGCCTGATGTCTACATGGACAAGCTTGCCATTGGTCCCGGTTTTGCGCCGAATGTTGTCACGCTCGACATGTCGCCAAGCGAGCGTGTCGCCGCGCTTGCTGCCGCCAAGGGCTGCACGGCGCGCGACATCACAGTTTGCGTGCTTGAACGCCCGCGCCACGAGGACATGATCGCCGAACTGCGCAGCACCGGTGCTGCGATCCGCCTGATTACCGATGGCGATGTTGCGGGTGTCATGCATTGTGCCGAACCCGACATTACAGGTATCGACATGTATATGGGCTCTGGTGGCGCGCCCGAAGGTGTGCTGGCTGCTGCCGCTCTCAAATGTATGGGCGGGCAGATTTTGGGGCGTCTTCTGTTTCGCAACGATGACGAACGCGGCCGCGCCGCAAAGGCCGGAATCACCGATCTGAACCGCGTCTACACCCGCGACGATCTTGTGACCGAGGACGTGATTTTTGCAGCCACCGGTGTGACAGATGGATCACTTGTGCACGGTATCAAACGCGAGGTCGGCTATGTGACCGCCGAAACGATCCTGATGCGTTCCAAAACCGGTTCTGTACGGCGCATGATCTATCGCAATCCTGTTTCCTAGACCGCCACTGCGCGGGAAAACTGCGCCGGCCGACGGCATGCAAGGTCTGGCCCGCTTGGATGCGGGCACAGGTATCAATTGCCTGCGCGCTTAGGCTTGCGCAGCGCTTTGTCGCGCGCCGCTTAGCCGCAATATTTCAAATGAATTCTTGCCGGAAGCACTTGTCTGCATGCGCGACGCGAGCAAAACGCCAGCCGTCGCGAGGGTAGATCAATTAATGCTGTCCATTTCAAATGCTTAACCAAATTTCTTTCCTGATAGGCCCCTGCGACGAATCAAAGGCGTTTACATGTCTTAACCAATGTGGCTCAATGCCGCCACCAACAGGGATACTAGTCTACAAATTAAGACCGATTCCAAACCGTCTGGGAGGACACTATGTTTCAATTCAAATCAATGACCACCTTTGCTGCGAGCGCCGTTGCCGCGACAACGATTCTGGCGACTTCAGTTGCGGCTGAAACAACATTGCGCGGCGCCAGCATGTTCGATGAAGAGCACGCCTATACAAAAACACTGCGTGAATTCTCTCGTCTTGTTTCCGAAAACTATGCTGGCGAAGTTTCTTTCGATATCAGTTTGAACGGTGAACTTGGCGACGAAAGCGACTTTGTCACATTCCTGCAGCAAGGTGTTGCGATCGACTTTGCAATCATGGCCCCATCCAACATGGCGACCTTTGCACCTTCGATCCCGCTGATGGACATGCCGTTCTTGTTCCGTGACCTCGAGCACTGGAACACAGCGCTGTCCAGCGGCGTTATGGCCCCGCTTGAAGCCGAGCTTCTTGAAAAAGCAAACATCCGCGTGATCGGCTATGCTGGTGGCGGCGTACGTAACCTTGCTTCTGCCGATCCGATCACCAACATGGAAGAGCTGAACGGCCACCAGATGCGGGTTATGGGCGCACCGATCCAAGCGCAGATTTTCGCAGCGATTCAGGCCGCACCTTCGGCGATTGCCTATAACGAAGTCTACAACGCGATCCAGACCGGCGTGATTGCAGGTTTTGAAAACGAAGCGGCTTCGATCCAGAACCTCAAGTTCTACGAAGTTGCACCGCATATCACCCTGACACGCCACGCGATCACTGTGCGCCCGTTGGTGATGGCAGAAAGCACATTTAGCGCTCTGGATGCCGACCTTCAGGCTGTCATTCTGGCTGCCGGTGCAGACGCAGGTGCCTTTGGCCGTGAACTGGAAAGCCGCCAGGATGGTGAAAAGCTGCAAGAAATGATCGATGCCGGTCAGGTTTTCGTCAGCGAATTCGAAGGCCGCGACGCGCTGCTTGAAATGGTTATCCCCGTACAGGACGCCTATGCGGCCGAACTGGGCGCGACTGACCTTCTCGCGGCGATCCGCGCACAATAAGGCGCTTTGAAAAGCAGATTATCGGCGCCCTCGGGGGCGCCGATAGTTCATTTCGGGGACGAACCTTCGGGGACTGGAGACTATCATGTTTGGACGCTTTCTTGAACAATTGTGCAATTGCCTGAAGGTATTACTCGGGGCTCTGATTGCGCTTCTTGCGGTGCCCGTCGGCATGCAGGTCATCGCCCGCTACACAGGCATCATACCTGTCTATCTTTGGACCGAAGAGCTTGCAACGTTCCTGTTTGTCTGGGCCGTTATGATCGGCGCCATGATCGCCGTTTGGGAAAAGACGCATTTTGACGTGCGCGTTATTCCGGATGCGAAACACCCCCTTATGGTACTGCTCCAGGACGGATTTGTTCTGGTCATGATCCTCGGGTTTGCGGGTGTTTTTGCATGGTACGGCATTGAATACGCAAAATTCGGCTACATCCAGAACTCTGTCATGATGCGCGCGAATATGATGATCACCTATATTTCCGTGCCGATCGCAGGTGTGGTCTGGATCCTGTTCGCGGGCTACCGCCTCTATGAGGCCATCTCAACCTACAAAAACCGGGCGGTAAACTAATATGATTATTTCAACTGGTCTTGCCTGCGCGATCCTTGTCGGTTGCTTTATTCTTTTGGTTATCTTGCGCGTACCTGTCGCGTTTGCGCTTGCGATTTCGACCGTTCCAATCGTGGTGCTTGAACTGCGGCTGACCCCCTTCATCGTGCTGGACCGCATGTTCCAGTCCTACAATTCGTTTATCCTGTTGGCCGTGCCCTTTTTCTTGTTGGCGGCGAACCTGATGAACTCGGGCAAGGTGACAGACCGCCTGATTGATCTGGCGCGCGTCCTGACCGGCTGGATGCCGGGCGGTTTGGGCCATGTGAACGTTGCCGTTTCGATGCTGTTTGCGGGTATTTCAGGGTCCTCGACGGCGGATGCCGCCGGCTGCGGCAAAATCCTGATCCCTGCGATGCTCAAGGAAGGTTATGACCGCAAGTTCGCAATTGCGATCACCGCCTGTTCATCGGTTATGGGCGTCATTATCCCGCCATCCATTTTGATGATCGTCTGGGGCGGGGTTATGAAAACCTCTGTTGGTGCGTTGTTTCTTGCAGGTGCAATCCCGGGGATCATGATCGGCCTTGCGCTGATGGCAACGGTTTACGGCTACGCCAAGGTCTATGACTACCCGATCATCGGCAAACCGACGCTCAGCGAGATCTGGACTGCATTCAAAGGCGCGTTTCTTGCCATGCTGACTCCGATTTTTGTGATCGGCAGTATCGTTGCCGGTATCGTGACCCCGACAGAAAGCGCGATTATCGCGGCAGGGTATTCCTTGATCCTCGGGATGTTCGTCTACCGCACGGTAACGATCAAAGACCTCGGCCATATTTTCTATGACACCGGACGTTTTGCGTCGATTTCATTGTTCGCGATTGGTTCGGCCTCTGCATTCGGCTGGCTGCTGGCGTTCTATCATGTGCCGCAGCTTGTTGTTGACGCGATGACCAGCCTTGAGTTCGGGCCGTTCGGCACCGCCATGGTTATCGCCGGGCTGTTCTTGTTCTTTGGCCTGTTCATTGATGCGATCCCGACCATCATCATTTTGGGCACCGTATTGTTGCCAGTCGCACAAGCGGCCGACATCCATCCCATTGTCTTTGCGATCATCGGGATTGTGTCGCTTGCATTCGGTCTGGTGACACCGCCCTACGGGCTTTGTCTGCTGATATCCGCATCGATCGGTGGCATGAACGTTGCGCAGGTTATGCGCGAAGTCTGTATCATCTTGCTGCCGATGCTGGCGATCCTGCTGCTGATTATCATCTTCCCCGGCATCGCACTCTGGCTGCCAGAGCTGTTGATGCCCGATTCAGTCAAATAGGTGCGGCGTGTCCTATGATAACGGCGCGCAGCCGCGCGATGCATCCGACTGGTCCAACTGGTTCTGGAACGACTATTTTGGCGCGTGGCTGGCGCGCGTGCAGGATGGGCAGAACGGTGTCTTTGATGCGCTGAACGCGGATGGCACGGCGGATGTGACGGCGGGAAAATCAGTGTTGGCGCAGGCCCGCACGCTATTCACCTTGTCGCATGTCGCATTGCTATCCGGCGACACGGCGCATATTGACGCCGCGCGCCAACAAGCCGCATTCTTGCGCCACTATTGCAAGGCACCCGGGCTGTACCGCTGCAACGCAAACCGCGATGGCAGCCCGACGGGCAAGTCGGCCGATGAAATCGCGCGAAGCTACGACCAGACCTTTGTCATTTTGGGGCTGGTCACATGGCACAAGCTGGCCCCGTCCAACGAAGTCGCGGTACTGATCTCAGAATGCTGGAACGCGCTGCAAACCCATTTGCGTAACCCGCAAACGGGACTTTTGCGCAATGATGATTCCGCCGACATCAGCAACCCCGCGCAGAACCCGCATATGCATCTCTACGAGGCCTGCCTGCAAGCCTACCGCATGACCGGCGTAACAATCTGGCTAACACGCGCCGCCGATCTTCGGATGACCGGCCTCAAGCAGTTTATGGACCCGCAAAGCGGCAGCATCGCGGAATTTGTGACGCCATCATTGCAACCCTTGCCCGGGGACGCAGGCCAGCGCCGCGAGATTGGCCACCAATGCGAATGGGCGTGGCTATTGCTGGAAGAAGCCGCGCTTGCAAACAAGCCCGAACTGCGCAAAATCGCGGCACGGCTGTCGGATTTCGCGCAGGCGCACGGGTTTGCCACAAGGCCGCCACTTACTGGGGCGGCATTTGATGCGGTCTCCACGTCCGGCACTATTGTCGAACACAGCTTTCTGCTCTGGCCGCAAACCGAAGCAATCAAACTGCTTGCGCTACATCATCTGGCCGGTGATCCCAAAGCCGCAGATAAGGCGCGGGCGCTGCTTTGCCTTGTTTTCGAACGCTATTTTGCTGATCGCCCCTGCTATGTGAACCAGCTGGATACGCACGCCGATGTGATCTGGGATCAGGCCCTGACGCGGCTGATGTATCACTTTGTGCTCGCTATGACCGAAGGTGCAAAAGCAGGCTTGTGGCCTGATGTACCAAGCACCCGGTAAGCATTCACAGGCATCTGCAACCGCATGAATACGCGGAATTTTGCGGCCCTTTCCATGCAAATTATCCGGCGCTTGCACGGCGCATGGTTGTACGCCCGTTTGCAAATTTTCGAAAAATCGGGTATATTTTGCGGACTGGGTACTAGTGTTCATCGTTCTGAGTTCCGTGAAAGGATGCGAAATGTTTAACTTTCGTACGCGACTTCACCCTTGTTTTCTGCCACTTACGACCGCGAAAAGCACATTGGCGGTCCTCGCTTTTTGTGGCGCTGCGGCCCATGCGCAAACCGCCGATGCCCCCGATGTGGCACTCGCGCAGGGGCGCGCGCTTGTTTACGCGTCAAACACCGTAACACCCGCAACACGCGAAGGCTTGCAGTTGCTTGAATCCCAAGCCGAAGCCGGAAACACCGCCGCGATGATCGAATTGGGGGCGCTTTATCTTTACGGCACTATTCTTCCCCAAGACTGGCCGCGCGCGCTTGAATATTTCGAAGCCGCGGCCGAAGCCGGTGATCCCGACGGGATCTATCAATATGCAATGATGCTGATGTGGAGCGAACGCGCACCTGCCCGTGCCGAGGCCATGCTGCAACGCGCTGGCAATCTGGGCGCGACCAAGGCCTGGGTCACATTGGCCGAGGGCGCGATGTATGGATACTTGGGCGGCGGCAGCGTATCGCGCGCCAAATTCGCAGGTTATGCCGCACAGGCCCATGCCGCTGGCGAAGAACGCATTGCCGTGCTCGAAGCGACCCGCTTTATGTGGGGGATATCCGTGCGCGCCTCTGGGCCGCAAACGATTGCCGTGCTTGAACAGGCCGCAGATGCGGGCAATAGCGAAGCAGCCATGTTTCTGATCCGGCTTGTGCGGTCGGGCAATCGCTATAACATCCGGCGCGAGCCGGATCGGGCCAGCGCGTATCTGGAACAATATCGCGACCTGCTAAGTCAGGCGCAGATCTGGCAGTTACAAATTGCAATTGCGGCGCAGACTGCGCGCAGTGCGACGCAGATGGCCGACATCGTCGCAAGACTTGATGCGCAGCCGCAGCTTATCACCCAAGGCTTTGGCGCCGACCTGCTAACAGCCAATGAAAACGTTGCGATCTATGTGCTGCAAACGCGGCTTGCCGCGCAGGGCCATGCTGTTGGTCAGCTAGACGGGTTTGCCGGAAACCGCACGCTGCGCGCCATGAATGCCGCCTGTCGCGAGATTGCACCGCTTGCAGCATGCGCTGATTCCGTGATGCGCCCTGACCTTGTCGCCCTGCTGATCGAAAAGCTTTAAAAACAACAGTTTAGACGCGCAAATCCTCCTAGGATCGGCACCGCGAATTTATTGCAAATATGGCGTAAATTTGTCCTAATCTTGACAAAGATGCGATTCGAGCGCCATATTACTTCATTGTTTGAGTGAGTCGGCAAAGCGCCTACCAAGTATGTCAAGCGCGCTTTCCGGTATTAACTAGGTTGGCCAGTCTGTTTTTTGGCCGACACCTTTTTGGAGAGGTGTACCATGAAAGACCATGCTTTCGATGGCTTTTTGCCCCGTATAAATTCTAATCATCGCACAGTATTAATCGCAGGCGGCGCCGGCTTTTTGGGATCGCATTTGTGTGAATTCCATCTGCAACAGGGCCATTCTGTGATCTGTGTCGACAATTTCCAGACCGGCGCGATGGCGAATATCAGACCGTTTCTGGGGCGTCCGAATTTTTCCCTGATCAACCATGACATCACAACGCCGCTGCAGATCCTGCAGCCCGTTGACCAGATATTTAACATGGCCTGCGCGGCTTCGCCTCCGGGTTATCAAAAAAATCCGGTGCATACGATGCTAACCAACGTGATGGGGGCCAAACACCTGCTGGATTTGGCCCGCGACAAAGGTGCGCGCATTTTGCAATCCTCCACATCCGAGGTTTACGGCGACCCTGAAATCAAGGTTCAGGTTGAAACCTACCGCGGCAACGTAAACACCTGCGGCCCGCGCGCCTGCTATGACGAAGGCAAGCGCGCCGCCGAAGCGCTTTTTTGGGATTATCACCACAGTTTCGGCGTGCAGACCCGTGTTGCGCGGATTTTCAACACATACGGGCCGCGCATGCATCCCGATGACGGGCGCGTCGTGTCCAACTTTATCCGCCAAGCGCTTAAGGACGAGCCGCTCACTGTCTATGGTGACGGATCCCAAACGCGGTCGTTTTGCTTTGTGTCCGATTTGGTCGCAGGGCTGGTCAAGCTGATGAATTCCGAAGAAACAGAACCGGTAAACCTTGGGAATCCGACCGAAATTACCATGCTGGAGCTGGCAAATATCATCCGCCGCAAGACCAATTCGGAATCGAAAATTGTGCATTTGCGCTTGCCGACCGATGATCCCAAACAACGCCGTCCGGACATCTGCCGCGCGAAAACGCTGTTGGGCTGGCAGCCTGCTGTCGCCTTTGAAGATGGTCTTGCACAGATGATCGACTGGTACAGATCCGAACTTGACGGCGCCAGACTGGATGACGCTCTGGTGTCATAATGCAAAAACTGGGTACAGCGGTTTTGGTAACGGGTGGGGCCGGATTCATCGGGTCCCATGCGTGCAAAGCATTGGCAGCGCAGGGCTATCTGCCTGTTACAATTGACAATTTATCGACTGGCCACGCGGATGCAGTGCGCTATGGCCCTTTGGTGCGGGCCGATATTCGCGACAGCGATGCGGTAAATGCGACGATCCGGTCCTATGATATCGCCGCAATCATTCATTTTGCGGCATCGGCCTATGTCGGCGAAAGCGTGCAGGACCCGCTTGCCTATTATCGCAATAATATCGGCGGCATGACGGCGTTGTTGCAGGCGGCGCAAGGCGCTGGCATCAAGCGCATTGTTTTCTCCTCGAGCTGCGCGACCTACGGGGTGCCACGCGATTTTCCGATCACCGAAAATTACCCGCAGCGGCCGATCAACCCCTATGGGCGCACCAAACTGATCGGCGAGCAGATGCTTGCAGATATGGCTGTGGCGCACGGGATCACCTATGCGGCGCTGCGCTATTTCAACGCGGCGGGCGCGGATCCGGATGGGGTGCTCGGCGAACGCCATGCGCCTGAAACCCATCTGATTCCGCTTGCGCTTTTGGCGGCTGCGGGCAATGGCCCCGCGCTGACCGTCTTTGGCACCGATTACCCGACGCCCGACGGCACATGTGTACGCGACTACATTCACGTCGATGATCTTGCGCGCGCGCATGTGGCCGCCTTGGCGCATCTTCTTGCGGGTGGCGAAACGCTGCATCTGAATTTGGGCAGCGGCTTTGGCCTGTCGATCCGCGATGTCATCGCTGGGATCGAAGCCTTTACCGGCGCGCCGTTGCCCGTGTGTTATGGCCCGCGCCGCGCCGGTGATCCGCCAATCCTGACCGCAGATCCGGCCGCGGCCGCGCGTTTGTTGGGGTTCAAGACCCGCCTGTCCGATTTACCCACGTTGCTGGCGCATGCGGCGCCATGGTTTGGGGTGAAACAACATGAGAAAGCATAGGGCAAAACCGCTGTTCTTGGGTTCGCTGCATAGCCGCGCCGGCATGGTGGTTTATTGCGCGCTGGTCGCCGTCTGGCTGGGGGCTGTGCTGTTTTTCTGGGTTTGGTGGTTGCAGCCTGCGCATATGTTGCCAGGTCTGCGGTATTGGGTCGTCACCGCATTGCTGGGCTGGGTCAGCTTTTTGCAATTATATTTCGTCTTTTTCGCGCTGCGTGCTGTGCGCTCTGTCGCGCCCGACCCGACCCCTGGCGCGTGGCGCGTCGCGATGATCGTCACCAAAACCCCTTCCGAGCCGTTTTCGGTCCTGCAAGAAACGCTGCGCGCAATGCTGGCACAAGATTACCCGCATGACACATGGCTGGCCGATGAAAACCCGACAAAAGAAACCCGCGACTGGTGCGCGCAACATGGGGTCAAAATTTCAAGCCGCTATGGCGTTGCCGCCTATCATCAATCGCATTGGCCACGTCGTACCCGCTGCAAAGAAGGCAACCTTACCTATTTCTATGACCAATGGGGCTATACCAATTACGATATCGTCAGCCAGCTCGATGCCGACCATGTGCCGCAACCCGGCTATCTGCGCGAAATGGTCCGCCCCTTTATTGATCCCGCAGTGGGCTATGTCAGCGCGCCGTCGATTTGCGCTGCCAACCAGAACCGGCATTGGGCCGTCCGCACGCGGCTGCACACCGAAAGCGCGTTTCACGGGATTTTGCAGGCGGGCTATTGCAACGGGTTTGCGCCGATGTGCATCGGGTCACATTATGCGGTGCGCACCAAAGCGCTTAAGGCCGTTGGCGGGCTAGGGCCGGAACTGGCCGAAGACCATTCAACAACGATGATCCTTAACGCAGGCGGCTGGCGCGGTGTGCACGCAATCGACGCGATTGCTATCGGTGATGGTCCGGCCTCGATTGCCGATCTCGCAATTCAGGAATTCCAGTGGTCGCGCAGCCTTGTGACATTGTTACTGCAATATACGCCACGCTATCTGCGCGCGCTGCCGCTGCGGCTAAAGGTGCAGTTCCTGTTTTGCCAACTTCTTTACCCGATTTTTGCGGTGACATTTCTGGCTATGTATCTGCTGCCCGTTTTCGCGGTTGTGTTTGACATGCGCTATGCCGAGGTCACCTATCCGCAGTTCATCGCCCATGCGCTGCCGCAGATTGTCGTACTGCTGGTGATCTCTGCGCGGTTGCGCGCTGCAAAGGCGCTGCGCCCTGTCAACGCGCCAATTATAAGCTGGGCGCGGATGGTGTTTGTCATGCTGCAATGGCCTTGGGTGCTTTGGGGGTGCTTGGCTGCGCTGCGTGACACGATCACCGGCGAATTCGTCGATTTCCGGATCACCCCCAAAGGCGCCGGACAAAAGCAGCAGTTGCCGTTCAAGATATTGGGCGTTTATGCGGTGCTGGCGCTGGGGTGTATCCTGCCGGTGATGATCTTTGGCCAACTGGCACAGGCCCAAGGGTTCTATGTCCTGAGCCTGCTGTCGGGGCTGTTATATGGTTTGACACTTTTGACAATTATCGTTCGCCACTATGCCGAAGAAGGCTGGCAAATCGCAGCGCCGCGTATTCTGGTAGCACATGTCAGCACGATGGCAATGGTGACGGTGCTCTTTGGCGCCGCGCTGACAATGCGCTCGGCCGAAGGGGTCTATGCGCTCGCGATCGGGCTTGAACCGCTTGAGATCGTTGAGGTCAAGACCCGCATCGCAGGTGCGGGCAGCGACAGCCGCAAACCGTTTGAATATGCTTTTAATCTTAGTTTCACCCGCCCTGAAACCAACGGGTCACCTGACCCTCGCAATTGAAGGAATACGCATCATGCGACACGCACAGATGATCACATCCATCAAGACAACATTGGTTGCAGCGGCCTGCACATTGCCCACGCTTGCGCATGCCCTGCCGCCAGGCAATATGCCATATGGCGCATTTGATCCCGGTGGCGACTACCGCGATGAAACGGTCAATGTCATCGAACATATCTTCCTGCCATGGGAAGATGTCGCGCTCAGTTCTTTGACCGACGCCGATCTTTACGCGCTGGAACGCAACCGCGCGCTGATGATCACAATTGAACCATGGACATGGACCGTGGACGAACGCAACACGCCCGCGTTTTTGCGCAATGGTGTGCTTGATGGCTATTACGACGGCAATATGCGCACCGTCTGCCGCATTATCGGCGGCATGCAAAGCCCCGTCACCGTCCGGTGGGGCCATGAAATGGAGCGTAACGATGGCCAGTTCATCTGGGCCGGATGGGAACCGGCCGATTATATCAGGGCGTTCCGCCGGATGATTGATATCTGCCGCAGCGAAGCCCCCAATATCAACATCGTCTGGTCACCTGCCGGCGATGACGGGATGGAACGCTACTATCCGGGCGACGATTATGTCGACATTATCGGCGTCTCGATTTTTGGCTATGAACCTTGGGAGGTGGGGATTCTTGGCGGTCCGCGCAATTATCAGGATATTCTCGATGAAATTTATGAACGCGCATCCATTTATGGCCTGCCTGTAATGGTCGCCGAACTGGGGTATTCCGGTAGCGCCGGTTACGTTGACGCATGGGAAAACATCGTTCGGCAGCCGCAACCGGATAAGCCATTGTTATCAGCCGTGGTTTACTTTAACCAAGAAGAGGTACACCCTTGGCCAAACGGCTATGGCTACCCTGATTGGCGGCTGTCCGAGCGGGTTATCGAATAGAATAATCGTTTGTTCCCGACATGATTGTGATGGGCGGCCATTGTTTCGCCCATTTCCTGCTGCAATCCCTGCCTAATTTCGCTGCAAATGCCCAATACGAACCCGCTTGGAATAGAGCAGTACGTATAAGGGCACATTTACATGACAGCAGTTTCGCGCAAGTCCGCGCCACTTCTCGTAGCCGTTAGTATTGCAGGCCTTTTGCCCACAGCGTCTTTGGCAGATCACTCCACCACCACCACCACATCACATGCAGTTGCAGCAAACGGGTTTAACTGGCTCGCTAATGGTAGCAACGTCGAACGTGAACATGCCTTGGCAATCGCGCGCGAACGCCAGCAACTGGCCGCCGCACAAATGGGCGACGGCAGCTGGATCTGCAGCCCCGCAGGATTCGGGCAAAAATCCTACTGCGTCAGTAACTAAGCCCGCGTTTCACGCAAAACACCTGCCGCCGCAATTGTGCGCCCGTGGCAGGTGACCGCATCCGAATTGTAGTTGAACCAGAACCGTTCATTGCCCGTGTCGCGGATGCGAACTCCGTCGGGCAGATCAATCGTCGTGATCCCTGCCTGCACACAGGCGGCGCGCAGAAAATCCGCCATCGCCACGGGGTCAAGCCACCCGCCCAGATAGGTGTGCAACCCGTCGCGCATCGCAACCGATTCGCCATTTGCGGTCTGCAGAACGCTCTGCGCAGCCCCTGCCAATACATCGCGGTAGTTCACAATATTGCCGCCTGATGCCAGTGGGATCGGCATATCGGGGCGTAGGCTTTCGACTTCGGTAACAGTGACGTCAAGATTTGGGATCGCAGGCGGCAGCGGATTGGGAATACCCATTTCCGCATTGCGCGCACCCGTGCGCGGGCCGTAAATCACCTGCGCACCGCTATCGTTAAGCGCAGATTTCAAATCATCCGCCAGCATCATCATCCCCGGCACCAGCACCAGCCCGTAGCCCGCAAAATCGCGCGCCGTGGCGGGCAGAATATCCACCGAAAGCCCAAGCGCGCGCAGTCCGCGGTACATATCCAGAACCAGCCCGAAATAGCTAAGCCCTGCGCCATGCGGCTGCACGGCCCACGCAAAATCAGCGTCATAATCAAAGACAATCGCGACAGGCGCCTGCACCGGCACGACATCGGGCGCATCGGCCAGTTCAGCCGTGATTTGGGCCAGTTCGCCCATTACACCTGCATCAACGCTATCAGGGCGCAAAAGCCCCGCGTGCATCTGCTCTTGGGCCACGGGGGCCTGACGCCAGCGGAAATAGCAGACAGCCTCGGCCCCGTGGGCAAAGGCCTCCCATGACCAAAGCCGGACCATACCGGGCAGCGGCGCGGGGTTGTAAGGCGCCCAATTCACTGGGCCGGGTTGTTGCTCCATCACCCACCAGCGCCCTTTGCCGACCGCGCGGTAAAGATCGTGATGCAAGGCCTGAAAATCGGGATCGCCCTGACGGGCAAAGGCACGCTGACGCGCCGCATCCGCGCCAACACGGTCCTCAAGAAACCCGAGCGGATAACTGTCCCAGCACGCGATTTCCAGATCATCACCAACCGCAAAATGGTCAAAATCCGTGATCCGGCCCATGTAGTTATGCGCGATCGGCGCGTCGGTCTGCGCGCGGATCAGATCGACCTGCAACCGGTTGAACGCCACCACCTGATCCGAACTGAACCGCCGAAACGCAAGGCTATGCGCGGGGTTCGGTTCGGTCACGGTCAGATTGGGCAGGTCAACATCGTCAAAGCTGGGATAATCCATCGACCAGAACGTATTGCCCCAATCGGCGTTCAGCTGGTCAATGCTGCCATAGCGTTTTGCAAGCCATCCTTGGAACGCCACGCGCGCCGCATCGCTATAAGAAATCGTGGTATCGTGGCAGCCATATTCATTGTCGGTCTGCCACGCGGCCACATGCGGGTTCGGGCCATAGCGTTCAGCCATCAGACCCACAATCTTGGCGCATTCGACCTTGTAGGGTTCATGGCTAAAACAATAATGCCGCCGCGATCCGAATTTGCGCGGCCGTCCGTCGCGATCCACCGCCAGCATATCGGGATGGCGGGTCAGCATCCAGCGTGGTGGCGTGGCGGTGGGTGTGCCCAGCACGACCTTTAGCCCCGCGTCGCCCAGCGTTTGAATGGCGCGGTCCAGCCATGCCCAATCATATTTCTCAGGCTCGGGTTCAAGCTTTGCCCAAGAAAACTCGCCAATGCGCACCCATGTCAGACCGGCGGCAACCATCCGGCGCGCGTCCTCGGCCCAAATATCCGAAGGCCATTGTTCAGGGTAATAGCAGGTGCCAAGCGTGCGTTTCATGGGGTCTCACTTTGCAATAAAAACTTAGGCCGTGGCCTGATCATAGGCCGTAACAATCGCGCGGGCGCGGTCGCGGACATCTTGGGCGCTAAAGCCGGACTTATAGATGCCTGTGCCAATGCCAAAACCTGCAGCCCCTGCCGCAATCCAGTCGGCAAAGTTATCCGGCCCCGCCCCGCCAACCGCATAAACAGGCATATCTTTGGGCAGCACGGCCTTATATGCGGCAAGCCCGCTTGTGCCGATCACAGAGGACGGAAATATTTTCAACCCGTCTGCGCCTGCATGAATGGCGGCGAAGCATTCGGTTGGCGTTAAAACGCCGGGATAAGACAGCATCCCCGCCGTTTTGGTTGCTTTGATCACTTCGACATCCGCGTTGGGTGACACGATCAACGTACCACCTGCGGCCTGAACATTTGCGACGTCTTGCACCGTCAGCACCGTACCCGCGCCGATCACAACACCCGCAGGCGCAACTGCAACCATTGCGGCGATTGACGCAAACGGATCCGGCGAATTCAGCGGCACTTCGATATGGGTGATGCCTTCGGCCACCAGAACCGCGCAAATTTCCGCAGCTTCGGGCGGGGTGATCCCGCGCAAGATGGCAATGATATTTCTGCTCATAGTTTCAAACCCTTATGCATGGCCTGTGACACCTATCCGGTGGTCACAACGCCGCCATCAACAACCATCATCTGTCCGGTCATCATCCGGCTGGAGCGCGACGCCAAGAAAAGCACCGCATCAACGATATCTTGCGGGGCAAGTGTTTCTTTCAGGCATTGCCGTTCGACATGCGCGGCCAAGCCTTCGGGTGTGACCCACATTTCTTTTTGTTTCTCGGTCAGCACCCAACCCGGTGCCAGCGCGTTAAAGCGGATGTTATCGGGCCCGAATTCGCGCGCAAGCGACCGTGTCATGCCGTTGATCCCTGCGTTTGCAGTCGTATAGGACACAAAGCCCGCGCCGCCCATCATATAGGAAATCGAGCTCATGTTGATCACCGCACCGCCGCCCTGTGCGCGCATGCCCGCAATCACGGCCTGACTTGCGAAAAAATAGGGCTTGAGATTGATCGCCTGCGATTGATCCCAAAATTCTTCGGTTACATCTTCGGCCGCGTGGCGCGCATCATTGGCCGCATTATTGACCAGAACGCTGACCGGCCCATGGGTTTCGGCCGCCTGCGCGATACAGGTTTGCAGCGCGCCAATGTCAGAAATATCGCAGCGCATCGCATGCGGGCTACGGCCATGCTTTGCCTTCATTTCATCACAAAACGCGGTCGCATCACGGCGTTGTACAAAACTGACATCTGCGCCCTGCCCCATAAACCCGTCAGTCAAATGCGCACCAATGCCGCTGCCGCCGCCAGTGATAAAGACCGACTGCCCGTTCAGATCGGGAAAGATGGCACCTTTTGTCATTTAGTGGCTTTCGCGGGTGACAGGACGGGTGTCTTTGCCGACCAGAAAATCAAGATCAGCGCCTTTGTCGGCCTGCAAAACCGTATCGACATACATCTTGGCATAGCCGCGGGTGTAGTGTGGCGCATCCGGCTGCCATGCGGCACGGCGCTCAGCCAGAACCGCGTCTGATACCAACAGGTCAAGCGCACCTTTGCTCGCGGACAACCGGACACGGTCGCCGGTTTTGACCAGCGCCAGATTGCCGCCCGCGTTGGCTTCGGGGCTGACATGCAGCACCACCGTGCCAAATGCCGTGCCCGACATCCGCGCATCAGACACGCGCACCATATCGCGCACGCCTTCTTTGACCAGTTTTGCAGGGATCGGCATATTACCGACCTCTGGCATGCCAGGATAGCCCTTAGGCCCGCAACCCTTAAGCACAAGGATAGTGTCGGCAGTCACGGGCAGGTCTTCGCGGTCGATATTGGCTTTCATATCTTCGATGTTTTCAAAAACATAAGCCTCGCCCTCGTGCTCCAACAGCGCTTCGGTTGCAGCGGATGGTTTCACGATGGCCCCGTTTGGTGCCAGATTGCCACGCAAAACACGCAGGCCCGCCGCCGGTTTCAGCGGATTGTCAAAGGGTCGGATCACATCATCATTGTAGCATTCAGCGCCGTCGGCATAGGCCATAATATCGCCGCCCAGAACCGTTTTCGCGGGCCGCAATTTGTCTTTGAGTTCGGACAAAACAACTGGCATGCCGCCCGCATAGCAAAAATCTTCCATCAGGTATTTGCCCGATGGCATACAATTCACCAAGAGCGGAATGTCGGTGCCAATCTCAAAGTCGTCTAGAGATAGATCAATCCCAACACGCCCAGCAATCGCAAGTAGATGGATAACTGCGTTGGTCGACCCACCCACAGCCGCATTGGCCAAAATTGCGTTTTCAAACGCCGCGCGGGTCATGACTTGGGATAGTTTCAGGTCTTCTTCGACCATTTCCACGATCCGTTTTCCGGTCATATGCGACAGCGCCATGCGGCGCGCGTCAACGGCAGGAAGCGCCGCATTTGTGGGCAGTGACATGCCCATCGCCTCGACCACGCTGGCCATTGTGGATGCGGTGCCCATGGTCATGCAGACGCCCTTTGACCGACTCATGCCGGATTCCGCGTTCATGAAATCCTTGAGCGTCATATCGCCCGCGCGCACAGCTTCTGAGAATTTCCAGACATCCGTGCCCGATCCGATATCCTTGCCTTTGAACTTGCCGTTCAACATCGGGCCAGAACTGACAACGATCGTCGGCAGATCAACGGATGCAGCCCCCATCAATTGACCCGGCGTGGTTTTATCGCAACCGCCCAGCAGCACAACACCGTCAATCCCGTAGGCGCGAATGCTTTCTTCGACATCCATCGCCAGAAGATTGCGAAATAGCATTGCGGTCGGTTTCATCTGGGTTTCGCCCAACGACATGACAGGGAATTCAACGGGAAATCCGCCGGCTTCCCAGACGCCTCGTTTGACGCCCTCGGCCAGATCGCGCAGACCGGAATTGCAGGGGGTCAGTTCGGACCATGTGTTGCAAATCCCAATGATCGGACGCCCGTCAAACGCGTGATCAGGAAAGCCCTGATTTTTCATCCAGCTACGGTGGATAAACCCGTCGCGGTCCTGTTTGCCGTACCATGCGCGGTTGCGTTTTTCTTTGGTCATAGTCGTGTTCCTTCAACGACCCACATGCGCTCTGGGAACGACCAAGGAAGCGTGATGCCGTGGCGCATGAGATACGCACCTGACAGTTCCAAGGTTTGATCCTTAAGGGCTGTTGTTCCGCGTGAAAGGGTCGAGATTTCAGCACGGTTTTTCAGTGAAATACGGTAGAATGCTGCGGGGTCAAGCCCGGTTAACGGCAAGGGGCGCGGCGCGATTTGTCGCGACGTGGTCGATTTGCCTGCAAACACGACAAAGCGCGCGCCATCAGCGGCCAGTTGTTGTTCAGCCGTGACGGCGGGGTCCGCGCTATCAAGGCGCAAAATATCCGCGCGGCGCATCCAGTCACGGTTGTCTTTCCACCAGCTTGTAACCTGCGACAACACCGCAACTTCGCGGGCATCCAACTCGCGCGGGTCCATTTCAAACCCCATATGGCGCTGTGCCGCAACCCAAGCGCGAAACGTGATATCCAGCGTCCGGCCAGAGGTATGGCAAACGCGCGGGCCGACATGGCTGCCGGTCACCGCACTTGGCAAAAACAGCGCGGCGTCATGTTGAATGCGCAGCCGTTCAATCGCGTCATTGCTATCAGACAGCCAAACACGCTGGGTCCGGCTGAGAATGCCAAAATCAATCCGCCCCCCGCCCGATGCGCAGCTTTCAATCTCGACAGCGGGGAAATCAGCGCGCAACCGATCAATCAGCGCGTAGGTGCCATGCGTCTGTGCCGCATCCGGTGCGGGCAGCACCCGATTATGATCCCATTTGATATAGTCGACATCATTGCCCCGCAAAACTGTGGCAATATGATCATATAGATAGTCGCGCACAGCAGGCAGCGCCATATCAAGCACATTCTGCTGGCGCCCCAATATCTGGTCCACTGGCCCAAGAACCCAGTCAGGATTGGTGCGATAGACATCGCTATCTTTGTTCACCATTTCCGGTTCAAACCAGATCCCGAATGTCATCCCAAGGGAATGCACATGATCAATCAGCGGCGTTAGCCCGTCTGGGAATTTGCGCGGATCAATCACCCAATCGCCAAGGCTTGTGGTGTCATCATCGCGCTTACCGAACCAGCCGTCGTCCAGCACAAACCGTTCCGCTCCAAGGGCAGCGGCGCGTGCGGCGATGTCTTTCAGCTCGGGCAGGTCATGGTTGAAATAGACGGCTTCCCAACAATTGTAATGCACAGGGCGCGCAGTATCGGGCTTGGGCCAAGTCACGATCCGGTCGCGCAGGTGCCGCTGAAAACTGACGGCGCAGCCGTTTAATCCGGTATCTGAATAGGTCAGATAAAGCGGCGCGGTCCGGAAATGCCTGCCAGCCGCCATTTGCGTGCGGGTTGCATGACCAAACTGGACCTGACGGCGGCCGTCTTGCAGTTCTTCGGCGAACATCGTGTGCCCGCCTGACCAGCCATAGTGGAACGCGTGACATGCACCTTGCGTGTTTGTTGTGCCTGCACTCGGGATCAAGAGCCCCGGAAAATGTTCGTGCCCTGTACGCCCGGTGCGGTTTTCGCGCATGTGCACACCAGCGGTCCACGGTGTCCGGTTCAACTGAAATTCGTCGCACCAACGGCCAGAGACATCAATCATTTCAACCGCTTGCTGTGGCGCGGGTATAACGGGTGCTGCCAACCAGTGCAGCTGCACCGGACGGTCCGCGTCCAATGTCGTCTGGCACGTGATCACATGGGTCTGCGGGTCGGTGACGAAATGCACCGTCAGTTTCAGCCCGTTGGCGCTGTCTGTGCTGGTCAGCGTCAGCCCGTTTGATTGATCAACAACCGTATTGCCGAAAACTGGCAACACCGGCGCGCCCGTTTCATCGTTAAGGATCAACCCCGCCTGCCCCTGAAACGACCGCCCCGCTTCGGGGCAGATTGACAGATCGGGGTTCTGGTCCAGCATCCCGCCCGTGACATCAATCGCATGGGCTGCGCAAATCGCGGTCAGGTCTTCGGTCTCTGGCAGGGGCGCGCCCCAATAGACCACCTGCGGCAGGCCGCCACCAGCTACTGCCAGCACAAGGGTTTGCTGGCCATCATCAAGACGATAGGCGTCCATTTATTTTACCGCTCCAAGGGTGAGCCCTGCAATAAAGTGTTTTTGCATCAGGAAGAACATTGCGACAGGCGGCAGGGCCGCGACAATCGATCCCGCGCTCATCAGGTGATAGGCCGCGCGGAATTGCGAGTTGAATTCGGTGATCCCTGCGGTCACGGGCTGCGCACTCGGCCCTTGGGTCAGAACCACCGCCCAGAAGTAATCATTCCAGATAAAGGTAAAGATCAGCACGGCCAAAGCCGCCAGCGCGGGCTTCATCAATGGCAGCACAACGTACCAGAAAATACGCCATTCCGCGACGCCTTCGACACGGGCGGCTTCGATCAGCGGGAATGGCAGGGCGCGGATAAAGTTGCGCATAAACAGGGTACAAAACCCCGTTTGGAACGCGATATGGAACAGCACAAGCCCTTGAATACTATCATACATCCCCATGTTGATCGTCAGGTCACGCACAGGCACCATCAGGATCTGGAACGGCACAAAATTGCCCGCGATGAACATGAAAAAGATGAACAGATTGCCCTTGAATTTATAGATGCCCAGCGCAAAGCCCGCCATGCTGGACAGCGCAACCGCGCCCAGAACCGTCGGGATCGTGATGAACATCGAGTTCAACAAATAACGCGGCATATTGGATTCAAGGAAGACCTTACCGTAGTTGGTGAACCCTTCAAAACTGGACGGCCAGCCCCAATAATTGCCGTTGGCGAAATCTGCGGCGGGTTTGATCGAAAACATCGCCACGGCAATCAGTGGCAACAGCCACAGGATCAATGCAAACGGCAGTACCGCCTGATAGGTCAGCTGATAGCTGCGCGATTTCTTTGCAATAGGTGTCGGAAACATCAGCGTGCTCCTTTTTCGTCGCGCCACATGGAATACAAAAAGTATCCGATAAAGCCGAGCATGATAAAGAATAGAACCACCGCAATCGCCGAGCCATATCCCATGCGGAACCCGAATTCGGACAGGGATTCCTCGAACATATAGAACGACAGCACGCGGGTTGACCCGAACGGCCCGCCGTTGGTCATCACGCTGATCAGATCAAACGACCGCAGCGCACCGATGATGGTCACGACAAAGGCGATGAATGTCGCCGGTTTGAGTTGCGGCAGGATGATATACCACAGCATTTTATAGCCTTTCGCCCCGTCCAGACGCGCCGCTTCGACTTGTTCGGGGTCAACCGCGTTCAGCCCCGTCAGATACAAGATCATGCAATAGGCCGTCTGCGGCCATAGCCCCGCCGCGATAATCCCGTAAGTGGCGAGGGTCGGATCGCCAAGAATATTCACAGGACCGGCCCCGAACACGCCTAGAATCGCGTTCAACAGGCCTTCGCGTGGCAGGTAGAACCATGAAAACACAAGGCCGACAACGACCTGCGAAATCACAAAAGGAAAGAAGAACAGGGATTTATAAAGACGGATACCGCGCACCGTCTGGTTCAGCAGCAGCGCAATGAACAGCCCTGCGGGCACAGCCAAAAGATACAGCACCAACCATTTGAGATTGTTCCAGAACGATGTTTCAAACTTGCGGTCGATATTCTGATCACCGATGCCAAGTAGCCGTTCGTAGTTGGCGGTCCCGATATAGGTCTTTTCGCCCAACCCGTCCCATTGATGGAAACTGATCCAGAAACTTTGGCCGATGGGAATGATCACATAGACCGCAAAGAAAAGCATTGCGGGGAAAAGGAACAGCCAAGGTGTCAGCGCGATTTCATTGCGCTTGTACCAGCTTCGTGATGTGGGGGTCAGTGATGACATGTCATGGCCTTCCGCAGATTTAACACATGCGAAAACCATACAGCGGTTTGCGGATGGGTTAAGTTGGGGGCGCATCCCCCGTCCAGGACGGGAGATGCAAAGATTTATTGATTATTGGTAGATACGCTGACGCGCTTCTTCGAGACGTGCAAGGATGTCATCCAGATTGTCCGGGAACACCATGAATTCTTGCAGGCCTTCCATGCCAACGCTGGCCATTTCCGCAGGGAAATCACGGTCAAAGAACTGCGCGACGCCGCCCTTTGCGTTTGTGGACAGCATTGCAAAGCCCTGCTCGAGGAATTCATCCGCATCAACACCGGATTCCGCGTTGATTGGCAGTTGGCCAAGCGCATCACCAGAGTTGATTTCGGTCTGAACGTTGGCCGAAGTCACATACTGAAGGAAAGCACGTGCGTTTTCCTTGTTTTCCGCACCGGATGGGATGTGGAATGTGTCAGTCGGTGCATCTTCGCCCTGTGGGAAATCGCCGATCAGCGGGAACTGATAGAAATCGATTTGCTCGTCTGTCAGGCCTGCTTCACGCATCGCGGCAACCGCAAAGTTACCCATCAGATAAGATGTGGCTTCGCCGTCGATCATGAAGTTCAGGGCTTCTTGCCATGAATACGACTGGTGATCAGCAATAAAGCCGCCCATGTCGATCAGCTTGCGCCAGTTTGCAAATGTTTCGCGGACGCGTGGGTCTGTCCATTCAACTTCGCCACGGGCAAGCTGCATGTGGAAATCAAAGCCGTTGGTGCGCATGTTCATATAGTCGAACCAGCCACCAGCAGTCCAAAGGAACTTGGTCCCGATTGCGTAACACGCACGGCCTGAATCAACGATGACTTGGCAGTTCGCGATTTCTTCGTCGAATGTGACAGGCTCTGACAGGCCCAGTTCGTTAAAGATGTCTTCGCGGTAATACATGCCCCACTGATAGTAAGTATACGGAACACCGTATTGCTTGCCGTCAAGTGTCAGCGCGCCTTGCACGGCGTCCAGACCTGGCAGGTCGCCGTTCGCGTACATGTCAGAGATGTCTTCGAACAGGCCCGCATCAACGTATGGACCCATACGGTTGGCTGCGTACCAGTTCACAACGTCCGGCGGGTTTGCGCCCAGCGCGTTGCGGATCTGTGTTTTCCACGCTTCGCGGTCAACAACAGTCAGTTCGATGTTCAAATCTGGGTGCAGCTCTTGGAAACCCGCAACCAGACCTTCCATCACTGCGCGTGGCGCAGGGTTGGACATGTCGGATGTGATTTTCAGATCGCCGGTCAGTTGATGGCCTTCAGCGAATGCCGCTGTTGCTGCCATACCCAATGCGGCCACCGCCGCGCACGAGGTTTTCAAAATGGAATGCATGGTTTCCTCCCTAAGCTTCCGGTGCAATATTTTGTCTCACTATGTGAAACGACGTTTTGCATATTGATACTAAACCGCGACTCGGTTACCGTTGTCAACAGTTAGCAGTGGGTTTAGGTCAAAATCCGAACGTGCAGCTAGCAAGGGAGACGCGACAAATGGGGAGGGAAACCATGGGCGTTGTGACCGGTGACGGCACAGTCGGCAAAGCACTTACCGTGCTTGATCAGGTCGCGGGCATTGGCCGCCCTGTGCGCATGCGCGAATTGCTTGAAACTTCCGAATTCCCCAAACCCACGCTGCACCGTTTGCTGCAAACCCTGACCAACCAAGGCATGCTGACCTATGACCCCGATGCGCAGACCTATGCACCCGGCATCCGTCTGGTCCGGATGGCGCATATTGCATGGTCGCAAGCCTCGCTTGCGCCAATTGCGCGCCCGCATATTGATGCGCTTGCCGCCAACCTGCGCGAGGCGGTCCATGTGGCCCAAATCGACAACGGTCAGGTGGTGTTTGTCGACAAACGCCAAGCCAGCACAAAATTCTCGACCCTTGCCCAAGCAGGCCAGGTCGCCCCCGCCTATTGCACCGGCGTCGGCAAGGCGATCCTTGCGTTTTTGCCAAAGCCAGAGCTGAAACAGGCGCTTCAATTGCAAGCCTTCCACCGCTACACGCCTGCAACCCACACCAATGCAGAAACGCTAAAGGCCGAACTGGCAACCATCCGCAAAGACGGCATTGCCTATGACCGCGAAGAACATGCGCAGGGCATCATCAGCATTGCAGCCCCCATTCTGACCCCCGCGAACCGCGTTGTCGGGGCGATGTCGATCGCAACAGCCACCAACCGGCATTCACTCGACGGGCTAGAGGCATTCCGCCCTGCCTTGGTGGAATGCGCCCAGAAAATCGGGGCCGAGGCGCAGTCTTGGCAACCCCCATCACTTCCCTAGTTGAAAGGAACGACCCATGTCCGGCGTAGTCATGAAAGATGTCATCAAGCGATATGGTGACGTGCAAGTCATCCACGGGATTGATCTTGAAATTAACGATGGCGAATTCTGCGTCTTTGTCGGTCCGTCCGGCTGTGGGAAATCCACGCTTTTGCGCATGGTCGCTGGGCTGGAAGAAACCACCGAAGGGGCCATGTCGATTGGCACCCGTGATGTAACCAGAATGGACCCCGCCGAACGCGGCGTGGCGATGGTGTTCCAGACCTACGCGCTTTATCCGCATATGACGGTGCGCGACAACATGGGTTTTGGCCTGAAAATGAACGGCCACCCCAAGGCGGAAATCGCCGAGAAAGTCGCCGAAGCCACCCGCATTCTGAAACTCGAAGAATATCTCGACCGCAAGCCTGCAGCCCTCTCAGGCGGTCAACGCCAGCGGGTGTCTATCGGGCGCGCCATCGTGCGCGGCCCCGAAGTGTTCTTGTTTGATGAACCGCTCTCGAACCTTGATGCGGAACTGCGCGTCGAAATGCGGGTCGAGATTGCCCGCCTGCACAAGGAAATCGGCGCGACAATGATCTATGTGACCCATGATCAGGTCGAAGCCATGACGCTGGCGGATAAGATCGTCGTGCTGCGTGCAGGACGCATCGAACAGGTCGGCGCGCCGCTTGATCTGTACCGCGACCCTGACAATAAATTTGTTGCTGGGTTTATCGGATCTCCTGCGATGAACTTCCTGGATGGTGTATCAACGGGCGAAGCGGTGACGCTCAATGATCTTGCAGGCGCATTTGCATTGCCCGTCACGATCCCGTCCGCAGGCACCGAAATCAGCGTGGGCATCCGCCCCGAACATATCGCAATCGACCCCGATGGTGACACGCATACGGTCGAACTGACCGAAGCCTTGGGCGGCGTGTCCTATGTGCATCTGAAATCAAATTCCGGCGCAAAAATCATCGTCGAAGAACGTGGCGACGACCGGTCGCGCGCTGGCATCCGTGTCGGCATTACCCTCCCACTGGAGCGGGCAATGCTGTTTGATCGCAAGACCGAACAACGCATCCGCTAACGGTGTTCTGCCGAACCCCACGGGAATAACGCCCCGCCGACAGCAAGCGGTGGGGCGTTTTTTTGCAATACACGCGCCGGAAATTTCGCGCGGCGCCGGATAAGGTTGCAAACAATCATCGGGGAACCACCATACACCGCCTCCTTCGCAAAATCCCTTTGGCAGCGTCATCGCACAGCCGCTCGGCGCCGAAACCTATCGCGTTGACGTCTGGGCCGACACTGGTTTGTGCTTCATTTGAACGGCAAAATTGTCGACCAGAATAGCGTGCCGATTACGACCGAACGGTCGTTCAACACCGAATCCTTTACCTTTGACGCCACCGCCCCGTTTACTGTCGGCCTGCACGCGATGGATTTCAAAGAAAACGACAGCGGCCTTGAATATATCGGAACCGCGCGGCAGCAAATGGGCGATGGTGGCGTGATTGCACAGATACGCGACGCCGCGGGAAACACCGTCGCGGGTCAGGGCGCCTGCGCATTTAGCGCCGCATATGCACCTGATGGCTGAGATACGGCTGGATTCGACGATGCCGGATGGCAGGCCGCAACCGTGTTTACAGAAAATCAGGTCAGCCCCAAAGACGGCTATGACCGCATTGACTGGGACACAAACGCCCAACTTGTCTGGGGCCCTGATCTGGAAACCGATAAAACGGTGCGATGCCGCGCAACCGTGCAATAGCTGCGTTTCTTCCCCATTAACGGCGCAACATTTCGCCCCGCAGGCAAAAACCTGCGGGGCGTTTTTTATGCCGCGCCACAGGCCGTTTTACAGGTCGTCCGGTCGATGCACGTTGCGGGAATGTTCTGATGTTTACGTCAAATTAAGAGACGCACGCGCATAACGCAGTCGAAGCCAAAGATGTGCCGATAAAGACAATGAACGGATTGCTTTTACGATGACAACACCCGCTCCTCCCTATCAGCTTGCCGCATTGATGACCTTGGAAGACTGCGAAAAGCTGCATGAACATCTGAATACCGCATACGAATCTGCCGTGACATTGGACTGCGCAGAGGTCACGCGCCTGCCCGGGTTGGCGGCACAGCTTTTGGCGATGGCGCAAAAATCATGGGAACAGCGCGGATTTGCATTCGCGCTAACAAATGTCAGCGATGCCTGCAAGGAAAACCTGCAAACGCTGGGTTTGGCGCAACTATTGACACATAAAGAAGCCACATCATGAAAACGCGCATTCTGGCAATTGATGACTCGCGGACCATTCGCAGCCTTTTGACCATGGCGCTGGAAAAAGCCGGTTTTGAAGTGACGACCGCGGTGGACGGCGTCGACGGCATCGCAAAATTTCGCGCGTCCGACGCGGATTTGGTGATCACTGACGTGAATATGCCCAATAAGGACGGGTTCGGCGTGATCGACGATATTCGGGGGGGCGTCAAAAACCGCGCGGTGCCGGTTCTGGTACTGACCACCGAAAGCGGTGCTGCTCTCAAGGATCGCGCGCGCAAGGCCGGTGCTACCGGCTGGATCGTGAAACCTTTTGACGATGATGCGCTTGTTTCGGTCATCCGCCGGCTGACGGGGGCGTGAAATGACATCGGCCCCGTCAATTCTGGATACGTTTTTCGAAGAATGTGAAGACCTGATCGTCGCGCTGACAGAGGGTCTGACCGAAATGCGCGAAGGTGAGGCAGACGACGAAACAGTAAATGCTGTTTTTCGTTCGGTCCACTCGATCAAAGGTGCCGCCGGCGCATTCTCTCTCGATGAGCTGGTCGGATTCGCCCATAAATTCGAAACCGTCCTTGACGAGCTGCGCGCGCACAGGCTCAAGACCGATGACAATCTGCTGCGCGTGCTACAACGCGCGGGCGATGTTCTTGCCGATCTGGTCGAAGCCGCGCGCGACAATATTCCGGCAAATCGCGATCAAGTCGATCCGGTCCTCAACGAGCTTCAATCGTTCTTGGGCGATGCCGATGATGAACACGAAGAAGAATTCGTCTTTGAAGCGATGGCGCTCGATTTTGGCGCGCAGCCTGTGCAGGCCGGCTACCGCGTTTCATTCAAACCCAATCACGAATTCTATGCCTGCGGCCATGATCCGCTCCTTATTCTCAAGGCGCTTTGCGCCCTTGGCCCCGCGCAGATCACGGTCGATTGCGACGCGCTCCCTGATGATTTTGCGGCCTACGACTGGGAAGGCGGCTATCTGCGCTGGGTCGTCGAAATTGACGATCTGGGCAACGATCTGGGCATTCTTGAAATATTCCAGTTTGTCGACGACCTGTGCGAATTGTCGGTCACGCCGCGCGAAGACGACGCCGAACCGCAGGACGAAATCGCACCGGCCCCTGCCGCGCCGCCTGAAATCGTTGTGGTCAACGACCCCGCACCAACGCCCGCGCCCGCCACTGCACCGACACCCGATAGCGTGCCGCAAACCGCCATCCCGAAAGCCGACAGCAAACCCGCAAAACGCAGCGCAACCAGCCTGCGCGTAGACCCTGAACGGGTCGACAGATTAATTAACGCGGTCGGCGAGCTGATCATCAACCAATCCGTCATTTCGCAGCGGCTGGAAAAGGCCAAGCTACCAAATTCTTCCGAACTGTTTGCCGATCTTGACGACTACAAACTTCTTGCCCGCGAAATTCAGGAAGGCGTAATGGCGATCCGTGCGCAGCCGGTCAAACCACTGTTTCAACGCATGTTGCGGATCGCGCGCGAAGCGGCGGATGGCACAGGCAAGGACGTCGCACTGTTGACCGATGGCGAGAATACCGAGGTCGACAAAACCGTTGTCGAACGGCTTGCAGATCCGCTGACACATATGATCCGAAACGCGATCGATCACGGGATCGAATCGCCCGCGCAACGCAAGGCCGTAGGCAAGCCCGCACAGGGTGTGCTTTCACTGACCGCGCGGCAAAGATCGGGCAGTATTGTCATCGAAATCGCCGATGACGGCGCCGGATTGAACCGCAAACGCATCCATGAAATCGCCATCAAAAAGGGGCTTGTTGCCGGTGATGCGGTGCTTAGCGAACAAGAAATCGACCAATTGCTCTTTGCGCCAGGTTTTTCGACGGCCGCCGAGGTGACAAACCTGTCGGGCCGCGGGGTCGGGATGGATGTTGTAAAAACGGCGATCACGGCGCTCGGCGGGCGCGTCGCCATCGCCAGTATGCCGGGCAAGGGCACCACGTTTTCAATAACCCTGCCGCTCACGCTGGCGGTGATGGACGGGATGATCATCAATGTCGGTGGCCAAACGATGGTGGTTCCGATTTCGAGTATTCTTGAATCGATCCGGCCAAATGCGGCTGACCTTTCGCGCATCGGCCTGAACGGCGAACTTTTGCGGATTCGCGGCGAATATGTCCCGATTATTGATCTGGCGGACAGGCTCGGGCAGCCGCGCGACGGGCGCTCCATGACAGAGCGTGTGCTGCTTTTGATCCAGACAGAGGCTGTGCCGCAATGCGCGCTGGCCGTCGACGACATTTACGACCAAAGGCAGGTCGTCGTGAAAAGCATGCTTGGCAATTACGGCGCAATAGCCGGCATTTCCGGCGCAACCATTCTGGGTGACGGTAAAATCGCCTTGATCATTGACCCCGATGCAATCGCGCAAAACGCGCGCCCCCTTAACTATGAAGAGGAGCCGGCGCATGTCGCAGCAGGCTGAATCCCCGCAAGCAAAACAGCTCGAATTTGTCACTCTGGTTGCCGGTGGCCAGAATTTCTGCGTCGAAATCACGCAAATCCGCGAAATCAGGCGCTGGACCCCGGTCACGATCCTGCCGCATTCGCCGCCGCATGTTTTGGGCGTCATCAACCTGCGCGGGGCCGTCATCCCGATCATCGATCTTGCCGTGAAGATGGGATTTGAAAAAATCCAGCCAACAGAAAGGCACGTCATTATCATCACAGCCATTGATGAACGCATTGTCGGGCTTTTGGTTGAATCGGTTTCCGAAATTCTCGGGGTCAGCGCCGAGATGGTGCGCGATACCCCGCGCGGCCCAGAAGATCCGGCAACGCGCGCGATCCAGGGAATCATCCCTGTCGCCGACGATATGACCAAAATCATCAATCTGAGCGCGTTACTGCCCAGCCCTGATCCGGTGGCGGCATGAATGCACCCGCACGCGCCACAACGGATAGTCAACTGGCTGAATTCACCTTTTCAGAAAGCGATTTTTCACGCATTGCCAAGCTGGCCCGCGAAAAATACGGGCTGGATCTTCAGCCATCAAAAAAAGCGCTGGTCTACTCGCGCCTTGCCAAACGGCTGCGTTTTCTCAAGCTGACGGCCTTTTCCGACTATTGCGACCTGTTGACCCAAGCCCGCGGCCAAGAGGAAAACCCGCATTTCTTGTCTGCACTCACGACAAATGTGACGCATTTTTTTCGCGAAGCGCACCATTTCACTTATCTTGAAAAAGTAGTGATGCCAAAACTGGTTGCAAAAGCACGTGCAGGTCAGCCCGTGCGCCTGTGGTCATCGGCGTGTTCGTCGGGACAAGAAGCCTATTGTATGGCCACCGTGGTCGATGCCGCCTGTCCCGATTTTGCGTCGCTCGATATCAAGATTCTGGCGACAGATATCGACCCTGCGGTGGTTGCACAGGCCAAAGCGGGCAAATATCCGGACACGCAGATATCGGCGATCCCGCAAAAATACCGGAAAACCATGATCGGGGCGGGTGCGGAACCCGACGCGACGATCGTCATCCACCCAAAGATCAAATCATTGATTTCGTTTGCAGAGTTGAATTTGATCGGCGATTGGCCAATGCGAAAGGCGTTTGACGTCATCTTTTGTCGCAATACTGCGATCTATTTTGACCCCGAAACGCAACACCGGCTATGGGCGCGGTTTCACGATCTGCTTGCCCCCGACGGATACCTCATGATCGGCCATTCGGAACGGCTTGGCGGAGAAGCTGCAAAGCATTTTCGCAATGTCGACATCACGACCTACCAAAAATGCCAGGAACACAGCGCGTTTCTGGACAGACAGAAAGCATAAAACATGAGCCTCAAAGACTCGCTACGCGTAATGATTGTTGATGATATGGGGGTTAGCCGCGGGCTTTTGGTCCAAGCAATCGAAGAGATGGGCATCTGGAAAAACCAGGCCGAAAACGATGGCCGTGCGGCCCTGGCAAAACTGATTGCCGATCCGGTCCACCTTGTGCTGTCCGACTACAATATGCCCGGGATGGACGGGTTGGAACTGCTTAAAGCTTTGCGCCAAAACCGATCAACCGCGCGTGTGGGCTTTATTCTGGTCACCGGCAACCCCACAGCCGAACTGGTCACCAAGGGCAAAGAGCTGGGCGTGAACAATATCATCAAGAAACCCTTTACCACGGCGAGCATGAAACAATGCATCGAAAGCGTCGTTGGCCGCCTATGAGCAATGCAGGCAATCAGATGGACCGACATGATCTCAAGGCCGTGCTCAGGAACACAAGTGCCGCGATGCGTGAACTGGGTCAGACGCTTACTCAATTGGAAGAAGGGCTGTTGGCGGATGTGCTGAACGGCACAAAATTGCAGCACAACAAGCAGGCCCTGCAAACGATCGATTTCCTGATGCAGTCAATCGAAGAACTTGCCTTGATGTTTGACCGGATGGAAGCGCACGAACATGTCTCGGGCGAGGTGGACTATATCGATGTGATTGCGCCAATCCGGTTGCAACGCATCCGCGAACATATTGCAGGCCGGCGGGCGCGATATGCGCAAACCGACGATTTACCAAAAACCAACGGGATTTCAATGTTTTAGGCCATGATCGGTGACATGGCTTTCGAGGAAAGCAAAGTGCACATAGTTGACCAGCAAATGCCCGCGATACGGCGCTGTGACGTGCAGATGGCCGCGCAGGCCGGCACGGCACCCGCACGGCCGTTAAAACCGGACAAATCCCGCCAGAATGCCGATAACGGGCGGGATCAAAAAATAATTTTGCTGGGCGCATCGACCGGCGGGGTCGACGCATTGTTGCAAATCCTGCGTCATTTTTCGCCGTTTTGCCCGCCGACGCTTATTGTCCAGCATACCGGCGGTCAATTCGCGGCAAGCCTGATCCGGCTGCTTGACCGCGCGACGCAAGCAACAGTCTGTGCCGCCCAGGATGGTGCTGTGCCGACCATGGGGCATATCTATCTTTCGCCAAGCACGGAATATCACCTGCGCATCGCCACCGGAACGCCGCTGCGGATCGCGCTATGCAACAGCCCTGCCCGCATGGGCCACCGCCCCGCGGTCGACGCGCTTTTTGAATCCGCGCTGCCATTTGCGCCAAATATCACCGCAGCGCTGCTGACAGGTATGGGGAAGGACGGCGCGCGCGGGCTTTTGGCGCTGCGTCAGGCAGGCGCGCGCACCCTTGGGCAGGACGAGAAAACATCGATTATCTACGGCATGCCGCGCGTTGCAAAAACGCTGGGCGCGGTCGAACGCGAACTTCCAATTTCGGAAATCGGGCCCGCCCTGCTGCGCACTGCAATGAACAGGAGCTGACATGAATTTTCCGCGCACAGCCGAACAACCAATGCAGATCGTCACCGTGATCCAGGGCGACTTTGTCGTTTCCGCCGACCCACATGTGATCTTGTCGACCGTCTTGGGGTCTTGTGTCGCGGTTTGTCTGTTTGATCCGTTTGCGCGGGTCGGAGGCATGAACCATTTTTTGCTGGCCAGCAGCACAGGTAGCCAATCAAATGACCTGCGCTATGGCGTCAACGCGATGGAGCTTTTGATCAACCGCGTTTTGCATGCCGGCGGCGATCGCGCGTCGTTGCAGGCAAAGGTATTTGGCGGCGCCCGCATGACCGCCCATGCGGCCGCAATCGGGCGCAATAATGCCGATTTCGCGCTTGATTTCCTGCACCGCGAGGGGATCGCCTGTGTGTCGCAAAGTCTTGGCGGCGATCAGGCCCGCCGCGTCCAGTTCACCCCGACTACAGGGGCCGCACGGCAGTTACAAATTCTCGGATCAGAGCCCGTCATCGAAACCGTGCAACCACCCGTCCCCGCGACAAGCGACATCACATTGTTCTAGGATTGCCCGTCAAGCGCCCGCAACCGTTTCAACAGCGATGACGTATCCCAGCGCCCGCCGCCCAGTTTCTGCACATCCTTGTAGAACTGGTCCACCAGCGCGGTCAGTGGCAGGCTCGCGCCATTTTCATCGGCAGTGTCCAGACAGATGCCCAGATCCTTGCGCATCCAGTCCACCGCAAACCCGTGTGCATAATGATCGTCAAGCATGGTTTCATAGCGGTTGGCCATCTGCCAGCTACCCGCGGCACCTTGGCTGATCACCTCGACCACGGCGCGCCCGTCAAGGCCTGCCTTCTGGGCGAAATGCAAGGCTTCCGACAGGCCTTGCACCACCCCTGCAATGGCGATCTGGTTGCACATTTTGGTCAATTGCCCTGCGCCGCTTTCACCGATGCGACGACAAATACGCGCATAGGCGTCCAGCACAGGCGCGGCGCGGTCAAAGTCTTCTTGCGCGCCGCCGCACATCAAAGACAGCACGCCGTTTTCGGCACCCGCCTGCCCGCCGGACACGGGCGCATCAATAAAGGCAATGCCTTTTTCAGCGGCCGCCGCGTGCAATTCGCGCGTGACGGCCGCGGAAACGGTGGTGTGGTCGATAAAAATCGACCCCGACGCCATGCTTGCAAATGCACCATCTTCGCCAAGACAAACCGCGCGCAGGTCATCGTCATTGCCGACGCATGCCATCACCATTTCGGCACCTTCGGCGGCGGCGCGCGGTGTTGCGCCGGTTTGCCCGCCGTGGGTTTCGGCCCATTTTTGGGCCTTGGCCGCCGTCCGGTTATAAACCGTGACGGCGTGCCCTGCCGCTTGCAAATGCCCTGCCATGGGAAACCCCATAACGCCAAGCCCCAAAAACCCCAGTTTCGCCATGTCTTACGTCCTTTTGTAACGGAGCGTTATGTGGCGATTTCCCATGCAACCGTATAGGCACCCAACGCTTTCTCGATCACTTTTTCGTCCACATCGGCGGGTTTTGCAATACGCGCAACCAGCCCACGTTTTTTGTGTTCAACGACAGCAACAACGGTCGCGCCTGTATCTGCCAGCTCTGTGTTGTAAATGCGGGCAATCGCTTTCTTGCGCAGGTCGGGCTTAAAGATCTTGCCGACCGCAGTTTTTGGCAACTCGTCAAGGATTTCCAGATATTTCGGATAGGCTGCACGTTCGTGGATATGCTCCTTGGCAAAGGCGATCAGTTCTTCGGGAGTAATTTCAGCGCCCGCAACCAGTTCAACATAGGCGCAAGGGATTTCGCCCGCATGCGCATCCGGCTGGCCGATCGCACCTGCAAAGGCAACGGCGGGATGACCGGCAAGCGCCTCTTCGATCTCGGCGGGATCGATATTATGCCCGCCGCGAATGATCAGATCTTTGGCGCGTCCTGTGATCCACAAATAGCCGTCAGGGTCAAAGCGTCCCAAATCACCGGTGCGCAGATATTGGGTTTGCGACTTGTCGCCGGGGTAATACAGATCCTCGTTTTTGTCGGCTTCGGTATAGGTTGCGCCCATGGACACACCTGGGTTCGAGACGCAAATTTCACCGATTTCATCAACGCCGACGGCCTCGCCGGTCGCGACAGACATGATTTTGACGTCTGTATAGGGGAACGGAATCCCGATCGAACCGACACGTTTTTCACCTTCTGGCGGGTTGATCGAAACCAGACAGGTGGCCTCGGTCAGGCCGTAGCCTTCGCAAATCGTGACGCCTGCGGCCGCTTCGAACCGTTTGTATAGCTCAAGCGGCAGCGGCGCAGAGCCGCAAAATGCCAGCCGCAATGTCGAAATATCGGCATTCACGGGCCGTTGCATCAGCGCCGACATCGCCGTTGGCACGGTGATCATAAAGGTGACTTTGTGCTTTTCGATCAGCTTCCAGAAGTTGTCAAACACGCCGTCACCACGATAGCCTTGCGGTGTCGGGAATACCACTTCGGCGCCCGACCCCAATGATGCCCCCAAGGACACAATCGTCGCAAATACGTGAAACAGCGGCAGCGGGCAGATTTGCACGTCTTTTTCAGTAAACAACAGCCGCGCGCCCAGCCAAGCGTTGTAGACAATCCCTGAATAGCGGTGTTGCACGACCTTTGGCATCCCTGTGGTGCCGCCGGTGTGGAAATAGGCCGCAACACGGTCGCCAGCACTATCCGCAAAGGCAAGCGTGCGGGGCTGTTTTGCCATTTCTTTGTTAAAATCCAGCACCTGTGCGTCGTGATTGGTCGGGTTCTTGGGCCGGATCAGCGGCACAATAAATTTCTTTACGCCTGTCAGATAGCGCAGCAAATCCACCTCGAGAACGGTTTTGACATTCGGTGCAAACCGGACCGCCTCGGCGGCCTTTTGCGCAACGTCGGTCTTTGGAAACGCCTTGAGCGTCACAAGCACCTTGGCGTTGGTTTCGCGCAGAATGGCCGAAATCTGTTCGGCTTCCAGCAAGGGGTTGATCGGGTTGACGATACCGGCGACCTGCCCGCCCAGATAGGTCAGGATGGTCTCAGTCGCGTTGGGCAGCAAAAACGCGACGACATCATTTTCGCCCACACCCAACGACCGGAACAGGTTTGCAACCTGCGCGGTTTGCGCGCGCAGTTCATTCCAGGACAAGGTTTCGCATTTTGCCGCGGGATCAGACAGCAAGCTATAGCTTACCGCGTTGCGCTCTCCGAATTTGTCAGCGGTCTGGCTTAGCAGCGCAAAGGTGGTCTTGGGCAAATCGCGTGCGTCCCAAGGCATTTCATTCTGAATCGCATTGCGATCCTCTATCGTAGCATAAGCCATGCCGTTTCTCCTCCCCTGTGAGTGACGCTGCCATGCTTTTTACGGCAGTCGCATCTGAACGCCAGCGTGAGCAAATCTACAGCATTGCGCAAGTCTGACGCTACGCAATTTCGTGATTATTCCGCAGTTTGCCCTTCGGTGAATTGCAGCTTGGCCAGCCGCGCATAAAGCCCGCCTTGCGCGACAAGGCTGTCATGCGTGCCTTGGGCGACGATCCGGCCCTCTTCGAACACGACAATCCGGTCGGCTTTTTTGACGGTGGCCAGACGGTGCGCCACGATCAATGTCGTGCGGGTCTTGGCCAGCTCTTCCACCGCAACCTGCACCGCATGTTCGCTTTCGGCGTCCAGTGCGCTCGTTGCCTCGTCCAAAAGCAGGATCGGCGCGTCGCGCAAAATGGCGCGCGCAATAGCGATCCGCTGCTTTTGCCCCCCAGAAAGCATCACCCCGCGTTCGCCGACATAGCTGTCATAGCCATCCGGCAGCGCAGTCAGGAAATCATGCGCAGCGGCGGCTTTGGCGGCTTGTGTAACCTCTTCGTCGGTGGCGGTAGGGCGGCCAAAGCGAATATTTTCGCGGGCGGTATCGGCAAAGATAACAGGGTCTTGCGGCACAAGCGCGATGTGCTGGCGAAACGCTGCGCGTTCCATATCACGCAGATCCTGCCCGTCGATACGCACAGCACCCTCCTGCGGGTCATAGAACCGCTGCACCATATGGATCATCGTGCTTTTGCCCGCGCCGGACGGTCCGACAAGCGCCACGGTTTCACCAGGTTTGATATCAAGATCAATGCCATGCAGCGCCGGAATATCCGCGCGCGACGGGTAGCTAAAGTGTACATTATCAAACACCAGCCCGCCTTTGACGGGCGTCACCACAGCATCGGGTTCGGCAGGGTCTTGCACCGTGTCCTGAATGGTTAGCAATTCGACTAAGCGTTCTGTTGCCCCTGCCGCGCGCTGGAGTTCCCCCCAGACTTCGGACAGGGCCGCAACCGCGCCGCCGACCATGATCGTGTAGATCATGAATTGCACCAATCCGCCTTCGGTTGTTTCGCCCGTGCGCACATCTTGCGAACCCATCCGCAAAAACAGCACAATCGCGGAAAACACCATAAAAATAACCAATGCCGTCAACATCGCGCGGGTGAAAATCCGCCGACGGGCCGAACGGTAACTTTGCTCTGTTACGTCATCGAACTTGGCGCGGCTGCGGTCCTCGTGGGTAAAGGCCTGCACGGTTTGCGCCGCAAGCAATTGTTCGGATGCACCGCCGCTGGATTCCGCGATCAGGTCCTGGTTTTCCTTGGATTGGCTACGCACCCGCCGGCCAAGAATGACCATCGGTATCAAAACAACCGGAATCGGCCACAGGACCATGACGCTCATCTTGACGGATGTCAGCATCATCAGCACCACACCCCCAAGGAAAATCAACACGTTACGCAGCGCGATTGAAGCAGAACTACCAACCACCGACAGGATCAGTGTCGTATCGGTGGTGATCCGGCTAAGCACCTCACCTGTCATGACGCGTTCATAAAATGCAGGGCTCATCCCGATCATCCGCGCAAAAACCGCCTTGCGAATATCGGCGACAATCCGTTCACCCAGCCGCGTGACAAGGAAATAGCGCAGCGCCGTCCCTACCGCCAAAAGTCCGGCAAAGGTCATCATTGTTTTGAAATGCTGCGCCAGCATCGTGCCGTCATCAGCGCCAAAATTGTCAACAATCAGCCGCGCTGCAATTGGCAAAACCAATGATATCGACGCCGTAAACACTAGCGCAAGCGCTGCTGCGATCACGTTCATGCGGTAAGGTTTCAAGAACGGCCATAACGCCCTGAGCGCACCCACCTTTTTGCCGGGTGTGCGATCTAAACCAATCTTCGGGGGTCGGGCCATTTGTGTCTCAATCTATTGCTTAGCGCAGACATAAAACCGCCCCGCCCAATTCACAAGGCGCAGCTACAATTAACCGTTATACAAATTGAAAGGGATTTTGGAGCGGGCGACGGGAATCGAACCCGTGTCATCAGCTTGGAAGGCTGAGGTCTTACCATTACACAACGCCCGCGCTCGGGCTTTCAATATGCGAGCCCATTTGGATGGTCAAGCGTCCAGCGACCACTTTGGCGCGCAAATCGGTCAACTATTGCCCCGTCTGGCGCGCGGCATCCGCCAAAGCGCGCGCAGCCTCTTGCGACATAACGGGCGCATAGGGCTGACCGGGGGTGATCGTGCCTTGCAAATGCAATGTGGCATAGAAATCTTCGCCACGGCTGGCCGCCGCATTTTCAAGATCGCGTAGATGCGCCAGATCAGCAGGCGTCGCCGCGCCGCGCTGCACCCTGTCGGCAAGCTGCGCAAAATCGGCCGTGGCTTGGGGCGGCAAGACGGTATAGCCTTGGCGTGTCAGCGCTTCGGTCTCAAGCGCTGCAATCGCGCGCAACTGGTCATCAAACGTGGCATCGGGCCCTGTGACCAGCGTCTCTAATATATCTTCGGGCACCCCTGCCCCGCGTGCATTGGCCACGGCTGTCACCATCGTGCGCGCGGCATTGGCCCGCGTCACAACCGCCCGCGCATTCACAAAGGCATCGCTGCGATGCGTTGGCACCGCGTCATTGGCCAGACGGTTTGCAATATCGGAACGCGCTGCGGCATCCGCACGGGCGGCTGCGGTTTCGAGTTCCGCCAGCCGGTTGTCGACCACGGGCGAAGGCGCGGACGCGGGCGCGGGCGCGCGAGTCAGCGGGCTGTTTGGCAGTGTGTTAAAGTCCAGATCGCCCACGCTCCAAGGCGCGCTGTCGGATGCAGGTGTTGTCGGCGGCGGCGCGAACCCCGCGTCGGCAACAGGCCCAGTGGCGCGTGCAGGGCTGGCGGGCGGCGCAAAGGCAAGATTATCAAAACCATCCGCAAATTCCGCCACATCATCCAGCAAAGCGCCTTCATCCACCATGCCGCGCAGGCTTGCGATGGCATCAGGGGTCATCGCGGGCTGGAAACCATCGGCGGTGGAATAGCGGCCCGTGCGGGCCAGATCGTCAAAATAATTGCCACCGCGCGCCGCCGCATCATCAATGCTGGCACGCAGCGCGATCAGATCACCGGGTTCGGGCTGTCCGGCCAAAACCCGCGTCATGCGGCCTTGCAAGGCGTTGCCATCTGCGGCCGATTGCAAGAAGTGGCCGGATCGGGTCAACAGTTCGCGCTGCGCATTGCCGACAGGGCCTAGCCAGCGGCTGATATTATCCGGCCCCGCAATACCCAAACCGCCGACCAGATCCATGATTTCCGCCTCGCTCGCGCCAAGCCCGCGCAGCTGGTCAACCGCCGATTCCAGCGCCTCTTGATGCGCCATGCCTTGGCGCGCGTCCAAAACAGGCTGCAAGGTTTCGGCCAGATCTTCAGGGGCAAGCTGCGCGTAATCACCGCGTTGCCATGCTGTAACGATGCCCTGCACACGGGCCTCCTCGGCTTCAAGCATCTGGCGGCGGCTGGCGACCAGATCGGCGGGATTATCGAACCCGGCTACAGGTGTCGGCGCGGTATCCGCCGCGGCCCCCGGCTGGATCACGGTTTCGTCCAGCCCGGGCGTGGCATTGCCCGGCCCCGGCTGGATCATGGTTTCATCCAGCGCGCCACCCGCGTCAGCATCCCCCGCCGCGCGGTAAATGGATTGGTCCTCGACCCCGCGCATGGATTCCAGATTTAGCCCACCCAGACGGCCGACCTCATCAGGCATCGGGATCGGCGTCAGCCCGCCTTCGGGGATGGTCAGCTGCCGTTCAAGCCGCAGCGCATCATAAAGCGATCCATAGGTGCCGCGCAGGTTTTCGCGCAGTGCGGAAACGGCTGATACCGGCCCGTCTTCGCCCGCAATGCGTGCAAATGCGCTGGCGTCATCAAGCTTGGCCGCGCCTTCACGGCCCATTTGCCGCAAAAAGTGGAACTCCTCCATCCATGCGCGCATTTCGCCGTGGCCCATCCGATGCGCAAATTCGTGAATAAAGGTCGCCGCCATATCATCAAGCGTGCGCACACGGGACGCCCCGCCCGTGATCGCATCATGCCGAAAGAACGGGTTGACGGCGATTTCATCAATCGGAATTTCGCGCCCGTCCGGCAGCACGCGTTTGGGCGCATAGCCCAGAAACGGGCTTTCGGCATCAAACCGCAGCCGCACGTTTCCGGCATCCAGATGCGCCAGAAATGCCTGTGCGGTCTGGTTGTCATTGGGCGGCGCGGCCGCGCGGCGGATGATATCAAGCACCCCGTCTTGCACCTCTTGTTGCAGCCCCGGGTTATTGCGCCAAAGCGCGACCTGTTCGGGTGTCGCAATCGGGCCGTTATCGGCGCGCCGCAGCGTGTTCATATAGCTGCTTTCAAGCCCCGCAAGATCGTCGATCTCGCGCCGCAAGGCCTGCACCATCGCGGCGCGTTCCGGGCCGATTTCGCCCCTGCGGATCGCGTCATAGACGCTGTCCCAATCGCCGCGGTGCGTGTCCCCAAAGACCAGATCGGTGGTCCGGTTCAGATCATCCGCCGACATATTCGGCGTGCGTGAAGTCATGAATTGCACCAAAGGATCATCCGCCATATCGGGCGGCACGCGGGTGCCGTCTTGCATCCGCACCCAGTCGTCGCCCACAGCCGCCCCATCCGCAGGGCGCGCATAGGCCGACACCGGCGGCAGATTTCCATCCGTGATATCAGGTAGCCGCGCTGGCGGCGGGTTTTGCGTCAAAAGCGGGATATCAGGCCCGAGGCTTGCCGGCGCTTCGGGCAAGTCAGGGATCGGATCGGGGCGCGTTGGCACAGTTTCAGCCGCATCCGCGCGCCGTGGCAGCGCAGGCCCTGTTTCGGGGCGCGGTGTTACGGGTGGGGCCGCGCCCGTGGATGGTGCGCCAATATCCAACCGGTCGAAATCATCCGCAGCCCCCGCAGGCGGCGCACCGCCATCGCCCGCCATGCGCCCTGGCGGCGGCAAATCATCCGCAGCACCAATCCCGTCGGCGGCACGAATTTCGGCCTCAAGCGCGTCAAGCGCGGCCGCGCGCGCGGCGACAGGTGCGATTTCAGCGGCGCGCGGGTCGCCAAGGTTGCGGCTGATCACATCCTCGGGCACGCCGGCGCTGCGCGCATCGGCAACACGCCCGTCGATCGCATCTTGCAGACGCGCGGTCTCAAGCGCCTCATCCGCACGCAAGGCTTCTGCCGCATACCCGCCATCGCGGGCCGTATCGGCGGCGCGCGCAACCTGACGGTCCGCAGAGCCGCGCAAGGCTTGCGTGCGCGCATCAACCTCGGGCGGTGCGGCTGTGCGGCGCGGCAGACCTTCGGAGGCGGCACGGACAGGCTCTGCATCCGCAATTTCCGCCGGGTCGCGGGTGGTCGGCGCATCAGCGCGCGGGGTTTCAGCGCCGGGGGTTTCAGGGCGCACATTTGTTGGCACATCTGTGTCAGGCGCGCGCGCATCAGGGCGCGGGGTTTCAGGCTGCACGCGCGCAGTCGTGCCCGCATCATCCGCCGCACCCGCATTTTCAAGCCGGTTACTGATCCCTGTGTTTTCAGCGGGTGGGGCATCAGCAGCGGGGGTGCGCGTGCCTGCGGTGCCGCCCGCCTCGACCAGTTCGGCATCCAGCGCATCAAGATCATCAGCCCCGGATCGCGGTGGCGTAATTGCACGGCCAGCATCAGTAGGCGTCACATCCGGTGACACATCGGCGGGCCGCGCGGCGCTGACATCTTCAGCGCTTGCAAGCCGCGCGACATCGCCCGTTTCGGCCGCCCCCCCCGCGCGGTTGGCGGCGGTTGCTTCGTCCAGCCAAGCCAGCGATCCGCGTTCCAGATCGGTCAGGCTATCCGCCCCGCCTTCGGCTGCGCGTTTTGCTTCGGCGCGCGACAGGAATGACAATAAATCGACCTTCTCTGCCTCGCTCAGATTTGTGGCTGCCGTTCCGCTGCGCAACCGCGCGGCAACATCCGCGCCGCGCCGCGCCGAGAGCGCATCGCTTACCAGACCCGCGCTGCGATACGCAGTAAAACCCGCCCCCACACCAGAACCAAGCACACCAAGCGCGGCCTCGTACCATGTCTTGGCTTCGGCGCTTTCCATATCCAGCCGTTCGGTGCCAATCACCGGCGATGCGCCGCGCGCGAATGTCACGTTGGATTGGTCTTGCAGGTATTCGGGAATTTCAGTGGCCAGCGTAAAGGCCAGATCAGCCGTATCCACGCCGAGCGTGACAACCGCGCTTAGCACGCCTTCGCCCAGAATGGCGCCTGCGCCAACCGATACTGCCGCAATCGACAAGGCGATCATCGTGTTATCAAGCGCTGCGTAATCCTCTTGGGCTTTGACGGCGGCGGCCAATGTGCCAAGGCTGCTTACCCAGCCGCGCGCGGCCAGATCGGGCTCCCAATATTGGCGGTCGGGTTCGCGTTCTGTGCGCAGGCGTAACAGATCCGGCAACAGATCACGCGCCACCGCGTCAAAGCCAAACCCCGTCAGTTGCAACAATTCTTGCGCATCGCAATCGCCCGCGGCATTGCCTTTGGCAATCGAGGTTTCCATATGCCCGATAAACACATCCAGCGCCGCGCGCGTCTGCGCCAATTGCCATGCGGCAAATTGGTCTTGCGTCAGCGCCCAGCGGCGGCGCACCCAATCAGCATTATTCACCGCCGTAAAATCAAGCTTGCTGCCATCGGGGGCTGCAATTTCAATACGGTTGATCGGCAGATTGCGATCAAACACCTGCCCCGACATCAGGCGGATGAAATTGCGCGTTTTATCCGTATCGGCCCGAATGGCGCGGTATTCACCCAAAATGCGGGCCATCTTTTGGTTAAAGCGGTCGCGCAGCAAAATCATCGCCGCATGATCGCCAAAGGTCACGCGCAACGACCGCCGCGAAAACCATTCCGAGAAATTGCGATCAAACACGATCCGGTTGGATATTTCGTCAGATTCCTGTGCCGCAATCCTGCGAAAATCGATTCCCGTCATATCGTGGCAGCGCGCCGCGCGTGCCAGCGCCTCTGTCCACAGCCCGTTGACTTCGGCGGGGCCGGAAATGACCGGCACGCGCAGCAATGCAGGCGTGGCGCGGATTTGATCGGGGTTGGCAAGCATAGCCTGGATCACTTGCCCCGCCTGCACAGGCAGCCCGATTTGCCCCGCAACAGGCGGCGGCGCGCGGTGCGCCTGCACCGGATGATGCAGTGCAATCGCGGGGCTCAGGTAGGTGTTGCCGTCACCGCCGCTAACGCGGGTCAGGGTGATCAGGTTCGGATCACGTGGCGCGGCATCCGGATTGGCCGCCGTAGCGTCCGGCATTTCAAGCGTCACGGGCTGCCCGTCAACGCCCAGCCGCACGCCGATTGTTTCCATCGGCAACCGCCCCGCAAGCCTGACACGCACAAAGGCGCGCTCCATCGGGGTGACACGCGCAGTGGGTTCAAATTCGTCCTCGCGGATTTCGCGCACAAACGCCAGCTCGCCCAGCGCATCGCCAAAGCCCAAGGTCCAGACCCCCGCTGCCCCGTTCATCTTAAGCAATGTTTCACCGGGCAAAACACCCGGCTCTAGGGTAGCCGTGACCAGAAATGCATCCTGCCCAGCCGCAGGCCGCGACCCGCGCCGTTCAAAGGCCCAGTCGAAATCATGGCGCAACACCCCGTTGCTCCCAACGTCCCTGTAATCCCCGCGCAACGCATAGCGGATCGGGTTGCCTTGCGCGTCGAAAACCACCCGATCATCGGCACCGCCACGCGGAAAATTCTGCCCAATGACCAAAAGTGTGCGCCTGTTATGCCCCAGATTGCGACCTTGCGCGTCAAACGGATAGGGGTAGGAAATACCGGCCTCGTCTTGGTGGAACTGGTCGGTGACAACAAAAATTTCTTCAATAATCGGGGTCTTGTTCCGCCAAAGCGCCGTGCCGCTGGCGCGCGGCTGGCCGGCATTGTCAAAGCTTTGCCAAAAGCCCTGCAAATCGCCCGTTTCCGTCTGGCCCAGCCGGATTTCAATGTCGCGCCCTTGTGCGGCATCAATGGTCGCGCTGGCCGTCGCCGCCGCATAGGTCAGCACCATCGTTCGCGCATTTGCGGGCACTTCGAACACCTGTGCAGCGGCCGCACCCAGTTCCAGATTGCCCGCAACGCTGGCTTGGGCGGGCGGGTTTGGCGGTTCCGGCCATTCGCCGCGCAAGCGCAAGGTGAGCGCGCCCGCATCCATGCGCAGGGATACGGCCTGCGTGGCGTAGCTGCGGTCAAAATCTTCAAGCGCAAGCGTGACCGCGCCATTTGCATCAATCTGCACAGGGCCGCCAAATTTGATACGCGCCGGATCGGGGTGCTGGTGTTCGGCCTCCCACGGGCCGGCAAGCTGGGTCAAAAGCCCTGCAAGTTCCGGTGCAACCTCTGGCCCGGGCAATGCCGCGCCCTGCCCGGGCGCGAGCCTGATCGGCCCCGAACGATAAAGCCGCGCGGTGATTTTGGTCAGCACCACGCCGGTTGGCGCGGCCCCTTCGGGGGTTAGCAGCACGGTGATTTGGTTTTCGGGCGGGGCGGTTTCAAACTGCGCCTCAATCACATAGGGCCTGCCATAGGTCAGCGGCATCGGCGCTTGCCGCCAGCGCCAGCGTCCATTTTCCGCAGGGCCGGATTGCGCCGCCACACGCAGCTGCGCGCCACCACCAGGCAGGGCCACAGTGACCATCAAGGGCTGCGCCAGCCTGAAGGTTGTCAACACCGCGAACGGGGCCACCACGGGAATCTGCACAATCAGGGTTTCACGCAGCTGCGCGGCCTCGGTTTCGGTTAACATGCGGCTAAACCCGATCAGCCGCAGATGCGCAATCTGGCTGTCGCGGCGCAAAGCGGCCGCGGTTGCGGCTGGCACTTCGGCCCCGATATCAAGCCTGCGCGCACCAACCGCAAGCGTCAGCCGGTAACCACCGTTTTCGGCTTGCAGCAACGGGCGCACCATAATCTCGGCGCGCGCGGCGGTCGGCAACTGGCTGCGTGCGCCCGTGGTGCCTGTGCCACCCCCGCCCACGCCGGCATTTTCCATCGCGGCAGCAACGCAGCCCAATTCGCCAACAATCGACCCGCCCGCACAATTCTGGGCTTGTGCGCCGTCACCAGTTCCGTCGCCGCTTTGGTCTGCGCGCGCCCCTTGAAACACCAGCCGCGCCGCGACCGGCCGACCCAAACCAGCCGAAGGCGCGTCAGGCAGGGCGTCGATAAAATCAGCCGCCGCTGCGCTCGCGTCCTGCACGGCCCGCGCGGTATTCGCGATTGCATCGTCCAGATCATCAAAAACGTCATCTTGGGCCGCAACTGGCAAAATCCAGACCCAAAGCAGCAGCATCAGCCCTGCGGTATGTGCGAAAATGCGGCTCATGGCAGCACCCCGACGCCAAGCGCCTGCCCCAAACGGTAGGCCAATGTGCCAAAGGCGCAGTCTTGCAGCACCGGCTGCGCATCGGTTTGGGCTTCAAGCGCCGCAAACAGGGACACATGACAGGGGCTTGGTGCATTGGGGTCATCTGCATCCTCAAGCCCTGACGGCACGCCCAGATCAAATTCCGGCGCGAAATACAGCAATGTCGCATCGGGTGGTGGTGGCACTGCGGCTCCGGCGGCGCGCGAAAGCCTGCGTTCCAGCATATAGCTGACCGCCGCATGCGCGCCCGGATCACCCGCCTGCAAATCCACCAGAACACCATCGGCCGATCCCGCAAGCGCACGCGTCACAGCCGCCCACCAGCGTGCATTTGCATCCTGCGCGGCGATTTGCCCGAAAGCCGCCGCAGCCGTCGCATAATCCGATAGCACATATGCCACATCAGCCCTTTGCCGCCAAAGCCCGGCATCCTGCGGATATTGCCCGACGGCCACCGCCAAAAGCGCATCAGCCGCAGCGATCCGGTCGTGATCGAGATACATATTCACCGCCACACGCGTTACGCGCGCGGGGTCGCCGATCATATCGCCAATGGCCAGTATCTGTGTTGCGGCCGCATCGATCTGGCCGGTTGCGGCCAGCGCGCGTCCCAAAGCCAATCGCGTACGCGGGTTATCAGGCGCGGCATCATATGCGGCGCGCGCCTGCGAAAGGCGGGCCTGCGCCATGCGCAAGCGCGCAGCGTCCTGACCGTAACCGATTGGCATGACCAGTTGTTGCTGCGTGCCAAAGGCATCCAGCAACACATGCAGCACCAGCCCGTCTATTCCGACCACATTATCCGGCAGCGCGGCTTGCAGCACAAAGGGCCGTGACCCGGGTGGTGGGCTATCGATCAGCGCAATGCGCTGCCCTGCGTGTGTCAGGTAAACATCCGCAACCAAGGGCCGCGCGCCGTCGCGCATCAGATGTGCCAAACGCAAGGGAGAGTTTTCAATCATCGTGGCAAGGCTTGCCTCGCGGTGGCGCGCCCAGTCGAATGTCAGCGCGATCCGCAGATCACCTTCGATCAGTCCGGCCTGCGCATGCAAACGGCCGATCAATGCCCCTTGCGGCGCGTCCGATGGGCGGCGCAACGAAAAGTGACACCAGTCGGCGGCGCAATAATCGGGGGCATAGGTTTCGGCCGCAACAACCAATGCAGGCGCTACCACCGTCGTTTCCGAGGCGATAACCCCTTCAAGCGCTTGCGCCAGAGCATCCACACCCGCATGGCGCGCCACCCCGAACCTGCTGTCGTCACCGCTTGCAAAATCGGTCAAAGCTTGGGGTTGCGCCCAGTCCCTGCGCATCCAGGCGGCATAGGTGATATAATTTTCAAACGGTGCAAACAGCGATTTTGCGGCAAATGCGTTTGGCCGGCATTCGGCGATATGCCCGTTAAACAGGTAACTGCCAAATAGCGCGCTCCGCTGCGCCCCAAGGTTCGTGATCTCGAGCAGCGCCGCATTGGTTTGATACTGCGTGGCCAAAGCAGCCTCGAACGCGCGCGCCTCGGGTTCGGGCAACCGGTCAAGCACGGGGCAGAACATGCGGATCTGGTTGGTTTGAAACAACGGGCCGTCAGGGCGGGCCGCGCCGATCAGATTGGCCACCAATGCTTCACGCCCGGCAATCAGCGGCAGGATTTCACGCAGCATATGTTCCGCTTGCGGCACGGAAAAGGCGGCGGCCAATGTCTCTGGATCATCCGACCGCCCGATCAGCGCGATTGCGGCGCTGCGTGCAGCCCAGACTGTCGGATCATTGCGCAGCGCCTGTGCATCCGCCCCTTGGGCGCGCAATTGTGCGGCGCTTTCATGATGCGCGGCGATAATTTCACGCAAATACCCGTGGCTTTGCGGCAAATCGCCGGCAGGCACATAGGACAGCCCCGCCATCGCAAGCCCCCATGTCTGCGGATCGGCCAGCCCTTGCAAAATCACATCATCCGCCGCAGGCATCCCGTATTGGCGCAGCAGTTGCGCCGCGTGCTGGCGCAGATCCGGATCATCGCGCAGTGCCATGACCGCGCCGTCTTGCAAGCGGCCCAGACGTATCTCGATTGCAATCGCCCGATGCAGCGCGCTGTACGGGCCCCGGCCATCCTGCGCAGCCAGCCGCGCGGCCGCAATCGCGGCAGCGACATCGCTTTGGTCACCGTAGGCGATGATCAGCCGTTCGGCCGCATCGGCACTGCGCCGCACCCTTTGATAGGTCGCATTCAACGCGGCAAACCCGCCAGGAAACTGGTCGGGCGTCGCATATTGCGCGCCAAGCGCAACAACACGCGCGTCCAATCCGGCATAGGCCGCGCGTGCCTGCGCCAATGCGGCCTGCGTTGCACCCGAAGGTGCAAGCACCGCCGCCGGAAGCTGCCGGCTAGCGGGTGGCGCCCAGCGCGCTTGGCGCTCTGCAAGTGGCAAAAGCGTGACGGGAATGTCGGTAAGTACATATTGCCCCGCAGCATTCGACCATTGCTCGAGCTTCAAAAGCGCCGTGGTCGGCAACATGATTTCGACGCTTTTGGCACCCGATCGGGTGATGTCGACGACTTGCGGATCATGCGCGCCCTGATCTGCCGCAACGACATAGGTGCCCAAGGGCAATCGTAGCTCAGCGCCACCCGATTGCAGCGTAGAAATGCCCGCCCCGACGATCCGGTTATCCAGATCATAAACCGTGTAGCCGACCGCTATGTCCTGACCGAAACGATCCTTGACCGTCACCTGCAGCGCGCCCATCGCATCCACCTGCGCGCGTGCATCCGCGTCAAGCTCCGCAAGGGCTGCGCGCGCTGCAATAACACCAGACCAATCGCCGGAAATTGCCGCATCCACAGCCGGTGTCAGCGCTGCCAGCACTGCATCCACCGCGCCCCGATCAAGCGGCACCTGCCCAAGCGCGCGGGTCGTGCCATCGGTTGCAATATCCATTTCGGCATAGATCGCCCCGCCGCTGTGTGCCGGTGCCGCGCCCGCCCAGATATCGGCCTGCGCATGGTGCCCTGCCGCCGCTGATTGCAAGATCACCAACGCGTCAGCCGTTGCCAGCCCCATGCTGCGCGTCGATTGCAAAACTGCCGCGTGCTGCACATAGACCGCAGTTTCGCCTTGCGCGGCAAACAGATTGTTCGCGAACGCGGTTTCGGTGCCGTTCTCGAACAAAAGCGCAAGCCCGTTGGCCGCCAGAAACGCGTTTGCGGATATATCCACCGGCCCTGTCATCCCCCCATAAAGCGCTTGCCCCGCGCGCGCCGCAACCGCGTTATCGTGCAATTCAACCCCCTGCGACTGGCCGCTCAGAACGACGCCCGACCGCCCGCCAACGATGCGATTGGCGCGCACTTGGCCCGTTACAGGCCCCTCGATTGCCAACCCGTTACTATCGCCAAATGCGCGCAAGACATTGTTTTCAATATGCAATCGGCCCACGATATTGCGCAGATCCACGGCGCCCGACAGGCCAAGCAACGCACTGTCGGTCACGGCAACAGGGCCAGTATCTTGGATGATCAGCGCGGTATCATTGACCGCCGCGATATCGGCGCGTTGCATGCGCAGGCTGCCTGCCTGTAACGCCAGAACCCCCGTGCCCGTAACATTGCGCATCTGCACATCCGAGGCGGCAAGCTGCGCATTTTCTTGCACCAGAATACCATGGCCTGCGGCCCCATCAATTGTGACCTGCGCCAGCTGCAACTGCGCGCCCTGCGCCGCAAAAAGCGCACCCGCCCCGATTTCCGCGACATCCACCTGCTGCAGTTGCGCGCGCGCAGGCCCTTGAATGGCAAGCGCTTGGGCCGCAAAGCCTGCTATGCGGCAGTTTGTGATTTCGATGCTTGATGCGTCAAACGCCAGAATTCCCTGCGCCGCCCCGCGCGTCAGGACCGCACTGTCAACGCCCAGCCTACCGCCCGCCAGATAGACCGCAGGCCCCGTGGAATCGGTGATCGTGACATGGCGCATTTGGGCCTGCCCGCCCTGAACATAAACCCCCATGCCAACTTGCGGCTGCGGTGTGATTGTCAGGTTTTCAAGCGTCACCTGACCGGTTTCGTCAACCGTCACAACCATTTCCGCCTCTGCGCTGCCTGTCAGAACGGTGCTGCCATCGGGCGCGCCAAGAATGGTCAGGTCTTTGGCATAGGCGACAATGATCCCCGGATAGGGGCCAGGGCCAAGCTGGATCGTCGCACCGGATTGCGCGGCTTGGGTAATTCCTGTCAGATCCGTACCCGCCGGTACCGGCTGCGCATGGGCCACACCGCCAAAAATGCACAACGCGCATATGATCAGCACGCCTGCCGGGCTTTGGCAAAAACACTGCCACAATGATCGCAAACAAGCGGGCATCCAACGTCTCCCCCTCGGGCAAGGGTAACGCCAGAAACGATTCGTCGCAAATTGGGGCAGATTTGGGGGGGGACGCGCGCCCGCGCTAGGCCGCTAGCCCGCGCTTTTCCATTCTTCAGGGCTGACATAGATGATCTTGTCGTCAACGCTGACCATCACTTCGCTATCTTGGATATTGACCTGCAACTTCATCGAACGGTTGGCAAGCTGACCCAACGCGGTGGTGTCTTGCTCTGAAATGTTGATGACGCGCAGATTGTCAAAACGGGTGGTCTTGTTCTGGGTCTTGTCCCACCACATCTGCGCGGTCCTGCCGCCATAGCAATAGACAACTACCGCCTTGGCCTTGCCGCACGACTGCCGGATGATCTTCTCGCTTGGTTGGCCCAGCGCGACCCAAAGCTCTAACTCGCCGCTCAGGCTTTTTTGCCAAATATCAGGCTCGTCATCTGTCGAAATGCCTTTGGTCATTTCCAGCTGCTCATGAGCATTCAAAGCAAAGGCCAAAAGCCGCAGCATCAGCCGCTCTTCGGTTTCAGACGGGTGCTTGGCCACAGTCAGATTGTGGGTCTCGTAATAGTTGCGATCCATATCGGCGACGGAAAGCTCGGCTTTGTAGATCGTGGATTTTTGCGCCATGGTTTGCCCCTAACTTGCGAAGATTGGTTTGCTTAAGGCGTCGCGCGTGATTGTGAAAGGCGAAACCTATGGCTGCTGCCATGAAGTTTGGCTAAGCGCGCCCAGACACAGGCGCAAAGCAAAAAAAACGCGCCGCAAGTTTCCTCGCAGCGCGTCACGTTTCAGATTACCCGCGCTTATTTCAGCGTAATGCGGCCATCTGTGTAGGGCGTGTAGGGCGCATTTTCTGCGAGGTATTCGGCGGTAACATCGGCCAGATCGGGGCCAAAGTCATAGGCGTTTGCAGCGTCTTTGAACATTGCATAGCCGTCGCCGCCGTTACGGACGTAGTTGTTGGATACCAACCCGTAAGTCGCGGCCAGATCAATGGCTTCGCCGCCGACCATCACGTCGGACACGCGGCTGCCTGCTTCGGCGGATGCGTCAACCGTAAAGGTGATGCCTGCCACTTGTGGGAAGCGCCCAGCGCCTTCTTCGATTTGGCTCACACCGTTTTCAAGCGCTGCGACCACTGTTTCGCCAGACACAAAGAAGGTCGACAAAGTGTTCTGGAACGGCAGCACTGTCAGCACTTCGCCCATTGTCACATCGCCCGCGTCGATAGACGCACGGATACCGCCAGAGTTGGCAATCGCGATTGAAATGCCTTGATCGGCCACACGGTCAAGCATCGCATCCGCAATCAGGTTGCCGCCGGAACATTCCATCGCGCGGCAGATATCGCGGTTGCCTTCGATGGTTTCAGCTGCTGTTGCCACAACTTTGTTGCGGATTTCTTCGAGCGGTTCGGCCAGTTCGGCGATCCGCGCGACAGCCGCCGCATCTTCAGCCACTTGGCCGTCAATCAGCAAAGGTGCGCCGGATGCTTCGGTCACAACGCCCGCGTCATCAAAGGTGACATTCAATTCACCCAAGAATTTGCCATAGGCATAGGCCTGCACAATCGCCGTATCGCCAACCATTGTTGGATAGGCACCTGCGGCCCCCTCCATATCGCCCAGCAATGTGTTGGAATGACCGCCGACGATCACGTCAACGCCCGTGGTATTGGCGGCAACCTGTTGGTCAACCACGTAGCCAGAATGTGAAAGAACGATGATCTTGTTCACGCCTTCAGCTGTCAGCTTGTCAACTTCGCCCTGCACCGCCTCGGAAGGGTCGGTAAAGATAATGTTGTCGCCAGGGCTTGCCAGTTCATCGGTGTCTTGAGGTGTCAAACCGATCAGGCCGATTTTTTCGCCGCCCTGTTCGATGACGGTCGATTTCATCAGCACGTCCGCTAGCAGCGGCTCGCCCGATACATCGGCGTTGGACATCAGCACAGGGAATTCGACCGCATCCATAAAGCCGCGCAGCACTTCGGGGCCGTCGTCGAATTCATGGTTGCCCACAGTCATCGCGTCATAGCCAAGCAGGTTCATGAACTCGGCCGCCATCGCGCCTTTGTAGTAGGTATAGAACAGCGTGCCCTGGAACTGGTCACCGCCATCCACAAGGATGCTATTGTTGCTGCGCGCACGCGCGTCAGCCACAGCTGTGATCAAGCGCGCGGTCCCGCCAAAGCATTCGCCGGCGGCGTTATCTTCCGCTGAACAGCCCGAATCGTATTTGCTGATCGGCTCAAATCGCGCGTGGAAATCGTTTGTGTGCAGAATGGTCAGCGAATAGTCGGCCGCAGCAGCCCCCGCAGACAGCGCAAGCGCACAGGTTGTTGTCATAATACGTGAAATCATTGTTTCAGTCCCCATGTTGGAATGGTCGCAGCTTGCCGCTGGCCCAGTGCAGAGTCAAATATCTTCGCCATCATGCCCGCTTGCCCCCACGTTAGGAAAACGAATATTCCGGCGCCGATCAGGTGCTTGACCAATTTGTGTGCAACCTGCATGACAAAACCATGAAAATTTACAAGATATTCCGCGCCGATGAATGGGCCGAACTGCAAGCCAATGGTGAAACCCGTGGCGCGCCGATTGATATTTCTGACGGCTATATCCATTTTTCAACGGCGCAAACCGTCGCCGAAACCGCCGCCAAGTATTTTGCGGGCATCGACGGGCTTGTGCTGCTGGCGCTTGAGGCCGACAGTCTCGACCCGCTGAAATGGGAGCCCGCCCGCGCAGGTGTTCTGTTCCCGCATCTTTACCGCAATCTGCGCATGGATGACATTCTTTGGGATGCACCATTGCCGCTGGTTGATGGCATCCACCAATTTCCGGATCTGACATGAAACTGCTTGAAACCATCGGGCTAAAGGCCTTTTCGAAAATTGATTCCGAAACAGCACACGGTCTGGCGCTCAGGGCGTTGAACACAGGGCTTGGCCCGCGTGGCGGGCCGTTTGCGACGGATCGTTTGCGCACCCAGATCGCGGGGCTTGATCTGCCGAACCCTGTGGGGCTTGCCGCCGGTTTCGACAAAAACGCAACTGCACTGGCAGCGCTCGGGCGTACGGGATTCGGGTTTCTAGAGGTCGGCGCCGCCACACCCCGCCCACAACCCGGCAACCCTAAACCCCGCCTGTTTCGTCTGACCGAAGACCGCGCCGCGATTAACCGTTTCGGGTTTAATAATGACGGGATGGAAACGATTGGCGCGCGCCTGTCTGCGCGGCCCGCAGGGCGCATTGTCGGGCTGAACCTTGGCGCAAACAAAGATAGCACAGATCGCGCCGCAGATTTCGCAACCGTTTTGGCCCATTGCGGCCCGCATGTGGATTTTGCCACCGTCAATGTGTCGTCCCCCAACACCGAAAAACTGCGCGACCTGCAAGGCAAGGCCGCACTCGCCGCCCTGCTTGCAGGTGTGATGGATGCCCGCGCGGGGCTGGAAGCCCAAATCCCCGTCTTTCTGAAAATCGCACCCGATCTGACGGGCGATGAGCTGTCCGAGATTGCCGAGGTCGCCAATACATCCGGCATTTCCGGCATCATCGCGACCAACACGACGCTGGACCGTATCGGGCTACACGGACCCCATGCCGCTGAAAAAGGCGGGCTTTCGGGCCAGCCATTGTTTGAAAAATCCACGCGTACGCTGGCGCAACTGTCGGGGTTGACCGATCTGCCAATTATCGGCGTGGGCGGGGTTGGGTCCGCGGACCAAGCTTACCAGAAAATCCGCGCAGGCGCGTCGGCGGTGCAGCTCTATACGGCGCTGGTCTATGGTGGTGTTTCTTTGGTCGATGAAATCACGCGCGGGCTTGACGCATTGCTGGCGCGCGACGGGTTTGCGAACGTTGCAGACGCTGTTGGATCAGGGCGCGGCGACTGGCTCTGACGCGGTCTCTAGCGCCGGATATTTCACCGCCAAAGTCGCCCCGCGCACGATAAAACTGATCAAAAACCCGATCCAAAGCCCGTGATTGCCAAACATCTGCATCAGCGGAATGACGGCGGCAAAATAGACGATGGTGGACAGGATCATCATGTTGCGCATGTCTTTGGTACGCGTTGCCCCGATAAATATCCCGTCCATCATCCATGCCACCACCCCGACAATCGGCGCGGCCACCATATAGGGCAGGTAAATCGCGGCTGCCTGTTGTACGGGGATATTCTTGGCCATGATCGCAATAATCATCGTGCCAAACAGCGCAAAACAAATCGCAAGTATGACCCCCACAACGCCGCCCCAAAACGAAGTGAGCAGCGCAGAGCGGCGCAATGCCGCGCGCGACCGCGCGCCCAGCGCATTGCCGACAAGCGCCTCTGCCGCCACGGCAAACCCGTCCATCGCATAGGCGGTCACGCTAAGAAATTGCAGCAGAATGTGGTTCGCGGCCAATTGCACTTCGCCAAAGCTCGCGCCAAAGAATAAAAAGCTGACAAAAATCGCCTGTAGCAGAACCGACCGGATCATGATGTCCGAATTGACAGCCGCCATGTTGACCAGCCTTGCACGGTCCAGCACCCGCGCGCGGTCACGCCATGCAGGCACCGCGAATGCCGCGCGACACAGCCAAAGCCCCAGCACGACCCCCGCCCATTCAGCGATAAACGTGGCCCAAGCCACCCCTGGCACGCCCCAGTCAAATTGCAGCACAAACAGCAGGTCCAGCCCGATATTCACGCCATTCATCAGCAGTTGAATGGCAAAAACCGCACCAGTGCGTTCCTGCCCGATCAGCCATCCGGTAATGCCGTAAAGCGCGATCATCGCCGGCGCGGACCAGACGCGGATTGCCATATATTGGCGCGCCAGATGTTCGACCTCCGGCGTGGCGGGCGACACGCGGAAGGCGCCCGCGAATAGCAGCGATTGCAACGCTATTATCGCAACCCCTGCCCCCAGCCCGATGATCAGCGAACGGGTGAGTAACGCGGCGACTTCGGGCGTGTTTTTGGCGCCCACCGCCTGCGCGGTCAGCCCCGAAGTGCCCATCCGCAAAAAGCCGAAAATCCAGTAGATCGCGGTCAGGATAATCGCGCCGATACCCACCGCGCCAATCGGGGCGGCGGCCCCCATCTGCCCCACCACGCCCGTATCCACGACCCCGAGGATCGGCACGGTTGCGTTAGATAAAACAATCGGCACCGCAATGGTCAGCACCCTGCGGTGGGTCAGCGGGCCTGCGTCAGCCATCGCGCTGCGGCATCAGGAAATGTCCGGTCGCTTGGGCAAACAGACGCGTACGGTTATCCTGCCATGCCTCGACGTGGACCGACGCATATCGGCGGCCCGACCGGTTTACCCGCGCACGCGCATAGGCATCGCGCGGCAGCCCCGTGCGCAGATAATCAACTGTGAAATCAATGGTCTTGGGCAGCACCACGCGCGGCGCGTCATTGGTGATCTTGCCCGCTTCCATGTCTTCCCAGATCATCGACCATGTCAGTTCCATGATCGCGGTGACCTCAAGAAACGCGGCCGTCACACCGCCGTGCAAGGCGGGCAGCATCGGGTTACCGATCAGCTTGTCATCATAGGGCAAAACGCCCGTCAGCTCATCGCCCCGACGGTCCATGCGGATACCCAGAAACCGGATATAGGGCACGCCTTCCAGCATTTTTTGCAAGGCGGCATCGCGGCGTTGTTTGATTACCTGAACAGGTTCGGGGCGTTTCATGCGCGCGCCCTTTCTACGGTGAACGCGCCGGTGGCTGTGGCCACGGGGCGGTCAAAATCGCCGTCATAGGCCGTTGCGCGCACAAAGGCGACCGAGCGCGCCACGTGGTAACATTCGGCGCGCGTTGTGATCATATCGCCCGGTTTTGCCGCGCGCATATAGTCGATCCGCAAATCCAGCGTCGCGGTGGCGACAGGCGCCGCTGGATGCGCCATGACGGCCGCGCCGCAACAGGTATCCATCAATGCCGATACCGCGCCGCCATGAATGACCCCCGTTTCGGGATCACCGACCAGACGCGCGTCATAGGGCATCGTGATTTCCGCACCGGCGTTGTCGATCCGCGTCAATTGCATACCCAGCACTTTGGCATGGGGAATGGCCTCGATGAACTGGCGCGCGATTTTTGTGCGCACATCGGCATTTGGGTCCGGCATGGAGAATCCTTGCATTGCGTTGCCCTGATTGTGACGGGCTGGACCATATCCGCAAGTACAGATTGCCAAAAGTCGCCACGGTCATAGTTGCCGCCCGGCTAAACACCCGCTACGTTAGCAATAGGGAGATCACGATGCCGGATAAACGCCTTTCATTCAAAGAGATGTGTGCGCAGTTCGATGTAACGCCGCGAACCTTGCGCTATTACGAATATATCGAGCTGCTAACCCCCCTGAAAGAGGGCCGCGCACGGTTTTACGGCGCCAAAGAACTGGCCCGCATGACCCTGATCCTGCGCGGTCGCCGTTTTGGATTCTCGCTCGAGGAAATTCGCCAATGGCTGCTGATTTATGAAAATGAAGGCACGCAGGCCCAAATGCGCGAATGGATTGCACTTGCCGACCGGCAGATGGTCGAACTCGCCGAGCAGAAAAAACAGCTCGAAGACACAATGACCGAACTCAGCGCCCTGCGCGAGGCGACCGCCAAAACGCTTGGCTAGAACCGCCGCCAGGGCCTTGTTTTATTGGCAATCCGGCAAGCGCCGCAAATATTTTCTGGACGCAATACTTTGCTCTGATGCATAATCGGGCCATGAAACATGCATCCTTGGTATTATCGTTCGTCGCTGCCTTCGTCATGTTGCCGACACTGGCCCATGCGGATGATGCGGCGTTTTGTAACAATTCCCCCCTCGCGCTGCTTGGCGCGATCGAAGGGCAGTGGACTTTCGAACAAAGGGCCGGATACGGCATCGGCGGCCCCCTGCCATTTCCGCTGCCTGCGCAGCCTGCGCAATCGGTACGGATCGAACTGAACGCGGATGAGGGCGCAGCCTATCTGCGGCACGCGGGCCAACAAATGGCGATGATCCCCGTCGATGCAGTATTTGCGCGCGAATTGGACTTTTATCTATCGCCCGAGGAAGAAGCGAACATTCTTGGCGAAAGCGATGGCTGCGACTGGCAAACAATTCCGCTGATTGTCGGGGCAAATGTCTATTCACTGGTTGCAGAAGCAGACGAAGGGCCAAGAAGTCGCTTCATTATGCAAATTGGCGATGAATTTCTGGAAAAGTGTACCGGCACTGATTATCAGTTGTCGAACCCTCCGGGCGAGCCGCAAACTTTTTTCAGTTACACTGCGGCTAATGGCAGGCAGATGCGCGCGGAAGTCGTGGATGGCAAAGTTTATGTTAGCTCGGAAGATGAGTATGGAGATCGAGCCGCAAACAGGGAATGGGCCGAAAAATATTGCGATAGACTCGCTGACGTTCCGGACGCCGCCCCGGGTCAGATGGTTATGTCGCTGATTGTCAAATTCAACTCGGCCAATTCAGGCGCAGGCGTGCTGCAGTTCAATGGCCAACAAGGCCCTGTCAGCTTTGCCGCACGGGCACCGGTCATTCTGTCACGGTAAAAGCCGCCCCCGTTGCGATGCCCTTGTCATGCCGTAATAACCGGATAGGGTTTGCGCACATTCGCAACGCCAAACCAACATCGTTTTCATATTCTCGGGCGCAAGCACGTGGCGCACGCACGCTTATTTGCCCGCAATTTTATTTCACATTCCCCTGCGTCACCTTGCCTTACCTTTCGTCAGCTTCGAAATGACGCCACGTTTCGTTTACGTTAACGTCACCTTTACTTGTAAGGTACGACTCATATCCGCAAGTGCAGACCAATCATGGCACTAAGGAAAAATATGATGACGACCGAAATGATGAACATTCGCGAAATGTGTGACGCCTTTGATGTCACGCCACGCACGCTGCGCTTTTACGAATCAAAGGAACTATTGTTCCCGACCCGTGAAGGCCAAAAGCGCCTGTTTTCCAAGCGCGACCGTGCGCGCCTGAAGCTGATCCTGCGCGGCAAGCGCTTTGGCTTCAGTCTCGAGGAAATCCGCCAGTTGCTGGATCTTTATCACATGGATGACGGGCAAGAGGCGCAATTGTCAAAAACCTACGTCACCGCCGAACGCCATCTGGCCGACATGGAAGCCCAGCGCGCCGAACTGGACGAGGCGATCAGCGAATTGAAACAACAAATGGCTTGGGGTGCGGCAAAACTTGCTGAACTCGGCCTACGCAAAACCGACGCGGCCTGACCGCCGCGCAAGACACGACCCTAGGGAGAGAGACCAAAATGCCGATTTACAACGCCCCCACCAAAGACCTGCAATTTGTTTTGCACGATCTGCTGAAAGTCAGCGAACAGGATATCGCCGGCTACGAAGATCTGGACCGTGATTTCACCGGCGCGGTTCTGGAAGAAGCCGGCAAGGTTGCCACGGCTGTTCTGCACCCGCTGAATGTTGTCGGCGACAAAGAAGGCTGCGTCTTGGAAAACGGCGTTGTGCGGACACCCAAAGGGTTCAAAGCCGCGTTCGAGCAGATGAAAGAAGGCGGCTGGACCGCGATGGACTGCGACCCCGAATATGGCGGTCAGGGCCTGCCCTATGTGATGAACAGCGCCGCGATGGAACCCTTTGTTTCGGCCAATATGGCGTTCAACATGTATCAGGGTCTGACCCATGGCGCCTATTCCGCGATCCACGCCCACGGCACAGACGAACAAAAACAGAAATTCCTGCCCAAAATGGTGTCCTGCGAATGGACCGGCACGATGAACCTGACCGAACCGCATTGCGGCACCGATCTGGGTCTGATGCGTACCAAAGCCGCCCCACAGGCCGACGGCAGCTATAAAATCACCGGCCAAAAGATTTTCATCTCGGCGGGCGATCACGATCTGGCCGATAACATCATCCACCTTGTGCTGGCCAAAATCGAAGGCGGCCCCGAAGGCATCAAGGGCGTGTCCTTGTTTATTGTCCCCAAGATCATCGTGAACGATGACGGATCACTGGGCGACCGTAACGCCGTGTCTGTTGGCTCCATCGAAGAGAAAATGGGCATCCACGGCAATTCGACCTGCGTGATGAACTATGACGGCGCGACAGGTTACCTGCTGGGCACCGAACACAAAGGCATGCGCGCCATGTTCACCATGATGAACGAAGCCCGCATCGGCGTTGGCCTGCAAGGCTATGCCCAAGCCGAAAGCGCCTACCAAAACGCCGTGGCCTATGCCAACGACCGCCTGCAAGGGCGGGCTGTAACTGGCGCAGAAAATCCCGATGGCCCCGCCGATCCGCTGATCGTGCACCCTGATATCCGCCGCAACCTGATGGACCAGAAATCATTCGTTGAGGGCGCGCGCGCATTCACATTCTGGGGTGCAAACCTGATCGACCGCGCACATCGCAACGGCGACAAGGACGCAGACGGGCTGATCTCGCTGCTGACACCGGTGATCAAAGGGTTCCAGACCGACAAAGGTTTCGAATATGCCGTTGCCGCACAACAGGTCTACGGCGGCCACGGCTATATCGAAGAATGGGGCATGTCCCAATACGCCCGCGACGCCCGCATCGCCATGATCTATGAAGGCGCAAACGGCGTGCAGGCGCTTGACCTTGTGGGCCGTAAACTGGCCCAGGACGGCGGCAAACATGTCATGGCCTTCTTCGAGATGATCAAGACTTTCATCAAAGAAAACGAAGGCAATGAAGCGCTGAAAGCTGATTTCCTTGATCCGCTGAAAGCCGCGTCAAAAGACCTGCAAGCAGCGGGCATGTATTTCATGCAAAACGGCATGAAAAACCCCAACCACGCGCTCGCCGGATCTTATGACTTTATGCATATGATGGGGCATGTCTGCTTTGGCCTGATGTGGGCGAAAATGGCCAAGGCCGCGATGGAAGCACTCGAAGGCGGCGCATCCGACACCGCGTTCTACGAGACGAAAATCGCAACAGGCCGCTACTACATGGCCCGTCAATTGCCCGCCACCACCATGCATCTGGCGCGCATTAACACCGGTGCCGATACTGTGATGGCACTGGACGCTGCAAACTTCTAAGCTCTGCGCGGGCGCTTCATTCTGCGGCGCCCGCAACCCGATGATCCACCAGCGACATCGCCCACAAAGGTTTAGGAGGCCTGCACCATGACCATGAAATTGCACTGCTTTGGCGAAAGCGGCCATTCGTACAAAGTTGCGATGGCCCTGTCGATGATGGACATCGAATGGGAACCTGTTTTCGTCGACTTTTTCAAAGGTGCATCACGTAGCCCCGAATACCGCGACCTGAATATCATGGGCGAAGCCCCCGTGCTGCAAGACGGCGACCTGACGCTGACGCAATCGGGCGTGATCCTTGATTATCTCAGCTCGAAAACCGGCAAAATGGGCGGGCGCTCTGCCGATGCCCGCCGCGAAGTGTTGCGCTGGATGTTCTTTGATAACCACAAGGTGTCCAGCATCGCGGGCATTCTGCGGTTTCAGATGAATTTCCTGCCCGAAGAAAAACGCAACGCCGATGTGATCGGGTTTCTGTCGGCCCGCCTTGCTGGCGCGCTGAAAACCTTGGACGACCAGTTGACCAACCACGCGTGGCTTGCTGGCGACGATATCACCGTCGCTGACCTGTCCTGCGCGGGCTACCTGTTCTACCCCGAAGCCTTCACCTTTGATCGCAAAGATTACCCCCATATCGACCGCTGGCTGGACGCAATCGCCGCCCAACCCGGTTGGAAACCACCCTATGACTTGATGCAGCCCGCATTTGCGGCGCCTGCGTAAACCGGAGGAAACTATGACCGAAGCCTATATCTATGACGCCGTGCGCACCCCGCGCGGCAAGGGCCGCAAGGACGGCAGCCTACACGAGGTGACATCCGCGCGGCTTTCTGCTGGCGTTCTCAATGCGCTCAAAGAGCGTAACAACCTTGAAGGCCACGCCGTCGAGGATGTCATTTGGGGCAACGTGACCCAAGTCGGCGAACAGGGCGGTTGCCTTGCGCGCACGGCGGTTCTGGCTTCGGATCTTGACCAATCCATCCCCGGTCTTGCGATCAACCGTTTCTGCGCCTCGGGCATGGAAGCTGTGAACTTGGCCGCGAACCAAGTGAAGGGCGGCGCAGGGTCCGCCTATATCGCAGGTGGCGTCGAAATGATGGGCCGCGTCGCGATGGGATCTGACGGCGCGGCAATTGCCGTTGACCCATCCATCGCGATGGACACATATTTTGTGCCCCAAGGGATTTCTGCCGATATTATCGCGACTGAATACGGGTTCACCCGTGAGATGGCCGACCAATTGGCCGTTGAAAGCCAGAAACGCGCAGCCGCGGCATGGGCCGACAACCGTTTTGCAAAATCCATCGTGCCTGTCACCGACATCAACGGCCTGACCATTCTGGACCGCGACGAATACATGCGCCCCGGCACGGATATGCAATCGCTTGGCGGGTTGAATCCTGCGTTCCAAGCCATGGGCGAGGTCATGCCCGGCTTTGATAAGGTCGCGCTGATGAAATACCCGCACCTTGAGCGGATCAACCACATCCACCACGCCGGAAACTCCTCTGGTATCGTGGACGGTGCGGCTGGCGTGTTGATCGGGTCCAAAGAATACGGCGAAGCCATGGGGATCAAACCCCGCGCAATCATCCGCGCCACGGCCAAGATCGGCACTGACCCGACAATCATGCTGACAGGGCCCGTGCCCGTCACCGAGAAAATTCTGGCAGATAGCGGCATGTCGATTTCCGACATCGACCTGTTCGAAGTCAACGAAGCCTTTGCATCGGTCGTCCTGCGGTTCATGCAGGCGTTCAACGTCGATGACAGCCGCGTCAACGTCAACGGCGGGTCCATCGCGATGGGTCACCCGCTGGGCGCAACCGGCGCAATCATCATCGGCACATTGCTGGATGAATTGGAACGCACAGGCAAAGGCACAGGTCTTGCCACGCTTTGCATCGCATCCGGCATGGGTGCAGCCACAATCATCGAGCGTATCTAATATGGCATACACGCATCCCATCGGCGACGATCACCCGTTTCCCGCAGTGTTCGCCTTGGCGCAGGCCGAAGGCTTTGCACAGCTTGAAATCGTGAACGCCCACGATGGGGCGCTGTTTCGCTTGTTTTGCAATAATCCGGACCTCGTTTTCCGGCTGCAAGGCGATCCGGGCAGCGCGATGGATCGGCAGACATTCGACTATTACAAACACATCACCGTCGACCCTGCCGAGCCGCATAACATGCTTGCCACACTGAAATCCCACATCGCTGCGAGCGGCGCGCAGTAAGCGCCCCCAGACGAAAGGAGACTTTAAATGACTGACTTTACAATGAAAACTGATACCGATGGCGTCGCGGTAATCACTTGGGACGTGCAGGGTAAATCCATGAACGTCATGACCCTAGAGGCATGGCCGCTGCTTGACGGCCTGATCGACGAAGCCCTTGCTGACGATGCGGTCAAAGGCATCGTGATCACATCCGGCAAAGACACATTTGCGGGCGGCATGGACCTGAACGTTATCGCCAAGATGAAAGAAAGCGCGGGCGACAACCCTGCAAAGGGCCTGTTCGACGGGCTGATGGAAAGCCACGCAATCCTGCGCAAGATCGAACGCGCGGGCATGGACCCCAAAACTAACAAGGGTGGCAAGCCTATCGCAGCCGCCCTGCCCGGCACAGCGCTTGGCATTGGTTTGGAAATCCCGCTGGCCTGTCACCGCATCTTTGCCGCTGACAACCCCAAAGCCAAAATCGGCCTGCCCGAAATCATGGTCGGCATTTTCCCCGGCATGGGCGGCACCACACGGCTGTCACGCAAGCTGGGTGCAATGGGCGCATCGCCCCTGCTGCTTGAAGGCAAATTGAACGACCCACAAAAAGCCAAAGCGGCTGGCGTTGTTGACGAAGTCGTGCCCGCAGATGAATTGCTGGCAGCCGCCAAAGCATGGGTTCTATCCGGCCCCGCGATTGTCAAACCATGGGATGAAAAAGGCTATAAAATGCCCGGTGGCACGCCTTACCACCCTGCCGGTTTCATGACCTTTGTCGGCGCATCCGCAATGGTCAACGGCAAGACCCAAGGCGCATTCCCTGCGGCGAAGGCATTGCTTTCTGCGGTTTATGAGGGCGCATTGGTACCGTTCGACACGGCGTTGAAAATCGAGGCCCGCTGGTTCACCAATGTCCTGATGAACCCGTCATCATCTGCAATGATCCGCAGTCTTTTCATCAACAAAGAGGCACTTGAAAAAGGGGCCAACCGTCCCGTTGTGGCGGACCAAAAGGTGCAGAAAGTCGGCGTCATCGGCGCAGGCATGATGGGTGCGGGCATTGCGCTGGTCTCGGCCTTGGCTGGCATTCAGGTTGTCCTGATCGACAGCACCCAAGAGGCCGCGGACAAAGGCAAAGCCTATACCACCGCGCATCTTGATAAGGGCATCGCGCGCAAGAAAACCACGCCCGAGAAAAAAGACGCCGTGCTTGGCCTGATCAACGCGACAACCGATTACGCGGCCCTTGCTGGTTGTGATCTGATCGTCGAAGCCGTGTTCGAAGACGTGGGTGTAAAAGCCGAAGTGACCAAAAAGGTCCAAGCCGTCGTCGGCCCTGATTGCATCTTTGCAACCAACACTTCGACCCTGCCGATCACCGAATTGGCCAAAGCATCAAATGACGCCGACAAATTCATCGGCATCCACTTCTTTAGCCCTGTCGATAAGATGCTGCTGGTTGAGATCATCAAGGGTAAACAGACAGGCGATGTAGCCGTGGCCAAGGCGCTCGATTTCGTGCGTCAGATCCGCAAAACACCGATTGTCGTCAATGATGAACGGTTCTTCTATGCCAACCGCTGCATCATTCCTTACATCAACGAAGGTATCCGGATGGTGAAGGAAGGCGTGGAACCCGCGCTGATCGAAAACGCGGCAAAACTGCTGGGCATGCCTTTGGGGCCGCTACAACTGGTTGACGAAACCTCTGTCGATCTGGGCGTGAAAATCGCCAAAGCCACGCGCGCCGCGATGGGCGATGATTACCCAGACGGCGAAGTCGATGAAGTTCTGTTCTGGATGTTTGACCAGAAACGTCTGGGCCGCAAATCCAACAGCGGTTTCTACAGCTATGATGACAAAGGCAAGCGGACAGGTCTTTGGGAAGGTCTTACCGCGCAATACCCTGTCGCGGATGATCAACCCGAACTGACCACCGTGCAGCACCGTCTGATGTTCGCGCAGGTGCTTGAGGCCGTGCGTGCGCTGGAAGAAAACGTGCTTGAAGACATCCGCGAAGGCGATGTTGGTGCGATCCTTGGCTGGGGCTTTGCGCCTTGGTCGGGTGGCCCGTTCAGCTGGCTTGATATCATCGGCGCGCCCTATGCGGCCGAACGTTGTGACCAGTTGACCGCCGAATTTGGCGCACGCTTCACAACCCCTGCCTTGCTGCGTGAAATGGCCGACAAGAACCAGGAATTCTACAAACGGTTCGCGGCAGCTGCCAAAGCGGCCTAAGCCACAAATTTAGCGAAATTTGAAACGCGCCTTGCTTGCAGGGCGCGTTTTTCTTTGGGATAACCGCAGGGTAGGAGATTTTTCAATGCATTACATTACTCTGGCCGCCGCCGCATTGCTGGCAACCCCGATGACTGCCGGCGAAATTACCAGCTATTACGCCGATCTGGATGCGGCCGATATGCGCAATTCGGGCGGCGCGGTACTGCGCGATATGGGCGCAGTGTTGCAGCAAGACCGCGCCAATGTGCACCGCTTTGGCATCACCCAAGAAGGCGATGAAATCGACGCCGTGTTTGCAGACCGTGACATGCGCGCACAAATTCCGGCGCTTTATGCCAATGGTCCAAAGGTGGACGGGCTTGCCGGTTGGATCGCGCGCGGACAAAGCATCCGCGTCTTTGTCAGCATTTGCGGCACAAAATCGCGCCCCGACTATATGATCGTCAACTTTGGCGATGGCGCGCTGGCCTATACCTGCGATTAGGACGCGGGCGGGTAATTCCCTCCATGACAATCACGCGCCCCCGCGATAAGTTCAAAGAAAAGGGCGGTTGGGGCAATGACAGCACTTGCAAAATATGAGCGGCTGGAATGCGACGGGCTTTGGCGCGCGGATAAGGATGCGCAACGGCGCGATGTTGTTGTTTCTTTTGGCAACGCAACGCTGGTCATTGCCGACGGGGCCGGACGGCCGCTGACACATTGGTCGCTGCCCGCGCTCGAACGGCGCAACCCGGGCGAAGTCCCCGCGATCTATGCGCCCGGCGAAGATGCCGACGAATATTTAGAGATCGCCGACGACCTCATGATCGACGCCATCACCGCAATCCATAAAGCCTTGGATAAATCACGGCCCAAGCCCGGAAAATTGCGGCAGTTCATGACGCTCGGCACGATCGTCGCAGTGCTGGCAATCGCGATATTCTGGCTGCCCGGTGCCTTGTCGCGGCAAACGCTGGCGGTGGTGCCAATCGCCAAACGCATGGAAATCGGGGCAAGCCTGCTTGGGTATATGCAAGAAACCACAGGGCAAGCCTGCAACGAGCCGCGCGCAAATGCGGCGGCGACAACACTGGCCAAACGTCTGTTCGGGGCTGATACGCGCACCCGTATTGTGGTTGTTCCCGACCTTACTCAGGGTGCGCTGGCGATCCCGGGGCGGCTGATCCTTGTCGACTACGGGTTGCTGCAACGCGCCGATGATCCGGCAGCCGTTGCAGGGTTTATTGTAGCAAGCCGCGCGAAAACGGGCGAAAGCGACCCGCTCGAAGCCTTGTTGCAGCGTGCAGGGCTCGGGGTGACATTCCGGCTGCTCACCACCGGTGAAATTCCGGCGCAAGTCCTGCAAGACAACGCCCGCACCCTGCTCGACACGCCGCCCCAGACAGCTGGCCGCGATGCCATCCATACGGCCTTTGGCAAGGCGCAAATTCCGCTGGCCCCCTATGCCGCGTTGCTCGACCGGACAACCGGCAATATGCCGGATTTGGGCGCGGACCCTTTGGATGGCCAAGCGCTGCCGGCCATTTTGACCGACAGCGCCTGGGTAAGTTTGCAAAACATCTGTAACGGGTAGCCGCCAAATCCTTTCAAAGGATTTGGTCGCAGACTTTGGGACAAAGTCTGCCGCCTATTTCGTGCCGAACATCCGGTCGCCCGCATCGCCCAAGCCGGGAACGATATAGCCTTTTTCATTCAGCTTTTCATCAATTGCCGCGGTGACAATCGGCACATCCGGATGCGCCTGTTTCATCCGCGCGATCCCTTCAGGGGACGCCAGCAAGCACAGGAAACGGATGTTCGTTGCGCCCGCTTTTTTCAGCAGATCAATCGCGGCAACAGATGAATTGCCGGTTGCCAGCATCGGATCAACGGCGATCACCAAACGGTCCTCAAGCTCGGTCGGGACCTTGAAATAATATTGCACAGGTTCCAGCGTGACTTCGTCGCGGTAAAGCCCGACAAATCCGACCCGCGCAGAGGGGATCAGTTCCAGCACCCCGTCCAGCAACCCGTTGCCTGCGCGCAAAATCGACACTAGCGCCAGCTTTTTACCGTCGATCACCGGCGCGTCCATCTTCTGCAGCGGCGTTTCGATCTGGCGTGTGGTCATCGGCAGACCGCGGGTCACCTCATAAGCCAAAAGCTGTGAAATCTCGCGCAAGAGCTGGCGAAAGCCCGCTGTTGACGTGTCTTTCTGGCGCATCAGCGTCAGTTTGTGCTGCACAAGCGGGTGGGTCACATGGGTGACGTGGTCATTCATCTTTTGGCTCCAGTCGTTTTGCCACGCGGGCGCGGGTTTCATCGTCGCAGAATGCGGCATCAAGGGCGATTTTGTTAAGCGCCCGGAAATCATCTGCACCCCAGCCAAATGTCTTGGCCAGCATGTCATATTCATCGGTCATTGTTGTGTGGAAAAACGGCGGATCATCGGTTGAAACCGTGACAGGCACGCCCGCGTCGCGCAGTTTGGCAATCGGGTGCGCGTCCCAGCCTGATACAGCCTTGAGCACCACGTTTGATCCGGGGCAAACTTCAAGAACAATGCCCTTATCGGCAATCTCGGCCATCAACTTGGGATCATCAATCGCGCCGATCCCGTGCCCGATCCGTGCGACTTTTAAATCACGAATGGTTTCCGCCACCATCGACGGCCCGCCCCATTCGCCCGCATGGGCGGTCAGCTGCAAACCGGCCTCGCGGGCCATGTCGAAACTATAGGCGTAATCGCCGGGACGCCCGACCATTTCGCCACCCGCCATGCCAAAACCGGTGATAAAATCACCCTTTGTCTCTGCGGCGCAGGCGGCGGCGATCTTGCACTGGTCGGGGCCAAAATGGCGGATGCCAGTGACAATCCCGCGCAGGGTGATGCCCATTGTGCGTTCGGCCTCATCCGCTGCATCCTGCATTGCGGCGAGATAATCGCGCCATGCCGCGACATCGCCACCGCCGCAAAAATCGGGCGAGACAAATGTTTCCATATAGACCACGCCATGCGCTGCGGTTTCTTCAAGCACGGCCAAGGTCAGCCGGCGAAAATCCTCGGGCGATTGCAGCGTGGTGCAGGCGGCCTCGTAGACCTGGAGAAAATGGTCGAAATCGCGGAAGGCATAGCCGCCTTGGGCGTCAAAAATCCCCGAGATGTCGATGTTTTTCTCGCGCGCGAGTCCCGCGATAAACGCAGGCGGTGCCGATCCTTCAAGGTGGGTGTGCAGTTCAACCTTTGGAATGTCTCTGAAATTCATAAGAAACTTTGCCCTTCTCCGTCATATTCCACGTTCAAATGCGCAGCGATGCTGGCGGCGACATCCACAAATTGCAGCGGCCCCAGCGCGCGCGCCCCCAACCCATGCACCAAGACAGGCACCTGTTCGCGGGTATGGTCCGTTCCGGGCCATGTCGGGTCATTGCCATGATCGGCGGTAACGATCAACAGATCATCGGGGCGCAAGCGCGGCAATATCTGCCCAAGGCGGCGGTCAAACCATGCCAGATGCGCGGCATATCCCGCAGGGTCGCGGCGGTGCCCATATTCGCTGTCGAATTCTACCAGATTGGCAAAGACAAACGCCCCGTCTTCGGCCGTATCAACCAGATCATCGATATGCCCCATCAGTGCCACGTCGCGCCCTTTGCGCAGATCATCAATCCCGCGCATCGAGAAAATATCGCCGATCTTGCCCACGGCGTGCACCTTGCGTCCGGCCTGATGCACATAGTCGCAAATGGTTGGCGCAGGCGGCGCGATGGCAAAATCCTTGCGGTTGGCGGTGCGTGCAAAGCTGCCCACATCACCCGCAAAGGGGCGCGCAATCACCCGCCCGACCTTCATTGCGTGCAAGGTCGGGGCAATATCCGCGCAAAGCTGCAAAAGGCGGTCCAGCCCGAAATGTTCTTCGTGGGCGGCAATCTGCAACACCGAATCCGCCGAAGTATAGCAAATCGGCCAGCCGGATCTGACGTGGGCCGCGCCCTCTTGTTCGATAATCGCGGTGCCGGAGGCGTGGCAATTTCCCAAAATCCCCTCAGTCCCTGCGGCTGCACAAATCTGCGCAACCAGATTTTCGGGGAATGAATTCTGCTTGTCGGTAAACACATGCCAATCCCACGGCACCGGCACGCCCGCCAGTTCCCAATGGCCGGATGGCGTATCCTTGCCCCGCGATATTTCGCGCGCAGCCCCCCAAGCACCTGTCGGGTCAGCGCCCAGCCCCGGAGCAACATCGCCAGAGGCCAACGTGACCGCAGCGCCAAGCCCCAGCGCATCCATCACCGGCACATCCAGCCCCGCCGTTTGCGCGATATGCGCCACCGTATTGGCGCCGGTATCCGGCAAATCACCGTTGAAAAACTGGTCCGCATCGGGTGCGCCGCCAATGCCGACGCTGTCGATAACAATCAAAAAGGCACGTGCCATCATGTGATCCTTTCAATGATCAACGGGCCGGGCGTGACCGGATCGCCAATGGTGATTGCGGCCTGCACCGCAATGATTGCGGCATCCGCATCCGCATCGGTGGCGGCATGCACCGTGCACAGCGGATCGCCCGATGACACCGCCTGCCCCAGCCCGACCGCATCAGCCAGCCCGACGCTTGGGTTGATCCTATCCGTTTCAACCCTGCGGCCTCCGCCAAGCGCGACAACGGCAAGCCCCAATGCCTCGCCATTGATCGCGGCCACATGACCCGCAGTCAGCGCATGCACAGGTTTCACGACAGGGGCTTTGGGCAGATGGGTGTGCCAATCGTCGGCCATATCGGGCGGGCCGCCCAAGGCGGCGACCATCTGGCTGAATTTTTCCAGCGCAGCCCCCGATGTGATCGCGGTTTCTACTTGCGTCTTTGCATCCGTGGCCCCGCGCATCGCGAGCAAGCGTTCGCACAAGGATAGGGTCAATGCATAGAGGCGGGGTGCGGCGGCATGATTGCCCGATAGCACCTCCATACAGACCGCGACTTCGAGCGCATTGCCAAGCGCTGGCGCCAGCGGCGCGTTCATATCGGTAATCAGGCTTTCGGTCTTGCAGCCCGCGCCATTGCTGGCATCGGTCAGCGCCCGCGCCAAGGCCCGCGCGTCATCGGGCGTTTTCATAAATGCACCTGATCCGCATTTGACGTCCAGGATCAACCCTTCCAGCCCCGCGGCCAGCTTTTTAGCCAAAATCGACGCGGTAATCAGATCGACGCTTTCGACCGTCGCGGTCACGTCGCGGATCGCATATAGCCGCTTGTCCGCAGGCGCGATTTGCCCCGTGGCGCTGACAATCGCGCAGCCCACTTCGCGGGTGATTTTGCGCAAACGCGCCTCGTCGACATCCACTGAAAGGCCCGGGATCGCCTCTAGTTTATCGAGCGTGCCACCCGTATGCCCAAGGCCCCGCCCCGAAATCATCGGCACGTAAACGCCGCAAGCGGCCAGCACAGGCGCAAGGATCAGCGACACACAATCACCCACGCCGCCGGTGGAATGCTTGTCCAGCACAGGCCCTGGAAGATCCCACGCCAGCACATCGCCGCTGTCGCGCATGCCCTTGGTCAATGCCACGCGGCCCGCATCCGACAACCCGTTCAGACAGACCGCCATCGCAAAGGCACCCGCCTGCGCATCGCTGACCGCACCCGAGGCCAAGCCATTGGCAAACCACGCAAGTTCCGCGTCACTTGGCGTTTGCTTGCGGCGCAGGCCTGCAATGATCGCGCGGGCATCCATCCTAGCTGCGCACCATATAGGCGGCATCAAAACTGCCTGGCAACAGGTCGGCCACAGTGGTTTGCGCCTGCAGCCCTTCAACCGTTGCCATTGTCACCACCACGTCCCCATCCGCAAATTCCGCGATCTTTTGACGGCAACCGCCACAGCAGCTGACGGGTTGCGGGCTGTCGGCGATCACGGCGATTTCGGCAATGCGTTTATCGCCCGCCGCAATCATCGCGGCAATCGCGCCCGCTTCGGCGCAGGTGCCTTCGGGATAGGCGACGTTTTCGACGTTGCAGCCAGCATAGACCGCACCAGATGTCGCACGGATCGCCGCCCCGACCTTGAAATTCGAATAGGGCGCATGGGCATTTTCACGCACGGCGCGTGCGGCTTCGATCAGGGTCATCTATCTCTCCGGTGTTGATCGACCCAGATTGATCTTTGCGGCCCCCAGATGCAAGTCCGATCAGGCGGTTTGCCCCCATTCAAACCGGCCCGGCAGGCTCACTTCAAGCAATTCAAGATCGTCGGACGGATCAGCGTAACGCGTGGCCAGCCCCGGCGGGATCACAAAGGCATCACCGGGCGCAAGGGCGCGCGGATCGTGGCCGTCGCCATGCAAGACCATCTGCCCCTGCATCACAAAGGTAAAATGGATATCCGCGTCATGTCTGGCCCAAACCGGATCCCCCTGACCGCGACGGATCACCTGCACACCAGCCACGTCTTTGGTGTTGGTCGCAATGGTCGTATCGCGCGCAACAAAGCCGGGCAATTGCGCGGGTAGCCAATCGGCATCTTTCGCCTGATTGAACACAAACTTTTGCCCCTGCCATTCACGGTCTGGCCGCAGATGCGGGGTGGGCAGCGTCATTTCATGGTCGATTTCGGTGATATGTTCGGCAGGCACGCCGATTTCGATCACTTCGATCCCGTCTGACGCCTCGAGCACGCGGTGCCGGATTTCGGGCGGCTGGATAAAACAATCGCCAGCGGTCAGGCGGATCGGTGGGCCTTGGTCCTCATAGACGACATCAACCCAGCCGCGATAACAGAAAATCAACTGGAACCCGACACGGTGGAAATGCACCATATCAGGCACAGGGCCGCCGTCGGGAATACGGATATGGCTGGCAATGATCGACCCGCCCAGACGGCTGGGGATCAGATCGCGGTAATGCATGCCCGCACGGCCAATCACCCAAGGGGCCTGATCGGCAAGACGGCGCACCACAAAATCATGCGCCGTAACGGGCTGCGCAACAGGCGGGTTCAGCGGATGCACAGAAATTTGCGTACCGCCCGGCGCTGTCAGGCTGATCGCCCCATCCGCAAAGGCCTGATCATCGGTCAAAATACGCAATTGCCCCGCAGGCCCATCGCCTTGCGACAGCCGCACAGACAGGCCGTGCCCTGAAAAAACAGCGGTGTTGGGGTTGTCGGCCGGAAAAATCATATCCAGCCGCATCCCCAGCACTTTGCCAAAAAAACCAAGGTCCGCGCGCAGATCTGTGGTGGTAAAACAGGCCTCTGCCCGGATTTGATGCTTGTCTGTCATTGCGCAATCGTGTCGCGCCGGCCCGCGATTTGCAATCTATGATTTGCCAATAGCGTGCAAACAATGTTTAAACCACAACACATGATATGCGCGGCAGGCGTGGATAGTTTAGCATTAAACTATAATCCGGAGGAAGTGATGACCGACAATATAAATGACAGCACGCGGCAGGCCGCGCTGGATTATCATCAGTTCCCCAAACCTGGCAAACTTGAAATCCGTGCAACCAAACCGCTGGCCAACGGGCGCGATCTGTCGCGCGCCTATTCGCCCGGCGTTGCCGAAGCCTGCCTCGAGATCAAGGCAAACCCCGACACCGCCCGCGACTATACCACACGCGGCAATCTTGTGGGCGTTGTGACCAACGGCACCGCCGTGCTGGGGCTTGGCAATATCGGCGGGCTGGCATCAAAGCCGGTGATGGAAGGCAAGGCGGTTTTGTTCAAAAAATTCGCCAATATCGACTGCTTTGATATCGAACTGAACGAACCGGACCCCGAAAAACTGGCCGATATCGTCTGCGCGCTGGAACCCACGTTCGGTGCGATCAACCTTGAAGACATCAAAGCCCCCGATTGCTTTATCGTCGAAAAGATCTGCCGCGAGCGGATGAATATCCCCGTGTTCCACGACGACCAGCACGGCACAGCCATTGTTGTGGGTGCCGCCGCCACAAACGCGCTGCGCGTCGCAGGCAAGACATTCGAAGACATCAAAATCGTCAGCACCGGCGGCGGTGCTGCGGGCATTGCCTGTCTGAACATGCTGCTGAAGCTGGGTGTGAAACGCGAAAACGTCTATCTGTGCGACATCGAAGGGCTTGTCTACAACGGCCGCGAAAAAGACATGACACCGCAAAAAGCGGAATATGCCCAAGGCACCGCGCCCGCCACATTGGATGATGTAATCGCGGGCGCGGATATGTTCCTTGGTCTGTCCGGCCCCGGTGTTTTGAAACCTGAAATGGTCGCCAAAATGACCGACGCGCCGATCATCTTTGCGCTGGCCAACCCGACCCCCGAAATCAGCCCCGATGCGGCGCGCAGCGTCAAACCCGACGCGATTATCGCCACCGGACGCAGCGATTATCCCAATCAGGTCAACAACGTGTTGTGTTTCCCGTTCATCTTCCGTGGTGCGCTTGATTGCGGCGCAACCGACATCAACGACGAGATGAAAATCGCCTGCATCGAAGGGATCGCGGCATTGGCCCGCGCCACCACCAGCGCCGAAGCCGCCGCCGCCTATACCGGTGAAAAGCTGACCTTTGGGGCTGACTATCTGATCCCCAAACCCTTTGACCCGCGCCTGATGGGCGTTGTCGCCAGTTCAGTCGCCAAGGCCGCGATGGAAACCGGCGTGGCCACCCGCCCGATCCCCGATATGCAAGCCTATAAGGCAAAGCTCGACGGCTCTGTCTTTAAATCCGCGATGATCATGCGCCCCGTGTTCGAGGCCGCACGCACCGTCAACCGCACCATCGTTTTCGCCGAAGGCGAGGACGAGCGCGTGTTGCGCGCATCCCAAGCGATCATGGAAGAAACCACCGACACCCCCATCCTGATCGGGCGGCCCGATGTGATCGCGCAGCGCTGCGAACGGGCGGGGCTCAAAATCCGGCCTGGCGTGGATTTCAGCATTGTGAACCCCGAAAATGACCCGCGCTACCGTGACTATTGGGAAACCTATCACAATCTGATGGCGCGCAAGGGCGTCACCCCCGATCTGGCCAAGGCGATCATGCGCACCAATACCACCGCCATCGGCGCGGTTATGGTGCAGCGCGGCGAGGCAGACAGCCTCATTTGCGGCACCTTTGGCCAGTTCCTGTGGCATCTCAATTACGTCACGCAAATTTTGGGCGACAAGGCGTTGCACCCAGTCGGCGCGCTGTCGCTGATGATCCTTGAAGACGGGCCGCTGTTTATCGCCGATACCCAAGTCCACGCAGAACCCACCCCCGAACAGATCGCCGAAACCGTCATCGGGGCCGCGCGCCACGTGCGCCGCTTTGGGGTCCAGCCAAAAATTGCGCTTTGTTCGCACAGCCAGTTTGGCAATCTCGATAGCGATTCTGGCCGGCGGATGCGTGCAGCGATGGAAATTCTGGACAGCACCCCGCGCGATTTCGACTATGAAGGCGAAATGCATATTGATGCCGCGCTTGATGTCGAACTGCGCAACCGCGTATTCCCCGAAGCGCATCTTCCTGGTGCGGCGAACGTGCTGGTCTTTGCCAATACCGATGCAGCGTCAGGCGTCCGCAACATCCTGAAAATGAAAGGCGGCGGGCTCGAGGTCGGGCCGATCCTGATGGGCATGGGCAACCGCTGCCATATTGTCACTCCATCGATCACGCCGCGCGGCCTGCTGAACATGTCCGCGCTCGCTGGCACGCCTGTGACCCATTATGGCTGACGCACCCCTACAAACGTTTCTCTGCTTTAAGTGGGGAAGCGGATACCCTTGCAAATACACCAATATATTGTTCCGCGCGTTGACCGATATCATGGAAACGCCGTTCGAATTTGTCTGCATGACAGACGACCCGCGCGGGCTGGCCGAGGGAATCAAGGCAATTGAATTCCCGCCATTTGCAATGGACAAATCCTGCTGGCACCGCGGTATGTGGCCCAAGGTCTGCGCCTTTGCGCCGGATCTTTTCGCCGCAGGCACGCCTGTCATTATGATGGATGTTGACGTGCTTATCTTGCGTGATCTGACGCCGTTATTTGATCGGGTGCGCGCGGGAAACGATCTGCATATAATACGCGAAATACCCGATACGCTGCCACGGCTGTTTCCCAAACTGTTCGGAAAAGAACTGAAATCAAATTCTTCGACCGTTGGTTTTGTCGCAGGCACCCAAAACCATCTCTATCTGGAAAGCTGCGACAAGACATATGACCAGCTGCGCCACTACGGCAACGACCAGAACTATATCCACCGCAACGCCCGCAACCGCCAAAGCTGGCCAGCGGGCTGGATACTGTCGTTCAAGAAAAGCCTCGCTTGGCATTTTCCGGTCAACCTTGTGCGACCAATTGCCCGCCCCGACGGCTATGTCGTCATCTTTCACGGCAAACCCGATCCCGAAGACATGACCAAACGCCCGTTCAAACGCTGGGGCACTGCCGAAAAATTCGGTTATTTTCCAGTGCGTTGGATCAAAGACTACTGGTACAAATACCTGCGCGATACGGATCAGTAACGCGCACCCGCACGGTTGAAAATAACTTTACTATTTCGCTATTGCCGCACTCAGCGGCGCTTGCCGGGCGGATATGCAATGCGTAACACTTCACCCCAAGTTGTTTTGGGAGGAACACGATGGGTTACGCGGACGTCTATGCAGCATGGAAGGCCGATCCGGAAGCATTCTGGATGGAACAGGCAAAAGCCATTGATTGGGACACGCCGCCAACGCGCGCGCTCAATGATGACAACGCGCCTATGTATGAATGGTTTTCAGAGGCAAAGGTGAACACCTGCTACAACGCTGTGGACCGCCATGTCGAAAATGGCCGCGGCGAACAGACCGCGATCATCTACGACAGCCCGATCACCCATACCAAACGCGAGATTTCGTTCATCGAGCTGCGCAACCGCGTTGCCAGCCTTGCCGGTGCCTTACGCGCCAAAGGCGTCGAAAAAGGCGACCGCGTCATTATCTATATGCCGATGATCCCAGAGGCGCTTGAGGCGATGCTCGCCTGTGCGCGGCTTGGCGCGGTGCATTCGGTAGTTTTTGGCGGCTTTGCTGCCAACGAATTGGCAGTGCGCATTGATGACGCCAAGCCCAAAGCGATCATCGCGGCATCCTGCGGGATGGAGCCGGGGCGTGTGGTCCACTATAAACCGCTGGTTGATGGCGCGATCGAATTGGCGACACACAAACCCGATTTTTGCGTGATCTTCCAGCGCGAGCAAGAGGTCGCAGAGCTGATCCCTGGCCGCGACTATAACTGGCACGGGTTCCAATACGGTGTCGCACCCGCTGAATGTGTGCCTGTCGAAGGCAACCACCCAGCCTATATTCTCTATACGTCCGGCACCACCGGCGCCCCCAAAGGCGTGGTGCGCCACACGGCAGGCCATCTGGTTGCGCTGAACTGGACGATGAAAAACATCTATAACGTCGATCCCGGTGATGTGTTCTGGGCGGCCTCAGATGTCGGCTGGGTCGTGGGGCACAGCTATATCTGCTATGGCCCACTGGTCCACGGCAACACCACAATTGTGTTCGAAGGCAAGCCCATCGGCACCCCTGATGCGGGCACATTCTGGCGGGTGATCCAAGAACATAACGTCAAATCCTTCTTTACCGCGCCCACTGCATTCCGCGCCGTCAAACGCGAGGACCCAAAGGGCGAATTCGTCAAGAAATACGATCTGTCGTGCCTGAACGCGATTTATCTAGCGGGCGAACGCGCCGATCCCGACACGATCAAATGGACCCAGGAAATGACGGGCAAGCCTGTCTATGACCATTGGTGGCAGACAGAAACCGGCTATACGATTGCAGGCAACCCCGTGGGGATCGAACCGCTACCCGTCAAGATCGGATCGCCCACTGTGGCAATGCCCGGCTATGACGTGCAGATCCTCGATGATGCGGGCCATCCTGTTGCCGCTGGCGAATTGGGCGCAATCGCGATCAAACTGCCGCTGCCGCCTGGTACATTACCAACGCTTTGGAATGCGGCGGACCGGTTTCAGAAATCCTATCTCAACACCTTCCCCGGCTACTATGAAACCGGCGATGCGGGCATGATCGACGAAGACGGCTATCTTTACATCATGGCGCGCACGGATGACGTGATCAACGTTGCAGGCCACCGCCTGTCAACAGGCGCAATGGAAGAAGTGCTGGCCAACCATCCCGATGTTGGCGAATGCGCGGTGATCGGCGTGACGGACCAGCTCAAGGGGCAGTTGCCGCTCGGGTTTATCTGTCTCAACAACGGCTGCGACCGCCCCCATGAAGATGTGATCAAAGAGGTCATCGCCTCGGTGCGCAACACCATCGGCCCTGTTGCCGCATTCAAACTGGTGACGGTTGTTGACCGTCTGCCCAAAACCCGTTCGGGTAAAATCCTGCGCGCGACCATGGTCAAAATCGCCGATAACGCGGAATTCAAAATGCCCGCTACGATTGATGATCCGGCGATTTTGGATGAAATCCGCGCGGCGCTCAAACCGATGGGCTACGCGGGCGTCTAGGCCTGCGTGACATCAATGATCCGGCCATCGCGCGACGATGTTTCGATGGCCGTGATCAGGTGATGGGATGCCAATGCATGGCGTCCTGTCACCATCGGGGCCGTGCCATTGCGCACTGCATCTGCAAAATCTGCGATTATCGCTTGGTGCCATTCGTGTTTGGCAACGACTGGCCCATTGTCAGACGCACCGCCCGCAACAAGAACCTCGTGATCATTGCGCGCACCCCGCCAGAACACATCCAGACTGCCCGTGCCGATACGCAAAGTTGCGTGTTCATAATGCAAGGTGATCGTTTCAACCCCGTGCGGATAGCTCGCCGTGCTGGCTGTCAGTGACCCCACGGCGCCATTTTCAAACCGCAGACCGGCCACCGCCATATCCTCGGATTCCATCTTGTGCAGCGCGGTTGTGGCCACCATTGCCTGCACCTGTGTCACCGCGCCGGTAAAACGCAGCGCCAGATCAATTGTATGGATTGCTTGGGTGATCAGCACGCCGCCCCCGTCACGCGCATAGGTGCCGCGCCCCAATTCATCATAATAGGATTGGTCGCGCCAAAGCGGGATCGCAATTTCCACATGCGCCAGCTTGCCAAGCCCGCCTTTGGCAATCAAATCCGCTGCCGCAATCGACGGCGCGCGCGCGCGGTGCTGGAACAGAATGCCCAATGAGACGCCTGCGTTTTCGCAAATCTCGACCACTTGCAGGGCTTCGGCGCTGTTTCGCGCCACAGGTTTTTCCAAGAGGATATGTTTGCCCGCTTTGGCCAATGCGGTGATCAGATCAATCCGCACTGATGGCGGGGTCGCGACAATCGCCATATGAATATCGGGGTTGTCGGTCACCTGCGCCAGATCCGCCGTAAACAGCGGCGCGTCCCCCGCATAGTGATCCGCCAAATAGGCCGCATTTTCAGGCCGGCGCGCCACAACAGCGTCCAACCGCAGTTCATTACGCATCGCCGACAGGGCCGCAACATGGGTCGGCGCGATCATGCCCGCACCGATCAGGGCCACGCCCATGCGGGCATTCAAATCTTGCTGTGTCATCCTAGCCTCCGCTTTCTGGTATACCAGACCAGAGCCGCGAGGCAGAGGCAAGCAACAAAAAACCCCGCCGCAGTTTCCTGCGACGGGGTAAATTTTGTAACGCTAAAAGCGGGTGACTTATTCGTCGCCGCCCTTAAGCGCCGCGCCAAGGATATCACCCAAGGACGCGCCGGAATCAGATGAGCCGAACTGCTCAACCGCTTCTTTTTCTTCAGCGATTTCACGTGCTTTGATCGACAGACCCAGTTTGCGAGTTTTGCTGTCGATGTTGGTGACGCGAACATCAACCTTGTCGCCAACGCCGAAACGCTCTGGGCGCTGCTCGGCACGGTCACGTGACAGGTCCGAACGACGGATAAAGGATTTTGCACCTTCATAGTCGACTTCGATGCCGCCGTCTTCGATCTTGGTCACTTCAACAGTGATGACAGAACCGCGCTTCACGCCGCCAACAGCTTCTGCGAACGGATCACCGTCCAGCGCTTTGATGGACAGGGAAATACGTTCTTTTTCAACGTCAACTTCAGCAACTTTGGCTTTGACAACGTCACCTTTGCGGAAATCGCCGATGACGTCTTCGCCGCGGCCTTCCCATGTCAGGTCGGACAGGTGAACCATGCCGTCGATGTCGCCTTCAAGGCCAATGAACAGACCGAATTCGGTGATGTTTTTGACTTCGCCTTCGACTTCAGTGCCTTCTGGGTGTGTCTCGGCAAAGACTTCCCACGGGTTGCGCTGTGTCTGCTTGAGACCCAAAGAAACGCGACGCTTGGTGCTGTCGATTTCCAGAACCATGACTTCGACTTCTTGTGAAGTAGACACGATTTTGCCCGGGTGTACGTTTTTCTTTGTCCAAGACATCTCGGACACGTGCACCAGACCTTCAACACCGGCTTCCAGCTCAACAAATGCGCCGTAATCAGTGATGTTGGTCACGCGACCTTGGTGTACAGAACCAAGGCTGAATTTCGCTTCGACAGCATCCCATGGATCGTCCTGCAGCTGCTTCATGCCAAGGCTGATGCGATGTGTTTCTTTGTTGATCTTGATGACCTGCACCTTGATCGTCTCACCAATTGTGAGGATCTCGGATGGGTGGTTCACACGGCGCCATGCCATGTCGGTCACGTGCAACAGACCGTCAACACCGCCAAGGTCAACGAACGCACCGTATTCGGTGATGTTCTTGACGACGCCGTCAACTTCTTGGCCTTCTGTCAGGTTGCCGATGACTTCGGCACGCTGTTCGGCACGTGATTCTTCAAGGATCGCACGACGTGATACAACGATGTTCCCGCGACGGCGGTCCATCTTCAGGATCTGGAATGGCTGCTTAAGACCCATCAACGGGCCTGCGTCACGCACAGGGCGGACGTCAACCTGAGAACCCGGCAAGAACGCAACCGCGCCGCCAAGATCAACAGTGAAACCACCTTTGACACGGCCGAAGATGGCACCGTCTACGCGCAGTTCGTCAGCATATGCTTTTTCCAGACGATCCCAAGCTTCCTCGCGGCGCGCCATCTCGCGAGAGATAACAGCTTCGCCACGGGCGTTCTCGACCTGACGCAGGAACACTTCGACAGTGTCGCCAACAGCCAGTTCGGCTTCTTCACCTGGGTTTGCAAATTCTTTGAGATCAACGCGGCCTTCCATTTTGTAGCCTACGTCGATGATCGCTTGGCCAGCCTCGATTGAGATGACTTTGCCTTTGACAACAGACCCTTCGGCCGGTGTGTCCATTTCGAAGCTTTCGTTCAAGAGTGCTTCAAACTCTTCCATTGTATTAGCCATGTGGCGTCGTTTTCCTAACGTTTGGTTTTATACGGGCCGTGCGGTTGTCTCCGCCGGTCTTTCAGTTGCGTTTGGTCTGGGCACCTTTGCGAACATAAAACAACAGGGCCGGTTCATCACCGACCCCGCTCACGTCTCACGTCCGCACCTGTAATCGGTACTTCGACAGGGCGGCGTATAGGCGCGTTTTGTCATGTTTGCAAGGGGTTTTACAGTTCCGCAATCGGTCAGCGTCTAACTGTCTGAATCAGAGGAACTGTCATACCCGGGAAACAAAAGCGGGCGCTGATGCGGTGGAATTTCACTCACCGGCATACGCCCATGTTCCCAAACATGGGCTGCTGACGAATTATAGAAGGTCGTACCACCGGGCGACATCGGCGCATATTGCGAACTATACGCCATGTTTTGTTCGGTATCATCGCTCATTTCGGCTTCGTCATCGCTGTCGAAACGCAGCCTCGGATCAGCGGCCGCGCCGATAAATCGGTTTGTTACAGAATCATCAAGCCGCAGATTATGGGGGGCGCTATTCAGGTGACCGCACAGTACCTTGACGTTATTGGTTGTGGCGCCTGCCAGCACCGCATTGCGTGCAATGACCATGTTTGCATAGAAATCAAGGTGAGGATTGCTGCCATACAATGCGTCGGACGACCCCTCAAAGTAGGGTTGATCTATATCACCGTTCAAGAACGCTTCGACCAGATCGTCACGAATTTCCTGCCATGATCGTGAATGGCATCTGTCAAGTTCTTCATCGCTTAGATTGACACTGCTTGCGTCAAGCTGCTGGTCCGGCTCATCGGCATGTGTGTCATTCCACTCTGCTACCAGATATCTGGTCAAGACAGTCGTACGAATGAACGCAGGGCGGCCTGATACCGTCCATGTACCGCCATTATTCACAACACTGACCGCCCTTTGCAGGGTATCACCCGCAGCGGATGAAACAGGTGCGCAATCAAATGTATGTTGCGCGGTCAGCGCCGCCATCTGCACCGGCGCACGGCCCTCATCGGCAGCGACCTGCAATGCGGCTTGCTTTGTCGCAACGGGGCTCTGGATTGCCATACGCTGTAGCATCGCCAAAGGCCCGGCAGATTGACCTGTGTTCGCCCTGCGTCGCGCGAGGGGCATTGCGGCGGGTATTGCGCTTTGTGCCGTCTTATAAGTCATAGCACTTCCGGAAATTCTTCAAATGAATATATGCATAGCTACCACATTCCGCCGTGCAATTACATCAAAAACAGAATTCCTGTCTCAGGCGCGGCCGAACGCACTGTGCGACCGCAGTCAATTTGCCATACGCTTTGCCGACGCAAAGCAGACGTCACTCCGACCGAAGATCTCTTATGTTTTCGAGCGGTAGATCATACCCCCCGCCCGCAGGTATTGCAGGCAGGGGGCTGCGCACGCAGCGCCTACATATTGTCGAGCGGCACCAGCGTCGCCGCTGCGTCCACATACATGCCGACAACGGTGTTCATATTCGCCATTGTGACGTTAAGCTGTTGGAATTTTGCAGTATTGTCGTCGGGGTTCAACGGATTCCCCGCCAGCACATCCATCACAAACGGCTTTGCAGTGCTCCAATCATTCAGCACCCCGTCCAGCCCTTCGGCAATCGTGTCATTGGGCGGCGGGCGCACGCCAACCACCGGCATCCCGTGGCGCAATGCCTCAAGCGAGTTCTCGAAAATCACCATCGTGCCATTCAGGTCTTCGGCAGTCACAAGCGTTTCGAAATTGCCTTCCAAGATGCAGGATTCCTTGGACATTTTCTGGGTCAACATCCGTTGGCGTCCCGAAATATCCACCAGAACCAGCGCCGCGAACGTCGTCGCATTCGGGTTGGAATACTGCTGCACAAGCCGTTCAACAAGCAGCTGCGCCGCGCGCAAGACGGCAAGGTTTTCGTTATAAAGATAGTCGCGTTCCGCATCGGTTGCCGCACCGCTTGCGACCGCCTCGGCAGCGGCTTTCAGAGGTTCCCAACGCGACCGCAAATCGGCAATCAGCGCCAGCGTGCGGTCGTTGGTTTCGGGCTGCTGGATATTCAGATCGGCATCGCCAAACTCAAGACCTGTCAGAATTTTTTCAAATTCCGCCGTTGCACCCGCCAGCAAAGCAGCCGATCCATCCAGATCAATGCCCCGCGAATAATGACAAGCCGCAGCAGGAATGCGCTGCGACAACATCCGAAGTTTTCCGGAAAAATTGATCCGCTGCTCTGCGTTGTCTTCGATAATAGGTGCGGCTTGGCTATAGGTCACGCTGGGCAAAAAAGTTACGGGAAATGCAGCTGCAAGTAGCAGTGCAAACTTAAGATACTTCGGTCTCATAATATTCTTTCTGTCTCTACGCATAGGTGACGGCACCAAACCGGCACCACGGCACATCCGATTCGAATCGTTTGGTCACGATCGGTCCAATTTCTCGGGGTCTTGCTAGCATTATTAAGCACTTAGCCAATTGATCTACCTCAAACGCGAATTTGCTAGTATACCAGATATGAGGCCTGAGAATTTGGGCGCTAAATATCCCCAATGCCCATATTTTGATCACTTTGTGCGTCATGAATTTGCGCAAATAGCTGAACGTGCAACGACAGGCGCGCTTGCGAACTACCTTTATGGTTGCAACGCACTGACAGGTGAAAATACGGTGGCGTGCGCGCGGTTAGCGCGCGTCAAGTCGTGCTTGCACTGCGTCAATCGCTGCGGCCACGGCCTGTGCCACTGTCAAATCGGAGGTATCGATGAACACGGCATCAGTCGCGGCTACCAATGGCGCGGTTGCGCGGTTACGGTCGCGCGCGTCGCGGGTTTTGACATCGGCCAAAACCTGTTCAAACGTCAGATCCATACCCTTTTCAGCCAACTCCTTGAACCGTCGCTCGGCGCGGCATTCGGCGCTCGCGGTCACAAACAGTTTTGCATTTGCATCAGGGCAGATCACGGTGCCAATATCGCGCCCGTCGAGCACCGCCCCGCCATCGCGTGCGGCAAATTTGCGTTGAAAATCAACAAGCGCGCTGCGCACATCGACGATGACCGCAATTTCGCTGGCGGCTTGGGCCACGGCAGGCGTGCGCAGGCTTTCGTCCTCGAGATCGATCGGATCAAGCCCGCGCGCCGCGGCAACCGGATCGGCCCCGTTCAGCACTTTGGCCCCGACTGCACGGTACAAAAGCCCCGTATCCAAATGCGCAAAGCCGAAATGCGCGGCAACGGCCTTGCTGATTGTGCCTTTGCCAGCGGCGGCAGGCCCGTCGATGGCGACCGTAAAAATCATGCGTTCGCGCGCACGACCTGCGCGCCAAGGCCGGCCATCAGCGGCTCGAAAATCGGGAAGGATGTCGCGATGGGCGATCCATCATCAACTGTCATTGGCTTTTGCGTGGCCATGCCCATGACCATGAACGCCATCGCAATCCGGTGATCCAGCACACTGGCCACGGTCACGCCGCCGGGCACATTGCCGTGCCCCAATCCGGTGACTTTCCACCAATCAGGGCCTTCGTCGACGGTGACGCCTGCGGCGCGCAGGCCCTTGGCCATCGCATCAATCCGGTCGCTTTCTTTGACGCGCAATTCCTTGACGCCTTGCATGTCTGTGACGCCTTGCGCAAATGCGGCCACGACTGACAGCACCGGATATTCGTCAATCATGCTGGCCGCGCGGGCGGGTGGCACGGCGATGCCTTTCAGGTCAGGCGAGAATTTGGCGCGCAGATCGGCAACAGGTTCGCCGCCCTCTTCGCGCATGTTTTCATAGGTCAGGTCGGCGCCCATTTCGATCAACGTGGTGAACAGGCCTGCGCGCGTTGGATTCAGCCCGATATTAGGGACCAAAACATCTGATCCGGGCGTGATGATCGCGGCGCAAACGGGGAATGCAGCGGATGACGGATCGCGCGGAACGATGATGGTTTGTCCGGTCAGTTCGGGTTGCCCGTCAAGCGTGATCACGCGGCCTTCGTCTGTATCTTCGACGGTCAATGTCGCGCCGAACCCTTGCAACATGCGTTCTGTGTGGTCGCGGGTGGCTTCTTTTTCGATCACGACGGTCTGGCCGGGCGCGTTCAGCCCTGCCAGCAACACGGCCGATTTCACTTGGGCCGACGGCACAGGCACCACATAACGCACAGGCACCGGATCAGCGGCCCCGACAAGCGTCATCGGCAGACGGCCACCTTGGCGACCCACAGTCTGGGTGCCAAACAGCGCCAGCGGATCGGTCACGCGGCCCATCGGGCGGCCATTAAGCGATGCATCGCCTGTGAATGTCGCCGTGATCGGCGTTGTCGCCATCGCGCCCATGATCAGGCGCACGCCAGTGCCGGAATTGCCGCAATCAATCACGTTTTCGGGTTCGGCAAAGCCGCCAACACCAACGCCCTGCACCGACCATTCGCCGCCGCCGTGGTCGGTTACGGTTGCACCAAACGCGCGCATCGCCTTGGCCGTATCAAGCACGTCTTCGCCCTCAAGCAGCCCTGTCACCCGCGTTTCACCGACAGATAGCGCCCCCAAAATCAGTGAGCGGTGCGAAATGGATTTATCACCGGGCACATGCGCCTCACCCCTGAGCGGGCCGCAGGGGCGGGATGTCATAGGGATTGGGGTGCCGTGGCCAGACATGTCGTGTTCCTTATTCTTCTAAAAGGCGGTTTACCCTAGGGGCGGCAAAGGGTCTATGTCATATCCGCCGGAAAGTCAGGTAATGGGGCGTGCGCCCTTCGCGCAGCGCTTTTTGTTCGTAGCGGGTTGAAATCCAGTCTTCCCACGGGTTGCGCCAATCGGTTGGGCCTTCGGCCAGCCATTCAAACCCTTGCGGCGGAACCTCTTCAAGCGTCTGGCGCACGTAATCCTTGATATCGGTGGCGACGCGCAGTTCTGCACCCGGCCTCATCACACGGTGCAGCGGCGCCAGATGTTCAGGGGTCACAAACCGTCGGCGGTGGTGGCGTTTCTTGGGCCAAGGATCGGGATAGTTCAGGAATACCTTGCTCAGGCTGTGATCAGGCAAGACATCAAACAGATCGCGCACATCGCCAGGATGCACGCGCAGATTATCCACATCCGCCTTGCGGATCTTGCCAAGCAGCATGGCAACCCCGTTGATAAAGGGTTCGCAGCCGATCAGCCCGATATCGGGATAGGTTTCGGCCATGTGGATCAGATGTTCGCCGCCGCCAAAACCGATTTCCAGCCAGATGTCCTTACCGCCAAAAACGGTGCTCAGGTCCAGCGGATTGCGGTCGGGGTTTTCTTCCCAGCTGATCGCGCCGGGTGACAGCGGTGCCAGATCGTTTTCAAGATAATCCTGCTGGCTACTGCGTATCGTTTTCCCCCGAAAACGGCCATAAAAATTGCGCCACGGAGCGCCCGAAGGGTGTCTATCATTTTCCATGGCGCTGCCTTACCAAGCCGCCGCGCGCTGCGCAATTCCTTCAATCGCGCAAGACGCCCGCTTCTTCCAGCTCGCGCCGTGTCGGATACCAGATATTTGACCGCTCGCGCTTGGTTTCGATCGCAAAGACCGGATCGACACCGCGCGCCACCAGATAGGACAGCTGGCGGTGCATTTCGGTCTGCACATCACGGTAAAGCCATGACCCGAAGTCGAACGGGTTGTCCCAGTTTTCATCGCGGTGCCAATATTTATAATATTCGCGCAGCCCGTCCGCGTGCCACGCATTCTGGTGAAAACCGATGGCGCCGCCGCGATCCAGCACGCGCTGGTTTCCAGCCAGAAACAAGGTCACGCAAGCACTGCTGCATTCACCCGAAACGCGCGTGTCCAGACGGTAATCCATCGCGATACGCGCCATTTCCTCGCCTGCCCAGACCGACCCGCCGGTGCTGGTCAATTGGAGCAGTTTGGTGTTGGGGTTGGCCTCTAGGATATCAGAAAACAACGCGACATCGTCGCTTTCCATTTCGGCATATTGATCGGGGGGCACGTTATTGGTGTTGTAAATCAATGTGGTCCCGTCAACGAAAAACTTGCCAACCTGCGCGTCGACGCCGTTTGGAATTTTCTGCGCACTGACCGGACCGGCGGTCGCGATGATCAGGCTCAAATACAGGCTAAACAATTTCATAAAACGCTCCCTCAACTTGCGCAAGTTGATCAAAATTGCGCGGGCACCTCAACCCTATAGGTTGCACAAAATGAAAAAAGGGCATCGTGAAACGCCCCTTTTATTGGTTGTGCTTTTGCTTGGCTATACCGCGCGTTTAAGCGCCTCAACCAGATCTGTACGTTCCCAGCTGAACCCGCCGTCGGCATCAGGTTCGCGGCCAAAATGGCCGTAAGCTGCCGTGCGTTCATAGATCGGCTTGTTCAGGCTCAGATGCTGGCGGATGCCGCGCGGGGTCAGGTCCATAACCTGTGCAATCGCGCGTTCAATCGCGGCGGCAGCCACTTCGCCGGTGCCGTGGGTGTCAGCGTAGATCGACAGTGGCTTGGCCACGCCAATCGCATAAGAAAGCTGGATCGTGCAGCGGTCCGCCATGCCGGATGCAACAACGTTTTTCGCCAGATAACGCGCTGCATAGGCGGCAGAGCGGTCAACCTTTGTCGGGTCTTTGCCAGAAAACGCACCACCCCCGTGCGGGGCTGCGCCACCGTATGTGTCCACGATAATCTTGCGCCCTGTCAGGCCCGCGTCACCGTCAGGGCCGCCGATCACAAATGTACCTGTCGGGTTCACCCACCATTCGGTTTTGGGGGTAATGAAACCTGCGGGCAGCACTTCGCGGATATAGGGTTCGACGATGGCGCGGATATCGGCGCTGGTCTGGCTTTCGTCGCGGTGCTGTGTGGACAGCACGATTGAAGTGACCTCGACCGGTTTGCCGTTTTCATAGCGCATCGAAATCTGGCTTTTGGCATCGGGGCGCAGGGTCGGCTCTTCGCCGGACTTGCGCACTTCGGCCAAGCGGCGCAGCACCGCATGTGCATATTGGATCGGCGCGGGCATCAGCGCGTCGGTTTCGGTCGTGGCATATCCGAACATGATACCTTGGTCGCCTGCCCCTTCGTCTTTGTCGACGGCGGCGTCAACACCTTGGGCGATATGTGCGGATTGTTCGTGCAAAAGGTTGGTGATCTTGCAGGTCGCGTGGTGAAATTTGTCCTGCTCATAGCCGATGTCTTTGATGCAGGCGCGCGCGATATCATCGATGCGGCCCATGTAATCCTTTAGCTTGGATTGGTCGGAAAGCCCGACCTCGCCGCCGATCACGACACGGTTTGTGGTCGCAAATGTTTCGCACGCAACCCGCGCTTCGGGTTCTTCGGTCAGGAATGCATCCAGAATTGCATCAGAGATGCGGTCGCACACCTTATCCGGGTGCCCTTCGGAAACGGATTCCGAAGTGAAGATATAGTTTTTTCGTGCCATGAGAAGTGCTCCATTAAATACATCCGCCACGTCAGGAAGCCGTTGTGACAGAACCGGGGTCGGGTCTATGCCGCGCGCTGCGGCGCGTCAATCGCTATCGCGCCGCGCGACAACAATGCAACACAGCGTCAAGACGGCCAAAATGGCCATAAGCATCCGATCACCATAGCGCGCATAGGGTGTTACCGCACGTGCAGGAGGTAAGGCGACATCTAGCGCGCCTTGGGTATTCAGTGGCAGCGCGTCCATGATCCGCCCGTACGCATCAATCATCGCGCTAACGCCCGTGTTAGCCACGCGCACCATCGGCAGCCCCTGTTCAATCGCACGCAACCGTGCCTGCGCGAGGTGCTGGTAGGGGCCCGCCCCGCGCCCGAACCACGCGTCATTTGTGATCAGCATAAGCAGGCGCGGACGCGCACCCGCGCCACCGATTTCTTCGGCAAAAATGCCTTCGTAGCAGATCAGCGGAATCGCATCACCGATCCCCGGCAGGCTGACGCGCGGCGATGTTGTGCCCGCTGCAAACCCTGCGCCGTCGCTGGTCGCCAGCCCGTGAATGCCCAACCGCCCAAGCAAATCCCCGCCCGGGATATATTCGCCAAAGGGCACAAGATGCCGTTTGTCATACGTACTACGCAGCAACCCGCCTGGCCCCATGACGATAAGGCTGTTGAAATAACGCAGGTTTTCATCGCGCCGCTGGATGCCAAAAACCAGTGGCGCGCCGCGGGCGGCATCCGCCATCAAGGCCAGATCACCCTGCACATGGTTCAGCAAATAGGGCACGGCGGTTTCCGGCCAGACAACCAGATCGGGCCGCGCGCCCTGCCCCGTCATCGTGATCATCCGGTTTAAATAGATCTCGCGGTGCGCCGGATCCCATTTTTGGTCTTGCGGCGCATTGGGCTGTACAAGCCGCACGATCGGCGCATCCGGCAGCGCGGGTACGGCTGGCGGCGGCACCGCCCAAACACCTAATCCCAATAGCGCAATAAGAATGGCACCCCCCGCAATGCGCGCCGGACCAAATAGCGCGCAAAGGGCCCAAGCCGAGACAAGCGTAAACAGGGTCAACAAATGCGGGCCACCCAACGCCGCAAGCTGCGCCAGCGGCGTCGGCACCCAGATATGCCCCAATAATGCCCAAGGAAAACCGGTCAGCACCAGCGCACGCGCCAGTTCCGCCCAGACAATCGCCAACGCCAAAGCAATCCTAGAACCGGGTGCCACACGCGCGGCAAGATAGGCAAACAAAGCCCAAAACAAAGCCGCACCTGCCGCCATCAATACAATCGCAAACGGGGCCATCCATCCGGTTGCAGCTGCATCCACCAAAAACGGCTCAACAATCCAGCGCAGCGCAACAGCAAAATAGCCCAGCCCGAACACCCAAACCTGCAACGCGCCAACGCGCGCAGATTGCGGGTGCGCGGCCAAAAGCCCCGCCAGCGCAATGATGGTCAGATACCAATAATCCTGTGGCGCCTGCCCAAGCCCCGCAAGCGCCCCTGCCAACAGCAAACTGCAATACCGCGCCCAAGGTGAAAAACCCGCAAAGCGCAGTGCGGCGTTAGCTATCTTGCGCATTTGGCAAGCGCACGCGCAGCCGTTTGATCCGGCGCGGATCGGCATCAACAACTTCGAATTCAGGGCCGTCGGGGTGCAAAATGATCTCTCCGCGGGCAGGCAGATGCCCTGATAGCATCGTCACCAAACCGCCCAAAGTGTCGATTTCTTCTTCGTCGATCTCGTGGTGGTCGGTCAGCTTGATCCCGATCTCGGCTTCGAATTCTTCGAGTTCGGTACGGGCCTGCGCCATGTAGACGCCCGGTTTTTCCATGATCCAGCTTTTGGCTTCGTCAATGTCGTGTTCGTCTTCGATGTCGCCGACGACCTGTTCGATCAGATCTTCGATGGTGACCAGCCCGTCGGTGCCACCATATTCATCAATCACCAGCGCCATGTGAATGCGTTCGGCCTGCATTTTTTGCAGCAAGACCCCAAGCGGCATGGACGGCGGCACAAACAAAAGCGGGCGCGCGGTTTCGCGCAGATCCAGATCTTTGGTTTCGCCGTTAAACCCGTGGCGCAGCGCGAAATCCTTGAGATTCACAATGCCGATCGGCGTATCCAATGTTCCGTCATAAAGCGGCAGCCGTGTCAGCCCGCTTTCGCGGAACACATTGACCAGATCTTCCTTTGAGATACCCAATGGCACGGCAACAATATCGGTCTTTGGAACCGCGACATCTTCGACCCGTTTACGGCGCAGGTTCAACATGCCCAAGACAGATTGTGGCAGTTGGCTGACCTCGCTTGGCGCATCTTCATGCGTGTCGGGCATCGCCTGTGGTTGAAAAACATAGCGCAGCCGGGACAAAACTCCCGGGGTCGTTGCATTTTGATCCATTTGCGCGCTTTGCGCTGCGATAGATGGACCGTCGTTGGAGTCGCCCATTGTTTCCTTACCTATGTGGGCAAAAGCGCCCTAATTTTCCTTATATGGGTCACTTACACCCAGTTTGCCAAGTATCGCCACCTCTAATCTTTCCATAACGGTGGCGTCTTTGTCACGCTCGTGATCATAGCCCAGCAAATGCAGCGTACCATGAACAAGTAAATGAAGCGTGTGGTCGACCATGGATTTCCCTGCTTCTTGGGCCTCACGGGTGCAGGTATCAAACGCAATTGCGATATCGCCCAGTTCCGCATCCATCGGCAATTCGGGCGCAACCGGCGGGTCACCGTCAACATCCGCCCCGCGTTCATCGGACGGCCAGCTTAGCACATTTGTCGCGGCGGGTTTGCCGCGAAAATCGGCATTCAAGGCGGCGATGCGTGCATCGTCACAGGCCAGCAGGCTGATTTCAAATTCTGCGGGGTCATAGCCCAAATGCGCCAGCGCCGCGTCGCTCGCGCGGGTGGCGAGCAATGCAATCCCCTCCCAGCGCGTGTCTTCAATGATGCAATCGACTGTCACTTTTCCGCGTCGGCCTCGTAAGCCTCGATGATAGCGGCGACAAGCGGGTGACGCACGACATCCTTGGACGTAAAATAGTTAAAGCTGATTTTAGGAATATTCTTAAGCAGGCGTTCCGCGTCGCGCAGACCCGAATTCACCCCGCGCGGCAGATCAATCTGGGTGCGGTCGCCCGTGATCACCATGCGCGATCCTTCGCCAAGGCGGGTCAGGAACATCTTCATCTGCATGGTTGTCGCGTTTTGGGCCTCGTCCAATACCACAAAAGCATTCGACAATGTCCGCCCCCGCATAAACGCAAGCGGCGCAATTTCGATCACCTTTTCTTCCATCATCTTGGCAGCTTGCTTGCCCGGTAGAAAATCATTCAGCGCATCGTAAAGCGGCTGCATATAGGGATCGACCTTGTCTTTCATATCGCCCGGCAAATAGCCCAGCTTTTCACCAGCCTCGACCGCAGGGCGCGACAGGATAATCTTGTCGACATGGCCGGAAATCAGCATGTTCACGCCGACAGCCACCGCCAAATATGTCTTGCCCGTCCCCGCGGGGCCGATGCCAAAGGCCAGTTCGTTGTCGAACAGCGATTTTACATAGGTTTTTTGCGCATCGGTGCGCGGCTCAACCAGTTTTTTGCGGGTCTTGATTTCAACCCGCGCATTTTCGCCTTTGAACATTTCGGTTTGCTCAGTAGGGCCGGCAGGGCCGCGCACGGTTTCCGGCCCCATGCGCAATTCGCGGTCGATGTCGCCCGCATCCAGACTACGACCCGCCTCAAGACGCCCGTAGAGTGATTTCAGCACCTCCTGCGCCTTTTCGCGCGCGGCCCCGCCACCCAGAACATCAAGCTGGTTGCCGCGGCGCAAGATCTGCACGCCAAGGCTGTCCTCGATGGTGGTGAGATTGCGGTCAAATTCGCCGCAAAGGTCAATAAGTAAGAAATTGTCAGGGAATTCAAGCGTGACTTCAGTGACAATATCGTCGGTTACGGTCGGTGCACCAGTGGCCAAACGGCTCTCCTTTGAGTCGGTATAACACCAGCTTGGCAAGGGAATGCTGCAGGTGCAAGAACCGATCCAAGCGCGTGCGCCATTTCGGCCCAAAAAACTGCCCCGCACCAATGGAAATGCGGGGCCATGGTGATTACCGGTTCGGTGGCGGTGGCAAAATGCTGCGCAATGCGTCTTCGGTCACGCCCAACGCTGTTGCAGCTTGGCCAAAGTCCAATTGAGGACCGCCCGCAGCGTCGAGCACCTGCATCAGCTCTTCAACGCTACGACCCAGCGTTTGCGCCGCCTCATCAAATCCTTCAGGCGCGCCACCTGGGCCATCACCGCGCGGTGGTTCGCCGCGCGTAATCACTGTACCCTCAGGTGGATTCGCACCAACGCCAGCCTGTGCCGTGGTTACAAAGTTATCTTGTGCCTGCACACCGACCAAACAGCCCGGAAGGTTCGGGAAATCCGTTGTCGCATGGTAGTGATAGACAGCGTCGGCACCATATTCGGTCTCGCCGATGTGGCCGTTGCAAGTATCCAGATCGGTTGGAACGGTGCCGTCGATATCTGTGCTGCCATACATTGCAAACCCGTCAAATGCATAACCAAACTGCGCACTGCTATCCTGCGTCAGCCCGCATTCGGCGGCGATTTCATGGGCATCATAGACTGTTGCGATATCGGTCGCAGTCGCGTGCCAATGATACCAACCGCCCGGATCAACGTGACCGCCGCAGGTATCCAACACGGGCATGTGGCCGGTTTGCTGGATGCTTGGCGCGTCAGAAAAGATCGGCACGCCGTCCAAACCAACCCCGACCTTGGACACGGTCCCAAGCCGTGACGGGGCATCGGCCATGACCGGCGTGGTCGGGATCAACAATGTCATCGTAACGGTTTCGTCAACCGACACATTGATGCACGCGTGATCGTCAACCGGCTGCGCTACCGAAATATCGGCGATATGCACCGTGCCGTCATCATCAAAGAACCGATAACCAAGTTCGTCAAGCATCTCGAAATAGGAGCGATCGACACGGTAAATCCCAGCGTTTTCTCCGGTCCAGTCCCATATCCCGCTTTCGCCATCTATCGTTGCCGGGCAGAACGGGCCGATCTCAAGACCTTCGGGGACGTAATTGACAACAAGCTGGGTACATTGCGCGGCTGTCCCGTTTTCAAGGGTGCAATCGACGATCTGCGCCGGAGCGACAAGCGCGGTTTCGGTCATTCCATCGGCAATACCGTGGGCCGCGCCAAGGCTGGGCGCGCAAAGCGTTGCGGCCGTAAGCAGGCTTAGTATTATCTTGGGTTGCTTTCGCACATCAGGTCTCCGTTGCATGATAGATTGGACGTCAATCTTGATGCAAATTATAACGGTGACGTGCCGGAATTCCGTCGCGCAAAGCGCCGGTTATTGCGAAAGCAGTTCCCCCTTGAGCGAATTTGTCGCGTCATCAATGATCCTGACGCGGCGCACGGTGCCGATGACATCTGCTGGGGCCTCGGCGAATACGGCGTGCAGATACTCGGATTTGCCAATCATCTGACCGGCTTCGCGGCCCGCTTTTTCGAACAGGACCTTTACATCGCGCCCGACCATCGACGCTTGGGTCGCGATCTGCTGTTCACGCAACAGCCCCTGCAAGCGCTGCAATCGGTCGTTCATCACATCTTCGGGCAGTTGCGGTTTTTCGGCCGCAGGCGTGCCGGGACGGGTAGAGTATTTGAACGAATAGGCCTGCCCGTAATGCACATCGCGCACCAATTGCATCGTGTCTTCAAAATCCTGATCCGTTTCACCGGGGAAGCCGACGATGAAATCACCCGATAGCAACAGGTCAGGTCGGGCCGCGCGAATGCGTTCGATCAGACGCAAATAACCTTCGGCGGTATGTTTGCGGTTCATCGCCTTCAGGATGCGGTTCGACCCGGATTGCACGGGCAAATGCAGATAGGGCATCAGTTTTTCGCAAGTCCCATGCGCGTCGATCAGCGCATCGTCCATGTCATTGGGGTGGCTGGTGGTGAAACGGATGCGTTCCAACCCGTCAACCTTGTCCAACTCCCAGATCAACCCTGCCAAACCACCGTCATGCCCGTGATAGGCATTCACGTTTTGACCCAAGAGCGTGATTTCACGCACACCGGATTCGACCAGTTCTTGCGCTTCGCGGATAATCCGGTCGGCAGGGCGTGATACTTCGGCGCCGCGGGTATAGGGCACGACGCAGAAGGCGCAGAATTTGTCGCAGCCTTCCTGCACGGTCAAAAACGCGGTCGGGCCGCGTTTGGCCTTGCTGCGCGCTTTGAGCGTCTCGAATTTGTCGTCGTCAGGGAAATCGGTATCAAGCGCCTTGGCACCCGTTTGCACCGCATCATCCATCGCGGGCAGCCGGTGATAGCTTTGCGGCCCCACAACCAGATCAACCACCGGCGCGCGGCGCATGATCTCTTCGCCCTCGGCTTGTGCCACGCAGCCTGCGATCCCGATTTTCAGATTTGGGTTGATATCCTTGAGCGGCTTCATGCGCCCCAACTCGGAATAGACCTTTTCCGCCGCTTTTTCACGGATGTGGCAGGTGTTAAGCAGAATCATATCCGCGTCTTCGGGGGTCTTTGTTTCCACATAGCCGTTGCCGCCCAGCGCCTCGGCCATGCGTTCGCTGTCATAGACGTTCATCTGGCAGCCATAGGTCTTGATAAATAGCTTTTTGGGCGCGGACATGTGCAGGCCTCGGGTTAGGAGATTTGAGAGCGTCATAGCGGCTTGGTGGATTGCTTGCAATGCGGGGTGATTTGACCCAGTTTACGCCAAGCGCAACCGGATACGACTTTCATGCATTTTACCAACCTGACCGCCCTGATTTCCGATACCAAAACCGCGCTTGCGCGGGGGCCAATTGCCCTGATCCTGATCGAGGATGATGTGGAAATAGCCGGCACCATTACGCATCATCTGCGGCTGGGATTTGCACAGATTGTGCTGTTCTGCCCTGCCGATATGCCCATGCCGGATGGTCTGCCCGAAAATGTGCACCGCGTGGATTTTGACGTAACCGCCGAAGGTGCGCTTGCGACGATCAGCAATGCGGTGATCAAAGCCGCGCAAGGACAGTGGATTTATTATTGCTATAACGCCGAATATTTGATGTTCCCGTTTTGCGAAACACGCAGCATCGGTGAAATGCTGACCTTTATGGCCGAAGAACGCCGCGATAGCGTCATGTCTTATACGATTGATCTTTATGCCCGCGATCTGTCGCAAACGCCCAACGGGGTCGACCCGCATGCCCCCTATTTCGACCGCAGCGGATATTTTGCGCTGGCGCGGCAAGACGCCCAAGGTGCGGCGCTCGAGCGCCAGATGAATATTCACGGCGGTCTGCGCTGGCGGTTTGAAGAACATATCGCCAAAGCCCGCCAAAGGCTGGATCGGGCCGCATTGTTTCGCGCCCTGCCCGGGTTGCAAATGGCCGAAGATGGCACCCTGTCAGAGCCGGAGCACAACACGTTTTCCTGTCCGTGGCATCACAATCTGACCGTTGCAACCGCGTCGTTCCGCACAGCCAAGGCACTGCGCCGCAATCCTGGCAGCCGCCATGCGATCGACGGTTTTTTCGGGGCGCATTCGGAACCGTTCAACTGGTCGTCCCAGCAGCTTCTGGATCTGGGCCTGATCGAGCCGGGGCAGTGGTTCTAGACACGCGTGGATCAAGATCCACCCTACGCCTGTGCAGTGACCCATAGGGCCAGTCAGAAGGTTTGCCAACCAAGCCTGCACGCACCGGTGCCATCAGGATCAGGTGGTCGTGCAGATCGTAATCCGCCCGATCACGGATCACATGTTCCCAGTACCGACGCTGCCAGATGCCTTTTTCACCAGGGCGCAAACGGGTTGTCCCCGAAAGCACGGGCGGCGCGCAATGGCGCGAAAAGGTCGATTTAATCAGCCGCCAGCGTTTGCTATAGGCGCTATCCCCGGGCGGTAGGGTCCAGATCATATGCAATTTGTTAGGTAACACCACAGCCGCATTGATTTCAAAAGGCCAGCGCTGCAAACACAGCCGCGTCGCCGCGCGCAGCAGGTCGATGCGATCAACCAGCAGCGACGACGCATCGTCGCGCAAATTGACGGTAAAGAAATAGGTGCCTGCGGGCACAAAGCGTCTGCGGTATTGTGACATCACGCAAACCTGCCATGGAACTGGTTAACATCCGATAAACCATCGTAGGGTGGATCTTGATCCACCCCTGTTTGTATCGACCGTGCGCACCAGCAGGCGCATGGCGCGCAAATCTGCTATTTACGGCGCAGCCGGATGACCACGTCAACAGAGGCAATCTCGGCCCCCATGGGGGCATGCGGCACCCGTGCGATTTCAAGCTGGTCAGCCGGCGCATCCGTCAAAAGCGCGGTATCTTCCCAATAGAAATGCGGATGATCCGTCATATTCGTGTCGAAATAGCTCTTGGCGCCGTCAACTGTGATCTCGCGCATCAATCCGGCATCGCAAAAGGCGCGTAGCGTATTATAGACGGTCGCCAGCGACACTTTTTCACCTGCGGCAAGCGCTGCGTCAAACAGGCTTTCTGCGGTCACATGCCTGTCTTGTCCGTCACCGACAAGCAAGCTGGCCAATGTCAGCCGTTGCCGCGTCGGGCGCAATCCTGCCCCCGAAAGCCAATCCGTGCTGCGTTGTCCAACAATATCCGTCATGCGTGCCTGCTTATTTGCGTCCCCCCTTATAGCTGCGAATGCGAAGGATTATCAATTGAATTTCTGCAATTGCCCGTCAGGCTTGCCCTTGCAAAGGTCGCAGTGGTAAAGGTTTTGAAACGCAGCAGTTAAGAATGAGACCAGACAAATGGCCGATTACCCTACCAGTTTTGACAAAGACGACTTGCTCAAATGCGCCCGCGGCGAATTATTCGGCCCCGGCAACGCGCAGCTGCCTGCCCCGCCGATGTTGATGATGGACCGCATCACCGAAGTTTCTGCCGATGGCGGCGCGCATGGCAAAGGGCATATCATTGCTGAATTCGATATCACGCCAGAGCTGTGGTTCTTTGACTGCCATTTTCCCGGCAACCCGATCATGCCCGGCTGTCTGGGGCTTGATGGCCTGTGGCAGCTGACCGGTTTTAACCTTGGCTGGCGCGGCTGGCTTGGGCGCGGTTATGCGCTTGGCGTGGGCGAGGTCAAACTGACCGGCATGGTGCGCCCCGACCGCAAAATGCTGACCTATAAGATTGATTTCACCAAAGCGATCCAGACCCGCCGCCTGACCATGGGTGTCGCCGACGGGATCGTCGAAGCCGACGGCGAAGTGATCTATCAAGTCAAGGACATGAAGGTCGCGCTCAGCGAAAGTTAAGCCTCTGACCTAGCGCCGACAATTGTTGTTGGCGTTAGGCTTTGCGCAGCATGCGTTCAGCGCACCCAAAATGCGCGCCGCCCATCCCGCCGCAAAGTCACGCGTTGCTTTCCAAGAACGTTTGGGCCTCAAGCAATGCACCCGCAAGCCCGTCGATAAACCCGTGCGTGCTGACGTCAATCAAGCCGGATGTTGTGCGGGTCTCATCCTCAACGACATCCGCAACCGCAAGTACCCCAAATGGCGTAGCCTTTGCCGCAAGCAATTCGCGGTAGCTGGCACCTGTGCCATGTTTCAACACATTGACGGCGAGATAATATTTATGGATGCGATCCGCGAGATCCGGCTGCTTGGCCGCGAGCAACGCTGCGCGCAATTTGCGCGAAAACGGCCCGCGTTTGAAATGATGCTGCATGCGGGCTTCAAACAGGCCGAACAGGTCGACCGCCGCCTTTTCGAGCCCCGCAGTCGCCGCACGCATTTCCTGATCTTGTGCGTGCGCTTTTGCGCCTTGGCTGGTTGCGGCTGCGTTCAAGCGGGCTTCGTGTATCTTTGCATCAGCTTGCGCCGCTGCGATCAACGCATGCAGGTCATTCGTTTTTTCCATTGTCCGCGCTCCTTGGGGGTTGAACCACCCTTACGCTATGCTGCGCAGAAAGAAAGGGCAGAAACGGCACCGCCGCATTACCCGTTCCGGTCTGCGCGCGCGGATCAAGACACCAATGCGCGCCCGTTTTTGACATGCCGTGCAACCAGCCCGCGCTGGCGCTGGCCTTTTGGGATAAATGCGGCGGACTGTGGGGCGTGGCCGGCCTGCTTTAGTTCCGGAAACAGTTCAAAAATTTCTTTGCGCGCCTGCGCAGGCACCGATTTCAAGGCTTCGGGGCCTGTATACAGGCTTTCACTGGGGGCATCATTTGCATAGACCACCTGATGTGCGTCAAACAGCATATGCATATAGCAAACCGGCGCGTCGGTCTGTACTGACGCGACGCCGGGCGCGGCGACAAGCGATTTCGCGGCAACCAGTACTTCGTCTGTGCCAAACATGCGCTGCGCAATTTCCGACCGCACCAGCATCCGGTGCTGCGGAGAAACCAGCAGGTCCTGTTTGGGCAATCCGGCACCCATGCTGCCCGCGGCAATTCTGATCGGGCGCAGATTTGGCTTGAACGCCAGATCAATGCTGTCCAGCGCGCGCTTGCCGATCCACAAAATCGGCTGCAAACCGTTGTCTTTGGTCAGAACCAAATCACCAACTTCCAGCGATTCGATCGGGCGCGGTCCGGTGCTTGTGGTTATCAGCGTCCCTGCAACAAAGCATGGCACATTGTCGACAGGTGTTTCCTGACCGTCCGCGCTCCCGTTGACTGTATAGGTCGTGCCGGGCGTCGGCAAAACCGGCCCGCTGATGCCGACGTTATCGCCGTCAATGCGAATGATCCAGAATGTTTCGCCCGTGGAGGTCGTGAATCCGAACTCCAGTTCGACCGGCGACCCCGCAAGATAGGTTGTCCCGTTGATTGTGACGTCTTGTGAAAGCAGCTGGTCGTTATTGCCCGTCGACGGGGACGACCCGTTCCCCGGCGTATCAATATAGCCGTCCGAGAAATAGTTGTCGGGCGATCCGACCGGATTACCGTCATCGTCAGTGACACTGATAACAGTCAGCGTGGCACTGCTGTTAAGCGTCATTGTTGTCCCGTTCGGGTAGCTGATGGTGTTATTTGTCGATGCACCGACCCATTGATCAAACCCGTAGATCGGCACCGTAAAATTGAACGCAACCATGTTCAGCCCTCATACTCATGGAAATTGTCGGGTAGCACCGTCCAAATATTAACGCAACATTAACAAGCCAAGCAGATTTTGTGCGGTGGCGTCAAAGGCGCGATTTTTCGCCACATCGCGCGGACCAGATCGCTAGGCATGCCGCGCGGGGCGAAGCTACCTGCTTGCCCCCGCCCCCACTGCTGCCTTACAAAGCAGTAACAAAATAATGGGAGTGCGTTTATGCGTCGCGTCGTCGTCACAGGTTTGGGGATTGTCTCTCCGATTGGGAATAACGCCGAAGAGGTGAAAGCCTCGCTTAAGGCTGGCAAATCCGGAATCGTGGCGTCGCCCGAAATGGCCGAACACGGGTTCCGCAGCCAGATCGCAGGCACAGTCAAAATTGACATCACCGAACATGTCGACAAACGCGCGCTGCGTTTCATGGGGCCGGGTGCAGCCTATGCCTATATCGCGATGGGTCAGGCGATTGCGGATGCAGGGCTTGATGAAAGCACGGTATCAAACGTGCGCACGGGGCTTGTTGCGGGCTCCGGCGGCCCATCCACATCCGCGATGTTCGCGGCCCATAATGTGGTCAAAGATACAGGTGCCACCAAACGCATCGGGCCTTTTGCCGTGCCAAAATGCATGTCGTCCACGATCTCTGCGAACCTGTCGACCCAGTATAAAATCAAAGGCATTAACTATTCGATCACCTCTGCCTGTTCGACATCCCTGCACTGCATCGGCAACGCCGCCGAACAAATCATGATGGGCAAACAGGACGTGATGTTTGCGGGTGGCGGCGAAGAATTGGACTGGACGCTGTCATGTCTGTTTGATGCGATGGGCGCGATGTCATCAAAATTCAATGACACCCCCGAAAAAGCATCCCGTGCGTTTGACGCAAACCGCGACGGTTTTGTAATCGCTGGCGGCGGCGCGATGCTGGTGCTGGAAAGCCTTGAGCACGCGCAAGCACGCGGTGCCAAAATTTATGCCGAAGTAACCGGATACGCGGCGACATCTGACGGGCACGACATGGTTGCCCCATCAGGCGAAGGCGGCGAACGCGCGATGCGTCTGGCGCTGCAAACCCTGCCAGAGGGCCGCAAGATCAGCTATATCAACGCGCACGGGACATCGACCCCCGTCGGCGACGTGGGCGAGATCGAAGCCGTGCGCCGTGTGTTCGGCGAAGGCGCGACACCGCCCGTTTCATCGACCAAATCCATGACAGGCCACAGTCAGGGTGCCACCGGCGCCTCCGAAGCTGTTTATTGCCTGTTGATGCTCGAGGATGATTTCATCACCCCGTCAATCAACGTCGAAACCCTTGACCCTGCGCTGAAGCCCGCCGAAATCGCCACAACATTGGTTGAAAACGCAGGGCTGGATACCGTGATGACAAACTCTTTCGGGTTTGGCGGCACCAACGGGTCAATGTTGCTATCCAAGTTTAAGGGCTAAGCCATGACAATTACATTGAACGGAAAACGCGGGCTGATCATGGGCGTCGCGAACGAAAGATCAATCGCTTGGGGCATCGCCAAAGCGATGTCAGAGGCGGGCGCGGAACTGGCGTTCACCTATCAAGGCGAGGCATTTGGCAAACGCCTGGAACCGCTGGCGGCATCGGTTGGGTCGGATATGCTGGTCGATGTCGATGTCACCGATGACGCCAGCATGGATGCGGCCTTTGACATGATCGCGCAAAAATGGGGCAAGCTGGATTTTGTTGTGCACGCCATCGCGTTTTCGGACAAGAACGAATTGGCAGGTCGGTTCACCGACACGAGCCGCGCGAATTTCCAGAATTCGCTGACAATTTCTTGCTATTCATTCATCGATGTGGCCAAACGTGCCGCAGCCTTGATGCCCGATGGCGGCACCTTGCTGACGTTGACCTATCAGGGTGCCAACCGCGTGACCCCGTTTTATAACGTCATGGGCGTGGCCAAGGCCGCACTGGAAAGTGCGACACGCTATCTGGCGAACGATCTGGGGCCGCAAGGGATCCGCGTCAACGCGATCAGCCCCGGCCCGATGAAAACCCTCGCGGGGGCTGCAATTGCGGGTGCGCGCCGCACCTATAAGCACACCGAACAAAACACGCCAATGCGCCAGAACGCGAGCCTTGAGGCAGTGGGCGGCACTGCTGTCTATCTGGCGTCAGATGCGGGTGCGTTTACATCAGGCGAAATTATCCGCGTTGACGGCGGGTTTCATGTTTTGGGCATGCCCCAGCCGGAAAATCTTGTGATGCCAATCACCGATAAATAGCCACAACCATTGGGCGATAGCGACTTTTGTTATCGCCCTTGGTGTACTAGCCTTGTTCCAAAGCGGTTCACGCAAAAGGAATTGGCATGACCTCCCCCCATTATTTCCGGATCGACGGTATTTATGACGCGCAGACCTATTGGGAACGCGTCAAACGCAGCGAAGTATTTCTTGGTCTCGATCAGGCCCATATGCGCGCATCTCAAGAAAAAATTGCTGGCGCGACAGTGGGTGTTGCAGGGCTTGGCGGCGTTGGGGGTGCGGTGGCAATGTTGCTTGCACGGCTTGGTGTGCGGCATCTGAAAATCGCTGATCCCGATGCCTTTGACACCAGCAATATCAATCGCCAGCTTGGGGCGTCGCCTGCGACGTTAGGCGCATCAAAGGCCAGCACCATTGCCAAGCTCATCCATGAAACCACGCCGGATGTGACGCTGGATGTCTATACAGATGGGCTGACCGTGGAAAACGCCAGCGATTTTGTCACCGACTGCGACTTGCTGATTGATTGCATTGATTTTTACACAATTGCCGAACGCTACGCGCTACATCAAGCCTTTCGCGATAGCCCTAATTGCATGGGCTGCCTTTCGTCAAAAATGGTAGGGTACGGCGCGAACCTGTATCTGTTCACAAAAGACGGGCTCACGCTCGAAGATTTTTACGGGATCGCACCGGGCACGGAAATGACGCCGGAACTGATGGACAAGCTGGTGCGGCTTCAGGCCGCTTTCTTGCCCCGTTTTCCAAGTCTCGAAGTCATATATGACTGGATGCAAGAGGTGGGCACCGCCCCGATGATCGCCACGACACCGCCGCTGACACATTATCTGGTCGGTTCCCGCGCGGCACTGATGTTGGCGGGGCTTGACCAGCCGCCCTATTGTGACGCGCTGCCGCCGATGCCCAGCTATCTTTGGGTGGATGCCACACGCGGGCAATGCGGCATTTATGAATTCAACGGCGCATTCGCCAACCCTGACGAATACGCCGCGCATTTTGGAAAAACGCCGGATTAAGCTGCGTCGATGCCGACCATTTCGATTGCAAAGATCAGGTCTTTGCCTGCCAGCGCATGGTTGGCGTCCAATGTCACTTCGGTCTCGGTTACTTCGGCGACGGTGACATGCATGATCTGGCCTTGGGGGGTTTGCATTTGCAATTGCGTGCCCAGATCAAGCGGGATGTTGTCGGGGATTTCACCGCGCGGCACGGATTGGCGCGCGTCAGGGTTGGTTTCGCCGTAGGCTTGGGCACAGGGCACTTCGACGGTCTTTTTGTCGCCCACGGCCATGCCGGGAATGGCGACATCCAAGCCAGGAATAATCTGGCCAGAGCCAACCACAAATTCCAGCGGGTCGCGCCCGTCAGAGCTGTCAAAGGTTTCACCCGTCTTGAGCGTTCCTGTGTAATGGATACGCACCGTATCCCCTGATTTTGCTTGGCTCATTTTCTACATCTTTCGGCTAGCGTTTCAAAATTCGCGCTAAGCTACGCGCCTGCACCCCAAGTTGCAAACCGCTTTCCCCCTTTTCGTTAGCGCATGCCCGTGACACGATGGTTCAAAGACAAGAGGATCACATGACAATCACCACCTGTGTTTTCGATGCTTACGGCACATTGTTTGACGTCAACGCCGCCGCAGCGGCTGCCGCAGCAGAACCCGCCCATGCACATATTGCGGATGTCTGGCCTGCCATCGCGCGCGACTGGCGCGCAAAGCAGCTCGAATACAGTTGGCTGCGCGCCGTGGCCGGACGGCACTGTGATTTCTGGCAGGTCACGCAAGACGGGCTTGACTGGGCACTTGCGTCAAACGGGGTAACCGGCGTGGCCACCCGCAGACGTTTGTTGGACCTCTATTGGGAACTGGCCGCCTATCCCGAAGCACCGCAGGTATTGGCCGATTTGCGCGCGGCGGGCATGAAAACCGCGATTTTGTCAAACGGCAGCCCCAAAATGCTGGAAGCGGCGGTTACATCGGCGGGGCTTGCGCCGCTGTTGGATGCGGTCCTGTCGGTCGAGGCGGTCGGCGTTTTCAAGCCCGCCGCGCGTGTCTATGATCTGGTCGGAGAGCACTTTCCCGGCGCCGAGCAAAGCGTGCTGTTTGTGTCTTCAAACGGGTGGGATGCGGCGGGGGCTGCGGGATACGGGTTCCAGACTGCATGGGTGAACCGCGCAGGCGCGCCGATGGACCGGCTTTATGCCACGCCCCACCATACCGTGGCTGATCTGACAGCCATTCCGGGGCTGGTCTGATGCCGCAGTTTACCTCGCAAGACGGGCTTTCGCTGCATTATACCGATCAGGGCGCGGGGCTTCCGGTGATTGCGCTGGCGGGGCTAACCCGCAACGGCGCGGATTTCGATCATATTGCGCGCACATGGCCGACACGGTTGATCCGGCTTGATTACCGCGGGCGCGGCCAATCGGATTGGGCCGATCACACAACCTATACCATCCCGCATGAGGCGGCGGATGTTCTGACGCTGATGAACCATCTTGACCTTGATCAGGCCGCGATCCTTGGCACTTCACGCGGCGGGCTGATTGCAATGACGCTTGCCATCACGGCCAAAAACCGGCTGCTGGGTGTCGCGCTCAATGATATCGGTCCCGTACTCAAGCCCGAGGGGCTTGCCACGATCATGGATTATATCGGGCGCAATCCTGCGCAAACCACCTATGCCCAAGCCGCCGCGGTGCGCGCGCGGCTATGGACCCAGTTTGAAAACGTACCGATAGAACGCTGGCTGGCCGAAGTGAAAGCCCATTACAAAGAAACCCCCGCGGGGCTGGTGATACGTTATGATCCCAAATTACGCGATGCCGTTATCGCTGGAGGCGCCCAGCCGCTACCCGATCTGTGGCCGCTTTTTGATGCGCTTGACGGGCTGCCTTTGGCCTTGATCCGCGGCGCGAATTCTGACCTTTTGTCGCGTGAAACTGCTGATGAAATGGCGCGGCGGCGCCCCGATATGATCCGCGCGGATGTATCCGGGCGCGGGCATGTGCCATTTCTTGATGAACCCCAATCGCTGACTGCCTTGCATGCTTGGCTGGAGAAAATGACATGAATATTGAAATGATCCGCGCCGCGGCCACACGTATTGACGGGCACGCACGGCGCACCCCGCTGCTATCCTCGCCGTTTCTGGACGAAATCGCCGGACGGCAGGTTTTCGTCAAGGCAGAGTGCCTGCAACATACCGGTTCATTCAAATTTCGCGGCGCGTGGTCGGCGATTTCCATGCTGTCGGCTGACCAGATCAAGGCGGGCGTGATCGCCTTTTCTAGCGGCAACCACGCGCAGGGCATCGCGCTGGCGGCGCAAAAACATGGCGCCCCTGCCGTGATCGTGATGCCGGTAAACGCGCCCGCAATCAAGATCGCCAACACCCGCGCCTATGGCGCCGAGGTGGTGCTGTATGACCGCGCCACCGAAGACCGCGACGCAATTGGTGCGCGGCTCGCGGCAGAGCGCGGGCTGACCCTGATAAAACCCTTTGACGAGCCGCTTGTTGTCGCGGGCCAAGGCACCTGCGGGCTTGAGATCGCGCAAGAACTAGGCAACCGCGACGCCGAAGTCGCCGTTTGTTGTGGTGGCGGCGGGCTGACCTCTGGGGTCGCGATTGCCTTGGCCGCAGATGCGCCAAAGATGCGGGTGCGCCCTGTAGAGCCTGCTGGATTTGACGATGTGACCCGTTCGCTTGCTGGCGGGCAGATCATGCGCAATGCGCAGCTCGACGGGTCGCTTTGCGATGCAATCATCACGCCGCAGCCGGGTGATTTGACCTTTCCGATCATGCAAAACCTATGCGGCGCAGGCATTGCCGTGACCGACGATGAATGCCTGCGCGCGATGGGCCTTGCCTTTGCGCGGCTGAAAATTGTCATCGAACCGGGGGGTGCGGCCGCACTTGCCGCGGCTCTGTTCCACCCCGACGCGTTTGAAGGCGACACGGTTGTCGCCATCGCAACGGGCGGCAATGTTGACCCAGCGGTCTTTGCCCGCGCCTTGGACACGCTTGCATGACCCGTTTCACCATCGCCAGTTTCAACGTCAAGAACCTGATCGAAGCGGATCAGGAATATTACAAGTTCGAACAATACACCCCCGAAGAATACGCATGGAAACGCGCGTGGCTTGCGGACCAGTTGCTGACGATGAACGCAGATATCGTCGGATTTCAGGAAATTTTTAGCGAAGCCGCCCTGCGCGATGTGGTGATTGAAACGGATGAACTGGGGCTCGCGGCCAATGCCGCGCATATTCCCGACCGGTCCAAACGCTATGCCCGCAAGGCGATTTTTCGCAAACTAGCCTATGAACCCTATACGGAATCGGCGCTGGCCTTTGCGCCCAACAGCTTTGACGGTGGCGCGGGCGCACGCCGTCCGGGCGTTGCGATCCTGTCGCGGTTCGGGTTTGTGGGCGCGCCCGAGGTGATCCAAGACCTGCCAGAACCGCTTGATATCCCGTTTAGCGATATCGACGGCACAGACGGCGGCAGCTACCGGATCAAGCGGCTTTCGCGCCCGATCCTCAAGGTGCGCATTCCGGTCGGGGAAACGGTTGTCACCGTGTTCAACTGCCATCTGAAATCCAAGCTGGGTGAATTGCCCCGCCCCGCGGGCGCCGCGTTCCCGCCTGCCGCTGATCTGGTGAATTACGATCCGGCAGCCCGTGCGATGGGGTCACTGCGCGCCGCCTTGCGCCGCATGGCCGAAGCATGGGTGCTGCGCAATGCCATCATCGCAGAACTGGAGGCGGGCAATCCTGTCATGGTTTTGGGTGATTTCAATGATAGCGAAACCGCCGTTTCATCGGAAATCATCAGCGGCGAAGCCCCGTTCAAAAACTATGCATGGATGCGCCGCCACGACGCCCAGACCCCGCGCGACCGTTATTCCGACGCGCAAAACGAAGTGATTCAGGAAAAGATCAGCAAGGTGCGCCTGTTTTCCGCCGAAAAGCTGTTCGTGCGTAAATCCCTGCGCGATATGGTCTATACATCTGCCTTTGGCGGCGTGTTCGAAAGCATTGACCAGATTTTGATGTCGCGGCATTTCCACCCTGATTTTCCGCAAAAACTGGGCGAGATGGAATATTTCAGCGTGCTGAACGATCATCTCACCGACGGCTCGCACCCCGAGGCCCCGTATAATAAGCTCGCATCGGATCACGGGCAGATCATGGCCCATATGCTGATAGGAGACCCCTATGAATGATATAACCCAAATCACCCGCGACGGTGTTTCACTGCATGTCGCGGCCCAAGGGCCCGTGGATGCGCCCGCCGTGGTATTTGCCAATTCGTTAGGGACCGATCTGCGGCTTTGGGACGATATCGTGCCGCTTTTGCCAAAAGGACTGCGCGTGATCCGTTATGACATGCGCGGGCACGGGCAATCCGATGTGCCTGATGCACCCTATACGATGGGGCAATTGGTGTCGGATGCCGAAGCGGTCTGTGATGCCTTCAAGCTGCGCGATGTGTTGTTTGTGGGCCTCTCGGTTGGCGGCATGGTGGCGCAAGGGCTTGCGATCAAGCGCCCTGATCTTGTCCGCGCGCTGGTTTTGTCCAACACGGCGGCAAAAATCGGCAACGCAAAGCTTTGGCAAGACCGGATCGCTACGGTGCAGACCAAGGGTCTGGATGCGATGGCCGATGAGGTAATGAAGCGCTGGTTTTCGCCCGGCTTCTACGCCTCTGACGCGATGCTGCATTGGCGCGATATGCTGGTGGCAACCCCGACCAATGGCTATCTCGGGATTTGCCACGCGATTGCGGGCACGGATTTCTATACGCCCACCAGCGCACTACGCATTCCCACGCTTGGCATTGCCGGATCCGAAGACGGGGCCACGCCGCCCGATCTGGTGCGCGAAACTATTGATCTGATCCCCGGGTCAAGGTTCGAACTGATGCGCCGTGTGGGCCACCTGCCCTGCGCAGAAGCCCCCGCTGCCTATGCCGCGCTGTTAAACCAGTTCATCGCAGACATCGGCCATGGCTGAGTTCCTGCTGGTCCACGGGTCCTGCCACGGGGCGTGGTGCTGGGCGCATGTGATCGCGCAATTGCGCGCCGCAGGGCATGGTGCGCGCGCGATTGACCTACCCTCGCATGGGGCAGACCGCACGCCGCCCGCAGATGTCACGCTAGACCTTTACGCCAAGGCAATTGTGGATGCGATTGAAACCCCTGTGGTTCTGGTCGGCCATTCGATGGCGGGCTACCCGATCACCGAGGCCGCAAATCTTGCGCCTGAAAAAATCGCGCAACTGGTCTACCTGTGTGCCTATGCGCCGGTCATTGGCAAATCGACAGCGCAAATGCGGCGCATGGCGGACGAGCAGCCGCTGCGCGATGCGATCATTGTGGCGCAAGACAGGGTGACATTTACGATTGATCCGGCCAAAGCCCGCGCGAAATTCTATCACGATGTGGACCCCGCGCGCGCGCAATGGGCGATCCGCCAATTGGGGCCACAGCCGATTTTGCCACAAGAAACGGCTGTTACAAACCTGCCCGATGTCCCGCGCCACTATATCCGCTGCACCGATGACCGCACGATTCCGCCCGCGTTTCAGGCCAAAATGACCGAAGGCTGGCCTGCAGAGACCGTCAGCGAAATGGCGACATCGCATTCGCCATTCCTGTCAGCGCCAGTAGAATTGGCCGCGCAACTGATTGCCGCGCTTACGTAAAATCACCTCTTGCAATGCCCGCGCCCGCGCATAATCTGGCGCGATGAAAAGCAATCTTCCCCTCACCTTTATCCTGATCACGGTTGTCATTGATGCCATGGGCATCGGGCTGATCATGCCGGTCATGCCTGACCTGATCCAAGAGGTCGAAGGCCGCGATCTTGCGATGGCCGCCGTTTGGGGCGGGGTGCTGACAACAATCTTTGCGGCAATGCAGTTCCTGTTCGGACCAACAATCGGCAGCCTGTCCGACCGATTTGGGCGCCGGCCTGTGCTGCTTTGGTCGCTGGTGTTCATGGCGTTTGACTATGTGCTGATGGCGGTTGCGGGCACGATCTGGCTTTTGGTCATTGGCCGGCTGATCGGCGGGGTTACGGCGGCCACGCAATCGACTGCTTCGGCCTATGTCGCGGATATATCAACGCCCGAACAAAAGGCTGTCAACTTTGGCCGGATTGGTGCGGCATTCGGGATCGGCTTTGTGTTTGGGCCGATGCTGGGCGGGGTCTTGGCCGAATTTGGCACGCGCGCACCGTTTTGGGCGGCTGCGTTTCTGGCGGGGGCAAATGCGGTTTTCGGCTATTTTGTCCTGCCCGAAACCGTGACCGATAAGATCCGGCGCAAGTTCGAGTGGCGCCGCGCCAACCCGCTGGGCGCGTTCAAAAGCATCGGAGCGCTTCCCGGTCTTAAACGGCTGATGCTGATCCAGTTTGTCTATACCATTGCGTTTTTCGTCTATCCGGGTGTCTGGGCTTATTTTGGGGTCGCGCGCTTTGGCTGGGGACCGGGGATGATCGGGCTGTCGCTGGGCGTCTTCGGGATTTGCATTGCGCTGGTCCAAGGCGTTCTGATGAAGCCCATCCTTGACCGGATCGGCGAACGCAAGGCGGTGATACTGGGGCTGTCTATCGACGTTGTGGCATTTGGCGCGCTGGGTTTCCTGACGAGCGGCTGGCTGGCGCTTGCGCTGATCCCGCTGACGGCGATGGGGTCAATTGCGGGGCCGGCATTGCAGGGGATCATGTCCCGCACTGCGTCCAACGACCAACAGGGCGAATTGCAGGGGCTGATCGCATCCATCGCAGCCGTCGCGACAATCATCGCCCCGCTGATCGTGACGCAGACCTTTTACTATTTCACCAGCGAAACCACGCCATTCTATATGCCCGGCGCGCCGTTCCTTGTTTCCGCATTCCTAACGGCAGGTTGTGTCTTGGTCTTTGTCCAGACACCGCGGCCCAAGCGAAAACGCGTCACTTAGGGTTTTCACCCTGCTGAACACTTGCTAGGGTGAACTACGTTCAGAAGAGGGTATCATGGCGGGTAAAGTAGCACAGCGGCGCGCAGCCTTGCGCGAGGATCTGATCAACATCGCGCAGCGGCGCATCGCGGAAGATGGATTGCAAGCATTGCGCGCACGCGATCTGGCAACCGAAGCCGGCTGTGCCTTGGGCGCGATCTATAATGTCTTTGGTGATCTCAATGATCTGGTGCTGGCGGTAAATGCTCGCACCTTTCATGCGCTTGGCGCCGATGTTGCCGCAGCCCTTGCCGAAGCCCCCCAAGACCCTGTCGATCATCTTGTGGTAATGGCGCAGGCCTATCACCATTTTGCGGCGGCGCACTTGCATAGCTGGCGGGCCCTGTTTGATGTGGAACGCGCGCCAGACACCGCCGCACCCGATTGGTATCTGCACGAGATGGGGCAGCTGTTTACCTATATCTCTGACCCGCTGGCAGTGATTTTCCCCGCGCGTGACCCGCAAGATCTGGCGCTTTTGACGCGTGCGCTGTTTTCTTCGGTACATGGTATCGTGCTTTTGGGGCTGGACGGGGCCAGCGCAGGCGTCCCGTCCGACGATATCGACCGGATGATTGCCCTTGTTTTACGGCAATTTGCGGGCCGCGAATAATGTTGTGAACTTTGTTCATATTTCTCTTGACCCACAAGATCGGGCGCGCTATCACTAAGTCATGAACAGCGTTCACAAACGCAACACATGAGGATGATAGCAATGTTTAAGACACTCGCGACCTTGATCAACGGGCAGAACGCACGGGCCGAAGACCGCGTGCGCGACGCATTTGCGATCGAATTGATCGACCAGAAAATCCGCGAATCCGAAAGCAGTCTGCGCGCGGCCAAATCCACCTTGGCCAGCCTGATCCAGCGCCAGCGGTCCGAAGAAAAGCAGCATAGCGCCTTAAAGGCCCGTATCGGCGACCTGACCAAACGCGCGCAGGACGCGCTGGATAACGACCGCGAAGACATGGCCGCAGAGGCCGCCCGCGCCATCGCCACGATGGAAAACGAACTGACCCTGCGGGCTGAAACCCTGAACCGTCTTGACCAAAAGGTGTTGCGTTTACGGTCATCGATTGAAACCGGACACCGCCGGATTATCGACCTTAAACAAGGTGCGATACAGGCCCGTGCTGTGCGCCGCGAACAGTCGATCCAGATGCAAATGGTCAAAACCGGCGCGGGTCACGGCAGCGTCGAAGAGGCCGAAGAACTAATCCAGCGTGTCTTGGGCCGTGACGACCCGTTCGAGCGCTCTGAAATTCTGGCTGATATCAACCGCGACCTTGACGGCGGCACCATCACCGACCGCATGGCCGATGCCGGATTTGGCCCTGCGACGCGGTCAACCGCCGACGATGTTCTGGCCCGCCTGAAATCAACAAAGAAATAATGCAATTCCAATAGGAGAAAACCAAAATGGCACATGTAAAAACAGATAACGCATTGATTATGTTCGTAAACGGCGCAGGTGTTGCTGTCGCATACGGGATGCTTGCTATCTCGCTCTGGCTGTCCACCGAAGTTCCACTGTCGACCAAAGGTTTCTGGGCGATGTCGGTGATGATGCTCACACTGGCGCTGGTCAACTTTGTCAAATACCGCTTTGACGACAAAATGTCCGAAGACCGCATTCAGCGGATTGAGGACGCCAAGAACGAAAAGCTGCTGTCGGAATATGTCGGCGAAAATAAATAGCCAACCCCGCCCCGCCGTTGCAGATGCCGCGGCGGGGCCTTTTCCTTTGCAACCCCCACCGACATTCGCCAAAGTTGACATCATGAATTTCCTGCGCCGCCTTGCCGCCCGAATTGTGGGCCACGCCATCCGCATTTTCGCCCGCGCGATCACCGCCGTGCGCGCCGATTGGCAGGGGATCGAACCTGTCCCGCGCCAGCGCGTTTATTTCGCCAACCATACCAGCAACGGCGATATGCCGATGATCTGGGCGTCACTTCCTTCCGCATTGCGCCGCGAGGTCCGGCCTGTGGCCGCAGCGGATTACTGGCTCAAGAACAAGCTGCGCGCCTTTGTTGGCCCCGAGGTGTTCAACTGTGTGTTGGTCGACCGCCGCCCCGAGGTCAAAGACAAACCGATGGACAAGATCATTGCCGCACTCGACGAAGGGTCATCGCTGATTATTTTCCCCGAAGGCAACCGCAACATGACCGATGATCCGCTGCTGCCGTTCAAGGCGGGGCTGTATAATATGGGACTGGCCCGACCGGATGTTGATCTGGTGCCGACATGGGTGGCAAACCTGAACACGATCATGCCCAAGGGCGAGGTCATCCCGCTGCCCCTGATCTGCACGGTGACTTTCGGCACGCCGATGCATGTGCAAGTCGGCGAAGACAAAGACGCATTTCTGGCCCGCGCATCAAACGCGCTGCTAGCGCTTGCGCCCAAGGTGACAAAATGAGCAGCACAACCGTTGATATTCTGCTGCTGGCCTTTGGCAGCTTTGGCATCCTGATCGGATTGACGTTTCTTGGCGAAGTGCTGCGTGCACGCCAAACCCCCGGCACACAAAACCCCGTACTAGAGACCTTTATGACCCGCGTCCAAAGCTGGTGGGGCATGGTCGCCTTTGTGGGGGCGGCGTTGCTGCTGGGCAAGGGTGGCGTAATGGTGCTTTTTGCGTTTTGTTCCTTTGCGGCGTTGCGCGAAATCCTGACCATGACGGCCAAGGCACAGGCCGATCACATCGCGCTTGCGCTTGGGTTCTTTGTGGTGCTGCCGCTGCAATATGTCTTTGTCGGCATGGGCTGGCACGGCATGTATACCGTGTTTATCCCCGTTTACGCATTCCTTTTGCTGCCGATCGTATCGGCGCTGCGCGGCAATGCTGACCGGTTTTTGGTGCGGGTGGCCGAAACCCAATGGGCGCTGATGATCGCGGTGTTCTGCGTCAGCCATGTGCCCGCGCTGATGAACCTCGAGCTGGGTCAAAGCAGCGACCGGTCGGTGCTGTTGATCGCGTTTCTGGTCATGGTCGTGCAATTCGGCGATTTGCTGGAATACTTTTTCGGGCGCCGCATCGGTCGTCACAAAATCGCGCCGGGCCTGTCGCCCAAAACGCGGCGCGGGGTGCTTTGCGGTGTATTATCCGCAATGTGTATCGGCGCGTTACTGCATTGGATCACGCCTTTCGGGGTCTTGGGGGCAGCAGCCATGGCGGGGGCTGCGTCGCTTGTCGGGATGCTGGGCAGCCTTGTCTTTGCGGCCATCAAACGCGACCGCGGGGTCAAGGATTGGTCACATCTGATCCCCGGTCAGGGCGGTTTTCTGGACCAGCTTGACAGTGTGATTTTCGCAGCCCCGATTTTCTATCACCTGACGCGGTATTTTTACGGGTGACGCAGGAACTGCGGCAGCTTCCGCAGGTTCTTTGCGATCAGCGTTCCTGCCCCGCCAATACGGTGGTGCCGGATCGCGCGGTAGTCCTCGCGGCTTTTGCGGATCATTTGTTTGACCGACCTGTTACTTGCGCCACCCACGCGCATTTGCACCATGACGCGCGGCAGATAAGCCAGCCGCACATCGGCTGACAGATAACGCAGCATGGCCTCGTAATCGCCCGAAATCCGGTAAATCGGATCATAGGCGCCCAGATTTTCAAACACTTCGCGCCGCAGATAAAGCGTGGGATGCGGCGGCATCCAGCCCCATTTCAGGCGGTCTTGCGCATAGGGGCCAGCCACCCAATGGCGCAACACGCGCGCGGGGTTATCCGCTGCAACATATTGCAAATCGCCGTAAACCCCATCAACCGCAGGATCCGCCAGTGCGGCAGCCACATCGACCAGAACCGCAGGATCGGCAAGCTGGTCATCCGCATGCAGCAGCCCGATCACATCGCCGGTTGCGCGCGCAATCCCTTGATTTATCGCATCATATATCCCCGCATCCCGACCCGAGACAACCAATGAACGCCCCGCCGCGCGTGCATTGAGGATGTTCAACGTCGTATCGGTCGACCCGCCGTCTTGCACCAGATGTTCGATGTCCGTGTAAGTCTGGCGATCAAGGCTTGTCAGCATTGCAGGCAATGTGTGTGCGCCGTTCATGACGGCTGTGACCACTGATATTTTCATCCAAGATCAATCCCTAATACTGACAAAATTGCATCCTGCGGGGTGCAATCATGGGCCGCCATATGGCGGCGGACCTCGGCCAGTTTTGCGTCGACCAAATAGCGGTACCAGAACCCTTGTAGGACGTGAAACGCCCGCCCCTGCCGCCCGTCCAGAAACCCCAAACACAGCACATAGCGATAAAAGAAATAGGCGCCCGCACGCGCACCGCCGGGCAGTCGGGCATAGATGTTTTCCTTGATCCAGCGCTTAATCGCGGCCTGTTGCCCGCCCCGCAATTGGCCAATCGTTTCACGCGGCGCGAATTGGTAGATTTGGTTCAAGATATCAATCGCCTCGCGGCTGGCATATTGGTTATGCTTGGCGACCCACCAATCCAGACTGCGCCGGTTATCATCGACAATTGCGCCCGCAAGCATCGCTGTCGGCCCATCAACGATAATATGTTCATCCATCCACCTGTTTTCACAGCGCCCTGCCCCGTTGCGAGACAAGCGCAGTACGCGGACCGGAAACACCCCGCCCCAACGGACCGGCTGGCCCATGAAATGCACGTGACGGTTCACATAGATGCCCGCGACATCGGGCAGACCTGCGCTGATTTGTTCCGCAAGCTGCGGGGTGACAAACTCATCCGCATCAAGCCGCAAAACCCAGCCCGGCGCACCCGCAATTTGCGCAAGCGCCCAGTTGAACTGTGTGGCGTGATTGATCCAAGGGTGGTGCAGCACTTCTGCGCCCGCCTGCTGTGCCAGATGCACGGTGTCATCTGTCGATCCACTGTCGACAACGATAATCCTGCTGGCAATCGCCGCGACAGAGCCGATGGCCCGCGCGATGTGCAGGCTTTCATCCTTGGCAAGGATGATGACCGTCAGCGCGGTCATGGCGCGGGCCTGATTTCAAGCGGATTGCCAACCCCGATATGATCGGCGGGCAGATCGCGCATCGCCACCGCCCGCGCGCCCAAGATTGCCCGCGCCCCGATCCGCACAGCAGGCCCGACAAAAGCATCGGCGCAGACCCAAGCGTCTTGATCAATCCAAATGGCTGGCGTGATCAACGGGCGGGCCGGATCGCGCCAGTCGTGACTGCCCGCACATAGATGCGCGCCTTGCGAAATCGTCGCGCGCGCACCGATATGGATCTCACCCAAAGCATAAAGATTAGCACGATCACCGATGGCAGCCTGATCGCCAATATGCAGGTGCCAAGGCATGGTGATCCGCACATTGGGATAGATATGCACATTTCGCCCGATCCGCGCGCCAAACCCGCGCAACAGCAGCACCCGCCACGGCCAAAATATGCGCGGGCTTAGACGAAACAACGGCCAGACCACGGCCCAAAGCACGCGGCGTATTTGCGTGGGGCGCGCGTATTTTTGTGCGCGTCTGTTGGCATTTACATCTACGGGCGTCATGCGGGCACCTGCCTAGCCAAAGGGCGCGTGCAATCGAGGTAAAGCTGTGCAAACCGGTCAACCATCACACTGGGGGCAAATTCCCGCTGCATCCATGCGCGCCCCCGCGCCCCCATTGCAAACAGGTCTTGCGCCAGAAGCCGCGCGATTTCCTGCGCCAGATCCGTACGATCGAGATCAACACAAGCCCCGCAGCCCAATGCATCCAGACGCTGCCAAGGTGTCTGGCTTGTTGTCAGCACGGGCACACCATGGGCAAGCGCCTCGGCCACAGCGATGCCGAAATTTTCGGAATGGCTGGGCAAAACAAACAGATCGGCGGACGCAAATGCGCGCGCCTTGGCCGCCGCATCCGCGTGCCCGTGCAGACGAATACGCGCACCGCATGCTGCGCGGATACGCGCCACATAGGCCGCTTCACCCGTGCCGTAGATATCAAGCGTTACGGCTTGCGGCAGGCGCGTCATCGCATCCAACAGAAGATCCAGCCCCTTTTTGGGATGCAGCCGCCCCAAAAATAGCAGGCGCGTAGCGGGCTGATTGGGCCGGTGGGTTTGGGGCGGCACCGGCACCGCATTGGGGATCAGCGCGGTCCGGATATTGCCCAGCCGGGTCACGCTTTGCCTTGCTTCTGCATCGCTGGTGACATGCAAGACGACATCGCGCGCGCGCAGCATTTGCGCCAGCTTTTCAAACTTCTGTTTTTGTTTGCGCCTTGGCGCATCGGGCCAGTCTTGGGTGGCTTGCAATGCGCCGCGCGGCGACCAAACTAGCGGTTTGCGCAGCGCGCGCGCGCAGGCCAAGGTGGGCAGCGTGGGGAAACTATAGGTGCCCGTCAGATGCACGACATCGGCCCAAGCCACCGCGCGCGCAAGCCCCGCCAAAAGCCCCGGCGCAATGGCATGTCCGGCAACACGGCGCGCATAATGCACCGGATACGGCTGCGGCTGCGCGGTGACGCGGGCGCGCAGGGCAGGCCCCGCAGCATCGGTTGTCAGCACCCGCACGGCAAAATCAGGGTGCTGCGCTATCCCGTCACAAATCGCCTTGGTTGACCAGATCGGCCCGCCCCAATAGGTCGCGGGGTAGTAGGACGGGGTGACATGCAGCAGCTTCATTCCGCCACCTGCACAGCCGGCAGTCGCCGCCCCACAATGCGCGCAGGATTGCCAGCAACGACGGTGTTTTCGGCAATATCACCTGTAACAATCGCCCCTGCGCCAATCACCGCGCCGCGCCCGATCGTGCCACATTGCGGCAAGATCACCGCATTCATGCCAATCCAGACATCCGCGCCGATCTTCTTTGGGCAGGCCATTGGTTTCGCATAAGGATCCAGCCCGTGGTCATGTGTATAGATCACCGCGTTTTCCGAGATCATCACCCCGTCACCAATCTGCAACCCGCCGGTGATATCCAGATGCACACCGCGGTTCACCTGCACCGCATCGCCAATGTCAAGCCGCGCGCCCGCCAGTTCCGAGGCCGCATTGCAGCCTTTCCAAAAATAGCAGTGCCGCCCGATACGCACCGCGCGCGGATCGGCGAACCTCACACCGGTCTGAAATCGCGTGCCTTTTCCAACCTGCGCAAGGCTCGCTCTATGCAGTTGCGTCGCCCAGATCATGCCGGCGCGCCGCGCGATTGCGCCTGCGACGCGGCCCGTCCAATAAACGCCGGTCAACGGGTTAAACCGCATGGGAAAGTGCTCCTTTCGGGGTGAGGACCCTGCGAAACCGCGTCACAAAAAGCGCGATCATGGCCACGACAAGCACCATCTGCGCCGCAGCACCCACGATGAACGCGCTGAACGAAGACTGCAGTGTCGCCTGAACGAAGGGGTAAAACAGGATCGGATAAAGCAGGAATCGCGCGCTATGTGCGTCATTTAGCAGCCATTCTTCGCATCTGCGGTAAAGCGCGCCCAGCAAGGGGGCCACCCCCAAGCCAAACCAGCCGAAGTTGATGAATGCCTCGCCCGGGCCGGTGACATTAAATGCGCCGCCCGTATAGATTTGCATGATATCGCGCTTGAAATAGACACCCAGATCAATCGCGGGTTTGTCGGGCCAAAATGCGCGGGGCACCCAGCCGAACGACCACCACGCATAGGATTGACCAAGCAATTGCTGGTCAAACGCAACCCTGTCTGTGACCATGACGGCCACATTGATGTCCAGAAAATACGTCGCTCCGACGATCTGTTCAAACAGCGAAACATGCGCGCCGTGAAACCGCAGCTGGGTCATATAGGCCGAAACGGCCAGCACCATACCTGCCGCCAATAACCCGACGCAAAGCGCGCGCGCGCCAATACGCCCGCCCAGAATTGCATAGGTCGCCAATGCAAACAGCATCAGTTCGATCAGTTCGAACCGGTCGCCGGAAATCACCGCGATCCCGACAAGCAATGCGCCCAATGCGCCGGCCCCTGCCAAAACAAGGGGCGCGCGCCGCGCAATACCGTTGGCTAGCAGCAAGACAAAAGCAAATTTCGGGACCACAAAAAACGTCTTGATCCCTGCCAGTGTCGCGCCAACGCCCGCATCATTTACGTTGATCTGCTTGGTCGCGTTTAGTCCGGCCAATAGCGCGGGATCAAACAGGCTCAGGCCGCGTGCGCGCAAGACGGTCGCAAAGGTCAGCAGGCTGAACAGAAATGCGCAACCAAACAGCCAGCCAAGCCTGCCGATATGCGCAGCGACCTGCCGCGCAGGGGCGGTTGCCACATATGAACCCGAAATGCGCAGGCTGGCAACATAGCCGCAACATATCAACAAGACGAAAAGACCAAGATAAAGCGCCCCGTAAGCCAGCGCCGAAGGTGTTTGCACAAACCGCCCGTAGAACGCGAGCGATGGCGAAAACCCATATGCGGCCACCTTGGCTAAAAACCCGAACCCGCAGAAATACCCGAGCAAATGCATCGGCGATACATAACGCACGCAGCCCAACCGCTGCCCGATCACAAAAGGCAATACCGTGCAGAGCAGCGCCAGTGTGGTGACTAGGAAAATCTCCATTTTGCCCCCAATGCAAAGGCAGAGGTATCCACCCCTGCGCGCCTCCAGACCAGCCACCACAACAGCGCGCTGCCGCAGGTTATCGCCGCGACATAAGCAAGCGCGTTTTCAAACGGATCGCTCACCCCCCCCGCGCATGCCAGATAGATCAACAGGCTTGCCGCGCGCGCCATCACAGCAAATCGTGCCATACCGCACAGGGTGGCGACCGTGAATCCTGAGGCAAAAACAACCTGCAACGCCGCACCCGCAAGCAATACCGCAAATATCGCGGGGGCACCTGACGGCAAGAAAGGCAGCGCAAGTACACCCACGCAAAACAACGCCATTCCGGGCAAAAGCGCGACCTTGCTGCCCAATTGGCTGGCGGAGCTTAGGCCGGCAAAATCGCCCTGCGCATGAGTTTTGGAAACAGCATTGGCGCTGACCCAGGTTGCGACGCTGACGGGCAAAGCCACAAGATTGGCAACCCTGCGCAGCACCACATAGATCCCGATTTGCGCAGGCGACAAAAGCGCGCCACCAAGTATGATATCAACCTGCGCCAGCCCGACCCCCAACACCGAAGTCCCCCAAAGGGATGCCGAAATGGCTGGCGTCTTATGTGCCGCATTAATGATTTTTCCTGCGGCGGGCCGCGTTCCGGTCCAGACAAGCCCCAGTAACGCAAATAGTCCCATCCAGACCATCGCCCCAATCAAGACGTGGTCCGCCGTCATTGCAGCAATCCCCAAACCCAGCTGCGGGCCACAGTCACGCAGCACCATCGACAGATTAACGCTGCCCATTGCCCGCATCATGCTGGCCAGTCCGGTCAGAAAATTGATTGCAAATGCGGCCAGAATAATGGCCACCCATGGCAATGGCGGCCAAATAATCGGGCATAGCAACAAGCCTGCAACAGCCGCGCCCGCAGGCAATGTTACCAGATGCAAAAGCAGCCCCGTCGGCGATACACCGCCCGCAGTCAGCGCGCGCAACAGCAACAACGGGCCGCCCCAAGACAGGATTGGCGCCACCACCAGCGCCACGCCCCAAAGTACAGCCAGCGCGCCAAATGCTTCCAGACCCAAATAGGCGGCAAGCCCCATCATCACCGCAAAATTTGCGCCCACGCTTGCCGCCCGCACAAGCATCGGCACTGCCGCGTTTGACCCAAGGCTGATAATCGGAATTTTCAAATTCACCTACCCGACACAAAGCGACGCATTAACCACTGGCGCCTTGGTATTTAGTCGTCGTTCATTGAGATTAATTTTTGGTTAACCCTGTTGTGTTCATTTGACGTGGTAACTTGCTGCACAAAGGGCACGGGGCGCCATGATGATACGAAATCCTGATGATCGCGCCGAAGGCACCGGTTTTGGCGCAGGATTCTACCAGCCCGTGCCGCCGGTCGATGTCTGGGGGATTTTTCATGCCTTCTGGCGCGGCAAATGGATCATTCTGGGTGCCATGATTTGCGCTGTTTTTACGGCAGGTTACTATGCGTTTACGCAAACAACCCCCGCCTATGCGGCCACCGCGACAATTTCTCTCGACCGGACGGCTGCGGGCAACGACGACACCGGTTTCACGGAAATCAGCCCAACGCAACTGAATACCCAAGCGGCAATTTTGCGGTCCAGGCACATTCTGGAAAATGTCATAGTCGCACTGGATCTGGAACGCGATCAGACCTTTAACCGGTATTTGCTGCCCGTGTCCGTCTGGTCGGTTGCGGGGCTGCGCGACCGTGCGCGCGCGCTGATCACCGCACAACCCGCAACCGATGTGACAGCCCAGGAATTGCGCGACAAGACGATTGACAACCTTGCCGCCATGCTGCGCACGGGGCCGGAACGGGGCACCCATATTCTTGGGGTGACGGCGACCACCGCCAACCCGAACCAGTCGCAGATGATCGCAAATGCAGTCGCTCAGGCCTATCTGGACGATCAGGTCGCAGCGCATGCGCACGCAGTCGAAGACACAATTACCCGCCTCGGACAGCGGGTCGCACAATTGCAACAGGACCTGCAAACCAAAGAAACCGCGATCAACGCGCTTTTGACATCCGGTCAGATGACTGACGAAACCGCGCTTGACCGGCTAAGCCAGCAGGCAAATGCCGCAGCCCAACGACTGGCCGAAGCCAGACAGTCGCCCGCACAGAACCCGCAAATCGACGCGCTTCAATCTTTGCATGACCGGTTGACGGCGCAACTATCCGCGCAATCTGATGGGCTGGTTGCGCTGCAGCAATTGCGCCGCGAGGCCCAAAGCACCCGCGCATTATACACCACGCTTTTGGCGCAGTTGCAGCAGACCCAAGGGGTCATAGGCAGCGATCCGGCCGCGGCGCGGATCCTGTCGCCGGCTGCCCCAGGGCGATATGTTGCCCCGCGCAAGACCTATATCATTGCGATTGCAGCGCTTTTGGGTGCGTTTGCCGGCATGGCATATGTGCTTGTCCAGCGGCAACGCCATGTGCAAAGCACGGCTTTTTTCACAACGGGCAATTGGCGCGTGGTTGCACGGTTTCAAGCCAACCCCAAGCGCAAAAACCTGCGGTACAATCAGGATGCAGCGAACCGGCTGCGCACCGCTGTCACGTTGCACCAGGCGGATCGGGCGCAGATTATCCTTGCCACTACTTGCGAAAAAACCGCCACAGGCCGGCTTGCGGCTTGGGCGCTGGCGCAGTCGTTTGCGCGGATCGGCCGTTCGGTCTTATTCATTGATGCCCAAACATCGCGCACGACAGATATGTGCGACAGCGCAACAGATATCGCGCATTTTATGTCGCACGACGCCGTTTTCGCACAAGAGAACCCCGCAAGCGGCATCACCTGTTTGCACGTCGCTGACCCGAAAAATTGCGCGGCTGACATTATTGGCAACGCCGATTTTGGCCGTTTTCTGGAACGGGCACGCGCGCGGTTTGACCAGATCGTGATGCATGCGGCTGATGTCGGATCCTGCGCCGAGGCGCAGATTTTTGCACATCACAGCGACGCGGTGATTGTGACCTTGAACGACAACCAAACGCGCCAGCGCGATTGGGAAAATGCGCAGCGTGCCTTGCGTCACATTGCAACCGCGCCAGAGCCGCTGATCGCCTTTACGGGCTAGCGCGGGCGATCACATACAGGCGATCATCAATGTAGACGCGCGCGCCACCATCGCGGGTGACAGGCCGGATCGTTTGCGACAAGGCCCGCCCGTTGCCCAAGGGTATGGTGAATATTATCCCCTTGTCGAATGACCCTTCGCCGAACTGCGAAAACGGCACATCGGTCAATGTGGCGAAGGCACCCAAGGACCAGCCGCTTTCAAAGTGCCGCGCAAGCGTGAGCGTCGCCCCCCAATCGCCGGCCAGATACCGGCCGACATCAAGCTGCACATGACGGCCCGCGCCCGCGTCCCAATACAGCGATCCATGTCCACTGATCACCTGATAATCGCGCAGGCGAAAATCGCTGTGAAAGCCGCGCTGCTGCAATGCGTTGATTTCAACGCCAACCGCAAAAGGCGCATCGGGCTTTTGCCATAACATCTCGGCGGATAGGCCTGCGTACATTTCTTCAAGCAATCCGGCAGTGATGCGGGTGCTGATATGCGGAAGCGGCTGCCCGCGCCACGTAAGCGTGAGCCTGTTGATATCAAGATCCCCTTCGCGGCCATAAAGCGCAAAATCACTGCGTACATGGGGCAGATGGCTGTCGGATTCGCGCGTGGTCTGGTGCAGGTTGCCAGCGATACGTTGGCGCAGGCTGCCCGAAAGGGTAACGCGCGGTGAAATCTGCCACGCGGCCGTCGAGGCAATCCCGAAATCCGCCCGCAGCGGCGCATCCGGATCAAAAAGGTTCGGCAGGATATAGGGTTTGAGTTCCCAATCAATTGCACGCATGCGCGGTGCGGGTTCCGGCGGTGGCACGGGCGGCGCGGCGACAGATTTGGGATCAAGGCGGTAATGCGCGTGCAGGCCTATTTCGCTTCCATATTGATAGTAGGCGGCAAGCGCCAGCCCATTGCGCGGCTGATACGATAAACCAACATTCACAGGGGACCGGTGCGTAAATGCGCGGCCGTTTTCGGCGCGGTAGCCATCTGATGAATATTCCGCAATCAACGCAATATCGTCGCGAAGCTGGTAATGCACCCCGCCAAAAAGCGCGGCATCCCCGCGAAAGAGCGCGTTGCCCGCAATTGTGCCGCCTTCCCCGATATCCGATGTGGGCCGGTCGCCCAGCGGCAGCGCAGTGCCGCCATAGCTTGCCAGCCGTCCCCAACCCAACCCCAGTGTCGCGCTGAAATGCGGCGATAGCGTTTTGGTCGCGACCACATATTCGCCCGCATAGACGCCGGTGCCGACCAGATCATTCACACCGATCGCAATTGCGGGCCTGTTTTTCGTTTCATCAAACAGCCGGTAATGCAGTCCGAAACTGCGGTCAAAAATCTCTGGGTAGACGCGGCCATCGGCATCGGCAAGGTTGCGTAATCGGGCATAGCCGAGACTGGCCGAAAGCCGGTTTGACAGTTGAAAGGTGGCGCTGCCGCGCGTTTGTCCGGCAAAATGCGACAGGGTAAATGCCAGTTCTGCATCGGGGGCAGAGCTGGCGACCGGCATGTCGATCAAACCGGGCAGGCCGTAGCTGTTATAGTGCTGGGCCTGCGCGGCCACAGGCCAAAACAGGGCGATGACACAAACAAAAAGATACCGCATCAACGCCCCCTTTTCTGCACAGCGGCTACGGATCGTCCTTTGTGACGCGCAGCACATGGCGGTTAAAGAATCCCAAAACATCCCCCGCCCCAAAGCTGAAAGCACCTGCATTGACATAGGCCTTGGCCATCCAGTCCAGCCCGCCGCTTGCGGTGCCGGCATCCAGATTAGGCCGCAAAATAGTGTCAAAACTGTTAAGCACGTTTCCCGCCACTGCCATAGCACCAGCCTCCACCCCATAGGTAATTGAATTTGCGCCAAAGTTTCCGGAAATCCCGACGCGCGACACATCCGCAAAATCTATATTGGCAGGGTTCACGCCACTGAAATCATTAAGGTTAACCGGCGTTTCGCCCGCTGGGTGTACCTGTTCAAAGACCAAGCTTTTGGATTCGCCATCCCAATGCACAATCGGGGCCATCCCCGCATAGAGCCATGCAAAATCGGCGGTGGCACCTGTGCCGTTCAGGGTCACCTCATGGCAGGTTTCGCCCGGCGTGATCAGGCGCAGCAATTGGCATTCGCCAATATCGCCGCCTTCGGCGCGCTGCCATGTGGTGTTTTCAGTAATCGCAATCGCGGACCCGAGCGTGAGCCCGTTTGCCCCTTGGGCAGGCGTCCATGCCACCCCGTCAACCAAGATACTGCGCGAAATCAGGCTTTCGTTGCCATGGGTCTGCCCGCCCAATGTCGTGCTATTGCCTGCGACAGCCAACTCGGCTGCATATTCGCGCTCTGACGCGTAATCAACGGCCACAAATTTTGGGTAGGTCGGGCGGTTGTCCGCGCGCCAGTCAAGCGCCCCGTCTGACGCAATCCCGCCGGTGTGCGTCGGTGCGGTTGCGCCGCTGGTGCCGTTTGCGCGGGCCGTGTAGAAAACGCCACCGTGCTGGACCTCATCGCCCATCGCATAGGCGGTGGCAGGCACCCAAGATGGCGGCAGAATCCGCGGATCATTCAAAGCGCCGGAAATGCCGACAGCCTCAAGCATCAATGCGGTGCCGCCCGGGCTGGCCGCACCGCCGTTTGAAAGGGTCACCACATGCGATCCGGTCAATCCGCTGGCCACTTTGACAGCTTGGCGGCGGTTCAGATCGGTCACGGAATAGGTCGAAAACGCCTTGAAACCCAGACCCGCCGGATCCGCGATTTCATTGACCAGATCCTGCGCCCCGTCGATTGTTACGCGGCAATAGCCGCCGCTGGTGCGACCAGTGAAATAGACCCAAAGATCATAAGGTACAGCGCGGTCCACGGTGACAGTGGCGGTTGGCGTTTGCGACGATGTGCTCACTGCACGGTTGCCGGTGTAGCTGCCTTGCAACCCCGACCCTGATGACTGCATTTGCGCCCATGACCCCGACAGGGTAAGCGCCGCAACCGGATAGATATTGCGCAGCTCTGCGATCAATGTTTCGCGCCATGAAAAACGGTTGCCGGCATCATTTGCATCCAGCCGCATCGCCGCCGCAAAGCCGGTGCCGGTTTCGGACCAGATTGTCAGCCCGCCCTGCGGCGCTTGGGCAAGGGCAATAAATTGTCCTTGGCCTTTTGCAAAATAGGCGGCCAAAGGTTGCAAAGGCGCCGCCGCAAAGCCGGGGGAAAGCTCGAAACCGATCACGGGTTAATACCACGCAACCAGCTGGGCCGTTGTTCCGGTCGCCAGTACGCGCAGCGGCCGGATGCTAAGCACAGCACCCGCGGCCACGTCATAGCTAACGACCGTGCCGGATTTGTCCTGCAGGGCAACCGTGCCGCCCGCATTCACAAAAATTGCGCGCGGCCGCACGGGCAAATCCGCACCGTCATCCGGCGTGATTTGGAAATGCGACACCGCGGGTGATGTCAGGTTTACGTAATCAGAATCAAATGGATCAGACATGGGGGGCTCCGGTAAATAAGACTTTGCCACATATAGGTGACGCGTCTTACCAGCCCGTGTGCGCAGCGTACGTTGCTAGGCCCCGCGCCGCCCCATCACCACGCCAAGCGTGCGCCATGCAATGCGCAGGTCAAACCCGAAACTGGCATGGGCAATATAGTATAGATCCGCCGCGACCCTGCGGCGCATCGCATCCATATCGTCGATATAGCCCAGCTCTGTCTGCGCATAGCCGCTGATACCAGGCAGCGCGCCTTGCCGTGCGGCATAGCCCGGAACGTCGCGCAGATAGACAAGCGCATGGTCATAACAATCCGGACGCGGGCCGATCAGGCTCATCTCTCCGCGCAAGACGTTGATAATTTGCGGCAGCTCGTCAATCCGGCTGCGGCGCAAGAACTGGCCCAGCGGGGTCACCCGTTCGCTTTCCAGACGGTCAAAGGCACCGCGCGCCTGTCTGGCAGTGTGCATGGTCCGGAATTTTATCATGGTAAAGGGTTTGCAGTTTTGCCCCATACGTTTTTGGGTGAAAATAAGTGACCCTGCGTTCACAAACGGGTTCAAAACCGCGAGCACCGCCGCACAGATAATCAGCGGCCCCAAGAGAAGCAGCGCGACAATGCGGTCAAACATGACCTTTGTGCGCGGGATTGTCAGGCTGGTTGGTAATTCGGGCTGTGCAATTACGGCCGTATCATAGCGAAAATCAAACATCGTCACGTCACCTCGGCAATTTCAAAGCGCCACGTCGCAACTGTGCCGCAATCCGAAGTTGGATGATCATGGTTAAGCAATGCTTAAGTTTGGCCGAAATTATCAAGACGTTTAAGCGCAGGCGCAAACAAATTGCCGGTTTTGTTAATCTTTGCGCGCATCGGCGGCCGCGCGCGCGGATGGGGGCCGCGCATCACGCAACCGGTTCTTAACCAGTTTGCGGCTAGCTCGTTCCTGCAGCCGCATAAAAGGATAGGGATGCCCAGGATTATCAATGCACAAAAACTGGTCAGAACCGTTGCATTGGCGCTGCTGATCGGGTCTGCCGCAATGGCCCAAGAGGCCGGCACGCTGATCATACAAAATGACCGCGGCGGCGCGATTGGCGCGCGGTTGATTGCCATCGCCCAAGCCAATAGCAGCCGCACCCGTATCGAATTGCGCGGCCGCATCTGCTATTCGTCTTGTACTTTATATCTAGGCGCTGACGATATTTGTGTCAGCCCTGATACGGTTTTTGGCTTTCACGGGCCCAGCCGCAACGGTCGACCGCTACCCGATGCCGAATTTGAGCATTGGTCGCAAATCATGGCTGCGCAGTACCGCGCACCATTGCGCGACTGGTTCCTGAAAACGGCACGGCACCGGATTACCGGCTATTACCGGCTAACCGGTGCGCAGTTGGTCGCGATGGGCTATGCGCCCTGCTAATGCGTGTGTGGCGTCGACTGCCCTGCTACGACCAACGATCCGACAAACCCCAGCAACGGGCCGATACCGCCCAGAACCGGCACAAATGCGGTCGCATCTTCGTGACAGGTCACAACAATACGGCCCTGCGCATCATAGACGGCATCAGCCACACCATAAGGCACACATGCCGCCTGCACTTGTGGAATTGCGATCAGGTCGCTTTTGGCGTCGGCTAGCGCCGCCCCTGCAAGAAAGATCACACCGCACGCCCCCAATATTATTAAAATTCGCATCAATTTTCCCCTTAATTACAGCAACTTAAGCTGCCACTCCGAAGAATGATCCTTAGGGTTGAGGCTTTAATTTTCTATGAAATATTGGCAGGTCGATAAAATGCCACGCGGATCGCGCGTTAATCACGTTTTGCGCGCGGCATCCAATCCAGAACCCCGCGCGGCGCGGCCTCTGCCTCCGGCTCCGGCTCCGGCTCCGGCGCTTGTTGTTCTGCGGTCTCTTGGGCTGCAAGCGCTGCAATGCGGGCTTCTTCCTCTTGCCTTGCTATTTCCGCCAGTCTTGCCGCCTCTTGTGCAGCGCGCGCTTCTTCTTGCCGCTGGCGTTCATCCGCTTCGCGGCTTTCGCGGTTGAATTCTTCGATCCATTCGGGCCGCGCAATTTTCTTGACCGTGGTCGCGGCCGGCTTTGCAGGCTTATCCCCGCTGTATTTGGGGGCGCCATAGACGTGTTTGTTGGTTTCTTCGATCAACTCGCTCAGCGTCTTGCTCAGGCTGCGGGCCTCGGGGATTTTGACGATCTTGAGCTTGCTATCGTCGCGTTCGATCATTTTCAGCCATTCGGCCGCTGATTGTATCCGGTCACGCTGTGCCACCTGCATGGCCTTATCAATCGCGGCAAGGAACGCGCGGTCATACTGCGGAAAGCGTCCGACAAGCGGCAGGCAGGGATCGGGTTCATTATTGGTCATCGCGGCAACGCGGGTCTGGCTGTTGGGCGGAGATTCACCGGAAATAAGGTGGTAAATCGTGGCCCCCAAAGCATAAAGATCGCTGCTTGGCCCCTGCTTACCGCCCGCAATATAGAATTCATGCGGCGAATACCCGTCCTTGACCACCAGCATCGTCGAGACCTTGGCGGGGGTCTTGCTGGCGTCTTCGCGGGCGGCGCCAAAATCGATCAGCGTCGGGCTACCCCATTTATCCAACAAGATATTGTCGGGGGAAATATCGCGGTGCAGCAAATCGTTGCTGTGGACAAGATCAATAGCATCCAGCATTTTCACGACGATTTCGCGCACCTGATCCGGTAACAGCAGCGCGCTATCATCGTCATCGTCGATGATATCCATCAAATCGCGCCCGTGGATCAGATCCAGCACCATATAGGCGGTCTCGTTTTCCTCGAATACCTGATGCACGCTGACAATATTGGGGTGACGCAGCTTTGCAATACTGCGCGCCTCGCGCATGAACATCTGCACGCTTTTGCGGTATTGCCCTTCAAAGCGCGGGGAATTCACCCTGACCTGATTTCCGAACCGAAAGCACACGGCGTCAGGGAAACATTCCTTAAGCACAACGCCGCGATCCAGATAGATGTCGCGCACCAGATAGGTGATTCCGAAACCACCGCTACCGATCTGCCGGTCGATCTTGAATTTACCGTCAAGCAAATCCGTCCCGACAGGCAAGCCTTGCCCGTGGTCTTCATAGACCTCTGTGGAATCGATAATGCGGGTTTCTTCCATAATCCGTCCTATGTTTCAGGGAGTGGGAGAAACAAAGAACTAAATTATCAAACTAGATTTCATTGGAAACTAATCGCCAGCAATGTCAAGGCACCTGCCCCGCAATCGCCGCGTGGCAAATTGGAGCCCGTCAACGCAAACCTGCTGCCTTTCCGGCGCCAATGCCCGCGCTGCAAACAACATCCGGCATCGGGATACATGGCCAATCAACAGTTTATGGCGACCTGTCATCAATCCGCGCCGTGCATCCGCGATTTTCCTGAACGCGGCGCGCGCAGGCAAATTTGCCCCCTAAACAAAAAATATTTCTCAACAACCCGCACAAATTTGACGCGACCTGTTTGTCAATCGGGCACATGCGCGAAACCGGCCCCGCGCAATTGCGGGCCAAAGAATCAGCTGCCCGCGCAAAGACGTAAGCAGTGCCGACTGAAATGTGCTATGCTTGGGCATGTCTTTGCAAAATCGAGGCAGACCCAAGATGGCACAGCGCAATGGAGCACCGGTTTGGTACGAACTGTTATCGAGCGCGCCTGACGCCGCGTGTGCATTTTATGGCAGGGTCATGGGCTGGTCATTCGCGCAGATGCCGGGTGCTGCGGATATGGCCTATCATATCGGGACGGCCGCGGATGGTGTCGATATTTGCGGGATCATGGACCTGCCCGAAGGTGCGGGGTTCGCGCCGACATGGGCCGCCTATTTCGCGGTCGATGATCTTGACGCGATGCTCGAAAAGGTAAAATCGCTGGGTGGTGCGCATCATATGGGCCCGCAAGATATCCCCGATGTCGGGCGCTTTGCCTTTGTCGCGGATCCGCAAGGCGCGATGTTCTATTTGCTTGAATCCAGCAGCGACGCGCCAAGCACGGCATTTGCAGCCGATAAGGTCGGCCATTGCAGCTGGAACGAACTGGTCACATCGGATCAAAAGGCAGGGCTTGATTTTTATGCTGCACTATTCGGCTGGGCCAAAGCCGGTGCCATGCCAATGGGCGACGGCATGGGGGATTACACCTTTATTGGTCACGGTGATGCATTGATCGGGGCGATCATGGATGCGCCGCAAAAAGGCATGCCGCCGTTCTGGAATTTCGCGTTTCTGGTTGCCGATATCGATGTCGCAAAAACAGCCGTCGAAGATGCCGGCGGCACCGTGCGTATGGGGCCAATGGAGCTGCCCGACGACAGCGGCTGGCTGATCCAGACCACAGACCCGCAAGGGGCCATCGTGATGTTCACAGGCCCGCGCATTGCAGGTGCCGCGTAACCGGTAAATAGGCAAAAATGGCGAGCCGTGGAGGACTCGAACCCCCGACCTGAGAATTAGAAGTTCCCTGCTCTAATCCAGCTGAGCTAACGGCCCGCATTTGTGCGCGTTGTATCGGTTACTTTTGCGGGCATTGTCAACTTGCTAACCGTTCGAACGCTTCGGGCCTTGCGAATTCGCGCGCGCTGGCTATCCGGCTGCGGTGACGGCAATCTCTGCCATTGCCATAATTGCATCACGCGATGACGCAACCGCAATAAACCTGCCGTTGTGGCAGAATTTCGCGCCTTTGACGCCGCAGGCATCTTCGAGCGCCTGATCTGTCAATCCGGCCCAAGCGGCAGGCAGATCCGCGCGCTGGTCAAATGTATCATTTGACAGTTTTATCCCGCCAAGCGTCCATTCATCGCCACGCGGCGTGACCACAAACAGCATATGGTCGGCTCCGGCTGCGTCCAATGCGGAACGGTAGGGCATGCCCATCGGCAGTTCCAGTATGGGCGACGACCCCGCCTTTGCGATGGCGGCATTCACCAACATGCGTGCGCGCGCCTTGGCTGCAAGGTTGCGAACGGTCGCTTCGACAAAGGCCCCCGCAACCGGAAGCGCTGCGACAAACGCGTCATCATCCGCCGTGGGCGACGGATCGTCAAAAACCGGCTTGAGGCTGCCCAGCAAAGACGGCAGCGTCAGGATCGACAAAGGGCCAGCAACCGAAGGTTCCATCGCACCATTGTCCAAAAGGTCAATCGGCAGCACAAATTTCGCATCAAAAGCGGCATGGATTTCGGCAATATCATCCGCAGGCACCCCAAGCGTGGCAAGATAGTCTTGCCCGTAATGCTGCCAGATCAAGCCGAACGAACTAAAAGGCTGTTCATCCGCGCGCAGGGGATTGGGGCGCTGGTGGTGGTCAAAAATCTGGGCCTGCGCATCATAATCGCCCCCCACATCATAAATGATCTTATGCGCGGCAGGTGTCAGCATCTGCTTGTCACGGCTGCGGACAAGCTGCGCTTGGGGGTAAAGCCGCGTCAAAATGACAGAAGAAAGCAATTCATCCGCATGAAAGCCGCCAGAATGGGTGACAAGTTGCGTAATCGTCATGCGCGCAGGCTCCAGAACGTCGGGAAAAATTAGAATTGACGGTGACCGCGATGCACCAATGGCGCGCTTAGTGGGTCCAGGCGCCACGCCGGTTGGTCGCAAAATTCTCTGCGTAGCCGCTCGGACGGATGTTCATTTTGCGCGGCTTTGGGTCTTGCACGGTCGCGTCGATGCCGTGTTGCGCGGCATAATCAATCGCGGCCTGTTTTGTGTCGAATGCAAGACGCACCTGTGCTTGTGTATCTGCCGACGATGTCCAGCCCATCAAAGGATCCACTTCGCGCGCGGTTTCGGCGACATGTTCAAGCACCCAAGATTTTGTCTTGGCGGTGCCCGAAGACATTGCAGTTTTGGCCGGTTGATAAATACGTGCACGCATAGCAGAACTCCTTGCGCCGCACTTATCCCGAAGTTGCGATGCCTTGGCAAGACAGCAGAGTACGAATTCGCAGACAATTCTGAAAAATACGGCGCACCGCATGTGTACAAAACGTAAACATTTTTGTGCCGCAGGGTTGAAACCTGCGCGAAAAGGTTCGAACTATGTTCCTGAAAGCCGAGGTAAGAAACCGTGAACACGTCCGAAACAAGCACCCAGACTGCGGCCTTTCTGGCCAATCCTGCGCCCGATGTGAAAACCCGCGAAAAGCTCGAGGGTGGCAGGAAATTCGTGCTCAGGACTGAATTTGAACCCGCAGGCGACCAACCAACTGCAATCCGTGAATTGACAGCGGGCATTCTGGCAGGTGAACGTGATCAGGTTTTGTTGGGCGCAACAGGCACCGGCAAGACCTTTACAATGGCCAAGCTGATCGAACAAACCCAGCGCCCCGCCATCATTCTGGCCCCGAACAAGACGCTCGCGGCACAGCTATATGGTGAATTCAAAGGGTTCTTTCCTGATAACGCGGTCGAATATTTCGTCAGCTACTACGACTATTACCAGCCCGAAGCCTATGTCGCCCGCTCGGACACATTCATCGAAAAAGAAAGTCAGATCAACGAACAGATCGACCGGATGCGCCATTCGGCCACCCGTGCGCTGTTGGAACGTGATGACGTGATCATTGTGGCCTCTGTTTCATGCATTTACGGTATTGGTTCTGTCGAAACCTACGGCGCCATGACCCAGGATATCCATGTCGGGCAGATGTATGACCAGCGCCAGATCATCGCTGATTTGATCGCGCAGCAATACCGCCGCAACGATGCCGCATTCCAGCGTGGCACATTTCGGGTGCGTGGCGACAGTCTTGAAATCTGGCCTGCCCACCTTGACGATTGCGCTTGGAAACTATCGTTTTTCGGCGAGGAACTGGAAAGCATCACCGCATTTGATCCGCTGACAGGCAGCAAAACAGACACGCTTGATCAGGTGCGCGTCTATGCCAACAGCCACTATGTGACGCCGAAACCGACGATGCAGCAGGCGATCATCGGGATCAAAAAGGAACTGCGCACGCAGCTTGATCTGCTGACCGCAAACGGCAAATTGCTCGAGGCGCAGCGACTGGAGCAGCGGTGCAACTTCGATCTTGAAATGCTTGAGGCGACAGGCGTTTGCAACGGCATTGAAAACTATTCCCGCTACCTGACAGGCCGCGCACCAGGTGAGCCGCCCCCCACCCTGTTCGAATTCATCCCCGATAATGCGATTGTATTTGCGGACGAATCCCACGTTTCCGTGCCGCAGATCGGCGGCATGTATAAGGGTGACTTTCGCCGCAAATCGGTGTTGGCGGAACACGGGTTCCGGCTGCCGTCTTGTATGGATAATCGCCCGCTCAAATTCGAAGAATGGGACGCGATGCGCCCGCAATCGGTATTCGTTTCGGCCACCCCCGCCGCGTGGGAAATGGAACAGACGGGCGGTGTGTTCACCGAACAGATCATCCGCCCAACCGGGCTAATTGACCCCGAAATCGAAATCCGCCCCGTTGAAATGCAGGTCGACGACCTGCTGGACGAAGTCCGCAAGGTTTCCGCCGCGGGCTACCGCACGCTTTGCACGACGCTGACCAAACGCATGGCCGAAGACCTGACCGAATATATGCACGAACAGGGCATTCGCGTGCGCTATATGCATTCGGACATCGACACGATTGAACGGATCGAAATCCTGCGCGACTTGCGGCTTGGCGCCTTTGACGTGCTGATCGGGATTAACCTGTTGCGCGAAGGCTTGGACATCCCCGAATGCGGGCTTGTTGCGATTCTGGACGCGGATAAAGAAGGGTTCTTGCGATCAGAAACCAGCCTAGTGCAGACCATCGGCCGCGCCGCGCGCAACGCCGAAGGCCGCGTGATCATGTATGCCGACAAAATCACCGGATCAATGCAGCGCGCGATGGGTGAAACCGAACGGCGGCGCGCCAAGCAACTAGCCTATAACCTTGAGCATGGCATCACGCCGACCACCGTGAAAAAGAACGTCGAGGATATTCTGGCCGGTCTCTACAAAGGCGACGTTGACATGAACCGCGTCACCGCCAAGGTCGATAAACCGCTGCACGGCGGCAATCTCGAGGCCGTGTTGGACGGGCTGCGCGCCGACATGCGCAAAGCCGCCGAGAACCTCGAATTCGAAGAGGCCGCGCGCCTACGCGATGAGGTCAAACGGCTTGAAACAGTTGAACTCACCATCGCCGACGACCCGCTCGCGCGGCAGCAAGCCGTGGATAAGGCCGTCGACGACGCGCAAACCGCATCAGGGCGCAGCACAGGCGGCCGCGGCGGCATGCGTGGGGGCAAGTCGCGGTATGGGGGGAAGCGGTAACAAGCCTAATTGACTCCCGCAACGCGTGCGTTCAATTTAACCTTTATTAATGAAAGGTTAACGTGTGAACTCAACGCGCACCATTTGCACAGTTTCATTTCTGCTTGTGACAGCATCAAGTCCCACATTCGCGCAGGGCTGCGATCCTAATTATACTGGGGCCTGTGTTCCCATCGCCAGCGACGTGGATTGCGCAGGCGGGAACGGCAATGGTCCCGCATATGTGCGCGGCCCTGTGCAGGTCGTTGGCCGTGACATCTATGGGCTAGACCGTGATGGCGACGGCATAGGGTGCGACAAGTGACCCGCTAAATCTAGAAATTGGACATAGAAACCGCAAAAGCCATATGCACCCAAATCGCACGCGTCCGCCCCCACGGGCGGACGCGTTCCGCACCAGCCCGCGTGTCGGACGCAGGCTATGTGGCCGAAAACTACCGCCCCAGCCCCAGTAAAATCACGCTGCCTTGTTGCCAGCGGCCTTTGACCAGAAAGCCTTTGTCGCCGATCTTGGGGAAATCTTGTTTCCAGTCGAGGAACCGATCATTTGTGACGACCCGCATCCCATCGTCGGAGGCATGTTTTAGCAAAAGCGGATCAGCGGGCGTGCCGCTTGGGGCCAGTGTCACATCATCGGCTGGCAACCCCAGATGCGCGGCCATATCACGCCCGCCAATATGTCTATCCGACAGCTTATAGCCCACATTCGCATCAAAATAGACGATCGGTTCGTACCCGCGCTCCTGCAGCGCGCCAATCACCCGTTGCACCACCACAAGCGATGGATCACCGCCCCAATGCATGACGTTTGACCCATCCACCACAATCGGCCGGCCTACCCGTGTACGCGGCTGCGCGGGTTTTGGCGCCCGCGCAAGCCACCTGCGCAGCCGCCACAGATAGCCCAATGCAAGCACCGCAAATGTGGCGAAAACCATTTTGCCCAGCGCGTCAATGACCCGCGGTTTGTCGCCGCCTTCGGGCAGGACGACGGCACAGATCACCAGCCCAAACAGGGTGCAGACCAGTAATCCCCGAAATAGCCGCATAGAATCGTCCCTGTCTTTCGTGCCTTATGTGTTTGGGGTGCAATTCCCACAACCACAAGGCAACATCGGGACGTTTTTATGACCCTTCAAGCCCCTTCAGGATCGGGCAATCGGGCCGGTTGTCACCAGCGCAGCCCTGTACCAATTCGGCCAATGTATGCCGCATCGCAGTCAGCCCTGCGATTTTAGCATCTATTTCGTCCAGATGTTCGCGCGCAATTGATCTGACATCCGCGCTCGCGCGGGATTTGTCTTCCCACAGGGTCAACAGATTGCGGCAGTCATCAATCGAAAACCCCAAGGCCCGCGCCCGCCCCAAAAACCCCAGCTTATGCGCATCGTTTTGCGTAAAATCGCGGTATCCGTTGGGCCTGCGGTCCGGCGTGACCAGCCCGATATCTTCGTAATAGCGGATCGTTTTGGCGGGCAGTCCGGTGCGGGCAGCAACTTGTGAAATATTCATCTAAGCCCCCTTTACCCAGCGCAAGCGCAGCGCATTTGTGACCACAAGCACGCTCGAGAGCGCCATCGCCCCCGCACCCAGTTGCGGCGACAACAGCAGCCCCGAGAACGGATACAGCACCCCTGCAGCCACGGGCACCAGCAAGATATTATAGCCAAACGCCCAAATCAGGTTTTGCCGGATATTGACCATTGTGGCCTTGCTTAACTTTATCCCGTTTACCACGCCCGCAGGATCACCCGCCATCAAGACGACATCGGCCGTCTGTACCGCCACATCCGTGCCTGTCCCGATTGCGACACCCACCTGCGCGGCCGCCAAGGCAGGCGCATCATTGATCCCATCCCCGACAAAGGCCACGTTTTGGCCGCCCGTTTGCAACTGGGTGATCACGTCAACCTTGCCCGCTGGCAGCACGTCGGCATAGATGTCCGAAATGCCCAGTTCAGCCCCGATGGCCTGCGCCGTACGCGCCGCATCGCCAGTGATCAACACCACGCGTTTGCCCATTGCTTGCAACTGCCGCACGGTTGATTTGGCGCTGGGGCGCAACTGATCGGCGACCGCAATCACGCCGGCCGGCACCCCGTCGACGGCGACCATAACGGGCGTTTTTCCGGCACTGGCAAAGCCCTGCGCGACCGGTTCGAGCGGCGCGGGGTCGATCCCTTCGCGCGCAAGCAGCCGTGCGGCACCGACAAGGATCACGCGCCCGTCAACCACCCCGCGCAACCCATGCCCCGTGATCGCGCTGAAATCTGACACGCTAGGCAAAGGCGCAGATGCGGCGGCGATAATCGCGGACGCAAGCGGGTGCTCGGACAGGGATTCAACTGATGCAACCTGTTGTAATAGCGCGTCTTTATCACCCGTAATCGCGACCACATCGGTCAGCACCGGGCGTCCTTGGGTCAATGTGCCGGTCTTGTCGAATGCAACCGTATCCACCGCTGCCAATGCCTGCAGCGCGTCACCTTGCCGGAACAACACCCCCAGATCGGCGGCGCGGCCTGTGCCGACCATGATCGACATCGGCACCGCCAGACCCATTGCGCAGGGGCAGGCGATGATTAGCACGCAAACACCAGCCACCAGCGCGTGCGACAACACGGGCGCAGGCCCGAAAAACAACCAGACCAAGACGGTCAACGCCGCAACCCCCATAATCGCAGGCACAAACCAAAGCGTGATTTTGGTCACCAGATCCTGCACCGGTAGCCGCGCGTTTTGCGCGCCTTCGACCATGTCGATAATCCGCGCCAGCATTGTATCCGCCCCGACCGCCGTGGCGCGGATATGCAGCGCCCCGTTGCCGTTGATCGTGCCGCCAACCACGCTGTCACCAACTGTTTTTTCGACCGGCACAGGTTCGCCCGTGACCATGCTTTCGTCGATATATGATGCGCCTTGCGTCACAACCCCGTCGGTTGCGATTCGTGCGCCGGGGCGCAAAATGATGATGTCGCCTTTAGCCAATTCCTCAATTGGCACCGCGTGTTCAACCCCATCGCGCAAAACGGTCGCCGTATCGGGGCGCAACGCTATCAACCGCTTGATCGCGGCCCCCGTCTGGCCCTTTGCCCGCGCTTCAAGCCAGCGACCCAGCAAGATCAGCGTCACGATAACGGCCGCGGCTTCGAAATAGACGGCGCGGGATGCGGCGGGCAGCAGCGCTGGCGCAAAAAGCGCCACCACCGAATAGGCCCAAGCCGCCCCTGCCCCCATCACTACAAGCGCGTTCATATCAGGCGCAAAACGGCGCAGCGCAGGAATGCCCTTGGCAAAGAACACGCGCCCGGGCCAGGCAAGCACAAGCGTCGTCAGCACAAATTGCAATGTCCAACTGGCCTGCATCCCGATGGTTTTCATGATAAAATGATGCAGCGCAGGGAACAAATGCCCCCCCATTTCCAGCGCAAACACCGGTGCTGTCAGCAAGGCTGCAATGATAAACTGTCGCAGAACCACTTGCGCGGCGTCGTCTTGATCGGCTTGGGCGGGGGCCTGCGGCGTGATGGGCTGCGCGGCATAGCCCGCATCGGTGATTACCTGCGCTATCTTCGTCGGGGCCAGTGCGCTTGTCACTGTCGCCGTGCCATTGGCAAGGTTCACATAGGCTTTTGTGACGCCGTCAACCTTGCCCAATGCGGTTTCCACACGCCCCGCGCAGCCTGCGCAGCTCATGCCGGTGATTTGAAATTTCTGTTCGATTGCGTGACCCATGGTGCTTTCCGCCTTTGCTCTGGCACCCTACATAGGGGTTCCAGTCACGGGAAGGTCAAGAAGTGATTTCAAAAAAATAACGGTGAAGTTGGCAACTTGCCCAATATCTGGCCTGCCCGTCCGACACATGAAACTAGTCGCCAAAAATTTATCAAACAGTCAAAGAAATATTGCAAACGCCGCACAAATTGCAGCCTTTTCAATAAATTGCATCCCTCATGGATTTGCGCGATGGGCCGCTCGCACACGGTCTGGCTATATGCATGGGCCATTTGTGGACCTATTTCCAAGCGGCATCCTGTTGAAAAACTGTAGGGAATTGCAACAATGCCACCTAGATTCGGCCTGCATAAAACTTCAGACATAAACGGAGCCATACACATGGACACCAACAGCTATTCCAATGATCCTGGCCATGTGATCGAGGCCGACCGCGCCCATGTCTGGCACCACCTGAGCCAGAACAAGGTCTACGAAAAAATCGACCCGCGCATCATCGTCGAAGGCAAAGGGCTGAAAGTCTGGGACATCACCGGAAAAGAATATCTTGATGCCGTTTCTGGCGGGGTCTGGACCACAAACGTGGGCTACGGGCGCGAACGGATCGGCAAAGCTGTCGGCGATGCCATTACAAAGATGTGCTTTTTCAGTGGCGGGGCGGGCACAATTCCGGGCGCAAATTTTGCAAAGATGCTGATCGAAAAAATGCCCGGTCTTGACCGCGTCTATTACGCCAATTCAGGGTCCGAAGCGAACGAGAAGGCGTTCAAAATGGTCCGCCAGATCAGCCACAAGCATTATGGCGGCAAGAAATATAAAATCCTTTACCGTGACCGCGATTACCACGGAACCACGCTTGGCGCGCTATCCGCTGGCGGTCAGGATGAACGCAACGCGCAATACGGCCCCTTTGCGCCCGGTTTTGTGCGTGTCCCCCATTGTCTTGAATACCGGTCTGAAAACGGGCTGACCGGCGAAGCCTACGGCGCCGCTGCCGCCCAAGCGATTGAAGACGTGATCCTGCGCGAAGGTGCGGATACTGTCGGCGCGCTGTGTCTTGAACCGATCACCGCCGGTGGCGGCATCATCGTGCCCCCCAAAGGATACTGGGACCGCGTGCAGGAGATTTGCAAAAAATATAATATACTGCTGCATATTGACGAGGTCGTCTGCGGCATCGGCCGGACCGGCACATGGTTTGGTTACCAGCAATTTGGCGTCCAGCCCGATATCGTCACAATGGCCAAAGGCGTGGCGTCGGGCTATGCCGCGATTTCATGCTGTGTCACCACAAATGCCGTCTTTGACCAGTTCAAGGACGACACCGATAAAATGAGCTATTTCCGCGATATTTCCACCTTTGGCGGCTGCACCGGCGGGCCGGCGGCGGCGATTGAAAACATGAAAATCGTCGAAGAGGAAGACCTGCTGGGCAATTCCGCCGCGATGGGCGACCATCTCAAGGGCAATCTGCACGGGTTGATGGAACAGCACAAATGGATCGGCGATGTGCGCGGCATGGGGCTTTTTGCGGGGATCGAACTGGTCACCGACCGCTCGACCAAAGAACCGGTCGGGGAACCCCAGATCGCGGCAATCGTTGCCGATTGTATTGCCCAAGGTGTGATGATCGGCGCGGCGAACCGGTCTGTGCCCGGTTACAACAACAGCCTGTTGTTCGCACCGGCACTGGTCGCGACCAAAGACGACCTGAACAATATCACCGAAGCCGTCGGGCAAGCCATCAAACGCGTGTTAGGTTAAAAAAAGGCCCGGAGGGATGAGCTCCGGGCCTTACCACCCGCACAGTCGGTTTTCCCGTGAGTGGTGCGACTGTTATCCGCGGTCAGGTGCGGCGGGGCGGTATTTCTGCATGACTTCGTCCAATGATTGTGCGGTGATCGCTGCATTGTCCTGCTGCAAACAGCTGGCCATTTCGGTCAGGCGCGCTTCGTGTTCTTCACGGCTTGGGCGTTGTGGGCGCTCTCCATTGCCCGATTGCGCGCCGCCCGGCTGGCCTTGTTCGGGCGCACAGCTTTGCAAAAGTGTCGCGGACACCCCAAGCTCTGCGGCCATTTCTACCGGTTGCGGTGCGGGTCGCGCGCCCCCGTCCTGGGCTGCTGCAAATGTCGGGGCAAACACCCCGAGCGCGACGATCAATGTGGCCTTGGATAATGTAATCATTCCGGTCTTCCTTGTTGGATAGGCCAGTAATACGGCGCCGGCCCGAACTTCCGTCGCAAGAAATGCAAAGCCTTCGGAATTGCGCGCAACGGTATTTGCGCATTTGAAAACCGCCTTGTAATCCGGCGACCAATAGGTCCAATTTAAGGCTCACTTAGGACCACATATGCCGATTTCTGTCGAAACCTTCTTTCTTGATCCGTCTTCGGTCGGCACGCTTCAGGCGCGCGTCCAGCAAATGGTTGCCCAAGGGATCCTTGCCGGACGGTTCCGCGCGGGCGAACGGCTGCCATCATCACGCAAGATGGCCGCGCATTTGGGGGTCAGCCGGATCACCGTAACGCTGGCCTATACCGAATTGGTCGCTGATGATTACCTGACCGCACGCGGGCGGTCGGGCTATTTCGTGTCCAAAAACGCCCCCGAACCGCCAGCGTTTCCCGCCAAGCGCGCACAGGTCGGCAATGTCGACTGGAACCGCGCAATCGGCCAGAAATTCACCCCCGGCCTGAACCATGATAAACCAAGCGACTGGGCCAGCTACCGCTATCCGTTTATTTACGGTCAGGCCGACAAGACGCTGTTTGATACGGCCAATTGGCGGCTATGTGCGCTGCGCGCGCTGGGCATGCGCGACTTTGGGGCGCTGACGTCGGATTATTACGATGGTGACGATCCGCAACTGGTTGAATTCATTGCCAGACAGACATTGCCGCGGCGTGGGATATTGGCCAATAACGATGAAATTCTGGTCACTATGGGGGCGCAAAATGCGCTTTGGCTGGCTGCGCAGGTCCTGCTTAACAGCCGCCGTCTGGCCGCGATCGAGGACCCGGGCTATCCCGCATTGCGCAATATTCTGGAACAATCGCGCTGTCAGTACACCGCCGTGCCGGTTGATGATGACGGGTTACCGCCCGACCTGCTGCCGCCCGATATTGACGTGGCCTTTGTGACCCCCAGCCACCAGTGCCCGACCACATCGACCATGTCTGTCGCACGGCGCAAAGCCCTGCTTGCAAAGGCCGAAGCGGATGATTTCCTGATCGTCGAAGATGATTACGAATTTGAAATGTCGTTTCTCAAGGCGGCCTCGCCATCGCTCAAATCGCTCGACCAGAACGGGCGGGTAATTTATGTCGGATCATTTTCCAAATCGCTGTTTCCTGGGCTCCGGCTGGGGTATCTTGTGGGGCCCGCACCCTTTATCCGCGAGGCTCGCGCGTTGCGGGCCACGGTTTTACGACACCCGCCCGGACACATCCAGCGCACGGTCAGCTACTATCTTTCGCTAGGCCATTACGATGCGTTGATCCGGCGGATGGGCAAGGCCTATCATCACCGCCGCGAGGTCATGGACGTCGCACTCAGGCACCACGGGCTAACGGTTGCGGGGCATGGCACATACGGGGGGTCTGCGGTGTGGCTGCGCGCGCCAAACGGGATCGACACAAGGCAACTGGCGCAAAGGCTTCGTGGTGACAGCGTGCTGATTGAATCAGGCGCAGCATTCTTTTCCACCGACGCACCGCCCAAAGATTATTTCAGGCTGGCCTATTCGTCGATTCCTGCGGCACAAATTGCGCCCGGTGTTGCGCTGATCGCCAAGGCAATTGCGGGCGCATGACCTTAGCCGGCAATTCTGGATCCAAACCCCAATGCAAATTGGCCCTATTGCCACAACAGCCCGCTTTCTAATGTGGCGCTGACAATCGCGCGCGATCTACAAAACCCAAAGGACTATTTTCATGAAAATGACCACCGAAGAAGCATTCGTCAAAACCCTGCAAATGCACGGGATCAAACATGCTTTCGGGATCATTGGCTCTGCGATGATGCCGATTTCGGATATTTTCCCGAAGGCCGGAATCATGTTCTGGGACTGCGCGCACGAAGGTTCCGCCGGGATGATGGCTGACGGCTACACCCGCGCGACCGGTGAAATGTCGATGATGATCGCGCAAAACGGCCCCGGAATCACCAATTTTGTGACAGCTGTCAAAACCGCTTACTGGAACCATACGCCGCTTTTGCTGGTCACGCCGCAGGCCGCAAACAAGACCATTGGTCAGGGTGGTTTCCAAGAGGTCGAACAGATGAAACTGTTCGAAGATATGGTCGCCTATCAGGAAGAAGTCCGCGACCCCACCCGCATCGCCGAAGTTTTGAACCGCGTGATCATGAAGGCCAAGCGCGCCTCGGCCCCTGCCCAGATCAACGTGCCCCGCGATTTCTGGACGCAAGTGATCGACATTGAATTGCCGATGATTGTTGACTTTGAGCGCCCCGCGGGCGGCGAAACCGCCATAGCAAAGGCCGCCGAATTGCTGTCTGGCGCTAAGTTCCCCGTCATTCTGAACGGCGCGGGTGTGGTCTTGGCCGATGGCGGGATTGCCGCGTCCATTGCGCTTGCCGAACGGCTCGATGCGCCTGTTTGTGTTGGCTATCAACACAATGATGCCTTTCCCGGCACGCACCCGTTGTTTGCGGGGCCTTTGGGTTACAACGGATCCAAAGCAGCGATGGAATTGATTAGCAAAGCCGATGTTGTGCTTGCGCTCGGGACGCGGTTGAACCCGTTTTCGACCCTGCCGGGCTATGGGATTGATTACTGGCCCAAAACAGCCAAGGTTATTCAGGTCGATATCAACCCCGACCGGATCGGGCTGACCAAGACTGTGACAGTCGGCATTGTTGCCGATGCCGCAAAGGCCGCAAACGGTATTCTTGCGCAGCTCTCAGAAGACGCGGGTGACGCAGGGCGCGCGGACCGCAAGGCGCTGATCGGCAGTCTCAAATCCGCATGGGCGCAAGAATTAACCAGCCTTGACCACGAAGACGATGATCCGGGCACCACATGGAACGCGCGCGCCCGCGCCGCCCGCCCCGATTGGATGAGCCCGCGCATGGCGTGGCGCGCGATCCAGTCAGCGATGCCCGAAAACGCGATTATCAGCTCCGATATTGGCAACAACTGCGCAATCGGAAACGCCTACCCGTCCTTCCCGACGGGGCGCAAATATCTGGCGCCCGGACTGTTTGGCCCCTGCGGATATGGTCTACCGTCCATCGTCGGTGCCAAGATCGGCCGACCCAACGTGCCCGTCATTGGTTTTGCAGGGGACGGCGCGTTTGGTATTTCCGTGAATGAACTGACCGCAATCGGCCGCGATGAATGGCCTGCCATCACGCAGATCGTGTTCCGCAACTATCAATGGGGCGCGGAAAAGCGCAATTCCACCCTATGGTTCGACGATAATTTTGTCGGCACCGAACTGGATATGAAAGTCAGCTATGCAGGGATTGCACAGGCCTGTGGGCTCAAAGGCGTGCAAGCCAAGACCATGGACGCGCTGACAGAGATCCTGAACCAAGCAATCAAGGATCAGATGGAAAACAAAGTGACTACGTTGATCGAAGTCATCTTGAACCAAGAGCTGGGTGAACCGTTCCGCCGCGATGCAATGAAAAAACCCGTCCGCGTGGCAGGCGTATCTGCCGACGATATGGCGTCAGGTTAGGCTTTGCCATTTGCCCCCAGCCTGCCGGTTACCGCAGCTCACGCAATTTCTATGTTCGGGGGGCTTTTGCCAGCACCTATGCGGGGTTCGGGTTTTTGCCTGTGTTTAGATATCTGCGGTTTTCCCTTGCCGATCTTGCCCGCACTTGGCCTACTGCGGCTAAATATGACATAAAAAGGCATCCTCCCCAATGACCCTTCCCTTTCCTTTCCTCGCCCCACAAAACGCCCCTTGCCCTGCAGGGCTTCTGGCCAAGGCGCAGGCCCTGCCAACGCCAAAGGTCGCGCTGGTTAACGCTGGCGCCGTGAACCCGCTGCAAGGGATCCGCGAGGCGGCTGAACTGGGCCTTGCCGATCCGGTTTTGATCGGGGATGCGGATAAAATCAGGCGCACCGCCGACGAAATCGGCTGGGACATAAGCCCCTACCGCATTGAACACGCGCCGCATGAAACCGCCGCAGGGCGCGCCGCCGATCTGGCGCGCGACGGCGAGGTGAACAGCATCATGAAAGGACAGATCCATACGTCCACCTTTCTGAAAGGGTTGCTACCCTCTGCGGCGGGCCTGCGCGAAAAAGGCACCCGCTGCGGGCATGTGTTTCACATCAACCGCGCGGGGTCCGAACGGCCGTTGCTGCTGACCGATGCCGCGCTGAACGTGAACCCGAGCGTCGACACCCGCAAAGCCTGCCTTGCCCACGCGGTGCGGCTGGCCGAAATCTTGGGCGACACGGATATCAAAGCCGGCATTCTGGCCCCGACCGAAGACCCGATCACGTCGATCCCCAATACCGGCGAGGCGGCAGAAATCGCCGCCTGGGCCAAATCAGCGCTGCCAAATGCCACCGTGCAGGGGCCGATGGCGCTTGATCTGATTTTCAGCGCCGAGGCCGCACGCGCCAAGAACTACGCCTCCGATGTATCAGGCGATGCCGATATCATGCTGGCCCCCAATATCACATCCGGCAACGCGCTGTTCAAACTTATGGCGCTGGGCATGGGTTGCTGCGCAGGCGGGTTGGTTATGGGGCTGCGTGTGCCGGTTCTTTTGACATCACGCAGCCAACAGGCCCCGGCGCGGATATGCTCGGCCGCACTTGGAGCAATTGTGGCGGCTGCATCATGATTCTTGTCATCAATGCCGGATCATCATCGCTCAAGGTAGCTTTGTTCAAACCTGATCTTAGCCAAATCGCGGATGGAATGGTCAGCAATATCGGGGGTGCGGCCCGCCTCAAACTGGGGGGGTATACCGCAGCAGTTGATGCGCCCGATCATGCCAGCGCCTTGACACAAATGTTGGCTGGATTGGACACCCAAGGTCATAAAAACACAGAAATTACCGCCACTGCGCACCGTGTTGTGCATGGTGGCACATATTTTTCAAAGCCTGCGCGCGTCACGCCTGCGGTGATCGACGCAATCCGCACCTGCATTCCGTTGGCCCCGCTGCATAACCCAGTGAACCTGATCGGGATCGAAGCATTGGCCAAATCGCACCCCGATCTGCCGCAGTTTGTCAGCTTTGACACCGCCTTTCACGCGGGAAATCCGGCTATTGCGACCCGCTATGCCATTCCTGTTGCGCAACATGCAGCGGGCATTCAACGCTATGGATTTCACGGGTCATCATATGCCAACATGGTGACAGAATTTGGCGCGGACCTGCCGCACCGCCTGCTTGCGCTGCATCTCGGCAACGGGGCAAGCCTCTGTGCAATCAGGGACGGCAAATCGGTTGCCAGCTCAATGGGCTATTCGCCGATGTCGGGCTTGGTTATGGGCACGCGCTGCGGTGAAATTGACGGGGCTGCCGTGCTGCGTATCGCGACTGATCTGGGGCTAGATGGTGCGGATAGGCTGTTGAACAAACAAAGCGGGCTAAAGGGCCTTGCGGGCGACAACAATATGAAAACCCTGCTTGCGCGCGGCGATGACGCTGCGCATTTCGCGGTGGATCATTTTTGCTATTGGGCCGCGCGTCAGGCCGGTTCGGCGATTGTGGCGATGGGCGGGTTGGACGCGGTCGCATTCACTGGCGGGATTGGCGAAAACGCGGCCACCGTGCGCGATAAAATCATGGCACATCTGGCCTGCTTTGGCGAAGTGCCGGTGCATGTGATCGCAGCCGACGAGGAAAAACAGATCGCGCGTGACGCGCGGTCGCTATTGGGGGAATAGCCGACGTGCCAAAAGACCAACCCAGCCTTGATACATCACCGCCTGTATCGGACGAGGTCCGTCAAACGACCTGCTACATGTGCGCCTGCCGCTGCGGGATCAACGTGCATATGAAGGCTGGAAAGGTCGCCTATATCGAAGGCAACAAGGATCACCCTGTGAACAAAGGCGTTCTGTGCGCAAAAGGTTCGGCAGGGATCATGCAGCATAACGCGCCATCGCGCCTGCGCGCACCATTGAAACGGGTCGGCCCGCGCGGGTCGGGCGAATTTGAGGAAATCAGCTGGGAAGAGGCGCTGGAAACGGCCGTTTCATGGCTGAAACCGATTCGCGAAACTGCCCCTGAAAAGCTGGCATTCTTTACAGGGCGCGATCAGTCGCAAAGTTTCACAAGCTTTTGGGCGCAGGCGTTCGGCACCCCCAATTATGCGGCCCACGGGGGTTTTTGTTCGGTCAATATGGCCGCCGCTGGCATCTATACGATGGGTGGCGCGTTCTGGGAATTCGGCCAGCCCGACTGGGACCACACAAAGCTGTTTATGCTGTTTGGCGTTGCCGAAGATCACGACAGCAACCCGATCAAGATGGGCATCGGCAAGATCAAACAACGCGGTGCGCGCATGATCAGCGTGAACCCGATCCGCACCGGTTACAACGCTGTGGCGGATGACTGGCTGGGGATAACGCCGGGCACGGACGGGCTGTTTATTCTGGCACTGGTGCATTGCCTGCTAAAGGCAGGCAAGGTCGATCTGGACTATCTGGCGCGGTTTACGAACGCATCCGTGCTGATCAACCAAGACCCGAAATCGGATCAATACGGTCTTTTTTTGCGTGGTAAAGACGGACAGCCGCAGGTGATCGATCGCCGCACCGGCAAGCTGGCCGCGTGGAACGGCAAAGGCGTTGAACCCGATCTTTCCGGCACCCACCAAAGCGGCGGCGTGACCCATCACACCGTGTTTCACATGATGGCAAACCGCTATCTTGCCGGTAAATATGCCCCCGAGGCCGTGGCGGACCGCTGCGGCATCCCCGCCCAGCGCATCCATGCCATTGCCGCCGATCTGGCGCGCGTAGCCTTTGACGAGGCAATCACGCTGGACCGCGCATGGGTCGATTTTCGGGGAAATCGACACAAGACGATGATCGGGCGGCCTGTATCATTTCACGCAATGCGCGGGATATCGGCCCATGCCAACGGGTTCCAGACCTGCCGTGCGCTGCACATGTTGCAGATCATCCTTGGCACGGTTGAGACGCCCGGTGGGATGCGGTTCAAACCGCCCTACCCCAAACCCGCAACTGCGCATCCAAAGCCGCATTGCAAGGTCGTGCCGGGCCAGCCGCTTGACGGGCCGCACCTGGGTTATGTGCAAGGCCCCGAGGATTTGTGCCTGAACGATGCGGGCGATCCGATCCGCATCGACAAGGCCTATACTTGGGAAAATCCGATGTCGGCCCACGGGTTGATGCATATGGTGATTTCCAATGCCCATGCGGGCGATCCCTATAAAATCGACACGCTGTTCATGTATATGGCGAATATGGCGTGGAATTCATCGATGAATGTGGGCGGCGTGCATGACATGCTGACCGACACAGATGAGAACGGCGATTACGTGATCCCACGGATCATCTATTCAGATGCCTATTCATCAGAAATGGTGGCCTATGCCGATCTGATCCTACCTGACACAACCTATCTGGAACGCCACGATTGCATTTCTTTGCTGGACCGCCCGATTTGCGAGGCAGACGGTATCGCCGACGCAATCCGTTGGCCCGTGGTCGCACCTGACCGCGATGTGCGCGGGTTCCAATCGGTGCTCTGTGATCTTGGCGCGCGGCTGGACTTGCCGGGGTTCGTGAATGAAGACGGCGGCGCGAAGTACAAAGACTACGCCGATTATATCACCAACCACATCCGGCGTCCCGGCATCGGCCCGCTTGCCGGTTTTCGTGATGGCGGTGATGGGCGCGGTGATGTGAACCCTGATCAACTTCAGAACTACATCGACAATGGCGGCTATTGGCTGAGCCACGTGCCCGAAGGCGCCGCCTATTATAAGCCGTTCAACATGGGCTATCAGGACTGGGCCGTGAAAATGGGCTGCTACGACGTGGTACAGCCTTATATCTTCCAGCTTTACGTTGAACCGATGCGCAAATTCCAAGCGGCTGCCGAAGGCACCGGGTTGCGCCAGCCCCCCGAGCACCTGCGCGCGCAAGTTCAAAAAACGATGGACCCGCTGCCAATTTGGTACCCCTCCGCGGAAGACGCGGCCGATGAATACCCCCTCCACGCGCTCACCCAACGGCCGATGGCCATGTACCATTCTTGGGGGTCGCAGAACGCGTGGCTGCGCCAAATTCACGGGGTGAACCCGCTTTATGTCCCAACAAAAATCTGGGAGGCAAACGGGTTCACCGAGGGCGACTGGGCCAAGGTCACATCCCCGCATGGCACCATCACCGTCCCCGTCGCACATCAGGCCAGCCTGAACGAAAACACGGTCTGGACGTGGAACGCGATTGGCAAACGCAAAGGGGCGTGGGCGCTGGACAACGACGCGCCCGAAACCACCAAAGGGTTCTTGCTCAATCACCTGATCCACGAATTGATGCCCCCCAAAGGCGACGGGCTGCGCTGGGCGAATTCGGACCCGATCACAGGCCAAGCCGCATGGTTTGACCTGCGCGTGAAAATCGAAAAGACCGCAACGCCAAAAGAGGTACAGCCGCAAATGCCCCCGATCAAATCAGCAGTGCCTGCGGGGCCAAAAACATTACGCTGGAAGGTAGGAAAATGACCCGTTGGAATCCCGTTCACTGGTTCAAACCCAAAGCTGCGCCTGCCGAGGCAGCAAACGATGCCTGCAAAAACTGGGGTGAATACAAAGGAACCGGCATTTGGTGGATATGCCCGGACTGCGACGCCCCGCATGAGGTCACGGACCAAGCCTTTTTCGACGAGGTCCAGAACGCCTGCGCAGACATTTCTGAATCGACACGAAAGATGTACGACGATTTCTACTTTAATAGTGATGGTGGGCGATGGGATATTGATCCCGACAACGGACTTTTTATCAAAACCGCACCTGATGGTCGCAAGGCCAGCGGGCGCTACGCAGTCGTCGGCTCTTGGAATGAAAAGACGCATTCTTGGTTATGGTCTTGGGAAATGGACGAAAGCTGGATGCCGCGTGCCGCGATTGAGCATGCGCAATACCTGTTGGATGCGGGCCGCGAAAAAGAGTGGGAAATCACATCGGCCAGACATTTGCTGGTGAATGCACATGAAACATGGCACCTGACAAACCTCGCTGCAAAAATCGCAGGTTTTCAGGGCACCTATCGTGCCAAGGTGAACGATCTTAATCATCACTATTTCATAATTGACCGGCTTGCGTGGGATCCGCTGCAATGAGCAATGCAAAGGTTCTGATGCTTATCGCCGCATTTGTGGCCCTCACATTCGGCAGTTTTATCTGGTTCATCGTGACATGGGACGCGGACAAGGAACAGCCGGTTGGCCAACTGACCCCCGCCTATATCGAAAGGGCCACCATATGACCCAACTGCCTCCGCCTTCTGCCAAAAAGCTTGGCCTTGTGATTGATCTGGATACTTGCGTGGGCTGTCATGCCTGCGTGATTTCGTGCAAGGGCTGGAATACGGAAAATTATGGCGCGCCGCTGTCGGACCAAGACCCTTATGGGGGCGACCCGTCGGGGACATTCCTTAACCGTGTCCATTCCTACGAGGTCCAGCCGGAAGACGCCCCCGCCCAGCTGGTCCATTTCCCCAAATCGTGCCTGCACTGCGAAGACGCGCCTTGTGTGACGGTCTGCCCCACAGGTGCCAGTTACAAGCGGGTCGAGGACGGGATCGTTCTGGTGAACGAGAGCGACTGCATCGGTTGCGGGCTTTGCGCGTGGGCATGTCCCTACGGTGCGCGTGAATTGGATGCGGATGCTGGGGTAATGAAGAAATGCACGCTTTGCGTGGACCGGATTTACAATGAAAACCTACCGCAAGAAGACCGCGAACCCGCCTGCGTGCGGACCTGCCCTGCGGGTGCACGGCATTTTGGCGATCTGGGCGATGCGGATAGCGATGTATCGAAACTGGTCGCAGAACGCGGTGGCTTTGATCTGATGCCGGAACTTGGCACCAAGCCCGTCAACAAATACCTGCCGCCGCGCCCGAAAGATGTGGCCACACCCTGTACGCCACTCGAAACCGTCGCGCATGACGGCAAAGGTTTTGCCGCATGGCTTGACCGCGCCCTATCGGCCCTACCCGGAGGAGGTAGCTGATGCATCCCGCACCTTCAGTCATTATTTTCACCACGTTTTCCGGCCTCGGGTTCGGCCTGCTTTTCTGGCTGGGGCTTGGGGTGATTACACCAACTGGCCTATCGGCGTTCATCTGGTTTGCGATTGCCTATGTCTTTGCGGTTGGCGGGTTGCTCGCATCCACGTTCCATCTTGGGCACCCCGAACGCGCGCTTAAGGCGTTCAGCCAATGGAAAACAAGCTGGCTCAGCCGCGAAGGCATCGCCGCGATCGCGACCCTGATCATCATGGCAATCTATGGCGCAGGGTTGGTTTTTGCGGCCACCCCGATTGCCATTCTGGGCTGGATCGGCGCACTGGGGGCACTGGCCACCGTATTCACCACATCAATGATCTATACCCAACTGAAAACCGTGCCGCGCTGGCACCACTGGTCGACCCCTATGTTGTTTCTCGGGTTGTCACTTGGCGGTGGGGCATTGCTTGCGGGGCAAGTCAAATTGACGATTACACTGCTGACATGCGCGGGCGGGTTGCAGGTATTCGTGTGGATCACGGGCGGCGCGCGGTTTGAACAATCGGGCAGCGATATGCAGACCGCCACAGGGCTTGGCAATATCGGCAAGGTCCGGTCCTTTGCGCCGCCGCACACGGGCAGCAACTATCTGATGCGCGAATTTATCTATGTGGTCGGGCGCAAACATGCGCAGAAGCTGCAAGTGATTGCGCTTGTTTTTGGGTTTGTCGCGCCCATCATCCTGCTTTTGATCCCGTTCAACCATATTTTTGCAGGACTTGCCGTGCTGTTCCATATCGGCGGGGTACTCACGCTACGCTGGCTGTTTTTTGCACAGGCCGAACATGTGGTCGGGCTGTACTACGGGATGCGCTGACACAAACCGTGCTTTTACTTTTGTTCGCGGTGCACTACCAATTCCCGCGAACATAGGGACGACATACGATGACTATCAAAGCAGATTGGATCGCCGTTGACTGGGGCACCAGCAACATGCGCGCTTGGGCGATGTCCGCAAGCGGCACGGTGCTGGCCGAAGGCAGCACCGACAAAGGCATGGGCCGCCTGACCCCCGCCGAATTTGAACCGACCTTGATCGAAGTCGCAGGGGACTGGATCGACGGGCCAACCACGGTGATTGCCTGCGGCATGGTCGGCGCAAAGCAAGGCTGGGTCGAGGCGCCTTATGCAGCGGTGCCCTGCCCTGCGATGGGTCATAACTTTGTGACTGCCCCGACGCAAAACCCCGATCTAACGGTGCATATCATCCCCGGCGTCAGCCAGGCATCCCCCGCCGATGTGATGCGCGGCGAAGAAACCCAGATCGCGGGGTTTCTTGCGCGCAACACCGGTTGGGATGGCGTAATTTGCCTACCCGGAACCCACACCAAATGGGTCCATGTCAGCGCCGATGAAATCGTCAGCTTTCAAACATGTATGACCGGTGAATTGTTCGCAACCATCAGCACGCACACCGTTTTGCGCCATTCGGTTTCCGGCGACGGCTGGGATCAGGCCGCGTTTGATGGCGGCTTGGCCGATGCGATGGCACGGCCCGAACGCATGGCTGCACAGCTGTTTTCGCTGCGCGCCCAAGGATTGCTTGACGGGCTTGGCAATGATGCGGCCCGCGCGCGGTTGTCGGGGCTGCTGATCGGGGCAGAGCTTGCCGCGAGCAAACCCTATTGGCTGGGCCAGCAGATTGCCGTGATCGGCGCAGGCGGGTTGTCGAAACTCTATGTTGATGCATTAGCGGCACAATCGGCCCCCGCCACCCAAGTCAACGGCAGCGCCATCACCCTTGCCGGTTTGACCGCTGCCTACCGCCTGTTGAAAGGATAGATCATGCACCGTCCCATTATCGCCATTTTGCGCGGCATTACCCCCGATCAGGCCGCCGCGGCCGCCGCAGCGCTGATCGACGCTGGCATCACCCAGATCGAGGTGCCGCTGAATTCACCCGACCCGTTTGACAGCATCAAAGCGATGGCAGATGCGCATGGGGATCAGGCGCTGATTGGCGCGGGCACCGTGCTGTCGACCGATGATGTCGGCCGTGTGGCGCAAGCAGGCGGCAAGCTGGTCGTGTCGCCAAATTGCGACCCGCGCGTCATTGTCGCAACCAAAACCGCCGGCATGCAAAGCTGGCCGGGTGTTTTGACGCCAGCCGAATGTTTTGCCGCGCTTAAATCCGGTGCTGACGGGCTGAAAATCTTTCCCGCCAACCTGATCGGTCCCGATGGGATCAAAGCCTTCCGCGCGGTTCTGCCCCAAGGCACATTGGTTTATGCCGTGGGCGGGGCTGGCAAGGACAACTTCAAACAATGGATAGATGCGAGCGCTGACGGGTTCGGCATTGGCTCTGCGCTTTATAAACCGGGAATGTCGATCGCAGATATCAGCGCACGCGCCCGCGACATCGTGACCGCATATGACGAGGCCGCAAAATGATCTTCGACGACACACATTGCCAGCTTGGCGAAGGCCCGCTGTGGCACCCGACCCGCAACCAATTATTTTGGTTCGATATTCTGAACAACCGGCTGCATACCAAAGGCCAGCATTGGGATTTTGACACATTTGTCAGCGCCGCGGGCTGGATCGATAATGACACGCTGATGATCGCCTCTGCCAAGGCGCTTTTGCGGTTTGACATCCCCACCGGCACGCATTCAGATATTTGCGCGCTTGAGGCGGACAACCCTGTGACACGCTCCAACGATGGGCGCGCGGACCCGCAAGGTGGGTTCTGGATTGGCACGATGGGGATCGATGCCGAAGACAAGGCAGGGGCGATCTACCGCTATTACAAGGGCGAGCTGCGCCAGATTTTCGCGCCGATCACCATCACAAATGCGATCTGCTTTGCCCCCGATGGCAAGACCGCCTATTTCACCGACACGCCGACGCAATTGGTCATGCAAGTCAGTCTTGATGCTGACGGCTGGCCCAATGCGGAACCGACTGTCTATCTTGACCTGCGTGGCACGGATGAACGCCCCGACGGGTCGGTCATTGATCAGGACGGCAACATGTGGAACGCGCAATGGGGGCTTGGCCGTGTGGCGGGCTACACCGCTGCTGGCAAGTTCATCAAAGCCTATGATTTCCCCGCCCCACAAACCACCTGTCCGGCCTTTGGTGGCGCCGATCGCAATATCATGTTCTGCACATCTGCGGCCGTGGGTCTGAACAGCGGCGAAAACAACGGCCAGACCTTCCAGATCACAACCGATATTCGCGGTCAGGCAGAACATCGGGTGATCCTTTGATCGCGCAATTTGGCACCACGCAAAACGGTGATCCGGTCGAAAAAGTGACCCTGCGCGCGGGTGATTTAGAGGTCAGCATCCTGACCTTGGGCGCAATTGTGCAAGACCTGCGGCTTGACGGGGTCGCCCACGGCCTGACGCTCGGGTCCGATACCCTGTCCGATTACGAGACAACAATGCGCTATCACGGCGCAATCGTAGGGCCCGTTGCAAATCGGATCAGCAATGCGCGTGTCCGGCTAGACGGGATGATGTACGAATTGGAACGCAACGACGGCGCGGGCCATTTGCATTCGGGCAGCGATGGCACCCATGCGCAAATCTGGACCATCGCGCAGCAAAGCGACAGCAGCGTCACGCTCACGCTTGATCTGGCCGATGGGGTTAACGGGCTACCCGGGCGGCGCAAGATTAGCGCGACATTTACCGTGGCTGCGCCCGCCAGCCTGACGCTCGATATTACGGGCACCACCGACACAAAAACGCTGATGAACTTTGCCAACCACAGTTATTGGAACTTGGACGCAAACGACACTTGGGTCGGGCACAAGTTGCAAATCGCGTCAGACAACTATCTGCCAACCACTGCGGCCAGCGCCCCCACAGGCGAAATTTGCCCTGTTGTAGGCACCGAGGTGGATTTCAGAACGGCGCGCAACTTTGACAAAGCGACCCCTGCGCTTGATCACAACTTTTGCTTGGATGATGCCACTGAATTGCGCGACGTGCTTTGGCTTACTGGGACCAGCGGCATAGCGATGACTGTCGCCACCACCGCACCCGGCATTCAGGTCTATGACGGGCGCGCAGCGCAGCGGCCGGATCGCGCGACATATGAAGGGCTCGCGATTGAACCGCAGCATTGGCCGGATGCGCCAAACCAGCGCGGATTTCCCAACATCACCGTGACGCCCGATGCGCCCTACCGCCAGACATCGCGCTGGACATTTACAGCCTAGCTGCCGCGATAGGTCGAAAAGCTGAAGGGCGAGACCAAAAGCGGCACATGGTAGTGTGACGCCGGATCATTGATGCCAAAACGGATCGGAATATCGTCGAGAAAGCTGACGTTTTCGCCACGCGCGAAGTAGGCCCCCGCCTGAAACACGAGTTCGTATTTGCCCACCGCAAAGGCATCTGTAGGCAGGATCGGGCTATCGGTGCGGCCATCATCATTGGTCACCATCGTGACCAGATGTTTGCGCGCGTCACCCTCTAGGCGATAAAGATCAACCGTCATCCCCGCCGCTGGCAGGCCGCTGGCGGTGTCCAGCACATGTGTTGTCAAAAATCCGGTCATCAATTGCCCCTTGTTGCGCCGCATCATGGTGCAAAAAACGGCCCCTGTTGTCACGTGGTTTTCATAGGTCGGGGCAAGGATAACAGAAAACAGGAAAAACCAGCCAGAATCGGTTTGACACCCCGCGCCCCATTGCGTAATCGGTCCTTCGTGATCAGGCGCGGTAGCTCAGTTGGTTAGAGCGATCGACTCATAATCGATAGGTCGGGAGTTCAAGTCTCCCCCACGCCACCACACTTCCCCCTTTGTCTGGAATGTTATGCCTGCGCTCTTTCGCGCGCGGTGGTTTCGCGCTAGGCAGATTTCACGCAGTTTTTGAGGGGGATAAGATGTCAGAAATTTGTGAACAAATTGCCAAGATAATCGGCGCGGACCGCGTGCTGACAGGCGCAGATGCCGCCCCCTATGCAACCGACTGGACGGGCCAATATACGGGCGCGCCCCTGGCCGTGCTGCGCCCCGCCAATACTGCCGAAGTCTCGGAAATAATGAAGATTGCGCATGCGACAGGCACGCCTGTGGTGCCAGTATCGGGCCACACAGGGTTGACGGGGGCGACATTGGCAACGGATGCGCTGGTGCTGTCGGTAGATCGGTTGAACAGCATTGACGCGATTGATGTCGCGGGCCGCACCGCCACGGTTGGTGCGGGCGTGATCTTGTCAAATTTGCACGACGCGGCGGATGCGCATGATCTGATTTTTCCGCTGACATTTGGGGCGCGCGGCTCTGCGATGATTGGCGGGGTTCTATCGACAAATGCGGGCGGATCAAACGTCGTGCGTTACGGCAATACCCGCGATCTATGTCTGGGGATCGAGGTCGTGATGGCCGATGGGCGGATCATGAACCTGATGAGCGCGCTGCACAAAGATAACTCCGGCCTGAACCTGCGCCACCTGATGATCGGGGCCGAGGGCACATTGGGGATTATCACCGCCGCCGTGATGAAGCTCAAACCCAAACCGCGCGCCTATGCGACCGCGATGATCGCACTGCCTTCGCTCGACGATGCGCTTTCACTGCTGCACGTGATGCAAGACAGCACCGGCGGCGCGGTCGAGGCGTTTGAATATATGCCGCGCAGCTATATCGACCGACACCTTGCGATCATGCCGGGTGCAAAGCCGCCCTTTGAAGACAGCTATGACGTCAATATTCTGATCGAAATCGGCGCCACGGCTGCGCACGATGCGACACCGGGGGCAAATGGGCAGGTCCCTGTTGTAGCGCAGCTTGAGGAAACGCTGGGAGCGATGCTCGAACAGGGCCGTGTGCTGGATGCGGTGATCGCCCAGAACCAAGCACAACGCGCGCAGATGTGGCAGCGCCGCGAAGACGCGGGCGAGGTGATGACCCGCGGCACGCCCTTTGTGAACACGGATGTCGCCGTACCGCTTGATAAGGTCGCAGCATTCGAGCGGATGATCACACCGCGCCTGAAAGCCATCGACCCCGACTGTAACGAGGTCATCGTGTCCCATCTGGGCGACGGCAATATTCACCACACCACATATGTCAGCAACAGCGCCCCCGCAGCAATGAAGGCCATGGTCGCAGCGGTCGAGGATGTTGTGCAGGAACTTGGCGGATCATTCAGCGCCGAACATGGGGTAGGCATTTCCAAACTGGATACGATGCGCAGGCGCAAAGATCCGGTCGCACTTGATGCGATGCGCGCAATCAAAGCAGCCCTTGATCCGAAAAACATCCTGAACCCCGGCAAGGTGATCCCGCCAGCAGATCCGGCCGCACAGAATTTTTGAAAAATTCTAAGGCCAAGGAATTTTCAAAATTCCTTGGCGCGCTCAGCGAAAAAAGTCAGGTCCAGCCCGGCTAAGCAACCGCAGCGCCATTGCATTGCCCATGTCAGGACCGCTGGCAATCGGGCCTGTGGCCGCATCCGTCAGCACCCGCGCGCCGTCCTCGCTCAGGATTTCACCGCGCAGGTGTAGCTGATCGCCCTCAATTTCCGCCAATGCCCCAATCGGCGTCTCGCACGACCCGTCAAGCCGCCCCAAAAACGCGCGCTCTGCCGCGACCCGCGCACCGGTTGGCGCATCGTGAATTGCCGCAAGCATTTTTGCCGCCCGCGCATCATCACCGCGCCGTTCAATCCCGATCGCGCCTTGGGCAATGGCTGGCAGCATGTCATCAGGTGAAATCGGCGTATAAGGCACATCATCCATGCCCAGCCGCCGCAGGCCCGCTGTTGCCAGAAACGTAGCATCAGCCACACCGTCCGCCAGCTTTTTCAACCGCGTCTGCACATTGCCGCGAAATTCAACGACCTTCAAATTGGGGAACCGCGCGGCCAGTTGCGCGCGTCTGCGTGTCGACGAGGTGCCGACAACCGCGCCATCGGGCAAATCAGCAAGGCTCTTGTATTTTAGCGACACGAACGCGTCGCGCACATCTTCGCGCGGCAAAAACACATCCATCACCAGCCCCGCCGGATGCGCCACAGGCATGTCTTTGGTCGAATGCACTGCAATGTCGATGCTGCCGTCAATAAGCGCTTCTTCGATTTCGCGGGTGAATAACCCTTTGCCGTCGATCTCGCGCAGGGGTTTGTCCTGAATTTGGTCGCCGGTGACTTTGATCACGCAAATCGCAAAGGCCTCTTGCGGCAGGTCCCATGCCGCCATCAGCCGGTCACGGGTTTCATGCGCCTGCGCCAATGCGAGCGGCGAACCACGGGTTCCGATTTTAAAACTCTGGGCGGGTGTGGGCATTTCAACTGTCATGCAGCGTTGTTAGCGACCGCGAACTTGCTTGACAATAAGCCATGCAATTGGGACCACCGTCGCAAGCAAAAGGACGAACAAATGACGCAGCAAAAAACCATCCTACGGGCCCTTGCGGGTGAAACATTGCCAACCCCGCCAATCTGGATGATGCGTCAGGCGGGGCGTTATCTGCCCGAATACAAGGCGACACGCGCGCAGGCGGGCGACTTTTTGTCGCTGTGCTACAATCCGGAATTGGCGGCCGAGGTCACATTGCAACCCATCCGCCGCTACGGGTTTGATGCAGCGATCCTGTTTGCCGACATCCTGCTTTTGCCGCAGGCTTTGGGCGCGGATCTTTGGTTTGTCACCGGCGAAGGCCCGCGCCTGTCCACAATCACCACGGCGGATGAGCTGGCGCAGCTCAAACCGCTCGATGCCATCCACGACACGCTGAACCCTGTCTACGAAACGGTGAAAATCCTGTCACAAGAATTGCCCAAGGAAACGACGCTGATCGGCTTTGCAGGCGCACCCTGGACTGTCGCGACCTATATGATCGCTGGCAAAGGCACCCCCGACCAAGGCCCTGCACATGCGCTTTTGCGCGAAAACCGCCCCGTTTTTGAAGGCATCATTGACCGGATCACCGATGGCACAATCGCCTATCTGTCCAAGCAGATCGAAGCCGGTGCCGAAGTGGTCAAACTATTCGACAGCTGGGCCGGATCGCTGGCGGATCAGGATTTCATCGACTTTTCGGTTAATCCCATGCAGCGCATTATCGCAGCACTCAAGGCCGCACACCCCGGCATTCCCGTTATCGCCTTTCCGCGCGGCGCAGGTACGCGCAACGTCGGCATGCATGCCGCGACAGGTGCCGATTGTATCGCGCTTGACGACGGGGTTGATGCGGCATGGGCTGCGGAACACGTGCAAATCCACGGCTGCGTGCAGGGCAATCTGAAATCATCGCATATGGTCACCGGCGGGGCCGATCTGGTGGCCGAGACGCGGCGCATTTGCGCGGCCTTTTCCAAGGGTCCGCATATCTTTAACCTTGGCCACGGGATCACGCCGGACGCCAGCCCTGACAATGTGCAACTGATGATCGACACTGTGCGCGGTGGCTAGGCTACACATCCCTTTGACGCTGCGGCTGGCGTTTCACGCGTTGCGCGCGGCATGGATCGGGCTGATCTTGTTTATTGCCAGCTGGGTCTGGCTTGTCCCCGCGACCCCGATGGAACGCGAGGCGCTTTCGGCGCCGTTCAGCAATGCAAGGCCCGCAGGGCTAAGCGCGATGCGTATCGCCCGCGCGATGGTGCATTTTGCGCCCGAACGCGCGGCACAATTACTTAGCGATTCCAGTAACGGTGAAATATCACCACGCTTGGCAGGCATGATCTTGCGTCAGGTCGCAGCGGGCAACGCAGGTCCACCCGCACCCGAAAACGGCCCCGCCGCGATTGGCGATGATATTGACGGGCCGCGATTTATCAGCGTGGATTAAACGTCGTCGCCCAGCCAAACCACAGCGCGACCGCCACGAGCGCCAAGGCCAAGGCCCGCCGGATAAAGCGGCTATAGCGTTCATTCTCAAGCAAGACCTGCGCGGTTCCGGCAAGGCTGACAATCCCTGCATGGATGACCGTCGCAACCACCACAAAAACAGCCGAGAGCGCAAGCGTTTGCGACATCACCGGTGCATCGGCGCGCACAAAGCTGGGCAGGATCGCGACATAGAACACTGCTGCTTTTGGGTTCAGTAAATTGGTAATTAGTCCACGTCGAAAATACGTGCGCGCGGCGACACCGCTTGCGACCTTTTGCACGGGCTCGGACGCATCACGCCAGCCATCCCATGCCAGCCACAGCATATAGGCGACACCGCCAAACCGCAGCGCCTGAAACAACAGCGGCGAAGCATTGATCGCAGCGGCCAATCCCAGCGCCGCTGCAATGCCCACAACCGCCAACCCAACGGCAACACCGGCAACGGCCGCGTAGCCCAACCTGCGCCCTTGGCTTGCCGCCACAACGGCGAGGTAAACCATGTTTGGCCCCGGCGTGAGTTCGATCAGCATTGCCGTTCCCGCAAACGCGAGCAGGATTGCGGGATCAATCATTGCTAGACCCATTTGGCCATTGGCGGCAGGCTCATCAATACGGCATTGGCGTCATGTCCGGTTGCCAGCCCGAATTTGGTGCCACGGTCGTAAACAAGATTATATTCCGCATATAGCCCGCGATGCACCAGTTGCGCATCCTTATCCGCATCTGACCATGCCGTTTCACGGCGTTTATCAACCAGCGGCACATAGGCGGGCAAGAAAGCGCGGCCAATGTCTTGGGTCAGGGCAAAATCGGCATCCCAGTCGCCCGTGCAATGATCATCCATAAAGATGCCGCCAACCCCGCGCGCGCGATTGCGGTGCGGGATATAGAAATATTCATCTGCCCAGTCCTTCAGGCGCGGATAAAGATCAGCCCCGTGCGGATCAAGATGCGCCTTTTGCACTGCGTGAAAATGCGCCGTGTCATCCGCGTATTCAATACAAGGGTTCAAATCCGATCCGCCGCCAAACCACCATGCATGCGGGGTCCAGAACATGCGGGTGTTCATATGCACGGCTGGCGCATGCGGGTTTTGCATATGGGCGACCAGCGAAATACCCGAGGCCCAGAACCGCGGATCGCTGTCCATACCGGGCACGCCGCGCGCGGCCATTGATTTTTGCGCCGCGTCCCCAAGCTGGCCATACACCGTGGACACGTTCACGCCGACTTTTTCAAATACCCGCCCGCCGCGCATGACCGACATCAACCCGCCGCCCGCATCGGCCCCGTCGTCAGCGGCGCGTTTGGTCTGTGTCACTTCAAAACGGCCAGCAGGCGCATCTGTTTCGTGCCGGTCTTCGAGCCCTTCAAACGCCGCGACAATCTCGTCGCGCAATTGGCGAAACCAAGCTGATGCCGTTTGTTTTCGGGTCTCAAATTCCTGTGACATATCCGCTCTCTTATGCTGTGCTATTGCATAACACTCTATCTTAGCTTCTTTGGGATATAGCAATCACGAACCCCGAATTTGACACTATCCCGGAGAGCCTTATGCACCGCGCGCTTATTATTCTGCCCCTTATTGCCCTGACAGCCTGTGCGACACCGCGCGAACAATGTATCGGCGATGCCAACCGGCAGGTGCGCGTGCTATCCGATCTGGTCACTGAAACGCGGGGCAATCTGTCGCGCGGCTATGCGCTGGCGGAAACCACGGATGTGCGCACGCTGACACGAACCTGTGAAGCAACCAACGCCGAAGAAGTGGTGTTCACCTATCCTTGCAATGAAACCGAAACATTCACCACCACACGTCCCGTGGCGATTGATCTGGACGCCGAACAGGTCAAGCTGAACCAGCTTGAACGCCGCCTTGCGCAAGCGCAATCAAATGCCAACGCGATGATCGCGCAATGTATCGCGATGCATGCGGAGTAATCAGTGACATGACACCGCGGCCGGATCCAACAGGGTGCGGCCGCCATCAACGGTGATAATCTGACCGGTAACAAAGCTTGACGCGTCGGATGCCAGATATTCAACCGCATCGGATACTTCGCTCGGGCTAGCGATCCGGTGTAGCGGCGTGTTGTCGACGATTGCCTCGCGGGTTTCATCATGGCCCTTGAGCGAACCCATGAGGCTTGCGCTCATGACGCTGCCAAATGCGACCGCGTTCACGCGGATCCCGCTGGGGGCAAATGCAACCGCCAGCGAACGGGTCAGTTGGTCAAGAGCCGCAGAACTGACGGAATAGGCAAGCAGTTCGGGATGGGTGCGCCGCGCCGCGATCGAACTGATATTCACGATTGACCCGACCGGTCCGGCCGGATTGCCTTCGGCCTGCTGGATCATCTTGCGCGCCACAGCCTGACTGACGCGCAACGCGGTCATCGTGTTTTGCTGCAAAAGCTCTTCGACGCTGGTGTCATCGGGATCAAGCGGATCGGTTTTCATCACCTGACGCGATGCGTTTACAAGGATATCGACCCGTTCAAACGCGTCAATGGTCGCTGACAAAAGGTTCTTGATTGTCAGTTTCTTGCGCAAATCACCCGCAAAAAGATGCACATTCTCTTCTTTTTCGGCGGCCTCGCCCATTTCATGGTTAAGGGCTTTTTCATCCATATCGGCAAAGACGACGTTTGCGCCCGCTTGGACAAAATGCCGCCCGATCGCAAGCCCGACCCCGTTAGCCGCACCTGTGACGATTACTGTTTTTCCAGCAATTGAATGTGACATTGTGTTTCTCCTGTGCGCGCTAGCGTTGCGGCCGGTTGGCGTGAAAGACCTTGAACGCACCATTACTGGCAATCATGTCCACATTACGGAAACATTCGGACAAGCAGGATTCGTAGGGCAGATGCCGGTTGGCGACCATCCACAGCTTGCCATGCGGGGCAAGCAGGCGGGCGGCGGACTGGATAAATGCACGGCCCAAGGACGGATCAGCGACGCGGCCAGTGTGAAACGGCGGGTTCATGACAATGCCGTCATATCCGGGCTTGGCAGTAAATTGCGTGGCATCGGCCCAATGGAATGTCACGCGCGGATCGGTCACGTTTTGCCTTGCGCAGGCCAATGACAGGGCCTCTGCCTCGATCAGGTCAAGCGATTGCACGCCTGCGCGATCCAGCACTGGCGCCGCCAGATAACCCCAGCCTGCCCCCAGATCAGCCATGCGCGCCGGCAATTTGGCAGGCAACGCCCCCACAAGCAAAGCAGATCCCGCATCAATTGCCCCGTCTGAAAACACACCCGCCGTTGTGACAAACCCGTGCGGGCCTTTGGCGGGGGGCGGGGCTGTCCAATCGGCGAACTTATCCGTTGAGGCAAACCAGAAGATCCGCCCATGCCCTTTGGTGATCGTCGGCAAAGTACCCAACCGCTTGCGACAATCCTTAAAGATACTGTCGACACCGTCCGTCTTTTGGCCGTCAACCACAACAATATCGGCATAGGCACAGGCGGCGGCAACCATCGCGCGGGCCAATGCCTTGGAACGCGGCACAACCACAATCGCAACGGCAGTTTTGCTCAGGTCTTGGGTAACGGTATAGCCCGCGTTTTCCCAAGCGGCATGATCGGGATAGAACCCATGGACGATTTGCACATGATCGCGCGGCAGTGCCGATACATCATAAGTGGCAGACGGGCGCATGATTGTGATGCCACCAGTGGGCAACGACAAGAGACCGTCTTGGAGAGCGGTGGTGAGGCGTGACTGTGACATTTTTGTACGAATAACGCGGGCGCGCTATTCTTTCTCCATCGTGCATTGCAGCGGGTGCTGATGACGCTGCGCAAAATCCATGACCTGCGCAACTTTGGTTTCCGCGATCTCATGGCTAAAGACGCCAACAACTGCAATGCCCTTCTTGTGAACGGTCAGCATAATTTCAAACGATTGCGCGTGCGACAGGCCAAAAAACCGCTCAAGAACCTGCACTACAAATTCCATCGGCGTGAAATCATCGTTCAGGATCATGACCTTATACATCGGTGGACGTTTTGTCTTTGGCTTGGTCTCAAGGGCCACGCCAAAATCGCTATCGTCGCCGTCGTCCGGTTTATCCGCCATCATGTAAAAATCAGCCAGCATTGCATCGCCCTGTTTGGTCAGCCCCATATATAAGCCACCCAACGCGCGTGGAAACCCCCCAGTGAAAATCTCAATATGGCGCATCTAGCGCTGTGGCGCGGACAAGCTACTAAATGTGCCAATTGGTGCTTTATGATCACATCGAAAGTCTTTGAATTTAGGGTATTTTCCGAATTCACAAGCTGTGTTAGCGTCATGGCATAATAATAAGGTCACCGAAAAAATTCGGGGCCAGAGGCAGTAAAAAAAGAGGCAAGCGACGTGGCAAGTCGTCCGGGACAGTTGGCCCTAAATGGGCTGTATCTATTCGCATTCCTAATTGTAACGTTGTTTGCGCCCATCAGCGCAATCGCAGCACCTTATGCCGCGATGGTGATGGATGCGCGCACAGGCGAGGTTTTGCATTCGCGAAATGCCGATACACGGCTGCATCCGGCATCGCTGACCAAAATGATGACGATGTATATCGCATTTCAGGCATTGGAACGTGGTGAAATTACGCTGGATACCGAAGTCACGATCAGCCGCAACGCAGCCAATGAACCGCCATCCAAACTTGGCGTGCAGGCGGGGCAAACGATCCGTCTGCGGTATCTGCTACGCGCGGCAGCGGTGAAATCCGCAAACGATGCCGCAACCGCCATCGGCGAAGCCATTGCCGGATCAGAAGAAGCCTTTGCCATACGCATGAACCGCACCGCCCAAGCCATGGGTATGCGCAACACGACCTTTGTAAACGCCCACGGGCTGACCGAGGCGGGACATTTGTCGACGGCGCGTGACATGACCGTTTTAGGTCGACACATCATCTATGATTTCCCGCAATACTATAATCTGTTTTCACGCCGCACCGCTGATGCGGGGATCGCGACCGTGCGCCATACCAATCGCCGCTGGCTTGACAGCTACGAGGGCGGTGACGGGATCAAAACCGGCTATACAAACGCAGCGGGGTTTAACCTTGTGGCCTCTGCGCAGCGCGGGCAGGAACGTATTATCGTGACGGTATTTGGCGGCACATCGACCGCTGCACGCAACGCACGTGTGACGGAACTGATGGATATGGGCTTTAACCGCGCGCCTTCAAGCGCCACAATCCGGCAGCCGAACCCGCCTGCGGCAATGCTTTCGGCTGCACCGGCGGCCCAACAGCAGGCGGCTCTGCGTGTTTCAGGGTTGGTTGACACCAGCTTGCGCCCAGTTGCGCGCCCCGCCCCCGACACACCTGACCCAGCGCCAGAAGCCGAAATCCTTGTCGCAGCGGCAGATAACGCGATCATAGATGATGTTTTGAATGATGTCATCAACGCGGCCCTGCTCGAGGCGATGGAAGCGCCGGATCCGACACCCGCTGTCGCACCGCCGCCCACCGAAACGCTAGTTGCCGCCGATGAACCAAGCCTGACGCCGGAACTACGCCCTGCAAGCCTGACCACCACTGAGGTCGCCGCGGCAACGCCCGCGCCAGAAGCGGCACCCGCCATTATCACAGCCCCGGCAGAGCCCGAAGTCGTCACACGGATTTCCACCTCGGGCGGGCGTCACTGGGGTATCAATGTCGGGCGTTTCAACAGCCGTTACGACGCGGAACGTGTCCTGCTGCGTGTGGCGCTGAATGAAATGAGCACCCTCGACGGGGCCCTGCGCCGCGTTGTGCAACGTTCTGGCGGGTTTGACGCGAATTTCATGGGGCTTAGCCGCGAAGGCGCCGATCTGGCCTGCCGCCGCTTACAAGCACGCGGCACGACATGTTTCATGATCGGATCTGAAGGTTAACAAAATGCGTTCCACATGCAGTCGCATATGAAACGCCCTAGTGGACCTGCATGATCCTGCCAGCTAGCGGCAGTATTCTCCGGATTGCAGCGCGCCAGCGTTCGTGACTGTTTTGGTCTCGAAATCATAGCAGCCTTGTGTCGCTGCGGGCGCATAGCGAATATAGTAATCTTCGCCTGCATAACGATAATCCATGCGACGTTGACCGTTTTCATCTTCTGAATAAACCAACCCCTCGACGCCACCCTGTGGCGGACGACCAGGTGTTGCGCCGCCGCCTGCTGCCGCGACAAGTGGTGCAACCCTTGGCAACGCATCAAAATCGGCGACAACACCCATCAGGCATTGCACGATATAAGGCGCGTCTTGCGATGTATGATAACGATACCCGAATTGCACATCCGGCTGGCCGTTGCAGACATCAAGCACGCCGTCCGCGATCACCGATCCGTCAGGGTTCGTATCGCCATAAATCGGAAAACCATCAAAGGCCCAGCCGATCACCGCATTCGGACCCGCGTTGTCCATCTGCGCGATCATGCAAACCGGTGCTGCATGGTAATGGTAATCGTCGCCCCGCCCCGCATGCCCGCCGCAAATATCAAGCTGGCCGGTTTGAACCGTATCATGTTGGGCCTGATGGTGCGCCAGATCGGTCTGGGACATCTCTCCACCGCCGGTGTAATCATAGATCGGCACGCCATTGACCGCGACCCCAAGAGCCGCATCACGGGTCAGCGGCGTATCCCCCAGTTCAGGAACAAGAATGACCGGAGCCGCGTAATCAGCGGGCACTGGCACCTGTTCATTGGTTCCTGTGATACCTGTCATCAGATCATGATCGGGATAGGTATCGGACCGGATCGTCGCATGGGTGTCAGAACATGTCACTGTGACGCTATCTGCAAATCCCGCATCAACAACAGAACCCGCAATTGCGGCACAATGATCATCATGGGCTTGCGCCGCAGTGGCGCCGCCAATGCCGACACAGGCCGATATTAATAGCAGCCCCGCTCCGGTTTTCAGCGTTTTCGTATCACGGTGGAGCGCGATGTTCATTCCACCGTCAACCGGCAAAGAACCGTATTGCTTTGTTCAAGATCGGGACCCCAGATCAGTTCCGCCGTGTCATCCCAGCTAATCTCGTCATATCCCATCTTGGGATCGACAGCATTTTCGCTATACACATCGGCTTGCGGCCAGTCACTTGCATCAAATCCGGCGGTGTCCCAATCGGCGGGTGCGTCTGATGCTTCAAATCCGCAAGCGCCCTGCCCCGCGACAGGATTGGCTTCGCTTTCACAAGATTTATCTAGCGGGGCTGTGTGAATCACCAGACATTGCCAAGCCGCATCGCTCACCGCGACGGGTGTGCCTGCGGCATCCATAATCTGCACAATCACGCCGCCATCGCCCATCTGTTGGCGACCGGTCCCGATATATTCAAGACCCGTGTCGTTTTCTTTGAAATCTTTCGCGACCAGCCCGATCGTGAACGGTCGCTCTGCTTCAAAGGTAAAGCTCTCGGCGTTGAAAGAACGCTCTGTGGTGATTGGCACGCTATCTTCGGCGACCTGTACGCCATTGATCCGCATTTCGAACCAGTTATCGGCCCAGACATCCGCACTGAATGTTTCCGCGAAAACCGCCCCCGCAGAAAGTGGGATAAAAGCGAGAGAATAGATGATCGTGCGCATTGTGATGACCTTTGCTGAATTGCTTTCTTATTCAACGGTGCAACTGTGATTTTCCGTCGCACAAAATGCAGATTGTCCACACACGCTTAAACGACGTTGCCCTCAAAGGCGGCGGCCATCAGCGCGCGGGTATAGTCGGTTTGCGGCGCCTCAAAGATCGCCTGCGCTTCGCCTGCCTCGACCACATCGCCTTGCTTCATCACCATGACCTTGTGGGACAGGGCGCGCACGACCTTTAGGTCGTGACTGATAAACAGATAGGCCAGCCCGTATTTTTGCTGCAAGTCACGCAAAAGCTGCACGATCTGCACCTGTACGGTCATATCGAGCGCGCTTGTCGGTTCATCCAGAATAAGCAGTTTCGGGCGCAAAATCATCGCGCGCGCAATGGCAATCCGCTGGCGCTGCCCGCCGGAAAATTCATGCGGGTAGCGGTCCATCGTAGCAGGATCAAGCCCGACCTCTTGCATGATCTCTTGCACCATATCGCGGCGGTTGCGGCCTGGATCAACACCATGAACGCCCAAGCCTTCGGCAATGATTTCCGCCACGGTCATGCGTGGGCTAAGCGATCCGTAGGGGTCTTGGAACACGATCTGCATATCGCTGCGCAGCGGGCGCATTTGTTTTTGGCTATAGCCGTCAATATCCGTGCCCTGAAACGCGATCCGCCCTTCCGACCGGATCAGCCGCATCACGGCCAGCGCCAGCGTGGTTTTGCCAGATCCGCTTTCGCCGACAACGCCAAGCGTTTCACCCGCGCGAATTTGCAAGGTCGCGGCGTTCACCGCCTTGATATGGCCCACCGTGCGCCGCAAAAGCCCTGCATGGATCGGGAACCAAATGCGCGCATTATCCGTTTCCAGAACCACGGGTGCATCCGCGGGTACCGGCACGGGCCGCCCCGCCGATTCCGCCGCCAAAAGCGTTTGCGTATAGGGGTGCTGCGGGTTGGTAAAAATCTCGGCAGTGGGGCCGGTTTCAACGATTTCGCCGTCCTTCATTACACACACACGGTCCGCGATCTTGCGCACGATGGTCAGGTCATGGGTGATAAACAGCATCGACATGCCCGCGCCGCGTTTGAGATCGGCCAGCAGTTCCAGAATTTGCGCCTGAATAGTCACATCAAGCGCGGTTGTGGGTTCATCCGCGATCAGCAAATCGGGGCCGTTGGCCAGCGCCATCGCGATCATCACCCGTTGCCGTTGCCCGCCGGACAATTGGTGCGGATAGGCGGTCAGGCGGCTTTCGGCATCCCTGATCCCCACGCGGTCCAGAAGGTCCAAAATCCGTTCGCGTACCGCCGGACCACGGATACCCTGATGCAGTTCAATGCTTTCGCCCAACTGTTTTTCAAGCGTGTGCAGCGGGTTGAGCGATGTCATCGGTTCTTGAAAGATAAAACTAATGTCATTGCCGCGCACGCGGCGCAGCGCGCGTTCCTCCGCGCCGACCATTTCTTCGCCCGCGTATTTGATCGAACCCGCCATCACGGCGCTTTCGTCCAACAGTTGCACGGTCGAAAGCGCGGTTACCGATTTACCGGACCCGGATTCGCCAACAATCGCAACGGTTTCGCCCTTATCGACATGAAATGACACGCCGCGCACCGCATGGGTCACGCCGCCGTCTTGGCGGAAGGCAACGCGCAGGTCGCGCACATCTAAAACCCTGCTCATTGCGCGGCCTCGCTTTTGTCAGCAAAGGGCAGATCGGCGGTGTCGACCTTGCCATCCGCGACAAAGGTCTTACGCGGATCAAACGCATCGCGCACGCCTTCAAAGATGAAAACCAAAAGCGACAGCATGACTGCAAACGTGAAAAACGCGGTAAAGCCAAGCCAAGGCGCTTGCAGGTTTTGTTTCGCCTGCAGGGTCATTTCACCCAGCGACGGCGCAGAGGACGGCAGGCCAAAGCCCAAGAAATCAAGCGAAGCCAATGTCGCAATTGCCCCCGTGACCAGAAACGGCAGCATTGTCACGGTCGCGACCATCGCGTTGGGCAGCATATGGCGGAACATGATCGTGCGGTCGCGCACGCCAAGCGCCTTGGCCGCGCGCACGTATTCAAGATTGCGCGCGCGCAGGAATTCCGCCCGCACAACACCGACCAATGACGGCCAGCCGAACAGCACGGTCAGAAAAACAAGCAGCCAGAAACTGCGCCCCAAGATCGCAAAAACAATGATGATCACATAAAGCGACGGGGTGCCTGTCCAGATTTCGATAAACCGTTGAAAAATCAGGTCGGTCCAGCCGCCAAAATAGCCCTGCACAGCCCCCGCCATGATGCCCAGAATGGATGACGCGACCGTCACCATCAGCGCAAAAGCAATCGACAGGCGGAACCCGTAGATCACCCGCGCGACCACATCGCGTTTGGTATCATCGGTGCCCAGCCAATTATCGGCACTTGGCGGTGCGGGGGCCACGCCCTGCACATCGACGATGGTCTTGTAAGAATAGGGGATCGGCGGCCAAATCATCCAACCTTTGTAGAATTCGCCATCAATTGTGTCGCCTTGGGCAACGGCATCAATCAGTTCCTCTGGCGTGTCAAAGCAGTCTTCAATCCCGCCCGTGACAATCAGGCATTCAACTTCGGCGTCCTTATAGGCGGCCTCGGTCGGGAAATCGCCGCCGAAATCGCGTTCCGAATAGAAGTTGAAAATCGGCATATGCAATTCGCCGCGATAGCTGACCACAATGGGTTTATCATTGGCGATAAATTCAGCCAGTAGCGACAGGCCAAACAGGACACTGAATATAATCAATGACCATACCGCGCGCCGGTTGCGTTTGAAATTACGCCAGCGGCGTTGGTTCAGGGGGGAAAGCAGCTTCATCCGCGGGCCTCGAAATCAATGCGCGGATCAACAAACACATAAGTCAAATCGGTGATAATCCCCACGACAAGCCCAATCAGCGAGAACGCAAAAAGCGTGCCAAAAACCACTGGATAGTCGCGCGCAACGGCAGCTTCAAACCCCAAACGCCCCAAACCATCCAGCGAAAACAGCGTTTCAATAATCAGCGAGCCGCCAAAAAACACACCGATAAACAGCGCCGGAAAGCCCGAGATCACAATCAGCATCGCGTTGCGGAAAACATGGCCATAAAGCACCCTGCTTTCCGATAGGCCCTTGGCCTTGGCGGTGATCACATATTGTTTTTTGATTTCGTCCAAGAAGCTGTTTTTGGTCAGCAAGGTTAGCGTTGCAAAGGCCGAAATCGTCGAGGCAAAGACCGGCAATGCAATGTGCCAGAAATAATCCAAGACTTTGCCGATCAAGCTTAGCTGGTCAAAATCGGTCGATGTCAGCCCCCGCAGCGGAAACACCCGCCAATATGACCCGCCCGCAAACAACACGATCAGCAGGATCGCAAAAAGAAAGCCGGGGATCGCGTAGCCGATGATGATCGCGCCCGATGTCCACGTATCAAATCGCGACCCGTCGCGGACCGCCTTTTTGATCCCCAGCGGGATCGACACGAAATAGGCAATCAACGTCGACCAGAGCCCCAGCGTGATCGACACGGGCATCTTTTCCATCACCAGATCAAACACGGATATGGACCTGAAATAGCTTTCGCCAAAATCAAAGCGCATGTAGTTCCAGATCATATTCAGGAACCGTTCGAGCGGTGGTTTGTCAAAGCCGAATTCGCGTTCCAATTCGGCGATGAATTCAGGCGGCAAACCACGCCCGCCAATATATTCGCTTTCGGATTCGCCACCAAAATCGGCGTCATTGCCGCCGCCTGCAATGCTTTCAAAGACATCGCCATTGCCTTCCATCTTGGCCAGAATCTGTTCGATCGGGCCACCGGGGACAAATTGGATCAAGGCAAAGTTGACGATCATGATCCCAAGCAACGTGGGGATGATCAGCAAAAGCCTGCGTAGGATATAGGCGCCCATGTCGATGCGTTACTGGAACGCGCCGGCAGCCGCGAGCGCCTCGGCTTTATCTTGGTTAATCCACCAGTAATCCAGATAGCCAAGCCCGAATTCCGGCAGATTTTCAGGGTGCTCGTACATGTCATAGGCCGCGACCCAGTTCTTGCCCAGATACCAGACAGGCACGATGTAATATTCATAGCGCATGATGCGATCAATCGCGCGCACAGCCGCTGCCATTTCATCGTAATCTTCCGCAGCGGTTACAAATTCCGCCAATTCATCAAAGGCTTGCGAGCAGTATCCAGCGGGGTTGAACACGTCATCCTTGTCTTCGCAGCCAAATTTTTGCGTGATCCCGCGCCCTTCGACAAGCCCGTTCACATAGTAGCTGAACATCATGTCAAAATCATTTTCTTGGGTGCGCGCCTGATATTGCGAGGGGTCAACCCGGTTATAGGTGATATTCACGCCAAGCCGCTGCAGGTTTTCGACGTAAGGGTTGATGATCCGGTCAAAGCTTTGCCGTGTTTCCAGAAATTCGACATCAAGTGTATTGCCATTTGCATCACGCAGCAGCCCGTCATCCCCGCTGGTATAGCCCGCGGCCTCCATCAGTATCAGGGCCTGCCGCAGGTTGTTGCGGTCAAGCGCGCGTTCACCGCTGACATGGGGCAGCAATGCCTCTTGGGTGAAAATCTCGGCTGGCAGATGTTCCCGCACGGTTTCCAGCATTTCCAATTCGCGCCCTTCGGGCAGCCCCGCAGCCTTAAGCCTGTCGTTTTCCCAGAAACTTTCGCGCTGTTGGAACAGCCCGTATTGCAGGTTTTCATTGGTCCATGTGAAATTATACATCAGCCCCAGCGCGCGGCGCACGTTGCGATCCTGAAACTTTTCGCGGCGCAGGTTAAACACAAATCCGGTCGCTGCGGGCAATGTCCCGTCGTCCAGCGTGGTGCGGGTTACCCAGCCTTGTTCGAGCGCCGGAAAATCATAGGCCGTCGCCCAGTTGAGCGAGCTGTTTTCACGGCGAAATGTAAATTCACCGGCTTTAAACGCCTCGAACGCGGCGGAGGTATCGGCGAAATATTCGATGCGGATCGAATCGTAATTGCCACGTCCGACATTGATCGGCACATCCTCGCCCCAATAGTCGGGGTTGCGCACGTAAATCAGCTGGCGACCCGGATCAATGGTGCCCACCATATATTCACCCGTCCCTGGGCCTGTTTCCATGCGGGCTTCGTCCAGACGGGCGCCGGTTTCTTCGAACCAAGCCTTTGACATCACAATCTGGCCACCCATTTGTGACACCCGACCCTTTTCCGGCGCATCCGCCGCAAAGGTGAATTTCACGGTGTAATCGTCGATCGCTTCATAGGATTCTACCAATGCGACAATGCCGGCACGGTAGGACGGGGTAGCCTGTTCACGCAGCAATTCGTGCGTATAAATGACATCATGCGCGGTCATCGGCGTGCCGTCTGAAAATGTCACATCATCGCGCAGATGGAATATGACCCAAGACTGGTCTTGCGGATATTCGACCGTTTTGCACAGCAGGCAATATTCCGATCCGACCTCGTCATCGGTGCCGGTCATGATCCGTTCATACATGATAGACGCCATCGCCCCGGGTGAACCGGAGAGCGTGGCAAAGGGGTTCATATTGTCGAAAGTACCGTCGGCGGAAATGCTCACTTCGCCGCCAATGGGGGCATCGGGGTTCACATAGTCAAGATGTGCAAAATCGGCAGGGTATTTCAGCGTGCCATATTCATTATAGCCGTGGCTTTGGATGATCGTGTCGCCGCTTTGCGCATGCAGGGCCTGAGCCGTGAACAATGTCGCAACCCCAACAAGCCCGGCCAGAAATACCTGCGTCAGCCGGCTGGAATCAACTTCTTGTTTCAAGGCGGTAGCGCGGGTCTGGGTGCGGTTTTGCATCATTGTCTCCGATCACGGTTTGTTACCCGCAAGGCTACGTGACAGACCGGTAAACATTCAAGTTGAGAATGCGTGATCAGCCCGTGTTCACCGTATTTTCATAACAAAAAGGCCGCCCTAGATCAGAGCGGCCCCTTGGCAATACAATTATGCGTTCGGATCAGTCGTCAAGACTGTCCAGATAGGCAATCAGATTTGCGCGATCTTCGATCTTGCGCACACCGCTAAAGTTCATCGCAGTGCCCGGCGCAAAGCCGCTTGGGCTTTCGAGGAAATGGTTCAGCGTTTCTGCATCCCAAGTTTCGGCCACAGCGACCAATGATCCCGAATAACCAAACCCGTCAACAGACCCGACCGCACGACCGACAACACCGTAAAGCGATGGACCAGCGCCGTTTACGCCCGGTTCAACGGAATGGCAGGCTTTACAGGGGCGGAATTCGCCTTCGCCGTCAGCGGCGCTTGCGGTTGCCATAACTTCGGCGAAATCGACTTCTTCGACAACTTCTTGTGCTTGATCGCCGCCTTCCACTTCAATCACATAGGCCTGTGCGTGATCGCCGTGGCCACCGCCACCGGAATAAATCAAATCAGCAGCCCAGCCACCCAGCAAGAATACAAGAAACGTCCCGCAAAGGCCGCCTACTACTTTCGTCAAAGTCATTGTGTCGAACATGTCGCGTTCCATTCAGTTCACAGATTTATGGCTATGTATCCGCTTCCCATGGCAGGTTGCAAGGTATACTGCCGCGACCAATCGCCCATTTTTCCGCAGATGCAGTCCGGAGGCCACGTTTATGACCCAAAAAATCGCATTTCAGGGAGAGCTTGGCGCCTACGGGCATCAAGCCTGCGCAGATTCCCGCCCCGATTTCGAACCGCTGCCCTGCCCCACATTTGATGCCGCAATCGAGGCAGTGCGCAGCGGCGCGGCTGATCTGGGCATGATTGCGGTCGAAAATTCGACCTATGGCCGCGTTGCCGACGTGCATTCGCTTCTGCCCAAAAGCGGCCTGCACATCGTTGATGAAACTTTTGTCCGCGTGCACGTTAACCTGCTTGGCAAAAAAGAGGCCGTACTTTCCGATATCAAACAGGCGCATGGCCATCCGGTTATCTTGCCGCAATGCGCTGATTTCTTGCGTGAACATGGCATCACCGGACACACAAGCACCGACAATGCCCGTGCCGCACGCGAAGTTGCCGAAGGCAACGACGTAACAGTTGCGGCGCTTGCGTCCGAACTGGCCGCCGAGATCTATGACCTAAAGGTCGTAGCCCGCCACATCGAGGACCATGACCGCAACACAACGCGGTTCCTGATCATGGCGCGCGACCCTGATTACCGCAAACGCGGTGAATTCGGTATGGTCACCAGCTTTGTTTTCCGCGTGCGCAACATCCCTGCGGCGCTTTACAAGGCGATGGGCGGGTTTGCGACCAATGGCGTCAACATGACCAAGCTCGAAAGCTATATGGTGAACGGGACATTCAACGCGACCCAGTTCTATGCGGAAATTGAAGGCCATCCAGACGACAGCAACGTGCAGCGCGCGCTCGAAGAACTCGACTATTTTACCGACAAACTGCATGTGATGGGTGTCTATCCGGCCGCAGCGCGGCGGCACGAATAATTGCTACTGCGCTTTGCGGTAAGAGTCTTCGATCTCTTCGCAAAATTCAAGCACACGCGCGCGAAAGCGTTTGGTAAGCTTGGCCTTGGCCAGTTTCATTGATTGCAAAATCAGCCGTGAAGTCATTGTTTTTGCACGGACATCAAACCCGACGATAATTCTTGTGCGCGACGGCGACAAAGCGACAAGCTCGACCTCGGTTGTGGAATCCATGCCATCGGTTGATCCGGTGACCTGATAGGAATTGGGCTGATCAAAATTTGTCAAAACCGCATCAAGCGTCCGTGCGCGCCCGCGAAATTTGAACGCAATATGCCACTGCGCCCCGATATTCACCGGCCCGTCATCCACACGCGTGATCTGCGCCCCATGTTGCAAAGCGCGCCGTTCAAAGGCCACGAAATCGCTGACACGCGCAAACGTATCTGCGATCGGAACTTCGATATCCTCGCGTGTGCTGAACTTCATTCGTCGGGCCCTTTTGCGTAGCTTAACTCAATAAGATTAATCAAACCGATCTGCCAACCAGTTTTTAAGCAAAAAATGTGCGATAGCGCCTTTGCGGGCGGGCAGTATCTTTGGGTGCTGGTTTGCGAAAATCTGCGCGACTTCCTCGCGCGTCACCCAAACCGCATCTTCGATCTCGGCCGGATCGATCGTGATCTTTGTACTGGTTGCAGCCCCCGCACAGCCAAACATCAATGACGCAGGAAACGGCCATGGCTGGCTGGCCAGATAGCGCACATCGCCCACGGTGATCCCTGCCTCCTCGAAGACTTCGCGGCGCACGGCGGCCTCGATGGTCTCGCCTGGCTCGACAAAGCCAGCAAGCAGTGAATACATGCCTTCGGGCCATCCCGGAGACCGGCCAAGCAGCACCGCGTTCCCATGCGTGATCAGCATAATCACAACCGGATCGGTGCGTGGAAAATGATGACCGCCGCAATCGGGGCAATCGCGTTGCCATCCACCCATCGCCATCCGGCTTTCATGACCGCAAAGCGCGCAAAACCGGTGCGAACCGTGCCAGCCAAAAACCGCGCGCGCCGTGGCGGCAATTTCTGCATCACGCGGGGAAAGCTGCGTCATAATCGCGCGGAGTTCAACAAATTGCGCCCCCGCAACAGCCGGATGTTCCTGCAACGAAGCGTCTAAAAAGCTGTTCAGCGATTCGACGGCGTCACCCTGTGGCGTCCACGCCGACAAATCCGCTGCAAAAACGGGACCGTCTTCGCAGCCCAAAAAGATCATATCGGCGCTTGCATCATCCAAAACGGCATGCCCCGGCGCAACCCTGACCAAAGCCCCGTCCTGCACCATCGGTTTGCCCCGCCACAACAGCACGATCTGCGCATCGGCCTGCTGCGCTATTACCGCCGCCTGTCCGCGCAAATGCGCCGCGCGATCAAGCCCGGAGCCGCCGAATGTCACTGTCTCTGCAATTTTCATCCCCCCGAAATGGCACGCGCATCCAGAAAGTTCAAACCATTCTATCAGACAGGCACCCCCCGCTTGCACTGCGCGCGCGCCCGCCTTATATAGACCCCGAGAGGTTGGCGCGGGCGAGTGCCTCGCCAACCTGGTCAGGACCGGAAGGTAGCAGCCACAACGAGCCCCACTTGGGTCGATGTCCAACCTCTCACCTAAGTGGTTTTACGCCAGTAAAACCACGTCACGCGACAGAGCAAAATCATGAAATGATTTGGCGGAGTCGCAGCGCTTTGAGCCAAAAGGAGGACAATCATGTTTGTGTTATCCCCTCTCCCGGTTTGGGTGCGCTGAAGATATTCCGTTCCCTCGTCCGGTTCCCGCTGATAGCCTGTGCTTATCAGCCAACGCATTTCCTTTGACGAGGACATTCCATTGACAGAATTTTCCCGCGACGCCCTTGGCTGGTCGCCCTTCTTTATGTCGCAGCTTGATATCGCCGATCTCGAGACGCTTACCCCTGCCCGTATCGCAACCGTCCACCGCGACCGTGTTGTCGGCTTTTCCGAGATTGGCAATCTTGAACTGACGCTTGATCCTGAAATTACTACCGCCGCTGTGGCAGTCGGCGATTGGGTGCTGGCTGCAACTGAACAGCACCGCGTGATCCGCGTGCTTGACCGCAAAACGGAACTGTCGCGCAGTACCGAATTCCATACCGGCGACAAACAACTGATCGCAGCCAATTTGGACACATTGTTCATCACCAGCTCGTGCAACAATGATTTCAATGTGGCGCGGCTGGAACGCTATCTTGCATTGGCGCATGACGCGATGGTCACGCCTGTGATTCTGCTGACCAAGGCAGACCAATGCGAAGACCCCGACAGCTATGTCGATCAGGCGCGCGCGCTTGGGCGCGGGCTTGAGGTGATCGCGCTTGATGCTAAATCAGGTGATGTCGCCGCTGTGCTGGCGCCGTGGTGCGGCAAGGGCCAGACAGTCGCGCTGAGTGGATCGTCGGGCGTGGGCAAAACCACGGTCGCTAATGCGCTGACGGGCGGCAATGCCATCACCCAAGACATCCGCGAAGACGACGCGCGCGGGCGGCACACCACGACGGGGCGTTCCTTGCATGCGATGCCGTCGGGCGGCTGGCTGATTGACACGCCGGGGATGCGCGGGCTTGGCATGGCCGAAGCCGCCTTTGGCATTGATGCGACCTTCCCCGAAATCTCGGAATTGGTCACCCGCTGCAAATTCCGCGATTGCGACCACGACAGCGAACCGGGGTGCGCCGTGCAGGCGGCCATCGCGGCGGGCGATATCGACCCCGAACGCCTGCGCAGGTTCAAAAAGCTGAAACGCGAAAACACCCATGCGACCGAAACGATCGCGCAATCGCGTGAACGGGCAAAGAAGTTTTCCAAGAACGTCAAACGCGCGATGAAGAAAAAAGGGCGCTAACCCTGCTGCGCCCAAGCAAGCTGCGCCTTGGTTTCTACGGCGCAGGGCCTGACGCCGCGCAAGCGCGCAAGTGCGGCGTCAGGGGCTTCGCCTGCGGCAATCATCGCCCGTAAAACCAGCATCCCTGACCGCCCGCAGCCGCCCCGACAATGAATCAACACGCCGTGGCCCTGATCAAACTGGGCGGTCATACGCGCATGCAGGCGCGGCCAGTCCATATGCGCAGGCACCTCGAAATCCGGCACCGGCAGATGCAGCCAGTCAATGCCCCGCCGCACAAGATCATCGCCAAGATGCGCTGCACCGCAGGCCTGCAATTCGGCCTGCACGGTCAAGCTGATCACCAATGCCGGCGCCCAATGCAGCAGGTCACGCAAATCCGCCGGATAATCCCCGCTGCTGCCCGGTGAAGGGCATAGCGCAATGCGCCCTGTGACGATGGGCAGTTCAAAAATCTCAAATACAGACAATTTGATGATCCATGGTTTGCTGTTGCTGTCGCATGGGCGTGATTTCGCGGACCGGCAAAACTAGCGATCCTTCTCTGCCACGTCGCGCAGTTTACGGCTGAGCGCATCGACCTGATCACGCGTCCAACGCGAATGCTTGCGCACCACGCTTGCGGGTTGATTTGCCAATCCCAGCTTGGGCTGATCGTGATAGGCGTTCTTTGGCCGGATCGGGCGCGCGACAAATCCGCCGCCACAGGTTGGACACACGTTGTGCAGAACATGCGCGACGCAATCTGCGCAATAAGTACATTCATAGCTGCATATCCGCGCTTGGTTTGAATCAGGCGGCAGATCCTTGTCACACCATTCGCAATTTGGTCTTAGCTCAAGCACAGCAATAATCCTTTCCTTCGGTCATCGGCAACATCTTCGCTTTATTGAATAACCTCAGAAGATTAGTCGCAATTCGGCGGCCCTACCCCAAAACCCGAATAAACCCGGCCAGCCCCGTCTTTTGGTGTTCGATCACATGGCAATGAAACGCCCAATCGCCGGGGTTGTCCATGACCATGGCAATTTCGATGGTTTCTTCGCGCAGCAGCAGCGCCGTATCTGTCCAGTTGGATGGCAAGACCCGTTTGTTGGATGAAATCGGCCGGAAGGTCATGCCGTGCAGGTGGATCGGGTGGTCATTGGGGCTTTCGTTGCGTAGCCGCAGCACCACGTTTTCGCCCTTTTGGAATGTCGCCAAGGCGGGCGTGTCTTCTGCGGCATCCCCCTGCCACGGGGTGCGGTTGATCGACCAGAACGCATAGCCAAGCGACCCGCACAGCCCGTCCACGGGCGGCCCGCCTTCGGGCGTCCAGCCAAAGACGAATTCTTCAACACGCGGTGCGGTCAGGTCAGGTTCTGAAACCCGATTCGGCAATAGCTGCGGCGCGTCAGCCAGCGCGCGCCCAAGGTTTGCACCAACGCTGCGCAATTGCGCCAGCGCACGCGGCCCGCCTGGCGCGTCGGTCAGCACAGTGACTTCGGCGCCTTCTATGTCTGGCATTTTCAGGACAATTTCAGCGCGTTGTCCGGGGGAAAGGATCAGAGGCTTTTCAGCGCTCGGAAATGGCACCGGTTCACGCAGCGGATGCCCGTCCATCGCGATCACAGCACCCGCAGCACCCGCGACGATCATCTTGTAAATCCGCGTCGTATCCGTCGCCACAAGCCGCAACCGCACCAGCCCGCCAGTCGGCACATCATGCAGATCAAGCTGGTTCCAATTGGCGGTCATAACCGTGCCAAAAGTGCCTGATCGCGCAGCCCCCCGCGCAGTCCACAGATCGATGAATTCGCCCGCGCTATTCAGACGGAAATCGCGCAGGTTCAAAACCACTTCGGAGTCGAATTCCAGCGGATCAGCCTCGTCCACAATCAACACACCTGTCATGCCCCGCGCCATTTGATCCATCGTCATGCAATGCGGATGATACCAATAGGTGCCCGCGTCCGTGGGGGTGAATGCATAGCGAAATGTCTCGGCTTCGGCGATAGGAAACTGGGTCAGATAGGGGACGCCGTCCATCGCATTTGGCACCCGCAACCCATGCCAATGCATCGCCGTGTAATCGGGGGTGGCATTGGTCACATCAATCGCAAATGGTTGGCCTTGCCGCATGCGGATCACCGGCGGCGGCGCATCGGCAAAGGCGGATACCATGCCCTGCGTCGGTACGTCCAATACCGCATAGCTCGCGGGCTGGATGGTCAGGCTTTGTACGGCAGCTACGGCCCGTCGCGGCCAAAGCCCTGCGGCACCAATCGCGCCGCCCCCCATAACGCCCATAAATCCACGCCGTGAAATCGCCATCTTCAAACGCCTTTATTACTGTCGCGCACAGATATGCACCGCCCGCACCCAAAGCAAAAGGCGCAGCATGGTCGCAGTCAAAGCGGTGGACCTTCGCGCCCTGCCCGCTTAGGCTGGCGCGGATAGAATCCACACCCCAAAGGCCCCCATGACCGACACCCCCGCCTACCAAGTGCTTGCACGTAAATACCGGCCTGAAACCTTTGCCGATCTGGTCGGCCAAGACGCGATGGTGCGCACGCTCAAGAATGCGTTCGCGGCGGACCGGATCGCGCAGGCGTTTATTATGACGGGCATTCGCGGCACCGGCAAAACCACCACGGCGCGGATCATTGCCAAAGGGATGAACTGTGTCGGCCCCGATGGCACTGGCGGGCCAACGACCGATCCTTGTGGCAAGTGCGAACCATGCCGCGCGATCATGGAAGGCCGCCATGTTGACGTGATGGAAATGGATGCCGCGTCGAACACAGGCGTGGCCAATATCCGTGAGATCATCGATTCTGTGCATTACCGCGCTGCCTCTGCCCGGTACAAAGTCTATATCATCGATGAGGTGCACATGCTGTCGACGGGCGCGTTTAACGCGCTTCTCAAGACGCTCGAAGAACCGCCCGCCCATGTGAAATTCATCTTTGCGACCACCGAAATCCGCAAGGTTCCCGTCACCGTGCTGTCGCGGTGCCAGCGCTTCGATCTGCGCCGGATCGAGCCCGAAGTGCAAATTGCCCTGCTCCGCAAAATCGCGGATGGCGAAGGCGCACAAATCAGCGATGACGCGCTGGCGCTGATCACCCGCGCCGCCGAAGGATCCGCGCGCGATGCGACGTCACTACTGGATCAGGCGATCAGCCACGGCGCGGGCGAAACCACCGCCGATCAGGTCCGCGCAATGCTGGGGCTAGCGGATCGGGGCCGTGTGCTTGACCTGTTCGACATGATCCTGCGCGGCCAAGCCGCTGAAGCATTGACCGAACTATCCGGCCAATACGCCGACGGGGCCGATCCGATGGCGGTGCTGCGCGATCTGGCCGAGGTCTGCCATTGGGTCAGCGTGATCAAGATCACCCCCGAAGCCGCCGAAGACCCCACCATCAGCCCCGATGAGCGCACGCGTGGTCAGGCGATGGCCACCGATCTGCCAATGCGGGTCCTATCGCGGATGTGGCAAATGCTGCTCAAAGCGCTGGAAGAGGTCGCGATGGCCCCCAACGCGATGATGGCCGCCGAAATGGCCGTAATCCGGCTGACCCATGTTGCCGACCTGCCCACACCTGATGAATTGGTGCGCAAACTGCAAAACGCAACGCCGCCGCCCGGCGGCGGGCCATACGGCGGACGCCCTGCCCCGTCTGGCGGGACGACTTCGGCCATGTCACAGACCCCTGCGCCAACGCATTCAGGCCCAAGTGGCCCGTCAGCATCCGGCGCGCAAGCGGCTGTGGCCTTGGCGGATGATGCCTTGCAACATTACGCGCGGTTCGAAGATGTCGTCGCGCTGATCCGCTATCAACGCGATGTGAAACTTTTGGTCGAGGTCGAAACCGGTCTGCGGTTGGTCAATTACCAACCCGGACGGATTACCGTGAACCCGACCGATGACGCCGCAAAAGATCTGGTCGGGCGGCTTGGATCGCGGCTGCAGACATGGACCGGCACGCGCTGGGTCATTTCGGTCACAACCGACGCAGGCGCGCCCACAATCGCCGAGGTCCGCGACGCCGATGAGAACGCCCTGCGCGCATCAGTTCAAGAACACCCGCTGGTCCAAGCCGTGATTAAAGCCTTCCCCAAAGCCAAGATCAGTAAAATCCAGACCGAGGCCGACAAAGCCCAAGACGCGTTTGAGGACGCATTGCCAGAGGTGGACGACGAATGGGATCCCTTCGACGAGGATTAAGTGCCGCGTTGCCAATCGCGCGCGCAGCCCATATCTGAAGGCAAACAAGACAGGAGAGAGCACGATGCTCAAAGGATTAGGTGGTCTTGGCGATATGGCCAAGATGATGAAACAAGCCCAGGAAATGCAGGGCAAGGTGGCGCAGATGCAGGCGGACCTTGAAAACATCATGGTCGAAGGCGTCAGCGGCGCAGGGCTTGTCAAAGCGACGGCAACCGCCAAGGGCGAGCTTAAGGGGCTGGATATTGATCCATCCATCTTTAACGGCGATGAAAAAGAAGTGGTCGAAGACCTGATCTTGGCCGCAATCAAGGACGCCCAAGCCAAGGCCGCCGAGCGCAGCCAGCGCGAGATGGCCAAAATGGCCGAGGACATGGGCCTGCCTGCCGGCATGAACCTGCCATTCTAGACGCGATAGAGTTTTCGCGAAAATTCAATGGAGCGAACAAATTTCGCGAAATTTGTTCGTGACAGCAGGAACCCCATGACCAACGGCACTGATGATCTTGATAACCTGATTGCGCTGATGGCGAAACTGCCGGGGCTTGGGCCCCGTTCGGCGCGCCGTGCCGTGCTGCACCTGATCAAGAAACGCGGGCAGGTCCTTGTTCCCTTGGCCGAGGCCATGCATCGCGTCGGCTCAACCGTGCGCGAATGCCTGAACTGCGGCAATATCTGCACCGCCGATATCTGCGATATCTGCCAGTCCGATAAGCGCAACATCGGCCAAATCGCCGTGGTCGAAGATGTTGCCGATCTATGGGCGATGGAACGCGCGCAGGTGTTCAAGGGGCGCTACCATGTGCTTGGCGGTACATTGTCGGCGCTTGATGCCATAGGGCCGGATGAATTGCGCATCCCGAAACTTTTGGACCGCGTCAAATCCGAAAACGTCACCGAAGTAATCCTTGCCCTTGGCGCCACAATCGACGGGCATACGACAGCGCATTATATCGCCGACCAGCTGACTGACATCATGGTAACATCGCTGGCCCAAGGTGTGCCTGTGGGTGGCGAACTGGACTATCTTGATGATGGCACCATCACCGCTGCCCTGAACGCACGCAAGGCGCTTTAATACTGGGGCAGCTTGCCCAAAGCATCGGCAAGCGCGTCGTACACAATCCGGATCCGGCGGCTCGTATGCAGCTCGCGGTGCGTCGCCAACCACATCGGAAAGCGTAGCGGCTCCATATCCGGCAGGATGTGTTCAACATCCGTGACACTGGGCCAGATCCCGTTTGGCATGGTCGTGATCCCCAAGCCCGCGCGCATCAGTTCCCACATCACCACACCATTGTCGGCGGTATAGCGTATCTGCGACGGTGTCAGATGAATGCCCTGCATCTGCAGGTATGTGACCAGCTCCTCGCGGTCACCAACGCCGATAAAATCGTGACCGGCAAGATTGCCCAAAGCCTGCGGGCGGCCTCTTTCATCTAGGTAGCTTTTGGCGGCAAATAACCCTGCTTTGTGATGGCCGATCAGGCGCGCGATCAGGTCAGGCTGGGTTGGGCGCACGTTACGCACGGCAATATCGGCATCACGACGGGTCAGGTCCTCGATATGGTTGCTGGCGATAATGTCGATCTCAAGCCCCGGCGCGGTGCGGCGCAGGGTTTTCAAAATCTGTGGCAGATAGGCGGCGGCGAACAGGTCACTGGCGGTTACAGAAACACGCCCCGAAACTGATTGTGACTGGCTCGTCGCGACCATCGAAATCCGGCTGGCGGCATCCCCCATGACCTGCACATGTTCCAGCAAATCCTGACCGGAATTGGTGATGACCAATGTCTTGCCAACGCGTTCAAACAACATCACGCCCAGTTCCGCCTCGAGCGCGGCAACCTGCCGGCCGATGGTCGGCTGCGTTGACCCAAGTGCACGTGCCGCGGCACTAAGTGATCCTTCTTGCGCGGTCGCCAGAAACGCGCGCACTTGATTCCAATCAAAAGATATTGCCTGCCAGTTCATACATATATGTATATCGAAACGCCATTATTTGGCAATTCATATACGATCGACACCGATATAACCTGCGTCCAAGTTTCCGAACCACATTCAGATAGGATTATGACCATGGCTTCTGCCAGCTTTTGGGACAAGGCCGCGCGCAAATACGCGGCCCGCCCTGTACCCAGTGAAACCGCCTACCAAGAAACACTGGCTCGCACCCGCAATTACCTGTCAGCCCAGGACCATTTGCTCGAGATCGGTTGCGGCACCGGCAGCACCGCGCTTTTGCTTGCGCCATTTGTCGCAAAAATCACCGCAACGGATATTTCAGGGGCGATGCTTGAAATTGCCGAGGCCAAGCGCGAGGCGGGTACCCCTGCAAATATTCGTTTCTTGCAAGTCCCCGCAATGAAGCCGCTGGCAGATGCGCCGTTTGATGCGATCTGCGCGTTTAGTATTCTGCACCTTCTTGATGATCTTCCCGCATCGCTGGACCATCTTTACGGGCAGTTGAAACCCGGCGGTTACCTGATTTCCAAAACGGCCTGCATCGGGGAAATGAACCGTGCGATTCCGGTCGTGATCCGCGTGATGCAAATGTTCAAAAAGGCGCCATTTGTGAACAGCTTTACCGTGGGTGAACTTGAAAAATCGATCGCACGTGCCGGATTTGAACTGGTCGAGACCGGGTATTTTGGCAAAAACAGGTCCGCGCGCTTTGTCGTCGCCAGACGGCCCGCATAAAAAAAGCGCGGGTCCCAAGACCCGCGCCATCAATCAACCAAAATGGCTGAGATCAATCGTTGTCGTCGCTATCGGGCAGGTTAAAGAAGCTGTCGGCGTCGGATACGTCGCGCTTGTCTTCAGCCTCTTCGTCTTCGTCACCGCGCGGATCCGACAGGCTAAATGTCTCGAGCCCTGACAGGGACGAAGGCATTTTCGGCTCTGGCTCCATGCCCAGCGACGTTTCGGTGCTGACCAGCTTGCGCCGTTCATCATCGGTCATCGCACCACCTTCGGCAGCCTTTTTCGCATTGGCTTTTTGCACGGCAGCGTCCAGCTCGGACTGTTTGCACAGGCCCAGCGCAACCGGATCAATCGGTTCGATATTGTTGATGTTCCAGTGGGTGCGCTCGCGGATTGCCTGAATGGTCGGTTTGGTGGTGCCGACAAGTTTGCTGACTTGGGCGTCCGACAATTCGGGGTGGAATTTCACCAGCCAATAGATCGACGCTGGACGGTCCTGACGTTTTGACAGTGGCGTATACCGCGGGCCGCGGCGCTTTTCCTCGCCTGCAGATGCAGGGTTGAACAGCAGTTTCAGCTTGTGCTGTGGGTTGGCTTCGGCCTTGTCGATTTCTTCTTGGGTCAGTTGCTTGTTGGCGATCGGGTCAAACCCTTTGACGCCGGCAGCGACGTCACCGTCAGCGATGCCTTGCACCTCAAGCTCGTGCAGGTCGCAAAATTCTGCGATCTGTTTGAACGTCATCGTCGTATTGTCGCAAAGCCACACAGCCGTTGCTTTGGCCATAATCGGTGTATTGGACATCTTTCATCTCCTGCGTATTTTCAGACAAGCCTTTCCCGCGCCCTTAAACTGGGCAGACTGTAATCACAGCCGGGTTCGCATTGTCGGGGAACTTGAACCCTATATAGTGACGCAAACAGATTTAGGAAAGATCAAAATGCGCAGGCTTTTCGCCCTTCTCATGCTTGTTGCGGGCGCGGCCCATGCCGATGATACCGCCGGGGAATTCGACTATTACGTTATGGCGCTGTCGTGGTCCGCCAATTGGTGCGCCATCGAGGGCGATGCGCGCGGCGCGCAACAATGCAAAGCCAACGCGGATTACGGGTGGATATTGCACGGGCTTTGGCCACAATATGAACGCGGATATCCGGCCAATTGCCGCACCACACACCGTGCGCCATCACGCAGCCAAACCGCTGAAATGTCTGATATTATGGGCAGCGCGGGGCTTGCGTGGCACCAGTGGCGCAAACATGGGGTTTGCACCGGACTAACATCTGATGACTATTTTGCGCTGTCGCGTCTGGCCTATGACCGGCTAGTCCGCCCGCCGGTTTTTCGCAGGATCGACCGCGATATCACCGTGCCTGCGCAGGTCATCGAAGACGCATTCCTCGCCGATAATCCGGGGCTCTTGGCGGATCAGATCACCATCACCTGCAAAGACAGCTATATCCAAGAAGCCCGCATTTGCCTGACCCGCGATCTGGAATTCCGGACATGTGGTCCGGACGTTATCCGCGATTGCACATTGCGGGACGCGCGGTTTGCACCGATGCGCTGAAACAAAAAAGGCGCCCGCATCGGGCGCCGATTTTTGTGGAAATTGATTCGCGCTCAGGCGCCCGGCATTGCGGGTTCTTGTTCTGCCATCATGGTGCTGCCGTCCTTAAGAACAATTGCGCCACGATCATCTTGACAGCGCGGTGTGCCATCGCGGTTCAGGCGCGGTGTCATGTACCCTTCAAGGCCGTCATCGATGTACCAGTGCTGGCACCCGTCAGGATCAACCCAGATGTTTGCGACCCCATCGGCCAGCGGGCCGCCGTCATAGCCACCATCAGTGATTCCATTCCCGTCACGGGTCGTTTCGCAGCCTGCCAAAACCATCGCGACTGTCGCCGCTGTAAGCATCTGCAATGTCGTTTTCATCTTCATCTTTACCCTCGCATCGGCAAAACCTGCCGTACTTTGTTACAATACACTGTATTGAGATTCCATAAATGCCTTAGCACCTTGATATTTATGTGACTACCCGATGGGCGCTACGTGTATTTCCTCATAACAAACTGCGCGTGTCAACGCGCCTATTGGGTCAGATAATCCTTCAATTATGTTAAAATGATGTTTGCCATGTTCAAGTATCAACCCGCAGCCCCAATATTTCGCAAGATATTGCGATTGCTCAATAAAAACAGGCCTTTCATCTGCCCCGACCCATATTTCGACCTTGCAGGCGGGTGCAGGCATATTAAGCGGACTTTGCGCGTGTGCCTCTTGGGCATCCAACCCAAGATCCGCATTCATTGTGGTCCGGCACAATGGTGTCAAATCTGCAACGGGTGAGATGGGAAAAACCCCCGTAAGACGCGATTTCCACGCCGCATTTGGCCCGATTGCACCGATGCGCGCGACCAGTTGCGCCCCCGCAGAATGCCCTGTCAGCCGAATCGGGCCGGACACACGCTGTGCGACGACCGAAACCGCGCTGGCAATCTGGTCGCCGATCTGGGTGATCGTGGCCTGCGGGCATAGATCATAAGAAGGTATCGCAACCGCCCAGCCCAGTGCCAGCGGTCCTGCGGCCAGATGCGACCAATAGGATTTGTCAAACATCCGCCAATAACCGCCATGCACAAACACGACCACACCGCGCGCAGGCCGCACCGGATGGAACAGGTCAAACCGCAGCCGTGCACCCGCGCCGTAAGGGATATCCGGTTCATGTCGGGCGCTTGCACGAAACTGTGCGGCCTGCGCTGCCCATTTGTCGGGATAGCGTGCGCCATCCGCAATATAGGCCGCATTTGCGAATGCATCGTCGAATTCCATCTTTCCCCCTTTACGCGGCCGCGCCCGAAGGTTCAGATGGCGCAACAAATGACGGAGCCTACCATGCTTGATAATTCAACCAACCTAAAATCAATACTCAAACGGCCTGACCTGCTGTGCGAGGCCGCATTTGTTGCGGGTGACTGGGTGGCAGCCCAAGGGCGCGCCTCTTTTGCCGTGACTAACCCCGCGCGCGGCGATGTCATCGCAAATGTGCCCGACCTTAACCGTGCCGAAGTTGCCAATGCCATCAAATCAGCGGAAGCGGCGCAAAAACCCTGGGCCGCGCGCCCCGCAAAGGAACGCGCGCAGATCTTGCGCAAATGGTTTGATCTGCTGATGGCCAACCAAGAAGACCTTGCCGTGATCATGACTGCCGAACAGGGCAAACCACTTGCCGAGGCTCGGGGCGAAGTCGCCTATGGGGCATCCTTCATCGAATGGTTCGGCGAAGAAGCCAAGCGCGTCTACGGCGAAACCATCCCCGGCCATATGGCTGACAAGCGGATCACCGTGATCAAGCAACCCATCGGCGTGGCCGCAGGAATTACCCCGTGGAATTTCCCGAACGCGATGATCGCACGCAAAGTGGCCCCCGCACTGGCCGCGGGTTGTGCCTTTGTGGTGCGCCCCGCGTCGCAAACGCCCCTATCCGCACTCGCGATGGCGAAACTGGCCGAAGAAGCAGGTCTGCCCAAGGGGCTGTTTTCTGTCGTGACCTCTGAAGACGCTGCCGGCATCGGCAAGGAATTTTGCGAAAACCCCATCGTGCGCAAACTGACCTTTACCGGTTCAACCGAAGTCGGTCGCATTCTGCTGCGTCAGGCCGCCGATCAGGTGATGAAATGCAGCATGGAACTGGGCGGCAACGCGCCGTTTATCGTGTTCGATGACGCCGATCTGGATGCCGCCGTCGAAGGGGCAATCGCGTGCAAGTTCCGCAACAACGGCCAGACTTGCGTCTGCGCCAACCGGATTTACGTGCAAAAAGGCGTCTACGATGCCTTTGCCGCGAAATTCGCCACCGCCGTCAACGCATTGCGGGTCGGTGACGGGCTGGCCGATGGCACAACGCTTGGCCCGCTGATCGAAGCCAAAGCAATTGATAAGGTCCAAAGCCACCTTGACGATGCGCTGGCAAAGGGCGCCACTGTGCTGACCGGCGGCAAGCCGCATGATCTGGGCGGGCTGTTCTTTGAACCCACCATCATCAGCAACGCTACAAAAGACATGACCGTCAGCACCGATGAAACCTTTGGACCCTTTGCACCGCTGTTCATGTTCGAAGACGAAGACGACGTGATTTTCCAAGCCAACGACACGATCTTTGGTCTGGCATCCTATTTCTACGCCAAAGACCTGTCGCGCGTCACCAAGGTCGCCGAAGCGCTGGAATACGGCATTGTTGGTGTAAACACCGGAATCATTTCGACCGAAGTCGCGCCATTCGGCGGCGTCAAACAATCCGGCCTTGGCCGCGAAGGATCATCGCACGGCATCGAAGATTACCTTGAGATGAAGTATATTTGCGTGGGTGTCTAAAGACTTGCGCACGTCAGGGGCACAAAGCCCCTGATACCCCACCTAATTGATTCCGTTCGCCCGCTGGAGCGTGCGGACATACTCCACGATCATCGCAACATCACCGCGGGTAACGCCATCAAGGGCTGGCATATCGCCAAATGGCCAATGATGGCTCGGCACGCCCAGCGCTGCGGCCCGTTGAAAACTCTCATCGCCATGATGGCCGGGTTCATAGATCACATGCACCAAGGGCGGCGCTACGCCATCCTGCCCAGCGGCATTTGCGCCATGGCAGGCCGCACATATTGCATCATAGGCCCGTTTGCCGAGCTGCGCATTCTCCGAAAGAGTATCAGGCAGGACCACTTCTACGAGTGCGGCGCCGACAGCATCACTTTCAACGGTCTGAACGCGCGTGTCCGCATTTAAGAATCCAACATAGGCAAACGTGGCGATTGCGACGACTGCGCTTGTGGCGATGAATGGCTTCATAATGACCTCTTTTCCGATTGTTGGATCCGCTTTACGGCTTCCAGCCAATGGAAGGTCAAACGATAATAGGCGGGTGCAAGAAATATTTTCGTCGCCCGACCAATGATTGGCCTTTAGCCGCATTCAATCAAATGTGACGCGTTTGATTGGATGCGGCTGCAAATGGCGATTGACAGGTTTTCAGCCCGCGAGGACGTGCGCGGCGCGATAGGCTTTGGGTGTCATGCCCGTTTCGCGTTTGAATGCCTTGTAGAAAGTTGACCGCGAGTTGAAACCAACGTCTAGCGCAACGGTGAGCACCGATGCTTCACCCGCTTTGATCCGCGGTTTTGAGGCCTCGATCCGCCAGCGCGCGACATAGTCAAAGAAACTGACCCCGATCTCTTGATTGAGCGTTTGTGACACTTGATTAGGCAGCGCACCCACATGCTGCGACAGCTTTTGCAACGTCAAGTTGGGTTCGAGATAAAGCGCATCTTTTTGCATCGCCTTCGCAATACGGTCGGCCAGTTTTGCCGCGTGGTCAGCGGTTAACGCAGAGCGGGCATATTTGAGGTCTGGCGCGTCGGCTTCGCCCGCTATGTTCAGATCTGGCGCTTTGATTGGCGCGAAGATGTTCAGCACCAACAGGCCGCTGGCGATCAACGTCAGAAGCAGTTCCTTAGCGAAATAACTGCCTTCCGCAAAATTTTCATCCGCGAGCGAAACCGCCGCCGCAATCCAGATCAATATCAGTAAAACCATCACCGCATCGACCCAGCGTAAATCACGTTCTGCGACATCCGAATAAAGCTGTCTAATATATGCGCGATAGGTCGCAAGGTGGCGCAGGATCGCGACAAGGTAGGCGAAAGACGCAAACATCCAGACCAGAAGCAACACAAAGGTCACAAGCGCAAGTGCTGCGGGCAACATGCCCGGAGGCAATTCGCCCAGTATGAACATTTCCCTTTTAGCTTGCGCGGGGAGGGTCCAAAAACCAATGCAGACCACAGCCCCAATCAATGGCAGCGCCAGATCCCGCCAAAGCGTTTGCACGGTTGGTGACGCCCTGGATGTCTTGGCGATGACGTAGTAGTAAAACGCTGGCGGCAGTACCAGCAGCATGACCAGCAACAGCGGCATGTAATTGATCACCGCAAATGCCGCGAAAGTTGCGATAAGCGGCAGCGCGATCATCCCGATGAACGCGACGTAAACAATCCCGAGGCTGCACCTTTCAAGCAGGCTGCCTTGCCGCAGCACAACGGCAAGAAGCCCGGACAGCGCAATGCCAAGGCACAGCCCGGCGAGGGTCAAAACAGCAGCGTTTTCCATTCCCTTTGATAGACTGGTTTCAACAGCGGCATCAACGCAACCCATCGAGCAAAACAAAAATGTCCGCGCCGTCATGCGCGGACGACACGACATTTTGTACTGCGCATAACCGGACAAAACCAACACCAAGACAGGACACGTTATGCCTACTCCAGATATCATCGCATTGATTGCACATGTAACGCTCGGCACATTGGCCGTCATTGTGGGCGCGATCGCGCTCGCATCACGCAAAGGACGCAAAGTTCATACTAACGCGGGCCGCGTGTTTGTCGTAAGCATGGGGGCGGCGTCTGTGCTCGGCGCGGTTCTTGGCGCATTGAAGTATGAAACCTTTTGGATCACGTTCCATGCGGGTATTCTTGGGGCAACGTTGGTCTCCAGCGGCGTATTGGCGGTGCGCATCCATGCGCATGGCATAAAGAAATGGTTCATCGCGGTCGCCGGGCTAAATTTCCTCAACGCGTTCAGCCTTTTCATTGCGGGCTGGTATGCCACGACATTGCCGAACGCATATCTATTTGGCTTCGCGGCAGAGGATTACTTTTTCCTATTCGGCATGGCGGCCATTGCAGGCGTTGGCGATATTCGCATGATTTTTGGCGCACAGATTTCAAACAGACAGAGGATCGCCCAGCATCTTTTGCGCATGTGTATCGGTTTCTTCATTGCGGCGGGATCAGCATTCACCGGACCGGGTGCATCGGCCTTTCCCGAAGTGGTGCAAAATTCGGGTATTTTGTCACTGCCGGAACTCGCTATCATAATCTTGATGCTGTTTTGGCTTTGGAAAACTCTGCGCCGCCGCCCGACGTTGGTTGCGCGTCAATAGCGCATTCGCCTACATCGGCGGACAACAGACAGAAATTCCCGCCAAGGATTGACCATTGGCCCGCGTCCAACCAATTGTGATGCGTATGACAACCAGTGACGAAGATCTCGCAGCGGCGGCTGCAAATGGCGATGGGCAGGCTTTTGCGAGCCTGCTGGATCGCCATTATGATCGGCTGTTTGCCTTTTGCTTTCGGCTGACCGGTGCGCGGGCCGAGGCTGAGGATCTGACGCAAGATATCTGCGCCGCCCTTCCCGCGAAACTGGCCAGTTACCAACGCCGCGCCAAGGTCACGACATGGCTTTACCGTGTGGCGGTGAATGCCGCGCATGATCGCCGCCGCAAGCGCGCGACCTATATGAAAGCGACCACTGGCTGGGGCGATTGGGAAATTGCACGCACTGAAACGAACAAAGACACCGCCGAACAGGTCGACTGGCTGACCGCCGCGATGAACCAATTGAATGACGACCTGCGCGACACACTTGCGCTTGTGCTTGATGATATGACCCACGCCCAAGCTGCCGATATTTTGGGCGTGTCCGAGGGCACAATCAGCTGGCGCATTTCCGAAGCCAAAAAAGCCCTGCGCGCAATCAAAGAAAAGGAGGACGCGCTATGACAGACGACCTCGATGATCTCAAATCCATGATAGATGCCGCCACCCCGCGCCCAGATGCCGCGCGCCGCGCCGCGAACCTCGCGCTTGCGCAGAAAAATTTCGACGACCTCCAAGGATCGCGCCAGCAGCCGCGTCCTACCCCTGTAACCGGGCGCAATCGCCTTTGGACAGGAGTAACGAATATGCTGAATACACTGACATCTAAAGCGGCACTGACAACAACCACGGCCATCGTGGCCTGCGGGTTTCTTGTGCTGACACCGGCGGGCCAAGACCTGCTAGCCCCGCGCGAACATGATTTCGGCGCAACGCCGATCCCTACGGCAGAACAGGCAGATACATTGCAAACCAGCGACGAAGAAGCCGCGTTTGACGACACGGGCCTTGGCGCTGCGCGATCAGGCACCGCCGAATTGGCCGCAGCCGAAGCAGCCCCCAAAGACCTGATGGCCGAAACCAACGCCCCTCCACCGCAACCAACCGCACGGGCCGCACTGCGCGATGATGCCGCGCTTGCTGATGATCTGGATATGATCATCGTGACAGGCCCCGTTATGGCCGAAGAAATCAACCGCGCGGCCCCCGCCGCCCCCGCGCTCGGCCTTGTGGCACCCGAACCGCAACCCGTGATCACGCAGGCTGACACCGAATCCTATGCCAATGCGGAACCGAACCCGCTGAAAATAACTTCTGAAGATCCGGTTTCGACCTTTTCAATCGATGTCGACACGGCGTCCTATTCCGTTGTGCGCTCATCCTTGTCACGCGGGCATCTGCCCCCCGCAAATGCGGTGCGGATCGAGGAAATGATAAACTATTTCCCCTATGCCTACCCCGCCCCCGAAGATGACAGCCCGTTCCGCACGACCGTGTCCAGCTTTGAAACACCGTGGAATCCGGACACGCAATTGGTGCATATCGCGCTGCAAGGGCAGATGCCTGCGCTCGACGACCGGCCGCCGCTGAACCTTGTGTTCTTGATCGACACATCGGGGTCGATGAATGAACCCGAAAAACTACCGCTGCTGAAACAATCCTTCCGGATCATGCTTGACCAGTTGCGCCCCGAAGATCAGGTCGCAATTGTGGAATATGCGGGCAGCGCGGGGCAGGTTCTGGCCCCCACCGCCGCATCGGACCGCGCGACCATTTTGCAAGCGCTGCAATCGCTGGGCGCGGGCGGGTCGACCAACGGGCAAGGCGGGCTGGAACAAGCTTACGCTGTGGCCGATACAATGGCCGAAGATGGCGAGGTCAGCCGCGTGATCCTTGCCACAGATGGCGACTTTAACGTTGGGATCAACAATCCCGACGCGCTCAAGGATTTCATCGCCGGCAAACGCGACACGGGCACTTATCTGTCCGTGCTGGGGTTCGGGCGCGGCAATCTCGATGATGCGACGATGCAGGCGCTTGCCCAAAACGGCAACGGCACGGCGGCGTTTATTGATACTCTATCTGAGGCGCAAAAAGTGCTGGTGGATCAGCTTTCCGGCGCGCTGTTCCCGATTGCGGGTGACGTCAAAGTGCAGGTCGAATTCAACCCGGCCCAAGTCGCCGAATACCGGCTGATCGGCTATGAAACCCGCGCGCTGAACCGCGAAGATTTCAACAATGATAAGGTTGACGCAGGGGAGCTTGGCGCTGGCCATACGGTCACCGCGATCTATGAAATCACGCCCGTCGGCAGTCCCGCGCAATTGTCTGATCCGCTACGCTATGCGCCCAACTCCGTTGCGGCCTCGTCGGATGAATTGGGCTTTGTCAAACTACGCTATAAGGCACCGGGCGAAGACACCAGCCAGCTGATCGAAACCGCGATCACAGGCCAGAGCAACCCCGACACCGAGGCCAATTTCGCCGCCGCCATCGCAGGGTTCGGGCAGTTGCTGCGCGACGATAGTTACCTTGGTGATTGGGGCTATGCTGACTCCATCGCACTGGCCAACGCCAACCGCGGTGACGATAATTTCGGCTACCGGACCGAGGCCGTGCAACTCATGCGGCTCGCGCAAAGCCTGTCGGAATGATCTAATGGTTTAGCTTGGTGGCCGTGTAATCGCGGCTACCAAGCGCCGCGTGATGGGTGCTGCAACTAGGACGGCGGGAAAGGCTACAAGCCATGCTGATACCCATGATCCCATCCAGAGGCTTGCGAATTCAGGAACCATCCCAATCGCCCGAAACGTTGCGATCGCGGTGACTAGCAGGGACATCATGCCTGACAGTAGGAAACCAAATAGAATGGGGGCATAGCGTTGTGGAATCATCTAGTGCTCTCCTGAAACCGATAGGGATCAGTCCCATTTTCCGGCTGCGTATTCAAGATCACTGCGCACACGTCCGCCTGCGTCTGAAGCGCACATGTGTCAATCTTTAGTAGACTAGGCACCGGCCGAGCGGACCGAGACAACCTCTGTTTCGCGCGACCATGCCGTTGAACTGGCTGGGCTAGCGGCTGCCACCTTTACGCCAAACACCGATGCCCGACATGTAGCCCCTCAACGCTCGTACGCCTTACACTCCATAAAATCCTTGAGCGTTTGGCCTTTGGCGGGGCGGAACGTGCCTGCGTCTTCGACCGCGACGATCCGGTCGAGCCGGAACATCCGGAAATCATCCCGCAATTCGCACCAGCAGACGGCGGTCCAGACTTTGCCCCAGAACCACACGCCGAGCGGGCGCACGGTGCGGGAACTGGCCGCGCCATTGCCATCTTCGTAGCTTATCGTCAGGCGCGTGTGCGATGTAGCGGCCTCTTCAAACTGGTCGATATGATCGCGCCAACTGCCGCCGTGCCAAGGGGCGGCAACGGTGTGGACATTGACTTGGCCGATTTTACGCCGTGCGGTATCGGGTAGGACGGTGTCGATCTTCACGAGCGCCTCTTGCGCGGCGGCGGACATCTTTGTGCCGCCCCACGTTTGCAAAATCCGCGCGCCCGCGACCAGCGCGACGATTTCTTCCTCGGAAAACATCAAGGGTGGCAGATCATAGCCGTCGCGCATCAGGTATCCGATGCCAGCCTCGCCATCAATCGGCACGCCGGACCCGATCAGATGCGCGATGTCGCGGTAGATTGTGCGCGGCGTGACCTCGAGCCGTTCGGCCAATTGCGCCGCCGTGGTGAGCCGACCACCCCGTAGATACTGCAGTATCTGGAAAAGACGGTCGGCCCTGCGCATTATTTCGCAGGCTCAAACAGCCCAAGCGAATTGCCGTCCAAGTCTTTGGCATAGGCAAACCGACCAGGCGGAATTGTAATCACGGGGCTGACGACCGCACCACCCGCAGCGGTGCAGCGTTCCATTGCGGCCTCTAGCGTATCAGGCACGGCAAGGTGGATTGTATTGCCCCCATCCGCTGCCGGTTTGCCCGGATAGATATGCCCGCCGACGGCATTCATATCGGTTCCGAAATTCGCCATAGGGTTGGGGCCGGAATTGTCGATAACCATCTGATAGCCAAAGACATCATTATAGAAGGCCACTGATTTCTCCATGTCGGTTACGGGTACTTCGGTCCAGACAACAATTGCATTATTTCCCATCGTTCATCTCCTTGTTTGCGATGTTGATGGCCCCTTTAACCATACCCCTACTGACAGCGTTATGTCAGCAGGTTTTCAGTATCCAAAACAAGATGCGGCACACCGTCGGATGTGCGTTCTTTTGAATAGCCATCCGGCCCGATGGTCGCTGTGACCCTGCTGCGCATGTTTTGGAAACTGGTAAAACACACCGTATCCACCGGATGATCGAACTGGATTTCCAGCGTCACAAAGCCCGCGCCAATTTCGCGCGTGCGGATGATTTCGCCTTGAAAACGATGCCCAAGATAACGCCCGCCGACCCGCGCACCGGCCGCCAGTGATTGGAGCGGCTCGGCAATGATTGCGGCATGCAAACTGTTCCAATCGCGAAAACCGTATTTCTTTGCAATCTGTTCCAGCGCCTGCGCGTGGCTGATCCCTGTGGTGCCCGCGCGCAGCGATTTGGCCTGCGCTTTGGCGTCTTGCAGCCTTGGAAGTTGTACGGTCATTGTGCGACCTCCTGCATGTTTGATTGCATCCTTCGCTGCGCGACGATCGCAATTGTCAGTAATAGAAGCAAGATTTCAGAAACCGGCCCCGCGTACCATATCCCCGGCTCGCCCATGAACCTTGGCAGCGCAAAGGTCAGCGGGATCGCAAAGAGATAGGGTTTGGAAAGCCCCAAGATGGCAGCGCGCGTGGCGTCCCCGATGGTCTGGAAATAGCTGGCCATCATCATCAGCGGCCCCATCAGAAAAAACACCACCGCCATAACCGGAATGATCCGCGCGACCTGCGCGATGACGGCGGCATCCGCCACAAAAGCGGCCCCAATCTGGGCGGCAAAGCTGGTCACGATGATCTGCACAACGACACAGTAGACAAACGCTGCAATCAACGCGATCCGCAGCGACCGCCCCGCCCGCGCCCATTGTCCGGCCCCATAATTGTTGCCCGTGATTGATTGCATCGCAAACGACAGCCCCAGCATAGGCAAATAGGTAAATGTCACCACCCGTGTGATGATCCCGTAGGCCGTGACCGTTTCGGCGTAATGCGGCGTTTGCACCATTTGCAGCGTGGCCATAATCGCGGCGGACCCAAGCGCGAGACCGGTGAAATTCAGGCTTTGCGCCGCGCCAAGGGCCAGCATCCGCAACCAGCCCTGCCCCCAAGAAAATCCGCGCAGCACCTCGATCGGCAGCGGGGTTTGCCCGCGCGCCCGAAACCCCATGATAATGGCCAATGCCACGCATTGCGCCAGCCCCGTGCCAAAGGCCGATCCGGCAACGCCCAAATGCAGCTTGGCAATCAGCACATAGTTGAACGCAATATTGACCAGTGACACGAGCAGGCTCATCGCGGCCATAAACCCGACCCGACCTTCGTTGCGCAAACCGTCGGAATTGACCGAAAGGATAAACATCACCGGCGTGAACCAGACCGTGATGCGCAGATATGTCAGCCCCATTTGCGCAAGCGCAGGGTCCGAGGCGGCAGAAAGCTGCGCTATTTTGGGGCCAAACAGCGTGGCCAGTACAATCAATATACCTGCCACCGACAGGGCCAACCCATGCGCGCCCACAAATGTTGCGCGCGCCTGCGTGATACGCCCAGCCCCCAAATGCCGTGCAAGGATGCTCGACATGCCGCTGGAGACAAGCGTCGCGCAGGCGGCGATCAGCATGTAGATAGGAAACATCAACGTCACCGCGGCCAAGGCCTGCGGCCCAACGTAATGCCCCAAGAAAAGCGCATCCGCGACCGTCAGCGCCCCGTTCATGCCCATCACAAAAATGATCGGCAATGCGGTCTTGATATACAAACGGCCCAATGCGCCCGTCAGAAACTTGTTTTGTGGGATGTCAGACATGCCCATACTCCTCAATCCGAAGATCGCGTCGATTTAGGATGGGCACCCGCGTTACCATCCGCGCGAAATGCGGAAGGGAAATATGAAATCATGCGCTAAACTTCACCAAGACAGATGTCAGCGGGTGGCAGGCGTTAGCGGCCTGCGCGTTGCATAGCGACCCAACGAAATTCGGTCAAGTAACCCACTGACATCCTGCTGCCGTTTCGCCGCGCGGCTTGTATTCACCGCTGATCCAGCCCTGATAGCCATCTTTGGCAAGTTGTTCAAAAAACGCCGGATAGTCGATTTCACCCGCATCGGGTTCAGAACGGTCTGGGGTTTGCGCAACCTGCACATGCGCCGCAATACCGCGCATAGCCTCCCATGTTGCGAACACATCACCGGTGATTTTTGCAGCGTGATATGCATCAAATAACAAACGTACATTGGGCGCATTTATCATTTTAAGGACCCGTGCGGCGCGGTCAAAATCATGCAGGAAATAGCCGCGCATATCGCCGCGATTGATCGGCTCTATCAGCAGGCTTTGCTTGGGCACCTGTGCGGCAGCCCAAGACAGGTTTTCAATGTAAACCGCTTCGGCTTCTGGCCCGTCTGCAACCCCTGCCATGATATGCAAATGCTGCGCGCCCAGCGTTTTGGCATAGCGCGCGGCACGCATGAAGTCGCGCTGGAACCGTTGTTGCAATGCAGGCACCGCCGCCCAACCGGGTTCGCCGCCTGTGTAATTTGGCGGCGGGCAGTTGATCGACACCATCGTCAATTCATAGCGCGCCAGCGCGTTCACGATATCTTGGGCGTTCACGTCATATGGGAACTGCACCTCAACCCCGTCAAAGCCCGCGTCTTTGGCCGCGCCAAAGCGTTGCAGGAACGGCAGTTCCGTGAAAAGCAATGTCAGATTGGCGCAATATTTTGGCATCAATAATGTCTCGTCGGAATTGGTCGGTCAGGCCAGATCCTTGGCCCGCATGATGGGAAAGAAAACACCCGACGACCAGACGCCAAACCACTGCTCGCCTGCATGGGTGGCCTCTTCGCCGGTCTCAACAAGGCGGTAAAAAGATTTACGATCAATTAATGCCTCAAGCGCGGCGCGGATCAGAATATAGGGGCTGGGTTCCCCCGTTTGCGGATCATATGCCACACGGATCGGATGATCTGGGCCTGCCACAGCGGTATCGCCCACGTTGGTCTCAAAAACCAGCGCGTCACCTTTGCGGTTGAAATCCACCGCCACAAAAGGCGCGTCATCAACCGTGATCGTGACCTTTTCAACGGGTGTGACAAGCACATATTCATCGCCATCCTTGCGCAGAATCGTTGAAAACAAGCGCACAAGTTCGGGCCGTCCAATTGGGGTGCCCATATAAAACCATGTCCCGTCCCGCGCGATCCGCATATCAATCGGGCCACAATCGGGCGGATTCCACAAATGCACCGGCGGCAACCCGCCTTTTTGGGCGGCGCGCGCGCTTTGGGCGATGCTTTGGGCGCTTGGTGTCACACTCTTTTGTGTTGCCATTGTTTTTGCCATTGGGGTTTATGCGATTATCTGTTCGAATAGCAGATAACGAATTACCGGAGGAAAGTCATGGGTGATCACGCCGATCTTGTTGTCCAAATCGAAAATCTGGGCGCTAAGCTGCAAGAGGCCCGCCACAGTATTTCGGCCCGCTTTATCGGCCAGACGCGGGTGGTTGACCTGACGCTGACCGCCTTGATTTGTGGCGGACACGCGGTGTTGATCGGCTTGCCGGGGCTTGGCAAGACCATGCTGGTTGACACGCTGTCGACCGTGATGGGGCTGAATGGCAACCGGATCCAGTTTACGCCCGACCTGATGCCCGCCGATATTCTGGGGTCCGAAGTCTTGGAAACATCAGCCGATGGCACCCGCAACTTTCGGTTTATCCAAGGGCCGGTTTTTTGCCAGCTTCTGATGGCGGACGAGATCAACCGCGCCTCCCCGCGCACCCAATCAGCGCTTTTGCAAGCGATGCAGGAAAAAGAAGTATCGATTGCCGGTGAACACCGTCCGCTTGGTGCGCCGTTTCATGTGCTGGCCACGCAAAACCCGATTGAACAGGAAGGCACTTACCCGCTGCCCGAGGCCCAGCTTGACCGGTTTCTGGTCCAGATTGATGTCCCCTACCCCGACCGCGCCACCGAGCGCGACATCCTGATCGCAACGACCGGTGTGGCCGAGGCCGAAGCGACACCCGTGTTCACCGCCGCCCAATTGCTGGATGCGCAGACCCTGCTGCGCCGGATGCCCGTTGGCGACAATATCGTTGAAATGATCCTTGATCTGGTGCGCGCCTGCCGCCCTGACGCGAATGCGCCCGATGTGATCCGCCAAAACGTCAGCTGGGGTCCAGGCCCGCGGGCAGCGCAGGCGTTGATGCTGACCGTGCGCGCGCAGGCGTTGCTTGACGGGCGTCTGGCCCCATCAGCCGAAGACGTGCGCGCGATGGCCGTGCCTGTGCTGGAACACCGGATGGCGCTGTCATTTGCGGCCCGTGCGCGGGGCGAAGACATTGCTGATATTATCAACCGCGTGGCAGCCGAAATTACCAAGGTTACAGCCGCCGCATGACCGCCCCGCTTTCCCTGCGCGCCGAGGCACATAGCCTCTCTGCCCCGCTACCGGCACTATTGGCCGAGGCAGAACACCTTGCGACTACGGTCTTGCTTGGTGATCACGGGCGCAGGCGTGCAGGCACGGGCGATACGTTCTGGCAGTACCGTCCGGCGCAACCCACAGATGCGGCGCGCAGCATTGATTGGCGCAGATCAGCACGGTCGGATGCAAATTTTGTGCAAGACAAGGAATGGCAAATCGCGCAGTCGATCCTGCTTTGGGTTGATCAGGCGGCGTCGATGCAATTTCAATCCGGCGATCTGCCCAGCAAAGGCGCACGCGCGCGTGTTCTCGGGCTTGCCACGGCGATCTTGTTGAACCGTGGTGGCGAACGGGTCGGGCTAACGGGGCTGCGCCTGCCGCCGCGCCGCGGTGACGCGCAGATCACGCAGATGGCGCATATCCTGTCTGAACAGGCCGATGTCGATTACGGCGCGCCCGAGGTCCAAGGCATGCTGCCGCATTCACGCGCCCTGTTCATCAGCGATTTTCTAGGCGATATTGCACCGGTCGAAGACGCGCTACTGCGTGCCGCTGATCGCGGTGTGCGCGGTGCGTTGTTGCAAATCCTTGACCCGCAGGAAGAAGAATTTCCCTTTGACGGGCGCACCGTATTCACATCCATGACCGGCGCGCTGGAACATGAAACGATGAAGGCAGGCGATCTGAAAGCGCGCTACCTTGACCGGCTCGCCGCGCGCAAGGACAGGCTGATGCAACTGGCACGCACAACGGGCTGGCAGTTCAGCACACATCATACCGGAAAACCCGCGATTGCTGCACTGCTTTGGCTTTATAGCGCGTTGGAGCGGCGCACATGATGGCGCTTGGCCCGATCGGATTTACCGCCCCTTGGCTCTTGGTCGCGCTTGCGGCACTGCCCGTGCTTTGGGTGCTATTGCGCGCCGTGCCGCCTGCGCCGATCCGCCGAAAATTTCCAGGTGTCGCGCTGCTGCTGGGGCTGACCGATAAAGACAGCCAATCCGACCGCACACCTTGGTGGCTTTTGTTACTGCGATTGCTGGCAATGGCGGCGCTGATTATCGGCTTTGCCGGACCCGTGCTAAACCCGCAAGCCGCGCGCGACGGGCATGGTGATCTGCTGATCGCCGTGGATGGCACGTGGGCGGGGGCTGCACGCTGGTCGCAGCAAATGACCCGCGTTGATACGCTTTTGTCCGAAGCCGCCGTGGCCGACCGCCGTGTCGCGGTAGTGGTCCTGTCGGATTTGCCGACGGGTGATCTGCCCTTTGCTGCGCCGAACGACTGGCAGAACCGCCTGCCCAACCTTGCGCCGCGCCCGTGGCAACCGACTGCCCCCGCAGACTATTTTGCGGATCAATCCGGCGCATTTGAAACCTATTGGCTGTCGGACGGGATTGACTACGCGGGGCGCGATGCGCTGCTGGCACAATTCGAAACGCGCGGCGCGGTTACCGTGTTCCAAACACCGCAGCAAACCTTTGGGCTGCGCCCCGCCAAATTTGAAGACGGGCAAGTGATCCTATCCGCCACCCGTACGCCCTCGGGCACAGCATTTGAGGCGCAAATCACCGCCACTGGCCGCGACCCTGCGGGGGTTGAACGCGCGCTAGCCGCCGTGCCGATCAGCTTTGCCGCAGGCGCGGCAGAGGCGCAGACGGCGATGGTCTTGCCACCCGAGTTGCGCAACCGGATCACGCGGTTTTCGATTGACGGGCTGCGTTCGGCAGGCGCCGTCAGCCTGACTGATGACGCGCTTAAGCGGCGCGAGGTCGCACTGATCGCGCAGGGTGATGCGCGCGAAGGGCTGGAACTGCTTTCGCCGCTTTATTACCTGCAAGAGGCGCTTGAGCCGACCGCCGATCTGATTGACGGCACTTTGGCCGATATCTTGCTGGCCAACCCCGATGTGATCATTCTGGCCGATGTTGCCACGCTGAGCGCGCCAGAAACCGAAAGCCTGCAAGAATGGGTCACAAATGGCGGGATGCTACTGCGTTTTGCGGGTCCACGTCTTGCCGCGAGCGATCTGGGGCGCATCACGCAAGACCCGCTTTTGCCAGTGCGCCTGCGGTCCGGTGGCCGCACTGTCGGCGGCGCGATGAGCTGGGGTGCGCCCAAATCGCTGGCCCCTTTTGACGCTGACAGCCCGTTCTTTGGCCTGCCCGTCCCCGATGATGTGACCGTCACCAGCCAAGTCATGGCGCAGCCCGACCCTACGCTTGCCGCGCGGGTCATCGCGCAATTGGCGGATGGCACGCCGCTGGTCACGCGCAACCGCATGGGCGATGGGCAAATCGTCTTGTTCCACGTCACCGCAAACGCACAGTGGTCAACCTTGCCGCTGTCAGGGCTTTTTGTGCAGATGCTGGAGCGTTTGGCGGTTTCAACCCGCCCGGCCATGCCCGACGCGGCAGAGCTGACAGGCACAACATGGTTGCCGCATCAGGTTCTCGATGCTTACGGCCAGCTCGATGATGCGCGCACTTTGCCCGGCGTCGCCGGAGAGCTGATCGCAACCGCATCCCCCGGGCCGGAATTGCAACCGGGCCTTTATGCGGGCGCTGACAGGCAATTGGCGGTGAATGTGATCAGCGCGGATAGCGTGCTTGCACCCGCAAGCTGGCCCGCACGTATCGCGGTTGAAGGCATGACAGCGCTCCGCGAAACCGCGCTCAAGGGCTGGTTGCTGGCAGCGGCCACGCTATTGTTGATGATCGACGTGATCGCGTCGCTGGCCGTGGGCGGGCGTTTGCGCGGGCCGCGCGCGGATGTGGCGGCATTGCTTGCGCTGATGCTTTTGGCCGCACCCGATGCACAGGCCGATGATGCCTTTGCGCTGCGCGCCACATCGGACGTGGTGTTGGGCCATGTGATCACCGGCAATGCCAGCGTCGATGAAACCGCCAGCGCAGGGCTTTTGGGCCTGTCGCAAGCGCTGTACCGGCGCACCTCGATTGAGCCATCCGCGCCTTTGGCCGTGAACCTTGAAACCGACGAACTTGCGTTTTTTCCGTTTCTTTACTGGCCCATAACCGCCGACCAGCCACTGCCTTCGCAGGCCGCCTATGCCAAGTTGAACCGGTATTTGCGGTCGGGCGGGATGATCATGTTTGATACCCGCGACGCCGATACCGCGCGTTTCGGGTCCGGTTCGCCCGAGGGGCGCAAATTGCAGGCGATTGCGCGGTCTTTGGACATTCCGGCGCTTGAACCTGTGCCATCCGATCACGTGCTGACCCGCACGTTCTATCTGCTACAAGATTTCCCCGGCCGCTACGCCAGCCGCGATGTCTGGGTCGAGGCCGCACCGATCGGGGCAGTTCAGGCCGAAGGCATGCCGTTTCGCAATCTTAACGATGGCGTCACCCCTGTCATAATCGGCGGCAACAATTGGGCCGCCGCATGGGCGGTTACGGCAAATGGCGCGCCGATGCTGCCTGTGGGGCGCGGCCAGTCCGGCGAACGCCAGCGCGAGATCGCATTTCGTTTCGGGATCAATGTGATCATGCATGTGCTGACCGGAAACTATAAATCTGATCAGGTCCATGTGCCGGATCTGCTTGACCGGTTGGGCCAATGACACAGACATTGATTTTTGATCCTTTACTTCCCGTTCCGGCGCTGATCGGATTTGCCTGCATCGTCGCATTTGGGATTGCGTTTGCGCTATGGCGGCGTCTGCCCGGTCGGTGGCTGCGCTGCGCCGCGGCGGTTTTGCTGCTTGGCGCGATTGCAGGGCCGTCGATCCAGCAAGAAGACCGCGCCGCCCTGTCCGACATTGTGCTGGCTGTGGTCGACGAAAGCGCAAGCCAAAGGATCGCCGACAGGCCCGCGCAAAACGCGGCCGCGCTTGCCAATATCAGCGCGCAGATCGCACGGCTGGACAACACCGAACTGCGCATCGTGCGCGTCACGGATGGCGAAGATAACAGCGGCACCGCATTGATGACCGCCACGACCCAAGCCCTATCCGAAGAACCCCAAGGCCGTGTTGCGGGCGTTATCTTGATTAGTGACGGGCGTTTGCACGACATTGAACGCGCGCCGCGCCTGCCCGCGCCGATGCATCTGTTGCTGACTGGCCAGCCCGATGACTGGGACCGCCGGCTGGTTGTGTCACACGCACCCGCCTTTGCGATATTGGGTGAACAGGTCACGCTGACCCTGCGCGTTGATGATCAGGGCGCAGCGCCCGCGACCCAAGCGGTCGAGTTGTCCATCGCGGTCGATGGCGAACCCGCGGTAAGCCTGCCAATCCCGATTGGCCAAGACATTGAAATCCCGTTCGAGCTGCCCCACGGTGGTATGAACGTCGTGCAGTTTTCCATCCCCGAGGCCGAAGGCGAGCTGACCGCGCGCAATAACGCCGCAGTCGTGCAGATCAACGGCGTGCGCGACCGACTGCGCGTGCTTTTGGTGTCGGGTGAACCGCACGCAGGCGAACGGACCTGGCGCAACCTGCTGAAATCCGACCAGACCGTTGATCTGGTGCATTTCACCATCCTGCGCCCACCCGAAAAGCAAGACGGCGTGCCGGTCAATGAACTGTCGCTGATCGCCTTTCCGACGCGCGAATTGTTTCTGGAAAAGATCAATGACTTTGATCTGATCATCTTTGACCGCTACCGCCGCCGCGGGATCCTGCCGGGGGATTATTTCAACAATATCCGCGAATACGTGGAAAAAGGCGGCGCGGTGCTGGTGTCGTCGGGGCCGGAATATGGCAGCGCTGAAAGCATCTACCGCTCGCCGCTTGGGCAAATTCTGCCGGGCGCACCCACTGCGCGGGTATTTGAGGAAGGCTTCACCCCGCAAATCACCGAGATCGGTGAGCGCCACCCCGTGACCGAAGGTCTGGAAGAATTTGCACCCAATCCTGCGGGCGACGGCCCCGGTTGGGGGCGTTGGTTCCGGCTGGTTGATGTGCTGGTCCCGCAAGAGGCCACGACCGTGATGTCGGGGCTGGATGACCGCCCGCTTTTGGTGCTGAACCGCATTGGCGAAGGCCGCGTGTCGCTGATCGCCTCGGATCATAGTTGGCTATGGGATCGCGGGTTCGAAGGCGGCGGGCCGCAGCTCGAATTGCTGCGCCGTTTGGCGCATTGGATGATGAAAGAACCCGAGCTTGAAGAAGAATCGCTTTGGGCGGAACCCAGCGGCCAGACCATGCGGATCATCCGCCGCACATTGGGCGAGAGCGTGGGCGATGTGACAGTCACCCACCCCGATGGCACCGAGACCGTCCTGTCCCTTGAACAGGTGTCACCGGGGCGGTTTGAAACACTGTGGACCGGCCCTGAAATCGGGCTTTACCGGCTGACCGACGGGGTTGAAAACTCTGTAATCGCGCTTGGGCCTGCTGCACCGCGCGAGTTTGAACAAACGATTGCAACGGGTGACACGCTTGCACCTGTGATTGCCGCAACGGGCGGTGGCATGCTTGCTGTGTCGGACGGTGATTTCAGTATCCGCGCAGTGCGCGCAGGACGCCCCGCGCAAGGGCGCGGCTGGATCGGGATCACACCCCGCGACGCCTATCAAACGGCCGATATCCGGATCACGCCGATCCTGCCTGCTTGGGCGTGGCTATTGTTAGCCGCAATGCTGAGTATCGGCGCATGGCTGCGCGAGGGGCGGCGTTAGTCGCTTAACGCGACTTCGAACAGCGTGGCGTCCCAGCCATCGACACTACAGCGGGTGCGGATGAATACCGATGTCGCGCCTTCGGGGATCATGACCCCGCTTTGCGACCGCGTGAACGGTTGTTCATTGACATGCGGATGCGCGAGTTCGCGAAAACCAAGCCGATTGCCATCCGCATCAAGCACTTCCCATCCGTCTGCGTAATGGTCCCAACCCGTATCGGCATGCAAAATCGTGACCGACACGCGGTCACCTGAAACCGTCACGTCGGTGACTTGGGCGGGGTCGGCCAGCGCGGTTGTGGCCACAAAAAACGGGATCAGGGCAAGTCTCATGGACCCTCGTTTAGCAGAATACTGCGCGGCACCGATGCAAATTCGCGTGACCAGACAATCGCCAGTGCCGTCAGCGTCGCGCCGATCAGCGCAAACGCGCCCAACAGCCATGCTAGTGCCGCCAGCGCGAAATACATCGCCCGTAGCCCGCGGTTAAAATTCACGGCGGCGCGGATATTCAGCTCGGCCGCTTGCGCGGCGCGCGGATAGGCGGCAGGGTCTTCGGGGTCATTTGGCACCGCTGACATTACAACCGCGCAATAGCCGAACACGCGGTTGGCCCAGACAAATTTCAAAAATGCATTGGCCAGAAACAATACAACCAGCCCAAGTTTCAACTGCCAGACCACCACGGGCAGCGGCACATCTGTGACCTCGAGCGCCACACCGCGCAACGGGTCCGTGTTCCCGATCAGCGCCAGCACACCCCCCATTGCAAGAAGGCAGGTGGATGCAAAGAACGATGTGCTTTGCCGCAGACTGGCCAGAATTTGGCTGTCGAAAATACGTGGCGAGCGGGTCACGAAGACTTTCATCCATTCACGCCGATGCGCCGACATCAGCACCGTGACCGATGGGCGTTTGCTACCTGGTCGTTCAATCAATGTGCCGATAACCAGCCAAGCCAGCATGATAAACGCCGCAGCGCACCAATCCCAAAGGGTCAAAAGCCCAAGATGTTCAATGAGTTCCATGCACCCTGTTTAGCCAACCCGCTAATGACTTGCTATATGGAAAAATTGGTAATATATTTTTACCAAATACGGAGATCGCCCATGCAAATGCCAGCCCCCGATGCCAGCGTCCTGTCCCGCAAGGACCAAATTGTCAGCCGATTACAAGGGGTTTTGCCCGCAAATGCGGTGATTTCCGATATTGCCGAAACCCGCGCCTATGAATGCGACGCACTGACCGCCTATCGCTGCCCGCCGCTTTGCGCAGTACTGCCTGCGAATACCGCCGAAGTCGCGGCGGTCATGAAAATTTGCCACGATATGGGCGTGCCTGTGGTACCGCGCGGGTCAGGTACCTCGCTTGCGGGTGGGGCTTTGCCGACGGCTGATTGCGTGATCCTTGGCGTGGCCAAGATGAACGCTGTGATCGAAACCAACTATCCTGATCGCTATATCACCGTGCAAACAGGCCGGACCAACCTGTCGGTGACGGGCGCGGTCGAGGCCGACGGGTTTTTCTACGCCCCCGATCCTTCCAGCCAGCTGGCCTGTGCCATCGCCGGCAATATCGCAATGAATTCCGGCGGCGCGCATTGCCTGAAATACGGGGTGACCACGAACAACCTGCTTGGCGTCACTATGGTGATGATGGATGGCAGTGTTGTTGAAATCGGGGGTGCGCATATGGATGCGGGCGGGTTGGATCTGCTTGGGGTCATTTGCGGCTCCGAAGGGCAGCTTGGCGTCGTCACCGAAGCCACCCTGCGCATCCTGCCTAAACCCGAAGGCGCGCGCCCCGTTCTCATGGGCTATGACAGCAACGAGGTCGCAGGGCAGGTTGTGACCGACATTATCAAGGCTGGCGTACTACCCGTCGCGATCGAATTCATGGACCGCCCGTGTATCGAAGCCACCGAAGCCTTTGCCAAGGCGGGTTACCCGATGTGCGAGGCGCTGCTGATTGTCGAGGTCGAAGGATCCGACGCCGAAATCGACGCACAACTGGCCCTGATCATGGAAATTGCTGCCAAACATAACCCCGTTGAATTGCGCGAAGCCAAATCAGCGGATGAGGCGGCGCGTATTTGGCTGGGCCGCAAATCCGCCTTTGGCGCGATGGGGCAGATCAACGATTACATGTGCCTTGATGGGACGATCCCCGTGTCACAACTGCCCTATGTGCTGCGCCGCATTGGCGAGATGTCCAAAGAATACGGGCTGGGCGTTGGCAACGTGTTTCATGCTGGCGACGGCAATATGCACCCGCTGATCCTGTTTGACGCGAATAAACCGGGCGATCTGGAGCTCTGCGAGGCCTTCGGCGCGGATATCCTGAAGCTCTGTGTCGAGGTTGGCGGATGCCTGACCGGCGAACATGGCGTGGGCATTGAAAAGCGCGACCTGATGCATGTGCAATATGATCCTGCCGATCTCGAGGCGCAGATGGCCGTCAAGGATGTGTTCGACCCCAAATGGTTACTGAACGCGGCCAAGGTTTTTCCGCTTGATGCCTCTGAAAATCGCCGCATGGCCGGAGGCCGCTAAGATGACACCACAGACCGAACAAGACCTTAGCGATCTGATCAAAGATGCCCGTGATCCGCTCAGCATTCGGGGCGGCGGCACGCGTAGCTATGCCCATGTTGCGGGTGATACAGTTGATATGCGCGCCATGTCGGGCATTACGCTTTATGAACCCGGTGCCATGACGATTGTCGCAAAGGCGGGCACGCCATTGTCGGAAATCAACACCGCCTTGGCCGCTGAAAACCAGCGGCTCGCGTTTGAACCGATGGACCACCGCGCGCTTTTGGGTACGTCAGGCGAACCCACGATCGGCGGTGTGGTGGCCGCTAATATATCCGGCCCGCGCCGTATTTCTGTGGGTGCTTGCCGCGATTTTCTGCTGGGCGTGCGCTTTGTCGATGGGGCCGGCAATATCGTCAAGAACGGTGGCCGCGTGATGAAAAACGTCACCGGTTATGATCTGGTAAAACTGATGGCGGGGGCTTACGGCACGCTTGGCGTGCTGACCGAGGTATCATTGAAGGTGCTGCCAAATGTGGCGCAAACCGGCTGTGTGTTGATCCACGGGCTAGATGACGCGCAGGCGGTGGTGGCGATGTCAGCGGCACTTGGATCACCGTTCGAGGTCACAGGTGCCGCGCATTTCCCGCAAAACATGGACGGCGATCCGGTCACGATGATCCGCATCGAAGGTTTTGATGCGTCGGTCCAATACCGCGCTGACCGCCTGCGTGACCTGCTTAAACCTTATGGCGAAGTTACTGTAAAAATCGGTGATGCCGACGGGCTGTTAGAAAGTTGGGATCGGGTGCGCGATGTACATGCTTTTGCCGGTCAACCCGGTGATATTTGGCGCATCTCGGTGAAACCTTCGGATGCAGCGGGGCTGGTCGCAAAACTTGGTGCAAAGGCGGTGCAATATGATTGGGGCGGCGGTTTGATCTGGGCGCTGACCGATGGCGGCGATATGCGCGCGCGCATAGGTGAAGTCAAAGGGCACGCCACATTGATCCGCGGCACTGCCGCGCCCGTGTTTCACCCCGAACCCGCACCCGTTGCCGCAATCAGTGCCGCACTGCGCGCGAAATTCGACCCACGTAATATTTTGAACACAGGGTTGATGGGATAATGGGGATTATCGTCTTTATCGCTGTTCCGCCTATTGTGACCTTTCTCATTCTGGCCGCGACATCGGCAGGCAAGCCGTTCCTGACAATGCTTGCTATATTCGGGATTTTTTGGGTATTGGCCGCTGGCGCGACATTTCCAATTGCGCCGGCAAGCGGGCCGGATGACTGGTTTCACGGAATCGAAGTGATCCCACTATATGGGGCGCTCGGTGCCGCGCTGGCAGCGACGGTCGCACAAGCCATTCGTTGGTGGCGGTTACGGAATGGTAAACGCCCGTTTTATCTCATTATCCTTATCGCGGTTCTATTTGCGGCCTTTGTTATCACGACATCTTTGGGAGCCTTCTAAGTGCAAACCACATTCACACCAGAACAGCTTAGCGATCCGGGCACGGCGCGTGCCAATGAAATCCTGCGCGCCTGTGTCCATTGCGGGTTTTGCACGGCGACCTGCCCGACTTACCAAGTGCTTGGAGATGAGCTCGACAGCCCGCGCGGGCGGATCTACCTGATCAAGGATATGCTGGAAAATAACCGCAAGCCGGATGCCAAAACGGTCAAACATATTGACCGATGCCTGTCGTGTCTTGCCTGCATGACGACCTGCCCATCGGGCGTGCATTACATGCATCTGGTCGATCACGCGCGCGCCTATATCGAAGAAAACTATGACCGCCCGTGGTCGGATCGCGCATTGCGGTGGGTGCTTGCCCGCGTGCTGCCCTATCCGACGCGGTTTCGGGTGGCACTGCTGGGTGCCAGAATCGCGCGGCCCTTTGCGCGATTCCTGCCCGATCCACGCCTGCGCGCAATGATCGCAATGGCGCCAAAGGTGATCCCTCCTGTCAGCCGCAATGACGATCCGCAAACATTCCCAGCGCAGGGCAAAAAGATGCGCATCGCACTGATGACCGGCTGCGCGCAAAAGGCGTTAAATACCGACGTCAACGATGCCACAATCCGACTGCTGACCCGTTTCGGGGCTGAAGTTGTCGTGGCCGAAGGCGCGGGCTGTTGCGGCGCGCTCACCCATCACATGGGCAAGGAAGATGAAAGCCACGCAGCGGCAGCCAAGAACATCCGCGCTTGGGTGAGCGAGATGGATCAAGGGCTTGATGCGATTGTGATCAATACCTCTGGCTGCGGCACCACGGTCAAGGATTACGGGCATATGTTCCGCAATGATCCGCTGGCGACCGATGCAGCGCGGGTCAGTGCGATCGCGATGGATGTATCCGAGGTCTTGATGAAACTCGACCTGCCCAAAGGCGCTGACAAAGGCACCAAGGTCGCCTATCACGCGGCCTGCTCATTGCAACATGGCCAGCAGATCAAGACCCACCCTAAGACCCTGTTGAAAAACGCAGGATTTACCGTACTTGAACCCGCCGACAGTCATCTGTGCTGCGGATCGGCGGGGACATACAACCTGATGCAGCCCGAAATCTCGGCGCAGTTGAAGTCGCGCAAGGTGGATACGCTAGAGGCATTGACCCCCGATATCATCGCCGCAGGCAATATCGGCTGTATGATGCAGATCGGCAGCGCGACGGATGTCCCGATTGTGCACACCGTCGAATTGCTGGACTGGGCCACAGGCGGGCCAAAGCCGCCCGCGCTGATTGCGGGTCCAAATACGAAAATGAAGGTGCCAATCCTGCGCTAATGCCATATTGCTGCCGTAACTGTGCAAGAAGCTGTGCCAAACGATAGGGGCGACATGCGGCATTTATTGATCATTGCGTGCGGGCTGATGTTGGCCGGGCAATCGGCCCAAGCTGACGAAACCGGGCTTGTCAGCTTGCTCACCCGCCAGGACAGTCAGGGCTGGGAAGCTGTCGGCAGGCTCGATATCGCGGGCAAAGGGTTTTGCACGGCATCGCTGATCCGTGAAAGCCTGATTTTGACGGCTGCGCATTGCCTTTACGAAGATGATGGCACGCTGATCGACAGCGACAGGTTTGAATTTCGGGCGGGCTTGCGTGACGGGCGCGCCGCTGCCACGCGGGCAATCAGACGTGCAATTGCGCATCCCGACTATGATCCAAACGGCAGCGCCTTTATTCCGGCCGAAGTTGCGGTCGATATTGCCGTGCTTGAACTGGATCGCCCGATCCAGAACAGCAACATCCGCCCCTACCAGATTGCAACGCGGCCATTGACCGGCGATGAAATCGGGGTGGTTTCTTATGGGCGGGGCCGCGAAGATGTGCCTAGCCTGCAAGAGGTTTGCAGCGTCCTGGGGCGGCAAACAGGTGTGATCGTAATGACCTGTGATGTCGATTTCGGATCCAGCGGCGCACCTGTGTTTACCATGCGCGACGGGGAAACGCGGATCGCATCTGTTGTGTCTGCAATGGCGCGGATGGATGGGGAAAAAATCTCGCTTGGCACCTCGCTTGACGGGCCGCTTTCAACGCTGCTGGCGCATTTTGCAACCATGGGCCCCGCACTGCCCGGAGGCACAAGCCGGTTGATTTCCATTGGTGAACAAAATGACACAGGCGCAAAGTTCATCTCTGTCGACTAGGGTCTTGAAACCCCAAATCCGCATCCCCACATCAAGTTGACCAAGGCGCCAATTCAGGGCTTTGGACAAAACGGCCTGTCCCGAACGGGAAGGCTTCACACTTGTTATCGCTTGATAAAGGATGACCACCTATGCGTAATTTTGATCTTACCCCCCTGTACCGTGCCACCGTTGGTTTCGACCAAATCGCCGATCTTATGGATCGCGCCATCGCCAGCGATGTCGGCCAGAACAGCTATCCCCCTTACAATATCGAAAAGGTCGCAGATGACGGCTGGCGCATTTCGATCGCCGTTGCCGGTTTTGGCGAAGACGACCTCGCGATCGAGGTCAAGGACCGGTCGTTGCATATCACCGCGCGCAAGGCCGATGATGAAACGCAGCGCAAATACCTGCACCGTGGTATCGCAACCCGCGCGTTTGAACGCCGGTTTCACCTTGCCGACCACGTCCGCGTGACGGGGGCCAGCCATGAAAACGGCATGCTGCACATCGACCTGACCCGCGAAGTGCCAGAGGCGCTGAAGCCGCGCCGGATCGCGATCTCGGCGGCTGGTAAAAAAGATGCCAATCTTGTGGACGCGAAATCCGTCAACTAAGCAAAATCGCTCCCGGTATGGTGACGTACCGGGAGCGATGGCTTTGCAAACGCAGCGAACGGCAGCTTTGAGCCCATAGTACCGAATTTCTGTGACGCGGCGAACGTCCGGTTTCGATATTCGAACCGGAAGTAATCTTCTACAAGTCCTTCACGAGTCTAAGCGCATCGTAGATCGCGGCGTGTGTATTGCGGGCTGATACGGCGTCACCGATGCGGAAGAGTTGGAACGTTCCAACTTCGTTCTGCATGAGCATTTGAGGGGTCCCTGCGATTAGAGCGTCGTAGTTGACTGCACCTCTGTTTGAGCTAAGCGGTTTGAGATCGAAATACAATTCGTCCAGAGGCAATGTTCCGTAATTTACGACGACCTGATCGTATTCTTTTGTGCTTGTGTGTTCGCTGTAATCGGTGCCAATGGTCGCGGTCAGTTTGTTGCCCGTGCGCTCAACGCCCAACAATCTGCGGGTCACTGTGAAAGTCACGTCTTTGTCTTGTAGCGACCGCATATAAGGCACAAGGTTCATCGCCATGATGTCGGGCGAAAATGTGCGATCGGGGGTCATTATCTCGACCGCAGAGCCAGCCACTGCTGCAATTTCTGCAGCTTGCAATGCGGGATGGTCACCACTTTCGTCATAGATCAGCACGTTCTGTGCAGGCTTCACATCGCCCGCGATAATATCCCAAGACGTGACGACATTTGACGCTTCTTTCCTGCTTTCAAACAACTCTATGTTTGGCATGCCGCCTGTCGCCACAATCACCACATCAGGGTTTAGCGCGGTGACATCTTCCGCTTCGGCCCATGTATTAAAATGGAAGACAACATCGCGCGCAGCACATTGGGACATCCGCCAATCGATGATTGAAATCATCTCGCGGCGACGTGGGCTTTGGGCAGTCAGGCGCACTTGGCCGCCAGGGTCTGGTTGCGCCTCAAACACAACTACATCGTGGCCACGTTCGGCAGCAACACGCGCGGCTTCAAGTCCGGCGGGGCCTGCGCCGATAACGACAACTTTGCGCTTGGTTTCAGCCACCGGGATTGTGTGTGGCATTGTCAGTTCACGGCCTGTTGCAGCATTATGAATGCAAAGTGCATCACCAGCTTGATAGATTCGATCAAGGCAATAGGTCGCACCTACACAAGGTCGAATGTCTTCTTCGCGACCTTCAATGATTTTTTGAACAACATGCGGGTCCGCCATGTGGGCCCGGGTCATACCAACCATGTCGAGCAAGCCCGCATCAATAGCATGACGGGCAGTAGCAACATCAGGAATTTTGGCGGCGTGGAATGTTGGCATTCCGGTGAGTTTCTTAACCTGACCCGCGAAATCAAGATGTGGTGCGTTTGCCATGCCCTGAACAGGAATGAGGTCGGTCATTGCGGGGTCGGTATGGATACGCCCCCGCACAACATTCAGAAAGTCAAGTTGACCCGTCGCAGCAAGTTTCTTGGAAATCTCCAGACCATCTTCCGCAGTTATCCCGCCCTTTTGCGCTTCATCGGCTGTGTAACGGAAACCAACGATAAACTCTGCACCGACGCGTTTGCGAATTGCACCAAGCACATCAAGAGGGAACCGCATCCGGTTTTCAAGCGTATCGGCGCCATATGGTCCGACGAGGTCATTCGTAAGCGGCGACCAGAATTGGTCAAGCAGGTGCCCGTAAACTTGTAGCTCGATCCCATCCATACCGCCGGCTTTCATGCGCTCGGCGGCGTCGGCAAAGTCGTTAATTATCCGGTCGATGTCCCAATCTTCAATCAACTTGGGAAACGCGCGATGTGCTGGTTCGCGATGCTTAGATGAGGAAACAGAAGGCAACCAGTTGCCCTTGTTCCACGTAGTCCGTCGACCAAGGTGCGTCAGTTGAATCATGACCGCACAACCGTGCTCATGGCACCCATCAGTCAGGTTTTGAATCCACGGCACAACTTCGTCTTTGTAAGCTAAGATATTGTTGAAAACTGGAGGGCTGTCCTTTGACACCGCCGCCGATCCCGCTGTCATGGTTAGTGCGACACCCGCTTTCGCCCGTTCTTCGTGATAGGCGCGATAACGTTCTTTCGGCATCCCATCTTCTGGGTAGGCTGGTTCATGACTTGTGGTCATAATCCGATTTTTCAAAGTCAGATGTTTCAATTGGTATGGCTGAAGCAGAGGATCTTTAGTCATCTTGTCCATCTCGCAGTTGTCTTGACACATGTGTCGTGTTTGCATCCTGTCACTTAATTGACATATGTGTCAAGTTTTCATATTGTAAACGGTATGAAGTCACCCACCTCACGCCAACGCGGATCAAAAGAGCTTTGGCTTGACGCTGCATATGAGCTGCTCATTGCAGAAGGCATCGATGCTGTAAAAATCATGCCCTTGGCGAAAGTGCTCAATTTGTCTCGTACAGGGTTTTATTGGTTCTTCGAAGACATTGCCGAACTCCACGGCGCATTGGTCCAGCGTTGGGAAAGTAAGAATACCGGTCACCTCATTCAGCAATGCAATTTGGAGGCTTCAAATATCTGCGAAGCTCTTTTCAATCTAATGGATTGCTGGCTTGACCCCACGCTTTTTGATGCGCCCTTTGATCTCGCGATTCGGAACTGGGCGCGGGTGGATACCGACCTCGAGCAGCGCATCCAAGAGGCTGATAGGCGGCGGATATCTGCGGTGACTCAAATGTTTGAGCGGCATGCTTTTTCACAAGAACAAGCCGAGGTTCGCGGCCTGACGGTTATCTATACACAGATCGGTTATTTTTCGATGCAGGTCACAGAGAACGCAGCCGAGCGATTGGCAAGGGTTCAGCACTACGTCGAGCTCTTTGCAGGTGTTTCACCATCACAGAGCGACGTCTGCACATTTTTGAACCGACATGCAGCCAACTGAACAAAAGCAGGGTGCCGGAAATGCGAAGCACCAAAACCAGACCTTGAAACTCAAGCGCCTAATGTCTTCTTCGTCCGCGGAGCGGACCTAGCAGTGAACGCTACATCAATGCGCCTCGGCCCAGTTCGCGCCCTTCCCTGCGTCCACGGCCAGCTTCACGTCCAGCTTTACCGCGGGATCGCTGGCGTTTTCCATCACGTCGCGTGCCGTGGCGATCAGCGCGTCTGCGCTGCCTGCGTCGACCTCGAATATCAATTCATCGTGGACTTGCAGCAGCATTTTGGCGGGCAGCCCCGCAATTGCATCAGGCATGCGGATCATCGCGCGGCGGATCACGTCGGCGGCGGTCCCTTGGATCGGCGCGTTGATCGCGGCGCGTTTGGCGAAACCTGCGTGTGGGCCTTTGGCGTTGATCTCCGGCGTGTTGATTTTTCGTCCAAACAGCGTTTGCACATGCCCATGCTCTTTGGCAAAGGCGACCGTATTATCCATATAGGTCCGAATACCGGGGAACCGTTCAAAGTAGCGGTCGATGAACCCTTGGGCTTCGCTACGCGGGATACGCAGGTTGCGCGCAAGCCCAAAGCCGGAAATCCCGTAGATCACACCAAAGTTGATCGCCTTGGCCTGACGCCGTACATCGGGCGTCATTTTATCCAAAGGCACATCAAACATTTCCGACGCGGTCATTGCGTGGATGTCGATCCCGTCTTTAAACGCCTGTTTGAGCGCATCAATCCCCGCCACATGCGCCAGAATCCGCAGCTCGATCTGGCTATAGTCTAGGCTGACCAGCACATTGCCTGGTGCGGCAACAAAGGCTTCGCGGATGCGCCGCCCGTCCTCGGAACGCACAGGAATGTTCTGCAGGTTCGGGTCAGTAGACGCAAGCCGCCCCGTGTTCGCCCCCGCAATAGAATAGGACGTATGTACGCGACCCGTGTCAGGGTTAATATGTTCTTGCAGCGCATCGGTATAGGTCGATTTCAGCTTGGACAGCTGCCGCCAGTCCAGAATACGGCGCGGCAGATCATGGATCGTCGCCAGATCCTCGAGCACATCTGCACCGGTCGAATAGGCGCCGGTCTTGCCCTTTGACGGGGCCTTGCCGTCCGGCATTTCCAACCCCATTTCGTCGAACATGATCTCGCCCAGCTGCTTGGGCGATCCGACGTTGAATTTATGGCCGACCATTTCATAGATATCATGTTCCAGCCCCGCCATTTTCTGGGCAAAAGCGTTCGACATGCGCGACAGCGTATCGCGGTCCACCTGCACGCCGTGCATTTCCATCTGCGCAAGCACTGGCACCAGCGGGCGTTCTAGCGTTTCATAGACGGTTGTGACCTTTTTGGCGTGTAATTGCGGCTTGAACTGCTGCCAGAGCCGCAGGGTGATATCCGCATCCTCTGCGGCGTATTTCACGGCATCTACAATCGGCACGCGGTCAAAGGTAATCGCGGATTTGCCGGTGCCCAGCAGCGGTTTGATCGGGATCGGTGTGTGACCCAGATAGCGGTCCGAAAGCACATCCATCCCGTGGTTATGCACGCCTGCATTCATCGCATATGACATCAGCATTGTGTCATCGATGGGGGCAACGTTGATCCCCAGACGCGCGAAAATCTTGGCGTCATATTTCATGTTCTGGCCGATTTTGAGGATGGTTTCATCCCCAAGCACAGGCCCCAGCATGGCCAGACATGTGTCGAAATCCAACTGGCCTTCGGCCACATCATCGGACCCAAAAAGATCATCGGCGGCAGAGGCCTTGTGCGTCAGCGGGATATAGCAGGCTTGGCCCGGCTCCACACAAAGCGAGATGCCCACCAGTTCAGCGATCATTTCGTTCAGGCCGGTGGTTTCGGTGTCGACAGCGACATAGCCGCGCGCATAAATCCGGTCGATCCAGACCCCAAGCGCCGCAGCATCCGACACGCATTCATAGCTGTCGGCGTCGAACGGCACGGCTTCGGGTGCGGCGACATCGGGCGTGGCTGTCGGAACTGCAACAGCGGGGGGCTCTGCGCCCAGTTTATCGGCGATCCGTTTGGTGACGGTGCGAAATTCCATTTCTGCCAGAAAGCCAAGCAGGGTTTCAGGGTCCGGCGTGCGGACCTCAAGACTATCCAGATCAAAGGGCAGCACCATGTCGCAATCGAGCTGCACCAGCCGTTTGGACAGCTCAATTTGCGCGCGGTGGTCGATCAGGGTTTGACGGCGCTTGGGTTGTTTGATCTCACCCGCGCGGTCCAGCAGGGTTTCCAGATCGCCGTATTCATTGATCAAAAGCGCGGCAGTCTTGATCCCGATCCCCGGCGCGCCGGGTACGTTATCGACGGAATCGCCCGCAAGCGCCTGCACGTCGACAACGCGTTCCGGCCCGACACCGAATTTTTCAACCACACCGTCACTGTCGATGCGTTTGTTTTTCATCGGGTCCAGCATTTCAACGCCGCCGCCAACCAGTTGCATCAAATCCTTGTCCGACGACAGGATTGTCACCCGCCCGCCCGCATCGCGCGCCTGATGGGCAAGGGTTGCGATGATATCATCGGCCTCGAACCCTTCGATTTCTTCGCAGGCAATGTTGAACGCGCGTGTGGCATCGCGGGTCAGCGGCATCTGCGGGCGCAGGTCTTCGGGCATCGCATCGCGGTTGGCCTTGTATTGGTCATACATATCGTTTCGGAACGTATGGCTGCCCTTGTCGAAAATCACCGCAACATGGGTCGCGGCATCCGCCCCTGTGTTGGTTTCCACATAGCGTTGCAGCATATTCACAAAACCCGACACGGCCCCCACAGGCAACCCGTCGGATTTGCGCGTCAGCGGCGGCAACGCGTGATAGGCGCGAAAAATGAACGCCGAGCCGTCGATCAAATGCAGGTGGCAGCCTTTGCCGAATTGCGTTGTCATGGGGTGGCTCCTTGGGTTCAGTTCAGGTTCGGTTTTGCCATGATCAGCCCGGCTTCGCCAGCAGTCTTTGACAGACCTATTGAAGCGACCATGTGAATGGCGTCCATATCCCAATCCGTACCCCAGCACCGCGCAGCAAGTCACCCACCCACGCATTACAAGTCCGCAACAGATGAAACCGCCCCGTTGCGGGGTAGAACCGATCAGTCGCGTTAAATCCTGGATGGGCGATGGGTCGATCCGATGCAAACCCGGCGGTGATGCCGCCGAGCAATGCATCAAATTGCGCTGGGCTTAACCGCAATCGCGGCAGGTCCAGATCAGCATGCAACGGCCCCGCCAGATCGACGCGCATTACAGCGTCATCGCCAGTCACGGCGCGCCAAACGGGGCGAACACTAAGGTCGGCATAGTCTCCGGTGGTGGTGTAAAAATCGCGCGCGCCCCAGCCAATGCTGATCCACGCCACACCGGGGTGATTGATTGGCATGCCCGCCCCGGCCAGAAAACCCAACCTGTTGCGGACCTGTGGCGTCGCGGGGATCAAGATATCGGTGTGAATCGGTCCCGCAAAAAGCACAATTTCCACACCGCCCGTTTCAGGTGGCGGCGCACCTGTGCGGATCAACCCGCCAAATGTTCCCGCAAGGATATAAACGAGCGGTAATGAAAGCAGAAAAAGGCAAAGCCGCCGAATTAGACTTTGCCTTCAAAATCCGCATGTACGATTTTTGCATCGCAATAGGGGCATTCGACAAAGCCGACCTCATGCGGAATTTGCAGCCATACGCGCGGGTGGCCAAGGCCGCCGTCGCCACCATCACAGGCAATGCGCCAGTCGTTAACAATGCGGGTTTCTGGGGCTGGCGTGGTCATCATGTCACCTGTCTGCTTGCTGCGGGCCGCTATGGGCCTTAGATCACCTGTTACATACCGCAGGATGCACGCAGGGGAAAGACCAGCATGACCGACAACGCGATAGAAATTGCAGGGCTTAGGAAAACCTATGCGGCCACCGGACGCAGCCCCGCCAAAGAGGCGCTCAAAGGCATTGATCTGAACATTCCGCGCGGGTCCATCTTTGGGCTGCTGGGGCCAAACGGGGCCGGAAAATCGACACTGATCAATATCTTAGCGGGGCTTGTGGTGAAATCTGCAGGCAGTGTCAAAATCTGGGGTTTTGATCAGGATACCAACCCGCGCCAATCGCGCGCATCCATCGGGATCATGCCGCAAGAGCCGCATCTGGACCCGTTTTTTACGCCTGCGGGGTCGCTCGATGTGCAAGCCGGGCTTTACGGGGTGCCAAAGGCGCAGCGTCGCACCGCCGAGATTCTGGACCTGATCGGGCTGACCGATAAGGCGGATGCCTATGCGCGATCATTGTCGGGGGGTATGCGACGGCGGCTTTTGCTGGGCAAGGCGCTGGTGCATGCGCCACAAATTCTGGTGCTGGATGAACCGACTGCGGGCGTCGATATCACGTTGCGCAATATGCTTTGGCAGAACGTGCGCAAACTCAATGATGAGGGCATGACCGTGATCCTGACCACGCATTACCTCGAGGAGGCCGAGGCTATGTGCGACGAGATCGCGATCATCAACCACGGTGAAGTTGTGGTGCGCGACAGCACGGCCAACCTTCTGGGGCATCTGGATAGCAAAACGCTGGTGATTACACCCGACGGGCCTGCGCAACTGCCGGAATTACCCGCCACGATTACCGGCACGATCCGCGACAATGGCACGCTGGCGTTCACCTATCAAAGCACCAGCACCCCTGCGGATGCTGTCCTGAATATCCTGCGCAATGCAGGCATCGGGATCAGGGACGTCAAGACCGAACAGGCCGATCTTGAAGATGTGTTCCTATCGCTGACAGCGGCGAAATAAGCTAGGCGTCCAGCATCCGCCCGAGCGGGCGACCACCAAGGATATGCATGTGGTAATGCGGCACCTCTTGGACGCCGTGTGTGCGGGTGTTTGAAATGCCGCGAAACCCTTGGCCCAGATCGAATTTTTCGCACACGGCGGCAACGGCAGCAAAAAAACCCACCTGCTCATCAGCCGATGCATCGCGCGCAAAATGGTCAAGGCTCATATAAGGGCCTTTGGGGATCACCAGCACATGCACGGGGGCCTGCGGGTTGATATCGTGAAACGCCAGCGCGTGATCGTTTTCAAATGCTGTCTTGTTCGGGATTTCGCCGCGCAGGATTTTGGCGAAAATATTCTGGTCGTCGTAATTGTATTCCATGACTGGCCTCAATCAACAAAAAGATGGGGGGTTTGTGCAAGCGTGCGCGCGGTATCCATATCGACCTGCAAGAACCGGGCGATTGCCGCGGCATTGGATTCGTCAGAAGCAGTTTCGCTGATCTGCGCAGCACCGATAAAGCCCGCGTCGCGGATGCTATCGCGTTCATGCAAGATATCGCTGCGAATTGTCGGCAGCAGCCGTGCCACGGTCGCATCACTGCTTTGCGCGCCAGCCAATCCGACCCGTTTGGCATGGCCGGCCAGATAGTCATCATCAAATTCGCAAGCGATTTCCAGCAGGCGCACCACGGCCCGATCCGCAAAAAAGTCGCGCATCAGGTCGATATCGGCCGTATCAAGACAGATCACGAGCCGGTCGCTTTGATTGTGATCGAAAAGCATCCGCAAGAATGCACGCCTGTGACGTCCGCGTTTTTGCACTGTTGTCTCGATGCCACCCAAATCCGGCAGCGGCGTTGCATCTTCGTTAAACAAATATTCTACGGCCGGTATATCTGTATGCGCGCGAATGCCCGCGACAAGCCGTTTTGCGACATGCCATTTCTTGCAGGCCACTATCAGCAGTTCACGGTTGCGCCCGAGCGTGGTTTCGCGTTCCCAAAAACGCGGCGCAAACCGGCGGCCGATCCGCCCGCGCCCTGTCAGGAATTGAAACAGCCGCCGCCCTTCGTCGGTGATCACAAAATCGGTGCGGTCGCTGGCATAAAGCGCCCCCAGATCCGAACGCAATGTATGGGCCTCGGCGCTGATTTTGCGGGCGAACAACCCGCTTTGCCCCAACAATAGATCATAATGATCATTATAGAACGTCACCGGCATGCCGTAATCGGTAAACATCAAAAACGTCAGCGTGCGGTTTTCAATTTCTTTACCCGGCACCAGATGGCGGATAAGGGTCTGGAAAAATGTCTCGTCGGGGATCCAGGTGGTGCGGAAAAATCGCATCACATCCTTGCGCGCGCGAATGAAGTCCAGCAACGCTTCGACCGTTTGCCTGCGCAGACACCACCACTGGCTGCCAATCATCATTTGCACGCCTTTGGGCGTGTCGCGCGTGATCCGCAGCTTTTGCTGCAATGCCAGCGATGCATAAAAGCGCCATTTTTGCGTGCGCTCGTTGAAATAATGCCGGTAAATCAGCCGTTCTTCGCGAAAGCCCGTCTTGATCCAGTCACTGTCAAAGAAGTCATAGCTTTCAATAAAATCGCAATCATGGCGATCCAGAAAATCATGCGCATAGGTAGCCGATTTGATCGGCATGCAGTCGCCGGACACCATGTAAAAATGGCTGGCCCGCGGGAATGCATCAACCGCAGCCTCAACCGCGTATAGCGTTGCTTGCACAAGGCTCCACTCACCCCAACCGCATTTGATGCGCCGTTTGGCAAACGCCACATTGGGATTTTCCGCCAATGCGGATTGAATTGTCGCGAAATCCTGCGCGCTGGCCGATGCATCAAAATGGATCGCGATATAATCACCGGCCGCCGTCAGCTGCTGCGCCTGCTGCACAATCGCATCGGGGTTTTTGTGGCAAAGAAGGATAAAGGCGATTCTTGCCATATGCGTTGGGGGCCCCCTGCGAACAACGTAAATTTCGGCGCTTAACCGTGATCAGTCATTGAATAAACCTTGTTTCTTTGCTCTTAAAGGGAAAACGACGGCCGCGTTACGCAAAGGAGACCACAATTGGCGAGTTTTCCCGGAACATGGATGACCACCAGCGAAAGCGTTGTCTACCGCGTTGTGCCCAAATGCGCCTGCTCGACCATCGGGCAAATCATGTATTATTCCGATCACGGGCAGTTTTTTGACGGCGATATTCACGACGCGCAATCAGGGCTGCACAAATGGGCCATCGATGAAAGCAAAGAGCTGATCACCAAAAATGTGGCCCAGCACCAAAGCTATGCGTTCACTTGCGTGCGCAATCCCTACACCCGTATCCTGTCATCGTTTTTTGACAAAATCTGCGGCATCCAGCGTAACGGCAAATACTATCGCGGCAACCTTGTGCCGCTGCTGACGCAAAAATACGGGATCGAGGTCGGCAGCCCCGATAGCGGTTTTGAATTCGACCAAATCAAAAGCTTTCGCCGCTTTTTGCTGTTTGCCCGCGACACCATCCGCTGGCGCCGCCCGATGGATCCGGACATTCACTGGTCGGCCATGTCAGGCCATATTTCGACCTATATTGTGAACGGCGGCCGCTACGATAATATTTTCTGGACCGAAAAGTTCAACGAAGGCATGCAATCCGTGCTCGACGGGATCGAAACACCGCACAGGGTCGATCTGGCAACGATTCCGCGCTTTAACGAAAGCGAAGGCCACGGCCCCAAACGCGCCCACCCCGTCGAAGACTACTTCGACGATCTGTCGATGCATCTTGTCTACGAGATGTACAAAAAAGACTTCCGCATCTTCAAATACGATTTTGAAAATCCCGCCAACAAAATGCCCATCGGCGATATCGATCTCGATGAGGTCCACGCAAAACTGGGTCAATAACCCCGATATTTTTGCGAGATTGTGGTGCCCGCGGCCGGACTCGAACCGGCACGGCCATACAGCCGGGAGATTTTAAGTCTCATGTGTCTACCATTCCACCACGCGGGCACGGTGCTATTCCTATGCGGACATGTCGCGGGGGGCAAGCGGTGAAAGTCCTTCTTCTTTGACGGCTTGCATCGCGACATAGGTGGACGTGTTCGCAACATGCGGCAGGGTCGAAATTTTCTCGGCCAGAACAGCGCGGTATCCCATCATGCCAGAGGTGCGCACTTTCAACAGATAGTCGAAATCACCCGCGATCAGATGGCATTGTTCTACCTCTGACACGCGCATCGCGGCTGCATTGAACGCGGCCAGCGCGGTTTCGCGCGTGTCGCTCAGCTTCACCTCGACAAAGGCCACATGATCGCGCCCCAGACGGATCGGATCAAACAAGGCGCGGTAACCGCGGATGATCCCGCTATCCTCTAGCCGCTTAAGACGGGCTTGGGTGGGTGATTTCGACAATCCGATTCGGCGCGACAGTTCGGTCACGCTCACCCGTCCCTCGACGGCCAGAACGTCAAGGATCTTTCTATCGAAACTATCAAGTTCTTCAATCATTTCGCCCACCATTTGTAAAATCTTCAGATCAATTACCTACCAATCTGCGTATTACCACCCAAACAGACTTCTCGCAATCGCATAAACTGGGACCATTACCAAGGAGCCCCAAGATGCAGCAGAATACCCGTGACCTACACCAGGAAATCGACGCCGCAATGTACCGCGACGAACAGCAAACGCTTGCTGATCTTGTGCAAACTGCCGCGCTAAGCGCAGAAATCCGACAGCAAATTTCCGCCAAAGCGGCCGAATTGGTGCGCAAGATCAGGAACAGCGCCGAACCCGGATTGATGGAGGTATTTCTTGCCGAATACGGGCTGTCGACCGACGAGGGCATCGCGCTGATGTGTCTGGCAGAGGCGTTGCTGCGGGTGCCCGACGCCGAAACCATCGACGCGCTGATCGAAGACAAGATCGCGCCGTCCGATTGGGGCAAACATCTGGGGCATTCCGCGTCGTCGCTGGTCAACGCATCCACATGGGCGCTGATGCTAACAGGCCGCGTGTTAGATGATGAAAAACCCGGGATCACCCGCCATTTGCGCAGCGCCGTCAAACGCTTGGGCGAACCTGTCATCCGTACTGCCGTGGCCCGCGCCATGCGCGAAATGGGCCGCCAATTCGTACTGGGCGAAGACATCGGCAAAGCGATGAAACGCGCCGCAGGCATGCAAGCAAAGGGGTTCACCTATAGCTATGATATGCTTGGCGAAGCGGCGCGCACCGAATCTGACGCGCGCGCCTATCATCTGGCCTATTCGCGGGCAATTTCGGCAATTGCCGACCATTGCACCTATGACAGCGTGGCCCAAAACCCCGGCATTTCGGTGAAACTCTCGGCGCTACACCCGCGTTACGAAGTCGCCCAAAGTGACCGCGTGATGACGGAACTGGTGCCGCGCGTCCGCGCGCTTGCGCTGCTTGCGAAATCGGCTGGCATGGGGTTCAACATCGACGCCGAAGAGGCCGACCGCCTGTCGCTATCGCTTGATGTGATCGACGCCGTGCTGTCGGAACCTGCGCTTGCAGGTTGGGACGGCTTTGGCGTGGTTGTGCAGGCCTACGGGCAGCGCGCGCCGCTGGTCATTGACCACTTGCACGGGTTGGCCAGCCGATTGGACCGCAAGATCATGATCCGTCTGGTCAAGGGCGCCTATTGGGACGCTGAAATCAAACGCGCCCAAGTCGCAGGCATTGACGGGTTCCCCGTGTTCACCGCCAAGCAACACACAGATATCAGTTATATTAGCAATGCCCGCAAATTGCTGGGCATGACCGACCGGATTTACCCACAATTTGCCACCCATAACGCGCATACCGTTGCCGCCGTTCTGGATATGGCGGCGATGGCGGAGGTTGGTCCTGACGGCTATGAATTCCAGCGCCTGCACGGGATGGGCGAAACCCTGCACACGATTGTCCTGAACGCCGAGAAAACCCGCTGCCGGATTTATGCCCCCGTCGGTGCGCACGAAGACCTGCTGGCCTATCTGGTGCGGCGTTTGCTGGAAAACGGCGCGAACTCCAGTTTCGTGAACCAGATCGTTGACGAATCCGTCGCGCCAGAAACCGTGGCCGCCTGCCCGTTTGACGCGATTGGTCAGGGCATTTTCTTGCCCAAAGGGCCTGCGCTTTTTGCCCCCGAACGGGTGAACGCGCGCGGCTGGGATCTGACCCATGCGCCTACCCTTGCCGCGATTGATCAAGGGCGCGCCAGTTATTTGGAAGCCAAGTGGGACGCGGGCCCGATTGTTGCCGATACGGTTCCTCCGCCAAGCCCCAAGACCTCTGTGATCAATCCCGCGCGCAGCGATGATACCGTTGGCCATGTCCGGCCCGCTGATCCGGCGACAATTGCAGCCGCCTTGGCCGCCGCCACACCGTGGGAGGCGGACGCACAGACCCGCGCCAAGGCGCTGAATGCTGCCGCCGACGCCTATGAAGCCAATGCGCCCGAACTCTTTGCGATCCTTGCGCGCGAGGCAGGCAAAGCAATGCCCGATATCGTTGCCGAACTGCGCGAAGCCGTTGATTTCCTGCGCTACTACGCGGCCCAAGCCAGCGATGCGACCACCGCGCGCGGCATCTGGACCTGCATCAGCCCTTGGAATTTTCCGCTCGCGATTTTCACCGGGCAAATTGCCGCTGCACTCGCGGCAGGCAATGCGGTGCTTGCCAAACCGGCGGAACAAACCCCGCTGATCGCAACCCGCGCCGTTGAAATCTTGCACGCGGCAGGCGTCCCTTTGGGCGCGCTCCAACTGCTGCCGGGCGGTGGCGATGTGGGGGCGGCGCTGACGTCGGACGCGCGCGTGAATGGCGTGGCCTTCACCGGATCGACCGCAACCGCGCTGAAAATCCGTGCCGCCATGGCTGCAAACTGCGCACCCGGGACGCCGTTGATTGCGGAAACCGGCGGGCTGAACGCGATGATAGTCGACAGCACCGCCCTGCCCGAACATGCCGTGCGCGATATCGTCAACGGCGCGTTCCGGTCGGCAGGGCAACGCTGTTCGGCGCTGCGCTGTTTGTATGTCCAAGAAGACATCGCCGCGCCGCTTTTGAAAATGCTGCAAGGGGCAATGAATGAACTGGTTGTCGGTGATCCTTGGCATCTTTCAACCGATCTTGGCCCAGTGATCGACGCGCCTGCGCATCAGATCATCGCCGATCACATCGCGCAGGCCGAATCCGATGGGCGCATTATCCACCAAATCAAAGCACCATCAGCGGGCGGGCATTTCATTGCGCCCACCGCCATTCGCGTGGACAGCATCACTGATATGACCCGCGAGATTTTTGGCCCCGTGCTGCATGTGGCGACCTTTAAGGCAGATGAAATCGACGCGGTGATAGACACGATCAACGGCACCGGATACGGGCTGACGTTCGGGCTGCACACGCGCATTGACGACCGTGTGCAAACGATTGTCGAACGGGTTGCGGCGGGCAATATCTATGTAAACCGCGACCAGATCGGCGCAATTGTAGGAAGCCAACCCTTTGGCGGAGAAGGGCTTTCTGGCACCGGACCAAAGGCAGGCGGTCCACATTACCTACCCCGTTTCACCGCCAACCCCGCCCCAATGGCGATGGGCGTTTGGGACACCCCCGCCAATATGGTGGCCTTGCAAACTGCGCTGCGCGCGGTGCCTGCGCGGCCTGTCGCACCCGCAACAGATATGCCAGGGCCAACGGGTGAATCGAACCGCCACAGCTTGCGCCCGCGCGGCCCGATCCTGTGTATGGGGCCAGGCGCCGAAGCGGCCAAAGCACAGGTTGCGGCGGTCACCGCCTTGGGCGGCATTGCCGTGGATGCGGCGGGGCAAATCGCGGCGGACGATCTGCGTGACCTGACGCCGCTGGCAGGGGTGATCTGGTGGGGTGATGCCGATATTGGCCGCGCGATTGAAACCGCGCTTGCGCGGCGTGACGGCCCGATCACCGCGCTGGTCACGGGCATGCCTGACGCGGCCCATGTGATGCATGAACGCCATGTCTGCATAGATACGACGGCGGCAGGCGGCAATGCGGCGCTGCTGGCCGAGGTCGCTGAGCAAGCAACCGCTTGACGCTGCGCGCCACATAAATCACGGTCGCGGTATGATTTTACCATTCCGCGACCACAACCCGTCGACCCGCGTGCCCTATGTCACGATTGCGCTTATTGCGTTGAATATCCTGATTTTTGTTGTCAGCTACGCGCTGCAAACCGACCGCGAGATAAACCGCATTTTTGTCGAATACGGGTTAATCCCGGCACGGTTCCACGATGGCGACGGCTATGCCACGTTGATCAGTTCCATGTTCTTGCACAGCGGGTTTATGCATCTGGCAGGGAACATGCTGTTCTTGTGGATCTACGGCGACAATCTCGAAGACAAGCTCGGGCATCTGCCGTTCTTGGGCTTTTATCTGCTCTGCGGGATTGCGGCGGGGCTAGCGCAATATGCAGCACAGCCACTGTCCGGAGTGCCGATGGTCGGCGCATCGGGTGCAATTGCGGGGGTGATGGGCGGCTATATCCTGCTGTTTCCCAGGGCGCGCGTCGATGTTTTTGTGTTTTTTATCGTGTTTTTCCGCATCTTCCCGTTGCCCGCGTGGGTCACGCTCGGGTTCTGGTTCGGGGCGCAAATCTTTAATGGAATCAACAGCGGTGCGGGCGGTGGTGGCGTGGCGCATTGGGCGCACGCAGGCGGGTTTGTCGCGGGGTTTGTGTTGATGCTGCCGTTTTGGATCAAATTCGGCAGCACCGGATTTTGGCGCCGGACGCAAGGGCATCCGGACCACCCCGAATCCCGATATCGGCGCAGCTCTGTTCCAGTGGTGCGGCGTTAAGCCTTGCGGATCACTTTGGCGAAACTGTCAAAGATCGGCGCGTTGGAGCAGATCACTTCGCCGTCGGCCAAAATATCACCGTCAGCGCGGATCGGTTCAATCATCGCACCTGCTTCGCGGGCGATAATCAGGCCAGCCGCAATATCCCAGATGTGCAATTTGCGCTCCCAGAACCCATCATAGCGGCCAGCGGCCACATAGGCCAGATCAAGTGCGGCGGCACCAAAACGGCGCACGCCCGCGCAGGCTGGCAGGATGCGCGCAAGGTCTTGCAATGTTTCGGGCAAATCAGACCGCCCCGCAAAGGGCAGACCAGTGGCAAAAATGCTTTCGATCATCCGGTGACGACCAGACACGCGCATACGGCTTTCATTCAACCAGGCACCGCCGCCTTTTTCCGCATAGAACATTTCGTCTTTGGCAGGGTCATAGACAACACCGGCAACGATCTGACCTTTGTGTTCAAGTGCGATGGACACAGCCCAATGCGGCAAACCGTGCAGGAAATTTGTGGTGCCATCCAGCGGATCAACGATCCAGCGGCGGGTTGGATCGGCGCCTTCGATTTCTTTGCCTTCCTCGCCCAAGAACCCGTAGGTCGGGCGCGCGTGCAGCAATTCTTCGCGGATGGTTTCTTCGGCGGTGCGGTCGGCACGGCTGACAAAATCGCCGGGGCCTTTGGCGCTCACCTGCAATTGTTCAACTTCGCCAAAGTCCTTAAGCAATGCGCGCCCCGCTTTACGGGCGGTTTTCATCATCACGTTCAGGTTTGCACTGCCAGCCATTTGGACTTCTCCGGGTTCGGGATCAAGCGCGGCGTATAGGCCGTCATGCCGCGCAGAACAAGGGGCAATGCCGTATTTGGGTAAACCCGCTAGCGGCGTTGCAGTTTCACCGCCTCTTGTTTCGCCAAGCGGATCAGATGCGCCATAAACGGGCGGTGCGTGTCATCCGCGCGCGTCGCCGCATAAAGCCGCTTTGTAATGCCGGTTTTGGTTAGCGGGCGCGTGACATAATCAGAGTTATAGCGCACTTGGCTGACGACCCAATCCGGCAGCACCGCAACACCCCGATTGGACGCGACGAGCAGCAAAATTACGGCTGTCAGTTCCACCTGCCGCACCGATCCGGGTTCGACCTTGGCAGGGGTCAGCAGTTCGGAAAACACATCAAGCCGCGCGCGATCCACCGGATAGGTGATCAGGGTTTCACCGCGAAAATCTTCGGCTTCGATCACCTCTTTTTGCGCGAGCGGATGCGCGGCCGAGGCCACGAATACAGGTTCATAGTCAAACAGCGGGGTGAAATCCGTCTCGGGCAGGTCTTCGGGGTCGGAAGACACGACCAGATCGACCTCTTCTTTGCGCAGGGCGGGCAGCGCGTCAAACGCCAAACCAGGGCGAATATCGACATCGACCTCGGGCCATGCTTTTCGGAACTGTTCAAGCACCGGAAACAGCCATTCAAAACAGGCGTGGCATTCAATCGCGATATGCAAACGCCCCGTGCTGCCTTTGACCAGACCCGAAAATTCGGCCTCGAGCGCAGCAACCTGCGGCAAGATTGCGTCAGCCGCGGCCAGCATCCGCATCCCCGCCGCCGAGAGTTTCAGCGGCTTTGAGCGGCGCACAAACAATTCAACGCCTGCTTGGTCTTCAATCCCCTTGATCTGATGGCTCAGCGCGCTTTGGGTGATATTCAGCTGATCCGCCGCACGGGCCAGCCCGCCCGCTTCATGGATTGCCTTGATGGTCCGCAAATGCCGGAATTCGATATGCATATGAAAGACCCTCATGATCGTGGTGAAAGTTATGAATTTGCCTCAAGTTAATAAAGCTGCGATATGAGCAAGGCAAGAGAGAGGTCAGCCCCATGTCCAACACAACTGTTTCATTCGAATTCTTCCCGCCAAAATCGCTCGCGGCTTCGTTCCGGCTATGGGATTGCGTGAACACGCTCGCCCCTCTTGATCCAACATTTGTGTCCGTGACTTATGGCGCAGGCGGCACAACCCGCAAACTAACCCACGAGGCGGTGGGCACGATCCACAAGACCAGCGGGCTGAATGTTGCAGCACATCTGACCTGTGTAGACGCGACCAAGGCCGAGACGCTCGAGATCGCCGAAGGCTATGCGCAAGAAGGCGTGCGCGAAATCGTGGCGCTGCGCGGCGATGCGCCCAAAGGGTCCGACGGGTTCAAACCGCATGCCGAGGGTTTTGCAAGCTCGGTTGAGCTGATCGCGGCACTTGCAGATACAGGTAAATTCAACATCCGCGTTGGCGCCTACCCTGAAAAGCACCCCGAAGCCGCAGACCAAGCCGCCGACATCGCATTCTTAAAGCGCAAGATCGACGCAGGCGCGACATCCGCCATCACGCAGTTCTTTTTCGAGGCTGACACGTTTTTCCGCTTCCGCGACGCTTGTGTCAAAGCAGGCATCGACGCACCGATCCTGCCAGGTATCCTGCCGATCGAAAACTGGGCTGGCACGCAGCGTTTTGCAAAAATGTGCGGCACATCCATCCCGCAGGTCGTTACCGATGCGTTTGAAAACGCCACCCGTGATGGCACAACCGATCTGCTGGCAACGGCGCTTGCGACCGAACTTTGCGACAACCTGCGCCAAGGCGGCGTTGATCACCTACATTTCTATACGCTCAACCGCCCCGAGTTGACCCGCGATGTGTGTCATGCGCTTGGCGTGGCACCCAAGGCACGGGTACAAAACGTCGCATAAATCCTCGGGGGTCGCTCAGCCGCATTTTTGATCCCCAATATCATTTGCGGCTGGTGGGACTGGCGCGATTGTTTCATGCAACCGTTCCGACCGGCAGCGCCCGACCACGCGTTTGCGGCGGGCAAGGAAAACTTTGGACCAGCCGCGCCAATGCCCGATTGACGGGGCGTTCACGTCTTGCGGAAACCTGTCGCGCCAGCCCGCTGGCAAAGGCACGCCGCAATCCGACAAACGGTCAAGCATCCAGACCAGCGGGATATTGGCCAAGGGCCGCGCCTGCGGATGGTCGCCAACCTGCCCGCCGATATCGGCATGATTGCCGCGAAACCAGACCTGTTCCATATGCCCAGCCCAATCCGGCGGGCATTGCCACATTACCGGCGCATAAGCGAGCCTGCGTTCATCCAGCGCAAGCGCGTGAAATCCATTGCGCACATGCGGCCCTAGCGCGTGGTTGTGAAACCCGTGCGCCGTCGGTGTCCAGCGCCACAGGACCGGCAGGCGGAGGCCCAGCGCCTTGACGGTGTCCCAAACGGCGACGGCTTCGATTTGCACGTCGGCATGGCAAAACAATTCGCAAAACCGCCGCGCGACAGGGCGTGCCGCGCCGTTGCGATAATGCCGGTAGGCTTGGCGGACCCCGCGCACGGTCGCAAAATCGGCCTTGAGCAACCCAACGCTGTCAATCACTCCCGCAAGCGATCGCACCGCATAGGCCCCGCGTGAATAGCCAACCAGAACGATCTTGTCGCCAGGCCGGTAGCGTGACGCAATTACGCCATAAGCGCGTTTGATCTGGCGGTTTATCCCCTTTCCGGTCACCACATCCCAAGTGCCCGACCAGTCACGCCATTGAATGCCTGCCTCGTAATAGACGGTCAGGTTTGTGCGCGCGCTTACCTCGCTCAGCAGCTTAAAGGTGATTCCCGCATTGCTTTCATGTCCCAACGCAAGCGACGACCGTGTGCCATCCAGAATGACAACATGGGTCGCAGGGCCACGCCCGCGAATACCGCCCTCTTCGGTGCGCGCACGGCGCCCGATAAGGCCAAAAAGCCAGTCACGCAGCTGCACTGTCATCCTTTGCCGCCTTCATTGCCTGCCAGATACGGTGGGGCGTAAACGGCATTGCGACCTGCCGCACCCCCATATCCCAAAGCGCATCGGTCACCGCATTTGCCACCGCAGCCAAAGCGCCGACAGTGCCCGCCTCGCCACAGCCCTTCATGCCCATCGGGTTATTTGTTGACGGGGTGCATTCGGTCGCAAAACGGATCATCGGCATGTCATCCGCGCGCGGGATCGCGTAATCCATAAAGCTTGCGCTTAGCAATTGTCCGTCCGCGTCGAACACAACCCGCTCGGTCAGCGCCTGCCCGATCCCTTGGGCCACCCCGCCATGCACTTGGCCTTCGGCCAGCATCGGGTTGATCAGATTGCCAAAATCATCAACGACGGTGTAGCGGTCCACCTTGACCACGCCCGTGTCAGGGTCGATTTCCACCTCGGCGACATGCGCGCCATTGGGAAAGCTGCGATTTTCAATATCAAATGTCGCCGTATGCACCAGCAGATCATCGCGACCCGCATCGCGCGCCATTTGCACGACCTCAAGCATGGTTGGCGTCAGGTTCGACCCGTCCACGCGGAACCTTTCATCATCGAAACTGACGGCCCCGACATACACCCCCTGATCCGCCGCAAGAAACGCGCTGAATGCCGCGACCATCACGCCAACCGTCGCCAGAGTCGCGGCGTTTTGCACCGTTACCGACCGTGACCCGCCCGTGCCGCCGCCTTTTTTGATCAGGTCACTATCGCCCTGCACAACGGTGATCTGGTCCGCCGGTATGCCTGTGTGATCCGCCAGAAACTGTGCATAAACCGTTTCATGCCCCTGCCCGTTGGATTGCGTCCCGACAAAGATCAGCGCGCCATCATCGGTGAATGCCACTTTGGTCGTTTCTTCGGTATCACCCAGAATGCTTTCGATATAGTAACACAGGCCCTGCCCGCGCAGCAGGCCCTTGGCCTGTGATGCGGCTTTGCGGGTTTCAAACCCCGCGCGATCGGATTCAAGCGCAGCGCGGTGCAGCACCTTGCCAAAATCACCCACATCATAAGTGACACCGGTGACAGAGGTGTAGGGAAACTGATCAGGCCGGATAAAGTTCTTTTCGCGCAGCGCCCAAGGGTCCACACCCAATTGACGGGCGGCTTCGTCCATCGTGCGCTCAAGGACAAAAATCGCTTCGGGGCGACCCGCACCACGGTATGCGTCAACCGGCGTTGTATTGGTAAACACGCCCTTGCAGCCCATATAGGCCGTTTGCACATCATAGGTGCCCATCAGGACCTTGGCGAATAATTCGGTCTGGATTGGCTGCGCATAGCCCGAATTATAAGCGCCCATATTCGCGATGGTATCCAGATGATAGGCGACAATGCGGTGGTTTTCGTCAAAGGCCAGCGTTGCCTTGGTCGTCAAATCGCGCCCTGCATTATCCGACAGCATGGCTTCGGTCCGTTCGGACATCCAGCGCACCGGGCGGCCCAAGATCCGCGCGGCATGGGCAACGGCGAAGTATTCAGGATAGCGCATCGCCTTCATCCCGAAACCGCCGCCGACATCGGGGTTGGTGACGCGGATATCGGCCTTGTCGATGCCGAAATGCTTGGCCAAATCATCCTTAAGCCCCCAGACCCCCTGCCCACCAAAGGCCAGATGCAACCGCCCATCTGTGACTTCGGCAAAACAGCCGCGCGGCTCCATGGAATTGACGATAATGCGGTTGTCGACAACTTCGGTCGTGACCACATGGGCCGCCTTTGCAATCGCTGCCCTTACAGCTTCTTCATCCCCCAACCCGAAATCAAAGGCCTGGTTGTTCGGGGCCTCCGCATGGATCGCATCACCGCCCACAGCCAGATCGACATGCACAGGTAGATCGTCAATTTCGAGCCCGATGACTTCGGCAGCATCCTTGGCCTGTGCCAGACTATCCGCGACAATCATCGCGATGGCTTCGCCAACGTGGCGCACACGCCCCTGCGCAAGGATCGGGCGCAGCGGTTTTGCGCCACGCGTGCCGTCACGGTTTTTCACAACGGTCGTGCCCAACCCTATCTTGACGCCTGCTGCGATCAGATCATCCACAGTGACAATCAACTGCACCCCGGGCATGTCGCGCGCATCTTCCAGATCAAGCGCACAGATCACGCCGTGTGCCACCGGCGCGCGCAGGAAATAGGCATGTGCCGCACCCTCGGGCGCGATATCATCCACATAGCGCCCCTGTCCGGTGACAAGCCGAAGGTCTTCGACCCGTTTGACAGATTGGCTTTTCCCGAATTTTTCCATCTGCTTGATCCTGATTTCACGCGAGCTTTTGACCACCCTAAACCCGCGCCCGACGATGTCCAGTGACAGCTTTGTGCGAAAAACTTTCACATGCGGGGATTAAAACTGCCACCCCAGCCGTTGGTATTGTAACTGACCGGATTGGCCGGCAGCGACACGAAACCATGACCGGAGTATTTTGATGAAACTTTCCATTCTTGCTTTGACCACCATCGTCACCCTTGCCGCCTGTGATGACGCCTATGCCGCAGGCCACGCCAGCGCACCCGCTATTGATACCAATGGCATTCTGACAAACGCCGAAGGTATGAGCCTTTATACTTTTGATCCCGACACCGCGACGACATCCGCCTGCAACGGTGGTTGTGCTGCCAACTGGCCACCGCTTGCCGCTGATTCTGATGCCGCAGCAGCGGGCGATTTCACCGTCATCACCCGCGATGATGGCAGCCTGCAATGGGCCTATGACGGCCAGCCTCTGTATCTATGGGTCAATGACCGCGCACCAGGCGACACAACCGGCGATGGCGTCGGCGGAAATTGGCATCTTGCGCGCCCCTAAGCGGGAATATCTTTACGCAATGCTTTCTGGCCGTTAGCTTCGGCCAGGACAGCAATTGGGCACGGATTATCCCCGTCAATATGAACAGTTTTCAGCAGCAGATTTCGGATTGTTTGCCCGACCTGTGGCGCTATGCTTTTGCGCTCACCCGTAACCGCGATGCGGCGGATGACCTGTTGCAAGACGCCGTTGAACGGGCGTGGCGCAAACGCGCGTTATGGGAACCCACAGGCACAGTCAAAGCCTGGGCGATGAAGGTCTTGCTGAACACTTACCGCACGCAATTGCGCGCGCCCGCGCAGCGCCATGCGGCTGGCCCGCTCGACGACATCGCGCAAACCGTGCCTGCGGTCGATACATTGGCGGATCAGCTTGCACTCGCGGAAACCGCCCGCGCGATGGCGACCCTGCCTCAAGACCAGCGCGAAGCCTTGCTTAGTGTGGTTGTCGGCGGGCTCAGCTATAAAGAGGCGGCGGCGACATTGGACATTCCGCTTGGGACGCTTATGTCACGTTTGGGCCGTGCGCGCGCAGCCCTTAAGTCGGCGATGCAACCAGTTGAAGGCCCGGTATCATGAGTGCGTTGAATGACAAAATCACAGCCGACATGCTGCATGCCTTTGTTGACGGGCAGTTGGATGATGCCGATATGGCTATTGTCGAGGCCTATCTGAACGAAAACCCCGACGCGCTGGACGATGTTACCGCATGGGAACAGCAAAACGCGGCGATCAACGCGCTTTACCCCGCACGCGATACCCCACCCTCAATGCCCGCATTACCCACAGAGCCTGCCAATACCAATGCGCCAAGCGGGCTATCATGGGCCGCCATCGCCGCATCCGTCATGATGCTGGCCGTGGGGCTGGCTGGCGGCTGGATCGCGCGCGGCAACCAGACCAATCCGGCGTTGATCGCCAGCCTCGTCCAAGAAGCGGTGCAAGCCCACGCGGTCTATAGCATCGACCCGCACCGGCCTGTGGAAGTCGCAGCCTCTGACGAAGAAACCCTGATCCGCTGGCTGTCGAACCGGGTGGGCGAGCCGCTGCAAGCCCCTGACCTGACGACAAACGGGTTCACGCTTGTCGGCGGGCGGCTGGTGTCAGCGACCGAAGGCCCCGCCGCGCAATTCATGTATGAAGATGCAACCGGCAAACGGATCACCCTGTTCGCGGTCAAAGGGGCCACTGGTCAACTGGCATCCTTCAACTACAACCAAACCGGCGACACGGGCAGTTTCTATTGGGAAGACGCGAACCTGAGCTATGCGATTGTCGGCGATGTGGACCGCGAGGCGCTCAACCAATTGGCCATCAGCATCTATAACCAGCTATAGCCCCTTTCCCTTGGCCTGCCCATTGGGTATTCGGTCCCAAAGAATATGGGAACGTGACAATGGCCATGGACAAGACATTCGACGCAAAAACCGCTGAAAAACGCATCTACGAGATGTGGGAAAACGCGGGCGCATTTAAGGCAGGTGCAAACGCCAGCCGCGATGAAACCTTTGCAATCATGTTGCCGCCACCCAATGTCACGGGCCATTTGCACGTGGGCCACGCGTTCAACCACACGATCATGGACATGCTGACGCGCTGGAAACGGATGCAAGGTTACGACACGCTCTGGCAGCCCGGGCTGGATCACGCAGGCATCGCGACACAGCTGATGGTCGAAAAAGAACTGGCCGCAACGGGCCAGCCCAAGCGCACGGAACTCGGCCGCGAGAAATTCCTAGAAAAAGTCTGGGAATGGAAAGGCGAAAAAGGCGGCATGATCGAACAGCAGGCCCGCCGTCTGGGCGACAGCATGGATTGGTCGCGCTCTGCGTTCACAATGTCCGGCGCCGAAAGCGCGCCAGCGACAGAAAAGCCCGGCAATTTCCACGATGCAGTGCTGAAAGTGTTTGTTGAACTCTACAACCAAGGCAAAATCTATCGCGGCAAGCGTCTGGTCAACTGGGACCCGCATTTCGAAACCGCGATTTCCGATCTCGAGGTCGAAAATATCGAAGTCGACGGCCACATGTGGCATTTCAAATACCCGCTCGCGGGTGGCGAAACCTATGAATACGTCGAAAAAGACGAAGACGGGAATGTCACCCTGCGCGAGACCCGCGATTATATTTCCATCGCCACAACCCGCCCCGAAACCATGCTGGGTGACGGCGCGGTTGCGGTGAACCCCAAGGATGAACGCTATGCGCCCATCGTCGGAAAACTGTGCGAAATTCCGGTCGGGCCAAAGGCGCAGCGCCGCCTGATCCCCATCATCACCGACCCCTACCCCGATATGGATTTTGGATCGGGTGCGGTGAAAATCACCGGCGCGCATGATTTCAACGACTACGAAGTCGCCAAGCGCGGCAACATCCCGATGTATTCCCTGATGGATACCAAAGGCGCGATGCGCGCCGATGGCAAACCTTACGTCGAAGAGGCCGCAACCGCCCAAGCCATCGCCAACGGCGCACAGGAATTCGACGAGGCAATGATCGCCGCGATGAACCTTGTCCCCGAAGAATACCGCGGGTTGGACCGGTTTGAAGCACGCGCCAAGGTCGTGGCCGACATCACCGCCGAAGGGCTGGCCGTGATGCATGACGTGACCCGCATTGAAAAAGACGAAGACGGCAATAAGGTCGAAGTGACCGAGACAGTGCCATATGTCGAAGCCAAGAAAATCATGCAGCCCTTTGGTGACAGATCGAAGGTCGTGATCGAACCCGCGCTGACCGACCAATGGTTCGTCGACACCGATAAAATCGTCGGCCCCGCGCTGGATGCGGTAAAAGAAGGCCGCACCAAGATCATGCCGGAATCAGGCGAAAAGGTATTCTACCACTGGCTGGAAAACATCGAACCCTGGTGCATTTCGCGCCAACTCTGGTGGGGGCATCAGATTCCGGTTTGGTATGGGCCACGTATTTCCCGCAATGACAAAACTGGCCAAGAATGGCTCGACTTTGACAATCCAGTTGTCTTGTGCGCTCAGAATTTCAATGAGGCCTTAGACCTTTATCACGATCATAAACAAGGTTGGGGTGGTGCTGCATTTGATCTGCAGTACCTCGAAGCAGAGAATGCAGAAGCCGCCGAAAAGAAAACGCGCGAGAACCCTGGAAACAACTATCTCTGGCGCGACCCTGACGTGCTCGACACATGGTTCTCCTCCGGCCTCTGGCCATTTGGCACACTCGGCTGGCCCGCCGAAGACGAGGCGATGAAATACTTCCCCGGTGACGTGCTTGTCACCGGTCAAGACATCCTGTTTTTCTGGGTCGCCCGCATGATGATGATGTCGCAGGCCGTTTTGAAAGACGACCCGTTCCACACCGTCTATCTGCACCAGCTTGTCCGCGACGAAAAGGGCGAGAAGATGTCGAAAACCAAGGGCAACGTCATCGACCCGCTGGATATGATCGACGCTTACGGTGCGGACGCGCTGCGCATGTCCAATGCGGCGATGGCGGCACTTGGCGGCGTGCTGAAAATCTCCGAGGACCGGATCAAAGGCTACCGGAACTTTGGCACCAAACTTTGGAACGCGTTCAGCTTTGCCCAGCATTATGAAATCGCCTATCCCGGCGATGCCCAGCGCCCTGTCGCGACGCAGACAGTCAACAAATGGATCATCGGCGAAACCGGCAAGGTCCGTGAAGAAGTTGACGCAGCGCTGGAATCCTACCGTTTCAACGACGCGGCAAACGCGCTTTATGCCTTCACATGGGGCAAGGTCTGCGACTGGTATCTCGAATTCTCAAAACCCATCTTGCAGGGCGAGGACGCCGCCGCCAAATCCGAAACCGAACAGACCCTGCGCTGGGTACTGGACCAATGCCTGATCCTGCTGCACCCGATCATGCCTTTCATCACCGAAGAACTGTGGGGCCTTGCCGACAGCCGCGCCAAAATGCTGGTCCATGCCGATTGGCCGACCTACACGGCGGCGGAACTGGTTGACGCCGACGCCGACCGCGAAATGAACTGGGTGATCGCCCTGATCGAAAACACACGATCCGCGCGCGCCCAAAGCCATGTGCCCGCAGGCGCCAAAGTAGCACTGGTGGTGACCGGGCTTGACGCCAAAGGCCAATCTGCATGGGATAATAACGCAGCATTGATCCAACGGCTTGCGCGGATCGACAGCCTCACAGCGGTCGACGCCTTCCCCAAAGGTTGCGTGACGATCCCGATGGACGGCGGCACCTTCGGCCTACCGCTCGCTGATCTGATCGACGTCCCCGAAGAAATCGCGCGGCTTGAAAAGACGCTGCAAAAACTAGCCAAGGAATTGGGCGGGTTGCGCGGACGGCTAAACAACCCCAATTTCGTGGCCTCCGCCCCCGAAGAAGTCGTCGCCGAGGCCAAAGAAAATCTGGCGCTGCGCGAAGGCGAAGAAGCCCAGATCAAAGCCGCAATCGCGCGGCTAAAAGAATTGGGTTAAACATAGCGGGGCGGTCACTTCTGATCGCCCCATTTCTCTTTTCCAATAAATACTCAAAAAACTACGGCACAACCCGTTCAACCGCGCGCATCATGCCTAGCCCTTTGTCATAGACCAGCGTCAACACGCGGCGACCGCCTGTTTTACTGGCGATTTGCGGGAGGGCGCGTGCGGCAACGGCGGCACCTGTGCTGGCCAGAAACCCGCGTCTTGATAATTTCATCACAAATCCTCTTGTTGCGAATGATTCTCATGTAATCACGATTGCATTGGTTTCAAGTCCCAGCTTATCTAGCGCCATGACAAAACCAGCCCTGACCGCTCTCGCCCGATCCTTGCCCGCCTCTGTCCCTTTTGTCGGCCCAGAGGCCGCCGAGCGCGCGAATGGCAAACCCTTCATCGCCCGCCTTGGGGCCAATGAAAACACGTTCGGCCCTTCGCCGCGCGCGATTGCGGCAATGCAAAAAGCCGCGTCAGAGGTCTGGATGTACGCCGACCCCGAAAGCCATGATTTGCGCATAGCCTTGGCCGTGCACCACGGGGTAGCACCTGAAAACATTATGGTTGGCGAAGGTATCGACACGCTGCTTGGCGTGCTTGTGCGGCTTTATGTCGGGCAAAATGATCCTGTCGTGACATCAGACGGGGCCTATCCGACGTTCAATTACCACGTCGCGGGGTTTGGTGGGGTGCTGCACAAGGTGCCCTATCTTGACGACCATGAAGACCCCGCATCCCTGATCGCCAAGGCGCGCGAAGTCGGCGCCAAGCTGATCTATATCGCCAACCCCGACAACCCGATGGGGACATGGCACAACGCGGATGTGATCGACCAGATGATCGCGGATGTACCCGACGGGTCATTGCTCGTGCTTGACGAAGCCTATATCGAGATGGCCCCCGCAGGCACCGCCCCCGCAATGCAGATCGACAATCCGAACCTGATCCGGATGCGCACATTTTCAAAGGCGCACGGCATGGCAGGCGCGCGCGTGGGCTATGCGATTGGCGCGGCTGAGGTGATTGACGCTTTCAACAAGGTACGCAACCACTTTGGCATGGGCCGGATTTCGCAGGCTGGCGCGCTGGCGGCGCTGGCCGATCACGACTGGCTTGCGCATATCCAAACCCAAATCGCACAGGCCCGCGACCGGATCACCCAAATCGCAGCAGACAACGGGCTGACCGCCCTGCCCTCTGCCACCAATTTTGTCGCGATCGACTGCGGCCAGGACGGCAATTTCGCGCGTCGTGTTCTGGCGGCCCTGATCGCCCAAGGCATTTTCGTACGCATGCCCTTCGTCGCCCCCCAAGACCGCTGCATCCGCATTAGCTGCGGCACGCCAGCGGAAATGGATAGGTTTGCGGAGGCGCTGCCAAAGGCGCTGGACACAATGTCATAGGTTAACTCTAGGTGCCGGCAACAAAAACGCCGACCTTTGATTTCCACAAAGGTCGGCGAAAACTGGCGGCTCACAATTAGTTTAGAATTGCATGCCAAGGCGCACTGAGAACGTATCAAATCCTGAATCGTCCAACTCATATGTTGGCGCATAATCAAGCGTTCCGTTCAATTCACGACGATAGAACTCAGCACCAATAACGTACCGCTCCGCGATTTGGTAATCCACCCCAACGCCGTAACCCAACCCGGTCATAGCTTGAAGTGGTTCGCCATCTTCAGCAAACGGAGAAACGCTGTAGCCGAGCGAGCCATAGACTAACGCACTGCCAAAGGCATAGCCGCCCCGTGCTTTGAGATCAATTACACCCTCATACTGCTGCTCTTCGAAACCGTCTGGAGTTCCGCGAACTTCACCAAACACGGCGCTTAACTCGCCACCATAAACCAGGTTACCGCGCTGAACATTGTAGCCCGCAAATAGGCCAGGCAAATTGCCCTCCACGACATAGTCTCCGTTATCGAAAACGCCGGGGGCAGAGTAATAGTTCGTTTCTCCGGTCGCTTGACCGTAGGATAGACCGCCGTAGAAACCACCCCAATCAGCAGTCGGAGTGGACGCTGCCATAGCAGGCGCAACTACCGGAGCCTCAACAACAGGCCCTGCAACACTACCCGCTGTTGCCGATGTCGACAGTGCAGCCACAATCAAAGCACCAAAAATAGAAATCTTCATGTTAATTCTCCAGAAAATAAATACGTTCTAATTGTACTTAAATGGCGGGGTATGGCAAATAGATTTCAGCCTCAGAGCTGCACACAAGTACATTTGTATCGGGCTTGCAACGCCTCATGCAGCTTACGCAATGCCAATTAGGCTTACAAAATTAGTCGAACGCATGTGTGCCTTGCTCCACCCACCATCTAGGCCGTCGCAATCACCTCGGACGCCGCATCAAGCGCGCCGCGCCCGTGCGGGATGTTGAGTGCTTTGAGCCCTGCATCAATTGTACCCAGCGCGCCCATGATCATATGACCGCTGACATGGCCCATATGGCCGATGCGGAAGTAATGCTCTTCGGGGACGCGGCCCAGCCCGATGCCCAGCGTCAGCCCGCATTTATGTTCGGTCCAGCGGCGCAGCTCCAGCGCCGCGTCTGATCCCATCGCGATGGATGTGACCGCGTGCGACCGTTGCGCAGGGTTCGCGACGTTCAGTTTCATCGGCCCGTCAGCCCCCCACACATCGACGGCGGCCCAGACGGTTTGGGCGATTTTGGCGTGGCGGGCAAATACGGCGTCCAACCCTTCGGATTTGATCAGGTCAAGCGCGGCGCGCAGCCCGTAAAGATGATGCGTAGGCGCTGTCCCTGCAAAATATTGGTAATAGACTTCAGGCTTCACCCGTGGCCGCCAATCCCAATAGCGCGATACGGCTGTGTTTTGGGCTGCGCCCGCCTTGTCGTTGAAAAACACAAAGCTGATACCGGCGGGCGTCATCAACCCCTTTTGGCAGGCGGACACCATCACATCAACGCCCCAGCCATCCATTTCAAACCGGTCACATCCCAGCGACGCAATGCAATCAGCCATCAACAGCGCGGGGTGACCGGTGCGGTCAAGCACCGCGCGCAGCCCTGCGATATCGCTTTTGACACTTGTCGATGTGTCCACATGTACCGCCAGAACCGCCTTGATCCGGCCGTCCTGATCCGCTGCAAGCGCCTGTTCGGCACGGTCGAGATCAATCGCCGTTTGCGCCCCGAAATCGATGATTTCAACCTTGGCGCCCAGACCTTCGGCAATCTCGCTCCAGCCGATACCAAACCGGCCGGTCGCCAGCACCAGCACCTTGTCACCCGCGGCTATCACATTGGCCAGCGCGGCCTCCCATGCGGCGTGTCCGTTGCCGATATAGATCGCCACATTGTGATCGGTCAGCGCCACCGATTTTAGATCGGGGATCAGGCTGTGGGTCAGATCGTGCAATTCGCCTTCGTAGATATTGGGCGATGCGCGGTGCATGGCCTGCAAAACAGGGTCGGGAATCACCGAAGGACCGGGAATCGCCAGATAGGGGCGACCGTATGACAAAGACATGGGGCTGCTTTCAATAGTGGTTATGCGCAGACACTATCGCCAAGCCGGACGGGGTCAAGCCTAGCGAACTTGCCCCGCCCCCCTATTTGATATTAGACGTGCATGAACCTGATCCAAAGGACACGCGATGGCCGCGCCTATCCCGCCCAAAGACCCCAGCAAATCGCAATCGGCGGTCACCCTGTTCTGGTGGTTGTGGAAGGATTATCTGCGCCCGCAAAAATGGCTCTTGGTTGCGGCGATCTTCTTTATGATGATCGAAGGGTCGATGCTCGCGCTGATCTCGCGGATGATCCAGCCGATGTTCGATGATGTCTTTGCCGCCGCAGACGAAAGCGCGCTTTATTTCGTGGCTTTCGGGATATTGGGCATCTTTATCGTGCGCGCCCTGACGGCAACGGCGCAACGCTTGCTGATGACGCTGGTCGTGCAATTGACAGCCGCAAGCATGCGCAAGCACCTGCTACGGCATATGATGACGCTTGATAGCGGGTTTTACGCCATTCACCCGCCGGGCCAGCTGATCGAACGGGTGCAAGGCGATGTCGGATCAATCAATTCCGTCTGGAGCGGGATCATCACAGCCCTTGGCCGCGACCTGATTTCCGTGATCGGCCTGTTTGGTGTGGCGCTTTGGATTGACTGGCAATGGACGCTGATCGCTGTGGTCGGCATCCCGATGCTGGTCATGCCGTCGCTGCTGGTGCAATCCTATATCCGCAGGCGCGCGCGCAATTCGCGCGAAATTGCGGGCAAGATATCGACGCGGCTGGACGAGGTATTCCACGGCATCAACCCGATCAAGCTGAACGCGCTCGAAAACTATCAGGGCGGCCGCTATGACGCGCTGATCAAAGAAGGGGTCAGGGCCGATATGCGCACCGCCGCGGGCCAATCCGCCGTGCCTGCGCTGATTGATATCATGACAGGCATCGGGTTCATGGGCGTGATGCTTTATGGTGGCGTTGAAATCATGTCCGGCGAAAAAACCAATGGCGAATTCATGGCGTTTTTCACGTCGATGTCTTTGGCCTTTGATCCGTTGCGCCGTCTTGGTGCCATGAGCGGCCAATGGCAAATGGCCGCCGCCAGCGTGGAACGGCTGCAAGAGGTACTGAACCTGAAGCCGTCCATCGTATCCCCCAAGATACCTGCGAAAGCCGCACAAGGCTGCCCCGAAATTGTGCTGCGTGACGTCAATATGCAATACGGCGAATTGCCGGTGCTGCGCGGTGCGGGATTTGTGGCCAAGGCAGGAAAAACAACGGCGCTGGTTGGCGCATCAGGCGCGGGCAAAAGCACGATTTTTAACGTGCTCACCCGATTGGTCGAACCCGGCACGGGCGATATCACGATTGATGGCACGCAGATCAAGGACTTTGACCTGACCGAACTGCGTGGCCAGTTTTCGGTGGTCAGTCAGGATGCTGCGCTCTTTGACGAAACCCTGCGCGACAATATCCTTTTGGGCCGCGAAGATGTCACTGACGCGCATCTTCAGGCCGTGCTGGATGCGGCCCATGTCAGTGATTTTCTGCCGTTGCTGCCCGACGGGCTTGATAGCCCTGCGGGTCCGCGCGGGTCGAACCTGTCGGGCGGGCAACGCCAGCGGGTGGCCATTGCCCGCGCGCTTTTGCGTGACACGCCGATCCTGCTGCTCGACGAGGCCACAAGCGCGCTTGATACAAAGTCCGAAGCCATCGTCCAAGCCGCGCTGGAACAGCTTTCCGCAGGGCGCACAACGCTTGTGATCGCGCACCGGCTGTCCACCGTTCGCAACGCCGACTCCATCGTGGTCATGGATCATGGCCGCGTCATCGATCAAGGCACTCATGATGAATTGCTGGCGCGTGGGGGCATCTACGCGGATCTTTACAATTTGCAATTCTCGCAAGCCGAAAGCGAAGATAATGACTGATCGTACCGTTCTGGCCATTGGCGGCGCGGACCGCGTCACGTTCCTGCAAGGGCTGGTCACAAATGATGTCGCCCGCGCGCAAGGCGGGATCATCTACGCCGCCCTGTTGACGCCACAGGGCAAATATATCGCCGATTTCTTTGTTATCGGTCAGGATGACAGGCTGTTGGTTGATGTCGCCACCAGCCACGCCCCGACGCTCGCACAGCGGTTGATGATGTACCGTCTGCGCGCGGCCGTCACGATTGAAGAAACCCCGCTGATCGTGTCGCGCGGCACTGGCCCCGCCCCCGCCGATGCGCTGCAGGACCCGCGCCACCCTGACATGGGCTGGCGCGCCTATGGCGACGCGGATGTCAGCGATGACACTGATTGGGACGCGCTGCGTGTCGCCCATATCATCCCTGAAACGGGGATCGAACTTACCCCTGAAACCTATATCCTTGAGACGGGGTTCGAGCCGCTCCACGGCGTGGATTTCAAAAAGGGCTGCTATGTCGGTCAGGAAATTATTGCGCGGATGAAGCACAAGACCACGCTGCGTAAAGGATTGGTGCAGGTCAAAATTGACGGCGCGGCCCCTGTAGGCACAGTGATCGAAACCGCCGACGGCAAAGAGGCCGGCACAGTTTTCACGCAATCCGGCGGACGCGCGCTTGCCTATCTGCGGTTTGACAGGGCCACCGGACCGATGACCGCCGCGACGGCGCGGATCACGCTTTAGCGTTCAGCGCCTGCGCCATCAGCGCGATCCCCAGCTTTGCGACTTTGCGCATCCGACCTTCGCCACTGATCACAAAACCGACCGCGTTTTGTGCGGGAACGATTGCCAGAAGCCCGTACCAAAGCCGGTTCGACCCGTCATGCCCCCATGCCATCTGGCCCGTGCCGGGAATACCAAACCGCATCAGCCCCATGCCATAATCGCCGCCAAGCGTGTCGGTCATCCGCTGCATATGCGCGCGGGCAAGCTGCGCATTATCGCCCTGCTCTGCCGACAGCAAAAACCGGCCCCATGTCAACATATCCGCAATCGACAGATGCATCCGCCCCGCAGGCGTAAACACCGGCGGGTTGTCGGCGCGGGGCGCTTGTGGGGCGACGGGGCGCTTGAACAGACCCAATGCAGACCGGTGCCCGCGCAAACCGGCAGGCGGGCCGATGCCAAACGACGACAAACCAAGCGGATTTATGATGCGCGCGCGCAGCAGGTCTTCCCACGACTGCCCTGTCACCGTTTCAATCACATAGGCCGCAAAAATATAGCCGATATTGGAATATTGGAATGCACCTGGCTTTCCCGGCAATGGCGCACGCCACTGTGCCGACAGCAACTGGTGCCGGTCTTGTTTTCCGGCATATAGCGCCAGCATATCCGCGCGGTTCGGGTTGGGTTGTATTCCGGCACGATGCCCCAGAACCTGCGCGAGCGTCAGCGCCCGCCAATCGGAATGCATGTTTTCTGCGTCAAAATAGGTCGCAACAGGTGCGTCAATGTCGATCTGCCCGTCCTGCGCCAGCATCAGCACCAAAGCGGCGGTAAATGTCTTGGTAATTGATCCGATGTGCCACGCGGCATCAACGGGAACCGGCGTCAGGTCGGTGCGGCTTTTGGTGCCGCCCACATAGATTTCCGGCGCGCCACCGCCGCATTGAAACCCGAACCCGCCGGAAACCAGATTGCTTTGGGAAAACTGCTGTTCAAACGCCCTGCCAAGGGGGGAATTGCGGTTGCTGTTCACGGCGGCTCCTCTTGATTTTATACGACCTAAATGGCGTTTTCTGGTCATAAAAACAAGAAAGACCGCCCCAAAGGGCGGCCTTTGCAACACTTCAGGCGGTAAAACCTAGGCGCGTTCAACATATTCGAAAAGTTCGGTGTTCACGACGATATCTTCGTCCTGCCCCACAAACGGCGGGATCATCACGCGCAGGCCGTTGTCCAGAATTGCGGGCTTAAAGCTGTTAGCGGCGGTCTGGCCTTTGACGACAGGCTCTGTCTCGGCGATTTTGCACACGACCTTGAGCGGCAAAGTCACGTTCAGCGCTTCTTCACCGTAATATTCGATATGAACAACCATGCCGTCTTGCAAGAACGGGCGGCGATCGCCCAGAATATCCGCAGGCAGCGCGATTTGCTCGTAGGTTTCGCTGTCCATAAAGGTCAGCATATCGTCGGCTTCAAACAGGAATTGCTGGTCCTTTTGATCAAGCGTCACACGCTCGACCTTATCGGCAGAGCGGAACCGTTCGTTCAGCTTGCGGCCATCGCGCAGGTTTTTCAGCTCGACTTGCGCAAAAGCGCCACCCTTGCCGGGTTTGACGTGGTCGATTTTGACAGCAGCCCAAAGACCGCCTTCATGTTCCAACACATTACCTGGGCGGATTTCATTACCGTTAATTTTAGGCATTTGGGGCTTCACTTCGCGTTTGAGAAAGGTTGATTGATGCTGGAGAAAGCCTATATATCTACAGTGATAGGCTGGCAAGATCAGGCAAACAGCATTTGGAGCCATGCACCAAACGCATAGCTGCCATTCCAAAAGAGCGCCCCCGAATCGGGCTTAAACATGCATATTGCCCGTCACGCAAGAACTGCAAGAGCAAAATAAAGGAAGCAAGATGAGAGATTTTGTCGACGGTACCGCCTTTAACAATGAACAAGGTAACCGTGCGCGCAAATTATTCGCTGCTGTTGTGCTTGCAGCACTCGATGATGCGATTGCTGATGACAAGAAATACGGCAACGGGCCGGAACAAATCGCACGCTGGGCGCGGTCACGCGACGGGCGCGAGGTGTTGTCATGCGCGGGTATCGACCCGAATGAACGTGTTGTCAGCGGTTTGATGGATTTTGTCGGCAAAGGTGTGCGCACTTCTGTTGCCCTGTCACGCGAAGAAAGCGAACGTCGCAACGCGGCCGAACAGGAAGCACGCGCTGCCTAGGCACATTGCACAGCTTCGTAAAAGTTTTATGAACGCGCGGCCCCTCGGGGCTGCGTTTTTGTTTGTGGCAATGCCCGCGTTTGCATATCCCTAGCGCAACAGGACTGGCAGGACGCAAATGACCAAAGCAATCATGATCCAAGGCGCAGGATCCAATGTGGGGAAATCCATGTTGGTGGCGGGCATCGCGCGCGCCTGCGTCAAACGCGGACTGTCGGTCGCGCCGTTCAAGCCGCAAAACATGTCCAACAATGCCGCCGTCACTGCCGACGGGGGGGAAATCGGCCGCGCACAGGCGTTGCAGGCGCTTGCCTGCGGGCTCGCGCCGCTGGTGGATATGAACCCTGTGCTGCTAAAGCCTGAAACTGACACAGGCGCGCAAGTCATCGTGCAAGGCAAACGCTTTGCCACGCTACGGGCGCGCGATTACGGCAAACAAAAAGCCCAGTTGATGCCTGCAGTTCTGGACAGTTTCCGGCGCATCGCACAGGGGCGCGATCTGGTGATCATCGAAGGCGCAGGCAGCCCCGCCGAAGTAAACCTGCGCGCGGGCGATATTGCCAATATGGGCTTTGCCGCTGCGGCAAACGTGCCTGTTGTGCTGGTCGGTGACATTGATCGCGGTGGCGTCATCGCGCAACTGGTTGGCACCCATGCGGTGTTGCCAGACGATGACCGCGCCTTGATCAAAGGCTTTGCCGTCAACAAATTTCGCGGCGATACCAGCCTCTTCACCGACGGGATGGCCACGATTGCGGCGCGCACAGACTGGGCCGATCTGGGGGTGATCCCCTGGTTTGGCGACGCATGGCGCCTGCCCGCCGAAGATGTGATGGACATCGCCAGCCGCAAAAGCGGCGCAATCAAAATCGCCGTGCCGCGCCTGAACCGGATCGCCAATTTTGACGATCTTGACCCGCTGTCAGCCACCCCCGGCGTCAGTGTTGACATCATCAACCCCGGTCGGCCCCTGCCTGGTGATGCGGATCTGGTCATTATCCCCGGATCAAAATCCACCATCGCCGATCTTGCCGATTTTCGCGCGCAGGGCTGGGATATCGATTTGCAGGCCCATATCAGGCGCGGCGGGCATGTCTTGGGGATCTGCGGCGGCTACCAGATGCTAGGCAGACAGATCATCGACGATGACGGCATCGAAGGGCCGCCCAGCCGTGTCAACGGCTTGGGCCATCTGGATGTTACAACGGTGATGAAACCGCAAAAACGGCTGGCCCTGTCACGTGCGACATATCTGCCGACGGGCGATGCGGTGGACGGGTATGAAATCCATATCGGCGAAACCGACGGGCCGGATTGCGCACAGGCATTTCTGTCGCTCGACGGGCGGCCCGAAGGCGCCGCGTCACCCGACGGGCGGGTCAAGGGGTGCTATGTGCACGGGCTTTTTGCGGCGGACAGGTTCAGAGCCGCATTTCTGGCGGCGCTTGGCAAACCTGTGGCTGCATATGACTACGGGCGCGGCGTCGAACAGACGCTGGACGCGCTTGCCGCGCATCTTGAAACACATATGGATCTGGACAGGCTGCTTGCGCTTGCCGGGAAAATCTAGTCGAGCCCCTTGCTCACCAGAACGCGGTTGATCTCGCGGCGGACCAGCTTGCGCACGTTGCGGGTGATACGTTCACCCAATTCGCCGCTAAGTTCCTGATGCACAATTTCAACGACCAGCTCGCGCAGCGCGTCTTCGTCGATACCGACGGCAGGGGCATCGTCATCAGCGACTTCTTGCTCATCACCCAATGCCATGCGCAGGATCGGCGGGTATTCGGGCAGTTTTGACGAATCAACAAGCCGCGACTGAAATGCCGCCGCAGCCCATTCGGTATCATCTAAATTCTCGCCTTCATCGGCTTCCCAATCGTCGGCCTGCGATGTCACTGCGGCTTCCAATTCGGCGATGGTTGCCTCAAGCCCTGCGCGCTCTGAACGGTTGTTCGGCTCAAGCACAAGGATTTTGCTGACCTCATCGGCATGCCGAAATGCAGGTTCTTCGTTGGTTTCGTGAGCATCTGTTGCAGGTTCAGCCTGCGGTGCGGGCATCGCGGGCGCTTGCGGAACATCCACGCGCCACGCCGGTGTCAGGATCAGACGTTCGATCACACCGCTCGGGGCGGGTTGTTCACCGGTACGGACAGAAACCAGATTGCGCACTGATCTTAGCAATGCATCGTCAACATTACCCGTGCGTGCCGTATGAGACATGGTGTTTCCCTCGTTCCGTAGCCTTGGTTAAAAGCTAACTGATAACGAGATGTTAAACAACTATTAGCTTATTCTTCGCCAATCGCGCGCAGCACCCGATCAAGCGCGCGGCCCTGCTCGGACAAAAGCGGCGGCGCGTCTTTGACCAAATTGTAATAGGCCGCTGGATCATATTGCTGCACGGGCAGGCGCAGATGTTCGGCTGTCAACAGCCCCATCGCGGCCAATACCGCATAGGATGCGATCACCTCGTCTGCCTGACTGGAAATGCGGCTGGCTTGGGCATCCAGCAGTTCCTGCTCTGCGTTCAATACCTCGAGCGTGGTGCGTGACCCGAGCGTTGCTTCCTCGCGGATGCCTTCAAATGCCACGCGGGCCGCAGAAATCTGACGGTCAGAGGCTTCGCGCGATGCGCGCGCAATTTGCAACGATGCATAGGCATTGCCAACCTGCTGTTCGACGCTCGCCATGGTCAGATATAGCCCCGAACGTGCCGCATCACGGCGCGCGATCAGCTGCCGCATGGCGCTGGCGATCTGGCCACCGGCATAAATCGGGCCGCCGACGCTGATCCCGATTTGACCGGCCTCAACCGAATCCTGATTGGTGGAAATGGATCCGTCAATCGTGACCGACGGCATGACCGCCGCTTCACCGCGCTGGATATTCAGCTCTGCGGCGGCAACGGTATGCTGGACTTCGCGCACGCTGGGGTGGTTGCGCACGGCGTAATCTTTGGCTTCTGTCACGGTTTGCGACACTGGCGCGGGCGACACGGCCGCCGCACCGCTGGGCATATGGCCGATAGCCGCGTTATATTCTTCCATCGACTTCACCAAAGCCCCTTGGGCTGCTGCCAACAGGCTGCGCGCACCGGCAAGCCGCGCTTCGGCTGATGCGACATCGGTACGGGTCACTTCGCCCACTTCGAACCGGTCTTGGGCGGCGCGGAATTCTTGGGTGATTACGCGCACGTTGCTTTCGCGCAGTTGCACAAATTCCTGATCGCGGCGCACATTCATATAGGCCTGTACTGCGCGCAGCAGAATATCCTGTTCAACGCCGATCAGGGTCTGACGGGTGCTTAGCACCAGTTCTTTTTGCGCATCAACCGCCAAACGGCCGGTGCCCCCGTCATATAGCGTAAAGCTGCCGCTGATCGCCGCAATTGCGGTATTGGTCGCCGCACGTTGTGATGCAGGCAAGGCATTGTTGATCGAACTTGATGCGGAAATCGACCAGTTGATCACCGGCAATGTCGCCCCGACCGCAAGCGCGACATCTTCGTCAGCGGCCCGCAGCAAGGCACGGTTTTGCTCCAGCAAACCCGAATTATTATAGGCCGCCGTCAAGGCCGCCGACAGGGTTTCCGCCTGCGCGGCCGGACTTGCGAAAGCAACAAAAGCGACTGCGACAGCAGCAAACCGATTGCGTTTGATCATGGGTTTCTCACTTGTTTGTTTGCTGCGCGCTTTGCCAGTCATTCTACGGATTAAAGCGCGAATTCCGTCGTTTTTGTGAAACCCGCGACCAAAGGTGCGCTTGCGTTAAAGGCAAACCGCCAGTTCACCACGCCGTCAAGCTTGTGACCGACACGCACAACGCCAAGGCTGCCCTCGGCAAAGATACAGGCAATCCGGCCACCGTCACGCAACTGCGCAAGCACCGCGTCAGGCACGGTTTCGACGGCGCCTTGCACCATAATAATATCAAATGGCCCCGATTTTGCAGAACCTTCAGCCAAGGGGCCTGTCATGACCGCCGCATTGTCGATGCCTTGGGCAGACAGCAGGGTTTGCGCCTCTTCGGCGCGGGCTTCGTTGTCTTCGACAGCCACAACAAATTCGCACATATGCGCCAGCACCGCAGTGGAATAGCCCATCCCGCAGGCCAGATCCAACGCCACATGCCCCGGCTGGATATCGAGCGCATCCAGCATTTTGCCCAATGTGCGCGGTTCCAGCACCGTGCGACCGCCGCCGATGTCAATATTTTCGCCGACATAGGCCGCTTCGCGCAGGTTGTCGGGGACAAACTGTTCGCGTGGCACAGCCAGCATCGCGTCAATGATCGGAAATTTGGTTACATCAGAAGGGCGCACCTGTGTGTCGACCATCATTGTGCGGCGGGTGGTATAGTCTGTCACGATCTAAACTCTTTCGTTCAGTATGGTTTGATGTTTCATGCCACACAAGGGCGTCCACGGCAACGATTGATCTAGTCATGCACGCGCGTCAGCGCAAGCGCGGGGTGCACAACTTTCTATGTGCTACGCCCCGACGGGCACGATGTGATTGTCCCAAGCCAGCGGCGCGCGCGCCCCAAGCTGTAGCTGCCCTTGGGCAATCTGGCCCAATTGCCCCTGCCCGTTGCTGATAATGAACCCCGCGCCACGTGCAGCAACGCCGCCCGCGTCAACCGCCACGATCTGATGGCTGAGCGCATTTGTCGCGACATCGAATACCTGCGTCACCCCGCCCACGGGCGATGTCACCGCAACCTGATCACCGGCACGTGAAAACGCGATGCTGCCGACATAGCCGCGCATCGCGCGCATGTGGTCCGCGGATGCCGCGAGCGGCACAATCGGCTGCCCCTGCCGATGGAGCCCAGCCAAAACCGCAGGGTCACCGTCGCCCTGCCATTGCATCCCGAATGCCACCTGCCCGTCCGCGACATCCAGATGACGGATCGAATTCTTGTGCATATCCGGTGCAAGCGCCACAGTTTCGACCACCAGCCCATCGTGCAGATAGGCCAGATTAGGGGCCATAGTCGCGATATTGAGCTTTGTGCGGCCGCTGTCTGGATGCGTGTCGATCCCGCCATTGGCGACCACAAAAATATCGCTATCCCCCATACGTTTGATTTCATGCGGACCGATCCCGCCGCTGGCAAATTCGCCCGCGCGGGTATAGCCTGCCCGCACATCCCAAACGCCAATGCGCCCTTGTCCGGCTTCAAAGTCGTTTTCGGTCGTCAACAGCCAGTCACCATCCGCCGAAAACGCGCCATGCCCGTAGAAATGGCGCCCGCGTGGCGCTGTCATTGTCGATTTCTGCAAGCCGCTTGCGCAATCAATCACCGTCGCAAATGTCCCCGGGCGGCGGGCAAAGGCAACGGCTTCGGGCCGTGTCGGATGTGCCGCCGCCGCATGGCCGCGCGCGGGCAGCGGGATCTGGAACACAATCGCATCGCCCGCACCGATCCCGCACAGCACATAGGACCCGTCGGGCAAGGCTGCCGCCGCAACAAATTGCGGCGATCCGGCGTCGGCCCATGTCGGCGTTGGCGCAAGCCCCGTCGCCAAAAGCCCTGCTAAAAACTGCCGCCTGCTGGTCATATCAATCGCCGTCCAGCGCGTTGAACCCTGCCACAACGCCCAGCTTTGGCCCCAGATCATTGCGCACGGTCGCGCGGATCGCATCGATCGATTGCTTGAGAACCTCTATCGCGAACCGCCCGCTAGGGTCGGTAACACCTGCAAATACCGGATCATCAAGCTGCGCCACGCGGGCTTGCGCGCGGGCAAACCCGTCCGCAACCACGTCAGATACCTGCGCATCACCCGCTGCCAAAATCTGCGCCAGTTCACCAATCGCCGCCAGTGACAGCGCAACATGGTGCGCCGATCGGCCAGAGCGCCAGACTTCGGCGCGTGTTGGACGCGGGCGGTCAAACGTGCCCAACGGACGGCCCAGACGCGTATCACCCAAGAATTCCAAACCCGTGGATACCGCTTTGAACAGCTCTTGGGCGGCTTCTTCTTGGGTGCGGTAATGGCCCGTTTGCGATGGCGCGCGCATATCCGCAGCGTATGTACCGCGCCAATCCGCATCAATCGCACTGGCGAGCGCGGCAATATCCGCAGTCACGGTCTGGACCAGCGCGCAGCGGTAGGCCGCATCGCCCGCCGCCAGCGCCGCGTCATCATAAAGCAGGAATTCCAGCGCATAGAACCCGCGCGCGGCGATCGACACATCGGCATAGGCATCAGCATCCAGACCAATCGGGTCTTCGTCCGCGATCAATGACAGCAAACTGCGCGGGGTCACGCCGCGGCTATCGGGCCAAAACGCCAGCGCAAAGGCGCGGTCATCGTGCTCGGTCGGGCCAAAACGCAGGTGGCTGACCCCGACCCATGCGTCAAAGGCCGTGCCGTAGGCAGCGCGCAGCGCAGGCGACGCGGCATCGCAATTATCCTGCGCCACGTTGGCAAGCTGCTGCGCATCTGTCGCCAGCCGTTCAAACCGCGGCAAGATATGGGCGTCAATGGCTGCGCCAGTCACATCTGACAGCGATTGCGCGCTGACAGCACCTGCCCCCAAAAATATTGCGATTGCACAAAACAGACGTTTCATAGGCTCTCCAGAAAGGCGATCAGATCGGCGCGGTCGGCGGGCGTCATCGCAACCACTGTATCACGCATAACCTGTGCTTCGCCGCCATGCCAGAGGATGGCTTCTAACAAATTGCGCGCGCGGCCATCATGCAAGAAATTACTGTGCCCGCTGACTTGTTCAGTCATCCCGATCCCCCAAAGCGGCGGCGTGCGCCATTCGGTCCCCGTGGCACGGGCTTCGGGGCGGCGGTCGGCCAAACCTTCGCCCATGTCATGCAGCAACATATCCGAATAGGGCCAGATCAGCTGGAAACTTTGGGCCGTTTGCGGTTCCAAACGGTGGGTCACAAAACTGGGGGTATGGCAGGCTGTGCAGCGGGTTTCGTAAAACAACTGCTTGCCGCGCAAGACCTGCGGGTCATCCGCATTGCGGCGCGCGGGCACACCCAGATTGCGGCTGTAAAAGGTAATCAGATCCATGCCGGTTTCATCAACTTCGGTGACGCGCACATCGCCGTCACCATGTGGCGCGGTCTGGCAATCCTGCTGGGCTTGGGTGCATTCGCCCGCGCCATTCGGGAACAAGGGCGATGAAATCCCGATATCTCCCGAAAACGCAGCCGCCGATTGCTGGCGCACTGTGGGCGCCCCCGCCTTAAGCCCGAAGCGGCCCAGCATCGGCTGGTCAAATTCCAACGACCACACGATATTCGGACGCCCAGACACACCATCGCCATCAGCATCATCGGGGTCCGCATTGGCCAGAATATCCGCCGCCGGAATCGCCTCGAGCAGACCAAGCCCTATCATTTGCGGTGCAATGCGCGGGCTGATCATCGCGTCGGGATGCAACGGGCCATAGCCCAGATCAGCCGCCACATATATGGGCTGGCGCAGTTGCGCGACCTCGCCGCCTGCCAATGCGACCTGCGTTTCGGTATAGCTGACTGCAAGCCGGTATTCCGCCCGATGCCCCTGCACCGCGAAATCCTGCAATTGGCTCCCATAGGTCGGGTCCGGCAGGGTCGCGATATAGCCTTCGATATCAGCGGTTTTTTCGTCATACCCGCCAGGAATTGAGATCCGCAAAAACAGCGACACGGCACTGTCATCTGCATCAACTGGCGTATGCCCGCGCCCGTCCTTGATATGGCAGCGCTGGCAGGACCGCGCATTATAAAGCGGCCCAAGCCCGTCTGACGCCAATGTCGATGATGGTGACGACACCCAAAGCTTGCGAAAAAACCCGTTGCCGACCTTGAACGTCAGTTCGTCCTCAAAGCTGATATTGGCCGAAGCCTGCGAAAACGCATCTGCATCGCGGCGCGCGCGCACCGTAGCGGCGCCTGCAGGGTTTTCTTCGAACGCGGCTGGCGCGGTAAAATCCGATGTTAGCGCGGTCACAGCATCAACGCGCGCCTGTTCATCGGCGGTGCGCGCAACGATGTTCAAGTGCGGCTCGTCCAAGACACCCGCCTGCGCGACGCCAGCCGATCCAAGCATGAGGCCTGCAAAGAAATAGGTCAGCCGCACAGCGTATCTTTCTTTCGTGAATTGGCGCGGCCCCTTGTGGCACCGCGCCTGTGGTATTTACTTGAATACGGCCTCTGGCGCATCCAGACTATCAGAGCCTTCAAACGCGATCTGATCAACGCCCAGCGCCGCAACAACCCGCTCGAACGACCGTGTCTGGTCAATCAGACCGTTCACGCCGCCCATGATCAGGGCTTCTCCGCCCGCGTTGCCGCGTTCCAGCATCTGGTCATAAGCAAACCCTGCTTCGGCAGTGGATTTGATCCGGCCAAGCGCCAGCATTGTGGTTGCCAGTTTGCTTTGCACTTCGGCGTCCAATGCCGCATCGGTTTCAGCCACAAGATCAGACAGCGATGGCCCTGTTACCAATGTGCCATCAACGCGGATGTATTCGCCCAAGTAAACGTTCTGGATGCCCAAGCCATCGTAATAGTGGCTGTTGTGCGTGTTGTCAGAGAAGCAATCATGCTCTTCTTCCGGATCATTAAGCATCAGCCCAAGGCGCATACGTTCGCCCGCTTGTTCACCATAGGACAGTGAGCCCATGCCGGTCAGGATTGCAGAAATCCCTGTGGCATCGGTTTCGGACAATGCGGCGCGTGCATCACCGCCCTCGACCCATTGCGCGGCCATCCATTCCAGATCGGAAACCAGCAAATCAGTCGCGGCTTTCAGATACGCGGCGCGGCGGTCACAATTGCCGCCGGTGCAATCTTCGCCCGCTGCGTAGTCTGTCCAAGGGCGGCTGCCTGCACCTGCGCCGTGGCCGTTCAGATCCTGACCCCACAGCAGGAATTCAATCGCGTGATAGCCTGTTGCGACGTTTGATTCGACACCGTCTGCCTCGTGCAGGGTTTCCGCCAGCAGCTCTGGCGTGATCGCACTTGCGTCGACTTCGGTGCCGGACAATGTGAATGCAGGGCTTGCCACAACGTTCAACGCGGCAAAGTGGTTTTCGTCGGTGGCACCACCATAAGACAGATCAACATAATCGATCAAACCTTCGTCCAGTGGCCACGCGTTCACTTTGCCTTCCCAGTCATCGACAATCGCGTTGCCGAAACGGAAAACTTCGGTCTGCTGGTAAGGCACACGCGCCGCCAGCCATGCTGTTTTTGCGGCTTGCAGTGCTTCGGCGGATGGATCAGCAATCAGCGCGTCAACGGCGGATTGCAGCGCGACCGCAGTGATGCGCGCATCATCATAGTTTGCAGCGGCGATATCGGCATAAGTGGTCAACACGTCAGCCTGCTCTACGGCCAGTGCGGGGGTCGCAATGCAAAGGCCAAGCGCCGTTGAAAGAAGATAGTTGCGGGTCATGTGGGTTTCCTTTGGGTCGGTAGATCGGATTGCTTGCCTGCATCGGCTGGCGGGATGAATGCGGCTTACCTGATCATTTTAATCAACATTGTCAATCCGAGTTTTTTACTCGGGATAGAAAAATCGCAAAAAAAGGGCGGGCGCATCCCTGCACCCGGCCCCCGTTCTAGTCGTGCGCCAGTGCTAGATCAGCCCGTGCGCCGTGAATAACGCATTCAAATCCGCCTCGGGGCGCGCGCCGATATGGCTGATTACCTCTGATGCCGCGACATTGCCCATCTTGCCGCAGGTTTCGAGGTCATAGCCGTTTGTCAGCCCCCACAGAAACGCGCCCGCAAATAAATCGCCCGCGCCGGTGGCATCAACGATCTGGGTTGGCACCGCAGGCACCAGCCAGCGCTGGCCATCCGCCAAGACGTAAACGCCGTTTTCACTATCGGTGCAGGCAACAATCGCAACCTCTGCCGCGGCCTTGGCCAGTGCGGCGTCAAAATCATCCGTTTGATACATCGACAGCATTTCTGCGCGGTTGCAGAATAGCAGATCGACATGATCCTTGATCATCTCGCGGAACGCATCGCGGTGGCGATCGATGCAAAACGGGTCTGACAGGGTGATCGACACCTTGCCGCCCGCCCCTTTGCAGGCGTCAATTGCCTTGGCAAAGGCCGCGTGGCTGTCTGGCCCGTCAAAACGGTAGCCTTCAAGATAAATCCATTCAGCTTCGGCCATTTGGGCCACATCAATATCGTCGGGCGACAAAAATTCGGTCACCCCCAGATAGGTATTCATCGACCGCTCACCATCGGGCGTCACGATCACGATGCAGCGGCCTGTTTCGGCCTCTTCGGTCTTGGGGGCCAATGTGGTTTCATAAACGGCACCTTGGGCGCACAAATCATGGGCAAAGATCGCGCCCAACTGGTCATCCTTGACCTTGCCGACATAGGCCGTGCGCCCGCCCAGATGCGCGATGCCCGCAATCGTATTGGCGGCCGATCCGCCGCTGATTTCCTTGGCAGGGCCGATGCTGGCATAAAGCGACACCGCGCGGTCCATATCAATCAGCTGCATGATGCCTTTGCCGATTCCGGCCTCTTCCAGAAACGCATCTTCGGCGCGGGCCAAAACATCGACCATCGCGTTGCCAATACCGACAACCTGAAACTTCTTCATAGGTTCTTATCCTCGAATAAACATAGATCGCGGATCAGACAGGCCGCGCATTTGGGTTTTCTGGCGACGCATGTATACCGCCCGTGAAGGATCATCCAGTGGTGGGCGTGCTGTTGAAAATCGGCAGGTATATGGTCCTCGACCGCGCGTTCAACCGCATCGACGTCTTTGCCAACAGCCACGCCCGAACGGTTTCCGAACCGAAAGATATGTGTATCCACCGCCTGCGCGGGCTGATGCCACCACATATTCAGCACAACATTTGCCGTTTTGCGGCCGACACCAGGCAAGGATTGAAGCGCGGCGCGCGAATTGGGGACTTCACCGCCAAATTCATCGACCAGAATCTGGCTCATCTTGATGACGTTCTTGGCCTTTTGGCGGAACAGCCCGATGGTTTTGATATGTTCGGTCACGCCCTCCAGCCCAAGATCAAGCATCTTTTGCGGCGTATCGGCGATTTTGAACAGGGCGCGCGTGGCTTTGTTCACGCCTGCATCCGTGGCCTGCGCCGAAAGTGCGACGGCCACGACCAATGTGTAGACATTCACATGCTCAAGCTCGCCTTTTGGCTCCGGCTCGGCGGTGTGAAAGCGCGTAAAAATCTCGCGGATCGTGTGATAATCAAGCTGTTTTACCATTGCTTGGGTATGCCTTGCCCGCAACCGCGGGGCAAGCCACAGATGCGCAATAATCGGGTCGCTTTTGGCGCGCGAACTATCCTAGGGTGGGGACTATGGAACACAATGAACCCTATCACTATCAGGTCATGCGCCGCGCGATTGATGCGATTGACGCCGCAGGCGACACGCAGCGCAGCCTTGCGGATCTGGCCGCCGACATGCAAATGAGCCCCGCGCATTTCCAGCGGCTGTTTTCGACATGGGTGGGTGTATCGCCCAAACGGTATCAACAATATCTGACACTGGGGCACGCCAAGACCCTGCTGCGCGAACGGTTTACCACGCTGGACACGGCGCAATCGGTTGGGCTGTCAGGATCGGGGCGGCTTCACGATCTTTTCGTGCGCTGGGAGGCGATGAGCCCCGGCGATTATGCCCAAGGCGGCGCTGATCTGACAATTTTCTGGGGCTGGTTTGAAAGCCTCTTTGGGCCCGCGCTGGTCATGGGTACGGATCGCGGCATTTGCGGGCTGGCCTTTGCTGGCGAAACCGGACCCGATGCAACAATGGCCGATATGGTCTCGCGCTGGCCCAAAGCGGATTTTCGCGAAAATTCAGCGCGCCTGCAGCAATGGGCGCAGTGCGCGCTTGGGCAAACAGGCGAAACGCAGCTGCACATGATCGGCGCACCGTTCCAGTTGAAAGTCTGGGAGGCGCTACTGCGTATCCCGTCGGGCCACGTCACCACCTATGGCGAAATCGCAGGATCCATCGGCAACCCCAAAGCCGTGCGCGCCGTCGGCACCGCCGTCGGGCGCAACCCTGTTAGCCTGCTGATCCCCTGCCACCGCGCATTGCGCAAATCCGGCGCTTTGGGTGGCTATCATTGGGGGCTACCGGTCAAGCGGGCGATTCTGGCATGGGAATCAGCACGCGCGGATGCGGCGCAGTAGTTATTTTATGATCGGGCCTAGAAACAGTGGCCAGAAATCATGCGCAGCACGAGCACATAAAATATGACGGGACACATTGTTAGCCAGCTTCTAGGGTGGGCTTACCTAGACTATGAGAGCCGACATGTTACGCGGCCCTCAGTGCCGCTGAATATTGCCGCTCAATCGCCTGAATGGATCAAGATAATTTCGTAAATCATGGACAGTTCAATATGATTACAAGAATCGAGAAAACGCCCAGCGGCTATGCCCTCATCGGAAAGAATCCGCTGGGGCCAGTTGCACAAGTGGCGGGATTTTGTGCCTTTGTTCTGCTGATCGGTGCAAGCGTCTGGCTTGCGCTGTCAGGCATTGCAAATTGGCAAGAAAACGGCGTTGTAATGGTACTATGCGCGGCGATGACAGCCGCGTTCGGCGCGCTTATCGGATACGCAGGGTTAGCAAATATCAGGTTGGATGGGGAAATCGACCTCAACGCCGGACGCGTTATCCTGAGGCGCTCATCACGCATTCACGCAACCAAAGTAACAACTATTCCTTTTAACCGAATCGAAGCTGTATTTTGCGAAGACGGAAGCGCCGAAGAAACCGTTCAAAAAAGCCGCCAATCACTCGTACTCAAGCTGCGCGATCCTATCGGGCGCGCCGCAATAGACATGCCATCTGAGGACGCGAATAGTCTGCGTGATGTGTTATTGCACGCGCTTGGGCGGGCGCCTGCACCCGTCATAAGTGACGGGAAATCACTTGGTTCCCGTATCGCTTGGGAAGTCGCGGAGCGAAGAAGATAGGTACCATATCTACACTTACTACGCCCCAAATTGACGCCATACCAAACAACGTGCGGACCTTTTTTGGTGTGTGTAGGCTGCATTGCATGGCACCGTGGTGTTTCATCAGTTGCCCCCATCGCGGCCCAAACCTGTAATAATGTCAGATGGAACCAATCCAGATTTTACTTGTTATTGGATAACACTGGCATATGGCGCATAAGCTGGGCTATCCAGAACGCGCAATTTGCGCACCCATATCAAATGGAAAACAACCTATGATTATTTCAAAACTTCCCCTTGCGATCGCCGCTTCGGCGTTGATGTTTGTCACCGCCTGTGACGGCACGGCCCCCAATGGCAACCAGAACGCGCAACAAGGCGCGATGATCGGCGCCGCCGCCGGTGCTGCCGCCGGTCTTTTGACCAACCGTGACCGGTCGAACGCGGACCGCAACCGTGCAGCCCTTTTGACGGCTGTTGCGGGCGCAGGCATTGGTGCCGCTATCGGCAACAACATGGACCGTCAGGCCGAAGAACTGCGCCAAAGCCTTGGTAACGGTGTTGGCGTTACCCGTCAGGGCGACAACCTGATCGTGACCTTGTCTCAGGACATCCTGTTCGCGACAGATAGCACCGCCGTTTCGGGCGCGTCACAAAACGACCTGCGGATCGTGGCGCAATCGCTGAACAACTATCCGAACACAACTGTAAACGTCGTGGGCCATACCGATAACACAGGCGACGCGAGCTATAACTTTGACCTGTCACAGCGCCGCGCCCAAGCGGTGGCAAGCGTACTGCGCAGCGGTGGTGTTTCATCGTCACGTATCCGCGCCATCGGTGCCGGTGAAGACCAGCCCATCGCGTCAAACCTGAACGCATCAGGCCGCGCGGCCAACCGCCGCGTCGAAATCATCATCACGCCAAACTAATCTCTGGTAAGATGCCGATAGAAAGGGGTCGCATCGCTGCGGCCCCTTTTTCGTTGTGCAATCGTCCGCGCGGTCATATAAATTTACCAATTCAACGCAGGTGGACCCAAATGCCCTTCGAACCGGTGCAGCAAGAAAAACTGTCACATGGCGTTATCCGCCAGATCGAAGGGTTGATCCTGCGCGGCATCCTGCGCCCCGGTGAACGGCTGCCGTCGGAACGCGAGCTTAGCGACCGGATGGGCGTGTCGCGCCCGTCCCTGCGCGAAGCCTTGGCCGATCTGCAATCGCGCGGCCTGTTGACCTCCAAGGCGGGTGCAGGCGTGTTTGTGGCGGATGTGCTGGGTTCGGCCTTTGCGCCCGCGCTGGTCAAACTATTCGCCACCCATGTCGAAGCCGTATTCGACTACATCTCGTTTCGCCGCGACATGGAAGGGCTGGCCGCCGAACGTGCAGCGCGCCTTGCCAGCGACACCGATCTTGCGCTGATCAACACCATTTTCGCGAAAATGGAAACGGCCCACGAAAAACGGAACCCCGCGGACGAGGCCTATCTTGACGCGGATTTCCACCTGTCGATCATCGAGGCCAGCCATAATATCATCATGCTGCATATGATGCGGTCAATGTATGAATTGCTGCGCGAAGGCGTGTTCTACAACCGCTCTGTCATGTTCAAACAGCGCACGACCCGCGACACATTGCTGGACCAGCACCGTGCGATCAACGATGCGCTACAGGCGCGCAACCCTGCCGGCGCGCGGGCCGCGGTCGAGGCACATCTCGACTTTGTCGAAGGCTCGCTTGCGGATCAGCAAAAATCAGAGCGCAATGAAACCTTTGCGCAAAAGCGGCTCGATCACGAGGTTTCGCGCTGATCCGCGCGGACCAGCCGCGCCCAAAGCGAGACCGATATCAAGGTCTGGATCATGATCCCGATCAGCGCGTAACTGTGCAACACACCGGCCCATTGGCTGGCATAGACCAGCATGTCCCAGACCGCATGCCAGATGATCACCACCCACAGATTGCCCGCAGCAATCGCGATTGGTGCCAGAAATATCCCCACCAGAAACGCGAATCCCATTTGCTGGAATGTCACGCTGGCTGGCTGGCCGCTGACGCCGATAATCCCGTGCATCAACGCAAACAAAAGCGCGCTTAGCAGCATCGCGTAAAAGACCGGCAGACGCGCCATTGCCGCGCGCAAGATAATCCCGCGAAACATGATTTCTTCGGTGATCCCGATCAGCACGGGCACGGCGACCAGAAGCACAAGCAAACGCGGCTGTGCGCGCAATGCAGGAATGTCGCCCGCAAGCCCCCCAAGCATCAGCACCATCACAGCGATCACCGGCAAAAGCCATGCCACCCCCGCCCAATGGATCCGGCCAAACCCCGCAGCACGCCAACCAAACGGGCGCAGCGCAACCATGCATAAAAGCAGCAGCAACAGTTGCACCGGCAAAAGCGCGTAAAGCACGGCCTGCGTATCGTCCGGCCCCTGTCCTGCGCCAAACCGGTGCAGGGTCGCCACGATCAGGATCGCGAAATAGCCCGCCGCCGCAGCACAGACCCGTCCAAGACCCGCCATCCTAATGTTCCGTGATCCGCATGGGTAAAGTGTCCCGTGCAAGCACCGCCCTGTCAACGCAAAAGCCCGGACGCGGGGTCGCATCCGGGCTTTTCAAACTGGTTTTCAAAGCCGCCTAGTGCAGCTTGTCAGCAACTGTCGCGATTGAATCGTCGATCAATGTGCCCGCAGATTTTGCGTCCATTTGCTTGGCAATCACGTCTTTTGCAGCGCCAACGGCCACCACAATCGCCTGATCGCGCACGTCTTTGACGGCAGCAGCTTGGGCGCTGGCGATCTGCTCTTCAGCAGCGGCCAGACGGCGTGTGATCGAAGTCGCGATATCTTTCTTGGCTTCGGCGGCCGCTTTGGTCGCTTCGTCCTTGGCAGATGCCACGATACGTTCTGCTTGCGCGGCAACTTCCTTTTGCTTGCGCTCGTAAGAGGCCAACAAAGACTGTGCTTCATCGCGCAGCGCCTTGGCTTCGTCCAGTTCCGCCTTGATGCTGTCAGCACGTTTATCAAGCATACCGCCGATCGATCCGGGCACCTTCATATACATCAGGATGCCGACAAAGATCAAAAAGGCGATCAGGACAACAAAGTTGGTGTTGCCCAGCGAAAAGAACGGGCCGCTCGCAGCCAGCGCAGGTGATGCGCTCAGGGCAAAGAGTGCGGTAAAGATATTGCGCATGTCTTACCCTTTCATCCGTGCCGTCACCGCAGCGGTGATGGTTTTTGCGTCAGCCGACCCACCAAGTGCAGCAACCAGTTCTTTGGCTGTCGCTTTGGCAACGTCGGTTACGGATTTCACAGCGCCATCGCGAATTTCGGCAATTGCCGCTTCGCTTTCGCCTGTCTTGACGGCGATCTGCGCGTCGGCTTTTTCAAGCTCGGCGTTCAGTTCGGCCTGAATTTCTGCTTTCGCTTCGGCCACGATCTTTTGGGCTTGGGCGCGCGCATCAACAAGGGCTTGCTCGTAAGCGGCCTCTGCTTGTGTCGCTTTGTTCTTCAGCTCTTCTGCGGCAGCAAGATCATTTGTGATTGTGCCCGAACGCTCTGCAAGAACCGCAGCAATGCGGGGCAGTGCGATGCGTGACATCACAAAGAACAACGCAGCAAGTGTGATCAGCAACCAGAAGATCTGGTTCGGAATCCACTCTGCGCAAAGCTGTGGCATACCGATGGCACCACCATGCGAATCAACGCAGGCACTTGCAACGGCTTCGTGTGTTTCTGTCGCCATGTTGGCCCCCGAATACCTTGGATTTCACCGGCTGGCGCAGTTACCCGCGCCAGCCAGCCGTAAGGATGTGGGTCGCTGTCTTAGACTGCGAACATCAGCAGAAGCGACACGAGGAACGAGAAGATCCCCAGAGCTTCGGCGAATGCCAGACCAATGAACAGTGTTGCTGTCTGCGATGCAGCAGCAGATGGGTTGCGCAATGCGCCTGCGAGGTAGTTACCTGCAACGTTGCCAACACCGATAGCAGCAGCGCCAGAACCGATTGCAGCCAGACCGGCGCCGATGTGTGCGAGTTCGCCTTCCATGAGTATTCTCCTTACGATTGGAAGTTAGATAGTAGGGTGGGTGATTTCACCCACCTTTGTTAGTGATGCGGGTGAAGCGCGTCTTTCAGATAGACACACGTCAGGATCGTGAAAACATAGGCCTGGATACCGGCCACAAGGACCTCAAGACCGTAGATGGCAGTGATGCCAAGGATCGCAACAGGGCTCACCAGCGTCAGCGCGGCAAAGCCTGCGAAAACCTTGATCACAGCGTGGCCCGCCATAACGTTGCCAGCCAAACGGATTGAATGGCTTACAGGGCGCACAAAGTAGGAAATCACTTCGATAATTGCGATAATTGGGCGCAAGACCGCTGGCGCGTCTTTCATCCAGAACATGCCAAGGAATGACGGGCCGTTCTTGACAAAGCCAAGGATCGTCACCGCAAAGAACACACCGAAACCAAGGATCGCGGTCACCGCAATCATTGATGTCGGGCTATATGACATCGGGATCAGCGCCAGATAGTTCGCAAACAGGATAAAGACAAACAGGGTCATGATGTAGGGGAAATACTTCACCCCGTCCTTGCCGGTCACGTCTTCGACCATCTTGTAGACAAAGCCGTACATCAGTTCGCCGACTGATTGCAGCCGCGAAGGAATAACACCGCGACCGCGGCTACCCAGAACAAAAACGCCAACCGCACAAAGAATCAGGATCGCAAACCACAGTGTCAGGTTCGTCGGTGTATACCAATGCACCGCACCGTCACCAAACAATGGCTTGGGAATAAACTGATCCAGGGGATGAAAAACCAGACCACCTTCGGAAGCTGCTTCAGTCTCAGTCGCCACTTGCGTCACCCTTTTCTTCCGCAGCCTTTTGCTGCTTCAATTGCACCTCTTTGGCGGATCGCATCATGGTCAGAACACCAGCCGCGAGGCCAAAAAATATAAACAGCACCAAGAATATCGGCATGGTCCCAAACAGGGTATCCAGCCCGTATCCGATGCCAAAGCCGATCCCGAGACCGGCTACCAGCTCTATCACCATCCGCCACGCGAGCTGCGCTTGCGAATAATGTTCTTCCGCATGGTCCTTGACTTGCTCTGGCGCTTTAAGCGCTGCGATCTTTGCATCAAGCGCCTTAAGGCGGTCGGCATGGTCCGGATCAGGCATTTCAAGGTCCCTGGGAAGGTTGCGCATGGTTTAGGTGCGCGACAGCACAGAGTCAAGTAACCGTGAACACCGACTATCCCATTGAAAACAAAAATAAATCATTATGTGCAGCTGTGACATTTTGTATGCGCCAGCCCATTTGCGCACGATTCAATATTCAACCAGATGGTTGACGTTTCAGCCGCATCCCGCTTAATCGCGCCATGACCCACAAACTTGATCTTGCCTTTTCGGCCCTTGCCGACCCCACCCGCCGCGCCATCCTTGCGATGCTGCTCGAGGATGATATGGCCGTCACCGATGTCGCCGACCCGTTTGAGATGTCACTGGCCGCGATTTCCAAGCATCTTGGCGTGCTGACCACTGCGGGGCTGATCAGTCAGGAAAAGCGCGGGCGGGTCAAATGGTGCAAGCTGGAACCGGATGCACTGCGCGAGGCATCCGTCTGGATGCAGGCCTTTGGCCAGATGGGCGCGCTTGATCTAGATGATTTCGAGGCATTTCTGGCCGCGCAACTGCCCGACAGCTAGTCGCGCAACAACATCACCAAAGCAACAACCGTCAAGACGAGCCCCAGCAGCACCAGCACAGGCGGCGCCGGATGACCCAGCGCGATATCCCAGACAATCACCCATGACGGGGTCAGATAGGTATAAGCCATGACCTTTGAACTTGGCAGACGCAGCGCAGCAAATTGCAGCAGTGTAAAGGTCATCGCGCTGGCGACCACGGCAGTATACAGGATCGTGACCCAGACAATATTTGGCAGGTCCGCCCAATCGGTCGCCATCAAATCGCGCCAACCCACAAGCGTCAGGATCACCGCCCCCGCCAGCAATGTGCCAAAGGTAAAGACAAGCGTCGGCTCGCCGCGGTTCAATTTGCGGACAAGCGGCGTATAGACCGCATGCGACACGCAACCCCAGAAATAGATCATCTCGCCCGCGCCGATCTGGAACCGCAAGATCGCCGCGACATCCGCACGAAAAATCACCCAGATCGCGCCGGCAGCGCCGATGCCTAGCGCCAGCGCCATCCGGCCCGTCAGCACTTGCCGCAAAAGTAGCCAGCCAAAGCCAGCCGAAAGGATCGGGGTAAGGGTAAACACCGCCGCCGCGCTGACAGGGGCTGCGGTTTTCAGGCCTTCGAACATCAGCACAAAATAGGTGGTAAAGAACGCCGCCAGCAGCAGATACCGCCACGGCGCACGCAGGGCGCTGCGCGACACGCCCGTGGTTGCAAAAGCCGCGATCCCGATAATCGCGCAGGCGATCCAGAACCGCACCGCATTTAACGCCAGCGGCGCAATATCATTCGCCGCCAATGCGCCGAGCGAAAACGACCCAGCCACCAGCATCGAAAACAACAGCATCGCAAGATGCCCCGCCCGTGCCGGTGTCATGCGCAGCTTGCCCCTTTGACTTCATCCTTGAGGAACTTCAGAAAGGCCTGCACTTTGGATGTGCGGTGCAAATCAACGTGGGTAACAAGCCACAGGTTCGATTGCCATTCCTCGACCGGCGGAATGACTTCGGTCAGGCCCAAGTCTTGGCTCAAAAGATGCCGCTGCACAAAACCGATGCCCGCGCCGGCCATCACCGCGTCACGCATATGGCGGTTTTCGCTGGCAAGATAGACAATCCGGTTCTTGGGGACATTGGCGCGCATCCAAGTTGCAAAAGGTGCGCGGCTATTGTCATTGTCATGCCCGACAAACAGGTGGTTCTTGAAATCGTCCATATCCTTGGGCACCCCGTATTGCGCGACATAGGCGGGTGCCGCGACCAGCGCCATGCCAAGCGCCAAAAACGGCTGCACGACGTTATCGGGTTCTTCGGGCATACGCCCTGCGCGGATCGCAACGTGGGCTTCGCCGTATTCAAGCCGGAACACACGGTCGCCGGTGCGAAACCGCACGCGCACCTCGGGGTGGCTGGCCTGAAACCGCATCAGGATCGGGGTCAGCAGATCCGACATCATTTCAATCGACGTCACAATCAGATCGCCCGATACGCCTTCGCCCTGCCCTTTGATCCGGCCGGCAAGCTGGGTGAATTGATCGTCGGTCGCTTGCGCCACCTGCAACAGGTCCTGCCCCGCTTCTGTTGCGGTATAGCCGCGCGCATGGCGTTGGAACAGTTTCACGCCCAACCGCTGTTCAAGCGCGTCAATATGCCGGATCACGGTGGCATGATGCACGCCAAGCGTATCCGCCGCACCGCTGACCGTACCTTTGCGCGCGACCTGATAGGCCGTGCGGATTTCATCCCAATTATCCATCTGAATTCCTGTGCGCTGGTCAACAATGCCTGTTCATAATTGGACCTACCGTTCAAATTTGCAAGTGAATACCTGTCGATCACAACAAAATTCCAAAGGGAAAACCAATGACTACTGTTCTGCATCTTACCGCCTCCGGCGTTTCCGACGGCTCCGTCAGCCGCGCCGCAACCGCAAAAATCATCGCCGATCTGGACCCGTCTAAGATCATCACCCGCGATCTGGCAATCACGCCGATGCCGCAGGTCAACAGCCAATGGATCAACGCGCGGCTTGTACCGCCACAGGATCGGTCGGTCGCGGATGCGGCGGCGCTGGCGCTTTCCGACAGTCTGATCGCCGAAATTGCGGCCGCAGATGTGATCGTTATCGGCATGCCGATCTATAACTTTGGCATGCCCGCAGCGCTCAAAGCATGGGTCGATCTGATCGCGCGGCCCGGTGTGACGTTTTCTTATACCGAAAACGGCCCCGTCGGGCTGATCAAGGGCAAGAAGGCAATCGTCGCCGTCGCATCGGGCGGCACCCCCGTTGATGCGCCCATTGATTTTGCAACACCGCACCTGCGCCAAGTGCTGCGCTTTGTCGGAATCGACGATATCACCGTGCACACGGCCAAAGACCTGCTGCCTCTCGCCGCCTAAAGGGCAGCGTTTGCTCGGCCCGGGATGTTGACTCGGGCCGCATTGCAGCATAAACGCCCCCCAACACCCGGATAGCAACAGCTTTCCGGTCCCCGATTCTAGGGGATCGCCCTCCGTCAGCGCGTTGCGCCCACGGGGGCGCTACTGCTTTATGCTTTGCGTGCCTATATACGCAGGGCAACCGAAACGACTTGAGGGCTTTGGCCGATGTTTGAGAACCTATCCGACCGCCTATCCGGCGTCTTTGACAAGCTGACCAAGCAAGGGGCGCTGTCTGACGATGACGTCAAAACCGCCCTGCGCGAAGTCCGCGTGGCCCTGCTTGAGGCTGATGTCTCGCTGCCGGTCGCCCGCGATTTTGTCAAAGCGGTTCAGGATAAGGCCACCGGACAGGCCGTTACCAAATCCATCACACCCGGCCAGCAGGTCATCAAGATCGTCCACGACGAATTGCGCCATGTGCTGACCGGCGACGAAGACCCCGGTGCGTTGAAAATCGATAACCCGCCCGCCCCGATCCTGATGGTCGGTTTGCAGGGTTCGGGTAAGACGACAACAACCGCCAAACTGGCCAAGCGTTTGAAAGAACGCGAAGGCAAGCGCGTGCTGATGGCGTCCTTGGACGTGAACCGTCCAGCGGCGATGGAACAACTGCAAATCCTTGGCGCGCAGATTGGCGTCGATACTTTGCCAATCGTCAAAGGCGAAGATCCGGTTGCGATTGCAAAACGCGCCAAAACCCAAGCCAGCCTTGGCGGCTATGATGTATATATGCTCGATACCGCGGGCCGTTTGCACATCGATGCCGAACTGATCGCCCAAGCCGCCGCCGTGCGTGATGCCGTGAACCCGCGCGAAACCCTGTTGGTTGTCGACGGTCTGACAGGTCAGGACGCGGTGAACGTCGCGCAGGAATTCGACGATAAAATCGGCGTCACCGGCGTTGTCCTGACCCGCATGGACGGCGACGGGCGCGGTGGTGCGGCGCTCTCGATGCGTGCAATCACTGGCAAACCGATCCGCTTTGTCGGTGTCGGTGAAAAGCTTGACGCGATTGAAACCTTTGAACCCGACCGGATCGCGGGCCGCATCCTAGGCATGGGTGACATTGTTGCGCTGGTCGAAAAAGCGCAAGAAACCATCGAGGCCGAACAGGCCGAACGCATGATGAAGCGGTTCCAAAAGGGTCGCTTCAACATGAACGATCTGAAAATGCAGCTTGAACAGATGCTGAAAATGGGCGGCATGGAAGGCATGATGGGCATGATGCCCGGTGCGGCCAAAATGGGCAAACAGATGGCCGCGGCGGGCATGGATGACAGCATCCTCAAACGCCAGATCGCGCTGATCAATTCCATGACCAAAAAAGAGCGCGCCAACCCCGATCTTCTGGCCGCATCCCGCAAGAAACGGATCGCCAAAGGTGCAGGTCTTGAAGTATCCGACCTGAACAAGCTGGTCAAACAGCACCGCCAGATGGCCGATATGATGAAAAAGATGGGCAAAGGCGGGATGCTGAAGCAGGCCATGAAGGGCATGTTCGGCAAAGGCGGCGGCATGCCTGGCGGTGGCGCCATGCCCGATATGAACGATCCCAAAGCAATGGAAGAAGCCGCCAAAGCGCTTGGCGCGAAAATGCCTGGCGGCCTGCCCGGGCTTGGCGGCGGCATGGGGCTGCCCCCTGGTCTGTCCGGTTTCGGAAAGAAAAAGTAAATCATGACACCCGCCCCCACCCTTTCCACAGCGCGGCTGGTCCTACGCGGACCCCAAAAACGCGACCTTGCGGCCTTTACCGCTTGGGCGACGCAATCTGCGCGGATGGAATTTGTGGGTGGCAAGGTATCGGCGCGCGACGCTTGGCGCGGGTTTATCGCGGGGATCGGTCATTGGAACTGGCACGGCTACGGGTTCTTTACCGTGACCGAAAAAACCACCGGCATGGCGACAGGCCGCGTTGGCATCCTGAACCATATCGACTGGCCACAGCCGGAACTGGCGTGGCATATGTTTGACGGGTTCGAAGGCAAATCCTACGCGTTTGAGGCCGCTTGCGCCGTGCGCGAATGGGCGGGCCGTTCGCTCGGGCTTGCGCCGTTGATCTCGTTGATTGCGCCAAGCAATACGCGCTCGCTCGCCTTGGCCACACGACTGGGCGCGATGGAAGAACGCCGCGATACTGTTGACGGTGAAAAGGTCATCATCATGCGGCACCTGCGCTATGACGACCCGCGCGCCACCGCCCAAGCAGCGGGTGCGATCACATGATCCCGACGCTTTATACCGAACGGCTGGTCTTGCGCCCCTATGCGCGCGATGATTTTGACGCTTATGCCGCTTTCTTGGGGTCCGACCGCGCCGTGCATATGGACGGGCCGATCAGCAAAGACAAAGCTTGGGACTGGTTTGTCAACGATATAGCCGCATGGGCACTTTACGGTTTTGGGTCACTCGCAATTACCGAAAACGGGAAACTTGCCGGCGCGACCGGGCTGGTGCATCCGCCGTCATTTCCCGAACCCGAATGCGGCTGGTTCCTGTTTGACGGGTTCACAGGGCGCGGACTGGTCCAAGAGGCCGCGCGCGCAATCATCGACTACACATTCGCGACAACCCCGCTGGATAGCTTCGTCAGCTATATCGGGCCGCAAAACACCGCGTCCCTGCGCGTGGCGCAAGCGCTTGGCGCGGTCCACGACCCGGAAGCCGCAACACCAAACGGCGACAACTGCCTCGTCTACCGCCACACTAAAGGAGCACCCAATGTCTGACGCAATCACCCGCGCCGCAAAGGTTCTTAAAGGTCACCGCGAAAGCATCGACCGTCTGGATGCGATCCTTGTCTATACATTGGGCGAACGGTTCAAACACACCCAAGCCGTCGGCAAATTGAAAGCCGCACACGACCTTCCGCCATCCGATCCTGCCCGCGAAACGCAGCAGATCGCACGGCTGACCGACCTTGCAAACCAGGCCGACCTTGATCCCGAGTTTGCCAAGAAATTCCTGAACTTCATCATTCAGGAAGTGATTAAACACCACGAACAACATCAATCGTAGGGTGGATTTCAATCCACCTGCCCCTGCCATTTATAGGAGAACTACACCATGGCTATGAAAATTCGTCTCGCACGCGGCGGTTCCAAGAAACGTCCACACTACGCAATCGTTGCGGCTGACAGCCGTATGCCACGCGATGGCCGCTTCATCGAAAAGCTGGGTACATATAACCCGATGCTGCCAAAAGACAGCGAAGACCGCGTGAAAATGGACATCGAGCGCGTAAAGCACTGGTTGGGTCAAGGCGCACAGCCAACCGACCGCGTATCACGTATGCTCGAAGCCGCAGGCGAGCTGCCCAAGAAAGACCGCGCAAACCTGAAAAAAGGCACACCAGGTAAAGCGGCCCAAGCACGCGCTGCAGAAAAAGCAGAAAAAGCAAAAGCCGCTGAAGAAGCTGCAAACGCACCTGCACCAGAAGCAGAAGCAGACGCTTCAGAAGAATAAGCCGCGATCGTTGCCCGGCCACACGCGCCGGGCAACGCCCCCCTCTCCCTTTTCGGGACCAGATATGTTTCGACTGCTTCGTCTTGTGATTTTCACCGCAGGCGCATTTATTGCCGGCGTATTGACCGAACGCAGCAATGCGCAGGCAAATTGCGAAGCCGCCAACGGCAACTGGACCCAACAGATGTGCATAAGATCGGATATCCCACATGACTGACCGCGTTATTGTTGGCACGCTTGGCGGCTCTTTTGGCGTCAAAGGCGAAGTCCGTCTGAAATCCTTCTGCGCGGACCCTGCCGCGATTGTCGATTACACCCCGCTTTACACCGAAGACGGGCGCGCCTTTGCGCAGCTTGTACTGACAGGCCAGCTCAAGAACGGGTTCACCGCCCGCGTGGATGGCATCATCACCAAAGAGGATGCCGACGCGCTACGCAATGTCAGCCTTTATGCCGAACGCGACGCAATGCCATCCCTGCCTGATGATGAATATTACTATGCCGATCTGATCGGGCTGACCGTGCTTGATACCGGTGGCGCGACACTTGGCACCGTCAAAAACGTGATGGACCACGGCGCAGGCGATTTGCTGGAAATCATCGCACCCGGCCATACCGACACGATTCTACTGCCCTTCACGCAGGCCGCCGTGCCAACCGTTGATCTATCCGCAGGCCGGATCATCGCCGACCCGCCCGAAGGTCTGTTCACCCAAGCGGATCCAGATAAAGCCGAATAAGCGCCACCAGCCGCGCGCGGCGCCCGGCATTGCGCGCATAACGCAAGATCGATTTATACAGATACCAGCCATAAAAATAACGCAGCACCGTGCCGACCTCGGCTTCGGGGAGCCCTGCGGCCTGTGTAAATGCCGCAACCTGCGCGTCGCCTATCCCCCACGGGCCGGATAGTTCATCCGATTTCAGCGCCACATGCAGCAAGAAATGCGCCAATTCCCGCGCCAGCGGCACCTTGGCCGCCGTGCCCGTATCAAACCCGTACAGCACGCCATCATGCACCCGAAAATTATGCGGCGCAAAATCCCCATGTCCCGCGACACGGCAAATCAACGCACCTTTCAGCGCATGGGTCTGGAACCGCATATCCTCGCGCAGCTCCTGCGCCAGCGCCAGATCATCGCCGTCCAGCCCGTTCCGCGGGATCTGCTTCAGCTTTTTTTGCCAGAACATCGGCGACAGATGCGCCTGCGCGCGCCGCGCGCCGACATATGTCGCATGCCAACGCCCCGCATGTTCCAAAAGCGCAGGGTCGCTGGTTGCGTGATAGGGCACGCCGGGCACAAGCGAAGCAACCAGCACACCATGCGCAGGGTCCGCCGCGATCAGCTGGTTGATCTGGCAGTCACCTGCGTTCATCTGCGGGCCAACAAATGCCAGATCAGCCTGCATCTTGGTCGCAAGATCATGCGCATTGGGCCGCGCGATATGGCGCACAATGACCTGCACGCCTTGATATGTGGCCGCGAACACGCCCGAATAGGTCTTTGCACCCAGCAATGCGCCGCGCGTAATCTGCCCCAGCAAGGCGCTATGCGGCTGCACCGCATCCCAACGCGCGATCGCAGCCTCTTGCTCGGCGCCGCGATCCAGCAATCTGTTGATATCTGTGTTCATCCACTGCCCCTTGGGGCAATCTTGCCCCTTTCCCAGATCGGTGTCATCCCCTAGAAGCTGCCTATGTCAGATCAAACACCCAAACCCGCAGGCCGCGCCGCTGGCCGCATATCCATCCGGCCCACGCTGAAACCGCGCGCGCTGATGACCGACACGCCCGACCTTGCCGGATCATGGACCGCGCAAATCCTGACACTGTTCCCGCAGGCATTTCCCGGTGTCTTGGGCGAAAGCCTGACAGGCAAGGCGCTGCAAGACGGGCGCTGGCAGATGCAAACCTACGATCTGCGCGACTACGGCATCGGCAAACACCGCAACGTTGATGACACCCCTGCCGGTGGCGGCGCAGGCATGGTTTTGCGCGCCGATGTGCTTGAGGCCGCGATCAGGGACGCGCGCGCAGGCGCCAAAGGGATCATGCCGATGGTCTACCTCAGCCCGCGCGGTCAGCGGTTTGATCAGGCAATGGCCCGCAACTGGGCGCGCGCGGATGGGGTGACCATGCTGTGCGGACGGTTCGAAGGCGTGGACGAACGCATTTTGCAGCATTTTGGCATTCAAGAAATATCCTTGGGCGATTTTGTCATGACCGGCGGTGAAATCGCCGCCCAAGCCATGATCGACGCCACCGTGCGTCTGCTGCCCGGTGTGCTGGGCAACGCCGAAAGCGCGATTGAGGAAAGCCATTCCAACGGGCTGTTAGAACACCCGCAATACACCAAACCCGCCGAATGGCAGGGCCACGCGATCCCCGAGGTGCTGCTATCCGGCAACCACGCAAAGATCGCGCAATGGCGGCGCGAGATGTCCGAGAAGATCACGAGAGAACGACGACCGGATTTGTGGGCTCAGCATGAGACGAAGAAAGGATAAGGCAGCGTTCATTCTGGCTTCAACAACCACATATACCGAAGGCCCGCACCGCGATCTGCCTTTTGCTGCGCAAACAGGTTTCTGAATGCTACTACGCAACCTTTCAGCCCCAATCCCCCTTGATCACCCCCCCTTATCATCCTATACGCAGCCATTCTCGGTCGGCTTGCTGATTCCGGGTGTTGGTTTATGGCACCAGCTGGATATTGAGACGGATCTGCGTTGATCCACCCCTCACCAGTCAGGCCGGACGACCACAATAAACAATGATGACGCATCTCTGGCGGGCGCAATGGCGGACCCGGTAACGACGCAGAGCTCTGGGCCACGCAAACAAACATTGCGGATAACCGCAAGCATATCAAAGGAGCCGTCAGATGAATCTGATTGCACAACTCGAAGCGGAGCAAATCGCTGCGCTGGGGAAAGAAATCCCCGATTTCAAAGCGGGTGACACCATCCGCGTTGGTTACAAAGTAACCGAAGGCACACGTACACGTGTGCAAAACTACGAAGGCGTATGCATCGCCCGTAAGAACGGCAAAGGCATTGCCGGTTCTTTCACAGTGCGCAAAATTTCTTTTGGTGAAGGCGTGGAACGTGTGTTCCCACTGCATTCAACAAACATCGACAGCATCACTGTTGTTCGCCGCGGTAAAGTCCGTCGTGCAAAACTGTACTACCTGCGCTCGCGCCGTGGTAAATCCGCACGTATCGCAGAAGTCACCAACTACAAAGCGCCTAAGGGCGCCCAAGCGTAAGGATTGCTGTCATGAAAAAAGATATCCATCCCGACTACCACTTTATCGACGTCAAAATGACCGACGGTACTGTTGTGCAGATGAAATCCACATGGGGCAAAGAGGGCGACCAAATGGCGCTCGATATCGACCCGTCCGTGCACCCTGCATGGAACGGCGGTTCGACCCGTCTGATGGATGCTGGCGGTCGTGTATCCAAGTTCAAAAACAAATACGCCGGTTTGGGCTTCTAAACCGCGCGGTGGATCAAGATCCACCCTACGTATTGGGAACGCCGCGCATGAAAATGTGCGGCGTTTTGCGTTAAAAGGAGCCCACGATGGACCACCCGCTTAGCAGCCTGATTGATCAAATTGTGCAGAATGCGGAAAAACGCGGGGATTTTGACGATCTGCCCGGCGCAGGCAAACCATTACCATCCGTCGAGAACCCGCAAGACGCGGTGCTTAACCGGATCATGCGCGAGGCTGATGCAAAATCGCCCGTGGTGATCTTGCGCCAGCAAATTCTGGCGTCACAAGAACGGCTGAAGTCTTTGACAGATGCGGCCGCACGCAAGGAAGAAATGCTTGTGCTTGCCACTTTGCATACCAAACTGGCCGTTGAAATGGAAGCATTCCGCAAATACGGGTGACCCAAAACCTTTACAGGTTTTGGGTCAGAATTTTTCAAAAATTCTGGCGCTTAGGCCGCCGATTTTCCGCGCCCGCGGTTACCGCCGCCGTTGCTGCGCCGGCGCTGCCCGCCTGGCTTGCCACCGCCGGTCTTGGCACCGCCAGCATGACGGCCACCGCCGCCGCCACCACCGCGACGCCCGCCGCCACCGCCGCCATTGGGGCGCTTTTTCTGACCGGGCTGGATTTCCCATGGCCGGCCCGATGCAACAGGAATCGTTTCCTTCATCGTTTTTTCGATGTCTTGCAGCTCGATCATCTCGTCAGGTGCAACCAGTGCCACGGCTGACCCTTCGGCGCCGGCGCGCGCCGTCCGGCCAATGCGGTGCACATAGTTATCGGCCACATTGGGCAGGTCATAGTTATAGACATGGCGCACATCGGGGATGTCGATCCCGCGCGCGGCAACATCTGTAGCAACCAACACCCGCACCTTGCCCGCCTTGAACGCGGTAATCGCACGGTCGCGCTGGCCCTGGCTTTTGTTGCCATGGATCGACGCTGCTGCAAAGCCCTTGTTTTCAAGCACTTTATACAGTTTTTCACAGCCGTGTTTGGTCCGCCCGAACACAAGCGCCAGTTCATCGCGGTGTTTGTCCAGCAATTCGATCAACAGGTCGGTCTTGGCGGCCTGGGCCACAAAATGCACCGATTGCGCGATCTTTTTCACGGCCTGCCCCGGAGGGTTCACCTGCACGCGCACCGCGTCACGCAGATAGGTTTCGGCAAGTTCGGCCATCAGCTTCGGCATCGTCGCCGAAAACATCATCGTCTGGCGGTCTTTGGCCAATAGCGGCGCAATCTGGCGCAACGCATGGATAAAGCCCATGTCAAGCATCTGGTCCGCCTCGTCGAGCACCAGATAGATCGTTTCATCCAGACGCACAGCACGACGGTCAATCAGGTCGATCAAACGCCCCGGAGTGGCGACCAGTAGGTCAACCCCGCCGGCAAGCCGCTTGGTTTGGGCGACGATCCCCGCACCGCCAACCACAAGCGCCACTTTCAAATGGCTGCCTTTGGTATAGGCGGTCAGGTTGTCGGCAATCTGTTTGGCCAGTTCGCGGGTTGGCGCAAGAATCAGCCCGCGCGCCGTTTTAGCATTGGGCTTCACGCCCGCTTTCAACAATGCGTTGATCATCGGCAGGCCAAAGGCCGCGGTTTTTCCGGTGCCGGTCTGCGCAAGCCCCATCACATCGCGGCCATTCATGGCGTGCGGGATGGCTTGGGTTTGGATCGGGGTGGGATCGGTGATCCCCTGTTCTTTGAGAACGTTCACAAGGCGGGGCGCAAGCCCCAGCATATCAAAATCCATCAGTTGGATATCCTATTTTCAGACGGACCCGTCAGGCCCGCGCATATATGTGAACCCACGGGCATGCGCCCGCGCGTCCATAGCAAGGTTGCGCCATATGCTGACAGCCTGAACCGCATCGTCCGGGCGCCGATTTGGCGCGGGACCCCTGCGTGATGTGGGAACCTGAGAGTTAACGATGCCTTGCGAATGACAATGATTGTCTCGCTCTGCTCACGCGGCAGCTTGCATCGGTTACGCTGCACATGCGCCTTTGGGCGCGCGGTGTCAAGCCTTTGCCGCGATGTGTATCCCACACGGCACGGATCGGCGAAAATCACGCCCGACATCACTTCCCCTGCGCTCACCCCCCGCATATAGTGCGCGAAAGCATATTCTGTGGGGATAGATTGCGTGGCACATATTATTGTCGTGGGTAACGAAAAAGGCGGCGCGGGCAAATCCACGGTGTCGATGCATGTCGCGACAGCCCTTGCGCGGATGGGGCACCGTGTTGGCACGCTTGACCTTGACCTACGGCAAAAAACGCTGGGACGCTATATCGCAAACCGGCGCCAGTTTCTGACCCATGCAGGGCTTGACCTGCCATCGCCCGGCTATCAGGAACTGCCCGAAATCGACCAGACAAGCCTCAAGCCGGGTGAAAACGCTTTTGATCACCGCCTGTCCATGGCCGTGGCACAGATGGAGGCCGACAACGACTTTATCCTGATCGATTGCCCCGGTTCACACACGCGGCTTTCCCAAGTCGCCCATAGTCTTGCCGATACGCTGATCACGCCGCTTAATGACAGTTTTGTCGACTTTGACCTGCTGGCACATGTCGACAGCGACGGCGAGGAAATCACCGGCCCGTCGGTCTATTCCGAAATGGTCTGGAATGCGCGGCAACTGCGCGCGCAAGCAGGGCTCAAACCGATTGACTGGGTCGTTGTGCGCAACCGGATGGGCGCCCAAGCCATGGTCAACAAAGAGAAAATGCAGCGCGCCATCACCAAACTGGCCAAACGCGTCGGTTTCCGCACCGCCCCCGGTTTTAATGAACGCGTGATTTTCCGCGAATTGTTTCCGCGCGGGCTGACGCTGCTTGATCTGCGCGATATCGGGGTCAAGGGGATGAATATTTCCAACGTCGCCGCCCGTCAGGAATTGCGCGACCTGATCAAATCACTTGATCTGCCCGGCGTGACGCCTAATTTTTAGGCAAAAAGCAAAGAAACGCTTTCGTAATCAAGTTTTGCGACCTAAGTATTTAAATAAGTACTCGGAGGACTTGTTGTGCAGAAAATAATTGCGCTCCAGCGATATTCTACCATTGTCGCTGTCGCGATCTTGACCCTTGTGACCTTGTTGATCGGGGTTTTTGTGCCTTGGGTGTTTTTCTTATGCGCCATCTTTGCGGTGCTCACTTTGGTTGGCATCCGCGACATGCGGCAGGACCGGCATTCGATCACGCGCAACTATCCGGTGCTTGGGCATCTGAGGTTCCTGTTCGAACTTATCCGCCCCGAAATCCGCCAATATCTGATCGAAGGCGACCGCGAAGAACAGCCCTTTAGCCGCGAACAGCGGTCGCTTGTCTATCAACGCGCCAAAGGTGCCGAAGACAAGCGCCCGTTCGGCACCACCGAAAAAGTATACGAGGCCGGCTATTCATGGCTGACCCATTCGGTCCAGCCGGTGCATTTTTCGAACACCGATTTTCGGGTGACAATCGGCGGCCCCAAATGCAAACAACCCTACAGCGCCTCGATCTACAATATTTCCGCGATGAGCTTTGGATCGCTTTCGGCCAATGCGATCATGGCGCTCAATACCGGCGCGAAACTTGGCGGCTTTGCCCAAGATACCGGTGAAGGCGGGATCAGCCGCTATCACCGCGAACCTGGCGGCGATCTGATCTATGAAATCGGGTCGGGCTATTTTGGTTGCCGCAACGACGATGGTTCGTTCAACGCCGAAAAATTTGCTGAACAGGCCTGCGATGATCAGGTCAAAATGATCGAACTCAAGCTTAGCCAGGGCGCCAAACCAGGGCACGGCGGGATGCTGCCCGCGTCAAAAATCTCACCCGAAATCGCCGAGGCGCGCGGCATACCGATGGGCGTCGATTGCGTGTCTCCCGCGGCGCATAGCGTGTTTTCATCGCCGCTTGAACTGATGGAATTCATGGGCCTTTTGCGCGAAAAATCAGGCGGCAAGCCGGTTGGGTTCAAGCTGTGTATCGGGCACCGGCGCGAATTTATGTGCATGGTCAAGGCGATGCTGGAAACAGGTATCATTCCCGATTTTATCGTTGTCGATGGCACCGAAGGCGGCACAGGTGCCGCGCCGCTCGAATTTGCGAACCACGTCGGCATGCCGATGGTCGAAGGGCTGACATTTGTGCATAATACGCTACGCGGTGCCGGTATCCGCGATCAGGTCAAAGTGGGCGCAGCAGGCAAGCTCGTCAGTGCGTTTGACATCGCACGCGCGCTTTCCTTGGGTGCCGATTGGTGCAATTCGGCGCGCGGCTATATGTTTGCGATCGGCTGCATTCAGGCGCAGGCCTGCCACACAAACCACTGCCCTGTCGGGGTCACAACCCAAGACCCGCTGCGCCAAAAGGCGCTCAACGTTCCCAATAAGGCGCAGCGCGTGGCGCGGTTCCACGCCAATACGCTCAAGGCGCTGGGTGAAATTGCCGGCGCTGCGGGGCTTAGCGACCCTTCGGGTTTCTTGCCCTACCACTTTATGGCGCGGCGCGGCGACGGGCAGATGACCGAAGCAAACGATGTCTACAGATACCTACCGATTGGTTTCTTGATGGATGAAAACAGCACGGAAATCATCTACAAGGAACGCTGGGCACGCGCGAGCGCAGACAGCTTTGCGCCGCCCGAAGACCGCCGCTAGCTATTTCTTGACGTCGCCCTTGCGGGGCGGCGTTTGGCCCAGCGCGCGCATGAACAGGCTGATCCGTGGTTCCGCACCGTTAATGCTGCGCGACCGGTTGCGCAAAACAGGCGTGTTTGCGGATGTGCCTCGGCTTTCACGCAAGACGATATACAGGCCGCTGGCAATGATGATGCTGGCGCCCACACCTGTATAGATATCGGGCGTTTCATCAAAAAACAGAATCCCGAAAATCGTGGCCCAGATGATCTGGCTATATTGCATCGGCGCGATAATTGCGGCCTCGCCCGCGCGGTAGGCAAGGATAACCAGAAAACTGGCGACCCATGCAAACAGGGCAATCACCCCAAGCATACCCAAATGTTCGATCGGCATCGGTTTGTAAACAAACGGCAGCGCGCAGCCCATAAGCACGAAATTGGCAACCATCGGGTAAATCATCATCACCACAGGGCGTTCTTCGGACCCGATCTTGCGCACCACAATAGAGGCCACAGCGCCACAAATCGCCGAAGCAAGTGCTGCAAAATGCCCCGCAGTCAGTTGCGTCTCGCCCGGGCGCAGCACGACAAACACCCCGACCAGCCCAACCAGCACGGCCAGCCAGCGGCGCAGCCGCACCGTTTCACCCAAGACAGGGATCGCAAGCACGGTGATCAACAGAGGGGTCGCAAACAGGATCGCGTAAACCTGCGCCAACGGCAGCACCGAAAACGCATAGAACGCGGCAACCCCCGTGACCGTCGCAGCCCCCGTGCGCAGCGCCATCCACCACGGGTGGATCGGCACCAAGGTTCCGGGCTTGCTGTCACGCATCAGCATCACCGTGGCAAGCGGGAAGCTTAACAAGACGCTGAAAAACACGATCTGAAACGGCGCATAGGTCGCGCCCAGCACTTTGATGATCACATCATGGGTCGCGAAAATCGCAAAGGCGATCAGCGCAAAAACCGCGCCTTTGACATTTGGAGACATGCGAACCCTTTCTGGTGTTGATGAGGTGCAGACAAAAACAAATTGCCCGCCCCTATCAAGGCCACCCCGAACGGGATGTCAACGATAAGTGCGGGCAAGGATCATGCAACGCCCCCCCGATGGGGAGGCGCGCGAAAATCAAAGTGACGCGTCAAGCGCTGCCAAAATCACATCGCCCATTTGTGTGGTCGAAAGCGGAACGCCGCCTTCCGGCCCCATCAGATCGCCGGTGCGGGCACCATCCGCCAGCACCGATTCGATCGCCGCTTCCAGACGGTCGGCCTCGGCGCCCATATCAAACGAATAGCGCAGCGCCATCGCAAACGACAGGATGCAGGCAATCGGGTTTGCCTTGCCCTGACCGGTGATATCAGGGGCAGAGCCGTGCACCGGTTCATACATCGCTTTGGGGCGCCCGTTGGCCATCGGCACACCCAATGACGCAGACGGCAACATGCCAAGCGATCCGGTCAACATCGCCGCGCAATCGGACAGGATGTCGCCAAACAGGTTGTCGGTATAGATCACGTCGAACTGCTTGGGCGCGCGCACCAGCTGCATCGCGCCGTTATCCGCATACATATGCGACAGTTCGACCTCGGGGTAATCCGCATGTACTTCGGTCACAACATCGCGCCACAAGATGCCTGATTCCATCACGTTGGCTTTTTCCATCGAACACAGGCGTTTGTCGCGTTTCATCGCCAGTTCAAACGCCGCACGCGCGCCGCGCTCGATTTCCGCTTCGGTATAGCGCTGCGTGTTAATGCCGACGCGCAGATTGTCTTCCATATGGATGCCGCGCGGTTCGCCAAAGTAAACCCCAGAGGTCAGTTCGCGCACGATCATGATATCAAGACCGGCCACCAGTTCCTTTTTCAGCGATGAAAAATCGGCCAGCGCGTCAAAACACTGCGCCGGACGCAGGTTCGCAAACAGGTCCATTTCCTTGCGCAGACGCAGCAAACCGCGCTCTGGCTTGACGCTGAAATCAAGGTTGTCGTATTTCGGGCCACCCACGGCACCCAGCAGCACCGCATCTACCTCTTGGGCTTTGGCCATCGTGTCGTCGTGCAGCGGCACGCCGTGTTTGTCATAGGCTGCACCGCCGACAAGATCTTCAGAGACGTCAAACACCACGCCGCGTTTGTCACCAAACCAGCCAATGACGCGCTTGACCTCGTCCATGACTTCGGGGCCGATGCCGTCACCGGCGAGGATCAAAAGGGAGGGGTTTGCCATATGTCTGGTCCTTGGTTGCATAAGTTGCACGTGCCCTAGCCTGCCCGCGCAAAATGTTCAAGATACCAAGGGCCGCAAGCCCTGCTCTAACAGGTCCCAAACCCGTTTGATCCTTGGGGTTTGGCGCATAGCGGCATGGGCTGTCAGCCAGATCGGCAATTTCGGCAAAGGAAAGCCAAGATCAATCAGCGCGACAGCAGGGTCCGCCTGCCCGATCACACGCTGCGCAAACCCGATCCCGCATCCCGCCCGCACAAGCGCCCAATAGGTCGCATGGTGGTCGCAGCGGATCTTGAAGAAGCTGCGATCAACATCAAGCCCCGCCGCGCGGAACCCGGCAATAATGCGGTCGTCATGATCATAGCCGACAAATTCATGGTCAAGAATATCATCAATACCGCGCGGCTGCCCATGCGTTTGCAAATAGGTTCGGGCGGCAAACATCCCCAATGCGACATCGCCCAGATGTTTGGTCACAAGGTCAAGCTGGGTCGGGCGGTACATGCGCAGCGCAATGTCGGCCTCGCGGAACAGCAGATTGTGGCTGTCGTCGGTTGGCGCGATTTCAATCTCTATCTGGGGTTCGAGCTGGCGGATGCGCGCGACAATCGCGGGCAGATGATCTGCAGCCACCGCCACGCTGGCCGAAATGCGCACGCTTCCGGCAAGCCGCGCCTGCTGCCCTGCGGCGGTCAGCGCAATTTGTTGCACCGCATCGCGCATCGCCCGCGCAGGTGCCACCAGATCCGCGCCCGTGCTGGTCAACGCATAGCCACGCGGTTGCCGATGGAACAATTCTGCACGCAACTGCACCTCTAGCGCCTTGATCTGGCGGCCCAATGTCGGCTGGCTTGCGTTCAGCATACGCGCCGCGGCTGACAGGCTGCCCCCTTCGGCGACAGCCAAAAACGCCTGCACCAATGACCAATCCAGATTCTCGAAATGCTTGTCCATTCAATTATGAATACATGTATTGCGAATTTTGACAATTCAAATCCGTCTGTGAATGGCTAATTCATGTATCAAAGCAATAGGAGACACGCGATGACACAAACAGTTCTGATCCTTGGTGGCAGCGGAAAAATTGGCAGCCATGCCGCCATCGCATTCACAGACGCCGGCTGGACCGTCCGCCACTACGACCGCAAAGCGGGTGACATGACGCGCGCAGCCTTGGGGGCCGATGTGATCGTCAACGGGTTGAACCCGCCCAACTACCACAATTGGGCGCAGCTGATCCCGCAGATCACTTCGCAAGTCATCACCGCCGCCAAAGCCAGCGGCGCAACCGTCATTGTGCCTGCGAATATCTACAATTTTGGCAATCATCCCGGCACATTCGACGAACACACCCCCCAGCGCCCGCACACGCGCAAAGGCAAAATCCGTGTGGACATGGAAAAATCCTATGCCGCTGCGGGGGTGCAAACCATCCTGTTGCGGGCGGGGAATTTTATCGACCCCAACGGCAACGGCGATATCATGTCGGCCGCGATGATGCGCAGCATCCGCAAGGGCAAACTGACCTTTCTGGGCGACCCGACCGCGATGCAGGCCTATTGCTATGTGCCCGACTGGGCGCGCGCGGCTGTGCAACTGGCGCAAATACGCGATCAGCTTGGCCGTTTCGAAGATGTCCCCTTTTCCGGCCACGCATTCACAATGATCCAGCTACAACAAGACCTTGCGCGGCATTTGGGGCGGGATGTCAAACTCTCGGCGTTTCCGTGGTGGGCGATGAAACTGCTGTCACCCGTCTGGGAGCTTGCCCGCGAATTGACTGAAATGCGTTATGCCTACGCGATGCCGCACCAGATATCAGACGTGAAATTCCGGCGGCTATTGCCCGATTTTGCGCCCACCGATCTGGCCACGGTCATGCGCGCAGGGCTACCGCGCGATATCAACCCAGACAAGCCAGTGCGGCCCCGCGCCAAGGCTGCGATCGTCCAGTGACGGGTCGTCAGGCGGCGGGCGCTGCACGCCCGCATCCACGACACGCCAGCTTTGCACGGGCAGCACATAGCTGACGCGCAATTCCCCCAGTTCAGGCCGATCCGACCAAGCAGCGGTCGCAATTTCGGCCAATGGGTCTTGCAACCGCTGATCGGCCAGAAATGCAGCCATCGCATCGCGCAGCCCGTCGCCCGCAAGCGGGTCAAGATTGGCATTGCCAGCGATCACAAAATCTGCGGGCACCTGCCCCAATCCGCCATCCAGCACCGCCGTCCAAAGCCGCAATTCATCGCGGTTGCGCAGCCCGTTGCGGTCCTCGGGGCCGTCAAAAACCGGTGGCGTGGCCGCAAAGGCGAACAGATTCAGCGGGCCGTCAGGCAATAATACCGGCACCACCCAATGGCTGGTTGACGATAGCCGTTGCACTGCCGCAACCTGATCCGTCATCGGCGGCAGGGTCGCACCCGGTAAATCACGCCAACGCAGCGGCGAATAATCCGTGACCGCGCCAAGCGGCCAGCGCGACAGCACCGCAATCGCGCCATCACCCGCAAATTCGCCATAGCCTTGGGCATCACGCGCATCGCCACGGCGGTTATCCCCGTCAAGATCAAGCCCCGTCGGCAAACCCGCATTGCTTGGCCCTGCAAATTGATGCACATATTCCGGCCCCAATAGCTGCGCAAAAGCGGCAAGCGCGATGCCGTCATGGTCATAATCAAAATCCGTCAGCACCAGAACATCGGGCGCGGTTGCCCGAATGACCTGCGCAATGGCTGTTATCTGCGGATCGTCACCTTTATGGATATCGCGCAGCAACAGACCAGGGCCTGCACGGCTTAGCGGGGCGGCATAGGTCGCGACGCGGATCGTTTGTGCAAGGCCGGGATGCGGCAGGCACAGCAGGATCAGCCCGCATAATGCCCCGAGATAGCGGCCCGCTCTGCCGCGGCATGCCGCTGTGCGCGGATCATCTGTGCCACACGGCTGAGCGCGACACCGCGCATCAATATACTTGCTGGCAAAAACGCCCATGCGGCAACCATCCATAACAGCGTATGCATATCGTCAAGGCGCACCGCCGCGCCAAAGCTGGCAAATATCTTAAGCACCGCCGGCACCAAGAATGGCAGCAAGAACCCTAATATTACGTTAATGCGTCCATCCCGTTCGAGCCGTTCAACCACATCACCGCCCGCAGAATTGAACGTCGGCAGGTTCACCCAGACGTTAAACGGCGCGTCACGGCGCGGCCACTGCCGGAGCCGGAGCAAGACAACAAACCAGATAATCGCAATCGCCGCGATCATATAGCTAAGCCCTGCCCCGTCGCGCACCCGCAAAACAAGCTCGGGCGAGGCGCTTTCAGGCAGCATCAAAACCATCAGCCGCACCGGCGAAAACGGAAAATCCACAACCGCCCCGATGTTCGATCCGCCTCTTTGCACATATTCGGTCATCGCAGAGGGCGTGATGTAGCCCCGAAAAATGATCGACAGGCACAAGACAATCGCAAAAAGCGTCAGGAACCGCACACGGTTAAACGGTGGCGCTTCGCGGAATTCGATAACGCTGGGGCTGCCCGTGCAATATTCGGCAAGCGTAAAGATCGCGGCAAATATCGCGAATAAGACAATAATCTGAATATTGTAATCAGCCGCAGGCGGCAGGAAAAGTGCCGGCATGACAACAACCAGTACCACCAATATGGCGCGAATGATTGCTCCGGGTAGGCGGCTAAACACGCTGATCAATCCCCTTACAGACCTAGCGATCAAAATTTCGCAAAATAACGCACTGCTGTTGTAATTTACGGTGCAAGTTCAACAAGATACAAATTACTGCGTAACATGACAGCAGTGGCCAGTCGGACATCCAGAATGCCGCAATCTATGCGAACTGGCAATTGCTATTAACCATCGAGTGTCGCGAATTTGCGAAAATATGCAATAAAATTCATACATTGTCGCCAAAATAGAAAAAAGGCCACGCAGCGGCGCGGCCTTTTTCATAATGGGTGCCGGCTTAGACCCAAGGGCGTTCGGCAGCAGCTTTGGCTTCGAAACTGTCGATTGACGCCACTTTTTCAAGCGAAAGCCCGATGTCATCAAGACCGTTCAACAAGCAATGCTTTTTGAACGCATCAACCTCAAAGCTGAAAACATCGCCGTCTGACGAGGTGATCGTCTGCGCCTCAAGATCAACTTCGATCCGCGCGTTCGACCCTTTTTCAGCGTCTTTCATCAGCACGTCGACCTGCTCTTGCGGCAGGGCAATCGGCAAAATGCCGTTCTTAAAGCAGTTATTATAGAAAATATCCGCAAAAGATGTGGAAATCACGCAAGTGATCCCGAAATCCGCAATCGCCCAAGGCGCATGTTCGCGTGATGAACCGCAGCCGAAATTATCGCCTGCCACCAGAATTTGCGCATCGCGGTATTGCGGCTTGTTCAGCACGAAATCGGCAATTTCATTGCCCGCGCGGTCAAACCGCATTTCGTCAAACAGGTTCGCACCAAGACCGGACCGTTTGATGGTTTTCAGAAACTGCTTTGGGATGATCATATCGGTATCGATATTAACCAATGGCAAAGGCGCTGCGATGCCGCTGAGTGTGGTGAATTTTTCCATTAGTTCAGCTCCCGAATGTCAGTCAATTTGCCGGTGATCGCGGCGGCGGCGGCCATCGCGGGTGACATCAGATGCGTGCGCCCCTGATAGCCTTGGCGGCCTTCAAAGTTGCGGTTGGAAGTGGACGCACAGCGTTCGCCCGGCGCCAGTTGGTCGGGGTTCATCGCCAGACACATGGAACAGCCCGCAAGCCGCCATTCAAAGCCCGCATCGATAAAGATTTGCGCGATGCCTTCTTCTTCGGCCTGTGCGCGCACAAGGCCAGAGCCCGGCACAACCATCGCCCGCATCCCGTCCTTGATCTTCTTGCCTTTCAACACGGCCGCAGCCGCGCGCAGGTCTTCGATCCGCCCGTTGGTGCAAGATCCGATAAAGACGGTGTCGATCGCGATGTCGGACAGTTTCTGCCCCACCTTCAGACCCATATAGTCGATTGAACGCTGCACAGCGCCCGCTTTACCGCCAGCAAAGCTGCTTGGATCTGGCACAACATCGGTGATCGGCAGCACGTCTTCGGGTGATGTGCCCCAAGTGACCAGCGGCGCGATATCTTCGCCGCGGATGGTCAGCACCTTGTCGAAATGTGCGCCTTCGTCAGTGTAAAGCGTCTTCCAATATTCCAGTGCGGCATCCCAATCAGCGCCCTTTGGCGCGTTCGGGCGGCCGTTACAGTAGTCATATGTTGTCTGGTCAGGCGCGATAAGACCAGCGCGCGCGCCGCCCTCGATCGCCATGTTGCAGACCGTCATCCGGCCTTCCATTGACAGGCTCTGGATGGCTTCGCCGCAATATTCGATCACATAGCCGGTGCCGCCTGCGGTGCCGGTTTTGCCGATCACGGCCATGGTGATGTCTTTGGCGGTCACACCGGGCGCAAGCTTGCCGGTGATTTCGACCTTCATGTTCTTGGATTTCTTCTGGATCAGCGTTTGCGTGGCCAGCACATGTTCGACCTCGGACGTGCCGATACCATGGGCCAATGACCCGAACGCGCCGTGGGTCGCAGTGTGGCTGTCGCCGCAAACTACGGTCATGCCAGGCAGGGTCCAGCCCTGTTCGGGGCCAACGATATGCACAACGCCCTGACGGACATCGGACACAGGGTAATAGTGCAGACCAAATTCCTTGGCGTTCTTGTCCAAGGCTTCAACCTGAATGCGGCTGTCTTCGGTCATCGAGGCCGCATTGGCGCGGTCCAGCGTTGTCGGCACGTTGTGATCCGGCACAGCGATGGTTTTTTCTGGCGCGCGGACCGTGCGGCCTGCCATGCGCAACCCTTCAAAGGCCTGCGGGCTGGTTACTTCGTGGACCAGATGGCGGTCGATATACAATAGGCATGTGCCGTCGTCTGCTTCATGTGCGACATGCGCATCCCAGATTTTATCATAGAGCGTTTTGGGGGACATTGTCCTCTCCCGTATCAAATTTTCAGATGTCTTCAGGCGTGCGGAATTGGCAAGGGGATCACCCCTTAGCTAGTATCGTGCAGCTCGCGCCATAAAACCGCCAAGGCAGCCGGGCACGGTCATCCATGTCAAAAACCTGTTTCATAAGGGGTCAGATACACTTGGGCGCGCAATCTCGCAAGGGTCTACGCACCCAAATTACTTGGGCCCTAGGCTGTGACTGCGCTCATTGTGGCTTCGGGATCAAACAAATCCGCCTCGGTGGTTGATACCACATCCACGTTGCTGTCGTTCAGCTGATCGACGGTCACCCCTTTCAAGAACGCCAGTGCGCCTTCAAATTCTGCAGGCACATCGCCAGGGCCCGCATAGACCGCCTCGACCATAACGCCGTTCACGCCATCAACTGTCATTTGGGTCATGGTGACATCCACATCGGGCAATGTCCCGCCATCCGGCACGTGATCAATCGTGAGCGTCAAAGTATCGCTGAACGGGTTAAAATCTTCGATTGTGGCTTCGGTCAGCTGGTCGTCAGTGACATTAGCCAGCACAAAGAAATCATCCGCCCCGCTGCCACCCGTCAAGGTTGCTGGTCCGGTGACAAGGATAAGATCGTCCTCGCCGGCTTCGCCATCAGCAGTGCCGTTGCCGCCCCAGATATAGATCGTGTCATTGCCTTCGCCGCCGGTAATTGTATCGGTCGATTGCTCCGCAGGGACAATCTCGCCATCAATAAGACGCGAATCAAACCCGCCAAAAATCGTATCGTCACCGTCTTGCCCACCAAGCCGGTCAGATCCATAACCGCCGTCGATCAGGTCGTTGCCCTCACCGCCAAACACGCGGTCGCCACCAACTTGACCATAAAGTTCATCGTTGCCCGGGCTGCCAATAATCCAGTCGCGGCCGTCGCCGCCATAGACAGTATCGTCGCCTTCACCGGGGCGGATTTCATCGTCGCCTGCGCCGCCGTGGATAATATCATCCCCGGCCCAACCGCGCATGATATCGTTGCCATCTGTTCCAAACAGTTCATCGTCACCACTTGTACCGCGGATTTCGCCCTCTGTTTCATCATCATCGTCGTCCATCGATAAAATAAGGACACCAAAAGTAGCAAGCAATACGGCCAGAGTTACATACATGAATACATCCAAAAATTAGTATTTTAGAAAGAATTAGCTCGATTTCTTTAGGCTCACAAGAACAAATGCAGCTTAGCTTGCCCGCTGTCATTTCTCGTGCAAGACTGCCTGAAAACACGGTAGATAAATCATGGCAGGGCATAGCGACCTTTCTGAAACGGGTGACAGTGCTACAGGTGACGCGCAGCTCGAGCAGGTGCTGAGCATCGGCAATGATTTGTTCGATTATCTCAGCAAATTTGCCGACGGGTTTATCCGCCCGTGGAACCTCTACCAGATCGGGATTACTATCGGGCTATTTGCGCTTGCGCACCTTTTGCGCGCTGTTTTGGGGCCGCGCATCCGCGCATGGATGGCGGCGCGCGAAAACTGGCCCAAATGGCGTATCCGTATCCTTGTCGTGATCAACCAGCGGCTGCGCGCGATATTCTTTGTCGCGCTGATCTGGCTCACGATCTTTGTGATGCGCGAAGTCACATGGAACAGCCGCAGCTATCTGCTTGGGATCATTGGCACGCTGGCCTTTGCGTGGCTGGCCGTGGTCTTTGCCACGCGGCTGATCAAAAGCCCCTTCCTGCGCAAACTGGTCCGCTACGGGGCTTGGACCTATGTCAGCCTGCGGATTTTGGGGATGCTCGAACCGGCCGAAACCCTGCTGGACAGCGCCGGATTTACCGTCGGGGATATGCGGTTTTCGCTGCTCTTGCTGGTGCAGTCGCTTGTTATCCTCGGGGTGTTGGTCAGCCTTGCGCGGTTCTTTACCGCAACCACCGCCAAACGGGTGCGCACCAACCCCGATATCAGCCCGTCCATGCAGGTGCTGATTATCAAGGGGCTGCAAATTGCGATCTACGGCGCTGCTTTCTATTTCGGGGTCAAGGCGATCGGGATCGACCTGACAGGGCTTGCGGTGCTGTCAGGGGCCATTGGCGTTGGCCTTGGTTTTGGTCTGCAAAAGGTCGTGTCGAACCTTGTGTCGGGCGTGATTATCCTGCTCGATAAATCCATCAAACCCGGTGACGTGATCAGCCTTGGCGAAACCTTCGGCTGGATCAACGCGCTGGGTGCGCGCTATGTCTCGGTGGTCACCCGCGACGGCAAGGAATACCTGATCCCGAACGAAGACCTGATCACCGGCCAAGTCGTGAACTGGTCGCATTCCAACGATTTTGTGCGGCTCGATATCCATTTCGGGACATCCTACACCGACAATCCGCATGACGTGCGCCGGATCGCCATCGCCGCCGCCCAAGGGGTTGACCGCGTGTTGACCACTCGTCCCACCGTCTGCCATATCGTGGGCTTTGGTGATAGTTCGGTCGATTACATCCTGCGGTTCTGGATCACCGACCCGACAGGCGGGCTCACCAACATCCGCGGCAACGTGTTTCTGGCGCTCTGGGACGCGTTTACTGAGAATAATATCAGCATCCCGTTCCCGCAACGCGAGGTGAAACTGCTGAACGAAGCAAAGACGGATCAGGGGTGATGGTTGTTGTGACGAGACAAAGCGCACCTTGGCCCCCTAGGATCCAATCACTGCGTGCATAAGGTGGCGTACATAAATCACGCAATTACCCTCTGAAAAACAACCTTCGCACCGTCGGTTTCTGTGGTAGGAACACCGCTGGGTAGAGCATGCGATCACAGCGTCATGACGTGCGAATGCGCTATGTCAAAACGCCAAGTTGAAACCGACTTGCAGGCCATAACTTTCATAGCCACTGGTGCCGATACCGTCATAGAAGGCATCCACAGCCAGCATGCCGCCATTTGCAAGGGTGTAGTTTGCGCCCAGCTTTACCTTCCCGCGGCCACCTTCATAGGTTGGAATAACCAGGTCAGCATTGCCTGAACCGCTTGTCGATGATCCGATGGCCGCGACCCCGCCAGTGAGCATCAAAGCCGCACTATTATGGCGCAAACTGACAGCGTGACGGAAATCCAGGCCAACTTCTGCTTGCCCGATTTCAATACCTTGCTCAGGAACAAGGTTATCGAGACTATCAATATATGCGTCTTGATTGTCAGAAGTATAGGCAAGCTGCAGTGACGGGATCACGGTGGTCGCATTATACTGCAACTCGCCCGCGACCTTTAACTGCGCCAACACGCGTTCGGTGTCAAAGCCGTCAGTGTAGGTCCCAAAAGGTGAAACTTCGTTAGAGGTTTGACCATAAAGCAAACGCCCTTCAAAGAATAAAGGATGGGCAGCAGTGCGGGCCACAAAATAGGGGCCAGCCAACCAACCAGAACCTTCAACGGTCGCCAAGCCATCGTCTTGGCTAAAGTAGTCGATTTCGACCATGCCACCGACCAAAAGATTGGGAGAAACGGTATAGTGGCTGCCCAATACCCCAAAGACATATTGGGTCTCGCGCGTGTCTTCATTGGACCAAGACCCGTTTAGCCGGAACCAAAGACTGTTGTCGGCATTTGGTGACGTCATAAAGTTAAAGCTGCCGCCTGCTTGGGTAGCAGAGACGTCCAGGCCGCTGGTCGTGTCCCCTGCTAAAAACCCTGTCAGACCCGGCTGGTTTGAGATCAACTGATTGGCACGCGACTGCATGAACTGCGCGATGATTACTTGGGTTTCTTCTATGTTTGAACTGGAAACTGTCAGGCTGCCCGACGCGGTGCTGGGATTGCCCGCTGCATCTTCAGCGGCCCCTGCGGGAATGGAAACTTCAACGTCGCCTGAACCTGTTGCGACAACCGTTGCCACATAATCGGCGCCGCTCCCCGTGACGGCGGTCACCGATCCGTTCGCGACGATCAAATCGCTGGCACCAAATCCTGTGACGTCTTCGGAAAAGGTGACAGTTACTGCCACTTGAGTTGCCGCAACAACGCTTGTCACAGATGTAGAAATACTGACCGAGGGTGCGGTGCCATCATGGGTGACAGAAACCTCATCTGACGCGACCCAATTCCCAAGCCCATCGTTATCGGTAAAGCCCCCTCTTTGGACCGAAACACTGGCCGTCCCATCCGCGATCGGGGTCAGTACAACATTATAGCTGCTACCACTGCCCGAAACGATCGCCGTGGCATTTGTCAATGTAAGACTGCCAACGGTGAAATCAGTGCTGTCTTCAGATAAGGTCGCGGTCGAAGTATAGTTGCCACTAACGTCTGGCCCGCTGAGCGCACCAAGCGTTACCGTCGGCGCTACATTCAAAAGAGTGCGGTTAACCGTAACGGTCGTTGCCGTTTCCCCCCTGATTTCGGCAAGATACGCGTAGCGGTCGCCGGCAGTGGTCTCTGTCGCTTGAAATGAAAGCTGCATAAGGTCGACTTCTTCATACTCCCACGAAGCGCCTTGCTGAAAAAGGTTGGCAACGTCCGCAAGGCTGCAATGCGTTTCCAAATTTGCAGCAGTTATCGCCGAAAAAGTGGTGGATAAATTTCCATTAAAATAGCTTAGCCCGCCCGCCGCTTGAGTTTCTACAGAACCACCACCCGAAGGGCTAACGCGTACAGACGCCAAGCCACCATTCAGATTTTGGACGAAGGCGTTCAACCGGCATTCACTATTCAGCGCCAAACTCCGGTCGATACGCGTTGCGGCATCAAAGGCCGCTGCGGGTGATGTCAGGGCAAGCAGTGTAGCGCAGCTGAGTGCAAGACGGCCAAGACAGGCATTGCGTTGTTTCATATTCATTTTATCCAATTCCTGCACAACATTTCGAGATGCGGCGCCCAACAAAGAACACCACAGGTTTCGACCGTGTTACCCGGACTCAAACACCATTAATTACGTGTCGAGCATTTTAGTGACGGCGGTCAGAGCGCCACAAGTCTTCAAGCCGGAACTTGGTCGCTGCATTTTTCCGATCTATCAATGACCTTGCGTCAACAATTTGAGGCTCGCAGCAATGTCAGCGCGGCACAAGGCTTTAGTGCGGTTCTTGAGAGCAAGTAGCCTGCAAGAAGCGCTATTAAGGGAATACCAGTCCCAGCGCGTGACCGGTTTGTGTCTAAACTGCGAAGATGAATTCACCCGCAGTTACTAGCCGGACATACATAACTTAGCAGCATGCGTCACTTCGGCCCCACAGCAGACATTCACAACACCCCCATACGCCCGCCCCGTTAACCCGCGCAATCCGGCCAATTTGCCCGACGCAAGTCCGACGTTTTGCCGACGCGCTGCCGATCACAAAAATCACCCAAAACACCAGCATTTACACATAATTCGCCAAAAAGGCCGCGCTGGGTGTTGCGCGGCCTTTCAATTGCATCGGACGGGTGGGTTAGCCCTTGTTCATCCGGTTCTCGATCAGGTCATCGACCACTGACGGATCGGCCAGTGTGGATATATCGCCCAGCGCGCCGAAATCATTTTCGGCGATCTTGCGCAGGATGCGGCGCATGATCTTGCCAGAGCGCGTTTTCGGCAGGCCTGGCGCCCATTGGATCAGGTCAGGCTTGGCGATCGGGCCGATCTCGGCGCGCACCCAGACTTCCAACTCCTTGCGCAGCGCGTCCGTCGGTTCTTCGCCCGACATCAAAGTGACATAGGCATAGATCCCCTGCCCCTTGATCGCATGCGGATAGCCAACGACGGCGGCTTCGGCGACTTTGGCATGGGCGACAAGCGCGCTTTCGACCTCGGCAGTACCCATCCGGTGGCCAGAGACGTTGATCACATCATCAACGCGGCCGGTGATCCAGTAATAGCCGTCTTCGTCGCGCTTACAGCCGTCACCGGTGAAATAGTAGCCTTTGTAATCCGCGAAATAGGTCTTTTCGAACCGTTCATGATCGCCCCAAACGGTGCGCATCTGGGCAGGCCAGCTGTCTTTAATGCACAGCACACCTTCGGCGGCGGTGTCCGTGATTTCTTCGCCGGACGTTGGCTCTAGGATCACTGGCTGCACGCCAAAGAAGGGCACGGTCGCAGATCCCGGTTTGGTCGCCGTAGCACCTGGCAGCGGTGTTAGCAAATGCCCGCCAGTTTCAGTCTGCCACCATGTGTCAACGATCGGCACAACACCTTTGCCGACAACATCATTGTACCAGTTCCATGCTTCGGGGTTGATCGGCTCGCCCACGGTGCCCAGCACCTTCAGATCGGACAGGTCGTATTTTTCAACAAATTCTGTGCCTTGGCCCATCAACGCGCGGATCGCGGTGGGGGCAGTGTAGAACTGGTTCACCTTGTGCTTTTCGCAAACCTGCCAGAACCGGCCCGCGTCTGGGTAGGTTGGCACGCCTTCAAACATCACCGTGGTCGCGCCATTGGCCAGCGGCCCATAGACGATATAGCTGTGGCCCGTGACCCAGCCCACATCCGCCGTGCACCAGAACACATCGCCGTCATGGTAATCGAACGTGTATTGGTGGGTCATCGAGGCATAGACAAGATAGCCGCCAGTGGAATGCACGACCCCCTTGGGCTGACCGGTAGAGCCGGAAGTGTACAGGATGAACAGCGGGTCTTCGGCATTGATTTCGGCAGGCGGGCAATCATCGCCGACCTTTTCTTCCATTTCGTGCAGCCAGTAATCGCCCTCGGGGCGCCACGCGATCTGCTGGCCGGTGCGTTTCACTACCAGACATTTCACCAGATCGAAATCATGCAAGAGCGCTTGGTTCACGCTGTCCTTGAGGTTGGTCACACGGCCACCGCGCGGCGCACCGTCAGAGGTGATCACGACCTTGGCGTCACAGGCATTGACCCGCGCGCCCAAAGCTTCGGCAGAGAAGCCCGCAAAGACGATCGAATGGATCGCGCCGATCCGCGCACAGGCCAGCATCGCATAGGCGGCCTCGGGGATCATTGGCAGATACAGCACAACGCGGTCGCCTTTGGTGACGCCCATTTCTTTCAGCACGTTTGCCATTTTGCAGGTGCGCGCGTGCAGTTCACGATATGTAATATGCAGTGCTTCATCATCGGGGCTGTCGGGTTCCCAGATGATAGCGGTTTGGTCGCCACGGGTTTCAAGATGGCGGTCGATACAGTTTGCAGCGACGTTCAGCGTGCCGTCTTCGAACCATTTGATGTCAATATTGCCGGGTTCAAAGCTCGTATTCTTAACTTTGGTGAAAGGTTTGATCCAGTCTACACGTTTACCGTGTTCGGCCCAAAAACCTTCGGGATCGGAAATTGATTGCGCATACATCGCATCATATGTCGCCTTGTCCGCATGTGCGTTGGCGGCCATTTGCGCTGATGGCGGATACATCTTTGATGTTTGATCGGTCATGGTATCTCCCCCCGAGTGACGTGTCTTTTGGCCCAAGCGCTACGCGCGGACCCCTCCGCCGCACATCATGATCACAATGGCTGCGAATCCAAGACATCTCGCTGGTTGTGGGCGCAATTTGTCAATCTTAACACCCGCAAGGCGCGAGTTTTGTAATTTTCTTAACAAACCCTTCGGAGCGCGCAAGTCTTAACAAGAAATTAACCATCCCACCGCAAGCTCGCCCCATCAAAAGGTGCCCCATGCGTTACATTGTTCCGACCGTATTCTTCGCGCTTTGCGCTTGCGCTGCACAGGCCGGACCATGGCCGCGCGAAAAGGGCGTGGTCTTCACGGCATTCGGAGGCAATTTTCTGTTGTCAGAAGGCGCGCAGCTGCCGGTCAATTACGACCCGACATTCTACGGCGAATACGGGCTGAACGGGACTGTCACGTTTGGCGTCGACTATCACACAGCCGACCTCGGGCGCATTCAGGCGGCTGTATTCTTTGCCAGTTTTCCATTGGGCGAACCGGTCGGACCCGATGTTTTTTCAGCGCAGATCGGGCTGGGTGCGCGCATGGACCCGCTGAACCCCGTTGAACATTTGCTGCGCGGCGGCGTCTCTTGGGGGCGTGGGCTGGACAGCGGCTGGATGGCCATAGATGCCAGCGCGACCTATGGCGATATTGATCAGCTTTGGCGGCCCAAGGCGGATTTCACATGGGGGCATCACCTAAACGATCGTTGGAGCGTGATGGCGCAGCTACAAACGGGACAAGGCTATGATGATGACACCTATGCCAAGGTAAATCCGGCGGTGATTTTCCACATCAACGACCGCTATTCGGTCAGCATTGGCGCGGTGCATGCGTTGACAGGTGATCGCGGATCAGCGCTTAAGCTTGACTTGTGGACGACCGCTACAATCCCCCGATTTCACGCAACAGAGTAATCACTTCATCCACGCCCTTGCCATGCCGCAGACTTGCAAACACAACCGGCAGACCGCCACGCATGCGCGCCGCGTCGCGCGCCATCACATCAAGCGAGGCGCCAACATGGGGGGCCAGATCGGTTTTGTTGATCACCAGAATATCCGACCGCGTGATCGCAGGGCCACCCTTGCGCGGGATTTCTTCACCTGCGGCCACGTCGATCACATAGATCGTCACATCGGCCAGTTCGGGGCTGAAGGTCGCTGACAGATTATCGCCACCACTTTCGATCAGCACCAGTTCAAGATCATCGTGGCGGCTGCGCATTTCGGCAATAGCGGCAAGGTTAATCGACGCATCCTCGCGGATCGCCGTATGCGGACAGCCGCCCGTTTCGACACCCATCACCCGATCAGCGGGCAGGATTTGCATCCGCATCAGGGCTTCGGCGTCTTCTTGGGTGTAAATGTCATTGGTAATGACCCCGAGGCTGAGCTGATCCTTCAGCGCCTTGGCAAGCGCTGCGGTCAGCGTGGTTTTTCCGGCGCCTACAGGCCCGCCAATTCCAACGCGCAATGGTCCATGCGGTGACATCTTACTGTTCCTTCTTATGACCGGAAAATTCGGGGGGATTGGGTTTCATGCTGCATCGAGGCAATATCAATAGCAAAGCCGGATGATCCGATATCAGCCAGATCAGACAGGGCCGCGCGCGCGCCAATGTCGCGGCACATCGGCGCAAGGGCCGCAAGAATGCGCTGCCCTTCAGTTTGGCCCAGTGGCATCAGCCGTTGCGCGGCCTGCACCAGATTGCTGGCAAAGCATTGCAACCAGACCTGCGCAACCTGTGTCGCAGGCAGCCCCATCAGCCCCGCCGCGCGCCCGACCGCCACCGGATAGGCCATATCAGGCAGATCCAGCCCCCAGACCGCGCGGGTCGTCGCAGCAAAAGCAGCCCCTTGCTGCATGGTTTCCATCCGGCGTTCAGCAGACGGGGCAAGCACCGCAGCAAGATCTGCAACCTCGGACACATCCTGCGCCCCATGCGCCACGCACAAAAGGATCGCATCCGAACGCCCCGCGCCGTGCGTCAGCACATCTGACAGCCAATTTTGCAGGCTTTGGCTATCGCTGACATCACCGCGCTGCACGGCCCGTTCCAACCCGTGCGACCATGCAAAGGCCCCCACCGGATAGGCAGGCGAAAGCCATTGCGTCAATGTCAGCAAGTGGTCAATGTGCATGGGAATGGCCGTGGTCGTGGCCCATCGTGCGCCCGTGGCCGTAAGCCCCGCCTTCGGGGGTGAATGGCCCGTCAAAATCGGAGACCGTCGCGCCCAGCTGTTCCAGCATCGCGCGCATCACCTTTTCACGCTGCACGACCAGTGCATCTGCCATGATCGCGCAGGGCGCATGACGGTTGCCGATATGCCACGCAAGCCGCACCAGATCACCCCTGATCCGCATCAATGGCTCATCCGCGGCGGCAACCGCAATTTCGCGCCCGTCATCAAGCACAAACACATGCCCCGCATCGACCGAAGTCGTCTGTGCCAGATCGACCAGAAACGGATCACCCGCGTCTGTCACCAATCGCTTGCGCCGCAAAAGCCGCGCGTCATAGGTCAGGCTGACCGTCCCTGCGACAGGGCCATGCGCATGGGCATGGGTGTGATGGGCCTTGGCTGTCATTTACTTTCCGACCTTTGAAATACCCGTAACCGCATAGGTATCAGGCGTGTCCATATCACCGCTAAGATAGCTGGCCAGATAGCCGAACCCCAAAGCCGGCAGATAGTGGATACCTTCTTGGTAAGGGATACCATCACCCGCAGAATCCAGCTGCCCTGCGATCACATCATAGGTGCAACCGCCGATATCCATCTGTTCCAGCGCACCCCAGCGCGCGACGATTTTGTCGTCATAAGAACCGATACTATCGGTCACCACCATTCGGCCCCGAAACACGGCATCCGGTGTCGGGATCGGCAATGCGTCGGTAGGGATGTTCAATGCATAGATCGCTTGGGTTTCGGGGACAATCTGGCCACCTTCCAGGTCTGCAAACTCAAGCAGATAGACCCCCTGCCCCAGAAGCGCGCGCGACACATAGCCGTCCGAATAGGTGCTGAGCAACTCGACCTCGCCCGTTGGCAAACGTGTATAGGTTTCGGACACATCCGGCCCCATCTGCAAGGTGATTCCGTTCGTCAGATCAGCCGCAACAGGGCAATTTGCAAAAGCAGGCCCTGCGCAGGCAACAAGACACATGATTGATCTTAACATCGTTTTCTCCCTTGGTTTTGCCCCAGCCTAGCGCATTTTTTTTGCAAATGCGCCAGACAACACCAATCAGAACAAGAAATACCGCTGCGCCATTGGCAATTCTTTTGCGGGCTCACACGTCAGCAATACACCGTCGGCGCGCACCTCATAGGTTTCGGGGTTCACTTCCATATGGGGCATCGCATCGTTCAGCTTCAGATCTTTCTTGCCGATATTGCGGGTGTTGCTGACAGGCAGCGTCTGCTTGGCCAGTCCCAACTTGTCGCGCAAGCCATCATCTTGGGCCGCAGCACTGACAAATGTCACTGCCGAATTTTCAACAGACCGCCCATAAGCGCCAAACATCGGGCGCGAATAGACAGGTTGCGGCGTCGGAATGGACGCATTCGGATCACCCATTTGCGCGGCCACAATTGTGCCACCCATCAAGATCATTTCGGGTTTTACGCCAAAGAACGCGGGGTTCCACAGCACCAGATCGGCGCGTTTGCCTTCTGCGATCGACCCGACATGCGCCGAAATCCCATGCGCAATGGCCGGATTGATTGTGTATTTCGCGATATAGCGGCGCACGCGCATATTGTCGTTATCGCCGGTCTCTTCGGGCAGGCTGCCGCGCTGTTTTTTCATTTTATCAGCGGTTTGCCACGTGCGAATCAGCACTTCGCCAACGCGGCCCATCGCCTGACTGTCAGAGGCAATAATCGAAAACGCGCCCATATCATGCAAGATATCTTCGGCGGCAATCGTTTCACGGCGGATGCGGCTTTCGGCAAAGGCCACATCTTCGGGGATGGATTTATCAAGGTGATGACAGACCATCAGCATATCCAGATGCTCGTCCACCGTGTTCACCGTAAACGGCCGTGTCGGATTGGTCGAAGACGGCAAAACATGCGCCTCGCCACAAATCTTGATGATGTCTGGCGCATGGCCGCCGCCCGCTCCTTCGGTATGAAAGGCGTGGATGGTGCGGCCCTTCATGGCGCCGACCGTGTTTTCCACAAAACCGGATTCGTTCAGCGTATCGGTGTGGATCATCACCTGCACGTCCATTGCATCCGCGACAGACAGGCAATTATCAATCGCCGCAGGGGTTGTGCCCCAGTCCTCGTGCAGCTTCAGGCAGGACGCGCCGCCCAGAACCTGTTCTTCGAGCGCCGCAGTAAGCGACGCGTTCCCCTTGCCTGCAAAGGCAAGGTTCATCGGAAACGCATCCGCCGCCTGCATCATCCGGCCAATGTGCCAAGGGCCTGGCGTACAGGTTGTGGCCAGCGTGCCATGCGCAGGGCCGGTACCGCCACCGATCATAGTGGTCAGGCCGGAATGCAACGCATCCTCAATCTGCTGCGGACAAATAAAATGGATATGGCTGTCAATGCCGCCAGCCGTCAGAATGCGGCCTTCTCCCGCAATCGCCTCGGTGCCAGGCCCCACAATAATATTCACACCAGGTTGGGTGTCAGGGTTTCCCGCCTTGCCAATCTTGACAATACGCCCGTCTTTCAGGCCCACATCCGCCTTGATAATGCCCGACCAGTCAACAATCAGCGCGTTGGTGATGACAGTATCAACCGCCCCTTGCGCACGGGTGGCCTGCGATTGACCCATCCCGTCGCGGATCACCTTGCCGCCGCCGAACTTGACCTCTTCACCATAGCCGCCCGCAACTTCAACGGTCAGGTCACGCTCGACCTCGATCATCAGATCCGTATCCGCAAGCCGGACCTTATCGCCCACTGTGGGGCCAAACATCGCCGCATAATCGCGGCGTGAAATTACTGCTGGCATCTTAAAGATCCCCCATCACTTTGGCATTAAATCCAAACACGCGGCGCGCGCCCGACAACGGAATCAAAGACACTTCTCGCCGCTGTCCCGGCTCAAATCGCACCGCCGTGCCCGCCGCAATATCAAGCCGCAGCCCATGCGCCGCCTTGCGGTCAAACGCAAGCGCAGGATTCGTCTCCGCAAAATGGAAATGCGACCCGACCTGCACGGGGCGATCACCGGTATTGGCAACTTCCATCACCACAGCCGTGGCCCCCGCATTCAACACAATATCGCCGTCAGCGACGATCAATTCACCGGGTTTCATGGCGCAATCCCCCTCATCATCTTGCTATAAATACTCGAAAAATCAACGGATCGGGTCATGCACTGTCACCAGTTTTGTACCGTCCGGAAAAGTGGCTTCGACCTGCACTTCTTGGATCATCTCGGCAATGCCATCCATGACATCATCGCGGGTGATCACCTGCGCACCCGCCTGCATCATATCCGCGACGGACCGGCCGTCGCGCGCACCCTCAACCACGGCATCCGTGATCAGCGCAATGGCTTCGGGATAGTTCAGCTTAACACCGCGCGCACGGCGTTTGCGCGCAACCTCGGCGGCCATGGCGATCAAAAGCTTGTCTTTTTCTCGGGGGGTCAATTGCATGGGTCATAGTCTCCAGACACGGGGGATCGGCGCGGTTGAGAGCGCCTCGACAACAGGGATGAGCATGCGGCGCAGTGCAAAACCGTCAGCAGCGAGAAACCGCACCAACAGCAAATCATCGGCAATCAGGCTTGCGCCACAGGTTTCAGGTAAATGCAGCTTTCCAACGCAAGCCTGCGCCGCAGGCCCCGCCAGCAAAACGGTCGCCATCGCGCCCGCGCCGCCGGCAATTGCGGGGCGCTCTAGCTGGCGTTTGGCATCGCCAATCAACCGCACAGCATCCGCAAAAACCAACCTGTCGTCGCGCCAGACGCGCCATTGATCGGTGAAATGCAGATTGCGGACATCTTCGCCCATCGCGGGGCGACCAAAGATCACGGGTTCAACAATCAAGGCGGTTGCATCATCTGCCAGCCGGACATGCATCTGGCGGTCGATTGCCGCGCTTTCAAACAGGATGGTTTCCTGCGGGATCCAGTCAATCCGGCCCCCGGCACCGACAGTCAAATTGACCTGCGCCTGCGCGACCTGCCCGGGGTGCGCGCGGTAGCCGCGTTCAGCAGCCTGCGACGACAAGGTCACATGCGCGCCCGCTTGGGCCGTTACATCTATACGCATATTATCGCCACCGGTCAGCCCGCCGGCGGTATTCAGAAACACCGCATCCAGCGCATCACCACGCACCCGCGGGAACAGCGCCTTAAGCGATCCTTCCTGCCGCAAATCGGCAATCACCGACTGCGCCCCGCGCCGCTTGGCGCTTAGGGCCAACACGCCTTGTGCGCGCGGGCCCGTGGGCACGGCGTCGGCTGTGGCAATTTGGGCGGCGTAGGTAATGGGCTGGCCTCTGGGCATGGGTTTCCAATTGGTAAATTGCCCAAAAACCAAGCGAAGAGGCCAGCAAACACGCGCCCGCGCGCGCCCCAAGCGTTGCATTCGCAGGGGCGCGCACAAAATATGTGCTCATATTTTGGCATCGCACAATAATTCATCCAAATTGAAATCCGCCGCCTTTCAACGCGCAAACACCGCAGATTATGGCTTGTCCATCCGGACCTGATAGCGGATTTTTCCCTTAACGGCGGTCCCCCAGTTCAGATGCACGCTGCGGTTATCTGCACCTTGCGCGCCTTCGGCCCATGGCATTTCGTGAATGCGGTTGCCCGCCGCATTGGTGATCGCACCATCGGGCAGAACGCTATCGACAAACAGCGCGTGCCCTTCAAACGGGAGCGCAACACCGGTGTCGATCACCCAAGTCAGCGCTGTCGTGGCTTGGTCATGGGTCAATGTCACGGGGTTCGCGACGGATTCATTGACATTATGGAACGTATTGCCCCGAAATTCGAGCCCGCGCGTCCGCGTATAATCCAGATCGGCAAATGTCGTATCCACCCGTTCGACCCGATCCATCTGTCCGTTGGACGACCGGAACACGTTCCCCAGCACCGCAAACCCGTTGATATAATGACCAGGCCCGTAAGGTTTGATCACAATGAAATTCGCCCAAGAGGCCACATCACTATTCAGGAAAATATTGCCCGTAATGGTCAACCCGCCAAATGAAAACTGCGTCCCCAGTGCCGGATCGCTGCTGTGTTCATTGGTCCATTCGATAAAATTATTGTCACAGTAATTACCCGTAAAGATGGTTTTAGGATTGGGGGTTGTGATCACCACCCCGCCCTTGCGCACGCCCAAAATCTCGTCGTCGCCGTGGAACCAATGGTTGGCGGTAATCAGCGTACCCGACCCCGACAGCACGCAAAAGTGCTTGAACCGGTTCACGCGGTTATCGCGGATTTTTACGTCATTGGCGTTGGCATTGAACCCGATGCTGACACGCGCCGAAACCGGCACGGATTGCTCGTCGGAAATAAATTGGCAGCGGTCGATCATCATCCCCTGACAGCCGCGGCCGGGCGACGACAGCCCGCGATCTTTGGGTTTGTTCACAAAGCAATCGCGCAGATGGAACGTCAGCCCGTCGGGCGCAAGCATAATCCCGCTGGCAATGCCGCTGCCCTGAAATTCGATATCATCAATCACGAACTGGCTCAGCTTATTGTAGCCCGAAAAATCAAGCAGGTATTTGTAACGGGTAAAGGTAAAGCTCTGCGTGCCTTCGGCGTCATAAAGCGGCGCGCTGAGTTCGAGCGTCTGCGCGCCCGTATCAACCGACCGCACATAAATTTCGCGCCCCACCCCGTTGCCGGTAACCAGAGAACCCACAGGAATATTTGCGATATTGACCACATTGGTCAGCACCAGTTCATTTGCTGCGGCATAAGTCGCGGTGGATGTGAAAACTTCGGTATCCCACGCGGCCCCTGCGACAGGCTGGAACTGTCCGTTGCGGATCACGCGGCGGGTGGCATATTCGGTCCGCGTCGGATCGCAGGCTTGCATATCGACGGGTGCCGTCAGCGCCACCCTTCGCCCGCAAAGATCAAGCGATTCATGATCGGCAAAATTAATCAGCGCCTGAAACGCCTTTTTAAACGCCAGTTCTTCGTCTTTGAACGCATCCAGATAGGCATCATAATTATAGCCGCACTGCATGATAAAGCGGTAGGTCGCATCCTGCACGATTCGGCCTTCGAATTTGACATGGTTTTCCATTGTTACGCTGTTTTGCAGCAGATAATCCCCCGGCGGCACCATCACCGTGCGCCCGCCTGCTGCGGCATCTGCCGCCTCGAACGCAGCGCTGTCATCGGTCAGACCGTCACCCTTTGCGCCGTAATCCAAGACATCCACAATCGCCAGCAGATCGCGGGTAAACACCGCGCTGACATCCTCAATCTGGATATCGTCAACGCGCACAACCCCGCCTGTCGGTCCGGTCAGATCAATTCCCAGATGGCCGTAATCCGCCCCCGTCCAAAGCATATCAACGCCCGTGCGGTCGCCCGTGCCGATGATGGCGGTGATTTCGACGACTTCGCCGTAGGTTGTCAGTTGTACGGATGGGCCAAAGGCGGGCAGGCCCGGCGCAGGCGCGCCGCCCGTCAGCCCCGCCCAGCCCGATACGCGCACGGCAGGCAGCGGGCCGGAAATCGCTTTGACCTTTGCGGTGACACGCAGATAACAACCCGGCAGAATGGGCGTTTCGGTCATATAGCGCACATGCGCGGTTGGGTCGATTTTCAGCACCTCAAGACAGCCCGCAAAATCCGCGTCCGCCGCCACATATACGCCCGACCCGCTGATTGCATAGGTGTCGGACCCCGGTGTGCCGTCGCCGCTTGACCAGATGCCAAGCCCCGCCGAGAACGGTAGCGGCTGAAATACAATTCCGTCTGTGATCGCTTTATTCATGGGAAAACCTTCTTTCGCAGCGCGTGCAATTTGGTCCCGCGTCATGCGGCACCGCTGCAAAAGAGGTAGGTGAAATTGCTAAAGCGCCCCTAACACCACCGTCACGGTGGGGCGCGCAACGCTAGGCGCCAAGGTCAGATTGGGGCAAGACCTGTACCGCCGTAATCTGCCATTGGCCGCCGTTTAAGGCCAGTTCATACAGCATGATGTGACCGCGCCCTGCGGCATCGCGGATCATCACCTTTTGCCACAAGCCACCCCCAACAACGCCCTGATCCAAGAACACTGCATCCGCGTTGTCCCAAACCATCGGATAGCCGCGTTCAACCATTATGCCAAAGGCATCAGGGTCGCCAAAAAATTCCTTGACGTTAGGTGCTGCAAATTCCCATGCACGCGCAATATCGCGGTCGCGAAACGCCTCTAGTTGATTTATGATCGTGTCTTCATGGGCGCGCGTGTCTTGCGCAAACGCGGGTAACGCTGCGACATAAAGCCCTATAATTATTGCCAAAAAATGTTTCATCCTCGCCTCCGGTTTCGTATCCTACATAGAAGATACGATCTGAACGCCAGAATGGTTTCATTTTGCCAGCTGTGCTTCGATCAGTTCAATCGTTTCCGCGACACCATAAAGCGCGATAAACCCGCCAAAACGCGGACCTTGGGATGCACCCAATAGCACCTCGTAAAGCGCTGTGAACCAGTCGCGCAGCGGATCAAATGCATGATCCTTGCCAACCGCAAAGACCATGGTTTGCAGGGCTTCGGCGTCCAGCCCGCCATCCCAGACCTTAAGCCGCGCAACCAGATCTTGCATCGCGGCACGTTCTTGATCGGTTGGTGCGCGGTAGACCTTGGTCGGTTTCACAAAATCATTGTAATAGCGCACGGCAAAGCCCGCCGCCTGATCCATCTGCGGGTTGTTTTCGGCGGATGCATCGGGCGCATAGCGCTGGATAAAGCCCCACAGCGTGTCCTTGTCTTCGGCCCCTGAAACCGACGCAAGGTTCAAGAGCATCGCAAATGGCACAACCATATCGGACGCGGGCACATCTTTGCCGTGAATATGGAACACCGGATTGTTCAGCTTGCCTTTGTCATCTTGGCCTTCAAACGCGCGCAATTGCTGGTGGTATTCGTCAACAGCCTTCGGGATCACGTCGAAATGCATCCGCTTGGCTGTTTTGGGTTTCAGATACATGAAATACGACAGGCTTTCGGTTGATGCATAGGTCAGCCATTCGTCGATTGTCAGCCCGTTGCCGGATGTTTTCGAAATCTTATGGCCGTCGGCGTCAAGGAACAATTCGTAGGTGAAATGTTCCGGCGCACGGCCGCCAAGCACCCGACAAATCCCGTCATAGATCGGGGTATTGGTCGCGTGATCCTTGCCGTACATTTCAAAATCAACATCAAGTGCCGCCCAACGCGCACCAAAATCAGGCTTCCATTGCAATTTACAGTTCCCGCCGGTGACAGGCACCGTAATATCTGTGCCGTCAACATCCGTGAATGTGATCATCCCGTCCTTGGTGACCTCTTTCATCGGCACATAAAGCACCTGCCCCGTAGTCGGGCTGATTGGCAAAAAGATCGAATAGGTCTGGCGGCGTTCTTCGCGCAACGATTTCAGCATAATCGCCATCACGTCATCGTATTTTTCAGCCGCTTTCAGTAGAATTTCGTCCATCTTACCGGATTGGTAATACGCGGTCGAGGACGCGAATTCATATTCAAAACCGAAGGTATCAAGGAAATTATTCAACCGCGCATTCATATGATCGCCAAAGCTGCCATGCGTGCCAAACGGGTCCGGCACGGCGGTCAGCGGCTTTTGCATGAAAGGTTCAAGCGCGGCGGGGTCCGGCACATTGCCCGGGATTTTGCGCATCCCGTCCATATCGTCCGAAAAGCACAGCAACTTCGTCGGTATGTCGGAAATCATTTCAAACGCGCGGCGCACCATGGTTGTGCGCCCGACCTCTCCGAAGGTGCCGATATGCGGCAGGCCTGAGGGGCCGTAACCCGTTTCAAACAGCACATAACCCTTTTCGGGGTCTTTCTTTTCATACCGTTTAAGCACACGGCGCGCCTCTTCAAAGGGCCAAGCCTTGGATGTCATTGCCGCGTCGCGCATATTGGTCATGATAGTTCTCACGTCTAAACGGCACCCCTATGGCACCGACTTTGCGCTCTCCCTATTGCGACAGCGCGTCTGCGTCAATAAATGGGTCACATAGATAAAGGAAACAGCATGAACGATGATGCCCCGCTGACCGCCCAAGACGCGCTTGCCGCGCTGATGATTGCCGTCTCTGCCTCGGATGAAAACATCCGCACGTCGGAATTGGTCAAGATCAGCAACGCGATCAACATGCTGCCCGTTTTCGCGGGCTACGACCCTGAACGCCTGCCGCGCATGTCGAAAATGGTGTTTGACCTGCTTGAACAGGAAGACGGGCTGGAAGCTCTGTTCGGCCTGATTCGCGATGCGCTGCCCGAACGGCTGTTTGAAACCGCCTATGCGCTGTCGTGCGATGTGGCCGCAGCTGACGGGCGGATCGAGGACCAAGAGGGCCGGATGCTTGAAGAGATTCGCGAGGAGCTATCGCTGGACCGTCTGCATGCCGCTGCGATTGAACGCGGTGCGCGCGCGCGCCACCTGACGATCTAGCCGCTAAAGCACCCAGTGCCGCAAGAGCCGGTGCTGCAAATTGCGCGCGATGCGGTTCCATTGCTGCGCGCCGGTGGGCGGCTCTGCGCCTTCAAGCTTGCCGCGTTCGCGCGCCGCCAGATCAGAGGCAAAAATCGTAAAGGCGCAGATGCGCCCGTCAGGTCTGCGTAAATATCCCGCCAGATTGGATACGAAATTCAGCGTCCCCGTTTTTGCCTGCACCGCACCCTGCGCTGCGACAATCGTATCGCCCTGCTGATCGCGCAGCGGAATTTCCTTCATCAGCGGGTGCAGGGTCGCGGGCACATCGGCGGAGGTCAGAAATTGCACCATCTCGGTAGGGGTCAGGCGCGATGCGTCGCCCAAGCCGGAGTGATCCGCAAACAGCGGCGTGATCCCGCCAGCGCGGCGTGTCGCCCAGCGCCCCATGCGCGCCGCGCTGGCACGCAGCCCCCATTTTTGGCCGGTCTGCGCAATCGTCGTTGCCAGCCCTGCCGCCTCGGCGGTGATGTTGGTCGAATAACGCATCATCGCGCGCATCATCTCTGGCAGGGCTTCGCTTTGGAATGCCGTCAATTTGGTCGCCCCTGCCGGAATCGCGGCAATTTCTTTGGGGGCTTTCAACCTGATCCCGTGGCTACGTGCGAAGGTCGCAAAGACCTCTCCGGCGTATAGCGCGGGGTGGCGCACCGGCAACCACCGCGACCCCGCATCATTCAGCGCGCTGCGCGCCACCGTCCACTGATCCGCCTGCCCAAGGTCGCGGTAGGTAAACACCGGATCATTGCGATCCGCGATTGTGATCCGCGATGTTGTCACCGCAGGGCGGTAGTTTTCGCTGCGCGCGTCCATAAAGGTCGCAAAGTCATCTGCCTCGCGTTTCCATTCAAAATGCACGCGGTTGAAATTTAGGTTCAGTCCGGTGATCGTCGGATTATAGCCGAGGTAATCCAGCTGGCTGTCGTCGATTTCGTCGAGATTTGTCAGCGCGTCATCCCAGACATGAAATTCGCCCGTCACCTGCGCGATGCCCGCTGCGCGCAGTTGCTGCGCAAGCGTGGCCAGTTGATCGGTCACAAGGTTCGGATCACCACCGCCCGCTAAAATCAAATCACCATCCAAAATCCCATCTAATACCGGACCATCTGCAAAAATAGCGGTCTCGAACTGGAATTGCGGCCCAAGATGTTCAAGCGCGTATAGTGCAGTAAATGCTTTGGTCACGCTGGCGGGTGGATGCCTGAAACCGGCGTCAAATGCGTCAATAACCTCGCCTGTCTGCGCATCGGCCAGCACGGCGCCCACTGCGCCGGTCACGCCCGATGTGGCGATCATCTGTGCCAGTGAATTGCCCGAAAACGGGCGCGCGACGGGGCGCAATGACATCATCGGCGCTTCGGCCCAAGCCGCGGTTGCGCTGCTGGCCACAGCCCCCAGCAACATGGCGCGCCGTGTCAGCCGCATCACCATCCGCCCCGCGCGCGGATTGCTGTCGATGATGCATCCGACATCGGCACATTCACAAATGACCAGACAGGCGCAGGCAGTCGCCCGATGATATGGCTGGCGCGGCTGGGCAGTTTCGCTTGCGCATAGACCTTTGCGGTTTTCGACATCCTTGCTGCGATCCGGTCACCGGGGCGCGCAATCACACCAATCGGCACATTGTCGATGATCCAGCGCCAATCCTGCCAAAGGTGGAACTGCGCCAGATTATCCGCCCCCATCAGCCAGACAAAGCGCACGCCCGCGTAGCGGCGCTGCAAAGCGCGCAGCGTTTGTGCGGTGTAACGGGTGCCTAGTTGCGCCTCGATCCCGGTCACCCGCACGCGCGGGTGCTGCATCATGGCGCGGCTGGCTTGGATACGTGCGCCCAGCGGCGCAGGCCCGTTAAGCTTGAGCGGATTGCCCGGGCTTACCAGCCACCAGACCTGATCCAGCCCGAACCGTTTCAGCGCGGCCTTGGTGATATGCACATGCCCCGCATGCGGCGGATCAAATGACCCCCCAAGCAGCCCGATCACTTGCCCCGGTTTTGCGGTTGGAAATCCGTCCACTGTTATTTCTCCGCTCAACCTTGGATCACAGGACAAAACACCATGCGCAAGGGCGCATATTTGCTTGTTTTAGACAGATTTTTCGCGGGTGCAAAGGGGTTCTGCCCGCGCGGTCATTCTGCTTTGCTATAGCGCATGAATGCAAATTGCCGGCTGTCAGGCGCCCAGCAAGGCACGTTGATTGTGCCTTGGCCACCCCAGAGGGTCACCAATTCGCGCGATGCACCACCACCTGCGGGCATCATGCGCAGCGCCACGTCCAACCCAGCGGGATGGCCTTGGGTGCCTGCCGGATAAGCCAGATAAAGCACCTGCGCCCCATCCGGACTGGGATGCGGGAACCAGTTGACCGCCGCGTCATCAGTCATCTGTGTCAGATCGGTCCCATTGGGCCGAATGCGCCACAAATCAACCTGCCCGTCACGTTCGCCGTTAAACCATATCCACGCCCCATCCGGCGAATAATCCGGCCCGTCGATGTGTTCAAAGCTGTCGATCACACAGGTTTCGGCCCCGCCACTCGCCGCACAGGTAAACAGCCCGTAAGCCACCCCGCGCTTGGCCGCATAGGCCAATGTGACCCCATCAGGAGACCAGCCGTGCCAATAGGATGGGGTATGCTCCGTCACCCGCTGCGGGGTGCCGCCTGTGATTGGCAGGGTATAGATGCAGCTTTGCACGGTCAGGCTGCTGTCGCTGATCACCAGCCGCCTGCCATCTGGCGAAATCCCGTGATCATTGTTGCAGGCCTGCGCAAAGCCGGTGTCGATCAGTTGGAGTGCAGGCGCATCAAGCGGCACTTTGAACAACTGCCCGCCGCCATTGACGACAAGATAGCCATCCTTGTGCCAGTTCGGCGCCTCGATATGACCGGCATGGTCAAGCAAGACCCTGACGCTGCCCGCGTCACAGTCAAAAATGCACAGTTGGCTGCGTAGGGTGGATTTCAATCCACCGCCCCCGGCAGATAGTCAAAGCGGGTAAACCGAGCCTCCTTGCCTTGGCCGGTTTGGTCAAACGCGACCATGCCCACAAAGGCACCGGTGAACGATCCATGTTCGCCGCGTCCGCCTTCGTCCGAAATCACTGCCGCATTCAACGCCGGCCCGAAAGCCACCCAATCGCCGGACTGGCGATAATAGAACTGCTGGGTTGCGCCGTTGACATCAACAGCCAGTTCAATTGGCCCCGCGTCCAGCGCAATGTCATCTGCAGGATAGGTCAGCGCTCCGTCCGGCCAATCACCCGGGCAAGACATCAGGCTAAGCACAGGCCCAACATCCGCCGCATGGGTGACAAGCACCGCGTGGAATTTATGGCGGTTGTAATAGGTCGTCAGCCCCGCGGCCTGCTGATAGCTCTGCGCCGTGATATCCACACGCGTTTGCGCGCGGTAGGCGTGATGTTCCTGACGGCGCGCTACCAGCGCCTGTTCGAACCAGCTACCAATGCTTTCGCGCCCGATCAGCACCAGCGCGTCAGGATCGTGGCGCATGATCCGCTCAGGGTGCGGGGTGCGCAGCCATTGGAATTCAGGCGGCAATGCGCCGCCCAGTTCGCGCTGCACTGGCGCGGGCAGGCGCAGGGTAGCGGCGACAGGTGCAGGCACCTGCACGCGCGGCACCGTGCCGCCGGATTTCAGATAAAGCCAATCATCGCGCCAGATGACTTCTTCAATGCCGGTTTCACGGCCAAGCGCGCAAAACGGCCCGTCCGGCCCTTGCAACGGGCGGCCCATCAAAAACGTATGGTAATGCGCGCCCCAATGGGTTTCGACATATTGGCCGTGGCCCGTGCGCTGGATCGGGCCGTCAGAATCTTCGGCACAGATCACATGTAGATCGGGGTGGTTTTCATAAGGCCCCCAGATATCGCGGGACCGCGCTAGCGTGACGGCGTGGTTGTAGCCTGTGCCGCCCTCGGCAGTGGTCAGGTAGTAATAGCCGTTGCGCTGGAACATATGCGGGGCCTCTGTCAGCCCGCGCTTTGTGCCCGCGTAGATGTTTTTGACCGGACCGAACAGGCCCTTTTCGGGCGACCATTCTTGCAGCAGGATCCCGTCAAAGGCGTCATTGGCCGGATTGCAGCCCGATCCTTTGCGGCGGTGGTTCCACTGCATGTTCATGAAATACTTGCGGCCATCGCTGTCATGAAACAGCGACGGATCAAAGCCGCTGGCGTTCACAAACCACGGGTCGGTCCAGTCACCGTCAATCGTTTCGCAAGTTGTGATGTAGTTCGGCGCATCCTTGAACGCGCCGTCCAGCCGTTTCACATCCGTGTAGACCAGCCAGAATTTGCCGTCAGCATAGGATAGGCAAGGCGCCCAAATCCCGCAGCTGTCACCATTGCCGCGCATATCCAAAAGGGCGGCGCGGTTCAACGGCCGCGCCACCAGATCCCAATTCACCAAGTCGCGTGAATGATAAATCTGTACGCCCGGATACCATTCAAATGTGGACACGGCGATATAGTAATCTTCGCCAACACGGCAAAACGAAGGGTCCGCATTAAACCCTGGTAGAATCGGATTCTGGATCATGGTTGCCCCCTTTGCTATTCCGACGACTTGGCCCAAAGGTTGATCTGTTCCTCATCGGCATAGGTGTCGATCAGCGCCAATTCTTCGGCGCTAAAGTCGAGGTTCCCCACCGCGCCAACACAGTCTTCGACCTGGCTTGGCTTGGACGCGCCGATCAGCGCCGTGGTAATGCCACCTTCGCGCAGCACCCATGCAATCGCCATCTGCGCGAGGGTCTGGCCACGGCTTTCGGCGAGTTCGTTCAACTTACGGATATTAGCGATTGCGCGTTCCGACAGCATTGCCGGCGCCAGTGATTTGCCTTGGCTGGCACGGCTGTCCGCAGGGATGCCACCCAGATATTTCTTCGTCAGCATCCCTTGGGCAAGCGGGGTAAAGGCGATAGAGCCAACGCCAAGCTCTTGCAATGTGTCTTTCAACCCGTCTCGTTCGACCCAACGGTTGAGCATATTATAAGACGGCTGATGGATCAGACAGGGGGTGCCCAGATCGTTCAGGATCGCGACAGCTTCGCGGGTGCGTTCAGCATTATAGGATGAAATCCCCGCATAAAGCGCGCGACCAGAACGCACGATGTAATCTAAAGCACCCATCGTTTCCTCAAGCGGAGTGTCAGGATCAAACCGGTGCGAATAGAAAATATCGACGTAATCCAGCCCCATCCGTTTGAGCGACTGGTCGCACGACGACACCAGATATTTACGGCTGCCCCATTCGCCATATGGGCCGGGCCACATGCCATAGCCCGCCTTGGAGCTGATGATCAGCTCGTCACGGTAGCCTTTGAAATCCTCGGCAAGAATCGACCCGAACGCATGTTCGGCTGACCCCGCAGGCGGGCCATAGTTATTGGCCAGATCGAAATGGGTGATCCCGTTGTCAAAGGCTGTGCGGCAAATTGCCTGTTTGGTCGCATGCGGCGTGTCGTGGCCAAAATTATGCCAAAGCCCAAGCGAGATTGCAGGCAATTTGACGCCTGATTTTCCGCAGCGGCGGTAAACCATCTTTTCATAGCGGTTTTCGGCGGGCACATATGTCATAGGATTTCCTCCCCTATATCGATTTCGGAGCAAGCGACCACGCCGCGCGCCCGATGTCAACGCCATGCGCAGAAAACACCCTGCCGCGGTGAATGATAAATCGCCAGAGTTGGTACTTTTCATTGGTCCCAGCCCATGCAAATCTGCCGCCATGACACAGATGATAACCCGCGCCGGGCAGGCGATTTCACAGATCACATTCGGCACCATGCAATTTGGCGGCACTGCCGATGAAAAGGCAAGCCGTGCAATGTTTGACTCCGCCCGTACGGCAGGAATTAACCATTTCGATACGGCCGTTGGTTACACAAATGGTGCATCAGAAACCATTTTGGGCCGCATGATCAAAGACAAGCGCGATGATCTGTTTATCGCAAGCAAGCTTGGCTACATCGGTGGCACGGGGCGGCAGAACCTGGCTGACCAATTTGACCGCAGCCGCCGCCAGCTGAATGAAGATGCGGTTGATCTTTTGTATCTGCACCGCTTTGACCCTGAAACGCCGCTTGCTGAAACCTTTGAAACGCTGGCGCAGCTGCAATCAAACGGGTTGATCCGCTATATTGGTGTCTCGAACTATGCGGCCTGGCAGGTGATGAAAGCGCAGGCTGTCGCCAAAGCGCTTGGCACCAAGATCGACGCAATCCAGCCGATGTATAGCCTCGTGAAACGCCAATCCGAGGTCGAGATTATCCCGATGGCCGATGATCAAGACATCACAGTCGTGCCCTATTCGCCGCTGGGCGGAGGGCTGCTGACGGGCAAATACGCGGCGGGCGGCACGGGGCGATTGACCGAAGATTCGCGGTATAAAGCACGCTACGATCAGGCATGGATGCATGACACGGCGCGCGAACTTACAGCGCTTGCGGCAGAATTGGGTACAAGCCCCGCGACCCTTGCGGTGGCGTGGGTCAAGACCCACCCTACGGCGCCGCGCCCGATTATTTCTGCGCGCAACGCCACGCAATTGGCCCCGTCACTGGCCGCGCAGGGCTTTGATATGTCCCCAGAACTATACGCAAAAATCACCGCGCTCAGCGTGGCCCCGGCCCTTGCCACTGACCGATTGGAAGAAGCATGATCGACTTTCTGATTATCGGCGGCGGGATCGCTGGCATATCTGCGGCAGCGCGGCTCAGCGCATTGGGCAGCGTCACGCTGCTCGAAAGCGAAGACGCGCTGGCCTATCACGCCTCGGGCCGCTCTGCCGCCCTTTATGAACGCAACTACGGCAAGCCCGCGACCGTGGCGCTCAACGCGGCCTCATATGACTATCACAAAGCGGCTGAAGTCCTCAGCCCGCGTGGGCTAATGCTTTTGGGGCGCGCGCATGACCAAGCCGCATTTGACGAGGATTTCGCGCAGATGGGGCTGGAACGCATTACGCTGGATGAAGCCGCGGCGCATTTTCCAATTCTGGACCGCGCAGTTATCACCCAAGCGGGCTTTGACGACCGCGCGCAGGACATCGACACGGACAGGCTGGTGCAGGCATTCGCGCGCACGGCCCGCGCAAATGGCGCGCGCATCGTCACAAAGGCAGCAGTGACCGCAATTTCGCGCGGGACCGGCGGCTGGGCTGTATCTTCGGCGACTGAAACCTACGACGCCAAAACAATTGTGAATGCCGCTGGCGGCTGGGTGGACCAGATCGCACAAATGGCAGGGATTGCGCCGCTGGGGTTCACACCGCTGCGCCGTTCAATGGCGCGCATTCCGGCACCCGACGGGATGGATGTCAGCACATGGCCGATGGTGTTTTCAGCGGGCGAAACATGGTACGCTAAACCCGATGCGGGCGCACTGATCGTCTCACCCGCCGACGAAGATCTGGTCACCCCCCATGATGTTTTCGCCGACGATATGGTGCTGGCCGAAGGGCTGGCGCGTTTCGAAGAAAACGTCACAATGTCGGTCACAAGGTTGCTTGCCTCTTGGGCGGGGATGCGCACATTTGCGCCCGACCGTACGCTTGTCTTGGGGCCGGACGCGCGCGATCCCGCGTTTATCTGGTGTGCGGGGCAAGGCGGCTATGGGATGCAATCGTCACCCGCAGCGAGCCAACTGCTTGCCGATATTATCGCAGGCCGCACGCCCGAAATACCGGTCGAAATGGTCGCCGCACTTTCACCCAGCCGTTTCACATAAGAGCCAAGCCATGACCCAGCACAAAAACCCGCAAGGCCAACCCATCGGCGCGCCCGTTCCCGAATGGACCGGCTGCGCACCAATTCCCCGCACCCCGATGCAGGGGCGCTATTGCGATCTGGTGCCACTGGATGCGGCGCATAGCGCCGATCTATTTGCCGCCTTTGATGCCGATACCACTGGCACACTTTGGACCTATATGCCCGTCGGCCCCTTTGCCACGGCACAGGATTATGCCGCTTGGGTCGCCACCGCACAGCACAGTAAAGACCCGCTGTTTTTCACGATCATCGCCAAAGATGGCAGGCGGCCCGTGGGCGTTGCCAGTTTCTTGCGGATGGATCCGGCAAACGGCGTGGCCGAGGTCGGTTTCATCACCTTTGCCCCTGCCCTGCAACGCACCCCCGCCGCGACAGAGGCCATGTATCTGATGATGAAACGCGCCTTTGACCTAGGCTACCGTCGGTATGAATGGAAATGCGACGCGCTGAATGCACCGTCGCGCAAGGCCGCCGCGCGGCTGGGGTTTTCTTATGACGGGCTGTTCCGCCAAGCCACCGTTTACAAAGGGCGCAACCGCGACACCGCTTGGTTTTCGATTCTGGACAAGGACTGGCCCGCGCTGGATCAAGCATTCCAGCTTTGGCTGGCTGCGGAAAACTTCGGGCCAGACGGCCGCCAAAGACAGCGGTTTGGCGATTTGGCCCCGCAGCCAAACAATAATCCAAACGATTGAAACTTCGCCTATAAAGGCCCATCTAGCGGCACATGACCCATCCTGCCCGCAAACCCGGCCGCGAACGTTTTGAACGCGAATTTGCCAAAATCGCCGCACTGGCGCCTTGGATCAACCGTCTGCGCAAACCTGGCTGGATGATCCTGCGGGTCTTGCTGGGGCTTGTCCTGATTGCGGGTGGATTTCTGGCGATCCTGCCGGTTTTCGGGCTTTGGATGATTCCGGTCGGGCTGTTGTTTCTGGCGATCGACATTCCGCCTTTGCAGGGGCCGATTGCCGCGCTTATCGTGCGCGCCCGCAGGCGTTGGCAACGGTTACGCAAGCCTTGGTAAGATGCCAAGACTTGCGTCATCTTTGTCAGCCGTCCACGCGGATTGTCGCGTTTGCCGGATCATAGGGGCTGTCTTCGACGATCTCGGCGGGCCACAATTTATCAAACATTTTGACCTGTAGCTTGGTGCCGACAGCGTTCCCGCCCGGTTTGACATAGCCCATGCCGATAGATTTCCCGAAAGCCACGGAATACCCGCCAGAGGTCAAGCGCCCTACGCGAGTGCCAGCCAGATCATAGAGCGCCTCGCGGCCCCATGGGTCCGCATCTTCCGGCCCGTCAATCAGCAAGGTGACACAGGTCGAGCGGATTCCGATCTTTTCCATCGCGGCCTTACCGTGGAAATCCTTGGACAGGTCCACAAACCGCGGCAAATCCGCCTCGAGCGGGGTGGCGTCACGGCCCAATTCGGTCCCAAACGCGCGGTAGGATTTTTCCTGCCGCAGCCAGTTTTGCGCACGCGCGCCGACCAGTTTCATGCCGTGGTCCGCGCCCGCTTTTTCAAGCAGGTCAAACAGATAGTTCTGCATCTCAATCGGGTGGTGCAATTCCCAGCCCAATTCACCGGTATAGGCAACGCGGATCGCGTTCACAGGGCACATGCCCAGTTCGATCTGGCGCGCCGACAGCCAAGGGAACCGCTTGTTCGATAGCGCGGTTTCGGGGTCCGGATCGCAAATCACTGATTTCAGCACATCGCGTGCTTTGGGACCTGCGATGGCAAAAACGCCCCATTGGGTTGTGACGTTCTGCACTTCGATCCGGCCAAATTCAGCCTCTTTGTCCTCAATCGCTTTGCGCAGATAATCGGAATCATATTCGGTCCATGCACCGGCAGAGACCAGATAGAATTCGTCATCCCTTAGCCGCACAATTGTGTATTCCGTGCGTGTCGTGCCTGCAGAAGTCAGGGCATAGGTCAGGTTGATCCGGCCAACTTTCGGCAATTTATTGGTGGTGAACCAATCAAGAAACGCTTCGGCACCCGGCCCTTTGACGATGTGTTTGGTAAAGGCGGTTGCGTCGATCAGGCCAACGCCTTCGCGGATCGCTTTGGCCTCGTCTACGGCATGCTGCCACCAGCCGCCACGGCGGAAGGAATTTGTTTTTTCGTCATAGTCTTGCGGTGCATCAAGCGGGCCAAAGTAGTTGGGGCGCTCCCAGCCGTTGACCTGCCCGAATTGCGCGCCGCGCTTGGCTTGGCGGTCATAGGCAGGCGATGTGCGCAAGGGGCGCGCCGCGGGGCGTTCTTCGTCCGGCCAATGAAGTTTGAGCAAGAACGGATAGGTTTCCTCGTTCTTGACGGTCGCATATTCCGACGTCATCCAATCGCCGTAGCGTTTGGGGTCAAGTGACGCCATGTCGATCTCGGCTTCGCCTTCGACCATCATCTGCGCGAGGTAGTAGCCCGCACCGCCGCCCGCAGTGATCCCGAATGAGAACCCCTCGGCCAGCCACATGTTCCGCAGCCCCGGCGCGGGACCGATCAGCGGGTTGCCGTCGGGCGTGTAGCAGATCGGGCCGTTAAAATCATCCTTTAGGCCGACATTTTCAGTCGAAGGAATACGGTGGATGAAATCCATATATTCCTGTTCGATCCGTTCAAGGTTCAGCGGGAACAGATCGGCACGGAAACTATCCGGCACACCGTAGCGGAAACGCGATGGCGCGCCGTCCTCGTATGGCCCAAGAATCCAGCCGCCGCGTTCTTCGCGCACGTACCAGCGCGCATCGACATCGCGCAGCACCGGATGTTCGCCGTTTTCCTTGCGCCATGCAACCAGCGCCGGATCGGGTTCGGTCACGATAAACTGGTGTTCGACAGGAATCGCAGGGGTCTTGATCCCCAGCATTTTGGCGGTGCGCTGCGCGTGGTTGCCGGTGGCGGTCACCACATGTTCTGCGTGGATCACGATCTGTTCGTCAGACGGGATCAGATTGCCGCCCTTTTCAATCATCTTGGTGCAGGTCACATCCCAATGATCGCCGGTCCAGTGATAGCCGTCCACCTGCCAGCGCCGTTCAATCGCAACACCACGCTGGCGCGCACCTTTGGCCATTGCCATGGTCACATCGGCGGGGTTGATATAACCGTCTGTCGGGTGGAAAATCGCGCCTACCAAATCTTCGGTACGCACCAAGGGCCAGCGTTCGCGAATTTGATCAGGGGTCATCCATTCGTAAGGGATATCAACGGTTTCCGCCGTTGTCGCGTATAGCATATATTCATCCATACGCGCCTGCGACTGCGCCATACGCAGGTTGCCGACAACCGAAAAACCGGGGTTCAGGCCGGTTTCCGCTTCGAGCGTCTTGTAGAATTTGATCGAATAATCGTGGATATGGCTGGATGCGTAGGACATGTTGAAATAGGGCAGCAGGCCCGCCGCGTGCCATGTCGACCCCGAAGTCAATTCGTCACGTTCAAGCAACATGACATCATCCCAACCGGCTTTGGCCAGATGATAGGCGATAGATGTCCCGACGGCGCCGCCACCAACAACCAATGCTTTGACATGCGTTTTCATCGCCCGAATCCCCTTTTTCGCGTGTTACAACAAGATTGCGCCGAACCGCGCGGATATGCGTGAACCTTCCGACGTCTCATCATACATTTACGACAATATGAAACGGGTCATGAGATTTTCACGGCCAAAAGCGCAGACCTAATTGCCGCCAGCAGTGCAACTGCGGACCCCGTTTTCGACACGGCACTGGCCCGATTGCAGAATCGCGTTGGTCCCCTGTAGCCCTGTTGTTGGCACAATGCGCGTCGAGGTCGCGACCCCTTCGGCGGGAAGCTGCAAGACCAGCGCCATCACATCATCCGCAACATCGGGGTTTCCTGTCAGATAGTCCGAAAAATCCGCCTGCGTCGAATCCGGATTTACGATCTTGCCCAGAATGTAATGCTCGTGATCGTTCCAGACGCGGTCGCTGTTGCGCAGCCTTGCGGCAAAATAGCGGGCTTTGTTTTCCTGCGATCCGTCGTCCAGAAGTTCAAACAGCGGCATTGGCACCTGCGCGATCTGATCAGGATAAAGCGCGATCAAACCGTCCCAATTGGTGATTTCAGCCGATTTGATGCGCGCCAATGCTTCCATCCACGGATCACCCAAATCAACGCCATCCGCAATCATCCCTGCGGCAATATACGCAATCGAAGGCGCGGGCGGTACCGCTGCAAGCGGTTGCTGGTTCGGGGTCACAATGCCCGAACTGTCGGAAAATTTCGGATCAGGCGTTGGCAACAATCCGTTCGCACGCCCAAGATCGACATGCATTAAAAGCGCTGCCACAGCCGCGTCACTGCTGTTGCTCAAGAGCGTGATATCAACAACTTCGTCGATTTCTTCGTCACCCAGACGCATCACATAATGGCGATATTTCACAGGCACAGGACCGCTTTGGCCGGGTACTTCGGACAGCATGGGCTTTGCTATCAATGCAATGCCACGGATCATGGCAATATCGACGTCCAAATTTGGCTTGGATTCGCCCGCAGACGCCCGCGTCATCTGGTCAAAAATGCTGTTACGAACCGGACGGTGGGGGCCGAACGCCATCTGCAAAACGACAATTTCATCGCCATTTACAGCCGACCAAACCGCACCTTTGGTTGGATCACCGTTCAGCGTTTCAAACCCGCGCAAAAGCCGCTGCGTGGTGGTTGCCGGCGCATCGGGGGCCGCCAATGGCTCTTGCACGATCGTTTCACCATGGGCCGTCAGATAGGGGACAATCTCCCAGCCTTCGGGCGCTGTCACCTCGATGCTGACCAGCCGCTGCTGGAAAACATGTTCATCCCAGACGATCTTGAAGACAAAGACGATTGCCGCCGCAACGACCAGCATCAAAAGCCCGACAAGTGGCATCAACAATCGCATAGCGCATTATCCTTTCAAGGAAATTTCCACGAGACTAACGCTAGAGCATTGCCGGCACAACCAGATCGGGTGGGCGGTGCCCGTCGGCAAAGGTCTTGATGTTCACAATCACCTTTTCGCCCATCTCGATACGGCCTTCGACGGTGGCCGACCCCATATGCGGCAACAAAATCGCGTTTGGCAATTCCTTAAGGCGCGGGTTGATTTCATGGCCGCGTTCAAACACATCCAAACCCGCCCCCGCAATTTCGCCTGCGCGCAGCATGCGGGTCAGCGCGTTTTCATCAATCACTTCGCCGCGCGAGGTGTTCACGATTACCGCGTCCGGCTTCATCAGTTTCAGTCGCCGCGCGTTCATCAGGTGAAACGTTGAAGGCGTATGTGGGCAGTTGATCGAAATCACATCCATGCGGGCAACCATCTGGTCCAGACTTTCCCAATATGTCGCGTCCAGCGCATCTTCGATTTCGGCGTGCAGGCGTTTGCGGTTGTGGTAGTGCACCTGCATCCCGAATGCCGCCGCGCGCCGTGCCACAGCCTGCCCGATCCGGCCCATCCCAAGAATGCCCAAGCGCCGCCCCCGAATGCGCCCGCCCATCATTGCGGTCGGCGACCAGCCCTGCCAGTCGCTTGATTGCGCAAGCCGCAACCCTTCGGCCAAGCGCCGCGTCACGCCCAGAATCAGTGCCATGACCATATCGGCGGTGTCTTCGGTCACAACCCCGGGAGTGTTGGATACATGAATGCCCCGCTCGCGCGCTGTCGACACATCGATATTATCAACCCCCGCACCGTAATTTGCGATCAGCTTCAGACGCTCGCCCGCACGGGCCAGCAATTTGGCGTCGATTTGGTCGGTAATTGTGGCTACCAGAACATCCGCATGCGCCATCGCCTCGGCGAGTTCATCCGTGGACATCGGCGTGTCGTCTTCGCGCAGCTTAACATCGAATAATTCTTTCATCCGCGTTTCGACAACATCGGGTAACCGTCGCGTCACAACAACACTTATTCGTTTGCTTGGCATGGGGGCGCCTCCCGTGGCTTTCCAAATTCTGCATTCCATGTCAGGTTGCGCCAAAGGGACGCGCAGCACAAGAACCGCGCGCCATATTTTGAGCAGTATAGGGTAAACGATGGGTAGTTTTCTGCGATGGCTTCGCATGTGTTCTCTGGCGGTGATGGCCTGCGGGTTCAGCGCCCAAATAACCCATGCTCAAGACGCGAATGATGCCCCCGCACTTGGCCCCGAAACCAACCTGCCACTGCCGCGATTTGTGTCGCTCAAAGCCTCTGAAGCCAATGTGCGGCGCGGCCCGTCACTGTCGCACCGGATTGATTGGGTATTTCAACGCCGCAACATGCCGCTCCAGGTGGTCGCAGAATACGGGCACTGGCGGCGTGTCATCGACCGCGAAGGTCAGGGCGGCTGGGTGCATTACACAATGCTTTCGGGCGTGCGTACGGTGCTGGTTGACGGCGATGATACGCCGCTGCGCACAAACCCGTCTGAGGATGCCAATCAGCGCGCCGTGCTTGAACACGGGGTAATCGCACGTCTGGGCGATTGCACCCCGACATGGTGCGAAATCAGCGCTGGCGGCTACGAAGGCTGGGCCCCCAAATCCGCAATCTGGGGCGTGTCCGATCTGGAAATCCGCGAATAGGTGATGCTTGCGGCATTTGCCAAAACCGCCTAGCACTGGGCCATGCCCGATGCCCATTCCACCCGTTTGAACCTTTCTGCCGGATTGTTATCCGTTGCGGTGGCGCTGGTCTTGGTGATCGCCAAGCTTTGGGCGCTTGGGCAGACGGGATCGCTGTCGATTGCGGCGACATTGGCTGATAGCGCGATGGATCTGATGATGTCGCTTGGCGGGCTTGCGGCTATCGCCTATGCCGCCAAGCCCGCGGATGACGACCATAATTTCGGCCATACCTCGGCCGAAGATCTCGCGGCGCTTGGGCAGGCGCTGTTTATCCTCGTCTCTGCCGGGGTCATCGCAACGGCCGCGATCCTGCGGCTGCTTGACGACACCGTGTCCCTGCCCGACCGCGAGGCCCAAGGCATTGGCGTGATGGTGTTTTCTATCGCGGTCACGCTTGCGCTTGTGCTGTGGCAACGGCGGGTGGCAGCAACGACCGGCAATAAGGTCGTGCAAGCCGACAGCCTGCATTATCTTGGCGACCTGATCCCGAATATCGGCGCGATTATTGCACTTTGGGCTTCGGCGCGTTTGGGGCTTGGGCAGATTGACAGCGTGGTCGCGCTCGGGGCTGCGGCGCTTTTGGCTGTCGGTGCCTTGCGCATTGGCAAGGGCGCGTGGGACGCGTTGATGGACCGGCAGGCGGACCCTGCGATGATCGCAGGCATATGCGCAATTGCCGACGGGTTCGACGGCATTCACGGCTATCACGACCTTAAGACCCGCGTCGCAGGCAGTCGGGTTTTTGTGAACCTGCATATCGAACTTGATGGCGCGCAAAGCCTTAAGGATGCCCATGCAAAAGGTGCCGCCCTGCGGCGGGCGATTGTGGCGGCCTACCCGCAGGCTGACGTGCTGATCCACAAAGACCCGATTGGCGTCGAAAAACACCCCGATGATGCACGCCCGTAGGGTGGATCTTATCCACCCGCCTAGAGCGCGCGCCAGTCATATTGCGGCACGTGGTAACCGACGTCCTCGGTGACTTGAAAACTGCGCGCGCAGGCATCGCAAGTCACGCGCATCTCGCTCCAACCAGCATGGGTTACACGACCTGTAATGCGCAACGTGCCACCTAGCTGCGACGGATCCCCGCGATATCCCTGACAGGGGCATCGCGGGGGCGTCGCATGACCACGCTGAAGCCGTTCAATATAGTGGTCAAGTGTCGCCCGCCGGTCCGGCGGCAGCGCGATATTGCGGGTCGCAGCCACCAAAGCATCGACATGCGCGGCCATGTATTTATGGACCTCCAGATCAGCAATGCCGCAGGTTCTGTCTACAGTGCGGGCCACCCGCAAAGGATCGCCCGATAGAAACCCGCGCAAACGCTTTGCACCGGCACTAGGTTTGCGGGCCAAGACCGCGCCCTTTCAGCAGCGCATCCACCCCCGGCAATCGCCCGCGGAACGCCACATAAAGATCGGCAGCATCGACAGACCCGCCGGATGACAAAACGGTTTCCTCCAACCGCTTGGCGGTCTGCGGGTCAAACGGGTCGCCGACCTCTTGAAATGCATCAAACGCATCTGCGTCCATCACTTCGGACCACATGTAGCTGTAATAGCCGCTGGAATAGCCGTCGCCTGCAAACACATGCGCAAAATGCGGCGTTGCATGGCGCATCCGAATTGCATGCGGCATGCCGATTTGTTCAAGAACCTCGGCCTGTTTTTGCATCGGGTCAGCGGGCGCCGGCCCGTTGTGAAACGCCAGATCAACCAAGGCCGAGGCCACATATTCCACCGTCTGGAACCCCATGTCATAGGTCGCGGCCCCCAGCATCCGGTCAAGCAGGTCCTGCGGCATCGGCGCGCCGGTTTCCGCATGGGTTGCAAATTCGGCCAGTACTTCGGGCACCTCAAGCCAATGTTCAAACAACTGGCTGGGCAGTTCCACAAAATCGCGGGCAACCGACGTGCCGCTGATGCTTTCATAGGTCACATCCGACAGCATCTGGTGCAACGCATGGCCAAATTCGTGGAACAATGTGCGCGCGTCATCGTACGATAGCAGCGCTGGCTTGCCTTCTTCGGGCTTTGCGAAATTGCACACGTTCACAACATGCGGGCGGATATCGCCGCCGATCTTTGTTTGCGACCGCATTGCCGAACACCAGGCACCCGACCGTTTTGACCCCCGCGCGAAATAGTCGCCAATGAAAACAGCGACATGCGCGCCGTCGCGGGTGACTTCCCACATGCGCACATCAGGGTGGTATGTCGGGCCGTCAAGCGGCGCAAATGCAAGGCCAAACAGGCGGGTCGCACAAGAAAATGCGGCGTCAATCATCCGGTCAAGCTGCAGATATGGCTTCAGCTCTGCCTCATCGAGATCATGCAATTGCTTGCGGCGCTTTTCAGAATAATATCGCCAGTCCCAAGGCTCTAACGGTCCGTCCCAGCCGTCCGCGTGCAGCATCCGCGTCAGCACCTCTGCATCTGTTTGCGCTGCGGCTTTTGCGGGCTCCCAGACCTGCATCAGCAGATCATTGACCGCCGCAGGCGTTCCGGCCATTTCGGTTTCCAGTTTGAAATCGGCGAAATTGGCATAACCCAGCAGTTTGGCACGTTGTTCGCGCAGTCTCAGCGTTTCCGCCGCCAGCGCGCGGTTGTCGGTCTCGCCGCCATTGGCCCCGCGCGCACCCCATGCTTCATAGGCTTTCTGGCGCAAATCTCGCCGGTCCGAGAACTGCAAGAAAGGCACGATCAGAGACCGCGACAGGGTAACAACCGGACCGCCCGCGTCTTTTTCGGCGCCTGCAGCCTTGGCCGTGGCAATGACAAAATCGGGCAACCCATCAAGATCATCCGCGCCCAAAGGCATGAACCAGCTGCGTTCATCCGCCAGCAGGTTTTGCGTGAATTGCGTCCCCAGAACCGACAGGCGCGATTTTGCGTCGCGCAGGGCCAGCGCATCATCGCCCGTCAACTGCGCGCCTGCACGCACAAACCCGCGGCGCGTCAACATCAGGACACGTTGCTGTTCATCGGTCAGATCCAGCGTGTCGCGCTGATCCCAAAGTTGTTCCACCCGCGCAAACAAGGCCTTGTTTTCAGAAACTTCTGACGCATAAGCGCTCAGCAGTGGCGCAAATGCGCGCTGCAGTTCTTCGCGCGCGGCGTTGCTATCGGCGCCTGCCATCGCATAGAACGCGCCCAAAACGCGGCCCAGCAATTCGTCGGCGGTTTCCAAAGCGGTGATTGTGTTGTCAAACGTCGGCGCATCCGCATTGCCCGCAATCGCGGCAATATTTTCGCGCGACAGCGCAAGCGCCGCGTCCACAGCGGGCGCAAAATCACTGTCTGAAATCAGGTGAAACGGGGGCAATCCAAAGGGCGTGTCCCAAGTGGCAAGTAGCGGGTTGGTCATAGAAATCTCCTTTGCGGAATAGATAGGGTGCGCGCCGCGCATTTACACGCGTTGCCGCATCCTTTGTTCAAAGCGGCGCAAGCCAATCGACAGGCTGATTGTCATCGTCAGGTAAACCAGCGCGACCACGTTATAGGTTTCAAAATAGCGGAAATTTCCGGCGGCGGTGACCTTGCCCAATTGGGTCACATCGGTCACGCCCAGCACGGAAACAAGGCTCGAATCTTTCAGCATCGCCACAAAATCATTGCCCAAGGGCGGCAAGATCGTGCGCAAAGCCTGCGGAAAAACGATGTGACGAAACCGCTGCCAGCGGTTTAGGCCCAGCGCCTCGGCGGCCTCGATTTGTCCGACATCAACCGATTGCAGCCCAGCGCGGAAAACTTCGGCCAGAAATGACGCATAGGCAAGCGTCAGCGCAATAATCGCGCGCCAAAGCAGCGAAAAATCACGGGTGCGGATCGGGTCGAACCCGATCAGATCCGCGGCCCAGTTCCACGCCATCACCAGCCCCGGCGCCAGTACAAATGCCACATAAAGCAAAAGCACAATGATCGGCACGCCGCGCACAATTTCGATGTAAAACCGCGCCAGCTGCCGCAATACAATCGAGCGCGACATGCCCGCCAGCGCCAAGCCAAGCCCCAGCAAACAGGCCATCGCGTAGGCAACCAGCGTGACGTAGACCGTCACCCAAATCCCCTTGCGCAGCGTATTGAGAACCTTGGTATAGGTTTCATCAATAAGAACCTGCCAAAACAAATAAAGGCCGATCGCGATCACCGCGACCAGCCAATACGGAAAATCCGCTTTGCCGGTGTTTTTAGGATGCAATGCGGGGGCCTCGGGGCTTATTCGCCCAGTTTATAGTCAAGGAACCAACGGGTATTAAGCGCGTCAATCGTGCCGTCTGCTGCCATATCGGCAATCGCTGCGTTGATCGGTTCCACCAGATCGGACCCTTTGGGGAAGATGAAACCAAAATCCTCGGTGCCCAGTTTTTCACCGATAATTTTCAGCGCCCCGTCAGAGGCTTCGACATAGCCGTTGCCAGCGGTGCCATCTGTCAGGACCAGGTCAACATCGCCCACTCGCAGCGCCTGCACGGTGGCCCCGAATGTTTCCATCAATTGAATGCGCGGGTTTGCTTCGTCCCCGTCAAGCACATCATAGACGCCGACATAAAACGGCGTGGTGCCCGGTTGCGCGGCCATCAGCAGATCGGGATTGGCGGCAAAGCTGGCAGCGTCGTCAAACCGGTCTTCATCGCCGCGCACCAGCATCACCATTTCAGAGGTCATATAGCTGTCCGAGAAATCAACAATTTCGGCGCGGTCGTCGCGGATGGTGATGCCTGTCATGCCGATATCAAACTGCGCGCCTGACACGGCAGGGATCATCGCATCCCAGCTGATATTTTCATAAACCACGGTTGCATTCAGCCGCGTCGCGATTTCCGCCATCGCGTCGTATTCCCAGCCCACGGCATTGCCTTCGCCGTCAATGAATTGCAGCGGCGGATAGGCATTTTCCGTGACAACAACGATCTCGCGGCCTTCAAGGTTAGGCAGGTGGCCTTCGGCCAGCGCGGTGGTTGCACATAGGGTCAGGGCAAGTGTCGCGAGCGTTTTCATACAGATTCTCCGATGCTGTCATTTGGCGGGCAGCGTATGCGGGTCAGCCCTTTGCGTGCAAGCCCTTGCCACCACAAACCGCGCAATCCGCACGCGGTTTGACAGCAATCACGCGGGTTTGCGCATAGAGCGCATCATAAATCAGCAACCGCCCCGCCAAACCATCGCCAGCGCCCGTGATCTGCTTGACCGCCTCAAGCGCCATCATCGCGCCGATCACGCCGGGCAATGGGCCGATCACGCCCGCTTCGGCGCAGCTGGGCACCAGCGCGGGATCGGGTGCGTCGGGAAAGACGCAAGCGTAGCAGGGCGCGCCAGCGGCGGGATCATACAGGCTGATCTGCCCTTCCCATTGCGTCAGCGCCGCCGCGATCAACGGTTTACCCAAGGCCACAGCCGTACGGTTCACCAGATAGCGCGTGTCAAAATTATCGGTGCCGTCCAAGATCAGGTCATAGTCTGCAAACAGATCGTTCGCGACCGCATCCGTCAGGCGCCGGTGATAGGGGTTCACCGTGACAAACGGGTTTTGCGCGCGCATGGCCTCGGCTGCGGAATGCACCTTTGGCATGCCGATATTGCGGTCTTGGTGGATTATCTGGCGATGCAGGTTTGCATTTTCGACATGATCATCGTCAATCACGCCAATCGTCCCCACACCGGCGGCAGCAAGATATTGCAGCGCGGGCGCACCAAGCCCCCCTGCCCCGACAACCAGAACACGCGCATTGCGCAGCGCCTTTTGGCCCGGCCCGCCAACCTCGCGCAGGATGATGTGGCGGGCATAACGGTCCAGCTCTGTGTCAGAAAAACTGTCGGATTTCAGGGCTTTGGTCCCATGGTCCGGCGCGCGCGCTTTCAGACGGCCCAGCAGATTGCGATAACCTGCGATAATTACGCCAAAGGCAATCATCAGCGCCCAAAGCCGCGCATCACCACCCGTGGCCATCCGCAGCGGATGCCCGTCAGGCAATACAAGATGCCCCGCGATCACTGCGCCAATCAGCAGCAAAAGCATGGTCCAGCGCGCCCGCATCGGAGCACCCATCAAAATGCCGATCCCCCAAAGGGCGGCGGCCATTGCACCGACCATGATCATAGGCCAGTCGACCCGAATCCACCCGCACCGCGCGTGGTCAAATCCAGCAGGGCGACGGGCTTGAACTTTGCCTGCACCACAGGGGCCACAACCATCTGAGCAATGCGCATACCGTGTTCAACGGTGAAATAATCCTGCCCCCAATTGATCAAGATAATCCCGACCGGCCCGCGATAATCGCTGTCAATTGTGCCGGGGCTGTTGACCAAGCCGATGCCGTGTTTCAGCGCAAGCCCCGAACGGGGCCTGATTTGCACTTCGAAGCCTTGCGGGATCGCCATGCGCAGGCCCGTTGGCACCAAAACGCGGCGACCGGGTGGCAATTCTAGCGCGCGTCTGTCTGCAAGGTTCGCGCGCAAATCAGCGCCCGCCGCACCGGATGTTTCATAAGACGGCAGCCCAAGACCGACATCGGCCCCTTCGTCCCATTGGATCGCAATTTCGGGGGTCACGCGATGGCCTTTGCAATGCGGTCCGCCAGCATTTCGGCGGTGGCTTGTTTGGACATGCGCGGCCAGTCCTCTGTCCCGTCTGCGGTGATCAAGGTCACGTCGTTGTCTACCCCGCCCATGATCCCCGTTTCCGGCGATACATCATTGGCCAAAATCCAATCGCAGCCTTTGCGCAGGCGTTTGGCTGTGGCATTGGCAATTACATCATCGGTTTCAGCGGCAAATCCCACAACCAGCGCGGGGCGGCCGGTTTTCATCTGTGACACGGTGGCAAGGATGTCGGGATTTTCGGCAAATTCCAGATGCGGCAAGCCGGACTTATCTTTCTTAATCTTGCTATCGCCCGCATTCGCCACATGCCAATCCGCCACGGCAGCGGCAAAGATAGCAGCATCTGCTGGGGCCGCGGCAGTGACCGCATCCAGCATCTGCTTGGCGGTTTGCACGGCCACAACGCGCGCACCTGCGGGTGGGGCCACATCCGCGGGGCCGGTGACAAAGGTGACCTGCGCGCCCAGCGCGATCAGGGCTTTGGCAATTGCAGTGCCTTGCGCGCCCGATGATCTGTTGGCGATATACCGCACGGGATCAATCGGCTCGTGCGTGGGGCCAGAGGTGACGAGAATATGTTTACCCTTAAGCGGCCCGTCCGACAGGGCGGCATCAATCGCGGCGATTATGTCAGGCGTTTCGGACAAACGGCCCGGCCCGTATTCGCCGCAGGCCATCGCGCCTTCTTCGGGGCCGACAACCAGCACGCCGTCATTTTGCAACCGCGCCAGATTGCGCTGGGTTGCGGGATGTTCCCACATGCGTACATTCATCGAGGGCGCGATCAACACGCGCTTGTCAGTGGCCAAAAGCAGGGTCGATGCCAGATCATTGGCCATCCCGTTTGCCATTTTCGCCATCAAATCGGCGGTTGCAGGGGCCACAACGATCAAATCGGCGGCACGCGACAATTCGATATGGCCCATCTCTGCCTCGTCGGTCAGGTCAAACAGGTCTTGGTAAACCTTGCTGGCCGATAATGCCGAAAGGCTAAGCGGCGTGACAAATTCAGCGCCTGCTTTGGTCAGCACAGGGGTCACATGTGCGCCTTGTTCACGCAATCTGCGCAGCAAATCCAACGCCTTAAACGCAGCGACACCGCCGCCAACGATCAGCAAGATATGTTTGTCCGCCAGCATGGCAACTCTCCGGTCGTGTAACAATGTGAACTTAGGTCAGAACGCGGCCATGCACAATGACGCGCCCGCGCGCCCATTAGCCCGTGCGCGCTCGCACCTATCCGTGCTAAGGAGGTTGCGATACGGATCAACAAAGGTGCGCAGCAATGTTGCCCAAACTTTCGCTTATTCTTGGCGGTGCCGCCTCTGGTAAATCGGGCTTTGCCGAAACGATTGTGCTGGGTGCTGGGTTGCGCAAAATCTATATCGCCACGGCGCAGGTCTATGATGACGAAATGGCGCAAAAAGTCGCGCGCCACCGTGACCAGCGCGGCGGATCATGGACCACCATCGAAGAGCCGGTCCATATCGCGGGCGCACTTGCCACGGCGGGTGCTGGCGATGTGGTCTTGATTGATTGCGCAACACTTTGGCTGACAAATGTGATGCTTGGCGATCATGACGTGCAGGCGCAAACGGCGGGTCTTTTGGCCGCGATTGAAACCTGCGCTGCGCCCATTGTCATTGTCTCCAACGAAGTGGGCCAAGGCCTTGTGCCCGATAACGCGCTGTCACGGCAGTTTCGTAACGCCCATGGGCAATTGAACCAAGATATCGCCGCCAAGGCTGATCTTGTGGTTGCGGTCATGGCGGGCCTGCCAATGGTGCTCAAGGGCCAATTGCCATGACACGGCTATGGTGGCTGCGCCACGGGCCGACCCATGAAAAATGCTTTACCGGTTGGCGCGATGTGCCTGCGGACCTGTCCGATCACGCGCGCATTGCCCGCGTCGCGGCCTATCTACCCGCAAAGGCGATCGTGGTCGCATCCGACCTGATCCGCGCATCACGCACCGCCGACGCAATCGCAGGCACCCGCACACGCCTGCCTGATCAGCGCGGGTTGCGCGAGTTTGATTTTGGGGTCTGGGACGGGATGGATTTTGCAGCCGTCGCCAAGCGCGACCCGACCCTTAGCCGCGATTATTGGGAAAAACCCGGTGATCTTTGTGCGCCAAACGGCGAAAGCTGGAACATGGTCGCCACGCGGGTCAATGCGGTGGTTGACGATCTATGCGCGCGCTATACGGGGCAGGATATCGTGCTGGTCGCCCATATCGGGGTGATCATGACGCAAATCTGGCGGGCGTCCGGCAGCACCGCTTATCAGGCGATGGGGCATCAGATCGACAATCTGTCGGTCACCCAGATAACACGCGGTCCGCAAGGATGGTCATTGGGCGTTGTTAATCACATCGCGTGATGAAAGGCGTCACATTTTGTCATTTTGCAATGGAATCTTTCTGCGCTAACCTCTTCTAATGACATATCAATTATACATCGGTGATCGCACCTTTAGCAGTTGGTCGCTTCGCGGCTGGCTCATGCTCGAAAAATTCGGGCTGGACTATAACACCAACCTCGTCGGGCTATACGCTGGCACCTACCGTGAAGAACTGGCGCATCTGGCACCGGCGCGCACAGTGCCCGCCATGCAAACACCCGAAGGCTATGTGCTGACGGATAGTCTGGCCATGGGTGAGACGCTGGTAGAGCGGCACCCCGACATTGACCTTTATCCGCGCGACGGGGCCGCGAGGGCGCTTGCACGGACCATCACCCATGAAATGCATTCCGGATTTATGGCGCTGCGCGATGCCTGCCCCAATATGATCACCCATGTCTGGGAGGGGTTCAAACCATCAGACGCGGTTTTGTCCGATCTTGCAAGGATCGAGGAGCTTTGGGCGCTGGCGCGTAGCCGCCACGGGCAAAACGGGCCTTGGCTGTTCGGAGAATACTCGCTGGCGGATGTGTTCTATGCGCCCGTGGCCCTGCGGATCACAGCCTATGATTTACCGGTTAGCGCGGATGCCCAAAACTATGTGAATGCCCATCTGTCGGACCCTGCGTTTTTGGCATGGCGCGAGGCATCAAAATCCGAAACCTATGAACCGTGGCCTTATCCGATGGATTTGGGACGCAAACCCTGGCCGGGCGATGTATCTTAACCATTCGTAAACTACGACCACGTAACCGTTAACCAAAAGCGGAGCGTGGGAATGGTCGCACAAGCCTATACGGTTGCATTTGAAGGAATTGACGCGCGGCTGGTCGAGGTGCAATGCGCGATCAGCCCCGGCATTCCTGCATTTTCTATCGTCGGGCTGCCCGACAAGGCCGTGTCCGAAGCCCGCGAAAGGGTGCGCGCCGCGCTGACGGCAATGGCCATCGCGCTGCCATCCAAACGGATCACGGTTAATCTCTCGCCCGCCGATCTGCCCAAAGAAGGGTCGCATTTCGACCTGCCGATTGCACTTGCGCTGCTGGCAGCACTTGAAATCATCCCGCAAGATCAAGCTGCGCAAACCGTGGCCTTGGGCGAACTATCACTTGATGGCACATTGGTGCCCGTGGTCGGCGCGCTGCCTGCCGCCATGGCCGCCGCCGAAGACGACCGCACGCTTTTATGTCCGCACGCCTGCGGGCCAGAGGCAGCATGGGTCGGCACAACCAACGTCATCGCGCCGCGCACTTTGGCAGATGTGGTGCGCCATTACACCGGCCAATCGGTGCTGGCCCCGTCTGAGCCCGGCGAGGTGCAGCGCAGCACCCACACCCGCGATCTGTCCGAAGTCAAAGGACAGGAACGTGCCAAACGGGCTCTCGAAATCGCAGCGGCGGGGCGGCACCATCTAATCATGGTCGGATCGCCCGGATCAGGCAAATCCATGCTGGCGGCACGCATTCCCGGCATTTTGCCGCCGCTTACGCCTGTCGAGGCCTTGGAAACATCCATGATCCATTCGCTGTCTGGGCTGTTGGACGAAGGCGGCATTAACCGTGAATGCCCGTTCCGCGAACCGCATCATACCGCATCGATGGCCGCAATTGTCGGCGGCGGGCGCACCGCCAAGCCTGGCGAAATCAGCCTTGCGCATAATGGCGTTTTGTTCATGGATGAATTCCCCGAATTTGCGCGCACCGTGCTGGAAACCCTGCGCCAGCCAATTGAAACCGGCGAAGTCGTCGTCGCGCGCGCCAATGCGCATGTGCGCTATCCCTGCCGGTTCATGCTGGTCGCGGCGGCAAACCCTTGCAAATGCGGGTATCTATCTGACCCCGCGCGCGCCTGTGCGCGTGTACCGCTGTGCGGCGATGATTATTTGGGGCGCATTTCGGGGCCGCTGATGGACCGTTTTGATCTGCGCATCGAAGTGCCACCCGTTGCCTTTACCGATCTGGATCTGCCGCAGGACGGCGAAAGTTCGGCCGACATCGCCGCGCGGGTTGCCGCCGCGCGGGGCATCCAATCCGCGCGGTTTGCAGAGCACGATAAAATGCGGGTCAATGCCGATGCCGAAGGCCGCGTGCTGGAAGAAATTGCAACGCCAGACGCACAAGGGCGGGATTTGTTAACCAAAGTCGCTGAAAGATTCGGCCTGTCCGCGCGCGGGTATCACCGCGTTTTGCGGGTCGCGCGCACCATCGCCGATCTCGACGGATCGGACGCAGTACGCAAACCGCATGTTGCCGAGGCCATCAGCTACCGGTTGTCGCTTTCGAAAGAAGTCTGAACAAACGCCCCGAGTTCGGCCAGCGCGCTGCGCGCCTGCGGGATATAGCCCGCAAACATCTGCCAGACATGTGGCACATCCGGCCAGACACGCATATCCGCCGCATCCCCCAAAACCGCGCCCATACGCAGCGCATCGTCAAGCAACGCCTCATCGCGCGAGACCTGTATCAGAACCGGCGGCGGATGATCAAATCGCGCAAACAAAGGCGAAGCGCGCGGGTCGTTGCGCGGCGCTCCGTCAAGATAGCGGTCAACAACATCGTTCATGCGCGAAACCGGCAGCAGGACTTCGCTTTTTGTCTGCAGGCTCGCGCCGCTCAGGGTAAGGTCTGTCCAAGGTGACATGGCAAAAGCCGCGCGCGGGTGCTGCGCGGTTTGCGTCAAATGGGCCAAAAGCGCGAGCATCAACCCGCCGCCTGCGCTATCACCCCCCAGAACGATATCTTGGGGCCTGTAACCGATTGAAAGCAAATAATTCCATGCCTGCAGGGCATCGTCAAATGCGGCCGGAAACGGGGCATCTTGCAATAGCCGGTAATCGGGCAGACAAACCCGCAGGCCGGTCGCCTTGGATATATGTCCAGCCAAACCCCGATATGCGACCCCGCTGCCGGTAAAATAGGCACCACCGTGCAAATACAAAATAACACGGCGCGATTGCGGTGCGCCGACACTGATCCAGTGCAGCTTGCGCCCGCCCACACATTCATCCAGATGACAAATATGCGCCGGTCCGCGAAACAGATGCGGTGCGACCAGATCAAACACACGCTTTGCCCGTTCAGGCGACTGTGAGATCCTGATCACAGGCCGCACAAAATAGCGCAGCGCGCTATTTAAGGCGCGACACCGCAGATTAGTGTTCACGCCGTGCTTCAATGGCCTGCCAGATTTTTTCGGCAACATTTGTACCGTCAAACCGTTCAAGTTCCTGAATACCTGTGGGCGATGTCACGTTGATTTCGGTCAGCCAGTCGCCGATCACGTCGATGCCGACAAAAATCTGGCCCTTTTCACGCAAAAGCGGCCCGATCTTGGCGCAAATTTCACGGTCGCGGTCGGTCAGGTCAACTTTTTCAGGGCGCCCGCCAACGTGCATGTTCGACCGCGTTTCGCCAGCCGCAGGCACGCGGTTGATCGCGCCGACGGGTTCACCATCGACAAGAATCACGCGTTTGTCGCCTTTTGACACAGCGGGCAGGAATTTTTGCATGATCAACGGTTCGCGGTTAATGCCGCTGAACAGTTCGTGCAAGGATGCGAGGTTGCCATCGCCCTGCGCCAGCTTGAACACACCCGCGCCGCCGTTGCCGTAAAGCGGCTTGAGGATCACATCGCCATGCTGTTCCCGAAAACCCCGCAACGCATCAAGATCACGCGCGATCATGGTCGGTGGCGTCAGGTCGGGAAAACCCAGCACCAGCAGTTTTTCAGGGTAATTGCGCACCCAGAACGGATCGTTCACCACCAATGTCTTGGGGTGGATCATATCCAGAATATGGGTTGTGGTGATATAGCCCATATCAAACGGCGGATCCTGACGCAGCCAGACCACATCAAAATCAGCGAGATCAACGGTTTTTTCTTCGCCCAAAATCGCATGATCGCCTTGGACACGCTGCACCGTCAGCGGCCAGCCGCGCGCCGTCACACGCCCCTGATCAAAGGCAAGCTTGTCCGGCGTATAGTAAAACAGCGAATGTCCGCGCGCCTGCGCTTCTTCGGCGATGCGGAACGTGCTGTCGGCGTCGATATTGATCGGGCCGATTGGGTCCATTTGAAAGGCGATCTTGAGCGACATTGGGGCAACCTCTTTGCAAATCTTGTTGCCCGATACATGGCGCAGCCCCCGCCCTTGTGCAATGGGCAGTCAGGTTTCCATAAAGGCGTTTTCGATCACTTTTACTGCACCGGACCCGTCAACCAAGGCCAGATCAAAGCGTACATCGGTAAGCTGGCCGCGCGGCTCTCCTGCCAGAAATTCGGCGGCGCTGCCGCAAATTCGGTCCATTTGACTGCGGCTTAACCGGGTTGCAGCACGCGCAAAGCTGCCGCTTTTCTTGACCTCGACAAAAACGACTGTATCGCCATCACGGCAGATCAGGTCGATTTCACCACTTTGACCACGCCAGCGTTCACTGGCAACCGCATGGTTCCGGCGGAGATAATCGCGCGCGACAATTGCTTCGGCGGCTAACCCTGCATGATACCCTGTTTGCCCGCTCATTCATCTTCCTTCATGCCCAGCGCGGTTTGATAGACCTGTCTGCGCGGCAACCCCAGCGCGCCCGCAACAACCGTTGCCGCGTCTTTGACGCGCATGGTTTGCATGGCCTCGCGCAGCGCGTCTTCGACGTCCATTTCGGCCACATCCGTGGCACCCGCACGCCCGACCAGCACGACCAGTTCGCCCTTTACCGCCCGCCCGTCAAAGGCGTCAGCCAATTCCGCCAGCGTCCCGCGTTGCGTTTCCTCAAATTTTTTGGTCAGTTCCCGACACACAACCGCCCGCCGGTCCCCACCCAGAACATCGCGCAAATTTGCTAACATTTCCCCAACGCGTTTCGGGCTTTCGTAAAACACCAATGTAAATGGCGCATCGCGGAGCGCGGCGATTTCGGTTTCGCGCTGCTGTCTGGCCGCGGGCAGGAACCCCACAAAGGCGAATCGGTCCGTCGGCAGGCCCGATACCGTCAGCGCCGCCAAAACCGCCGATGCCCCTGGCGCAGATGTTACAAACAGCCCCTCGGCAATTGCTGCCACGCCCAATTCATACCCTGGATCGGCCACCAATGGCGTGCCTGCCTCTGACACATAAGCAACTGATTTTCCTGATTTAATATCACCCACCAGCCGCGCAACCGCGCTTTCGCCACTGTGATCATGAAAGGCCACAACCTTGCGCCCGTTCAGCGGCACACCGTGGATTTCCATCAATTTGCGCGCGGTGCGCGTGTCTTCGGCTGCGATCAGATCAGCGCTCGCAAGAATATCGAGCCCGCGCAACGTCATGTCGCGCGCAGACCCAATGGGGGTGGCTACAAAGTACAACCCGGCAGAGAGTGGCTTGTTTACGAAATTCATATCTAGACCCGCGTGTCCCCTGCTTTATGATGGGCGCAAATGGCGTTGCTGCATACCAAACAGCGCCCGATCCTGGAGGGATACCGCAAATGTTCGCCCGATACAGTAGTGCGCGTCGCGCAATCGCACGTTTTTTCGCTTTTTTCGCCATGGTTTGGCTGGCCGCTTGTGATGCAACCATTGATCCGAATGCAAACGTGGGTCAGGGGATCGACCCCGGTGATCCGGTACAGGTGGCGCTTTTGGTGCCGCGCGGATCGGGCACCGGCAGCGATGATTTCCTCGCGCAAAACCTTGAAAACGCGGCACGTCTTGCGATTGCCGACCTTCAGGGCGCAACGATCGAATTGCGGGTCTACGACACCGCTGGCGATCCGGCGACAGCCGCCGCCGCCGCGGTAAATGCGGTCAATGACGGTGCAAAAATCATTCTTGGCCCGCTTTACAGCGAAGCCGCAAACGCCGTTGGCGTGGCCGTTGCGGGGCGCAATGTGAACGTGCTTTCGTTCTCGAACACCACGAGCATCGCGGGCGGGAACGTCTTTGTGCTGGGGGCGACGTTTGAAAACACCGCAAACCGTCTGGTCCAATATGGCACACGCAACGGGATCAACCGTTATCTGGTTGCCTATGGCGACGATGCCGCAGGCCAGGTTGGCAGTCAGGCGATTGCCCGCGCAGTCCAGAATAACGGCGGGCAGGTTGTCGGGATGGAAAGCTATCCGTTGTCACAACAAGGGATCTTTACGTCTACACGGCGCATAGTCTCGAGCGTGCGCAGTTCCGGCGCGCAGGCGGTATTCAGCACAGCCGGTGCTGCGGCCGATCTGCCCATTATCGCAACCGCCCTGCCCGACGCAGGCATGAGCGAAAACGTCCGTTTCATCGGTCTGACCCGTTGGGATACGGTGCCGCAACTTTTCGCATTGCCTGGCGTGCAGGGCGGGTTGTTTGCGATGCCCGACCAAACCACGGCAACATTGTTTGCAGACCGCTACACTGCCACCTACGGCGAACCCCCGCATCCGCTTGCCGGTTTGGCCTATGACGGGATCGCCGCCATTGGCGCGCTTGTCGCGGCAGGCAACACTGAGGCGCTGACCAAAGCCGCGCTGACCAGCCCGCAAGGGTTCCGCGGCACGTCGGGTGTTTTCCGGCTCTTGCCAAACGGGCTCAACGAGCGCGCATTGGCCATCGCAACCATTCAAGAAAATCAGGTGATCGTCCTTGAACAAGCCCAACGCAGTTTCGGCGGCGCCGGTCTCTGACCAGCACGCCAGATCACATCAAGGTACGCCGGATAGATACATCTGTCCGGCGTCAACTATTTTTGACCTCGCTGCGGTCAGCGCCGAGCTGTCGACGGCGGTCAACCAGTTGCAGTCCGAAAAAGAGGTGCGCGCCGCCGCGGTGGATGTTCTGGCACGCGCGCGCGCCACAGGACGTGCAGCCATCGCAGACGCGTTTCGCGCGCAACCTTTTGCATCACGCGCGGCCACCCAATCCTATAGCTGGCTGACCGACCAGATCGTGAAACTTGTGCTTATGGTTGCAACCGACCGGCTGCACCCGCTGCCCAATCCAACCGAAGGCGAAAAACTGTCACTGATTGCTGTCGGTGGCTATGGCCGTGGCGAAATGGCCCCTGAATCCGATGTCGACCTGCTGTTCCTGACGCCCTACAAAATGACCCCATGGGCCGAAAGCGTGATCGAATCCATGCTTTATATGCTGTGGGATCTGAAACTGAAGGTCGGCCATGCCAGCCGCACCGTCAAAGATTGCGTGCGCCTTGCGCGCGAAGATTACACGATCCGCACCTCTTTGGTGGAATACCGGCACATTGCCGGAGATGTGGCACTTGCCAAACGCTTGGGCAAGCGACTTTGGGAAGACCTGTTCAAAAGCACCGCCGCGGAATTTATCGAAGCAAAGCTCGAAGAGCGCGGCGAACGCCATCGCAAACAAGGCGGGCAGCGCTATGTGGTTGAACCCAATGTCAAAGAAGGCAAAGGCGGCCTGCGCGACCTGCAATCGCTTTATTGGATCAGTAAATACATCTACGATGTCAAGGAAGCCTCTGAGCTTGTCGGGCTTGGCGTCTTTACGGCCGAAGAGTTTGATACATTTGTCACGGCCGCGGATTTCCTATGGGCGGTGCGCTGTCACATGCATCTGATTACCAACCGCGCGACCGACCAGCTTACGTTTGATCTGCAAGTCGAGGTCGCGGACGCAATGGGCTATACCGATCACGGCGGCCGGCGCGCGGTTGAACATTTCATGCAGGCCTATTTCCGGCAGGCCAACCGCGTGGGCGAATTGACCCGCATTTTCCTTACCGCGCTCGAAGCGACCCACACCAAGCCCGAACCCATGCTTGTGCGGTTGCTGGGGCGGCGCAAAAAGGCCAAAGCGCCCTATGCGATCAAGCAAAACCGCCTGACAATCGCCGATGAGGACGGGTTCTTTGCCGATAAGCTGAACATGCTGCGCATATTCGAAGAAGCATTGCGTACCGGCACATTGCTGCACCCCGATGCGATGCGGCTGATTGCGGCCCATCTTGAACTGATCGACGAAGACCTGCGCCAGAACCGCGAAGCGCGCCGGATATTTCTTGATTTGCTTCTCAAGCACGGCAACCCCGAACGCGCGCTGCGGCGGATGAACGAACTTGGCGTGCTTGACGCGTTCATCCCCGAATTTGCACCGATCGTCGCGATGATGCAATTCAACATGTACCATCACTATACGGTCGACGAACACACAATCCAGTGCATCTCGAACCTTGCCCAGATCGAACGCAAGGAACTGATCGAGGAACTGCCCGTCGCATCGGGGATTTTGGAACGCGGGCTGAACCGCAAGGTGCTCTATGTCGCGCTTTTGCTGCATGATATCGGCAAAGGCCAGGACGAGGACCATTCGATTTTTGGGGCGCAAATCGCGCGCAAGGTGGCCCCGCGTCTGGGACTTAGCAAAAAAGACTGCGCCACCGTCGAATGGCTGATCCGCTATCATTTGCTGATGTCCGACGTGGCCCAAAAGCGCGATATTTCAGAACCGCGCACGGTGCGCGGCTTTGCCAAGGCAGTGAAATCCGTCGAGAGGCTTGATCTGCTGACAGTGCTGACGGTCTGTGACATTCGCGGGGTCGGGCCTGGCACCTGGAACAACTGGAAGGCGGTTCTGATCCGCAACCTGTACAAGGCAACCAAAAGTGCGCTGCAAAACGGACTGGAAGACCTGAACCGCGACACCCGTGAGGCCGAGGCAAAACGCGCGTTGCGTGCAGCCATTGCCGATTGGCCCGCAAAGGATATCAAAACAGAAATCAGCCGCCATTACGGCCCCTACTGGCAGGGTATGCCGCTTGACTCGCATGTCACGTTTGCAAAGCTTTTGCGGGACATTTCGGATGATGAAATGCGGATCGACCTGATGCTTGACGCCGACCGCGACGCCACGCGCACCTGCTTTGCAATGGTCGATCATCCGGGGCTGTTCAGCCGGATGACGGGGGCACTGGCCCTTGTGGGTGCCAATATCGTCGACGCGAGCAGCTATACATCCAAAGACGGCTATGCGACGGCAGTATTCTGGATTCAGGATAACGACGGCAACCCCTACGAAGAATCCCGCCTGCCGCGCCTGCGCCAGATGATTGCAAAAACCTTGCGCGGCGAAGTCGTTGCCCGCGATGCGCTTGTCAGCAAGGACAAAATCAAAAAGCGCGAACGCGCCTTCAAGGTCCAGACCAATATCACCTTTGATAATGACGGATCCGAAATCTACACAATCATCGAGGTCGAATCGCGCGACCGGCCCGGGCTTTTGTATGATCTCACCCGCACCCTTGCGAATAACTATGTCTATATCGCGACCGCCGTGATCGCGACCTACGGCGAACAGGTGGTCGATACCTTCTACGTCAAAGATATGGTCGGGCTGAAATTCCATTCGGACACCAAACGTGCCGCCCTTGAACGCAAGCTACGCGAAGCCATCGCGCAAGGCGCAGAACGGGCAAATAAATGAAACCTATCCGCCTGATGTCAGGCTTTTTCACCGTTGGAATCTGGACGCTTGCCAGTCGGTTGCTGGGTTTTGTGCGCGACATCATGATCGCGGCCTACCTTGGCACCGGCCCCGTGGCCGAAGCATTTCTGGTCGCGTTTTCACTGCCCAATCTGTTCCGCCGCTTCTTTGCCGAGGGCGCATTCAACATGGCCTTTGTGCCAATGTTTTCCAAAAAGCTGGAAGCCGACGATGGCGCACACCAGTTTGCCCAAGACGCCTTTGTCGGCATGGCGGTGCTGCTGACCGGTTTCACAATCCTCGGGATCATTTTTATGCCGGTGCTGGTCATGGCAATGGCCAGTGGGTTCATCGGAGATGCAAGGTTTGATCTGGCGGTCAATTACGGGCGGCTTGCCTTTCCCTATATCCTGTTCATCTCGCTTGCGGCGCTTCTTTCGGGCGTGTTGAACGCAACGGGGCGGTTCATGGCTGCTGCCGCTGCCCCTGTTTTGCTGAACATAATCTTTGTGCTGGCAATCTTGATAACCGCTGCAACCGGTCGCCCCGCCTCGCAAGCGCTTGGCTTGGGCATTGATCAGGCACTGGGTCTTCAGGTCGGGGACAGTCTTGCGCTGTCGGTGCCTCTGGCAGGTTTGGCACAGATGGCGCTGGTCTGGTGGGCGGCGGCGCGCGCGGGATTTCCGCTGCGGCTCAAACGGCCGAAACTGACGCCCGAACTCAAACGACTTGCGATTATCGCAGCCCCTGCTGCGCTCGCGGGTGGGGTTGTGCAGATTAACCTGCTGGTCGGGCGTCAGGTCGCCAGCTTCTTTGACGGGGCAGTTGCGTGGCTAAACTATGCCGACAGGCTGTATCAACTGCCGCTTGGCGTCGTGGGGATTGCGATCGGGGTTGTTTTGCTGCCGGACCTGTCGCGGCGGTTGCGCGCAGGCGATGCGGCGGGCGGGCAAAATGCGTTTAACCGCGCCTGCGAAATCAGCCTTGCGCTGACCATCCCTGCAGCCGTCGCGCTGATGGTAATCCCGACACCGCTGGTTAGCGTGCTGTTTGAACGCGGCGCGTTTGATGCGGCAGACACTGCCGCCACAGCACTTGCAGTGGCAATCTACGGGCTGGGGCTGCCCGCATTCGTGATGCAAAAGACGCTCAACCCGCTGTTTTTTGCGCGTGAAGACACCAAGCGCCCGTTTTATTATGCGCTGGTGGCACTGGTGTTGAACGCGGCGCTTGCCATCGGGTTATCGCCATTTATCGGCTATATCGCTGCGGCCATTGGCACCACGCTGACCGGCTGGGCCACGGTGCTTTTGCTTTGGAACGGGGCGCGGGGCATGGGCGGCGCTGCGCAGTTTGACGCGCGGTTCAAACGGCGCTTGCCGCGCATCTTGGCGGCATCATTCGGGATGGGGGCCATTCTTTGGGCCACCGCATTTGTGCTTGCGCCCTATTTCGGGGTCGCGACCCTGCGCTATGGCGCGTTGCTGGGCTTGGTTATCATCGGGATAATCAGCTATTTCGGGATCGGACATCTGATCGGCGCGTTCAAACTGGCCGAATTCAAACGCAGCATGCGCCGCTAGGACCGTGTGCGCATGCGGCGCAAGAACGCCGACCAGCCACCTGGCGCAAGCAAAAGCGACAGCGCAAACCCCACAACAAATGCGGATAGTTCCGCAACCCAGCCATAGCCTGTGTCAAAAATCAGCCCGAAAAAAAGCTGCAAACCGAGCAAAACCGCAATCAGGCGAAATGCCTTGAGCTGGTTTTCACCCATCGCCTTCAGGTTCAGCCAAAGCGCATAGGTATAGGCCCCGATCAACCCGTAGACCGGCGCAAAACCCCCGATCAGCGGATAGTTATTCGGCGCGACAAAACCGAACACCAAAGCCCCCGCAATGGCGGTCACAAAATAAAGCACAAGAATTTTGACGCCGCCATAGAATTCGGCCGTGAACTTGCCCAAGGCCAGCGTCAGCGCCGCGCAAAACGCCATTTGCGTCAGGCCGGTGTTGATAAACGGATAGGTCACAAAGCGGGACAGCAGCCCGAATGAATAATCCTTGTTTACCATGATCTGATCCAAAACAGCGCCCGCAAAGCCAAACCGCTGCACCGCGTCAATCCGCCAGCCCACGCCGCGCGGCCCGCCAATGATCGCAAGATCAGCCAGCTGCAAAACCGCCTCTATCCCGATAATCGCGAGCGCAAGCACGATGATGACAGGCGGGATCGTGTTAATCGGGCTTTCAGGTTTCATCATATGGCCTTGCGGTGTTGAAGTTGACGGGTCTGTCTGGCATGGGTATGCGACCCCTGCCCCGAAATCCAGTCCGGACATTTGCACAATGACAAATTCAGCATTCACACCCCGCGTTTTTTCTGGGATCAAACCCTCTGGCGGTTTGACACTTGGCAATTACTTGGGCGCGATCAAACGGTTTGTCGGCATGCAAGGCCAGATGGAAACCATCTATTGCGTGGTCGATATGCATGCGATCACGGTTTGGCAGGACCCCAAGGAACTTGCCAATATGACGCGCGAGGTCGCGGCAGGCTACCTTGCCGCCGGTCTGGACCCGTCGCAATCCATTCTGTTCAACCAAAGCCAGGTTGCCGCCCATGCGGAACTTGGCTGGATTTTCAACTGTGTCGCACGTGTCGGCTGGATGAACCGCATGACCCAGTTCAAAGACAAGGCTGGCAGCAACGCGGAAAAAGCGTCGCTAGGGCTTTACGCCTACCCATCGCTGATGGCCGCCGACATTCTAGTGTACCATGCGACCCACGTGCCCGTTGGCGAAGACCAAAAGCAGCATGTCGAACTGACCCGCGATATCGCGGCCAAGTTTAACCATGACTATAAGGTCGATTTCTTTCCGGCCACAGAACCCGTGATTGAAGGCCCTGCCATGCGGATCATGAACCTGCGTGACGGCACCAAAAAGATGTCGAAATCCGGCGAAAGCGATATGGAACGCATCAACATGACCGATGATGCCGACAAAATCGCGAAAAAATTCAAAAAGGCGAAAACAGACCCCGAACCGCTGCCCGAAACGGTCGAAGGATTGGCCAGCCGCCCCGAGGCCCGCAATCTGGTCGAAATCTACGCTGCCTTGGACGACACCACCCCCGAAGCCGTTATCGCACAATATCCCGGTGCCGGTTGGGGCACGTTCAAGCCAGCGCTTGCTGATCTCGCGGTTGCAAAACTTGCCCCTATTTCGGTTGAAATGGCGCGCTTTATGGATGATCCCGCCGAAATCGACCGTATTTTGGCATCAGGGTCCGAAAAGGCCCGCGCAATCGCGGATCCGATCCTCAAGCAGACCTATGACATCGTCGGGCTACTGCGCGGGTAACCTGTCACATAACTGAATCGTTGTGCCGCGAACCTGCGGGTGTGCGGCGATGATTCGCACATGTTACTGCCCCGCGCGTCATGTCCCGCCACTGCCCGACGCTGCGGTAAGACCCGCGTCCGGTGTTCCCCCGGCACCGGACGCCCCAAGCCGGACATCGCAAAACCGTTGCCAGTAGCAAGCCAATGCGCCAATATCCCCCGAACGGGAGAAACCTGAACATGCGTAAGTTTTTGGTAATACTTGACGATAGCCGCGAATGCCTGAACGCAATGCGCTTTGCCGCGATGCGCGCTTCATCAACGGGCGGTGGTGTTGCGATTCTTTCGGTCATTCCACCGGACGAATTCAACCACTGGATCGGTGTCGGTGAAATCATGCGTGCAGAAACCCGCGAACGGATCGAAGTCCATTACGAGGTTTTTGCCAAATGGATGCGCGACCGCCAGAATGTACACCCCGAACTGATTATCCGCGAAGGCGAGCCGCTGACAGAAATCATCAATCAGGTGCAGGAAGATCCCGATATCGGTGTGCTTGTGCTTGGGGCGGGCACCGATAACAAGGGCCCCGGGCCGCTTGTCACACAGCTTACGCGCCAGTCCGGCAGCCTTCCGATCCCGATCACGATTGTGCCGGGCAATATGTCAAAGGAACGGCTTGAGGCGATCACCTAGTTTAGAATCGTTCCAAACCTTGACACGGGCCGGACCAAAGCGCATATCTAAATTCTGACAAAAAAGGTTTGCCCCATGTTTATTCAGACGGAATCAACACCCAACCCCGCAACGCTAAAATTCCTGCCCGGCCAGAATGTGCTTGACGCTGGCACAGCAGATTTCCCAAGCGCCGAAGCGGCTGAAAACTCGCCACTTGCAAAGCGTATTTTTGCGGCAGCAAAGGTGACGGGCGTGTTCTTTGGCAATGACTTTGTCACAGTGACAAAGGCCGATGATGTCGAATGGGATCATATCAAACCCGGCATTCTGGGCGCGATCATGGAACATTTCCAATCCGGCCAGCCGGTCATGGCGGCAGATCACGCCCCTGCCAGCGGCCATGCCGAACATAGTGGCGAAGACGGCGAAATCGTCAACCAGATCAAAGAATTGCTGGATACCCGCGTGCGCCCTGCCGTGGCCCAGGACGGTGGCGACATCACATTCCACGGCTTTGATCGCGGCATTGTGTATCTGCACATGCAAGGCGCCTGTGCCGGTTGCCCGTCGTCAACATTGACGCTGAAAATGGGTATCGAGAACCTGCTGCGCCACTATATCCCCGAGGTGGTCGAGGTGCGCCCCGTTGCCGCCTAAACCCACGGTCATTGCCTTTGATACATCGGCGGCGCATTGCGCCGCCGCTTTGCTATTGGGCGATCAGGTGATCACCCGCATTGATGACATGGCCAAAGGTCAGGCCGAACATTTGATGCCCATGCTGAACGAAATCCTTGCCGCGCAAGGGCTGGCATGGGCGGATTTGGACGCGATTGGCGTTGGCATCGGACCGGGCAATTTTACCGGCATCAGGATCAGCGTGGCCGCCGCACGCGGCCTTGCGCTCGGGCTGGGGAAGCCCGCAATTGGCGTGTCGACGTTAGAAGCACAGGTCTACGGCCTGTCTGGCGTTGTCGCATCCTGTCTGCGCGCGCCGCGCGGGCGCGCCTATGTCCAAGGCTTTTGCAATGGGCCAACAACGCAACCCGCACTGTGTGAAATCCGCGCGGATGATATGCCCACTTTGCCGATGAAGGCCGACCCGATGGTGTGCGGCGATGCAGCTGATGAAATTGGTGCCCTGACGGGCTGGCAGCCCGTCGCGCAGATGCAGCCGACAATCGTGGGGATCGCAAAACTGGCGCGCGCGCGCATCCATTCCACCACCGACAGACCCGCCCCCCTATATTTGCGGCCCGCCGATGCGGCCCCGCCGCGCGATCCCGCGCCGACGATTTTGGCATGACCCCGCAGGCGCTTGCACAACTGCACGCCGCAGCATTCACCCAAACACGTGGATGGTCAGCGGATGAGTTTGCAGCGCTTTTGTCGCAATACGGTGCGATTCTATCGGCCAGCGATCATTGCTTTGCTTTGCTGCGGGTCACACTCGACGAAGCCGAAGTCCTAACGATTGCCACAGACCCTGAACACAGGCGCAAAGGCTATGCGCAGCGCGTGTTGGCGCAGGCAGAAACATCTGCCCAAGAATCAGGCGCAACGACAGTATTTCTGGAAGTCGGCGAGGATAACCACGCCGCAAAAACGTTATATGCCAAGGCAGGTTATGTCCAAGTCGGGCGCAGAGCGGGTTATTATACGCCTAAAGATGGGGCACCAGTTGCCGCATTAGTCCTGCGCAAACAACTTTAGGGCGCATTACCACGCGTAAGTCCCTGAATTTGCCCCGCTTGCATCCGTGCTGGCTGCGTATTTCATGAAAAACCTGTTGATCTTCTGGGTCAGTCAGGGCCTTATCTGTTGATGGACCGACGCTAAGATCGGCGCGGCATATTAACAGAGGTGGCGCAGTGCGCAAAAAACGCCTCGTGTAACGACTTGGGAGTATACACATGACCCTTACGCAAAAATTTCTGGGCGCTTCTGCGGCGCTTGCTCTGACAGCTGGCACTGCTGCCGCTGATCCGGCCATCCTGTTCGACCTTGGTGGCAAATTCGACAAATCATTCAACGAAAGCGCCTATAACGGTGCAGAACGTTGGGCTGCTGAAACCGGCGGCACCTACGCCGAAGTTGAAATTCAATCAGACGCGCAGCGTGAACAAGCGATCCGCCGTTTCGCCGAATCCGGTGCAAACCCGATCGTTATGGCTGGCTTCTCTTGGGCGACACCACTGGCCGAAGTTGCGGCTGACTATCCGGACACAAAATTCACCATCATCGACATGGTTGTGGATGCACCAAACGTGCGTTCGGTTGTGTTTAACGAACACGAAGGGTCATACCTTGTTGGCATGATGGCGGCGATGGCGTCTGAAACAGGCACCGTATCATTCGTCGGCGGCATGGACATTCCGCTGATCCGCAAATTCGCATGTGGCTATGCCCAAGGTGCGATGGCTGCAAACCCTGACGTCACCGTTATTTCCAACATGACAGGCACAACACCTGCAGCTTGGAACGATCCGGTAAAAGGTTCCGAATTGACATTGGCACAAATCAGCCAAGGCTCTGACGTTGTATTCGCGGCCGCTGGCGGCACCGGTGTTGGCGTTCTGCAAACAGCGGCTGACAGCGATATCCTGTCAATCGGCGTTGATGCGAACCAGAACTACCTGCACTCGGGCGAAGTTCTGACATCCATGATGAAGCGCGTGGATAACGCTGTTTACGAAGCAATGTCACAAGGCGAAATGCTGGAAACCGGCTTTAACGTGATGGGCGTTGCAAACGAAGGTGTCGGCTACGCGTTGGACGAACATAACGCAGAGCTGGTTTCTGACGAGATGAAAGCCGCGGTTGACGCTGCTGCTGCGGAAATGGCAGCTGGTACATTGGTCGTTCACGACTACTCAAGCGACGAAACCTGCCCTGCACTTGATTTCTAATCACGCCAACTTGGCTCTATAAAATCGGGGCCGCGCGGTTACACTTGCGCGGCCCTTCCCTTTTTAGACAGGTACCCCATGACCGATATTGCCCCCGCGATTGAACTTAAAGGCATTTCCAAATCCTTTGGTCCCGTAAAAGCCAACAAAGACATTTCGATCCGCGTGATGCCGGGCACGATCCACGGGATCATCGGCGAAAACGGCGCGGGCAAATCAACGCTGATGTCGATCCTTTACGGGTTCTACAAAGCCGACGCGGGCGAAGTGTTCATCGGTGGCGAAAAGAAAAATATCACCGACAGTCAGGCCGCGATTGCCGCAGGCATCGGGATGGTGTTCCAGCACTTTAAACTGGTTGAAAATTTCACGGTACTTGAAAATATCGTTCTGGGTGCCGAAGATTCGGGGCTTTTGAAACCATCGCTGGCCCGCGCGCGCCGCGAGCTCAAAAGCCTTGCCGATGAATATGAACTGAACGTCGATCCTGATGCCGTGATTCAGGATGTGGGCGTCGGCATGCAGCAACGGGTTGAAATCCTCAAGGCGCTGTATCGCAAGGCCGATATTCTGATTCTGGATGAACCCACAGGCGTGTTGACCCCTGCCGAGGCCGACCACCTGTTCCGCATTCTTGAAAACCTGCGCCGCGAAGGCAAAACCATTATCCTGATCACGCATAAACTGCGCGAAATCATGGATATCACCGATACCGTCAGCGTGATGCGGCGCGGTGAAATGACCGCGACCGTCAAGACATCTGAAACCAATCCGCCGCATCTGGCCGAACTGATGGTCGGGCGCAAGGTGCTGCTGCGCGTCGATAAGGCGCCCGCGCAGATCGGACGCAAAATTCTGGAAGTCAAAGACCTGAATGTGACCGATGCAAAGGGTGTGCACCGTCTTAAGGGTATCAGCTTTGACGTCCATGCAGGTGAAATTCTGGGCATCGCTGGGGTTGCGGGCAACGGTCAGTCCGAATTGCTCGAGGTTCTGGGCGGTTATGAAAAAGCCACCGGCAGTATCATGATGAACGGCGAAGCCATCGACCTGACAGGCGCGAAATCCGACGGCCAAAGCCGCCGCAAGCGCGGCATCGCCCATGTGCCCGAAGACAGGCAGCGCGAAGGGCTGATCATGGATTTCCACGCTTGGGAAAACACCGGTTTCGGTTATCACCACGATGAGAAATACCAAAAGAACGCGCTGTTCATGGATAATGCCGCGCTCAAACGCGACACCGAAGAAAAAATGGCCCGTTTCGACGTGCGCCCGCCTGATCCGAACCTTGCCGCCAAGAGCTTTTCAGGCGGCAACCAGCAAAAAATCGTGCTGGCCCGCGAGATTGAGCGCAACCCCGATCTGCTGCTGATCGGCCAACCGACACGCGGTGTGGACATCGGCGCGATCGAATTCATCCACCAGCAGATTGTTGCACTTCGGGATCAGGGCAAGGCAATTTTGCTTGTTTCTGTCGAGCTAGAAGAGATTTTGTCGCTCTCTGACCGGATTGCTGTTATGTTTGACGGAAAAATAATGGGCGAGCGGATGCCTCAGAACACAGACGAAAAAGAACTCGGCCTTCTCATGGCCGGGATGACAGGAGGCCATTCCTGATGGACGCGTTGCCAAAATGGGCTGATGTGATCCTGATCCCTGTGATCTCGATCCTGCTTGCTGCTGTTCTTTCTGCGCTTGTTATTCTGGCGATCGGTGAAAACCCGTGGGACGCGCTGAAACTGATGGTGGACGGCGCGCTGGGGTCGACATACGGCTGGGGCTACACGATCTATTATGCCACCAACTTTATCTTTACCGGTCTGGCCGTAGCGATTGCGTCGCAGGCCAAGCTGTTCAACATCGGCGGCGAAGGTCAGGCGCTTTTGGGTGGTCTGGGCGTCGCAGTTGTCTGTCTTTACATCCCTTGGCCGCATTGGACGCTGGCCCTGCTGGGGGCCGCCGCTGCGGCCGCCCTGTTTGGGGCGGCTTGGGCCGCGATCCCTGCGTTTTTGCAGGCAAAACGCGGCAGCCACATCGTGATCACAACGATCATGTTCAACTTTATCGCGGCTGCATTGCTGAACTATTTCCTGATCGGTGCGCTCAAGGCACCTGGCATGGAACCGGCAACCGCAAAATTCGCAGAAACCACGCATCTGCCGTCATTCCAAGACATGTTCAACTTTGGCGAAACCACGTTTTTCCGTGGCGCGCCTGCAAACGTGACATTCTTTGTGGCGCTTGCCGCTTGTGTGTTTGTTTGGGCATTGGTCTGGCGCACGCGGTTGGGCTATGAAATCCGGTCATTCGGGGAATCTGAATCTGCCGCGAAATATGCAGGCATCAACCCCACAAAAATCATCATGGTCACCATGTTAATTTCCGGCGCGCTTGCCGGAATGATGGCCATCAACAACGTACAGGGCGAGGCCGAACGGCTGGTCCTGAACGCAGCAGAGGGCGCTGGCTTTATTGGCATCGCCGTCGCGCTCATGGGTCGCAACCATCCTTTCGGGGTATTGTTGGCGGCTCTTCTTTTCGGCTTTCTATATCAAGGCGGCGCAGAACTCGCCCTATGGACGTCGATCCCCCGTGAGTTGATCATCGTAATACAGGCATTGGTGATCCTCTTTACGGGTGCACTAGATAATATGGTGCGCATGCCGCTCGCGCGGCTATTCCTGGCAATGAGGAGAGCATAAAATGATGGCAGGACCCTTTAAATTAGGTGTCGATGACGACACCGGCGCTGATCTGGGCTTTGTGCTCAGCTGTTTGGCGCTTGGCATGATCACGATGGAGGAGCTGCACATGTGGATCCATCACGTGATTGCACAAACACCCGGTGGCGACGTGCCGCCGCATTTGGTGGCATTGCTGGCGCTACAAAAACCGGCAAGCGTTTTCCGCCCGAACGAGGCTGTGATGCGCCGCATCCCGCATGACCCGTTCATCACCGACGACCGCTTTGACGCGATGCTGGGGCTGCAATTCTTTTTGCGCCGCGACAGAACCCAAGCCGTCGATATCACACAAGCAGAAGCCGAAGATGCCCTGCGCCGCAACCCCGAGGTAGCAGACCGCTTTTTTGCGCTGTTCCCCTTCTTGATGGAGAAAGTTGCCTAAATGGATCTCGCGACCCTCTTGCAGATGCTGGACGCAACATTGCGTCTGGCGACCCCGCTTTTGCTGGCCTGTCTGGCTGGTCTTTACTCCGAGCGGGCCGGAATTTTTGATATCGGGCTAGAGGGTAAGATGCTTGCCGCCGCATTCCTATCGGCGGCAATTGCATCGGTGACAGGCAATGTCTGGCTGGGGCTATTGGCGGGGATTGGCGCGTCGATGGCGCTGTCGCTTATTCACGGGCTGGCTTCGATTACGTTTCGGGGCAACCAGTTGATTTCAGGGGTTGCGATCAACTTTTTGGCGGCGGGGCTGACGGTTGTTGTCGCCCAAAGCTGGTTCCGTCAAGGCGGACGCACGCCGCAGCTATCAGGGGATGCACGGTTTGATTCCATCACCCTGCCCTTTGCGGAAACGTTGCGCGATGTTCCGGTGCTTGGCACGATCTATTACGAATTGATTTCGGGTCATACGATCCTTGTTTATGTGGCGCTTTTGCTGGTGCCGGTCACATGGTGGGTCTTGTACCGCACCCGTTTTGGCCTGCGTTTGCGGGCGGTTGGGGAAAACCCTGCGGCCGTGGATACGGCGGGCGTTTCAGTTGTCGGGCTGCGCTTTGCCGCTGTGGCAATCTGCGGTGTGCTTTGCGGGATTGCGGGTGCCTATCTGGCGACGGCCCTGCAAGCAGGATTCACAAAAGACATGAGCGCGGGGCGCGGCTACATCGCGCTGGCCGCGTTGATTTTTGCGAAATGGCGTCCGTGGTATGCGCTTTTCTCGTGCCTGTTGTTCGGCTTTTTGCAGGCAATGGCACTACGGTCTGACGTGGTTGCCGACGTGATCGGTTTTGCGTTGAACGGGCAGCTTCTGGATGTTTTGCCATTCATCCTTGTTGTGGTTCTGACCGGCTTTGTTGGCAAGGCCACAGGCCCCAAAGCAGGTGGGCAGGCCTATGTCAAAGAACGCTAAGGCGCTTGCCGCGCAAATTCAGGCCGCTGCGGGCGATGCCCCTGCGCAAATCGGGCTGATCCTTGGCTCTGGGCTTGGGCATATTGCCGATGCGGTGGATGGCGTGGCGATTCCCTATAGAAACCTGCCGGGTTTTCCGCATGCAGGCGTGTCGGGGCATAACCCGAATCTTGTGATCGGCGATCTTGAAGGCGTGCGCGTCGCGGTTTTCGGCGGTCGGGCGCATTACTATGAAACCGGCAAGGCGGACGCGATGCGTCTGCCGCTTGAGGTCTTGCGCGCACTTGGTGCGACGCAAATGATCGCGACCAATGCGGCAGGGTCCATGGTGCCGGATATGCCCACCGGATCAATCATGTGCCTGTCCGACCATATCAATTTCTCGGGGCTGAACCCGCTGATCGGCGAGCCGACAGACGCGCGGTTCGTGCCGATGAAAGACGCGTATGATCCAGATATGCGCGCGCGCCTGCGTAAGGCGGCGGACGCCGCCGATGTCGACATGGCCGATGGTATCTACGCATGGTATTCCGGTCCTTCGTTCGAAACCCCCGCTGAAATCCGCGCAATCAGATTGCTTGGCGCCGATGCGGTCGGCATGTCCACCGTCCCCGAAGTGATCCTTGCGCGGTTCTTGGGGCTGCGCGCCGCTGCGATTTCGACCATCACCAATATGGCCGCAGGCATGAGCGACGAATCCATCAGCCATGAACACACCAAGGCAATGGCCCCCATCGGTGCCGCCAAGCTTGAAAAGGTGCTGCGCGGCTATTTGCGCAAGATGGCGTAGGTCCAGAACCGCAAAGCCATGTCACTAGCGCGGCAATTGCGCACCGCCACGCGAATATCTGCGTTGCACGGTTTGACAGTGGCGCATGAAACCGTTTTTGTAGGGACACAAGCGCCCGGAAAAAATCATGCAAGTTTATCTTCCCATCGCCGAGATTTCGGTGAACGCATTCCTTCTTTTGGGAATAGGCGGGCTTGTGGGGATTTTGTCCGGCATGTTCGGCGTCGGCGGCGGTTTCTTGATTACGCCGCTCTTGTTTTTTATTGGCATTCCGCCCGCCGTTGCCGTGGCAACCAGCACAAATCAGGTGGTGGCATCGTCGTTTTCGGCGCTTCTGGCGCATCTCAAACGCAAAAACGTCGATATGCGCATGGGAACGGTGCTGCTGGTCGGCGGGCTTGTCGGCTCTGCGCTTGGGGTGCTTTTGTTCAATTTCCTACGCTCTTTGGGGCAAGTCGATCTGCTGGTGCAGCTGTGTTACGTGCTGTTTTTGGGGGTCATCGGGGCGCTGATGTTTGTCGAAAGCCTGCGCGCGATCCGGCGCGCCAACCGCCCCGGTGTGCGGCCGGTGCGGCGCAAGCACAATTGGGTGCATAACCTGCCGCTCAAGATGAAGTTTCGGGTGTCTGGGCTTTATATTTCGGTTGTGCCGCCGCTGCTTGTGGGGGTGCTTGTCGGCGTTTTGGCCGCAATTATGGGGGTCGGCGGCGGCTTTATCATGGTGCCTGCCATGATCTATCTTTTGGGCATGCCCACCAAAGTCGTGATCGGCACATCGCTGTTCCAGATCATCTTTGTGGCCGGATTTACCACAATACTGCACGCGACAACCAACCACACTGTTGATGTGGTTCTGGCGCTTTTGTTGCTGATTGGCGGGGTTGTCGGCGCACAATTCGGCACACGTTGGGGCGTGCGCATGAAGGCCGAACAGCTACGCATTCTACTGGCCACGCTTGTCTTGGGCGTCTGTGCCAAGCTCGCGATTGATCTGTTGATCCAACCCGCAGAGCTGTATTCTCTCACGGCGGGCGTGCTATGATCCGCATTGCATTGGTCTTGGTTTTAATGGCCTTTCCCGCAGCCGCTGATGAGGAAATCGTGCTGGGGCTATCGCATGATCAGGTGGCCATTACAGCGACCTTCGAAGGCTCCAACATCCTTGTGTTCGGGGCCGTGCGGCGCGAAACCCCGATCCCCGACCACAGCGATCTTGGCGTGATTGTCACCATCTCCGGACCGGATATGCCGGTCGAAATCTGGCGCAAGCAACGGCGCGCGGGTATCTGGATCAACACCGATGAAGTCGAAGTTGACGCGGCCCCGTCATTTTACGCGGTGGCGACATCGGCACCCATGTCTGACGTGCTGCACCACGTCGAGGATCTGCAATACCGGATCACAACCCCCCGCACGATCCGTGCAATCGGCGGACAGGTCAGTGACAGTGTCGACTTTATGGAAGCGCTGATCCGTATCCGCACGCAAGAGGGGCTTTACCAGCGGCTTGAAGGCGCAGTTGATCTTGAACAGGACACGCTGTTTCGCACCGCGATCACGCTGCCCGCAAACCTGACAGAAGGCATTTACGAGGCGCGGATTTTCCTGACCCGCGACGGCCGTGTCATTGATGAATATGTCACCGAAATCCCCGTGCGCAAGGTCGGGTTGGAACGCTGGCTTTACAATCTCGCGCAGCACCAGTCGCTGATCTATGCGCTGATGTCACTGACAATTGCGGTGGGGGCGGGCTGGGGGGCCTCGGCGCTGTTTGGAATGCTCCGGCGCTAGATTTCTTCGCTGACCAGCGTAAACGGCGTGGCCGGCACCACAAGGTCATCGACCTGCAACACACCTTCGGGGCGCGCCAGACGGTTGCGCACGACCCAGCGCAATTGCGTTTCCGCGCGGGTAATCGCGACATAGGCCAGCCGTTTCCAAAGCGGCTGCCCCGCCTCGACGCGGCCCATACGGCTGGCGATTTCGATATCGGGCGCAAAGACCTGCACCGTGTCCCATTGTGACCCTTGGGCCTTGTGAATGGTCACCGCCGCCCCGTGCAAAAACGTGGCCCCCATGCGCGCGGCAAAAGGGATAAACGGCTCTTCATCGCCTTCTTGTTCGATCTTCACGATGCTCGCGGCACTGACCTGCGGGTCTTCGGCCCCCATCACATGCAGGCGCGAAAAACCGGGTTTGCGGCCCGGCCCAAGGTAGATAACCTGCGCGCCCTTGATCAGTCCGCGCGCCTCGAGATCAAGGCGTTTTTTGCGGTGCTTAAGTGGCAATTCAATGCCATCGCAAACCAGCGGCTCGCCTGGCAGAAGTTCATCGCCCGGCGCGTTAAAGGCTGCGCGAAACGCGTGGATCAGCCGGATACGGGTCGCGTTGCGCCAGACCAGACAAGGCGAACGGGCCATCAAATCCGCCTCGACGCGCTGCGCCATCACGACACGTTCATCCGTTTTGGCGGCCTCTGCGACCATGCGTTCAAAGGCGTAGAAATCCACCATCGGATCGGCCAGCGCATGGGCCAGATCAAGGATCGGGTTGCCCGCATCTTGGCGGTGAATACGGCTGAGTGTCTGCACCCGCTTGGCCGGTAGGGTTTCAAACACCATGCCGCCCGATGATTTTACAGGCGGCAGCTGTGCGGGATCGCCAAACAGGACCAGCGTCGGGAAAATCTCTTGCAGGTCTTCGAACTGCTTTTCGTCCAGCATGGAACTTTCGTCAACAAACCCGATATCAAGCGGGTCTTCGCGGCGCTTCCAGCCGGTGATAAAATCGCTGCCACGCAACCCCGCCGCCGCCAATGCCGCCGGAACAGAGCTGTTCACCTGATACGACGCAAAAGCACGGTCAAGGGCCACATCCGTCAGCCCTTCGATTTCGGGGCGCTCGCCCTGCCCCGCCAGCCAGTCCGCGATCTTTTCATATTCGGGGTCATACATCGGCGTGTAAAGAATGCGATGGATCGTCGTCGCGGGCACGCCGCGATTGCGCAGCACGCTGGCCGCCTTGTTGGTCGGGGCAAGGATCGCAAGCGTGCGGCGGTCCTTGCGCTTGCGCCCTTCCCAATCGCCCGAAATGACATCAACCCCTGCTTCCTCTAACGCTTTGTAAAGCTCGGCCAAAAGCATGGTTTTGCCTGACCCTGCCTTGCCAATCACCGCCATCACGGATGATTTTTCGGATGCGGGGGCTGTCAACAGGCTGTTGTCGAGATCAACGCCGGACTGGCGCAGTGCGGTGGCGACGTTATCCCAGGCTTCGGCCTGATCGTCAGAGAATGTAATCACACTTGCGTTCATGTCGGGACACTACCTGCGGCCTGCAGGGCGTTCCAGTCAATTACGCGACCTTTTGCATTGCCTGAATAGATTTGCCAAATGACAGATCGAACCATGCCTCTGATTGTTCTGATGTGACCTGTGCGCGGCGCAAAACGCGGGTACGGTCCTCGGGGCGAAACGGCCACAGGCCGACGCTGATCTTATCGCGGCCGGTGCCTGCACTGCCAAGCACCTCTGGCGAGGCGCCGATCATGCTATAAATGCGGACCATGCGCGGATCAAACACGCCCAAAAGATGGGTCAGGGAAAAGGCGCGCATCAACTCGCCCCCCGCCAGCATCATCGCCGCCGCAACACGCGGGGTTGCCTGCTGGCCCAGCACAAAGCGCGTGCATTCCCAAATGAACGGGCTTTCGATCCTTTCGCCGTTCAAAAGATTCGCAAAGTGATCGTTGACCATTGTGCGTTCCGAGGTTGGCAAAAACCGCATTGATCCGCCATGTGTCCCGTCGGGGTTTTCCCAAATCACATAAAGCGGGTTCATCGCATCATATTCGTCGTGCTCTTCACCTTGCGCATCGACCGTTACCGCCCATTTCAACCGGTCCGCAAATTGCACAGCGCGGTCCTTATGCATCGAATGTTTCAGGATCGGCAACCGAGCCAGGTCAGTTCCGTAGATATAGCGCAGCATGAAATTGTCCCCTTTCAGCAATATTTGTTGTCAAAAAGGGTAGCGATCGCTGCGCGAAATTCGTTAATCGCGCGCGCGCGGCGTTAACGAATCTTTAAGGAATTGCTGCATTGCAGCGTTAGTCAGTTTCGCGCCCCGGCCATCCGCCGCTTGCGTTGCGGGCGGCGCCACCGACAACGATCAACCCTTCGCTGACTGCACGTGCGACAGCGTGGGTTGTGTTCAGTGCCCCAAGCTTGAAGCGTGCGCTTTCGATATAGGCGCGCAAAGTATGTTCGGAAATTTCTAACAACTCAGCGACCTTGGCACGGCCGTGGCCCATGCCCAGAAAGGTCAACGCCTCAACCTCGCGCGGGGATAGCTGGCGGGTGGGGGCGGGTCTGCGCTGTGCGGCCAATAGCAGCGCCTTGAGGTTCAGGAAATGCGCAATCAATATCCATTCGCGCTGATTGGCATGCACAAAGCGGTCCCAACTGCGGTCGTCCGTGCAATGCGATGCGGTCAGCAGCGCAAGCTGGCCATTCGGGCCACGGATCGGAAAGGAAAGACCCTGATTGCCAACCCCATGCGCAATCGCGTCTTTGCGGAATGCCTTTGCGGCGCGCGAGGACCAGTCAAGCTGCCGCCAGTCAACCGGATGAAACCGCTGGAAGCAGCCGATAATCACCGGATCAATCCGCATATAATCCTTTTCAACATAGCGCTGCACCCAAACAGGGTCATATGTGCCAAACCCGTATTGTTCACCATCCGCGCTCAGCCAGTGATAGACGGCATGATCAACGGCGAACATATCGCGCAGCTGCACCGTCAAATCCTGAATTTGCTCAAGCGCGTCCGCCCGCTCCAGAGATTGTAAGAAACTGTTGAGTTCCAGGATTATCTCCTTGGTTTGGCAAGAATGAACTCTCGATCATACGATTGATTTCAACCCTTGCAAGCGCGGAGGTTCGTTCGAGTTGTGTCTCAAGCTGCGAAAGCTCGTGCTTGTGTGCATAACGCTGCAGGTCAGCAATGACATCGATAATCCACTCGTGTTCCATGTATCGGTCCTTTTACCAATTACAACCCAACGGCCAACGGAAAGCGTAACACCACGACTATTAAGGATTTATCCACAGGCGCAAACTCCCCAAATATGGGGAGTAGACGTGTAAAATTACCCTTAAGAAACAACAATGGCGCCACAGATTCTGTGACGCCATTGGCAATAACGCGTTTTCTGACGGCCTATTCTGTTGCGGCGAGAACATCATCCAGCGACCGCAGCCCCGCTTTTGGTGCCTGGATCAAGACCGACATATTGCCGGGCTTATGTTCGTTGCGGCGCATCTTGGCGTGGGCCTCGGGCAGTTCGTCCCATGTGAACACCTCGGACATGCAGGGATCTAGGCGGCGCTCGATCATCAGCTTGTTGGCGGCGCTGGCTTGCTTGAGGTTCGCAAAATGGCTGCCTTGCAGGCGCTTTTGGTGCATCCACATATAGCGCACATCGAACGTCAGATTATACCCTGTCGTCCCCGCACAGATCACTACCATACCGCCGCGCTTGCACACGAATGTCGACACGGGGAATGTGGCTTCACCGGGGTGTTCAAACACCATATCGACGTTATTGCCTTTGCCTGTGATCTCCCAGATGGCCTTGCCGAATTTGCGGGTTTCGTTGAACCATTCCTTATATTCAGGCGTGTTCACCGTTGGCATTTGGCCCCAGCAATTGAAATCATTGCGGTTGATTACGCCTTTTGCGCCCAATGACATGACAAAATCACGCTTGGTTTCGTCGCTGATGACACCAATCGCATTTGCTCCCGCCGTGTTGATCAGCTGGATCGCATAAGACCCGAGCCCACCAGACGCCCCCCAAACCAGCACGTTCTGGCCCGGCTTCAATTCATGTGGGTGGTGGCCGAAAAGCATCCGGTAGGCAGTGGCAAGCGTCAGCGTATAGCAGGCGCTTTCCTCCCATGTTTGGTGCTTTGGACGTGCCATCAATTGTTGTGATTGCACGCATGTGAACTGCGCGAACGACCCGTCGGGGGTTTCATAGCCCCAGATCCGCTGGCTTTCCGAATACATCGGATCACCACCGTTGCAATGTTCATCATCGCCGTCGTCCTGATTGCAGTGAATAACAACCTCGTCGCCGACCTTCCAACGCTTGACCTTGTCGCCAACGGCCCAAACGATGCCTGACGCATCCGAACCCGCGATATGGAAATCCGCACCATGAACATCAAACGGGCTGATCGGAATGCCCAAGCCGGCCCAAATACCGTTATAATTCACGCCCGCCGCCATCACCAGAACAAGAACCTCGTGGCTATCGGGTTTGGGGGTTTCAACGGTTTCTACCTGAAACGCCTGCGCAGGTTCGCCGTGGCGTTCGCGGCGAATGGTCCACGCATACATCTGGTCAGGCACATGCCCCAGCGGCGGGATTTCACCGACCTCGTAAAGCGCCTTTTGGGGTGCAGCTGCGGGGGCATTCAGATCTAGGGCCATGTTGGTCTCCATCACATAAGGTCACGTTTTGCTGCGCCGCAGAATCGGCGCCCTATGTGATGGATAGTGTCTGCTGCGCAACTTTACAACCTCCCAGATGCGCATTTTGTAATTTTATGTCCGCCGCGTCGCAGCGTAACCTAATGGAAAGTCACAGAAGAGACCTGACAGACATTGACGTTGTTACGCACAAGGCTACTACCGTCACGGAATTCGGCCTTCATATCGAACATGCAGGCGCCCGTGCCATCATTGAAATCAATGTTGATGGAGCTGCCGCTCGACAGTACCCGACTGCCAAGAATATCTTCTTCCCAAGAGTTGGTGCTGGTGCGCGACCCGTAAAACCGCCAGATCGTATAGCCGGTGTTATTCACAATCAGCACGTTGCGGTTCAGCCCGCTTGAAACTGTTGTTGTCTCGACGCAACCAGATGCGCCCAATGCAACAGCGGCCGCCAGGGCCAAAGATTTAAAATGAAATGCCATAGCGGTACTTTCCTCATTAACCGCGACCCTAAACGGTCGCAAAACAAGGATAAACGGCGGATATGATTCGAAGCAATCCCTAGGATGCCGCAGGGTCATCCTCAAAATGATGTGTAATAGAATTGGCATAATAGGCCAGAATCGCGCGGCCATCCGTGGCAATTGTGATCGTTTGACCGGTGATTGTGATAGCGCCACGCCCCGCAAGCCTGTCCAAAGCATCCGTGACAATCTGGTCGACAGGACGGCGCGGCAGCGGCATCTTTTTGGGCTTAAGCAGCACCAGTTTGGCAGTAATTGCGGCCGCAAGGGCCTGCTTGGAAGTGGCTTGGTCGTGGATCAAAGCGTGCGCAACCAGTGGTACCCCCAAAACAGGGATTGCCCGCATAATGCGCTGTTTCAGCGCACTGGCAACAGCGGTCGTAATATCATCGGTGTCGGCCTGCGCCTGAAATTCCGAAAGCTTCAGCGGATCGCCAAAACTGACCGAGGCCGTCCCGAAACTGCGAAACCTGCGCGTCAACCGTAGCCAGATATGCAGCCCGACACGGCGCACCAAATGCATCATTGGCGGGCGGAACCGGCGCGTGCCGGCCTGATCCGCGGCAATCAGAAACGTATCTTCCAGCACGCGGTCATAGTTCAGCGCAACCGGCACAAAAATCACTTCGCGCGCGGCGGGGTCAAAATCATCAATGATATAGTTCAGCAACCCGACACGCGGTTCGGCCATACGGCCATCAAGGCTCAGCCCGCCTTCGGGAAAAACGGCCTGACTGACACCGCCGCGCGTTGCCATCTGCACATAGCGCGCAAGCACTTGGCGATAAAGCGCACCGCGCGATTTGCGCCTGATAAAATAGGCCCCCATCGCCCGAATAATCGGCGACAGCGGCCAAACCCGCGCCCATTCGCCAACCGCATACGACAGCGCGCCCGCATTTGCGGCGAGATAAGTGACCAGCACGTAATCCATGTTGCTGCGATGGTTGATCACAAAAACCACGGCCGCATCAGGGTCGATCTCGGCCAGTTGTTTACGGTCAAACGTGCCCAACCTGATCCGGTAAAGCGACTTTGACAGCCAGCGCGCCAGCCTGATCCCGATGCTGAAATAAGCCGTTGCCGAAAACGATGGGACAATTTCGCGCGCATAGCCTTTGGCTTTTTCAAAGGCCACGTTTTCAGGTACATTTTCCTTGCGGGCATAATCCACAATCGCGCGCGTGACTTCGGGATCATAGATCAGCCGCTGGATCATATCATAGCGCCGCGCGAGCTTGAACGGCTCGATCGGGCGCTGCAACCGCTTGTTGACGCGCGCAATGACGCGTTCGGCGCGCTTGCGGAAAAACCAGCGGACCGACGGAAACAAAAAATGCGACGCAAACGTTACGCCCGCAAAAAGGACAATCAGGACAAAGGCCCAAAGCGGCATTGATACGGTTTGCGTCATTGCGCGAACCTGACAGGGAAACGCCGCAAGGTAAATCCCGTCATGCCGCAATGCAGCGAATTGACAACGCCACAAAGTACCAGTTACTAATCCAATAACGCAATATTATTTCGCAAGGATCGCAAAATGTCGCACGTGCAGAAAGACCGCCCATGGCTTTTCCGGACTTATGCAGGCCATTCGACGGCTGCGGCTTCTAATGCGCTTTATCGGGGCAATCTGGCCAAAGGGCAGACCGGCCTGTCTGTCGCCTTTGATCTGCCGACGCAAACCGGATACGACAGCGACCATGTGCTTGCCAAAGGCGAAGTCGGCAAGGTTGGCGTGCCCGTTAGCCATCTGGGCGATATGCGCGCGCTGTTTGATGACATCCCGTTGGACCAGATGAACACGTCGATGACAATCAACGCGACCGCACCTTGGTTGCTGTCGCTGTATATCGCCGTGGCCGAAGAACAGGGCGCCGATATTTCCGCGCTGCAAGGCACCGTGCAAAACGACATTATCAAGGAATACCTGTCGCGCGGCACCTATATCTGCCCGCCCGAACCATCCTTGCGGATGATCACCGATGTGGCCGCCTATACCCGCGAACATCTGCCCAAATGGAACCCGATGAACGTCTGTTCCTATCACCTGCAAGAGGCAGGCGCGACACCCGAGGAAGAGCTGGCCTTTGCGCTCGCCACGGCCACCGCCGTGCTTGATGACCTGCAAGGCAAGGTGCCCGCGGAACATTTCCCTGCCATGGTCGGCCGCATTTCGTTCTTTGTGAACGCGGGCATCCGTTTCGTCACTGAGCTGTGCAAAATGCGTGCCTTTGTTGAATTATGGGATGAAATCTGCGCCACCCGTTACGGCGTTGAAGACGCGAAATACCGGCGGTTCCGCTATGGGGTGCAGGTGAACTCGCTCGGGTTGACCGAACAGCAGCCTGAAAACAACGTCTACCGCATCCTGCTGGAAACGCTTGCGGTGACCCTGTCCAAAAACGCCCGCGCCCGTGCCGTGCAACTGCCCGCATGGAACGAGGCGTTGGGTCTGCCCCGCCCTTGGGACCAACAATGGTCGCTGCGGATGCAGCAAATCTTGGCCTATGAAACCGACCTTTTGGAATTTGACGACCTGTTTGATGGCAACCCCGCAATCGACCGCAAGGTCAGCGCCCTCAAAGAAGGCGCGCGCGCAGAGCTTGCCCAGATCGACGGGATGGGCGGCGCCGTGGGCGCGATCGCCTATATGAAATCGCGTTTGGTCGAAAGCAACGCCGCCCGTATCGCCGGGATCGAGGACGGGCGCACCACGGTCGTTGGCGTCAACAAATGGCAAGCGGGCGAACCTTCGCCGCTAACGGCAGGTGACGACGCAATCATGGTCGCAGACCCAAAGGCCGAGGCCGATCAACTGGCCCGTTTGAGCGCATGGAAAACCGCGCGCGACGCGGCAGCGGTTGAAACCGCACTTGCCGCATTGCGTGGCGCGGCAAAAGACGGCAGCAACATTATGCCGCCATCAATTGCCTGCGCGCAGGCTGGCGTGACCACAGGCGAATGGGCCGATGTGATCCGCGCGGTTTTCGGGCAATACCGCGCGCCAACAGGGGTTAGCCAGAACCAGTCCAACCGGACCGAAGGGCTTGATGAACTGCGCGAACAGGTTGATCTGGTCAGCGCGGCATTGGGCCGGCGGCTCAAGTTTCTAGTAGGCAAACCGGGGCTCGACGGGCATTCCAACGGGGCCGAACAGATCGCCACCCGTGCGCGCGATTGCGGCATGGACATCACCTATGAAGGCATCCGGCTCACGCCTGATGAAATCGTCGCGGCCGCAGGCGAAAATCAGGCCCATGTCATCGGGTTGTCGATCCTTTCAGGGTCGCATGTGCCGCTGGTGCGCGATGTCATGGCGAAACTGGCCGCCGCCGAATTGACGCATATCCCCGTTATCGCGGGCGGTATTATCCCCGAAGATGACGCACGCGCGCTGCGCGAAATGGGTGTCGCCAAAGTCTATACGCCCAAAGATTTCGAGCTGAACAAGATCATGGGTGACATCGTCACATTGGTCGATCCGCGCTAGGGTGCAAAAACCTCACTTCGGGTCTCCCGCTTTGTTTGCATTCGGCATAGGCTGTTCGCAAATGCACATGGGAGACCCGCAATGACCATCCATATTGGCGCCGAAAAAGCCGACATCGCCCCAACCGTATTAATGCCCGGTGACCCGTATCGCGCGAAATGGGCGGCCGAAACATTCCTGACCGACACGCGTTGCATTAATCAGGTGCGCGGCATGTTGGGGTTCACCGGCACATGGAACGGCCACCCCGTTACGATCCAAGGGTCAGGCATGGGGATGCCGTCGCTTTCGATCTACGCCAACGAACTGATCAAGGATTTTGACGCACAAACCCTAATCCGCATCGGGTCATGTGGCGGGATGCAAAAACATGTCGGCATCCGCGATGTGATTCTGGCGATGACCGCATCAACGCTTTCCACCCCGTCGCGCGGCATTTTCAAGGAATTGAACTTTGCACCCTGTGCCGATTACGGTCTGCTGGCCGCGGCGCACGCGGCCTCCAAATCCAAGGGCGTGCCAACCCATGTCGGTGGCATTTATTCATCGGATGTTTTTTATGACGAACGCCCCGACCTGAACGAACAAATGGTCCGGCACGGTATTCTGGGTGTCGAAATGGAAGCAGCCGAACTTTACAACCTTGCGGCCCGCCACGGGCGGCGCGCGCTGGCGGTGCTGACGGTCAGCGACCACTTGATCACCCACGAGGCCCTGCCCGCCGAAGACCGCGAAAAATCCTTTGGGGACATGGTCGAAATCGCACTGCAAGCCGCTTTTGCGCCTGCTGGCTAGAATATGACCCACAACTATTTTGACAGCGATGTCGCGGGATCCTACGACCAACTGCACGGGCAAGGTGACATCGCGGGCACCGTGGACACGCTAGCAGAGCTTGCCGACAACGGTCCGATCCTTGAATTTGCGATAGGCACAGGGCGCATTGCCCTGCCGCTTGCCGCGCGCGGGTTCAAAGTGAAAGGAATCGAACTGTCGGGCGCCATGGTCGACGAGCTGCGCAAGAAAGAGGTCGGCACGCCAATGGAAATTGCCATCGGCGATATGTGCACGACACGTGTGGCGGGTGAATTTTCGCTGGTTTGTCTGGTCTTTAACACCATCGACAACCTGACCAACCAAGACGCGCAGGTCGCCTGTTTCGAAAATGCGGCCGCCCATCTGGCGGATGGCGGGCGGTTTGTGATCGAAACACTGGTGCCACCTATTCAGAAAATCCCCTTTGGCGAGACGCAGCGCGCCTTTGCTTGTGACGAAACCCATCTTGGCATCGACAGCTTTGATATCACGACGCAGCGCTATAGTTCGACCCATGTGTGGATGGATCAGGGCCAGCACAGCTATCTGAGCGTCCCGTTCCGCTATACTTGGCCAGCCGAGCTTGACCTGATGGCTCGGATCGCGGGGCTTACGCTGGAACACCGCTGGGCGGATTGGGCGAAAAGCCCGTTCACCAATCAAAGCACATCACATGTCTCGGTCTGGCGCAAAGCGCCCTAGACCCCGTGACTGCGATCATAGCCATTCTTGGCGGGCGGCACCCACCCGTTCAGGGTGCCGCTTGCGGGGCGCAAAACCTCCATGTCCAGCGGATAACAGGCGGCGGCATCGCTTGAATGCTCGGCGCTGCAATCGCCGCCCGGGCAGGCGCTTAGCACTGCAAGCAGGTCAATTTCGGCAAAGAGTTCAATGTAATCACCGGGCCGCACGGGGCTGGCCTTCATGAAATATTGGCCGGTGTCGCGGGTAAATCCGGTGCACATAAACACGTTCAACACGTCATGCACATGCGGTTCCGCCGCATCCACCCCCTGCCCCATATGCGCGGCTAAGGCGCGGGTCAGGTTGGAATGGCAACAGTGGTGATACTGCGCGCCAGACAGTAATTGCCCCGTATAGGGGTCACAGCGCGTGCCGATCACATCATGCACTGAGCCGCCATATGCGTCGATCCCGTACCAATCCAGCGTGTCATGGGTCACGGTCGCCATCGGGCGCAATGTCGGAAAAGACGACCAAAGGCGATCCCCCGTCGTGACATGCGTGCCATGCAGCGCGCGGGTCTTGCCGGAATAGAACCGTTCTGACAGGTCATTGGCATTAAACAGGTTCAAATCACCGACCTGCGGGCCATCCACCGAATGGATGCGCAAGAAATGACCGGCGGGAACGGTGATGGACGCGGCATCGCGCGGCGGCACCTGCACGCGTGTCACAGGTTCAAGCGCCGTGCGCGCCGCCTGATACAGGGCCAGATCAGCGGGTGGCAGCGTGTCGGTCGGATAGCATATCACCGGCGGGACAGCACGGCGCGCTTCTGCATCTTTGGGGGGCTTGTTCATACCAACAAGAAACAAATATTCAGCGCGCCGCACAAGGGTTATTCTGCTATTGGTGTGTGATCAGCAAAACGGCTGTAAAAATCGCCATCCAACAGATCAGACACCGCCTGTGCTGCATGGTGCTGGCGCGCCAGCCAAGTCGTATCTGCAATTTCCACCCAAGATGCGCCGACCGCCCCTAGCCAATGCTTTAGCCGCGCATGAAACCAGCGGCGTTCCTCAAGACTTGCATGGTATCTAGTACCATCATCGACCCACGCCATTTGCGGGCTAAGCAGCAGATACAGATCGGGGCGTTTCACTGTTTTCAAGCGGCTGACAAGCACGTCCGGCACCACCTCAAGCAGGGCTTCCGACCAGACGACGGTTTGCAATAGATCCGTATCTTCGATGACCACGGGGCCAGCATGTGGCGCAATTGCCGACGCCTGCGCCGCGTGACCATCCGCGATGGTCATGAAATCCTGTTCTTCCCAGTTGGCCCCTTGCTTGAACGCGGCATCATAAAAGCGACCGAACTCGGGAACAGTTTTGGTCGCAAACTGATCACCCAGCACTTTCGCCAACGTCGATTTTCCCGTGCTTTCAGGCCCGATCAACGTGAGACGCTTTTGCAGATGGCGACGGACAGGTGCGGGAATGTGACCCCAGTTTTGTCCGGCGTCGCTGCGGATAACGGTCCCTGATACGGGCACGGTTTGACGTTCAAGATCGACGATGAACGGTTTGGCGTCCAGCGCTTGCGCCAGCGGATAGATATATTCTTCGGAACCGAAAACATAGTCGATCGGCTTTGGATGGTGCTCGGTTATTGTGTCCGTCCAAATACGCCAGAAATCGGGGTGGTCATCAGGGGTTTGAGGAATGTCGCGGTGCATGTGGACGACATTGCAGTTTGTACCATTCAGGCATTCGCGCATCCATTCAGCGCGCAGGAACCCGTCAATCGGCTCTGCATCATGGCTACACACAAAAACAGTGAGCTCATCAACAAAGCGGGCGGCAACGTCGCATACGAATAGGTGTCCGTTATGCACGGGCATGAACTTTCCTAGAAAAAAGCCTCTTAGCATCAGTGCGCGTTTTCAATTTTGACGCGGCGCCACTGGACGTAGCCCGCGACAGCCAAGCCAAGGAAAACAACGTAAAGCGCGGCAGTTGGCACCAGGTCTCTGGTATAGAAAAGCCCGATTGCCAATAGATCAACGGCAATCCACAAAATCCAGCTTTCCAAATGGCGGCGCGACATCAACAACTGTGCGGTCACACTAAGAGCCGCAACAGCGGCATCCCATCGCGGCGCCGCGGCGTCTGTGTAGGTAGCCATCAGCGCGCTGATCACGAACCAAGCAACAGCTGTCGCAGCCAGATATACGGCAAACCCTGCCCGCGCCAGCGGAACAACCCGCACACGCCCATCAGCAGCACGCCCATTTACCCAGTTCCACAAACCATAGAATTGAATGACGAAAAAATAGACCTGCAAAATCGCATCACTGTAAAGTTTGTATTCAAGGAATATGAAAAAATAGAGCACCACCAACAGGAAGCCGAAAGGATAATTCCAGATAGAGCGCCGGATGATCAACCCGACATTCACAAGACCGCAGGCCACCGCGACCCATTCGATCAGCGATCCGCCTACCATACCAAAGAAAAAATCGGTCATGCGTCATGCCTTAATGAAAATGGAACCGCTTTTTCTCAGACCACAGCACTGGCGGTGTGACAAGTGGCATCTGCCGCTACAAGGTTTCGTTCATTCAAGAAAATCAAAACATTACGGCGCGCTACAGTTTCTTGTCGGGCGATACTGCGCCCAAGGCGACAAACATGCAGCGCGCCGCACAAGGGCTATTGCGGACTATCGGGCGATGGCTTGGCTTTGCGGGCAAACCAGCGCCCTGACCCGCCGTTGCCGTGCCAGTCTTCGTTACGGGTGGCGATCATTGTGCCTGCAAGTGCTGCAAAGGCCAGCGTCGCCCCCGCCAATAGCGCGTAATCAGCCGACCGCAAGATCATGTAAAGCAGCCCGTAAAGCACAACCAGCATCGTGCCGAAAATCCAGACGCGCCGCCCAAGCCGCAGCCCCGTGATGCCATAGATCACAAGCAACCCAATCGTCGCAGCCGACGCAAGCCCGTAAGCGGCGGCAAAGCCGATCTGTTCGGCATAGGCCACCATCAGAAGCGAAAATATCGCCTGCGCCAACCCGATCAGGATATATTGCACCGGATGCGCACGGCGTGATTGCCCCATTTCAATCAGCATCACGGTCAAAAATGTCAGTGCAATAAATAAAATGCCATATTTGGCTGCGCGATACGCCTTTTGATAGAAATCATTGGGCTGGTAATAGCGCACACCGAAACCCGCACGCTGCGCTGAAAGCATCGGGTTTTCGCGTGAAACCTGCGGCAGGTTGCGCGCCAGATGCGGGATCGCCCATTCGGCAACAAACCCGTCTTCGGTAATGCTGCGCGCATTTGGCAAATAGGCCCCGTCAAAGCTCGGGTGTGGCCAGTCGCTTGTCATTGTGACATTGGTGCTGCGCCCAACGGGCGTAAGCGACAGGCTCTCGGCGCCATTAAACCCGAGCACAAGCTGATAGCCCCCTACACCGCGCGGATCACCCGTTGCGGAACGGATGCCTTGCAGCCCCTCGCCTGTTGTCGGCTCTAGCCGCAAATCCCGCGCGCCTGCACGCAAGGATGCAGCGCCGCGCAGCGCCTTATTGGCAGATAGCCCCAATTGAATATCGCCACGGTCCCAAAGAATTTCTTCGCCAGCAGCCAGATCCGTTTCCAGATCATCCAGAACAAAGTCAAAGTCGATGCGCAGCTCAGCGCTATAAACAGGTACTTCGAACACCCCCCGCCGCCGGACTTCGCTGGTGGATTGCACGGTGACATCATAGCGGTCTGGCAAAATATAGATTGGGGATTTGGCCACAATGCTGGTCACCTCATATGTTTCGGCGGAGACTTGCCCCGTGCGCGGATCAACCACATCGCGGGTTTCCTTGCGGGTTACGGGGCCTTGCACAGGCAGGATCAGCACCGGCCCGTTCACCATCTGCCGCCCACCCCATTCCGCGCCCACCGATCGCACGGTTTCGCGGCTGTAATCCGCACGCGATTTGACGACTTCGCCGACCATGGCCAGCGGAATATACATAAATAGGGCCAAGACCCCCACGATCAAAAATCGCGCACCCGGAGATTTCATTCGATTGCTTCCTTCATTTCATTTGCCCCGCCACGCTAGGCGGCCGCTGTGGAAATGATCGGGGTGGCATAAGCAGAATTTGTGCAGGGTAGGGTAGATACGCAAAACGGCAGCGCGATGCGCTGCCGTTTCATATTGTCACCTTGGGCGGTTTAAACGATCCGGTCGACCATCATGCCTTTGATATGCGCGATTGCCTTGGCGGGGTTCAGACCCTTGGGGCAGGTTTTCGCGCAGTTCATAATCGTGTGGCAGCGGTACAGTTTGAACGGATCTTCCAGATCGTCTAGACGTTCGCCGGTGGCCTCGTCGCGGCTGTCGATAATCCAGCGGTAGGCGTGCAACAGGGCCGCCGGTCCAAGGTACCGGTCGCTGTTCCACCAATAAGACGGGCAGGATGTGGAACAAGACGCGCACATCACACATTCATAAAGCCCGTCGAGTTTCTTGCGGTCTTCGATTGACTGCTTCCATTCTTTGGCGGGGCGGTTTGTTTTGGTTTCCAGCCACGGCATGATCGACGCGTGCTGGGCGTAGAAATGTGTCAGATCGGGGATCAGATCCTTGACCACCGGCATATGTGGCAGCGGATAGATTTTCACATCGCCCTTGATTTCATCCAGTCCGTAAATACAGGCCAGCGTGTTGATCCCGTCAACGTTCATCGCACAGGACCCGCAGATACCTTCACGGCAGGACCGGCGGAAGGTCAGGGTCGGGTCGATTTCGTTCTTGATCTTGATCAGCACGTCCAGAACCATCGGGCCGCAGCTATCCATATCAACGAAATATGTGTCCAACTGCGGGTTTTTCCCGTCATCGGGGTTCCAGCGGTAAATCTGCACCTTGCGCAGATTGGTCGCGCCTTCGGGTTTTGGCCATGTCTTGCCCACCGTCATGCGGGAATTCTTGGGGAGTGTCAGTTGCACCATCGTGATGTTCCTTCCGATACGGACAGATTGCCCGAAAATTCTTACAATGACCGCAGCCGCGCAGGGCGGATGGGGGTTTCGCCGGTCAATTCAATGACGCAGCTTTCATAGACTTCTTGCGGGTCGCGTCCGCGCAGAAAATCGCCGGACAGGCCGATGTTGATCCCTGTGGACACGCCGGAATTGCTGTTCACGCCGACGCTGACCCCACCTGTCGGGGCTTGGGCCGCGCGGGCGCGTTCCTCGCAACGCGCGGCTGCTTCTTCGGGGGTGGGCGGTGTTGCCGCGCAGCCTGCCAAAGTGGCGATCAGAACAATGCCAAAAGCGCGGATCATAGCGCGATCCCCAAATAGCTGCTGGCCGCACAACGTTGCGTTTCTGGGCGGCTTGCAATGGCCACAACCAGATCCGTTGTTTGCTGGCTGGTGCCGACAACCGCCGCTTCGGCAATCGTGACAATTTCCGCGCCCGATGCATTGTCGATAATGCAATCCGTCACCGGCGTTGCATCAACACCCGGAAATTTGGACGCGACCACGTTGTTCACCACGCCTTTGGCGGCATGACGGGCAAGCGCATCGCCGGATGCGCCCATATCTTGCATACAGCCCGACAGGGCCAGCGCAGCAATGGTAAGTCCGATGATCCGCATCAGAATGTCCGCTCTTTTGGAGCGATCTTGGCTTCGGAAATTCCGCCTTCGGCTTCGGTGGTCAGACCTTTAGTAATCACCGGACGGTGGCTCAATTTCACCTTGTTACCGTCAACATGGCTGATCGTGTGAACACGCCAGTTTTTGTCGTCGCGCGTTGAATAATCTTCATGCGCATGTGCGCCGCGGCTTTCTTTGCGGGCCTCGGCGCCAACAATCGTAGCAAGCGCGTTTGGCATCAGGTTGGTCAGCTCGAGCGTTTCCATCAGGTCAGAGTTCCAGACCATGCTGCGGTCGGTGACCTTCAGATCATCCACCTTGCCTGCAATCGCGGTCATCTTCTCAACGCCTTCGGCCAGCGTTTTATCGGTACGGAACACCGCCGCGTCCGCTTGCATCGCTTTTTGCATCTCAAGCCGCAGCTCCGCAGTCGCGACATTGCCTTTGGCATGGCGCAAACCGTCGAAACGATCAAAACACGCGTCAACAGATGACTGGTTCAATGTCGGGTTCGGCGCATTGCGATCCACAACTTCACCTGCGCGGATCGCGGCGGCACGGCCAAAGACCACAAGGTCAATAAGCGAGTTCGACCCAAGGCGGTTTGCGCCGTGCACGGATGCACAGCCCGCTTCGCCAACGGCCATCAGACCTGGCACAACGGCGTTGGGGTCTTTCTTGGTGGGGTTCAGCACCTCACCAAAATAGTTCGTCGGAATACCGCCCATGTTATAGTGCACCGTTGGCAGAACAGGAATTGGTTCTTTGGTCACGTCGACACCTGCAAAAATCTTGGCGGATTCCGAAATGCCTGGCAGGCGTTCGGCAAGCGCCTCGGCTGGCAGGTGGTTAAGGTTCAGGTGAATGTGATCACCGCCCGCACCCACGCCGCGCCCTTCGCGGATTTCCATCGTCATACAGCGGCTGACATAATCGCGCGGGGCAAGGTCTTTGTAGTTCGGGGCGTAACGCTCCATGAACCGCTCGCCCTCGGAATTGGTAAGATACCCGCCTTCGCCGCGCGCGCCTTCGGTAATCAGGCAGCCCGCGCCGTAAATGCCGGTCGGGTGGAATTGCACGAATTCCATGTCCTGCAATGGTAGACCCTGACGGGCCACCATGCCGCCGCCGTCACCGGTACAAGTGTGCGCAGATGTGGCCGAGAAATAGGCGCGGCCATAGCCGCCCGTCGCCAGAACAACGGTTTTCGCGTTGAACACATGCATTGTGCCATCATCAAGCTTCCATGCGATCACGCCTTGGCAGATGCCATCATCGGACATGATCAGATCAAGCGCGAAATATTCGATATAGAATTCAGCCTGCTGTTTCAGCGACTGACCATAAAGCGTGTGCAAGATCGCGTGACCGGTCCGGTCAGCAGCAGCACAGGTGCGCTGTACGGGCGGGCCTTCACCGAATTCGGTGGTGTGGCCGCCAAACGGGCGCTGGTAAATTTTGCCTTCTTCGGTGCGCGAAAACGGCACGCCGTAATGTTCCAGCTCGTAAACCGCTTTCGGGGCCTCGCGCGCCAGATATTCCATCGCATCGGTGTCACCCAGCCAGTCGGACCCTTTGACGGTGTCATACATATGCCACTGCCAGCTATCGGGGCCCATGTTGCCAAGTGACGCCGCAATGCCGCCCTGCGCCGCAACAGTGTGCGAGCGGGTAGGAAACACTTTGGATATACAGGCCGTGCGCAGACCCTGTTCAGCCAGACCAAGCGTCGCGCGCAGACCGGCACCGCCAGCACCAACCACGATCGCGTCATAGGTATGGGTTTCGTATTCGTATGCAGCCATTGTTTTGTTGCTCCGCAGAATTAAAGGGCGATGCGCACAATTGCGAAGATCGCAAAGGCAGCAGCAGAATAAGACAGGCAGTTCACGCCGATGATCAGGAACTGGCGGGTGTGGCCGCCGGTATAATCCTCGATGGTGGAACGGGCGCCATTGGCAAAGTGGTTAAAGCCCACCAGCATTGTCAGGATCGCAATGATCGCAGGGAACGGGCGCTGGTAATAGGCAAGGACCTCTTCATAAGGGGACCCGAGGATCGCGCCGAATGAAAAGATGAACATGATCACCAGCGGCAACAGCGCCACAGAGGTGATTGTCATATGCCAGTGATGTTCGGTGCCGGTTCTCGCAGAGCCAAGACCAGCAGCGCGTTTACGGTCAGTGATAAATCGCATGATCCGCCCCCCCCTAAAGTACGATGACGACAAAAATCGTCAGCAAAACGGACCCGACCAACGCGGCCTGCGCGTACATTTCGGATTGATCCACCTCAAGCATCCGGCCTGAATCCCAGATCAGGTGCCGCACGCCAAACAACATGTGATAAAACATCGCCCAAGTGGACAAGAACAGCACCAGATCGCCAAACCAGCTGGTCACAAAACCATTTGCGGTTGCGAATGCCTCGGGGCCGGTTGCCGCGGCAACAAACCACCAGACGATCAACAAGGAAGCGACCAGCAATGACAGTCCGGTGATCCGCGTAAAGATCGACGACATCGATGTCCACTGTGGGCGGTAATACTGCCCGATCATGAACGGAGACAGAGGACGGTTGTCCTGTTTATTGTCGGCCATGAATGTTCCCTTCTTTGGCTTGGCTGCCATTTCGGTCGCGCCTTTTGGTCATTTCTGCACCAGTTTTCGCCCAGAGTCACGCAAAGTAAGATGCATAAACCGTGAATAATTGACGCATATTTGAGAAATGTCACAATTTGTGATCACACATTTTTTCCATGTGATCACAAAAGAAAGGATGAGTAATTTGGTCGGAATTAACATCAGGCATGCATTCCTCTCAGACCTACAGAGCGGATGCGCTTGCCCAAATTGACTTATGCTGCGCGCTGGACCAAGGTCGGCTTAATTGATGCCACGCAGATACCTGTCAATGGAACAAATATTTACCAGCAATTCAGAGCAATCAGTGGAAGCGGATACTGGCATTATCAGATACCGAGACGAGACCTCACTACGTTTCAGGGTGTTCGTTACGCTGGTCGTGATCCCGTTCATGGTCATCCTGGCAATAGTTTTCATTTCTGTTTTTGGACTGTTCGGAAGCGATGCCTTGGATTTGATTGTGCCCATCCTGCAAGGCGACTTCACCCGCTTGGACGATTTTCTGGGTTATTTGGTCGTGCTGTTGCTAGCTGTCTGCGTACCCGGCGCATTTATCTATGCTTCTATAAGCCAAGGCATTCTCGCTCCAAACATTGTTGTCACTTTTGACTCGAACCTCGGCATTGTTTCGGTACAGCGGGAATTACCTTGGTTCGGCACAAGTGAAACAGAATATTCATTCAACGATGTTGAAGCCATTGAACTGGACACCCGTTTTCGGACAACCAGTGAAATGAACGAAATCTCGCTTCGTATTCGCGGCGTCAGGCGGCCGCTCGTCTTGGTCGCTGTTTTTAGCGCGCAGCATACGACGCAGGAGTTTCAAAAGCTCAAGGCGTTACTCGGCGATGATGGGGGTTGTCGATTTGTCACACGCTGAACGCTCAATGGCCCAAGCTTTTGCTCATTCTGGCATCAACGCCCAATAATCCAGATCAAGCAGCACATCGGGGTGATATTTCCCGTCATCTGTACGTAAAACACCCGCCGCGCCTTTGGTCGCGACCAGCCGTAGCCGGATCGCGCCGACGCCCGGTGCCGGTGTTTCGGCGATATCTAGAACCTCGGACCATGCCCGCACAGTATCGCCGGCAAAACACGGGTTCGCGTGGGCACCACCATTCAGCGCCACGATCATCTGCGCATTGGCCAAGCCGTTGAACGACAGCGCCCGCGCCATTGAAATCACGTGCCCGCCATAGATAAGGCGTTTGCCATCAGGCCGGTTGGTCGCGTCAAAATGCACCTTGGCCGTGTTCTGCCACAGACGCGTGGCGAGCATATGTTCGGCCTCTTCGATGGTCACACCGTCAACATGGTCGATGACTTCACCAACCGCATAGTCAGACAGGCGGTGCGGTTCCCCAGCCAGCGCAAAATCATAGGCGCTGAAATCAAGCCCGCGCGGGATCACCAGATCAGCAGCCGCAACGGCGCTGCGCAATTCGGGGATCACTGTTTCAGGCGCGGGACCTTGCCCGCGTTTGCGCACCATCACCCAACGCACATAGGACATCAGCACTTCGCCATGCTGGTTGCGGCCCGTTGTGCGCACCCAGACCACACCGCTTTTGCCGTTCGAATTCTGCTTGACGCCGATCACCTCGGACGTGGCGGTGATTGTATCACCGGGCCAAAGCGGCGTTTCCCAGCGGCCTTCGGCATAGCCCAGATTGGCCACCGCGTTCAGCGAAACATCGGGCACCGTTTTGCCAAACACCGTGTGAAAGGTCACAAGATCATCAAGCGGGCTGAACGGCAGGCCGCAGCTTTGCGCAAATTGATCCGACGAATGCAACGCGTGGCGCGCGGGGTAAAGCGCGTGATACAACGCGCGCTCGCCCATCTTGATCGTGCGCGGCACGGCATGTGTGATCACATCGCCAACGGTGTAATCTTCGAAAAACCGGCCCGCGTTTGTCTTGCTCATTGCTGGCCCAACTTCATATCTGGCGAATAGGGTGTATCAATATCTTTGGTCACGGCCTGCCCGCAACGCATCACCCCGTTGGCGTGATCGAACGCATAGGTCGGGCTGCCGTGCAATTCCCACCCTTTGGACAGGGCGAGCGATACTTTGTGGCAAAACGCCGATGTGTCATCTTCGGTCAGAAGGCGGTAGATTTTCATGGTCCTATCCAAACGGGTTATAGCCCAGCGCCATATGTACGCCTGCCACAACGGCAAAGACGATCACGGTCGCGATCAAGGCAGTGATTTCTTTTTTCATTGGCACGGTCGGGCCCGGCGTCCAATCGGGCTGCGCGCGGTTGATCAACTGGATCTCGGAGCTGGCCCAAACCAGCATCCCGCCAAACAAAATGATCGAGGCCGCATCCCCATTCACCAGCATATGCGCAAGCGCCCAGACCATCACGGCAGTCAGTTGCGGGTGGCGGATATACTGTGTGATCCGCGCCTTTGATCCGGATGCCGCAAAAAGGTAGAATGACAGCAACATCAACAGGTTGTTGATACCCGTCAGCGCTGGCGTGCGGCCCCAATAGTACGCCCCTTCGGCCATCCGGTAGCCGATGATCATCAAGATCAGCCCGGCACCTGCGCCAATGGCCACATACATCTTGCCCTTTTCACCGAATTTGGCGCGGTGCGCAGGGGCAAGCCGTTTCCAGAAATGCGCCAGAACCCAAAGGGCAAGGCCAAGTATCAATAGTGTCATGTTGTCTCCAATGCGGCGATGGCGTCAGCTTTGGCCAAGGTCGCGCGTGCGGTGACAATATGCAAGTTCTCAACGATGCGCCCGTCCACAACGGCAACGCCCTGCCCTTCGGCGGCGGCGGCATCAAAGGCGGCAATCTGGCGGCGGGCCAGATCGATATCCTCGGCGCTTGGGCCAAAGGCCGCATTGGTGATCGCGATTTGCGCCGGATGGATCAGGGTTTTTCCATCAAACCCCATATCGCGACCTTGCGCACATTCGGCACGCAGCCCGTCGTCATCTTTGAACGCATTATAAACACCGTCCAGAACCACAATCCCCGCAGCCTTGGCCGCCAGCACACAAAGCTGAAGCGATGTGACCATCGCCGCGCGCCCCCGCGCATGCAGGTCTTTGGCCAGATCATTCGTGCCCAGCACAAACCCTGCCATACGCGGATGCGCGGCGATGCTTGCCGCGTTCAGAATACCCTGCGGCGTTTCCATCATCGCCCAGATCGGCAGGTCAGGGATCAGCGCGGCCAGTGCATCAAGATCAGCCACGCTGTTCACCTTTGGCAAAAGCACCGCATCGCAATCCATCGCCGCGATGGCCGCCGCATCATCCGCGCCCCAGTCCGTATCCAGCCCGTTCATCCGCACGATTTTCAGGCGCGGCCCATAGCCGCCCTGCGCCAGCGCATCGGCCAAGGTACTGCGCGCTTCGGCCTTCGCATCGGGCGAAACTGCGTCTTCGAGATCGAACAGGATCGCGTCCACAGGCAAGCCCCGCGCTTTATCCAGCGCGCGTGGTTTTGAGCCAGGAATGTAAAGGGCTGAACGAAAGGGGCGGGTATGCATGATCTGTCCTCGCAATAAAGTTGCGCACACATGGCCAGAAATTGAATGATAGTTCAAGGAAAAATATGCCGCACTGCGGCGCAACTGTCGTCGGCACCCGCCGCTACATTACGTCACAGCCACCCAGATCAGCCGCGTCCCCGTCAGCAAAAGCAAGACATAGGTCAACCCAAAGAACAGCCGTTCAGGCACCAAATCATGGGCGCGCACCCCGATCCACGCCCCGATCAGCGCAAAAGGCGCAAGCGCAAGGCTGCCCAAAATCGTGTCCCATGTGAAAATGCCCAAGAATGCATAGGGGACAACCTTCATCCAGTTGACCGCCCAGAATGTGATCACGGTTGTGGCCTGATAGGCCGTTTTGCTTAGTCCTTGCGACAATAAAAACACCGCGGTGGGCGGGCCGCCTGCATGGCTGATAAAGCTGGTGAATCCGCCGACAAAGCCTGCGGCCCACGCGTAGCGGCGCGCAAATGCCATTTGCCCGATACGCAGCCAACCCATCGCGCGGCTTAACTGAAAGCCCACAAAGGCCAGACAGATCACGCCAATCAAGAACCGAAAGAAATCCGCGTCAACGGCGGTATAAACCCAAGCCGCAAAGGCCACACCCGGCACCGCGCCCAGCATCAGCCCCTTGGCCGATGGCCAGTGCCATTTGCGCCAATAGGGCTTCAATGTCGCAACATCGATCAGCATGAACAGCGGTAGGATAATCGCCAGCGCCGCGCCCGGCGGCACCACAAGCGCCAGAATCGCACCCGCGACGAATGCGGCACCTGACCCGAATCCACCCTTCGAAATGCCGCCAAAGATGATGGCTGGGATACCAGCTGCGAAAAAATACCAGTCGAATGCGAACAAAGACGCGCCCCTAAAATACCTTGGTTTCATCCTTTGTTAGCGCCTAACAGTTTAATGAGCCACTCAGTAATAACGGATGCCGCATCGCAGCACACTTGCGCGCGCGCGCACAAAGGCTTACCCAATGGCGCAAATCCAACCCACCAAAGGATCCTTTTCCATGGCTAGACCCAAGATTGCCCTTATCGGCGCCGGACAAATCGGCGGCACGCTTGCACATCTCGCAGCGATCAAAGAACTCGGTGACGTCACATTGCTTGACCTCAATGACGGCGCGGCCAAAGGCAAGGCGCTTGATATCGCGGAAGCTGGCCCTTCCGAGGGTTTTGACGCGCAAATGGCAGGCACAGCGGATTACGCGGATATCGCAGGCGCAGACGTTTGTATCGTCACTGCCGGTGTCGCACGTAAACCCGGCATGAGCCGTGATGACCTGCTGGGCATCAACCTCAAAGTCATGAAAGCCGTTGGCGAAGGCATCGCAGCCCACGCGCCAAACGCATTTGTAATCTGCATCACCAACCCGCTTGACGCGATGGTTTGGGCGCTGCGCGAATTCTCCGGCCTGCCACATAGCAAGGTTTGCGGCATGGCGGGTGTTCTCGACTCTGCGCGTTTCCGTCACTTCCTTGCTGACGAATTCAAAGTGTCCATGCGCGACGTGACTGCGTTCGTTCTGGGCGGCCACGGCGATACAATGGTCCCACTGACACGCTATTCCACTGTTGCGGGCATCCCCCTGCCTGATCTGGTCAGCATGGGCTGGACCACACAAGAAAAACTGGACGCAATCGTACAGCGTACACGTGACGGCGGCGCCGAAATCGTTGGCCTGCTGAAAACCGGTTCTGCCTTCTACGCGCCAGCGACATCCGCCATTGAAATGGCCGAAGCCTACCTCAAAGACCAAAAACGCGTTCTGCCATGTGCAGCCCACGTTGACGGCGCTTACGGTCTGGACGGTTTCTATGTTGGCGTGCCAACCGTGATCGGCGCCGGCGGCGTCGAACGTGTTGTCGAAATCAACATGAACAAAGAAGAACAAGCAATGTTCGACAAATCTGTCGACGCGGTCAAAGGTCTGGTCGCGGCCTGTAAAGAAATCGACGGTTCACTGGCCTAATCGCCGCTGCAAACTGTTACGCTGGGGCGTCCTTTGGGGCGCCCTTTTGCGTCTGTGCCGCAAGATGCCCCGGCGAATCCCGCTATTTCGTCGCGCGCTGCCAGAATACCAGGGCAACAACCATTTTGTGATCACACTCCAAAAACGTGTGATCACAAATGTGCGAATCTCTGCGATAATTTCATTTTTCAGTTACAAAACGTTCATTCCTTGTGATTTAGATGGCGCAACCGAAGCCAAATTGGACATGTCCCTATGAACATCCACGAATATCAGGCCAAAGCACTCTTGCGCAGCTACGGCGCGCCCGTATCTGATGGCCGCCCTGTGACCCGCGCAGAAGACGCAAAAACCGCCGCTGGCGAACTTGATGGCCCGCTTTGGGTGGTCAAGGCACAGATCCACGCAGGTGGCCGCGGCAAAGGCAAATTCAAAGAAGCCGACGCAGGCGAAGCAGGCGGTGTCCGTCTTGCCAAATCAGTCGAAGAAGCCGCCGCAGAAGCCAAAAAGATGCTGGGCCGCACATTGGTCACCCACCAGACCGGCCCCGTCGGCAAGGTCGTGAACCGCGTCTACATCGAAGACGGCTCTGGCATTGAAACTGAAATGTACCTCGCGCTGCTGGTCGACCGCCAGACAAGCCGTATCGGTTTTGTTGTGTCCACCGAAGGTGGGATGGACATCGAAGAAGTTGCAGCAAACACCCCAGAAAAAATTCTGAACTTCACAGTTGATCCCGCGACAGGCTATCAGGCATTCCACGGCCGCCGCGTTGCATTCGCGCTGGGTCTCGAAGGCCAGCAGGTCAAACAATGCGTCAAACTGATGGGCCAGCTTTACACAGCTTTCGTCGAAAAAGACATGGAAATGCTGGAAATCAATCCGCTGATCGTGACGGACAAGGGCGACCTGAAAGTTCTCGACGCCAAAGTATCGTTCGACGGCAACGCGGTTTACCGCCACGCGGATGTTGCAGCGCTGCGCGACGAAACCGAAGAAGACCCCAAAGAACTGGCCGCGTCCAAGTTCGACCTGAACTACATCGCACTTGACGGTGAAATCGGTTGCATGGTGAACGGTGCGGGTCTGGCAATGGCCACAATGGACATCATCAAACTCTACGGTGCTGAACCTGCCAACTTCCTTGATGTTGGTGGTGGCGCGACCAAAGAAAAAGTAACCGAAGCCTTCAAGATCATCACATCCGATCCCAACGTGAAGGGCATCCTTGTGAACATCTTTGGCGGCATCATGCGCTGTGACGTCATCGCCGAAGGCGTGATCGCCGCGGTCAAAGAAGTCGGCTTGCAAGTGCCACTGGTTGTCCGCCTCGAAGGGACCAACGTCGAAAAAGGCAAAGAGATCATCAACAATTCCGGCCTCGCCGTGATTGCTGCTGACGACCTCAAAGACGGCGCCCAGAAAATCGTGAAAGCGGTCAAAGGATAGTATTATGGCTTCGGCGGTTGAAGGAAGAGCGATAAGTATCACTCAAGGGAATGTGGACAACAACCACATCCCGATCACTTACATAAAAGAGCTGTTTCCTTCTGACTGCTTTGGCGGCGAAAGTAGAACCTCTATTGGAAAACTGATTCAGGTGGCGCTGGATGGAGTTGGCACTTTTGACACCGACATTGCCACAAGCAAAAACATCCTTCGCATTCGTCAATCCGACGCAATCAAGACTTTTTACAAGCTCAACAACGCAAAGCACGGCACGCGACTATTCTTTGAAAAGACTAGCCCTCGTGCGTTTCGCGTCACAGCAATAGACTAGGGAGCCAACAACATGGCCATTCTCGTTAACGAAAACACACGCGTCATCTGTCAGGGCCTTACTGGTTCGCAGGGGACGTTCCACTCTGAACAAGCCATCGCATATGGCACAAAAATGGTTGGCGGCGTAACGCCTGGTAAAGGTGGGCAAACCCATCTGGACCTGCCGATCTTTAACTCGGTCCACGAAGCCAAGCACGTCACCGAAGCCAACGCATCGGTCATCTATGTGCCGCCGCCATTCGCAGCCGATTCAATCCTCGAAGCGATCGACGCTGAGATGGAATTGATCATCTGTATCACCGAAGGCATCCCTGTGCTGGACATGATGCGCGTGAAAAAAGCGCTTGAAGGGTCGGCATCGCGTCTGATCGGGCCAAACTGCCCCGGCGTGATCACACCTGACGCCTGCAAAATCGGCATTATGCCCGGCCACATCCACCGTCGCGGGTCTGTTGGTGTTGTTTCGCGTTCCGGCACATTGACATATGAAGCCGTGAAACAGACGTCTGATCTTGGCCTTGGCCAGTCAACCGCGGTTGGTATCGGTGGTGACCCGATCAAAGGGACCGAACACATCGACGTGCTGGACCTGTTCCTTGACGATGATGAAACACAATCCATCATCATGATCGGCGAAATCGGTGGTTCTGCCGAAGAAGAAGCCGCAGAATTCCTTGCCGATCAGCGCAAAAAAGGCCGCTGGAAGCCCGTTGCTGGCTTTATCGCTGGCCGCACGGCACCTCCGGGCCGCCGCATGGGTCACGCTGGCGCGATTGTTGCCGGTGGTAAAGGCGATGCAGAAAGCAAGATCGAAGCCATGAAATCTGCCGGCATCATCGTCGCAGACAGCCCCGCCACACTTGGCGAAGCTGTGCTCAAGGCAATCGGCTAATGCGCGCGGCGGTCCTGCCTGTATTGATCGGCTGTCTTGCCCAACCCGGGTACGCTCAGGCAGAAGCTGGCATCGATACAATGATGTCGCTTTGCATTCCGATTTCTGCCACCGGCACGAGCATTCGTGCCGGATTGACAGAGTCCGGCTGGACCGCACAAACACCACAGTCGGGCCTGCAGGCCCGCCGCGACCTTATTGGATCGCAAATGTGGTCATTCTTTTCAGACGCGACGCCGTCACAGCGGCTAGAGCTTGTGGACGACGTCGTAATCGCGGTTGGCGCTTCAATGGTCGACCCGAATTTTGCAGAAATTTACACCCACGAAGGCGAAGTTGTTTTGATCCTGTCACAGGGTCCTAACATTTCATGCCTTTGGGTCGGCCCCGAAGATGAAGCATTTGATGCGCGCGTCGCCGCCATCGGTGGTTTTCCGATGGGCGTTCCCGAGTCTACGACAACAACCGCCGCACTTACCCAAACCGTCGAAGCTGGTGGTAGTGACTGGACCCGTATTGAAAACTACGCCCGCATCGATGCTAGCGACCGCACGGGGCCCTATCCTGCTGCTGCCCGTCTAGATCGTTCGCCCGCGCAATAATCACACTATTGAGGTCCCCCAATGACTGATCAATCACCAAACGACATTCTTCACGCCTCATCGTTCCTGCAGGGGCACAATGCGAAATATGTAGAACAGCTTTATGCGCGCTATGCCGACAACCCAAATGCGGTTGACGAAAGCTGGCGCGACTTTTTCAAGGCGCTGGGCGATGCCCCGTCGGACGCCAAGGCAGAGGCCGCAGGCGCGTCTTGGGGCCGTATGGACTGGCCGCCGGTTCCCAATGATGATCTGACTTCCGCGCTAGATGGCCAGTGGCCAGCCGAACCCGAAGCCGCAGGCAAAAAGATCGCGGCCAAGGCCGCCGAAAAAGGCGTGTCGCTCGACGAAAACCAAGTCCGCAATGCCGTGCTGGACAGCATCCGCGCGCTGATGATCATCCGCGCCTACCGTATTCGCGGGCATTTGATTGCCGACCTTGATCCGCTTGGTATGCGCGAAAACGTGCCCCACCCCGAGCTTGATCCAAAATCTTACGGCTTTACCGCTGCTGACATGGATCGCCCGATCTTTATCGACAATGTCTTGGGCCTTGAAATAGCGACGATGAATGAAATCATCGCGATTGTGCACCGTACCTATTGCGGCACTTTTGCCCTGCAATACATGCATATCTCCAACCCCGAAGAAGCGGGCTGGCTCAAAGAACGCATCGAAGGATACGGAAAAGAAATCGCCTTTACCAAAAACGGCCGCAAGGCGATTTTGAACAGCCTTGTGCAGGCCGAAGGTTTTGAAAAGTTCTTGCATGTCAAATACATGGGCACCAAACGTTTCGGCCTTGATGGCGGTGAAAGCCTGATCCCTGCGATGGAGCAGATCATCAAACGCGGTGGCCAATTGGGCATGGATGAGATCATCATCGGCATGCCGCACCGTGGCCGCCTGTCGGTTCTTGCGAACGTGATGGAAAAACCCTACCGCGCGATTTTTAACGAATTCCAGGGCGGGTCGTTCAAGCCCGAGGATGTCGACGGGTCCGGCGATGTGAAATATCACCTTGGCGCCTCGTCCGATCGTAGCTTTGACGACAATTCTGTGCACCTGTCGCTCACTGCTAACCCTTCCCACCTTGAGGCGGTGAACCCCGTTGTCTTGGGCAAGGTCCGCGCCAAACAAGACCAAAAGAACGACGTGGATCGCACCCGCGTCATGGCAATCTTGCTGCACGGCGATGCGGCCTTTGCTGGACAAGGCGTCGTTGCCGAAGGGTTCGGCCTGTCCGGCCTTAAAGGCCACAAAACCGGCGGCACAATGCATATCGTCGTGAACAACCAGATCGGCTTCACGACCGCGCCGCACTTCTCGCGCAGCTCGCCCTACCCGACCGATATCGCACTGATGGTTGAGGCCCCGATTTTCCACGTCAACGGCGACGATCCCGAAGCCGTTGTGCACGCCGCGCGCGTCGCGACCGAATTCCGCCAGAAGTTCCACAAAGACGTGGTGCTGGACATCATCTGCTACCGCCGCTTTGGTCACAACGAAGGCGACGAGCCGATGTTCACCAATCCGGTGATGTATAAAAAGATCAAAAAACAAAAGACCACGCTGACGCTTTACACCGAACGTCTGGTCAAGGACGGGCTGATCCCCGAAGGCGAAATCGAAGACATGAAGGCCGCGTTCCAAGCGCACCTGAATCAGGAATTCGAGGCCGGAAAAGACTATAAACCCAACAAGGCAGACTGGCTTGATGGGAAATGGTCGCATCTGGACCGCCAGAAAGACAAATACCAGCGCGGCAAAACTGCGATCAAACCCGAAACACTGGCTGAAATCGGCAATGCGCTGACCACAGTGCCAGATGGTTTCCCGCTGCACAAAACCGTTGGCCGTATTCTGGAAGCCAAGAAAGGCATGTTCGAAAGCGGCACAGGTTTTGACTGGGCAACCGGCGAAGCGCTGGCTTTCGGCTCTTTGCAGGTCGAAGGCTATTCTGTGCGTCTGTCAGGTCAGGATTGTACCCGCGGTACGTTCAGTCACCGGCATTCGGGCCTGATTAACCAAGACAACGAAGACCGCTACTATCCGCTTAATCACATCCGTGACGGTCAGGCGAACTACGAAGTCATCGACAGCATGCTGTCGGAATACGCGGTTCTTGGCTTTGAATACGGCTATTCACTGGCCGAACCAAACGCGCTGACCCTATGGGAAGCCCAGTTCGGCGATTTCGCCAACGGCGCGCAGATCATGTTCGACCAGTTTATTTCTTCGGGCGAAAGCAAATGGCTGCGGATGTCGGGGCTCGTCTGCCTGTTGCCGCACGGCTATGAAGGGCAAGGCCCGGAGCATTCCAGCGCGCGTCTGGAACGGTTCCTGACCATGTGCGGTGGCGACAACTGGATCGTGGCAAACTGCACCACGCCTGCGAACTATTTCCACATCCTGCGCCGCCAGCTGCACCGCAGCTACCGCAAACCGCTGATCATGATGACACCAAAATCACTGCTGCGCCACAAACTGGCAGTGTCAAAGGCCGAAGAATTCACCACCGGTTCCAGCTTTCACCGTGTGCTGTGGGATGACGCCCAGCACGGCAATTCAGATACGCAACTGGTGGCCGATGACAAGATCAAGCGCGTCGTGATGTGTTCGGGCAAGGTCTATTATGACCTTCTGGAAGAACGCGACGCACGCGGCATCGACGACATTTACCTGTTGCGCTATGAACAGTTCTACCCGTTCCCTGCCCAATCTGCGGTGAATGAACTGAGCCGGTTCAAGAACGCTGAAATGGTCTGGTGTCAGGAAGAACCCAAAAACCAGGGCGCATGGTCGTTCATGGAACCCAATATCGAATGGGTCCTGACCCGCATCAAAGCCACCCACAAGCGTCCCGTCTATGCCGGTCGCGCCGCTTCGGCATCACCCGCGACAGGGCTTGCCAGCAAACATAAAGCAGAACAATCGGCGCTCGTTGATGACGCCCTGACTATCAAAGGAACAAAGTAATGAGCACCGAAGTCCGCGTACCTACACTTGGCGAATCCGTCACCGAAGCCACCGTTGCCACATGGTTCAAACAGCCTGGCGATGCCGTCGCCGTTGACGAAATGCTGTGCGAACTGGAAACAGACAAGGTCACCGTAGAGGTGCCTTCGCCCGTTGCCGGCACATTGTCTGAAATCGTTGCCGCCGAAGGCGAAACTGTGGGCGTTGACGCGCTGCTGGCCCAAATCGCCGCTGGCGACGCGGCCCCTGCCCCCAAGGCCGAAGCCCCCGCTGCGGCCCCCGCACCTGCGGCCGCTCCTGCGGCGGCTGCGCGCACCGATGTTGAAAACGCGCCTTCCGCCAACAAACTGATGGCCGAAAACAACCTGTCAAACGTGGCAGGCACCGGCAAAGACGGCCGCGTCATGAAAGAAGACGTGCTGAACGCGCTGGCAGCCCCCGCGCCCGCAGCCCCTGCCGCACCGCGCGCACCTGTGGCCGCAAACCAGGCCGCCCGCGAAGAGCGTGTCAAGATGACCCGCCTGCGCCAGACTATCGCCAAGCGGCTCAAGGACAGCCAGAACACCGCCGCAATGCTAACCACCTATAACGAGGTCGACATGACCGCCGTTATGGATTTGCGCAACGAATACAAAGACCTGTTCTTGAAAAAGCACGGCGTCAAACTCGGCTTTATGTCGTTCTTTACCAAGGCATGTATCCACGCGCTGAACGAAGTCCCCGAAGTTAACGCCGAAATCGACGGCACCGATGTGGTTTACAAAAACTACGTCAACATGGGCATCGCGGCTGGCACACCAACCGGCCTTGTGGTGCCGGTGATCAATGATGCGGACCAGATGTCATTTGCCGATATCGAAAAAGCAATCGCCGAAAAAGGCGCGCGCGCGCGTGACGGCAAACTGTCGATGGCCGAAATGCAGGGCGGCACATTCACCATCTCGAACGGTGGTGTTTACGGGTCTCTGATGTCCTCACCGATCCTGAACCCCCCACAGTCCGGCATCCTCGGCATGCACAAAATCCAGGACCGCCCCATGGCGATCAACGGGCAGGTTGTGATCCGCCCGATGATGTATCTTGCACTGTCCTACGACCACCGGATCGTCGACGGCAAAGGTGCCGTGACATTCCTCGTGCGCGTCAAAGAAGCGCTCGAAGATCCACGCCGTCTGTTGATGGATCTGTAATAACCCAGGGCAGTGCCTGGGCCTCGGGGTGGGGTCCGGGCGCTGCCCGGCGATGCCGGACTGTCCCAAACAGATTGTGCGGTGAATTGGATTGGCGAACGATATGACACCTGAACTCACCGTTCTTGCGCTTGCTGCATTGCTTCAGTCCGTCCAGTTTTGCCTCATGGCGATCCCCGCGAATATGGAACTCGGGCCCGGCAAGACCGCCAGCCCGCGTGACCCGCAGCGCCTGTCCAAACCGCTGATGGATCAGGCCAGCGTCGGCACAGGTCGCCTGTTTCGCGCGATGAACAACCACTTTGAGGCGCTGATCCTGTTCACCATCGCGGTGGTCGTGATCACGCTTGGTGACAAGGGCACCGGGTTCAGCGCGATTTGCGCATGGACCTATCTGGCCGCCCGCATTCTATACGTCCCCGCATATTATTTTGGCTGGGTGCCTTGGCGCTCGCTGATCTGGTTTGTGGGGTTTTTCGCGACTCTGCTCATGATACTCTCGGCATTATTCTAATGGCCGACCCGAAACATACCAATGTCCGACGCAAGTCCGACACCTAAAAACGCTAAAGGAGACACCATGTCCAGCTATGACGTTATCGTAATCGGCGCAGGCCCCGGCGGCTATGTCAGCGCCATCCGTTGTGCCCAACTCGGCATGAAAGTAGCCGTTGTCGAAGGGCGCGAAACGCTGGGCGGCACCTGTCTTAACGTGGGCTGCATCCCATCCAAAGCATTGCTGCATGCCACCCATATGCTGCATGAGGCCGAACATAATTTCGCCGATATGGGCCTGAAAGGCAAAGCACCTTCGGTCGATTGGAAGCAAATGCTGACATACAAGGAAACTGTCGTTGGCCAAAACACCGGCGGCATCGAATTCTTGTTCAAAAAGAACAAGATCGACTGGATCAAGGGCTGGGCGACCATTCCGGCAGCGGGCAAAGTGCAGGTTGGTGACGACACATATGATGCGAAAAACATCATCATCGCATCCGGCTCCGAAGCCTCTGTGTTGCCAGGTATCGAGGTTGACGAACAAACAGTCGTGACCTCGACGGGCGCGCTGACACTGAACAAAATTCCGAAATCACTGGTTGTGATCGGCGCAGGTGTGATCGGGCTTGAACTGGGGTCTGTCTATGCCCGGTTGGGCGCAGAGGTCACAGTAATCGAATATCTAGATGCGATCACACCCGGAATGGACGGTGAAATCGCGCGGCAATTCCAAAAGATGCTGACCAAGCAAGGGCTTAAGTTCACCCTTGGTGCCGCTGTGCAAGGCGTTACTGTCAAAAACAACAAGGCAACCGTGACCTATCAGTTGCGCAAGGACAACAGCGAACATAGCATCACAGCTGATACAGTGTTGGTCGCAACGGGCCGCAAACCCTATACGGCAGGCCTTGGGCTTGATGCATTGGGTGTCGCATTGACAGATCGCGGCCAGATCAAGACCGACGCAAAATATGCTACAAACGTGCCGGGCATCTACGCCATTGGTGATACGATCGCGGGCCCGATGCTGGCACACAAGGCCGAAGACGAAGGCATGGCCGTCGCCGAAGGGATCGCCGGCCAAAAGCCGCATGTGAACTACGGCGTGATCCCCGGCGTGATCTATACCCACCCCGAGGTCAGCAATGTCGGCGAAACCGAAGAGACGCTCAAGGCTGCGGGCCGCGCCTATAAGGTTGGTAAATTCCCGTTCATGGGCAACGCCCGCGCCAAGGCCAATTTTGCGGGTGACGGCTTTGTAAAGCTGCTGGTTGACGCGCAAACCGACCGTATCTTGGGCGCCCATATCATTGGTCCGATGGCCGGTGATCTGATCCATGAAATCTGTGTCGCGATGGAATTTGGTGCCGCCGCAGAAGACATCGCGCGCACCTGCCATGCGCATCCAACCTATTCCGAAGCCGTGCGCGAGGCCGCGCTTGCCTGCGGTGACGGCGCGATCCACGTTTAACAATCCGGCGCGCCGGCCCCGTATCGGCGCGCCATTTTTCTACAGGTTATTGATCTAATTTTGTGAACAATGGCCGATTTATTATACGGTCTTGCAGCGCTATTAGGCAGCTGCGACCATATCCGCGCCACATTTTTGCACCCAATCCATGTTTTAACGCGGGAATGTTTTGTGAGAGCCATGATGAATAGACTCATAGTTGCCGTTTTCCTTTATTGCACGTTAAGCACCGCTGCACTGGCCCAAACAGATGCTGTCATCCGAGAGCCGGGGCTGGAGTTCGTCGCGGAAACCCTCATCCCGGGCGCGGACGACACGATGATGTCGCTTTGCTATGTTACGGAAAACCTTGTTGTTTTCGGGCTTGTCCTGACAAGCGATGTGCAGGGCTATGCATTGGCAAGCGACCGCTGCAACACCACCTATGACCAGCTTTATCCCGAAGAAAAGATTATCGCGGCACAGGCGCTTGGTCTTATTTCCGCTGATATCAAACCCAAAGCGGGCAATGACTGGAAACATAATCTGGGGATTTACGGTCTGCTTGTTTCGGGTTGTCTTGGGCTTATTGCGGTTATCATTCGCAGAATTAAATCGCTGCTGGGCTATGATTTACGCGGCCCGATGCGCAAGAAAGCCGCGCTGCGTATTCTATCGGCGATGTGCCATATGGCGAAATGTGACGGTCTTGTCGATTCGATCGAACTGACCCATATTCGCACAACCATACGCCGCCTGACCGGCCGCAATTATCCCACATCCGAGATCATTCAAATGGTAAGCGCCATTGATATGTCAGAGGGGCTGAACGAGCATCATTTTATCGCCTTTGGCAAAGGTCTGCGCGACCGCGAAAAGGACCTGATGATGCAGGGCATTCTTTCGGTCGCCATCGCGAGCGGCCGGCTTATTCCGGTCGAACATGCTTTTGCGACAGAGCTGGCCTATGGATTGGGTATCCCCGGCGAGGATTTTCGCCGCCTGCTTGATCAGGTGCTTGCCACCGAATTGCCCGTTTAGGTTTTTAGCAGGCGCAGCCCTTGCGTTGCGTCTGTGCGCACGGCCAACCGCAACCCCGGCTCGTCCCCGGCTTTGAGCGCGGCAAGGATCAGCCTGTGGTGATAGGGTGGCTCTGTCCGGTTCAACCGCCCGTATAGCGCGCGCATTGTCGGGCCAAGTTGCAGCCAGACCGTTTCGGTCATCGCGAGCATCGCGGGGGCCTGCGCGCGCAGATAAAGCGTGCGGTGAAATTCAAGGTTCATCCGGATATAGCCCGCCGAATCGTGGCGCACGATCATCTGGCTGACCCCGTTATTGATGCTTTCCAACCGGTCGATCAGCGCAAAATGCGCACGCGGCAATGCGCGCGACGCCAGTTCGGGTTCCAGCATGGCGCGCAATGTCGCAAGTTCTTCGATCCGGTCATTTGACAGCGCGGGCGTCGATACGCGGCCCGACGACGACAAGAACAGCGCCCCTTCGGCCACAAGCCTGCGCACGGCTTCGCGGGCGGGGGTCATCGACACTTCAAATTCCGCGCCAATCCCGCGCAGGGTGAGCGCCTCTCCCGGGGAAATTTCACCGTGCATGATACGGGTGCGCAGGGCACGGTACACGCGCTCGTGCGCGGCAATGTTGGTGTCTGAGGGGCGAGGCTGAATCATAACGTGAATATGTGATCACATATTGCGCGGCGGTCAATCATCGAATCGCATGCGGTGCAACTGATCGCCGTTTTGACGCAGCCAGTCGCGGTGCGCCGCATAATCGGGGCAAAGTGCTGCCACCAAAGCCCAAAAATCCGGCCCGTGGTTCATTTCCCGCAGATGCGCAACCTCATGCGCGGCAACGTAATCCAGCACGGCGGGCGGCGCCATAATCAGCCGCCATGCATACATCAACGCGCCAGCACTACTGCAAGACCCCCACCGTGACCGCGTGTCACGGATTGTCAGCCGCGTATAGCTGACCCCGAGACGCGCCGCATAGGTATCCGATGCCGTCGCTAGCGCATTGCGCGCAAGCACCCTGAGCGCGGCCTGTAGCGCCGCCCTGTTCAGCGCACGCCCCTGCGGCACCAATATCGCATCATTACCGATTTTTAAGCGCGACACATCCGCGTGCCGGACCGGCAGTTTTTGACCCCGCAATAACAGCGTGCCACCTATTGCGACCTGCTCTGCCGGTTCCAGTTGCGCCAGATGCCCGCGCAGCCAGTTTTCCTGAGCCTTTGCAAATGCAAACGCTTCGCGGTCGGGTGTCATAGGGGGCATTGTCAGCGTCACGCGACCGTCAAGCCGCGACACCCGCAAGGACAATCGCCGCGCCCGCGCAGTGCGGCGCAATTCCACGACAATCGAGGGGTTGCCTTCAAGCGTATGGCGGCCCATATCCAACACCTCATGAATTATGTGTCAAAGGCTTTGACACGCCTGCCTGCTTATGGCAGTTGGCACCGATCACCCGCAAGGGTTAGACAAGAATTTGAAGGGATAGCCTATGCCTAAGGAAGAATGGGGCACAAAGCGTGTTTGTCCTGAAACCGGCAAACGCTTTTACGACCTGAATGCGACACCTATCATTAGCCCCTACACCGGCAATGAGGTGACTATCGATACGTCCAAGACCCGGACAATGGTCGCAGACGCCGAAGACGCGCAATCTGCAAAAGTCAAAGAAGCGGATGAAGAAGACGATCTGGTGCTCGACGATGACGACGACGCCGACGATGTCGATCTGGGCGATGACGTGCTTGAAGACGATGACGATGATACCGTTTCGTTCGACGAGCTTGCTGACGTTGCGACAAACGACGACGATTAATTTACCTTCCCCGGGCGCGATTTTCTGCTTGATCTCGCCCGGTTCGCTGCATAGATAGCACCTCGCAACATATGTTGTTCCCGATGACACAGTCATCACGATGGGGCCTTAGCTCAGCTGGGAGAGCGCCTGCATGGCATGCAGGAGGTCAGCGGTTCGATCCCGCTAGGCTCCACCAAATTTTTCGGATCTCAGCAATTACCTGCCGCCTTTCCAAGCGACAAACAGGTGTTAGCCGTCATGCCCAAGCCGCTGGACAAATCCTAGCAGGACCGGCCCGAAATCGGCAACAATATGCCCCACGCCATCAGGGTTCGGGTGCAGCCCGTCGGCCTGCAAAAGCCCCGCCAACCCTGCGCCATCTTGCGCCGCACGCCGCACGCCGGCCAGCATATCGGGGTAAAGTAGGACGTCGTATTTCGCGGCCAGATCAACATAGGTCTGCTCGAATGCGGTTTCATAGTCGGGGCCATAGTTTGCCCCCACATCCAGCCCGAGCAGCAAGACCGCGACCCCCGCATCTGCACCTGCGGCCAGAATCGCATCCAGATTTTCACGGCTAACGGCCGGATCGATTCCGCGCAAATAATCATTGCCACCAAGCGCCACAATCATCGCATCAACATCGGGCGTCAGCGTCCAGTCAACGCGACTGCGCCCGCCTGCGGTAGTATCGCCCGAAACGCCCGCATTGATCAGTTTCACGTCAGCCCCATTTGCATCCAGCCAAGCCTGCAATTGCGGCACAAACCCTTGGTCCTGTTGCAACCCGTATCCTGCGGTCAGGCTGTCACCCAATGCCGCGATTGTGACCGTTTCGGCGTGAACCGCACCTGTTGTTAGCAAAACCCCGAAACTAAGGTTGCGCAGCCCGCCAAAGGCCCCATATCCAAGAGACATCATTTGACCAAAGGCCCTTTGCATGACCGAGCTAGTGTATTCCATAACCGACACCAATCTTTCGCTGAACGGGAACGCAGGGCGCGTTGATATTTTGCATGATATCACGTTGGAAATCGCGGCGGGCGAAACATTGGGGCTTGTCGGGCCAAGCGGATCGGGCAAATCGTCTCTCCTGATGTTGATGGGCGGGCTGGAACAGGCCACATCTGGCAGCATTCTGGCGCTTGGCCAAGAGCTGACAAAAATGACCGAAGACCAGCTGGCCCGCTTTCGTAGGGATCATATGGGGGTAGTGTTCCAGTCTTTCCACCTTATCCCGACAATGACCGCGCTGGAAAATGTCGCAACACCGCTGGAACTGGCGGGCGCCCGCGATGCATTTGCGCGCGCGCAGGCCGAACTCGCGGCAGTGGGCCTTGGCGACCGGATCAATCACTATCCCAGCCAGATGTCGGGCGGGGAACAACAGCGCGTGGCGCTTGCGCGTGCCTCTGCCCCGCGCCCGCGGATTTTGCTGGCGGATGAACCCACGGGCAATCTGGATGAAACCAACGGGCAGGCAATCATGGATCTGCTGTTTGATCTGCGCGATCGCCACGGCGCGACCTTGATCATGGTCACTCACGCACCCGAATTGGCAGCGCGTTGTGATCGTGTTGTGCGCCTGCGCGACGGGCGGATTGATTCTGCTGCGATGGCCGCGCAATGAGCATGCGGATTGCGGCACGTTTTGCCACGCGCGAATTGCGCGGGGGGCTGCGCGGGTTTCGCGTATTTCTGGCCTGTCTGGCGCTGGGTGTAGCGGCCATTGCCGCCGTTGGCACCGTGCGCGCAGGGATCGAGGCAGGTTTAAAACGCGATGGTGCCGCCCTTTTGGGGGGCGACGCCGAAGTGTCGTTTACCTATCGGTTTGCCCGCGACGCCGAACGCGACTGGCTGGACAGTATCGCAACCCGCGTGTCCGAAACCGTCGATTTCCGGTCCATGGCCGTTGTCGGCGATGAACGCGGGCTGACCCAAATCCGTGCGGTTGATGATCTTTACCCGCTGATCGGAAACGTGACGTTGGACCCACCAATGCCGCTTGCAGATGCGCTTGCGGATCATGGCGGCGTGATGGAACGGGTGCTTGTCGACCGGCTTGGGCTGACGCCCGGAGACCAGTTCCGGCTTGGCACCCAAAGTTTTACGCTGCGCGCGGTACTTGACCGCTATCCGGATAATGCGGCGGGCGGTTTCGGGCTGGGGCCGCGCACGATTGTGCTAACCAAAGCGCTGGAAAATTCGGGGCTATTGAACGAAGGCACACTGTTTTCAACAGAATACCGGCTGGACCTGCCAGAGGGCGCTGACCTGACCGCCCTGCGCCGTGATGCCAACCGGCAATTTGGCGATGACGGGCTGCGCTGGCGCGATAGCCGCAGGGGCGCAGGTGGCACAGCGCAGTTTGTCGACCGAATCGGCGCATTTTTGATCCTTGTCGGCCTGTCGGGTTTGGCGGTTGGTGGGGTTGGCGTTTCAGCCGCCGTGCGTGCCTATCTGGCGGGCAAGACCAATGTGATCGCCACGCTCAAGACATTGGGCGCGACGCGGGCGACAATTTTCCAGACTTATTTCATACAAATCGGGGTTCTGGCATTGGTCGGCATTTGCATCGGCTTGGCTTTGGGCGCAGCGCTGCCACTGGCATTTGCACCATTGATCGAAGCACGCCTGCCGATCCCTGCGGTATTCACGATTTACCCCGCGCCATTGATCGAGGCAGCCGTTTACGGCGTTTTGGCCGCGCTGATTTTCACGCTTTGGCCGCTTGCCAAGACAGATGACATTCGCGCGGCTACCCTGTTTCGGGATGCGTTCGGGGGTGCAAAAACCCTGCCCCCGCGTCAGTATCTGAGTGCGCTTGCCGCTTTGGTCCTGACGCTTGTGTCTGCCGCTGTCTGGTTTTCGGGCACGGTGTTTCTCACGCTCTGGACGGTGGGCGGCATTGCCGGATCACTGGCGGTGTTGGTCTTTGCGGCCTATGTCATCCGCTGGATCGCGCGGCGCTTGCGCGCACCGGCGCGGGGACGGCCTGCGTTGCGTCTGGCGCTTGGGGCGATTGGCGCACAAGGCGGTGAAGCGACATCGGTCGTGCTGTCACTGGGACTTGGGCTCACGGTTCTGGCTGCGGTTGGGCAGATCGACGGGAACCTGCAAAAATCATTTGCAGATGAATTGCCCAGCATCGCGCCCAGCTATTTCTTTGTGGATATCCAGCCCGATCAGATCGACGGGTTCAACGCGCGGCTGGATGATGATCCGGCGGTCAGCAAGGTCGAAACCGCGCCCATGCTGCGCGGAGTGATCACGCGGATCAACGACCAACCCGCACAACAGGCCGCTGGCGGACATTGGGTTGTGCAAGGCGACCGCGGGATAACTTATGCGGACGGGGTCCCAAACGGCACCGAAATCACAGCGGGTGAATGGTGGCCGACAGGCTATGACGGCCCGCCGCAGATTAGTTTCTCGCAAGAAGAAGCCGTTGAGATGGGGCTGGCGCTTGGCGATACGATGACGATCAACGTGCTTGGCCGCGACATCACGGCAACCATCACCAGTTTCCGTAATGTCAGTTGGGAAGACGCAGGAATCGGCTTTGTCCTCGCCCTGAACCAAGCGGCACTTGCCGGTGCCCCGCATAGCTGGATCGCGACCGTCTATGCCGAAGAACAGGCCGAGGCCGCAATCCTGCGCGACCTTGCAATTGCCTATCCAAATATCACCGCAATCCGTATTCGGGACGCGATTGACCAGATTGTCACGCTGATCGGCGGCATCGCGGCCGCCACACGCTATGGCGCATTGATCACGCTTGTCACTGGATTTCTGGTGCTGATCGGGGCGGCTGCAGCCGGCGAACGCGCCCGCACCTACGAAGCGGCTGTTCTGAAAACGATTGGCGCCACGCTGGCGCGCATTTTGGGCAGCTTTGCACTGCGCTCTGCGCTTTTGGGGCTGGCTGCGGGTGTGGTTGCATTGGGGGCTGGCATCTTGGGCGGCTGGGCCGTAACAACTTTTATCATGGAAAACACATATACCGTCATTTGGGGCAATGCCCTGTTGATCATTTTCGGAGGGTTGGCGGCATCAACCTGTGCCGGGCTTGGCTTTGCGTGGCGGGCATTGGCGGCGAAACCCGCCCAAGTTCTAAGGGCACGTGAATGAGCGATCCGGCATTTTTTGGTTATGGCAGTCTCGTCAACCTATCCACCCACAGCTACCAAGACCCGCGCCCTGCACGGCTAAAGGGGTGGCGGCGGACATGGCAAGGCACCACGGCACATGAGATTGCTTATCTATCGGTGTTCCAAGATCCCAGCAGCGAAATCGCAGGCGTTATTGCGCGGGTACCGGGTGCAGACTGGGCCGCGCTTGACGCGCGCGAAGATGTATACAACCGCCATAATGTAACCGATGCGGTGGTCCATGACGCGCCTGTCGCAATGACAGCAGTCTATCAGGTCATGCCCGATATCTACACGCCGCATACCAATGACCACAGGATTTTGCGCAGCTATCTGGATGTCGTCGTGCAGGGCTATCACCAGATGTTTGGCGTTGAGGGCGTAGATGCGTTTTTTGCCACAACTGATGCATGGGCCCCGATCATCGATGACCGGAGCGCACCGCAATACCCGCGCCACCGCGCCTTAACAGCGGATGAAACCGCGTTGGTGGATCACCACCTGCAAAGACTTAACCTAGTTTAGGTTTAGTCTGCAGCAGCGGCATCACATCGCCCATTTCCGGCCCGCGTTCCAACCCTGTGACCGCCTTGCGCAATGGCATGAACAATCCGCGCCCTTTGCGTCCGGTCGCTGATTTGGCTTGTGCGGTCCAATCGGACCAAGTGGTCGCCGAATAGGGCGGATCGCCCAGCATATCAAAGGCTTGCGCGACGAATTCCGCGTCCTCATCCGCAACAAGCGGTGTCGCCCCGTCACGGAACAAGACCCACCACGCCGCTACATCATCCAGCGTGTTGATATTGTCGCGCACGACCTTCCAGAACGGTTCGGCCAAATCATCCGGCACACCGGCAGCGGTGATTGTATCGGCGACGGCCGTATGATCCAGCGTCGCCAGATGCCGCGCGGTCAGCGGGCCAAGGTCGGCCGCGTCGAATTTCGTGGGCGCAGAGCCGAATTTACTGATGTCAAAACCGGCGATGACCTCGTCAATATTTGCGCGCAGTTCAACCGGCTCGGACGATCCAAGCCGCGCCATCAATGACAGGATTGCTTCGGGGGCGATGCCCGCTTTGCGCAGATCACGCAGCGCAAGGGTGCCAAGCCGTTTTGACAATGCCTCGCCCTGCGGTCCGGTCAGCAGGGAATGATGCGCAAAACGCGGTGGCGTGCCGCCCAGCGCAAGCATGATCTGGATTTGTGTTGCGGTGTTGGTCACATGATCAGACCCGCGCACAACATCGGTCATGCCCATTTCAACATCATCCACAACCGACGCCAGCGTATACAGGATTTGACCGCCGTTTTTGAACAGGACCGGATCACTGACGGACGCGGCATCGATGGAAATATCGCCGATAATCCCGTCAGCCCATTCGATCCGTTCATGATCAAGCTTGAACCGCCAATGCGAACCGCGTTCCGCGCGCAGCGCATCTTTTTCGGCCTCTGACAGCGCAAGTGCAGCGCGGTCATAAACCGGCGGCTTGCCCATATTCAGCTGTTTCTTGCGTTTCAGATCAAGCTCGACCGGCGTTTCAAAGCATTCGTACAGGCGCCCCATGTCGATCAGCTTTTGTTTTGCCAGTTCATAGCGGTCCATGCGCAAGGATTGGCGCTCAACACGATCCCACGTGATGCCAAGCCATGTCAGGTCTTCCTTGACGCCTTCGACATATTCTTCCTTGGACCGTTCACCGTCCGTGTCATCAATGCGCAGTACAAATTGCCCGCCGTTCTGGCGCGCGATGGCATAGTTGAAAAGTGCGGCGCGCAAGTTGCCGATATGCAGCCAACCTGTGGGCGAAGGGGCGAATCTGGTCGTTGTCATGGGGTCATCTCCTGTTGGCGCTCTTATGCCCATGCAACAGGCCGGATGTCCAGTTTGCTAAGACGGCCGGACCTGATAGCGCGCGCCCAGATCATCAAGCCCTGCGCGGATGATTTCTGCCACAACATCCAGATCAACATCATCCAGCTTGTTGATATACAGACAGGACTTGCCCAGCTTGTGTTTGCCCAGCCGCGCCAGAATATCGCCGAAATCCGCATAGCCCGGCATGATATACAGCACCATATTCGCCTTGCGCGGGCTAAACCCCGTGGCCAGAAAATCACCTTCGCGGCCGCTTTCATATTTATAGTGGTACTGACCATAGCCAACAATTGCAGGCCCCCAAAGCCGCGGCTGCCAGCCTGTTATTTCTTGGAATAGCGCATTCAGAACGGTTGCATCATCGCGCCTGCGTTGGGGTTCAACGCTGGCGATAAATTCCGTGACACTTTGAACGGTCGGTTGGGTTTTGTTTTCAGCCATGCCCGCAGTTTACCGCAACTAGGCCCCGCTGTCATCGCGCCAGCGGTTGACGATCGGATAGCGCCGATCAAGCCAGAACGCGCGGTGCGACAGCCGCGGGCCGGGGGCCGACTGGAACCGCTTGTATTCGCTGATGTAGATCAGGTGTTCGACCCGTTTGACGGTATCGCGGTCATAGCCTGCGGCGACACAATCGGCGACCGATGCCTCTTCATCGACCAGCATCGTCAGGATGCCGTCCAGAATGTCATAGGGCGGCAGGCTGTCTTCGTCTTTTTGATCGGGGCGCAATTCGGCTGACGGCGGTTTGTCGATGATCGCCACTGGTATCACCTCACCGGCGGGGCCTTGCATCCAGTCGCGGTGGTTGGCGTTGCGCCAGCGGCAGGTTTCGAACACGCGGGTTTTATACATGTCCTTGATCGGGTTATAGCCGCCCGCCATATCGCCATAGATCGTGGCATAGCCCACGGCGACTTCGGATTTATTGCCGGTGGTCAGCAGCATTTCACCGAATTTGTTAGACTGCGCCATCAACAGCAGCCCGCGAATACGCGACTGGATGTTTTCTTCGGTCAGATCGGCGGGCAGATCGCCGAACAGGGGCGCAAGCGCTTCGGTCACGGCCGCACGCGTGCCTGCGATATTCACGATATCGTATTTCACGCCCAGTGCATCCGCCGCTGCCGCCGCGTCATCAAGCGATGCTTGCGACGTATATTCAGAAGGCAACATCACGCAGCGCACATTTTCAGGTCCCAAGGCATCGGTCGCAATCGCGGCGACAATCGCGCTATCGATTCCCCCTGACAGGCCCAAAAGCACCTTTCCAAAGCCAGTTTTGCGCATGTAATCGCGCAAACCCACAACCATCACGTTATAATCTTGTTCAATATCGTCGGGGACCGGCGCAAGTTCGCCGGGGATGGCCTCCCATCCGGCGTCGGTTTCCTGGAAATCGACATGCGTGATTGCCGACTTCAGAATCGGCATCTGCACCGCCAGTTGCCCGCCGCGGTTCAACACGAATGATCCGCCGTCAAACACCTGATCATCCTGCCCGCCGACCATGTTCAGATAGACAAGCGGCACATTATTTTCGACAACCCGCGCGACCATGGTGTTCATACGCACGGGGAACTTGTTGCGAAAATAGGGGGAGCCATTCGGCACGATCAGAATTTGCGCACCGGATTCGACCATCGCTTCGGCAACATCGGGATACCAAGCGTCTTCGCAAATGGGGCTGCCGATCCGCGGCCCGTTGTTGACCGTGTAAGGGCCTGAAATAGCGTCGCTTTTGAACAGGCGCACTTCGTCAAAAACGTTGAAATTAGGCAAGAAATGCTTTTTCATCCGCGCAACGATCTTGCCGCCGCGCAGGATAAAATAGCAATTGTATAGACGGCCATCGTCGACTTGCGGGCCCCCGATTGCCAAGGCAGGACCATCCGCGCAATCCGCCGCCAGCGCCATGACATGCGCCATAGCATCGGCGACAAACGCAGGCTTTTGGACCAGATCCTGTGTCTGGTATCCGGTGATGAACATCTCGGGCAAGGCGACCATATCGGCACCCGCATCGCGGGCCGTACGCCACGCCATGCGCGCAAGATCGGCATTGCCCGATAAATCACCAACGGCGGAATTTAGCTGGGCCATCGTAAGGCGGAACATTTTTGTCATAGTTTTGTCCTATTTCACCGCAATGCATGTACCAGAATGACGCGTATTGAAAAGGCGGCTGCAAAACAATGTTGGGATCAGGCATCCTTAACCGTTGTCAGACTGCAGTGCCTTTCATAAGCTGCGGTGTGATTAATACGATCGGAGGACTGGAATGACGATGCTTGGATTACCAAAGACAATGGCGGTGGCCCTTCTTACAGTTGGGTTGGCGGCTGGCGCGCAAGCACAGACGGTCCAAACAAAACAGTACGATGATGGCGGCGTTTACGAAGGTGAATTTGTCGATGGAAAACAGCACGGAATCGGCACTTACACGCTGCCGACCGGCTATGAATACACCGGCGAATGGGTCGACGGCGAAATTCGCGGCCAAGGTGTTGCGCGCTTTGCCAACGGATCTGTCTACGAAGGATCCTTTGTTGCGGGCAAACCCGAAGGGATCGGGCGAATCACTTTTGCTGATGGCGGCACCTTTGAAGGCGACTGGGTCGACGGCAACATCACAGGCCGTGGCGTGTCACATTACGCCAACGGGCTGACCTACGAAGGTGAATTCCGCAACGCGATGTATCACGGCACCGGCACCATGACGAGCGAAACAGGCTATGTCTATTCCGGTCAATGGGTCAACGGCATCAAAGAAGGCGAAGGCACAATCACCTATCCCGACGGGGCGGTTTACACTGGCAACCTGACCGCTGGCGAACGCGACGGGATCGGCACGATGACAATGGCCGATGGCGTGATCTATAGCGGGGAATGGGTCGATGGCCAGATTCAGGGACGCGGCACGCTGACCCAGACCAACGGTGATGTCTACGAAGCAACCTTTGTCGCCAGCAAGCGCGAAGGCGAAGGCACCGTCACCTATGCCAATGGCGATGTCTACACGGGTATGTTTGCCAATGACAAACGCCACGGCACCGGCACGCTGCAAGGCGCCGACGGATATGTCTATGTCGGCAATTGGGTCGAAGGCCGGATTGAAGGTGAAGGCGAAGCCACCTACCCCGACGGGTCGGTTTACGTGGGGACATTTGTTGATGACCTCGCGCATGGCACTGGCACGATGACCTATCCTGACGGGTCGACCTATGCGGGCGACTGGGACAACGGCGTGATCAGTGGATCGGGCGTTGCGACCTTTGCGAACGGTCTTGTCTATGAAGGCGAATTCCTGAACGCGAAAAACCACGGCACAGGCACGATGACCTATACCGACGGTTATACCTACGAAGGCCAATGGGCCGAAGGTCAGCGCAACGGCATGGGCCGCGCGTCCTATGCGGATGGCACTGTTTATATTGGTGAATTCGCAAATAACCAGCGTCACGGCAAAGGCGAGATCACCCTGCCCGACGGGTTCAACTATGTTGGCGATTGGGTCGAAGGCACGATCAACGGCCAAGGTCTGGCAACCTATGCCAATGGCGATGTCTACGAGGGCGCATTTGTCCGCGGCCGCCGCGAAGGCGAAGGCAAGATGACATTTGCCACCGGTCAGGAAAGCATCGGTATCTGGTCGGATGGTGCTTTGGTTTCCGAAACAACCGAATAACCCCCGACAAAACCCAAACAGGCGCCCGCATTCACCCAGCATTGCGGGCGTTTTTGTTTCCTCGCACGAAAAGGAAACCCCGCGATGATTGCCTATGTCACTGTTGGCGCCGATGATATCGGACGGGCAAAACGCTTCTACACGGCTTTTCTTCCGGCGCTTGGGTATACGCTATCCGAAGCGGCCGACGGGCTCAGCTTTGCCTTGCCCGTTTCGGCGGGACAAAAACCGGTCTTTGCGGATTTCTACGTGAAACCCACCTATGACGGCAAACCCGCCTCTGCCGGCAATGGGGCGATGGTTGCGTTTGATGCGCGCAGCCAAAGCCGCGTGCGCGACCTGCACGCCGCCGCAATTGCCGCAGGCGGCACGGACGAAGGGCAGCCCGGTTTTCGCGCTGCATACGGGTCGCATTTTTACGTAGGCTACCTGCGCGACCCGCAAGGCAACAAGATCGCCTTGTTTTCGGACAACCCGCAAGAGCCTGGGCGCGACGGTTAAGCACGCGCTTTGACGCCCGCAAATGCGCAATTCGGGCATTTCCGGCTTTTCAACGCAAAAAACGCGGCTATAGTCGCCTTATGGATAATGCCCGTCATATCGCAAACCCGCAGCGCCTTCCGGCGCCGTTTGCGCGTGGGCTAGACCTACTCCTAACTCGCCTCTGAGCGCGGCCTTGTTTGGCGCGCGCGCTCAGAGGAGTTGAGACCCTGCGCTAAAGCACCCCGATCAGAGTTAGGAAGAACCATGCATATCACCATTTGCACTGCAAACCGGCAAACTTGCTGCGCGCAACGCATACCAATACCCGTAAAAATGTCGTACATCGCACCCAATTCTGGCGATGCGGATCAACCCGCCGCCCCCAAAGACCATATTTGAAGGAACAATCAGATGACCAAAGACAATGTTCTGATTTTTGACACCACTTTGCGCGACGGCGAACAATCACCCGGCGCGACAATGACCCACGCAGAAAAGCTGGAGATCGCGGAGCTGCTGGATGAAATGGGCGTCGATATTATCGAGGCAGGTTTTCCGATTGCCTCGGAAGGTGATTTCAAAGCCGTGAGCGAAATCGCGCGATTGTCAAAACGCGCGACCATCTGTGGTCTGGCCCGCGCCAATTATAAAGACATCGACCGCTGTTGGGAGGCGGTGAAACACGCCAAATCCCCGCGCATCCACACATTTATCGGCACTTCGCCACTGCACCGCGCGATCCCCAACCTGACGATGGATGAAATGGCCGAACGCATCCACGACACGGTCACGCATGCGCGCAACCTTTGCGACAATGTGCAATGGTCGCCGATGGACGCAACCCGCACGGAATGGGATTACCTGTGCCGCACCGTCGAAATCGCAATCAAGGCCGGTGCCACGACGATCAATATCCCCGACACGGTGGGTTACACTGCCCCCGTTGAAAGCGCCGATTTGATCCGCAATCTGATCGCAACAGTGCCCGGCGCGGATGCTGTCGTTTTTGCGACCCATTGCCATAACGATCTGGGCATGGCGACGGCGAACTCTTTGGCGGCGGTTGCCGGCGGGGCGCGCCAGATCGAATGCACAATCAACGGGTTGGGCGAACGCGCGGGCAACACCGCGCTGGAAGAGGTGGTGATGGCGCTGAAAATCCGCGGCGATATTATGCCCTATGCCACCGGCATCGACACAACCAAGATCATGAACATTTCGCGCCGCGTAGCGGCCGTGTCCGGTTTTGCGGTGCAGTTCAACAAGGCCATCGTCGGCAAGAACGCATTTGCGCATGAAAGCGGCATCCATCAGGACGGGATGCTGAAAAACGCCGAGACATTCGAGATCATGCGCCCCGAAGATGTGGGGCTTTCCGGCACCTCGCTGCCTTTGGGCAAACATTCGGGCCGCGCGGCCTTGCGCGCCAAGCTGCGCGAGCTCGGTTTTGACGATCTGGCCGACAACCAGTTGAATGATGTCTTTGTGCGCTTCAAGGATCTGGCAGACCGTAAGAAAGAAGTCTTTGACGACGATCTTTTGGCGTTGATGCACCAGAACAGTGGCGACGAAGACCGGCTCAAACTGAAATCCTTGCGTGTCGTCTGCGGCACCCAAGGCCCGCAAACCGCTGATATGGTCATGGAGATCGACGGGGCTGACGTTAAAACATCAGCCACGGGTGACGGGCCGGTTGACGCGACTTTCAACGCGGTCAAAGCGCTGTTCCCCCACGGCGCGCGTTTGCAATTGTATCAGGTCAGCGCTGTTACCGAAGGCACCGATGCGCAGGCAACCGTCTTTGTGCGGATGGAAGAAGAAGGGCGCATCGCGACCGGTCAATCGGCAGACACAGACACGGTCGTCGCAAGCGCCAAGGCCTATATCAACGCATTGAACCGGCTTTTGGTGCGGCGTCAGGAATCCGCGCCGGGCTATGACGTCAAAGGTGTCAGCTACAAGGACCGCTAACCGGACTGGCGGCGACTCGTTCTGATTGGGCGCTCCGATGCATCGGGGCGCCCAATTGCATACATACACCCGCAGCAACGCACCGCGCACATGCCGCCAAGCGCACCACATTTTGCCCCGATATTGAAAATTCAATATATTTTTTCCATAAATGCTAAAATTTCACCAAAAATGTTCGAAAAGTGATAGCTATTGATCCCTTGATCACGTCTTGAATCAAGGGCTTCTATCCTTGTCCGCACCACCGTATAACGACACAGGATAAACGCGCAGGGACGGCGCGTGAAAAACAATCAAAATATGGAAGGCCACGAGATGGCAGGCTTTGGCGGGTTATTTTCTTCGGACATTGCGATCGATTTGGGAACGGCAAACACGCTCGTTTACGTCAAGGGCAAGGGCATTGTGCTGTCCGAACCTTCGGTCGTCGCCTACCATGTTAAGGACGGTGTCAAAAAGGTACTGGCCGTCGGTGAAGATGCAAAACTGATGCTGGGTCGCACGCCCGGCAGCATCGAGGCGATCCGCCCGATGCGCGACGGTGTTATCGCCGATTTCGATACCGCCGAAGAGATGATCAAACACTTTATCCGAAAGGTTCACCGCCGTTCGACGTTTTCAAAACCCAAGATCATCGTCTGTGTACCGCACGGGGCGACCCCTGTTGAAAAACGTGCGATCCGTCAATCCGTGCTTTCTGCCGGTGCACGCCGCGCGGGCCTGATTGCGGAACCGATTGCCGCGGCGATTGGCGCAGGCATGCCGATCACCGACCCGACCGGCAACATGGTCGTCGATATCGGCGGCGGGACTACCGAAGTTGCGGTGCTGTCATTGGGTGACATTGTTTATGCACGCTCTGTCCGCGTCGGTGGTGATCGCATGGACGAGGCGATCATCAACTATCTGCGCCGCCAGCATAACCTGCTGATCGGTGAATCCACAGCCGAGCGGATCAAGACATCTATCGGCACAGCGCGCATGCCCGACGACGGGCGCGGCCAGTCGATGCATATCCGTGGCCGCGATCTGCTGAACGGCGTCCCCAAAGAAACCGAAATCAGCCAGGCCCAGGTCGCCGAAGCGCTGGCCGAACCCGTGCAGCAAATTTGCGAGGCGGTGATGACCGCACTTGAAGCGACCCCGCCGGATCTGGCCGCGGACATCGTGGATCGCGGCGTGATGCTGACCGGTGGCGGCGCGCTGCTGGGCCAGCTTGATCTTGCGCTACGCGAACAAACCGGGCTGGCTATTTCAGTGGCGGACGAATCGCTGAACTGTGTGGCCTTGGGCACCGGCCGTGCGCTGGAGTACGAAAAACAGCTGCGCCATGTTATTGACTACGACAGCTAGAACCGACCGGGGATGATTGCCCTTGGCTAAGGACAAGAACAGCGAAGACTTTATCACCCCCCTCCGCAGATTGCTGGTGGGGGTGATTTTGCTTGTGTTGCTTGGCCTGTTTCTGGTCTGGCGCATCGACAGCCCGCGCGTAGAACGGTTTCGCGCTGCGGCGATCGACCGGTTTGTGCCGTCGTTTGAATGGGCGATGGCCCCTGTCACCGGTATCGCCCGTTTGATCAGCGATTTCCAAAGCTATCAACAGCTTGCCGATCAAAATCAGGACCTGCGCCGCGAATTGCAGCAGATGAAAGCCTGGAAAGAGGCGGCGCTACAGCTTGAACAGGAAAACGCCAAACTGCTGGATCTCAACAACGTCAGCATCGACCCGCAGCTGACCTTCGTGACCGGTGTTGTCGTCACCGACAGCGGATCGCCATTCCGGCAATCAGTGCTGGTCAATGTCGGTGCACGTGACGGAATCATCGACGGCTGGCCCACGATGGACGGGATCGGACTGGTCGGGCGCATTGCCGGTGTCGGTCAGGAAACCAGCCGCGTCATGCTGCTGACAGATACTTCCAGCCGCATTCCTGTCATCATCCAGCCATCGGGGCAAAAGGCGATTCTGGCCGGAGACAACACATTGAATCCGCCGCTGGATTTTCTTGAAGACACCGGACTGGTACGTCCGGGCGACCGCGTCGTTTCATCGTCGGACGGGGGGGTATTTCCTGCTGATCTTTTGGTCGGGCAGGTCGCGCTTGGCACCGATCAGCGGCTGCGCGTCCGCCTTGCTGCGGATTACCAGCGGCTCGAGTTTTTGCGCGTGCTGCGCGCGCGCCCGCACGAGGTTATCGAAGACCCCGGTGGATTGTTGACACCCGGGGCCGAATTCTTTGGGCCTGCGGCCCTGCCGGCAACCCTGCCGCCATTACCAGAAGACGACCTGAACGATGGCTAGCCGCACCGGCCCACAGATATGGGTGAAATGCGTCACGTTTGCGGTGATCATCCTTGTCATCATGGTTGTGCAACTGGTCCCGCAAAGCATGGAGCCGCGCATCTTGACGATCGCGGTCCCGTTTGACTGGTTTACGCCATGGCACCTGCGCATGGTTCCGCCCGATTTTTGTCTGGCGGTGATGTTGGCTTGGGTTGTGCGGCGGCCGAAATTTGCCCCCGTCTGGATCATTGCCGGCATTTTCCTGCTGGCCGACCTTGTCTTCCAGCGCCCTCCCGGACTTTGGGCGGCGATGGTTGTCTGGCTTTCCGAAGAACTGCGCAAGCGGCACCGCGAATTTCGCGCAATGCCGTTCTTGGGTGAATGGGGCAGCGTGGCACTTGCGATGTTCGCGCTGTTTGCGACCTATCGGCTGGCGCTGGCGGTCTTTGCGCTGGATGTGGCACCCTTGGGGATGGTCGTACTTCAACTGATTTTGACAATTGCGGCCTATCCATTTGTGGTTGTTTTCATGCATTATGTTTTTGGCATTTCCCGCGTGGCACCCGGTGAAACCGGCAGCAGAGGGCAACGCGTATGAAACGACCACCCAAGGATATTATCGCAAGCAGTCGCACTATCAGCAGGCGCGCCTTGGTCGTTGGTGCGTCGCAAATCGCGATTATGGCGGTGCTGGGCTGGCGCATGCGGTCGATGCAGGTCGAACATGCCGATGAATTCCGCCTGCTTGCCGAAGAAAACCGGATTAATATCCGCCTGCTGCCGCCATCGCGCGGGCTGGTGTTTGATCGCAACGGCATCGCGATTGCCGACAACGAACAAAACTACCGTGTGGTGATGGTCCGCGAGGATGCAGGCGACGTCGGAGAGGTCCTTGCCCGCCTGACCGAGATCGTCGACATCGCCCCCGATGATCTGGCGCGGGCGATGGAAGAAATGCAGCGCCGCTCGCCATTTGTGCCTGTGACCATTGCAGAACGGCTGACATGGGAAGATGTCGCCAAAATCAACCTGAACACCCCCGCCCTGCCCGGCATTTCCGCCGAAGTCGGCCAAAGCCGCGTGTACCCTTGGGGCGCGGATCTTGCGCATGTGGTTGGCTATGTCGGTCCGGTCAGCGACTACGACCTGAGCCGCATTGACGATCAGGACCCGCTGTTGCAAATCCCGAAATTCCAGATCGGCAAGACGGGCGCCGAGAACAAGCTCGAACACACGTTGCGCGGCAGCGCCGGCCACCGCCGGATCGAAGTAAATGCCGTGGGCCGCGTGATGCGCGAATTGGACCGGCAGGAAGGCGACGCAGGAAAAGACGTGCAGCTGACCATCGACAACCGTCTGCAAACCTACGCCCAGGCAAGGTTGGACGGGGAATCAGCAGGGGTTGTTGTGATCGACCTTGAAAACGGTGATCTGCGCGCGATTGCGTCTGCCCCGTCGTTTGACCCCAATCTTTTTGTGCGCGGCATCTCGGTGACCGATTGGACCGGCCTGAACGAAGACAAATATCGCCCGCTATCGGCCAAAGCGGTCCAAGGCACCTATCCGCCCGGATCGACATTCAAGATGGTAACGGCGCTGGCCGCGATGGAAGACGGCGTACTGGCTGCGGATGAAACGGTTTATTGCCCCGGCTACACGGATGTTTATGGCATCCGGTTCCACTGTTGGAAAAACGGCGGACACGGGAATATTGATCTGCATGACAGCCTGAAACAAAGTTGCGACTGCTACTACTATGAAATCGCCCAGCGCGTAGGCATCGACAAGATGGCTGCCATGGCGCGCAAGCTTGGTCTTGGTATCCGCCATGATCTGCCGCTTTCGGCGGTGGCCTCGGGATTGGCACCCGACAAGGAATGGAAATCATCCGTGCGCGGCGAAGACTGGCGGATCGGGGACACTGTCAACGCGTCGATCGGGCAAGGTTACGTGCTTGCCTCGCCGTTGCAACTGGCGGTGATGACGGCGCGCATCGCAACGGGGCATGAAATCACGCCGCGGCTCGTGCGCTTGATTGACGGGGTTGAACAGCCGTCCGGTCGCGGTGAAAGCCTCGGGTTGAACGAAAACACCCTGCGCCGTGTACGGGCGGCCATGGTGGATGTCTGCAACAATCGACGCGGCACGGCTTACGGGACGCGCATTTTGACGCAAGGCTATGAAATGGCAGGAAAAAGCGGCACCAGTCAGGTGCGCCGCATCACCGCCGAAGAACGTGCCGCAGGTGTGACCCGCAACGAAGACCTGCCGTGGGAACGCCGCGACCACGCCCTGTTTGTCAGCTATGCACCGATTGAAAACCCGCGCTATGCTGTGGCTGTCATTGTGGAACATGGCGGCGGCGGTTCAAGTGCCGCGGCCCCTATCGCGCGCGATGTCATCTTGCAGGCCCAATATGGCGGCGCGCCACCGCTGGACGCCTATCCGGCCAACCAGCGCAGCGCAATCGAACAGCAACAGCGCCGCATCGAAGCACGCATTCCGATGGGCGCAAAGGCCCAGAGCCGCGCATGAGCTATCTTGCCCATAACACCCAGCACGTGCCCACGGGCCTGCGCAAGATCTGGTACATCAACTGGCCCCTTGTCATGCTGCTTTCGGCCGTGGCGAGCGCCGGATTCCTGATGCTTTATTCCGTTGCAGGTGGATCGGTGACGCCGTGGATGGAGCCGCAGATCAAACGGTTCGGGCTTGGCATGGTGCTTATGTTTATCGTGGCCATGGTCCCGATCTGGTTTTGGCGCAACATGGCCTTTGTTGCCTATGCAGGGTCGCTAGTCCTGCTACTCGGGGTCGAATTCTTTGGCGAGGTCCGCATGGGTGCCCAGCGCTGGATTGATTTGAAATTCATGGTGTTGCAGCCGTCGGAGCTCACGAAAATTACCGTGGTGATGTTTATTGCGGCCTATTACGACTGGCTGCCGCTTGAAAAGACATCGCGCCCGCTGTGGGTGGCTTTGCCGGTGATCTTTATTCTTGTGCCGACGATGCTTGTGCTCAAACAGCCCGATCTTGGCACCGCGTTGCTGCTTTTAGTTGGTGGGGCCACTGTGATGTTTTTGGCGGGGGTGCATTGGGCCTATTTCGCGACCGTGGTCAGTGCCGGCATTGGCGGTGTAGTTGCCGTGTTCGAAAGCCGCGGCACATCGTGGCAGTTGCTAAAGGATTATCAATACCGCCGGATTGACACGTTTATTGACCCCTCCAACGATCCGCTGGGTGCGGGTTATCATATCACGCAGGCCAAGATCGCGCTGGGATCGGGCGGATGGACGGGCCGCGGGTTTATGCAAGGCACGCAGTCGCGGCTGAATTTTCTGCCCGAGAAACACACCGACTTTATCTTTACCACGTTGGCCGAAGAATTCGGTTTTGTCGGCGCCTCCACCCTACTGCTGCTTTACCTGCTGATTGTCGTGTTTTGCATTGCTTCTGCTTTGGGGAACCGCGACCGATTTGCGGCCCTTGTGACTTTGGGCATTGCGATGACGTTTTTCCTTTTCTTCGCGGTGAACATGTCGATGGTCATGGGGCTTGCGCCCGTGGTCGGCGTGCCGCTACCGCTGGTCAGCTATGGCGGTTCTGCCATGCTGGTTCTTCTGGTTGCCTTTGGACTTGTCCAAAGCGCCCATGTCCATAGGCCCCGCTAATGATCAACATCCTTTTTGCCGCCGGCGATGACGCTTGGGCGCAATACAAAGCCCCTTTGCGGCGCGCATTTGAGGCAGCCGAAGTCGCCGCCGATTTGCACCGCGATCATGCGGCTATTGATACTGATTACATCATCCTCGGGCCCGGTGGCCCTGTGTCTGATTTTACGCCCTACACCCGCTGCAAGGCAGTGTTGAACCTTTGGGCCGGCGTCGAAAAGATCATCAAGAATGAAACTTTGACCCAACCGCTGTGCCGCATGGTCGACCCGAGCCTGACAGATGCAATGGTCGAATGGGTGGTAGGCCACACGCTGCGCCACCATCTTGGCATGGATGCGCATATCCGCGGGCAGGACGGCATCTGGCGCGATGATATGTATCCGCCGATTGCGGCAGATCGTCCGGTGACGATATTGGGGATGGGCGCGCTTGGCGCGGCCTGTGGTCAAGCCCTGCATCAGTTGGGGTTTCCGGTAACCGGCTGGAGCAGATCACCCAAAAACATCCCCAATATCCGTTGTTTGCACGGCGATGAAGGGCTGAACGATGCGTTGAGCGACGCGCAAATCCTGATCCTTTTGCTGCCCCTGACGGTGCAGACTGAAAACACGATGAATGCGGCACGGCTGGCCCTGCTTGCGCAGGGGGCTTTTATCATTAACCCCGGTCGCGGCCCGCTGATTGATGATGCGGCGCTGCTGGCGGGTCTTGATGCGGGGCAGATCGCCCATGCAACGCTGGATGTGTTTCGCGTTGAACCGCTGCCGCAGGACCATGCGTTCTGGGCGCACCCGCAAATCACCGTCACGCCGCATATCGCCGCCACCACCCGCCCTGGTACCGCCGCACAGGTGATTGCGCAAAATATTTCGGGCCATGAAACCGGCGCGCCCTTGCAGCATCTTGTTGATCGCGGGCGTGGCTACTGACCCAAATCCTTACAAAGGATTTGGCCCCAGACTTTGTTCAAAGTCTGGGCGTTAGCGCAGTTTTGGCGGTTTGGCGGGGTCCATGCCGGGCGCGCCGGAGACATGGGGCTTTTCGGGTTCGGGCAGGTCAAAACGCAATCCGACTTTGGCCAGATGCGCAGCCAAAGGATCAGCGGCGCGCACGAACATCACATCCATCACCCCCGCTTCGATCCCCGAAAACGTCAGCACTTCGCTTGCCGCATTGGCCAGCGCCTGTTCCGCGCCCGGCACGGCATCGATAAAGGCAAGCACATGCCCCGTCGCCCCGCCTTCATAGGTTGCCGCCGCAAGATAGGCGGATTTTGCAAGCCCTGCGGCAATGGCAAGTTTACGGTCCAACCCCAGAACCACGGCTTCGGGCAGCCCGCCGGGCGCGTTGATCTCGGTCAGTCTTGCTTCGGTTTCGTCAGGCGCATGTGACAGGGTTTGCACCAGCCAGTCCACCGCTTCGGCGGGGATCAGCATCGCCGAGGGTGCCACCTCGAGGTTCAGCGCAAGCCCGATCCCCTGCCCTGCCAGCATCTGCGCCAGCCCCCGACCGGGAATGCCCGCATAGGGCGCGGCCCTGCCCACAAATTCCGCAAGGCGTTCTTCGCGGTCGAACACAAGCGCAAAGCGTTGGTCTTCTATTTCAAATAGTTCCGGCGCGATCTGGTCGCCTTCGGCTTCGGCACCCAAAAGCATGAACAATTCCGTATCCGCCAGATGTTCATAGAACCGCAACCGTGCGGTGTCATCTTCGGGGGCCGCTTCCATCGCCGCATGGGCCGTATCAAGATCCGTCATCAAGTACCTCTTTCACGCGGGCCTGCAACGCGGGCAGTAGCTGCGTTTCAAACCATTCGTTTTTCTTGAGCCAACCGGTATTGCGCCACGACGGATGAGGCAAGGGAAACACGCGCGGTGCATGGTCGCGCCATCGGGCAACTGTGGCGGTCACGCTGTCATGCGAATTGAGATGCCAGCGCTGCGCATACCCCCCGATCACCAGCGTCAGGGGCACATCACCGATCTGCGCCATGACCCTGTCATGCCAGGTTTGCGCACAGATAGGGGGCGGCGGCAGGTCCGACCCTGCCGCGTTGTAGCCCGGAAAGCAGAACGCCATTGGCACAATCGCAATTTTTTCGCGGTCGTAAAACCGGTCCTTACCGACCTCCAGCCACGCCCGCAGCCGGTCTCCGGATTTATCCCAGAATGGCTTGCCCGTTTCATGGACCCGCAATCCGGGCGCCTGCCCAAGGATCAAAATACGCGGGCGCTGCCCGAACCAGACGACCGGACGTGGCCGGTGCGCGGTCTTTGTCGCTGCAAACCGGTCGGCGCATAAAACACAGGCAGAGATTTCTTGTCCAAGCTTCAAAATCACACGTTCCCGACACGCGGTGGCCGTACATTTGCCGGGCGCTTGATGCCAACTCCGCTTTGCGGTAATTGCGGGCTAAGTAAACTGGGGAACAGCATGTATCGCGTTTGGAACTTTCTAACCAATTATTCACTTTTGTTGATCATCGGGGCGAGCATCGCTCTGGTCTGGGCCAATATCGATGCGACAAGCTACCACCATTTTGTCCATTTTGAAATTCTTCACGATTCATGGGTTGGTCACGCGCATTATGATGCCAACGGGGCGGTCGAATATCGCACTTTGACGCTGCATTATCTTGTCAACGACGTGCTGATGGCTTTTTTCTTTGCGATTGCCGCAAAAGAAGTCTGGGAGGCCGTAATCCTCAAGAATGGCAGCCTGCGCGGCAAAAAGGCGGCGACACCGTTGTTTGCGACGCTGGGCGGTATGATCGGCCCGATCGCAGTCTACCTCGGGCTTGCTCTTTTGCTTGGCTCCGAGACCTATGATGCCGTTGCAAATGGCTGGGCCATTCCAACCGCCACCGACATTGCGTTCAGCTACCTTGTTGGGCGCCTCGTATTCGGCGCGGGCCACCCTGCGGTCCGGTTCCTGTTGCTATTGGCGATTGCCGATGACGCGGCCGGTCTGATCATCCTTGCGATTTTCTACCCGTCGGGCGAACTGGCCCCCGAATGGCTGCTGTTGTCGTTGTTCGCGGCGATTGCTGTGTTCTACTTTTTCAACCGCCTGCCACGTCAGTTGGACCGCGGCAAGGAAATGCGCCCCAATTCCACATGGGTGCGCAACAAGCTGTCATTCTGGCCATATCTGATTGCCGCTTGCGCCAGCTGGTACGGGTTCCAACAAGCAGGCATTCACCCCGCACTTGGTCTTTTGCCAATTGTGCCAACGATCCCGCACGCTGATCGCGCATTTGGTATCTTTGCCGAGGCCGAACAGTACCTGACCGACCTTTTGAACCATATCGAACACATTCTCAAACACCCGGTCGAGGTCGTCTTGTTCTTTTTTGGTCTGCTTAACGCGGGCGTTGAATTCTCGTCGATCGGGTCACCGACGTGGCTTGTCCTTGCGGGTCTGCTGATTGGTAAACCTGTTGGCATCTTGCTGTTCGGCTGGTTTGCGGCGCGTCCGCTCGGACTTGGGCTGCCTGAAGGTATGCGCATCATCGACCTTGTTGTGATCGGCTGCGTTGCCGCGATCGGCTTTACGGTCTCGTTGTTTATCGCCGCCGTTGCATTTGATAGCGCGGTCATGCTTGGCGACGTGCCTGTTCAGGATGCGGCGAAAATGGGTGCGCTGTTCAGCTTCTTTGCGGCCGTCATTTCACTGATCGCAGGCAAGCTGACAAAGGTGCAAAAACAGCACGGCTGATGTCCGGCACAGATCGTGCTGTATTTTCCGGCCAATTTGACGATACTGCGTCAAAAGGCGTTGATCGTGACCCGGTATTAACCTTTATCGGTCACGGTCGACCCGACCCTTGGGGTGCTGTAGGAATCAGATGCTCGAATTTGCACAGGTAAGTAAATCGTTTTGGACAGGAACGCAGCGCAAGGTGATCCTTGACCGCGCTTCGTTTCGCGTCGAATTGGGGCACTCGCTGGGGATTCTGGCGCCCAATGGCACGGGCAAGACAACACTGATCAATATGATGGCCGGCCTTGAAAAGCCTGATGAAGGGCGGATCACCCGCAACTGCCGCATTTCGTTCCCCTTGGGCTTTATGGGCGGCGTGTCCAACAGCCTGTCGGCAAAAGAAAATTGTCGCTATATCGCGCGTCTCTACGGGCTGGATCCCGACTATGTCGAAGCCTATTGTCGCTGGCTTTGCGGGCTGGAAGAATATTTTGACATGCCCGTGGGTGTCTATTCTAGCGGGATGAAGTCTCGGTTTTCTTTCGCGCTGATGCTCGCACTTGATTTCGATATCTATCTTATCGACGAAGGTATGCCTGGAACTGCAGACGCCGAATTCAACCGCAAAGCGGGGGAAATTCTGCGCGAACGGCTTGAAACCACCACGATGATCATTGTGTCGCATCAGGCGGCCACATTGGAACGCTTTGTGCGCTCGGCGGCTGTTTTGAAAAACGGGCAGCTTTACGTATTTGACACTTTGGAAGAGGCAAGGGCCGTATATGAGTACTAATCCAAAGGTCAAAAGATTTCGCATCCGCCGCGGAGATGACGCCGCGCCGCAAGCGGACACACCAGCGCCAGACACAAATGCCGCGCCTGATGAAATTGACGCGCAAATTAACGCAATCAGCAACGAAGGGCTTAGCGCGCGCCAGTTGCGCATGGCGCGACGCGTTGCCCAAAAACACGGGCTGACTTTCACCTCTGAATTTGATGCAATCCGGCAATTGCGGGCCGCTGGTATTGATCCGTTCCAGCAAAAATCCGTGCTGGAACTGGTCATGCCCGATGGCCACAAAAACGCAGGGCAAGAGGGGCAAATCCAGCTGCCGCAAAAGGTAAGCGGCCGCAATACGCAGGTGGATGCGCAATCGGGGCTCAAGATGAACCCGACACATGCGGCCGAAATTCGCCAAATCCAACTGGACATCGCACGCAGGCGGCGGCGCAAGATCGTGCTTTTGTTCACACGGCTCGCGTTTTTCGTGTTCCTGCCGACATTCATGATGGGCTGGTATTTCTACACACTCGCGACCCCGATGTACGCGACAAAATCTGAAATCGTGATCCAGCAGGCGCAATCGGCTTCGGCAGCTCCGGGTGGCCTTTCGACCCTGTTTCAGGGGACATCAATGGCAACGCAACAAGACAGTATCGCCGTGCAATCCTATCTGGCCTCGCGCGAGGCGATGCTGCGGCTGGACGCCGACCACGGTTTCAAAGCGCATTACACAGATTCCCGCATTGATTCTATCCAGCGGCTGGCTGCGGATGCGACGAATGAAGAAACCTTTAAACTTTATTCCGATCATGTGCGCATCAGCTATGACCCGACCGAGGGGATCATCAAGATGGAGGTGATCGCAGCCGATCCCGAAACCAGCTTTATTTTCTCGACGGCGTTGATCGCCTATGCGGAAGAACAGGTCGATCAGCTTACAGGCCGTCTGCGCACGGATCAGATGAAGGGCGCGCTGCAATCCTATGAAGACGCCGAAATCCGCCGTGCAGAGGCGCTTGCGACATGGTTGAACTTGCAAGAAACAATGCAGCAGATTGATGCGGGCAGTGAATCCGGTGCACGGATGGGGCAGATCAACGCGCTCGAAAGCGAACGCCAGCAGCTGTCACTTGTGTTGCAGTCGCGGCTTAATGTGGAACGGCCCAGCCAGATCCAGGTGCAGGCGCTGCGCGATCAAATCGCGAATATCGACGCGCTGATCGCCGAACTACGCCAAGAGCTGACAGGCTCTGACGGGGATGGGGCATCGCTTGCGGCGCGCAACACCGAGCTGCGCGTTGCCGAAGAAAACTACAATTTCCAGACAGCAATGGTGCAACAGGCGCTGACCCAGATGGAAACCGCCCGGATCGAGGCCAACCGCCAGGTCCGCTATTTGTCCCAAAGTGTGAACCCCGTGATCCCCGATCAGGCAGCCTATCCGCGCGCATTTGAAAACACGCTGCTGTCCCTGCTGATTTTTTCGGGCATCTACCTTCTTATTTCAATCACCGTTTCTATCCTTCGCGAACAGGTAAGCTCTTGATGCATAATGTCGAAATTGGTCCGCTTAACGTCAGCAATGACGCCCCGTTGTTGCTGATTGCCGGCCCTTGCCAGCTTGAAAGCACCGACCACGCCCAGATGATCGCGGGTCACATGGCCGAAGTCTGCGCCCGCCACGGCGCGCAGTTTGTGTTCAAAGGCAGCTATGACAAAGCAAATCGCACATCGCTGAACGGCGTGCGCGGGCTGGGCATGGATGAGGGCCTGAAGGTCATGCAATCCGTCAAAGACAGCATCGGCTGTCCGGTGCTCACCGATATTCACGCGCCCGAACATTGCGCGACTGTCGCGCAAGTCTGCGACGTTATGCAGATCCCCGCGTTCTTGTGCCGCCAGACCGATCTTTTGCTTGCTGCTGGCGAAACCGGTGCGGTGATCAATGTCAAAAAAGGGCAGTTCCTTGCGCCGTGGGATATGCCCAACGTCGTGTCCAAGATCGAAAGCACCGGCAACAAACGTATCCTGCTGACCGAACGCGGGTCGTCATTTGGCTATAACACATTGGTTGCCGATATGCGGTCGCTGCCGACAATGGCGCGCAGCGGCTACCCCGTGGTCATGGACGCGACACATTCGGTGCAACAACCCGGCGGCATGGGCGGATCATCGGGCGGGCAACGCGAATTTGCGCCTGTAATGGCGCGCGCGGCGGTGTCGCTTGGTATCGCGGCGGTATTCATCGAAACCCATGAAGACCCTGACAACGCCCCCTCTGACGGCCCGAACATGATTGCGCTTGAAAACATGGATGCGCTTGTCAAAAGCCTGATGGGTTTTGACGCGCTTGCCAAGGCGGACCCGCTGCGGGTCTAAATTGGGGGTTTTCCCCCGCGCGCCATCTTCTTAGGATTGTCCAAACTCTTTCATTGGATGATTGCCATGCGTTTTCTTATTTGTCTTGTACTTGCGCTCACCTTTGCGGCCCCCGCCACCGCCCAAAGCACGGCGGGCCTGACAGCCGAATACGCACAACAAGACGCCGATATCGCCGTGCGGATGCGCGAAATTCTGACCGAGCTGGGCAATTACGACGATGTGACGGTGCAGGTCAACGACGGGGTGGTCACGCTGCGCGGCACGGCAACCTCTGTCGCGGAAGTCGGCGCGCTTGAACCGCTCGCGACAGGGATTGCAGGCGTAGTCGCGGTCAAAAACCAGGTCACCGAAACCGCCGATATCGGCCGCCGGCTGGATCCCGCGATTGAACGGTTCCGGTCGCGGATCGACCAGTTCATCGTCTTTTTCCCGCTTGCGCTGATTGCGGCCATCGTTTTTTCTATCGTCGTCTTCATCGGTTTCGCGATTGCGCGGATGCGCCAGCCTTGGGAACGGCTTGCGCCAAATCTGTTTATTGCGGAACTGTTCCGCCAGCTTTTGCGCATTGCATTTGTAATTTTCGGCATCGTGATCGCGCTGGATATCGTTAACGCCACTGCACTTTTGTCGACGATCCTGGGCGCTGCAGGGATCATCGGTCTGGCGCTTGGTTTTGCGGTGCGCGACACGGTTGAAAACTTTATCGCATCTGTCATGCTGTCGATCCGACAGCCGTTCCGGCCCAATGACACGGTTGAAATCAACGGCGACCAAGGCAAGGTCATCCGGCTGACAAGCCGCGCGACGATCCTTTTGTCGTTTGATGGCAATCACATCCGGATTCCCAATGCGACCGTGTTTAAAAGCAGAATCATCAACTTTAGCCAAAACGCCGAACGCCGGTTCAAATTTTCGGTGATGGTTGACCGCGACGCCGATCTTGGTGCAACGCGCAGCCTCGTCGCCGATACCGTTCAGGCCCTGCCCTTTACGCTTAGCGAACCTGCCGCTGACACATGGATCGAAGCGCTGCACTCTGCAGGCGTCGAATTGATTGTCACAGGCTGGGTTGATCAAAATGAAAGCTCGCTCGTGCGCGCCAAAGGCGAAGCCCTGCGTCAGGTCAAACTGGCGCTAAATGCGGCCGGCATCGCGATTCCCGATGCAACACAAGCAATCCAGATGATCAGCGACCCCGCGCCGCATAGCGCCAAAGAAAGCACAAGCGTCCAAACGGTTGCCGCCGTTAGCGACGCTGCATTGACGCGTATTGTCGACGCGGAACGCGACCTTGACAGCTCGGAAGACTTGCTGCGTCCGGAAGGTTTAAAAGAATAGCATTTTTTGTGAAAACGGGGCTTGAACCCTGCATCCCTTCGCAGTATTCACCGCTTCGCTGATGGGGTGTAGCCAAGTGGTAAGGCAACGCTTTTTGGTAGCGTGTACCGTAGGTTCGAATCCTACCACCCCAGCCAGCGTATTCTGAACATCGTTAGACGAACGCTTCATGGCAGCAGCGCACCGCAAGTGCCCCAAACGCTGCCCCAGTTACGGTGCCTTGCGCAGGATCAGCTCCCAGCCGGGTTCGCCATAGACGCCGCTCAGCGGCCCTGTGAGTGAGTAGCCAATGACGCAATCCTCAAAGACTTCATCGACTTCGAACAGATGCTCCGGCCAGTCGTCCGACGCCCGAATGACCACAATGTCGCCCTCCTGCAGGTCAATCATCTGGGCGCCTCCAGGCAGCCAGGATAGCGAGGGTGGCGAGCAGGGTGATGACAGGGTGCGAACGCCCGCCAAGCCATACGAGCGTGGCCAGCACGGCCTTGGGTGGCGGTGATGAAAGAAAGCCCGCTACTAGGGCTGATAAGATACGCATGAGTAACCCTCCTTTGATTGGTATCATTTTAGATACGGAAGGTTGCGCGGTTTTGGTGGGGGGCTGGGGGGTGTTTACGGCCCGTTGCCGACATTGAGCTGCATTGTAGAACTTCGCCAAAGGGGCCTCTATACCCAAGCTCTATTCGCAAATAAGAAACGCTGATCTTTCTTCATGTAAGTCCAAGCAACAAAACGACTTGTTTTTTGCCCCTGAGCCATTTGGACGACTTTAAAATCAGCAACCCTAGCTTTTTCTAAAATTCGGCAGAGTGGTTGGAGATTGTCTTTTTTCGAAACCAACGAGGTAAACCACAGACACTGGTCGGCGAACTCCATGCTCTGCTCAACCATGCGGGCGATAAACTTTATCTCGCCACCCGGACACCAAAGTTCAGCGTTTTGACCGCCAAAATTGAGCTTTTTTGAATGCCCTTTTCCAAGGTTCGCCCACTTGCGTTGGGTGCCTTTATTCGCTTGTTCCATGGACGAATGAAAAGGCGGGTTGCACATGGTTGCGTGAAAAGTATCGTTTGCTTCGATCACGCCTCTAAAGATATTCTCAGGTTTATTTTGTCGCCTAAGGGTGATTTTCAACTTGTTAAATTCACAAATTTGCCTTGCCGATTTCAGAGCACCCGCATCGATATCGACGCCAGTGAAGTTCCAGCCGTATTCGCTCTGGCCCGTCAGGGGGTAAACTAGGCTCGCACCGGTGCCGATGTCTAACATTTTGATTTGACGCCCACGCGGGATGTCTTGATTATTGCTGTCGGCGAGCAAGTCCGCGAGATAGTGGATGTAGTCGACACGACCGGGAATTGGTGGGCATAGATAGCCGGCAGGGATATCCCAAAAATCAATATTGTAATGCGTCTTTAATAGTGCCCGATTAAGCATACGGACAGCGCTCGCATTTTGAAAATCAATCGTTGTCTGACCGCGTGGATTGCTGATCGTGAAAGCTTCAAGTTCAGGCGTCTGCGCCACTAAACGCAAAAAGTCGTAGCCTTCTGAGTGTTGATTACGAGAGTGCAGCTGCGCTTTGGTGGACATGGTAGATGCCTTCATGAAAGTTGTTGGACTTCGCTCGCCAGACGGTTAGTTGGTTTTAGATCCTCATGTACAAATAGTAAAATTAGGAGCAAGGCAGATCCTCAGCTGACGCGATGGCCCGACCGTTCCTTCCGCGTGCAGCATCCTTCATTTTGGGCTCGAAACTGACTTTCTCTAACGCGCAGTATTGCGCTGATCCAATAGGTGCGTCCGTCAATCACGGCCCAAACCGGACATTCACGCGCCGAAGCGCTTCTGCTATGTATCGTATCAAATCAGACTTTCCTTACGCTGTCATATTTGACGCACAAAGCGCCATCGCGATGATAAAGGTTTCGTGTCATAAGCGATGGAGGACATCATGATAGAGATACAGCGTAAGCGCCGCGAACTAATTGAACTACCGATAGTGGGACAGGAATTCGTTGCCCGTCCGGGAGAGACAACGGTAGGATCAATTTTGATTCAAGAAGTACGTTTAGATTCTCGGGGAGATGAGGAGACCGTACACATATTGGGTTTTGGGTAACGTCGCCCATCGCTAAGGGACGGCTCTGGGCACAATACGTGGACGGCCAGAAGCCGTCATTGGCTCAGATCATTGTCGCTGCAGTGCAACTTCCAGTTCTAAGAAAAGGCAGAAAATTGATTAGTCCCGAAATCATCGACGTTATCGATCGCTTTCAAAACGTACTTGTTGGTGCTGTTGGATTCCTAGGCGTCATTTGGACGTTGCGAGCCAATGCAAAACACTCGAATGAAGAGTATCGGAGACATTTGGACAGTCGGCGAATGACCTTGCGGCGTATTTTGGCGGCTGAATTTCGCAACTACGCGCGCGCGCTCAAGGCCAACCTCGAAGCGAAGGGTCCAGTTGGCGATCATCTATCAGTTGGGAAAATTCATAAGCTCTTTTCGGAAGATCTGGCTGGTGAACTTGGGTTGCTAGAATTGGGTGAAGTTGACGTCGTTGTTAATGCTTTGATCAGCTTGGAGGGCATGGAACAGTATTTAGGACATATTTCGACGGGCCAAACGGACAAGAGATTTCTTATTCCAGCCGTCGCGATGGATGATTTTCGTATGATCACCTCAACCACTGCTGATGCGCTCAACTATGCGATTGAAGCCCTAGAGCATTCAGGGGAGGCGTAACGGCCCATTCCGGCCCTTCGGCTTCGGCCCCTTGCCGCATCGCAGCTTCACCAGACCGGCCATTCGTCCATCTTGCAGCATTTTCGGGCCCAGAGGTCGGCAGAGCGGACACTTCAGACGCCTGATGCTCTGTGCAGATCTGCCAAAGATATGGTCTTCACACTTTTTGAAATTCTTCGAAACCGGTGTTCGTTCCCGCTACTAAAGTCGGGAATGACCTCAAAAACGCCGACGAAGCGATATAGTGTTTGGTTCAGAGCATTTCGCGAGCGCGCCATCACAATACGCCGGTCCCAACGCTCAGAATACGTTTCTTCCGGGTTCTTGTTGATCTCTGTAATTATGCACCCGCCTTCAGACAGGGAGTTCCACCATCTTTTCTGCTCATAGAGCCTCGGAAACCAAACCATACACGCGCCGGTTAGTTCAATTTCGTCAACGACCTCAGCCGGAAGATTCCACACACCGCGTTGAAAATGACCTTTGGTGTATCCAAAACATCTCAGAGCATCTTTTTGATATCTAAAGACGGAGTGGGGGCCAATCGTAATGTAGCCTCGAGCAATATGGGCTTCAGGTTTGTATCGCCCCTCGTAGTCCCAAGCGTCAAAGTCGCTGACCTCGGATTTTCGCCGACGTATAAGATCTATGAACTCCTCAATACTGGCATTTACCTGTTCAATTGAAACGCCGCTGGTGGAGATCCTAACTTCTGTAAGCCCCGACGCCTCTGCTATATCAAAACGGCGGAGGGCATCGTTAATAAGTGCATTGTCACCGTCATGGTGAGCTTCATCAATCTCGAGGTAAAGGTCGAACTGCGGGAAAAAGATGTCCGCCAAATAGTATTTATCACCTTTTCGTATGCATTGTTGGCATACAAACTCAACTTCTGGATCATTCAGTCTGTGAAAAAGGCGGTTTATAACGTAATGCTCCCATCGCTTGCTCGAAAGCTTTGACAGCGACCTCAAGATGTAATCTGATTTACTCAATGGATCTTCTCACTCTTCTTCCCGCGTTCACACGATCTACCCTCCCGTTGCAGGATTCGAGAAGCATTATTAGTGAACGCTTAGGGCTCATTGCCGTCATTAAACCGATCGAAGCATAGTCAAAAAATGGCGTTTGTTCCACTACACGGACGGCCCAAAGGCGACTTCCAGTAAGCGTGACGAATGCTGCGATTGCGGCCCACAAAGCAGCCATACTTTTTGAACCGATTCGCTCATCAAGAACTTACGCAGTGACCTAAGAGTTGAGGAAAGCAGGGTCCGGATACGACAATACACGGTGCAAGATATTAAGACTTTGACCTGCGCCCCAAGTTCCCTCCAGCTTTTCGCGGAGTCCTTGGGTTTAATTCTGTGACCTTAGGCGGCCATCTTGTCCATCACCTTTCTCTGCAAGAATTCCATCGGCGTCAGGTTTCCTAGTGCTGAATGTGGTCTGCGCCAGTTGTAATCCTCTTTCCATTCTTCCAGCGTTTCGCGTGCATCAGCTAATGTGCCAAACAGCGTTTCATTGAGGCATTCATCACGTAGCTTGCCGTTGAAGCTTTCGATGAAGCCGTTCTGCTGAGGCTTTCCTGGCGCGATGTAGTGCCAATCAATGCCCGTATCCTGAACCCACTTCAGGATCGCCATGCTGGTGAGCTCGGTGCCGTTATCCGACACAATCGTTTTTGGCATACCACGTTCAGCGATAATGCGATCCAGTTCTCGAACAACACGATGCCCTGACAGCGATGTGTCCGCGACCAGTGCCAAGTTCTCGCGACTGTAGTCATCAACAACTGCCAGAATGCGAAAGCGGCGACCGTCTGTTAGCGCATCAGACACGAAATCCAAGCTCCAACGCTGGTTTGGTTCATCAGGTAACACCATCGGCTTCCGAGTGCCCAAAGCACGCTTTCTGCCGCCTCTGCGGCGCACCTGAAGCTTCTCTTCGGTATAAATGCGCCTCACCTTCTTGTGGTTCACCACAAAACCCTCTCGCGCGATCATCACGTGAACACGGCGGCAACCAAACCGTCGCCTTTCCCTCGAAACCCGCTTGATGGCATCGCTTAGCTCAACATCATCGCCACGGCGCGACAGATACCTCACCGATGACCGACCAACTTGAAGCACATCACACGCCCGTCGCTGGCTGACCTGATGAACGTCCATCAGATGCGCCACCGCTTTCCGCTTCCCAACGGGCGTCACCATTTTTTTGAGTTGATGTCTCGCAGCATCGCGTTGTCCAGCAACTGCTCAGCCAGCAACTTCTTCAGCTTACCGTTCTCATCCTCCAACGCACGCAGACGCTTTGCATCTGAGGGTTCCATCCCGCCATACTTCGATTTGTATTTGTAGAATGTCGCAGAACTGATCCCGTGCCGCCGACATACATCTGCGGTCTTCTCACCAGATTCCTGCTCTTTGATCATTGCGATGATCTGTTCGTCCGTAAATCGTGCCTTCATTTGTCCGTCCTTGTGTCGGGCGGACTCTACACAAAACTGGTGAAGATTCAGGGGCTCAGGTCACAGGAAAAGCGATATCTGTGCCATCACCTTCTCCGGTCGCCCCCGATATCGGACATCAGGCAACGTCGCTTAAACGTCAAATTATCCAAACAGAGATTAACGCGCTCGACGGTGGAGATATTCGCGTTGCTGCAGCAAACCTACTCTCCGATGAAGAGAAGAAGGATTTCGACCGCTTCATCAAAGAGCAAGTCATGCTCACGGCAGCCGTAAAAAACGCCATGGATAACGCAACATCAAAAGAAATGGAGCGGAAATTTTTCAGCGACTAGCAAAATCGCAATCGAGTTCTGGGGAGATATTCCGCTCTCCACGATAACTGGCGATAAGGTGAAGCACCTTATGTGGTTCATCCAGCCAAGTTACGGTTCAGTTCACTGTCATTTGCAAAAGATGCAATATGATGTTTTCTCTGGGGGTATTCTGTAACCGACTGACGCCTTTTTTCACGGGTGTCGCGGCGGGTGTAATTGAAACGGCAATTTCCCTGCGCAGGTCGGAAGATTTTCTTTCTTACACAACAATGCAGCCAGCCACACCCTTGGGCTGTGAGCAAAGCTGCATTATATAAACAAACGCGCGAAAACGCTTTACCTACAAGACTTGCTCAACACCACTACAACCACACAGTTTCACTGCTCAGATAATTCGCTGCGCCGCATCCACTTACCACCACTATCTGAGCACAATATTGCCACCATCATGCGTGATTTCCTAAAACTACGTTAAAGAAGTTTGTCCTGAGTTGCGCTTTTGAAATTGCCCATGCCCAATCGACAGAAGAGCGGGTTTCGGAGAGATTTTGGGAACCTGTCATTAACGTGATTGCAAAGTAAAAATGTGGAAGTTCTTGGGAGAAAAGTTGAATGAGTTCGAAGATTATAAGTTCCAGCATTGGAACAAGAGCGCGGGCAATAGCGACATGTGCCGCGTTGATGTAGATTGGTGTTACGCAAGCAACAAGCGCGATTGCACAAACAACACTAGAATATGACGGCAGCGGTGCTGACAGCACTCGCACGTCCAGGGGTGTGAACGAGGGGGTTGCAGGCCAGTTCACAGTATCAGCAGCGATGCAACTCACGCAATTTGGCGTCGGCTTGGATCTTGTGGCGGATGGGAATGTAAACTTTGTCGTCTTTGAAGACGCGACGCTCATCTATCAATCCGGCAGCGTTGCTTCTATCGACATCGGATATCACGAAGCGCTTAGCCCTGCGCTTTCTTTGACATTGGTTCCCGGAAACAATTATTTTATTGGGGTAACAACTGATGTGGGCACTGAAATCGGGTGTTGTGGAACGGGCGGCACGCAGGGCGTAGTCACAAGTATCGCAGCCAACTCGAATCCATCAGGCTTTTTGAACCCAACGCGAGGGGCGACCCATGGTGCACATATTGATATCAACCTTTACAGCGGAAACGTTATTACGCCCAGCACCGACCCAACCGTCGAACAAATTCAGACCGAAATCAGCAACCTCATGCAAGAGCGCGCGCGCCATCTGATAGCAGCGCAACCAGATTTGATTGGCTTCTTGTCTGGCAGCGCAACGGGTGCTTTCAACGTCAATGCCACATCCGGTAACGGCACGTTTGAACTTGCCACATCTGGCGGGCGCCCAATTTGGGCGCGTGTGCGCGGTGATTGGTCGGAAAACGGAGACATCGCTAACAGCTATTTCTTTGGTGTCGCGGGCGCCCATTACGCCGTCAATCCTGATCTGCTTATCGGTGGGATGCTTCAGTTTGATACAATCAAACAAGAAAACGGCGAGAACACCACCCAAGGCGATGGGTATCTTGTAGGGCCATATATTGTCGCAAAATTGCCTGACCATCCACTTTACTTTGAAGGCCGCTATTTGGTTGGCCGGACCGAGAACACAGTGACGATTGGTGATGCCGATGCACAAGCTTTTGATACTGACCGCACGCTGGCCAGTCTTAAGGTTGCGGGGCAGTTAGAATATGATGATCTGACGTTCACGCCAAGCCTTACGGCCACGCACCTTGAAGACACCCAAGGGGCGTTTACTGATAACGCCGACCAAGACATCCCAGAGCAAAGCATTACCGTTCAAAATGTGGCCCTTGGTCTGGATGTTGCAAAAGCCTTTGTGCTGGAAAACGGCGCGTTAACGTTGACGGGTGGCATTGCAGGAAGTTGGTCCAAGACTGAAGGCACAGGATTTGCGGAAACACTAACACCAAATTTTGAAGGCAAACGTGCAAGCGTCCATCTTGGCAGTACATTTGCCATGCACAACGGCATGATATTCAGCGCGCAAGCCAACTACGATGGCATTGGAACTGATGATTTTGAAAGTTTCGGGTTGGAGCTCGGATTCGAAATGGTGTTCTAATCCGAACGCTAGAACCTACACAAAAAGGCGGCGCCAAGGCGTCGCCTTTTTTTGCACAGCTACAGTTGATCTGACAAATTGCTGAACCAAGCAATTAAACCTCAGGGTGCAGGAACCGCCGAAGTAAACAAGGCCAACAAACATATGGGGTTTACAATCGATCCATTATCACCGCGTGACAAGCTGGTGCGTTCGCAGTGAAAGTCGGCAATGACTGGCTGCATCGCGGTATGCCCGACGACGGGCCAATGGCCGCAATGGGCCGAAGGCTGAAGTCGACGGGTATAGGTCCTGCAGTGTTTCTGCAGGACCAGTGAATGATCAATCCCAAGCTGGGGCAAGTGTCTCTGGGCTTACCAACCGCCCCTCGGCAGTACCAAGGGCATCAATTCGGGCGATCTCTTCGGCGCTCAACATGATTTCCGTTGCACGCAGATTGCTGGCAAGCCGGTTTATATTGGCGGTCCGCGGCAACGCGATGCTCATTGGGCGCGTCAGAATCCAGGCCAGGGCAATCTGGGCCGAACTTGCGTCATGCGCGGCGGCAATCTCGCGCAACGTGGCGTTCCCCATGACATTACCTTGCGCCAGCGGCGAATAGGCTTCAACTGGAATGCCTTTGCTGGCGAGGTGAGCGATCATCCGTGTTTGGTCGATCAGTGGGTGCAGTTCGATCTGGTTGGCGGCCAGTGGCGTGTTCAGCGCAGCCTGTGCTTGGTTGACCATATCCATGGTGAAATTCGACACGCCCCCATGGCGAACTTTGCCCGCAGCAATCAGATCATTTAGCGCGCCAATGGTGTCGGCAATCGGCACATCTTTTGAGGGCCAGTGCAGCAAAAGCAGGTCTACATAATCCGTCCCCAATCGTTTCAAAGACAATTCGGTGGCAGCGGTGAAGGCTTCTGGCGAGAAGTGCTCGGGCAGGATTTTTGTAGTGAGGAACACATCACCGCGGCGGACATCGGCGCGACGCAAACCTTCGCCGACTTGCGCTTCGTTTTCATAGGCCTGCGCCGTATCAATATGGCGGAACCCTTCGGAAAGGGCCGCGGCCACCATATCGGCTACGGTATCTTGCTCAAGTTGAAAGGTGCCGAACCCCATGGATGGAATTTGGGCAGGGCCGATCAGGGTGATACTCATTGTGCTATCTCCATTGTGTTTTCTTGTGCAAACTCAGGTATGACGTGCTCGGCCAACTCGGCCAGAACGTCTTCGATTTCGCGTTGTGATTGGCGCAGGTTAAAGGCGATATGGGCGACCCCTGCAGCGTGCAGCGATTGAACATGTGAAATGAGCGCATTGCGACCGATACGGCCCCCGAACTGGATTGGCCGAGAGGGCGCATCGGGATCAGGGTCAAGGTCCAAATGCATGGCGGTCAGGACCGGCGCAGAGGGAAGGCCAGCATCTGTGCGCGCCTGACGCCATATTGAGAGGCGGCGCTCGGCCTGATCAGGAGGGCCGGGATAGGTGAACCAGCCGTCCAATGTGCGGGCGATCCATTGCAGGCTTTGCTGGCCCATTCCGGCCATGACCATCGGGATACCTTCCGGCACATAGGGGCGCACGGTGACCGGACCTTGCGGTCCTTGCAGCGCATCCCCTGACCAGAGGTTGCGCATCTGGTCGACGCGATCGCGCAGGGCGGCTCCGCGGACCTCATAGTCGAGACCCATAAGAGGGTATTCCACCGGACGATCCCCCGACGCGATGCCAAGGATCAACCGCCCACCCGACAGATGGTGCAAGCTGGCGGTCATCTTGGCCAGCAGGATTGGATCGCGCAACGGCAGGACGATACCCGCAGTGCCAAGCGCAATGCGCCGCGTGCGGCCGGCAAGAAAGCCGAGATAGGGAAACGGGTCAAACACCTGCCCTGCATCCCCGAAGCTTGGATCGTGAACCGGTACGTCCCGCAGCCAGACCCCATCGAAGCCAAGGCTCTCGGCCAATTCCACGCCCTTGGCGGGGTTTGAAATGTCCGGCACACCAAAGGGGCGACCCTCGATACGGGCACGGCGTTGACCGGCTTCAGACCAGTCGCGGTCCAGCGGCAATTCAATGCCAAAAGTCATGCGGTCTTTGTAAATCAGATTTAGGGCAGACATGATACGAACCTCCTGTTCATTGGTCTGCCCCGCCGCACGTTAGATACGGCGGGGCAAATGAGGTTATTCAGCAGCAACAGTTTGGGGTGCTGTTGCGTTCAAGCGACCAGACAGGCGCACCAGAACGATCCCGACAACCACCACACCAGCGGCGATGTAAGGCGCAGCGGCAAGGCCGATGCTTTCCACCACAAGTCCACCAGCCCATGCGCCGCCGGCAATGCCGAGGTTGAACGCACCGATGTTCAAACCGGACGCCACATCAACCGCGCCGGGCGAGACTTCGCGGGCGATTTGCACGACGTAAGACTGCAGCGGCGGCACGTTGGCGAAGGCAAAACCACCCCAGAAGGCCGCAACCGCAACGGCTGCAATCGGGCTGGTTAGGAACGCGCCGAGTGCGACGAGTGATATGGCAAGGCCAGCAAAGATCACGGTCAAGGACGGCACTGCACCGATACGGTCGGCCAGCTTGCCGCCTGCGATGTTCCCCACGGCGACAGATGCACCGTAAAGCAGCAGCACAAGGCTGACCGCGCCTGCGGACAGACCCGTGACTTCGTTCAGCATCGGCGCAAGGAAGGTAAAGGCGATGAAGTTGCCGCCATACCCCACAGCCGTGATCAGATAGACCAGCAACAGACGAGGTGAGGTCAGCACCTGTAACTGTGCCTTGATCCCCGCTGACGCAGCCTTGGTCAGATTGGCAGGCACCAGCACGGCAGAAGCGATAAAGCCGATTACACCCAGCACGACAACGCCAAGGAAGGTCGACTGCCAGCCAAAGTTCAGGCCGATGAACGTCCCCAAAGGCACACCCGTCACAAGCGCGACGGTCAGGCCAAGGAACACCAGTGCGATGGCAGAGCTTTCCTTTTCGGGCTCCACCAGATCGGTGGCAATGGTCGAGGCGATGGCAAAGAACACGCCGTGAGCGAGACCAGTAATAAAGCGCGCAGCGACAAGGCTGCCGTAGTCCGGCGCGAAGGCGGCATAAGCATTGCCGAGCGTGAACAGCGCCAGCAAGAGCAGCAACAGCGTCTTACGAGGCACCCGGTCAGCCATGGCCGTCAGCACCGGCGCACCGATGGTCACGCCAAGCGCATAGAGGCTGACCAAGAGGCCAGCGGAAGGGATGGAAACGCCAAGATCGGCGGCGATGGTGGGCAACAGACCGACGATAACGAACTCGGTCGTTCCGACGGCGAAAGCGCTGATGGTCAGCGCCCAAAGGGCAAGTGGCATCGGTTTTCTCCAATAAATTTGATGTCGACGCCGTATATGCCTGTCGTTATCTATTGCGAGAACAGACAAGTTTGGAATGGATCATTGCAAAAACTGCACGAATTGCTGCGCATGGGGGATTTGGCTGCCTTCGTCGGGATCGTCGATGATGGGGGCTTTGCTGAATCTGCACGGCGCAGAGGGGTGTCGGCCTCTACGCTCAGCCGGTCAGTCACGCGGTTGGAAGAGCAGTTAAAAGTCACGCTGCTGCGTCGGACCACGCGGTCCATCGAGATCACCCCCGAGGGTGCAGCCGTTCTGGCGGAAGCGCGCGAGATTTTGGACCGCAGCGAAGCCCTGCAAGAGATAGCTACCAGCGGACAGGCCCCCGCCGGACCACTGCGTGTAAACGCACCGGTCCCTTACGTCCTGCATGTCCTCGCCCCACGGTTGGCCGAGTTTCACGCAAAGTATCCGGACATCCAGCTTTCGATCGACATGACAGACTCGTTGGTGGATCTGATCGGCAGTCACGCGGATGTTGCCATACGGCTCGGACGGCTGCCTGATAGCGACATGTTGCACCGCTACTTGGGGCGCACGGCTTGGAAATTGGTGGCTACACCGGACTATCTGGATCGCAAAGGATGGCCAAAAACACCGGCCGACCTCTCACAGCTGGAGCAAGTGCGGTTCGCGGCGCCAGATCATATCAACACATTGGGTTTCACTGCTATGTCCACCCCTGTGACGGTGCCCCCCGCCCTGACCGCGGGCAATGGAGAGGCCGTGCGCCAAATGGTATTAGGCGGTCTGGGTATCGCGCGTTTTTCCGATTTCATGATCGCAGACGATATCCGGGCCGGGCGTTTGATTGAGCTGTTTTCTGGCCAGCTTGATGCGGACCCGCTGAATATCTCCGCGCTCTACCTTACCCGCGTGTCGGGGTTGCGACGGTTGGGTGTTTTTTTGGATTGGTTGGCGACCATTAGCGACGGCTGAGTTATTCACACCCGCTTTCAGTATGCATAACGATTACGAGCAAAGCCTGGCCGCAAAAAGTTATTCTCAGTCAGTCTTATATCGGCATATTTTTAGATGTCCGCTTCTTGGACGCCGCGATGCAGCAGCGCGGTGCCGTACGAACGGCTGGAAAGGGCCGTTCGTGTCGGTAGTGACACACTCACGACGCGGGAATGCTACGACCGATCTAATGTCGGCAACGAGCCCATACTGTTCGTTCGTCACCGCGCAGCGAATGTCTGCTATTGCTCTCGCATGGCAATGGTTAGGATGTTCCCTAAGTCTTATTGACAACATTCAGTCTGCAGTGTTACTTAGGTATATGTCTAAGTATGACCCCAACCTCGACCAGTGCTTTTCCGCTCTTGGAGATCCGACGCGGCGCTTGATCCTTCAACGTCTTGCAAGAGGCGAAGCAAGTGTCAGCGAATTGGCTGCGCCGCACGACATGGCGTTGCCGTCATTCATGGAACATCTGAAAAAGTTGGAAGTGGCGGGCCTCGTCACATCAAAAAAGCAGGGGCGAACGCGAACCTGCGAACTAGCACCCGACGCTTTTGCTCCAGCCAAAAAATGGCTGAGCGAACAAAGCGAGATTTGGGAAGGGCGACTGGACCGCTTTGATGACTACGTGAAGAACCTCATGCAGGAACGCCAAAAATGAAACTTGATCCGAAAACCGATCTGACCTTCACCCGCAAGATCAATGCACCAAAAGAGCTGCTTTGGGAGTGTTGGACGACGCCGAAGCACATCAAAAATTTCTTTGTGCCCAAACCGCATAGCATCGACGCTTGCGAAATCGACCTGCGCGTCGGTGGTAAGTTCAACACGACGATGAATGTCGAAGGCAATCTCATGGAGAATGAGGGTGTCATTCTGGAAGTCATTGACGGCGAGCGCCTTGTTTTCACGGACACTTACAGCGAAGGCTGGAAGCCTGCCGCTGATCCGTTCATGACGGCGATTGTCGAATTCGCAGATGATGGGAAGGGTGGCACTATCTACACCGCGACCGCTCGTCACCGCTCGCCCGAAGCACGCCAGAGGCACGAAGACATGGGCTTTTATGATGGCTGGGGCACAGTCGCTGCGCAGCTCGAAGAATATGCCCAGTCTCTCAAATGACCGACAGCGGACATCGCATCTATGACAGCATTGGCCGCTAAACCAGTTACTCTAACAGCAGCCCTGTAGTCGGCTGCACGGAAAGGACACTACAATGCCAAAGATGATTTTCGTAAATCTGCCGGTTACCGATTTGCAAAAGGCAATGGCATTCTATCAAGCTATCGGGTTTGAGAACAATCCGCAATTTACCGATGATACAGCGGCTTGTATGGTTTGGAGCGAGGCAATCTTTGTTATGTTGTTGACCCATGACAAATGGCGCACTTTCACCAAGCGCCCAATCCCGCCTGCAACCTCAAGCGAAGTGCTATTAGCGATTTCTTTCGACGATATAGCCTCCGTTGATACAATACTGGACGCGGCAGCAGCATTTGACGGCACACCAGATATCAACGCCAAACAGGATTACGGATGGATGTATAGCCGCAGCTTTGCCGATCCGGACGGGCATGTATGGGAATGCATGTGGATGGATATGGCCGCGGCCAGCGAACAGGAGGTGATATCATGACTACCGCCAAGAACACTATTTGCATTTGGTATGACAAAGACGCCGAAGCTGCCGCAAGGTTTTACACCACTGTTTTTCCTGACAGCGAAGTCACGGCGGTGTCTTTCGCGCCTACCGACTATCCGTCAGGTAAGGCCGGTGACGTTTTGACCGTTCAATTCAGGGTCGCGGGAGTAGCCTGTATCGGCCTGAACGGCGGGCCAGCATTCAAACAGGATGAGGCGTTTTCGTTTCAGATAGCCACGGACGATCAGGACGAAACTGACAGTTACTGGAATGCAATCGTCGACAACGACGGGCAAGCAAGTGCCTGTGGCTGGTGCAAGGACAGATGGGGTGTCTCTTGGCAAATCATACCTCGTGTGCTGATCGATGCCTTGGCCGCCGGCGGGGACCCGGCACAACGTGCGTTTGAGGCGATGATGCAGATGGGCAAAATTGACGTGGCCAAAATCGAAGAAGCTTTACGGAACCAGTAGCCCCAGCACTTCCATCAAGATGGACCGCTTCGCCTAAAAGAATCTACTGTAAGCAGACTTTGGCGCGAATGGGGCGAACCGCAGCAACGTCCGAAGTGCGGTCATCTAGCTGGCACCAAATGCTGCACGCTGCGCGAATGTCCGCAATGCGGGCTGCGACCGCAGCATTCAGATGTTGTGACCAACGGCAGCAATGGGCCGTCCATGACGACGCCACTTGAGCAGCGATGATGCTGCGAAGCGGTGAACGGCAGTTCAGAGCCCTGAATGACCAAATAGCTATGCTTGAAACTGGGCACTCAATGGCACGAGTTCCTCTACCGTTTGAAGTTGTTCATCTTGATACCGAGTGTAATGTCTACTCATGGAAAAGAAATATCATGGGAGATGTCTTTGCGGCGAGGTCACATATGTTGCAGTGGGGCCGCCAGTCGTCGTTGCACAATGCCATTGTGAAGAATGCCGCCGACTGAGCGGAACAGGCCACACTGTGGGAGCCATGTTCAGTTCGGATGCCGTTTTCCTTAGCGGAAAACTAAGTCAGTTCAGTTATTTGTCTGACAACCGCTCACAGGTTACGAAAGCTTTTTGTGCCGATTGTGGTAGCCCCATTTACGGGAAGAACACACGAATACCTAATCATCTGACACTGAGCCTTGGCACGATGGATGATGCCGAAGGGCTGGACATTGAAGTCGTGATATTTGAGCGCGACAAGCAACATTGGGATCAGCTTGGGAAGGATGTTATCTCTTTTGCGACACAGCCTGACTGGAAACCTGAAGGCTGAGCGGCGTTTTGCGAAGTGCTATTTCTGACGTCCGCTGACTGTGAGTTCGCTTGTGATGATATTTTGCAGCCGCAGCGAATGGCTAGTTCGACGGGCCGCACCGCATCATCTAATATCTTCGGTGGACGGCGGCTTTGGGCCGTCCCTTACGAACGGCCCGAAGGTTTAGATTTCAATAGCCTCCGAAATTGCCAAGGCGTCATCAAGCTCAACACCAAGATATCGCACTGTGCTGTCCATCTTGGTGTGACCCAGCAACAATTGAACGGCACGCAGATTGCCTGTCTTCTTGTAAATCTGTGTAACCTTCGTCCGTCGCATTGAATGCGTGCCAGAAGCTGTAACTTCCAAACCGATGGACCCAACCCAGTCCCGCACGATCCGTGCATATTGACGCGTTGAGATGTGCAGGCGCCCGTGGAAACGTCCAGGCCAGAGAAATTCGGACCCGACCATCAGGGGGGCTTCCATCCACTTTGCGACCGATGCCTGCGTGCCTTCCGAAATTTCAAACCGAACCGGTTTTTGGGTTTTGCTTTGCAGTACGGATGCACGCGCTTTGATCTGCCCTGACGCCATTCCATCTGCGACTTTCATCCGGACGAGATCACAGCCGCGCAATTTACTGTCGATAGCCAGATTGAACGGGGCAAGGTCTCGATGGTTTTCCGTCAACTCGAGCCGCACGCGTATTGCCCAGACATGCTTGGGCTTCAGTGGGAGCTTTTGACCGACTATACGTCCTTTGTTCCAAGCGGGTCGAAGCGCACGAATGGCCGGTAAGTTCGGTGTTTGCATGATGGATCCTCCGATCCGCCATATCCTCCCATAGCGAAAACCAGACGTTGACGTCGCACTATATCATATGGATGTGCAAATGCAGCTAAGGTCCGAAAGGAGCCCACATCTACGTTTTTCTGTGTCGCGGCGAATGCCTGCTTTCGGACCGAAGCAATAAAGAAATCGGAAAAATTAAGTGAGGTGAAGTTGAAAGGACTATGTAGTGGGAGTGCTTTGTCGAATTCCTGAGTGAATACATACAGGTGTAGCTGACGAAAAAGGTTGTGACGGCGAAAGCAGAGGGCAAAGCTAAGCGATACTTTGACGATAAGAGCGTTAACTATGCTTGTTCAGATCCTTCCCAAATCGGTGATTTGGACAAGCGATCGAGCAAAAAATCCATGAAAACGCGCACCTTTGCGGAAAGAACATTTGTCTTGGGATACACAAGCCAAATCGCTGTTCGGGTGGCCATTTCAAACTCTGGCAGAACCCGAACAAGGCTGCCGTTCGCGATTTCGCTGTAAACGCTCCAACACGAGTTGATAGAAATTCCGGCCCCTGCGAGTGTTGCAATTTTCTGGCTTAATCCGTCATCTAGGATCAGACGGCTGCATGCTGCACGCGGATCAAACACGGCGGTCTGGCCGTCCTGCCCGATAAGCGGACGGGCGGCTTGTTCGCGAAAGGCGATCAGATGATGTGCTGCGAGGTCATCGGGATGCGTGGGCGCGCCGTGCTTTTCTAGATACGCTGGGGATGCGCAAAGAATGCGTTTATCATCGGCAAGCTTGCGCCCCTTTAGGTTTGAATCTGTCAATTCAGAATTGCGTAACGCCAAATCAAAGCTCCCCTCGATGAGGTCGAATTGAACGTCAGACAGGCGCAGATCAAGCGTCACATCGGGATGAGCCGCGAGGAAATCTGGCAGGATTGGTACAACATGAAGCTGGGCAAACGTGCTTGGCGCAGTAAACCGCAAAGTGCCTGTCGCGGTTGGTTTACCGTTACCAAGGGCTGCCAACCCCGCGTCTGTCTGCTGCAAAATTTCGCGCGCAAAGGGGAGAAACTCCGCCCCCTCAAGCGACAGCGCCACTTTGCGGGTGGAGCGTCGTAACAGATCTGCACCAACCTCATTCTCAAGCTTTGCCAGGCGGGCGCTGGCGACTGCAGGCGCAAGGCCCAGTTCACGACCTGCGGCACTGATGTTCAGCTTTTCAGCCGCGAGAACAAAGAGCCGAAGCCCGTCGGTATCCATCACATTATATCCCATTTCCGAATTCTGAATTGAAATTTGAGGCATTTATACACTTTTATAAACGTGTATGCCAGTCTGGGAAACGTCAGGAAAACGAGACTGCACATGAACGACGCCGCCCTTAATGCTGGGTTCCCCAAGTTGAACCGCGCATATAACACTGTCTTCAAACCCAATCGTCTAGGCATTGGGTTGGTCGTGCCGATTGCGAATTATGCTCAATCCGAGGTGCCTGACATGTCAGGGCATATCGAGCGCGCGCAGCTTGCCGAGGCGCTTGGGTTTTCGGCGCTATGGCTGCGCGACGTGCCGTTTAATGTGCCCAGTTTTGGGGATGCTGGGCAGATGTATGATCCGTTTGTCTATCTGGGCGCACTGGCCGCGACGACGCGCACCATCGCACTTGGGATCGCCAGCGTTGTGCTGCCCTTGCGCCACCCTGCACATGTTGCGAAAGCGGCGACAACGACTGATACGCTGTCTGGTGGGCGGCTTTTGCTAGGCGTTGCTTCGGGGGATCGGCCTGACGAATACCCAGCGTTGAACATGACCTACCCAGATCGCGGCGAACGGTTTCGCGAGAGTGTTGACTATATCAACGCTGCTTCACGAGACTACCCGCAGTTTCAAAATGGCGCGGGCGTTTTGACGGGTGGCATTGATATGCTGCCAAAGCCGACCGCAGATCACATCCCGCTGCTAATCACGGGTGGTAGCCAACAGTCGCCCGAATGGGTGGCGCAGAATGGCGATGGATGGATGACCTATCCGCGCGAAGCGCACACCCAAGGACGCGTTGTCGCACAGTATCGCCAGCAGATATCAAGCACAGGCGGAATGGACAAACCTGTAATGCAGTCACTTTATGTTGACGTTTTAGGTGACGCTAACGCACCAGCAAAACCTATCCATCTCGGATTTCAATCGGGTACGCGGTTTCTGCGCAGCTATCTCGCCGAAATCCAATCGCTCGGAATCAACCATGTCGCGCTGAACCTACGGTTCAATGGCGCGGATATCGAAACCACGTTAAAGCGGTTGGCAGATGATATTCTGCCCGACTTTGCACAGTAAAGGAAAATTGAAATGACCAAGACAATATTGATCACAGGTGCGACCGACGGCATCGGCCTTTTGACCGCGAAAATGCTGGCGGCACAGGGCCACTTGATCCTGATGCACGGACGCAATGCCGACAAACTGGCGGCAGCGGCGAAAGAGGTTGGCGGAAAATCCGAGACCTACCTCGCTGATCTGACGCGGCTTGGGGAGGTCACTGCGATGGCCGATGAAATCTTGGAACGCCACAAAACCCTTGATGTGCTGATCAACAACGCAGGTATTTTCAAAACCGCTGAAACGCGCACGCCCGACGGTTTGGATATCCGTTTTATGGTGAACAGCTTTGCGCCATATGTCCTGACCAATCGGCTGTTGCCGATCATCCCGAAATCGGGCCGCGTCGTGAACCTTTCTTCCGCCGCACAAGCACCCGTTGATCTGGCTGCAATGGCTGGCAAGGGCCATTTGGGGGACGGGACTGCCTATGCACAAAGCAAGCTCGCGATTACTGTTTGGAGCCGTGAAATGGCGCGCGCATTGCCCGATGGTCCTGTGATCGTCGCGGTGAATCCTGGATCGTTACTGGCTTCTAAAATGGTAAAGGAAGGGTATGGAATCGCAGGCAACGACCTTGCCATCGGTGCAGACATCCTTTGCGAAGCCTCCCTTGATGCATCGTTCGCAGACGCATCAGGCAAATATTTCGACAATGACGCAGGACAATTCGCAAACCCCCATGCCGCGGCCCTCGACGTTGATCACTCCTCGTCAATTATGCAGGAAATGACCCGCATCATCGCCTCAATTGCATAGAAAAACCGAATACTGAATTCCAAACTCTCTCATTTATATAGAAAGAAGATGGGAATAGATCGGGGGGTATCATTCATCCTTTGGAGTATCCCCGATGAAAGCCATGATCCTGAACACCTACGGCGAAACCGCAGCATTCGAGGCAGCAGACCTGCCAACGCCAACCGCAAAAGCGGGCCACGTTGTCATCAAGGTTGCCGCAACAAGCGTGAACACCGTCGACACGATGATCCGTATTATGGGCAGCGACTTGCCGTTGTCCCCTGCATTGCCTGCCGTTTTGGGTATGGATTTCGCGGGCACGATTACCCAGCTTGGCGACGGCGTCACAGGCTTTGCGATTGGCGACGAGGTTTACGGTTGCGCAGGCGGCTTGGCCGATCTGCAAGGCGCACTGGCCGAATTCATGGTGGTCGACACGCAGTTGATCGCGCTGAAGCCAAAGTCGATTTCAATGCGTAAAGCGGCAGCATTACCACTCGTTGCGATCACCGCCTACGAGGGCTTGGTGCGTGCTGGCGTTAAGTCCGGTCAAAAGGTTCTTGTGCAGGGCGGCGCTGGTGGCGTGGGTCACGTAGCGGTTCAGCTCGCAAAGCATTTTGGTGCTGATGTTTATGCGACAATCAGTGGTGAAAAGACAGCGCAGATCATCAAAGGTTACGGTGCTGTGCCAATCAACTACCGCAGTGAAACTGTCGAAGACTACGTTGCAGCACATACAAACGGCGCTGGTTTTGACGTTGTTTATGACACTGTTGGCGGGGCGAATATGGCCAATTCCTTTGCGGCAGCAGCCTTGAACGCGCAGGTCGTCACAACAAGCTCCATGCTTGAAGTCGACCTATCGACGGCACACTTCAAAGGCCTGTCGTTGCATGTTGTGTTCATGCTGATCCCGATGCTGCACAATTACAAACGCGACGTGCATGGCGATATCCTTGCGAAACTCGCAGCCATCATAGACGCGGGCGATTTAAAGCCGCTTCTTGATGACCAAGCGTTTGGTTTTGCAGAAGTTGGCAACGCATACGCGCATCTTTCCAGCGGCAAAGCAGTTGGTAAAGTCGTCGTTGATGTCTAGTTCTATGGCAATGATCAAGCATTAAGAAAACAGGCGCGGCGGAGCTCCAATTTCCCCGCGCCTTCCCAAATGTACCCCCTTTTGACACCGAGAAAGCAGTCATCAGAACCAGCGCAGCGAAATGGCGCTTTGTCTTCCAAAGCAGTCATCCACTGTGGCAAAAATTCTGCAACTTGCACCATTGGCCGCTTTTGGGAAGCTGCAACGGAGCAGTTGATAGCGACGCCGATGTCAGCTGGGCTATCAGCATCAATTGCAAAGCCACAGTAACGCTATTCGCCGCGATCTTAACCATCACCCAAGCCCTCGATTGCGGCACGCCTTTGCATCAGGCTGTGAAACATTGACCGCCACCCCGCCCATGTGCAACACAACTGCATCACGCAGTGAAGTGTTGCGAAATTTTTCACTGCAAAACAATGGGTTACAAAGTCTGCTGGGAATGCCACCACCCCAGCCAGCTCATATCTCACTGATATATCATGATAATTTGCCTTTGAATTACTCCGTTATTTCAGAGGGGAATGGATGTGGCTTGTCGGTTCGAGACACTTATTGCGGCGTATATGCGGGCTCTTAGGTCGCTCGTCTCTCAGCGTAGGGTTTGGCGGGTGCTTTATTGACCGCATTGCATCAAAGCGTCACGCAATTCTCAGACCGGTTTGCTGTTCTTGCATGTGATGGCTGTGCCGCACGGCGCTGCACGGTGGCGGCGGCCGTTCCGAGAGCAGATCAATTGCCATGAGGCCGCTTAATACTGGTCTAAATGGGTTGTTGAGACCTGCTTATAGGCTGCCAAGAAGGGTGCGTTGCGCATTCCAGTCGGCGGGGACACCATTGGTTTTGAGCCACTCCGATGTAATAGCAACAGGCTGCATACCGCTGGTGATCTTGGCCAGGAGATCCGGTGCCAGAAAAGCCAGCGTGATCATCGCCTTGAAGTGACGCTTGCTGATGCCAGCCTGCGTCGTAACCTGATTGATGGTCGCGCCACCGACAATTTGCTGATACCAGCGGCGCGCGCCGTTGACGTTGCGCAGCAGTGTCGCATCAAGTTGCGCCGTCTCTGCGCCGATAATCATGCGCGTTTCAACGCCGCGCCGTTTGAGCGTCAGCGTCTCTGCCCACGCAAGCGCATCCGGTGTTAACTGACGTGGCTGAGGCACCAGAGCAGTGCTGAGTTCCGCGGCGGGCGCATCTGCAAGCAGCGAGGCGACAAATTGCGAGTCCGTAATGCGCTTGCGCATCGGGTAAGTGACCTGCTCTCCAATTTTCCTCTATCCGTCGGACAGTCCTTGGGTTTGGTGGCGGGTGCAGACAGAAATTACCCCACTAGGGGCGTTAAGATGCGCATGAGTACCCCCCCTTGATTGGCATCACTTTAATTGCGCGGTTTTCGGTGGCGGGAGCGAAGCAAACCCTGCGCGGATCTTCGAGGCGGCGTAGCGGCATGAATCCGCGGCCGATCAACTAACCTGGCCAACGTTATCCAATTGAACGCGTGATCATTACACCTGCCCAAGCAGCGAATCCTGTCAATGCGCCGCCCCAGATGGTGTCGACGACGACTTGTTCAATCGACCAATCGCGTAGCGTTGCGTAATTCGTGAACTCATAGGTACCGTAAGCAAAAAGCCCTAAGGCAATGCCACCGATCAGGGCTGCCATCGGATCACCTGCGCGCAGTGCGGGGACTGATACAAACCACAAAACGCCAGCGATGTATCCCAAATAAAAGACGGCGGCTGGCCCCACGCGAAAAGGGTCTGCAAAAAGATGGGCGACGTGACGCTCGAACACAGGTTTGACAATCAGGCGCAGGCCAAGTGCGTCAGCTACAAAGAATATTACCGCAGTGCAAACGTAGAGAAACAGGATGTTCATGTACTTGGTCTTTCTGTGAATGAAAATTTGGTACGAAGCGCCAACGCCGCGATGCCAAAGGTGGCCAGTGCGATCACCGGCCAATTTGTGTTGGATGAGTTTTGAACGATGACACCGACCAATGCCCAAATGACCGCTGCGGGGTAACCCCACTCGCGCGGTCGGGCTGATTGCACGGCAAGCGCAACAGCCAATACGCCTATAAGACAGATGATAGCTGCGGCTTGCGCTGAAAAGACCCCATACCCCCCAAGCAAAACGCCGATTGCCACTCCGGAGGCTGCGGTCAGCCAACCAGCGTAAAGCGCGACGGGCCGCACTTGCAACCACGGTTGGAGATTGCCTGCGCGCAACACGGCAAGGATTGCTAGCGCGGCCATCGCCACAATCATGATCGTGGCCAAAATTGGTGCTGAATTTGCGGCGGCAATCCAGAATGTGCCGATAATCAAGCTGCCCGCCAAAGGCATGCGCATGGCGTTCCATCCCGGATCATTGGGTGCCCGCCAAAGCCCGTATCCCGCGCCGAGGACAAGCCAAAAATAGATAATTCCCCAGATCGAAAACGCGTAGCTGGCAGGCTGAACGGGAGGGTCGATTTGAGGGATTGGAAACTGAAACGGGGTAAAACCGTTGAAGCCGACGCTGGCCAAAGGTGACAGGACGAATGTCAGCGTGAAAAACAACACTACCAAAGCAAGTTTATTTCTCATTGGGTTAACCTTTTGGTGAGAGGCAATGCCGCCCAATAAGGAAGGGCGCTAAGCAACTTTAAGCTCCATGTAAGACGCCGGGGGAAATGCACTTCAAAATGCTTTGCCTCTAGCCCCTTGATGATCGCGTTTGCTGCACTTTGCGGCGTAACGATTGCGGGCATATGGAACGTGTTGCGTTGTGTCAGTCTTGTGTCGACAAAACCGGGATTGATAAGCCGGACATCAACGCGACCCGAAAGTTCGGCACGTAGCGATTCCGCTAGATTGATGACCCCAGCTTTGGTCGCCGAATAGATCTGACCCTGAGGTAACCCAATATAACCAGCCACAGACCCGCATAGTGCAAGCTGCCCACCTGTTCGCAACAGCGCTGGGGCGACTTGTGCGATGTGGAAGCTGCCAGTCAGATTGGTGGTCACGATCTGTGCCGCCATACCGGGATCAAGGTCTGCGACCTTGCCCGGATCATAGATGGCCGCTAGATGCACGATACGATCTATATGGCCGATTTTACCGACTTCGTCAGCAGCAGCGTCAATGCTTGCTCGATCTGACACATCGACCGCGATCGGAATGTGCTCTTCTCCAAGCTCTGCCGCGAGGTCTTTCAGCCTATCTAGCGAACGCGCGGACAATATCAGACGCGCGCCGCGCCGCGCCCATTCGCGGGCCAAAGCCGCGCCGATGCCATCGCTGGCACCGATGATCCAGATGGTTTCACGTTCAGGCATGGGCCAGCTCCACTTGCACGACATCTGTCTGTTCGACTGCAAATGATCCGGCGCAAATGCCGAGATAGAACTGCCAATTACGGAGGAATTCTTCGCCGTAGCCCAGCTTGTTCACTTTTGACGTCTGGGCCGCTAGTCGATCGCTCCACTGAGCACAGGTGCGGGCGTAATCTTGGCCAAATCTATGGTTTCCCGTGACGATCAGACCCGCACGCCTTGCTTGATCAGCAATCACCGCATCCGACAGCAACATACCACCAGGGAAGGTATATTGCCGAATATAGTCGGCGCTACGCCGATAGGTATCGAAATAGTCATCGGGAACGGTGATCGCTTGAATAACGGCGCGCCCACCTTCGGAAAGTCGGGCTTTGAGCGTCGCAAAATAAGTCGGCCAGTAGCTCTCTCCGACAGCTTCAATCATTTCGATCGAGACGATACTGTCATATTTTCCAGTACTCTTACGGTAATCTTGCAACCGTATTTCCGCGCGACCATCAAGCCGCGCATCAGCATAACCTTTTTGACTTGGTGAGATCGTCAGTCCAGTGACGTGGCGACCAGTTTCGGCCGCTCGGTCGGCAAAACCGCCCCAGCCGCAACCAATTTCGAGAATACGTTCGGCATCCCCAATTCGGTTCAGCACCCGGTCGTATTTGCGCGTTTGCGCGCGGCCGAGATCGTTATCATCCGGCGCAAACATCGCTGACGAGTAGGTCATGCTTTCGTCCAGCCAAAGCTGATAGAATTCATTGCCCACATCGTAATGCGCGCGAATATTGCGCGACGCACCCTTAAGGGAGTTGGTACGCAGCAAGCGGTTGACCACACGAAATTTCAAACTTGCCCAGAACCCCGCATAGGCATAGCCGCGAAACTCTTCGAGGTTCTTTAGTGCAACAGCTGTTATATTTTCGATAGAAGACGTGTCCCAGAGCCCCGCGACATATGTTTCACCCAGCCCGATATCGCCTCGCGATGCGATGGATGTAACGACGGACCAATCGTTTATTTGCATGTCAGCGACAGGGCTGCCTTGGCCAAAATTGTATATCTCGCCTTCTGGCGTGCGCAGTTGCAAGCTGCCAGACTTCATTTGTGCGCAGGTCTGCAAGAAATCTTGTTTTACGCGATTTGTTAGGAACAGCATTATGTCACCTCGGTCTTGGGGGGTGTTGGTCGGGTGCGGTATTTTGCGCCCTTTAGTTTCAGACGCAGTGCTTGCCAGTGTATCAGAATTGTCGTGCGCATGGCGCCTAAGGGACGGCGGATGGCAGCTATGACAATACCCTTGCTTGTTAACGGGGTACGTCTACCCGTGAGGGTGGCGACCACGCCGCGATCGGCGTTGCAATGCAGGATCCGGATAGCGATCCGATCAGGCTGGATATCAAAGGTGAATTCATAAGTGCCCTTGACCTCTTGAAACGGGGACACATGCAGGGATTTCGGTGTGGTTATCCGGTGCGTTTTTGTGATGGGCGCAAATCCGTCTAGGTGACACATATAGGAGTGGCGATCGCCAAATGGTGTCGACACCTCTGCGATCACTGCGACAAGGTCATCGGCTTGCATTGCCAACCAAAAACTAACTGGATTGAACACATACCCGAACATGCGCGGTTGTGTCAGTAGTAGGAGCTGGACGTCGGAGCGCCCCAACCCGCGTGACGCGAGTACATCACGCGCCCAATCGGCCCCACGACCATCACGAAGCGGCCCTCCGTGGTCGCGGTCTTGCACAGAAGCGAGATTGAATTGGTTGCGCGAAAACAACCACGGACCTCTCGCACCGTTTTCAGGGTCAATCAGTACATAGTCGACGCCATAGCGAAACGCATGCTTGATACTGCCGCGTCGGGCGTGGGTTGTCTCGCCCCTAATATGTTCTGGTCGTCTTATCATGCGATTTGTCGATCCATCATTCGCGCGATCCGGGCCGCACTTGCAAAGCCGTCCTCGTGAAATCCATGCCGCGTGTAAGCCCCAGCATACCACGTGTTGTTTTGACCCTGCATTTCCGTCAGTTGACGCTGTGCAGATAAGGCAGCTGTATCAAACACAGGATGCCGAAAGGTCTTTTGATCATAGATAAAGTCATCCGCTACGGGTTCTGATGGGTTTAAAGAAACGAAAAGCGGGTCGCTTGCTGGGATGTTCTGCAGACGGTTCATCCAATAAGTTACGCCGATGGCGGGCTCTGGCCGTGTGGTGTCGGCTTTGTAAACCCAGCTCGACCAAACAGCGCGACGCATAGGCATCTGTCCCACATCTCGGTGAAGGATCATTTGGTTGTCTTGAAACCGAATTGCCGACAACGCCGATCGTTCCTGCGCTGTCGGACGTTCAAGAAGGCGAAGCGCCTGATCGGAATGGCAAGCAAAGATCACTTGATCGAAAGGCTCAAGCGGGCCCGCGGCACTGTGGACAATGCTTTTGCTGCCAGTGCGGCCAACGCTGTGCACTGCAGTATTTGACCGCAATGCAACACCACGACCGCGCAGGCAATGTTCTAGGCGCCGGATGTATTCAATGGAACCTCCGTCGACGGTCCACCATTGGTGCTGTCCCGAAGCGCTCAGCAAAGCATGGTTGCGAAAGAATTGCACCAATGCCCGGGCTGGAAAAGCGCGAATTTCGCTGGGTGGCGTTGACCAGATCGCGCCGCAGAGCGGCAACAGATAATACTTCTGAAACCAGTCGCCCAACTTCAGATCCTTCATAAGATCACCGATTGTGGCGCTTTCGTCCGTTGCCAGCGCTTCGGCCCGGTCATTGAACCGCAGGATGTCCCGAACCATGCGCGCAAACTGCGGCCGCAACAGGTTACGTTTTTGCGCCGTCATAGCGGCTAGGCTGCGCAACCCGTATTCTAGCTCGCCCCCATTGATGGAGGCACCAAAGCTCATGTCACTCTTGGTGACCGGAACATCGAGATCCTGAAACATCCGGGTCAAGTGCGGGTAGTTTGCATAGTTGAATACGATGAAACCGGTATCTACCGGTTGATCACCATTGAGGCCGGCCATAACCGTGCGCGCGTGGCCGCCCAAGCGTGGTTCTGCCTCAAATACCGTCACAGCATGTTGCGGCGAGAACAAATAAGCCGCCGCAAGGCCAGAAATACCGCCACCGATGATGGCAATACGCTGTGGACGGGTCGGCACGGTATCCAAAGACATTGAAACTCCAATTTGATGTTTAGATAGGTTACGCGCGTTCAAAGCATTTGGATCAAAAAATGATCCGAATTCTCATCGGCCCCGTAATGAGGGTATGTTGACAGAATGCATCAATCTTGATCCAACTGACCGGCGCCATTCGGTAGCGCCGCGAAAGGATCGCTCTCAGGTGAAGCAATCATCCCCCCAGATATCTCCTCTGACGGTCGCGATGCTGGCTGTTCGCAATAATAGAGACCGCAACGCTTTTGCCCAGTTATTTGACCATTTTGCGCCCCGCCTAAAGGGCTTCATCATGCGATCTGGCACCAGTTCGGGGCAGGCCGAAGAGATTGTACAAGATGTAATGCTGACCTTATGGCGTAAAGCAGATCAGTTTGATCCTGAACGGGCACAGGTTTCGGCATGGGTCTACCAAATCGCACGAAATCGCCAAATCGACGTCATTCGCAAAGAAAACAGACCGGTTCCAGAAGAACTGAGCCAAGACACCGACCAAGAACCCGACGCCAGTCAGGTATTGGCGATTGAGCAGGAGGCCGGTCAATTGAAGGATGCAATCGCCCGCCTAAAGCCCGACCAACGCGAAATCATTGAAAAAGCCTATTTGGGCGAATTGACACATCAACAAATCAGTACGCAGACCGGCTTGCCGCTCGGCACAATCAAGTCTCGCATACGGCTGGGACTTGAACGGTTGCGCCACGAGTTGAAGGAACTAAGATAAAATGTCCGCCATCACCCACCATACACCCGATGCCTTGCTGGCCGCATATGCTGCGGGGACCCTGCCGCAGCCATTTGCGTTGGTTGTGGCCGCGCATATTTCGATGTGTCTGGAATGTCGCGCAGCCTATGAATCGCACCATGCAGCAGGCGGCGCAATATTAGAGATGACCCCGACCGAGGACGTTTCAGTTCATTTAAAATCCAACGTCCTAGACTTGTTGGATGAACCAGTGAAACGCGAGCCAAGTTATCAACGTTCCGGGGTCTTTCCTGGTCCGATAATGGAAGCGCTCAAAGGCAAGCAGCCGCGCTGGAAATCTCTCGGAATGGGGGTCCGCCAAAGCATTTTGTCAGATAGGCATGATGGCTCAGTTCGGCTGCTTTATATTCCGCCTGGGCTCTCCGTACCGGATCACAGCCACAACGGTTTGGAACTGACGTTGGTTCTACAGGGCAGCTTCAGCGATGACACTGGGCAGTTCACCGTAGGTGATCTCGAGGTTGCGGATCAAGCATTGGAGCACACGCCGGTTGCTGACGCTGGTGCACCTTGTATTTGCCTTGCGGCCACGGACGCCCCATTGCGGTTCAATTCACTCGTACCGCGCCTACTCCAACCTTTGTTTCGAATTTGATGCAGCCAATGCGAGCATAAGGAATTAGGAGAGGTCAACGTATTTGCGTAATATCCGCATACGTCCTTCTTTAGAGCAACCGCCCCAGTTTGATTGTTGAGTTGAGGTTTTTGATAGGGCTCAGCGGCTTTGATGGTTTGGAACGTTCCTAGCCGGAAACTGCGTCGCCCCAACCGCTGCCCCAAGTGACCTGTTTGGGGCAGGACTGAACCCTGCACCCCTTCGCTGATGGGGTGTAGCCAAGTGGTAAGGCAACGCTTTTTGGTAGCGTGTACTGTAGGTTCGAATCCTACAACCCCAGCAAGCCTTTAAGGAACATTGTTAGACCAACGTCATCGGGCCACGCCGCTGCTCCGGTCACTGAGCCTTGCGCAGGATCATATCCTGACCCGCTTGAATGTTTGCTTCAGCCATCTGCCTTTTGCGCAAATGCCTGCTGGATTGTGATCGGGGCATCAATAGCCCAGCATCCACAACACCAGCGGAATTGTGGCGATGGCAGCGATGGTTTGGGACGTGACGATACCTGCCATTAGCGTCCCGTCGCCGTTTAGTTGCCGCGTCAAGACATAGGAAGTCGGCGCTGTAGGGATCGCTGAAAAAACGATCAAGACAAGCACCTCGACCCCGTTTAGACCCATGGTGCGCGCAACGAACACGGAAAGCAGCGGCATAAGCAAAAGCCGCAGCGCAGCTGTTACCGCGAGCGTTAGGCCGTCGCGGCGCAAGGAAGCGGGCTGCAGTGCGGCGCCTACGCAGAGCAGGCCAAGCGGCAGGCTGGCTTGTGCCAGAAGATCAAGAAAGCGCCCAATACCAAAAGGCAGGCCCCATCCGGTAAGCGCCAGCGCAATACCCGCCAGACACGCCAGTATCAGCGGGTTGCGCGCCATGGTGCGTAGCATCGCAGACGCAGGGCGGCCCTGACCTGCCTCGGTCAGGGACATGATCGACAAGACATTGACCAAGGGCACCGCGATGGCAAGATAAACCGCTGCGCGTTCAATCCCAACGGGGCCGGCTATGGTGGCAATGATCGCAAGCCCCAGATAGGTATTAAAGCGCACCGTGCCTTGCAACACGGGGCCAAAACGGGCCGCGGGCATGGGGCGAAAGCGGCGGATCAGGGACAGCGCGAGCGCGGCGACCAGAATAATTGCAACTGCCACACCGCCCAGCCGCAGCACCAGCGGGTCGCGGATCGGGGCATCGGCAAGGCTGCTGACAAGAAGCGCCGGAAACAATAGAAAGTAGTTGATCCGCTCGGCCGCGGGCCAGAAACCGGCATCGGGAAAGCCTCTTTGGACTAGGATATAACCAAGACAGATGAGCGCAAAGAGCGGCCAGATAGTGACAAATAGCAATGCGGTAATCCTTTGGCTCTGGGCTGCACAGACACAAGGCCGCGCATGAGGTGATGCGCCAATCGTTAAAGACCGAAGCGCAGGGCGGGGCAAGCGGCGTGCCCTAATATTTGGCGGCGGAATCCTTGATGGGTCTTACCCGTCATAGCGTCCGGATCACCATTATCGCCTAATGCCGTCATTTGCACCAACGCCGGCGCAGGCTGGTTTTGCAGTCCTTAACTGTCTGTGGGTTCTTCATTTGCGCGCTCGGCAGCCCACCGGTTAAGCCACGCCAATCCGGCAAGAGCCAAGCCAAGGAACAACAACGAGAACACGCGGATAAGTCCGCCAAGACCGCCAATATCCACCATAAATACCTTGGCGACGGCCAGACCGATCACAACCAAGCCCGCTTTGCGCAACATCACGCTTGAACGTGCCAGCGACTGATAAAAAAGGACTGCACCAACGACCAGAATCGCAACGGTATAACTGTAAAGTTCGGGCTGCCCGATGTCTGGCAACAGCATGCCTTCGGCACCACGCCAGAAATGCCTGATCGTCAAACCAAGCCAGCAGCTTGCGAGCGCCAGCGCCACAGCAACAAAGCCCAACCGCAGAGTGCGATGCGTATTATAAAGCCAGCGCGCCCCGAGCAGCAGCGTCGCGGCAGGCAAGAGATATGCAGGGATTAACGTGTTCAAAAGGCTTGGCCCGACAACCGCGTTCCGGAACGCATATAACAACGGATTAAGAAGCGTCACCGAAAGCACGATCTGTGTGGCGGCCATCAGCAAGAAAATCACCGCCGCAATCTTGCGCAGCGCAGCAAGCGAACCGCCAATTTCCAATCGCCGCAATTGCGCCATGCCAAGCGCGATCCAGATGGTGGCCCCGATACCAACGGTCCAATGGCTTGCTGTCGCCGTTTGGCCACTTAGACCTTCTATGATCCGGTAAAGCAGCAACGACAGCAAAATGCCCGACGACGAAAACACCGCGCTTTCGAGCAGGACTTCCGATCTTGGTCGCTTTGCGGATCTTGCAAGCACCCATGAGGCTGCGAATGCGATGACTGCGCCAGCGTGTGAGAGGAGCATTTCTGGCAAGGGCGCGTTGATCGCCCAGTCGATGCCGGGGTCAATGACCAGCCGGTACCCAACCGCAGTAATTCCCGCCAGAATATAAAGCCCCATAAGCGGAAGATTGAACTGCCTATCAAGCCATGCCGCAGCAACGATTGTCACAGCAATCGCAATCGTGAGCGCGGCAGATGTAAACAAGATGACCACGCCAAACGCGATGCAAGCCAAGGCCGACAAAACCGCAAATGATGCGCGCAGCCTGTTGTCTGGCCCGTCAGCACGGGCGAAACGTTCCGCCATCACCGCCATTAGCGCCCCGATTGCCATAGCATGCAGCGCCCAAACATAGGCGCCAATGGTCGCTGCTGGGTTCCAGCAGACTTCGATCACGATGGCCAATGTCGGGGCGAACACTGCGGCCCCGAGCGCCACGAAATCCCGTGCCGGCCCGCCACGCAATGACCGCCACGCGGCCAGGGCCGATATCACCAGACCGATCGCGACGATCACGCTTGCCATCAACGGCAGGCTTGCGCCGGGTTCTTGCGCTGCTATCGCGGTGGTTCTCCAGATACCTGCGCAACTGGCGACAATGGCAATCAAAGCCGCCGCCGGAATTGCCGCAAGATCGGTAATCGCCGTGGCATTTCGCGCCCAGACAAGAATGCCAAGCAGCATCAAAGTTAACATGACAACGGCGACCCAGAATAGATCGGGACGGGCGGTTTCAAACGCCGTCAGCGATATCAAACCGCTTGCCGCGACCACGGCCCCACCGGCAAGGCGCGTCGGGAATTCGGGCCAGCTGTCACCCTTTGCATGCGCAAATAGCGCGAGGCTTAGCGGCGTGCCTGCGTGATCTGGCACAAGCCGCCTGACAGGTATCGCAATCGCTGCAAACATCAGGGTTGCACAATAGATCACAAAATACGGTTGCAACTGCCACCCTGATCCAAGCATCAAAAGCAGACCTGCCCCGTAACCCAATGACAGTGCCATGATTGATACCCACGCCCAGCGCCGGATCGTGTCGATCCCCAGTCCGGCGACAACCACAATCGTAAAGTAGACAAGCAACCAAGATGGGTTATCCGATGACCCGCCAACGACAAACGGCGCCACTATCGCCCCGATCACGCCAACCGCCGCAAGAAGCGGGCCGTAAAACCACCCCAATATCAACGCAAGCAGACCAACCAGCGCCATGCCCACCAGCGCGATCTCTGGTCCGATGAACCCGTAGAGCAAACGCGCGGAAAGCACGGTCGCAAACAGCGTCACAATCCCCGCGCCCGAGAAGGTCGAGGGCAGGTAAGCCGTCGTGCTGCCTTCGTCATCGCCGTAACGCCGGCGGACATATTCCCCCGCACCGACCAAAACACCACCAAAGACCAGCGCCGCCATTATGCGCAGACCCGGCGGCAAGAGCCCCTGCTCAACCCCGTAAAGGACAAGAAAAATACCAGCAAGTGCGAGCGAAACTGCGGAAACGGCATAAAACCAATTCTGCATGATCCATTTGATCAGCAAACCGACATTTTTGCTGTGCAATGCAACTGCCTTTGGCGGGCCGATGTCGTCTATGGCGGGTTCCGGCACAGGATCCGGCACCTTTGGTGTGGCTGCCACAGGCGGTTTTTGGGCCGTCTCGGCTCGAACTGGCGTGCTTTGCTTGGGAACTATGGGCGTTGCGGGCAGCTTTGCGGCGTTTTTCGCAATATGTTCTTCAAGGGCGTCAACGCGCCCCTTGAGATTGGCATTGGAAATCAAAAGATAAATAACCGCGATCGGGATAGCGGCGACCAGCAGAACGACGAGAATTAGAAAAGCTTCCACAGCAACGGATCCAATCGGGTTTGTTACATGCCCACCGCTATCACAGATGCACATCAATTCAAGATCAACCCTTGGGTGAAGTTTGTATTGAGTTGTGTCGGAATTCGGGATGCTGAAGACCTAAACGCACGTGCTTGGGGCGCCAACCCACGGGTCAGGCCTGACGGAACATTGAAATCTAGCCTGACATGCATGGTACGCACGCCAAGTATTTACGCCGTATTATCACTTGCCGGTTAAAAGATCAGACGATACATTCTATAGACTGAAACACATCAGTATCTGCCATATTATTAAAAAGTAGATTAAAGTTTGGGTTCCGTTAGGATGTGTCTCGGCGGCGCACGAAGCTTTATTGAGTTAGCCAACGATCCGAACGGAGCAGAGTCATGACAACAGTAACGTTTTACGCCAGAGGCGATAGCGCGACGGCAAACAACGCGTCGCTCAACATTACAAACACATCGCAGCTACCAACGACCACACTGGTATTTGACAGTGGTGCGAACGGCGATGTCCTTCTAGATTACGTTGCGCCTGCAGGCGCGGGACAGCTGAATGGTTACGACCCTGATACAACAGTATCAATTAACGGTGGCCCTGCTCTCCAGTTCCGTGTTGAACAAACAGGCTACTTGCCCCTTAACAACGGCAAGGTGCCCGACGTTGCGGAAGGCAAGGAAGTCGTCGTGATTTCTGTCGGATCCGGCGGTACTTACCAGCGGTATTTCTTTCTGACAGACGGCTCTGGCACCCTTACCTTGATGAACAGTTTTGGTAACGGTGCGGTTCCTTTGGACCTTACTGATACGTCACCCGATGATCCGGTTGAAGTATGCTTTTGCGAAGGCACCAGCATTCTGACGAAATCCGGCTATCGAAATACTGAAACTCTCAAGGCGGGCGATATGGTCCTGAATGACGCAGGCCAGGAAGTGCCGATCCTGTGGATTGGCCGCTCTGTCGTTACGCGTGATACGATGTCTCGCGACCCGAATCGCCGGCCTGTGCGCATCCCTGCAAATGCGATTGCCGAAAATGTGCCGTCATCGGATCTTTTTGTTTCAGCCCAGCACCGTATCGTCCTCGAAGGCAGCTGGTGCGACCTTTTGTTCAGCGAAGAACGTATTTTGACACCTGCAAAGCACCTTGTCGGGGCAATCGCGGAATGGGTCGACCCTGACGCAGATGTCGCATATTTCCACATTCTGTTCGATGATCATGAAATTCTGGTTTCGAATGGCGCGCCAACAGAAAGCTTTCAGCCTGCGCTGCGCGCGTTCAACGGTATTTCTGCCGAAATGCGTGCGTCATTGTCTGCTGTGGTTGAACCACAACGCCTTAAAGAACTGTTCATGCGCCCCGATGCAATGCGCAGCTTGAACGCCAGTGAGGCGCTCACGCTGATCGGCGCCCTATTCGCCAAGCCCGAAAGCATGTCACAAACACAAGGCGTTTATCCACTTCAGGCCGTGAACAGCCGATAGAAACAAAGCACGGCGGATGGCATCCGCGCATCTGTGTTTGTGTATGACCGCCTGTTTTGGGTATGGGCGAGAATGTTGTGGGGAACCGGCTGGAAACCGCGGGTTTACCCGCGAACTTGTCATTTTGTGGCGCATGCTAAACGGCAACCAGTTTTCGGGCACATCGATCTAGCCCCCGATCCATATCCAAATATTAAACCGTAAACATTGTTCTGTCTTTATTGCCACGGGCTTACGAAAGTGACACCTTACAATAGCTTCCAGGTAACACTGCGCAGTTCTATTATGCATTCGACGTATTGGGGTAATGATGATCACTGTACTCGTTAGTGAAATTAACCGCTCCCCGATGCGCAGGCTACTCAAGACGGCAGGCCATGCGTTACCCAAGATCCGCGTCTTGACTTATACGCAAGTGTTTCGTCGCTTTTTTGTGCCCGCGGGCTGCGTCATTTTCACTGATTTTGATTTGCTCTCAGATTTCGAGCTGGATGCAGCTTGTGCGATTGCTGCGTCGGTTGAAAATCGCGGTGCACCCAGTCGCGTCTTGAACGACCCGCGTAAAGCAAAGGAGCGTTTCGCGCTTCTGTCACACCTGTTCGAAACGGGCCAAAATACGGTTGAAGTAACGCGACTGCAAAGCGACCAACGTCCAACCCGCTACCCGCTTTTCATACGGTTTGAAAACGGCTGTTTGCGCCCAGACTTTGAAATGATTTCCTCAGCCAGTGAACTCGACGCTGCAATTATTGACCTTACAAACTCGGGCCGAACTCTGCGGGGTCGTATGACGGCAAGTTTCGAAACCGCAACTGACGCTGATGGGCTTTATCGCAAGTACGGGGCGTTTCGGATCGGCGATTACATCGTGCCACAGCATATATTGCGGTCAGACAAATGGATCGTAAAATCCAGAATTTCGTCGGCGGACGATGCCTTTGTTGCCGAAGAACTGGCCTTTGTAAGGGACAACCCACATCGCGCGGCATTAATGAAAATTTTCAAGGCAGCTAATATCGAATTTGGGCGCATTGATTACACCGTGCGCGATGGTGAAATTGTAGTTTTTGAAATCAATATGAACCCCACGTTTCCACGCTTTAGAGGTGGCAAAAGCAATCGGGCGGAACGGCGAAAATACATCCTTGAAGGATTGGTCGCCGGATTTGAATCACTCGATGTACGTACAGATAAAGAACCGATACATTTTACGCCGATCAATTATGCCGAACGTTATTTAGTTTTGCGACGTGAAGACATATTCGCAAGATTAACCCGATTATGGCACCGCGCAAGACGAGGTAAAGCAAATGAATGACACACGCCCCGGCATGCAAGCCCTCCCGAAAACAAGCGCATTGGCCCTATCCATTGCGCCCGCAACTTGTAGCCCTGATTGCCATTCGTATCATGCGATTTGGGGTTTCATGCGCCTGTTCGGCAACCTTCCAGCGGTCGCGAATGACCATGCGTTCATGCTATCTGCCATCGACACGGCAATTGAAGCAGGCGCAAGGAAAGTCCTTGTGTCCGGCTCAGCAGATCATGGCGTTTTGGCTTATGTCATTGCTGCTTTCGACAATGCAGGTGTGCGCCCCGACATTACGGTTATCGACCAGTGCGGGACCCCTTTGGCTGTCTGCTCAGCCTATGCCCGCGAACATGGTCATACGATCAAAACACATGCATGTGATGCGCTAACCTATTTTGGTGGGCCATTCGACTTGATCGTCGCGCATAATTTCTTGAATTTCTTTTCGCCCGATGCGCGTGTCACGCTTGTCCGAAACTGGGCGGCACTTCTGGTGGAAAACGGGTGCATGATAAACCTGAGCGCGGTTAAAGAAAACGTGCCGGAGCGGGTGCTCAGGTTTCCGCCTGAAAAAGCCGAAGAACTGGCCGAACGCATGTGTGATGCGCGACGCGCGAGCGCGCACTCAGGGCTCATCTCGGAAGAGGAGATGCGCCACCTTGTTCACGACTACTGTGCACGCCGCAATAGCTGGGCAATTCCAGATATTGAATCGCTAACCGCACCTTTCCTAAACAACGGGTTCGTCTTTGATACGCCTCCGCGTGTAGACCAATTAGCTTCGCGGCCCGGACGTAAGAGGGTCGGGATTATCGCGCGACGCGCCTGAAAATCACCGCAACAAATGCCCTGCGTATAAGCGGATTTGTAGAAGCTCTTGAAAGACGCCGATAACGATGATCGGGACCGCAGCGGCGCAAATAGCCGCAGTGATTATGCGGTACTTCCCCTGCCGCACGACCAGAACCTGAACAAAGACGCTCAGTGCTCCGCCAATCGCGAAACCAAGCATGGTGACCAAAAATGCAGCCAACGCCAACCAAGAAAATTGCGCAATATCGCCTTTGCCGAAGTTCGCCGCACTGGGCCGCGGCGCGCGTGCCCGCGCGTTTTGGACAACCAACACGACGCACAGGACAAGGCCGATACCACACGCCAACCCCGGCGCCAATGCGACCTCCCACCTGTAACGCAGAATTTCAGCGAGGCAGATCGCAAAGATGAAACCAAGTATTGCTGGCAAAACCAACCCGCTATGACGCATCTATATGATCCTTCGCGATCTTGGCGTGCGCCATAAGACGGCGCGACATGCGATGCATAGAAAAAAGCAGCGTTGCGATCATCAGCAATGAAACCGGTCGAAGCAGAAATTCCGGCCCCCAAATGCTCAGAGACTTCACAAGCGATGTCTCGGCTTCTGGCCCTAGGATCAGGCCAATGACGAAGGGCGCACGTGGCCAGTCAAGAACCAAGAAGGCGTATCCGATCGCCGACATCGCAATCATCACAACAAAGAAACGCCAGTCGTTTGAAGCAATATAGATGCTCGCCATCGCAAGAAGGTAGACATATGGCACAAGTAGATGAACAGGCACACGTGCGAGCCGCTGAAGCACACCCGACAATGCAACGAGAGTTACAGCAGCAAGTATGTTGGACAATGCAAGCGCCCAGACCATAGCCCAGATCAAGCCGTTGTTTTGTTCTACAAAGCTCAACCCGGGTGAAACTCCTAGGGGGACCAGCGCAATCAGGAAAATCGCCATGCCCGAACTACCGGGAATACCCAAGAATAAAGTGGGCACAAGGGACCCACCTTCTTTTGAATTATTTGCGGCCTCCGGACCAATCACCCCTTCGACAGCACCTTTGCCAAATTTTTCAGGATGGTCAGAGCTTTGTGCGGCATGCCCATAGCAAAGCCAGGCCGCGACGTCACCACCAAGGCCCGGAATGATACCCACGATTACGCCCATCACAGAGGTGCGCAGCGTCAGCCAGCGGTGTTTGACAATATCCGCTGCCCCCAGCGCGATCTGCCGAAAGACATCCGCCCTCGGCAATATCTCGGTTTGAGATATCTGCGCTTTTCGCCCGACCCTGAGCATTTCGGGGATCGCAAACATCGACAGCACTGCGGTTACCAAGTTTATGCCGCCATAAAACACATCCAGATCAAAAGTGAGCCGCTCTACGCCGTAGGTTGTTTCCTTTCCGACAAAGGCAATTGTTAAGCCAAGACAGCCAACGATCACCCCTTTCACAAGGCCACTGCCGCTTAACAGCGCGCAAAACCCAAGCCCGAAAAGCGTTAACAGAAATATTTCGGGATAGCTGATCTGTTTCATCAAGCTCAGCGCGAATGGTACGATAAGCGCAAGACAGATAGTGCCAACGACACCGCCAATACCAGATGCAATTGCAGCCGCAGTAATTGCACGCGTGCCATCACCATTTTTGGTCATGCTATGACCGTCAAGGACGACAGCGGTGCTTGGACCTGTGCCCGGAATGCCTAGCAAAATGGTGGGCGCTGCAGCGCCGGTATGCACGACGGCATGCAGACTGATAAGAAACACACAGCCAGCGAGCGTATCCAGCCCGATGAGAAACGGCATGACGGAAATCAACGCAATCTTTCCGCCAAGACCCGGTATGGCACCAAACACCATACCGATTGGAACAGCCACCACCATAAGCACAAGTGCCAGTGGCGACGAAAATAGGGCAATCAAGCCATCAAGCATCTTTGTGGCTAATTTTGTTCAATAACTTCAACAACCAACTCGCGAATGCGGGGATCACCATTCAGAATATCACGTGCCAGTTGGCCCGCTTCTTCGCCCGAGAGATAATCGATCGGCATGCCTTGCTGCGCAGCCCTTTCGAGCAGCTCGGGATCAGCGATTGCAGCGGCATAAGCCGCGCGTAGTTTCGCCACCAGTGCAGGGTCCATATGTGGTGATGCCACTGTGATGCGGCCAAGGGCACTAAGCGCGGTGATGAGGTCGGTTGCTAGAATTTCGTCACCGGTCTGTGCGATATCGGTTGCTTTGGGGGTATCTTGCAATAGGGGCGATACCGGGTCGCCAAATACGAGAATAGGGATGCCGGACCCTGCCTCTACGGCTCTGATTGCGCTACCTTCGGACATCAGTTCGCCTTGTGATTCACCTTTCAGCAAAGCCGCGAGCGATTCAGACCCGCGAAAGCCGGGAACGATTTTCAGTTCAAGATCAAATGCGTTGTTTAACAACCCGGTTTGAATGTGACCGGAATTTCCAAAGCTACCTGTTGTAAAGATGACGCCGGCTTCGGCATCGCGCAGGTCCTGAAAGGTTTCAAATCCTGAATCAGCACTGACGATAACAAACCGTGCCTCTGACGAAGCTTTGCCAATCCAGTTAAAATCGGCAAGGTTGAAATCGATATCCTCGTTGCCAGCCATCTCATCAAGGATAAGCCCGGTGTTGAACAGCATTACTGTTGCGTCATCAGCGTCCAGTTCAGACAATTCGCGTAGAGCATCAAGACCACCGACAGCGCTGCGGATTTCGGGAATGACGTTTGCATCGCCTAGCTGACGCTCCATAAACTCGGCAAGCAGACGCCCGTAACGGTCATACCCGCCGCCGACCCCAGCGCCGATCCAATAGTTGAGCGTATTAATCTCGACAGTGTCGTCTTGGGCGACGACAGCGCCAGTTGCGCCAAAACTGATGATTGCTGCGATAGCGACAGTTTTTCTTGTGGCATGATAGGCCGCGGCGGTGTTTTTCTTCAGGTTGGAACAGAGCGCTGCAGACTTTTCCGATATCTGGTTTGATACATCGTAAATGCTAGGCTTCATTTGGCGAATTCCCTACTTAAGTTGGCGACTGGATGACCTTTTATGACGAACGTGCAACCGGTTAACCTGAGCATAACCGTTCCGGATTGTTTCGCAAACGCGAAGTTTTCTGGGTACATATCTACATTACGTTTTGGCGTTCTGTCGCGCTGAATGCCATCTTTCGCAAATACAGCACTAAATGCAGCGCCCCGGCTTGACCAAATCGCGGTGGATCAAAAGCTGCCGCTAGCGACATGTCAGACGTGGGTATTTAGTTCCCGTTTATCGGTGCGGACTGTCCGTTATTGCCGCAACGCGTTTGCCCAGCATCACGTTGCCAGCAATATAAAGCGCAAGATCGCCTGCGGTTGTGATGACCCGCAAGATCAAGGCCGCAATCAATAGTTCATCGCCCGCAGCCGCCTGCGCAAGCAATCCAACAAGCAGCGCCTCGCGCACGGCAATGCCGCCCGGTGCTGCGGGTGTCAGAAAACCAACCAACCATGCGAAAATGGCCGCGGGGATCGCCACGGCCACAAAGCTGCCGGACACGACAAACAGAACCACCGCAAAGATCGTGCCCTGAAACACCATAAAGCCGACCCCCCGAGACAAAACACGCAAGGCGGCCATGCGCCACGATCTTTGAATGCGCCAGGACACCAGCGCCGCAATACCGGCAGCCATAGCCAGAAAAAGTGGCGCCAATGTCTCTAGCTGCGCATGCACCTGCCCCGCGCCACCCACAAAAGGCACGACAAGACAGGCCGCAATGACCGCGCATAATGGCAGGCTGGCAAGTTCGATCACCGATGCCGTTGCAAGGGGTCGGTGATCGAGACCGAAATCCTTGAGAAAAATGTGTCGGCTGACAAGATGCACAATATTGCCGGGGATATATTTGGCGATTTGGGTTTTTGTATAGGACAACAATAGCGGCGCAACAGGCGGCGATGGCTGAACCAGCGTTTGCACGATCGTTGCCCAGTTGAATGCCAATAGCCCCAATGCGGCGCAATAGACCGCCACAAGCAGGGCCAGCATCAAGACCTGAGACACGGATGGCTGCCAGTTGCCGAGCGCGCCGCGCTGTTCAAAAAGCGCCCAGCCCACAAATACAAATGCCAGCATCGTAACAAGTTGCCCGATCCGCCGCGCGACCTGTTTAAGCGTTTGCGACCTGTCAGACATGGCGCCCATCGGCCAAAGCGCGGCGCAATAGCGTTGTCTTGTCAGGGTAAGGGAGCGATGGCGTCATGCCGCCAAAATGCTCTGCGACTAGGCCGCTGTTACGGATCGCCTGATCATAGCGCGCCCGCTTTGTATTATCAAAAACGATCATGCCGCCTTGTGCCAGACAGCTTTGCGCAACTTGCAAACAGGCAGGGCGCGCACGCCCGTCGATGACAATGAGGTCGTAAGTCTGGCCGGTCCGGCTGATTGCGTGGACATAGCTTTCAAAGCTCTGGCCGGCATAACTCTCTTTTTGGGAATGATAGAGAGGGTTCTCGCTTAAGGATGGGTCGGGCTGCACGCAATCGAGCCGGATATTCGGATAGGTCGCGATCCGGCTTTGCATAAGGTCATACCAGCCTTTGTCATGCTCTGTGCTGTGGACAATGCCCGCGCGCCGCGCCAGCCAGATGGTACTGGCTCCGCTGCCAAATTCGAAAACCGACGCGTTCGGGCGCGACGCGAGAAACTGATCAACCTTGTCAATCGCACGGTACGTCCACCACGGCACATCCAGCGCAATCATCTGATCGACATCGTAGATCGCGAACAACGCACGAATCCAGTGCGCAACGCGCCGGTCTTGGCGACGTTCCAGCCAACCAAGAAGACCGATACGCTGGGCGACAACGCCCAGAACGCGGATCGTTTTCACATAGGCCTGTTTGGCCTTTAACTTTATCATTGCCATTTTTTAGCTTTCGTCGCGTTCTTCAAAAACGCTTTCCGGATCGACGCACAACTGCTCAAGTCGTGCGGGTGAAAACGCTTTTTCAGCCAGTTCCGCAAGACATCTGTCGCGCCCCCAAGATTCATAGGTTTGACCGGGAGATTGCTGGTAGCTTTTCCGAAGCGGGATCGTGACAAGTGCCGAAGTAAGTACACCGCACAAGGCCAAGATAAAACCAATCAAAAAAACACGCCTGTTATGTTCAATTACCTCTGCAAACCGCGCGATCAACCCGGGCAATCCGAGAAGGCACAAAGCCATCATAAATGGCCAGACATCTGTCTTGTACCGCAAAGCAACGGTTGGGTAGCTAAGCATCAAAACCGCGGCTACGCCCGTAGTCATCAAGAGCGGCAAGGCGCGCGCACCGCCAGAAATCCTTGGCCGCCCGTAGCCGAACCCAACCAGCGCAAGCACCACCCATACTGTCCACAACGACAGCATGCCAAACCGTGGACTTTCGATATAGCCATGACCCGATATATGTTCAGTGGCTCGGCGGTGCAGAGCTGCGATTTCCGGACTGACAATTGGCGTATCAAGGACATAAATAAGCGCATTTGGCACGATGCGCCATGGATGAAACCGCCCATGTTCAACAAAGACGACGCCACGCCCGTCCGTTGCATAGTCGCTGCCGAAAAAGACAGGTGCATATTGAACCTGACTGTTTTCTTCGGGGCTCTCGATTTGGCCGTGCGCGGCCGTTGCGGACCCAAATCGCACCTTGTTCAGATGCAAAAACGACAGCCCCATAATGCCAAGGATTGCGAGACTAAGCATTGCAGGAACAATTGCACGGCGCTTTTCATCCCATATAGAAAATGCAAGCATCAGCAAAACACCGGCATAAAGGCCCACTGCCAGATGCGGCCGCGCATGGAGCAACACACCTGCCATGAGTGCCGCAGGAACCACGGCAGAGCGCCACGCCATGCCAAATAATGCGCAGCGCCACATAAGGTAGACCGCAACAGCCATAGCCGCATACGCAATACCCATCGGCTCGTGATATAGTACCGGATTGTTGCTCAGCAGAAAACCAGGGCTACAAATCCAGATCGCCAGACCACCAACAGCAACCCAGGATACCGGTATCTGGGCAAAATATTTGCGCACCACCTGAAAAATCGCCAGATGATAGAAACCCGTGCCGATGGTCGCCCATAGCCATATCGAAAACGCAGCAGTCGGAAATTCGTTGAGCGCAACAAACGGATGCAGCAGGACGCGCGTCAATAACGGCGCAATCCCGTGGTAAAGATACCCTGTGCCATCGGCCCGATAGTGCCCTTCAAGGAGTAACATACGCAGCGGAAGGTCAAATCGCCCTTCGAGCAAGCGATAGAAATAGGCGTTGTATATCTCTGTTCCAAAATACGGATAGGAATTGGGCATGATGAAGCCAAAGACCAGCATGCCATAAAGCAAGGAGCCTAGCGCCGCACAAAGCAAAGATAAAAGAAGGGCCTTATCCTTGATCATGGCTGCCCGCTTTCGGTTTTCGCGATTGGCGCTTCAATTGGTTTTGGATTTTCGTCAGATGTGGCCATTTCGATATCGCGGATACGGCGCAATATCTGCTCAAGCAGGCGGCGGTTGGTCGCAATTGTGTCGCTGAGCAATGCAAGGATGATCGTGATATAGCCGGCCAGCAAGAACACGCCGCCCAAAACAAGCGACTGGATATTCCCGTCGCCGTTGCCCGTCACGTAAAAGAACAGGAACCGCAACACGGGCAATACCCCGATCAGGATCATGACGCCGCCAATGCTCATGAATGCATTCAGCGGACGGTACATCACATAACTGCGTAACATTGTTGCCGCCTGTTTGCCGATGAAAGACCACATTGAACGAAACAGCCGCGAGGGTCTGTTGGTCGGGTTCGTATTGATCACAACCGAAGTGATATGAAATCCTTGTTGGCCTGCGTGGATCAGGGTTTCGGTCGTATAGCTGAAACGGGTCATCACGTTGATGCTCATGGCGGCCTCGCGCGAATAGGCCCGGAAACCCGACACCGCATCAGAGATATCGACCTGCGCAAGATTGCTGACCACCGCGCTGCCGACCTTTTGGAGCAAGCGCTTGAGCGGCGAAAAAGTTTTGTTTTGGGCCGGCTGGCGGTCGCCCAGAACGATATCGGCCTGCCTGTCTACAATGGGTTTGACCAGATCTGCGATGCTCGCACTGTCATATTGATGGTCTCCATCGGTGTTCACAATAATATCGGCCCCCATGCGCAGCGCGTGTTCAATCCCTACCTGAAAACTATGCGCAAGCCCGCGGTTCGTGGTGTTGCGCAGGATGTGGGTCGCGCCCATCTGGTTCGCAATTTCGACCGTCCGGTCTGTCGATCCGTCATCGATGATCTGCGTTTCGATCGTGGTAATGCCCGCGATCTGCTTTGGAATACCCGCCAGCACCTGCGCGAGGTTTTCTTCCTCGTTCAGGCAAGGAATCTGCACAATCAACTTCATATAGTTAACCTTTTCGGGGCTTCGATATTCGGGTTTGTCTAAAAATACGACAGTAGTTCAAAAGAACCGCAATTCACAATATGGCGCGGGAATTATGTCTGACTAGGCGCCGCACAGCTTAATCAGATTATTTTTGTCAGGTACCGCAAATACCCCTTTACCTTACAAAAAGACTCGCCTATTCAACCGCCAGCCAGCGAGACGCGCAGCACCGCAAGGTGCGGGACGCCCTGAATGCCAAGCTATTCCCACAATTGAAAAATTAACGGAGGCAGCTTTGCACCCCTTTTCAAAACTTTTACCGGTCACCGGACCGATCACCCAGGTATTTCGCCAAAAAGAAACGATGCGTGCGCGCGCGCTGGCACTTGCCTTGGGCCTGTCATCAGCCCCGTTTTCGGCCGCTGCCGAAGAGGCAACTTTCCTTGTCCAGCTCGAAAACTACGCAGGCGAAAACGCCTATTTCGCGCTTTATCTGATCGATCCTGATGACCGTTTTGTGCGCACGCTGTGGGTTTCGGGCGATGAGGCACGCTGGTATCCCGACCAGCCGCGCTGGTGGAAATATGTCGGCCGCGCCCAAGAGGATCTGCTGCCTGTCACGGGGGCATCGACAGCGGCGGGTGACCGCGCTGTCATTCGTATCGCGCTCGAACCCGAGGTGCTGGACGCGGGCTATCAGATCCGAGTTGATACCTCTGTCGAGGACCAGCAGAATTTCCCGAACGATATCCAAATCCCTCTCGAAAGCACGGCGCACGGCGAAAAAATCGAAGGCACCGGATACGTCCGTTACATCCGCTACGCCTGGGAATAGCAGCAATGTCGCGCAGTATTCATGCAATCGTCGGGCTTGGCCTGTCGGTGTTGCTGATGGTTCTGGCCATCAGCGGCGCTGTTCTGGCAACCAAACCCGTCTATGACCAAATCGCCCCGCAGGTCGAAATTGACGGTGTTACGGTCGCGGATATGTTGCGCGCACTTGCCACAGCGCACCCCGCGATCATCAGTGAACGGATTGTGCGCAAGGATTCCGGACAGTTCCAACTTAGCTTTACGGAAAGAAATCGCCGAAACACGCGGCTAATCGACCCTAAAACAGGCGAATTTCTACCCGAACACAAAGAACCTGCGATCTACACATTTATGCGCGACCTGCACCGGTCGTTCACCTTTGGCGAAGCGGGGCGTGTTCTGGCTGCGATAGGCGGGTTCGGGATGCTTGTGCTGACCATCACCGGAACTTTCCTGCTGTTGCGCAGGCTTGGCGGATTGCGCCAGATTTTTGCGCCGGTTCATGGCAGGGGGATGGCGGGTATCCACGCGCTTTTGGGGCGATTGTTGGTCTTGCCGTTGATGGTCACAGCGGCAACCGCGCTTTGGCTGTCGGCGGTGTCTTTCGACCTGATATCAAGCGGCGCGGATGTTGCCCCTTCCTATCCTGAAAGCCACGAAGAACTGGCGGCTGTCGCGCCGTGGGATCTGGAGGGGCTAAAACAGACCGCCCTACACGAGGTCAAAGAGATCGTGTTTCCGATCCCTGAAGACTGGTTCGATGTCTGGGCGATCAAGACAACATCGGCATGGGTGTTTTACGACCAGTTCACCGGCGTAGAAATATCGCGCGATCCGGTGCCGGTTGCAGGCAGGCTGCTTGGGTTCATTATGCTTTTGCACACGGCACAAGGGGTGTGGCCATGGGCGATTGTCTTGTTCGTGTCGTCGCTTGCGGTGCCCTATTTTATTGTCAGCGGCGCGGTTGTCTGGTGGCAGGGGCGCAAACAGGGCGGCAAACGTATCCGCAATAACGCCGCGCTGAAAGCGGCGGAAATCCTGATCCTTGTCGGCACCGAAGGCCGCAGCACTTGGCGCTTTGCCAAAGCTTTGCATGTGGCGCTGCACGCAGCAGGCAAGAAGGCGCGGATGGTCACAATGAACGAAATGCCGCGTGATCTTTGCGGTGTTTCATTGATCATCGCAATGACTGCGACCTATGGTGACGGTGATGCGCCACAATCCGCAGACAAGTTTCTGACGCGGCTGGCGAAAACCCAAACACATGCCGTTTCCCATATGTCGCTGGGCTTTGGGGATAAGGCATTTAGCAGCTATTGCCGTTTTGCCCATCAGGCAAATGATGCTCTTGTGCACAAATTTGGCCCGCCAGTAATGCCCCTGTGCGAGATCGACAAGCAATCCGAACAATCGTTCCAGACATGGTGCAACCAGCTGTCAGCCTATCTGACCATTGCCCTTGATGTCCGCTATACGGGTCAGCGCCCCAAGACGCGCACAATCCGTTTGCAAAGCACGCAAACCTTTGGCGCACGCTTGGGCACGACCACCGCGATCTTGCGGTTTGACGCGGACCGGCTGCCGGACCACCGGCCAGGCGATCTGGTTCAGGTGTTTGCGCCAGCGCTAACCGTACCGCGGCTTTATTCGCTCGGATCGGATGCAAAGGCTGACGGTTATCTTGAAATTGTGGTGCGCCGCGTTGAAGGCGGGCTTTGTTCGAACTGGCTTTGTGATCTTGAGGCCGGCGCGCAAATCGATGTTGCCATCGTAAGAAATGCGCGTTTCCAGATGCCGCGCCGCAAGCCCGTGGTCATGGTTGGCGCGGGAACCGGTATTGCACCGTTTACAGGTATGATCCGCCACAACCGTGCCGGACGCCCTGTTGATCTTTACTGGGGCGGGCGACATCCCGACGTTGACGCGCTTTATGTAGGCGATATTTCACATTGGCTCGAGTCAAAGCGGCTGCATACATTTGGCCCCGCCTGGTCGCGCAACCATCCCTCTCAATATGTTCAGGATCGGCTGATCGCCGACCGTGGCCAACTTCTCGCTCGGCTTAAATCCGGCGCGACGATCATGGTTTGCGGCGGCACGGCGATGGCCGCAGCGATCCGCACCGAAATAGACATCCTGGCCGCCGAAATCGGGCTCTCTGCAGACGAGCTGAAACGCACGAACCGCTACCTCGAAGATGTTTACTAAAGCGGCAATTTGCCGTGCCCACTTAAACGCGAATAGGAAAAAACATGCACGCAACTTTTAGAACTACACTCGCGGCTTTGGCCATGTCGGTCAGCACATTTGCCCTGCCTGCATTTGCAGACAATATCCTGCTGGACGAAAATTTCTGGGAAACCGCTGATCTGGCCGCCGTCGAAGCCGCCGTCGCGCAAGGCGCCGATGTCAGCGAACTTGGCGCGGGGGACTATAACCCGTTGACGCGCGCGCTGCGCGGTGGTGCCCCGATTGCGGTGATCGATTTTCTTGTGGCCCAAGGCGCTGATGTAAACCAGCCAAGCCATGACGAACGCCCCGCAATCTTCTGGGCCGCGCGGTACGGTAATCTTGATATGGTTGAACATATTGTCGCATTGGGCGGCGACATCAGCGCAAGGGACGACTCTGATCGCAATGCTTTGGTTTATGCGGCCTTTGGCCAGAATGATCGCGCGGTTTTTGAATATCTTGTTGCCGCCGGTATTGATCCGAACGCGGTCGATTCATCAGGGCGGAATGCAGCGCTTGCGGCGGCCTATCAGAATACCGATCTGGATACCGTGACCTATCTGTCCGAAATATCCGATCTGTCGGCGCGCACCACCGATGGTTCGGATGCGTTCATGTTGGCCGCTGCGCGCAATACCAATGTCGATGTCATCGCAGCGATGCTGGCGCATTCTGCGGACCCGCATGGGGTCACCACAGACGACGGCGAAGATGCCCTGCTTTTGGCGGCAGAGCGCAATGCTGAAGTTGGCGTTTACCAGTTCCTGCTCGCCAACGGGTTCTCGCTTGATGTCAAAACCAATGCGGGGCGTGATGCGCTTTCTATCGCATCATATCGCAACGCAAGTGACGTGATCGCGTTCCTTCTGGATGCGGGGCTTGATGCAAATACCCCCGACGCGTCGGGCCGCACAGCGCTCTTCTATGCAGCCGAACGCAACAGCGCCGAAGTCGTCGCACAGCTTCTTGCGGCCGGCGCATCTGTTGATGTCACCGACGAGCAAGGCAATACACCCCTGCTGATGGCTGCAAATAGCGGCGAATCCGATGCGGACACAAATGTTGCAGCTTTGCTTGCGGCCGGTGCAGATGCGCGGGCAACCAACGCGGATGGGCTCAATACCTTGGCAGCGGCTGCGGACAAGGGACTGTCGCTAGACACCATCAAGGCTTTGGTCGAAGCGGGTGCAGATGTGAACGCAATGAATGCGGACAGAATGTCGCCGCTCATGCTGGTTGCGATGAAAGGCGACGATCCTGCCCTGATCGCGTATTTGCTGAGCGTCGGTGCGGATGTGACCCTTAGCGACGACTTTGGTGACACCGCTGCAGATCTGATCGCCGAAAATGAAAACCTAGCCGAAACACCGGTCGCAGCATTGCTTGCTGCTGCCGTAAACTAGCAGGCTCCCCCCGCGCGCTATTACCCGTGCGGGGGGAATTCAGTATGGTAGATACCCCCGCCCCTATTCACCGCCATCATGGCACAATCATGGGTGGCCCTTGGCAAATTTTGCACAGGCCCGCTGCACAAACGCCCCCAAGCGACGTTGCCGCCGCCGCGTTCGCCGCGTTGCAAGCCGTTGACAGGCAAATGTCGACATACCGCGCCGATAGTGAACTGATGCTTCTCAATGCGGCACCGCTGCACACATTCGTCCCGATTTCTGGCGAACTGGCTACGGTCATGCAATGCGCGGACAGGTTGGCCGAACTAAGCAAAGGTGCCTTCAATATCTGTCTTGGCGAAATGGTCAACGCATGGGGGTTCGGGCCAAATCCCGCGCCCTTGGTGCCTGTCGACAAGCAGCGCACAGCCGAACAAGCGTCTGCGGTCGCGCGGGGCAACTATACATTGCGCACTGATCCCCCTGCATTGCGCAAAAACGCGCCTTGTGCCTTTGATCTTTGCGCCATTGCCAAGGGATTTGCCGTTGATCAGGCCGCAAAATCCGTGCGCGGCTTGGGCGTTGACGACTTTCTGATCGAAGCCAGCGGCGAGGTTTATGCATCAGGCGAACAGGCGCACGGCAAACCGTGGCGCGTGGGCCTCGAACTACCGGTTCCTGGCGACGATCACGTTGTTTTTGACGAGGTAAAGCTAGAAGGGATGGGGGTTGCGACCTCGGGCGGGTATCGCAATTTGCGCACGATTGACGCGAAAACCTATAGCCACATCGTTGACCCCACAACAGGCGCACCATTGGAAACCACGCTGCTGTCGGTCACGGTCGCAGCGCACACATGTATGGAGGCCGACGGGCTGGCAACCGCGCTCTACGTACTAGGCGGCAAAGCCGGTATAGAATTCGCCCATGCGCATAAGATCGCCGCGCTTTTTATGCTGCGCGAGACCGAAGGATTCCGCGAAGTCAGAACGGATGCGTTTTGGGACCTCGCCAGGTTCTGATCCACGGCGGCTAACCCCATCAAGTCCGTATAAATCCCGATGCTTTTTGATCCAAAGCACCGGGAAATTGCGGGGTTAGTCGCCTTCAGCCCGCTTGACCTGCTGATGTTCGTCTTCGATCAGCCCGATCTTCCAATATCCTGATATATAAGCATCATTTTTTGGCACCCCGCGCCGGTTGATGATCTCTGCGCGCAGCTCTTTGATCATCGTGCTTTCACCGGCGATGCAGGTCTGCACAACACCGGTAAGCTCCGGCAGTTCCTTGATCTTTGCAACGGCCTGTTGTGCGGGTTCATGCGGATCCGGATGCACAATCCACTGCACATCGACACCGGCGGGTGCATTGATCGCCTGCTGATCGTCACGCGAAGTCACCGCAAGATAGGCAACCCCGACCGCGTCGCGCGGCATTGCCTCAAGCGTTGCAGCCGCAACCGGAAGCGCCGACATATCCGCTGCGATAACATAGGTGTCACCGTAATAGTCGGCCAGCTTGACCGGCCCGGGTCCTGCAAATGCCGCGATATCGCCCGCTACACAACGGCGCGCCCAAGCGCTTGCCGGTCCGGCATCACCGTGATCGACAAAATCAATGTCGATTTCTCCCTGTTCCGGACGCACATAGCGGATCGTATATGTGCGGACATCCGGCCGTGGCCCCTCTTGCAACTGCCGCGCGAATTCTGCATCCGGCTGCGCGGGTTTCGGCATGAAAATTTTGAAATGCGCCCCTTCGATCCCCGCCGGAAGTTCCTTAATCCAAGGAGCATGGCACGTGACCCGTATCATATGCGGTGTGATCCATGATTTTTCCGTCACAGACATGATCCGCGGTAACCGGTTATTGGGTGCTGTCGCCATGTGTTTTTCCTTTGGTCGCGCATCTGGGTGGCATTGGTTTTGCCCCCTAAAAACGCGGCATTTGCCCCCAAGTCAATAGCTGATTATTTTTGTCAGTTATTAATCTGCGGAAGCAGCGACTGCGCCGGCGCTGCGCGCGGTCACTCGTTTTGCGATCAGGATTTCGATACCTCGCCAATACCTCTCCTATAGGGGTCAGCGCGCTGGCGATGCCGTTGCATCTCCCGCAAGCGTGGCCTCTGTCATATGACCGGCTAAGTTCAAGCGCGCACCTTAGTCCGCCCACAAAAGCCGCCGAAAACGGTTTTACATTAGATTACTACCACGGGTGGCCACAGACATTTGATGCGCTGTTTTGGTTTGCAGAAAGCGGCATCCCCCTACCAGAAGGCGTACATCTGACACCCATTTCAGAAAATGAGATTTTCAGCGTTTACGCCATATCACCCAGAATTAACTAAGGTCGCTGACCGGATAGCGAAAATGCGCGAGGTGGATCGGCAGCTGTTGGGGTTGTTTGAAAGTCGGGCGGCGATTTCGGATGTTCCGCATGATGAATTTCCAGACTTCATGGAACGCCTCGTCGAAGCATTACAACGTTACAACGATTTGCATCCGGTAGACTTGGAGGAACGGATAGGGAAGGCGACCGCGAGGTACCGGCGGGTATAGGTTGGGCGACGTGCGGCCCTTTTCTGGAGTTTCAAAGCCTGAACGCAGCTATGGAAAAAGCGGATCATCACTTGAACCATAAAATGAAAGTTGAGGCCCCTATCGTCGCTGCTGATAGAACGAATTCGCCTCAATATCCTTGATTTCCACGATGGCGTACCCGCCGCTTAAGGTTTCCTTGATTTTGATCCGCCAGCTTTGCCATTGATCTCTGCAGCGTCACAAAAATAGGCGATATCTGTTGCGGATCTACATCATACCATCCAGCATTCGCGCCGCGGCAATCTCGCGCGCGACCTGAATTGGTTTGCATGCCATTAATCAAGAGTAGTTGTTAAATTAAGGAGTATTTATGACACAGTTTACACCAGAAAAGATGAGCATTGCCGCCTGTGCCGCTTTGCTTATCAGTAGCGCCCCTGCTTACGCTGGCGGCTTGGGCGATATGGTCGCGGAGCCCGCTCCGGTTGCACCACTCATCGCGCCCCTCCAGACGAACAATGACTATTACGTCTCTGTTTTTGCGGGCAGCAACGCAGTGTCAGACATCGACACCAATTATGATTTCTTTGACAATGACTACACTGTTGCGTTTGACACCGGTTTTGTCGCGGGTGTCACATTTGGTAAACGGATTAGTGAAACGCTTCGTGTTGAAGGCGAATTGTCCTTTGCAAGTGCTGAAGCCGCAAACTATTCCGCAATCAGTAGCGCCGGTTATGTTTTCGCTGATTCTGTTACTGCCGAGGGCAATCTGGACGCGACTTATCTTTTGGTCAACGTTTGGTACGATATCCCGACGGCTGGACCATTGGGATACTATGTCGGTGGTGGTCTTGGCGGGGCCAAGGTGGATGGCGACATCACCTTTAATGGTTTTGCATTCGGCTATGGGCCCGGCGAAACAAAACTGGCCGGCCAGATCGGTGCAGGTTTGATGTACGATGTGTCGCAGTCGTTGACCCTGGACGTCGGGTATCGATTTAAACATGTCGGTGATGTCGATTTCGAAGATAGCGATGGAACTGGCGTTTACACAGGTGGCACAGTCCAGAGCCATAGCTTGCAAGCTGGCTTGATGTACAACTTTTAGTGTGAACCAATAAATTGGGGCCTGCTTTATGCGGGCCCTTCCCTACTGTTGATGTGAATTCACGCGATTTGATACGATCCGTATTTTAGGGGTTTACGAGACATTGCCACACGAGCCTCCTTCGAAAGAACACATTCTACGCACCCTGCAAATCGGCGTTGACCTCCAACGTGACCAAAAGTACCTCGAAGCCGAACGCATATATCAATCGGTTCTGCGCGCAGACCCGCGACACGCGGATGCGCTCAATCTCATGGGTACGCTTTCAATAGAAGCAAAAAACTTTGATGTTGCGTTAGACTATTTTGCAAAAGCTCTACGTCGGTCACCACGCAACCCTGTCTACAACAACAATATGGGCAGTCTACTTTTGCGTATGAAGCGCAATAAGGAAGCGCGCCAGTATTTGTCAAAAGCCATTCAAGCCCGCCCAAATTTTGTAGAGGCCCTTTGCAACCTTGCCAAAGCACACAAGCTAATGCTGAATGGCGTCGAATCCGAAAAATTATACAGAAGAGCGCTCCTAGCCGACCCGGATAGCCTTAAGGCGCGATTAGGGCTTGCCGACCTGCTTATCGACAACGGTAGCGCTGAAGATGCCGCCGTAATTTACGAGGATATACTCCGCGAACATCCCAGCTCTGTCGAAGCGCTCTTGGGACTTGCTGCATCGCGCAAGTTTGCACCAGACGCACCCGAAATTGACCTCATTCTTCAACAGATTGAAGCACCCGCTACACCCGATGATGCCTTGATCCAGCTTCATCATGCTGCGGGCAAAATCCTTAACGATCAGCGCCGCTATGGTGATGCAATCAAACATTTTTCTATTGCAAAAACCTATAGCAAAGGTGCGTTTGACTTACATCGACACAAACTATTTTATAGATCGTTGATTGAAACGCTGACACCAGAGTTCTTTGCCGAAAGATCCGATTTCGGGAGCGAGTCTGAGCGGCCCGTCTTTATAGTGGGAATGCCACGTTCAGGAACGACACTTACAGAACAAATTTGCGCAAGCCATCCGGATGTTTACGGCGCAGGGGAGCTCTCTGAACTGCATACGATTGCGCGCTTGCTGGGCCATTCTGCCTCCAAGCCAAACGCACTGGCCGAAGCTTTGATCGCCATGACAAAGCGCGAGTCCAAAAAACTGGCTGATCTCTATCTCTCGGGCTTGAAAAAGCATGATAGAAAGGCGCTTCGTGTCGTAGATAAGATGCCGCACAACTACGAGTTTCTTGGCCTCATCTCGTTGCTGTTCCCAAATGCCAAAATTATTAATTGCAATCGCGATCCGATGGATAACTGTCTCTCATGCTTTATGCATCGATTTTCAGAAAGCCACGGCTATAATGCTGACCTCGAAACCATTGGATATTACTACCGACAGTATCGAGAGCTAATGGATCACTGGCAGGCCGTATTACCAACGCCCATCCTTCTTATGCAGTATGAAGAAACTGTGGCAGATCTGGAAACGCGCGCACAAGCACTAATCGATTTCGCGGGGCTGCCTTGGGACCCAGCTTGCCTTGCGTTCCATGAAACCGAACGCACCGTTAGAACCCCCAGCCGGTGGCAAGTCCGCCAACCAATCTACACCACGTCGGTCAAACGCTGGACCCGCTACGGCGAAGCGGTCGAACCGCTAAAGTCAGCATTGGGAAACTTACTAGATGAGTAGCCGCCGTTTAACATACACTACTTAGCGCTTTGTCCCACGATCAGGCATCCAGAACATGGAAGATGCTGCGTGACCAACGAATGGCCACTTCGGAGATCGCAGAAGACAGGGTGCGTACCATGGCAAGTCTTCTGTAGGGGGCAAGTTCATACTCGGTCATCAGCTTTTCACTCTTAGCTTTTCCCTCGCTGCAGCACTACGCTTCCCGGGTTCTGACATAGTTTTCCGGAACATTTCTTTCTGCTCTGCCTCGGATATTGCCATTGACGCGGTCGCGCGTGGTTCCGGTGCATCCCTATCCGGTTGGCTTTCAACGGTTAGGATACGAGAATTGAACGGTTGTTGGATCTACGTGCTTGACGCCGTGATGCTTTGGGTAACTGCATTTGTGTTAACACGGCCTCTCTCTTGAAGTGCAGGCCCTGGCGCTAACTTCTTTCTAGTCTGGTTCTGCGGAGGCGCGCGGTTTTCTCTTCGCGTTTTGCGGTTTCGTTTTCCGTGATTTCTTTTGATGCGCGGAGAGTTTTTTCGAATGGAGTCTCGGCACGTGGTTTTGCGGTTGTAAAGACGTCTGTTGACTTCAGCTTGGCCATTGGTCGCTCTCCTTGAGGTGTTTTCTAGGATCGTGCGTCGTCTTGATGCAGCGCGCTTCAGTCTTGCGCGTTGGTTGTTACCCCCATTTTGTTTGCGCGTTTGTTGGTTCCAGAGTGTTTCCAGCGGTGTAGCACCAACACAAAAAGCCACCCTAGGGTGGCGTGTAGCGTGTTGTCGTTAGTGGTAGATTTTGGTTGCGGGAGTAGGATTTGAACCTACGACCTTCAGGTTATGAGCCTGACGAGCTACCGGGCTGCTCCATCCCGCGCTGGGGTGTCGTTTTGAGCCTGACGAGGCTTGAGCGTTTTGTAAACTCTTGAGAAGAGTTTATAGCGAACGCGGGGTGCTCGATCCCGCGCTATTTTGAGAGGTCTTTTTGCTATCGTATAGAGAGACGTGTTTCTTATTAGGTTTGGCAATGACTTACTCTCCCACGCCTTAAGACGCAGTACCATCAGCGCTGCGGCACTTAACTGCCGAGTTCGGGATGGGATCGGGTGTTTTGCTCGCGCTATGATCACCAAACCAAAAAAGAAACACGGGCCCCGCTTGCGCGGGAGCCGTCAACATCAGGTTTTGTTCCATGATCATCGTATACTGATGATTGTGTGTGTATGTGTTTTGATTTTCGCCAGTCTTACTATTACTGGATCAAATCAAGCCTATCGAGCCATTAGTACCAGTCAACTGAACGCCTTACAGCGCTTACATCTCTGGCCTATCGACGAGGTGGTCTACCTCGGCTCTCAGGGATATCTTGTTTTGAAGGGGGCTTCCCGCTTAGATGCCTTCAGCGGTTATCCTGTCCGATCATAGCTACTCTGCACTGCCGTTGGCACG